>NZ_CP162599.1:0-2400000 GCF_040958695.1 Ornithinibacillus sp. 4-3
ATTACATTATTTCTAAACATGTTAGTAACACACCAATCCCTAAATCAAAAAATATCCACAACACAAAAGAATAAGCTTTTTTACTTTTTTATTCATCCACAATGATTATCGACAAGATAATCACAAGTTATAACCATGTAAATAAAAATTGTCTACATACGGTTTATTTTGTGGATAACTGTCGTTTTAACGTTGCAACTTCTTATTTTTTTTGATATTATATTTGTGTTTTAACTTGTGAATAAGAGATTTATTCTAATAGTTTTTCCACAACCTGTTAATAACTTGTGGATATCGTCCACACCCCTGTTAAAGAGTTTATCAACAAGATTGTTTGTAACGTAGATAACTCTTTACTAGTATTAGTATACATATCTTTAAATATCCACAGATATAATCTCCAAGAATCAATGGGATTTCAAATTAAAGTAGGTATATTTAAATGAAAAAATCTAGCATGTCTTCTTATTCTGTCCCTTTTTATTTAGGAAGGATACAAAGACTATCTTTTACTTTTTTATAAAATTTTAATTCAGCAGTAGAATGATAGATTAGATAATCTAATAAAGAAAGGATGGGAGCCTTTTTGGAAAATATTGATGATCTTTGGGCAGCGACATTAAATACGATTCAAGAGAAAATCAGTAAGCCAAGTTTCGACACATGGCTTAAAAACACCAAAGCTGAAATAATAAAAGATGACACCATTATCATAAATGTTCCGAATGAATTTGCGAGAGATTGGCTTGAAGGAAGATATACTCAATTAATTTCCGATGTTTTATTCGAACTGACCGGTGCTAAACTAGCAACAAAATTTATTATTCCTAAATCTTCTAATCAAGCAGATCAAGTTACAGAAGTCCCTAAGCCACCAGTACATAGAACTGGGAATATTAATGGGGACCGTACTATGTTGAACCCAAAATATACGTTTGAATCATTCGTTATTGGGGCTGGGAATCGATTTGCACATGCAGCTTCATTAGCAGTGGCCGAAGCTCCAGCAAAAGCCTATAATCCATTATTTATATATGGAGGCGTCGGACTTGGAAAAACGCATTTAATGCATGCAATTGGCCACTATGTACAGGAACATAATGCAGATGCATCTGTCATGTACTTGTCATCAGAAAAATTTACGAATGAATTTATCAATGCTATCAGAGATAATAAAACAGGCTTGTTTCGGAATAAATATCGTAATATTGATGTCCTACTAATCGATGATATTCAGTTTCTAGCAGGAAAAGAACAAACACAAGAAGAATTTTTCCATACGTTTAATGCATTACATGAGGAAAATAAACAAATCATTATCTCTAGTGATCGTCCACCTAAAGAAATTCCAACTTTAGAAGATCGGTTACGTTCTAGATTTGAATGGGGGCTTATTACAGATATTGCACCACCAGATTTAGAAACAAGGATTGCTATTTTAAATAAAAAGGCCAAAGCAGATGGCCTGGATATTCCGGATGAAGTGATGCTTTATATTTCTAATCAAATAGATTCCAATATTCGAGAATTAGAAGGTGCACTTATTCGAGTAGTTGCATATTCTTCATTGGTTAATCAAGATATTGATGTCCCACTCGCAGCAGATGCATTAAAGGACATCATTCCTAATCGAAAGCCTAAGTCTATTACAGTGGCGGATATACAAGAAGTTGTTAGTCAAAAATATAATATAAAATTAGAAGATTTTGCAGCTAGAAAACGTACAAGATCCATTGCATTTCCACGTCAAATTGCAATGTATTTATCACGTCAACTTACTGATCTCTCTTTACCAAAAATTGGTGAAGAATTCGGTGGTCGTGATCATACAACCGTTATTCATGCCTTTGAGAAAATATCTGAAATGATGGAGAAGGAAACAGATTTTGAAAAAGAAATAGAAGATTTAAAAGAACAGCTTAAAAATTTCCAGTAAAAACTCCTTTTTGCTTTTATTCTAAAATAAATATTGAAATAATGAGGGTAAAGATAAAAGAACTTTTTTAGTTTGAATAACCGAATAAAATTTCAATAAAGCGTAGGAAATATCTGTAGACTCCTGCATATTCGAGAACTACTAACTTAAAATACTTTTATTATACTTCTCAAATTAATAAAAAGCTGTGGGTAACTGTGAATAGATGAAACAAGTTGCGAACACTTTATTAACATGTGAATAACTTAGATGTATTTGAGTTTTTATTACTTATCAACAAATCCACAGCCCCTAGTACTATTATTACTATTTCTTTATAATTAATTAATATATATAACGGTGAAAATTTTTCTAGATCATCAAACTCATAAGGTGGGAAAATAGAATGAAATTTGTTATCCAAAGAAGTAAACTAATTGCTAGCATCCAACAAGTTATGAAAGCTATATCTAGTAGAGCAGCAATTCCAATTTTAACGGGAATGAAAATAGAAACGAAACGCAATGGAATAACGTTAACAGGTAGTGATTCAGATATTTCAATAGAATCTTTTATACCTGCTGAAGAAGATGGAATTGTAAATATCGAAAATATAGAAGAAGGAAGTATTGTCCTGCAAGCAAATTATTTCCCAGATATTATTCGTAAATTACCTGAAGAAACAGTAGAAATTCAAACAGATGACCAATTAAATGTGACAATTCATTCAGGAAATGCAGAATTTAATTTAAATGGGCAAGATCCAGAAGAATATCCACAATTACCTAAGCTACAAGTAGAAGATAGCTTTGAAATACCAGCTAATTTACTAAAAAGTTTAATTCAGCAAACTGCATTTGCGATATCAACCATGGAAACTCGTCCAATACTAACAGGGGTTCATCTTAAGCTAGAAGATTCTAATTTAAGCTTTACAGCAACAGATAGTCATCGTTTAGCTTTACGAGAAGTTCCAATCGCTGATACAAAAATTGAATTGTCAAATGTCGTCGTTCCAGGAAAAAGCTTAAATGAACTGAATAAAATTTTAGATGATACAGACGATCCTGTAGAAATTAGTGCGACAAATAATTTAATTTTATTCCGTGCAAAAAATTTATATTTCTTATCTCGTTTATTAGACGGAAATTACCCAGAAACATCTCGTTTAATTCCAACAGAGAGTAAAACTTCTATTCATGCACATACAAGATCCTTAATGAATACGATTGATCGTGCATCGTTACTAGCAAGAGAAGAAAGAAATAATGTAGTTAAATTAAATACAAAAGAAGGGAATATTATTGAGGTAACTAATAATTCACCAGAAATAGGAAAAGTTTCAGAAGAATTAACAGTTACATCTATTGATGGAGAAGAATTAAATATTTCTTTTAGCGCTAAATATATGCTTGATGCATTAAAAGCAATTGGAAATGATGAAATAATTATTGATTTTACAGGAGCAATGCGCCCGTTTATTATTCGTCCAGCAAATGAAGAATCAATTTTACAATTAATCTTACCAGTGCGAACATATTAAAACAGTTGTATAAGAAAAAAAATAACCTGAGACAAAAGAAATAACTTAGATTAAAAGACGAACGATATGTAAAAAGGCAAAGTATATTCATGGAATTTAGATTTGCAAAACATATATTCGAAACTTACTAGGTAATCATTTCTTTTTGTTTCAGGTTTTTTTGCATGAATTTTCTAATATTACGTTATGCTTTTTGATTACCCATCCCAAAAATAGGTAAAAAATATAATTTAAAGGCGATTTAAGCAATTTTTTTTCTTTTGAAGGGGATTACCTTTAAATATCTTAAAAACTTTAGTAGAATAGTAAAAGAGACTATTTAAGAATATCGAATTAAATTTTATTTCGTTTTAAAAAATAATTATATTCACTTTCTTCGTATTTTTAGAGATGTATGTTTTAAATTTTTCTTTTCTTACATGGCAAATAAAATATTAGCCATATGAGCTACAGAAGCACATAGTGACTCCTGTAGAAACGTAGTGTGTACTTCTATAGCAATAATATAAAAGTCATATTTTATCTTTATCTAACAGAAGGCTGTCAATTCTACTTAAGCAAAAAAGTATGAAGATAAAATAAACAAGAGAAATTTGGTGATAAAAATGATAGAAGAAATTGCAATTAAAACAGAATACATTACGTTAGGACAACTTATTAAATTAGTTAATGTGTTTGATTCTGGCGGAATGATCAAAGCTTTTCTGCAAGATCAGGGAGCAATTGTTAATGGAGAAAGAGAACATCGTCGTGGAAGAAAATTATATCCTGATGATGAAGTAGAGATTGAAGAGATAGGGAAATTCATTGTAAAACTAAAAAAATAAGCGAACTCGCCAATCTGGATTACGCTAAAAAACGAGGAATCTATTATGCATATTAAAACATTAAAATTGAAGAACTATCGCAATTATGAACAATTAGATGTTTTATTTAATGATAAAATTAACGTAATCATTGGTGAAAATGCACAAGGAAAAACAAATTTGATGGAAGCATTTTATGTACTTGCTTTTACCAAGTCTTATCGTACTCCGAAGGAAAATGAATTAATTTACTGGGGAAAGGATTTTGCGAAAATAGAAGGGACTATTGAACAGAAAAATCGAACATTCCCATTAGAAATTGTCATTACTTCAAAAGGTAAAAAGGCAAAATTGAATCATATTGAACAGAAACGTTTAAGTGATTACATTGGTGCATTAAATATTGTTATGTTCGCTCCTGAAGATTTGGCGCTTGTTAAGGGTCCACCTCAAGTGAGGCGTAGGTTTATTGATATGGAGCTTGGACAAATTCAACCAAGCTATATTTATCATTTAGGACAGTATCAGCAGGTGTTAAAACAACGCAATCATTTATTAAAGCAGATGCAGAGAAAGCAAATGAATGATTTGACCATGTTACAAATTTTAACAGAACAACTAATTGAACATGCAACAACTGTTTTAGAAAGGCGTTTTGCGTTTCTAGATTTGCTCAGGAAATGGTCAAAACCTATCCACGGGAATATTAGTCGTGATTTAGAAGAGTTAGAAATAGAATATAATCCAACGATTGACGTATCAGAAGATGCAAACAAGGAAAAAATAGAGACTATCTATTTAGAAAGTTTTCATAAAGTACAAGAAAAAGAGATAGAACGTGGCACCACATTACTAGGTCCACATCGAGATGATTTAACTTTTTATATAAATGGCAAAGACGTGAAAGTATTTGGTTCACAAGGCCAACAACGCACCACTGCCTTATCTATCAAATTAGCAGAAATTGATTTGATCCATCATGAGGTAGGAGAATATCCAATTTTATTACTTGACGATGTTTTTAGCGAACTAGATGACCATAGGCAATCACATCTCCTCAGCACAATTCAAGGCAAAGTACAAACATTTGTATCGACAACAAATGTAGCTGGTATTCATCATGAAACATTAGAGAAAGCAGAACTATTTCATATTGACAAAGGAAGAATTGTTTAAGATGTTTATCCATATTGGAAATGACCATGTCGTGCATACAGAAGATATTATCTCTATCATTGATTGCCAAGCAATTGAGAATTCAGTAATCATGAAGACTATGCTGGAGAATCAACATAGCAATAAAAGTGTTATTGGTTCTGCATCACATGCAAAATCGATTGTGATTACAAATGATTTTATCTTTTATAGCAATGTTTCTGTAGTAACGTTAACAAAACGTTCTAGCTATCAAGCTGGTTTCGACCATCATGAGATATGTTTTGAGTAGGAAGATGATTTGTAAGTATAAAGAATGAAGGTGAAGAATCAATGGAAGAAAAAGTAATGAACGAACAGGTATATGATGCTAGCCAGATTCAAATTTTAGAAGGACTTGATGCTGTTCGTAAGCGCCCTAGTATGTATATTGGATCCACTAGTGGAAAAGGGTTACACCATCTTGTATGGGAAATTACAGATAATAGTATTGATGAAGCTTTAGCAGGATATTGTGATCGTATCGATGTTATTATTGGCGAAGATAACAGCATAACTGTAAAAGATAATGGTCGTGGAATGCCCGTAAATATTCATGAAGACAGCGGTAAAACAGCTGTAGAAGTTATTATGACAATCCTACATGCGGGCGGAAAATTTGGCGGCGGAGGCTACAAGGTTTCTGGTGGTTTACACGGCGTAGGTGCTGCTGTGGTGAATGCATTATCAACTAAGCTAGAAGTATATGTTCATCGTGATGGGAAAATTCATTATACGGCATTTGAGCGTGGGGTACCACAAGGAGATATTAAAATTATTGGAGATACAGATGAGACAGGTACTATTGTAAGTTTCCTGCCGGATCCAGAGATTTTCACCGAAACAACAGTATTTGATTATGATATTTTAGCTAATCGTTTACGTGAACTTGCTTTCTTAAATAAACAGTTAACGATTACTTTAGAAGATAAAAGAACAGATAAAGAAATTATTGAATATTATTATGAGGGCGGGATTAGCTCTTATGTAGAGTTCATGAACAAAACGAAGGAAGTCTTGCATGAGCCAATTTATGCTGAAGGAGAAGAACAAGATATTATAGTAGAAATTGCTCTTCAGTACAATGATGGCTTTACAAGTAACCTGCAATCATACACGAATAATATTCATACGTATGAGGGTGGTACGCATGAATCTGGATTTAGAACAGCATTAACTCGAGTGATTAATGATTATGCGAGAAAACATAGCTTAATTAAAGAAGATGATGCGAATTTAACAGGTGATGATGTACGAGAAGGAATGACAGCAGTTGTTTCTGTAAAGCATACAAATCCGCAATTTGAAGGGCAGACAAAGACAAAGTTAGGAAATAGTGATGCACGTACAGTTACAGATGCTATTTTTAGTAGTAAATTTTCTACATTTTTATTAGAAAATCCTACAGTAGCTAAAGCAATTGTTGAAAAAGGAATGATGGCTTCACGTGCACGTCTTGCTGCACGCCAAGCCCGTGAATTAACTAGAAGAAAGAGTGCCTTAGAGGTTTCTAATTTACCTGGTAAGTTGGCAGATTGTTCATCTAAGGACGCAGAGATAAGCGAATTATATATTGTAGAGGGTGACTCTGCAGGTGGATCAGCTAAGCAGGGTCGTGATCGTCATTTCCAAGCAATTTTACCTTTACGTGGAAAAATTCTAAACGTGGAAAAAGCAAGACTTGATCGTATTCTATCTAATAATGAGGTACGAACAATGATTACTGCTTTAGGTACAGGCATTGGTGAAGATTTTGATATTACCAAAGCACGTTATCATAAGGTTATTATCATGACAGATGCAGATGTAGATGGAGCGCATATTCGTACTTTACTATTAACCTTCTTTTATCGCTATATGAAGCCGTTAATTGAACATGGATATATTTATATTGCTCAGCCCCCTTTATATCAGATAAAACAAGGGAAATCTGTGCACTATACGTACAGTAACCAGGAACTAGATGAAAAATTATCCGAACTTCCAGAATCTCCACGTCCTGTATTGCAACGTTACAAAGGTTTAGGAGAAATGGATGCTACTCAGCTTTGGGAAACAACGATGAATCCTGAAACTCGAACATTAAAACAAGTGAAGCTGCAAGATGGAATTGAAGCGGATGAGGTATTTAATATTTTAATGGGCGATAAAGTAGAACCACGCAGGGATTTCATTGAAGAAAATGCCCAATATGTAGAGAACTTAGATGTATAAAATTAACGGTGATATTAAGGGACAAATTTGTCCCTTAAGTGTTTAGTAAGCAGTTGGGATAATTATTTATTTTCATTACTGATTCCTGAACATATGTGACCTGTGCTTTTCTTAATTAGGGAGGTTTTTTTATGGCAGATCAACAACGATCAAGTGTTGAAGAAATAAATATTAGTGAAGAGATGAGAACATCTTTTCTAGACTATGCAATGAGTGTTATTGTTTCACGTGCATTACCTGATGTTCGTGATGGATTAAAGCCTGTACACCGAAGAATATTATATGCTATGCATGATTTAGGAATGCATGCAGATAAAGCATATAAGAAGTCAGCACGTATTGTCGGTGAAGTAATTGGTAAGTATCATCCACATGGTGATTCAGCTGTATATGAGGCTATGGTAAGAATGGCACAAGATTTCAGTCATCGATATTTATTAGTTGATGGACATGGAAACTTTGGGTCAGTTGATGGAGACTCCGCAGCGGCAATGCGTTATACAGAAGCAAAAATGTCCAAGCTCTCAATGGAGCTTTTAAGAGATATTAATAAAGATACAATTGATTATCAGGATAACTATGATGGGTCTGAAAAAGAACCGATTGTATTTCCTTCTCGTTTTCCAAATCTATTAGTAAATGGATCTGCAGGAATTGCAGTGGGAATGGCAACGAATATTCCTCCACATAATCTAGGAGAAACTGTTGAAGCCATTCTAGCATTAAGTAAAAATCCAGATATTACGATTGAGGAATTAATGGACGAGTATATTTTAGGACCAGATTTTCCTACTTCTGGATTGATTTTAGGAAGAAGCGGCATTCGTCGTGCTTATGAAACAGGCCGAGGATCAATTACGCTTCGTGCAAAAGTAGAGATTGTTGAAAATAAGAACGGTACGTATAGAATTCTAGTTACTGAAATTCCTTACCAAGTAAATAAAGCAAAATTAATTGAAAAAATTGCTGAGCTTGTACGGGAAAAACGTATTGAAGGAATTACAGATTTAAATGATGAGTCTGACCGTGAAGGAATGCGAATTGTGATGGATTTACGCCGTGATGCGAATCCTGATGTCATCCTAAATAATTTGTATAAGTACACAGCATTACAGACGACTTTCGGAGTTAATATGCTTGCACTTGTTGACGGAACGCCAAAAGTACTTACATTAAAACAGTGTTTAGAGCATTATTTAGAGCACCAGAAGGTAGTAATTAAACGTAGAACTGCTTTTGAATTGAGAAGAGCAGAAGCAAGAGCACATATTCTAGAGGGATTACGTGTTGCTTTGGATCATTTGGATGAAGTGATTTCTCTCATTCGTAGTTCTGCTACTGCAGAGATAGCACGAACAGGCTTAATGGAGCGCTTCCAATTAACAGAAAAGCAAGCACAAGCAATTTTAGATATGCGCTTGCAGCGTTTAACAGGCTTAGAACGTGAGAAAATTGAAGAAGAGTATAATGAACTTATTCAATTAATTGCAGAATTAAAAGCAATTTTAGCAGATGAAGAAAAGGTATTAGAAATCATTCGTGAGGAATTAATCGAAATCAAAGAACGCTTTTCTGATGATCGTCGTACAGAAATAGTGATTGGCTCATCAGACTTTTTAGAGGATGAGGATTTAATTCCAGAAGAAAATATTGTTATCACTTTAACACATAAAGGTTATATAAAACGTTTACCATCTTCTACTTATCGTACACAAAACCGTGGTGGACGAGGAATTCAAGGGATGGGAACAAACGAGGATGATTTTGTAGAGCATTTATTATCTACTTCTACACACTCGACAGTTCTATTCTTTACAAACAAAGGTAAGGTATATCGAACACGTGGTTTTGAAATTCCTGAATATAGTAGAACAGCTAAAGGGATTCCACTTATTAACCTATTACAAATCGAAAGAGATGAATGGGTTAATGCAGTGATCACTGTCGATGAATTTGTGGATGATTGGTATTTATTCTTTACAACGAAACAAGGTATTTCAAAACGGACACCTCTTTCACAATTCGCAAATATTCGTAAAGGTGGCTTAATCGCTATCGGTTTACGTGAAAATGATGAACTTATTTCAGTTTGTTTAACAGATGGAAATAAAGATATTATGATTGCAACAAAAGATGGGTATATTATTCGATTTGAAGAGGAACAAGTACGCTCGATGGGACGTACAGCTTCTGGTGTACGCGGAATTTCATTGCGAGAAGACGATAAAGTTGTATCTATGGAGATTTTAGAAGCAGATTCTCAAGTATTGCATGTAACGAATCGTGGAATTGGAAAGCGAACTCCAGAAGATCAATATCGTAAAACAAATCGTGGTGGTAAAGGAATTTTCGCATGTAAATTAACAGAAGAAACGGGAGATGTTGTAACAGTAAAAGCAGTGTCAGGAGAAGAAGATATTATGCTTATTACTGTTGCGGGTGTATTAATTCGTATTCCAGTTGCTAGTATTTCCCAAACAGGTAGAAATACGCAAGGTGTACGTTTAATCCGTTTACAAGAAGAAGAGAAGGTTGCAACAGTAGCGAAGATATCTGAAGCAGTTGTTGAAGAAGATGAAGATGATATAGAAGAAAATATAGAGGAATAATTGAGGGCAACTCCATTTGGGGTTGCTTTCTTTTCAAAGAGAATTATGGACTTTAATCATTGATGTTATCGTATTTATAGCTTTTTAATAGAAATATAAGATTATTTAGAATTAATGAATTCCTTTTAGTTGTGTCGCTCTAGTTGAAAAATTAAACGTGATAAAGTATTGTAATGACAATACAATTTACACTGTTGCACTATTATTTAGTTTTTTGGTTTTTAATATAATAAAGTAAAGGGAGGATATCAATGCGCAAAGATAAATTTGATAAAGAAGGTTTAACATTTGATGATGTGTTATTGGTTCCAGCTAAGTCAGAAATTTTGCCAAGAGATGTAGATTTAAGCACATCTTTATCGAAGAAGCTTAAATTAAAAGCACCATTTATTAGCGCTGGAATGGATACTGTTACTGAAGCGGAAATGGCAATAGCTATGGCAAGACAAGGTGGATTTGGAGTAATTCATAAGAATATGTCTATCGATGAACAAGCGGAAATGGTAGATCGTGTAAAACGTTCAGAAAGTGGTGTTATTACGAATCCATTCTATTTAACACCTGAACATCAAGTATATGATGCTGAACATTTAATGAGCAAGTATCGTATTTCTGGAGTTCCTATTGTAGATAATGAAAAGAGTAAAAAATTAGTAGGTATTTTAACAAACCGTGATCTTTTATTCTTAGAAGATTATTCCATTACTATTTCAGAAGTAATGACAAGTGATAATTTAATTACTGCTCCAGTTGCAACAACATTGGACGAAGCAAAAGTTCTTTTACAAAAGCATAAAATTGAAAAATTACCTCTTGTAGATAAGAATAATGTATTAAGAGGGTTAATTACGATTAAAGATATTGAAAAAGCAATTGAATTTCCAAAAGCTGCGAAAGATTTACAAGGTCGATTAATTGTTGGTGCAGCAGTAGGTGTAACATCAGATGCTGTTTCACGTATTCAAAAATTAGTAGATGCAGGTGTTGATGTAGTTGTTATTGATACAGCACATGGACATTCTAAAGGTGTACTTGAGCTTGTAAAAGAAGTTCGTACTGCATTCCCGGATTTAGATATTGTTGCAGGTAACGTAGCTACTGGTGAAGCAACGGAAGCTTTAATTAACGCTGGAGCAAATATTGTTAAAGTAGGTATTGGTCCAGGATCTATTTGTACTACTCGTGTTATTGCAGGTGTTGGTGTACCACAAATTACAGCAATTCATGATTGTGCTTTAGCAGCAAGTAAGCATAATGTACCAATTATTGCTGACGGTGGTATTAAATATTCTGGTGATATTGTAAAAGCAATTGCCGCAGGTGCACATGCTGTAATGCTTGGTAGCCTATTTGCTGGTGTACAAGAAACACCGGGAGAGCCAGAGGTATTCCAAGGTAGAAGATATAAAGTATATCGTGGTATGGGCTCTGTTGGTGCGATGGAAGCAGGTTCAAAAGATCGTTACTTCCAAGACACCAATGAAACGAAAAAATTAGTTCCAGAAGGTATTGAAGGAAGAGTAGCTTACAAAGGGCATTTAGCAGATACAGCTCACCAATTATTAGGTGGTCTTCGTGCAGGAATGGGTTATTGTGGAGCAGGTACGATAGAGGATTTAAGAAATGATGGTAAATTCATTCGGATTACAAATGCTGGTTTGATTGAAAGTCACCCACATGATGTTCAAGTGACGAAAGAAGCCCCAAACTACTCAATTTAGTGAAAAAATTAATAGAATAAGACAACTCTAAACGTAGAAGCCAATTTGAAAACAGAACTTTTTAGTAGATTTTCCCTACTTAAAGTTATGTTTTCTATTGGCTTTTTTTATGGTAGAATATCAGAAGATGCATACTGAAGAAGATGGAGGAAAGAAATTGAATTTGAAGTTACAGAAAAGCCTAGCACCTATATTAATGGTGTTCATATTAATGACAACATTGTTTATTTATCCAGGTACAATATTAGTGAAAGCAGAAACAAATATTGAATTAAATGCAGAATCAGCTATTTTAGTTGATGCAGATACAGGAAAGATTTTATACGCAAAAAATGCTGATATGGCTTTACCTCCAGCAAGTATGACGAAAATTATGACCGAATATCTTGTTTGGGAAGCAATTGAAGCAGGAGATATTAGTTGGGAAGGAACAACCCAAATCAGTGATTATGCTTATAGCATATCTGCTAATACTAGTTTTTCTGGTATTGGCTTACGTAAAGACGTAGATTATACTGTTCGTAGTTTATATGAGGCAATGGCGATTAATTCAGATAATGCAACGACGATAGCACTTGCTGAGCTTATTGCAGGTTCAGAAGGTGAATTTGTTAAAATGATGAACGCTAAGGCAGAAGAAATGAATTTACCTGAATTCCAATTTGTAAACTCTACTGGTTTAGAAAATTCTTCTTTAGGAGATGATTACCCAGAAGGAACAGACCCAAATGGAATAAATTTATTATCTGCAGAATCAACAGCGTTACTAGCATATCAACTGATTAATGATTATCCAGAAGCGCTAGAGATTTCTAGTATTCCGGAAACAGAATTTGACGGAAAAGAAATTCGTAATTGGAATTGGATGCTTGAACATGAAGCATCATTCTTACAACCGTTTTATTATGAGGGTATGGAAGGTTTAAAAACAGGCTATACAGATGAAGCTGGCTATTGTTTTACAGGAGCAGCTACTAGAGATGGTAAAAGATTGATTTCAGTAGTAATGAAAACAAATGATGAAAGTGAGCGTTTTGTAGAAACTGCAAAACTCTTAGATTATGGTTTTGAAAACTTTGAAACAAAGGAATTATTTCCAGCAGGCTTTGAAAATCCGGAAGATTCAGTAGTACCGGTAGCCAAAGGGAAGGAAAAAAATGTTACACTTGCATTAGAAGCAGGTTTTACAGCTCCAATTCTTAATGAAGAAGAAGAGCTATATAAAGTGGTATATCATATTGATTCAGATAAATTAAATAAAGATGGAGAATTAACAGCACCTGTGAAGCAAGGCGAGAAAGTAGGTACTGCTGAGCTTGTCTATGAAGGAGAAAATGATCACGGCTTCTTACATAACGCAGGAACAAGTACTGTTGATCTTGTTACAACAAGTGAAATAGAGAAGAAAAATTGGTTTATGATTGCACTTGAATCTATTGGAAGTTTCTTCGCTGGTTTATTCACGACGATAGTTGATACTGTTAAAGGCTGGTTTTAATATTAATAATTAATATATTTCAATAGCTCATAGGGGGAAAAAAGATGTCACTTACAAATTCTGAAAAAGTAAAAAAAGTATTTGAAGAAATGAAACGCGGTGGCGTTATTATGGACGTAATCAATGCTGAACAAGCAAAGATTGCTGAAGAAGCTGGGGCAATTGCTGTAATGGCGTTAGAGCGTGTTCCTTCTGATATTCGAAAAGAAGGTGGAGTTGCTCGTATGGCAAATCCGTCTATCGCAGAAGAAGTAATGAATGCTGTGTCTATTCCAGTAATGGCTAAAGCAAGAATTGGGCATATTACAGAAGCACGTGTGCTTGAAGCAATGGGTGTTGATTATATTGATGAGAGTGAAGTATTAAGTCCAGCAGATGATGTATATCATATTAATAAATCTGATTTCACTGTTCCATATGTATGTGGAGCACGTAATTTAGGAGAAGCAACACGTCGTATTGGCGAAGGTGCTGTTATGTTACGTACTAAAGGTGAGCCTGGCACAGGGAATATTGTAGAAGCTGTTCGTCATTTACGTCAGATTCAAGCAGATATTAGAAGATTAGTTTCTATGTCTGAGGATGAAGTAATGGTATATGCTAGAGATCTAGCTGCACCATTTGAACTTTTAATGCAAATTCGTAAGGAAGGTCGTTTACCAGTAGTAAACTTTGCTGCAGGTGGAGTGGCTACACCAGCGGATGCTGGCTTAATGATGGAGTTAGGAGCTGATGGTGTATTCGTAGGTTCAGGTATTTTCAAATCTGAAAATCCGCAAAAATTTGCAAAAGCTATTGTTGAAGCTACAAAGAACTATCAAGATTATAAATTAATTGCCGAGCTTTCTAAAGATTTAGGTGCACCAATGAAAGGTATTGAAATGAGTGCTTTATCTGCTAGTGAATTGATGGCAGATCGCAGCCAATAAGAAATCTGTATATTTATTTATAATACGTAGTATAATAATATATATTTCAATAGTTATGATAGGAACTAGTAATTATATAACTTTCTAAAGAGAGTCGATGTGTGGTGGAAATCGATGAAAGCATATAATGAATCCATCCTTGAACTGGTTTACTGAACAGATAATAGTAGGTAAGCCCGGTTTATTAACCGTTATAAATTTTGAGCAGGAAGATATTAATATCTTCAATTTGGGTGGCAACGCGGGCAAACTCTCGTCCCTTTTTAGGACGGGAGTTTTCTTGCGTTTTTTTGTATATAAATATGCTGTTGTATTTTTTGCAACAGATATCAAAAAATAAAAGGGAGGCATAATTTATGCTTGATATTCGATTTTTACGTAATAATTTTCAAGAGATTAAAGAAAAATTAGCTCATCGTGGTGAAGACCTATCAGAACTAGCTAATTTTGAAGAGTTAGACAGAAAGAGAAGAGAATTAATTGCTGCTACAGAGCAATTAAAAGCAAAGCGTAATGAGGTTACAAAGCAAATTTCCGTCTTGAAGAAGGAAAAGCAAGATGCAACAGAATCTATCTTAGAAATGCGAGAAGTTGGAGAAAAGATTAAGGAATATGATACAGAGTTAAAAGAAATCCAAGAACGTCTTGATCAAATTATGTATGGAATTCCTAATATACCTCATGTTAGTGTACCAATTGGTGAAGATGAGGATGATAATGTTGAAATAAGAACATGGGGAGAAATTCCGCAGTTTGATTTCGAGGAAAAAGCTCATTGGGATATCGGCACAGATTTAGATATTTTAGATTTTGAACGCGCAGCAAAAGTAACAGGAAGTCGTTTTGTATTTAGTAAAGGATTAGGTGCTCGTATGGAACGTGCTTTGATTAGTTTCATGCTGGATTTACATGTAGATCAACATGGATATGAGGAAATTGCGCCACCATATATCGTTAACCGCAATAGCATGATAGGTACAGGACAATTACCAAAATTCGAGGAAGATGCGTTTCGTATTGAGGAATGGGATTATTTCTTAATTCCAACAGCAGAAGTTCCTGTAACTAACTATTATAGTAATGAAATTCTTTCTGCAGATGATTTGCCGAAGAAATTTACAGCATATAGTGCTTGCTTCCGTTCAGAGGCTGGATCTGCTGGAAGAGATACTAGAGGACTAATTCGTCAGCATCAATTTAATAAAGTTGAATTAGTTGAATTAGCGAAACCAGAAGAATCATATCAAAGACTAGAAGAACTTACCGGTAATGCTGAAAAGGTATTACAGCTTCTAAAGCTTCCGTATCGTGTAATGAGCATGTGTACAGGTGATTTAGGGTTTACTGCGGCGAAGAAGTACGATATTGAGGTTTGGATTCCTACTCAAGGTGTATACCGTGAAATCTCTTCTTGTTCTAATTTTGAAACCTTCCACGCTCGACGTGCAGGGATTCGTTACCGTAATCCAGAAACAGGTAAGCCAGAATATGTACACACATTAAATGGATCTGGTTTAGCAGTTGGTCGAACATTGGCTGCTATTTTAGAAAATTATCAGCAAGCAGATGGATCTGTTATTGTACCAGAAGTGCTACGACCTTATATGGGTGGTATTGAAGTAATTAAATAATAGTAAAGCTCTCCATATTGCATAGTATGAGAGAGCTTTTTTATAGCTATACTAGATGAAATAAATATAATAAAAAGAGTTGTTGACATTTAAAAAGTAATATTGTATATTATTTTATGTGCTTCATTTTCATATACATACGGAGGAATACCCAAGTCTGGTTGAAGGGGTCGGTCTTGAAAACCGAAAGGGGTGTCAAAGCCCGCGGGGGTTCGAATCCCTCTTCCTCCTCCATTTTAATATTTAACAATTTAAACCGTTACATTGTAGCGGTTTTTTTATAAGGAAGAAAGAAGTTTAACTAACTTGAATCACCCCAAAGAATGGGGAGTAATCTTTACGCTTTTCTTTCTTCAACCTCTTGACTTTTCGGGGGGTAAAGGATATATTACGAACAATATCATTAATTTATATAGCGATGAACAGACCAGTAAATTATCGTTTAGCAAAAGAGAGTGGAATTCAGCGGCTGAAAGATTCCATAGCAATAAACATAATTGAACCTACCTGGGAGCAGTTAGGAAAAAGCTAACCGCAGTGCAGACTGCGTTATCAAATAATGAGTGGACATATTAGATGTCAAATTAGGTGGTACCACGGAAATAGTCTCATTCCGTCCTTTTATTTAAGGATGGGATGAGTTTTTTTATGTGAAAAAATAAATTATTCATATAAATGAAAAAGGAGATCGAGTTCATTGTTTAATAAAATAGCCTTTATTGGCGCAGGATCGATGACGGAAGCAATCATTTCTGGAATGCTTAATAAGAACTTTTTAGATAGTAAACAAATTCATGTGATAAATAAAAATAATAAAGAACGATTAGATTATCTTTCCGAGCATTTTAAAATTAACTGTGTACAGGAAAAATCAGCTTTAATAAAAGATGCTGATATTATTGTGCTTTCTATGAAACCTTATGATTTAAAAGAGGCACTTTTGACATATAAGGAAATGATTAAAGAGAACCAGTTAATTATTTCTGTTGTAGCTGGTATATCTACAACCTATATATCAACATTGCTTGGTAATGATGCCCCAGTCATTCGAGCGATGCCAAATACATCGGCTTCCATTGGTTATGCTGCGACTGCAGTTGCAAAAGGAAGCTATGCTACAGATAACCATCTCCAGGCTAGTATAGAATTATTCCAAACTATTGGTACGACTGTTGTAAGCAAAGAAGAAGATTTACATGCAGTAACTGCTGTATCAGGAAGTGGCCCTGCATATGTTTATTATCTTGTAGAAGCTATGGAGCAAGCAGCAGTAGAAATAGGATTAAATAAAGAAACTGCGATGGATTTAATTGTTCAAACAGTAATAGGTGCTGGTGAGATGTTAAAACAGTCTGGGGAATCAGCAGCTACCTTAAGAAAGAAAGTAACAAGCCCTTCTGGAACTACAGAATCAGGTGTTAAAACATTACAAAAGCATGGTTTTGCTGAATCGATTATTGAATGTATTAAAAGTGCACAAGCAAGATCAATAGAATTGGGAAAAGAAGCTCAAGAAAAATAATATTTTAAATAAACCAACGGAGCTGTGCGATACGCTCCGTTGGTTTATTTAAATTTTTCTTATCGTAAAATTATCTCCCAAAAGAAGCCAATTTTGCGGGAACGCTAAGCCTAGTTTCCAATAGGCAATACCTCGTAGTTGCTTTTCTTTAATTAAATCAAATTTAGCTTGAATAGATCGAGCATCTTCAAACCATACTTCATGTATTCTCCCTTGCTGATCTGTATATTTAAAAAACGGTGCTTGTGCTACATAATCATACTGAATTTCAGCTCGAAATTGGCGAGCGATATCAATTGCTTGCTGTGGACTAATGGCTCGTGCTAATTCTCCGCCAGGAACAAATGGAAGTGTCCAGTCATATCCATAGAGGTTTTGCCCTAATAGAATTTTATCAGCTGGGATTTCAGTTAAGGCGTAATCCACGACTCTTCTGACTTGATCAATCGGGGATACTGGTAAAGGTGGTCCAGCACTATAACCCCACTCATAAGTCATTAAAACAACGAAATCAGCAATTTCTCCGTGCGCTTTATAATCATGTGCCTCATATAATAAACCTTCTTGTGTCGCGCTTGTTTTAGGTGCTAGCGCTGTAGACATTAATAAACCCGCCTGTGAAAGGCGATCCTTTGCTTTACGTAAAAAGAGATTGTATGCTTCCCGGTCCTCAGGTTGAATAAATTCAAAGTCGAAATGTACTTCTCGAAACTCATTAGTTAAGGCAGTATTGACAATTTGATCAAGTAAATTATTTTGGACTGCTTGCACAGTTAAAATAATATGAATTAATTCTGTACTAAATGAGCCCTCTTCAATATTTGTGATAGCCATTGACATAGCTGTTTTATTTGCTGTTGCAATTTGTTTAAGATTATTTTGTGGGGGAGAATTTAATGTGCCATCCCTGTTCATTGTGTAACTAAATAAGGATAAAAAAGTTAATTTTGGTGATGTTTTCTCAACCGCATTTTTTAGTATTTCTGATACACTATCTCCCATAGGCTCTACATATCCTAGTGATGTAATTTCGCTTTTAGGAAGCGGCGGAATATATAAACGCATACCAACTTGTAATGTTTGATTCATGGAAATATGATTAATGGCTGCTAATTGTGCTGGGGAAATTCCAAATTTTTGTGCTATCATTGTTAATGTATCATTTGGTTGAATGAAGTAAAATTGTCCTATGATGGGGATAACTAATGTTTGACCAACAACCAATTGATCAGGTGTAGCTAATTCATTAGCCGTAATCAGTGTATCGACTGCTACATGATATGTACGAGCAATGTTGTATAGACTATCGCCACTTTGAACAACATGAATTTGCAAATGATACCCCTCCTTATTTTAGTAGGTATATATAATTTATGAGTTGAAGCACTTAAATATGATGAATTGATTAAAAATGACAAAGGCTGATTATAATGGATAAACATTTTATGCGCGTGGCATTAGAAGAAGCAAAGAAAGCATTAGCAATTAACGAGGTTCCAATTGGTGCCGTGATTGTGTATGGTAATGAAATTATTGCAACAGGCTATAACCAACGAGAAACATCACAATTATCCTTATCACATGCCGAGCTAATTGCAATAGAGAAGGCTAATCAGAAATTAGGTACTTGGAGATTAGAGGATTGTACTTTATATGTGACACTAGAACCTTGTCAGATGTGTGCAGGAGCGATTGTTCAATCACGTATAAAACGTGTGGTTTTTGGTGCGTTAGACGGGAAAGCAGGCTGTGCAGGAAGTATTTTAAATATTTTAGAAGAGCCACGATTTAATCATCAGGTAGAGCTTACAAGCGGTGTTTTACAAGAGGAATGCAGTATGATATTAACTCAGTTTTTCCAAGAGTTAAGGAGCAAAAGGAAAAATCAAAACAAGAAAAGACAGTCAGATGAATTGCAATAACTAGAATTTTTTGGAAGAGATGAGATCTTCATTGCATTATCTTTGGAAAAAAGATATAATATAAATTGTCGCGCTAGGTGGGGAGGTAGCGGTGCCCTGTACTTGCAATCCGCTGTAGCGAGGCTGAATTCCCATCCGAGGTGAGTCGTCTGTAGGGACTGCCTTAAGGAATTGGTGTTGACGTTCAGGTCCTACGCAATAGGAACCCATGAACCCTGTCAGGTCCGGAAGGAAGCAGCAGTAAGTGGTCATTTCTGTGTGCCGTAGGGTTGCCTAAACCGAGCCATGAACTTAAGTAACGCTTGGGGTCTTCACATCGACGATGGGTGCGCGGCAAATATCATAAAAATAATCAATTATAACATTATCCAAGTTTTGTTCTTGTGATAATGTTTTTTTATTTAATGTAACATTTTAAGGAATTCTTTTATCTTGATGGAGGATATTGAACCATCAAGATACTATATAGTTTATTTCAATAGCTTTCTAAAGAAAGATCCCCCTAAGGCAAACAGATTTTTAATCTGTCTACTTTAGGGGGAGTTTTCTTGTTTTTGGTATTTAATCAGTAAAATATGCGTTCCAGAATACTGGTCCAGAGAAAGCTGAAATGCCTTCCATGTTATTTCTATGAGCATATAAGCTATTAAAGCCGCCAATATTAACGATTGGGAGTAGCTCTTCCCACGCATAACCTTGTAGATTATCCCATAGCTCTTGAGCTTCTTCTAAAGTAGGTGCTGTTTCAATAGCTTGCATATCTTCAATGACTTTCGGATCGCCAACCCCACCTGCAAATGAAGGGCTTAGTGCTATCAATTGTGGTGGTGTACTGACTGTTGATGATGATGAGAGTAAAACATCCCATTCTTCAAGACCTTGAGTGGCTTTTTCGTTAAAAGTTGGCCAATCATAAACATCTAGAACAGCATTGATTCCAATGTTTGTCAGTTGGTCATGAACTACAACAGCAGCATTATAGTGATAGTCGTAATCTCGGGTTGCCATGATTCTGATCTCTTCACCGTTGTAACCCGCTTCTTCTAAATATTGTTTCGCTAATTCTTGATCATCCATGTTATAAAATTCATTTCCTGCAGTACTTGCCCAGTTTACGATATTGACATCCATATAGCCGGAGTCAAGCCAGAAAAAGTCTTGATTCGGAAAGGCCGCCATCATAATTTCTTCATTGTTTAATGCCGCATTAATCGCTTGTCTTATTTTGTAATCCTTGGTTATGCCATAGTTTTTATTATAAAGTAAAAATTCATTGGCTGACGGTGTAAGGATTGAATGAATATCAGGATGACTCTCTAATTGATCATAACTGTCATAAGGTAAATTATAAGCAAAATCGTATTCGCCTGTTTGTAAGCCAGCTAAACGAGTGGATGCATCTGGAACGATATAAAAGTAGACATCATCAAAATGAGCGACTTTTTTACCAGCTAATCCACTTGCTTCATCTTCTACAGGCTGATAATCTTCAAATTTTGTAAAATGAATGTATTGATCTTGTTGCCATTCTACAAATTTGTAAGGACCTGTTCCAATATAGTCATCTATTCCTTCAGGAGGTGCTGCCTCCACGACTTCCTTAGGCATAATTACTGCAGCCATCTTGGCTGAGGCTAATGTATCTAATGTCAAAGAAGAAGATTCAGTAAGTTCTAAAACAACCGTATAATCGTCTGTAGCAGTCCATGTTGCTCCTTCAAAAATAGAACCTGTAATCGTCGATTTTTCTAACCAATATTCCATGGATGCGATGACATCTTCAGAGGTCATTTCTTTTTCGTTATGAAAAGAAACACCTTCTCTTAATTTAAATGTATACACCTTACTATCTTCGCTGACATCAACAGACTCAGCAAGCATAGGAACTGCTTGATAATTCTCATCTGTTGTTAAAAGTGTTTCAAACATCATTCTAGTTGTGTCTCTCGTTGATGTAGCAGGTGTTGATGGTGCATCTAAATTTGGAGGTTGTCCATCTAGAGCAATTTTTAATGTTCCACCTTCTACATCTTCTCTGCTTATCTTGTTTCCTTTACTAGTTGTATTATCTGATTGGTCTGTATTGTTTTGATCCTTATTAGAGCTACATGCTGTTAATGTAAGGATTAAACCAAGTAACATAACAAATAATACATTCTTAACTCGTCTCATCTCTGTTTTCCTCAATTCCTTATTTTAGTGATTTTTTCTCTTAGGTGTTATGTTTATCTTCTCAATTAGCCTCAATAAGAATGTCTCTTCTTTATTGGTCATCTACAATTAATTTTTACCCGCTGTCAGCGAAACATTAGAAAATCCTTAAGATTAAAGATTAAAAAGAAGCGGTAGTACAATTGAGATGATAGCAGAAAGTATCAATTCTATTTTAAGAGGACGATTGGAATATTCACCTTTCTCTGTATTATATACTATGGAGTTCCTAAATCAACGTCTGATAAAATGGACAATGCGCAAATACAAAATGTTAAGAAGTAGAAAGATAGAAAATTAAAATCGCCCAATGGGAGTCAAATTCATTCTCACATTGGGCGATGGGCTGTAAACCTTAGGTGAAATTCTTCTACTGAGAGGATAACTAATCAATTAATGTTTAGCTTCCTACTCAATTATTTAATCAGTGAAATATGCATTCCAGAATACTGGACCAGTGTATGCTGTTACACCTTCAACATTTGCTCTTAAACCGAATAAATTGTTATATCCACCAATGTTTACAATTGGCATTGTTTCTTCCCAAGAATAACCTTGTAGCTCATCCCAAAGCGCTTGTGCTTCTTCTAGGGTAGGAGCCGTTTCAATTTGTTTCATTAAATCTTGAGATTTCTCGTCATCTAGCCCACCAGCAAAAGTCGGACTTAATGCTAATAACTGTGGTGGAGTACTTACTGTAGAAGAGGATACTACGAAAATATCCCAATCTTCAAGTTTACTTTGCATTTTATCATTAAAGGTTGGCCAGTCATATACATCTAATACAGCATTAATTCCAGCGTTTTTAAGTTGTTCATGAACAACAACACCAGCATTATAATGGTGATCATAATCACGAGTTACCATAATGCGCAGCTCTTCATTATTATATCCAGCTTCTTTTAAATATTCTTTTGCTAAGTCTAAATCAGCAAGGTTGTAATGCTCACTACCAGCTTCACTTGCCCAGTTTGTCATATTTACATCCATATAACCAGAATCTAACCAGTAAAAATCTGTGTTAGGGAAAGCAGCCATCATGATTTCTTCATTATCTAAAGCTGCATTAATAGCTTTTCTAATATTAACATCTTCTGTAATTCCATGGTTTTTGTTAAAGTGAATAAATTCGTTTGCAGATGGTGTTAAAATAGTATCTAGGTCATCATTGCTTAATAATTGATCATAGCTATCATAAGGCATACCAAATGCAAAATCATATTCTCCAGTTTGTAAACCAGCTAAACGAGTTGATGTATCTGGAACAATATAGAAGTAAATTTCATCGAAATAAGCTACCTTTTTACCAGATAATCCACTTGCTTCTTCCTCTACTGCTTGATAATCATCAAATCTTTCAAATAAGATGTATTGATCTTGTTTCCATTCAACAAATTTGTATGGACCAGTTCCAATATATTCATCTACACCTTCAGCAGGAGCAGATTCTACAACTTCTTTTGGCATAATTGCTGAAGCCATTTTTGCTGAAGCAATTGTATCTAATGTTAAAGAAGAAGATTCTTCTAATGTTAAAACAACTGTGTAATCATCTTGTGCTTCCCATGTTGCACCATTAAAGATAGTACCTGTAATCGTTGATTTTTCTAACCAGCGTTCCATAGAAGCGACTACATCTTCAGAAGTCATTTCTTTCCCATTATGGAATTTAACGCCTTCTCTTAATTTAAATGTGTATACTTTACTATCGTCGCTAATGTCAATTTCTTCAGCTAGCATAGGTACTGCTTTATAGTCTGCATCTGTTGTAACAAGTGATTCGAATATTAATCTTCCTGTATCTCTAGAAGCTGTTGCAGGAGTTGATGGGACATCCATATTAGGTGGTTGTGCATCTAGAGCAATTTTTAATACGCCACCTTCTTGTGGTTCACCAGCAGTATTATTATCTGAGCCGTTATTATCTCCATCATTATTGTTGTCATCTGAACTACATCCAACCAATGCAGCAATTAATACTAATAGTAGGATGAATAGTCCTTTTTTCATTGATTTCATTTTATCTAATTCCTCACAATTCTTTCTTAGTTTGTCTATTTTTGATTCATATGATATCAATTCCGTCTATGACAGGAATTGGAAATGGGATGTGTGAAAATGCCAATCGAATAGACATCACTCCTTTAAAATTCCTTTTAGAGGTTGTTCAAAAAGTCCAACAAAAATGACACGGTAAGCAGTGGAACTTCGACTAAGTTCCGACACGTCCTGCGGGCAACACAGAAGTCACCACATCCTGTAGAAGTCCGCTACTCTAAGCTACGCTGTCTTGAACTTTCGACGGACACGATGTGCTAGTATCGGTATTGCTCTCGTGACGTTGCGTACTTAACCGATGACGGTCCTTTTTACTGACCTTTTTGAACACGCACTTTTATAAAAATTAATCATTTAATTTAGCAACAGCTGCCACAAATACTTTAGCAGTAGAAATCATTGCTTCCTCATCAAAGTCAAAACGAGGGTGATGGTGTGGATATACACGCTCAGAGTCGCTTAGACGAGCTCCGGTAAAGAAGAAAGTTCCTGGTTTTTCCTGAATGAAATAACCAAAATCTTCGCTTCCCATTTTCGGTTCGATTTCTTTTACATTTTCCTCACCGAGAACTTCTGTAGCAATATCTTTAATATATTTTGTTTCAGTAGGATGGTTATAAACAGATGCATAGCCTCTGTCATACTTAATTTCACATGTAGCACCATTTGCTGCGCAAGTTGACTCTGTTAGCTGTTTAATACGATTTTCTAATAAATCACGAATTTCTGGATCATATGAACGAACAGAACCTGTAATAACAGCTGTATCTGGAATAACGTTGGGTGCTTCACCAGAGTGGAAAGAACCTACTGTAATTACTGCAGATTGAATAGGATCTACGTTACGGCTTACAATTTGTTGTAGATTTGTTACAAGCTGACTACCAATTACTAATGGGTCTACAGTTTCATGTGGTGAAGCTCCATGTCCACCTTTTCCAGAAATAGTAATATTAAACATATCAGCAGAAGCCATTGTATACCCTTCACGATAATAAACAACACCAGCTGGTAATGTACTTTGTAAATGTGAACCTATAACAATGTCTACACCATCTAAACATCCAGCTTCAATCATTGATTTTGCTCCACCTGGAAATTGTTCTTCAGCATGTTGATGAAGGAATACAACATTTCCTGCTAATTCATCACGGTGTTTAGCAAGTACTGTTGCAGCTGCAAGCAATGTTGCGGTATGTCCATCATGCCCGCATGCATGCATTACGTCTTTGACAGTTGATTTGTATGGAACATCTTTTTCGTCTTGAATTGGTAGTGCATCGAAGTCTGCACGAATAGCAATTGTTTTTCCTTCTTTTTTACCACGTAAAAGACCAACAACACCATTTTCGCCAACCTTTGTTTGTACTTCAATATCTAAGTCTGTTAAATAATCAGCGATAAATTTTGCTGTGCGCTCTTCCTTGAAAGATAGTTCTGGATTTTGGTGTAAATATCTACGAATCTCAACCATTTTTGGATATAATTCTTCTACTTCTTTTAATAAAGTTTGTACATCCATATAGATCTCTCCCTTTTTTTTTCGTTAAAAAGTCAGTAAGTTCTGACAAATGACCATTGGGTATGCCAAGTGCATTTGAAAGACTTCAAAGTATATTTTTAAATTTTTCTGATAGTTCTGACGTAAAAAGGTTACGTTATTAGAGCTACCAATTGATTATAGTGCCCGAATAATTAGTTGTCAACGGTAAATGATAGCCGTTTTTTCAATGGTATACAAGGATTTTGCACTGAAAAATAGAGCTAGAAATCTAGTAAGACATGTAGGTATAAGGAATCTGGGAAAATAGAAATAGTAAAATAGACGAATTTTTATTAGAAAAGAATTATTATATTTAATTTTTGTCAAATCTATGAACAAATATATAAGTAAATAGCGACTAAAGAAGAGAAGGAGAATTTAACGAGCTTCAAGAAAGGATCTAACCAGTCTACCAGTGAGAAAAGAAAGAAAAGGAGAATCTTTTATTCACTATGGTTCACAATTTGCCCTCTGTTCAGGTATAATTAATAAGAATTCATGGAAAGGATCGTGCATTATGGCGTATCAAGCATTATATCGCGTATGGAGACCGAGAACATTTGCGGATTTAGTTGGACAATCACATATAACAAGAACATTACAAAACGCGATAGAGCAAGGGAAATTTTCGCATGCTTATTTATTTTCTGGGCCTCGGGGAACAGGAAAGACAAGTGCTGCTAAAATTTTTGCGCAAGCAATTAACTGTGAGGCAGCACCTACAAGAGAACCTTGTAATCAATGTGCAGCTTGTCGGGGAATTTTGGATGGCTCAATATCTGATGTAATTGAAATTGATGCAGCATCAAATACAAGTGTCGATCATATTCGTGAAATTCGTGATAAAGTAAAATATGCTTCTAGTGTTGTTCCATATAAAGTATACATTATTGATGAGGTTCATATGATTTCGGTAAATGCATTTAATGCATTGTTGAAAACATTAGAGGAGCCTCCAAAACATGTTGTGTTTATATTGGCAACTACAGAACCTCATAAGATTCCTGTTACGATTATGTCACGTTGCCAACGTTTTGATTTTAAGCCTGTTGGGAATAAAGTGATGATTGAACGTATGAAGCACATAACATCAGAAGAAAATATCAAGATTACTGATGCAGCATTAGAGGTAATTGCGCTAGCAGCAGAAGGCGGAATGCGTGATGCACTTAGCATATTAGATCAAACAATATCTTATGCGGAAACAGAAATTGATATAGAAGATGTACTAGCAGTAACTGGTGGAGTGTCACAGCAGATTCTAACAGACATTGTTGAAGCAATGCATCAACAGGATGTCAAAACCGCATTACACCTATTAGACGAATTAATTCAGAATGGAAAAGACCCTGGGCGATTTGTTTATGATTTGATTTATTTCCTAAGGGACTTACTCTTATATAAGAGTGCACCATCATTAGAAAATATGCTGGAACGGGCTCGAGTCGATACAGCTTTTGAAAAACTAGCTACATCTGTCTCTATCAATTGGATTCAACAAGCGATGATGCAATTAAATCAATGTCAGCAGGAAATTAAATGGACAAATAGTCCGAAAGTATTCATTGAAATTGCAATTTTATCGATTACAAATCCATATAAAGAAGTACAAGGAGAAACAGCTTCTGTTGATTCAGATGCCATGGCTAAATTAACTAATCGTTTAGCGGGATTAGAGAAGGAATTAACAGTGTTAAGGCAAGCTCCGGTAGCAGAAGCAAATGCTAAAGGAGAGGCAAGTCGTCCTACGCGAAAGATGGCTAAGGCAAATCGTTTTAAAATTCCATATGAGCAAATACGTATGATTTTAAATGAAGCGGAAAAAGCTGCATTACAAGAAGTTAATACAAAATGGGTTTCCTTTTTAAGTCAATTAAAGGCAATCAATGCTCCAGCACATGCAACTATTCAAGATAGTAAGCCAGCTGCTGCTTCAGAGCGAGGTTTAGTTGTCGCATTCCGTTATGAGATCCATTGCTCGTTATTCGTAGATAATCGAGAAGTAATTGAATCAACATTAGAAAATGCATTAGGGAAAAGATTATCTATCGTCCCAATACCAGCTAAAGATTGGCCAGAAGTGCGTAAAGATTACTTAGCAAATCAAGATACACCAAAACAAGAAGAACAAGATCCATTAGTAGAAGAAGCACGTAAACTTTTTGGTGATGAATTAATTGAAGTTAATGATTAATTCCAGTGGATGTATTTCTTAAACAAAGCTAATTGTTGATAGAAGGACATGGAACGACTACAATATGTTTGATTTAATATGGTCGAATCCATTTATTTTAATAAAAAAGAAGTTATTTTTAAGGAGGCTGTTACCAATGAAAGGCATGGGTAATATGGGAAACATGATGAAACAAATGCAGAAAATGCAAAAGAAAATGATGCAGGCACAAGAAGAGTTACATGAAATGACTTTTGAGGCATCTGTTGGCGGCGGAATGGTTACTGTTACTGCAAACGGTAAAAAAGAAATTACTGATGTACAAATTAAAGAAGAAGTTGTTGATCCAGACGATATAGAAATGCTACAGGATTTAATTATTACAGCAACAAATGAAGTGTTAAATCAAGTAGATGAGAAAACAAATGCAGTAATGGGACAATTCACTAAAGGCTTAAACATGCCTGGAATGTTCTAGGAGGCGCTTTAATGTACTATCCAGAACCAATATCTAAACTAATAGATAGTTTTACAAAATTGCCAGGGATTGGGCCGAAGACAGCAGTCCGCCTGGCTTTTTTTGTCATCAATATGAAAGACGATGATGTATTAAGCTTTGCTAATTCCTTGGTCAGTGCAAAACGCGAGCTAACACATTGTTCTGTCTGTGGCCATATTACGGACCAGGATCCTTGTTCGATTTGTCAGGATCAATCCCGTGACGAATCTATTATTTGTGTAGTAGAGGATCCAAAAGATGTTATTGCAATGGAAAAAATGAAGGAATTTCGTGGGAAATATCATGTGCTTAACGGTGTGATTTCTCCAATGGATGGGATTGGACCAGAAGACATCAATGTCCCAAGCTTAATTAATCGTTTAAAAGATGAAAATGTAAAAGAATTGATTTTAGCAACAAATCCAAATATTGAGGGAGAAGCAACAGCAATGTATATTTCTAGATTGGTAAAGCCATCTGGAATAAAAACAACAAGAATTGCACATGGTCTTCCAGTTGGTGGAGATTTGGAATATGCGGATGAAGTAACATTAGCAAAATCGTTAGAGGGAAGAAGAGAGCTATAATATTTTTTTCAAAAAGAGGACTATCGGACTTTTTGAACATGCACTATTAATGTAAAAGACACAAAACTTTCAAGCAGGCTTGAGCAAAAAATCAAAAACGTAATACTTTTAGAAGATATTTCTAAAAAAGGTTAGGTGAGGATATGAGAAAACGTGTAAAGAAAGAACATGTAGATCAACAATTATTAAATGCCTTATTCCGGATAGAGCGAGAATGGAAGCAACAGAGGGCAATTGTTGAACAAAGTATTGAGCCATCCGATTTTAATTTATTCTTTCTCGGTGTTTCTCAAGCGAAATATATGTGTCTAATTAGGGAAGCTAAAATACGAAAAGTAAGTGCTTTTCGCTACCGCTAGAGAAGTTCTAAATACCCCCCTTGTTTCATAAGCTAATGAAGGAGTCAGTCCAGTGTTTTTACGGTCGTATTCTTAATTGCTGAGAAAAGGGGGTTATTTATTTGACTTCAACCATTGTTATTGCAGTGATGGTAGTGTTGATTATTGTATTATTCTTTATTGGAGCGCCTCCAAAGCCAACAAAATTTGTAGGCCAAAGTTTGATAAAGTTAGGAATTGGAGTGCTTTTTTTATTCTTTTTTAATGTGTTTGGTGGGGAATTTGGATTGCATATTCCAATTAATTTATTTACGGTCTTCATCTCAGGCTTTCTCGGTATTCTGGGGGTTGTCTCATTAGCTGCAATGCAAATATTTTTAGTGACATAAGCTGATAAATATAATTTTTAACGCTTATTAAATTCGCTGTGTAAAGTTTTTATTGCCTAATAGTAGAAAAATCAGCGTAAGAAGTTAAAAAATTATAAATGAGCACGCCAAGAACGATCTAACTAATTAAATTTCTGAGTAGATGAATAAAAACAGTTCGTAATGATGACAATATAAGCGAACTGTTTTTTGTTTGGGTAAAGTTCAGTAAAGATTCTATGTTTATTTCTTAGGATTACTTGATTACAACTTAATATATAAGGGAAAACAATAACAGTACTATGAGTGTCTTCAAGCTGGAGTGGACAACCATTGAGTACAGTAATACTATTGATTTTTTGTTTCTAGGGTTTGAGAGGGACATGCTTTTTTATAATAAATCCCATATATATGATATCATTGTAATTTTCTGATATTAGCGTCTCAATTCTTGAAACAGTTAAAAATCAGGTGTATAATTTATTACTAAATAAGAAGGAGGGGATTAAAATGGCAGAGAAGAAAAAGGGTGTATCAAGACGTGATTTCCTTAAAACAACTGGTATAGCTACAGGAGCTGTAGTTGGTGGAGGACTCATAGGAGGACTCGTAGGATATAACATTAAGCAAGGTGCAGATCAAACAGGATCAGAAGAGGGACATGAAACAGGACATCAAGGGGTAGAAAATCGCGGTCGGATGTTTTTCACGACTAACAATGAATTCAACGTTCTTTCTCAAGCAGTTGAACGTATTTTCCCAGAGGATGATTTAGGCCCTGGAGCCATTGGCCTCGGAGTACCTTATTTTATTGACAACCAGTTAGCTGGAGGTTATGGACAAAATGCTAGGGAGTACAGGCAAGGTCCTTTTTATGAGGGAGCACCAACACAAGGGTATCAAAGTCGTTTAACCCGAGCTGAGGCTTTCTTACAAGGAATTAAAAAAATTGAAGAAGAAGCAAGAAGCAGATTTGATGATGGATTCGCTAACTTAGAAGGGGAGCAAATGGATGAGATTCTTACAGCTTTCCAAAAAGACGAAGTAGAGATGAAAGGTATTTCGTCTTCTACATTTTTCCAAATGCTACGTCAAGCAACATTAGAAGGTGCTTATGCTGATCCACTTTATAACGGAAATATAAATATGGATGGATGGAGAATGAAGGATTTCCCAGGTCACCAGATGGCGTATATATCAGAAATTGAAAGTGAAGAATTTATGAAAATTGAACCACAATCATTAAGTAGCATGGACCACTAGGAGGGAACAGAACATGGCAAAAACATTAGATAAAGTAGATGTTGCAGTAGTTGGATTAGGCTGGACAGGTGGAATAATCGCTGCTGAATGTGCAAAAGCCGGGTTGAAAGTAGCTGGTTTAGAACGAGGAAAAGAAAGAGGAACAGAAGATTTTTTACGTGTCCATGATGAGCTTCGCTATGGTATTCGTTACGAATTAATGCAAGATGTATCGAAAGAAACGATTACATTTAGAAACGACCGCTCGATGCGTGCTTTGCCAATGAGACAATTAGGTTCCTTTTTATTAGGAGAAGGATTAGGAGGATCAGGAACGCATTGGAATGGACATGTGTGGCGCTTCTTACCTTATGATTTTGAAATTAAAACATTAACCGATGAGAAATATGGAAAAGATAAGCTTTCATCAGATTATCTTTTGCAAGATTGGGGCATTACATATGATGAATTAGAGCCCTATTTCTATCAGTATGAACTAGTGGCAGGAATTTCTGGAGATGGGAAAAATCCTTTTGCTGGTCATCGTTCAGCTGACTTTCCAACACCAGCAATGAAAAAAACACCAATCCTGAAGAAATTTGAAAAAGCAACAGAAAGCTTAGGATATTCACCATTCATGTTACCATCTGCCAACCTATCTGAAACGTATGAAAACCCAGATGGGGAAACAATTAATGCATGTCAATATTGTGGTTTCTGTGAACGATTTGGTTGCGAATATGGTGCAAAATCTTCACCAGAAGTTACTGTTATCCCTACAGCACTTAAAACAGGAAACTTTGAAATTCACTTTCATGCGAATGTAACAGAAGTTTTAAAAAATGGAGATAAAGTGACAGGTGTTAAATACATTGATACGCAATCAGGGGAAGAAGTTATTCAACCTGCTGAAGTAGTCGTATTAACAAGCTATGTCTTTAACAATGCAAAATTATTAATGGTGTCTGATATTGGTGAACAGTATGACCCTGATACTGGAAGAGGAACACTGGGTAAAAATTATTGTTATCAAATACTACCTGGAGCGACTGGCTACTTTGATGAACAGATGAACACATTTATGGGAGCAGGAGCACTTGGTATGACGATTGATGATTTCAATGGTGATAACTTCGACCATAGTGATTTAGACTTTATTCATGGTGGTAGTATGTCAATTACACAACCGGGAGTAAGACCAATAGCCTCAAATCGTACTTTGCCAGATGTACCTACATGGGGACCAGAATTTAAGAAACAATCTATTCATAATTTTACCCGATCATTGAGTGTTGGAACACAGGGTGCATCTATGCCTCATAAGGAGAACTTCTTGTCATTGGATGGCACTTATAAAGATGCATACGGTGTCCCACTTGTGCAGATGACGTATAATTTTACGGAACAAGATAAAAACCTGCATAAATATATTACTGCAAGAGCAGCAGAAATTATGGAAGAGATGGGTGCTCACACCGTTGTCCCAAATAGTCCGATTGAAAATTACAGCATTGTTCCATACCAAACGACGCATAATACTGGAGGAACAATTATGGGAGCTGACCCTGAAACTAGTGTAGTTAATAATTATTTACAGCACTGGGATGCGGAGAACTTATTTGTTGTAGGTGCAGGAAATTTCGCGCATAATGGTGGATATAACCCAACAGGAACAGTTGGTGCACTTGCTTACCGCTGTGCAGAAGGGATTATTAAATACAGTAAAGATGGTGGTTCACTAGTATAAATTACGGTTTTAATAAAGAGGGAGATGAGGAGAATGGGTGGATTAGCTGCTATTGGTATACCGGGATTAATTATTATATTAGTTATTGTGCTAATTTTATTTGGTCCAAGAAAGCTACCAGAAGTGGGCTCTGCAGTTGGAAAAACGCTATCGGAGTTTAAAAAATCAACAAGAGATATGATGTCTGAAGAAGATACAAAAGAAGAAAAAGTAAAAGAGGAAGAGAAAAAAGAATTATAACATAGAGAGTTGGTGACAAAATGGATCCTTATGAAAGTAATAATAAGCAGATTTTGAGTCCACTAGATAAGGCGAAAAAAGAAGAAAGTCCAAAAGAATCAGAATCTAAAGCTGCAGAAACTAAAAATGAAGCTGAAAATGAAAAAAAGGATTCACAGAAAGAGAAATCCCAAAAAAATTCAAATCAAAAAGATTCAAATCAAAAAGATTCAAATAAGGATTCATTTGAGCCTTCCTCTCAGTCAGAGCCAGAACCAACGTTTATGGAACATTTAACAGACTTAAGAAAGCAGCTAGTTAAAGGCGCTATTGTTTTTGCACTGATTTTTGTGTTGGTTCTTTCTACTATTAACTTTTGGTTTCCATATGTAACGCGTGGTCATGAACTGATTATTTTAGGCCCATTAGAAGTTGTAAAATTTTACATGTCTATTTCAGGAGCACTTGCAATTGGACTAGCTTTACCATTTCTATGTCACTTTTTATGGCAATTTGTTAGTCCAGGATTAACTGAAAGAGAAAGCAAGTTTTTAAGTTTCTACTCACCTGTTATGTTACTTTTATTTGTTGGTGGGATCGCATTTGGATATTTTATCGTCAATCCAATTAGTTATAATTTCTTAACATCACTAGGAGCGATTAATTTTAATGTAATGGTATCAGCTCAAGAGTACGCAAGCTTTTTACTTCTGACAACTATTCCACTTGGCTTGTTATTTGAATTGCCGATTGTAGCGATGTTTTTAGCAGTGATTGGTATCTTGACAACAGAATCAATGACGAAGATACGTAAATGGTCTTACCTATCGCTTGGGATTATTTCTGCATTAATTACGCCACCAGACTTTATTAGTCAGTTAATTGTCCTTATTCCAATGATAGGACTTTATGAAATAAGTATTGTCATTGTCAGACGAATAGAATTTAGACAAGCAGCACCAGCAGATGTTTAATTTTGGTTGTGGGGCTGTAACAGTAAAGTGAGAATTATTTTTCCTTGAATTCATTCACAAACAGCGTCGCTAAGGACTGGCGTAAGGTGCAAAAACTTTGTTAGTAGATCATTTTTCTTGTATAGGAACAAGATATTGAAACATAGCATATAATGTATGATTCAAATAAGTAATGCAGGTATAAATTCGTTAGATTAGGAGAATACTAGCTAACGGAGGTGGAAAGGGAAATGATTGCTAGCGTAGGAGTAGATAGTTGTTGTATTTGTGATGTAAAGAAGGAAGAAGGAATTCGAATTATTAGTGCTTTTATTTGCGAATCATGTGAGCAACAAATAGTTAGTGCTGATCCACAACAAGAACAATATGATGATTATGTACACAGACTGAAGAATGTGCATCGCCTATCTTTAGATGGGGTATCCTTTTAGTTATTTTAAAAAACATAAAAGCAAAACGAAAAGCGCAGAGCTAGACAACGCTAGCTCTGAATAAGAACAGATTTGTGCAAAACTTTTATAATTTCTTAACGCATAGAAAAAGATAGTCGCCTATAAAGGAAACTATCTTTTTTTATTTTTTCGTTCTTTATTGTTTTACAGCTGCTTTTTCTTTGAAACGGCTGAACCTTAATGGTTCTGTAGGGATAATTGTATCGGATTTTTCTTGAATTAGTTCTTCAATTAATTTACCTGTTACTGTTGCTAAACTAATTCCATCTCCTTCATGTCCAGCTGCAATGTAGAATCCAGGAATTTCTTCAACAGCAGATACAATTGGTAAATGGTCTTCTGTCCAAGGTCTGAAGCCAGTATACGTACGAATAATATTGAAATCATTCATTTTTGGGAAGAATCTTAATGTACGCATTGCCATTGTTTTAACAACATTAATATCAATTCTTCCATCATAGCCTACAAATTGACGGCTACTTCCTAATAAGAAGTTTTGGCTTTCTGTTGGTTCGAATACAAGTGCAACCCCATGTTCAGCAGTTCGTGCATCTGTAATTCTTTCACGACCAAATTTGTTCATTAAATAACCAAATTCCATAACATTACGCATCATAACTGGTTCATTTCTAGAACCAACTAGAATATGTCCTTTTCTTGGAATAATAGGAATATCTAAACCTAGCATTTCTCCAATAAATGGAGCCCAAACTCCAGATGCGTTAACAACTTTTTTCGCACGGAATGTTCCGTTTGTTGTTTCAATAATAAAGTCGCCATCTTTTTTAATCGAAGTAACTTCTGATTGTGTATGAAGCTTTAGTCCATTACCCTTTGCATGATCAATTAAAGAATAGCAATATAAGTAAGGGTTGATTAAAGAGTCTGTTTCACACTCTAGTCCACCAGGAATATCATCTGCAAAGAAAGGAGACTCTTGGCGGATATCAGAACGATCTAATAGATTGAATTTTAATCCAGCTTCTGTTTGAATTTTAACCCAATCTTTCGCTGCTTCCATTTCTGTATCATTTTCACATACAAGGATACTTCCAGATTCACGATATTCAAATGGGATTCTTAGATCAGGCTTTAATTCAACTGTTAATTCTTGACTTTTAAGAGACATTAAACTATCAAAACCAGGATCCTTATCTACAATAGTAATATTCCCATCACATTTTGATGAGGTACCACTTGCGATATCGTTTTTTTCAATTAACATACAATCAATTCCAGCTTTTGCCACATAATATGCAATGGAACAGCCGACAATACCGCCACCAATAATGGCAACTTCTGCTTGATTTTTAATAGACATTGTTAAAAAGTCCTCCTTTTTCTTTAACTTTCTATATATTAATTACGTCCAGATTTTTGTTCGTTCATCTTAGTAAATGAAGTTATCAAAAAACCTTCACGTCCTGTAGGTTATAAAAAATCTGTGACATCTATCGGAAGTTTTACCTTTATTCAGCCAGAGCCAGGGTTTAGTCTTCCACTACACGGGAAGAAAAATAACCCTTCATTTCACCATCTATAGAAGATGAGCATATTGTGCTGAAGGAAGATAAATTCCGGGGAGAATCTTAAATAAATAATAACTATTATTTTTTAAAACTTTTTATTCAAAAGACAATTCTATTCTAACATAAGTATGATAGAATAGGGTTGAATATCGTGTCAAATTTTAATATATATTATATTATAAAAAGATAAACAAGTGTAACTGTAATATTAAAGGAGGAATTTAATCCTATGGAACGAACAATTATTTGTAGATGTGAAGAGGTAGCACTAGAGGATATAGAAAATACCGCTCAAAAATATAATTGTTCAGCTCGAGAAGTCAAACTTAGAACAAGAGCTGGTATGGGGTATTGTGGAGGACGTACATGTCGTCCGGCTTTAGATGCAGTATTAGAAGAGGTAACAGGGGAAAAGCCTGGACATGATATTCCATTGAAAGTATCGCCACCTGTACGTCCACTTTCATTATCTGGGCTAAGGGGGAACGAAATAAATGAATAAAAATCGTATTATGGACCATCCTGTGCTAGAAAGCTTAGGGAATCCGAAAAAAATAACATTTACTTTTGATGGAAAAAAATACGAAGGTTTTGAGGGAGATACAATTGCATCTGCCTTATTAGCCAATGGTATTCGTAAACTTCGTGTTCAAGAAGCTACTGGAAATCCGCGTAGTATTTACTGTAATATCGGTCACTGCTTTGAGTGTCGAGTAGCAGTAAATGGAAAACAAGGATACCGTGCTTGTGTAACTCTAATTGAAGAAAACATGGCTGTAGATAGTGGGCAGGTATTGCCTCATCCATTACATCCAGATGTAGAAGATTTACCTAAAACTTACGCAGATTATGCAAAAAATTATAAAAAAGGGGGTAACCCGAATGCATGATGTTGTAATTATCGGAGCTGGTCCTGCTGGGTTATCAGCCGCGATTTCTTGCCGTGAATTAGATTTAGATGTGTTAGTTGTAGATGAGTTTCCAAAGCCTGGTGGAAGATTACTAGGTCAGCTTCATCAAGAGCCAAGTGGCGAGTGGTGGAATGGTATTTTGGAAACAAAGAAACTTGTAGATCGTGCTGCAGAGCTTGATACAAGAATTGAATGCGGTGTATCTGTACATCATATTGAAAAGACAGAAACTGGTTTCAATACACATACAAATCAAGGGATATTCCCTTCTGAAAATTTATTAATTGCAACAGGTGCAGCAGAATCACCAGCACCAATTCCAGGTTGGACACTACCAGGGGTTATGTCTATTGGTGCAGCACAAGTTATGACAAATGTTCATCGTGTGCGTGTAGGAAATAAAGGAATTGTAGCAGGAGTTAATGTGTTATCCGCAGCAATTGCTATCGAGCTTCAGTTAGCTGGTGTTGAGTTACATAGTATGGTACTTCCAGCGAAAAATGCAGTAAATAAACACCATGCGAATCCTAAAGCAGTAATGGAAGGGCTTGTTCGAGTAGCGCATTTAGCACCATCTCCATTCATTCGTTTTGGTAGTAAATTTGCAAATAATCCATTAGTTCGTGATATTGCTGTGAAGTTCTTTCCAAAAGGCGGCGTGAAGATGGGAGATATGCCTATCCATGTTCGTAAATCTATGATTCAAATTAATGGAACAGATAAAGTAGAATCTGTTACACTCGCGAATCTAACTACAGATGGAGAAGTAATTCCGGGCTCAGAGGAAATTGTAGAAGTAGATTTCGTATGTATTGCTGGTGGTCTATATCCACTTGCTGAATTAGCTGCTGTCATTGGTTGTCCATTCCAATATGTTGAGGAACTTGGTGGACATGTTCCTGTGCATAATGAACAAATGGAGACACCGGTGGATGGTTTATTCGTTGCAGGTAATATTACAGGAATTGAAAGTAGTAAAGTAGCTAAAGATCAAGGAACTTTAGCAGGAATCTCTATTGCTAACCGTAAGTATGGAAAAAATGCAGATCTCGAATTCAGCATCATCGAAGCGAAAAAACAAGTACATAGGACTCGTGACAATGCAAGTATCCAATTCCATCCTGGTATTAGAGAAGGTCGTCAACGCATTCATCAAACATACATTGCTCAAGAGCAAGCAAATAACTAATAGATCGGCTTTATTTATATTATATGTGCTATATAAACAAATGAAATAAGAATATATATGATGTACAAAGTACGCTTCTGTTATGAAAATGGAAGCGTCTTTTTTATATTTTATCTAAGATGGCTCTGACGTACAGGATGTACTAGTACATTATGCGCCTTTGATTTTGAAAAAGGAGGACTCAAATGGAGAAAAAGCAATATCATATGCCTATTTTGGAACAATTGTTGAAATATAGTAATAAGCACCCTGTTTCATTTCATGTTCCAGGTCATAAAAATGGAGTTGTTTTTCCAGAATATCTGAAGAAATTTTTCAATCCATTATTGAAAATTGACTTAACAGAGCTAACAGGACTTGATGATTTACATGCACCAAAAGGGATTATAAGAGAAGCAGAACAGCTCGCTTCAGAATATTTTCATGCGCTACAAACCTTTTTTCTTGTAGGAGGTAGCACAGTTGGAAATTTAGCAATGATTTTAGCCGCTTGTTCACGTGGAGATAAAATTATTGTTCAGCGCAATTGTCATAAATCTGTGATGAATGGCTTGGAGCTTGCAGGTGCTCAGCCAATATTTATTGCTCCTAATTATGATGAGCTATATCAGCGTCATACTTATCCATCTTTAGAAATTTTAAAGCAGGCAATTGACGAGCATCCAGAGGCAAAAGCTATTGTATTAACGTATCCAGATTATTTTGGAAGAGCATCTTCCCTACGTCAGATGATTGAATTGGCTCATCAGCATCAGATGGCTGTTTTAGTAGATGAGGCACATGGAGTGCATTTTTCTCTAGGAGCTCCTTTTCCGGAATCAGCGTTAGCACAAGGGGCAGATATTGTTGTACAATCAGCACATAAAATGGCACCAGCAATGACAATGGCTTCTTATCTACATGTGAATTCTGATCGAATTAAAAAGGAGAGAATTGCACATTTTTTGCAAATGCTTCAATCCAGCAGTCCTTCTTACCCTTTATTAGCTTCTTTAGATGTAGCTCGTTACTTTTTAGCCCATTTAACAAGTGAACAAATAGAGCTTATTTTAACCAGTGTAGATAAGCTACGTGAGACTTTAAGTGAATTAGCTGCTTGTACTGTTTTGCCAGTATTAGATCAGGATGACCCAACGAAAATCACATTACAAACAGAGAATGGAATCAGTGGATTTGCATTAGCAGAGTTATTAGAGCAGGAAGGAATTTATCCAGAATTAGCTACACATAATCAAGTTTTGCTTATTCATGGATTAGCGCCAATGGATGTGACTACTAATTTCAAAAAGTCTGTAAAAAGAATCAACGAAAAATTAAAAAATAGCCAAAATCATGATATAATAGATGTATCTAACCTGTTCCCAAAACGGATTCAATCACTGGCTCTATCCTATGAAGAAATGATTCAGTTGCCAACGAAGGAAATCCGGTTAGAAGAGGCAGTTGGTTTTGTAGCGGCGGAAGCAATTATTCCGTATCCACCAGGAATCCCTGTTGTTTTAAAAGGAGAAAAAATTACACATGAACATGTTCATGTTGTAAAAGAGTTCCTTGAACAGGGTGCGAAGATACAGCATCAACATATTGAACAAGGCATAAATGTATTTTTTCACGATAGAATATTTTAGTGAGATATAGCTAAAATATTCCAAATTGCAGCTTAAGAAACATCCTACTTCGATATCGGTGCAGATTTTATGAAGAAAGTCGATGAAGGAGTAATAAAGGCAATCAAATGTTATTATTGGATTGCCTTGCTAAGTTTTTGATCATAAAAGATATACATCATGTGTAGTAACAAAAGGGGAATAAGTGCTGTGAAGGGATATTTTATAACATTCGAGGGTGGAGAAGGTGCAGGTAAAACAACTACCATCCAGCTATTAGAGCAAAAGCTCAAACAAATGGGATATGATGTCCTAACAACACGAGAACCCGGGGGCATTGCGATTGCTGAGGAGATTAGAAAAGTAATTCTTAATCCAGCAAATACGGAAATGGATGCTAGGACAGAGGCATTGTTATATGCTGCAGCACGTCGCCAGCATCTCGTAGAAAAGGTTTATCCTGCGTTAAAACGAGGAAAGATAGTATTATGTGATCGATTTATTGATAGTAGCCTTGCTTATCAAGGTCATGCTCGTGGATTAGGCATGGATGAGGTCTTCTCCATCAATCAATTTGCTATCCAGGACTGTATGCCAGCATTAACATTGTTTTTTCAAATCGAACCAACAAAAGGCTTACAGCGAATCTCAGCAAATGAGGAGAGGGAAAAAAATCGTTTAGATTTAGAAAGCTTATCTTTCCATAAAAAGGTTTATGAGGGATATCTGATTCTTTTAGAGAAATTCCATGACCGTATTCAAGTAGTCAACGCTGATCAGACAATCGAACAGGTTGAGAAGGAAGCATTGCAACATATTGTTACACATATACAAAATAAATCATTTTAAGGAGGCATGGCTTATGAAGTTAATTATTGCCGTAGTACAAGACAAGGATTCAAACCGCCTAATCAATGCACTAAGTGGTGAAAACTTTAGAACGACAAAACTAGCGACAACTGGTGGTTTCCTGAGAGAAGGGAATACGACTTTAATGATTGGTTGTGAAAACGAGTATGTAGATGATGCATTAAAAATCATTAAAGATAACTGTTCACAGCGCGAACAAATGGTAGCACCAATTTCACCAATGGGTGGCAATGCAGATTCATATATTCCAAAGCCTGTTAAAGTAGAGGTTGGCGGAGCTACTGTCTTTATCTTACCAATCGAATCTTTCTTCCATTTTTAATTCGAAAGAAAAGCAGAGGATTGAAGTAATGAAAATATCAAATGATTTAAAACAAGTGCAATCCATTCAGCACACACGTGCAAATTCAGAGAGCAAAGTATCTTTTGATCACTTAGTTCAGTCCCAAACGCTTAAAATGAAACAACAAGAAATACAGCAGTTAATGGTTAAAATTACCGAGCAAGGAAATAAACTTGCTCGGTATCGTACGTTTCGTGAACTTGTGAAATTTAAAAAGCTTGTAAAAGGATTTTTAGAAGAAACAGTTTATCAAGGATATGATTTAGATAAAAATCATCATTTTAGTCTTGAGGGACATAGCCGACAATTAACACTTGTCAAAGAAATAGATGAAAAACTAGTTGAATTAACAGATGCACTGATGAATCAAGAAAAAAAGACAGTAGACTTATTAGGGTTAATAGGAGAGATTAAAGGGCTACTGATTAATTTATATATTTAGCATTACTCCAAATGGAGATGGAATGAATGTTAGGCGGGAAACAATTATGCAAACATGGTCAGAAATTGCAGAAGTACAAGCCCTAGCGAGTAGGCTGATTACTAACAGCATAAGAAAAGGTCGTGTTTCTCACGCGTATTTATTACAAGGTGAGCGAGGAACAGGGAAAGAGGCCATTGCCCTACTTCTAGCAAAGGTGCTATTTTGTCCAAATAAAACAGATATAGAGCCATGTCATACATGTAATACATGCCGAAGAATCGCATCGAGAAACCATCCTGATGTCCACTGGATTGAACCAGATGGGAGATCAATTAAAATAGAGCAAATTGAAAAATTGCAGAAAGAATTTACGTATACAGGATTAGAATCAAATCAGAAAATTTATATCATCCTTGGAGCAGATACTTTAACATTGAATGCGGCCAATCGTATATTGAAATTTTTGGAAGAACCAAGTCAAAAAACAACAGCAATTATGTTAACGGAAAATAGTCAATCTATTATTCCTACCATTCGTTCTCGATGCCAAATTATCGATTTAAAGCCACTGCAGCCGAGGAAGTTTGAGCAACGTCTAATCGAACAACATGAAGTATCAGAAACGAATGCAAAATTAATTAGTGCATTAACAAATAATTTAGACGAGGCACTTGCGTTAAATGAAGATGAGTGGTTTGCGCAAGCACGAAAATTAATGTTACAATTAATCAGTATATATGAATCAAGACCTTCAGATGTTTTTCTTTTTATCCATCAACATTGGATTACTCATTTTAAAGAGAGGAAAGAACAAGAGTTGGGATTTGATTTATTATTATTAGCATTTAAGGATATTCTTTATTTTCATACAGAAAAAGAAGAATCGATGGTCGTTTTTAGCCCAAGTAGTGAACAACTACAAAGAGCCGCTATTCATTTTTCGCCTGAAAAATTATTATCGGTTTTAAATAACCTTTTACAGGCTAAGCGTAAGTTAAAGCAAAATGTACATCCTACATTAGTTATGGAACAGCTTGCGCTTCAAATACAGGAGTGAAATGGAATGATTGAAGTAATTGGAATTCGCTTTAAGAAAGCGGGTAAAATATATTATTTTGATCCTGGCGAGCACAAAATTGAACCAGATAGCTACGTAATTGTGGAGACAGTGCGTGGTATTGAATTTGGGAAAGTTGTGATTGCAAATAAACGGGTCGAAGAGGAAGATATAACACTGCCTTTAAAGAAAGTGTTACGTATAGCAACAGATGAAGACAAAATGACTGTTGCAAAGAATCAAAAACAAGCAGAAGAAGCTTTTCGAACAGGCGTGGAAAAAATTCAAGCTCATGAATTAGAGATGAACCTAGTAGACGTTGATTATACACTTGATCGAAATAAGATTATTTTCTATTTTACAGCAGAAGGTCGTGTTGATTTTCGTAATCTAGTAAAAGATCTAGCAGCCATTTTTAAAACCCGTATTGAATTAAGACAAATCGGGGTTAGAGATGAGGCGAAGATGCTTGGTGGTATAGGACCTTGTGGAAGAATGTTATGTTGTTCTACATTCCTAGGTGATTTTGAACCAGTTTCTATAAAAATGGCAAAAGATCAGAATTTATCATTAAACCCAGCAAAAATCTCTGGATTATGTGGACGATTAATGTGTTGTCTAAAGTATGAAAATGATGATTATGAGGAAGCGAAGCGTGAACTTCCAGATATAGGAGAACCAATTTACACTCCTTATGGTTATGGAAAAGTCACAGCTCTTAATATTTTTGAAAAACTTGTACAAATTGAAGTTCCTGAAATCGATCGAATTGTTGAATATACAATAGATGAACTAATAGAAGAAGGCATTATTTTAGCAGAAGCCACGAAGTAACGGGGTGTAATGTCGTGAAAAATAGAGAGATTTTTGATCAAGTTTCGAATATGGAAAAGAGAATAGGCGAATTATATGAGCAGCTCGGTGACTTAAAAGATAAGCTGGGTGCATTATTAGAGGAAAACCATCGATTAGCAGTGGAGAATCATCACTTGCGAAAACGTTTAGAACTGACCGAAGAGGAAACGGATTCAGCTAACGATTCTGGACAGTCAACGGAAATACCTGGTGAGGGATATGATAATCTAGCAAGATTGTATGAGGAAGGTTTCCACATTTGTAATGTTCACTTTGGTAGCCCTAGAGAAAATGATTGTCTATTTTGTTTATCGTTTTTAAATAAAAAGAAGTGATTTTCTAATAAAACTATTCAAAAGATGTGAGAGCTGACATAGTTACCTAAAATCCTTTTGAATACACATAAATAAGCTGTTTTGTTGTCTGAATAAGAAGACAATAAAACAGCTTTCTTATCATATAAAACCAGGTTTACCATCAATTATGCTGAGAAAGGAAATAAATATGGTACAACTATTTGAAGATGAGCGATTGGATTTCTTAACGATAAAAGAAGAAATGAAAATCATTCAAAGTCCATCTGTGTTCTCTTATTCCCTTGATGCTGTTTTACTTGCACATTTTACATATGTTCCAATAAAACGAGGGAATATTTTAGATTTATGCTCCGGAAATGGAATCATTCCACTATTATTATCCGCACGAACAAATGCAAAAATTATTGGGGTAGAAATTCAATCACGCTTAGCCGATATGGCATTACGTAGTGTGAACTTAAATGAGCTAACCGAGCAAATTTCGATTATCGAAGGCGATTTAAAGGATATGAAAACCAAGCTCAAACAAAGCTCTTTTGATGTAGTGACATGTAATCCACCTTATTTTTTAACACCTGCAAAGACGGAACATAATAAAAATGATTATTTAACAATTGCTCGTCATGAAGTGAAATGTACTTTAGATGATGTTGTTAAAGCGTGCAAGCTTTATGTTCGTCCAGGAGGGAAAGTAGCGATGGTTCATCGTCCAGGGCGTTTGGTGGATATTTTAACCTTATTCCGTGCTTATAATATAGAGCCAAAACGATTGCAATTTGTTTACCCTAAAAAGGGCCGAGAAGCAAATATGATATTGATTGAAGGTATACGTGATGGGAAAGCTGATTTACATCTGTTACCACCACTTTATATTTATCAAGATGATGATTCATATACAGAAGAAGCGGAGAATATTTTGCATGGAAGATAACCATTTTATTTATATATTGGAATGCTGTGATCAGACCTTGTATACGGGATATACCAATGATTTAGAACATCGCTTGAAATTGCATACAGATGGAAAGGGTGCGAAATATACTCGTGGACGTGGTCCTTTTAAAATGGTGTATACAGAACGGCATCCAACAAAATCAGCTGCTTTGCAAAGAGAATATAAAATTAAAAAGTTATCGCGTAAGAAAAAACTTCAATTGATAAAGGAAAAACCGGCAGATTACTGTTAATAGAGGGTATTCGAAAAATACTGGCCTTTTTAAACACGAACTAATATAGGACTTCACTAAAGTAAATCAAAAGAAGAAGGGTTAAATAATGAAAACACAAAAAAGCTTTCAAAATGACTCATCTAGTACTATCTATGTCGTACCAACGCCAATTGGGAATTTAGAAGATATGACGTACCGAGCTATTCACACCTTAAAAACTGTAAACGTAATTGCTGCAGAGGATACAAGAAATACAAAAAAGTTATTAAATTACTTTGAAATAAAAACACCGTTATTAAGTTATCATGAGCATAATAAAGAAGCGCGAGAAACACAGCTTATTGATATGTTAGCAGAAGGAAAGTCAATTGCCCTTGTAAGTGACGCAGGGATGCCAGCAATTTCTGATCCAGGCTATGAATTAGTGAGAGCGGCGATTGAGGAGGATATTAATATTGTTGTTCTTCCAGGAGCAAATGCAGCATTATGTGCATTGGTTGGCTCAGGGTTGCCTACAGAAGAGTTTTTATTTTATGGATTTCTGCCAAGAAAGAATAAAGATAGAATCGCTGAATTAGAACGTTTAAAGACATTAAAAGCAACAATATTATTTTATGAATCTCCATATCGTTTAAAAGAAACATTAGCAGGTTTGCGGGATATTTTAGGCGATCGTGAGATGGTTGCAGCTCGTGAATTAACGAAGCGCTATGAGGAGTATGTACGCGGTACCATTAGTGAGGTGCTTGATTGGGCAGAGCAGCATGAAATCAAGGGAGAATTTTGCTTGGTTGTAAATGGGAATACACAAGAGGCTGAGGAATCAACAGACACACTTTGGTGGAGTCATTTATCTGTGAAGGAGCATGTTGATTACCATATTGAAAATGACAATATACGTAGTAAAGAAGCGATTAAACGAGTAGCAACAGATCGAAAAATTCCTTCAAGAGAAGTGTATGATATGTATCATTTAGGTAAATGAATGAAAAAAGACGATTTTGATAAAAAACCTAGCCGAGCTAAACCGAGAAAAAATGGAATTATCCGTTAATAATCAGTACAATAGGAATGAAGTCAACCATATTTGTATTTAAACTATCCATCCTATTCATTACTAAACTGGATTAGACAGAACAATAAATTTTACATACATAGCAAGTAGAAAGAGGAGATTACAGATGACAGAAGAAAAAAAGACCTATTATATTACCACACCAATTTATTATCCTAGTGGAAAGCTCCATATTGGACATGCATATTCAACAGTAGCTGGAGATGTTATGGCACGCTATAAGCGTATGCGTGGCTATGATGTGATGTATTTAACGGGAACGGATGAGCATGGTCAAAAGATTGAAAAGGCAGCAAAAGATGCTGGAGTATCTCCATTGGAATACGTTGATGATATTGTAGCGAACATAAAGGATCTATGGAAGAAGCTAAAAATCACGAATGATGATTTTATTCGTACAACTGAGGAAAGACATAAAGTGATTGTACAAAAAATCTTCTCTCAGCTTCTAGAGCAAGGAGATATTTATTTAGGTGAATATGAAGGATGGTATTCTGTTTCAGATGAAGAATTCTTTACTGAAACACAATTAGCAGAGGTTTACCGTGACGAGGATGGTAAAGTTATTGGTGGAAAAGCGCCAAGTGGTCATGAGGTAGAGTTGGTAAAAGAGGAATCTTATTTCTTTAGAATGAGTAAATACGCAGATCGCCTTGTAAAATATTATGAGGAAAACCCTACATTTATTTTGCCAGAAAGCCGTAAGAATGAAATGATTAATAACTTTATTAAGCCAGGCTTAGAAGATTTAGCTGTTTCTCGTACAACATTTGATTGGGGAATTCCAATTAAAGAAAATCCAAAGCATGTCATTTATGTATGGATTGATGCTTTGGCAAACTATATTACGGCATTAGGATATGGAACAGAAAATGATGAAAAATACCAGAAGTATTGGCCTGCTGATGCTCATTTAATGAGTAAAGAAATCGTTCGATTCCATACGATCTATTGGCCAATTATGTTGATGGCTTTGGACTTACCACTACCAAAACGAGTATTTGCACATGGATGGATATTAATGAAAGATGGGAAAATGTCCAAATCTAAAGGGAATATCATTGATCCAGTTGTGCTTGTTGATAATTATGGTTTGGACGCAGTACGCTATTACTTATTACGTGAAGTACCATTTGGTTCTGATGGGGTATTCACACCAGAAAGCTTCGTAGAACGCTTAAATTATGATTTAGCAAATGATTTAGGTAATTTATTAAATCGTACCGTAGCAATGGTAGATAAATATTTTGGTGGAGAAATCCCTGCTTATGTGAAAGGTGAAACACCATTAGAAGAAGAAGTAGAAGTCTTTGTAACAGAAACGATTAAAAAAGTGGAAGATGCAATGGAAGAAATGCAGTTCTCTGTTGCCTTAACAGCAATTTGGAAATTAATTAGCCGTACAAATAAATATATCGATGAAACAGAGCCTTGGGTATTGATTAAAGATGAGGCGAAAAAAGATCGCTTAGGAAATGTAATGGCACATTTAGCAGAGTCATTGCGGATTGCAGGCGTAATGCTGAGACCATTTATTACAGAAGCACCTGTTGAGATATTCAAGCAATTAGGTATACAAGATGAAGCATTGCAAGTTTGGGATAGTATCTATGAACAAGGAAAAATCGCTGCTGGAACCAAAGTAGAAAAAGGAAATCCAATTTTCCCTCGTCTTGACGTAAAAGAAGAAAGCGAAAAGATTAAGGAAATGATGCAGTCAACAGCTCCAAAGCAAGAAGAAGCTACCCCTGCAAAAGAAGGAAAAGCTGAAATTCAGTATGATGATTTTGCTAAGTTAGATTTACGTCTTGGAGAAGTTATTGAGGCAGAAAAAATGAAAAAGGCTGATAAATTACTGAAGCTACAAATTGATTTAGGTCATGAAAAACGCCAAATTATTTCGGGAATTGCAAAGCATTATAAGCCAGAAGAATTAGTTGGCAAGAAAGTTATTGTTGTAACAAACCTAAAACCAGTGAAATTACGTGGAGAGCTTTCAGAAGGAATGATTTTATCTGGAGAAGGCCCAGATGGTAAATTATCTTTAGCTACAGTAGATAATACCTTGCCAAATGGTTCTACTGTGGAGTAAAGAATAGTCATCCAACATTAGAGGAGCGTTTATTCATGTTATTTGATACACATATGCATTTAAATGCAAGACAATATACAGATGATCGTGAAGAGGTTATAGCACGGGCATTTTCTGCAGGAGTCACACATATGCTTGTTGTTGGCTTTGATCGTGAAACAATTCCACTTGCTATTGAAATTGCTGAGAAATATGACAATATTTATGCAGCTGTTGGTTGGCATCCTGTAGATGCTATTGATTGCACAGATGAAGATTTAGTATGGATAGAGGAACTCACTAAGCATCCAAAAGTAGTAGCACTTGGTGAGATGGGATTAGATTACTATTGGGATAAGTCACCAAAGGATGTACAAAAGGAAGTATTTCGTAAACAAATCCGTTTGGCAAAGAAATTAGACATGCCAATTATTATTCATAATCGTGAAGCAACAGAAGATATTGTAACCATTTTACAAGAGGAAGATGCTAAAGAGGTTGGTGGAATCATGCATTGCTACAGTGATTCTACTGCGTATATGAAGGACTGCCTAGATATGAATTTTTATATCGGATTAGGTGGACCAGTTACATTTAAAAATGCTAAAGAACCGAAACAAGTAGCTGTTGAAGTACCATTGGATCGCTTACTAATTGAAACAGACGCTCCTTATTTAGCGCCACACCCAAACCGCGGAAAACGCAATGAGCCTGCTTATGTAAAACTAGTGGCAGAACAAATTGCGGAGTTAAGAGGGCAATCATTAGCAGATATAGCTAAAGCAACAACAGAGAATGCTTTTCGAGTATTTCGGATTAAAAACATTTAAATGTCCCTTTGCTGTAGCTGTTTTTTGATAATTGTTAGCACATAATATGATAGATAATTAATGAAGCCAGGATCCTGTCCTAGGCTTCATTTTTTTGTCATTATATACCCCCATTCGATACATATTTTTCTATGAATTGTTACAAAGAGGTTAAATTTACGCCCTCCTGTAACGAAACTGTAAGAGTAACGTAACCGTAATAACTTTGATTTTGCATATACCTGTTTATATAATGTAAAACAGGATTAAGGGGGATATATGATGATTTCTATGATAAAAAACTTACCAACTCGGGTGAAAAAAGTAATTATCCCGGGTGTGAGCAGTGCAATTCTATTTGTATTAGTGGCATTCTTAATAGTCGAAACAATGTCTGTAGAGGTAGCAGTTGCGGAAAATGGTGAGAAAAAAGTCGTGAAAACACACGCAGATACAGTGAAAGAACTGTTTGAAGAATTAGGTATTCATGTAGATGAACATGATGTAGTCTCTTACGACCTAGATGCATCACTGACAGATGGAATGAATATTGATGTTATAGAAGCAAAGAAAATTATTGTGAATATCAATGGTGAAAAAGAAGAATATTTTACTACATTTGAAACAATGGAACAATTTATGGAGGAACAGAATCTAAAGTTTACAGAACATGACTATGTTTCTCTTACACCAGATGTAGAAATTGAAGAAGGTTTACGTTTAACTGTAAAAACTGCTTATCAAGTAGCTGTTGAAGATGCAGGAGAAGAAGCGGAAGTATGGACAACAGGTGGAACGGTTGAACAAATTCTAGAAGATAATGATATCGAGTTAAATGAATTTGATAAAACAGAACCTAGCTTAGATGAAGAAATTGACAATGGAGATGCTATCACTATCACTCGAGTAGAGAAAGAGCAAGAAGAAGCTGAGGAGCGTATTCCATTCCAAGTAGAGAAGAAGGAAGATTCTTCTTTACAACAAGGAACAGAACAAGTGGTTCAAGAAGGAACAGAAGGTAAGTTAGTTAAAACAATTGAAGTTACGTATGAAAATGGTGAAGAGACAAATCGTGAAGTAATTGGTGAAGAAGTAGTTGAAGAAAGTCAAAATAAAGTGATTGCTGTTGGTACAAAGAAACCAGAAGAGCCAAAACAAGCATCTACTTCTAATACAGCAAAAGTAGCACCAAAAGCATCTAACTCTACAAGTGCTAGCAGTTCATCAAACAACAGTAGTACTCCATCAGGTGGAAAAGAAATGACGGTTGAGGCTACAGCATATACAGCAGATTGTAATGGATGTTCTGGTATTTCTGCTACAGGAATTAATTTAAAAGAAAACCGTAATATGAAAGTTATTGCAGTAGATCCTAATGTTATTCCACTTGGCAAAAAAGTATGGGTGGAAGGATATGGAACAGCGATTGCAGGAGATACTGGAGGCGCGATTAAAGGAAATAAAATTGATTTGCATATGCCTTCAAAAGACGCTGCTTATAGCTTCGGTAGAAAATCGGTTAAAATTAAAGTATTAGATTAAAAATAATAAGTAAGCTTGGCTTACGATAGGATAAATGCTCTTATCATGATAATATGTCATGGTAAGAGCATTATTTTATCATGTTACATTTATTAGCTTTTAGATAGGAAAGAGGAACAGGTTTGAAAATTAAAGAAGTAATTGTTGTAGAAGGTAAAGATGATCGATCTAAAATCATTCAAGCAGTAGATGCAGATATTATTGAAACAAATGGATCTGCTATAAATAAAGAAATATTAGCGCAAATACAGCATGCTAAAGAAAAGCGTGGAGTGATTGTTTTCACAGATCCTGATTATCCAGGTCAAAGAATACGGCAAATCATTAATCAAGCTGTACCAGGCTGTAAACATGCATTTTTAACTGCGGATCAAGCGAGAGCAAAACATCCTCAAGGAAAGAGTATTGGGATCGAGCATGCTTCTATCACTGATATTCAGCAAGCATTACAGGCAGTGTATGAATTAGTTGACGGAGGAGAAGCTGTCGTAACCAAAGAGGATTTAATATCCTTTGGCCTGATTGGTGGTGCAAAAGCAAAAGAAAGACGAATGAAGCTAGGTGAAGCATTGCTGATTGGACATACGAATGGAAAGCAATTATTAAAACGATTAATGATGTTTCAAATAACAAAGGAAGAATTTGAACAGGCTATTTTAACGATTATCAAGGAGGAAAGTGATGACTAAAAATTACTTAGCTACTCCATCAAGAACGAAGGAATTATTGGCTAAACATAAATTTACATTTAAGAAAAGCTTAGGGCAAAATTTCTTAATCGATGTCAATATTTTACGTAATATTATTCAGCATGCAGGAATTGATAAAAATGCTGGTGTCATTGAAATTGGTCCAGGGTTTGGGGCGTTAACAGAACAATTAGCGATTCATGCAGATAAAGTAGTTGCTTTTGAAATTGATCAACGCTTATTACCTGTGTTAGCAGAAACATTAGCTCCATATGATAATATTTCAATTATTCATCAAGATATTTTAGAAGCGAATGTACGTGCCACAATAGAAGAACAATTTGTGGATCAAGAGCATGTGCATGTAGTAGCGAATTTACCATATTACATCACCACACCAATTTTAATGAAATTACTATCTGATAAATTACCAATTACTAATATGACGATCATGATTCAAAAAGAAGTAGCAGATCGTATGGCTGCTCAGCCGAATAGTAAAAGCTATGGTTCATTAACAATCGCTATTCAATATTACACAAAAGCAGAGGTTGTGATGAATGTTCCAAAGACAGTGTTTACCCCACAGCCAAATGTAGAATCTAGTGTACTAAAGCTAACACTACGTGATCAACCGCCTGTTGATGTACTTGATGAAGAATTTTTCTTTGAAGTGGTACGTGCATGTTTTACACATCGTCGAAAGACATTAAGAAATAATCTCCAGGCGCATTTTAAAGGAAAATTAGCAAAGGAAATAATTACAGAAGCAATATTGCAAACTAGAATAGATGCAGGTCGTCGCGGGGAATCCTTAACGATGGAAGAATTTGCTCAGCTTGCAAATGCATTTTATACTCGAATACAGTAAAGAATAATGGTATAAGGAGATTAGCGATATAAAATTCAATATGAACTTTTATTGTGGTTAGTCTCTTTTTCATTATATCTCTAAGTATTATTTTTTTATCTTTAATATTTCTTCGTTAATAATTTCTTTTATTTCATTATTTCCAATTGCTCCAAAATGGAATGTATTCGAATCGCGCCAATAAAGTTCTCTAAATGAAATTCCATTATTGAGTTCAATTTCTAAAAAGACACGATTACCTTCTAACTTTCCTTTATTGACCAATGATTGTACATGTTCCAACTCCAAATTATAAAATGCAGATAGGAATTCATCTTTAGAAGCTTGTGAAAAGGTGTGTATTCTCTCTCCATCCTCAAGGCTATTCATATAAATATTTTTCACTAATTTATCAAGCGGATAAAGTTCTCCTGCTGTTTCTGCTTTCCAATTTGTATCAACTACATAAGCAAGATTATCTGCAGCAACAACTAAAGAAGTTGGATATCCCTTTATTTCATAAATGTTTGTTCCTTCTTCTAAATAGGCTGCATCTCCATTTCGTAACCTATGATTACTACATGCCTTGTCAGCCATTTTGTATGTTACTTTGCCAAGTACTTTTCCAGTTTCAATTGTTACAGGATTTTCCGACTCTAAGTAATGGTGTTCATATTGTATGGAATCAATCATTAACATATCCACCCATTCTATTATTGTATTAGGAGGGCATCCTTTGGAGGAGATAATATTATTACAAGAAGATAAAAGTAAAGCGAATATGGAAACGAATATTGTACTTCCTAGGGCTCTCATCATCACACCTCCCTCTTGTTACTTTTTAAAACTAGATCTTTTATTTGATTAGACTTTTATTTTAAGTAAAAGTTACATTTACCGATTTTCATTGGCCTAATCATTTGTTTTTGCAGCAATGATGCGAAGTTAAATTTATTTATTGTTTGCTCACCAATAAGCACTTTACAACATAGGCTATAAGCATAAGAATAGCTGAGAAAGTGTGGTGAACACATGAAGTTTACGGTAGGAGATTTTGTAACACGGAAATCATATAAGCATGATGTTTTATTTAAAATTAACTCCATCACCAATGATAATGCCATTCTTCACGGGGTGGAAATGCGTTTAGTGGCAGACGCTCCACTTGAAGATTTAGAAAAAGTGGAAGAGCGTGATTTGAAGAAAAAAGAGCGTCTTGGCAAGGAACGCGAGGAATTTTCCTATCGATTATTCCGACAAGATTATCAATTTATGAAGGATAAGCGGACACTTCAGTCAGATGCAGCTTATCCTTCTTTGCCGCTTTTTCGCTTACCAATTAAGGTGCTACATGTAGATGGAGACGTAACTTATTTAAAAAAGTGTATTGATTTATATAAACGCATTGGTATTCAAGCGCATGGTATTCATATGAATGAAAAGGAAATGCCTGTACAAATTCGCTCACTTATTCGTAAAATTCAACCAGAAATTTTAGTTGTTACAGGTCATGACTCTTTCTCGTCTAAAAAAGGAACCAAGAAAGATTTAGGTGCTTATCGAAATTCTTCATATTTTATTGAAACGGTAAGAGAGGCGCGACGAGAAATACCAAATGTAGATCAATTGATTATTTTTGCTGGTGCATGTCAATCTCATTTTGAGTCTTTAATTCGTGCAGGAGCAAATTTTGCTAGTTCTCCTGCACGAATTAATATTCATGCTTTAGATCCTGTATACATTGTTGCTAAAATCGCTTATACGCCTTTTATGGAAAAAGTAAATGTTTGGGAAACCTTGAAAAATACATTTACAGGCGAGCGAGGAATGGGTGGAATTGAAACGCGTGGTGTCCATCGCACAGGTATGCCTTATTTTTGGGATGAGGCATAATAGATGTATTGACGCATTTTTCCATATTTTTTCTTAAATATAAAAAATACTATTGACATAGGAAAAGATGTGTTGATATAATAATATGTTTATTTTGACGTTTACACCAAATTATGCTATAATGATTTATAGTGAGGTGGAAAATACATTGAAAACATTAATCGAAATTAAGCAGGGTCTTGAAGGTCAGGTTGGTAAACGTTTAAAGCTAAAGGCAAATGGTGGTAGAAGAAGAACAATAGTTCGAACGGGTGTTTTGTCAGAAACATATCCCTCCGTATTTGTTGTGGAATTAGACCAGGACGAAAATGCATTCGAGCGTGTTTCATATAGTTATGCAGATGTACTTACAGAGTCTGTGCAGATCAGTTTTGTAGATGATATATCACAGGCAGCAGTATCAGAATAAGAACTTTGTTAACCTCGATAAAATAAACAAATTGATTCGATTTTTAGTATTTTTTTCTAGTTAAAATTTACGTGTATTTTTAGCTTTTTAGGAAAATATATAAGTGTCGTAAGAAAACTTAACAGAAGGGAGATGTTCTTTCATGGCTAGGCGTCGCGGAGTTATGTCAAACCAACTGAAAGAAGAAATTGCCAAGGAGTTAGGTTTCTATGACACAGTGCAGAAAGAAGGCTGGGGAGGCATTCGAGCACGAGATGCTGGAAACATGGTCAAGCGTGCGATCGAAATCGCCGAAGAAAGTTTGCAGCAGAAAGACAGGCGCTAATGCCTGTCTTTTTTTTATGGGGAAAATTTGTAGTAGGCAAAACATGGAACATTCGCGCATGAGGTTTCTAATTTTGATATAATTAGTTAAGATTTATCTTTACTCAGCGGAATATTCGCGCCACGATAGGCGTCGGAATGACTAGACAAAGATAAAGCCTCGGCGGATGTCATAGATAGGATAACTTGCATAAAGTAGGTGTTTATAAAAAATCCATCTGTTAAATGCGAAAAACTCTGGACGTAATGATGCCGAAGTGTAATTGATAAAGTAGGTGATCGTATGTTTCTCTATGAAAAAGCACCAGCAAAAATCAATTTATCTTTAGATATCTTAGGAAAACGTCAAGATGGTTTTCATGATGTGGAAATGATTATGACTACAATTGATTTATCTGATCGTGTTGAGCTGCACTTACTTGAGAAAGATACGATTAAGGTGTCTTTAGAGAGTAGATTTGTTCCAAATGATGAACGTAATTTGGCTTATCAAGCAGCGAATTTATTGAAGAAAGAATACCAAGTCTCGCAAGGTGTATTCATTAAAATTGATAAAAGTATTCCTGTGTCTGCTGGCCTTGCTGGAGGAAGTAGTGATGCAGCAGCAGTATTACGAGGATTAAATAAATTATGGAATTTAAATATTTCAACAGAAAAATTAATGCAGCTTGGATTATGTATAGGATCAGACGTCCCTTTTTGTGTTTATAATGGGACAGCCTTAGTAACGGGACGTGGAGAACAGGTTATTCCTTTACCAGCTCCACCATCCTGTTGGGTTATTCTTGCGAAACCAAATATAGGTGTATCATCTAAAACTATTTTTCATCAAATTAATGTGGAAGAATTATGGCATCCAAACACACAAAGGATGGTAGATGCGTTATCTGCTGGAGATTTTGCGGAGATGTGTGAGGCAATGGGAAATGCATTAGAATCTATCACTTTTTATAATTACCCAGAAGTAGCACGCATAAAAGAAAAGATGAAAAAATCCGGTGCATATAATGTCTTAATGAGTGGAAGTGGGCCGACAATATATGGATTGGTGGAGCATGAAGGACAAGCACAGCGAGTGTATAATAGCATGAGAGGTTTTTGTGATGAAGTATATATGGTAAGAATAATTGGCTAAGACTTGCTTGAATCCGTACGAAAATGGTATATTTTTATAAAATATTCGGTTTTTGAGGTGTAGAAATGAAAAGAAGTCATCGATTGGTTGCATTAACAAATTTCTTTTTAGAAAATCCAAGTGAACATGTACAACTTCCATTTTTTGTGGAAACATATAAAGCAGCAAAATCCTCGATCAGTGAGGACTTAGATATTATTGATGAAATGTTTCGTCATGAGGGAGTAGGTTATTTACAAAGAACTCCTGGTGCAGCTGGGGGTGTACGTTTTATTCCATCTGCCTCAAGGGATAGAAATAAAGCATTTATTGAAAAATTATGTAATCAACTAGCAGATCCTACCAGGATTTTACCTGGAGGATATCTTTATATGAGTGATATTTTAGGGAATCCTCAGCTTGTGCGTGAGATTGGCCGTATTTTTGCCACAGCCTTTGCAGACACAAAAATTGATGTCATTATGACAGTGGCAACTAAAGGAATTCCATTAGCACATGCAGTTGCAACATTTTTGCAAGTTCCAGTAGTGATTGTAAGACGTGATCCAATAGTGACAGAAGGTTCCTCCGTTAGTATTAATTATGTTTCTGGTTCACCTCAGAAGATTCAAACGATGGTTTTACCAAAGCGAAGTTTAGCAGAAGGCGCCAATGTTTGTATTATTGATGACTTCATGAAAGCTGGAGGTACAATTGATGGCATGAAGAGTTTATTAGATGAGTTCCATGCGAATGTAGCAGCAATTGGTGTGTTAGCTGAAGCTGACGATGAAGAAGATGAACGAATTATTCAAGATTATGTTTCTTTAGTGAAAATATCCAAATTAAATATGAAAAAGAATTTAATTGAAGTGACTTCTGGGAACTTTTTACAAGATTAGAAAAATGATCTGCGGGAATTTTCCTAAGAAAAACTAGGTAATAGCCATCTTTTTAGGCCGGTTTACCTAGTTTTTTTATTGAAAGGAATGAATTTATTCCGCTTTTTTAATTATTTTAACTTTTTTTAATATTTGAGAAGGAATTAGAGACTTTATGTAGAATACTGGCTATATGGGGATTTGTAATAGAAAAAGGTGGTGAGACATCATGGAGGTAACTGACGTAAGATTGCGCCGTGTTAATTCAGAAGGAAGAATGCGTGCGATTGCATCGATTACATTTGATCATGAATTTGTAGTCCATGATATTCGAGTGATCGATGGAAATAACGGTTTGTTTGTAGCGATGCCATCAAAGCGTACTCCAGACGGTGAGTTTAGAGACATTGCACATCCTATTAATTCAAGTACACGTGCAAAAATTCAAGATGCAGTATTAGAAGCGTATCATCAAGAAGGAGAAGAAGAAGTAGAGTATGAAGAAGCAGGTGCTTCCTAAGCATTTCTGATTTTCCAAAAGAAGGTTATGAAGTATCCTTCTCGCAAGAGGTTGAGACAAAGGAAAAAACTTAGTTTATAAATCAAACAGTATACAAATAAAGCATAGGAAATATGTGTAGATCCTTTATGGGAAAACAAAACATATCTTCAAAGCGAATATCTGTACAATACATGTTTGGAATGAACTAAGAAATTAATTCTTTTGTTTTAACCTCTTTTTGCCATTTATAAGAAAACAGAATTTATAATTACTATGAAAACATGTAACAGAAATGTTACAAATAGAATAAAAAATAGTTTTTAAGAATAAGAGCTTTGGTTTAATCCACTTCCTGTTGTAAAATATACTTATAGAGGTTGTTCAAAAAGCCCAATAAACATGACACATCGAATAGAGGAACTTCGACTAAGTTCCGACATGTCCTGTGTCGAACGTCAAAGTCATCACATCCTGTGAAAGTCGTTGGCTTGCTTTTCTGTTACTCAAAGCTGTGCCGCCTCGAACTTTCGACGTACACGATGTACTAGTATCGGTGTTGCAACAGGACGTTGCGAACTTTACCGATGACGACTTTTTTATCGGATTTTTTGAACATATACTTATAGAGGTTGTTATTACTTCTATACAAGAAGCGTAATAACTATTTATCAAATTGATTTTCTAGTAAATATCATAGATTTTCAATTGAAGTTATTTCCATCTTGCTTCGCTTGAAAAGTAAAATCAATTAAGATATATTCATAAAGGAAATAGGAATGGAGGTTACTTCATGACAAAACGTTTCGCAGTTATATTGGCAGCAGGCCAAGGAACGAGAATGAAGTCAAAACTGTACAAAGTTCTTCATCCAGTAGTAGGAAAGCCAATGGTTCAACATGTTATGGATCAACTATCTGTTGTCCAATTAGAAGAAACAGTAACGGTAGTCGGTTTCGGCGCAGAGAAAGTAATAGAGACAATTGGTGATCAATGTAATTTCGTCATTCAAGAAGAACAATTAGGAACAGGACATGCAGTACTGCAAGTAGAAGAATTATTGAAAAACCGAGAAGGAACTACAATTGTTGTATGTGGAGATACACCATTGATTACTGGTGAAACATACCAGGCACTTTTTGAACACCATGAAAAAACAGGTTCTAAGGCAACTATTTTAACTGCAATAGCGCCAAACCCTACAGGATACGGTAGGGTCATTCGTAATGCTGAAAATGAAGTAGAACGAATTGTTGAGCATAAGGATGCAAGTACTGAAGAACTATCAGTAAAAGAAATTAACACAGGCACTTATTGTTTTGATAATCAAGCTTTATTTCAAGCTTTACAGCATGTTTCGAATGATAATGCACAAGGTGAATACTATTTGCCTGATGTAATTGAAATTTTAAAGGATGCATCAGAATCTGTATCCGCATATTTAACACCAGATTTCGAAGAGACATTAGGTGTAAATGATCGAGTTGCATTAGCGCAAGCAGAAAAAACAATGAAGAAGCGCATTAATGAATCTCATATGCGTAATGGCGTAACGATTATTGATCCAGATAATACATACATTGGTTTAGATGTAATCATTGAATCGGATGTTGTAATACACCCTGGAACTGTACTTCATGGAAAAACAACGATTCATGCAGATGCAGAGATAGGTCCATATGCTGAAATTACAAATAGTACAATTGGTGAAGGGTCTGTGATTAAGCAAAGTGTGATTACAGATAGTCAGATTGGAGAGCAAGCAGAGATAGGTCCATATGCTCGTATTCGTCCTGAATCTATACTCGGCAATAATGTGAAGATAGGACATTTTGTAGAAGTAAAAAAATCAACTATTGGAAATGATAGTAAGGTACCACATTTAAGTTACATAGGCGATGCAAAAATTGGTACAGGAGTTAATATTGGCTGTGGAGCAATTACAGTAAATTATGATGGTATGAATAAGTTTGAAACAAAAATAGAAGATAATGTATTTGTTGGCTGCAACTCAAATTTAATTGCACCCGTAACTATTGGAAAAGATTCGTATATAGCTGCAGGTTCAACAATTAATCAAGATGTACCAGAAGAATCTTTATCTATTGCTCGTGCAAGACAATTGAATAAAGAAGGCTACGCATCAAAAATAAAGAAAAGAAAATAAATCTATTGGAGGTCTTTTACTCATGACATCTGTTTGTAAAGATGACAAATTAAAAGTAATTACATTAAATTCTAACCGTAAGTTAGCTGAAGAAATCGCTGCTCACATCGGTGCACCATTAAGTAAGTCTATCGTCACGGCATTTAGTGATGGAGAAATTCGAATTAATTTAGAAGAAAGTGTTCGTGGATATGATGTATATGTTGTACAATCCACTAGTGATCCAGTGAATCAGCATACAATGGAACTCCTAATTATGATTGATGCGTTAAAGCGAGCTTCTGCAAGATCAATTAATATAGTAATGCCATATTATGGTTATGCTAGACAAGATCGAAAAGCGCGAGCGCGTGAGCCAATTACAGCGAAACTAATTGCAAACTTATTAGAAACAGCTGGAGCAACTCGTGTTATTGCACTTGATTTACATGCACCACAAATTCAAGGATTCTTCGATATGCCAATTGACCATTTACAAGGTGTGCCAATTATAGCAGACTATTTAAAAACAAAAGAACTAGAAGATGTTGTTGTAGTTTCTCCTGATCATGGTGGAGTAACGCGTGCACGTCGTTTAGCAGAGCGATTAAAAGCACCAATTGGAATTATTGATAAAAGAAGACCACGTCCAAATGTAGCAGAAATAATGAATATTATTGGTAATATTGAAGGTAAAACAGCAATTTTAATTGATGATATTATTGATACAGCTGGAACAATTACATTAGCTGCTAATGCATTGATAGAGAATGGTGCTACAGCGGTATATGCATGCTGCACACATCCTGTATTATCAGGACCAGCTATAGAGCGTATTGCTGATTCGGCAATCAAAGAATTAATTGTTACTAATACAATTCCATTACCAGAAGAAAAGAATATTGATAAAGTGACACAGCTCTCTGTTGCACCATTAATTGGTGAAGCAATTATGCGTGTTCACAATAAAGAGTCAGTTAGTAGTTTATTCGATTAAGAAAAAGGGTATAGTACTTTATTATAATCGAAGAATGGTGCGATAAAGTGGAATCTTCCATTTTATTATCCATCGTCAAATGAGAGTAATACATGGCAATGGTAGAACTGTTCTCAGAAATGAGTTGGAGGTATTTATGATGTCATTAAAACTGAAAGCGTCATTGAGAGAAGATCTAAGAAGTTCAGCAACAAAGGAATTAAGAAATAGTGGACTAGTACCAGCAGTAGTATATGGAAAAGGTGAAGAAGCGAAGGCTGTATCTGTCGATAGTATTGAGCTAGTGAAATTGATTCGCGATCAAGGTAGAAACGCAATTTTTTCATTAGATATCGAGGGAGGTAAACCTTTACAGGTAATGTTGCATGATTATCAAGCTCATGCTTTGCGTGATCATTTAGTACACGTTGACTTTTTCAAGGTGAATCTGACTGAAGAGATGGATGTTCAAGTGCCAGTACAATTAGATGGAGAGCCAGAAGGAGCTAGAGAAGGCGGAATTCTGCAGCAATCATTATACGAATTACAAGTACGTGCTATGCCAAATGATATTCCAGAGGAAATTAGCATAGATATTTCTGCACTAAATATTGGTGATAGTATCAGCGTCGAAGATTTACCAAAAGCAGATCTTTACACAGTGTTAGATGAACCTGATGCAACCATAGCAAGCGTTCTTCCACCAGCATTAGAAGAAGAGGAAGAAGAAGCTCCAGAAGCAGGGACTGCGGAACCAGAGCTTGTAGATGCAGAATCTGAAGAAAATGAAGAAGGATAATCCTTTTCAAAAGTGAATCCTTACTATATACAGAAACCCTCCTTACAAGATGCTTTATCTTAAAGGAGGGGTTATTGTATTGTTTACAGAAAAATTTTCGATGTGCTAGTATTGGTGTTGCAATAGGATGTTGCGAACTTAACCGATGATAGTCCTTTTATCGAACTTTTTGAACATATACTTAAATATAAATAATAGAGGAAGAATACTATGAAATGTATTATTGGTCTAGGCAATCCAGGTAAAAAATATGAAAATACTCGTCATAATATTGGGTTTATGGTGATGGATGCATTAGCAAAGCGTCATCAATGGGACTTCAATCAATCTAAATTTAATGGAGTTTATGCATTAGAACACTTCAATCAAGAAAAGGTTGTTTTATTAAAGCCACAAACATATATGAATCTATCGGGAGAATCTGTACGACCATTAATCGATTTTTATCAGATTGACGTAGAAGATATCCTTGTTATTTATGATGATCTTGATTTACCATTAGGGAAAATTCGCTTGCGTCAAAAGGGTGGTCATGGTGGACATAATGGAATTCGTTCTCTGATTGATCATTTAGGGACAAAGGATTTTAAACGAATTCGTATTGGTGTAGGCAGACCAACTAGCTCTATCCCTGTTGTAAAGTATGTATTAAATCCATTTGCTAAAGAAGAACAAGAAGATGTAGAGATTAGTATTCAACAATCGGCAGATGCGTGTGAAGCATGGTTAGAAAGAAGCTTTGTTGATGTTATGAATGATTTTAATAAATAAAGGTCTCTCACTAATATTCATGTTCTTTATATACATATGCGCATATAATAGATAAAGCAGATGATAAAGTATAAAAGAATTTTTTTAGGTTAAACTGAAGGATACTTCGCATGCTTTAGCTTAAGGAGGATTCTATAAAATGCTTATCTATCAATGTGTTCATTGTCAGCATGTTCTTGCTGAAATAAATCAATTATATTGTGATATGAGTGATTTGGGGATCAAACAGCTATCTGAATCAGAGAGAAAAACAATGGTAAAACAGCGTGATAATGGTGATATTATTGTTCAGACGATTTGTGAGAGTTGTGAAGAGACATTGTCAAAAAATCCAGAGTATCATGGATTAGATTATTTTATACATTAACAATTAAATAGCCTAAATGATTTACTATGCCAATTCTAAAGGTAGAATGCTTAGAGTAGGCAAGCTTTGGTTTGAACAACCAAGGCGTTTTTTGGCGTATAAGGAATTATCTTTATTTAGTAGAATACTCCCATCCCTCTAGGTGATGAGATGACTATTTTCCCTGTTTGTTTTAAACTCATGGAATACTGAAAATAGAAAGAAGCCTGAAGTTGGTATACAAAAGATGAATTTGAAGAGACTGAGACAAAAGGAAAAACTAAGTTTGAAATCGAACAATATTCAAATGAAGCGTAGGAAATATGCGTAGACCTCGTTGGCTAAAGTCGGTCACGTCCTGTGACCAACGCTGACACTAGGACATCGTGTCCGTCGTGGGAGGAAGGCCTAGGTGAGACCCCGCAGTGCGTAGCACGAGGCAGACAAGTACGCCACGTCACGAGAGCAACGTCTGCATTAGGACGTCCTGTCCGTCGAGGCTCTCCAGCTACCCATGGAAAGCGAAGTATATTTACGAAGCGGTTATTTGCACAATTTATGTTTGGAATTAGCCAAGTAATAAATCCTTTTGTTCCAATCTCATAGCTGTAATAATGACAAAGAAAATGTGTTCGATACGTACACATGGGGGTTTTTTTAGATGAAGGGTATTCATAATTTTTTGAAATCACAGGAAGATGTGCAATCTATAATTAGTGGCTTTACAAATGGGATGCAGGAACAGCTTGCATCAGGGTTATCAGGATCTGCAAGAAGTCTGCTTATTTCTGTTATCAATGAATCAATCCGCAGGCCAATATTGCTTGTTACGCATCAGCTTATTCAGGCGCAACAGTTATATGATGATCTAACAGAATTTTCGACGGATGTATATTTATATCCAGTAAATGAGTTAATTTCATCAGAAATGGCTGCACAGAGTCCAGAATTAAGAGGTCAACGAATTGATGCGTTAACAGAATGGTCAAATAGAGAAAAAGGTATTTTAATCGCTCCAGTAGCGGCATTACGGCGTATCCTACCGCCAAGGCATTATTGGAATAAATATCAATTGCCATTTACAGTCGGTGAAGAAATAAATATTAAACAGTATTTAACTGCACTTGTTGATATGGGCTATGAGCGTGCAACAATGGTTACATCTCCTGGAGAGTTTAGTCAACGTGGTGGAATCATAGATATATACCCAGTAACAGAGGAGCATCCTATTCGAGTGGAGTTGTTTGATGAAGAAGTAGATTCCATTCGTTATTTTGATGCGAATACACAGAGATCATTAGATCAAAAAGAGCAGATTTCTATTGGACCAGCAAAGGAGTTATTATTAACCTCTGAGGATATGATGGCTGGAGCCAATCGTATAGATACAGCATTAGCAGAAGCACTGAGTAAGATGAAAGATGATGAAGCAAAAGAACAATTATTACAATCGAGTCAATATGATCTAGATCGTCTAAAGCGTTTAGAGCATTTTCAAGAAATGAACAAATATATCGGTTATTTTTATGAACAACCTGCTAGTTTATTAGATTACTTACCAAAAGACGGATTAATTATTTTTGACGAGATGAGTAGGATTCAAGAAACAGCATTGCATTTGGATAAGGAAGAAGGCGAATGGTATAGCGACTTGCTTCTTGCTAACCAGGTGATTCGTGATAGTAAGTTTTCATTTGACTGGCATACTGTCTGGGGAAATATGGAACATGCACGTCTTTACCTATCTGTCTTCTTAAGGCATATTCCAAATACACAGCCTCAAAATATCGTTAATTTTTCTACACGTGATATGCAGGAATTTCATGGACAAATGAACTTGTTTCAAAATGAATTACAGCGCTGGGAGAAAAGTGGTTTTTCTGTCATTCTTCTAGCTCCTAATGCGGAACGTGCGGAGAAAATCCAATCTATTTTGGCAGATTACCATATGGGGGCTAACGTTACTACAGAGCTTCAATTACCTGTGCAGCAACCAACAATTGTTGTTGGTAATTTACAAAATGGTACAGAGTGGCCAATGCATAAACTGGCTATTTTGACAGAAAAGGAATTATTTAAGAAAAGCGCAGCTCGGGCTCGCAAGGGAAGGCAAAAGCTATCTAATGCGGAACGGATTAAAAATTACCAAGAGTTAAAAGTTGGTGATTATGTTGTGCATGCAAGTCATGGAATTGGAAAATACCTCGGCATTGAGACAGTCTCTGTAAATAATTTGCATAAAGATTACATGCTGATCAAATATGCTGGTGATGATAAATTATTTGTACCTATTGATCAAATTGATTTAGTACAAAAATATGTAGGCTCTGAAGGCAAAGAACCTAAGTTATATAAGCTTGGTGGAACAGAGTGGACAAAGGTTAAAAGAAAAGTACAGTCCTCTGTGGAGGATATTGCAGATGATTTAATTAAGCTATATGCAGAGCGGGAAGCAAGAAAAGGATATGCTTTCTCAAAAGATACAGAGTTACAGCAAGAATTCGAAGCGACTTTCCCGTATCAGGAAACAGACGATCAATTACGCTGTATTGAAGAAATTAAGCAAGATATGGAAAGAGAACGTCCTATGGATCGTCTCTTATGTGGAGACGTAGGATATGGGAAAACAGAAGTTGCCATTCGTGCAGCATTTAAAGCAGTAGCAGATGGGAAGCAGGTTGCAGTACTAGTACCGACAACTATACTGGCACAGCAGCATTTTCAAACCTTCCAAGAGCGTTTTCAAGATCAGGCGGTGGAAATTGGCTTGTTAAGCCGTTTCCGAACAAGAAAGCAACAAACGGAAACGATTGAAAGAATAAGAAAAGGTCAGGTAGATATTGTTATTGGTACACATCGCTTATTATCTAAGGATGTTCAATATTATGATCTAGGATTACTTGTTGTCGATGAGGAGCAACGTTTTGGTGTAAAGCATAAGGAAAAGGTAAAACAGATCAAAACAAATGTAGATGTATTAACCTTAACAGCAACACCAATCCCAAGAACGCTACATATGTCTATGCTTGGAGTTCGTGATTTATCTGTAATTGAAACACCACCAGAAAATCGCTTTCCGATTCAAACCTATGTACTTGACTATAATCCTATGTTTATGCGTGAAGTTATTGAACGAGAAATGGCAAGATCAGGGCAAGTATTTTTCCTTTATAATCGTGTTCATGATATTGATAAAATGGCTCGAGAATTACATGCACTTGTTCCAGAGGCTCGAGTGGCAATAGCACATGGACGTATGAGTGAGGTAGAGCTGGAAAATATTATGCTCGGATTCTTAGAAGGTGAATACGATGTTTTAGTAAGCACGACGATTATTGAGACAGGTGTAGATATTCCTAATGTTAACACGTTAATTGTGTACGATGCAGATCATATGGGACTTAGTCAATTATATCAATTACGTGGTCGTGTAGGCCGTTCTAATCGTGTGGCTTACGCATATTTTACGTATAAAAAAGATAAGGTACTTACAGAGGTATCCGAAAAACGTTTACAAGCAATTAAAGAATTTACAGAGCTTGGATCTGGATTTAAGATTGCAATGCGTGATTTGTCCATTCGTGGCGCAGGAAATTTACTAGGATCGCAGCAGCACGGATTTATTGACTCTGTTGGTTATGATATGTATACACAAATGTTAAAAGATGCTATTGAAGCAAAACAAGCAGGTAAGGATATAGAAGAGACAGAACGATTTGAGCCGAAACTTGGCTTAGATGTAGATGCCTATATTCCAGAAACGTATATTAAAGATGAGAAGCAAAAAATTGATATGTATAAGCAATTCCATTCTTTAAGGTCAGAGGAAGATATGCAGGAGTTACAGGATGAATTAATCGATCGTTTTAGTGATTATCCAAAAGAAGTAGAAGCATTATTCTCCGTTTCCATGATGCGTATGTATGCAGTGCGTGAACGCGTAGAATCGATTCAGGAAGATAAACAAAAAATAGAATTATTGCTTGATGAAAAGCGTAGTTCAGCAGTAGACGGATCAAAATTATTTGATTTAGCTACTTCTTTTGGCCGAGCTGTCCAGCTTGGCACAGAACAAAGCAAATTAAAAATTACATTTCGTAAATCAGAATTAAAGAGTGCGAAGTACAAAGCGGTAGAAACGTTCCTAAGTAAACTGCATGCAGTAAATCGTACAGAATAAAATACGTCTTTTATGTATAGTTCTTTCATGATGATTCATACTAATCGATAACTTGGTGATTTTTACAGGAAAAGTAAAAAGAGGAAAGAAATTTCTTTTTTCTTTTAAAATAAGAGAGCATATTTTTGATTGAATCAATTCTCAAGCAGAGGATAGTGCTGTCTAGTTTTGATCTAAGTGCTAAAACGGAAGAGATTTGATGTTTTAAACAGGCACTCCGTACTTTTCCTTGAAATAACCAATGGTTAAATCATCAAAGGAAAGAGAGGATTTATAGAGATGAAAGCAACAGGAATTGTACGTCGTATTGATGATTTAGGTAGGGTTGTAATACCGAAAGAAATAAGACGAACACTACGGATTCGTGAAGGGGACCCATTAGAAATATTTGTTGCCCGCGATGGAGAGGTTATTTTGAAAAAATATTCTCCTATTAGTGAACTCGGTCATTTTGCAACTGATTATGCAGAGGCGCTGTTCACTTCTTTGCAAATTCCAGTTCTCATTTGTGATCGTGATGAAGTGATTGCAGTAGCTGGAGGTTCTAAAAAGGATTATCTAAATAAACAAATTAGTGCATTCATCAGTGAGGTTATTGAAAAAAGAAATGTAACATTAGTTGATGAGCCTGGTGAAATAGCAATTATTGCTGACCATGAGGAAGAATTTAGCTCCTACTGTATCAGCCCAATTATTGCTAATGGTGATCCAATAGGTTGTGTCATGGTTTTATCCAAAGATGGTACACAAATCAGTGAAGTAGAACAGAAGGTAGCTGAATCAGCAGCAAATTTTTTAGCAAAACAAATGGAATAAAACAAAGGATTAAGAAGGATGGGGCTAGGACAAAACTAGTCCCATCCTTTTTTTGAATATATTACTTGAGGTTATTTATCACCTAGCGAGCAATCAATGAACGCATATATTAAAATGGTGAAATAAACCCTAACCTCACGCATGTAGAGGGATGTAACGTAGTAAAAACAGCAGTAGGACTGGAGATTGCCGGATGGATATATTCATTTGACAATCTTTTTTAATTGCTTTTAATCATGAATCCTATTTTATCAATATAAATTTTCGTTTTTATCGCTGAGTTTAATGAGGAACGGGAAAATAGCTATAAATGCTAGGCTAAGGAACCCTAATGTTAGCCATTTTTGTGTATCGAGAGAAATATATTGCTTTGTATGACAATAGGGACATGTTTTCCCTTTATTTGAAAAGCCGACAGCCATTACTTCCTTCCATGACCATTTATAGTTGCACATGCTACATCTTACCATAATGAATTGCCTTCCTTCGTTTGATATGAATGTTGAACATAGTCGTCTTAGTAGCTAGAAACCAAGAATCTCCTTCCACTTATTATTTTTCATTGTAACTAATTCGTATTTTTACTGTCTATTAAAAGGAGAGGACTAGAAGACAATTGCTATAGATAAGAGGGAATTACTAAAAAAGAAATAGCGATATCCATCATGCTCATGTAGTATGATTATTGTATATGTTATGGGGTAGAGGGGTTTATGCGAGTGAAAGATAATCAATTCATAAAGGGTGCGATGCTACTTACATTAGCTGGTTTGCTAAGTAAGATATTGGGGGCAGCCTACCGTATTCCCTTGCAAAATATTACTGGGGATTTGGGTTATTATATTTATCAGCAAATTTATCCATTTATTGGATTTGTAATGATTTTGTCTTTATATGGGTTTCCAACAGCTATATCCAATTTAACAGCAGCAATGCAGAAAAAGGGATTAGGAATTTCTCTTCGCAGTTTTTATATTCCGATTTTTATCATTTTATTAGGAATCAATGGCTTCTTATTTGTGGGATTATATGTCAGTGCAGGTTTTATCGCGAATTTTATTGGGGACCCACAGCTAGTATTTGCTTATCGAATGGTCGCATTTACTTTCTTGCTTATTCCATTCACTGTTTTATTGCGTGGCGTTTTTCAAGGTATACAGGATATGAAGCCAACTGCCTATTCTCAGCTTGGGGATCAATTCATACGAGTTGGAATGATTATTTTTATGGCATATTTCATTGTCACAAAAGGAATGGATATGTATTTAATTGGTGAGGCAGCAGCACTTGCTTCTATATGTGGAGCAATTTTTGCAATTATTATTCTTAGTATTTTTCTGATGCGAAGAAAGCTATGGACATATGAAGCTTATCCTGTTCCATGGAAGCATTATGTTATGACATTGCTCACTTTTGGTATCGTAGCTTCTTTAAATCATTTGGTGCTAATCATACTTCAATTTGCAGATGTATTTTCATTGGTTCCAAACTTGAAAACATATGGCCTCAACACATTAGCGGCGATGGAGGAAAAGGGGATTTTTGATCGTGGCCAACCATTGATTCAGCTTGGCTCTGTTCTTGGTTCATCCCTTGCAATTGCAGTTATACCAGCAATTTCAAAGATAAGCGGTAGACAGAATATCCAGGAATTAAAATCGCATGTAGAAAGCGCCTTAAAGGTATGCTTCTATTTATCTGCAGGAGCTACCATTGGTTTAATCGGGATTTTTCCAGAAGCAAATATTTTATTATTCCAAAATGATAAAGGTACAATCAGCTTACAAGTTTTAGCTGTGGCTATTTTATTTAGTTCTTTGGCGATTACAGGAATGTCCATCCTACAAAGCTTAGGAAAATACTTCATAACGATTGTTTACCTGTTTATTGTATTTATGGTGAAGCTACTTGCTAATCATTTACTTGTTCCAATGTTTGGAATTACAGGGAGTTCTATAGCGACAATATTTGCTTTATTCATACTGTGTTTACTTATTTATGTTGCATTGAAGCGTAATATTCCAGCTTTACAATTAGGAAGGCATATGAAGATCCGCTCGTTTCTGTTTGCTGGGGGATTGATGCTTGGCTATTTATTACTTGTGCGCTATGTGTACTTATTGCTCCCTGCATTTTCGCGATCCGGTCTTTTGTTTTATATCCTATTTGTTGTTGGGACAGGCGCAATGCTATATATTTATATGTTAATAAGGAGAAAAGCTTTTACAGAAGAAGAATTACATACTTTACCGCTGGCTTCGCTTTGGCTGCGAATCTATCGGTATTAAGAGATAGAAAAGGTGATTTTATTGGTAAATAAGATAGAGATAATTGGCTTAGGGGCAGGCGATCTGGACCAGCTTCCTTTAGGTATTTATCGAAAGTTAATACAAGCGGAAAATAAGCTGTTTTTACGAACAGCAGACCATCCAGTTGTTCCTGCATTAGAAGCAGAGGGAGTAACATATACTTCTTTTGATGCGCTATATGAGCAGGAAGAACAATTTGGCGATGTGTACGTGAAAATTGTGGATAAGTTATTGAACCATGCAGAAGAGCAATCAATTATTTACGCAGTACCCGGCCATCCGATGTTAGCAGAACAAACGGTGCAATATTTATTGAATCAGAATAAGGTAGAAGTAAAAGTACTTGGTGGGCAAAGCTATTTAGATGATTTATTCACGGCTTTGAAAATAGATCCCATTGAAGGTTTTCAATTTGTAGATGCAACATCCTTCAAGCGAAACGAACTACAATATCGTCAGCATCTTATTTTCTGCCAGGTATATGATCGTTTTATTGCTTCAGAGGTCAAGTTAGCTCTACTCGAGGATTTGCCTCCTGAGCATTTAGTGACCATTGTAGAGGCAGCAGGAAGTACAGAAGAGAAGATTACCACTGTTCCACTAGCAGAGCTTGATTTCGACTTGCAAATTGGTAATTTAACAAGTGTATACATCCCGCCAGTTGAGGAAGAACAACTAAATCACACTTTTAATCGTCTACGTGAGGTGGTAGCAACATTACGTGGCCCAGAAGGATGTGAATGGGATAAAAAACAAACACATGAATCACTGCGGCCATACTTAATTGAGGAAATATATGAATTAATCGATGCCATTGATACAGAAGATGATGAAGGAATAATTGAAGAATTAGGTGATGTATTGCTGCAGGTGATGCTGCATAGTCAGATTGGAGAAGATGAAGGGTATTTCTCCGTTGATGATGTGATCAGGAGCATTACAGAAAAAATGATTCGACGTCATCCTCATGTGTTTATGCAACAGGAAGTTGATTCTGTAGATGAAATTATGATGAACTGGGAAGCGATTAAACAGAAAGAAAAAGGGGCAGAACGTCCATCTATTCTTTCTGGAGTTGCGGCTAGTTTACCAGCATTGGCAAAAGCATATACTTTGCAGAAAAAGGCAGATAAAGTAGGGTTTGGCTGGGAAAATGCAGATGGAATTTGGGAAAAGCTAGAAGAAGAACTAACGGAATTGAAGGAAGCTATTAAGGAGGATGTTACTACTTCGATGGAGCAGGAGCTTGGAGATGTATTATTTGTCATCGCTAATCTTGCCCGTTTCTATCATATTCAACCAGAGACAGCTTTACATCAAACAAATCGAAAATTTATAACAAGATTTCAATATGTAGAGGAACAAATTCGTAAGGAACAAAAAGATTTTTCCAAAATGGACTTAGCTGAAATGGATGTCTATTGGAATGAAGCAAAACAAAGGGAGGAATTATAATGCGTTTAGATAAATTTTTGAAGAATGCTCGAATTATTAAGCGACGTACTTTAGCAAAGCAAGTCGCTGAGCAAGGGCGTATTAAATTGAACGGCAATGTTGCAAAAGCATCGACTGTTGTTGGAGTTGGAGATGAATTAGAAATTCAATTTGGTCAGAAGATTTTAGGTGTGAAAGTGAATGCTATTCGAGATATTGTGAAAAAAGAAGAAGCAGAAACATTATATACGGTTGTTCGTGAGGAAAGAATCGAACAAGAAAAATAGCTGGTAAGTTCTAAACTTGTCCTTCGTCACATAAACTAGCTGTGAAGAAGGAGGGTGATGGAAATTATACCATATAAAAATGAGCAACCAATACGCACAACAGAACAAGAACATCATTTGAAAATTATTAATCGGAATCAAATAGAAATTACTGGAGTAAAAGAAGTTGATAGCTTTGATAATGAAGAGTTTTTATTAGAAACAACACTAGGATATTTAATTGTCCGTGGACAAAACCTCCAATTGAAAAATTTAGATGTGACAGAAGGGCTTGTGTCTATAAAAGGGAGGATTTATGAGCTTTCTTATGTAGACGAACATCATCAGGAGAAGGCTAAAGGGTTCTTTAGCAAGTTATTCCGATGACACTTCATGTACAGTTACTTACAATGATCACGATGATCTGTGGCGGTTTTTATATTGGTATCGCATATGATACTTTTCAGCGATTTTCAAGCTATTGGAAGCGGATCAGTATCCTTTCCTATACGCTGGAAATCGCTTTTTGGTTGATCCAGACATTTATTTTATTTTTTGTATTAGTACAAGTAAATAATGGGCAATTAAGAATATATGTATTTGCAGCTTGTTTACTTGGTGTTAGTCTATATCACTTTTTTATTGCAAATACGTATCGAAAAATATTAAATTGGGTAGTTCGATTATTCACCACTTTGCTGCGTTGGATCTGGTATATCATCATGAAGCCGTTAGCGTTAATTATCCATATACTACGAACTATCATTATATATTTAGTTAAGTTATTGTATGGGATATTACGATTCTGCTTACGTCTGATTTGGTTTCCCATTTATTGGTTTCTCCGTCTGCTTTATCATTGTTTACCGCAAAAAATACAAAACTATCTGCACACACTAGCAGGCTTTTATTGTATAATAGAGAATAAATGTAGAACATGGCTGATTTGGTTCAGGACATTTTTGCAAAGGAGGAAATAGCCTTGTCGAGGAAAAAGACGGTTACGAAAATCCAATCTGATTATGTGAAGAAGTATGATGCCCAACAGCAAAGACAACAGAAAAAGAAGCAGCGGTTGATTCGTCGTCTCGTGCTATTTTCAATTGTTGTAGTTGTTGCAGTTGGAGTAATGACGATGTATCATATGAAACAGCGCGCACAATACGCAAGTAAACAAGAAGAATATAATCAACTAGAAGAACAATTAACAGTACTTCAGGAAGAAAAGAATAGCTTCTTAGAAGAAATTGAATTATTGAATAACGAGGATTATGTGTTGGAAATTGCTCGCACAAATTATTTTTTCTCGAAAAAGGGAGAACTTATTTTTAAAATTCTCGATGAAATTCCATCCTATTGACACTTTTCAGTTTTCTTAGCTATACTATAGAAAGGAAATAGTGTATTATTTTTTAAACTTTTAAGGAGGAGCATTGTTTTTATGGCAATCGAAGTAGGCAGCAAGGTTAAAGGAAAGGTAACAGGTATCACTAATTTTGGAGCTTTTGTTGAGTTAGACGAAAAAACGACAGGACTTGTTCATATTAGTGAAGTTGCTGATACCTATGTAAAAGACATTAATGAGCATTTAACAGTAGGGGATGAAGTTACTGTTAAAATTATTAATGTTGAAGATGATGGCAAAATTGGCTTATCAATAAAAAAAGCGATTGAGAAAAAGCCAGAGCGTCAACAAAGAAATCCAAAAGAGCGTACAGAAACGTTTGAAGCGAAAATGAATCGATTTTTAAAAGATTCTGAAGACCGCTTAGCCTCGTTAAAGAAGCACACGGAATCTAGACGCGGAGGTAGAGGTGCTAAACGAGGATAGCAATTGCTGTCTACGGAGAAGAGAAATGCTCGTAATGAGAATATAATGAAAGAGGCTATAGAAAGAGTAGCCCCAAAAATGGTTTCGATTATTAAAAATTAATCGAAACCATTTTTATTTGAATGGTGCAGGAGGGCGTCTAATGAAATCTAAAAAGGCTATAATTTCATTTTTATTAATAATCTTGCTACTATTTGCTTGTTCTACAGACTCAAATTTTGATATTGATGAGAATGAGATTGATCAAGTTAAGATTTCATACTTTGAGGACTTTGGCTTTTTAAATGAAGATTTCCATAGGACTATTGAAAAAGAAGTAGAGGTTAAAGATTTTGTCTATGCTATCAGCACTGCTAAACGGCAACCTGGTTCCGTAGATATGCCTGAAGCTGACTTTAATTTACATTTTATTTCTAGTAATGGTGATTCAGAAGCTTTTCACCTTTGGATCTCCGAAGCGTATGCAACTGCAACTATAGTGAAAATAAATGAGACAGATATTGCGTATGAGTTAACAGAGAAAAGCAGAAATAAAATTAAATCCATGCTAAGATAGCTTACATAAAGCAAAAAACGGCTATGTTTATCGAAAAAGGATAAACATAGCCGTTTTACTTCATTTTAGGATAGCGGCGGAGGGGATCGAACCCCCGACCTTACGGGTATGAACCGTACGCTCTCGCCAGCTGAGCTACACCGCCACGATATATGTATAAGTACTTCTAAATGAAGTACAGAAATCATCATACAACAGGAAAATTAATCTGTCAATAAGATTTCAGAAGCCGATTTTATGCTAAGTATTTTATAGTTAAGCTGTTTCCTTTTGTAGAATAGTGTAAATTGTCTCAAAAGTCGTCGAACGATTCATCTATTTACTTACTTTCTTTTGACAAAAAGCAAAAAGCATTTGTGCTTTAATGGTACAAAGAAGGGATGGATGATGATGAGCATGTCACTAGATAAGCATCAAAAAAAATTAATGAATGCAGATATTTCTTTAATCACTAGATTACAGCAACGTATATTTCATCAAGCACAATACTGGCTTATTGTAAAAGGTTGGCTCTTTATTTTAATAGGCTTTTTATTAGGACGAGCAGTAATTTTGACGATGGTTTCCCCATTTGCCGTTGCCTTCCTAGCAACAATGTGGATGATGGATAAAGGAAAAGGGAAGAAAGTTCTGTTTGCAACGGTTCTCGGTGGGCTCACATATTCTGTTGAGCAGGGCCTATGGCTATCACTTGTTATGGTTATTTTCCTGTTCTTATTCCATACTTTACAAAGCTTGCGTGTGCAATGGAAATTACCAATGATTGTTTTTGCCTCTACGATAACTTCTCGAATTATTCAATATACACTCACTTCTGAACTGACTACTTATGAATGGATGCTGCTCGGTGTTGAAGGTGTCCTTGCGGTTATTCTTGTATTATTATTTATGCAAAGTATTCCTATTATAGAACCAGATCGTTATCGACCCGCTTTAAAAAATGAAGAAATTATTTGTATGATTATCCTGATTGCTTCAATATTAACGGGAACAATAGGTTGGGCTATTTTTAATGCTTCTATGGAACAAATATTAGCCAGATATTTTGTGTTAATCTTTTCTTATGTTGGCGGAGCGGCAATTGGATCAACAGTAGGTGTCGTAGTTGGATTAATTTTATCACTCGCCAATGTGGCTAATATTTATCAAATGGGCTTGCTTGCATTTTCTGGTTTACTCGGTGGTTTGTTAAAAGAGGGGAAAAAGGTAGGAGTTAGTGTAGGTTTAATTGTTGGAACCTTTCTTGTTGATATGTATGGAGGATCTTCAACATGGCTACAATCTATGACAGAATCCATTTTAGCAATTGGGTTGTTTTGGATAACACCTGTCACATTCCTTCAACAGCTTGCTAAATATATTCCTGGAACAGAAGCATATATGAAAGATCAGCGGCAATATTTACAAAAGGTTCGCGATGTTACAGCAAGGCGAGTAGAACAATTTTCTCAAGTATTCGGTGCACTTTCTAAGAGTTTTTCAGAAACCGAAATCGTTCCACTTGGCGAGGAACAACAAAGACAGGAGACGGATTTCTTCTTAAGTCAGGTAACAGAACGGACATGCCAACGGTGCTTTATGAAGGAACATTGCTGGAAAAATAATTTTCAGCGCACATACAGTACGATGGAAGAAATGAAGGATCAATTGGCGAGTCGTAAACAAATCAATCTCCAATTAAAGCGTGAGTTTGAAAATATTTGTGTTCGCTCGAATAAAGTTATCGACGTAATGAAAGAAGAAATGTCCTTTTTTGATATAAACCAAAAGCTTAAGCAACAGATGATAGAAAGCAAACAAATAGTAGCAGACCAATTACAAGGTGTCTCAGATATTATGGATGATTTTGCAAAGGAAATTGTACAAGAGCGTAAATATCATGAAAAACAGGAAATTGAAATTCTCCTTGCACTAGAGAAACTAGGCTTAGAAATTATTAAATTAGATATTTTCCGTTTGGACAAGGGAAATGTAGATATTGATTTAACCTTATCTGTTTATGATTATCATGGTGAAGGTCCGAAACTAATTGCTCCTTTGTTATCAGATTTATTAAATGAGTTAATTGTTGTTCATGAGGAAAAATTATCACCATATCCAAATGGCTATTGTTATTTATCTTTTCGTTCAGCAAAAGAATATGTCATTAAAACAGGTATTGCAACAGCTGCAAAGGATGGTGGTTTTATATCTGGTGATAGTTTTACGATGATGGAGCTAGGAACAGGGAAATTTGCTATGGCTATTAGTGATGGAATGGGGAATGGCGAACGTGCACGAGAGGAAAGTGAAGAAACATTACGACTGCTTCAACAAATTTTACAAACTGGAATTGCAGAAAAAGTAGCTATTAAAACAATTAATTCTATATTAGCATTGCGTTCAACAGATGAAATTTTTGCGACGCTTGATTTAGTGGTGGTCAACCTACATAATGCCTATGCTCGCTTCCTGAAAATAGGTTCATCACCTAGCATCGTAAAACGTGGTAACGAGATATTCCAAGTAGAAGGACATAATTTGCCAATCGGTATTATTCAAGAAGTAGATGTAGACATCGTAACAAAACAATTAAAAGTCGGAGATTTACTTATCATGATGAGTGATGGCCTGCTAGATGGTTTGATTTATGTTACAAATGCTGATCTTTGGATAAGAAGAAAGCTCCGTGAAATCCAAACAGATCACCCACAAGAAATTGCAGACCTTTTATTAGAAGAAGTGATTAGAGAACGTTCTGGTGTCATTGAAGATGATATGACAGTATTAGTAGCTAAAGTAATGAAAAACACTCCAGAATGGGCAACTATCCCCTTTTATGGAGAAAGGGCACAATAAAATTCCCACAAGAAGAAAGTTTTCCATGAATTACCTCATAATATTTGGCGAGTGACTTTATTTCACATAAAATAGAAGATAAATAAATAAGTGATGAAGAAAGGGGGTTAATAGTGAGACAGAAGGTGCTGCAATTTATGAAACAACACCAGCTACTCAAAAAAGATACAACAGTACTTGTCGGTGTTTCTGGAGGACCAGATTCCATGGCATTGTTACATTTATATAAAAGCTTCAGCAAAGCATGGAATATTCGTCTTATCGCACTTTCTATTGACCATCAGCTTCGGGGGGAAGATTCCATTGCTGATGTAGCATATGTTCGTGCTATTTGTGCAGACTGGGATATCCCATTTGAGGCAGGGACTTTGGATGTTCCTGCTTATCATAAAATGTATAAAGTTAGTACACAAGTAGCAGCACGAACACTGCGCTATCAATTTTTTCTAGAAAAGATGCAGGAATATGATGCAGACTATTTGGCATTAGGGCACCATGGGGATGATCAAGTGGAGACGATTTTGATGAATTTAACTCGCTCATCTAATCCAGCAGCACTTGCAGGAATCCCTGTGAAACGAAGCTTTGCTGATGGAGAAATTGTACGTCCATTATTATGTGTTGAGCGAAAGGAAATTGAGGAATACTGTGCGGCACATCAAATTATACCAAGATTGGATGCTTCGAATGAAGAGGTGACTTATACAAGAAATTATTTTCGGAAATATATATTACCACTATTAAAAGAGAAAAATGAGCGTATACATGTAACAACCCAGCGATTAAGTGAAGCGCTCCAAGAAGATGAAAGCTTTCTAGAAGCAGAAGCAAAAAAGGCAGCAGAAAAGATTATATCAGAGAAAATAAAGGGTGAAAAAGTAACGATAGATAGCATGGAACTGAAAAGTTTTCCCCGTGCTTTACAAAGGCGAATCTATCATCTAATATTAAGCTATCTATATAAAAAAACACCTAAAACTTTGTCTTCTGCGCACGAAGCATCCTTTTTGGATTTATTAACTAAATCAGGTTATCGACAGCTTGATTTCCCTCATGGTTTAAAAATCGAAAAATCATATGATTTTATTCGCTTTTCTTTTAAAAATTCAATGCAGGAAGAAAATGCTTTCCAACAAAAGCTTTTGATTCCAACAGATATCACTCTTCCAGATGGGGCGACATTACAGGTAAAGTATGTAAATGAAATAGATAAGTTAGGGAAACATATTATTTATATTCATCCTGAAGATGTTAGCCTTCCTTTACAGGTCCGTTTCAGACAAACAGGCGACGCAATGAGCTGGAAAGGTTTAAATGGTAGTAGAAAGCTAAAGGATATTTTTATTGATGAAAAAATACCTTTAAAAGAACGCGATAATTGGCCAATTATTACAGATGATTCTGATGAAATTATTTGGTTAGTAGGGATTAAAAAAGGGAAAAAGGCTATAGAGCAGCAAGATAAGAGAACTTTATTTGTTCAGCTAAGATATGAACAAGCGGCATGTAGGAGGAAGAATGATGCATAATGATATTGAAAAAGTTCTAGTTACAGAAGAAGAAATTGCGAAAAAATGTGCAGAAATCGGCAAGCTATTAACGAGTGAATATGCTGGGAAGTTTCCACTTGTCATTGGAGTATTAAAAGGTGCGACACCTTTTATGTCTGATCTTATCCGCCATATCGATACACATGTTGAAGTAGATTTCATGGATGTATCTAGCTATGGAAGTGGCACAAAATCTTCTGGAGAAGTAAAAATTGTGAAGGACTTAGATACAAAGGTAGAGGATCGTGATCTTCTTATTATCGAAGATATTATTGATAGTGGGTTAACCCTTAGTTATTTAGTTGATCTTTTCAAATATCGTAAGGCAAAGTCGATAAAAATTGTTACATTATTAGATAAACCCGCAAGACGTACAGCGAAGATTAAAGCAGATCTAGTTGGTTTTGAAATACCAGATGCTTTTGTTGTAGGATATGGATTAGACTATAATGAAAGATATCGGAATTTACCTTATATCGGGATTTTAAAACCAGAAGTATATGGTGGATAATTAGACTAGAAATTCATTCTTGTTTTAACTTTGTACATATATTGTAAAATAAATGTTTTTCTAAGGTAATTTCGTTGTACTTGAACTTTTCTGTATGGTAATATGTAATATAGTTTTTCCCGCCCGGGAGGAGGTTATCAATGAACCGAGTGTTTCGGAATTTATTCTTTTACGGGATTATTTTCTTAGTATTAATCGCAGTAATAGGATTGTTCAACGGACAAAATAAAGAGGTGAAGGAATTCACCGTCCATGAGTTTACACAAGCTTTAAGCAATGGCGAAATCAAAGAAATGACGATGCAGCCAGTCAATAAAATAATGAGATTTACAGGGACCTTGAATCAAGATAATGCAGAATTTGTTTCACAAGTTCCAGATAACACAGAGATCATTGCAGAAATTACAAAGCAAGCCTCTGATCAAGATGTGTTGAAGGTAGCACAAGAGGAGCAGCCAAGTGCATTTGTTAGCTTCCTAACAATGATGTTACCTTTCCTGATCATCGGATTAATTTTCTTCTTCTTCCTTACTAGAGCACAAGGCGGCGGCGGGGGCGGCGGCCGAGTGATGAATTTTGGTAAGAGTAAAGCGAAGCTATACAGTGAAGAAAAGAAAAAGGTTCGTTTCTCAGATGTAGCTGGTGCTGATGAAGAGAAACAGGAGCTTGTAGAAGTAGTAGACTTCTTAAAGGATCCTCGTAAGTTTACTAAAGTCGGTGCCCGAATACCAAAAGGAGTTCTCTTAGTAGGACCTCCAGGTACAGGTAAAACATTACTTGCGAAAGCAGTAGCTGGAGAAGCTGGTACACCTTTCTTCTCAATTAGTGGTTCTGATTTCGTAGAAATGTTTGTCGGAGTCGGTGCGTCCCGAGTACGTGACTTATTTGAAAACGCGAAGAAAAATTCACCATGTATCATCTTTATTGATGAGATTGATGCAGTAGGTAGACAGCGTGGAGCAGGTCTTGGTGGAGGTCATGATGAGCGTGAACAGACGTTAAACCAGTTATTGGTTGAAATGGATGGATTTGATGCAAATGAAGGAATCATCATGATTGCGGCTACTAACCGCCCTGATATTCTAGACCCAGCATTATTACGCCCAGGACGATTTGACCGTCAAATTACAGTAGACCGTCCAGATGTAAAAGGACGCGAACAAATTTTACATGTACATGCACGTAATAAACCAGTCGATGATTCGATTGATTTAAAAACGATTGCTATGCGTACACCAGGATTTTCTGGAGCTGATTTAGAAAATCTATTAAACGAGGCAGCGCTTGTTGCTGCAAGACGCGATAAGAAGCAAATTACAATGGAAGAAGTAGATGAAGCCATTGATCGTGTCATTGCAGGGCCGGCGAAGAAGAGCCGAGTGGTCTCACAGAAAGAACGCGAAATTGTTGCATATCATGAAAGTGGTCACACAGTTATAGGAATGGTATTAAACGATGCAGATACCGTGCATAAGGTAACTATTGTTCCTCGTGGCCAAGCTGGTGGTTATGCAGTAATGTTACCGAAAGAAGATCGTTATATTGTTACAAAACCAGAGTTGTTTGATAAAATTACAGGTCTCTTAGGTGGACGTGTAGCAGAGGAAATCATCTTTGGTAAAGGTAATGTAAGTACTGGAGCTTCCAACGACTTCCAACGTGCAACTGCAATTGCGAAAAGAATGATTACTGAATTTGGTATGAGTGAAAAAATTGGTCCAACACAATTTAGTGGTGGAGGCGGCGAAGTGTTCTTAGGCCGTGACCTACACAATGAGCAAAATTACAGTGATGTTATTGCACATGAAATTGATACAGAAATGCAAAACTTTATTGGTTATTGCTATGAGCGTGCAAGAACAATTTTAACGGAAAACCGTGATAAATTAGAGCTTATTGCACAAACATTGTTAGACGTGGAAACACTTGATGAAGAACAAATCAAATCACTCTTTGAAACAGGTGTTCTTCCTGAACCAACAACAAATGAAGATGGTGAAGTGGTTGTAAATATTCAATCACAAGAAAACAAACCAGATTCATTTGAAGATGCCAAGGCAAAAGCTGATGCAACTAAGCAAGAAGAGTCTTCTGAAGAAGTAGAAGAAGATACAGAGCAAACAGAACAAAGAACAGATGATTCAGACAATCCGTCATCTAAAAATAATAACGAAAAAGAATAATGATATATGGCAAAAGCAGTCTCTACACGCAGAGGCTGCTTTTCTTGTCTCACTATAGTGTATAGTTGATGAAATTATAGTAAAGGGTAAATAATAGATTGGTTTGGCGAGCTTCTTGAAAATACATGTAATTTATTGGTTTGTGAATAGATGATTTTAGGCTATTATTAGTGGTAAGAGAACTGCAGAGCAGGAAGGTTGGTAAAAATGATCTTTGTTATTGATATTGGAAATACAAACACAGTGCTAGGAGTTTTTGAGGAAGAGCAGTTAAAATATGAATGGCGTATTAAAACAGATCGCTATAAAACAGCAGATGAGTTTGCGGTATTAATCAAATCATTATTTGATTATAAAGGAGTATTGTTTTCTGATGTTACGGATATTATTATCTCCTCCGTTGTTCCGCCTATTATGGCTTCACTGGAAATGATGTGTAAGAATTATTTTCAAATAAAACCAATGATTATCGGAAAAAATATGAAAACAAATTTAAAAATGCTATATCCTAATCCGCAAGAAATCGGTGCAGATCGAATTGTTAATGCGGTCGGAGCTATTGAAAAATATGATGGTCCAATTGTTATTATAGATTTTGGAACAGCAACAACGTACTGTTATATTAATGAAAACAAGGAGTATGTCGGTGGAATTATTTCCCCAGGAATTACGATATCCATGGAAGCATTATATCAAAAGGCAGCAAAGCTTCCGAAAATTGATATTCAACGACCGGATCGTATTATTGGGCAATCGACGATTGAAGCAATGCAATCTGGGGTATTTTATGGATATATTGCTCAAGTTGATGGAATAGTTCAACGTATTAAAAAAGAGTGGAAGACAGAACCTACAGTTATCGCAACAGGAGGATTAGCACCTCTTCTAGTCAAAGCATCAGAAACGATTGATGTTGTTGATCAGTATTTAACATTAAATGGTCTCTATTTGATTTATAAAAATAATAAATAAGGGAGTAATAGTAAGATGAGTGATTATATTGTAAAAGCAACAGCATATGATGGAAAAATCCGAGCATATGCCATTCATTCAACAAATATAGTAAAAGAAGCTCAGCGCCGTCATGATTCATGGGCGACAGCATCTGCGGCATTAGGAAGAACATTGACTATCTCAGCAATGATGGGTGCAATGTTAAAAGGTAAGGATTCCTTAACAGTAAAAGTAGAAGGAAATGGACCAATTGGTGCAATTATTGTAGATAGTAATGCAAAAGGAGAAGTCCGAGGTTTTGTAAAGAATCCACATGTCGATTTTGAATTAAACGAACAGGGCAAATTAGATGTTCGTCGTGCAGTTGGAACAGAAGGAAATATGAGTGTAGTAAAAGATCTAGGCTTGAAGGATTATTTTACTGGCCAAGTACCGATTGTGTCAGGGGAAATAAGCGAGGATTTTACCTATTATTTCGTAACCTCTGAACAGATTCCATCAGCAGTAGGAGCAGGAGTATTGGTGAATCCAGACCATTCCATTAAGGCAGCAGGTGGATTTATTATCCAAGTAATGCCTGGTGCAGATGAGGAAGTTATAACAAAATTAGAAAACCAGATCAGTAAATTTCCAGCGATATCTAGCTTAGTAGAACAAGGGCATACACCAGAACAAATTTTACTAGAGCTATTCGGAAAAGATGAAATAAATATTTTAGATCGTCAAGATGTGTCCTTTACATGTAATTGTTCGAAGGAAAGATTTGAGCGTGCCATTATCGGACTAGGGAAAGAAGAAATTGTACAAATGATTGAAGAAGATCATGGAGCAGAAGCAACTTGTCATTTTTGTAATGAAGTATATTATTTCACAGAAGAAGAATTGCGTAGTTTATTATAAGAGAATGTAAAGATACATTTTAAACAAAAATGTTGTACGCTTGATGCTAGTATAGTTTCATGGACACAACTTAGTTAAGTCTTTAAAATTATTACTAGGGGGTTGTGTCCAATGGCAAATCACAAACATGGTAAACGTTACAATGATGATTTTAGGAAGATGGTTGTTGATTTATATCGTTCAGGTCAATCAGCTAGGGAATTAAGCAGTGAATATGGCGTTTCAGAAGTAACTATTTATGCATGGATAAAAAAATTCAATCCAGTAGAGCTAGAAGATGGATCATCCGTAACACCAGATGATTACGCAAAGATGCAAAAAGAAATGCTTAAGTTACAACAGGAGAACGAAATATTAAAAAAAGCTATGGCCATATTCGCAAAAAAGTAACCGACAACGATATTACGGATTTCATCGAGCAAGAAAGAGAATATTACCCTGTTCATACATTGTGTGAAGTGCTTGGTGTTCCTAGGAGCACGTACTATCAATCATTAACGTTTTCTATCTCAAAACAAGAACAGGAAAATCGACAACTAACAAAAGAAATCATCCGAATTTTTAACGACAGTAAACAACGTTATGGTGCACCAAAAATCCACCATTTATTAGAGTTGGCCGGATATCATGTAAGTTTAAAACGTGTGCAACGCCTGATGAAAAAGGCAAATATCAGGTCCATCACAACGAAGAAATTCCGTCCGACACCGAGTAAAGAAAAGATAATAGAACGTGAGAATATTTTAGAGCGTGATTTTGAGACGAAAACAATCAATGAAAAATGGGTTGGAGATATTACTTATATCCACACCTTAAAGCAGGGTTGGTGCTATCTGGCAACTGTTTTGGATTTGCATTCAAGAAAGGTTGTTGGCCATTCTTTTGGACGCACAATGACAACGGAATTAATAAGCACCGCATTACGAAATGCATATGAAACGCAACAACCCTGTGAAGAACTTATCTTTCATTCAGACCTTGGTAGTCAATATACAAGCGATGAATTCGCATTTTTGATCACCGAATTTAACATAAAGCATTCTTTTAGCTATAAAGGTAGCCCTTATGACAATGCTTGCATTGAATCGTTCCATGCCATTTTAAAAAAGGAAGAAGTCAATCATGTTCAGTATCTAGATGAATATTCAGCGAAAATAGCGTTATTTCAGTATATTGAAGGTTGGTATAATCGCAAAAGAATTCATGGGAGTATAAATTATATGACACCACAAGAGGTAGAAAATATCTGCCGAAATATCAGCTGAAAATATCATTAAAAACTTAAGCTATTTGTGTCCAAGATATTGACATAGGTCCAGCTCTTTATTCTAATTAAGAAGTAATAAGTGTTTATATTTATTCAACAGAGGCTAAAATAAAGAAAAATAGTTGCATCATTGACAGCAACTGGAATAAAATGTATAATTCACATAAGAAAACTCGGAATTAAGAGAGGTGTGTATAACATGAAAGTTGTAAATAATATTACAGAATTAATTGGAGAAACACCTATTGTAAAACTAAATGGAAATACAGATGAAAATGAAGCAACAATTTATTTGAAACTAGAATTTTTTAACCCAGGAAGCTCTGTAAAAGATCGTATCGCGTTAGCAATGGTGGAAGCTGCGGAAGCAGAAGGTGTATTGAAAGCAGGAGATACTATTGTTGAACCTACAAGTGGAAATACAGGAATTGGTCTTGCGATGGTTGCAGCAGCAAAAGGTTATCGTCTAGTTGTTGTAATGCCTGATACGATGAGCATGGAACGCCGTAATTTACTTCGTGCATATGGAGCAGAATTAATATTAACTCCAGGTGCTGAAGGGATGAAGGGTGCTATTGCAAAGGCGGAAGCATTACAAAAGGAACATGGTTATTTTATTCCTCAACAATTCAGTAACCCAGCAAACCCAATAGTACATGAGAAAACAACAGGGCGAGAAATTGTTAATCAGTTAGAATCATTAGATGCTTTTATTTCTGGAATTGGTACAGGAGGTACGATTACTGGTACTGGAAAAGTATTGCGTGAACATTTTAAAGGGATTCAAATTTTTGCAGTAGAGCCAGAGGATTCTCCAGTATTATCTGGCGGTAATCCAGGGCCGCATAAAATTCAAGGAATTGGTGCAGGTTTCGTTCCGGAAGTATTAAATACGGATATTTATGATGAAATTATTAAAATTTCTAATGATGAATCCTTTAAAGCTTCTCGCGAAACAGCAGTAACCACAGGAATCTTAGGTGGAATTTCTGCAGGAGCAGCGATTGCAGCAGCGAAAAAGGTTGCAAAACGTTTAGGTAAAGGCAAAACAGTATTAGCTGTTTTACCAGATAATGGAGAAAGATATTTATCAACGGCATTATTTCAATATGATGAAGAGAATAAATAAGCAGCCAAAGAAGTAGCATCATTGCTACTTCTTTTTTCATGGATAGAAGAAGATAAAGGCTGAATTTTAAAATGAAATTGAAAATTACTTTGTCCATAAAATTTATGAACAACTATGGTAGGATAGATAAGGAAAGATTTAGTTTGGAGGATGCATGAAGATGAAATTAATCACAGAAACGAAAACTTATGATTTAAATAGACGTACTCATGTGATGGGTATTTTAAATATTACTCCAGATTCCTTTTCAGATGGCGGTTCTTATACAGAGGTAGAAAAAGCTGTTGATCAAGCTGTTAAAATGGAGCAGCTTGGTGCAGATATTATTGATATCGGTGGTGAATCCACACGACCGGGGCATAGAGTCTTATCAGTAGATGAAGAACTTCAACGTATTTTGCCAGTTATAGAAGCCGTAAGAAAAAAAGTTAAAATTCCTATTTCGGTGGATACATATAAAGCTAAAACGGCAGAACATGCAATTCGTGCTGGTGCAGATATAATTAATGATGTATGGGGAGCGAAGAGAGACCCAGAAATTGCAGATATTGCTGCGAAATATAATGTGCCGATTATTTTAATGCATAACCGGGAAAATAAAAATTACACAAACCTCATTGAAGATATGAAGCATGATTTACAAGAGAGTATTGATATTGCATTACGAGCAGGTGTGAAGCAGGAAAATATTATTTTGGATCCTGGCATTGGTTTTGCGAAATCATTGGAAGATAATTACGCAGTGCTGAATCATTTAGAGGAATTTACAAGCTTAGATTATCCTGTGTTATTAGCGACTTCTCGTAAATCATTTATAAGCAAGATTGTAGATGCTCCACCTGAGGAACGAGATAATGCCACAGGTGCTACCACTTGTCTAGGTATTACGAAAGGTGTGCAGATGATTCGTGTACATAATGTGGCCTTGCATGTGGAATTAACGAAAATGATGGATGCTATGCTTAGAGGGGTTGGCTTAGATGGATAAAATTATCTTAAAACAGATGCAATTTTATGGTTACCATGGTTTATTTTCAGAAGAGAATAAGCTCGGACAGCGATTTTTCGTCGATGCTGTCTTATACCTTGATTTAGAACCAGCAGGCAGGGCAGATGAAATGGAAGCATCTATTGATTATGGAATGGTTTTTAAATATGTACAACAAATTGCTGAAGGGGCACCGAAGCATTTAATTGAGGCAGTTGCCGAAGCGATAGCAGAGAAATTGCTTCTTTCCTTCCCATTACTCCAAGCCTGTGAAATAAAGGTAGTAAAACCAGATCCACCAATTCCTGGACATTATCATTCTGTCGCTGTTGAAATATATCGGGAGAGAAAACAATGAAAAAAGTATGGATTGGATTAGGGACGAATATTGAACCTCGTCAAGAACATATACAACAAGCTTTAGAACTGCTTGCGAAAAATTCGTGTATTACGATAAGAAAGCAGTCATCTATTTATGAAACAGCACCTGTAGGTTATACAGACCAGGCAGATTTTTTGAATATGGTCTTAGAAATAGAGACATCTCTTTCTGCTGAAGCATTGCTTGATTTTTGCCAAGGAATTGAGCAGCAATTAGGTAGAAAAAGAACAATTCGTTTTGGACCAAGAACGATAGACCTTGACATTTTGATCTATAATAATGAAAATATAAAAACGGAAAGATTAATTATTCCACATCCACGCATGCACGAGCGCGCATTTGTGCTTGTTCCGTTAAGTGAGATCGCTAATGAGCTTCTGTTAGAAAAACAGAACAAACGGGTGGGGGATTTGATTGCAGAATTACCAGATGCTCATGATGTTAAAAAATGGTCATCAGAATAGATAAATAAAGCTGATTCATGAGCTATGATGTAGTATGATATGAAGAGAAACAAACCTATCTTAAGGTGAAAACACAAGATAAAAAGCCGAAGCAACATGATAAATTATTTAATGGAGTGATCATTGTGTCAGAAGAATTAAATGAGCAAATGCTAGTACGACGAGAAAAATTAGCGACATATAGAGAAAAAGGATTAGACCCATTTGGTGATAAATTTGAAAGAACAAGTGAAGCAAAAGAGCTACAAGAAGCTTATGGGGAGTTCACTAAAGAAGAATTAGAAGAGAAAAATGCTCAAGTGATAATAGCTGGACGGATTATGACGAAGCGAGGAAAAGGTAAGGCTGGTTTTGCTCATATTCAAGACGCAACTGGACAAATTCAAATATATGTAAGAAAAAACGATGTTGGCGATGATGCATATGATGTCTTTAAAACAATTGACATAGGTGATATCGTAGGCGTAAAGGGAACAGTTTTTAAAACCAATGTAGGGGAACTATCTGTTCATGCAGCGGAATTTTATATTTTAACAAAGGCTTTGCGTCCACTACCAGATGAATATTATGGACTAAAAGATGTAGAATTGCGCTATCGTAAACGTTATTTAGATTTAATTACAAATGCAAAGAGCCGTGAAACATTTATTTTACGTAGTAAGATTATAGATTCAATGCGTCGTCATTTAAACGAGCAAGGCTTTTTAGAAGTAGAAACACCAATGATGCATGCAATTCCTGGTGGAGCATCAGCGCGACCATTTGAAACACATCATAATGCATTAGATATTCCTTTATATATGCGGATTGCTATTGAATTACATTTAAAACGTTTAATTGTTGGTGGTATCGAAAAGGTGTATGAAATTGGCCGTGTATTCCGTAACGAAGGTGTTTCAACACGTCATAATCCTGAATTCACCATGATTGAATTGTATGAGGCATATGCAGACTATCAAGATATTATGACATTAACAGAGAACTTAATTGCAAATATCGCTGAAGATGTATTAGGAACAACTACAATTACATATGGCGAAGATGTCATTGATTTAAAACCACAATGGAAAAGACAACATATGGTTGATGCGATTAAAGAAAAAACAGGTGTTGACTTCTGGAAAGAAATGACTACAGAAGAAGCGCGGGAACTTGCAAAAGAACATGGTGTGAAAATAGAAAATGGTATGGTCTATGGACATATTGTAAATGAATTCTTTGAACAAAAGGTAGAAGAAGAGCTTGTTCAACCTACATTTATATATGGTCATCCAGTGGAAATTTCTCCTCTTGCGAAACGTAATAAGGAAGATGAGCGTTTTACAGACCGTTTTGAATTATTTATTGTTCGTCGTGAGCACGCAAATGCATTTAGCGAGTTAAATGATCCAATTGAACAGCGTGCACGTTTTAAGGCGCAAGTCGAAGAAAGAGAGCAAGGAAATGATGAAGCACATCTAATGGATGAAGATTTCTTAGAAGCATTGGAATATGGAATGCCTCCAACAGGCGGCTTAGGAATTGGTATCGATCGTTTAGTAATGCTATTAACGAATGCATCATCTATTCGTGATGTTCTCCTATTCCCACAAATGCGTAATCGATAATTAGATAAAAATAATAATGGGTGCTTTACTATTTTAGTAAAGTACTCTTTATATTTTTACTTGAAAAACGTAAACAATGTTTAATTTGAATAAAAAAGGTATATAAGAAGAATAATAGACGGGAAGGTCTTTAAACTAGGCTAAAATTGTATCGGAATAAAGATATTTTCTTTTTTTGAAAAAGACTATTGCTTTATCTAAATAAACATGGTAGATTATTAAATGTTGCTCAAACAACAAAGCAAGTTAAAAAAATATTTCAAAAGTTTAAAAAACATGTTGACTTCATTTCATTAACGTGTTAAATTTATAAAGTCGCTAAAAACGAAAGCGACAAAACATTTGCTCTTTGAAAACTGAACAGAACAACCAGTAATGTCAAGAAAAGCGTAAAGTTTTTCTTTTACAACGTAACAAAGCTAAGAAACACAAACTTTTTTGGAGAGTTTGATCTTGGCTCAGGACGAACGCTGGCGGCGTGCCTAATACATGCAAGTCGAGCGCAGGAAGCAGACTGACCCCTTCGGGGTGACGTTTGTGGAATGAGCGGCGGACGGGTGAGTAACACGTGGGCAACCTACCTGTAAGATTGGGATAACTCCGGGAAACCGGTGCTAATACCGAATAATCTTTTCCATCGCATGAAGGAAAAGTGAAAGATGGTTTCGGCTATCACTTACAGATGGGCCCGCGGCGCATTAGCTAGTTGGTGGGGTAAAGGCCTACCAAGGCAACGATGCGTAGCCGACCTGAGAGGGTGATCGGCCACACTGGGACTGAGACACGGCCCAGACTCCTACGGGAGGCAGCAGTAGGGAATCTTCCGCAATGGACGAAAGTCTGACGGAGCAACGCCGCGTGAGTGATGAAGGTTTTCGGATCGTAAAACTCTGTTGTTAGGGAAGAACAAGTACGAGAGTAACTGCTCGTACCTTGACGGTACCTAACCAGAAAGCCCCGGCTAACTACGTGCCAGCAGCCGCGGTAATACGTAGGGGGCGAGCGTTGTCCGGAATTATTGGGCGTAAAGCGCGCGCAGGCGGTCCTTTAAGTCTGATGTGAAAGCCCACGGCTTAACCGTGGAGGGTCATTGGAAACTGGAGGACTTGAGTGCAGAAGAGGAGAGTGGAATTCCATGTGGAGCGGTGAAATGCGTAGAGATATGGAGGAACACCAGTGGCGAAGGCGACTCTCTGGTCTGTAACTGACGCTGAGGCGCGAAAGCGTGGGGAGCGAACAGGATTAGATACCCTGGTAGTCCACGCCGTAAACGATGAGTGCTAGGTGTCAGGGGGTTTCCGCCCCTTGGTGCTGCAGTTAACGCATTAAGCACTCCGCCTGGGGAGTACGGCCGCAAGGCTGAAACTCAAAAGAATTGACGGGGACCCGCACAAGCGGTGGAGCATGTGGTTTAATTCGAAGCAACGCGAAGAACCTTACCAGGTCTTGACATCCCGCTGACCGTTATGGAGACATAGCTTTCCCTTCGGGGACAGCGGTGACAGGTGGTGCATGGTTGTCGTCAGCTCGTGTCGTGAGATGTTGGGTTAAGTCCCGCAACGAGCGGAACCCCTAACCTTAGTTGCCAGCATTAAGTTGGGCACTCTAAGGTGACTGCCGGTGACAAACCGGAGGAAGGTGGGGACGACGTCAAATCATCATGCCCCTTATGACCTGGGCTACACACGTGCTACAATGGATGGAACAGAGGGCAGCGAAGCCGCGAGGTGAAGCAAATCCCATAAAACCATTCTCAGTTCGGATTGTAGGCTGCAACTCGCCTACATGAAGCCGGAATCGCTAGTAATCGCGGATCAGCATGCCGCGGTGAATACGTTCCCGGGTCTTGTACACACCGCCCGTCACACCACGAGAGTTGACAACACCCGAAGTCGGTGAGGTAACCTTTTAGGAGCCAGCCGCCGAAGGTGGGGCCAATGATTGGGGTGAAGTCGTAACAAGGTAGCCGTATCGGAAGGTGCGGCTGGATCACCTCCTTTCTAAGGATAGAAACGGAACATCTAACAAGGTTTAGATGAAAACATTACTGAGTTGTTCGGTTCAGTTTTGAGGGAGCAAATCTCTCAAAACCGATAAAATTTCTGCTTCAGCGTGTTGTGATAGCTGACAGGGCAGAATTTTTACATTTGTACCTTGAAAACTAAATAAGAGTAAAGTAACAACGACATCAAACCGAAAAAGTCATGTACGTTCGTACATGCAGATGAAAAAGAAACAAAGCTTATTCATTAAGTAGCTAGTTAAGTGAACAAGAGCGCACGGTGGATGCCTTGGTACTAGGAGCCGAAGAAGGACGGGACTAACACCGATATGCCTCGGGGAGTTGTAAGTAAACATTGATCCGGGGATTTCCGAATGGGGAAACCCACTACTCGTAATGGAGTAGTACATCTAACTGAATAGATAGGTTAGATGAGGCAGACCTGGGGAACTGAAACATCTAAGTACCCAGAGGAAGAGAAAGCAAAAGCGATTTCCCAAGTAGCGGCGAGCGAAACGGAAACAGCCCAAACCAGAAAGCTTGCTTTCTGGGGTTGTAGGACATTCCAATAGGAGTTATCAAGAAGTGTTTTAAACGAATCGATCTGGAAAGATCAGCCAAAGAAGGTAACAGCCCTGTAGTTGAAAAGACATTTCCTCCGGAATGTATCCTGAGTACGGCGGAACACGTGAAATTCCGTCGGAATCCGGGAGGACCATCTCCCAAGGCTAAATACTCCCTAGTGACCGATAGTGAACCAGTACCGTGAGGGAAAGGTGAAAAGCACCCCGGAAGGGGAGTGAAATAGAACCTGAAACCGTGTGCTTACAAGTAGTCGGAGCACGTTATTGTGTGACGGCGTACCTTTTGTAGAATGGACCGGCGAGTTACGATTGTATGCAAGGTTAAGTGGAAGACACGGAGCCGTAGCGAAAGCGAGTCTTAATAGGGCGAATGAGTATGCGGTCGTAGACCCGAAACCGTGTGATCTACCCATGTCCAGGGTGAAGGTCAGGTAACACTGACTGGAGGCCCGAACCCACGTACGTTGAAAAGTGCGGGGATGAGGTGTGGGTAGGGGTGAAAAGCCAATCGAACACGGAGATAGCTGGTTCTCTCCGAAATAGCTTTAGGGCTAGCCTCAAAGGAAGAGTACTGGAGGTAGAGCACTAATTGGGCTAGGGGCCCCCACCGGGTTACCAAACCTAGTTAAACTCCGAATGTCAGATACTTATCTTTGGGAGTCAGACGATGGGTAATAAGTCCATTGTCGAGAGGGAAACAACCCAGACCACCAGCTAAGGTCCCCAAGTATACGTTAAGTGGAAAAGGATGTGGAGTTGCACAGACAACCAGGATGTTGGCTTAGAAGCAGCCACCATTTAAAGAGTGCGTAATAGCTCACTGGTCGAGTGACTCTGCGCCGAAAATGTACCGGGGCTAAACGTATCACCGAAGCTGTGGATTGTTCCGTAGGAACAATGGTAGGAGAGCGTTCTAAGGGCAGAGAAGGTTGACCGAGAGGACAGCTGGAGCGCTTAGAAGTGAGAATGCCGGTATGAGTAGCGAAAAAAGAGTGAGAATCTCTTTCACCGAAAGCCTAAGGTTTCCTGAGGAAGGCTCGTCCACTCAGGGTTAGTCGGGACCTAAGCCGAGGCCGAAAGGCGTAGGCGATGGCCAACAGGTTGATATTCCTGTACCACCTCATATCCGTTATGAGCAAAGGGGGGACGCAGGAGGATAAAGAATCGCACGGATGGAAGAGTGCGTCCAAGCAGTAAGAGAGTCAGATAGGCAAATCCGTCTGACAAGTATCTTGAGCTGTGATGGGGAGGGAAATATAAGTACCGAAGTTCTTGATTCCACACTGCCAAGAAAAGCCTCTAGCCAGGATATAGGTGCCCGTACCCTAAACCGACACAGGTAGGCAAGAAGAGTATTCTAAGGTGAGCGGGAGAACTCTCGTTAAGGAACTCGGCAAAATGACCCCGTAACTTCGGGAGAAGGGGTGCTTCTTGCATGAGAAGCCGCAGTGAATAGGCCCAAGCGACTGTTTATCAAAAACACAGGTCTCTGCGAAGCCGTAAGGCGAAGTATAGGGGCTGACACCTGCCCGGTGCTGGAAGGTTAAGGGGAAACGTTAGTACTTCGTACGAAGCGTAGAACTGAAGCCCCAGTAAACGGCGGCCGTAACTATAACGGTCCTAAGGTAGCGAAATTCCTTGTCGGGTAAGTTCCGACCCGCACGAATGGTGCAACGACTTGGGCACTGTCTCAACGAGAGACCCGGTGAAATTATACTATGCGTGAAGATGCGCATTACCCGCGACAGGACGGAAAGACCCCGTGGAGCTTTACTGCAACTTGATATTGAATGTTTGTGCAGCTTGTACAGGATAGGTGGGAGCCATTGAAACCGGAGCGCTAGCTTCGGTGGAGGCAACCGTGGGATACCACCCTGGCTGCACACACCTTCTAACCCAGGACCGTGATCCGGTTCGGAGACAGTGTCAGGTGGGCAGTTTGACTGGGGCGGTCGCCTCCTAAAGAGTAACGGAGGCGCCCAAAGGTTCCCTCAGAATGGTTGGAAATCATTCGAAGAGTGTAAAGGCAGAAGGGAGCTTGACTGCGAGACCTACAAGTCGAGCAGGGACGAAAGTCGGGCTTAGTGATCCGGTGGTTCCGCATGGAAGGGCCATCGCTCAACGGATAAAAGCTACCCCGGGGATAACAGGCTTATCTCCCCCAAGAGTTCACATCGACGGGGAGGTTTGGCACCTCGATGTCGGCTCATCGCATCCTGGGGCTGTAGTCGGTCCCAAGGGTTGGGCTGTTCGCCCATTAAAGCGGTACGCGAGCTGGGTTCAGAACGTCGTGAGACAGTTCGGTCCCTATCCGTCGTGGGCGCAGGAAGTTTGAGAGGAGCTGTCCTTAGTACGAGAGGACCGGGATGGACACACCTCTGGTGTACCAGTTGTTCCGCCAGGAGCATAGCTGGGTAGCTACGTGTGGCAAGGATAAGTGCTGAAAGCATCTAAGCATGAAGCCTCCCTCAAGATGAGACTTCCCATCATTTTAAATGAGTAAGATCCCTTAGAGACGATAAGGTTGATAGGTCCGAGGTGGAAGTGTGGTGACACATGGAGCTGACGGATACTAATAGATCGAGGACTTAACTAACACATTTCGGTTGTCACACGTTACGATGCACTCTTATTTAGTTTTTAGGGTACAAATTAGACACAACCAACGGTTGTAAAATAACCCTAAAAAGTTTTTAAAAAGTGCTTGCATTTTAAAATGAATAAGCATATAATAAAACTTGTCCTTCAAAAACGGAGGAGCTATTTTTTAGCAAAATATTGGTCTGGTAGTAATAGCAGAGAGGTCACACCTGTTCCCATGCCGAACACAGTAGTTAAGCTCTCTAGCGCCGATGGTAGTTAGGGGTTACCCCCTTGTGAGAGTAGGACGCTGCCAGGCTAGTATCAATTACATACCGGAGGATTAGCTCAGCTGGGAGAGCACTTGCCTTACAAGCAAGGGGTCGCAGGTTCGAGCCCTGCATCCTCCACCATTGTATGCCGGTCTAGCTCAATTGGTAGAGCAACTGACTTGTAATCAGTAGGTTGGGGGTTCAAGTCCTCTGGCCGGCACCACTTTAACGAGCCATTAGCTCAGTTGGTAGAGCATCTGGCTTTTAACCAGAGAGTCGAAGGTTCGAGTCCTTCATGGCTCACCATTTGCGGGTGTGGCGGAATTGGCAGACGCGCTAGACTTAGGATCTAGTGTCTTACGACGTGGGGGTTCAAGTCCCTTCACCCGCACCAAGCAAACATAATCAAGCGGAAGTAGTTCAGTGGTAGAACATCACCTTGCCAAGGTGAGGGTCGCGGGTTCGAGTCCCGTCTTCCGCTCCAAACGAACATTGCCGGGGTGGCGGAACTGGCAGACGCACAGGACTTAAAATCCTGCGGTAGGTGACTACCGTACCGGTTCGATTCCGGTCCTCGGCACCATTGTTTTTTGCGCCCGTAGCTCAATTGGATAGAGCGTTTGACTACGGATCAAAAGGTTAGGGGTTCGACTCCTCTCGGGCGCGTTTTATATCGGGAAGTAGCTCAGCTTGGTAGAGCACTTGGTTTGGGACCAAGGGGTCGCAGGTTCGAATCCTGTCTTCCCGACCATTTTTAAAACTAAATGCTTTTTTGTTTTGGGGCCTTAGCTCAGCTGGGAGAGCGCCTGCCTTGCACGCAGGAGGTCAGCGGTTCGATCCCGCTAGGCTCCACCATTTTTTTGCTCTTTGAAAACTGAACAGAACAACCAGTAATGTCAAGAAAAGCGTAAAGTTTTTCTTTTACAACGTAACAAAGCTAAGAAACACAAACTTTTTTGGAGAGTTTGATCTTGGCTCAGGACGAACGCTGGCGGCGTGCCTAATACATGCAAGTCGAGCGCAGGAAGCAGACTGACCCCTTCGGGGTGACGTTTGTGGAATGAGCGGCGGACGGGTGAGTAACACGTGGGCAACCTACCTGTAAGATTGGGATAACTCCGGGAAACCGGTGCTAATACCGAATAATCTTTTCCATCGCATGAAGGAAAAGTGAAAGATGGTTTCGGCTATCACTTACAGATGGGCCCGCGGCGCATTAGCTAGTTGGTGGGGTAAAGGCCTACCAAGGCAACGATGCGTAGCCGACCTGAGAGGGTGATCGGCCACACTGGGACTGAGACACGGCCCAGACTCCTACGGGAGGCAGCAGTAGGGAATCTTCCGCAATGGACGAAAGTCTGACGGAGCAACGCCGCGTGAGTGATGAAGGTTTTCGGATCGTAAAACTCTGTTGTTAGGGAAGAACAAGTACGAGAGTAACTGCTCGTACCTTGACGGTACCTAACCAGAAAGCCCCGGCTAACTACGTGCCAGCAGCCGCGGTAATACGTAGGGGGCGAGCGTTGTCCGGAATTATTGGGCGTAAAGCGCGCGCAGGCGGTCCTTTAAGTCTGATGTGAAAGCCCACGGCTTAACCGTGGAGGGTCATTGGAAACTGGAGGACTTGAGTGCAGAAGAGGAGAGTGGAATTCCATGTGGAGCGGTGAAATGCGTAGAGATATGGAGGAACACCAGTGGCGAAGGCGACTCTCTGGTCTGTAACTGACGCTGAGGCGCGAAAGCGTGGGGAGCGAACAGGATTAGATACCCTGGTAGTCCACGCCGTAAACGATGAGTGCTAGGTGTCAGGGGGTTTCCGCCCCTTGGTGCTGCAGTTAACGCATTAAGCACTCCGCCTGGGGAGTACGGCCGCAAGGCTGAAACTCAAAAGAATTGACGGGGACCCGCACAAGCGGTGGAGCATGTGGTTTAATTCGAAGCAACGCGAAGAACCTTACCAGGTCTTGACATCCCGCTGACCGTTATGGAGACATAGCTTTCCCTTCGGGGACAGCGGTGACAGGTGGTGCATGGTTGTCGTCAGCTCGTGTCGTGAGATGTTGGGTTAAGTCCCGCAACGAGCGGAACCCCTAACCTTAGTTGCCAGCATTAAGTTGGGCACTCTAAGGTGACTGCCGGTGACAAACCGGAGGAAGGTGGGGACGACGTCAAATCATCATGCCCCTTATGACCTGGGCTACACACGTGCTACAATGGATGGAACAGAGGGCAGCGAAGCCGCGAGGTGAAGCAAATCCCATAAAACCATTCTCAGTTCGGATTGTAGGCTGCAACTCGCCTACATGAAGCCGGAATCGCTAGTAATCGCGGATCAGCATGCCGCGGTGAATACGTTCCCGGGTCTTGTACACACCGCCCGTCACACCACGAGAGTTGACAACACCCGAAGTCGGTGAGGTAACCTTTTAGGAGCCAGCCGCCGAAGGTGGGGCCAATGATTGGGGTGAAGTCGTAACAAGGTAGCCGTATCGGAAGGTGCGGCTGGATCACCTCCTTTCTAAGGATAGAAACGGAACATCTAACAAGGTTTAGATGAAAACATTACTGAGTTGTTCGGTTCAGTTTTGAGGGAGCAAATCTCTCAAAACCGATAAAATTTCTGCTTCAGCGTGTTATGATAGCTGACAGGGCAGAATTTTTACATTTGTACCTTGAAAACTAAATAAGAGTAAAGTAACAACGACATCAAACCGAAAAAGTCATGTACGTTCGTACATGCAGATGAAAAAGAAACAAAGCTTATTCATAAGTAGCTAGTTAAGTGAACAAGAGCGCACGGTGGATGCCTTGGTACTAGGAGCCGAAGAAGGACGGGACTAACACCGATATGCCTCGGGGAGTTGTAAGTAAACATTGATCCGGGGATTTCCGAATGGGGAAACCCACTACTCGTAATGGAGTAGTACATCTAACTGAATAGATAGGTTAGATGAGGCAGACCTGGGGAACTGAAACATCTAAGTACCCAGAGGAAGAGAAAGCAAAAGCGATTTCCCAAGTAGCGGCGAGCGAAACGGAAACAGCCCAAACCAGAAAGCTTGCTTTCTGGGGTTGTAGGACATTCCAATAGGAGTTATCAAGAAGTGTTTTAAACGAATCGATCTGGAAAGATCAGCCAAAGAAGGTAACAGCCCTGTAGTTGAAAAGACATTTCCTCCGGAATGTATCCTGAGTACGGCGGAACACGTGAAATTCCGTCGGAATCCGGGAGGACCATCTCCCAAGGCTAAATACTCCCTAGTGACCGATAGTGAACCAGTACCGTGAGGGAAAGGTGAAAAGCACCCCGGAAGGGGAGTGAAATAGAACCTGAAACCGTGTGCTTACAAGTAGTCGGAGCACGTTATTGTGTGACGGCGTACCTTTTGTAGAATGGACCGGCGAGTTACGATTGTATGCAAGGTTAAGTGGAAGACACGGAGCCGTAGCGAAAGCGAGTCTTAATAGGGCGAATGAGTATGCGGTCGTAGACCCGAAACCGTGTGATCTACCCATGTCCAGGGTGAAGGTCAGGTAACACTGACTGGAGGCCCGAACCCACGTACGTTGAAAAGTGCGGGGATGAGGTGTGGGTAGGGGTGAAAAGCCAATCGAACACGGAGATAGCTGGTTCTCTCCGAAATAGCTTTAGGGCTAGCCTCAAAGGAAGAGTACTGGAGGTAGAGCACTAATTGGGCTAGGGGCCCCCACCGGGTTACCAAACCTAGTTAAACTCCGAATGTCAGATACTTATCTTTGGGAGTCAGACGATGGGTAATAAGTCCATTGTCGAGAGGGAAACAACCCAGACCACCAGCTAAGGTCCCCAAGTATACGTTAAGTGGAAAAGGATGTGGAGTTGCACAGACAACCAGGATGTTGGCTTAGAAGCAGCCACCATTTAAAGAGTGCGTAATAGCTCACTGGTCGAGTGACTCTGCGCCGAAAATGTACCGGGGCTAAACGTATCACCGAAGCTGTGGATTGTTCCGTAGGAACAATGGTAGGAGAGCGTTCTAAGGGCAGAGAAGGTTGACCGAGAGGACAGCTGGAGCGCTTAGAAGTGAGAATGCCGGTATGAGTAGCGAAAAAAGAGTGAGAATCTCTTTCACCGAAAGCCTAAGGTTTCCTGAGGAAGGCTCGTCCACTCAGGGTTAGTCGGGACCTAAGCCGAGGCCGAAAGGCGTAGGCGATGGCCAACAGGTTGATATTCCTGTACCACCTCATATCCGTTATGAGCAAAGGGGGGACGCAGGAGGATAAAGAATCGCACGGATGGAAGTGTGCGTCCAAGCAGTAAGAGAGTCAGATAGGCAAATCCGTCTGACAAGTATCTTGAGCTGTGATGGGGAGGGAAATATAAGTACCGAAGTTCTTGATTCCACACTGCCAAGAAAAGCCTCTAGCCAGGATATAGGTGCCCGTACCCTAAACCGACACAGGTAGGCAAGAAGAGTATTCTAAGGTGAGCGGGAGAACTCTCGTTAAGGAACTCGGCAAAATGACCCCGTAACTTCGGGAGAAGGGGTGCTTCTTGCATGAGAAGCCGCAGTGAATAGGCCCAAGCGACTGTTTATCAAAAACACAGGTCTCTGCGAAGCCGTAAGGCGAAGTATAGGGGCTGACACCTGCCCGGTGCTGGAAGGTTAAGGGGAAACGTTAGTACTTCGTACGAAGCGTAGAACTGAAGCCCCAGTAAACGGCGGCCGTAACTATAACGGTCCTAAGGTAGCGAAATTCCTTGTCGGGTAAGTTCCGACCCGCACGAATGGTGCAACGACTTGGGCACTGTCTCAACGAGAGACCCGGTGAAATTATACTATGCGTGAAGATGCGCATTACCCGCGACAGGACGGAAAGACCCCGTGGAGCTTTACTGCAACTTGATATTGAATGTTTGTGCAGCTTGTACAGGATAGGTGGGAGCCATTGAAACCGGAGCGCTAGCTTCGGTGGAGGCAACCGTGGGATACCACCCTGGCTGCACACACCTTCTAACCCAGGACCGTGATCCGGTTCGGAGACAGTGTCAGGTGGGCAGTTTGACTGGGGCGGTCGCCTCCTAAAGAGTAACGGAGGCGCCCAAAGGTTCCCTCAGAATGGTTGGAAATCATTCGAAGAGTGTAAAGGCAGAAGGGAGCTTGACTGCGAGACCTACAAGTCGAGCAGGGACGAAAGTCGGGCTTAGTGATCCGGTGGTTCCGCATGGAAGGGCCATCGCTCAACGGATAAAAGCTACCCCGGGGATAACAGGCTTATCTCCCCCAAGAGTTCACATCGACGGGGAGGTTTGGCACCTCGATGTCGGCTCATCGCATCCTGGGGCTGTAGTCGGTCCCAAGGGTTGGGCTGTTCGCCCATTAAAGCGGTACGCGAGCTGGGTTCAGAACGTCGTGAGACAGTTCGGTCCCTATCCGTCGTGGGCGCAGGAAGTTTGAGAGGAGCTGTCCTTAGTACGAGAGGACCGGGATGGACACACCTCTGGTGTACCAGTTGTTCCGCCAGGAGCATAGCTGGGTAGCTACGTGTGGCAAGGATAAGTGCTGAAAGCATCTAAGCATGAAGCCTCCCTCAAGATGAGACTTCCCATCATTTTAAATGAGTAAGATCCCTTAGAGACGATAAGGTTGATAGGTCCGAGGTGGAAGTGTGGTGACACATGGAGCTGACGGATACTAATAGATCGAGGACTTAACTAACACATTTCGGTTGTCACACGTTACGATGCACTCTTATTTAGTTTTTAGGGTACAAAACCTAAAAAAATATGGAAATTCTTTTGAAGCAGAAAAGAATGACCAACAGAAGTTGGTCTGGTAGTAATAGCAGAGAGGTCACACCTGTTCCCATGCCGAACACAGCAGTTAAGCTCTCTAGCGCCGATGGTAGTTAGGGGTTACCCCCTTGTGAGAGTAGGACGCTGCCAGGCCATATTAAAAACTTGTTAGGTATATTTTACTTAACAAGTTTTTTTGTTGTTTATAAATTTTATTTAAATTATCCTCTTTAAAATAATTACAATTCCAATGTTTATTATGTTTTATAGAATATATTGTTCCCCTATTTTAGCAGTATAAAAGGACATTATATAAAAAATAAATGGGTAGTAGATAGTTAGAGAAAAATGAATACCTTATATTTAGCTGATTGTATTGCTAAGGGATTATTTCGCTTTTGAAAAAGGTTCATTTCACCTATTTTCGTCGCTCAGTTCCCAGGTGTTATAAACATCAAAGGTTAAAACACAGAAAGATTGTTTATAATATTTAGTCATGATGGTTGCAAATAAAAGTCAAAATAACGTATAATAAAGTCAAATATAGTCAAAGTCAAAAGAGTTTCATATATGGGCATTGGCTATAAAATGGTAATGTTATTTCAAGAGGTGATATTTTATGAGTAATATTACAGATATTATTGAGCGCTACTTAAAACAGATATTACAGACACAAGGGAAAAACATGATTGAGATTAAAAGAAGCGAAATTGCAGACCAATTTCAATGTGTCCCTTCGCAGATTAATTATGTTATTAAAACACGCTTCACGTTAGAAAAGGGTTATATCATTGAAAGTAAACGTGGTGGAGGAGGATATATTCGCATTTTCCGTATTGAACACCAAGATGAATCAGAATTAATTGATGAATTAATTAGTATGATTAATCCAACAGTTTCACAACAAACAGCGATAAATGTTGTAGAACGGTTATTTGAAAAAGAAATTATTACAAAACGAGAAGCTAAAATTATTTTAAGTGCAATGGATCGAACAGCTATAGCGATTGATTTACCATATCGTGATGAAGTAAGAGCTAGAATATTAACTGCTATTCTTACTTCATTGAAGTTTAATGATAGGTGAGGAGGGAATGAAATGGAATGTCAAGAATGCCATAAACGACCTGCTACCGTTCGCTTTACACAGGTCATAAATGGTACAAAGAAAGAAGTGCATATTTGTGAAGTATGTGCCAAGGAAAAAGGTTATATAACACATAGCGATGATGCATATTCTCTCCATGACTTATTAGCTGGATTATTCAATTTTGATTCCTCACCATTTAAGAAACAGGAATCAACATTCCATGATGTTGATGAAATGGAATGTCCGAAATGTAAAACAACATTTGCAGAATTTAAACGGACAGGTAAGTTTGGTTGTGCAACATGTTATGAGACGTTTGCTCCTCGTCTAGATTCTATTTTTCGCCGAGTGCATAGTGGTAATACAAAACATGATGGGAAAATACCTAGACGTAAGGGCGGAGATTTGCATGTGAAAAAACAAATCGAAGTGTATAAATTGCAAATGCAGGATTTAATTGAAAAGGAAGCTTTTGAAGAAGCTGCTAAGATAAGAGATAAAATTAAAGAATTAAAGACAGCATACATTAAGAAAGATGGTGATCAATCATGAGTTTAAAAGACTTTATGAATGAAGCCATTAGTCCGTGGATGCGTGAATCAGGTCCAGATAGTGATATTGTCTTAAGTAGTCGTATTCGTTTAGCACGTAATTTTGCACAGGAAACTTTTCCACTTGCTGCAAATCAGGGAGAACTAGCTCAAGTATGCAATTTTTTTGAAAATGAATTCGCAATGACATCCCTTGATGAATACGAAGATTTTCAATTTATTTCTATACAGGACTTAACAACAATTGAACGACAAGTGCTTGTAGAGAAACATTTAATTAGTCCGCATTTGGCAAAGCAGTCAAATGCCGCAGCTATATTAATTTCGAAGAATGAGCAAGTCTCTATTATGATTAATGAAGAGGATCATATTCGCATCCAGCTATATTTCCCAGGATTACAGGTGAAAAAAGCGCTAGATGAGGCTTTTAAAATAGATGATTGGTTGGAAGAGAAGATTGATTATGCTTTTGATGAGGAAAAAGGATATTTAACAAGTTGCCCAACAAATGTTGGAACTGGCTTGCGTGCGTCGGTAATGATGCATCTTCCTGCTTTGATGTTAACAAAACAACTAAACCGAATGATTCCAACGATTAATCAGCTAGGCTTTGTTGTTCGTGGTATCTATGGTGAAGGTAGTGGGGCAGTTGGCAATATATTTCAAATCTCTAACCAAATTACATTAGGTAAATCAGAAGAAGATATTGTAGAAGATTTACAAAGCATCGTTACACAATTGATTGAGCATGAAAGAAGAGCACGAAAAGTATTAGTGGAGCAATCAACGGTTAGCTTAGAAGATAGAATTTTTCGCTCTTATGGGACATTAGAACATAGTCGTGTTATTGAATCAAAAGAGGCTGCATCTTGTTTATCAAATGTTCGCCTAGGAATTGATTTAGGAATGATTAATGAGATTCCAAGAAATATTTTGCACGAATTAACAGTACTGACTCAACCAGCGTTTTTACAGCAATATGCGAAAAGAATTTTAAGTGCAAATGAGCGAGATATATTACGTGCAACGCTTATTCGTGAGCGATTGCAATTGGAGAAATAAGGTAAAGATAGGAGGAATTATATATGATGTTTGGGCGCTTTACAGAAAGAGCACAAAAGGTGTTGGCATTATCCCAGGAGGAAGCAATTCGTCTCAATCATAATAATATTGGAACTGAACATATTTTATTAGGCCTGATTCGTGAGGGAGATGGAATTGCAGCAAAGGGTTTACAGGCATTAGGGTTAGAAACAGAAAAAATTCAAGAAGAAGTAGAAAAACTAATTGGTGTAGGCAATCAACCAATGCAGACGATTCATTATACACCACGTGCTAAAAAGGTTGTAGAATTATCCCAAGATGAAGCGCGTAAGCTTGGTCACTCCTATGTAGGTACAGAGCATATTTTGCTTGGTCTTATTCGTGAAGGTGAGGGTGTCGCTGCACGTGTGTTAAATAACCTTGGAATTAGCTTAAATAAGGCCCGTCAGCAAGTGTTACAGTTATTAGGTACAAATGAGTCGCAAGCTGCTAAACATGGCCGCAATCAAGCTTCTAGTGCAAGTACACCGACATTGGATTCTTTAGCGAAGGATTTAACAGCGAGTGTAAGTGAAGGAAAGATTGATCCAGTTATTGGTCGTGATATAGAAATTCAACGTGTTATCCAAGTATTAAGTCGTCGTACGAAAAATAATCCAGTATTAATAGGGGAGCCAGGAGTAGGGAAAACAGCGATTGCTGAAGGATTGGCTCAACAAATTGTAAATAATGAGGTTCCAGAAATCTTACGTGAAAAGCGTGTAATGGTTTTAGACATGGGGACAGTAGTAGCTGGTACGAAATATCGTGGTGAATTTGAAGACCGTTTAAAAAAGGTCATGGATGAAATTCGTCAGGCGGATAATGTTATTTTATTTATTGATGAATTACACACTTTAATTGGTGCTGGTGGCGCAGAGGGTGCTATTGATGCATCAAATATTTTAAAACCATCCTTATCTCGTGGTGAACTTCAATGTATTGGAGCAACGACATTAGATGAATATCGTAAATATATTGAAAAAGATGCTGCACTAGAGCGTCGTTTTCAGCCAATTCAAGTAGATGAGCCTACTGCTGAAGAGGCAGTTCAAATTTTACATGGTTTACGTGATCGTTATGAGGCACATCATCGTGTGACTATTACTGACGAGGCGATTGAAGCAGCTGTGAGCTTATCTAATCGTTATATTTCTGATCGTTTTTTACCGGATAAGGCAATTGACTTAATTGACGAAGCAGGATCTAAGGTTCGTTTGCAATCTTACACTATTCCACCTAATTTAAAAGAGCTAGAAGAACAATTAGAGGAAGTTCGTAAGGAAAAGGATGCAGCGGTGCAAAGCCAAGAGTTTGAAAAAGCAGCATCTCTTCGTGATTCTGAGCAAAAATTACGTGATGAATTAGATAAGATGAAGAATAAATGGCAAGAAACGCAAGGGCAAGAGGACGCAGAGGTAACAGTAGATGATATTGCCGCTGTCGTTTCCATCTGGACAGGAATTCCTGTATCGAAAATGACAAAAGGTGAATCTGTAGAACTACTGAATTTAGAGAAAACACTTCATGATCGCATTATTGGTCAGGAAGAAGCAGTCACAGCAGTAGCAAAAGCGATTCGTCGTGCTCGTGCAGGCCTAAAAGATCCAAAACGTCCTATCGGTTCATTTATCTTCTTAGGTCCAACAGGAGTTGGTAAAACAGAGCTTGCTAGAACGTTGGCAGAAGCTATGTTTGGTGAAGAAGATGCGATGATTCGTATTGATATGTCTGAATATATGGAGAAGCATTCTACCTCTCGTCTTGTGGGATCTCCTCCAGGCTATGTTGGTTATGAAGAAGGCGGTCAGTTAACGGAAAAGGTAAGAAGGAAACCGTATTCTGTCATTCTTCTAGATGAAGTGGAAAAGGCACATCCAGAAGTATTCAATATTTTATTACAAGTATTAGAAGATGGACGTTTAACAGACTCCAAAGGAAGAGTAGTTGATTTCCGTAATACAGTTATTATCATGACTTCAAATGTCGGTGCAAGTGAATTGAAGCGTAATAAGTATGTTGGCTTTAACCTTGGCGAAGAAGGCCGAGAGCATACGGATATGAAGAAGAAAGTAATGAATGAAATGAAAAAGGTGTTTCGTCCGGAGTTTTTAAACCGTATTGACGAAACAATTGTTTTCCATTCTTTAGAGAAGAAGCATATGAAAGAGATTGTTGTGCTTATGGTTGCGGAATTGAAGAAGCGCTTAAATGAATTAGATATTGATTTTTCTATCACAGATAAAGCGATAGAAAAGATTGCTTCTGAAGGCTTTGATCCAGAATATGGTGCTAGACCATTACGTCGCTCGATTCAGAAGAATGTAGAAGATCTATTATCTGAAGAATTGTTGAAAGGTACGTTTACAAAAGGACAAAAGGCTAAAATTGGTTTAAATAGCAAGGGAGACTTTATTGTTTTATCATAAAAGTCAAAGAGACTGGGACAAAAGGAAAAACTAAGCTTGAAATCCGAACAGTATTCAAATGAAGCGTAGGAAAAATACGTAGACTCCTCGTCGGCTAAAGTCGGTCACGTCCTGTGACCAACGCCGACACTAGGACATCGTGTCCGTCGTGGGAGAAAGGCCTAGGCGAGACCTTGGAGTGCACAGCACGAGTCAGACGAGTACGCCACATCACGAGAGCAACGTCTGCATTAGGACGTCCTGTCCGTCGAGGCTCTCCAGCCGCCCATGGAAAGCGAAGTATATTTCCGAAGCGGGTATTTGCTCAATTTGTTTGGAATTAGCTAAGTAATAAAACCTTTTGTCCCAGCCCCTTTTTAACAAATAAAATTTGCCCTTCTAAAAGAAATGTGGCATATTTAAGGAATTTTGCCAAGAAATTGATAGATGGCTGTAACCAAACAACTTATAAAATTTAGTAAAATAGAAGATATATACCGTCAGGAGGAGAATTTAGGAGTGGCCAAGCGAAAAGTGAAGTTTGTTTGTCAGGAATGCGGGTATATTTCACCTAGATGGATGGGAAAGTGTCCTGGCTGTAATCAATGGAATACATTACATGAAGAAATAGAAGTATCAAGTCGTAGTGGTCATGTTGTAGGTGGTGAAGGATTTAGTAAGCCTGAGAAAATCACAGCAATTGAATCAGAGAAGGAACCACGAATGGGAACTTCCATGCGCGAATTTAATCGTGTGCTAGGTGGAGGTATTGTTCCAGGCTCCCTTGTATTAATTGGTGGAGACCCGGGAATCGGGAAATCTACTTTATTACTTCAAGTATCCTCACAAATTGCTGAAAAACAATTGCCTGTGCTATATGTTTCTGGAGAGGAGTCTGTCCAACAGACAAAATTACGGGCAGATCGTTTACAAGTAGCTTCAAATTCCCTTTATGTAGTTTCTGAAACGAATTTAAATATGATCCGTCAGCATATTGAGTCTTTAAAACCCTCCCTTGTTATTATTGATTCGATCCAAACAATATATCGTGAAGAAGTAACAAGTGCACCAGGAAGTGTAACACAAGTACGTGAATGTACGTCTGAATTAATGAAGCTTGCAAAAAATAATGGGATTCCAATATTTATTGTGGGGCATGTGACAAAGGAAGGAGCAATTGCTGGTCCCAGAATGCTAGAGCATATGGTGGATGCAGTGCTCTACTTTGAGGGAGAGAGACATCATACATATCGAATTCTACGGAGCGTGAAAAACCGTTTTGGTAGTACGAATGAGATGGGAATCTTCGAAATGAAAGAGCAGGGACTACGCGAGGTGTTAAATCCGTCAGAAATCTTTTTAGAGGAGCGTTCTCAAGGGACGTCAGGTTCAACCGTAGTTGCTTCGATGGAAGGGACAAGACCTGTACTAGTAGAGATTCAAGCGTTAATTTCTCCATCTAGTTTTGGTAATCCGCGCCGAATGGCAACAGGAATTGATAATAACCGTATTTCCTTATTAATGGCGGTACTCGAAAAACGTGTTGGATTAATGCTTCAAAACCAAGATGCTTATATCAAAGTAGCAGGTGGTGTGAAATTAGATGAACCTGCCATTGATTTAGCCATTGCAATTAGTATCGCCTCGAGCTTCCGTGACCAATCAACAAGACCAGATGATATTTTTATAGGCGAAGTTGGTTTAACTGGTGAAATTAGAAGGGTTTCTCGTATTGAACAAAGAGTGCAGGAAGCGGCTAAGCTTGGGTTTAAGCGAGTAATATGCTCTCAAAATAATTTAGAAGGGTGGAGTCCACCAAAAAACATACAAGTAATAGGTGTTAAAACAGTACAAGAAGCATTGAAAATGAGCATGGATTCACAAAAATAAAAAGAATGAATTTTACTGAAATACGAATTTTGGATAATTTTGTCGAAAGAGCTCATTGACTTTAGGTATTCAGTATGGTAAAATTTTACCTTTTTGACTGAAAATTTCCACTATGTTATGATTTATTAGTGAAAGGGGAATGAGATTGAGAAAAAAAGGTAATAATAATGAATGGAGGTGTCAGGCATGTTGAAAAAAATTGTAAGTATATTTTTTATTATTAGTGGGTTAACACTAGGTTATTTATATGGTCCAAGACTATTTAGCTTATTAAACATTACTAGCCCAGAGTGGTTAACTTCGCCTTATATTGGCGCAATAATTGGTGGACTCATATTTTTTATTATTTCATATTTAATAGCAGATTATATTGTAGGTTTTTTACGCTGGATAGAGGATGGACTGATTAAAGTTCCAGTAGTGGACTTGTTTTTTGGTAGCTTAGGACTCATTCTTGGTTTAATTATTGCCTATTTAATTAACTTACCAATCCAAGATATTAATATACAATTTGTATCACAGGTAATTCCTTTATTTTTAACTATTGTATTAGGTTATTTAGGTTTTCAGGTTGGCTTTAGACGTCGGGAAGAGTTTGCAACATTAATCTATTTAAATCGTCGAGAAAAAGAGAAGCGCAAGCCTGTATCTGGAGAGAAGAATAAGGAGAAAACTTCTTCATCATCTAAACCAAAAATCTTAGATACAAGTGTTATTATTGATGGAAGAATCGCAGATATTTGTCAAACTGGATTTTTAGAAGGTACGATTGTTATTCCGCAATTTGTTTTAGGAGAATTGCAGCATATTGCAGATTCATCTGATGTGTTAAAACGTAATCGTGGGCGCCGGGGACTTGATGTCTTAAATCGTATTCAAAAGGAAATTCCGGTAAAAGTAGAAATCTTTGAAGGTGATTATGAAGATATTCCAGAAGTAGATAGTAAGTTAATTAAGCTAACAAAGGATTCTGGCGGAATATTAGTGACGAATGATTATAACTTAAATAAAGTAAGTGATTTCCAGGGAATACCTGTTCTTAATATTAATGATTTAGCAAATGCTGTGAAGCCAGTAGTGCTTCCTGGAGAAGAGCTTGTTGTACAAGTAATTAAAGATGGTAAGGAACAAAAACAAGGAATTGCTTATTTAGATGATGGTACAATGATTGTTGTAGAAGATGGACGAGACTTCATTGGTCAAACGATTGAAGTAGTAATTACAAGTGTCCTACAAACTTCTGCTGGACGGATGATCTTCGCAAAACCAAAATCACTTGAAAAAGCATTATAAAAAGGGTATAAATTAAAGAGGATAAAAAAGAGGCAGGGATATAACTGAAGTTGTTCTTGGAAAAGGTTGATGAAGCTTATATGATCAAGTATTGTACAAGCTTCATCACTTTCCCATTATTTTTAACTCGTTATTTCCCGGCCTTTTGTTAGTATAAAGATTTCAAAATCTGATCGTAAACCTTTATTTAAAGGGAAGGGGACTAATCATGGGGAACACAGAAGTTCGCGTACGTTATGCACCAAGTCCGACAGGTTATTTACATATCGGAAATGCACGTACAGCATTATTTAATTATTTATTTGCAAAGCATTTTGATGGGAAATTTATTCTTCGTACAGAAGATACAGATTTAAAGCGAAATGTAGAAGGTGGAGAAGAAAGTCAATTTCTCTTTTTGAAATGGTTAGGAATCCAGTGGGATGAAGGTGCGGATATTTCAGGTAATTATGGTCCGTATCGTCAAACAGAACGCTTAGATATTTATAGAAAGTATTTGGATGAACTTTTAGCTAGAGATCTGGCATATGAATGCTTTATGACGGAAGAGGAGCTAGAAGCAGAGCGTGAGGAGCAGCGCGCGAATGGACAAGTACCAAAATATTCTGGTGCACATAGCAATCTAACGCCTGAGCAAATTGCTGAATTCCGTGCAGAAGGTAGACAACCAAGCATTCGTATTCGTGTGCCAAAGAATAAAACATATACGTTCCAAGATATCGTACGAGGAAGAATTTCATTTGATTCTAATGATATTGGGGACTGGGTAATTGTAAAGAAAGATGGTTATCCTACATATAACTTTGCTGTAGCAATTGACGATCATTTAATGGAAATTACTCATGTATTACGTGGAGAAGAGCATATTTCAAATACACCAAGACAGATGATGATTTATGATGCATTTGATTGGAAAGCACCACAATTTGGACATATGACATTAATTTTAAATGAAGATCGTAAAAAGCTAAGTAAACGTGACCAGCATATCATTCAGTTTATTGAACAATATCGTGATTTAGGTTATTTGCCAGAGGCATTATTTAATTTTATTGCTTTACTTGGTTGGTCTCCAGTGGGAGAAGAAGAGATCTTCGATAGAGAAACATTAATTAAAATTTTCGATCCAGAACGTCTATCTACTTCTGCAGCGATTTTCGATGTGAAGAAGCTACAATGGATGAATGGTGAATATTTAAAAGCAGCAGACTTACAAACGGTAATTGATCTTGCGCTACCACATTTAATTGAAGCAGGCAATTTACCAGCAGATATGGATGAAACACAACGAGCTTGGGCGGAGGAAGTTATTTCACTTTATAAAGAGCAGTTATCATACGGAGCAGAGATCGTTGAATTAACAGAGCTTTTCTTTAAAGAGGAAATTAACTATGATGAAGCGGCTCAGGCTGTATTACAAGAAGAACAGGTGCTTGAAGTATTACAAGTACTTACAGATAAGTTAATCCATTTAGACGAATTTACAGCTGCTAATATTAAAGATCAAATAAAAGCTACACAAAAAGAAACAACACATCGTGGTAGAAAATTATTTATGCCAATTCGTGTAGCGACTACTGGCCAAACAAATGGACCGGAGTTACCAAAGGCTATTGAATTATTAGGAAAAGAAGTTATCCTAAAGCGTCTAGATACAGTATTAAAAAATTTAGAAGCTTAATTGATTCACAGGTTATAGAAAATATAATATAGTATAGGTAATATGATATTCGTTTCTAAGGACAAGTAAAAAGTTTGAACTTATACAGAGAGAATCACATTGGCTGGAAGTGATTTTAAGGGCTGCTTTTGAAATGCACCTTATTTATAAAACGACGGTATACTCTACCGATAACAAGAGTAAAAAGTCGGGAGAACCTAAGTGTCTCCAATCAGAGTGGAACCGCGCGATATGAGCGTCTCTGTGTAAAATTTTACACAGAGACGCTTTTTTTAAAGCAAAAATAAATAAGAAAGGCTGTATATGAGCATGTTTAAACGAATGAAAGAGGATATGGATAATATCTTTGACCAGGATCCCGCTGCACGTTCGTACGTAGAAGTCTTTTTGACATATTCTGGTTTACATGCGCTATGGGCCCATCGAGTGGCACATGTTTTCTATCGATGGAAGCTATATTTTATTGCTCGTGTTATTTCGCAAATCAGTCGCTTTTTAACGGGTATTGAGATCCATCCTGGAGCAAAGATTGGTAGGAAGTTTTTTATTGATCATGGAATGGGTGTAGTTATCGGAGAAACATGTGAAATAGGAGATAATGTAACCATTTATCAAGGTGTAACACTTGGTGGTACAGGTAAAGAAAAGGGAAAACGTCATCCAACCATTAAAGATAATGTTTTAATTGCAACAGGAGCAAAAGTGCTTGGTTCGATAACGATTGGCGAGTATTCTAAAGTGGGTGGAGGTTCTGTTGTACTAAAAGATGTACCAGATCATGCTACTGTCGTTGGTATTCCTGGTCGAGTCGTTGTTAAAGATGGTGAGAGGGTAACTCATAATTTAGACCATCATATCTTGCCAGACCCTATTGCTGATCGTTTTAAACGGCAACAAGAGGAGATTGAGCTTTTGAAAGCAGAAATAGAAAAATTAAAGGGAGATAGAGAGTAATGACAATCAATATTTATAATACATTGACACGTCAAAAGGAAGCATTTAAGACAATTGAACCAAATAAAGTACGAATGTATGTCTGTGGTCCAACTGTTTATAATTATATTCATATTGGAAATGCACGTCCTGCAATTGTGTTCGATACAGTTCGTCGTTATTTAGAGTATCAAAAATTTGAAGTGAAGTATGTATTAAATTTCACAGATGTAGATGATAAGATAATTGATGCTTCTCAAAAATTAGGTGAGAGTGTTAACACATTAACCAATCGTTTTATTGATGCTTATTTAAATGATGTTCGTGCACTTGGCGTGAAAAAGGCAACATATCACCCGAGAGTGACAGAAACAATGGATGAAATCATTGAATTTGTTAAAGGATTAATTGATAAGGGCTATGCGTATGAAATAGAAGGAGATGTCTATTTCAAACCACGTGCATTTGATGAATACGGGAAACTTTCTGATCAATCCATTGATGAATTGCGTTCTGGTGCGCGTATTCGTGTAGGGGAAATTAAAGAGGATCCACTTGACTTTGCATTATGGAAAAAAGCAAAGCCTGGCGAAATTGCATGGGAATCACCTTGGGGAGAAGGGCGTCCGGGCTGGCATATTGAATGTTCTGCAATGGCAAAAAAATATTTAGGAGAAACCATTGATATTCATGCTGGAGGTCAAGATTTAACATTTCCACACCATGAGAATGAAATTGCGCAGTCAGAAGCATTAAATGAAAAGCCATTTGCTAATTACTGGATGCATAATGGATATATGAACATTGATAATGAGAAGATGTCAAAATCACTCGGTAACTTTATTTTAACGAAGGATTTATTAGCAAATCATGACCCACAAGTATTACGATTCTTTATGCTAAGTGTGCATTATCGTAATCCGATTAACTTTACAGAGGATTTACTCGAAAGTGCGAAAAATAGCTTTGAACGAATTAAAACAGCGTATTTTAACTTGTCACATCGCAAGGAAACAAGCACAAACTTACCTCAAGATAATACAGAATGGTTTGCGAAAATAGATGATCTCCGTAAGCAATTTGAAGAAGCGATGAATGATGATTTCAACACAGCAAATGCAATTTCTGTGTTATTTGATATTGCAAAGGAAGCAAATGTTTATTTAAATGAAAAGCAAACATCTGAAGAAGTTATTGAAGCATTCCAAGCATTGCTTCGTACCTTCTTAGGTGTACTAGGGATTGAGCTACAAGAAGAAGCAGAATTGCTAGATGATGAAATCGAAGCATTAATCGCAGAGCGTGAGGATGCTAGGAAGAATCGTGATTTCGCACGTGCAGATGCTATTCGTGATGAATTACGCAGCCAGGATATTATTTTAGAGGATACGGCACAAGGGGTTCGTTGGAAGAGAGGTTCCTAATGGCAATTGATGTAAAACAAATGAAAAGCTTAGCTTTAGCCTATATGGGAGATGCCGTATATGAATTATATGTCCGAAATCATTTAGTGCAAATAGGAGAAGTGAAACCAAATGAATTACATCAACGAGCTATATCCTTCGTTGCTGGTAAAGCACAAGCTGAAATTGTACGTCACTGGATAAGCACAAAGTTTTTGACAGAAGAAGAGGAGGCAGTTTTTCGCAGAGGTAGAAATGCGAAATCTGCCTCTATCCCAAAAAACTTAGATGTACAAACATATAGACATAGTACAGGCTTTGAGGCAGTTATTGGATATCATTATTTATTAGGTAATGAGGAAAGATTACAAGAGCTACTTGCTGAAGCAGTTGCTTATGTTGAACAACGCTAAACCTATCATTTTTCTTCACTTGCTCTACATTTTTATACAAAGGAGGAATTTTAGTGGATGAAGAACTGATTATTGGAAAAAATCCTGTTTTAGAAGCATTGAAATCTGGGCGTTCTGTGAATAAAGTGATGATATCTGATCAAGTGAATCAAAATTTTGAACGACAAATTCAACAAGCAGGTAAAAAAGCAGGAACAATTGTACAGAAGGTACCAAAAAATAAATTAAACCAACTGACATCAGAGAACCATCAGGGTGTAGTTGCTTATGTCGCTTCTTATCAGTACGCATCATTAGAAGATTTATTCCAAGCGGCAGAACAAAAAGACGAGTTACCTTTCTTTATTTTATTAGATGAACTGGAGGATCCACATAATCTTGGCTCCATTCTTCGGACGGCTGATGCAACAGGCGCGCATGGTGTAATTATCCCTAAGCGACGTTCTGTTGGTTTAACGGCGACAGTAGCGAAAACGTCAACAGGTGCGTTAGAATATGTTCCTGTTGTCCGTGTGACAAACATGGTAGATACGATTAATGAACTAAAGGAACGAAATGTCTGGGTTGTTGGGACAGATGCTGAAGGTTCCGAGGATTATCGTAATTTAGATGGTGAAACAGCGCTTGCTCTCGTAATTGGTAGTGAAGGAAAAGGCATGAGTCGACTTGTCAAAGAGTCTTGTGACTGGACAGTAAGTCTTCCAATGAAAGGACAAGTTACATCCTTAAATGCATCCGTTGCTTGCGGATTACTGCTTTATGAAGTATATAGAAAACGACATCCGGTTGGGAACTAGCAATGAATGTGTTGATTGTTGATGGGTATAACATCATTGGAGCATGGAGGGGATTTCATGAGGTCAATGATTTAGCATTGGCACGTGACCATCTTCTTAATTTAATGGCAGATTATCAAGCATTCTCTGGATTTCGTGTCATCGTTGTGTTTGATGCTCATCATGCAGATGGACCAGAAAGTAAAATGGAGCAATATAAAATAGAAATAATTTATACGAAAAAAGATGAGACAGCAGATGAATGTATAGAGCGGTTAATATTAAAATATAAAAACATTCAAAATGAAGTTTATGTAGCGACATCAGATTACTTAGAACAACGCATCATCTTTGGAAAAGGTGCTTTGAGGAAGTCTGCACGAGAGTTGCTTTTAGAGATAGAGGAATTTTCCAAAGAAGTGGAATCGAAAATGGAAGAGCATAAAAAGGAAAAGCCTCCATCTACTATTAATTTAAATGATGACATTCGTGCGGTATTTGAAAAATGGCGCCGAGGTGTCAAATAAAAAAATCTTAACAAAAAATTCTACATGAAGCGACATGTGGAATTTTTTGTTGTATAGGATCTATTGATGGCTGAAAAGACTTATCTCTATTCTATCTAGCTAATAAATATCTTTTGAAAATAATAGAAAAGAAAGAATGATAAAGTTGTTATATCTCTCTATTTTCGTCAGGATATGATGTTTTTTTACTTCATGATAAATTCAGTATATTGAGTTATGGAAGCGCTTACTGTATAATCTGTAAATAATTACAAAAGCGGATTGGGGGAGTACAGTTGGGTGTTAGCCAATTAGAAATAGAGAATAGAAGCTTGCACATGTTAGTAGATGATGAATTAGTACAATTAATCCGTCGTGGTCATGCTGAGGCCCTCGATTTTATGATTGAAAAGTACAAGAAATTCATTTGGTCAAAGGCGCGTACGTATTTTATTATTGGAGGAGATAGAGAGGATATTATCCAAGAAGGCATGATTGGCTTGTATAAGGCGATTTGTGATTATGATCAGGACAAGCTAGCATCGTTTAAGGCATTTGCAGATCTGTGTATTACTAGACAAATGATTACTGCAATTAAAACAGCAACTCGCCAGAAGCACATTCCTTTGAATTCTTATGTATCACTAGATAAGCCTGTCTATCATGAAGAAGAGTCAGAGCGTACATTATCTGATGTACTTCCTGGAACAAAAGATGTAGATCCTCAAGAATTACTTGTTAATCAAGAAAAATATGGACAAATGGAGCTAAAAATGTCTGAATTATTAAGCGATTTAGAGCAGAAGGTATTGCAATTATATCTAGATGGTTATTCTTATCAAGAGATCTCAGAGCGGTTGAAGCGACATGTGAAATCGATTGACAATGCTCTTCAACGAGTGAAAAAGAAATTAGAGGATTTTGTAAAAAAGAGTGATTTTATTTTTTAAAATGGACAAGAACTAATAAATGATTGACACGTTTCTTTGCCCATGCTACATTAATAAAGTATAAAACCCTGATTTGGGGTGAGATAATGAGTAATAAAGTGATATTAGCTTGTTCAGTTTGTCTAAACAGAAACTATTCGACATATAAAAATCAAACAACGACATTAGAACGCTTAGAAGTGAAAAAGTTTTGCAAACACTGCAATTCACATACGCTTCATCGTGAAACGAAATAGAGAGTATCCTTCTGGGGGAGTATGGTAAAATGGTTAAGTTTTTAAAAGACGTATCAAGAGAAATGAAAAAAGTAAGTTGGCCTAAAGGTAAAGAGCTAACAACATATACCATTACAGTTGTGGCAACAGTAGCGTTTGCGGCGGTTTTCTTTGCAGTGGTTGATTTCTTGATTTCACAAGTATTAAATAGATTATAAAATAATTGATTGAATAAATTGGATTTTTTTATGTTATAATGAAAATTAATATGCACGTTAGCAAAAACCCGAATGATTCCGGGTTTTTTAATATTGTTTTTAAAATTAATCGACAGAAGTCCTTAGCGTTTCAATTGAAAAGGTTCGGAGTAATCTTTTTAGTAGGAGATGGGACATAAGATCAAATAATTGATAAAAGATATGTTGTAGGAGGGAGAGGATAAAGCATGGAAAAGAATTGGTATGTTGTTCATACATATTCTGGTTATGAAAATAAAGTAAAAACAAATTTAGAAAAGCGCGTTGAGACAATGGGGATGCAAGACAAAATTTTCCGCGTGCTTGTTCCAGAAGATGAACAAACAGAAGTGAAAGACGGTAAAACAAAATTAACAAAGAAAAAAGTTTTCCCTGGTTATGTATTAGCTGAAATGGTTATGACAGATGACTCTTGGTACGTTGTTCGCAATACTCCAGGAGTAACAGGCTTTGTTGGTTCTAGTGGTCAAGGTGCAAGGCCAACAGCATTGCTTCCAGATGAAGTGGAGGTAGTACTCAAGCGTATGGGTATTAATGATGCTGCCGTTCAGATTGACTTCGAATTAAAAGAAAGTGTACGTGTTTCTGATGGTCCATTTGCTGATTTTGAAGGAACGATAGAGCATATTGATCATGACAAGAAAGTTGTACGTGTTCATGTTAATATGTTTGGTAGAGAAACACCTGTTGAACTAGACTTTTCACAAATTCAAAAATTATAAAATCAATAGAGCCTCAAAAAGATATGATCTAGCTTTTCACATATACTATCCATCCAGCTGAGGCAAGACATAAGTGATTTTCTGAAAATAAACAGAAAATCACTTGCTTTTTGTAGATATACGTGCTAGAATTCTCATGTTATTCATATGTGCTTACAAAAGTGAGTTTATGAATAAAAATGAGTGGGAGGGTCTCTAAAACTAAACAAGAGTCCCAATTTACCACATCACGGACTTTAAGGAGGTATGTCTCGTGGCTAAAAAAGTTATCAATATTGTAAAACTACAAATCCCAGCAGGAAAAGCAAATCCTGCACCACCAGTTGGACCAGCATTAGGTCAAGCGGGAATTAATATCATGGGATTTTGTAAGGAGTTCAACGCACAAACACAAGAACAAGCTGGTTTAATTATTCCAGTTGAAATCACAGTGTTTGAAGATCGTTCATTTACTTTCATTACAAAAACTCCACCAGCAGCTGTTCTTTTAAAGAAAGCAGCAGGTATTGAAAAAGCTTCTGGAGAGCCTAACCGTAACAAGGTTGCTGTCGTGAAGCGCGATAAAGTGAGAGAAATTGCTGAGAGTAAAATCGTAGACTTAAACGCAGCTGATGTTGAAGCGGCAATGCGTATGGTTGAAGGTACAGCTCGCAGCATGGGAATTACAATCGAAGACTAATTATAATTTAGGATAAGTCTCTAAATTATAAAGTAAGGATAATCTTAGTTATCCTTTTTTATAAAAGGCACGGTCTTTTATAAGTGGGAGGTATATCCGCTAAAACCACAATAGAGGAGGAAATGATATGGCGAAAAAAGGTAAGAAATATAATGAATCTGTAAAGCTTGTTGATCGTTCAAAAGCTTACGGCATTGAAGAAGCTGTTGCATTACTTAAAAAAGTAGCAAGAGCAAACTTTGATGAGACAGTTGAAGTTGCTTTCCGTTTAGGTGTTAACCCTAAGAAAGCAGACGAGCAAATCCGTGGAGCAATGGTATTACCACACGGAACTGGTAGAACTCAAAAGGTTCTAGTATTTGCTAAAGGTGAAAAAGTAAAAGAAGCTGAAGCAGCAGGAGCAGATTATGTAGGAGATCAGGACCTAATTGATAAAATCAATCAAGGTTGGTTCGAATTCGACGTAATTGTTGCTACACCTGATATGATGGCTGAAGTTGGTAAATTAGGACGTGTATTAGGACCTAAGGGCTTAATGCCAAACCCGAAAACTGGTACAGTAACATTCGACGTTGAAAAAGCTGTTAATGATATTAAAGCTGGACAAGTTGAATACCGTGTGGATAGTGCTAGTAATTTACACGTTCCAGTTGGTAAGATCTCTTTTGATGATCAAAAATTAATTGAGAACTTCACAGCATTAATCAAAACAATTATTCAAGTGAAGCCACAAGCAGCTAAGGGGACTTATATCCGTAATGTTTCTATTACGTCTACAATGGGCCCTGGAATTAAAGTAGATGCATCAGGTTTTACTCGCTAAAAAAAGATTGACTTTACAAGCCTGATTTGTTATGATGAATCTCGGCTTGATATATAAATCAAATACGTTGTACCGTAGACAGTAGGGGCTTTATTGCTTAATCATCCTACCGAGGTGTTTAATTGCAAAATAATCTTTAATGATGTTTGCTTAAGCCTCCATGTCTACATGGAGGCTTTTCTCGTAGAGGCGGTCTTAACAATGTATAACGATGTCAGTTGGAGGTGGAAAAATGTCTAAAGTACTTGAGAGAAAACAAAGTATTGTACAAGAAATCAGTGAAAAATTCCAAGAAAGCCAAACAGCTGTTGTTGTTGACTACCGTGGACTAAGCGTATCTGAAGTTACTGCACTACGTAAAGAACTTCGTGATGCTGGCGTTGAGTATAAAGTTTACAAGAATACATTAACTCGTCGTGCAGTTGCTGATACTGATTTGCAAGGCTTAACTGAAACTTTAACTGGTCCAACAGCTGTTGCTTTCAGTAAAGATGATGTTGTTGCTCCTGCTAAGATTCTTAGCAATTTCGCTAAAGATCACGAAATGTTAGAAATCAAAGGTGGAGTAATTGAAGGAAACGTAGCTACACTTGATCAAATCAAGGAACTTGCTACTCTTCCAGATCATAATGGACTTGTATCTATGTTACTTAGCGTATTACAAGCGCCTATCCGTAACCTTGCTTACGCTGCAAAAGCTGTTGCTGATCAAAAAGATGAAGCACAGGAAGCTTAATTTTTGTACGAAATGATTACGAAAAAATAAAATAATGGTTTATTTAAATTAGGAGGAAATAAAATGACTACAGAACAAATCCTTGAAGCTGTAAAAAACATGACAGTTTTAGAATTAAATGATTTAGTTAAAGCAATTGAAGAAGAATTTGGAGTAACTGCTGCAGCACCTGTTGCTGTTGTAGCTGGTGGAGCTGCTGAAGGTGGCGCTGAAGAAAAATCTGATTTTGACGTTGTACTTGCTGATGCTGGTGCTTCTAAGATTAAAGTAATCAAAGCTGTTCGTGAAATCACTGGCCTTGGTCTTAAAGATGCTAAAGAGCTTGTAGATGGAGCTCCAAAAGCAATTAAAGAAGGCGTAGCTAAAGAAGAAGCTGAAGAAATGAAAGCTAAGTTAGAAGAAGCTGGAGCTTCAGTAGAACTTAAATAATTAAAATATGAAATAAAAAAAGCTCGTCAATTTTTTGACGGGCTTTCACCATCTTTTGATACTTAGAAACAGTCAGGTGCTTTAAATGACCTGATGTCTGTAATGATTATAAGAAAAAGCGGGTGTCGTTATGTCAGACCATTACTTTTCAGAAAACCCTCAGTCTAAAAGCAAACCAATCATATGGGAATACATTTTACGTGGTGAAACATTTAAATTCACTAGTGATGTTGGTGTGTTTTCAAAGCATGGGGTTGATTTCGGCTCACGGCTTTTGATTGAAAGCTTTGTTGAACCAGAAATAGAGGGAGATTTTTTGGATCTTGGTTGTGGATACGGGCCGATTGGTATTGCCCTTGCAAATTCATTTCCAAACCGCCAAATAATAATGGCTGATGTAAATGAAAGGTCTGTAGCTCTAGCAGAGAAAAATGCAAAAGCAAATCAAGTGGAAAATACAAAAGTGATTCAGTCGGATCGTTTTTCTAATATACAATCACATCAATTTGCAGCAATTTTAATAAATCCGCCGATTCGAGCAGGGAAAAAAGTAGTTTATCACATGTTTGAAGAAAGTGAACAAGCATTAATGTCGCAAGGTGAGTTGTGGATTGTTATTCAGAAAAAACAAGGTGGGCCTTCAGCCAAAGATAAATTAGAATCATTATTTGGAAATGTGGATATTATTGCGCGGAGTAAAGGATATTTTATATACAAAGCTAAAAAGATTTGACCTTGATTCATGAGTGTGGTAATATAATTAGATGGTAATATGAGGTTTTTATTGTCAAGAGTTTCTTTAGATTTACAAAATCAGGGTAAAGAAGTGTATAAAATTTAAACAATAGGGTATGACTTGTTAAAATGCCAGAAAATTATTATTGGTGTTACTTGTAACAAATCATTTTGAACAGCTTTTTATTATTTTAAACCTAGAAATGATTTATATCGCTAGGTTTTTAGTGAAGAGCCTTTTTCTATATTTTAAAATATAACTGAAAATGATTAAGAAAACAAGTGACAAAAAACAATAACTGGCAGAACCTTTTCACGAAAAACGTAAAATATATAGTGGAAATGGGAAATGACAAGTTTTTTGTCTTTATGATTTTAAAATCAACATTTCTTCATTGTTCGTACTCTTTGATAAGTTCGTTTTAGGACGGTGAGTATTAGAATGTGGATTTTTATCAAAGAAACGATAGCATTCTGATGAAAGCCTTTATCTTCAATGACAGCAGAAGACTCTGATTTCTATTCTATAGGTAATGAGAGGTATGCTAGTTTTTTTCTGTTCCATGGGCAACCAATTGAATGAAGATAGAGCCTCCGACGAGTGTTGCGATTTTAAGAACTACACGAGAGCTTATGATTTATAGGAATTCTCGTTAGTAGTGTAGAAAAGTCAAAAACAGATGTAACAAGTCGAGGCGTAATTGATCCTAGCTTAATGAAGGATGCATCAAAATTAACTTATCAATTAGTGGCTGAAAGTCTACTAAACACATTGTCAAGACTTATACCGTAGCATGCAGTATTTATTATTAATATTAAGTCAGTTTTTTAAACAAGCTTGTTTAAAAAATGCCGATTGAGGAGTGAAGCAGTTGACAGGTCATCTAGTTCAGTATGGGCGACATCGCCAACGTAGAAGCTATGCACGTATTAGTGAAGTGTTAGAGCTACCAAATCTCATAGAAATTCAAACAGCTTCTTATGAGTGGTTTTTAAGAGAAGGTTTGAGAGAAATGTTTCAGGATATTTCTCCAATTGAAGATTTTACGGGAAGCTTATCGCTGGAGTTTATTGATTATAGTTTAGGCGAGCCTAAATATTCAATCAGTGACTCAAAAGAAAGAGACGTCACTTACAATGCTCCGCTACGTGTGAAGGTCCGTTTAATTAATAACAAAACGGGTGAGCTAAAAGAACAAGAAGTATTTATGGGTGATTTCCCATTAATGACAGACACGGGTACTTTTATTATTAATGGTGCAGAACGTGTTATCGTTTCTCAGCTTGTTCGTTCACCAAGTGTTTATTATAGCGAGAAAATGAATAAGAATGGTAAGCGTGGTATTATGGCTACGGTTATCCCTAACCGTGGAGCATGGTTAGAATTCGAAACGGACGCTAGAGATGTAGTTTATGTAAGAATTGACCGAACTCGTAAATTGCCAATTACAGTATTACTAAGAGCATTAGGGTTTGGGTCCAATGAAGAAATTATTGATTTATTAGGTGAAAATGAATACCTAAAGAACACATTAGAAAAAGATAATACCGAAACAACAGAAAAAGCAATGCTTGAAATCTATGAGCGTCTTCGTCCAGGTGAACCACCTACCGTTGAAAATGCGAAAAGTTTATTGATTTCACGTTTCTTTGATCCGAAGCGTTATGACCTTGCTTATGTTGGTCGCTATAAAATGAATAAAAAGCTTCATATTAAAAATCGAATCTTTAACCAAGTTTTAGCAGAAACACTTGTTGATCCAGAAACTGGAGAAGTGTTAGCTGAAAAAGGAGATAAAGTAGATCGTAAGCTTCTTAATAAACTTATGCCGTATTTAGATCGTGATGAAGCTAAATTAGGCGAAGAAACGGTTGAATTACAGGACGGTGTTTTAGTAGAGCCAGTTACATTCCAATCGATTAAGATTTATGATCCAAGTGATCCAACAGGAGAAAGAGTATTAAACGTACTTGGCAATGGTGGTTTAGATAAAAATATTAAACATATTATGCCAGTAGATATCATTTGCGCGATTAATTACTTTTTTAACCTGCTTTATTTCGTAGGAGATTCAGATGATATTGATCACCTAGGAAATAGAAGATTACGTTCTGTTGGAGAGTTACTCCAAAATCAATTCCGTATTGGTTTATCTAGAATGGAGCGTGTTGTGCGTGAGCGTATGTCAATTCAAGACACATCAAGCATCACTCCACAACAATTAATTAATATTCGCCCAGTAATTGCTTCCATTAAAGAATTCTTTGGAAGTTCACAGTTATCTCAGTTCATGGATCAAACTAACCCATTAACAGAGTTAACACATAAGCGTAGATTATCTGCATTAGGGCCTGGTGGTTTAACTAGAGAACGTGCCGGCTTTGAAGTTCGTGACGTACACTATTCTCACTATGGTCGTATGTGTCCAATTGAAACACCAGAAGGACCAAACATCGGTCTGATTAACTCCTTATCCAGTTATGGTAGAGTTAATGATTTTGGATTTATCGAAACACCATATCGTCGTGTAGATCCGGATACAGGTCAAGTAACAGATGAAATCGATTATTTGACTGCGGACGAAGAAGATAACTATGTAGTTGCACAAGCGAATGCTCTACTTGATGAAGAAGGACATTTCATCAATGAAGAGGTTGTTGCACGTTTTCGAGGAGAAAACACAGTTGTACCACGTGAACAGCTGGATTATATGGATGTTTCTCCTAAACAAGTAGTTTCTCCGGCGACAGCTTGTATTCCGTTCCTTGAAAATGATGACTCTAACCGTGCATTAATGGGAGCGAACATGCAACGTCAAGCAGTACCATTATTGAAGCCAGAATCGCCAATCGTTGGAACAGGGATGGAATATGTTTCAGGTAAGGACTCTGGTGCGGCAGTAATTTGTCGCCATAATGGAATCGTAGAGCGCGTAGAAGCGAAAAGAATTTTGGTAAGAAGAATTGAAGAAGTAGATGGAAAAGAAGTTCAAGGCGACTTAGAACATTATCCATTATTAAAATATATTCGTTCCAACCAAGGAACATGCTACAACCAATCTCCAATCGTAAAGAAAGGAGACCGCGTTGTAAAAGGTGAAGTACTTGCTGATGGGCCTTCCATGGAAAAAGGAGAGCTTGCATTAGGTCGCAACGTATTAGTTGCCTTCATGACATGGGAAGGATTTAACTATGAGGATGCGATTATCATGAGTGAGCGTCTTGTAAAAGATGATGTATATACATCTATTCATATTGAAGAATATGAAGCAGAAGCTCGTGATACAAAGTTAGGGCCTGAAGAAATTACAAGAGATATTCCAAACATTGGTGAAGAAGCGTTAAAGAACCTTGATGAACATGGAGTTGTTCGTATTGGGGCTGAAGTAACCAATGGGGATATTTTAGTAGGTAAAGTAACTCCTAAAGGAATGACAGAACTATCTGCGGAAGAAAGATTACTTCATGCCATTTTTGGTGAGAAGGCGCGTGAAGTACGAGATACATCATTACGTGTACCACATGGTGCTGGTGGAATTGTACTTGATATTAAAATCTTTAACCGTGAAGATGGCGATGAGTTACCGCCAGGAGTGAATCAGCTTATACGTGTTTATATCGTTCAGAAGCGTCAAATCTCAGAAGGAGATAAGATGGCGGGACGTCACGGAAATAAAGGGGTTATCTCGAAAATTTTACCAGAAGAAGATATGCCTTATATGCCAGATGGAACACCGGTTGACATCATGCTTAACCCACTAGGGGTACCGTCGCGAATGAACATCGGACAGGTGTTTGAATTGCATTTAGGTATGGCAGCAAGAAAGCTAGGTCTTCATGTAGCTTCTCCAGTATTTGATGGTGCTACAGAGCAAGATGTTTGGGATACATTAGAAGAAGCTGGTATGCCGCGTGATGCGAAGACAGTTCTATATGATGGTAGATCAGGTGAACCTTTTGATAATCGTGTTTCTGTCGGAATCTCTTATATGCTGAAATTATCACATATGGTTGATGATAAGATTCACGCACGTTCGACTGGACCATACTCACTAGTAACGCAACAACCGCTTGGTGGTAAAGCACAATTCGGTGGACAGCGTTTCGGAGAGATGGAAGTTTGGGCTCTTGAGGCATATGGTGCTGCTTATACATTGCAGGAAATTCTTACGGTTAAATCAGATGATATCGTTGGCCGTGTGAAAACATATGAATCAATTGTTAAGGGAGAAAATGTTCCTGACCCAGGAGTACCTGAATCATTTAAGGTACTTATCAAAGAACTTCAAAGTCTTGGTATGGACGTGAAAATGTTAACAAGTGAAATGGAAGAAATTGATTTACGTGAGTTAGATGATGATGAAACAAATGTAGCAGGTAAGCTTAATTTAGAAATGGAATAAGTTAAGTAGAATACTTGTACGATAAAGAAAATTGAGCATGATGTAGCTGGAACTTCCATGCTAAACTTGCCAAGTTTGCTTTAAGTGTAAGGTGAAAAATAGCGGAGTGTTGGCTCTTAGGAGCTAACATCTCCGATTTTAACATCTATATAATTGGTAAAATCGGACAAAAATAGGGAGGTAGGCCCTTTGTTAGATGTAAACGACTTTGCGTATATGAAAATTGGTTTAGCTTCATCAGAAAAAATTCGTTCTTGGTCATATGGAGAGGTAAAGAAACCTGAAACGATTAACTACCGTACATTGCGACCAGAAAAAGATGGGCTGTTTTGTGAGCGAATCTTTGGTCCACAAAAAGATTGGGAATGTCATTGCGGAAAGTATAAGCGTGTAAGATATAAAGGTGTAGTTTGTGATCGATGTGGAGTAGAGATTACAAAATCTAAAGTTCGTCGTGAGCGTATGGGACATATTGAACTTGCGGCACCAGTTACACATATTTGGTACTTCAAAGGTATTCCGAGCCGTATGGGACTAATCTTAGATATGTCTCCACGTGCACTAGAAGAAGTAATTTACTTTGCGGCATATATTGTAACAGAGCCAGGCAATACACCACTTGAGAAAAAACAGCTTCTTTCAGAGAAAGAATATCGTGAGTACTATTCGAAATATGGCAGCTCCTTTAAAGCAGAAATGGGCGCTGAGGCAATTCGTAAATTACTTCAAGATATTGATTTAGAACAAGAAGTAGAAGCATTAAGAGAAGAGCTTAAAACAGTTAAAGGTCAACGTCGAACTCGTGCGATTAGAAGATTAGAAGTGATGGAGGCATTCCGTAATTCTGGCAACGATACTTCATGGATGGTACTAGATGTTTTACCAGTTATTCCTCCTGAAATTCGCCCAATGGTTCAATTAGACGGTGGTCGCTTTGCAACTTCTGATTTAAATGATTTATACCGTCGTGTGATTAACCGTAACAACCGTTTGAAGCGCCTTCTAGATCTAGGTGCCCCTGGGATTATTGTACAAAATGAGAAAAGAATGCTTCAAGAAGCAGTAGATGCATTAGTGGATAATGGTAGACGTGGAAGACCAGTTACTGGTCCAGGAAACAGACCATTAAAATCACTATCTCATATGTTAAAAGGGAAACAAGGCCGTTTCCGTCAGAACTTATTAGGTAAGCGTGTTGATTACTCTGGTCGTTCCGTTATCGTAGTAGGACCTAACTTAAAGATGTATCAATGTGGATTGCCAAAAGAAATGGCATTAGAGCTATTTAAGCCATTTGTAATGAAAGAATTAGTAAGTCGTGGAATCTCCCATAATATCAAATCTGCAAAACGCAAAATTGAGCGCATACATCCGGAGGTTTGGGATGTACTAGAAGATGTTATTAAAGAACATCCGGTATTATTAAACCGTGCACCAACTTTGCACCGTCTTGGTATTCAAGCATTTGAACCTACTCTTGTTGAAGGGCGCGCAATTCGCTTACACCCATTAGTATGTACAGCGTATAATGCCGACTTTGATGGAGACCAGATGGCTATTCACGTACCTTTATCAGCAGAGGCCCAAGCGGAAGCTCGTATTTTAATGCTAGCTGCGCAAAACATTCTTAATCCAAAAGATGGTAAGCCAGTTGTTACACCTTCACAGGATATGGTATTAGGTAACTACTACTTAACTATTGAGCGAAAAGATGCTCGTGGTGAAGGAATGGTCTTCAATGATATAAATGAAGCGTCTATGGCATATCAAAATGGTTATGTACATTTGCACACAAGAGTTGCGATTTATGCAGGTAGCTTAAATAATGAAACATTTACAGAAGAACAAAATAAAAGATTATTATTAACAACAGTTGGTAAACTCATTTTCAATGAAATTTTACCAAAATCGTTCCCGTATATTAATGAGCCAACAAGATCTAATCTAGAAATTGAAACACCTGAGCACTATTTTGTAGATCCAGGAACAGATATTCCGGCAGAAATTAAGAGCCGTGAACTTATCCAACCATTCAAAAAAGGAATCCTTGGAGACATTATTGCGGAAGTATTCAAACGCTTTAAGATCAGTGAAACGTCTAAAATGCTTGATCGCATGAAGGATTTAGGATTCAAGTATTCTACAAAAGCAGGAATTACAGTTGGAATTTCAGATATCGTTGTATTAGAAAACAAGAAAGAATTACTCGACCAAGCACAAATTAAAGTAGATAATGTGATGAAGCAATTCCGTCGTGGTTTAATTACCGAAGAAGAGCGTTATGAGCATGTTATCTCTATCTGGTCCGAAGTAAAAGATGATATTCAGGAAAGATTAATACATTCATTAGATTCACAAAACCCAATCTTTATGATGAGTGATTCTGGTGCCCGTGGTAACCCATCAAACTTTACGCAGCTTGCAGGTATGCGTGGACTTATGGCAAACCCGGCAGGGAGAATCATCGAGTTACCAATTCGTTCGAGTTTCCGTGAAGGGTTAACCGTATTAGAGTACTTTATCTCTACACACGGAGCGCGTAAAGGACTTGCGGATACAGCATTAAAGACTGCCGATTCTGGTTACTTGACACGTCGTCTAGTAGATGTTGCTCAAGACGTAATTGTCAGAGAAGCGGATTGTGGAACAGATCGTGGTTTAACAGTAGCTGCTATCATGAATGGTCCAGAAGTAATCGAACCATTGATCGATCGTCTCGTTGGTCGTACATTGTTTAAAGATGTTAAACATCCAGAAACAGGAGATGTTATTCTTGAAAAAGGTGTAATCATTTCTGAAGACCAAGCAAAACAAATTACAGATGCTGGTGTAGAAGAAGTACAGATTCGCTCTGTATTTATGTGTAATACGAAACATGGTGTCTGCCAGAAATGTTATGGTCGTAACTTAGCAACTGGTGATGATGTAGAAGTAGGAGAAGCAGTAGGAATTATCGCTGCTCAGTCTATTGGTGAGCCAGGTACACAGTTAACAATGCGTACATTCCATACAGGTGGGGTTGCTGGAGACGATATCACTCAAGGTTTACCGAGAATCCAAGAGCTATTTGAGGCCCGTAATCCAAAAGGTCAAGCTGTAATTAGCGAGATTCCAGGAACCGTTCTTGAAATGAAAGAAGTAAAAGATAAACGCGTCATGGTAATTGAAGGTGAAGATGGTACACAGAACGAACATGTTATTCCGTATAATGCCCGTGTAAGAGTTTCTATTGGCGATGAAGTAGATGCGGGAGAAGAGTTGACAGAAGGTTCTATTGATCCTAAAGAGTTATTAGACGTTAAAGGTGTAGAAGCCGTTCAAAATTACTTGCTACGTGAGGTACAGAAAGTATACCGTATGCAGGGGGTTGAAATTGGTGACAAGCACGTTGAAGTAATGGTTCGTCAAATGTTAAGGAAGATCAAGGTAACAGACGCTGGGGATACAGATGTTTTACCAGGTTCATTGCTTGAATTACATTTATTCAGAGAAGCAAATGGTAAGGCATTACAAGAAGGAACACAACCAGCTGTTGGAGAACCAGTTCTACTTGGAATCACCAAGGCATCATTAGAAACAGAATCCTTCTTATCTGCGGCTTCCTTCCAGGAGACAACAAGAGTGTTGACAGATGCAGCAATTAAAGGTAAGCATGATGCACTACTCGGATTAAAAGAGAATGTAATTATTGGTAAGTTAGTTCCGGCTGGTACGGGAATGAAACAATATCGTTCCATTAAAGCGGGAGTTACTGCAGAGGAAGAAAGAGAAACAAAAGAAATAGAGATAGAAACAATTCAATAATTACTGTTGATTTAAAACGATAAGTATAGGAAAAAAATGTTAGGAAGCACCGAAAAATAATGCATTTTCTGTTGACATTAAAAAACGAGAATGTTACTATGTTTTAGGTGCTTCCGATTATACTTATTATATTGGAGGATCGACTTGATGTCTTATGAAAAATTGACACAGGTACAACCAAAAATTGTAGTCGGTATTAAGCAAGTATTAAAGGCAATAAAGAATGAAGTTGCCAGTGAAGTGTACATTGCGACTGACGCAGATATTAGATTAACTGATCCGGTAGTAGAATTTGCTAAAGAAGCAAATATATCGGTATATCGAGTTGATTCGATGAAAAAGTTAGGTGCTGCTTGTGGCATAGAAGTAGGAACATCAGCAGTAGCAGTAAAAAAATAAACGTCTTGGCGGAAAAAAACCGTGAAGCATTTGTTTTTTGCTCTTTGATGAACCGCCCGGATATGTGGTATTAGAAATGAGCTTAATTAGCACAAATAATTGTTGATTAAATCTGCTTAGTTCTGGAACAAGTGGTAATTGAAACTTTTAATCACCTATATAACATTTTACCTTATATAGGAGCAGATTAAATTAGAAGCAAGTCAATTATGACAAGCTATATAACAATCATGGGAAGGAGGAAACAAATAATGCCTACAATTAACCAATTAATTCGTAAAGGTCGTGTTAGTAAAGTAAAAGCTACTGACTCACCTGCTCTAAATAGAGGGTATAACAGCTTTAAGAAATCTTTCACAAACCAAAGCTCTCCACAAAAACGTGGTGTATGCACGAGAGTTGGTACTTTAACACCTAAGAAGCCAAACTCTGCATTACGTAAATATGCGCGTGTTCGTTTATCTAACAACATGGAAGTAACAGCATATATCCCAGGGATTGGGCACAACCTACAAGAGCACAGTGTTGTACTAATTCGTGGTGGACGTGTTAAAGATTTACCAGGGGTGCGTTATCATATTGTTCGTGGTGCGCTAGATACTGCTGGTGTTGATGGACGTAAGCAAGGACGTTCTAAATACGGTGCTAAAAAAGCTAAAAAATAATTGATCATACATCTTTGGAAAGGAGGAAAACACATGCCAAGAAAAGGACCAGTACCTAAGAGAGACGTTTTACCAGATCCGCTTTATAAATCTAAATTAGTTACTCGATTAATTAATCAAATTATGATAGATGGAAAAAGAGGTAAAGCTCAAAAAATTCTTTACAATGCATTTGAATTAGTTGCTGAAAGAAGTGGCCAAGAGGCTATGGAAGTTTTCGATCAAGCAATGAAAAATGTAATGCCAGTACTAGAGGTGCGCGCGCGTCGAGTTGGTGGTTCTAACTACCAAGTTCCAGTGGAAGTTCGTCCAGAGCGTCGTCAAGCTTTAGGCTTACGTTATATTGTAAACTATTCACGTTTACGTGGAGAGAAAACAATGGAAGAGCGTCTAGCGAACGAGATTCTAGATGCTTCTAATAATACAGGTGCGTCTGTTAAAAGACGTGAAGATTTACACAAAATGGCAGAAGCAAACAAAGCATTTGCTCATTATCGTTGGTAATCACCATACTAAAGATGATTTTAGGAAGGAGAAAAACACATGGCAAGAGAGTTCTCCTTGGAAAAGACACGTAATATCGGTATTATGGCGCATATTGACGCCGGAAAAACAACAACTACCGAGCGTATCCTTTTCTATACAGGACGTATTCATAAGATTGGTGAGACACATGAAGGTGCTTCACAAATGGACTGGATGGAACAAGAGCAAGAGCGTGGTATTACAATCACTTCAGCTGCAACAACTGCGCAATGGAAAGGACACCGTATCAACATCATTGATACTCCTGGACACGTAGATTTCACAGTTGAGGTTGAGCGTTCACTACGAGTACTTGACGGTGCTGTAACAGTTCTAGATGCACAATCAGGTGTAGAACCACAGACAGAAACAGTTTGGCGCCAAGCTACAACTTACGGGGTACCTAGAGCTGTATTCATTAACAAAATGGATAAAACAGGCGCTGATTTCTTATATGCTGTTGGTACATTAAGAGATCGTTTAGGAGCTAACGCACGCCCAGTGCAATTCCCTATCGGTGCGGAAGATGAATTCGAAGGAATTATCGACCTTATTGAAATGGAAGCACATTTCTACTTAGATGATTTAGGTACAACTGCAGAATCACGTGAGATTCCAGCAGAGTACAAAGAAAAAGCAGAGCAATTACGTGAAGAATTAATTGAATCTGTTGCTGAATTAGATGAAGAGCTAATGATGAAGTTCTTAGAAGGTGAAGAAATCACTAAAGAAGAACTAAAACAAGCTATTCGTAAAGCTACATTAAACATTGATTTATATCCTGTTTTCTGTGGTTCTGCATTCAAAAACAGAGGGGTTCAATTATTACTAGATGGAGTAATTGAATACTTACCATCACCACTTGATATTCCTGCTATTACAGGTATTGTTCCTGGAACTGAAGAAGAAGTTGAGCGTATTGCTGGCGATGACGAACCATTCTCAGCATTAGCGTTTAAAGTAATGACTGACCCATTCGTAGGGAAGCTTACATTCTTCCGTGTTTACTCTGGTAAACTAAATTCAGGATCTTATGTAAGAAACTCAATTAAGGATAAGCGTGAGCGTGTAGGACGTATCCTACAAATGCATGCGAATTCTCGTGAAGAAATTTCAACTGTTTACACAGGGGAAATTGCTGCGGCAGTAGGTTTGAAAGATACAACTACAGGGGATACTCTATGTGACGAGAAAAATCTTGTTATATTAGAATCTATGGAATTCCCTGAGCCAGTTATCACTGTTGCAATCGAGCCAAAAACAAGAGCAGACCAAGATAAAATGGGTATTGCACTTTCTAAGCTTGCAGAAGAAGATCCGACTTTTGTCACTGAAACAAATAAAGAAACGGGTCAAACAGTTATCAGCGGTATGGGTGAGCTTCATCTTGATATTATCGTTGACCGTTTGAAGCGTGAATTTAAAGTGGAAGCGAATGTAGGAGCTCCACAAGTTGCTTACCGTGAAACATTCCGCTCAACGGCTGAAGTTGAAGGTAAGTTCGTTCGTCAGTCAGGTGGACGTGGACAATACGGACACGTTTGGGTTAAATATGAACCACTTGAGCCAGGCGAAGGATTTGTTTTCGAAAACAAAATCGTAGGGGGAGTTGTTCCTCGCGAATACATCGCATCTGTTGAAGCTGGTATTGCTGAAGCAATGCAAAATGGTGTAGTAGCTGGATATCCTTTAATCGATGTAAAAGCTACATTATTTGACGGTTCTTACCACGATGTTGACTCAAGTGAGATGGCTTTTAAAATTGCAGGTTCTTTATCTTTAAGAGCTGCTAAATCTAAATGTGATCCAGTATTACTTGAGCCAGTATTCAAAGTAGAAATCATTGTTCCAGAGGAGTATTTAGGTGATGTAATGGGTGACGTTACTTCACGTCGTGGACGCGTAGATGGTATGGAAGCAAGAGGAAATGCACAAGTAGTAAGAGCATTTGTACCACTTTCTGAAATGTTCGGATATGCAACAGCTCTACGTTCAAATACTCAAGGTCGCGGAGTCTACACAATGATTTTCGACCACTATGAAGAAGTACCTAAGAGTATTGCTGAAGAAATTATTAAGAAAAATGCGGGAGAATAATTGATTTTTTATTATTCATCACGTATAACAATTAGTAAGAGCTAAAAACATAATTTAAATTGTTTTTTGCCAATCATAATATAAAAATAATGCTTATTTAATTAAGGAGGAAATATTAATGGCTAAAGAAAAATTTGATCGTTCGAAATCCCATGTTAACATTGGTACAATCGGACACGTTGACCATGGTAAAACTACTTTAACTGCTGCTATCACAACAGTTATGAACAAAGTAAACGGTTCTGGTCAAGCTATGGCTTATGACCAAATCGATGGAGCTCCAGAAGAGAAAGAGCGTGGAATTACAATCGCTACTTCTCACGTTGAGTATGAAACAGCTACTCGTCACTATGCACACGTAGATTGCCCAGGACACGCTGACTACGTTAAAAATATGATTACTGGTGCTGCACAAATGGACGGAGCTATCTTAGTAGTATCTGCTGCTGACGGCCCTATGCCACAAACTCGTGAGCACATCCTATTATCTCGTAACGTAGGTGTACCTTCTATCGTTGTATTCTTAAACAAAATCGATATGGTAGACGACGAAGAGTTAGTAGAATTAGTAGAAATGGAAGTTCGTGATTTACTTTCTGAGTATGACTTCCCAGGTGATGACATCCCTGTAATTCAAGGTTCTGCTTTAAAAGCACTTGAAGGAGACGCTGCATACGAAGAGAAAATCGTTGAATTAATGGACGCTGTTGATGAGTACATTGAAACTCCAGAGCGTGACAAAGAAAAACCATTCATGATGCCAGTTGAGGATGTATTCACAATCACTGGACGTGGAACAGTTGCTACTGGACGCGTTGAGCGTGGAGAAGTTAAGGTTGGAGATGAAGTAGAAATCATCGGTCTTAACGAAGCAGCTATGAAGACTACTGTAACTGGAGTAGAAATGTTCCGTAAGCTTTTAGATTATGCTGAAGCTGGAGATAACATTGGTGCATTACTTCGTGGGGTTACTCGTGAGCAAATCACTCGTGGACAAGTATTAGCTAAGCCTGGTACAATCACTCCACACACTAACTTCAAATCTGAAGTTTATGTATTATCAAAAGAAGAAGGTGGACGTCATACTCCATTCTTTGGTAACTACCGTCCTCAGTTCTACTTCCGTACAACTGACGTAACTGGTGTTATCCAATTACCTGAAGGCGTAGAAATGGTAATGCCTGGAGATAATGTTGAATTAAGCGTTGAACTAATTTCTCCAATCGCGATCGAAGAAGGAACTCGTTTCTCTATTCGTGAAGGTGGACGTACTGTAGGTTCAGGCGTTGTTTCATCTATCGTTAAATAATAATTATTAATATACAGAAGCAGACAGCGAAAAAGCTGTCTGCTTTTTTGTTAATCTAAACATGTTTTTATCCAACAAAGAATTTTATCAAATTCATATGAAAAAATGGGGTACCTGTTGAATAGAAAAATAAATATTCTTCAATTCGATAAATTTTACGATATTGCTTGCAATCGCTATAAAATGTTTGTATAATAAAAAAATGTGCAAAGAGCGCTTAAAAAAGCAACTTTATAAGGATTTTCCTTAGAAAACTCTTGCATTGACCGCAGCTTTTATTTATAATAAGACTGTTGGTCTAAAAAGGCGATGAAGTGGAAGGTTGTTGGCACACCCGGCCCCTTTGCCATGGCGGGTGGCTAAGAAATTTCTACAGAGTATGTCTATTATAAAATGGGCGAGAAGGAGGGAAAATAATGGCAAAAGAGAAAATTAGAATTCGTTTAAAGGCTTATGATCATCGTATTCTTGATCAATCAGCTGAGAAAATCGTAGGTACAGCAAAACGTTCTGGTGCAAAGGTGTCTGGACCAATTCCATTACCGACAGACAAATCTGTATATACAATTCTACGTGCGGTTCACAAGTATAAAGATTCTCGTGAACAATTCGAAATGCGTACACACAAACGTCTAATTGACATTGTTAATCCAACACCACAGACAGTTGATGCTTTAATGCGTCTTGACTTACCATCTGGTGTGGATATTGAAATTAAACTATAATATTTGATCTTATATAGGAGGTGCAGACGGATGACGAAAGGAATCTTAGGTCGTAAAATCGGCATGACTCAGCTTTTCGCAGAAAATGGTGAAGTAGTTCCAGTAACAGTACTTCAAGCTGAGCCTAACGTAGTATTACAAAAGTTAACAGCAGAAAACAACGGCTATGAAGCAATTCAAATTGGTTTCTTTAATGAAAGAGAATCACGTATTAACAAAGCGATGAAAGGTCATGCTGAAAAAGCAGATACAGCCCCTAAGCGCTACGTTCGTGAAATCCGTAACGCTAATCTTGACGACTACGAAGTAGGGCAAGAAATTGGCGTAGATATTTTTCAGATCGGTGAAAAAGTTGATGTTACGGGTACATCAAAAGGTAAAGGATTCCAAGGTGCTATCAAACGCCATAACCAACAACGTGGACCAATGTCTCATGGTTCTCGCTACCACAGAGGAGCAGGATCTATGGGTGCATCAGCAGATCCAGCACGTGTGTTCAAAGGTAAAAAATTACCTGGTCAAATGGGTGCGGTACAAGTAACAATCCAAAACCTAGAAATTGTTAAAGTAGACACAGAGCGCAACTTAATTCTTGTTAAAGGGAATGTTCCAGGTGCGAAAAAATCTGTAGTTAAAATTACAAGTGCAATTAAAGGAAATTAATAGACGAAGGGAGGATATGTCATGCTTAAAGTAGCATTATACAAACAAGACGGATCGCAAGTTGGCGATATTGAATTAAATGAAGCTGTTTTCGGTATTGAACCAAACAAAACAGTATTAAGTGAAGCAGTAATTATGCAACGTGCTTCTTTACGTCAAGGTACACACGCTGTTAAAAACCGTTCGGCGGTAAGAGGCGGTGGGAGAAAACCTTGGAAACAAAAAGGTACTGGTAGAGCTCGTCAAGGCTCAATCCGTTCTCCGCAATGGGTTGGCGGTGGCGTGGTTTTCGGACCAACTCCACGTAGCTACAGCTATAAGATGCCTAAGAAAGTAAGACGTTTAGCATTAAAGTCTGCTTACTCAACTAAGGTACAAAATGAAGAAGTTTTAGTTTTAGATAGTCTTTCATTCGAAGCTCCTAAAACAAAAGATTTCGTTAAAATGCTAGGTGCATTAAATGTAGACAAGAAGGCTTTAATTGTAACTGCTGAGAAAGACGAGAATGTAGCTCGTTCTGCTAGCAATTTACAATCAGTAAAAGTTTTAACTGTAAATGAAGTAAGTGTTCTTGACTTGCTAATGCATGACAAGCTGATCCTAACTAAGGATGCAGCAGAGATTGCAGGGGAGGTGCTTGCATAATGGCAGATTTAAGAGATATCATTAAGCGCCCTGTTATTACTGAGCAAAGTGCAGATTTAATGGTAGATAAGAAATACACTTTTGAAGTAGATAAAAAAGCAAACAAAACACAGATTAAACAAGCTGTTGAACTTGTTTTCGGTGTAAAAGTAGAAAAAGTAAACACAATTAATGTAAAAGGAAAGTTCAAGCGCATGGGTCGTTACGGTGGTTACCGTTCTGATCGTAAAAAAGCTATCATTCAACTTACAGCAGATAGCAAAGAACTTGATTTCTTCGAAGTATAATTAAGGAAGAAAAGGAGGGACACGTAAATGGGAATTAAAAAGTATAAACCAACCACAAATGCAACTCGTAATATGTCGGTTTTAGATTTCGCTGAAATCACTACAGATAAGCCAGAGAAATCTTTATTAGCTCCTTTACATAAACGTGGAGGAAGAAACAACCAAGGAAGATTAACTGTACGTCACCAAGGTGGTGGGCATAAGCGTCAATACCGTATTATCGATTTCAAACGTGATAAAGATGGAATTCCAGGACGCGTTGCTACAATCGAATACGATCCAAACCGTACAGCTAATATTGCGTTAATTCACTATGTTGATGGTGAAAAGCGTTACATCCTTGCACCAAAAGGAATCAAAGTAGGTAATATGATTGAATCAGGAACAGAAGCTGATATCAAGACAGGTAATGCATTACCACTACAAAATATTCCAGTTGGTACAGTAATTCATAATGTTGAATTAAAGCCAGGTCGCGGTGGACAAATCGCTAGATCAGCAGGTGCTGAAGCACAAATTCTTGGACGTGAAGGAAAATACGTATTAGTACGTTTAGTTTCTGGAGAAGTTCGTTTAATTTTAGGAACTTGCCGTGCAACAATTGGTCAAGTAGGAAATATTGAGCATGAGCTTGTTGAAATTGGTAAAGCTGGTCGTTCTCGTTGGTTAGGTAAGCGCCCAACTGTTCGTGGTTCGGTAATGAACCCAGTAGATCACCCACACGGTGGGGGAGAAGGACGTACATCAATTGGTTTACCATCTCCTGTATCTCCATGGGGTCAACCAACTCTTGGATACAAAACACGTAAGAAGAAAAAGCAGTCTAGCAAATATATTGTTCGTGGACGTAAACGTAAGAACAAAAGATAAAAAAACAACTTTATTTCTTACACGAAAGGAGGTCTATCGATGGGACGCAGCTTAAAGAAAGGCCCATTCGCTGATGATCATCTATTAAAGAAGGTTGACGCGTTAAATGAGTCTAACGATAAAAAAGTAGTTAAAACTTGGTCACGCCGTTCTACAATTTTCCCTTCGTTTGTTGGCCATACAATTGCTGTTTACGATGGAAGAAAGCATGTACCAGTTTATATAACAGAAGATATGGTAGGACATAAATTAGGTGAATTCGCGCCGACTCGTACGTATAGAGGTCATGGTGCAGATGATAAAAAAACAAGATAATGGAATGAGAGGAGGCACTCTATATGCAAGCTAAATCTGTTGCAAAATCAGTTCGTATTGCTCCTCGTAAAGCGAGATTAGTTGTTGATTTAATTCGAGGTAAACATGTTGCTGAAGCAATGGCAATTTTACGTTTAACACAACGTGGTGCTTCTCCAGTTGTAGAGAAAGTTCTAAAGTCTGCAGTAGCAAACGCGGAACACAACTACGAAATGGATGTTGAGAACCTAATTGTTTCTGAAGCATTTGTAAATGAGGGAGCAACTCTAAAACGCTTTAGACCACGTGCACAAGGACGTGCAAGCAGAATTAACAAACGCACAAGTCACATTACTGTAGTAGTGACAGAAAAGAAGGAGGGGTAATCTGTGGGTCAAAAAATTAACCCGACTGGTCTTCGCGTAGGCGTCATCCGTGACTGGGAATCAAAATGGTACGCTGACAAAGACTATGCGGATTTATTACATGAAGATATTAAAATTAGAGAATACCTTGAAAAGCGCCTAATTACTGCATCCGTTTCTTCTATTGAAATTGAGCGTGCAGCAAACAGAGTGAATATCACTATTCATACTGGTAAGCCAGGAATGGTAATTGGTAAAGGCGGTTCAGAAGTAGAAGCTCTACGTAAATCACTAAGCAGCTTAACAGGTAAAAAAGTTCATATTAACATCGTAGAAGTTAAAAGAATTGATGTTAATGCTAAATTAGTAGCTGAAAACATTGCTCGTCAATTAGAAAACCGTGTTTCTTTCCGTCGTGTACAGAAACAAGCGATTCAAAGAGCAATTCGTGCAGGTGCTAAAGGAATTAAAACTCAAGTATCTGGTCGTCTTGGCGGAGCAGATATTGCGAGAGCAGAAGGATATAGCGAAGGAACAGTACCACTTCACACATTACGTGCTGACATTGATTATGCAACAGCAGAAGCAGACACAACTTTCGGTAAGTTAGGTGTTAAAGTGTGGATCTATCGTGGAGAAGTCCTTCCAACTAAAACTACAAAATAAGGAAGGGGGCAATGCATTATGTTAATGCCTAAACGTGTTAAATATCGTAAACAACAACGTGGACGTATGAGAGGTCAAGCAAAAGGCGGAACTTCAGTTGCATTCGGTGAATTTGGTTTACAAGCACAAGAATCAGCTTGGATTACATCAAGACAAATCGAAGCAGCGCGTATCGCGATGACTCGTTACATGAAGCGTGGCGGGAAAGTATGGATTAAAATTTTCCCAGATAAACCTTATACTGCAAAACCCCTAGAAGTTCGAATGGGATCAGGTAAAGGTGCAGTAGATGGATGGGTTGCAGTAGTAAAACCTGGAAGAATACTTTTCGAAGTAGCAGGAGTATCTGAAGAGGTAGCAAGAGAGGCTTTACGTTTAGCGTCTCATAAGCTTCCGATTAAGACTAAATTTGTAAAACGCGAAGAAATTGGTGGTGATAGCAATGAAGGCTAAAGAAATAAGAGAACTAACCACTGCCGAAATTGAACAAAATGTGAAATCTTTAAAAGAAGAGCTATTCAATTTACGTTTCCAACTTGCAACAGGTCAATTAGAAAACACGGCACGTATTCGTGAAGTTAAGAAGTCCATTGCTCGTATGAAAACAGTTGCGCATCAACGTGAATTAAGCGTAAATAACTGATACAAGAGAGGAGGCTAGCCTCAAGATGAGTGAGCGTAATAATCGTAAAGTATACACAGGACGTGTTGTATCTGACAAAATGGATAAAACAATTACAGTGCTAGTTGAATCATATAAAGTTCACCGTTTATACGGTAAGCGTGTTAAATATTCTAAGAAATTTAAAACACATGATGAAAATAACGTAGCAAAAATTGGGGATATCGTTCGTATTATGGAGACCCGCCCATTGTCAGCAACAAAACGTTATCGTTTGGTTGAAGTGGTAGAAGAAGCAATTATTATTTAAGTAAGTTTAATTCGTACGGATTATCCGAAGGGAGGTCACATTTGTATGATTCAACAAGAGACTCATTTAAAAGTTGCAGATAACTCTGGTGCTCGTATTGTAAAAACAATTAAAGTACTAGGTGGATCTGGTCGTAAAATCGCTAACATTGGTGATATAATTGTTTGTTCAGTACAACAAGCAACACCAGGGGGCGTTGTCAAAAAAGGTGAAGTAGTAAAAGCTGTTATTGTACGTACTAAAACAGGTGCTCGCCGTAGTGACGGATCGTATATTCGTTTTGATGAAAATGCTGCTGTAATCATTCGTGATGATAAAAGTCCGAGAGGTACTCGTATCTTTGGACCGGTTGCACGTGAATTACGTGACGGTAGCTTTATGAGAATCGTATCTCTAGCACCAGAAGTATTATAAGAAGATATGCACTATATAGGGAGGTGCGCAACGAATGCATGTTAAAAAAGGCGATAAGGTAAAAGTTTTATCAGGTAAGGATAAGGGCAAACAAGGAACGATTTTAGAAGTTTATCCGAAAAAAGACCGCGTTTTAGTTGAAGGGATTAACATGGTGAAAAAGCACGCAAAACCTTCTCAAGAGAATCCACAAGGTGGAATCTTGAACGTGGAAGCAGCGATTCACGCTTCTAATGTACTGCCAATTGATCCTAAATCTGGAGAGCCAACTCGTGTTGGTTATGAAGTACGCGACGGGAAAAAAGTACGCGTAGCTAAAAAGTCCGGAGAAGCATTAGATAAATAGGTTCTTCGAAAGGAGGTTAACATAGATGAACGAATTAAAGAGTAAGTATCAAGGTGAAATTTTACCGTCTATGATGAGTAAATTTAATTATAAATCAGTAATGGAAGTACCTCGTGTTGAGAAAGTAGTTCTAAACATGGGTGTTGGTGACGCTGTTCAAAATTCTAAAGCATTAGATAGTGCAGTAGAAGAGCTCACATTAATTTCTGGTCAAAAACCAATTGTTACACGTGCGAAGAAATCAATCGCTGGTTTCCGTTTACGTGAAGGAATGCCAATCGGTGTTAAAGTAACATTACGCGGTGAGCGTATGTACGAATTCCTACAAAAATTTATCTCTGTTACACTTCCACGTGTACGTGACTTCCGTGGTGTGTCTAACAAATCATTTGATGGACGTGGGAACTATACTTTAGGTGTTAAAGAGCAATTGATTTTCCCAGAAATTAACTATGACAAAGTAAGTAAAGTTCGTGGTCTAGATATTTCAATTGTAACTACATCTAAAACAGATGAAGAAGCGCATGAACTTTTAGCACAGCTAGGCATGCCTTTCCAAAAATAAGCTGAGGGCTAATGTTAGGAGGTTAATTTGTGGCTAAAAAATCGATGATTGCAAAACAAAAGCGTACACAAAAATTTAAAGTACGTGAATATACACGTTGTGAGCGTTGTGGACGTCCACATTCCGTAATTCGTAAATTCAAATTATGCCGTATTTGTTTCCGTGAACTTGCCCATAAAGGTCAAATTCCTGGTGTCAAAAAAGCAAGCTGGTAAACCCCGATTAGGGAAGGAGGTAATAAGTAATGGTTATGACAGATCCTATTGCAGATATGTTAACTCGTATTCGAAATGCTAACATGGTACGCCATGAAAAGTTAGAGCTACCTTCATCTAAAATGAAACAAGCCATCGCTGAAATCTTGAAGCGTGAAGGTTATGTACGTGATTATGAGGTTGTAGAAGATAGTAAGCAAGGTGTTCTACGTATTTTCCTTAAATACGGTGCTAACGAGGAAAGAGTAATTACTGGACTTAAGCGTATTAGTAAACCAGGTTTACGAGTTTACGCAAAAGCTGATGAGGTACCTCGTGTACTTAACGGTCTTGGAACAGCAATTATTTCAACATCAAAAGGTTTATTAACTGATAAAGAAGCGCGTTCTCAAGCTATGGGCGGAGAAATTATCGCTTACATTTGGTAATTCGTATTTTTAAGACAGGAGGTGCAATAAATGTCTCGTATTGGACTTAAACCAATTGAAATTCCACAAGGTGTAGAAGTTAAAATTGGTGATAACAACCATGTAGAAGTTAAAGGACCAAAAGGTGAATTAACTAGAAATCTACATACGGATATCAACATTAAAGTAGAAGAAAATCAAGTATTGGTTGAACGGAAAAATGACCAAAAACAACAACGTTCATTACATGGAACAACTCGTAGCTTACTATCCAATATGATCGAAGGTGTTCATGCTGGTTATGAGAAACACTTAGAAATTATTGGGGTTGGATACCGTGCACAAATGCAAGGTACTAAGCTAGTAGTTGGTGCAGGATATTCACATCCTGTGGAGTTCGAACAAGAAGAAGGAATTACAATCGAAGTACCTAAGAACACTGAAATTATTGTTAAAGGTATCGATAAAGAGCGCGTAGGTGCTGTTGCAGCAAACATCCGTGCGGTTAGACCACCTGAGCCTTACAAAGGTAAAGGAATTCGTTACAAAGGCGAACACGTTCGTCGTAAAGAAGGTAAAACTGCTAAGTAAAGCGTAGCTAAGCACTGAAAGGAGGACTTTTAATGATTACAAAGCCTACAAGAAACTCTGGGCGTAAGAAAAGACATAAACGTATTCGTAACCATATTACTGGAACTCAGGAACGTCCACGTTTAAATGTGTATCGTTCTAACAAATACATTTATGCTCAATTAATTGATGATGTAAGTGGCACTACATTAGCAAGTGCTTCCTCACTGGATAAAGATTTAAAATTAGAATCATCTGGTAATATTGAAGCAGCTCAACAAGTTGGTGAGCTAATCGCTAAGCGTGGGCAAGAGAAAGGTATTAAATCTGTTGTTTTCGACCGAAGTGGTTATCTGTTTCATGGACGTATAAAGGCATTAGCTGATTCTGCTCGTGAGGCAGGGCTAGAATTTTAATAGTCGAAGAAGGAGGGATATCGATGGCTAACAACATTGATCCAAATAAATTAGAGCTTGAAGAACGTGTAGTTACAATCAACCGTGTTGCTAAAGTTGTTAAAGGTGGACGTCGTTTTCGTTTTGCTGCTTTAGTTGTGGTTGGAGATCATAACGGACATGTAGGTTTCGGTACAGGTAAAGCACAAGAAGTACCTGAAGCTATTAAAAAAGCTGTAGATGATGCGAAGAAGAACTTAATTAAAGTACCATTAGTTGGAACTACAATTCCACATGATATTAATGGCCGTTTCGGATCAGGTCATGTACTTTTAAAGCCAGCTACTGAAGGTACAGGAGTTATTTCTGGTGGACCAGTTCGTGCGGTACTTGAACTTGCAGGTGTTGGTGATATTCTAACTAAATCTTTAGGTTCAAGTACACCAATCAATATGATTCGTGCAACTTTAAATGGACTAACTAACTTAAAGCGCGCAGAAGACGTTGCTAAATTACGTGGTAAGTCTGTAGAAGAGTTATTAGGATAAGGAGGGAAACAATATGTCTAAAAAACTAGAAATTACCCTCACACGCAGTGTTATTGGTAAAAGTGATAACCAACGTAAAACAGTTCAAGCACTTGGACTTAAGAAAATTAACGGTTCGGTAGTTCGTGAAGATAATCCTGCCGTTCGTGGTATGATTAATAAAGTATCCCACATCGTTTCGGTAAAAGAAATATAATCATTAATAAACGAAAAAGGAGGTGCTCCAATGAAACTTCATGAATTAGAAACTAATCGTGAAAAGCGTAAGCGTGTAGGTCGTGGAATGTCTTCTGGTAGCGGAAAAACATCTGGACGTGGGCAAAAAGGACAAAAAGCACGTTCTAAAGTAAGAGTAGGTTTTGAAGGTGGTCAAACTCCTTTATTCCAACGTTTACCTAAGCGTGGTTTTACAAATATTCATCGTAAAGAATACGCAATTATCAACTTAGATGCTCTTGGCAGATTTGATGAAGGCACAGAAGTTACACCTGAGCTATTACTTGAACAAGGGGTTGTGAGTAATTTAAAAGCAGGCCTTAAAGTATTAAGTCGAGGTTCACTTGACAAAAAACTTACTGTAAAAGCTCATAAATTCTCTGCTGCAGCAAAAGAAGCAATCGAGGCAGCGGGCGGTAAAGCGGAGGTGTTATAATGTTTAACACAATCTCCAATTTTATGCGAGTAGCTGATATTCGTAGAAAAATTTTATTTACATTATTAATACTAGTTATATTCCGTCTTGGCACATTCATTCCTGTGCCATTCACGGATAGAACAGCTATTGATTTTATGAACCAACAAAATGTTTTTGGTTTTTTAAATACATTTGGTGGTGGAGCATTAGAAAACTTCTCCATTTTTGCAATGGGAATTATGCCTTACATTACAGCGTCAATCATTATGCAGTTATTGCAAATGGACGTTGTAGCTAAGTTTTCAGAGTGGAAGAAACAGGGAGAAATGGGCCGTAAGAAATTAGCTCAAGTTACCAGATATGGTACAATTGTTCTTGCTTTCATTCAGGCAATCGTAATGTCAATTGGATTTAACGCAATGGCTGGTGGTGCATTAATTCAGAACCCAAGCTTCAGCAAATTCATGGTTATTGCGATTGTATTGACTGCTGGAACAGCTTTCTTAATGTGGCTAGGTGAAGAGATTACAGCTAAAGGTGTAGGTAATGGTATTTCGATTATTATCTTTGGTGGTATCGTAGCAGCTGTACCAAATGGTGTAAGACAATTATATGCACAGTATTTTACAAACCCTGGTGATGAGTTATTCATCAACATCGTTATCGTAGCTTTAATTGTTTTAGTTATCATTGCTGTAACTGTTGGAGTAATCTTCATTCAACAAGCATTACGTAAAATTCCGATTCAATATGCAAAAAGACTAGTAAACCGTTCGCCAGTTGGAGGACATTCTACTCATTTACCACTTAAGTTAAATGCAGCAGGTGTTATTCCAGTAATCTTTGCAATTGCATTTATTATGGCGCCAAGAACGATTGCGAGCTTTTTTACAGATAGTAAGGTTGCAAATGTCATCGAAACAATATTCGATTCGACACAACCAATCGGAATGGCACTTTATGTAGTCTTAATTATTGCCTTCACATATTTCTATACTTTTGTTCAAGTTAACCCTGAGCAAATGGCAGAAAACTTGCAGAAGCAAGGTGGATACATTCCTGGCATTCGTCCTGGTAAAAATACAGAGACTTACTTAACTCGTATTATGTACCGATTAACATTTGTTGGAGCAATTTTCTTAGCAGTAGTTGCTGTAATGCCAATGGTTTTAGGAACCTTAGCAGATCTTCCACAAACCATTCAAATTGGTGGAACTGGCTTACTTATCGTAGTTGGTGTTGCGCTACAAACGATGAAACAGCTGGAAAGTCAACTTGTACAAAGACATTACAGAGGTTTTATTAAGTAATAATTTGCTACCAATGAGAGCGAGGGGAATAAGATTGAATCTGATATTGATGGGGCTGCCTGGAGCTGGTAAAGGGACTCAGGCAGAAAAGATAAAAGAAAAATATAATATCCCTCATATTTCAACAGGCGATATGTTCAGATTAGCAATAAAAGAAGGAACAGACCTAGGTAAACAGGCGAAAGAGTTCATGGATCAAGGTAATCTTGTCCCGGATGAAGTAACCATTGGGATTGTTCAAGAGCGACTAAGTAAAGCTGATTGTCAAAACGGTTTTTTATTGGATGGATTTCCAAGAACAGTTGCTCAAGCAGAAGCATTAGAAAAATTGTTAATGGACATGAACACTTCTATCGATTACACATTACATGTTGATGTGCCTGTAGAGAAACTAATGGAGCGTCTTACAGGGCGTAGAATTTGTCCAGTTTGTGGGACTTCATATCATGTGATATATAATCCTCCTAAAAAAGAGGGTATATGTGATAAGGATGGAGCTAAATTAATTCAACGCGAAGATGATACTGCTGAAACAGTTCAAAATCGCTTAGAAGTTAATATAAAGCAATCACAGCCTTTACTTGATTTCTATGCAAACAAAGGATATCTTGTTACACTTAATGGGGATCAGGATATTAATCAAGTCTTTAAGGACATTGAAAGTAAATTAGAAGAGATATGCTAACAAAATAAGATAGTGAATAAAGCTATTTTATTTGTTGAAATATAGAACGTAATTTTGCAACTTGAGAGATCAGTAATCAACTAAGTGATATTTAGTTTAAAAGATAGAACGAAAAAACGTATAGCGTAAAAACTTTCACGTTTATTTGATGCTAGATCAGGTAACTATTATAGAATTAGGATGATTATAACCTGAGTGATGTGGTCATTGTTTGATCGAAGCTGGATGAATTCCGCGAACAGATCATATTGTTCGTATAATAAAATGCTTATTATACAAGCGGACGGGGAAACGTATATATGACTGATCAAAGAATGAATTTCAGTGCGTTACTTATGGAGATGAGATATCTCTCCAGAAATCCAAAATAGCCTTCTAGAAACTGGTCGTGTCACAAATAGTAAGTTTTATGGTTTACTATATAAGGTTATAAAGAATGTGACTGATTTGAAGAAGGGAGAATGATGTTCATGGCGAAAGAAGATGTAATTGAAATTGAAGGTACTGTAATTGAAACATTGCCTAACGCTATGTTTAATGTAGAACTTGAAAATGGCCATACTGTATTAGCGCATGTTTCTGGTAAAATTCGTATGCATTTTATTCGTATTCTACCAGGCGATAAAGTAACAGTTGAACTTTCCCCATATGATTTAACAAGAGGACGAATTACGTACCGTTATAAGTAGGCATGAGCTCCGATATAAGAGGAGGTATGGATGATGAAGGTAAGAGCATCAGTTAAACCTATTTGCGAAAAATGCAAAGTCATTAAGCGTAAAGGTAAAATTATGGTGATTTGTGAGAATCCAAAACATAAGCAAAAACAAGGATAATAACGAAGGAGGTGCATGGCACGCATGGCACGTATTGCAGGTATAGATATTCCACGTAACAAACGCGTAGTTATTTCTTTAACATCTATTTATGGAATCGGAAGAACTTCAGCGGAAAAGATCCTTGCAGAAGCAGGTGTTTCTGAAGATACTCGTGTACGCGACTTAACTGAAGAAGAACTAGGTAAACTACGTTCTGCAGTTGAGCAATACACTATTGAAGGTGACCTACGTCGTGAAGTGTCTCTTAACATTAAGCGTTTAGTAGAGATTGGAGCATACAGAGGTATTCGCCATCGTCGCGGATTACCAGTTCGTGGGCAGAACACTAAGAACAACTCACGTACTCGTAAAGGTCCACGTCGTACAATCGCTAACAAGAAGAAATAATTGGGTAAAGGAGGTAACTAACCAATGGCTCGTAAATCAAATAATACACGTAAACGTCGTGTGAAAAAGAATATTAGCTCAGGAATAGCACATATTCATTCTACGTTCAACAATACTATTGTAACGATTACTGATACACAAGGTAATGCACTTTCTTGGAGTAGTGCTGGTGCACTTGGTTTCAAAGGTTCTCGTAAATCAACACCATTTGCTGCACAAATGGCTTCTGAAACAGCAGCTAAAGGTGCGGTTGAACATGGAATGAAAACTCTTGAAGTTACGGTTAAAGGACCTGGCGCTGGTCGTGAAGCGGCTATTCGTTCATTACAAGCAGCAGGACTTGAAGTTACAGCTATTCGTGATGTAACACCTGTTCCACACAATGGTTGTCGCCCACCAAAACGTCGTCGTGTATAATAAACCGTACGTATAGAATTTGTCACCCTGTCTATAATGGGATATGATAGCTGAATAATAAGGCATAGAAGGTTTATATCACGATGGAAGTGTAGGACTGAGCTTTTGCATACCATTTAACTACTCAGTTAATCATTTTTATTCAAAGAAACAAACCTTAAAGCATCGTAGAGACAAAAAAGTACGAAACGGAAAAATAGCGCAAAGCTTATATGCCTATTTTGAAAAATCGGTTGGGCGCAATGTGTCTAACCGTTGTTTCGACGTTTTAAAGGAGGGCTTTATAGAATGATCGAAATTGAAAAACCAACTATTGAAACAGTAGAGATCAGTGATGATGTCACATCTGGAAAGTTTGTTATTGAGCCACTTGAACGTGGATATGGAACCACAATAGGGAATTCCCTACGTCGTATCCTATTATCTTCATTACCAGGTGCTGCTATAACAACAGTACAAATTGATGGAGTTCTACATGAATTTTCGACCATTGATGGCGTAGTTGAAGATGTAACAACTATCATCCTGAACTTAAAAAAGTTAGCCCTAAAAATCTACTCTGATGAAGTAAAGACATTAGAACTGAATGCCCAGGGAGAAGGGGTAGTTACGGCTGCAGATTTAACATATGACAGTGATGTAGAAGTTCTTAATCCAGAATTAGAGATTGCTACATTAACAGATACAGGGAAGCTTTATATGAAAATCACTGCAGAACGTGGTCGTGGTTACCGTCCAGCGAAGGAAAACCAACACGACTCACAGCCAATTGGCGTTATTCCTGTAGATTCGATTTTCACACCAGTATCCAGAGTGAGCTATCAAGTTGAAAATACTCGTGTAGGTCAAGTAGCTAACTATGATAAATTAACACTTGATGTATTAACAAACGGTAGTATTCGCCCTGAAGAAGCTGTTTCCTTGGGTGCTAAAGTATTTACCGAACACTTAAATATTTTCGTAGGCCTTACGGATGAAGCACAGAACATCGAGATTATGGTTGAGAAAGAAGAAGACCAGAAAGAGAAAGTAATGGAGAAGACAATTGAAGAACTTGATCTATCCGTTCGCTCTTATAACTGCTTGAAGCGTGCTGGCATCAATACCGTACAGGAACTTGCTACGAAATCAGAAGAAGATATGATGAAGGTTCGTAACTTGGGTCGTAAATCATTAGATGAAATTAAATTAAAACTAATAGACTTAGGCTTAGGATTACGCAACGACGACTAATCAAATAGACATCTTTAGATTTATTGTAAGGGAGGGATTGGCAATGGCTAGAAAATTAGGTCGTACAACAGATGCCCGTATGGCATTACTTCGCAACTTAGCGTCTGATTTAATCATTCATGAACGTATTGAAACAACAGAAGCAAAAGCGAAAGATCTAAGATCAGTAGTGGATAAAATGATCACACTTGGTAAGCGTGGAGACCTTAATGCTCGTCGCCAAGCTGCAGCATTCTTATATCACCAAGAAGCAAATGAAAACGAAAGCGTTCTTCAAAAACTTTTTGATGATGTTGCTAAGCGTTATGATGACCGTCAAGGCGGATATACACGTGTTCTTAAATTAGGACCTCGTCGTGGTGATGGAGCTCCAATGGCAATTATCGAGCTAGTATAATTTTTAAACAAGTGAAATAAAGCATAGTGTGGGCAAGGGCGGGACTGAATCTCTTCTGTGAGGTGAATCCAAGCCCTTTTTTGCACTGTTTGCAGTCTTATAGAAATTTGCTTGTTTTAGATGACTAGAGAGGATAGAATTTAGAAGAGATAGTCTTTCTAAATAAAATAGAGTCAGCCCAAAGCTAGAAGAGCTAGAGGAGGCTTAATTAAAGATGAGAAATAAATTAATAGAGTTTAAAAATGTATCCTTTCGTTATGGAGATGAGTATCCTTGGGTTTTAAAGGATGTGTCCTTTCAGATTTATGAAAATGAATGGATCGCTATTATTGGTCATAATGGATCAGGGAAGTCAACAATAGCTAAACTGATGAATGGTTTATTATTCCCTCAAGAAGGACAAATTATTATCGATGGTATAGAGATAAATAAGGATACAGTATGGGATGTTCGAAAGGATGTAGGGATGGTATTTCAAAATCCCGATAACCAATTTGTAGGGACAACGGTACGTGATGATGTTGCTTTTGGTATGGAGAACCGTGGAATACCTCGTTCTGTCATGCTAGAGCGTATAGAATCTTCCTTAAAGGCTGTTGGTATGATGGATTACCAAACTACAGAACCTCATCGACTCTCTGGTGGTCAAAAACAACGAGTTGCCATTGCAAGTGTATTAGCAATCTCACCAAAAGTACTTATTCTAGATGAAGCAACAGCGATGCTTGATCCAAAAGGTAGAAAAGAAATATTAAATACGATATCTCATGTACGATCAGAAAGAGAACTATCGCTTATTACGATTACACATGATTTAACAGAAGTAGTACAGGCTGAAAGAGTTATTGTGATGAATAGAGGGGAAATGCTTTATGAAGGCATGCCTCGCGAAGTTTTTGCAAAGAAAGATACTTTAAGAGAAATCGGCCTAGATGTTCCTTTGATTGCTAGTTTGGCGGAAGAGTTAAAAAAGGTCGGTGTATCTATCACGAATGAGCCATTAAATCATGAAGAATTGCTGGAGGACTTATGGAAATTAAATTCGAGCAGGTAAATTATACATATCAACCGAATACACCCTTTGCTCATCAAGCATTAAAAGATGTCTCTTTCCAAATTCCATCTGGCACATTTGTAGCAATTATTGGACATACTGGCTCAGGGAAATCGACGTTGATTCAGCATTTAAATGGCTTAACTATCCCAACACAAGGAAAAGTACAGATCGGACCATATACATTATCTAAGGAACAGAAATTAAAAGAAATGAAAAATCTGCGAAGTCAGGTTGGTGTTGTTTTTCAGTATCCAGAGCATCAATTGTTTGAGGAAACCGTTGAGAAGGATATTGCATTTGGACCTCAAAATTTTGGTGTAGATGAAGGAGAAATTAAGAAACGCATTGAAAATATATTGCCTCAAGTCGGAATTTCTGCAGAATTACTCCCCCGTTCTCCCTTTGATCTAAGTGGAGGGCAAATGAGAAGAGTTGCCATTGCAGGTGTATTAGCTGTGGAGCCTAAGGTGCTTGTATTAGATGAACCAACAGCTGGATTAGATCCAAGAGGGCAAAAAGAAATGATGGATATGTTCTATCGTTTACATCAAGAAAGAGAGTTAACAACAGTGCTCGTTACACATAGTATGGAAGATGCTTTAAAGTATGCTGATCATGTTATTATCATGAATAAAGGATCGAAGTATATGGAAGGAAAACCACTCGAGGTATTCCAAATGAAAGAAGCACTCCAGAAAGTAAACTTAGATGTTCCAGAAATTATTCATTTCTTGCAGTCCTTTGAGGAGAAATTCGGTTATTCTATTCCATATAAACATCAGTCCTTACATGAGCTAGCATTAGCCATACAAAAGGCATTGAAAGAAGCTGATAGCATATGAATTCGATTATCATTGGACAGTACGTACCAGGAAATTCACTTGTTCATCGCTTAGACCCTCGCACGAAAATAACCATTATTTTCTTCTTTGTTGTTTTCGTATTTTTTGCGAATAATGTACCAAGTTATGGAATATTAGTAACCTTTGCATTGCTCACGGTAGTATTAACTAGAATTCCATATCGTTTTATATTAAAGGGTCTGACACCTGTATGGTTTTTACTAGTTTTCACCTTTATATTGCATATCATTGTAACAAAGGATGGTTCTGTCCTTTTAGAAATATGGAGATTTAAAATATATACTGGTGGTGTTATACAAGGTTTCGCAATTTCATTAAGGTTTTTCTTACTTATTTTAATTACATCCTTGCTTACTTTGACAACAACACCAATTGAAATTACAGATGCTATAGAAGATATGCTACATCCGTTAAAGAAGCTTAAATTTCCGATTCATGAATTAGCTTTAATGATGTCTATCTCTTTGCGCTTTATCCCAACGTTATTACAGGAAACAGATAAAATATCAAAAGCACAAGCTTCACGAGGTGTTGATTTTCGTACTGGTTCCATCAAGGAAAGAGCGAAAGCTATAGTTCCTTTACTCATTCCTTTATTCGTAAGTGCTTTTAAGAGAGCAGAAGAACTTGCAATGGCAATGGAAGCACGAGGGTATAATGGAGGAGAAGGACGAACGAAATTACGAGAATTAAAAATTACAAAGTTAGATATCATTGTTTATTTCGTGTTTATTGTAGTTATTGCAGGATTATTTTTTACAAGAAATTATACAGCATAGACGTAGCTTACTATAGAAAATTGGAGAAATGCAGCAATGGAAAAGATGAAATGTACCCTCAGCTATGATGGGACGAATTATTCTGGGTTTCAAATTCAAGAAAATGGTCGCACCATTCAAGGGGAGATTGAAAAGGCCCTAAAAAAGATACATAAGGGAAAATCCATTCGTATCCAAGCTTCAGGAAGAACAGATGCAGGAGTGCATGCAAGAGCACAGGTGATTCATTTCGAAACAGATCTATATCTTTCTGAGGAAAGCTGGCAAAGAGCTTTAAATACATTATTACCAGCAGATATATATATTCATCAAGTAGTAGAAGTACCAGAATTCTTCCATGCACGTTTTGATGCTATTGCGAAGGAATACCATTATTTCGTATTTAATCGTAAGGAAAGAGATGTTTTCCGTAAAAATTATTTTTACCACTTTCCACATGCCTTAGACATAGAGGCAATGCAAGCGGCTTGCCAATACTTTATTGGAGAGCATGATTTTACTGCATGCTGTTCAACAAGATCGACGATTAAAGGAAGCAAAGTACGAACACTTACGAAATTAAGCTGTGAGAAGCAAGGCGATGAAATAAAATTTGTTGTGCGAGGTAATGGATTTCTGCAGCATATGGTTCGGATTATTGTTGGTACACTAATGGAGGTCGGACAGGGACTACGTAACCCAGAAGAGATTCCAGTGCTACTCGAGAAAAAGGACCGTCGCTTACTCGGGAAAACCGTTCCTGCTCAGGGATTATATCTTTTAGAAGTTGAATATCCATCAGAGTGAGTAATGGAAATATAGTTGTATAAATATAAGAGGGCATTTTTTTGGTTAAAAGTTTAACTGTGAAGTTGGCATGAGCCTTTATCTCATGCGAAAAAATTATATAATAAATTTGCTTTTAAACTTGACTTTGATAGGCAATTTAGATACTATTGAGTATGGTAATTTATTTCTAAGACCACAGTTAGCCCCGGAACTAACTAGTGTTTAAAATATAGGAATAAGATTTAAATGAATCGATGGAGGGAAACCGATTATGCGCACGACTTTCATGGCGAATGAAAATAATATTGAACGCAAATGGTTTGTTGTTGATGCAGAAGGCAAGCGTTTAGGTCGTTTAGCAAGTGAAGTTGCAGCGATTTTACGTGGAAAGCATAAGCCAACATACACACCACATGTTGATACTGGAGATCATGTAATTATTGTAAATGCAGAGAAAATTGAACTAACTGGAAACAAACTTTCTGACAAAATGTATTACCGTCACTCAGGATTTCCTGGTGGATTAAAAGGACGTAATGCAGAAGAAATGTTAGCGAAGTTCCCAGAGCGTGTAACAGAACTTGCAATTAAAGGAATGTTACCAAAAGGTTCTCTTGGACGCAAAATGATTAAAAAATTACACGTATATAGTGGATCAGAACATAACAATCAAGCACAAAAGCCAGAAGTTTACGAACTTCGTGGATAATTAAAGAGGAGGCAAAACATTGGCACAAGTACAATATTACGGAACTGGCCGTCGTAAGACATCGACTGCACGTGTACGCCTTGTTCCAGGAACAGGTCAAATTATTATTAACAAACGTAATGCAGAAGATTACTTCCCATATGAAACTCAACTTATTATTATTAACCAACCACTTGCAACAACTGAAACTCAAGGAACATATGATGTTTTAGTTAATGTTGATGGTGGAGGATATACAGGTCAAGCTGGAGCTATCCGTCACGGAATCGCTAGAGCTTTACTAAAAGTAGATCCAGAATACCGTACTCCGCTTAAGCGTGAAGGCTTCTTAACAAGAGATGCTAGAATGGTTGAGCGTAAGAAATACGGTCTTAAAGGCGCGCGTAGAGCTCCTCAGTTCTCGAAGCGTTAACCTTATATTATTGTATATCAAACCCTTTCTCACTTTGGTGGGAGAGGGTTTTTTTGTGTGGATAAAAAGAAAGTATAAAATTTTGTGCAAATGTGCTCTTATGCAGAAATAGTATTATTTAGATCCGACTCAAAACATTTAATTTCCATAATTTATCTGTATTATGATATAATTTCCATAATTTGCAATATTACATTTTACTAGGAGGGGTGCATATGTCTGACAAAAAAGGTAAGAGCAATGGGAATGGTCAACCGAAACAAAAGTCGAGACGTCAATTTTTGAAAAATTCTGGATTAGTTGTCGGTGGTATTGTTGGTGGAGGTTTATTAGGTACATTTGCTGACAATCTATTTGTATCAGATCAACCAACATCGACTCAACCTAATCAAGGAGAAACGTTAGAAAGAGAGTTTACAGAAACAAGAATGTTCTTTACTCGATTTGAAGATTTTTCTGTATTAGGAGCAGCAGTAGAAAGGATTTATCCGGAAGATGATAATGGTCCTGGTGCAATTGGTTTAGGTGTTCCATATTTTATTGACAAACAATTAGCAGGTCCATATGGCTCGAATAAATTTGACTATATGAAAGGTCCTATTCAAGAAGTAGATGTTGCTTCATCTTATCAAACACTAATGACACGTGGTGAAGTATTTATTGAAGGGATTCGAAAACTAAATGCCGAAAGTTTAAACACTTATGATGAAAGGTTTTATGATTTAGAAGAAGAACAGCAAGATGAGCTATTAACAGCAATGGAAGCTGGAGAAATTGAATTACGTGGTGTTAAAAGTTCTACATTCTTTAGCTTATTACGTCAAATGACCATTGAAGGTGTATATGCTGATCCACTATATGGTGGAAACAAGGACATGATGGGATGGAAAATGAAAGAACATCCAGGAATTCGTGCAGGTTATAGTGACTTAATCGAGGAGGAGGAGTTCCAAGTCATTGAGCAAATGAGTTTAAAAGACTATCAAAGATAACGTAATAAAAGAGGAGGATTGTTATGGCTGTAAAATTAGATAAAGTAGATGTTGTCGTAGTTGGAACTGGTTGGGCTGGTGGAATTCCTTCAGCAGAACTAGCAAAAAAGGGATACAAGGTAGTGGCTTTAGAGCGCGGAAAGGATCATGACCATAGTGATTTCATTGGCTCTAAAGATGAGTTACGTTACGCATCCCGTTATGAAATTATGACAGATAACTCTGTTTCAACTGTTACAGCACGTGATAGTTTAGATGATGAGGCATTTCCGCTTCGAACACAAAGAGAGAACTTTGAAGGAAACAACGTTGGGGGAAGTAGTGCTCACTGGTCAGGAGTTACACAGCGTGGACGCAAATTTGATTTTCAAGCACGCTCGATTACGATTGAGAAATATGGAGAAGATAAAATCCCAGCAGATATGAATTTACAGGATATGGGGATAACATATGATGAATTAGAACCTTATTTTGACAGATTCGAAAAAACAGCTGGGACATCCGGTGAAGATGATCCAATGGGACCACCACGTAGCGATAGTTATCCTACAGGGCCAATGCGTGCTTCCTACCCAGTAAAGTTATTTAAAGAAGCAGCAACTAATTTAGGATACCATCCAGTTATGGTACCGTCTGCTAACCTTTCTGAACAATATGAGAATCCAGATGGAGAAACCATTAATGCTTGTCAATATTGTTCATTCTGTATGATGTATGGTTGTGACTTTGGTGCAAAATCAGACCCAATTGGAACAGTTATCCCTACAGCTATGAAAACAGGTAATTTTGAATTACGTACAGAATCCTATGCGCGTCGCGTATTACATGAAGATGGAAAAGCTACCGGTATTTTATATGTAGACATGCGTTCGGGAATTGAATATGAGCAACCTGCTGATGTGGTTATTTTAGGCGGTTACACGATTTCCAACACACACTTAATGTTACTTTCTGAAATTGGTAAACCATATAATCCGGAAACTGGTGAAGGAGTTATTGGTAAAAACTCTGCTGGATTACAGTCTCCAGGTGGAAGTGCGACTGGTTTCTTCGAAAATATAAAATTCAACTTATTTATGGGAGCAGGCGCCTTAGGGGGTACATTTAGTGACCTTGATAGTGACAACCTCGATCATACTGATTTAGACTTTATCGGTGGAGGTATTTGCGAAATTCGTCAACGTGGCTCAGGACCAATCGGTTTTAATCCGGTACCGCGAGGCACACCACAATGGGGGAAAGAGTATAAAGAGAAATCACTCCACTATGCAAACCGTATGTTAAGTATTGGATTTATGTCACCATCATTTGGTTGGAAATTTAACTATATGGACTTAGATCCAAACTATACAGACATGTTCAATGATCCATTATTAAGAATTACACACTCGGTTACAGAACACGATCAAAAATACTCAGAGTACTTTGCTGATCGTGCAGAAGAACTCATGAAAGAAATGGGAGCAGACATTGTTGAAAAAAGTAATCCACCACAAGGATGGGGCCATACACAAGGCTATGGTGAAACAACTGGTGGAGTAATTATGGGAGATGCCCCAGAGACTTCTGCAATAAACAACTACTCTCAAGTATGGGATATGGAAAATCTATTTGTAATCGGAGCATCTGCTTTACCACATAAAATTCCTCAACAAACATGTACAATCGGTGCATTAGCATACCGTGCTGCAGAAGGAATTGACAAGTACTTATCAGACGGTAGTGGATTGTTAGTTGAAGCTGAAACGAAAGAGAAAGTATAAATAGCTAATTTATAATACATGCAAAGGAGGGTGGGGAAAAAAATTTGCTAGCGCAAATAATCCAACAAAGTTTCATCAAAGCGTAGGAAATGTACATAGACTCCTATTCGACTAAAGTCGGTCACGTCACGTAAAAACAACCAGAGGGAGCTTGAATAGATGTCACACTTGTGCTCATGGTGAAAGCGAAGTGTATTTCCGAAGCGGAGGATTACCTCTAGTTTTGTTTGGTAATGCTAGCCCAAATCTTTTTGCCCATCCCCTTATTTCTTTTAAAATAATAAACTCTGGGTGTTTTAGTAGAAAGGGTGTTATCAGAGTGAAAAAAACATTGTTTAACATTATGCTACTCATCTTTACACTTACAATTGCTGCTTGTAGTAACGAAAAAATTGAAACTAACATGTCTTCGACTGTCGCAGATTTTGAATTTACAGACCAGCATAATGAAGCCTTTGCATCAGAACAATTAAAAGATGACTGGTGGATTGCTTATTTTTTCTATACAAACTGTACAATGGTTTGCCCACAAACAACCGCCAATATCGTAAACGTACAAACAACACTAAGTGATGAAGGCATAACACCGTCAATTATCGGCTTCAGTGTAGACCCCGATACTGATACACCAACAGTACTCCAAGATTACGCAGCAATATATGGTGCAAATCTTGAAACCATGACTTTTTTAACTGGATATGAATTTGACACAATAAAAGAACTATCCAACAAATCATTTAAAACCGTACTAGACGGAGGAGGACCAGAAGGCCATGCATATGCACATAGCACGTCTTTCTTCCTTATCAATCCGAAAGGCGAAGTCATTAAACGATATGATGGCCTATCACAGTCAGATCTTGAGAAACTTATTGCAGATGTGAAAAACATAATGTGAAAATGAAAATCTTATAAATTTTATTTTAGAATTTCATTTTTTGATAGAGTAAAAAAACATTATTTCTTGCATCATAATTTAGATAACAACAGCATTGCTCTTTCTGTTCATGATATCGATGATGACTGATGCCGTAAAAGCAATTAGATAATCTATCTATATATAGAATCTACTGGTGGACTGACAAGTTACCAGTATTTTGATTGACAACAACGTACATACCATCCCCAGACGCTAGGAACGAGCATTAATAATAAGGGAAACCTTTTAGGTGTGTTGATCGAATGTATTAACATCCAAAGTACAATGCTTTTACAACCCTCTCTAATAAGCGTCTGCTTCATCTGCAGATAAATTAAATGCCCCAAACTAATAGTGTATATGATTTATGTCGTGCTTCTTCTAAGATTGGCAAGGCTGATTTATGCTGGCCTGTCACCTAGCTTTTCCCTCTACTTAATCGTGATAAAATGTTATAAATAATTTAACAGATTTAAAGTATTCGCATCTTATGGAAGATTGCTTTGTCATCAATTCTAGTTAATATAAAGAAGAACCTTCAACAAGCAATAGAATTTAATTCATTATCTAGGAGTTATAGCTGCGGCACTTTATTTCTTGTTTTCAAGAAGTGGCAAATGATTTTTGCAGGAAATAGGGCTTATACTCTAGAATCCAACAATGTTATTTAATATATTATTCAAAGAACAGGAGAACCCAGAAATGTATGAACCAAAGATGAAAGAAAATGATAATAGTGTAATTGAATTTATTAAAAGTGTGGAAAGTGAGAAGAAGAGAGCAGATGCCTATCAATTATTAGAGATTTTTGAAGAAGTAACTGGTTATGATGCGAAAATGTGGGGACCTAGTATTATAGGATTTGGTAGCTATCACTATAAGTATGCATCAGGTCATGAAGGAGATGCACCTTTAGTGGGTTTCTCACCAAGAAAGGCTAAAATTAGTCTTTATTTGGATTATGAAAGTGAAGAAAGAGAAAAATTATTGGAAAACTTCGGTAAACATACGAAGAGTAAGGCTTGTATTTACGTTAATAAAATAGCTGATATTGACACTTATGTATTAAAGGAATTAATCAGACATACAGTAGAGAAATATCGAAAGCTTTATCCAAATGAATAAGGTTTTTACCATGAATCTAAATTTACGTTCTACTTTTTGAAGCAGTAAGTATCGTTAAAGTAGGGTAATGATCATCTTAATCGGTAACTTATATCGAAAAATTATTGTTAGACACTATAAAGAAAAAGTAAAATCTTCATATCGCGTGGCGCAAATGAATCATCCTTTTTATATGTTAAAATAAACCCGAAGATTATAATTTACGAGATCATATTGCAGTATAAAGGAAAGGGGAGAGAAGAATGGAAAGGAAATATAGGGATATTGTAGGCGAAAGAATTAAGGAAAGTAATACGGATTTACAAAATCTCCCGGGAATGGGTAAACCACTTCCTAAAGATTATACGCAAAAGGATACATTTCAACACTTTCAAAAAATAGTAAAGGATGCTGGATTTTTACCACCGTGGTTGAAGCTACAAAAAGAAATAGCGGCTTTATTGGATGAGGTTGAAACAGAAATTGATATAGAAGAAATTAATAAGAAAGTTAAAAAATATAATCGCATGTGCCCTACCCCATTACAAAAAAATTTAGTAAGCCTATCTAATTTAGAGAAATCTAAAAAAAGCTGGGAATCAAATTAGGTGAAAATCGTGAGGCAGTGTAGCTTCCTTAGATGGCTTGCCTGTCACATTTCTTAACAAATCCTAATCGGGAACAAAGATTTGATTTGGGTTTAGAAATACTTTCGGCTGGATTTTTCGTAAGATAGCTGGAACGGAGGTAGAATAGAACTTTGAGAATTTTTGTTGCTGGTGCAAGTGGTGTTATTGGCCGTTTATTAATTCCTTTGTTGGTAAAGGAGGGACATGAAGTATTTGGAATGACTCATAATACAGCGTCTAAAGGCCTTATTCAGGAAATAGGTGCTACTCCTGTGGTAGTGGATGTTTTCGATCGTGATGCTGTAATTTCGGCTTTTCGTGAAGTGCGTCCTGAGATTGTTATCCATCAACTCACCTCATTAAGTAAATATAATTTGGAAGACAATGCGAAAATTAGAAACTTAGGGACAAGAAATCTTGTTGATGCATCCCGAACTGTTGGAGTGAAGCGGATGATTGCTCAAAGTATTTCTTGGGCATATGAGCCAGACAGTTATCCGGCAACTGAAGAGAGCCTCTTAGATGTTAAGGCACCGGAGCCACGAAAAACAACTATTGATGGAGCGGTAGCTCTAGAGAATGCTGTTTCCGAAATGGAAGAGTTCGTTATTCTTCGATTCGGAATGCTTTACGGACCATCCACTTGGTATGATCCATCGGGAATGATTGCAGAGAAGGTTCGTAATCAAGAAATGAAGGCTACTGACGGCATAATGTCATTTTTACATATTGCAGATGCTGCACGAGCTACCCTCGCTGCACTAGAGTGGCCAAATGGGGCGGTCAACATAGTAGATGATGAGCCAGTTCCTGGAACGGTATGGCTCCCATACTATGCTTCATTAATTGGTGCTCCTGAACCTAAAGTCCAGGCGAGCAGCAACCGTGGTGAGCGTGGTGCTTCCAATGCTAAAGCACGGCAGGAGTATGGATGGGAACCCATTTTCCCGACCTGGTATGACGGATTCAGGGCGAGCTTAAGTTCATCTAATAACATCAAAAAATAATGAATGAATCATTTTTAGTATCAGGATAATCTCTCTGTGCTTTTGTCTAGCAGATCGTAACTCTGATTTTTTACCTTCACTGATTAGATTGAATTCTAATTCTGTGATGTTAGCCAAAGAAGAAGAATTACCCTGAAGCAGTAGAGGTTACAATTATGCTAGATGAGGTACTGTCAGTAAATCTTATTTACAATATTAAAATGTTTCAGCGTTAAAAGGCTCAATTTCTCTATAAATAAGATAGGGAAATTGAGCTTTTCGTTATTTCATAATACTTTTATCATCACTTTGAATGATTCACTATTGAAAATGGTAAACTCTGGATTCCTACATATTTAATCACATAGCTTACTGTGCTATCAATTTCCTATTAGGTTATTTATTATATATTTCTTCAAAAAAGAGTTGTCTTGTACATCTATCCCGACAGAGAAAACTCAAAAAAATGAACCAGCACATATCTTATAAAAGTATAGTTCTCTAACTCCTTAACTGAGCTAGGTACTCATCTATATTAACCAAAATGAATATCTTTATTATTAGAATGATATTAACTGGGGAGGAATCTTCATGGGATATTTTGTTACTGTAGAGCCAGGGGTGAATCTATATGTAGAGGATATTAATCGAGGAGGGGATAACACGGTCGTATTTTTACATGGCTGGCCTTTAAGCCATAAACAGTTTGAATATCAGTTTAATGTTCTTCCAGCTATGGGTTATCGTTGTATTGGTATTGACTGGAGGGGCTTTGGAAATTCAGATAAACCAATAGGTGATTATACATTTAACAAACTTGCAGATGATATCCGTCGAATAGTTGCTTCACTCCAATTAAATAACTTTACGCTTGTTGGTCACTCTACTGGAGGAGCTATCGCCATTCGGTATATGTCCCGTCATAACAATTTCGGAGTATCAAAGCTTATTTTAATTGATGCGGCTGCTCCAACTGGATTTACTACAGAAACGGCTAATAATTTTCTTAAAGACGTCTTAAATGACCGACCTAAAATGATACAGAATGTAATAGATAGTTTTTTCTTTCAGTATATAACAAAGTCATTTTCCAATTGGTTTTTGCAAATGGGATTACAAGCAGCAAGTTGGTCGACAACTGCTATTATAACTACCTTAAGGGATGAACAACTATATGCAGATCTTCCAAAAATTTATGTTCCTACTTTAATTATCCACGGTATCCATGATAAAGTTATTCCATTTTCTCAAGCTGAAACACTAAATGAAAAAATAAGCAATTCACGGCTTGTTCCTTTTCAATATAGTGGTCATGGGCCTTTTTGGGAAGAACGTGATAAGTTTAATCAACTATTGACACAATTTATTTAGTTTAGGCATTGTCCATTTAATATATCCTTTTTATTCATACAAGTAATCCTCTTAAGCCCAAGATATATACTTATTTGATTTTTCTATGATAATGATAGGGAAATCAATAAAACAATTCCTCACCATCATTTGGATAAAGTGATCCTTAATATTTTTATTTCCTAGCAACGGAGTTTTTGTGTTAAAAAATGCCTAATTCCACGAAAAAAAGTGGATTTAGGCATTTTTACTTCAACTTCAATATTACTCAATTGTCAAATCAATTTGTAGAATCGAAGAAGGATTTGGTATGATAGCAAATTTTATGATGAAGAAATCATCACTTTATCTTTTTCCATATTTATGGAAGGAAAATCTTTTTCTTTTAAAATCAAAAACTAAAACGCTGCAGATTTTAAGTCCCATCCTAAGGATGTAGTTTAGTTTATTTTAATCATTTATTCTGTTCACCTTTTAAAAATTTAATTTCAAACGGATATAAGATTAAATGAAAGCACATATGAACTAGTATCGCAGCAAGGATACCATTATTATAAAATTGCCATCCACAAATAATACCTACAAGCATATTACCAATAAAGATGTAACTATACAGTGTAAATGATTTTCCAGCTACTGAGGAACCTTGATAGTGCGCTAGTGTAAAAATCAAACTAGATACAACAATAGATATCCATACCGATATTCCTTCTGTTAGGAAAGATTGTGTTGCCCAAAGTAATAAACTCATTATTCCCCAACGAAAGATTAGCTCTTCCACTACACTTGCATATAGTATTCGATTCACGATGCCAATTGAATTTCTATGTTTTTCAATCTTATAAAAAGCTTTACCTAAAAGAGGTTTATAGAAGACATAATAGATTAAAATATGTGTAATTGAACATCCAATACCTACTAAGGTAGCTTCTATCCAACTACTAATATAGATATTCTCCGCATGAAGACTTATTTTATTAATTAATGCGACACCCAAAGCTACAAATACACTTAGGAATACAAGTTGTAAAATAATAACTACAGTAATGGGCGCTTCTCTTTTTCCCGAAGTCGTTTTATTATTAAGCAAAATGGAAGAAATAATTGTACCAGGGATAGAGATAGAAACAAGAATTATAAACACTACCCAATTAAACATGATTAGAATCCTCAGTAATGATATTATACAATTTTTGGGCAAAATCCCTAAATTGCTTTGTTTCTTTTAAGGATAATTTAGAATAATACTTTTCTATAACCAAGTCATCCATTTCATCATATTTTTTAAAAAATTCCTTTCCTTTCCCGTCGATTCTTACCAAAATTTCCCTTCTATTTTGTGGGTTGATACTTCTTGAGACATAGTTTCCTTGCTCTAATTTATTAACAAGCTGACTTACTGAACTTATTGATAGCTGTAATTTTTGAGATATGTCTTGAACTTTTGCTGGTTCAATCTCATGAATAAGATGGAGTACCATAAACTGCTTTGGAGGGAGTTCAATATCTAATAAAGAGTAATAATTAATTACTAAATGATGGTTGATTTTATCAAATAATGAGAAACCCTCTTTAATGAAATCACCTTGGTTCAAATTATTCACCCCTTAGCATTTATATACTTAAACAGTTTATTAACATAAATTGTTTAAGTATATAAATTATAATAACATGTACTTGAATTGTCAAGAGAGCTGATGTATTTTTTGTTGTAGATTGATGTATCCATACAAAAGGAGTACTAAGATCATTGCAGTTAGACTGCTATCATGAACAAGTTCTTTGATAATCTTGATGGGACATATCCGATAATTCACAGCTTGTTCCTTTTCAATATAGTGGTCATGGGCCTTCTTGGGAAGAACATGATAAGTTTAATCAACTATTGACACAATTTATTTAGTTTAGGCATTCTCCATTTAATATATCCTTTTTATTGATACAAGTAATCATCTAAGCCTAATATACACACTTATTTGATTTTCCTATGATAACGATAGGGAATATGATATTGTTTACGCTTCGCGGTTGCTCCTATAATAAAATTAAGTATTAATACTACAAAATTTTAAGGAGATGATTTGAATGACAAAAGCTGTTTTTTATCATGCAGGATGTCCAGTTTGTGTGGATGCGGAGCAAGTAGTTCTTGACTATCTTGACAAATCAAAAATTACTATAGAAATCGTGCATCTTGGTACAGATCAAAATCGAATTGAAGAAGCGGAGAAGGCGGGTGTGAAATCCGTTCCAGCATTATTAATTGGCGAAAATGTATATCATATCAATTATGGCGCGAGTCTAGATGAGGTTAAAGGATAATATCAAAAAGAAGGTGCTCCTGAGCGCCTTCTCTTGTTTTAGATTTATATTATACCTTTACGATACGCTTAGATGCCTAACTAAAGCTTTTACCCTTGACTGTTGTAATCAATTGTTCCATAAAGACACGACTAGCTGCACATAAGTATTTATTCTTTCGATAAATGATACCAATCTGAGTGGTAATTACCGGATCTTGAATCGGAATCGTTTGAATTTGTGGATGATCAAGATAATCTAAGTAAGCTTTTGGTAATATCGTGATGCCAACGCCCTCGCTAACCATATTGATGATTGTTTCCATTGTCGTTATTTCTAGTAAAGGCTGGGGAGTGAAACCCATGGAACGACACTGCTCATTAATCACTTGTCGCAAGAAATAGGTGTCAGGTAATAAGACAGAAGGCGTATCTTTGAGAATATAAGGTGTTACAAATGCTTCTTCCGCAATGGGATGACCGATAGGTGCTGCCAAAGCAAGATTTTCTTTATAGAGCGGAATCACTTCCAGGTCTTCATGCTCCATAGGTAAAAATACAATACCCAAATCAAGTTCATTTTGTAGTAGCCCTTTGTAAATATCACCAGTCCGTAGCCCATGCACAGAGAGCTCTACATTGGGATAATCATGCTGAAATCCGATAACAGTGGGGGGAAGCAAGTAATTAATAACCGTTAGAAGTGCACCAATTTTCAGTGTGCCTCTCTTTAGTCCTTGCAGTTCGCTAATCGCCGCACTTGCCTGTGAAAGTTCATGAACCACATTGTAGCTATGATGTAGCAATATTTTTCCTGCTTCTGTGAGCGCGTTTTTCTTACCAATGCGATCAAACAAGGGCATACCCACCTCATGCTCTAGCAAGCGAATTTGTTGACTTAGAGAGGGCTGGGCGATGCCAAGCTTTTCGGCAGCACGAGTAAAATGTAGTTCTTCACATAAAGTCATAAAATATTCCAATTGCCTTAGTTCCATTTGGCTTCCTCCTGAATTTACTTCTAAATAATAGGCATATTCTATTATTATATACTAATCTATAACAATATCTAATAGAATCAAGAGAAGGGGAATGGAACAAGTTTATAGCTAGGGCGGGCTTTTAGGTTTGTTACACAAATTCTTTCTCCAATTAAGAAGGAATACTTAGTTTACTGTGAGCAGTCTATTCATTGTGAAAGTAACTTGGAAGGTTACACAGGAGACATGCTTCTAGTAAAAAGGAAGGATATAATCATGCTATTCCATTTCTGTGGACGAAAGTTGAGTCCATAAAATATTTTAATATAGCTTGGAAAAATTAGTAGTTCATCTCTAGTACTTTAACCAAAAGGAGTTTGATATTGATGAGTCAACCTATCATAGAAAAAATAATGGTTGGTAAGCCAAAATCTTATGGGCAAAAAGAAGCAAAACAACCAATGGACCGTGAGTGGACTAGTGCGATTGTGAAGGAAGCTGTCCAAGGTAAGGTTTGGGCGGGAAAAACAAATATTCATGGGGATGGGCAAGCCGACCTCAAACATCATGGAGGACCAGAAAAAGCAATATTTGTCTATCCTATCTCTCATTATGATTATTGGCAAAAGAAGCTGCAAAAAAACGACTTTACTATTGGTGCTTTTGGTGAAAACTTAGCTGTTAAACACATTACTGAAGCCGACCTGTGTATCGGTGATATTTTCCATATCGGTGAAGCTATCGTACAAGTTTCACAACCTAGACAACCTTGTTGGAAGCCAGCGAGGCGCTGGAAGGTTAAAGACTTAGCTTTACAAATACAACAACAAGGCATGACAGGCTGGTATTTTCGTGTTCTTAAAGAAGGTGAAATTCAAGCAGGAGATTATCTTCGACTTCGAGAAAGGCCTTTTTCTGAATGGACAGTAGCTAGATGTAATGATATTATGCATAACCAAAAACATGATTTGGAATTAGCAGCTAGACTTGCTGCTTGTGAACTTCTTGCACCTAACTGGCGTAATACTTTAAGCAAACGAGCACAGGTTGGGGACAAGTTAGATATTCGTAATCGGGTAATCGGTCCAAATGAATAACCGTAATGGTGGCAGACATTCTTAAAGTGTGTCGCAGTGAAATATAGATTTAATTGCCATAATATGATCACTACTAATATATCATTCCACTTTCAACATGCATTAAAAGATGCAATTCTTCATCATTCTATTTTCAAGAAGAGGAATAGATCTTCGGATTTGAGAAAAAGTAAGTGTAATTATAGGATTTATAAGCAAACTACTTAAGAACAATAATCCTATATACAAAAGAAGTATCTATTTAACAAAAAGGAGAATGATGATGAATAAAGTAGCTATTGTTACTGGTTCTGCTGGAGGTTTGGGGAAAGGCATAGCAGAGAGATTATGCACAGATGGTTTTAAAGTGGTATTACATGATATAAATGAAGCATTGCTTAATGAAACAGTTGCAGAATTCAAAGAAAAAAACTTTGAAGTTATCGGTGTCAAAGGTGATGTATCTATCCGAGAAGACCAATTTAATTTAGTTAAAGCAGCAGTGGATGAGTTTGGTCATGTAGATGTATTGGTAAACAATGCAGGTATAGAAGCAGTTTCTCCAATTCTGAAAATCACGGAAGAACAGCTTGAACGATTATTTAAAATTAATGTGAATGGTGTAGTCTATGGTACACAAGCGGCAGCTGAGCAGTTTATCAAGCAGGAAACAAAAGGAAAGATAATTAATGCTTGTAGTATCGCTGGTCATGAATCATATGAAATGCTAGGCACATATTCTGCAACGAAGCATGCTGTAAAATCTTTCACACATTCAGCTGCTAAAGAATTTGCTAAGCATAAAATAACAGTAAATGCATATTGTCCTGGTGTTGCAAAAACAAAAATGTGGGATAGAATTGACGAAGAAATGGTTAAATACAGCGATGATTTAAAGCCAGGCGAAGCTTTTGAGCAATTTTCTGCAGGAATTGCCTTGAAACGATTTCAAACACCTAAAGATGTTGCTGATCTAGTTTCTTTCCTAGCGTCTGATGACTCTGATTATATTACTGGTCAAGCGATTGTAACAGACGGTGGTTTAGTATATAGATAATAACTCGCTTCATAGCTTTACTAAAGTCTTCTCTTCTACAGAGGAAGTTTGGCCAAATCTTATTGAAAAAAAGTTATATATATATAAAAGAGCCATTCAAAGTTGATTTCCAACTTTGAATGGCTCTTTTGTAGTATTTATCTTTTAGATGCACGGCTTTACAGATGGGGAATAAATGCCTGTCATTTTTAGTAAAAGATGTATTCATTGACTTCCTTCATCATCTACTCAAACATCCTAGCTTTCAATACTCGCCTGCGCTACAGCTAAGCGTGCAGCTGGAATTCGATATGGTGAGCAAGAGACATAATCAATACCAATTTTTTGGAAGAATGGGATTGATTTTGGATCTCCACCTACTTCCCCGCAAATACCAATCAATATATTTTCTTTTGTTTCTCGAGCTTTTTGGACCGCTATTTTAATTAATTCCCCTACGCCGTTTTGATCAAGCGTTTGAAAGGGGTCTTGTGTGATAATATCTTTTTCCTTATAAGTATTAATGAATTTTCCAATATCATCTCTTGAAAAGCCATATGTCATTTGGGTTAAGTCATTTGTTCCAAAGCTAAAGAAATCAGCATTTTTAGCAAGCTGGTCTGCAATTAGACAAGTTCGAGGTAATTCAATCATTGTGCCAATTTCATAAGAAATAGGCTCCATTTCATGTTGTTGGAATACTGCCTCAATCTTATCGATTAACATGTCTTTTAAAAAGGTTAACTCTGATTCCTCAGCAATTAAGGGAATCATGATTTCAGGAACAATGTTATGTCCTTCTTGTGTTAATTGGATAACACTATTAAAAATAGCTTCTACCTGCATTTGGTAAATTTGTGGTTCGGTGATTCCTAATCGACATCCGCGATGGCCTAGCATAGGGTTCGTTTCCTGAAGTTGCTCAATTTGTTTTTTGATAGCAGAAGCAGGCTTATCTAGTTTTTTAGCTAATTGTTCCATTTCAGTTGTCTCATGCGGTAAGAATTCATGCATTGGTGGATCAAGTAAACGAATAACTAGTGGTTTGTCTTGAACCGTTTGGAACATTTGATAAAAATCATCCTGTTGAAAGGCAAGTAATCGTTCTAACGCTAGTTTCATTTCGCCTTCATTCTTTGCTAAAATTAAACGTCTCATTTCTAGAACTCGTTCTTCTCCAAAAAACATATGCTCCGTTCTAGCTAAACCAATACCAGTTGCTCCAAATTCCATAGCAGTTGCTAAATCTTGAGGTGTTTCAGCATTTGCTCTCACCTTTAATGTAGCAAATTCATCCGCCCAAGTAAGTAATACTTGAAGGTTCTGATCATTGTCGGCAATTACGGTTGGAATACTACCTAAATATACATTTCCAGCACTTCCATCAACAGAGATAATATCTCCCTCAGTTAATTTCTGATCTCCGCAAATAATTGTTTTTGCTTCTTCATTAACAGAAAAGGCTTCACAACCTGTTATACAACAAGTTCCCATTCCACGAGCAACTACAGCAGCATGAGATGTCATGCCTCCGCGGCTAGTAACAATAGCCTCACTAACAATCATTCCTTCGATATCTTCTGGAGAAGTTTCTTGACGTACTAAAATTACTTTTTTACCGAGATTATGATATTCCTTTGCCTTTTCAGCAGTAAAAACAATTTCACCTGTAGCTGCACCTGGGCTAGCAGGCAATCCTTGTGCTAATAATGGAGCATTTTCAACTTTTGTAGCATCGAAGATAGGATGAATTAATTGATCAATGGTATCTGGTGTAACACGTAAAAGGGCTTCTTTTTTAGAAATAAGTTTTTCTTCTACTAAATCTAACGCGGTTTTTAAAGTAGCTTTAGCCGTACGTTTCCCATTTCTAGTTTGAAGAATAAATAATTTACCATTTTCAATCGTAAATTCGATATCTTGCATATCTTTATAGTGCTTCTCTAGAATATTGGCATATTTGACAAAGTCAGTATAGGCTTCAGGGAGTATGTCATTTAATACTTCGATTGGTTCTGGTGTCCGAATTCCAGCAACTACATCTTCACCTTGGGCATTAATTAAAAACTCACCGAACATTTTATTCTCTCCAGTAGCTGGATTTCTAGTGAATACTACTCCAGTACCACTGGTATTACCACTATTACCAAAAACCATGGATTGAATGTTTACAGCAGTTCCTAAATGATGAGGAATATCATGCAATTCACGATAAACCTTTGCTCGTTGATTATTCCATGATTTAAAAACAGCTTTAGTTGCTTCTGTTAATTGATCTATCGGATTTTGTGGAAAAACAATATTATTTTCTGCATATAGTTGTTTATAAGCTTCAATTAATTGTTGGTGTTCATCCACTTCAAAATAATCAACTTGTTTATCCAACTGTATTTCCATTTTCTGAAGCAATAAATTATATTTTTCCTTATTAATATCATAAACAACATCGCCAAACATTTGTAATAACCGACGGTAACAGTCATAGGCAAATGCTGTGCTAGTTAGTTTAGCTAAAGATTGCACTCTAGAATCATTTAGCCCTAGGTTCAAAATGGTATCCATCATACCAGGCATGGAGGAGGCAGCACCACTTCGAACAGAAACGAGTAAAAGATTTTCATTTTTCGTGAAGGATTTTCCCGTTTGATTTTCTAGTTTATCAATTGCTTTTAAAATTTCATCTTTTAAATCTGAATCGAAAAAGGAAGGCGTTTTTAAATAGTTCATACAGCTTTCAGTAGTTATGGTAAATCCCGGTGGAACTGGTAAACCAAGATTAGTCATTTCAGCCAAATTTGCACCTTTACCTCCTAGAAGTTCTTTCTCATCACTGCGACCTTCTTCAAAAAAGTAAACTAACTTTGTCATATAATGCCTCCTATTTTTTAAATATGTGTCACATTTAACTGATTTAATCTTAATATGACATAATATATTTGTCAATATCATAAATGATACGTCATATATAAGACATGTTATTGAATAATTATCTTATATATGTATAATAAAACGCATAATGATATAAGAATTTCATTATATTTGAGGAGGAAATAATGAAGCTGAGTGAAAGGCAAGAGCACATAATAGAGATAGTCAAAGAACATCAACCAGTTAGTGGTGAAAAAATTTCGAAATTATTAGATGTATCAAGAGCAACATTGAGATCTGATTTATCCTTTTTAACGCTTGCTGGAATCCTACAAGCTACACCTAAAATTGGTTATACATATACTGGAGCGGATTTAGAAGCTTTATTTTTTTTCAAAACATTTAGTACAAAAGTCAATGAAGTGATGATGCCACCTTTACTGATTAATAATAATACTTCCATTAGAGATGCAATTACGACCTTATTTATGTATGATGTAGGTTCTCTATATGTTACAGATGAAGAGAAGCTTTTAGTCGGAGTTTTATCTCGTAAAGACTTATTAAGAGCATCATTGAATACGAATATTGATAATACACCTGTAGCTGTCTGTATGACTCGAGTACCTCATATTAAAACTTGTTCTAAGGATATGGATATTTTAGAAGCGGCTAGTATTCTTCAAGATTTTGAGGTAGATTCATTGCCGGTAGTTGATGAGACCAATGATAGACAGGTAATTGGTAAAATTACTAAAACTAGAGTGTTAAATTTTATTACTCAACAAGCTAGAAATGTAGAATTAAATAGATAAAGGGGACTAATTATGAGAAATGAAATCGTTATTTACACCATTTCTGATTCACTAGGGGAAACTTCGCAAAAATTTTTATCAGCTGTATTAGCACAATATCCAGATTTAACCTTTAATATTAGCTATAAATTCCCTTTTGTGAACAAAGAGGAAGAGTTACTTGGAATTTTACGGGATGCGCTGAATGATAAGGCGCTTGTTATAAGTACATTAGTGAATAATGAATTGGCAGAGGCAGCAAGAAAATTTAGCAGTCAAAATCATTTACTCTATCTGGATTTAATGAGTCCCTTTTTCGACATTATTAGATCCATGACAGGAGCTAATCCAATAGAAAAACCAGGTACTGTACATAAGTTAGATACGGAGTATTTTAATAAAATAGCGGCTATTGAATTTGCGGTGAAGTATGATGATGGCAAGAACCCCCAAGGATTTCTAGATTCAGATATAGTCATACTAGGAGTTTCCCGTACTTCAAAAACCCCGCTAAGTATGTATTTGGCAAATAGAGGACATAAAGTTTCAAATCTCCCGCTAATTCCCGAGGTTCCTTTACCTCAAGTTTTAGCAGAGGTAGATAGAAAAAGAATTATTGGTTTAATTTGTCATCCAGATAATCTATCTAGAATTAGAAGTAATCGTTTAGATTCTTTAGGATTGAATCATACTTCCAGCTATACAAACTTAGAAAAAATTTATGCTGAATTAGAGTATTCAAAACAAGTATTTAAAGAATACGGTGCTTATGTAATAGACGTTACAGACAAGTCAATCGAGGAAACAGCCTATATGGTAGAGGAATATTTGAAAAGCTTTGAGGAGCTAGGTCAAAGCTAGTTTTAATATAAACAAAGAGATTGGGACAAACGGAAAAACAAAGCTTGAAATCCGAACTATATTCAAATGAAGCGGAGGAAATATACGTAGACTCCTGTGGGAAAGCGAAGTGTGAAGACCCCACAGGAAAAGTGTATTTCTTTTCCAAGGAGGCTGAGGACAAGCCCACAAAAAGCGAAGTATATTTCCGAAGCGGTTATTTACACAATTTATGTTCGGAATTAATTAAGTAATAAAATCTTTTGTCTCAACCTCTTTCTTAGATAAGCTTTATAAAATAATTTTTATATTTTGCTATACCCTAGCTTTCTAGAAACACTTCTTCCAGTTTTCATAATTTGCTCTGCCAAATAATTCAACCGCTCTTTCGTAAGATTAAAATCAACAAATCCAATACTTACTGCACCTATCACCTTATTCAAGTGATTAAATACGGGGGCAGCTACAGAGGATGTGCCAGGAGTCCGTTCGCTGTGACTCTCACTAAATCCTTGCTGTTTTATGAGATTCAATTGGTTTTGGAATGCTTCTCTTTCCTTTATTTCTACTAAAGCATTAATAATTTCCTCTGCTTGATATTTAGGCATATTCGCAAGCATTGCTTTGTTTGCTGCCCCAATATTCATCGGAATCCGTATACCTAACTGATCATAGATACGAATTTGTTTTTGTGAATCTATCCGTTCTATGATTAAGGCAGATAAGCCATCTGGCTTGTTAAAATAAACGGTCTCTCCTGTTTCATACATCAACTTTTCCAATTCAGTGCGAACTACTTCGCTAAAATCCAAATTATCATATAGCTGTAAACCATACTTTAGCCATGTATTGCCTAGTCGGTAAAATTTTGTCCCTTGATTTTGCTCAATTAATCCATGTTTTATCATTCCGTTTAAAAGCCTATGCATTGTACTGAGTGGAAGGTTGCATCGCTTGGAAAGTACTGATATAGAAAGTTCTCTCTCCTCGCTAGATGATAATATTTCTGTAATTTGCATTATCCGATCGATCGTTTGCATCGAATCTATCCCCTTCATTTAATTTGTTGATACTTCATAGTAATCTAAAAATTTAGATCAGCCAGTATTGACAATAGGTTGTTAAGGCTATTATAATCATTTTAATATTTCCTGTAAAAAGAAAAGTTTTCCGTTAAACGGAAAAGGAGGGTGAAAGATGGCTTATAGTAATTCCATGTTTAAAAAAATGAAGCATGTTATTGTAAAGCATCCAAAAGATGCCTTTATTAGTCAAGAACATTTAAGCAATGAATGGAAAACATTCAATTATATAGAAGAGCCAGATTATAAAGAGGCAATACAAGAATATGAGCAATTTTTGTCTATTTTAAAAGAACATGTCGAACAAATAGATTTTTTGCCTGCATCTAATAAGACAGGCCTTGATTCATTGTATGCACATGACCCTGTTAAGTTTACAAATGAAGGCGCAATTATATTAAAATCTGGAAAAGCGCTGAGACAACCTGAAGCAGAGGTTTTTCAAAAATTTTTGGAAGAAAAAAATATCCCGGTTATTGGTAGACTTTCCGGTGGTGCAGTATCAGATGGTGGAGATATTGTGTGGCTGGATGATCGGACATTGGCAGTTGGGCGAGGATATCGTACAAATGATGAAGCAATCAGGCAGCTAAGAGCAATGACAGAGGGAATGGTTGATGAGTTTATTGTTGTGCAGTTGCCACATGATCAAGGCGAAGAAGAATGTTTACATCTAATGTCCTTTATCAGTATGGTTGATAAAGACTTGGCCGTTGTTCATTCCCGTCTAATGCCTGTATTTTTTAGACAGTTATTAATCGAGCGTGGAATTCAATTGATTGAAGTCTCCAAAGAAGAATATGATAATCTAGGCTGTAATGTACTAGCATTGGCACCAAGAGTTTGTGTTATATCAGCTGGTAATGAGGAAACGAAAAGGAAACTAGAAGAAGCAGGGGCTACGGTATATGAATATAAAGGTACGGAGATTTCCTATAAAGGAACAGGTGGTCCTACATGTTTGACAAGCCCTGTTGTGCGAGTATGATAGAAAATGTTTAAATAGATAATCGTACAATAGAAAGAAGTTACTTAAATGGTCTGACAATAAGTGATTTAAGAAAGCATAGCCACGAAACATTACTTTTTCAACATGATGCTATAATTCGACACAATGAACAGATTTGTTTTATGTCGATTCCCGATGTTTTAAATTGTCGAGGAAAAATTTTTTATCAATAAAGAGAAATTTAGGATGGGAAAGAGGTCAGGATAATGATAGAGAGAAAATGGGGAACCCCCGAAAGTTTAAAGGAATTGCTTTTGGAAGTTGTCAGTTGGAAAAGCATGACATTAACAGAAGGAGAACGTCAATTTCCAGTAAAACTGAAGAAGAAACTGGAAGCAGTTCCCTATTTTCAAGAGAATTCTAATTATCTGGCACTTCATGAGGCTGACTTAGGAAGGAAGTTTTTAACAGCCCTTTATAAACATCCTGAAGCAAGGGAGACCATCTGTTTAATCAGTCATTTTGATACAGTGAATACAGAAGAATATGGAGACCTTGAGCCACTGGCAACACAGCCCGAAAAAATAACAAAAGCTTTACATGATCGGAAAAATGAATTGCCACAGGATGCACGAGAAGATTTGGAGTCAGGTGAATACTTATTTGGTCGTGGTACGATGGACATGAAAATGGGGTTAGTCCTTCATATGTCTCTTATTGAAAAAGCAAGTGTGGAGAAATGGCCAATTAATTTATTGCTATTGACTGTTCCTGACGAGGAAGTTAACTCTTCAGGGATGAGATGTGCCGTGGAAACATTAATCACTTTACAACAGAATTATAATTTAACCTATAAATTATTCCTGAACAGTGAGCCAGTTTTCACAGAGGAATCAAATCAGCATTATTTGTATACTGGTACCATTGGGAAAATGTTACCTGCAGCTCTTATTTATGGAAAAGAAACACATGCAGGGAAACCATTGAGCGGCTTAACATCGCCTTATATAACATCTTATCTGACACAAGAAATGGAATTTAATGATTTATTTCAAGAGACTTCCTATAGTGAAACATCACCTCTTCCAGTGACTTTGCAACAAAAGGATCTAAAGATGGAATACTCGACGCAAACACCATACCGCTCAGCAGCATTATATAATATTTTTTTGATGGAGCGGAATGCAAATGAGGTGTTTCATTTATTCGAACAGGTGGCTGAAACTGCAGCGAAGAAATGTAATGTTGACTACCAGCAAATTTGTCAAAAACAGCAAATGAATCCAATTGGCGAAGTAAAGGTAATTCGTTATAAGGATTTACTAGACTGCGCCATACGCAAATTTGGAGTTGAATTTATCGAGCAGATAAAAGAAGATGTACATGCTCATGAAGAATGGGATGATCGCGAAAAATCATTGCGCATAACGGATAGATTGATGATCGAATGTCAGGAATTAGGTCCAGCAATCGTTGTTTTATTAGCACCTCCTTATTATCCAGCAGTTAATTCAACAGGAAATGAATTAATTGAGACTTGTACGGATTTTGTATCTAAAACAGCAGCAGAGAAATTTGGGCTTTCGATAGAACGAAAACACTATTTTAATGGTTTATGTGATTTGAGTTATGTAAACTATTCTGGATCTAGTCAGGGATGGACTTCTTTTGAGGAAAATACGCCAGTCTGGGGAAATAGCTATACGATTCCATTTGAAAGTATGAAACAATTAAATGCACCAGTATTAAATGTTGGACCGTTAGGAAAAGATGCACATAAACGTACAGAGCGATTGCATATGCGAAATGCGTTTGAAGAAGTACCAATTATTTTAGAAGAGATGATTGGGATGATAGCTGAAATATATGGAAAAGATATGGTAAAAATTCGCTGACAGAGAATCAAAAAATACAGACAAAATAGATGTCTGTATTTTTTTGTGCGCTAGATTACTTATCACAACGAAAGAAGCATAATTAGCTCATTTAATATCAAACATCTAACACAAGACAAAATCTAAATATTTTTGTCATTTCTCCAATTCATGTTAAGAAACTCCATCATTTGAGAATTTTTTAATAAAAAATATCAAACATCGATAAACCCTTTTCACCCTTCACTAATTAGATTTAAAAAGCGGTTGTATGAGGTGAATAGTCATTAATTTTTATTTTTCTACATACATAAAAGTAGTGTATCTTTAATAAAAATTTACTAATGATTTTGAATTAATTAAATTGGCAAAAAATAAAATACTGTGCTAAAATAGCACGTGAATTGAATTCTGGAACAATATTTCAATATATGAAATAAGGGGGAGTTTTTTTGAAGAAAAGGTGGATTTTGTTACTTTTGGTTGGAATGCTTACTGTATTAGCAGCTTGTGGATTTTCAGGGCCAGAAGAAAGTGAAGATGCTGAAGGGCCAGATGATGGAAATGATAGTACTGAAGAACCTGCTAGTGCTGAGGCTGATTCAGAACAAGTGCTTAATTTAACAACAACCTCAGAGATTGCTTCTCTAGATATTAAAGAAGAGCATGGAGTATTAACGCCAATAGCAAATACGAGAGAAGGATTATATTATATAGATAGGGATCACCAACCTGCATTAGCTGGTGCTGAGAGTCATGATATCAGTGATGATGGTTTAGTTCATACATTTACGATTCGTGATAATGTTTGGTCGAACGGAGATCCAGTAACAGCACATGACTATGAATACTCATGGAAGCGAATGGTTGGAGAAGTTGGATATTATGCTTATTCATTTGCGAATGCAAATATTGCTAATGCACAAGCGATTATGGATGGAGAAGCCGATGCTGATGAGCTTGGAGTTGAAGCGACAGATGATAAGACACTTGTCGTAACATTATCTGAACCATATCCATCATTCACACAATCACTAGCATTCCCAGCATTTGGACCAATTAACCAAGCGTTCCAAGAGGCAGCGGGTGATCAATATGGGCAAGAAGCAGATCAAGTTCTTTCAAATGGGCCATTCTATATTTCTGAGTGGAATCATGGTCAAGGATGGCAATTTAAGAAAAATGAAACTTATTGGAATGCGGATGAAGTAACGCTTGAGGAAGTTAATGTAAGCGTTGTCAAAGAAGAGTCGACAGCTGTAAACTTATATGAATCTGGGGATAGTGATCTAGTAGAAATTTCAGCAGCATTTATTGACAACTATTCATCTGATGAGAATTTTTCAACAGAACAAACCGCGATGATTCGTTTCTTACGTTTTAACCATAACCATGAAGCGTTAAGTAATGTGAATTTACGTCGTGCACTTGATATGGGATGGGATAAACAATCTTTAACAGATATCGTATTAAAAAATGGGTCAATTCCAATGAATTACATCGTTCCTAATATTCATATTGGACCAACAGGGGAAACATTCCGTGATATTAATGGGGACTTCGGCGGAACACTTGAGGAAGCACAAGATTATTATGCAACAGCTTTAGAGGAGCTGGGTGTATCCACACTTGAATTAGGTCTTTTAACAGCGGATGATACAGATGATCGTGCGACAGCTGAATATTTGAAAGATCAATGGGAAAGCAATTTAGAAGGACTTACAATTAATATTGTTCTTCAGCCATTCCAAAGTCGTTTAGATATGGAAAAAGCGATTGACTATGATATTTCAATGTCGACCTACACACCGTCTTTCCCAGAGCCACAGCAGTATATAGGTATGTGGGAAACAGGTGCCAACTTTAACCGAATGGATTATTCAAACCCAGCTTTAGATGAGCTAATTAATGCTGCCAGGGTTGAGCTTGATGAACAAAAGCGTTATGATTTACTACTTGAAGCAGAACAAATTTTATTTGAAGAAGATCAAGCAATCGCACCAATGTACCAAAATTCACGTGCTCTTGTAATGCAGCCATATGTAAAAGACCTAGTTTATCATCCAACTATTCCTGATTATGATTTACGCTGGGCATATATTGAAGGGAAGTAATTGACAAGAAAAGAAGGAGGACGTATCAAATCGATACATCCTCTTCTTTTTCTTCAAAGTGCATGAAGAGGGAGTGGTGAAGATGAGTAAGTATATTTTAAAGCGTTTAGGCTATATGTTCACTGCATTATTCGTAATTGTTACATTGACATTTTTATTAATGCAACTTCTACCCGGAACCCCATATGGAAATGTAGATGAGTTAACGGATAATCAAATTGAATTATTAGATAAGCGGTATGGCCTTGATCAACCAGTTGCTATCCAATATGTTAAGTATATTGGAAATTTAGTAAAAGGTGATTTAGGAATTTCATTTACATATACGGGACGTTCAGTAAATACGATTATTGCTGAACGAATTGGCCCGTCCGCTTTAATTGGTATGCAAGGACTCGTGTTAGGAATAATTGTTGGATTAACATTGGGGATTGTGTCTGCTCTTAGACATAATACATTTTTAGATTATGGCTCTGTAGTTGTTGCTGTTCTAGGAATGTCCATTCCATCCTTTATTTTCGCAGCATTGATGCAATATTATATAGGTGTACAGTGGAAGCTGCTACCTCCGGCCCTATGGAATGGGTATGCGAATACGATTATGCCTAGTATTGCATTATCGGTTACGGTGATGGCAACGGTTGCTCGTTTTATTCGTTCGGAAATGCTAGAAGTCCTAGGCCAGGATTATGTAATTACTGCTCGAGCAAAAGGGATTAGTCAATTTAATGTAACAGTGAAACATGTTATTCGTAATGCGCTTATTCCCGTTTTAACGATGCTTGCACCATTGACTGTAGGCCTCTTAACCGGAACATTAGTAATTGAGAAGATATTTGCTGTTCCTGGGATCGGAGAACAATTTACGATGTCGATTTTAGTAAATGATTATAGCGTGATTATGGGAATCACCATTTTCTATAGCTTTTTATTTGTTGCGATTATTTTTATTGTGGATTTAATGTATGGCTTATTAGATCCTCGTATTCGCCTTGATGGGAGTGATCGCTCATGACACAGCAAAATAGAGATATTTCTGATGATTTGTTTACTCCAGATCCAATTGTTGGGAAAAAGGAATTACAAATTTCAGATGAACCTCAACTTAGTTTTTGGAAAGATGCATGGGTACGACTGAGAAGAAATAAAGGCGCTGTTATTAGTATCTTTTTACTACTTTTTATCATCGTCATGGCTTTTGTCGGACCGATGTTGAATGATTATACGTATAAAGATCAAAATGTTGCACATTCCCATATGCCGCCAAAAGTCGCTGGACTTGAATGGTTAGGATTTGATGGGATCGATCGAAACGGAGTCGATCTTTATGCAGAACGTAATTTCGATGGAGCATACTGGTTTGGAACAGATCAGTTCGGTCGTGATATTTGGACACGTGTTTGGGAAGGAACAAAAATATCGTTATATATTGCATTTTTAGCTGCATCCCTTGATTTAATCATTGGGGTAATTTATGGAGGAATCTCTTCTTTTTACGGAGGGCGTGTCGATAATGTCATGCAGCGAATTATTGAGGTTTTAGTTGGGATCCCAAACTTAATCTTAATTGTTTTGTTTATTTTAATTCTTGAACCGGGTATTTTATCTATCACGCTCGCACTCGTTATTACTGGGTGGGTTAATATGGCCCGTGTCGTGCGGGGGCAGCTACTACAGTTAAAAGGTCAAGAATTTGTATTAGCGTCTCGGGCATTAGGAGCGAGTGACTTTAAGCTTATTTCGAAACATTTACTCCCTAATGCACTCGGTTCCATTATTGTTACATTAATGTTCACGATTCCAACAGCTATTTTCTTTGAAGCGTTTTTAAGCTTTATTGGACTTGGACTTCAGCCACCACTCGCATCACTAGGAGTGTTAATTGATGATGGGTATAAAACAATGCAATTGCTTCCTTATAAAATGGTTTATCCAGCAATTATCATCAGTGTGATCATGATTAGCTTTAACGTGCTGGCAGATGGATTGCGAGATGCATTAGATCCGAAAATGCGGAAGTAGGAGGAAAACATGTGGAGAAGATTTTAACGGTAAACAATTTAGATGTCTCCTTTAAAACATATAACGGGGAAGCAAATGTATTACGAGGAGTGAATTTCTCATTGGAGAAAGGGGAGACACTTGCAATTGTAGGTGAATCCGGCTCTGGAAAATCCGTTTCTGCTCGAACAATCATGCAATTGCTGCCTAAGCAAAACAGTGTGGTAAATGATGGAGAAGTTATGTTTGAAGGGAAGAACTTGCTCAAATACAGTGAAAGAGAGATGCGAAAAATTCGAGGATCTGCGATTTCAATGGTCTTTCAGGATCCGATGACATCCTTAAACCCAACGATTTCAATTGGTAAGCAAATCATGGAAGGGCTACTGGAACATCAACCTTTAACAAAGAAAGAAGCATACAATGTTGCTGTAGGACTTATTGAAATGGTTGGAATTCCAAATGCAGAAACCCGAATGAAAGAATACCCCCATCAATTTTCAGGAGGAATGCGTCAACGGATTGTTGTAGCAATGGCGATTGCATGTAAACCAAAAATCCTTATTGCTGATGAGCCAACAACAGCATTAGATGTAACGATTCAAGCGCAAATTCTTGATTTAATGAGGGAATTACAAAATGAACTCGATACCTCGATTATTATTATTACACATGATTTGGGTGTTGTTGCAAATATGGCACAGCGCGTGGCAGTTATGTACGCAGGTCGAATCGTAGAAATTGGAACAGTGGACGAAATATTTTATGAGCCAAGACATCCTTATACGTGGGGATTATTAAGCTCGATGCCAAAATTACATGAAGACGACAAAGAGCCTCTTGTGCCAATCGTCGGGTCACCTCCTGATTTAGAGCAGCCTATAAGTGGATGCCCATTTGCGCCAAGATGTCCTTATGCGATGAAAGTGTGTCATTCACATGTGCCAGATCCATTTGAAGTATCAGATACACATGCTTCAGCTTGTTGGTTATTAGATGATCGGGCACCACGTGTGGAGATACCCGTAGGAATGGATGTGAGTGTAAATGAGTAGTCAGGAAAAATTAGTTGAAATAACGAATGTAAAAAAGCATTTTCAACTGAAGAAAAAAACAACTTTGCAAGCGGTTGATGGTGTCTCTTTTGATATATATCGAGGTGAAACACTAGGAGTGGTGGGTGAATCTGGTTGTGGAAAATCAACACTAGGTCGAACAATTATTAGGCTATATCAACCAACATCAGGTGAGGTGCTGTTTAAAGGAAAAGATGTTGCAGGCAAATTATCGAAAAAAGAAGAACGGACGTTTCAAAAAGAAGTACAAATGATTTTCCAAGATCCATACTCTTCGCTTAATGCTCGAATGACAGTAAGTGAAATTGTATCGGAAGGGATTCAAATTCATGAACCAAATTTGCCCAAAAAGAAGGTTGATGAACGTGTTTCTGAGTTGCTAGATAGTGTTGGCTTACATAAGCGATTCGCAAATCGCTATCCGCATGAATTTAGTGGAGGACAACGGCAACGAATTGGGATTGCTCGTGCATTAGCAGTTGACCCTGAATTTATTATTGCTGATGAGCCAATTGCTGCTCTGGATGTTTCTATTCAAGCGCAAATTGTTAACTTACTAAAAGAGCTACAAGAAGAAAAAGGTTTAACCTATTTATTTATTGCTCATGATTTATCTATGGTAAAACATATTAGTGACCGAGTTGCAGTAATGTATTTAGGTGGAATGGTTGAGCTCGCAACGAGTGATGAATTATACCATGACCCACTTCATCCCTATACAAAAGCTTTATTATCTGCGATACCTGTTGCTGATCCAAGAATTGAGAGAACACGTGAACGAATTATTTTAGAAGGAACAGTACCAAGTCCAGTTAATCCACCAAGTGGCTGCCGTTTTCGAACACGTTGTCCACTTGCAATGGATATTTGTTCACAAGAAGTTCCAGAGTGGAAGGAACAGAAACCTAATCACTTTGTAGCATGTCATCTATACAACGATGTAAATTAATGAAAAAGAGGGAGGGTGTGTAATCATGAAAAGATGGTGGCAAATAGGCATTATTGTAGGTCTAATAGCTATAGGTTCCTATGGTTATATCGCCCTCACATCAGAACAAACTTCTTTAATTGATTGGCTTGATATGATTTTTATTATCGCTCTTATTTTTTTAGTTAGTGGTGCAGGACTTGTATTTATTTATAGTATGCCCTTTCAACGCCTCTCGTACAATTTCACATACTTTTTCTCGAAACTAAAACAGGGAAGTAAGATGGCAGATGAAATTGAACGAAAACAAAAAAATTATAAAGGCGATGAATTAGAGGAAAAGGAGAGACCTAGATGGACGACATCCCTTCTCTTATCAGGCATTATCCTAGCAGCATTTTCTATGATTTTATCGTTGATGCAAAGCCTGTGATGAAGGGAAATTTGAGATGTATCCATCTAGGAAATTTTGCAGACTAAAAATGATTTTTCAATGTATCTTTATTTTCATTAATTCTCAAAAATAGTTAAAGAAGATCTCCACAATCCAAATTAACTAATAATTTTAAATAAAATAAATTGACAAAAAATATTTATGTGATAGTATGTTTGTATATCAAAAATAATGAAATGATATTTCAATATATGAAATTCTAAAACGTATATATCATAGAGTACATGCAAATAGATCACATTCACATATTAGAACGGATAACAAAATACAATGTTTCAAATTTTTGTAAGTAAAATAGTGACCAAAACTACCTTTTAAAGGTAGTAAACTCATCTGTGAAAGCGAATACATTTTTATTTGAATATTGAAAAATTAGTTCTATAGAAAAGGATTTAGTACATATATATAAAGTAGACTCAACTATAGTAATGGGGTGTAAATTAAATTGAACAAGACTTTATTAGAAATTAAAAATCTTAAAACATCGTTCAAAATAAATGATGAATATTATGCGGCTGTCGATGATGTGTCGTTGAATGTTAACGGTAATGAAGTACTCGCTATTGTTGGAGAGTCAGGTTGCGGAAAAAGTGCATTAGCTTTTTCGATAACAGGATTACATACACGTGCGAAGATTGAAGGAGAGGTTATTTATAAGGGAAACGATATTGCTAACATAGGTCATAACAAAATGAATCGTTTGCGTGGAAGTGAAATTGGAATGATTTTTCAGGATCCATTAAAAGCATTAAATCCCTTAATGACAGTAGGAAATCAAATTGGAGAAACAATACTATTACATCATAAACACCTCTCGAAAAAACAACGATATAAAAGAACGATAGATTTATTAAAAAAAGTGGAAATACCCCGTCCCGAGTATACATATAATCAATATCCTCATGAGTTATCGGGTGGAATGAGACAAAGGGTTATCATCGCTACTGCAATTGCAAATGGACCTGAATTATTAATAGCTGATGAACCCACCACAGCACTCGATGTAACTATTCAATCCCAAATTTTAGATTTAATGAAAGAATTAAAACAAGAAATTAATGCAGGTATTATGCTTATCACTCATGATTTAGGCGTTGTAGCAGAAATGGCAGATAGAGTAGCCGTGATGTATGCAGGTCAAATTGTAGAAATTGCAGATGTATATACACTGTTTCAAAATCCATTACATCCATATACTAAATCATTATTTCAGTCCATACCAGCTGGTGATAATGTTAAATCAAAATTACATGCAATTCACGGTATAGTACCTCCCCTGCAAGATTTACCACGTAATGGCTGTCGGTTTGCTGCCAGAATCCCATGGATCGATGAATCGGCTCATGAAGAAAATCCAGAGTTAACAGAAGTTGAACCAGGTCATTTTGTAAGATGTTCTTGTTATAAACATTTTTATTTCCCTGCGAGTAAGGAGGAAAGTCTTCATGACATTACTTGAGGTAAAAGACTTAAAGATTCACTTCCCAATAAGGGGAGGAATTTTTAAAAGAATAGTAGATCATGTGAAAGCTGTTGATGGAGTTACTTTTCATATTGAGCAAGGAAAAACATATGGACTTGTTGGAGAGTCTGGGTCTGGTAAAACTACTACAGGTAGAGCAATTATTGGTTTGAATGATATTACTTCAGGAGAAATTCTTTTTCAAGGAAAAAATATAACAGATTTTAAACGTTCTGATTTTGATATCAGAAAAGATATTCAAATGATTTTTCAGGATCCCTTTTCTTCATTGAATCCTAAAAAAAGAGTGAAAGATATCATTGCTGAACCTCATCGGAATGCATATAAGTTATCAAAGGAAGAAGAGAAGAAACGCGTATATGAATTATTAGAGCAAGTGGGGCTAAGCGCAGCTAGTATTTATAAATATCCGCATGAATTTTCAGGGGGACAGCTGCAACGTATAGGAATTGCTCGGGCCATCGCGCTAAACCCTAAATTAATTATTGCTGATGAACCTGTTTCGGCATTGGATGTTTCTATTCAAGCACAAGTTTTAAACTTCATGCAAGACATACAAAAGGAATTGAATTTAACTTATTTAATCATTAGTCATGACTTAGGAGTTATTAAACATATGAGTGATCATATTGGGGTTATGTATAAGGGGAGATTTATTGAGCAAGGATTGGCTGATGAAGTTTTTGAAAATCCCCAGCATATTTATACAAAACGACTTATATCTGCAATTCCAGATATCAATCCTCAGAATCGAGAGGAGCAAATAAAGATTCGTCAAAAGATCCAAAAGGAATATAAAGATTCCTACGATTATTACTTTAATACAGATGGTTTGGCTAGGGAGTTAGTAAAAATCTCTGAAACACATACCGCAGCTATACCTAAGAAAGGAAGTAAATAGCATGTGGAAATTTATAATACGAAGATTACTCATCATGATTCCTCAAATAGCTATTTTAAGTATTTTTATTTTTATTCTAGCTAAATTAATGCCTGGGGATGCTTTAACTGGAATGATAGAACCAGGCGTAGATCCAGCTAGACTTGTAGAGTTAAGAGAACAATTGGGATTAAATAATCCTTGGTATGTGCAATACATCGATTGGGTTAAAAATATATTTCAAGGTGATTTTGGGCGATCCTTTCAATTTAAAGTACCTGTTACAACTGTAATTGGGGAGCGGCTTGCTAATACATTTTGGCTATCATTAGCCACCTTAATTTTAACGTATTTATTAGCTATCCCGCTTGGTATTATCAGTGGAAGATATAATGATACTTGGATTGACCGTCTTGTTACTGGTTATACATATGTAGGGTTCGCCATTCCAATCTTTATTTTCGGATTAATCATGGTTTGGGTTTTTGGATTCCAATTAAATTGGTTTCCAACTAGTGGAAGCGTTTCTCCTAATGCGGTTCCAGGTACCTTTGATTATGTGTTAAGTAAAATTAGACATTTATTACTTCCGGCATTATCAATGAGTCTAATCGCTGTTGTCGGAACAGTGCAATATTTGCGAAATGAAATTATTGATACAAAGCATAAGGATTTTATTATAACAGCAAGATCTAAAGGGGCTTCAGAATCAAGAATATATAATCGTCATATTTTAAGAAATTCATTAATACCTATTGCCGCTTTTTTTGGTTATGAGATAACAGGATTAATTGGAGGCACCATTTTTATTGAAAGTATTTTTAGTTATCCAGGTATGGGGCAATTATTTATCCAGTCTATCCATTTACGAGACTTTAGTGTAGTAACAGCACTTGTTTTATTATTTGGTGTAGCAGCAGTTTTAGGTGCTTTGCTTTCCGATATTATATTAAGCTATGTTGATCCACGTATCCGCATAAAATAAAGAAATGAATTTGAGGTGATAACAATGGGGAATGCTTCAACTGCAGAACAAACCCATCAAAAAAGTAAAAGTCCAAATGGTGCTCTAATTATATGGAGAGAAGTAGTTCGAGATAAGATAGCCTTAATTTCATTAATATTTCTAGTGTTAGTAACGTTATTTGTGTACGGAGCTGCTATTATCCTAGATCACGATGAAATTGTTAAGGTAGATTTATTTTCTATTTATGAAGCCCCGTCAGCCGAATTTTGGCTAGGAACGGATTATGGGGGTAGGGACGTATTTGGACAATTAATTATTGGAACACGTAATTCCTTAACCATTGGATTTATTGTAACAATTTTAGCAGGAATTATTGGAATAGTGGTAGGGATAGTTTCTGGTTATTATGGTAAAAACGTTGATAATGCTCTTATGCGTGTTGTTGACTTTTTCATGATCTTACCGTTTCTAATGTTAGTAATTGTATTTGTTTCTATTGTTCCTAAATATAGTATTCTTTCATTTACTTTGATTATGACAGCTTTTCTCTGGATGGGTAAAGCCCGACTTATTCGTTCGCGTACTTTACAGGAGACGGAAATGGAATACGTGCAAGCATCTAAAACATTAGGGTCGTCTAACCTTAAAATCATGTTTACTCAAATCATGCCAAACTTGATGTCATTAATTATTGTAAATATGACGCTAAGTTTGGCGAATAATATCGGCCTTGAATCAGGACTCTCTTTCTTAGGTTTTGGTTTTCCAGAGGATACACCAAGCTTAGGAACACTTCTAAGTTATTCAACAGATCCACAAACATTAGAACATAGGTGGTGGATATGGCTACCAGCAGGAATCTTAATCTTATTATTAATGTTGAGTGTTAATAATGTTGGTCAAGCGTTAAAGCGTGCCACTGATGCAAGACAGCGAAAGGAGTGATGCATTTTTCACGCCCCATGTGTATGAGTTGTTATGAACCACAAATAAAAAGTAAGGAGTTGATGGCATGAAGAAAAAGCATTTATTTAAATTGTTGATTTTATTGATGGCTGCTTGTTTGATGTTAGTAGCATGTTCTGATGACTCATCAAATGATACTGATTCAAATGACAATGCTCAACCTGATTCGAATAAAAATGACAATGATACTGATTCAGATGATGATGCTGAACCTGATTCAGATAGTGATGGCACTTATTCTATTGAGGATTTTAAGGCAACAAAAACAAATGAAGGCGAACCAATGGATGGTGGAGAAATTACTGTAGGATTAGTATCAAGTACTCCATTCGCAGGTACACTTCTACATGTGTTTTATGTAATGTCTATTGACGATACCATTATGGGATGGTTTCAAGATGGAATTCTAGAAAAGGATGAAAACTTTAATTATACGCAAGATGGACCTGCTACATTTGAAATTGATGAAAGTAAAAAAGTATGGACCATAACAATTAGAGATAATGTTAATTGGCACGATGGAGAGCCTCTAAAAGCAGAAGATTTAGAGTTTGCATATGAGATAATCGGTCACCCGGATTATGAAGGTTCATGGTATGGATCAGATGAAAGAAATGTGGAAGGTATGGAGGAATATCATGCAGGTGAAGCAGATTCGATTTCCGGAATTAAAGTAATTGATGAAAAGACGATAGAAATAACATTCTTAGAAGCAGATCCATTTGTAGATATTTGGAGAAGCCCTGTACCAAAACATATTTTTGGTGATATGACATTAGATGAGATGGCTGCAGCTCCAGAAGTACGCGAACGCCCTATCGGTTATGGACCATTTAAAGTAGAGCGTATCGTACCAGGGGAATCTGTAGTCCTTACTAAAAATGAGGATTATTGGCGTGGAGAACCAAATCTAGATCAAGTAACATTGAAAGTTATCGATCCAAGCAACGTAGTTCAAGAGGTAAAGACTGGTGGAGTGGATATAACACCTTTTGAAATTACAGCATATCCAGATAATGATGATTTAACCAACGTAGAAATATTAGCTGATACATCAAATGGTATCCAATTTATTGATTTTGTCATGGGAACTTGGGATGAAGCAACGAACGAAGTTAAACCTGATCCATCTATGAAAATGGCGAATAAGAATTTAAGGCAAGCAATGTGGCATGCTGTTGATACTGGAAGAGTAGTGGAACAATTTTATCATGGATTAATCCCTAAGGGAACAACAATGATTGCACCTTTCTATGGAGAGTATCATGATACAACAAATCCTGGTCGAGAATATGATCCAGAAAAAGCTAATCAATTACTAGATGAAGCCGGTTATGAATGGGCTGATGGAGAAGATTACCGAACAGATCCTGATGGAAATGAATTAACAATTATATTCGCAGCTACTTCCGGTGGCGATATAGCGGAACCAATGGCTAAGTATTATATGCAGGCATGGGGCGAAATAGGGCTCAATGTTGAATTATATAATGGACGTTTGATGGAAACTAATAACTTCTACGACATGCTTAACTCTAGAGATGATTACGAAGTAGATGTAGTTCTATCAAGCTTTGGTCAATTCAGTAACCCAGATCCAAGAATTTTTAATGGGAAAGACAGTATGTTCAACTATCCTAGATACCAAAGTGAGGAATCTAACGCACTACTAGAGGCAGCTGGAAGTATAGAAGGATTTGATAATGATTTTCTCATCGATACTTATAATAAATGGCAGGAATTGATGGTTGAAGAAGTACCACGTTTCCCAACAAGATATGGTACAGCAATGAGAGCTGTTAATAATAGAGTTGTAAACTATACAATAGATAGAGCGGAGAAAATTTATTATCATCAGCTTGGAGTAACACAAGATGAGCCATATGTTGATGGTAATTAAGAGATAACAGAAAATATTTTTTGGTTTAGAGGTTTAGTTTTGTATCTGTTCATATACTTTACTTAGTGTGTGGGCAGATACAAATATTTATGATTTTGAGTGTTGTTCATTTTTGAAAGGTAACTAAAGGGGGATAAAACCTAGATGCAAGAAACAAAAAGCCTAGAAGAAGCTGGTCAAAAGTTAATTGAAAAATATAAAGTTCCAGGAGCTATAGTATCCTTATCAAAAAATGGAGAAAAAATTTACAGTTCTGCAATGGGATATCGTAATCGTGAAGAAGAATTATTAGTAACAGGTGATACTGCTTTTGGGCTCGCCTCTGTTACAAAATCATTCACATGTGCAGCAATCATGCATTTACAAGAAAATGGGAAATTAAATGTTCTGGATAAAGTGAGTACGTATTTGCCTGAGTTCCGTATAAAGAATAAAGAAAAGCTAGATAAAATTAGGATTCACCATTTTATGACCCATTCCTCAGGCTTACCACCGATGTCTGCTTTAGAGTATGCGATGAAAAAGCCGAGCGAGGATAATCCATCTGAATATGTTCATGTTGGTGATAACAAAGAACAACCTATTCTGCACACATATGAAGATTTGATGGAATATATAGCAGATCAAAATGTAGAGTTATTTGCAGATTCGGGAGTTCAATTTAGTTATTCTAATGAAGCATACAGTTTATTAGGAGCAATTATAGAACGGGTGAGTGGACAATCGTATGAATCATATGTTTATCAATATATTGTTGATCCATGTGGAATGAAACATACTCGCTTTACATTTGAGGAAATGGAAGGGCATGATAACTGTACAATCTCCTATGGAAAAAAAGGAGATAAAAAGGAAATTGAGGCTGATAAAGATTGGATAACTAGTAGTTCCATGCAAGCTACTGGATTTTTAAAGTCTACTGCAAACGATATGTTGCAATACGCAGAGCTATATCTAAATAAAGGATTAGTTAATGGAAAACGGATACTTTCTGAGGAAAGTATCAATGAAATGTTAAAGCCTCATATGAAGGTATATCAGGACCAATATTATGGATATGGTCTTGAAATAATTCCAAATTATTTTGGTCATACCTATATCGGGCACGGGGGAAGCTTAAGAGCTGTTTCATCTAGATTTGGTTTCATATTAGAAAAAGAGTTAGCAGGAATTGTGCTTACTAATTTAATTGGAGTTCCAGCGGCTAAATTATTAAGAAATGCATTTAATATCCACCTTGGCGAGGATATGGATGCAAATCATGTAAATTATGAGGAATATGACATAGATCTTGCTGTACTTTCTTCCTATACAGGGAAGTACAAATCAGATGAAGGAGCAGATATTACTTTAGAAATGAAAGATGGGAAACTAGTTTTTATCAATGAAGATGGCGAATATCCTACAAAATTTATAAGTAAAACAGAGTTAATTACAACGTTTGAGGAATCAGAAGGAATGATGGAAATTCTAGTAGATGAAAAAGAGCAACCCTATGCATTGTTCTGTTCTTTACGCGTAGTCCCAAAAGTAATTGAATAATAAATATATTTTGTTTTTAACTGGTTCTTGCTGTAATCTAAAGCTAGAACCTTTTTTCTTTTAACTGATGGGATGATGAATGTATAAGAATAGATTCAATTCACACCATCTACCATCCCTATATTATCTGAAAAAAGGGAATAGAGGAAACAGAACAGTGAATTCCCTGTTCTTAAAGGGACAAGCAGAATTCCTAGAAATAATAAGGCATTGTAAATAAGGAGGCATACAAAATGAATTTTCGAAAAGCTCATAAAGAAGATTTACCAGCAATTGTCCGTCTACTAGCAGATGACGAATTGGGATCTAAGCGTGAAAGGTATGAGGATCCATTACCAGACGTATATTATGAGGCTTTTGCTGCAATTGAATCCCAAATAGGTAATCAAATTTTATTAGCAGTTGAAGAAGATAAGGTCATTGGCTGTATTCAATTAACAATGATTCCTGGATTAGCGAGACAAGGAATGAAGCGTGCACAAATAGAAGGGGTGCGTGTGGATAAGGATTATCGTGGGAAAAGAATAGGAGAAGCTTTATTTAAAGAAGCAATTGCTGTTGCAAAAGCTGAAAATTGTGGCCTTGTACAATTGACAACAGATAAGGCACGTAAGGATGCTTACCGTTTTTATGAAAGATTAGGTTTTACTGCAAGTCATGAAGGAATGAAGTTGATTTTCTAATTTTACTGCAGAGGATAGAGCAGGTAAGGAGAGTATATAAGATGGAGACACAGGATAGAGCCATTCATGATGCTATTTTGTTTATTCAAGAAAATCTTGATAAAGATTTGTCACTTGAGAAACTCGCAAATGAGGCAGCCTATAGTCCTTATCATTTTTCTCGTATGTTCAAAAAGCATGTAGGCGTACCTCCAAAATATTATGTTTCCAGTATGCGATTACAATTAGCAAAACGATTGTTATTGGATACAAATTTTCCAATTAGAGATATTGGTTTTGAAGTTGGTCAACAGAGTCTGGGCACGTTTACAACACGTTTTACAAAAAGTATTGGAATCACACCTGCAGCATTTAGAACAGCTCAAACGAATTCAAATCAGTATATGACAGATTTAAAATCCAATAAACGATTAACTACCGAAAGGCAAAATAGCTCCCCTTATCATCAAGTAGTTGGTTCTATCCATGCTGAGGAAAATTTTGATGGTATTATTTTTATTGGAATATTCTCAAAGCCAATACCAGAGGGACTCCCTATTCGTGGTACGCTATTGATGACGACAGGTGAATTTGAGTTAAATCATATTCCTGTTGGTACCTATTACCTGATGGCAACGGCGCTATCATGGGGAATAGATTCTAAATCTATTCTTATCCCACAAGAAACATTGCGTGTTCGTCATCCAATTCCAATTCATTTGGATGGTAGGAATATCTTATCGTCCATTCACCTCACTATGCATAAACCAGCAATAACAGATCCACCAATTCTTATTTCGCTGCCTTTATTAATGAAACACTTTTTACAACGTTCACCAATTTCCCATGGAAAAGAAGGAATATAGCAATTGAGAAGAAATTTGATATTCACATCTTTGTTATACTAGGAAAAAACTTGGAGAGGTGAGTGTATCATGTCAGTAACAAAGCAGCTTATGGAAAAAATCAATCATGCTTTTGCCAATGGTGATGTAGATTCCATGATCGAATTGGCTACAGAGGATATTGTGATGAATGAAATAGGACATGGTATTAGTGAAGGAAAGGCCGCTTATATTGAAAAGATGGAACCGATGCGTGGGTATAAAGCAGATGTTTATGAGGTCCATCGAACATTGATTGAGGGAAATACCGCTGTAATAGAAGGAGAAATGGAATTTGTGGAAGGTGATGAAAAAGTTATTTACTGTTTTACAGATTGGTACGAATTTGAAAATGAGAAAATTAAAAGTATCACCGTATTTATGATTAAACAAGCAAATACTGACGAAAATTGAGGTGAATAAGATGGTTATAGGTGTTCATGTATACTTGAAAATGAATGGTAATGGACAAGAAGCAGTAGAATTTTATAAAGATATATTCGAAGCGGAAGTATTAGGGATTAGGACATTTGCTGAATTACCTGAGAATCCAGCGTTCACAATTCCTGAAGAGGCTAAGAACCGGGTTCTTCATGCGCATTTGAATATTGGTAATACGGAACTTTTACTATCAGACACTTTCCCAGGACAAACAGTTGAAGCAGGAACAAATATGGATGCCTGTGTGACTTTACAAAATGCAGAGAAAGCAAAAGAGGTTTTTGAGAAATTACAAACAGATGGTGAAATATTGATGCCGCTCGCTCCAACAGACTGGAGCCCTGCTTATGGACAAGTGAAGGATAAATTTGGAATTACTTGGCAAATTTCAACAAACAGCTAATATATAAAACACCGCTATAGCCGAGACTTTTGAGTCTTGTTATAGCGGTATTTTTAAGAGTTCTTATTTATTTTTTAAATCATCTTTCACACTTTGCTTAGCTAATTTCACGCCTGTATAATAAGCTGCTCTACTAATTAGATGAGCTGCAACTGGGGCAGTAATAAAGATAAATATTATACTTAGAACTACTCTAGCATTAAATTCGCCATCATGTGCATAAAAGTAGATTAATGTTCCAGTAAGTGCAAATAATACACCAAGTGTAGTTGATTTTGAAGCTGCATGGTTTCTTGTATAAACATCAGGTAATCTTAAAACACCAATAGCAGCAACTATGCTTAAAAAGGTTCCTATTAAAACGAAAATGATGATCAACCATTCAGCGGCGGCGTTCATATTCGATAGCCTCCCCTTTTTGTAAGAATTTAGAGAATGAAACCGTACCAATGAAAGCCAGGATTCCGAACAATAGGATGACATCTAAAAAAGCTTTCGTATGAAACAGCATGGATGCAACTCCTGTAATAGCCGCTAAGTTGATTCCCATCGCATCTAATGCAACAATGCGGTCTGGAACAGATGGACCTTTAATCACTCGGATAAGCAAGAGTACAGAGGAAAGCGAAAAGCCAGTTAAGGCAATTTTTAAAACAATATCAAGCATTAGCGACTCACCTCCGAAATTGCTTTCTCAAATGAAAGCTTAATACTTTCTACAGCTTCATCAACATCTTCAATGTCCATGGAATGAATGTAGAGCACTTTATTATCATCAGATACATCAACAACGAGTGTACCAGGGGTTAATGTAATTAAACTGGATAGTAGCGTAACTTCCCACTCAGTTTCGAGCTCTGTTTCAAATGCAAAGATACCAGGTTTGATATCATCTAAATTTGGTTTAAGTACGACTTTTAATACAGCTAGATTAGCAAGAACTAATTCTTTTAGAAAAAGGATAGTGAGCCAGATAACTGCAAATACTCTATATAAATAAAAGCGAGTGTTGAAAAATCTACGCATGACAAAAATAATGAGTAATCCTAGTAGATAGCCAATAATAAATGTAGACAATGTAACAGAGCTTTCAAAAAACATCCATAATGCTGCTAGCAAAAAGTTCAATAATATTTGAAAAGCCATTATGCATTCCTCCTTTGTCTCTAGGAAAATTTCGAATGATGTGCCACTTAGTACTCTATAAATACATGTTCAAGAATTAAGTGACACATCAAGATTTTTGCTAATTTATCCTTTATTTATATAAAACAGCATCAATATAAATAGAAGGATTGATGAGCACTTCTACAGCCTGCGTAATATAGACATTTACATATTCAGAGAATACACCATAGCAGATAGAGACAACCATTAGTAGAATGATCGGAACCATTAATTTGCCGATGCTTGCATTCGTATTAATCTGACCGCTTTTTGATTCGCCCCAGAAGCTATTAATGAATACTCTCATCAATGAATATAGGACAGCTAGACTGGAGAATAGAATAATCAATGCTCCAATCACATCATTAGCTTCAAATCCTCCTCTTGCTATCAAAATCTTCCCAACAAAACCACTTAATGGTGGAATACCTGCAAGTGCGAGAATGGAAATAAAGAAAGTCCAACTAAGTAATGGGTAATGTCGGATTAACCCACTAAATTTCTGATAATTGCCTGTCCCTGTAATGATAATAATAACACCAGCAATCATAAAGAGCGCTGCTTTAATTAACATATCATGGATTAAATAGAAGACAGAACCGCTCAAGGCATCAGCATTCATAACCCCAATACCATAAGTAATAACTCCGATAGCAATAATGATATTGTAAATAATAATCTTTTTAATATCTTTATAGGCAATGGCGGCAATAGCGCCAAGCACTACGGTTATTAATGACAAGACGATAAGTAGTGTATGTGTAAACCCTTGATCATGATAGAAGAACAGGGTATATGTTCTTAAGATAGAATATACACCTACTTTGGTTAATAAAGCCCCGAATAACGCCAAGATTGGAACTGGTGGCGCATAGTAGGAACCTGGTAGCCAAAAGAAGAGCGGGAATATACCACCTTTTAAGCCAAATACAATTAAAAAGAGTACTGCAATGACAGATAGAATACCAGGTTGATTTACTTCTGCAATTCTTTCTGAAATATGAGCCATGTTTAAGGTTCCAACCACAGAATAAAGATAAGCAACTGCAATAACAAATAATGCAGAGGATGTGATATTCACAAGTAAATACTTAATGGATTCACGTAATTGTATTTTTGTTCCACCAATAACAATCAATGCATAGGAGGACATGAGCATTACTTCGAAAAAGACGAACATATTGAATATATCACCTGTAGTAAATGCTCCGTTTACACCCACCATCAAAAATTGAACGATAGAGTAGTAATAGTATTTTTCACGTTCCTTCCCAATAGTGTCAAAGGAATAAAGAATACAACAAAGTGCAATAAAAGAGCCAGTAGCAACCAGTAGGGCAGATAACATATCGGATACAAGTGTGATACCGAAGGGTGCTGGCCAGTTACTAAGGTCTAGTGTCTGAATACCACTCTGATGGATTTTATGAATCAAAATCAAGGAAGTAATGAATGTTCCTATCATAGAAATCACAGAAATCCAACGCTGAATGGCAATTTTATTAGCAAAAAAGATCAAAATGACAGCAGTGACAAGTGGAATGATAATCGGTAGTATTAGTAAATTAATCATCTTTTTCAGTACCTCTCATCTCTTCGACATTGTCCGTGCCAAGCTCTTGATAGGTGCGATAAGCTAGAACAAGGAAAAAAGCTGTTACACCGAAGCTAATAACAATTGCTGTAAGCACAAGTGCTTGAGGTAGTGGATCTGTATATGCTTCTGCATTTTCTCCAAGCAGTGGCACTGTACCACGCTTTAATCCTGCCATTGTTAAAAGCATCAAATGTGCACCATGGCTGAGTAAGCCTGTTCCAATAATAATTCGTAATAAACTTTTTGATAACATTAAGTAAACGGCACTAGCAAAGAGTAGACCGATTAATATCGACATTATAATTTCCATTATTCGCTCTCTCCAATCGTTTGAATAATGGTCATCGTAGCACCAACGACAACTAGGTATACGCCAATATCAAACAAAACAGCTGTATGTAAGGATGTTTTGCCGAGTAATGGTAATTCAAAATAGTCAAATGCATGGGTTAGGAAAGGAACGTCAAAGATGAATGCTCCTACACCTGTCCCAACAGCAAATAAAAGTCCAATGGCAATCATGTATCTGTAATTAATAGGTAAGCTATTCGCCACTGTTTTAATATCATAAGCAAGCAATAGTAAAACAATTGCACCAGAGGTCAATAAACCACCAACAAACCCGCCTCCAGGATTGTAATGACCTGCGAAAAATATATGGAGAGAGAAAAGTAAAATGATAAAAGAAACGACTTTGGTTGCAGTTTGTAAAATCATGTCATTTGAGCCCATCTACTTTTTCCTCCTTGAGAGTCTTAGTCGAATCATACCGTATATACCAAGAGCGGCAATACCTAATACGGCTATTTCAAACATTGTATCTAATCCACGGAAGTCAACAAGGATAACGTTAACCATGTTACCTCCACCAGCTTTTTCTGCTGTGTTTTCAATATAATACTGTGAAATGGATTCAAAAAGTTTTGTACTATGTGCTGATAGGGTAACTAATGTCACAATAACCCCTACACCACCTGCTATAATAGCATTTGTCAATTTAAATTTTATACGCTCTTCTTTTCGACTTAACTTCGGCAGGTGATAGAAACAAAGTAAGAATAAAGCAACAGAAATTGTTTCAATAACAAGCTGTGTGAGGGCCAAATCAGGCGCTCTAAATAGGATGAAGAATAATGCAACAGTATATCCAACTGCTCCAAGTGCAATAATTGATGTAAGTCTTGTTCTCGCCATCAGAATAGTGAAAGAGGCTGCTACAACAATAAAGGCAAGCACCAATTCATATACTCCAACAGGAGCTACATTACTTGTATCAATTGCAAATGCATTTTTGCTGATAAGAGAAAAGCTTAGAATACTAATGAGACCAATAAAGATATAAATCATATATTGTCTAATTGATCCTGTCATATAAAAGCTTGTTGCTTTATTTGAGCTAGATTCTAATCGCATTAATCCAGCATCATACATATTGTTTAACGTAATTTTTTTCGGAAGTTTTTCATATACTTTTTTCCATTTCGGTAATGTCACATACAATAATATTCCGACGGTAATGATTCCAATGGTCATCCATAATGCTGGAGTGAAGCCATGCCAGAATGAAATGTGAATATCAAATGTCTGACCTGCTGCAATCAGCTCAGGCATAATCGAACTAGCAGCCGGTTCAATAATTGATTCAGAAAGTATATTTGGAAATAACCCAAAAACAATAACAAGAGCAGCTAAGATAATTGGAGAAATTAACATGCCAATTGGTGCTTCATGTGGTTGTACTGGTAATTTCTCAGGCTTATATTTACCTCTAAATGTTTTAAATAAGAAAATCATGCTGTAGATAAAAGTGAATACACTTGCTATCCATGCAAGTACAGGGAAAAGCACTCCCCATGTTTCTAACTGGAATATGTTAAGTGATAATATATCTACCATGCTTTCAAGGAACATTTCTTTACTCAGGAACCCATTAAATGGAGGCAAGCCTGCCATCGAAAAGGAACCGATTAAAGCAATGGTAAATGTAATAGGCATGATTTGCATAAGCCCACCTAATTTACGAATATCCCTTGTTCCTGTTTCATGATCGACAATCCCAGCGACCATAAATAGGCTTCCTTTGAATGTCGCATGGTTCACTAAATGAAATACTGCTGCTGCAGTGGCAGCCATATAAATATTCGTGTCAAGCTCTGTAAAATGAAGTGCAGCCGCACCGACTCCAAGTAAGCTCATAATTAATCCGAGCTGACTCACGGTTGAAAAAGCAAGAATAGCTTTTAAATCGGTTTGTTTCACTGCATTAATTGAGCCCCATAAGAGTGTTAAGATACCTATTCCACCAACAAGCCATAGCCAAATTCCTTGTTCAGCAAAAACAGGGCTCATACGCGCAACTAAATAAATTCCTGCTTTCACCATCGTTGCCGAGTGCAAATATGCACTGACAGGTGTAGGTGCTTCCATTGCATCTGGTAGCCAAATGTGAAAAGGAAATTGTGCTGATTTCGTAAAAGCTCCAAGAAGAACTAATACAAGCGCTACAATAAATAATGGATCTGAGCTTATTTCGCTAGCCATGGAAATAATTTCTCTAACACTGAAGGAACCTGTCATCACGTGTAGTAATAGAAATCCTCCAAGCATCGCAAGTCCACCAAATACGGTAATTAACATCGACTTTTGTGCACCGTAGCGTGAACGCTCTCTCTCAAACCAATATCCAATTAATAGGAAGGATGAAAAAGAAGTTAGCTCCCAGAATACATAAAGAACGATTAAGTTATCAGAGAGTACGACACCGAGCATCGCTCCCATGAACATAAGTAGATAAACATAGAATGTACTGAGGTTTTCTTTTTCCTTTGATAGGTAAAAGATGGAATAAAGCACAACCAATGCGCCAATACCAGTAATGAGTAGAGCGAATAGCAGTCCTAATCCATCTACATAGGCTGTAAAATTAATACCTAAAGAAGGGATCCAATTCATCGTTTCTTGAATGGACTCCTGATTTCTCATGACAGGAATAAGCTGTAAAAAGTAAATGAATAATACGATTGGGAGTAAAAGCACAAACCAGCCTGTATGAAGTCCGTGGATTTTCTTACTTAGGAAAGGCACAATAATTGCTAATAAGAGTGGTGCGATAATAACAAGATGTAAGACAGACAAGAAAACTTCTCCTTTCAATAATGATTAATATGTAATAAATATAGAACATTTAAAGCATGAATATCGCTTGATCTTAGGAATTTACCAAGCAAATGAGAAAAAGTCTGCTACCAATGGGCATACTAATCCCATGGTGACAGACTCCTCCTGTGTATTCAATATTTAGCTATCAAATATTATAACATATGTTTTACAGTTAAAGTAAATAAAACGAAGCCCCTTTTCTATATAAAACGGATTGCTTGAACTTTAGAATGTAGCAAGCTAGGCTTTAGATAATAAAGAAAGGAGCGTAAACAGATGACAAACCAAATTCCAGAAATCACATTACACGATGGGGTGCAAATACCTGCTGTTGGTTTTGGTACTTATAAGCTAAAGGGACATCATGGTGCACAAGCGATTAATCACGCTATTGCTAATGGCTATCGTTTGCTTGATTCTGCCTATAATTATGAGAATGAGGCAACTGTTGGTGAGGCCATTCGTAGAAGCTCTGTACCGCGTGAGGAATTATTTATCACTTCAAAGCTCCCAGGACGTTATCATCATTATGAGGACGCGATTATTACGATTCAAGAGTCTCTATTTCGAGCAAATTTAGATTATTATGATCTATATCTTATTCACTGGCCAAATCCGATTCAGGATAACTATATAGAAGCATGGCAAGCACTTATTGATGCACAGAAATTTGGTTATATACGTTCTATTGGTGTATGTAATTTCTTACCAGAACACATAGAACGTCTAGAAAAAGAAACAGGGATTTTACCAACAGTGAATCAAATCGAATTACATCCACAATTTAACCAACTAGAGCAGCTGAAATGGCATAAAGAACATCAAATTATTACAGAATCATGGAGTCCGCTAACTAGAGGAAGCCAATTACTACAAGATAAAAGAATCCAAAAAATTGCTGATCAGTATCATAAAACAGTCTCACAAATCATTCTTCGTTGGCATTATCAGCTTGGTGCAATTGCTATACCTAAATCAGTTTCTCCAGTCCGACAGAAAGAGAATATTTCTATTTTTGATTTCCAATTAAGTGAGACTGAAATGATGATGATTAATCAACTTACCCAACCAGATGGAAGAATAAAGGACCAAGATCCTGCTGTGTATGAAGAGTTTTAATTGTAAAGTGACGATCAGTAATTAAAAGCCTAATTTCCCATTTATAATATGAGAAATTAGGCTTTTTTTACGTGGAAGCATTATTACTTGTTGGATGACGATAGATTAGATAGCGCATATACTTTTCCAGTGGACCTGACATTTGATGATGCTCCATAAAATAGGCTGTAAATAAAGTAACAACCCAGATGAGAATCCCGATTAGTACAGAAGTTGTAACTGTTAGAACTGCACCTAAATTAAAGGCTATAGGGGATAGGAGGATCACAATGGACACTTCATGTATAACGAAAAAAGTTAATGAACGTTTCCCCAATGCTGCGATGGATTTTACAATAAAGCCTTGTTTTTTAATCCAGACTCCTAGTAATCCGAATAGTGCAGCATAGCCTATACCAGCAGCAAAACCAGTGATTACATGAATCCCATATACTACCCCTGCAATAAAGAAACTAGGAAACCAAAAGTCATTAATCAATACTAGTGGTATAGCGCCAAGGAGTGAGATGCTTAGACCGGCAATCGTTAATTGTTTTAGTAGCTTTAGATGAGGTTGTGGTTTGATCAATATATTTAAATTTCCTAGCCAAATTCCTATTAGTACAGAAGGAATTACTGGAAAGAATACATGGGTAAATAAAGGAATGATTGGTATACTTATTAACCGATCCAGCACGGTATTGAAATATGTTTCTTGACCAGTTACTGACTCGAGCAATCCATAAGACTGATTCTCAAATAGAACGCCTCCCCATAGAAATGGTATATAGATAGCGCATATAAGGATAGAAATAATCACATATTTTTTAATCTTTGTATTGTCTTTTTTTAAGGTAGAAACTAATAGAAGTCCCGCAATACCATATGTCATTAATATATCCTGTCCACCCGCAACTCCTGCGAGGACAGCTCCAAATAAAATTAAATACCAGCATCTTCTTTTGATAATCCGCTTTGCTTCCTTATCACCTTTTCTTTCTTGTTGCTTACGATAAATCATGACCAGACCATACCCAAACAATACTGCGAATAATGGGCGTGCACGATTATCTACAATAATCTCCATTAAAAAATTTAAGAAATGATCCAAAGTGGTACTACCAGCTACTTTTGTTAATACACCCGGTTCTATCATATATAAAAACAGGGGCACATGTGAAAGAACAATCAATAAGAGCATGAATCCTCGTGCGAGATCTAAAGAAAGCGCACGTTTCTTTTGAGTTCCTCTAGTAGCTGCATTTAGCTCAGACATACCAATCCTCCTAATTTTAAATACCTAGAGCTGTGTGACAAATAAATGTACTTGTAATTTCTTTCCCTATTTTCACGTCCATTCTACATTAAAAAAGTGAAAAATAAAAACTATTCTATCATTTCAATTTGGTCATTGGGTTTTCCTGCTGGGGCTATTGTTTGTATCGTTGCCACCAATCTGCTTAAAAATTGCTTTCAAATTTAAGCGAAAAATTGCTATGATTGTAGAAAAGAATAGCAAGGTGAGGTTTTATTATGGAATTACAGAGTTTCCATATTCATCCATATATAGAAGCAGGAAATATTGTTTGCCCTGAGATTAAGCTATCGTATGAAAAAGGAAAAACAATTGGTATTTATACAGATGCTAAAAGAGTGCAATATTTATTAAGAAATTTTATGAAACAGCAAAACACATATGTACATGTGAAAGAGGATGCGTTATATCGTAATTTGACAGTAAAAGAGCATATTAAGTTTTTCAAGAGATTATATGGATCAAAAGAGCCTGTTGAATCATTATTAATGATGGTTGGCTTAGATAATATTGCAAGTACCCGTGTAAAGAATCTAACAAAGAGTGAATATCAGCTCCTACAATATATAAGGTTTTATCTTAATTCTGCAAATACGCTTATCTTAGAAGAACCGCTACAAAACATAGAAGAGTATCCAAAACAGTTAATGATTAAGATTCTTGAAAATTTACCTTCTAAAATGACGATTTTACTATCTAATAATTTAGAGGATTTGCTTATTTCGTGTAACGAAGTTTATCGATTAGATGTAGAGGGATTAAGGCAATTAGATACAGATAGTCAAGATTCGATAGGTTCTGAACCAGTAAATACTTTACCAATGAAAGTTGATAAAATTCCAACAAAGAAAAATGATAAAATTATTTTATTTAACCCGCCAGAAATTGATTATATTGAAAGCGTAGAAGGGGATGTCCATGTATATGTTGGAGGAGAAGCATATCCCTGTGCGCTCACTTTAACAGATTTAGAAAACCGTCTTATGTCACTTGGATTTTTCCGATGTCATCGTTCTTATATTGTAAATTTACAAAAAGTGCGGGAAATTATTACTTGGACACGAAATAGTTATAGTTTGTCGATACATACGACAACAAATACAACCGTCCCATTGTCCAAAAATAAATTACCAATTTTAAAGAAATTAATCGGAATTTGATATATTTCCCCGGAAATAAATTAGCTTATTTTGTCTTTCAATAACTCCATTTAGACTCCAATATACTCTTTTCGTCTCTTTTATAATGTGAGAATTGTAATTTACCTTTACAGTAAGGTTAAGCAGAAAACGAAAGAGGAGCTGAGGAGTTTGGCGAATGTAATTGAAGTACAAAGTGTACAGAAGAAATTCGGATATAAAAATGCATTAGAAAGTGTAACTTTCTCCATTGAAAAAGGGGAAATATTTGGATTTCTTGGACCGAGTGGGTCCGGAAAAACAACAATGATCAAAATCTTAACTGCACAGCTTTATCATGATCAAGGTAAAGTGGAGGTTTTTGAAAAACCTGTAAAGGAAATGGCGAAAAATGATAATCGGAAGCGTTTTGGCATTTTAACAGATAATAGTGGGTTATATGTTCGATTATCTATTGAAGAAAACTTATTACTCTACTGTGATTTGTATGGTGTTCCGAAAACAGCAATAAAAGAAGCATTAGAATTTGTAAAGCTTTATGAGGATCGGAAAAAACGAGTAGCAATCTTATCAAAAGGAATGACGCAGCGTGTTTTATTAGCACGTGCAATTTTGCATAAACCATCTCTATTATTCTTAGATGAGCCAACTTCGGCACTTGATCCAGCAAGTACAGCACATATTCATAATGGATTACGTCAGTTAAATAAAATGGGAACAACGATATTTTTGACTACGCATGATATGCAAGAAGCAGAAAGCTTATGTGACCGAGTTGCCTTCCTAGATAAAGGAGAAGTACGTGCTATTGGTACTCCAAGTGAGTTAAAACAACAATATAGTGAAAAAACAATCACTGTTGAGCTTACAGATGGCACATTTCAAGTTATAGAAAACCATCCTAGTCAAGCGAAAAAGCTTTACGAATGGATGGAAACAGGAGAAATTTTGCGCATCCATACAAATGAACCGAATTTAGGAGATATTTTTATGCAAATAACAGGGAGTGATTTACAATGATAAGTACTTCAATAACTAGAATTCAAGCAATTTTCATGAAAGATTATCGAGAATTTTCGCGAAATTATGCAGTCTCCGTTATGATGATTATGCCTATAGTAATGGCTTTTATTTATAAAGATATGACTATAGATGTTATCGAGAAGATGTTTTTCCCAACATCAATTGGTCTTGGAATGGTTACCGCATTCGTTCAAGCATGTTTAATTGCAGAGGAGAAGGAAAGAAATACATTACGAAGTTTATTATTATCACCTGCCTCTTTAATGGATATTCTAACAGGAAAAAGTCTTCTTGTTGCGGTTGTCAGCACGTTCACATTAGGGCTTAGTTATTTCATTTTAGATTTCATGCCTAGTATTTATTTTATTCTTGCACTACTTCTTTCTATTTTCTTTTACGCAGCACTTGGTACGATATGTGGTTTATTTGCTAAATCAACAATGGAGGCAACATTTACTGTACTTCCTGCAGCAATTATTTTCCCATTTGGTCCGCTTGTGATGTCTTTTGCAGAACGTTTTCCTATATTTGAATTAGCTAAATGGTTGCCAAGCTCGCAATTATTTGAGATTGCAAATGGAGAAAATTTAGTATCCGCATTTTTAATTATTATTGCATGGACAGTTGTTGCTTGGATCGTAGCAGTAATTTTATGTAAGAAGCGAATGGTTGATTAATAATTATTTATAGATATGATGCAGCCTTAGAGAGATTTTTCTCTAGGGTTGTTTTTATTTTAAAAAATTAAAGCCAAATGACTTAGTCAATTGTCTAATAAATAGAGCAACACTTCAAAGACTAGTGTGAAAAGTTGGGAAGATAGGGGTGAGGAATATTAACAAATTAGTAAAAAAGCACAAAAAGGGGATGATAAGGCGTTTATCAACCTCTTCAAAAAATACGAAGAAGATATTTATCGCATGGCGTATGTATATGTGAAGAATTCAGATGATGCATTGGATGTAGTACAGGAAACAGCTTATAAATCATTTACACAAATTAAAACATTAAAGAATCCAGAATATTTTAAAACATGGTTGATTCGTATTGCGATAAATATTTCACTGGATTTTTTAAAAAAACAGAAGAAAATTGTTTATTTAAATACAGAGCATACAGACAGCTTATCGACTAATCCAGAAGATGCTTCACTACAAATTACACTGGAATCCTTAATGGAGAGATTGACTGAGCAGGAAAAAAGCATTGTATTACTAAGGTATTATGCCGATCAGACAATGAGTGAGATTGCCAAAACATTAGATATTCCTTTAGGAACAGTGAAGACGGTTTTGTATCGTGCTTTAAATAAATTGAGAACTCAAATGACGAGGGAGGATATATATGAGCAATGAAATTAAGCGTGAAATGAAAAAGATTGATATTCCCAAAAATTTGCATGAACAAACAATTCTAGGTGTTAAACAAGCAAAACAGGAACACAAAAAGGGTAAGAGGCTTTCTAAATGGATTTTAAGTGCAGCAGCCTTCCTGATTATTGTAGGAGGTATGTTTACAGTAGCTGGTTCGCCATTAACAGAGGCAATGGAAACCTTATTAGGGAAGTTTATTGGTAAAGAAATAATGGATGAGGCACTTGAAATACATCCTGAGGAGTTTGAAATGGCTTTTCCACAAATGGAGCAGCATCTCAAATTAGCTGAAGAGCATCTTTCACCAGAGGATTTTGAAAAATATGGACAGCTAATAAAAGAACATATGGAAATACTTCTAAATTGGGATAAGCCTGATGCAAATAGACAGGAGCTAGAAAAGCGCGAAGAAGAACTTATAAAAGAATTAGAGAAGTACGGGATAGATGATCTGACAACACATACGTTGGAAGAAGCACAAGCGATGGTTGATTATACGCTGAAGTACCCTACTTATCTACCTGAGGGTTACGAGGTAATGTATGAATCAATCACAACAGATGAAGCAAATGTAGGAAAAGATCCGCTTGTTTTATTAGGATTTGTTAATAACTCAACAGAGGGCACTCTATATACACTGACAAGAAAAATAGATACAGAGCAAGAGAATGAATTAGAATGGTATGCTCATATCGATACGTATCAGCATAATGGTTATACCTTTGAACATGCCTATGACGAAATAGATGGTGATGTACAAGGAATGCGTGTTCAATTCCCTGAGGAAGAATATGAAATTATTATCCATAGTTCTGTATCGAAGGAAGAGATGGAGAAGGTATTAATGTCAATGATTGAATAAGAGAAAAGGAGCTTATTGCAAGCTCCTTTTGTTTTGCTTCAAGTCATTTGATAAATAATGAATTTTCCATATTTATTATGATCTCTTGGCACTTTGATTTCATTGATCCATTGGAATGGAGTACTTGTTTGCAGAAATTGCTCAAAGATGGGGAGAGGATAGTATAAAATCAATTTTATTTTTCTTTCCTGACTTTGGTGGGATTTTATAATATTCATGATGACTTGCTTAAATATATTTACAGAAAAAGGATTAAAGAAATAGAAAACATTTGCATTTGCATCGATAGAATATTCTTCAGCAAATGCATGTTGGAATGTTAACGGCGCTTTAATATGTTGGTACTTTTTTTCATAGGATTTCTTATTCGTTACGGCTTCTTGAAATGTTTTATCATGTGCTTCAATACCTGTAGTAGGAATATGAAATCTATGATGAACATAAAAAGTAACCCGACCGCTTCCACAGCCAAAATCTACGAAATGATCATCTGGTTCTAATTTATGTTGTTCAAATAGAGTTTCTAAAGCAGCATATGACGTTGGTTCATAACGATTGTATGAGGAATGGATAATTCCCCAATCTCGAATACCGCTCGTTTGAATATGTAAATGGCGATCTCCATCTTTTTCTTCCATTATATAATGCTCCTATTCTTAATCTTAAGGTTTACTTGTTAGTAATTGACGACGATGTCGAACGGCTTCTGTATAGGCAGATACAGAGAAGATGATAATAGCAATCCAGATACAACTAAATGTAATGAAATGTGTATTTGTAAAAGGTTCATTATACACATACACACCGATAACTAAGGTGATTGTCGGTGATAAGAATTGAATAAAGCCCATCATATAAAGTGGGATTTTTTGCGCGCCCTTCGCAAAGAAAATGAGTGGCACAGCTGTAGCAACTCCACTTAAAACTAGTAAAATATCTGTTTTTAAATCTATCTGTAAAAATGCTGTGTCTGTAGAGGTAAATAGATAACTATAGTAAATGACTGCAACAGGTACAAGCAGTAATGTTTCTAATGTTAATCCTCTTACAGCAGCTAATGGAATTTTCTTTTTCAAAACACCGTAGATTGCAAAGGTAACTGCCATACCTAATGCTAACCATGGAACAACACCAGCGGTAATGACCATATACAACACACCAATGGCTGCGATAATTACGGAACAAGTTAAGGCTTTAGATAATTTTTCCTTGAAGAAGATCAGCCCACATAACACAGAGAGAAGTGGATTGATGTAATATGCTAAGCTTGCCTGCAGAATTTGGTCTTGTTGTACAGCCCAAATATAGAGAAACCAATTCATTGAAACAACGATAGAGGCAATGAAAAGTAGAACTAAAAGGTTTTTGTGCTTCCACAAATATTGCAAATCCTGTACGAATGCTTTTCTTTGCCCAATGATAAGAATAAAAATAGTGGTTAAAGCAAATGACCAAATGATTCGGTTCATTAGAATTTCCATACTGTCTACATGACCAAGTGTTTTCCAATAAAAAGGAAATAGTCCCCAAAGGATATATGCGCCAATGGCAAAGAGAATGCCACTTTTTTGATTGTCCATGATTCACCTCACGTGCGATGCTTTCTATGTATAATTTACTGAAATATTTCCATAGCTATTGTAGCATGAAATTTAGCATAGGGAAGCGAAAGTGTTTCAGAATATAAAGTATTTTTGAAAAGGGTAGGAATTCTGAAAAAATAAAGGATTTCTACTCTTTTAATATGCTTCATCTGTTTAGGATAACAAAATATAACTACTGCAATGACATGTTTCTTTGTTAATAAGTCATAATGGAACTCTTTTGTAAGTATAAGGATGGGTTTTCCATATTTTTATGTCGTAAGGTTTTATGTAGCTGTGAAGTATAGTAAAATGTTATATAATTATTTGATTTTTTTAATAAATGTTTTAAGCAGTAATCCAGACGATGAAAGGGGTGTGAGCCTTTGGAGAAGCATTTGGAACAACGTGTAGAAAAACTAGAAGCAGAGGTAGCCAGACTTTCTGAGGAACTTTCCTATCTGAAAGCACAGGGAGAGCAGCAAGATGTGCCTGTAGAGGTAGAACAGGTAGAAAAGCAAAGCGTTGATGATCCGCAAACCGTGCATATAGAGCAAGAGAAGACAGAGAAACAGTTAGTTAAAGTGGAAAAGCCAGAAGTGGAGAAACAAGAGACTTCTTCCAGCAAGAAAGCTGCAGAAGTCGAACCACCACGACGAAAAAGTATGCTTGAAGAATTACGTGAAATATTTGTTAACACGGATACAGATGGCGAAAAGAACAATGAGAAGCAGTCAAAACCACAGAAAACCTTCGAAGAACGCATGATGACAATGCTACCGAGAATATTTATGATTATTTTAATTCTTGGAATTTTATGGGGATTAAAATTAGCTAGTGATTATGGCTATTTGACCGATGCATTAAAAATTTTTGGATCCTATGTATTATCGATAGGAATTGGTGTTGGGGCTTATTATTTAGAGAAAAAGAAATCTGTAGCAAATGCAATCATTATTGCGATGTATGGAGGAACATTTATCATCGGAATTTTGGCAACCGCAGCAGGAGCTGTTCTCTATGAGTTATTAAGTTTAACCATCGCCCTTGTTATTGCTTTACTGTATATTGCTTACGGTATTGCGATGAGTTATTTGAGAAAAAGTGAAGTACTTACTGGGTTTGTATTATTTACGTCTTTATTACTTCCTTATTTATTAGAGTATATGAAGTTTAATGGTTTATTTATTGTCGCATACATTGTAATGATATTTATAATGATTCAATTTGTTATTTGGAAGCACCATCAGCATATTGCTCTGTATCTTGGTGCACTTTGTTCTTTTATTGCTCTTCAGATTGTATGGGCAACAGATTATAGTTCTACTACTTATTTTGCGATTGGATTCCTTCTAGTTATTGGAACCTTCTTAACAAGCTGGATGCAGCTATATGAGCAAGTTTCTAAGCAATGGATGCGCTTCAAGGAAGGTGCGCTGTTCACGGTAAGTGCTATTATGTTATTTCAATATAATAATATTATTGCTGCGGAAGAGATGCGTATACCGTTTTTATTAGCGGTGTTAATTCTCTATGCAGTATCGGCATTTCAATTGTTTAGCAAGCAGTTTAAACGTGCGTTTGATGTAGTTGCTACATTTTCCATTATTATATTGGTCAATACCATTACAGTGATGGATGCTTTGGAAGATTATCAATCTATTATGTTTGTGTTGGTTGCTTTTGCAGGAATGATGCTGGGAATTCGCTTACGGGCACCAGTGATGAAAGTAATGAACAGTATCTTATTACTTTCTGCAGTAGTGAACTTCAATAGTAGTGCGAGTGTTAAACCATTTTTCCAAGTTGATCATATGGCATGGTTACTAACTCTTGTGGCAATTATTGCAGCCTATATTTATGCAAAGGCGCAGCAGAAAGAAGCATTAACTAAGTTTGAAGAAGCGATCAAAAAATATCATGTGATGGATATTATTTTAGCAGGCTATGTTATTTTTGTTTTAATGTATATTATTAAGCTTGATTTCTCTTATATCTCTATAGACCAAAATATTCCAACCATGGCCTATTGTTTAACTGCTGTTGCCACATTAATTGTACTAACACTAGATAAACGTTGGACAGGGAAGGTTGTTCCAGTTATCTTACTTATTCTTTATTTAGGAGAAAGTTTGAATTTAGGTACGTTCTGGTTCACACAGCAACCGAATGTCGCATTACATTTCATGACATATATTGTCTTCATTGGAGTAATGCTTGCGTTATTAGCAGATCTTTATGCAGAAGGAAAGATTTATTTGAATTGGCAACCATATTTGAAGAAGCATTTACAAATTATTTTTATGGTTGGGATGTTAATTTCAATTTATTATCTCATTGACTTTTCAAGTTTTCTGTATAGAGTCGAGTTAATTACGAATGGTGTTTCGGTTATTTGGAACACGCTAACATTATTTATTGTAGCTAGCCTAGCACTAGTAATTGATCGTAAAAAGCAATGGAAAGTCTTGAAAAACTTTGGGTATATCTTATTGTTTATCGCACTGTTCAAATTGATTTTCTTCGATTTAGCAGCACTTGAATTATTTATTCGAGCAATATTATTCATTGTAATTGGTGCGATTGGTATGGTTCTCTCAGGAAAACTGTTAAAGAAAGATAATACTTAAAGAGGATGTTTAAAAAGTCCAACAAAAATGACACATCGAATTTCTGTGTTAGCTTGCTTTTCCGTTGCTCATGTATTAAAACCATACATTCCGCTACTCTAAGCTGCGCTGCCTTGAACTTCTCGGTCCTTTTTCCTGACCTTTTTGAACACGCACTTAAAACGAAAAAATGCCTATTGGAAATATACTCCAATAGGCATTTTAAATTTTAATAGTAATCTGTGTTCCTTGTCCTAATTCACTAGCTAATTCCAAAGTAGCACCATGTGCATAAATGATGTCACGAGCAATTGCTAGACCAAGTCCAGTTCCACGGGAATTTTGTTGTGTATTCGTCCCTCGATAATATCGATCAAATATTTGTTTCTGATCTTCTTGGGGAATTCCTTTTCCATTATCTTGAATAATAATGCTGTTTTTCGTAACAATTACTTTAATATCTACCTGGTCATTATGAATAAGAGCGTTATGAATAAAGTTAAGCAATGCACGTTTTATTAAGTGTTGATCAATTTCTCGCCAAATATTCTCATCCATACACTCATACATTATATTCGCATACTGAAATTGTGGATCATTTAGAATATCTATCAAAAGCTCACGAATAAAGACAGAGATATTTGTATTTTCTAATTGTAAAGCAATCTCTTCATTACGCAGCCTTTGTGTTAAATTAAAGTCCTCTAGGAGTGATTGAATATACTCTGCCTGATTTTGAATGATATCGATATATTGGTCATGATTCTCGGATGATTTATCTAGCCCACGTAAAAGATCCGAAAAGCCAACAATAGAAGCAAGTGGTGTTTTAATATCATGTGAAATATTAGTAATCCACTCATTACGCATTTTTTCTAATTGGTTTCTTTCTTTTTCATGTTTATCTAATGTCTCAGCTACATTATTTAAATTCGAAAAAACTTCTTTAAATACACCAGGTGGTTCATTTTCATCCTTTTGAAATACTCGATTTTTAAAGGCGCGAATTCGATCCATAATTCTGTAGAGAGGGGCAGTAAATATATTGCTAAGCAAAAGGCCAATAATAATTAAAATAATAAGATTGGTAAGGCCCACAATTAAGAGAAATTTTATTAGATTAGTAGTTGTATATTTTAAATCTAGGATGTGAACATAGCGATTTACCCTTATATCTTGAACACCAACAATATAGCTAAAATCTTCAACCTGTCCAATCAGATACAGGTTCAAATCATTATCTAAATATTTATATTTATGCATGATATCAAAAATATTATAATGTGTACTAATATGTTCTGGCTTATGGAAAGCGGCAATTTCTGAGCCATTATCATCTAAGATTTGTAGCCATGCGTTTTGTTTAGAAAGTTGCTCTTCTCCTTCTTTGGAAAGAGAAAACTCATTATTATCATCTATCTGGATATAATTTGTAAAGGAGCGTGCGTATTTTTCATAGTTTTCTTCAACAAAAACAGCAAAATCTTTTTGTTCTTGATAGTAAATTGCTAGTCGTAATAGAATGATATTGAACAGAAATAAAATAAAGAAAATGCCAATAACAGAGAAGACGTATCGTGATGTGATTTTCCATTTCAAATGCGTATCACCTCTTTATGCCTCGTTTGCATGAGGGAAAAAGCGGTACCCAAACCCCTTTACGGTGATTAAATGCTTAGGAGCAGTGGGAGTTACTTCGATCTTTTCGCGTAATCGACTAATATGAACCATTAATGTGTTCTCACCACTTAAATATTCTTCTTCCCATACTGTTGAGTATATCGTTTCTTTACTCAAAATACGATTGGGATTATGTAAAAAGCATAACAATAGACCAAATTCTTTTGCAGTAAGTTTTAGTTTTTTTCCATTTTTGAATATTTCTGTTTCATCTTCATTGATAGAGAAGCAACCAATTTGTTGTTGTTGCTGTACTTTTTTCTCTAATGAATATATTCCTACTCGGCGTAATTGTGCTTTTACGCGATAGGCTAATTCCCGTGGGAGAAATGGTTTGGTAACATAGTCGTCCCCACCAATAGAAAGTCCGAGAATTTTATCCACTTCTTCTGACTTTGCTGATAAAAATATAATCGGAATATGTGAATTTTCTCTAATAGAACGACATAATTCATACCCACTGCCATCAGGAAGCATGACATCAAGAATAACAAGATCAGGTTGGTGATCTTTAAACTGCTTGAGCCCTTCTTCGAAAGTGTGAGCGATTAATATGTTAAAACAGCCTTCGTTTTCTAAAGTTGTTTTAATTAGGTTACTTAAATCGGAGTCATCTTCAACAATTAGAATACATGGAGAAGCCATAAACTTCACTCTTTCATTTTGTTTTTCTACAGCTGACTCGTTTAGTGAGTCAATTAGGAATTAATTATCATCTTAACATACCTAACGGGGGTCTTTTTTCATGCTTAGAAAAGTTAAGGTTATTTTAAGGTTGGTTTAGCAGGAAAAGTTACAAAGTGAAGGTATGTTGCTTTTTCAATCTATCTAATCTATGGTAAAAGATAATTAGATGTTAGTTATCAAACTAGTTAAATTACCCTATTGGAGAAAAAAATGAATAAGAAAATACTTGGAGCATTATTTTTATCATTGGCAGCCAGCATATGGGGTGGGATGTATGTTGTTGTGAAGGTTGTTGTAGAAATTGTCCCGCCATTTGAATTAGTATGGATGAGATATTTCATTGCAGCTATTGCATTGCTGATTATGGCTCTAATAATGAAGCAATCATTAAAAATTGCGCGAAGAGACTGGGGAATATTATTTCTTGTAGCACTTATCGGTAATACTATCTCCATTGTAACACAAGAGATAGGGACCATGTTTTCTACAGCGAAAATGGGAGCAATTATTACAGCAACTACTCCTGCTTTTATGGTAATATTTTCCCGCCTTATCTTCAAAGAAAGTATTACCATAAAAAAGAGCATCTCTATTGTCTTAGCTACAGTTGGTGTATTTATTATTGTTGGAATAGATACAACTGGTGAGACAACACAATTAGAAGGAATTTATTAATTGCGGCACTTACATAGGCATTAATGTCAGTTTTAATTAAAAAGGTTCCAACACATTATTCACAGATTGTTTTTACGATGTATAGCTCGATTATAGCAGTGGTTTTACTGTCACTAATTCTTTTATCAAGGCTAGAAATGTTAGATCCTGAACGGGTTTTCTCTTTTGATATGATGAGCGGCTTAATTTATCGTGTTTCCGACAGAAGACTCCCACTTCAATCAGACTTCGAGGTTGATAAGTGGGGGTAGTTCAATTAGGAATTATTTCAACCGCATTAGGCTTCTTATTATGGAATAAAGGTCTCCAGCTGATGAATGCTTCAAGTGGGGGACTGTTCTTCTTTTTTCAGCCGATCGTAGGTGCTTTTCTTGGTTGGTTATTGCTTGGAGAAACCATAGGATTACCTTTTTTCATCGGAACATTGCTTATTTTTAGTGGTGTATTTCTCGTTATAAAGGAAGCATAATGTTACACAGCCCCACTACTTGGAGGCTGTGTCTACTTGTAAGTAATCAATTGTTGCGGATGCTAAAATCTTTGCACCATTTAATAATGCTTTTTCATCTATATCCCATTTTGGATGATGGTATGGATGGGTAAATCCCTTTTCTTCATTAGCAGAGCCAGTGAAGAAATACACACCTGGAATTTCATTTAGAAAATAAGAGAAATCCTCTGCGCCCATATTCGGTTTCATTTCTAAAATATTCTCTACAGGGATAACATCTTCAGCTGCCTGGCATAGTAATTGATTAATTTCTTTATGATTCTTCGTCGCCGGATAGCCAAAATCATACTTGACTTCATAGGTTGCACCAAATGCTTTAGAAGTGTGTTCAGTAATTTGTTTTACCCACTGATGCATTTCTTGACGAATATTTTCATCAAATGTACGAACAGTTCCTTTGATTACACAAGTTTCAGGAATGACATTTGATTTCTGTCCTGCTTGAAAGGAACCGATAGTAAGTACAGCTGGAAGCAATGGATCAACTTTGCGACTCACTACATGATGCAAGCTACTAACAAGCTGGCTACCGATTTGGATAATATCTGTTGTGTCTTGAGGGAAGGCAGCATGGCCACCATTTCCTGTTAAAGTAATCGTGAAGTCATCACTGGCTCCTAGAATATAGGAATCATTATGCCAAATATGATCTACAGGAATATAGTTTTCCATATGCGTTGCAAAAATTACATCTACTCCATCTAATGCACCATCCTCAATCATCGTTTTAGCGCCACCAGGGTCTTGTTCTTCAGCATGCTGATGAATAAAGACAATATTTCCAGTAAGCTCATCCTGCATCGATTTAAATGCTTTTGCTAGTCCTAAGGCAATCGCTGTGTGCGCATCATGACCACAAGCATGCATGATACCTGGATATTTTGATTTATATGGCACATCATTCTCTTCTTCAATTGGCAGGGCATCAAAATCAGCACGAATAGCTACTGTTTTACCAGGGTATTTACCCCGTAAGGTCGCTACTACACCATTACCACCTACATTTGTGCGCACTTCTAAGCCTAAACGTTGTTGATAATCAGCAATGACCCGGGCAGTACGTTCTTCTTGAAAAGAAAGCTCTGGATACATGTGAAAATCGCGACGTAATAAAACCATTTCATCATATAAATTATCTAAATGTGTAAAAATTTTATCTTTCATTTTATCTCTCCATTATGTTTTCATTTGAAAAAAGAGCGATCCAAGTCTTAAAGAAGACTTTCTAGATCGCCCTTTCTTATGGGAACTTCTTAAGATGCATTTTACGCTGTTCGAGCTTTTGCTCGTTTTTCTAATATTCCTAAGATAAGATCAGCTATAATAGCCATAATAGTTGCGGGAATAGCTCCAGCATAAATTTTTATATTGTTTTGCATGCTGATTCCAGATATGATTTCTGAGCCTAATCCACCAGCACCAATATATGGTCCAATACAAGCAACAGCAATGGCAATAACAGCAGCAACACGTAAACCAGCCATTAAAAATGGAATAGATAATGGGAGTTCTACTTTACGTAGTAGCTGGAATGCTGTCATCCCAAGTCCACGACCAGCTTCAACAATACTATCATCTAGTTCCTTAATTCCGACATAGGTATTTCTAATAATCGGTAGTAGGGAATAGAAAAATAATCCGTATACCATTGTTTGGAATCCCATGCCAAAGTAAAGCATTAATATCGCTAGCATAGCCAAGCTTGGAATTAACTGTAGTACATTGGCAATCGACATAATAATAGGTGCCAATCGCTCTACTTTTGCAGCAAGAATCCCTAGAGGAATCCCGACTACAAGAGCTAATGCTAATCCATAAATGACCATCAATATATGAGTTCCCGCCAGATCTAATAATGTTGAGCTATTGTCTGACATATATTTGAATAGTTCTTTAAAAAACTCCATGTATATTCACCTTATTCTTTTTAGTCCAATAAACCTTTTTCTTGTAGAAATTCTTTCGCAACTTCAGCAGTTGGACGATTCTTTAGATCTACTTCTCCGACTAATTCTGTCATTTCTTCTGCTGTGATAGAGTCAACCAGTGACTCCAAAATTTCTGCTACTTCTGGATATTCTTCTACAATCTCTTCTTTCGTAACTATTGAGCTTTCATAAGGAGGAAAGAATTGAAAATCATCTTCAAGTAAAACTAAATTATGCTCATTGATCTGTGGATCAATTGTATACGCAAGGATGATATCTAAATCCCCACTAGAGATTCCTTCATACATTAAAGATGCATCCATTCCACGAACATCTTTAAATTCATATCCATATGTTTCGCTGTAAGGACCATAACCATCAATATCCCTTTCTCTCCAAGTAGTATCTGCACCCATCTCTATATCTGCAGCTAATGGAGCTAAATCTGACATTTTTGATAAATTATGCTCCTCCGCGAATTCTTCTCTAACGGCTAGCCCATATTGATTGGCAAAGCCAATAGAGTCGTACCACTCGAAACCGTGGTGCTTTTTAAATAAATCCTGCACTTGTTCCATGGTTTTTTCGGGATCTGTTGTAAATTCTACTTCGTCCTCATCAAACCAGTTGTTATATATTTCACCTGAAAGTAATGAGGCAATATCAAACTCATCTTGAATCATTGCATGAATCACTTGTGGACTGGCTTGAATATCTTCTGTAATTTCTACTTCATGAATTGTTTGATCTTCAATTAACTGTTTTACAATTTGCCCCATAATTTTAGGATCTGACCAATTTTGTGCTCCGAACTGGAATATTTTTCCGCCAGCTTCATTTGTGTCTTTGTTTCCACCACATGCTACAAGAAAAATAACAAGCAGGCTAAAAGTTACAATGATGCCGATTCTTCTCAAGATGTATGCTCCTAACTTTTTAATCTAGTAGTCCTTTTTCTTGTAAAAACTCTTTCGCAACTTCGGCAGTTGAACGACCATCAAGATCTACTTCACCGATTAATTCTGTCATTTCTTCTGTTGAAATAATCCCAACAATCGAATCGAGAATTTCGGCTACTTCTGGGTACTCTTCTACAATATCTTCTCTTGTAACAATTGAACCTTCATAAGGAGGGAAGAATTGTAAATCATCTTCTAGTAAAATTAGGTTATTTTCATTAACATGTGGATCAACTGTATAAGCGGTGATTACATCAACATCTCCACCAGAAATTCCTTCATACATTAAAGATGTATCCATTCCAAGAACATCTTTAAATTCATATCCATATGCTTCACGGTATGGTCCATATCCGTCTATTTCTCTTTCTCTCCAAGTAGAGTCAGCACCCATTGTCATATTAGCAGCTATTGGAGCTAAATCAGACATTGTTGATAAGTTATTCTCTTCAGCAAATTCTTCCTTAACAGCAATTCCATACTGATTAGCAAAACCAGCAGTATCATACCAAACAAAACCATAATGCTCTTTAAATAAATCTTGTGCTTGTTGCATTGTTGCCTCTGCATCGGTTGTAAACTCTATTTCATCATCATCAAAATAGTTGTTGTATACTTCTCCTGAGAACATTAATGCAAAATCAAACTCTTCTTTTTCTAATGCACCGATTACCTGAGGAGTAGCTTGAATATCTTCTGTAATTTCTACTTCGTGAATTGTCTGATCTTCAATCAACTGTTTTACAATCTGCCCCATAAGCTTAGGGTCTGTATATGTTTGTGCACCAAATTTGAATATTTTACCACCAGCTTCATTTGTATCATTGTTTCCACATGCTACTAGAAAAATAGCTAGTAAACCAATTGATAAAATCATACTAATTTTTTTCATTAATAAACGACACCTTTCTTTTTTATGCATTTATAGTAAATTTGCGTTCAATTTTTCCGAAAATAAGATCTAATAATACAGCTAAAAGCACTGCTAATATTGTCCCTGTAAAGATCATCTGTTGGTTATTAAGACCAATTCCTGATAATACCAAGTCACCTAATCCACCAGCGCCAATAACCGCTGCTAGCGTAGTCCAACTGATGATATATACAGTAGTAATACGAATCCCTGACATGATATAAGGGAAAGCCATTGGTAATTCTACTTTAAAAATACGTTGAAATTTGTTGTATCCCATTCCTTTTGCTGCTTCTACCGTATCCGGATCAATAGACATCATCCCTGAATAAGTGTTACGAAGCAGGGGTAAGAGCGCATATAAAAATAGTGCTAGTACTGCTGGTTTAAAACCAATTCCAAGAAGTGGAATCATAAGCGCAAACATAGCAATCGTAGGAATGGTTTGTAAAATATTTGCTATGTTAAAAATAGAGTTTCTAAGAAAGTTACTTTTCATCTTAGTCATAAAAACAGCAATAGGAATAGTGATGATAACAGCTAATGCAATTGCTAGAAAGGAAATTTGAATATGATCTAGCAAATGCTTAAAAATATCATCATACCTATCCTGCCAATATTCAATGTAATCCGAAATCATATCCATTACTGATCACCACTCTTTTGATCGAGAATATCGTAGATATCCCGAACAAGAAGGTCTTTGTCTAGCATCCCAATCAGTTCTTTTGATTTTGATAACACTGGGAGAGAAGAAAGATTAGAATTTGAAAAAGCCTCGTAAGCCTTTTTCCCATCCATTTTTGGAAATAAAGTGGTAGTCGATTGTACGATATTTTCTATCGGATCATCGACCTTCTGGAGAGCTGTAAATAAATGAAGCATCCCTACAAATTTTCCTTCATTATTCACAACTGGCAGTGCCTCCAATTGATGCTTCATCATAACATCAATGGCATCAGCGACTGTTGCTTCTGTTGTAATAGAAGTGAAGTCATTGCTCATTAATTTAGATACTGCTGGTAAATCAAATCCATTATTAATACGTTTACTACCAATAAAATCTTCTACAAATTCATCAGCTGGATTGGAGATGAGCTCTTCTGGTGTTCCGTTTTGAACGACATGCCCATCCTTCATTAAAATAATTTGATCGGCAATTTTTAGCGCTTCATCCATATCATGTGTAACGAAAACAATGGTTTTTTGAATATCTTCTTGTAATCGAACAAGCTCATCTTGTAGCTGTTCACGACTAATAGGATCAAGGGCGCTAAATGGTTCATCCATTAGAATCGTTTCTGGCTCTGCAGCTAATGCGCGGATAACTCCAATACGTTGCTGTTGTCCACCACTTAGTTCTGATGGATAACGATCTTTATACATCTCTGGATCTAGATTTACCATTTCTAATAATTCAATTACACGATTATAAATGCGTTTTTTGTCCCATTTTAAAAGCTTTGGAACAGCAGCTACATTTTCAAAAATCGTCATATGTGGGAATAAACCGATATTTTGGATAACATATCCCATTTTACGTCGCAGTTGAACAGGGCTTAATTCCTGAATATTCTGTCCGTTGAGAGTAATCGTCCCACTTGTATGCTCTGTTAGACGGTTTAGTAATTTCATGGTTGTTGTTTTTCCGCAACCACTAGGTCCAATTAAGACATTTATTTTTCCTTGTTCAAAGGTTAAATTAATATCTTTCAGAGCGTGAACCCCGCCTTCATACGTCTTATTCACTTTTTCTAACCGTATCAAAACTTTTACCTCGCTTTACTATTTTCGATTTTTGCGGAGTATATCTTTAACAACTGAACTCCTTGTTTTATCAACTAGCAACCAACAAAGGAAAGCCGTAGCCTCCCTGTTGATGAAGTCTCATTTTTATCTACCTATTAAGTGTAAGGGAAAGCGTGATGAATAGAAAATCGCGTATAGTGGTGTATCTCTGTAAATATCATAAACATTTTTGTTTATACCAACTATAAGTCCCTCATTCTTATTATTACTCCTGTTTTCTTTCGTATACGCTCTTATTTGCGGATGTGGGGGTGAAAAAAGTTGTGATAGAATAAGAATATACTCCGTAATTTAACGAGAGAAGGGGTGGTTTTTATAATGAATAAAAAATTAGAGGAAATTCAAGATAAATTCATCCAACAGATAATGGCAAATATGAAATCATATGGATTTCCCAGTACGATTGGTCATGTACTAGCAGTTATTTATTATGAGAATAAGCCATTAAGCTTGGACGAGCTTTCTGAAAGAACGGGTATGAGTAAGACAAGAATGAGCCAGGTGGTTAGAGAGATGGTACACTTAAATATTGCTGAAAAAGTGTTTGTAAAAGGAACTCGAAAAGATTATTATCGTGTGGAGGAAGATTATTATCGCACATTTATTTCTTTGTTTACGTCAAACTGGAAAACAGTTGCAATGCGAAACACCCGAACTGATCAAACTATCTACAAAGACTTACAAGAATTACATGCATCTGATGATTTATCAGAAGAGGAACATCAATTAGTAGAGATGTATATAGAAGATACAAAAGAATCAATGGCATACTTTGACTGGGTCAATCGCCTAGTTGATTTTTTTGAATCAGAGGAAGTCTTTAAGTATGTCCCTAAGAAAAAAATTGAATAAATAACCTTATAGATAAGGAGTCTATTTTTTTGATTCCTTATCTTTGTCGATCTATCCTAAAAAATGCGACGATTAAATTAACTTCAAATATTCTCCTTCATTCCCACATGGAATCTCCTATATCCATTTATTCCCATAGATAAAATAGAAGATAAACTTTTCGGAGGTACGCTTATAATGAATATTGAAACATTAGATCGTTTGAATCGAGCTATTCAATTTGCTACAAATGCTCATGAAGGACAGTATCGAAAGAATACTACAATTCCTTATATCACCCACCCATTTATGGTAGGAACACTTTTGACAGAAGCAGGCTGTGCATCAGAGCTTATTATGGCTGGGTACTTGCATGATACATTGGAAGACACAGCTGTAACAGAAAATGAGATTTTAGAAAACTTCGGGGAGGAGGTCCTTGAATTAGTAAAAGGAAGCTCTGAACCAAATCGAGCATTAAGCTGGGAAGAACGCAAGAAACATACTATTAAATTCCTGCTTTCTACAGCAACTGAAGAAATGTGCATGGTCGCCTGTGCGGATAAACTACATAATGTTCGTTCCATTGTTTTGGATTATGCCATTCACCATGATGCTATTTGGTCACGCTTTAATCGTGGTAAGGAACAACAAGCATGGTACTATACCTCGCTTGTGGATGTACTAACAAAAAGAATTCCAGATTTTCCACTGCTGGCAATGCTTGAAGTTGAGGTAAATAAATTGTTCAAAAAGAGCACATGACTGAGTAAAAATCATGCGCTCTCTTTATTTTTATACTTCTCGTTGCTTAGCAAGTATTTTTGCCATTTGCTCGGCATCCGTACTTCCCTCTTTCTTCAGGTTTTCAATAATATTTTTATAATCCTCATCGGTACGATTTTGGCTTAGTTTGTAAGCAGCTTGTAATTCTTCAATCTTAATTTTAAATCCAACAACACCCTTCATTTGATTCTCAAACCCTTTAGGAGAAGTGTTGCCCCATAATACACCATTTTCACGATGTTTTTCATATTTTTCTAGTAAAGAAGACAGATCATTGCGTAGCTCATCTGTTTCAATTACGCGAAGAGAACCATAGACATGGACGGATTGATAATTCCATGTTGGAGCATTTACTTCCTTATACCAGGAAGAAGAAATGTAAGAATGAGGTCCTGGAAAAATAACAAGCACTTGTTCATTTTGCTCGAATGACTTCCATTGCTGATTTCCTAATGCCATATGACTAGAAAGATAGTAATCCTCTTCATCCTCTACTAACTGAAAAGGCAAATGTGTTGCGATTGGTTTGCCATTTTCTGTAGTAACAAGGATCCCAAAGGAATGCTCTTTAATAAACTCCCAAACTTCCTTTTCATCTTTTACTTTAAAATGCCCTGGAACATACATTTTTTCCACCCCTTGTTGTTTATGCTTACCTCTAATGAAACCATAGATTTATTATTTTTTAAAGTGAATTTTCAGAAACATCGATAAAACCATTCATATTTGCTTTACAATCATTAATATTGCATGATGAAAGTAATTAGAAATCCATATATAAATTACAGCAATTTTGCTTTGAAAAGGAGGGCTCATGCTTGCAGCAAAGGACAATTTTAATAATTGACGATGAAAAAGAAATTGCCGATTTAGTAGCTATTCATTTAAAACAAGAAGGGTTTCAAACAATTCTTGCTCATGATGGTGAGGAAGGTTTAAAGCGATTTCGTGAGCATGCTGTCGATTTAATTATTCTAGATATTATGATGCCTAAATTAGATGGTTATGAAGTGCTTAAGCAAATTAGGCTGACAGATCAAATACCGATTATTTTCCTGAGTGCAAAAACATCTGATTTTGATAAAATTAGTGGACTTGTTATTGGAGCAGATGATTATATGACAAAGCCATTTAATCCATTAGAGCTAGTGGCACGGGTAAATGTGCAATTGCGCAGAATCAAGCAATGGGAGAAACCGCAAGCGGATGATACAATCACTTTAAAGCATGTAGTTATTGAACCAGATAAAAGAAATATATATGTGGAAGGAGAGCTCGTCACATTAACACCAAAGGAATTTGATATTTTAATGTTACTTGCTACTTCTCCAAATCAAGTTTTTAGTTCGGAACAAATTTTCCGTAAAGTATGGAAGGAAGACTATTTTGAAGGAGCAAATACGGTAATGGTTCACATCCGTACACTACGTAAGAAGCTAAAAGACACAAGTAGAGTAAAGAAGCTTATTGAGACTGTATGGGGAGTAGGATATAAAATCAATGACTAAATTCTTTTATAGTTTCCGGATGCGAATTATTTATCTATTTATATTAAGCTTGTTGCTTGCTGCAACAATCACGTTTCTACTTTATAAAGTACTTCAATTTTATTATACAAATAATGTTTATTATGGCGATTTTCTTATGTATGTACGTCAAGTGATGGTTAATATTGGTGATATTAATGTGTTTTTAATTATTTTCGTTCCATTAGCCATTATCATTTTCAATCTGCTTACACGCACATATACAAAGTATTTAAAAGAAATTTCTCTGGGAATTAACCATTTGGCAGCGGGCGATTTTTCCCATCAAATAAAAATTGAATCAAAGGATGAATTTAAACAAATTGCTTCTGATATTAATGAAGCAAGCTTAAGACTAAAACAAGCGATTGAGGCAGAGAAGCTATCTCGTATAAGCAAAGAAACGTTAATTGCCAACCTAGCGCATGATTTACGTACACCATTAACTTCAGTAATTGGTTATTTAAATTTGCTCAAAAGTGGACAATCTGTTGGTAGTAAACACACAGAGGAATATGTGAAAACAGCTTATACAAAGGCGAAGTATTTAGAAGAATTAATAGAGACATTATTTGATATCTCTAAACTAGACTTATCTTTAGATATGGTGGATGAGACAGAAATTAACATACAAGAGCTACTACATCAATTAATTGAAGAAATGTACCCACTTGTAAACGAAGCAAATGCTGTGGTAGATGCACAGATACATAAAGCTATATTTGTAAGAGGAAATGGAAATGAATTAGCTCGTGTGTTTGAAAATTTACTTAGCAATGCACTTCGATATGGGGATGTTTCTGAACCGATTGGCATTGAACTTTTAGAAATAGAAACTAATGTGCATATACAAGTAAGTAATAAGGCAGAAAAACTTACGGAAGAAGATATGGCCCATCTTTTTGATATGTTTTATACAGTTGATCAAGCGAGAACAAGTGATAGGAAACAAACAGGGCTTGGATTATTTATTGCCAAAACAATTATTGAAAAGCACCGTGGCCTCATCTCTGCTCGTTTTGAAAATGAAAAGATCTATTTTGAGGTTGTTTTGCCAAAAGCTTAAGAAAAACTTAAGAAATTTCATCAGATTAATTTAAGTTCTTCTCTTCATACTGGTTTTATCGGTAAGGAGGAAGAGGAATTTGAAAAAGATAATTGCAATTATATTTATTTTACTTTGTGCGGTACTATTTTTTTATAATCGCATGCCTGCTTTTGAAGAAGAAATTTCATTAATTGAGCATTCTATTTCAGAAGGGCAACTTATTTTAGTGAACAAAGCAATAGCAGTTCAGTCTGAGCCAGATAATTTAAAATTACTTCCATCAGACTTTGCAGAAAATGTTGTTATTAATGAAGACTATTATTTACAAACCGAGGTTTTGCAATCATTGTTTGAGATGTTTGAAGCTGCCGCTGAGGATGGAGTAGAAAACTTTCAAATCAATAGTACTTATCGTAATCAAGAACAACAAGCAGGGCTTTTTGAAGAACATGGTTCGGATTATGCACTGCCAGCAGGCTATAGTGAACATCAAACAGGACTAGCCATTGATATTGGATCGACAGTAGATAGAATGGAAGATGCAAAAGAAGGGAAATGGCTCGCAAAAAATGCTGCAAACTTTGGTTTCATTTTACGTTATCCAGAGCATAAAATAGATATTACGGAAATTGCCTATGAACCATGGCATTTTCGCTATGTAGGATTACCACATAGTAAAATCATGCAGAAGAAAGATTTAGTCCTTGAGGAATATCTTGATTTTATAAAAAGAAAAGGATCTTACATGCAACGTATCCAAGGTGTGAAATACGTTGTACAGTACGTAGAAGAAGTAGAAGAGGCAAAAGCTCCTGTTGGTACATATGAAATATCTGGAAATAATGTGGATGGCTATATTATTACTACGAGATTGGAATAGTAGTATGTTAAAAGATTTAAAAACAACTTAATACTATATAAATTAAAATCCCCTTAAACATAGATAGAAATCTGTCGGTGGTTTAGGGGGATTTCTACGCATCTTCTATTTTTTCAACTACTATTTGGGTTGAGATACATTTTATTATTTATTTAACAGATTGAAAGAATTAGAAACCTAATTATATTGTAGCTTGTCATTTATCGTGTTTTTGACAGAAAACCCCCACTTCAAAGAACGAGAAATTCAATAACTTGGTAAATAAGTGGTACATGAATGTTGGTTGTCTATCGACAAAACACCTACTATCCTGGTCTGCCTTTGTAACTAAATTAGAATACAAAGCGAAATGGTACGATAAAACACTCGTGAAAATAAGTAGATGGTTTCCGTCTAGCCAGATCTGTTCCGATTGTGGACATCGAGCTGGCAAGAAAACGCTTGAAATCAGAAAATGGGCTTGTCCTGTTTGTCATGCACAGTACGATAGAGATATCAATGCTAGTAAAAATATCTTAGCGGAGGGTTTAAGTAGCTTAAACTCAGCTTAAATGAAATATAGAACCGTAGGGACTACGGGGATAGCTTGGTTCATAAGAGAAACCTCTGTTGACAAAGAAATACGTCAACAAGTAAGCCCTGTTCCCAAGAATCTCCCACTTCAATCAGATGTGAGGTCGATAAGTGGGGGTAGTTCAAGTATGAGTTAGTGAATTATATATTTTGAAATAGTGCAGTTGGCTTAGTAGTAATCAAATGAGTACAGAAGGAGGAGTATCTTGTCTATTCATTTAATTCCTATATTATCTTCATTAGCCGTGTTTTTCATTTTAGCAAATTTATTTTCGTTACCATGGATCATTTATCAATATCGAAAGCATGGTTATTTTAACTTCTGGCGTTCATTTATTTTAGTAAGTTTTCTTTTTTATTTAATGACAGCATTCTTTTTAGTAATTCTACCACTGCCACAAACAATGGAAAATTGTAGTGATATGGTAAATCAAATGTTTTCACAGCTAAAACCATTTCAATTTTTAGATGATATTGCTAGAGAAACAGGAGTTGTTTGGAATTCCTTTACTACATATAAGTTATTGATTGGAGCACGTAGTGTATATCAAGTCATTTTTAATATCTTTCTTTTGATTCCGTTAGGTGTATATTTAAGATTTTATTTCCAAAAGCGTGGTAAATGGTATGTAGCATTCCTTTTTGGATTTGCATTATCATTATTTTTCGAAGTAACACAGCGGACAGGGATTTTTGGCATTTATGAATGTCCATATCGTTTTTTTGATGTTGATGATTTAATGTTAAATACACTTGGGGCAACTATTGGATATTTCTTGGCACCCATATTATTATTCTTTATTCCATCCAAAGCAAAAATTCAAGCGGCTGATTTAAAGTATAGGCAGGAAAGCCAGGCATCTTATGGTATCCAATTAGTGGAGATGCTCATTAACATCATTGCTACTACATTTATCGCTAGTTTGATTGCCTTTTTCTTTTCTGAAATAGTAAGTGTTTTGCTCACGTTATTTTTACTCATTGTTGTTTTACCATATTCTTCAAAAGGAATAACAATTGGTGGATTAATCTTGCGCGTACGTATGAAGTTAGAAGTAGGGATATGGTGGAATTTAGTGAAGCGTTACTTTATTTTAATTGCTCCATATGTATATGGGAGATTTGCAACAAGCCTATCTGATTTTGAAACAGATGATTTACTGCTTACATTATTAAGTATTTTCATGACACTAAGTGCTGGATTTTTCTGGTTCATGATCTTTTTACATGTCCTGTTAAAATGGCTTAAAAAAGCATCTGCACCATATTTTAATGCTTTTTCAAAAATATCAATAGAAAGAAAAAATAAACAATAACTATATTTTTTCAAAAAAGCAATCACCTTCCAGTTGGTATGATCCCCCTATAGTAGACAGAAAAAAGAAAGCACGCTAATCTGTCTACTATGGAGGGGATTTTTTGTGGGGAAGAAACGAAAAACTTATCATATCGACTTTAAGAAGAAAGTTGTTAACCTTTACCTCAAAGACGGGATGGGTTATAACACAATAGCTAGAGAAATGAAAATTGATAAAAATCAAGTAAGAAGATGGGTTAACCACTTTAAGGCTGAGGGAACAAAAGGACTTGAGGAAAAACGAGGTAAGGCAAGAGGAGCTGGTCAAGGCAGACCGAGAGCCCTTCCTGAATCTCCTGAAGAAAAAATTAAATATTTAGAAGCCGAGGTAGAAATGCTAAAAAAGCTCTTAAAGAAGTGAAAGGAGGAATGAAAGAAGTATCAACACAAAAGAAATACGAAGTAATCTATGAAATGGCTAAGGGGAACTATTCTATTCAATTATTATGTAAGCTAGCACAAGTATCAAAAGGTGGATATTATAAGTGGATAAAAAGACAAGAAACATTTACAGAAAAGCAAATAGAGGAAGAAGGCATTAAGAAAAAAATCATGGAATGCCATAAAAAGCTTAAGGGTATCTACGGATATCGACGAATCCAGGTATGGCTAAAGAAGGTTTACGGCCTTCATATTAATCACAAGCGCATACAGCGACTTATGAGCGAGATGGGTATACAGGCAGTCATCCGAAAGAGGAAACCATATTATGGAAAGAAGGAAGCCTATGTAGTCTCAGACAACCATCTAAACAGGGATTTTGTGGCTTCCAGGCCAAATGAAAAGTGGGTAACGGATATTACTTACCTGATGTTTAACGGACAAAAACTATATCTATCAGCTATAAAAGACTTATATAACAGTGAAATTGTTGCCTACCATGTAAGTCGAAGGAATGACCTGAAACTGGTAATAGATACCTTGGAAAAAGCAAAGAAAAAAAGGAATGTAAAAGGAGTCCTCTTGCATAGTGATCAAGGGTTCCAGTATACATCCCGTCAATATAACAACCTACTTAAAAAATATCAGATAAAAGCAAGTATGTCCAGGAAAGGAAACTGTTGGGACAATGCCTGTATGGAAAGTTTTTTTAGTCACTTCAAAAGTGAGTGTTTCAATTTATATTCATTCAAAATAGGTAAAGAGGTAAAAGATGCGGTAAATAAATACATTAGATTTTATAACTATCAACGTTTCCAAAAGAAATTAAACAACCTGAGTCCCTATCATTTCAGGACTCAGGTCGCATAAATTGTGCTTTTTTATTCCTGTCTACTTGACAGGGGTCAGTTCAAGTAGGGAGGTGATTGCTATATACATTATTCTTTTATCACATCTTCAAGTAACCAAGTATAAATATAACTCGCATCATATGTGGTGCGTAATTCTCTATCAATATCCATATGAGCAGTGGAAAGGGTAATGCCTGGATATTCAACATCACCTTGCATCGGATAGTGCGGACTAATTATAGCTTCTTCACCCGGTTGTAGTTCGACATATGTTTCTACACCTTCGATAGGATCAGGATACATCATGAAAGCACCTTGTTCCTCGCCATCCGTAAAAGGAAAACGAATTAACGAATCAGCACTTACAGTAATTGGATAATCACGCTCATTTTTTATGTTAAAGTTAAGACGAATAAATGTTTCACAATTCCTTGTCTGAGAGCAATACTCTTGCGCTGTCTCTCCGTTAATGGACTCAACATATTCTCCATCAATTAATGTTGCTTTAAATCCATTCATATCATATTCTTCTCCAACTTTATCATGACGATCATAATCATCGACAAAAGGCATAATCAGTGCATCCTTTGGTTCGATCATATGTGGAACTTGAATATTTTCTAAAGTCATCTCATCTGTTTGAAGATCTTCCCATCCTTCTTGGTATTCCTCACGAGACAGGCTTGTGCTATAAACTGGATAAAGTGTATATCCATCATCCGCTGCTCCGAGTTTATAAGGATAGTACCAATCAATACTTACTAATTCTAAATCAACGGAGCTATAGGTAAAGAGGAAATCCAATAGTTTTTTCGTACGAATCATTGCATCTAGATATGTATCATCATAATCTTCTCCAAGCTCGCCAATTAAAGTCATTTCAATCCTATTATTATTAAAGCGAATCGAACTTGACTCATTATAGAAGCGTCCTAAGTAACCATGTACTTCTTGTAGCCCGACAGTATTTGGCCCATCTTTTATATCACTATTTACATTGGACTGATAGCCAAATTCCTCCACGATAAAACGGCCAGTATCACGAACGATATCTTCGACCATACTTGCTTCAAAAAAGATATCTTCGGGTATATCAGTTGGAATATCGCTATCTTCTTGCTGTTCACTTTCCTCCTGCTTATTTTGAGATTCTTCATTTCCGGAATTTTCTTCTTTATCTCCACAAGCTGTAAGTAAGGAAATAATCAGTATCATGCTGATTAACCATTGAAACTTCTTCATATCTTTCACCTTCCACATTATGATCTTCTAGTTGTTTTTAAAAATATAAAAACATTATTTTTTATTTCCCGATTTAGGGAAATATTAAACAAAAAATCTACAGAAAAACGACCGTAAAAGCGTTGGGCAAGTGCAGTTTAGTATAAAAGACACAATCATTATAAATAAGCTGGAATGGTCTTTTCTTTAGGTAGTTTATTAAAGTCTACTAGTTAATAACTAAGTTCCTTTATTCTTAGCAATCGAAAAGAAATTTGGAAGTTCACTATATGCTATACTCAAAAATAACTAAAAGTCTAGAAGGAGTGGTTATTTTTGAGTAATAGAAGAACAGATTCTGCTTCAAGAGTAATTAATTCATCTACGCAAAACATTTATCAGGCCTTTTTGGATCCAAATTCAATGATTTCGTGGCTTCCACCGCAGGGGATGAAAGGGTATATCGACAGATTTGATCCTGTGGAAGGAGGATTTTTTAGCATTATTCTTACCTATGAAGAATCTAACCCCGTACGTGGTAAGACATCAGAAAACACAGATGCAATGCAAGGAAAATTTTTAGAATTGATTCCGAATAAACGAATTGTGCAATCGATCATATTTGATTCGGATGATCCCGCCTTTTCAGGTGAGATGATTCAAAGCTGGGTATTGGAACCTGTTTCGAATGGTACAAAGGTTACGGTTATTTGTGAGAATGTACCCAAAGGAGTAAGGAAGGAAGACCATGATGTTGGTTTAAACTCCACATTGGAAAATCTCGCTGCCTTTACGGAATGATCAACTTACTCCATTATTGTTTTCTTGAATTTGTTTCTGTAATAGGCTCCCTTGAAGCAGGGAAGCGCGCTGATATCGTTGTATTAGATCGCAACCTTTTTGAGATACCTGCAGAAGAAATTCGTGATGCAAAGGTAAGTTTAACTATGATGGATGGGAAAGTATTGTATGATGAGAAAAATAATGGAAAGTAGAGTTGAAAAATGTCTAAAACACTAAATAGTTTTCCGAGATTTGATGGGTATAGAATGCCTGGAGAGTTTGAGCTACATACGGGAACATGGATGTTATGGCCCGAAAGAACAGATACATGGCGACTAGGAGCTAAGCCTGCACAGCAAGCGTTTGCTAATGTTGCTAAGGCAATTTCTCAATTTGAGCCTGTTACAATATGTGTGTCTGCCAAGCAATATGAGCATGCAAGATCTATATTACCTTCTAGTATTCGTATTGTAGAAATGTCATCTAATGATGCTTGGATGCGTGATATTGGGCCAATATTTGTAATAAATGATCAAGAGGGAATTCGTGGAATAGACTGGGGCTTTAATGCATGGGGAGGTATTGATGAAGGATTATATTTCCCCTGGGACTTAGATAGCCAAGTAAAACAAAAAGTATTAGACATAGAGCGAATTGATCGGTATGATGCTCAGGACTTCATTTTAGAAGGTGGAGCAATTACAGTTGACGGGGAAGGAACCCTAATTACTACAGAGCAGTGTGTTCTAAACCCAAATCGTAATCCGAATATGTTAAAGGCGGAAATTGAAAAGAAATTATCCGATTATCTAAACATTGATAAGGTCATTTGGTTAAAAAATGGCATGGTTAATGATGAAACAGATGGACATGTTGATGAAGTTGTATTTTTTGCCCGTCCAGGCGAGGTAGTTATGAGCTGGACGGATGATATCAATGATCCCAATTATACGGTTTTACAGGATGCATATAAGCAGCTGAGTAACACACAAGATGCCAAAGGAAGGAAACTTAAAATTCATAAAATACCTCTTCCTACTCAGCAAGCTATGTCTGCAGAGGAAAGTGCTGGAATTGATTTTGCTATTGATAGCTATCAAAGAATGGAAGGATTAACCTTTGCAAGCTCCTATGTCAATTGCTACTTATGTAATGGTGGTTTAATATTACCTGCATTTGATGATCCCCAAGATACAGTAGCTCTAGGAATGTTTCAAAAGATTTTCCCAGATAGAGAGATTATTCAAGTTCAAACAAGAGAAATCAGCTTTGGTGGGGGGAATATTCACTGTATTACACAACAACAGCCAAAGCCATAATAAACATATAAAGTCTATAAAAAATCGCCCTTTCTAAAATGGTTATGTAGTAACTCCATTTTGAAGAAAGGGAGATTTTTTTGAATAATTATTAATAGAGAAAATTAGTATTTAACGATTTTTTCTTCAGGAGGCTGATATTTAAATCCATAGGTGCATTTTCTCCAAATCCACTCGAATGGACCAATAGACCATCTTTCAAAGAAAAGTATACTCCAAACCAACTGAATTCCATAAATAATAACGGAAAGCCATAGGGACTCTATGAAGGTGACAACTTGTAATTGTAAGAGTGAAATAAGCATGACACCAAGTAGGTTCTGCGTCAAATAGTTTGTAAATGCCATTTTTCCAACTAGTCCAACACCACCAAAACGCATAGCCATCTTATCTTGATTAAAAATAAGAAAGAGAATAGCAAGATAGAAATAACTCATTGGTAATGCAAATATACTAGAAATCTGCATTACTTTTGCTATTTCTCCACCATATGCTTGAGTGATTAATATCCCTCCAAGAATAAATAATGGAGCAGTAATGAAGGCTATTGTTTTTAATGCTTTACTGGTTCGTTTATTTGCTTCAAGCCAGCCCATTTTCCCGAAAAATAATCCTGTGATAAAGCTAATCGCAACAATAAGTAAATCATTACTATCGAATAACTCTGAATGGATGACCTGAAAGTACAATAGGAGACCAATAGTGAAATGGGCTACGATTAATACACTTAGCCAAATCCCAACGGTTTTCGTGCTACGATGGAAGAATGGTAATAAAATCAGTCCAATTAATGCGTAAATGACTAAAATAGATCCAGTAAAGATAAAAATATGGATTAAACCAAATAAGAATAAGAAAAATAATCTTTTACTAAATAACCATAATGGTCTTTGCCCGCGCTCGACAGCATTGGATGCAAAAATAAAGAAACCTACACCAAATAAAAAGGAAAACATCGTGTAGAATTTTTTCTCAACAAAGATAGCGAGTAATAAATCAACTATATTTCCTTGCATCATAGAAGGCAATGGTAGGTCATCCGTAAAACCCTGTCCATAGGATGGGATATTAATTAATAAAATACCAAATAATGCAATCCCGCGAATAATATCAAGTGAAGCATATCTTTTTCTCATAGCGCACGTCCTTAATCTTCAAAGACTTCAGTTAAAGCCCTTCCATCCACTGCTTTAAAATCTAACTCTAAAATATGTGCAATGGTTGGAGCAAGGTCAACTACATTTGCTTCTTTTAGCTGATAATTGGTTTTTACTCCTGGCCCTGTAATAATTAAATTACTTGTATATCCCTTTTTATATGGTGAATAACCATGTGTAGCATGCCTTTCACCGTTTTCATGTAAGTCCACAATAACTTCTTTATCATGTTCATTTGCGAAGGCATAGCCTGCTTTTGCTTCGAGCATATACTCGAATTTATCCTCTACATGAAACTGTTCTAGCTGGCTTCGATTATAAATTGCTTCAATACCGTATTTGGACTGGTTAGAAGCTTCTTCTAATAGTTTTAACGCAAAATCTTTTGCTTCTGTATCATTTTCCTTCACATGTAAATAAGCTGAGCCATCTGCACTTTGCACATAAGCACGCCAATGCATTTCACCATTTTCTTCGTAAATTAATCCATTATCTTTAAAGAGGCGATTCAAATATACTTTATAATGGACATCGAGTTGTCCATGATCTCCAATAATGATAAAGGTTGTTTCATCTGCAATCCCAGCTTCATATGTGGCATGAACGATTTGACCAATTCGATTATCCATTCGTTCAATTACATCCTCAATAATTTCTGCCTTTGTGCCGTGATGATGTTTATGCTCATCTAAATCAATTAGATGTGTGAGTAATAAATGAGGCTTTTTCTTTTTAATTGTTTCTACAGCACAGGCCGTAGTAAAGTCATCTAAATTGGGTTGTTTAATCCCGTCGCGAAGCTTACCGAATTTTAATTCCATCATTGCTGAATAGAGCTTACTACCATTTTTTAAAACTTTTAATGCCTGATTTTCCCCACGCACTGCTTTCATTTCTGGAATATTATAATCTATTTTGGCTTTTCCAGTTACTGGCCATAGATTACTTGCCGTTTTTAGGCCTTTTGCTGTAGCCGCTTCATAAATGGTCGGAAGCTTAATAACGTCACGATACCAATGCCAATCCTGATCATCTACAGGTACAAAAGGCTGAAAAGGGTTATTGTGAAAAACCCCATGCTTATTAGGATAAGCACCTGTTACATAAGAGCTATGAATCACATAGGTTAATGTTGGGTAAACGCTTCGTACTTGAGTTGTTGAAGCCCCTTTAGCAATTAGCTTTGCTAGGTGTGGCTTTTTCTTGGCACTTTCCCAGTTGTCTTTTGAAAATGCATCATATGAAATAACAATAACATGTTTATTTTTCTTCATTTAATCACCCTATGATTTCTTTTCTATAAGTGTCTTCTTTTGGTAGGAGTAAGAACACAATTAAACCGATGATAAATAATGGAATAATCGATAAAATACTATATCTTGCATCTCCTGTAACTGTAGTTGTCAGTGACATTAAAAATGGTCCAATGATAGCTGCAAATTTACCAAAAATATTATAAAAACCGAAGAATTCATTCGAACGTTCTTTTGGAATAATTCTTCCATAATAGGAGCGGCTTAGTGCTTGAATTCCACCTTGAGCAGAACCAATCATGATTCCGAGAATAAAAATATGCCATAATTCGGAAATGAAAAATGCTGCAAGACAGACAATGGTATATGTCGCAATTCCGAAGATAATCATTGCTCGAGCGGAGTATTTCTTAGCAAGTGTCCCATAAAGTAATGCACATGGGAAAGCTACGAGCTGAATGATTAATAGAATTCCTAATAGCATAAATGTATCAAATGCATCTGGCCCAAGTACACTTGTTGCATATGGCACAACCATTTTAATAATCGTATCCACTCCATCAATATAACAGAAGTATGCGATTAAGAAGATGAACACAACTTTATACTTTTTAATTTCCTTAAATGTAGATCCTAAACGTTTGAAGCTATTGGAAATAGGTTTCGGGTCTGGTTCGATAAAATGACGCTGATGGACATCTTTAAGCATTGGAAAGGTGAATAACCCCCACCATAATGCAGTAATAAAGAAGCCAACTTGATAACCAAGTGCTAAATCCATGCCCATAAAATAAATAACTCCTAAGCTAAGTGCAAAAGGAATAACACTTGCGATGTAACCAAAAGCATAACCACTTGTTGATACCTTATCCATGCGATCATCTGAAGAGACATCAACTAAAAATGAATCATAGAACACATTTGCTCCAGCAAAACCAATACAAGAAAGTACATATAAAATAATTAATAATTGCCACTGTCCACTTGCTGGTGGAATAAATGTGAATGCTAATGTTGTTAAAATCCCTAACGCTGCAAAAAATGTAAAGAAACGTTTTTTCTTGTCCTTATAATCTGCGATAGCGCCGAGTACAGGACTTAAAACAGCAACAATAATACTTGCAAGAGAGTTGAAATAGCCGAGGTCCATATTATTAACCCCATCAAACATTCCAAATACAATAGGAAACAAGGCTGTTGTAATAGCAATAGAATAAGCTGAATTTCCGCAATCATATAAGATCCAAGACTTTTCCGCTTTTGTTAGCTTCAAAAAATCTCCTCCTTTATATTAAGGAATCATAGTTTGATTATACTATTGTTTGTAAATTATATAAGGAAATTTTCGAAAATTTATAATATATATAAGTTTTATTATGTGAAAGGAACTACAAAAAAGCATGTTAAAATAAAATATTATTCAGAGGAAAGAGGAGCAGCTATGACATCAAAATTAAACATATTTCTTAACGAATACTTCCCAAAGTTAAGTCTCACACCAGGATTATTTTATGAATGGTCACCGGCTTTGCGTTTTGAGCTTGGGATTGATTATTCACATGAGCTTGCTTATCCTAATAGTCCATATTTACAGCAAGTATATCACCGCGCGAAAACATTATTTTCTGCGGTTAATGATAAGGAGGATGACATCTTTCTTTTGGTTGACGCAACTGGAGGAAAGGTTTTTGATAAGAAGAAGTTACCACATAAGCATCAAAATTTATTTTTCCCTTATGTTAGAAACAGGGAAATATTAAAGAAACTTACCTTAGAGAAAATAGATTTACCAGAAGAAGAGAGATGCTTCTCGCGATTTGTTCTGCCTTGTAAAGTCAAAGAAATACGCATGCATAAGTTATTAGAGGCAATTTGTAATCAGGATATGGGTATTATTCCACAGTATCAACTGCCAGTATATGTGGTGAATAAAACGAAACAAACGATTTTTTATGCCTATGATGATCAGGGTTGTGATATTTTAGCAGCAAAGACAAGTAAAATTACCCATGTCTATGAACAATTCAATGCTTGGATATTAGATTATGATCGTAAACAGATTGATTCTGTTTTTAAGCGTTAACAAGTTTTATCTCCATATTTTTACTAGATTTACCAGTCCCTTTGGTTTTTATGGATAATAACTTATTAAAAGGAAATATTTAGAATTTATTATCGAAATTGTTAGAAAAACGTCGAGTTTTTGTATATTTTTCCTGCATTTTAGTAATAAAGTACGATATACTTTATGAAGAACAAAATGCAAGGTTGATGGGGAGATTAGAATGGATTTGGAAAAGTATGGAAATCTAGTGTACCAGCGCATACGTGAAAACTTTCAAACATGGAGCGAAACAGATTCCGTAACTGAAAAAGATATATATTTCTTTTTACAGAAAATCAAGGGAACTGCAGGGGCGATTGGGTTAACAGAATTAATGACAATTGCAACAAAAAAGCTGGCAAAGCTAGATGGAGATAGTGAACAACTATGGTCCAAAAAGCAATGGTCAGCCTTTTTAGGGCCGCTTATGGAAATGCAGTCTTTCCATGATAAAAATAATCTTTCAGAAATAGAGAAATGGACGAATAAAGAAAGTATGATGAAAGAGTTTATTCTAATTATTGACGATGATATTGTGTTTATTGCTTATTTAAAAAATATATTAGAAGCAAAAGGTTATTCGGTAATTGTTGCCCATAATGGTAAGCGTGGTCTGGAATTAATTTATGAGCTACAACCTGCAATTGTTTTTTTAGATATTATGCTCCCAGATACAGATGGATTTTCCATATTAAATAATATAGAAAGTATTAAAAAGGATCGTACCTTTATTACAATTATTAGCAGCTTTAATGAGAGAGAGAATAAAGTCCGTGCATATGAGCTTGGAGCAATGGATTTTATATCAAAGCCTATTGATAAAGATATTTTAATAGCTTATGTAGAAAATCGCCTTGCTTATCGTAAAGAATTAGAATATGCGGTTTTAATGGATGAATTAACACAAGTATATAATCGTAAATTCTTAGAAAGCCAGTTACATACGCTAACCGAGGAATATAAGAATAATAAGGATGTATTTACCGTTGCTGTTATGGATCTTGACTTTTTCAAACAGATTAATGATACACATGGACATTTAATCGGTGATGAGGTATTGAAAGGATTTGCGCAGCTTGTGATGGACATGAAGCGTTCTCAAGATATCTTCTGTCGATACGGTGGTGAAGAATTTGTATTACTTATGCCAAATACGACGAAAGAAGAAGCTCATCCTATTATTGAAAAACTACGTCAGTTATTTGAAAAGAAGATGTTTATAGGTAGTGGTAAGTTTTTTCGAACAACATTCTCATCTGGGATTATGGATATTAATGATGAATATACACATGAGAAAAAGCTTTTTGAAGCAGCAGACAAAGCCCTTTATGTTGCCAAAGAAGCAGGTAGAAATAGAATTGTTCTCTTCAATCCTACTTTAGAGACGGTGAAGAACAAGGTGAAGCTACGTGTTATTGTGGTAGACGATGTGAATTTAATTCGTCAAATCATCATCCGACATTTCGCTGAGCTGCCTAAAAATGACCTCATTGATATAGAAGTATTAGCTTTTGATGATGGACTTAAATTTTTAAAAGCAGATTGGTTTGAACCAGGATATAAATATGTCATCCTACTTGACTGGATGCTACCGAACATGAATGGTATTGATATATTAAAAGAAATCCGTAAAAAGTATTCTTCTAAAGATGTCATTGTTTCCATGTTAACCGGTAGAACGGGAGAAGAATATGTACTTGAGGCCTTTAGAAATGGTGCAGATGACTATATTTTAAAACCGTTTCAAATTGGTGAAGTGTCTGCACGGATTCTAAATTTAGCAGAACGTATTTTTACAAAGGGTTAAATCATAGATTAGAAAAACAGTTAGTATCCAAGACTTTTTTATGGATACTAGCTGTTTTTCTGCTTTAGGGGATATAGTTAAAGAGGTTGTTCAAAAAGTCCAATAAAAATGACACATCGAATTTCTGCGTTAGCTTGCTTTTCCGTTGCTCATGTATTAAAACCATACATTCCGCTACTCTAAGCTACGCTGCCTTGAACTTCTCGGTCCTTTTTACTGACCTTTTTGAACACGCACTTAAAGATAAATTTGACGTTGACCTAACGTCATGATGTAAAATTCTATTTGAATAGAGGTGAATAGATTTGAATGAAAAAATGTATACAGTAAAAAAATTTGCTGAACTAACTGGTGTTACAGAGCGTACCCTCCGTTACTACGATCGAAAGGGCGTATTGGTTCCAACGAATTATAATGAAAAAGGTCATCGTTTATATAATCATGCAGATATTGTTAAAATGCAAAAAATTTTAACACTTAAATATTTAGGTTTTTCTTTGAAGGAAATTATTGAAAGTCTTTCTAAACATTCCACAAATAGTGTGCATGATACATTGAATAAACAAAAAGAGCTACTCAAGAAAAAAAGAGATGAAATAGATAATGTAATTCAGACAATTTCAAGGGTGGAAGAAATTATTCAGCACGAAGAGGTTGAAAGCGATCTACTGCTAGCGATAATTCACTCGATTCAAATTGAAAAAAGACAGGAAGATTGGTTATCTAATCAACTTTCTAAGCCAATGGTTGACAAGGTATTTATGCAACATCTGTCTGAAGAGGAGAAGTTGAATACCGAGCGCGAGCTGTTAATTGCTATAAATAAGCTACAAGGTTTTTATGAGCATGGAGTTCCCCCGAATGCTATAGAAGTTCAAAGCTTAATGAAGCAATTAGGAGAGATTCTAAACAAAGTTATCGAACCAGAATATCAAGAAGAACTAGAGAAGCTAAAGATAGAAGAAAGCTCAACATATTATTTTTCCCTTATATCAAAAGGGCTCCAGGATTATGCTTCAGAAGCCTCAAGAATATTAAATGAGGAAAATAATACCAAAGGAGGGGATAAATATAAAAGGTAATCGACTGCAAATACCCATTTTACTTATGATACTTTCTATTGTAATAATAAGTAGCTATATTATTTTGCGTTTAAATAATGTTAGTAGTTTAGTCGTAATATTATTAACTTTAGCTTTAATGATTTTATGCCCATTGAGTATTTATTTCTTTTGGATACGTCCTAGAGCTATGCCGAAATTATTAGTCTATTTATCATTTATTTTATGTTTAGGAATTACCTATGTTATTATCCCAACTTCCCAAAAAGCCTTTTTAAATCAAATGCTAGTATGGATTATTCCTATATTGGAAGTTAGTATCTTCATTTTTGTTGTATATAGTATTGTGAAAAGCATTATTCGATATAAGAGAATTAATTTGAATAAGCGTTATAATTTTCTGGAGGTAATAAGGAAAGCACTCGAGCCAAAATTGGGTAATGGTTTTGTGCTAGAAGCCATTTTAACAGAAGTCAGCGTTTTCTATTACGCAGTATTGGTATGGTTTAAGAAGACAAAGAAACAAGAGAGTGGAGCATATACATACCATAAAACTTCACAAATAAAAACTGTAATCATTGTATTTTCCATTCTCCTTGCTATAGAGGGAGTGGCACTTCACTTTATTATTCAGTTATGGAGTACTATTGCAGCATGGATTTTTACCGTATTAAATGTTTACGCACTGTTTTATATGGTGGGCCTTTATAATTCTACCAAGTTTTTGCCTCATATTATTCATCGAGATAAGCTCATTGTACGTCTTGGCTACCAAAGCAGTATTGAATTAGATATTAGAAATATAGAAACAATTAAAACGGCTCAAGCTCAAGGAGGAATTGGAGAGAAAATACCGAAAACGACCTATTATTCATTGTTGAATATGGATACTCCACATTATGAAATTTTATTAGAAGAGCCAGTTTTGATGAAAGGTGCTTATGGCAGAAAAAGGCATGTTAATACTGTTGTTTTCAGAGCAGATAAGCCTAATGAAATGATTGATCAAATAAACTTGATGAAGAATCAATTTTCGGATGAAAAGCAAGATTAGCTTGTTGTGTTAGACATAAAAATACTCCCTTCCTAGCATAAGAGAATTCTTCCTACTTCTCTGCCCACTATAAAGGGAGTATAGCTATAAACGTATTATTGACCTTCTAATTCATCTGTTAATTGAACTAATTCATCAATTAATTCACCAATATATGCAATGGTGTTCTTCAGTGGTTCATCTGTTGTAATATCAATATTTGCCATCTTCGCTAAGCCAATTGGATCCTTAGTTCCACCAGCGTTCAGCACATTAATCCAGTCTTCTACTGCAGATTGCCCTTCATTTAGTACCCGTTTTGCCATTTCCGTAGAGACAGTCAATCCGGCACTGTACGTATATGGATATAAGCCCATATAGTAATGAGGCTGACGCATCCATGTACGCTCTGCTCCATCATTTATTTCTACTGTATCTCCCCAGAATTGCTCCAATGTCTCGCGTTTTAGCTTATTCAATACATTGGCATTCACACTACCACCAGCATCGATAATTTCATACACTTTGCGTTGATAGTCACCCTCTAAGAGATGTGTGACAAAGTTATGATAGTAGGTGCGAGAAACAATGGAAGAGATTACCCAGCGTTTGAAGCGTAAATCATCCGTGTTTTTCAGAAGATGATTTGCAAGTAACATCTCATTCATTGTAGATGGAGCTTCAATAAAGTAAAGAGATGGACGTGCATTTAAAATAGATTGTGAGTCATTTGCATGGTAGAAATGTCCAGCATGACCTAACTCATGAGCAAGAACAAATACATCCTCCATACTTCCTGTCCATGAAATAAGAATATATGGATGGTGACCATATGGACTAGCACAGAATGCTCCAGTTGATTTTCCAATATTTTTCACAAAATCAATCCAACGTTCATCATAAGCACGTTCCACCATGCCAAGATAATGATCACCCATGATGGAAAGACCTTCTAGAATATGTTTTTTAGATTCCTCTACAGTGATTTTTGGCTCATATGCAGGATCGAGAGGAATCTTTAAATCTGCAAAAGTCATTTGATCTAACTTATGAATACGTTTTAAGAGTTTTGCATATTTACGCATATGTGGTGCCAACTCATTCATAATTAAATCAATTTGACGATTGTACATGTTTCGATCTACTTCCTGATTGTGTAGTAAGTAATCGAAGATAGAGTCATAGCCACGCAGATCGGCAGTTGTTTTTTCTGTTTGTAATAAAGTGTCATATGTTTTCGCAGTCGTATGCTCGTAGTTTTGTAATTGGCTATAAAAGGCTTTATACGCAGCACGACGCACATTGGTGTCAGGAGTAGATTCTAAATCTCCTTCAAAGGTGGTGTAGCTTAAGGAATAGGTGTTGTCATCCACTGTAAAATCATCAAACTTTAAGTCAACAAGCTTTGTTGTGTTATATAAACTATATGGTGCTTGGAAGGTAGAAGCATATGCAGCCAATGTTTTTTCTACTTCTGGTGCTAATTGATATGGCTTACCACGAATAATTTGTTCAAAGTATTTCATGAAGTCTGGCTCTGCATCTTTAAGTGCAGTTAATTTTTCTGTTTCTAAATTCATTAATTCACTTCGAACAAAGGAGAGAGAACTCCCAATTTTACTAGAAATACTTGCTAGCTTATTAGAACGCATTTGTGCCTCGTCATCTGTTTGGTCCCCACTTAATGAAAGTCGTGCATAGGTTTCAATTGGTACGAGCTGTTCAGCAATTTTCTGGTAAGCGCGTAATCCTTCTAATAGAACCTGGTCATTTGCTAGCTGTCCTTTATAAGTTGTTTCGAAAGCCACTACATCTTCCTGAACTTTGGCAAGCGCTGCTTCATATTGCTCCTCCGAAGAAAATAAATCCTTTAAATTCCATGTATACTGCTTGTCTACTTCAGCACGTGTTGGTAATTTTTTAGACACATTGTTTCTCTCCTTTATATGAAAATTGATTTTAAGAGGTTGTTCGAAAAGTCCACCAAAAATGACACATCGAATTTCTGCGTTAGCTTGCTTTTCCGTTGCTCATGTATTAAAACCATACATTCCGCTACTCTAAGCTACGCTGCCTTGAACTTCTCGGTCCTTTTTACTGTCCTTTTTGAACACGTATTTTAAACAATAAAAACAAAACTACAGACCCTTAATATGTTTTTTATATGCTCGAATGAAATCATTTGCATCTTCAACAATGTGAAAGCTAAAGACACCGCGAATGGTATGAATATATAGCATTCCATTCCCGTTTGAGAACTTCTTATAAGATAAATCAAATGTTTCCTTATGCGGAAATTGGGATGTAAATGAATAAATTCCTTGTGCAGTAAGTTGTAGTTGATATATTTGTGCAACATAAGTTACCCCAGAGATATCAATCTTTCGCTCAACTTCTTCATATTTTAATATGATATTCATGTTTCCCACCTAATATTTACAGATTCTTAAATATTTTTGCACTCTTTCTTATTACTTTAACTTAAGATTGAAAAATATCCAACAAAGAAGGCTGTGTTAAGATAAATATATATGAAAGAGCTTTAGGAGTGTGCCTATGTATAAATTAGTCTCCAACTATCGAAACAATCAACAATTAAGAGAGAGCTTTAATCAATTAGCGCTCAAAACCTTTGATCTTGATTTTCGAAATTGGTATCAATATGATTATTGGAATGAGGATTATATTCCGTATTCTTTTATCAAAGGAAATCAGGTAATCGCAAATGCATCCATCACTAAATTACATATCATTATCAATGGAAAATCCTACCATGCTATTCAGATTGGTACAGTGATGACAGATGAAAAATACAAAAAACAAGGGTTAGCTCGCAAATTAATGGAGCATATTTTAGAGAAATATAAAGATGCTTGTGATTTCATTTATTTATTCGCAAATGAAACGGTCTTGAATTTCTATCCGAAATTTGGTTTTACACGTATCGATGAATCCGTATATTGTCTGGATTTAGAAGAAACTGGATTAGCTTCTTCTATTTCTGAAAATATCCGAAAAATTATGATTGAAGAAGACCGTGCATTATTAGAGAAGTTTGCAAAAGAAAGATATGTGAATAGCCAAGTATTGGATGTGCAGGACTATTCTAGCTTATTATTATTTTATTTTTCTATTCCTTTCCATGATATGATTTACCACATAGCAGAATTAGATACACTTGTTTTAATGGAGGAAGAAGGAGATACTATTCATGTTTTTGATATTATTGCTTTAAAGAAGCCGGATATTAAAACAATAGTAGCTAATATCCAAAAAGAAACGACTAAAAAGGTAATTTTTTATTTTACAATCGATGAAAATATGACTGGATTAAGTGTAGAAAAACAGTCGAATGATGAAGATGCATTATTTATTTTAGCAAAGGAACCACTATTAAATGGGCATTTTTTGTTTCCAATTACATCACATACTTAAGGAAGATTAATTATGTCAAATAAAGAAAAGAGCGCAAAGCTCGTTCAGAAATATGAGGATAAACTACGCTGTCCAATTTGCGAGGAACAAGTTCAGGTTGTGGAGCTACGTAGTCTACAATGTGCGAATAACCATAGTTTTGATTTTGCCAAGCAAGGATATATCAATATGTTGATGCGATCTGTAAAAACACCTTATGATAAGGCATTGTTTGCTTCAAGGCAGGAAGTGATAAGAGAAACAAATTTATACACGAAGCTGCATGCAAGTGTGGCAGATATCCTTAAAACACACCTAACTAAAGAGATTACGATATTGGATGCTGGGTGTGGTGAAGGTTCACACTTAGAGCAGATTATGAAGAAAAGCGATCTCAATAATATGCTTGGAATTGGAATTGATATTGCAAAAGAAGGTGTGCTTCGAGCGGCTAAGCATTATCATCATGCGATATGGCTAGTTGGCGATTTAGCAAATGCTCCACTAGCTAATCAATCCTGTAACGCCATTATAAATATCTTATCTCCAGCAAATTATCAAGAGTTTAAACGGATTTTATCAGAAGAAGGCATCGTAGTGAAGGTTATTCCAGGCAAGAACTACTTTAGAGAGCTAAGGGAAGCACTTTATGCGGATGATAAACAGACTTATTCAAATGAAGACACGGTTGAATTGTTTGAAAATCAATTCCAACTTATAGAGCATATGCATGTACAAACAACAGAGAGCATATCAGAGCAAGAACTAGAGCACTTAATCAATATGTCCCCATTAGCTTGGAATATAGAAGAAGGAGAAAAAGATCAACTGCGAAAGCATGGGATCGATCAATTAACGATTGATTTGGAAATTTTGGTTGGCAAAAAGTCAGATAGATGAGACAGCGTATATTTTTGATACGCTGTTTTTTGTTGTGCAGAAAAATAGGAGATATTTAATTTATTTTTCCTCTACGATGACTAAATATATTTCTTTGTTTGTAAATAACTGAAAATTATTTATTGATTCAATATGTTAAATATTTTATATTTTTACTGACTTTTATTATCTATAATAAATTCGTGGATTAGATATAAATATTTCCACTAACTTACATAGACTGTGAAGTATTATTTTTTAATTATAGAAGGGATGAGTAAAAATATGAAAACAAAAATTACGGATGTAACAATCTATGATGGGGTAGGTAAAAAATTAGAGAATACAGAAATTCTGTTTGATGAATCTGGTATTCTAGCAATTGGTCAAGAAGCAGAAGCACAAGATGCAGATATGAAAATAGATGGTTCTGGCTATACATGCTTGCCTGGTTTAATAGATGCGCACGTTCATTTAAACAGTGATGGAGAACCGGATTCGATGAAACAGAAAGCAGAAGATAATGAAGCAACAGGTGCGTTAAGGGCATTAGTTAATTCAAACAAACATATACAGGCTGGAGTTGTTACAGTCCGAAATGCAGGCTCTAAATATAATATTGATATTTCTCTTCGCAATGCAATTAATGAAGGAATTGTAAAAGGTCCGAGAATTCTAGCTTCAGGTTATCCTATAGTGATGACAGGAGGTCATTGCCATAGCTGGGCAATGGAAGCAGATGGAGTTGATGAAGTTCGTAAGGCTGCCCGAAAACAATTAAAAGCTGGAGCTGATTTTTTAAAATTTATGGCAACTGGTGGCGGATTAACTCCTGGGGTGAAATCAGGTGCTTCCCAATTAAGTAAAGAAGAAATGAAAGCAGGATGCCAAGAAGCGGAAAATACCGGTAGAACTACAGCTGCACATGCCCAAGGAAATGAAGGGATTAAAAATGCAATTCGAGCAGGAATTACAACTATAGAACATGGTGTAGAGCTTGATGATGAGGCGATCGAGTTAATGTTAGAAAACGGAACATATTTAGTAGCTACATTAGCAGCGCCACATAATATTGTGAAACATGGTGTAGAGGCTGGTATTCCTGAATATGCTGTTCAAAAAAATAAAGAAGCTATTGTGCCGCATCAAGCAAGTTTCCAAAAGGCATACAGTGCTGGAGTTAAAATTGCGGCGGGTACAGATGCAGGGACACCTTTTAATTATCATGGAGATTTTGCTACGGAATTAGAGCTTATGGCAAAGTTAGGCATGTCAATTAGAGAAGTTATTACTGCAGCAACTTATACAGCAGCAGAAGCTCTACGTATTGAAAAAGAGACAGGAAGTTTAGAAGTAGGAAAATGTAGTGACTTAATTTTATTAAAAGGAGATCCTGAAGAAGATATTTCAGCATTTCGTAAGGTAGAGTATGTGTTTAGAAATGGAAATTTAATGTTTAAATCTAGTATTTAGAAATTGATTTGAACTATTTCATGGAATGGAGAAAAGAGGAAGAACTGTACGAAGAGGCGCGGAAAAATGAAAGCGTTTTATCCCTTTCGTATTTTAAGTTTGGATCGAATACAGTTCTTCGTTAAGCTTTGCTACATTCTCAATACAATAATATTTTCCTGATTTTGAAATAATGTTTTTAGAAATTAATAATTTGATATTGTTAGCTACTGTAACACGTGTAGCTCCAACCAAATCAGCCACTTCTTGTTGAGTAAAAGGGATAGTAATGTTGATCTGGCTGGGATTTTTAGGATCATCCCCATAAGACATCCCTAATTGTAAAAACATCAAGCATATTCTTTGATAAGAAGAGCTGTGGGCCAAGTATAAAGAGTCCTGTGTAAGGAGACGGATTTTAAGACTCATCATCTGTAGGAGTTGATTCATGTAAATCTTGTTTTTAAAGATAACATTTTGGAAGTCCATTGGTTTTACTTTTATAACAATGCTAGGACTAGAAGCAATAGCAGTTGCTACATGCCTTTGGTTTTGGAAGAAGTCACTTTCTCCAAGGAGTCCATTTTTACCGATAATTGCGATCGTTTTTTCGTCACCTGAGACAGAATTTAATGAAAGACGGATTCGTCCCTCTCGAACAATGTAAATATATTCAACAGGATCATTATAAAGAAATAAATTTTCGTCCTTTTTTATAGAAATCACAGCACCTAATTCTTCCAGCTCTGACCAATCATATGGAAGCTCGTCTAACCATGGTGAAAGTGACCAATCATTATTTAACATAGAATCTTTCCTTTCGTAAATGAAAAATATGCTGAATAGGAGTTTATATTTATGACAAAAATTTTTTTGAATTATCGTAATCAGTTTCCCATATTAAATCAAAGTATTCAACTTTCTAGCTGTTCACAGAGTGCAATGAATAAAAATGTAAAAGCACATATTAATAAATATATCGAGTCTTGGGAGAATAACGGGATGGATTGGGAAGGTTGGATGGATGCAGTAGAAAATTCACGTAAAAATTTTGCCCAATTAATTAATGCAGATGTAGATGAGATTGCAGTAGTTTCTTCTGTTTCTCATGCCATATCTGCAATTGCAAACAGCTTAAATCCTTCTAAAGCTCGAAATCAAATTCTTTTAACTGAAAATGACTTTCCTTGTGTTGGTCATGTTTGGCTATCACAGTCAAATGAAGCGTATGATGTGATTTTTGCATCAGAAGAAAATGGAAAAGTTTCATCAAAAATGTATGAAAAACTAATTAATCAAAAGACACTCCTCACCTCTATATCACATGTAACTTACTATAGTGGCTATAAACAAAATCTTAAAGAAATTGCAGAAATTGCGCATAAGAAAGGATCTTACTTATTTGTAGATGCATACCAATCTGCTGGCCAGGCTTCAATTGATGTGAAAGAGTCAAATATCGATTTTCTAGCTGCTGGTATGCAAAAATATCTTCTTGGTATACCTGGAATTGCTTTTCTTTATATCAAAAAGGAAATTGCTAAAAATCTTACACCTGAAGTGACAGGCTGGTTCGGTCAGAGTGATCCGTTTGCTTTTGATATTCAAAATATTAAGTATGCTTCGGGCGCTAGACGATTTGACTCGGGGACTGCGCCTATGATTAATGCATTTGCGGCAGAAGCAGCGTTAAATATTTTATTAGAAATTGGAGTTTCAAATATTGAAAAGTATTTACAAGAGCTATCTGCATTTACGATCGAATATGCAAAAGAAAAAAACTTAATAGTCAAAACCCCGTTGCTTCCAGAAAAAAGAGGAGCAATGACGGCGATTTATGTTCCCGATGCCAGTGAAATAGAAAAAAGAATGAAAGAGAAGAATGTTATTGTTTCTGCTAGAAATGATGTGATTCGTGTCGCACCACATTTTTATAACCATAAAGAAGACATAAAACATGCCATAGATTTATTGATCGAATTATCAAGATAAAGACTATATACCATGATCCTTTAACTTTTGTTATAGAAGCGTTTCTCTTTATGAGGGAGTTTTAAATAACATCTACTAAATAATAAGAATAATGTGGAGGATTTGTAATGAAAAAATACCAGTACAGGCTGTTTGCTGCCTTATTCGTTTTGATGTTTTTAATTGTAGGTTGTAGCTCAAAAGAGGATGGGACTTCAGAGGTAAATGGAGGAAGTCAGGAAAATAATGCTGGTGGAGAGTTGCGGATTGCGTTAAATGCGCAACCGCCAACATTAGATCAACACTTAGCTTCGGGAACTTCTACAAGAGATACAGGTAGATTAATTTTTGAAACACTTGTAACAACAAATTCAAAATATGAAGTGATTCCAATGCTAGCAGAATCAGTTGATATAAGTGATGATGGAAAAATATATACATTCAACTTAAGGCAAGGAGTTAAATTTCATAATGACAAAGAAATGATTGCTGAAGATGTCGTTGCTTCTATGCATCGTTGGTTAGATAAATCACCAGTTACGGGTTCAATTTTTGAGGGTGCAAAATTTGAAGCAATAGATAATCATACAGTTGTTTTAGAGCTAGCAAAGCCCTCTGCTCTTGTGATGGATACATTGGCATCACCTAAACAAGCAGCAGCAATCATGCCAAAAGAAATTATTGAAGCTGAGACAGAAGATGGATTACAAGAATATATTGGAACAGGTCCTTTTGAATTTGTAGAGTGGAAGCAGGATCAGTATATTCATTTTAAAAAATATGAGGATTATAGTTCAGTTGATTTTGAGTCAGATGGGCTAGCAGGAGAAAAAGTTGCTCTAGTTGATGATATCTACTTTGATATTGTAACAGATCCATCTACCCGTATAGCAGGTCTACAAACAGGCAGATATGATATTGTATATCAAATTGCGTATGATGACTATGAGAACGTAGATAGTGACCCGAATCTACAAATAATGTTAGATTCAGGGGGAGAATTAATCTACCTTTATAATAAGGAAGCAGGACCTGCAGCAGATTTTAAAATGCGAGAAGCAATAAATGCAGCATTAAATATAGATGAGATTCTTTTAGCTGCATTTACGCGAGAAGAGCTTTATAGTTTTTCACCAGGATATATGAGTCAAGACATTGTAAATTGGTCAAGCAATGCAGGGGAAGAATTTTATAACCAAAAAGATATAGAAAAAGCCAAAAAAATTCTAGAAGAAATTGGATATAATGGCGAGGAATTTAAAATATTGGTTACTCGCGATTATCCTGCATATTATCAGGCAGGGGTAGTTATTCAAGAACAGTTGACCAAAGCAGGGATGAATATAAAACTAGATGTATTTGATTGGGCAACATTTAACGAGATGATTAACGATAGTGATAGCTGGGATTCGCTAGTTGTTGGCGTTTCATCAGTAAATACTCCTATTCAATTAGTACAGATTAATCCAACTTTTGCAGGTGGAGTAGGAGATCAAGCGATAATCGATTTATTAGAAGAAATTGAAACCTCTCCTGACGAAGAAGAAGCAAAAAGATTATGGGATGAATTACAAAGTTATGCGTGGGAAGAACACCTGCCACTTTCACAATTAGGATGTTATTATAATTTGTTTGGTGTTAGTAATAACGTAGAAGGATTCACAACATCCTCTGGTCCTGTTTTATGGAACACTCGAGTAACTAATTAACTAATTAATGTTTAAATATTCTTCAAAAAGGGGCTGTCCAATAAGCCCTAAAAATAAAACAAGGGGAAGAAAAATAACTCATTCTTCCCCTTGTTTTTCATTTGTAAAAAATCCTTGAAAAGTAGCTTGCGAAGCTCAGCTACTTTCAGGATATTGTGGGCTAATGCCAGGATCCCGAATTTCATGTGGAACTTATCGATGCCCCGTAAAGAAAATCTAATATGCCTAAAATGGATTTAGGCATATTTTTTGAGGAAAATAAGTGTTTGTTCAATCCTTTCAAGAAGTGATAAGATGAAATATATAGAATATAAGCTAATTTCAGTAAAGCAGGTGACATAATGAGTGATATTAAAGAATTACAAAAGAAGGCTGTTGCTTTTCGTGATGAACGGAATTGGCAACAATTTCATAAACCAAAGGATTTAGCATTATCCTTATCTTTAGAAGCAAGTGAGCTACTAGAGTTGTTTCAATGGAAAACAGATGAGGAAGCACTGGCAGAAAATCACCAAGATATGCAGGACGAGCTAGCAGATGTGGTTATTTATGCATTGCTAATTGCAGAGGCTACGAATATTGATCTTTATGATGCGATTGAAAATAAGATAAAGAAGAATGGATTAAAGTATCCTGTGGAGAAAGCAAGTGGAAGCAGGGTGAAATATACGGAATTATAATTAAAAATAATAAATAACCTGTGGCTATCTTTGATTATTAGATAGCCACAGGTTATTTATTTTGGCATCTAATATGTATGGTAATCAAGCATATTTTGCTTAATTATAAATTAATTCATAGTAAACTAATCAGAATACTTTACTTAATGGGAGTTTTAAAGTAAAATATTTAACAAATGAGTAGGAGATGTAACAAATAAAATGTTTGAATAGTTAGACATTAAATATAAAGGAGCGGTATATAGATGACAAAAGTATATATTTTACATGAGAATGATGAGTGGACAATTCATTTAACAAATCGTTTGGAGGAATTAGAAGTACCTTATGAAACATGGCATTTGGACCAGGGGGTTATTGATTTAACATCTGTTCCGCCTGAAGGTGTATTTTATAATCGAATGAGTGCCTCTTCGCATACAAGAAATCACCGTTATGCTCCTGAATTGGCTGGGGGAGTCCTAGCTTGGTTGGAATTACATGATCGTACTGTATTTAATGGATCACATGCACTTTCGCTAGAGATTAGTAAGATTAACCAATATACTGCATTAGAAAAAAGTGGGATTAAAACCCCGAAAACAATTGCAGCTGTTGGTCGGGATCAAATTTTCGAAGCTGCTGAGAAATTAGGAGAATCATCATTTATTACTAAACATAATCGAGCTGGAAAAGGCTTAGGTGTACGATTATTCCATTCAAAGGAAGCACTTAAAGAATATGTAGATGGTCCAGAATTCGAGGAGCCTGTGGATGGAATCACATTGATTCAACAGTATATTCAAGCTCCAAAGCCATTTATTACGAGAACTGAATTTGTTGGTGGAAAATTTGTATATGCAGTTAGAGTTGATACATCAGAGGGGTTTGAATTATGCCCCGCAGATGCATGTCGAGTGGATGATTTATATTGCCCAACAGGAGCAGTGGAAGAAGCGCCAATGTTTGAAATTATTGAATCTGGTATTGATCCAGACCAGATTGCACGATATGAAGCATTTTTAAAAGAAAACAAAATTGATGTAGCAGGAATTGAATTTATTCAAGATAGTGATGGAGAAATCTACACTTATGATGTAAATACAAATACAAACTATAATGCAGAAGCTGAAGCAAAAGCAGATAAATACGGTATGCTTGAGCTAGCAACATTCTTAAAAACTGCATTGGCCAATGAAAGTAAATAGGAATTAAACATACTAAGATTATTGGGTAATGTCATCAAGGGGTGACTTTACCCTTTTTTGATCATTTTAAGATAGGGATGAAAAATGTTATACTTATCTGTAGTAAAGAGTAGGAGGAATTATGATGATGTATTTACCATTATTCTTTTAATACGAGCTTTTAAAGTAAAAAAGCTCGTATCGATCTAAGCTGTCGATACGAAATTTAATTATTTTGGAGGATAGCTAGATGGAAAAAATATGTTATGAAATAGAAAATGTAGAAATGCATTATTTAGATAAAGAGATTTTGAAAATAGATCGCTTAGCTGTGCATCAATTTGACCGTATTGGTATCGTAGGGAAAAATGGTGCAGGGAAAAGTACCTTATTAAAATTATTGACTGGAATGATTGAACCGACGAGGGGCAGAATATACCGCCATGTATCAGAAGGTTATTTAAAGCAGATGGAGATGCCAACAGAAGAAGCGGCAGACCCTGCATTGATTGGTAAGTTAAATGTACCAAAAGAATCATCATCCTTAAGTGGCGGCGAACAAACAAGATTAAAGCTGGCACAATTATTTTCGGATTATCATGAGGCAATACTCATAGATGAACCAACCACACATTTAGATCGTGATGGAATAGCATTTTTGACAGAGGAGTTACGTTATTATTACGGTGCTTTAGTGATGATAAGTCATGATCGGACACTGCTAAATGAAATCGTTACAACGATTTGGGAAGTAGCAGACGGTCGTGTTCAAGTATATACAGGCAATTATCAAAATTACCTTGAGCAGAAAGAATTAGAACGTGAACAGCAACAACAAGCACATGAACAATATACGAAAGAAATGGCCCGTTTAGAGAAAGCGGCTGAAGAAAAGCTGCAACGCGCACAAAAAATTACCCAAGCAAATAGAATGTCTAAAAAAGAAGCAAAGGCTAAACCAAATAAATCGCTGATGACGAAATCCAAAGGAACAAGTCAAAAAGGGGTACAGCGTGCAGCGAAAGCAATTGAAAGTCGTATGGAACAAATGGAAGTGGTTGAATCGGTGAAAGAGGAACAATCGATTATCTTTCGTCCAGCAAAAACGAAGCCACTTCATAATAAATTCCCAATTATGGCTGATCGAATCACATTACAAATAGGTTCGCGCACTTTGTTGAACGAGGTAAGCTTTCAACTGCCTTTAGGAAAGAAAATAGCGCTTACTGGTAAGAATGGTAGTGGGAAAAGCTTGTTGCTGCAGCATATTGCAGCATATGATACGCGTTTTGATATTTCGCCAAAGGTAGAGATTGGTTATTTTCAACAAATGAGCTACCAATTCAGTGCAGATGAAACTGTACTTCAATTTATTAAAAATCGTTCATCCTATGAAGAAGGTTTCTTACGTAGTGTACTTCATATGATGCAATTTACAGGAACAGATATAGAAAAAAGAGTGCAGGATTTAAGTGGTGGTGAAGCTATACGCCTGCAACTATGTCATCTGTTTTTAGGAGCTTATAATGTTCTATTACTTGATGAACCAACAAATTTTCTAGATGTGCAAGCCATTGAAGCATTAGAGAAATTTATCCTTGGCTATGAGGGAACGATTTTGTTAGTAACACATGATCAACAGTTTATGGAGCATGTGGCAGATGCTGTATGGCGTATTGGAGAGAAACAACTGCATTATTAAATAATAAAACAGGCTGATATCTCATGATATCAGCCTGTTTTATTTTTACTCTCCATCGCTTTTACGAAACGAATAAACCAATACAATAGAATCCAAGGGAGAATGAATTTTGTTAACCATGGAATTCCGTTTATCAATATCCAGGTAGAGTTAAAGAAATATAAAATTACAAATATCAATACCAGACAAAGAGCAATCAATAGAGAAGTTTTCTTTTGCATAAGCATGTCCTTTCGTTTTAAAGGTTCATCTCAACTTAGTAAAGTCCATGCAACATAAAAAGTCTGAAAAATTAAATAAGTAGTGACTGGACAAAAGAAATTTTTATTTAAAGAACCGAACAAAGCGCAAAAAAAGCGTAGGAAATATACGTAGACTCCTATGGGAGAAAGGCCTAGGTGAGACCCCGGAGTGCTAAGCACGAGGCAGACGAGTACGCCACGTCCTGTGGCAACGTCTGCATTAGGACGTCCTGTCCGTCGAGGCTCTCCAGCCGCCCATGGAAAGCGAAGTATATTTCCGAAGCGGGTTTTTATAGCATTTATGTTTGTGAACCCTAACTAGAATACTCTTGCGCTAATCTTTGTTTATTATAATAGCTTCTATCCAGTTGTTTTTGGCTTCTTATTTGCTTTAATTCTTTGCGACATATTACTAACATCTAACACATCAAGTAAGAAAACAAATACTGGAATACCAATGATTAATCCCCATACACCGAAGAAGTGCTGTGAAAAAATAAGGACAACAAAAGTATAGAACACTGGTAAGTTTGTTTTTGATGACATCAGCTTAGGATTTAAAATATATGCTTCAATGGCATGGATGACAGTAACTGCTATGAGTAAGTAAACAACCTTCATAATACCACCAATGGTAAATGCAATGATGGATAATGGAATAAGGGAGATAATTACTCCTGCCACTGGAATCAAGCCGAGGAAGAAAATCATAATAGATAACCCAACGATTTGTGGGAACCCTAATACCATAAGCATAATGATAGATAAGAAAGTATTGATCAAGGCAATCATAAATTGTGCTTCAATCACTTTTCCGAAAGTAAGAGAAAAGCGCTTACCGAAAAATGCAATCTCATGGTAAAAAGGAGCAATTTTACTGTCTTTAAATTTATTTGTGAACTTGATCAAACGAACCTTTTCAAGAAGGAAAAACAAGCTTAAAATAATAGCGATTAACACTTGGACACTTGTTTTACTAATATCTGTAAAGGATTTTAATAGGAATGAAAATCCGCTTTCTAAATATGCTTTAATCTGGTTACTTGTTACTACAGATTCAATGAACTTTATGACTTTACTATCATATGATTGTGCAGAGAAATTAGAAATTTGCCTGATCAGTTGGCTGATTTCCATTGAAATAACAGGTAAATATCGTATAATGCCAATGGTCAAAACTCCGACAATGATAGAGTAGAGAAATAAAACGAGAATAGCACGATTGATCTTCACTCGTCTTAAGATAAACTCTACGAGCCCATTCATCAAAAATGTAAATATAAATGTAAGTAGGATAAGGTTTAACATGCTTCTCATACTGTATAAAATAAGTATAATTAAACCAAAAATAATTGCTCGTTTTACTGCTTTCTTTTGAAAGAATGCTGTTAAAGCTTCCATTTCTTAATTCCCTTCTAGTTTTCCGGTTTTCTGTCTTTAGCTATATGTTTAGTATCTGATTAATAGTGGAAAAACACAAGTAAAAAATTAGTAACAAATAGGATTTTTTCTTTATGTAAAACGTAAATGCAGTTAATTGCTGCTTTACTATTATAGGGATAAAGAACTTGACAGTTGATAATATAACATGTTATTATTATCTCGAATTAGAGATATACTAATTAATTTTATATCAAATACGATTTTATCTAAAAGAATAGGTCATTATTATTTTAGACGATAATTTAAGAAAATAAACGATTTAGATAAGGAGATGTTTATTGATGACAAATGAATTAAAAGGAATTCATCATGTTACAGCGATTACAAGTAGTGCAGAAAAGAATTATGAATTTTTCACTTATGTATTAGGTATGCGATTAGTAAAGAAAACGGTAAATCAAGATGATATTCAAACCTATCATTTATTCTTCGCTGATGATAAAGGATCTGCAGGAACAGATATGACGTTCTTTGATTTCCCAGGTATTATGAAAGGGCAGCATGGAACAAATGAAATTTATAAAACAGGATTTCGTGTTCCAACAGATGATGCACTAGCATATTGGGTAAAGCGTTTTGATAAATATGAAGTAGCTCATACAGGGATAAAGGAGCTTTTTGGCAAGAAAACATTGTCATTTGTCGATTTTGATGATCAGCAGTATATGTTAGTTTCAGATGAAACAAATGAAGGAGTTTCTTCAGGTATTCCTTGGCAGGATGGTCCAGTACCGCTAGAGTATGCAATTACAGGACTTGGTCCAGTTCATATTCGTATTGCACAATTTGATTATATGAAAGAAGTTCTAGAGAAGGCTTTATTGTTTAGATTAGTAGATCAAGAAGGAGATTTAAGCCTATTTGAAGTTGGCGAGGGTGGCAATGGTGCTCAGTTAATCATTGAGCATAACACGGCTTTACCAAACGGTATGCAAGGCTATGGAACTGTTCATCATCTTGCGTTCCGTGTTGAAGATACAGAAGTTTTACATGAATGGACGGAACGCATGGAGAAGTTTGGTTTCCGAACATCCGGTTATGTAGATCGTTTCTTCTTTGAATCACTTTATTCTCGTGTTGCGCCTGGCATTTTATTTGAATGGGCAACAGATGGACCTGGATTTATGGGGGATGAACCTTACGAAACACTAGGTGAACGCTTGTCATTACCACCATTTTTAGAGAATAAGCGTGAACAAATTGAAGCAGCTGTTCGACCAATTGATACAACCCGCAGCACATTAGAAATAGAAAAAGAATATTTATAAAAATATGCCCACCTTGTTAGTTCTTAAAGTTTAACAAGGTGGGCATTTGATTTATTAATGTCTTAACTAGTCATTCTCATTTTATCTTGCGCGAGCTTTTTCTCTTTTAAGCGTACCCAGAAGATAAGTGGGATAAGTAAAAGTGCTAGATACATTCCGATAAATCCAAGGATAGAGAAGCTGGCATTTGCAACAATAATTCCTGATAATAAACTACCAGCACTTCCTCCAAGGGCGATGAATACATCCACGGACCCCTGTGTCTTTGCACGGGTATAAACATTTGTAGAGTCAACGATAATTGCTGTTCCACTAATTAATCCAAAGTTCCAGCCGAGCCCAAGTAAAATAAGTGCAAATGCCATCCAGAAAAGTGATTCTCCTGGTGCATATGCTGCCATAATACCTGAAATCCCAAGGGTAATACCAGAAGCAATAACAATTCGATGTCTACCAATTCGATCGACAAGTCGACCGGTGACGATAGAAGGTAAGTACATTGCAGCGATATGAAGTCCAATAACTAATCCAACTGCAGATAGACCAGATCCATGATCTCGCATATGCACAGGTGTCATAGTCATAATCGAACTCATAACCATCTGAGATAGAACTAAAACAATGGAACCAACGATAATTCCGATACGCTGAATACTTGTATGTCCTCTATCTACTGGAATTCCCGCTGCGTCTGCTTGCCTACTTTCTTCTTCAGCAATTGCTTGTGCGACAAATAGTGGATCGGGACGTAAGTAAAAGAAGAAGGTTAATCCAGCTAGAATATAAGCGACAGCTGCCAAAATAAATGGACCAGCAAGTGACGGGATATTAATAAATTCAGCCACCTTACCCATAGGTTCGACTAGGTTTGGACCAGCTACAGCTCCAAAGGTTGTGGAGACCATTGCAATACTAACAGCGGTAGCACGCTGTCTTGCATTAGCTAAGTCAGCACCGGCATACCTTGCTTGAAGGTTTGTCGATGTTCCTGCACCATAAATAAATAACGCGAGGAAGAAAAGCCAAATAATATTAAAAGTAGTAGCGAAAATGACTCCAATTGCTCCGATTCCTCCGGTTACAAAACCAATTGTTAGACCGAGACGCCGCCCTAATCGTTGTGAAAGCCGTCCAACAACAAAAGCAGAAAGTGCTGAGCCTAGTGTGAAAAGAGCAGCAGGTAATCCGGCATAACGAGTTGTTTCCAGCATATCTTGAGCGATAAGTGCACCAACCGTAATTCCAGCAGCTAATCCTGCCCCACCAAATATTTGTGACATGATAACAACAGTCAATGTACGTTTATGTAGTTTTTCTCTTTCGGCATCTGATTTTGTATATTTTTCATACTGTCTCGGATCTTCTTTGCTCATCCCATATCCCCCCATGTTCTATTTTAAATATACTTATTAATTTATCTTACTTTTCACCAAATTCATAAGTATTTGCTTACAGGTTTCTTACCCGATTGTAATAAAAGCTTCATTTGATGTTTACAATTCCTTTATACTCTCCTGGTATAATCAAGATGAAAGGAGGGATGAAAACAGAAATGAATCAGCAAGATTTAGCACAAACTAAAGAAAAATATAGAAAGGAAAGTGAGAAAATGAAATTAATTGCTATTGATCTAGATGGAACATTATTGAATAATGAAGGTCGTTTGTCAGAAAGGACTATCGATGTCATTACAAAGGTTCGTGAAGAAGGGCATAAAGTAATTGTTGCAACAGGAAGACATTTACATGGTGCGTTGCCAATTGCCTCGCAGTTAGCATTAACAGATGCGCTCGTATGCTTTAATGGGGCGCTCGTATACAATTTAAAAAATTACACATCAGATTTTGCGCTTTCATATGAGAAAGAAGATATTACGAACCTTGTTTCACTAGTTAAAACTTGGGAATACGAGTATTTCACATCAACAGAAGATAAATTTATTATAGAGTCAAATTATGAGAGATTACTAAATCAGTTCATTTCAAAAGGTATTCCGACTAATGAAGTAGAAGATATGTTGCAGTTGAACACACCGATTTTAAAAACAACAATTATTGGTGATATGACACAAATGGATAATATCGAACGTTATGTTCCAAATACGGTGCCAAGTTTAAATGTTGTTAGAAGTGGCGAAGGATCGATTGATATCATGAGTAATGAAGCGAGCAAAGGAAGAGCTGTAGAATGGTTAGCTAATCGTTTTCAAATCAGTCCAGCTGATATTATTACTTTCGGAAATTATGATAATGATATTTCCATGCTAGAGTATGCCGGAACTGGTGTTGCGATGGATAACGCTCCTGCACATGTGAAGAAGCATGCTGACATCATCACTTATTCGAATGAACAAGACGGTGTGGCACAATTTTTAGAAGAAAACGTTCTCCGTAAAATGTTATTCCGTTCCTATGCATAATATGTTTTGGTTTACAAATAATAGAATTGGCCATCAGAAAAGTTCACCAAAAAAGGTGAATTTTATTACATACACTAGAAATTATAAAAATTGCGTAAAGTAATGCTTATTCAAAGATAGCATTGTCTAGCTCCGAGCGCCAAAAACTAAGAGATTTCACGTCATTCCCTACAATAAGTCAACATCGGTTTTGTTTTATAAGGAAGCCCAACGTTGGATACCCCTTAAAGAGGCATGTTTCCTTTATCTCGGTTGTGTCCCTCCAATTTCTACGTTTTTCGACGCATAGGATGTGCTAGTGCAGGCGTTGCGACAGAAGGTCGTGTTCTTAGCCTGTAAGGGCGATCTGCGCTTTTCGTTCTTTTCCACATTATTTTTTCCACATTTCTTGTTTTTTCTTCCCTTTATTGGGGAATAGAATAAATAGTTATCCTTTTGTACATAAAGGATGTAAGGACATACAGCAAAGAAATCATTTTGTATATTATTAAATAAAATATCTTGACTTCGAGATAATTTTATTTTATAGTAAATTTAATAAATGAATTTAAAGGAGAAGATGAACAAATGACAGTTTGGAATATTGATGCATCTCACACAAATGTAGGTTTTTCAGTTAAACATATGATGATTTCAAAAGTGAAAGGTAGTTTTTCAGGTTTTACAGGGGCGATTGAAGGAGATCCTGAGAATTTAGAAACAGCAAATGTTTCATTTACAGTAGATATGAATACGATCCATACTTCTAATGAAGATCGTGATAATCACTTACGCTCAGCAGATTTCTTTGATACAGAAACTTTCCCAGAAATGACTTTTGTATCTACAAAAATCGAAAAAACAGATGACGATGAGTACGATCTTACTGGTGATTTAACAATCAAGGGAGTTACGAAACAAGTTACCTTTGAAGTGGAGTATGAAGGTAAAGGAGTAAATCCATGGGGGCAAGAAGTGGTTGCCTTTTCTGCAGAAGGGAAGATTGATCGGAAGGAATTTGGTTTAACATGGAACCAAGCATTAGAGACAGGCGGTTTCCTAGTTGGTGATACAATCAAAATTAGTATCGAATTAGAAGCAAATCCAGCTCAAGAAGGATAAGAGTTTTTAAATGAATAGTAGTAAAGAAGAGAACGACGACCATATCATTATGGCGTCGTTTTCTTCTTTACTTATTGGTAAAATAAATTATAATTAATTCGAGAGGCAAAATAATTTAGGGATGAGAAAAAATACATATTTCGGAACATTCTGTCTCTTGCAGGTAGAAAGTCTCTTTAAGCATAGAGCAAATAACAATGACATCCTGAAATGAGGGCATGATATGGAGAAAGAAAAGCTTTGGACGAAAGAGTTTGTTATTGTTGCCATGATGAGTTTCCTGCTTTCATTAATTTTCTTTTTATTAATTGTGACAATTGCTAGTTATGCTGTAGATGAATACAATGCTTCGACCAGTACAGCTGGTTTAGTATCTAGTATTTTTATCATTGGCTCTATTTTTGGTCGAATTGGTGCAGGTCGTATGATAGGGAAAGTTGGACCAAAGAAAATTTTATTTATTGGCTTAATATGCTTTTTAATTACTTCTATCTTTTATTTCTTTATGTTCAATTTAAGTACATTGATTATCAATCGTTTGATTAATGGAATAGCTATAGGAATCGCAAGTACAGCAACAGGAACAATTATAGCAGAGATTTTACCTGACTCTCGTAAAGGAGAGGGGATTGGCTACTATAGTTTAAGTGGGATTTTCGCAACAGCTATTGGACCTTTTATCGGTATTTTATTAATGAATTTAGAAAATGGATTTTTAGTTATTTTTATTATGAATGCAGTTTTCTCTGTTGTCTGTATCGCGGTTTACTTCTTGCTTAAATTAGATCAACCTATCCATGTAGTAGATAGTTCTATGGAGGTACGAGAAAATCATTGGATTGAAAAATTTGTGGAGCTAAGAGCAGTGCCTATCTCCTTTATCGCATTAATGATCGGCTTTAGTTACTCAGGAATTATGTCATTTATTTCATTTTATGCAATTGAAGTAGATCTTGTTGCGACTGCGAGCTATTTCTTTATTGTTTATGCAATTGTCGTTGTTTGTACAAGACCATTTACAGGGAGAATTCTCGATATGCGTGGTGCGAATATTGTTGTCTATCCTTGTCTTATACTATTTGTCTTAGGAATGTTTTTATTTAGCCAAGCGACGATAAGTTGGATGTTATTGCTTTCTGCTGTTCTCATTGGTATTGGATACGGGAATTTTAATTCGGTTGCACAAGCTATTGCGATTAAAGTAACAGCGCCACATCGCTTTGGCTTAGCAATTTCAACTTATTTTATTTTCTTTGATATAGGTCTTGGCTTTGGTCCATATATTCTTGGATTCTTTGTTCCATGGATTGGCTATCGAGGTATTTTCCTTTGTATGGCAGGTTTGATTGCATTAAGTATTCCTTGTTATTATTTCCTGCATGGTAGAAGAGATCGCCAATTATTAAGCAGAGCGGCTTAAAAGGCTGCTATGTTATTCGATTTGCAAAAAAATGATAGAATGTTAATAATAAAAAGACAAATATTTTAATCTTAGAGTAAAACTAATTTAAGATTTCTTTATATTTCGAATTACGTAGATAGAATTCATAAATAAAAGGAGAGAGTTTGAATTGACACGAAGGATTTTAACGCACGAAGATGTGGAAAAGGCAGTCTATGGTGGGTGTATTTTAGGCGGTGGCGGAGGAGGCTGGATTTCTGACGGGTTAGAGAGAGCAGAAACAGCCTTGAAAACAGGAGTTATTGAGCTTATTACTATAGACGAACTTGCAGATGAAGATTATGTCACATGTGTGTCTATGGTCGGTGCGCCTTCAGCAGAAGAACGCTATATTGACGAAGGTCAATTTATAGATACTGTTAAACGAATGCAAGCGGAATTTGATGAACCTATTAAAGCATTAATGACTAATGAGAATGGGGCAAGTGGCACTGTGAATGGTTGGATTCAAGCTGCTGCAACAGGATTGCTATTGCTTGATGCTCCTTGTAATGGGAGAGCACATCCGACGGGAACAATGGGAGCATTAAATTTATCCGAACAGCCAGATTATGTATCTATCCAGACCTTTGCAGGAGGAGACGGAGAAAATCGTATTGCTGGTATAGTTAAAGGTACACTTACCAAAACATCTTCTATTGTGCGGAGAATGTCAGTAGAAGCAGGGGGTATGGTATTAGTATGCCGTAATCCAGTTTCCATAGCATATGCAAAAGAAAATGCTGCACTTGGTGGAATCACACAAGCAATTGAGCTTGGTGAGGCGTTTTTATCTAAGCCGAAAGGAATAGAGCGTGTACATGCGGTTGCAAGCTTCTTAGGAGGAGAAGTGCTTCATACTGGCGAGGTTACAGGATTTAATCTTAAGAAGGACGGCGGTTTTGATGTAGGGCTTGTCCAGTTAGAAAATGTAGAACTAACCTATTGGAATGAATATATGACTGCTGAAGTTGGAGGAGTTCGCAAAGGAACATTCCCTGATTTAATCATGACATTTAATGCTAAAACTGGTGAACCAGTTGTGACTGCAGAAATTGAACTAGGAATGGAACTTGCTGTCATTAATGTGCCAAAGGAAAATTTAAAATTAAGCTCGACGATGTTTAATCAAAAATTACTTGCAAGTATTGAACCAATTATTCAGAAGAAGATATTATAGAGGATGTTCAAAAAGTCCAACAAAAATGACACATCGAACAGGGAACTTCGGCTAAGTTCTTACATGTCCTGTGTTGAACGTTGAAATCACCACACAAGCGCAAGTCTGCTATTCTAAGCTGCGCACCTTGAACTTTTGATGGACATGATGTGCTATGACGTACAGGATGTATTAGTGCAGATGTTACGCTCGTGATGTTGCGAACTTAACCGATGACGGACATTTTCAAGGACTTTTTTGAACACGCACTTATAGGAATTTCAGGAGGGAAATAAAATGTCTTTAAAATATACAATGGAAGTAATAGAATTGCTTGATGATGCTAGTGCAAGTGGGGAAATGGTTGTTGATTTATTCACAGCATTCCCTCATGTAGAGGCATCCTATGAAACGGTAGCTGGTGAAAAAGGTTCCACAGATTTTGTAAAAATAATTATTAAAGGAACAGAAGGGAAAATAAGTGGAGGAACAGCACCGTCAATCGGTATTGTTGGACGCTTAGGAGGCTTAGGTGCACGACCAAATCGCTTAGGCTTTGTATCTGACGGAGATGGAGCAGCTGCTGCTGTTACCGTAGCACTGAAGTTAGCACATATGTCTGAAAAAGGGGATCGTTTGCCTGGTGACGTGTATGTCACAACACATATTTGTCCAGATGCGCCAACGAGACCACATAAACCAGTAGAGTTTATGGGATCTCCAGTAGATATGACAGCAAAAAATAATTACGAAGTTTTCCCTGAAATGGATGCAATATTATCTATTGATACTACGAAAGGGAATCGTATTATTAATCATCGAGGCTTCGCAATATCTCCGACCGTGAAATCAGGATGGATTTTAAAGTTTTCAGATGATTTATTGCGTATTATGGAAATGACGACTGGAGAATTACCTGTTACATTTGCATTAACGATGCAGGACATTACCCCTTATGGAAATGATATTTATCATTTAAATAGTATTATTCAGCCAACGATTGCAACAGATGCTCCGGTGGTAGGGGTTGCCATTACGGCGAAAACAACAGTACCGGGCTGCGGAACAGGTGCGAGCCATGAAGTAGATATTGCACAAGCCGTGCGCTACTGTATTGAAGTGGCGAAGGAATTTACACAAGGACAAACCGTGTTCTATGAGCAGTCGGAATTTGCCCGCCTAGAACAACTTTATGGATCTATGAAACATTTACAAACATCAGGAAATGAATAGAAATGAAAGAGTCTATCTCTTTAATAAGCCCATAAAAATATAGGATAGAGGTATAAAATTCGCCCTTGTCCCATACACTATGAATAAAATGTGTATTGGAAGGGGCGTTTTTTTATGCAAAAATATCGAGGAGTCATGCTATGGATTATAGGATTTATTATGTTAATTTTGCTTATAAAAATGCCGGTTCCTAAGATAAATCAGTCAATACTTCAAGAGTCATCAGGCACATCACGCAGTATGCTTCCACTTTCAGAGAAAGTAATTGTTATAGATCCGGGCCATGGCGGGCCGGATGGAGGTGCTGTAGGCAAGGATGATACGAACGAGAAGGAGATTGCCCTTATCGTAGCCAAACAATTAAGAAATTATCTGCAACAGGCAGGAGCATTGGTTTATTTAACAAGGGAAAAGGATGAAGATCTAGCAAGTGAAGATACAGTAGGACTTTCGAAAAGAAAATCAGAAGACATTCGAAATCGTTTGAACCTGATTCATGACAAAGATGCAGATTTCTTTATTTCGATTCACTTAAATGCAGTTCCATCTAGTCGTTGGCGTGGCGCGCAAACCTTTTTTTATCCAGAAAATGAAGAAAGTGAGCAACTAGCAAGTATGATTCAAACGGCAATTAAAGATAATTTACAAAACACAGATCGAGAGCATTTGCCAATTCACACAGTATATTTGTTGAAGCATGCTGAAGTACCTGGTGCATTAGTAGAAATTGGCTTTCTATCAAATGATGATGAGAGAGAATTACTAAAACAAAGAGATTACCAGCGCCGCATGGCTGCAAGCATATACGAAGGAATTATCCGCTATATTGTTGATGATGGTAGTGATGATACATCGGGAAATTAATAACGAAGCTTCCTTTTACTTTTAGTTAAAGGAAGCTTATTTTCTATCATTTTGAAAATAGACTAACACCTTTCAAAGGTGGATTTTTTTCAGTTATGTTATACTGAACAAGGAAACAAAATGAAGTGAATAAAGGATGTGCATATATATGCTAACAAGAGAAGAAGTCATTCAATTCTTAAATAAGGTTGAAGACCCATTTTTACATAGAACGCTCGAAGAAACTGGTGGAATTATTGAAGTGTCTGTGAAAGAAGAACGAAAACATGTAAGTATCAAACTTGCGATTGGTAAACCAAACACAGCAGAACAAATGCAATTACAGCAAGAAATTGTAGCTGCCTTAAAACGCAATGGTGTTGCAACGGTTGGTTTGCGCTTTGATGCATTACCAGATGAAGTGATTCAAAAATTCCAGCCAGCAGATGCGCAAAATCAATCTATTTTTGGTGGAAATAAAGAGCCGCATTTTATTGCGATTGCGAGCGGTAAGGGTGGCGTAGGAAAATCAACAGTTACTGTAAACATGGCAATGGCTTTAAAACGTTTAGGGAAAAAAGTAGGCATTATTGATGCGGATATTTATGGATTCAGTATTCCAGATATGATGGGAGTAGAAGAGCGACCTGTTGTCCGTAATGAAAAAATCATTCCTGTAGAGCGTTTAGGTGTAAAAGTTATTTCAATGGGCTTCTTTGTAGAAGATAACTCCCCAATTATTTGGAGAGGTCCAATGCTTGGTAAAATGCTGACAAGCTTTTTTAAAGAAGTAGAGTGGGGAGAATTAGATTATTTATTATTAGATTTACCTCCAGGTACGGGAGATATTGCGTTAGATGTACATGAGCTTCTACCAACCTGTAAGGAAATTATTGTTACAACTCCACATCCAACAGCGGCATTTGTAGCGGCAAGAGCGGGACAAATGGCTTTAAAAACAGATCATGAGATCCTTGGTGTAGTGGAGAATATGTCTTATTTCAAGAGCCAGGTTACTGGAGAGAAAGAACATGTCTTCGGCCGTGGTGGTGGAGATAAATTAGCAGAAGCATTGAAAACAAAAGTGCTAGGGCGTTTATCTTTACAACAACCATTTGAAGAAGAGGATGTCTTTGCACCGTCAATTTACCAAGAGGATCACCCAAATGGCAAAGAATTCCATTTAATGGCAGCGAAAATTATCGCTCAGTTAGAAGAGGAATAAAATAACTATGCCTAAACCTTTGCCTATTGAAAAGGACAAAGTTTAGGCATATTTTTTTATCATGTATTATTAAGAGATTGCGAATTTTTTGTTTGGTTAAGCTAATATTCAGTGGGGAGAGCTCGCTCGATGTTATTCACCTCCTGCATCTTGTTCTTGCCCTTCTTCAGCACCATCACTTTCTTGCTCTTCTTCTTGTTGTTTTTCTGCAGCACGTAATAAAGCTTCAGTCATTTTGGATTGGAAAAGTGGAGAGTCAATGGCTTGTTGAATTGTTTCTTCTAAATGAGAGCGAAATTCTTGGCTTTTCAGTGCAGTAATCATTTGTTTTGTTACTTCTGGGTCTTGAAGAATACCAAGTAACTGCTCTTGGAAGCTCGAATCACTCATGACGCTCTCAAGTAGTTTTTTCTGTTCACTCGCAATAGATTGAGCAAATGTTTTTGCGAATTCAGCATCTTTAAATAGATTTTCCCACATTTTCGCACCTTCTTCTGAAGCTAGGATTTCCTGTAAGGTACTTTTAACCACATCAGAATCTATGATAAGAGCTTGTTTAATTTGATCTTCATTTAATGCACTTAGTAATGCCTTTTTTCCGTCTGCTGTTTCTAAAATATCTGTTACCATTTTTTTCATACTATTGTAATCTATATCTGTTGCAGGAGAAGAATTCTCACTACAACCAATTAAAAGAAACACACTTACCAGTATGGCTGTAATTAGACGATACATGAACAACATCCTCCTTCTATCTATATGTTAATATGAGTTATTCATAAAAAAATATACACATGATAAAGGAAAAAAAAGGCTGTTCATGGTAAGATAGCTACGATGCAATTTTTAAGAAGGATATACTTCAGTGGAAGTGTGTGTAATAAAGAAATTTTACAAGCATGGAACACTTTGATTGGATCAAATCACAATTAGTAGATGATTCATAAAATCAATGCTAGTTGAAGTTTTATTTTTCAGGAGGAAATGCAATTGAATAGCCGTAAATTAGTAGGTTTTTTCTTTAAAACATTATTTCTTGGAGCAATTATTTGTTTGGTTGCCAGTTTCTTTATTAAAAGTGACGTTTATTTAGATAATATCAAAGCAGGAGAATGGTTTGGTCTTGTCGGTCTATTTGCATGGTATATGGTGTATGGAATGCTATATAGTATTATTAGTCAGGCTGGATTTTTTGCTTATTTATTTATTAATCGTTTTGGACTTGGATTATTCCGCTCATTCTGGCCAACAGTACAAGGCTTATTAATTGCTTTTGTTATATTTGATTTAGTGTATTTTCCATATAAAGCAACAGAGGGTATAGCTCTTTATTGGTTTATTGCGATGGCATTAGCTATTTTTGCTTACGGCTGGATTATTGCTAAAATTAAAGCGAAAGAAACACATGCCCGTGCATTTATGCCAGCGTTATTTTTAATGGTTGTTATGACAGCTATCGAATGGGTCCCTGGGTTACGCTCAGAGGGAATAGATATTACTGCATTAATGATTATTACTTTACTAGCATGTAATACATATCAATTGCTGATGCTGCATCGTCTAAGTCCTCCGGGGCAAACTCAAGCATCACAAAAGTCAGCTGGAAACCAAAAAAATCCAGCACAAAATCAAAAGTTAAATCCCAAAAAAGCATAGAAATAAAAAATGACAAAACCAATTAAATCTGGTTTTGTCATTTTTTATGATTAGTCTACTGATTTTAAATTAGATTCTGTTTGATGAATCATCTCGGAAATAGAAATAAATTGAAAGTCTTTCTTTTTTAAGGCGGGTAACATGATATCCAAGGCCTCTGCAGTTTGTTTTGCAGCATCTGATGCATGCAATAAAAGAATGTCTCCGTTAGATGTTTTTTCTATGGTGTCTTGTGCGATTACGTTGACACCAGGATTTTTCCAATCATTGGGATTGATATTCCAGTGAATAATTTGGAAATTTAAGCTTTCTGCTAGTTTAATAATCTCTTTATTAAAATGACCGCTCGGTGTACGTAATAAACGCATATCTTCATAACCTAATTTATTAAATACCTCTTTAGCGTATTGGAGATCTTTTTGGACTTGCTCTAGTTCTTGGTCTACATAACTTTTATATCGATAACCAAGCATGCCTAGCTCATGTTTTTCTTCAGTGATTTTTTCTAAAATATCTGGATGACGTTCTGCCCATTCACCACTGACAAAAAAGGTTGCATGAACCTCATGCTTTTTCAATTGTTCTAAAATGTCATGTACTTTCTCATTTCCCCAGCTAATATTAAATGTAAGAGCGATAGCTTCATTATCTTTATCTCCACGTGTCAGAGCAACAGGCTCGTCTTCTTGAAACATAGAAAGTGCACTTTCTCTTTCCATCCATAAAAAGGTCGTAGCTAAAATAACAAAACAGGCAATAAAGGCCCAACGCTTCCATTTAGTTAAATCAATGACAAAAAAGGATTGCATTATTTTTCCCCCAATCTCTATAAAAGATATTACTGTTATTTTATGAAGGCTGTCCCATAATAGAACAAGGATTATATTTTGGTATGATTGAAAGGTGATTTTCCGAAAACATCAAACATCAAATTGAAGAAGTTAATTTGAATTTATTATCATGCTTGCTGGCAGTTAACTAGTTTATGTTATATAAATTGCCACATCAGTCAGGAATTTTACTTTTGTTTTGATTTCCAGAACAAAAGAATTCACTTTGGTTGAATACTTATATGAAGTTCAGGTAAGTATATTATTTGTCATAAATAATAGAATTAGGTCATTTGATGGATTGTTTTAAAATAATCTTTTTGGGAACATATGAACTTGTGGAGATATTTATTCATGAATAGAGATGTGTTTTTTAAAAGGCAGTTTAGTTGAGATAGAAGTTATAGTTAAACAGTGGAGGCAGAAAAATGTTAGGTTTACTAATTAATGAAATGGAAACAAAAGAGCTTGAGTATGTATTGAAGAGAGAAATGGAAGAAATCATGTTAGATTTAACAGATTCTCGGATTGATGATGTTGTCAAAGAAACAATGAAGGATCGTTATCAAGTCTTCTTTAATTTATTTCGACGTGTAGCAAATGAAAAGGATTGCTTACAATATATGTTGAAAACAAACACCACAAAACAAGAGAAACATTTGAATCTGTTTAAATCCTAATTGAGATGATGAGATACAATATATAAATATATTAGATAAGGAATAGTTTCTTTAAAGAAATGATATGAAGAAACTATCCTTTTTACTTTGTTTTATAATGTCTAGGATAGAAATTAAAATATATTGTAAAAAAGGATTGCGTAGAGTAGTTAAATATGATATATTATTTCTTGTCGCCAAGATAGAAAATGCTTTTGAAAATAAAAGCAAAAAAGTGGTTGACTTTTAAATTTTACCGTGTTAAATTATTAAGCGTCGCCAAAATTGGTTGAGATAAATAATGTTAATTGAATTTGGCAGAATAAAGGTAAATATTGATCTTTGAAAACTGAATAGAACAACCAGTAATGTCAAGAAAAGCGTAAAGTTTTTCTTTTACAACGTAACAAAGCTAAGAAACACAAACTTTTTTGGAGAGTTTGATCTTGGCTCAGGACGAACGCTGGCGGCGTGCCTAATACATGCAAGTCGAGCGCAGGAAGCAGACTGACCCCTTCGGGGTGACGTTTGTGGAATGAGCGGCGGACGGGTGAGTAACACGTGGGCAACCTACCTGTAAGATTGGGATAACTCCGGGAAACCGGTGCTAATACCGAATAATCTTTTCCATCGCATGAAGGAAAAGTGAAAGATGGTTTCGGCTATCACTTACAGATGGGCCCGCGGCGCATTAGCTAGTTGGTGGGGTAAAGGCCTACCAAGGCAACGATGCGTAGCCGACCTGAGAGGGTGATCGGCCACACTGGGACTGAGACACGGCCCAGACTCCTACGGGAGGCAGCAGTAGGGAATCTTCCGCAATGGACGAAAGTCTGACGGAGCAACGCCGCGTGAGTGATGAAGGTTTTCGGATCGTAAAACTCTGTTGTTAGGGAAGAACAAGTACGAGAGTAACTGCTCGTACCTTGACGGTACCTAACCAGAAAGCCCCGGCTAACTACGTGCCAGCAGCCGCGGTAATACGTAGGGGGCGAGCGTTGTCCGGAATTATTGGGCGTAAAGCGCGCGCAGGCGGTCCTTTAAGTCTGATGTGAAAGCCCACGGCTTAACCGTGGAGGGTCATTGGAAACTGGAGGACTTGAGTGCAGAAGAGGAGAGTGGAATTCCATGTGGAGCGGTGAAATGCGTAGAGATATGGAGGAACACCAGTGGCGAAGGCGACTCTCTGGTCTGTAACTGACGCTGAGGCGCGAAAGCGTGGGGAGCGAACAGGATTAGATACCCTGGTAGTCCACGCCGTAAACGATGAGTGCTAGGTGTCAGGGGGTTTCCGCCCCTTGGTGCTGCAGTTAACGCATTAAGCACTCCGCCTGGGGAGTACGGCCGCAAGGCTGAAACTCAAAAGAATTGACGGGGACCCGCACAAGCGGTGGAGCATGTGGTTTAATTCGAAGCAACGCGAAGAACCTTACCAGGTCTTGACATCCCGCTGATCGTTATGGAGACATAGCTTTCCCTTCGGGGACAGCGGTGACAGGTGGTGCATGGTTGTCGTCAGCTCGTGTCGTGAGATGTTGGGTTAAGTCCCGCAACGAGCGGAACCCCTAACCTTAGTTGCCAGCATTAAGTTGGGCACTCTAAGGTGACTGCCGGTGACAAACCGGAGGAAGGTGGGGACGACGTCAAATCATCATGCCCCTTATGACCTGGGCTACACACGTGCTACAATGGATGGAACAGAGGGCAGCGAAGCCGCGAGGTGAAGCAAATCCCATAAAACCATTCTCAGTTCGGATTGTAGGCTGCAACTCGCCTACATGAAGCCGGAATCGCTAGTAATCGCGGATCAGCATGCCGCGGTGAATACGTTCCCGGGTCTTGTACACACCGCCCGTCACACCACGAGAGTTGACAACACCCGAAGTCGGTGAGGTAACCTTTTAGGAGCCAGCCGCCGAAGGTGGGGCCAATGATTGGGGTGAAGTCGTAACAAGGTAGCCGTATCGGAAGGTGCGGCTGGATCACCTCCTTTCTAAGGATAATAAGAAAGCGTAGGCGACCGTTTAGAAACGTACAAACTGGAGCACTTTGCAAAGAGATAAAGGAAACACAGTGACTGTAAGGAACTGATGTTGACTTATCGATTGGAAAAGGGTGAAGTTTGAAAGTTTTTGGTCGCCGGAGCTAGACTATAACGGAACATCTAACAAGGTTTAGATGAAAACATTACTGTGTTGTTCGGTTCAGTTTTGAGGGATTAATTTCCTTTATAATAGTTTTTAGATGGGCCTGTAGCTCAGCCCGGTTAGAGCGCACGCCTGATAAGCGTGAGGTCGATGGTTCGAGTCCATCCAGGCCCACCATCTAATAACATTTTAAATAATATTAAACATGGGGCCTTAGCTCAGCTGGGAGAGCGCCTGCCTTGCACGCAGGAGGTCAGCGGTTCGATCCCGCTAGGCTCCATTTTTGTACCTTGAAAACTAAATAAGAGTAAAGTAACAACGACATCAAACCGAAAAAGTCATGTACGTTCGTACATGCAGATGAAAAAGAAACAAAGCTTATTCATAAGTAGCTAGTTAAGTGAACAAGAGCGCACGGTGGATGCCTTGGTACTAGGAGCCGAAGAAGGACGGGACTAACACCGATATGCCTCGGGGAGTTGTAAGTAAACATTGATCCGGGGATTTCCGAATGGGGAAACCCACTACTCGTAATGGAGTAGTACATCTAACTGAATAGATAGGTTAGATGAGGCAGACCTGGGGAACTGAAACATCTAAGTACCCAGAGGAAGAGAAAGCAAAAGCGATTTCCCAAGTAGCGGCGAGCGAAACGGAAACAGCCCAAACCAGAAAGCTTGCTTTCTGGGGTTGTAGGACATTCCAATAGGAGTTATCAAGAAGTGTTTTAAACGAATCGATCTGGAAAGATCAGCCAAAGAAGGTAACAGCCCTGTAGTTGAAAAGACATTTCCTCCGGAATGTATCCTGAGTACGGCGGAACACGTGAAATTCCGTCGGAATCCGGGAGGACCATCTCCCAAGGCTAAATACTCCCTAGTGACCGATAGTGAACCAGTACCGTGAGGGAAAGGTGAAAAGCACCCCGGAAGGGGAGTGAAATAGAACCTGAAACCGTGTGCTTACAAGTAGTCGGAGCACGTTATTGTGTGACGGCGTACCTTTTGTAGAATGGACCGGCGAGTTACGATTGTATGCAAGGTTAAGTGGAAGACACGGAGCCGTAGCGAAAGCGAGTCTTAATAGGGCGAATGAGTATGCGGTCGTAGACCCGAAACCGTGTGATCTACCCATGTCCAGGGTGAAGGTCAGGTAACACTGACTGGAGGCCCGAACCCACGTACGTTGAAAAGTGCGGGGATGAGGTGTGGGTAGGGGTGAAAAGCCAATCGAACACGGAGATAGCTGGTTCTCTCCGAAATAGCTTTAGGGCTAGCCTCAAAGGAAGAGTACTGGAGGTAGAGCACTAATTGGGCTAGGGGCCCCCACCGGGTTACCAAACCTAGTTAAACTCCGAATGTCAGATACTTATCTTTGGGAGTCAGACGATGGGTAATAAGTCCATTGTCGAGAGGGAAACAACCCAGACCACCAGCTAAGGTCCCCAAGTATACGTTAAGTGGAAAAGGATGTGGAGTTGCACAGACAACCAGGATGTTGGCTTAGAAGCAGCCACCATTTAAAGAGTGCGTAATAGCTCACTGGTCGAGTGACTCTGCGCCGAAAATGTACCGGGGCTAAACGTATCACCGAAGCTGTGGATTGTTCCGTAGGAACAATGGTAGGAGAGCGTTCTAAGGGCAGAGAAGGTTGACCGAGAGGACAGCTGGAGCGCTTAGAAGTGAGAATGCCGGTATGAGTAGCGAAAAAAGAGTGAGAATCTCTTTCACCGAAAGCCTAAGGTTTCCTGAGGAAGGCTCGTCCACTCAGGGTTAGTCGGGACCTAAGCCGAGGCCGAAAGGCGTAGGCGATGGCCAACAGGTTGATATTCCTGTACCACCTCATATCCGTTATGAGCAAAGGGGGGACGCAGGAGGATAAAGAATCGCACGGATGGAAGTGTGCGTCCAAGCAGTAAGAGAGTCAGATAGGCAAATCCGTCTGACAAGTATCTTGAGCTGTGATGGGGAGGGAAATATAAGTACCGAAGTTCTTGATTCCACACTGCCAAGAAAAGCCTCTAGCCAGGATATAGGTGCCCGTACCCTAAACCGACACAGGTAGGCAAGAAGAGTATTCTAAGGTGAGCGGGAGAACTCTCGTTAAGGAACTCGGCAAAATGACCCCGTAACTTCGGGAGAAGGGGTGCTTCTTGCATGAGAAGCCGCAGTGAATAGGCCCAAGCGACTGTTTATCAAAAACACAGGTCTCTGCGAAGCCGTAAGGCGAAGTATAGGGGCTGACACCTGCCCGGTGCTGGAAGGTTAAGGGGAAACGTTAGTACTTCGTACGAAGCGTAGAACTGAAGCCCCAGTAAACGGCGGCCGTAACTATAACGGTCCTAAGGTAGCGAAATTCCTTGTCGGGTAAGTTCCGACCCGCACGAATGGTGCAACGACTTGGGCACTGTCTCAACGAGAGACCCGGTGAAATTATACTATGCGTGAAGATGCGCATTACCCGCGACAGGACGGAAAGACCCCGTGGAGCTTTACTGCAACTTGATATTGAATGTTTGTGCAGCTTGTACAGGATAGGTGGGAGCCATTGAAACCGGAGCGCTAGCTTCGGTGGAGGCAACCGTGGGATACCACCCTGGCTGCACACACCTTCTAACCCAGGACCGTGATCCGGTTCGGAGACAGTGTCAGGTGGGCAGTTTGACTGGGGCGGTCGCCTCCTAAAGAGTAACGGAGGCGCCCAAAGGTTCCCTCAGAATGGTTGGAAATCATTCGAAGAGTGTAAAGGCAGAAGGGAGCTTGACTGCGAGACCTACAAGTCGAGCAGGGACGAAAGTCGGGCTTAGTGATCCGGTGGTTCCGCATGGAAGGGCCATCGCTCAACGGATAAAAGCTACCCCGGGGATAACAGGCTTATCTCCCCCAAGAGTTCACATCGACGGGGAGGTTTGGCACCTCGATGTCGGCTCATCGCATCCTGGGGCTGTAGTCGGTCCCAAGGGTTGGGCTGTTCGCCCATTAAAGCGGTACGCGAGCTGGGTTCAGAACGTCGTGAGACAGTTCGGTCCCTATCCGTCGTGGGCGCAGGAAGTTTGAGAGGAGCTGTCCTTAGTACGAGAGGACCGGGATGGACACACCTCTGGTGTACCAGTTGTTCCGCCAGGAGCATAGCTGGGTAGCTACGTGTGGCAAGGATAAGTGCTGAAAGCATCTAAGCATGAAGCCTCCCTCAAGATGAGACTTCCCATCATTTTAAATGAGTAAGATCCCTTAGAGACGATAAGGTTGATAGGTCCGAGGTGGAAGTGTGGTGACACATGGAGCTGACGGATACTAATAGATCGAGGACTTAACTAACACATTTCGGTTGTCACACGTTACGATGCACTCTTATTTAGTTTTTAGGGTACAAAACCTAAAAAAATATGGAAATTCTTTTGAAGCAGAAAAGAATGACCAACAGAAGTTGGTCTGGTAGTAATAGCAGAGAGGTCACACCTGTTCCCATGCCGAACACAGCAGTTAAGCTCTCTAGCGCCGATGGTAGTTAGGGGTTACCCCCTTGTGAGAGTAGGACGCTGCCAGGCCATATTAAAAACTTGTTAGGTATATTTTACTTAACAAGTTTTTATTGCATATGCTCCCATAGCTCAGTAGGTAGAGCGCATCCATGGTAAGGATGAGGTCATCGGTTCGATCCCGGTTGGGAGCTCTTGCGTAAACGCTTGATACATAAGGTATTGAGCGTTTTTTATTTTTTGTGTGTTTGATCATTTTGATTAAGAAGGTGCCAGAAAGGTGCCAAAAAGTTTTTTTATAATAAAATATCATCAAAAAGCTCTCCTGCAGCTAAGTCTTCTTGTTCTGTAACGTGGCTATATAAATTTAATGTTGTTTTTATATTTCTATGGCCTAAACGCTTTTGAACAGTCCTCATATTCATGCCCTTTTTCGTTCCCTCATTTAAAATATAAGTAGCGCTAGAGTGCCGCAAATCATGGAATCTTATTCTCCTTAAGTCATCTTCGTGTTTAATAGCAAATCGGTTCCAAAATTGTGTAATGGAATCTGGCCTATATGGTTTTCCTACTTCATTTGAAAATAAAAGTATCACTTCTTTACCATTAATATCTGTAACATTATGCCAAAGAGGACCTAATTCCATCTTTAAGTTTAATTTTTGTAAATATATAGTATGAAGCATTTCCATCACTTTGCTCGGAAGGATAACTGTTCTTGTGTCTTCTGTTTTAGTGCTTTTTAATTTTAACCCTTCTTTTTTAGATTGCTGCAAGGAACGCTTTACCAAAGTACTGTTATCTTTAAAATTAAGAACATCGGTTGCTAATCCAGCTATCTCACCTCGTCGTAATGCACCAGTTAATGCCAATAGAACTATTGCTTGATGTGTTAGACTATATTCTTTTAAGAAACTTAACATCACTGGTATTTCATGTGATCTATAAAAATCCTTATTTTCTTGTTTTTTAGATGATTTTGGCTTGTCTTGTTCTTTCATAGGATTGTCTTCGGCTTTAATGATTCCCCACTTTACAGCGTGTTTAAAAATGGATTGCAGTACTTTATATTTAGTACCAAGCGACGCTCTTCCTTCTTTTCGTTCTTTATTGAAAAAATCTACGATTGGTGATAATTCCTGGATGGCCAAGAAATATGGGAAGTTAAATAAAAATTGGCAAACTGATTTAAAACAGGGATTTAATGAATGTATGAGGGTACTTAAACCTAATGGAACACTAATCTTTAAGTGGAATGAAGAGCAGATTAAATTGAGTGAAATTCTAAAATTGATAGATTACAAACCATTATTTGGGAACAGAAGAAGCAAAACGCATTGGTTGGTGTTTATGAAAGAGAAATTGTGATGGAATTAATTATAAAAGGGGAAGGAAATATGATTTGTTCGGGATGTAGTAAGGATTTTTATTCAAAAGACGAAATTTATTATTGTGAAAGTTGCAAAAGAGAAGTTTGTGGAAATTGTAGCTACCTAGATGGTACATGTAAGGTGTGTGATGATTAATGAGCATACTGATATCTATTGCAATATCTGTAGTTATATCTTCTGTCATAACCTATCTGATTGTAAGTAGTGTTATTGATTAGAGGTTGAATAAATGAACGGAGGGTGTATATGAAAGCTATAACCATCAAACAACCTTGGGCAACATTGATTGCTATAGGGGCAAAGAAATTCGAAACAAGATCATGGCAAACTAAATACCGTGGACCGATAGCAATACATGCAGGAAAAACAATTGATATAGATGCTTGTCATGATAAATCAATCATAGAAGCTTTAAATAAAGTAGGTATTTTTTTAACAAATGATTTACCAACAGGAGCAATTATAGCAATTGCTGAATTAAAAAAATGTTGGTCAATTGTTCATCATCCTGGAACAGATGTAGATATAGCAAAAACTATTCAAGTTGGTGGAGAATTAAACGTCCCAAGGAAGCATCCTGATTTTCATAAATATATTGTTCCAACTGAAGAAGAAGTAGATTTTGGAGACTGGACACCAGGTCGTTATGCTTGGGAGTTGGATAATGTACAAAAGTTGAATATCCCTGTTCCAGCTAAAGGAAAACTTAGTCTGTGGGAGTGGGAGGAGTATTCGGAATGTCTCTAAAAGATAAATTAAATAATAAATCTAACGAGAAGATTAAAGAAGCGGCAAAGAGTCTAGCGAAGATAATGGAACCTAAATTGATAAAATCAGCTGAAAAGGGTTATCAATCATTAAGTATAAACTTAGAAGATAATCCAGATTATATGGAACCCTATTTAATTTTTACAGGTGTAGAAAAATTTAAACAAGAATTATCACGGTGCCTGGATAATATATCAATTCGCTTGGAGCAAAAACCCAAATATTTTGGTGTTTTTCGTAAAAAACAATTAGTTAGTTATACACCATATTTAATCTTTGATTGGAGACATAAACAATGAACTTACAAAAATTATTTGAAACACAAGCTGAATTGGACGCTCATATCATCGAGGAAAAGGGATTGCAAGGACATGATTTACTAGACAAAAAGATACTAGCATTACAGGTGGAATTAGGAGAATTGGCAAATGAATTGCCAGAGGAATTCAAGTTTTGGGCAAACAAGAAAAATAACTATGAAAAAGCGTTAAAAGAGTATGTTGACGGATTGCATTTTATATTGAGCATTGGAAATGACGTTACTATAAATAAATATGAATACGTTGAGTTGATAGATTTAACTAACGACATAACCGCCCAATTCAATGAAATTTTCAAATTGATAGGGAACTGGGAAAAAGAATATTTGCTAATGAATAATGAACTATATTTTGATGTGGTAAACGAGTTTTTGCATCTTGGTAAAATGCTAGGCTTTACATGGGAAGAAATAGAACAAGCATACTATGCCAAAAATGATATAAATCATAAACGACAAGAACAGGGATACTAATGAGCCCATTAAAAGAAATAACAGCCATTGCACATAAGTTACCGTTACCAGTGCTAGAAGATATAAATAAGAGAATTGGAGATTGGTTGGCATCTGGTGGAAAAGAAGATGATCCATACATTGAACAGCAGTTAAGATTCGCTAGACATTTTGTAAAAGAATAACAAAAAAGCTGGAATCTCTCCCAGCCCAACTCTACAGAAATTATAACATATGGGAGGGGTTCTTGCTATGAAAGTACAAGATATAGATATAAATGAGACTAGTAGACTAGATATTGATATAATGGAAATACCATCCAGTTGTGTGATAGTGATTTGCGACGGAAAGGCCAAAATTAGAGAACTGCCACCGCATGGCGAATATAAAATTGTTACACATCAAGGGAAAGTAAAACGGATGCGGAAGGAAGAGGGGGAGGAGTTTTAAATAAAATATATTGTTCAATTTTTTTATTATATTATTGAAATATTTGTTGTAGTTTTAATTATGTTTTCAATTTCCAATTTTATAATAGAAGGTACTTTTTTTGGATGGATAAATAACATAAGAAGTTTTGAGTTTTTGGAAAAATGCACCATGTTCTTCGCGATTTATCAAGTTGGTGTTTTTGCGGTATTGACCTTATCAGACTCATCTCGAAAAGATTCCATACTGTCAATAATAAAGATAGTAAAGTTGGCTATTGTAAGAGCTGAGTATGATATGAAATTTGACGACATAGAGAAGGTTCGGAATGAGTTTTCAAATGATCCAAGCATATTTTTCACCAAAGGCAGCAAGCAAGATATCGAAGAAATATATATGAGTTATATGGCCTATTTAAATAGGACGATTAGTAAAAATGAGTATCAACATTATTTGAAAAATAAGTTAGTTAATTTGGAACATAGTTATGAATTTCATGAATTAGCCTGGAGATTATCATTTATTCTTAGAATAAAAAAGTAATTGTTCTACCAGCCAACTGGAGGACACTGAATGACGCAATAGCGTTGTTTGGTGTCCTTTTTTTATTTAAAGGAGGAGAAAACTATGGTTATTGCATTACAGGTTATATTACTCATTATTATTTTTATTTCATTTATAGGTTCTTTTACAGAAAAAGAACCAGGATTAAGAAGAGATATTATGTTGGTTTTTATAGCTTCAATCCTAGCGTACATTGTGAGTGCGGTGTGGTTATGATGATTAAGAAAATAGTATTCAAAACAAATCCATGGCGCAAGGAACGTGGTGTATTAAAACCAGATGCAAAGCCAATTGCAAGGAGTAAGTATGCCAGTGAATTATTTAAAATTGGGGCTGGTTGGAAAAATGAATAATTGGGCTGATCAGTTAATTGCAGAATATAAAGAAGGCCGTAGTAGTTTGAAATCAATTCATGAAGTGCTAGGAGAAACAGAGATAGATAACTTAGATAAGACTCAAATTAATAGCATGATTGACAGCATGACTTATGCTATTGATTGGATGGAAATAGGAAGAGAGCCTGATACATATAGGGGGGCGGATAGAAGAGATGCTTATCGTTTTTCCTCATATGAGGATATGGACATTATTCCAGATATAACTGCTGAACTAAAAAAAGAACGTGAATCATTCTATATGGATAGAGGGCAGAGACAGGCATTGATTAATCTGCTTAGAAACTTTTCTGATAGAGAAAGGCAATGCTTTGTCATGTATGAAGCTGAGCATCTGAGTATGCAGAAGATTGCTGATAGATTAGGGATAAGTAAATGGACGGTGAGAACCTATATTTATAGAGCGAGGGAAAAGGTAGAAGCTATAATTGTTTGATTTTTGTGTCGCACATTTGTCGCACATGTTAATTATTAGTAGAGGGAGGATTTAGGTGGGAGTTACCACCAAATTCTCTTTCTTACGTTTTCCTCCTCTTTCAATGCTACTTGGTGAAAACTAGACAGGTAGCCATATATTTTGAATTGTCGTAAAATGGAGAAAAGGGAGGGGATAAGATGAATAATTATTACATTCAGTACTATCATGGTGCAGAAGTTTTAGCAAAAGAATTCAAGGAGTTTAAAAATGAAAGTTTAGCGATATCTTACGTTAGAAGCTTAGACGACGTTTTTGTAGTAAAAAACCGAGGTTCTACGCAAGTGGTATTTAAGAGTAAACTCACGAATATAAAAATAACTGAAAGAGAACCTGATAGGTTTTAAAGTAAACAATTTAACTTAAAGGCATCCTGAAGGGTGCTTTTTTCACGGTGTGCCAGGCATGGCATCTATCTAGGTGGTGAAAGTCCACTGTGGAGGTACACATCGACCAACCACTAGGGAAACGCAAGGTACTTATCGTGAGGTAAGGGCTAAAGGAAGCGTGTACCAAAATCTTGGCTCGACGAACAGAAATCTAATACTAAGGCTCGATAGGTGGATAAGGCTCCCATACCAGTCAAATTCCAAAAGATGTGCTTAACCCTAGCTGAGTAGATGAGACGGGTAAAAGAGGAAAGATAGTTGTCTTACCCTGGGAGATCTCACGGACGGCTGAGGAGTGCCCTATTAAGAAAGTCGGTCGAAAAAGGTTTACTGTGAGAAGTCAGCCGAGGTCGTAGTAGTGACAATCGTCATGAAGGACTGAACAATTTATATTGTTTCTACGCTATGATTGCACGAAAGATATATTTCAGAACGTGTTAATGAGGAAAGTATGAGCGTATCTCAAAGGATACTCAAAATCGAAATGTCTTTTCGTCACATGAAAGGAAAGGAAGAAACGAGTGTGGAACTTTTAGAAGAAATTTTAAGTAATCAAAATATGTGACTGAAGTTGTTGCCGATAGCATCCAATTTGTAGAGACAAAAGGTATTTTGCTAGGCTATTATTCTAAGGTATTCCTTTAATATGATTTTTTATTTGAGATGCCATAATTCTGAATAATATGCTATATTGGAATAATAATACAATTTACATAAAAGGGAAGAGTTAATTATGAAGATGAATGGTTTTTTAAAATTTATTTCTATTAGTTTGATTTTTACCTTATTATTAACATCTATTAATGTATCTGTTTTGAGTGGGAAAGTTGTAGCAGCAGAAGAAAATAAAAGTGATAATTATACTGAAGAAGATGTAGAAGAACTTGCACATGTATTAGAAATATTGTTTGATAAAGGTATTATTTATGATGAAAATGGAGTACAAAAAGGTTTTGATAGAGAGTTAGTAAAAAAGGAACTTAGTGATACTGAGTATTCCGATCTGATAAGTGATTTAGAAGATGAGAATTTATTATATGATTCGAATGAAGAATTGATCTCCAATAATGTACCTATTTTTTCGATTGCTTCTAAAACTCCAAGAGAAGCTTATCTTGATAAGTGTATTACTAATGAACTAAGTAATGCATTCGGATTAGCTGCTGCTAAAACTATTATAGATGCTATAAAAAATAAAAGTTTTAAAAAGGCAGCCAAAGCACTATTAAAAGCAGGTATAAAAGGTGTTGGTGTACCTGTAACTTTAGGGTATATTCTAACGAGTTGTTTGATTAAAACTGATAAAAAATTTAAATAAAAAAGAATCTTGTGGTGGTGTTTCATATTAAATTAAATATATCTTTTATAATTCGTAATATTATTGTGTTTATTTTTGTTTATGTTTTTTTGATAATAAAACAATCTATTTTTGATGATAAAATAGAATGGTTGTCAAATATTGTGTTTTCTATTTTTATGACGTTTTTAAATATTTATATTAATAGATTGATTGAAAAAGATAGAGAAAACAAGAACGCATAAAGTCATATGAAATTAATTAAAGCCACCAAAATGGTGGCTTTTCCTTATGTCTAAATTTAAAGGAGGCAGGTGTTATGTAGTGAATTGGGATAGAATTAGAGAAGATTTTGAGACATCTACACTTACTTTAAAGGCACTTGCCGATAAACATAATGTAAAATTAGGAACTCTGAAGAGTCGAAAAAGTCGAGAAGGTTGGTCAAGGGATCCAACAAAAAAGGATGCAACCAAAATCAAAAAGGTTGCAACCCCTAAAAATAAAGTTGAAACTAAATCGGTTGAACAAATTGAGCCAATTGTTGAAAGTGATGAACTCACAGAGAAACAAGGGCTCTTTTGTATTTATTACGTTAAGAGCTTCAACGCTACTCAATCCGCAATAAAGGCAGGATATGCTCCAGAGAGTGCCCATGTGGAGGGAAGTAGACTGCTAAGAAATGTTAAGGTATCAGAAGAAATTCGGAGACTCAAAGGAGAGTTGCAGCAGGGTGTGTTTATTGATGCTATGGATGTGCTTAATAAGTACATTCAGATAGCTTTTGCTGATATAACGGACTATGCAACGTTCGGAAAGAAAGAAGTCCAGCAGATAGGTATGTTTGGCCCACTTGAGGATGAAGACGGAAATCCTCTGATGAAAGAAATTAACTATGTTGATTTCAATGAATCCTCTTATGTAGATGGCACAATTATTACTGAAGTCAAACAAGGCAAGGAAGGTATATCAATTAAGCTTGCTGACAAGATGAAGGCAATGGACATGCTATCAAAATACTTTGATCTACTTTCCGAAAACGATCAGAAGCGTTTACAAAAAGAAAAGCTTGAACACTCCATGAAAATAGAAGATGCCAAACTTGAACTGCAGAAAAAAGCTGCAGAGAAAGAAAAGTCATTCAATATTATTGATAATAACATTGATCTATCTTCACTATCGGATGAAGAATTGGAAAAGGCGTTGAGTAATTTTGATGAATCGTAGGGCGGTATTAGAAGAGAAGTTAAGACGTGCTATGAGGTCAAGAGCATTGATATCACGAGAAAGCTTCTGGGTTTTCTGTAAAACAATGGCGTCAGATTTTTATAAGGACGAACGCTGGTATCTGAAGCTATATGCAATGACATTAGAAGCTTTGTATGAAAAGAGATTAACTAAAACATACTTTCATGAAATAGCTGAATCCATTGCTCCTGATTGGTTTATGGATGAATTTGAATGGGATAACATACCTGATAGAGAAGAACCGTTTGTGAAGCTTCTAATCAACATCCCGCCACGTCATGGTAAATCAAGAACATTGATTCTATTTTGTCAATGGATATTAGGGAAGAGCCAAGACAACAAAATAATAACCGCTTCCTATAACGAAGATTTGGCTACTGACTTTAGCCGATACACTCGTGATGGAATAAGCGAAGAAAAGACAAGTCTTACAGGGTTTGTTTATTCTGATATATTCCCAATGGTAAAGATTAAACGTGGCGACTCTTCTTACAGGCAATGGTCATTGGAAGGTAAGCATTTTAGTTACAAAGGTGCAGGTCTAGGCGGTTCTGTTACCGGTAAGGGTGGTAACGTGCTTATTGTTGATGATCCTGTCAAAAATGCAGAGGAAGCATATAACGAAAGAATGTTAGATAAACAATGGTTATGGTACACAGGTACATTCTTATCTCGTTTAGAGGAATCAGGAGACAGACCGATTGAGATAGTCAATATGACAAGGTGGTCAAAGAAGGATTTATGTGGACGTATTCTTGATGGAAAAGGAAAAAGAGAATGGTTCACACTGAAAATTGAAGTGAAGAGCAAAACGACAGGTGAAATGCTCTGTGAGGATTTATTAACACGTCATAGGTATGACTATTTCAAAGATGAAATGGAAGAAGGAGTATTCTGGGCTAACTACCACCAAAAGACAATAGATCAAAGGGGTAGACTCTACAAGTCATTTAAGGTATATACCGAACTTCCAAAAGATGAACATGGAAAACTTTTGTTTGAGCGTATTTTTTCTTATACAGATACTGCTGATCAAGGGGATGATTATTTATGTACCTTAGTTGTTGGTGAGTATCAAGGTTATGCTTATGTACTTGATGTTATGTATACCAAAGCTGGCATGGAAGAAACAGAACCCGAAACCGCTAGGCAGTTGGAAGAGAACAATGTTAATCTTGCCATATTTGAATCAAACAATGGCGGGGAAGGATATGCCAGAAATGTTAGAAGAGAAATTAAGGAACTCAATTCAAATTCTGGAGTGATTATCCGCTCCTTTCATCAATCAAAAAATAAGCGGGCAAGAATAATATCAAATAGCTCATTTTTAATGAAGCGTATGATGTTCCCTATTGATTGGAAATCACGTTGGCCAGAATATTATCAAGCCATGAATGAGTATCAACGAGAAGGCAATAATGCCCATGATGATGCTCCAGACGCTAGTACAGGGATTGTGGAAGTGCTTCAAAATAGAATCGATAAATTGAACGATAATCAATCAGGTAGACCAACAAGACAACGTCCTAAAGGAAGGAGGAGATAGAATTGGCAGAATCCACAGTAAGAGCCAGAGTAATTAAGGCATCTGTATCACCAAATACAAAACAAATCTATGAAGATGATTTCAAAAACTCTTATGGAGATATCTTAGAGCCTCCTTACAATTTGAAGGAATTGAAATTGATTGGAGAGTACTCCTCCATCTTGCAACAATGCGTAGATGCATATAAGACTAACATCATAGAGTTTGGCATTGGTCCTGATTATAATATCGATATTAATTCAGATGATGTATCCGAGGAGGATAAGAAAAAGGCACAGGTTGAGTGGACCCGACTCGACGAGTTTATGAGATATCTTAATCTTGATGAATCACCAGAGAAGACCATAGGAGATATGATTGATGATCGTGAGAAGACTGGTAACGGTTATCTAGAAATCATTCGTAATGGCGTTGGAAATCCAGTTGGCATTGAATATGTAGATGCTCAATATATGAGAGTTTGTAAAAAAACTGTTCCAGAAGAGATTGAATATACGATTCTAGAAAACGGGCAAGAAACAAAAGTAACTCGCTGGAAGAGATTCCGACGATATGTACAGATGATTGATGGAAAGAAAGTATATTTTAAAGAGTTTGGCGATCCGAGAACCATGAACTCATCTACTGGTGTATTTGATGAAAACACACCAGAAAACCTAATAGCTACCGAGATTTATCATATGAAAATTGGGAGTGGAACATATGGTAAGCCACGTTGGATAGGAAACATTATTAGTTTATATGGCGCTCGTAAAGCAGAGGAATTGAATCTGACATACTTTACCAACGGTAGACATATTCCTGCAGCAATAACTGTATCAAATGGGAAGTTAGATGATGAATCCTATGCCAAACTTCAAGATTATATGAAAGACTTATCAGGTACTGATAATGCTCATAAGTTTTTGTTGCTAGAAGTCGAGGGTTCTACTCAAGAAACTACTATGGGGGATGATAAATACACACCAGCAAAAGTAGAAATTAAATCTCTTGCAGAAATATTGCAACAAGATGCATTGTTCCTTGAGTACGATGGTAATTCACGAACTAAAATACGTTCTTCTTTTCGCTTACCTCCACTTTATACAGGGGAATCGCAAGATTTTAGTCGAGCAACGGCAGATACAGCACGTAGAGTAACAGAAGAGCAAGTGTTTAACCCAGAGAGAAAGGCATTAGCAAGAGCGCTAAACAGCTTATTCTTAGAGCCTCTGGGTCTTAAATTTGTCAAAATTGCTGTAAAGAGTGCTGATTTAAGGGATCCAATTGAAATAGCAAGAGCCTTATACCCATTGATAACAGCTGGTGGAGTAACACCAAACGATGTTAGACCACTCTTATCAAAAATTCTTGGCCAGAAATTGGATACTTTTGGAGATGAGTTTAATATACCTTTACAGGTACTATTGAGGCAGCAAGATTCAGAAAATAATTCACTTGCCAGTCTCTTTGGGATTGAAAAGTCCCATCATAAAGCACCAAAAGAAGAGGACCTCATTAATCTGTTGAAAGATATGCGGGATGTTCTGGAAGGACTGCAAAAGCAATGAGTAATTTCGATAAACTTATAAAAAATATTAACGAGTTTATTGCTAAGTCTGAGAATGAAGAAGATAGCATCATTCATGATGTCGAAGAGTTCCCAGGTATTGAAAATTTACCACAGTTAGCCGAGGATTTCGAAGCTGGTATTGCTAAATTACTTCGTAGGCAAAAAAAGTTTTATGTAGATGCTTTTAACGAATTTATTTCAAAAGATGATTTAAATACATTAGGTGCATTTTTGAATTTTATGCAACAAGATCTCTTTGCAGAGGATGATTTTGTTGAAGAGTTTGGTAAAGAAGCTGCTAAATTTTTAAATTTAACTACAGAAGAGCTTACCAAATTAATGATGGAATCTATTGATAGAGATGTTAGCTTCAATGTCTTATCCAAAAGGACCACAGATTGGATTCAGAATTGGTCTAGTGAGCTTGCAAAGATTATGCAATTGAGTACACATAAAGCACTTGAAAAAGAGCTTATTCAAGCAATTGAAGCAGGGGAGTCCATAGCACAAGCTGAGTTACGTATAAAGGAATTACCACAGTTTGATCGCAAACGAGCTAGAACAACAGCCCAGACAGAAATATTAACCGCCTCCAGTCAAGCGCATTATGAATCGTTTATGCAAAGCCCTGCAGTAGTAGGGAAGACATGGAAACATTCTGGGACAAAGAAAAACAATCCCAGACCTACTCACGTTGCGATGGATGGAGTTACTATTCCAGTAGATGACTACTTCGAAGTGGATGGAGAAAGAGGATTGTTCCCACGAGATCCCAATTTCAGTGCAAAAAATAGAGTGCATTGTGGTTGTGTGATTGGACCATCGGTGGATAAGAATATTTTAGGATTGTCAGCAGAAGAAAAAGAGCAGATAAGGCAAGAGGTTCTAGCTGAAATGAATAGTTAGGAGGAAAATTCATGAATGAGAAGGGCAAAAGAATGATTGAATCTATAGAAGAAGAGATTAAATATATCCCCTCATTTAATCCAATGCCATATCCAGATGAAGTATTTATCACATTACAGTTACCATTAGAAAAAATTTTCTTTGATGTCAATTTGGAAGGAGGTGAACAATAATGCCACGTGAGCTTATTAATGCAAGTATCACCCATGTTTCTTATGTAGATAAAGGAGCTAACCAGAAACAATTCTTTTTCACTAAATCAGATAAAAAACCAAACATCCAAAAGGAAGTAAAGCTATTTATCAATAAAGATGAAGAAGAACAGCAGTTAGTTTACGGAGTTGTTTATGAGCCTGATGTTGAGGACAGCCATGGAGATGTTATGACAGCAAAAGAAATTGAAAAAGCAGCTCATGGTTTTGTCAAAGATGCTCGCAACATAGATACACAGCATGATTTTCAAGCTGGTGTTGGTGAAGTAGTAGAATCCTATATTGCTCCAATAGATTTTGAGTTAGGAGAACAGACTATTACAAAAGGATCGTGGGTTTTGGTAACGAAGGCGAGCGATGAGATATGGGAATCTATTAAAAAGGGTGATATCACCGGTTACAGCATGGCTGGTACTGCTGAAACAATAGAAAAAGAGAATAGCGCGGAAGAAGAAAAGCCTGTTTCCAAGTCAGAAGATGATGAGGAAGTTAAAGGCTTTTTTAATTTGGTTAAAAACTTCTTTACAAAAGGCGAAGTGCGGGATCGCTATGAACAAAACCAAAAGAGGCGTAACGTTTGGGCAGCATGGGATGGACTGGAAAGTGTATTCTACGATGCAATTTGGGACAATCGCACTGTCGATGTTGCTGATTTTGATAAATTAGAGTCTGCAGCAAGTGACTTTCTTGAACTCGTTCGAGAAATTAGGGGAGACGAAGATATCCAAAAAGCACTAGAAAATAAACCAGAAACAATAGGAAAGGGTGAAGCAGACATGAAAAAAGAAGAAATTGAGAAGTTGCTTGACGATAAGTTAGCGCCAATCAATGAGCAACTAGAGAAGTTTGAAAAAGAGGACAATGTTGAGGACGAAGTAGAAGAATTAGAGGAATCTGATGTGATTAAGCAATTTGCTACAGTGCTTGATGAAAAGTTATCACCAATCAACAAACGTTTGGAGACTGTTGAAAAAGCAAGAGGTATCTCAAAACAGGCTGATGTTGATGAAGAAGAAGGAAAAGAAATCGAGAAAGGTCACTACCTTAAAGGGTTTCTTTAATCATAATAGGGAGGTAAGGAAATGATGAAAAATCAACAAATCATGAAAGATACTATTACAACAGGAAGTATGACTTCGGGATTACTCAATCCTGAGCAGTCGAAAAGATTTATCCGTCAAACGTTTGAGAACACAGCATTGGGTGGATTAATCCGTACCGAAATGCGTAGAGCAAAAACAGGAGAAATCGATAAAATTGGGATTGATTCTCGAATCCTAAGAGCAAAAACAGAAAACACTGATGATGGTTACCGTGCTAAAGTAAAGCCAAGTGCGGTTGAATATGCGACAACTGCAGTACGTTTACCTTGGGAAATCACAGAGGAAACATTGCGTGAAAACATCGAAGGTGAAAGCTATGAGGAAACAATTGAAACATTAATGACTACACAACTAGGTCTAGACTTAGAGGACTTATACATTAATGGGGATGTAGATACACCAGAAGATGATGAGGATTACAACTTTTTGAAGTTGAATGATGGCTGGTTAAAGCAACTAAAAACAGGTTCACATGTTGAGGACAGAACAGACAAGAACGCAGGGGCATTAAGCCTTGACGTTTGGTACGACGCTTTAAAACAAATGCCAAACAAGTTCAACAATGGAACTTTACGTTGGTTGGTTGCACCATCTTTATTACAAGATTGGGAAAAGTATTTATTAGACCTTTCTATTAAAAATGGTGGCGGTCTGTCTGATTCTATGATGAAGGCACCGGCGAGTATTCCTGCGTTACCAGTTCCAAGTGTTCCACATGGAAAAATCATTTTAACAAATCCGAAAAACCTTATTGTTGTGAACTCTTATAGTGTTAAAATCCGTAAGACAACAGAAGGTAAAGAAGCAATTATGAAAGACAAGCGCTTCTATGTTACACATCTTGATTTTGACCCAATCATCGAAGAAAAAGACGCGGCAGTTTTAATTGAAGGGATACAGTAATATGCCAAATGGACAAACAATTGATGTGTCAGGGCATTACAAGATTAATTCGGAGGTGATTAGATGTCTATCAAATTAAAGCTAGTTAAAACGTTATCCTATAGCGGTATTGTGTCTGCTAATCACAAGCAACCTTATGTAACAGTTGAGGATCAAATGATAGCAATGAAGGCCGTATCAACAGGATATTTTGAAATTGTGAAAGAACCAGTGTCAGATGAATCTACAGGGCAAGTTGATAACAAAGAAGAACCAGAAACACCGAAGCACACTAAATCATCTATCAAGAAATTATCTGCAGATGAGCAACGTGCTTTGATTGAAGAACTTGGTGGGGATCCAGATAAGACCAACAATGAAGAAGAGCGTATTGAACTTATTTTAGCATCACAAGGGGAGTGATTATCGTGGCTATCACACCAAAGGATTTAAAAGATTACACTACATTCAAATCCGTTAAAAAACGGCCTGATGCACAGCTAGAAATGGACATCTTAGAAGCTAAGTCTTATATCAATAGTAAAATTGAAATCCCTTTAGATGATTATGATGAGCTACCTACTGAGCTAAAACTTGCTTGGTTGAAGGTAGCTCAATTTTATGCCCTGATTAATGGGGATGAATCAATGGCTAAAGGATATAAGTCAGAAAGAATGGGTGACTACTCCTATACCTTATCTGATGGTAGTAGCATGACCATGCCCGATATTTCTAGTTTAATAGACAAATTTCTCCCTGATGAAGAAAGAAGTGGATTTTTTATGAGGATTAGAGCGCTATGAGTTACGATAATTTATTAACTGATACGTGTGATATCTATCATTTGAAGTCTAGGGAATCAGGTGATAAGTGGGGTATTCCATCTAAGGATACACAGCAGGAACATTACTATAGCGATACACCAGATATAGAGGAAGAACCCTGTTATTTTGTCGAAAAGTCACAGAGCATAACACAGGGAGAACCAAACAATGAGATTTTCCAAACATTTCTGGTTCATTTTTCCATAGATACGGATATTCTTCTAAATGACAAAGTTATCTGGGATGGAATTACTCTGACAGCGCAAAAGCCACGTAAGATTAAAGATCATCATATCGAGGTCAACCTAGTAAGGAGAGTCAGCTTATGAAAATGGAAATTGATGGATTGGACAATCTCATTAATAATCTTGACCAAGCAATTAATGGTGGTTTCAAAGAACAGCTAGGTTTATGGCTTGAAGCGATGGGCATGGAATTCTTGGACCTTATCCAAGATGAGATTATCCGTACAAAAACCGTAGATACTAGAGCTCTTTTGAACTCATTTCAAAAGGGTGACCGTGAGAATATGTGGTCCATATCATCTGGTGGTTTAACCCTAGATATTGGGACAAATTTACATTATGCCTCCTTCGTAAATGATGGCCACTTTATCATTGATCCAAGCAAAGGTCTTGACCGTCGCTGGGTACCAGGGTATTGGCAAGGAGATCGTTTTGTCTATTCTCCAGGTCATGATGGAGGAATGTTACTAAAACAACAATGGATTGATGGTACAGGCTACTGGGATAATGCTTTAGCAATCTTTGACAGGATGTTTGAAAAAGCATTGGATCGTAAGTTACAAGAGTGGCTTGATTCTTTGTTTTAAGAAGGTGGTGTTGCTAATTTGAATCAAGAAATAGGTTCTATTATGGCGTATATGTATAGTTTATTCCCAGTGCAGATATACGATAAAGAATTACCGCAAGAATTTGAGGTACCGTCTATGTATTTTCCCTTGCCAACATCTTTTGGAAGCAATGACACAAATCAAACGTATCTTAAGAGCTACACATTAAATATCAAAGTGTTTCATGATGATACAAATCAAGCCTATTATCAGGCAGAGAAGCTTGCTGATACGATTGCAAGTAACCGAGAGGTAATACCTATGGTGGATGTGGACGGAGCTGAAACAGGGGATTTTATAAGATTTAACAGGATAGAAACTAGAGACGGTAGTAATGGAGCGGCAATGCTTATCCTTAATTGGGATAGTCGCTACTATTATCATCGAGATGATGTACCAGCAATTGAATATGTTGATATTACAAGTGGGGTGAAATAATTGAGCAATGCAAAAACGAATAAAAAAGTTATGGAATCTGAAAAAACTACTGTTACTGCAACTAAGACTATTAAAAAGGAAACAGAGTTTCCCTTGAATGAGTTAAAAAAGCACAGTCGAGAAATTTTTGGTGTAAAACCAGAAGTTCTCGATGGTGCTTTTTTTAATTTCAAAAATAAAAAGATGACTAAGAAACAAGCTGATAGCTTGATTCAAGCCTATCTTAAGAAGGAGGTAAAGTAATATGAATGGTGGAACTTTCACACCGGGTGTAGAAAAACCACGTGCTGGAATCTATTTTAATTTTCAAGTGAAAGCTAATGATAGAATTACCACTGGTGATCGTGGACGAGCTGCTCTTCCACTTGTTTTAGGTTGGGGTAAGTCAAAAGAAATGATTGAAATCAGTGGTGAAAATGATGCTAGAAATCGTTTAGGAGTTGATATTTCAGACCCTTCAATGGCATTGTTACGTGAAGCAAAGAAGCGTAGTGCAACTGTGCTTGTATATCGTATCAATGAAGGAGAGAAGGCAGCTGCTACATTGGGTGATTCTCAAACAGTAACTGCTGTTTATGGTGGTATCAAAGGTAATGACATTCACATTACAGTTAGTACAAACGTGCTTGAAGATACTAAAAAAGATGTAAAAACATTTTTCGGACTTCGAGAGGTAGACAAGCAGATTGTTTCTGCCTTTGAAGAATTGCAATCTAACGATTTTGTTGTATTTGAAGGTGCTGGGGACTTAGAAGATACTGCTGGGACAAATCTAACAGGTGGTTCCAACGGTACTACCACAAATGAAGATTATATTGATTTTATTGGAGCAGCAGAATCAGAGTACTTTGATACTATTGGATTCCCTGTTGATGATGAAGCTCTTAAGGTTACTTTTGCATCATTTATTCATCGTTTACGAGATGAACAAGGTAGTAAAGTTCAAGGAGTTTTGCCAGATTATCCAGGTAACTATGAAGGAATCATTAATGTTACTAATTCTGTTGTATTATCAAGCGGAGCTTTAACTATCCCTGAATCAGTGGCATGGGTTACAGGTGCTAGTGCTGGAGCTACATTACAACAGTCTCTCACTTTTATGGAGTATGAAGGAGCAATTGATGTTAATCCAAGGTTTGATAATGATGAGATTGTACAACGTCTTCAAAGAGGAGAGTTCCTGTTCACCTTTAACGCTCGAGACAAGAGTGTAACAGTTGAGCAAGATATTAACTCGCTTGGAGGCACTAATAAGTTACGAAAAAACAAGATTGTACGTATCTTAGATGCAATCCAAAATGACATTACTCGTAGCTTAAAAGAAACTATAAAAAACAGAAAAAATACAGGTCAAGATATTCCTGCGAATGCAGATGGTGTACAGATAGTGCAAACAGCGATAACAGTTTATTTGAATGAACTTCAAGTAAATAATATCCTGCAGAACTTTGACCCAAGTGAAGATATTACTGTTCATTTAACATCTGCAGGAGATGGAATTGCAGCACAAATTGGTGTACAACCTGTTGATAGTGCTGAGAAGTTTTACTTCACTGTCGTAGCCGAATAATCAATTACTGCTAAAGAGATCCTTAGGGGTCTCTTTTTTCTATACAAAAAAAGGAGTGAAAATACATGGCATTACGATCTAGAGATGTAATAAGCGGAAAAGAAGGACGTTTATTTTTAGATGGAGAAGAGATGGCTCACATCAAAACTTTTGAAGCCACTGTAGAAAAAAATAAAGAAGAAGTACCGATTATGGGCCGTCGTATGATGGGTCATAAAACTAATGGAGGAAGTGGATCAGGCACAATGACTTTTCATAAAGTCACCTCTCAGTTTGTAAAGATCATGCATGGATACGTTAAAACTGGTATTGATCCATATTTTACAGTGCAGTCTGTGCTAGATGATAAAACATCAGGACGAGGCACAGAACGTGTGTCATTATTTGATGTTAACTTTGATAGTGCAAAAATTGCTGGATTAGATGTTGAGTCAGCAGCACTTGAGGAAGAAGTTCCATTTACATTTGAAGATTTCGATATCCCAGAAGAATTGAAATCAGATTTCAATTAATTAAGAGAGCGATTAGCGTCGCTCTTTTTCCAATTTATTAAACCAAGAGGAGAGATTTAAATGACTGAAAACCATGAAAATACATTTGAAAATCAAGAAGAAAACAAGGTTGTAGCAAACGATATTACTTTTTTTATGCCGGGGAATTTTGAAGAGGCAGAAGTTGTAGAATCTCCGATTTCTAAGAGATTTAAAGATAATGAAGGAAAAATTATTCCATTTCGTTTCAAACCACTTTCTACAGAACGAGTTGATGAAATCGAAGAATTAAACCAAAAAACAGTTAGACAGAAAGGCAAAATTCTTGGGAGAGAAACAGATTTTGCACGCTTCATTGCTCATGTAGCAGTTGAAACTACTATTTACCCTAATTTTAAAGATGAAAAATTCCGTCAGGCATATGGAACGCAAGATCCTATTGAAATTGCTAAAAAAGTGCTAAATGTAGCTGGAGAATATAGTAATTGGATTGCAAAAATTAGTGAAGTAAATGGGTTTGATGATACTATCGACGAGCTTGAGGAAGCAGCAAAAAACTAATAAGAGAAGGAAATAAAGATGCTGTGTATTTGCATTATGCATTGCATGAGCTTCATTATTCACCTTCCGAATTGCTTGAACTGTACAAATCATCAAGAAGATTAAAAGCATTTATTTATGGCTCCATCGACCTTCTTTTAGAAGAAAGAGCGAAAGATGCCAAGAAAAAATGATAGAAGCACACGGAAGAAAGGGGGGAATAACTCATGGCCAAACTGACGGCAAGATTTGACTTGCAAGATCGTATCACTAAAAAATTAAAAGCTATAAATGATAATGCCAAAAAGCTAGAAAAATCTAGATCTCAGCTTAATAAACCTATCACTTTAAAAGTGCGAGATCAGGCAACTAAAAACTTAACAAAAATTCATAGATTTGTTCTTAAAGAGATAGCAAAGAAACATACAATGCTTGTTACATTAAGAGATCAAGCGACTAAACCTTTAAATAAACTTAATACATTTTTGAAGCGGAAAATGCCGAGGACTCACGATTTAATAGTAAAGGCACAAGATAGAACGAAAACAGTTCTTGAAAAAATACGAAAATATTTAGGAAAAAATATATTAGGTATCCACATGCTCGAAGTAGTGGCACGTGATAAAGCAATGCCTACTTTGCATAAAATAGCTAATTATGCAAAGAGAGCTTTGTCTAAGGGTTATAACTTCTCTGTCCGAGCTATCGACATAGCTACTAAAACAGTCGGTCGAATAGCTTCATTTGCACGAACATCCATACCCAAGTATCGTGACTTTTCCATAAGAGCTTTCGATAAAACTGCAAGAATAATTGGATCAGTTAAAAGAGCCTTGTTTTCTATTCCTACCGTAATCACTGTAACATTGGCTGCAGTAGGAGTCAGTAAATTAAAAGATGCTACCCTTGGTGCTTCAATGAACTTTGAAGGATACCGTACATCGATGGAACATTGGCTTGGAGGTAATACAAAACAAGCTGATGAATTGGTTACATGGATGGGTCAGTTTGCAGATAAAACACCATTTAGCTCGCCTGATTTATTCCCAGCCTTAGCAAGAGGTGTTGGATTAGCAGGAGGAAATGTTTCAGAAGCTCAAAAATTACTAACGATTGCAACGAATATGGCATCATTGACACCTGGTCGGACTGTAGAAGACGCCATGGAAGCACTTGGTGGTGCTCAAATGGGCGAATTTGAAATGCTCAAGGGTTATAACATTAAAATGAGCAAAGATAAATATGACAGTATAGGTGGATGGGATGGATTAGTTAAAGAAATAGACAGCAAATTTGAAGGTGGTGCTGAAAAGCTCTCCGCAACATCAGCTGGTATTCTTGCAACTTTAGCTGGATATCGTGGTTCTATTTTTCGTTCATTAGGTGATGGTCTTTTAGAGCCAATGAAACCTAGATTAAATGCAATTAGTGATTGGTTAGATAATAACCAAGAAACATGGGGCAAATGGAAGAAAACAGTACAGAAGGCAGGAGAAGATGCATCTGAATGGCTATTTTCCAAACTTGAAAATGCTTTCTCTCATATCCGCATTAATTATCTAGAAAATGATGACTTTAAAAAGCTGGATTTTGAAGGCAAGGTCAAATTTATCATGGATGACCTAAGTGTTTGGTGGGATAAAACTGGAAAACCGCTACTTCTTGATATATCAAAGAGTGTTGGAAAAGCTGTGTTCGATGGTGTTGTCTGGGGTATATCAGAAGGATTTAAAGGGTTAGGTAGTATGTGGGCCGATGCATTTAAGGATCCTAGTGTAGGAGGATTTACAAGTGCTGGGTTAGCTACTGCTGTTGCTGGTTCCATTCTTTCTTTAGTTTTAGGTCCATTATTTAGAGGAATAAGCGGTATATTTAAGGCTGGAAAATGGTTTTGGGATCAAGGTAAGAAGGTTGGTGGATTATTTAGTAAAGGCACTCGAAAAACACCACCAGTTGTAACTCCAGTACCTAAAGGCAAAGGCGGTAATATACCAAAAGGTGGTCCTATAGGAAAGAGAGGTAAGCCTGTTTATACACAGCCTTGGTTTGGTAAAGGAAATAAAGTTGACTTACCAAATGCTAATGATTTTAAAAATGTATCTAAACTAGGTGGCTTAGGAAAGGTTTTAGGAAAACTAAAAATACCTGTTATTGGTACAACGCTAGGTACACTATCCTTATTTGGTGCTGATAAAGGAGAGATACCAGGTATCCTTGGAGGTATGAGTGGAGGTATCGGTGGATCATCTCTAGGAGCAACAATAGGTACTGCTATAATGCCTGGTATTGGTACACTTATAGGTGGTTTATTAGGTGGCGTATTTGGATCGTTTGGTGGTGAAGCAATCACTACTTGGGTAGCTGATAACTGGTCGAACATTACAACATTTGTATCAGATGCAGGTACTTTCATCAAAGATGGATTTAGCAAAACTACTGAACTTATATCAGATACTATTTTTAATGGGTCATGGTGGTCCGATAAATGGCAAGATATTAAAAAGAAAACAGAAGGTACTGTGTTTGACGGTGCTTGGTGGACTGGCAAATGGGACAAAATTAAGGAGAAAACAGAAGGTACAATATTTGATGGATCATGGTGGAGTAGTAAGTGGGACGATACCAAAAATTGGGCATCAGAAAAATGGAGTAATGCTACCGATTTATGGAATAAAACAAAAGAAACCATAGGAAATACTTTATTTAGCGGAGACTGGTGGTCCAAAAAATGGAACAATGTAAAAGACTTTGCAACTTCTACTTTTTTAAGTGCCAGTTGGTGGGCTGAACAAGCTGGGTTTGTTTGGGGTTACCTTGAAGGTACAATATTTAGTGGAGAATGGTGGTCTGGTCATTGGGATAAAGTCAAGGAGCTTACCGAAGGAACTATTTTTGATGGAGCTTGGTGGAGTGAAAAATGGACTGCTGTAACTGACTGGGCTTCTGAAAAATGGGAAGGCGCTCAAGCAATATGGGATTCTATCACTACAAAAATTGGAGAAACTGTTTTTAACGGCGAGTGGTGGAGAGGTCACTGGGATTCTGTAAAAGCTTGGGGTCAGGAAAAATGGGACTCCGCCCAAGAAGTTTGGGATTCCGTTAAGGAAAGAATGAAAAATACCATCTTCAACGGCGAGTGGTGGCTAGGACATTGGGATTCTGTAAAAGCATGGGCTCAAAAGAAGTGGGACTCTGCACAGGAAATCTGGGATTCAGTCACTACTAAGATTAATGAAACTATCTTCAATGGTGAGTGGTGGAAAGGTCACTGGGACTCCGTAAAAGGTTGGGCACAATCCAAATGGGACGAGGCTCAGGTAATATGGGACTCAATTAAGGAAAAATGGGAAAAATCCATCTTTCATAAAGATTATTGGATAAAGAAATGGGATGACGTAACTGCTTGGACCGCTGACAAGTGGGACAAAGCCAAGGAAATTTGGGAAAATGTAAAAGAAGGTTTAGGCAACACACTATTCAGTAAGGATTGGTGGGTTGATGGTTGGAATGATGTAGTAGGCTGGACTCAGAAAACACTAGGTAAAGTAGGTGACTGGGTTGGCGGTCTAATTGATGGTGTTAAAGAAAGTTTTGCAACTGGTAGAGAAAAAGGAAAAAAGGCAGCTAAAGGAGAATCTAAACCATCTCCAAAACCGACAAGTAGTGGAATCGGAGTTGGAGCTATTTCAGGAATTTCACCTTCTAAACAATATGCTAATGGAGGTATGATTAATCGTCCACATCTTGGATTAGTCGATGAAGCAGGACCTGAGATGATTATTCCTCTATCCGAAAGTCGTAGAAATAGAGCAATGGATCTCTATAACCAAACTGGAAAAATGTTAGGTGTTCGTCCTTATGCGGATGGCGGAAAAGTTGGAGGTTCTGTTGTTACTCCTAAAGCTCAAACTTTAGAAGCGTCCGTTAATATTGGCTCGTTATCTGTTCGAAGTGTGAATAAAGAAGCTAAATTATATGGAGAAGCATTTACTGGTTCAGTTGCTAAAGGTATTAACAACAACATAATATCCTTGAACAATTGGAAGAAAAACAACATCGAAAATCCAATGCAAGGTGTTATTCAAGAAGCAGTAGGTTTCGGATCTAGTACTGTTACCTCTTTTAGTCGTGGACAAAATACAACACCTACCAAAACTAATGCATACCTGGATAAACAAGTGAGAAATCCGTTTAAAGTTATTGAAGGTGGAGCTTCAGCTCATGGGTCTAGTACAATATCCAAATTCCGTGCTGGTCAAAACGCAACACAGACTGGAACAAGACTATATTTAGTATCTAATGTGCATACTCCATTCGAGGAAACGAAAGCAAAAGGATCTGGATGGGGTTCTGGTGCAATCGGTGAATTTGTTGCTGGAATGAAGTCGAAAGCAGTTGATGTAGAAAAAACAGCTAGTATACTAGCTGAATCAGTAGAACAAGCATTTCGGAGAAAGTTAGGTATTCATTCCCCATCAAGAGTTTTATATGGACTAGGGGTCGATTCAAACCAAGGTTTTGTTAATGGATTGGGTGCAATTGATCTTGAGAAATTTGCAAATAAGCAAGTAAGTGGATTAATTGGTGTGTATGCTAGTCAAGCTCCTAATTTTGGCTCAGCGTTTACCATGTCAAGTGGATTTGGTCCACGTAAGAGCCCTGGTGGTATTGGTTCGACGAATCACAAAGGTGTAGATTTTGCTGCTTCTATGGGTACACCAATACCTGCACAAGCACCAGGAATGGTATCGTTTGCAGGGTGGCAAGGTGGATACGGTAATATAGTAAGAATTACTGGCATTGATGGTATGGAATACCTGTATGCGCATAATTCGAAAAATCTTGTTACTAGAGGAGATATTGTATCAAAAGGACAAATCATAGGATTAGTCGGAAGCACAGGAAATAGCACTGGTCCTCATGTCCATTATGAAACACGAAGAAATGGCCAAGCTATTAATCCTATGGCGATGGCTGGATTATTTAATACTTCGAAGGTGAAAGGCTATTGGACCGGAACAAGAGGACCATTGCGTAGTGGCCAAACTGCTTGGGTGGGTGAACGTGGTCCAGAACTGATTAACTTACCTAGAGGGTCTGAAGTTCTTTCAAATCGTGAAAGTAAACGTGTCTCATCTGATCACGTTGCAGCTGCTACAGGAGTGTCTAGAGGAAGGTCTTCTTCAGTGAAAAAAAGGGATATTGTTATCCAGTTTAATGGAGATAACAACTTATACAATGATCAAGATACAGACAATTTTGTAGGTAAAGTGAAGAAAGCAGTTGAGGAAATATTAACTGATGAGTACAACGAGGGAGGGGAACTGGTCATTAATGAGTAAAAGTGTATATGAAATTTGGTTATCTACAGCCGACAATAAGGAAAGACTGCGCTTGCCAGTTCTTCCTTCGTCGGTTTCTTTGTCTATTGGAAATAAAAATGAATCGGTTGATATTTCTAATTTAGGTGAAATTACTATTATTCAGGATCCAGCACCTAAAACGATTCAGTTTTCATCATTTTTCCCTGCACACAAAACACCATTAGTGGAATACAACAATTTTCCAAAACCATGGGATGCTGTGCATAAATTAGAAAAGTGGCAGAAAGATAAAAAACCGCTTCGTATTGTTGTGACTAAAACTAAAATAAATATACCAGTATCTATTGAAAGTTTTGATTACAATGAAACTGCTGGTGCGGTTGGTGATATCTCTTATGATTTATCATTAAAAGAATTTAAGTTTATTTCTATTAGAAAAATAAAAGTAAAAGTTCAGAAGCCTAAAAAGCCAAAGCCTAAACGACCTAATCCTAAACCAAAACCACGAACACATACAGTTAAGCGTGGAGACACGTTGTGGGATTTAGCAAGAAAATACTATGGAAACAGTCTAGAATGGCGAAAAATATGGAATGCCAATAAGGATATGATGGTTAAACGGGATAAAAGGAATCTAAAGCAGCCAGGTCATTGGATATTTCCAGGACAGAAGTTGAAGATACCATGATTGAATTATACCTAGTAAAACCTAATGAAATGATTGAAATTCCTACTGAATCTATTACATGGACTGGTCAGCGATACAAGGCAGCTAGAAAAATCATGGCTAATGTTCTATATACTGACAAAGGCGGTTTACAATACACGAAAGTGGAGGAAGGCAACACCGTTCTTTTTAAATGGAAAGGTAAAGAATTGTTCCGTGGAACTGTGTTTAGTAAGAATAAATCAAAAAGTGGTCTACTTAACCTTGTTGCCTATGACATGCTCCACTTTTTGCTTGTAAACAAGGATGTCTATGTATTTAATAAGCGACGTGCTGATCAGATCATTACTCGTATTTGTCGAGATTTTCAGATTCCATATGCTTCAATCGCTAATACTGGTACTGTATTAAACGAAATTCACACAAATGAAATGACATTATATGACATGGCTCTCAGTGCAATAATAAACACTGAAAAGCAGAGTGGGATAAGATATAACCTTCTTTCAGAAAAAGGAAAATTAATACTAGAAGAACAAAAGATACCTAGTGATCAATGGGTATTGGAAACAGGTGTTAATTTAATAGATTACAACTATTCCACATCGATTGAAGAAACGGCAACACAAGTTAAATTAGTCAGTGGAGATGAGAAAACCCCTATATCGGTTACAGTGACTGATAGTGATGGTCAAAAGAAATTTGGTGTATTACAGCATTTTGAGAAAGTGACTGATCAATTAAATAGAGCGCAGATGACAAGCAGGGCAAATACATTACTAAATCAAAAGAAGGGTATCCAAAAAGAGTTAGATACTACTTCCTTGGGAATCCCTGAGATTATCAGCGGGAAGCCTATCTATGTTATTGAAAATGAAATAGGTGTCAAAGGCACTCATTATGTTGACGAGGATACCCATACTTTCAAAGGGGAACATCACGAAATGCAATTGAAATTGATAACTCGAAATACAAGGGCGGTATTGTAATGGCTAGTTTAGGACAATTAATAAAAAAAATGGCAAAAGAATCTATGGAAGCGGGAAAACCATTGCAACTTGTTGAAGGTGTGATTCAATCTACATCTCCTATCACATTAAAACTGAAACAAAATGAAAAGCTGATTATTCCCAGCGATTTTATTCTTGTAGCACATCATTTAAAAAGCCATACAAGAGTAGCAACAATATCAACTTCCAGTGTTGGCGAAACAATGACAGAGGCAGGGGATCCAAATCATACACATAACATTCAATCGATAACATTGAACAATGCCCACATACAATTTGCAAGTGCATTACAAACAGGTGATAAAGTAATGGTTGCTGTCATTCAAGGCGGGCAATCATTTTTTATTATCGATAAATTTTAGATGGTGAGGTGGAAAAATGCTGTCACCAGAAATTGAGATAGAAGATTTTGATAGTGATGAATTGGAAGAAGAAACATCCAGAACATATCGAATTGATTGGGAAAAAGGGATCATCACCAATGAGTTGATATCTGGACAAGAAGCCATATTGCAATACATTTATATTTCCTTAAGAACACCAAGGTTCGCTCATTCTATTTATTCAGATGAAACTGGGTCTGAATTGGATGAACTTCTATCAGATAAAGAAGTTTCTCCTGATTTCATAGAAATGGAGATTCCAAGGATAATTGAAGAGGCTCTTATTTTTGACGAACGTATAGATAGTGTTTCGGATTTTGAATTGAAGAGAATCGATGATGAATTGCATGTTAAGTTTACTGTTACCTCCATTGAAGGAGAATTGAACATAGAGGAGGTGCTTTAATTTGGATGAAGAACAAAGTTATGAAGCTATATTAGAACGTATGCTTGAGAGAGTACCTGCAGACATCGATAAACGTGAGAATAGTGTAATATGGAATGCTTTAGCTCCAGAAGCAGCTGAATTGGCTATGGTCTATATTTGGATAAGGCAGATACTGAATTTAATATATGCAGATACAGCTGAAGGTGAATACCTAGAACGGCGAACTGCTGAATTCGGTACCAATCGTAAAAGAGCAACAGTAGCCATTAGAAGAGGATTATTTTTCGGAGAAGAGGAGATACCATTCGACATTCCTATAGGAAGTCGTTTTTTTATTGATAATTTATATTATGTGGCTACAGAAAGGTTATCATCTGGCCAATATACTCTTGCTTGTGAATCCCTAGGAGAACAAGGAAATAATCCCAGTGGTGAACTTTTATCATTAAATACTATTCCAGGTCTAGAGAAAGCTATCATGACTGATATCATTGCTGCTGGCGAGGAAGAAGAAGCAGATGAATCTTTAAGAACACGCCATTATCAAATGGTTAATGAACCAGCATTTGGTGGTAACAAATCTGATTACCGTCATAAAATCAACGCTATTAACGGTGTGGGAGGAACAAAGGTTATACCAACATGGAATGGTGGTGGAACTGTTAAATGTGTGTTGATTGGGGCTAATTTTTTAAAACCTGACCCAACGCTCATATCATCAATCCAAGAAATAATAGACCCTGAAGGTAATCAAGGGCAAGGTATTGGTGTTGCTCCTATTGGTCATGTTGTAACCATAGAGGCGGTTGAAGAAGCTCCGATTGAAATTGAAACTTCTCTAACTTTAGAAAGTGGTGTATCTATTCGGAGTGTAGAAGATAACATCAAAGAAGTATGTGAGCAATATATGCATGATCTGCGGATAACATGGCAGGATCGGGATGAGTTAGATTTAGTAGTAAGAATTAGTCAAATCGAGTCCCGAATACTAAATGTATCGGGTGTTTTGGATGTGGCTAATACACTATTAAATGGACAAGGATCTAATATTGAAGTTAGCTCAGATAATATTCCTATTTTAGAAGGAGTGATATTGAGTGAATCGACTTCTTGAGAGACTACCTATTTTTCTTCATAATCTTAGAGAATTTAAAGTTTCAACTGAGATAGGATCAAAAGAGTTTGATCAGTTAGAAGCGAAAATTAATCAAATACTTGATGATCAATTTATTGAAACATCTTCACTTGAAGCAATTGAACGTCGAGAAAATATGCTCAAAATCATTGCTGATCCATCAACAGAATCTTTAGAGAATAGACGGATAAGGGTACTAAATCGATATCAAACAAAGCCACCATTTACTAAACGATATCTGCAGCAGCAATTAGATACGTTGCTTGGTATAGCCAGATCAAATGTAACAATAAACCCAGAAGCATTCATCTTAACTGTAACTACTAGTATAGATGATGCTTTTTTATTCAAAGAAATGGAGTACACCATAAATACCGTCAAACCTGCAAATATGCTCTATCAGCAAGAAACATCGCTTAGGGATAAGATCATCATAAAAGAGTCAGCCAAGAAACAGGTGCTTACTCGTAATACAAGGCTAGGTACGACATGGAAGCTTGGAAGAACACCGTGGGCTGATAGAGGAGAAGAGGTGGTCATATTTGATTAACCATTCATTTATAAATGATGTGGCAAATTATATTGAACAACGGATATCATCTGTTCGTCTAAACAATTCTTATATTATCGATCAATTTGTTGTTAAAGAATCTCAAAATTGTTGTGTGGCCATGGAGATATTAGTTCCGTATGGCAGTGTAGATACAATTAATGTAATTGATTTGTTGGACGAAAACGGTGAGGTCATAAGTACAAACGATGTAGTAGTACCAATCACATCAGATACGGTAATATTACACGTATTTGAAGTAGAGGAGGGATAACGTGAGCTTCGAAAAGAAAGAATGGAGTTTTGATGATACACCAACTGAAGAAGATGCAAATCGTTGGGAAAAAGGGATTGATGATGCACATCAATTGGTTGAAGAACATAAGGAAGATAAAGATAATCCTCACGGAGTTACTTCTGAACAAGTAAACTTACTCAAAAATCTCCCTGAAGAAGATATTCCTTTAAGTGGATATCCATTAGGTCTTTCAACCTTTGAAAGAAGTCAGACTATATCAGGTGTAGCCTATACTTATACCTTTAATGTCACTAAAACATCAGATACAAATGGATTGATGGAAATCTTTACTTTAGATAGTGAAGGTGGCAAGCGTAGAGTATTATACAGATGGGATAATGATAACCATAGTTGGGATTTAGGCACTATGGTGTATGACCAAAAAAATAAACCAAGTAAATCTGACGTTGGCCTTGGAAATGTACAAAACTATTCAATAGCTTCACAAGCTCAAGCAGAGGCAGGGACTTCTAGTACTGTATATATGAGCCCACTTAGGACAAAGCAGGCAATTGAAGCATTAGCGACAAGTTCACTTATAACTTATATTAATACTATTCCTTTTGATGCTCCAGGCGATGAATATTCCCAAGGTATTACTTGTATGTATGCTGGGAATGGTTGGTCTACAGCATTATATAACGCTGTGGGAGCAGGAAATGTTATAAATATTGCAACTAATAATCAATATATTACTCAAATTTATTTACCTAAAAGTATAAACTCTTATAGTGATGCTCATGTTAGATATTTTGCATCTAGTCAAGAAGGAACATGGACAGAGTTTGAGCCAATTAATAAAGTCAAAAGTGTTAATGGAAAAACTGGGAATGTAACAATTAATAAACAAGATGTAGGTCTTGAAGGAGAAGGCGCAAAGAATGTGGTTTTAGGAGAGAACGCAGTTTCCTCAGCACAGGACACAGGGGTAGTGATAGGAACCGATGCCTCTACCAACAAGCGTCGCTCCATAGCGATTGGCTTTCGTGCCCAATCATTATCCGTGAATGGCGTTGCTATCGGTACTGATTCCGCTGTAGGGGATTCCTCTGTGTCGAATAGGGGAAGTGTAGCTATCGGATACAAGGCAACTTCTGATGGAGCTGGTGTTTCCCTCGGCACAAACGCATTCTCTCAGATGAATGATTCTCTTGCTCTCGGCACAGATGCGCGTGCAGAAGGAGTTGGCTCTGTAGCGATCGGTCGCCTCTCATCGACCTTGAACAACGCCGAAGGAGTACTAGGTACAGCGACAACCCCAGGAGTGAATAACTGGATTGTGCGGGGTAACCTCAATGTCAATGGCACTAAAAACTTTGAAATGCCACATCCTAAGCCAAGTAAAAGAGACACCCATGTAATAAGACATTCTGCAGTAGAATCTCCAACAGCAGGAGATAACTTATATCGCTATAAGGTTACAGCATCAACAGATAATGATATACAATACATTGACTTACCAGATTACTTTGTACACCTAAACAAAGATGTGCAGATATTTGTGACTGGTCAAGGACATTTTGGTAATGGATATGGCTTGCTTAATCGAGAGACAGAGCAATTAGAAATACATTGTCAATTACCAGGAGCATACAATGTACTTGCAATTGGTACTCGTAATGATGACCATCAATCTGTACAGGACTGGGATATTAAGGGTCTCGAGCGAGAGATAGGAGAATCATGGACAGGTGAAACGTATGTCTTTGAAGATAATGAAATCATATCAGATGAAGAAATTGTAGGAGGGTATTAAATGTCAAAAAATATTATTATAGAAAGAACAAGTATTCAATGGAAAAGTCCAGTTCCTGGAACACCCACTCGAAGAGTTCCAGATCATTATTATGGGCGTACTATCCATGCACTAGTAGACGGTGGAGAAAATGTTTATCGTTTAAAACCAGATGAAATTCCATTAGAAGCCACAGAAGAAGATATGATTAGTGTTATTGAACAACGGTTAATAGAGGAAGAACAAAATCAAGAAGAGCAACAAGAATGAGAGGAAAATGATCAGGAAAAAGAAGAACAAGCCGAATAGGCTTATTTTTTATGTCTAAAAACAGGAGGTAGAGATGCCTTATACACCAGAACAAAAATTATTAATGGATATACACGATAAAGTAGCACGTATCGATGAAAAGGTTGGACGATTAAGCGAAATTGAAAAAACAGCAGACGATGCATATCAAATTGCTAGAGATGCGAAAGCAAGTACTAGCTCAGCACATAAGCGACTAGATAAGGTAGACAAAACTATCTTTTGGGTTACGACAACCTTTATAGGAGCAATGATATTGGGCGTTGTTAATTTATTATTTGCAGGAGGTAATTGATATGAAACAAGCAATTACAAGGTTAGTAGTTTTAGTTATTTTACTAATTAACCAAGCACTTATTACGCTTGGTTGGAATCCACTACCATTTAGTGAAGAACAGGTTTATGAAGCTATATCCTCTGTGGCAATGGTAGTTGTAGCTATCTGGACTTGGTGGAAGAATAACAACGTTACGAAAAAAGCAATTCGTAATGATCAACATTTAAAAGATATGGGATTGAAATAAGAGTGGCTTAACAGCTACTCTTATTTAATTTATGGGAGGTAATTAAGCATGGTCAAAGTAATAGACAGACGTAAACAAGCTATGGGTGGTTATAGTAAACGATCAGTAGCTCAAATTAAAAATATAGCTGTACATTACAGCGCAACAACATCAGGTAATACATCAACGTTTGAGAAACATTGGAAAGGTGTACGAGGATGGCAAACAGGTGGTTATCATGAAGTAGTTTTACTAAACGGAGATGTCGAGCTTAACTATGACCCCACTGTTATTAGTAATGGCGTGTATGGTCATAATACAGAGACTTATAATATCTGTTATGTTGGTACATCTCAACCAAATGATAAACAGCTTAAATCACTACGTCAACGTGTTAAACGTGCTAAGAGTGCGTATGGTATTAAGGATAATAATATTAAAGGTCATCGAGAGTTTAGTGGTCAATCTACATCCTGCCCTAAAGTAAATGTGGCAGCAGCTATTGTAGGGGCATTGGGTAGTACGATTGTACAAGATACGATTAATAAGGTTAAACCTAAGCCTAAACCGAATGTAGATGGTTATACTGCACGCATCCAACGTTGGTTAAATGGTTATAGCTTTAATAATATTGCTGTAGATGATAAGTATGGACCATCAACACATAAAGCGCTTGTTAAAGTGTATCAGTATGAGTTAAACAAGCAATTTAATGCAAAATTAGTTGTTGATGGTATACCAGGAGCCAAAACAGATGCAGCTGCTGTTACAATCTGTAAGGGTGCTAAAGGTAACTTAACTTATGTATTACAGGCATTTCTATTTGTTAAAGGGTATCAATTAAGTGTAGACGGTATTTTTGGAGATATTACTACAGAGATGGTAGGAGCATTTCAGCGTAATAACAAATTAACTGTTGACGGTGTGTCAGGTAAGGATACTTTTAAAAAGTTGATTAGGAGATAAAAATAAGAGCGCTATTGACGTGTTTAAGAAATGATTACCTTCCTAAAATGAGTAGTAGCCGCTTTACTTTTGTATTCATATAGTAAAGCATAGGAGGGGAGTATGTGATTGTAGAATTAATTCAAGAGATGATGGTTCTTTATGGTTTTGCAATAATAGGGTTTACTGCAATGAAATTTAATATATTAAATAAAAGTAGTATAGATGTTTTGTCAAAACTAATTTTGAATGTTACGCTACCATGTCTTATAATTCACTCTTTGGATAAGACATTTACATTTACAATGTTAAAAGATTTTATTTGGTTATTGTTAATATCCTTGTACGTATTAGCCGTAGCCACTTTATTGGCTCATTGGATGGGTAAGCGATTACAGCATAATAAGAATAAACGAGCAACATACGAAAGTTTGATAATTTTTGGAAACCAAGGATTTATAGGGTATGCAGTTGTTATGGCCTTATTTGGCGAAGAAGAGATTATTTATTTAGTTATATTTAATATATTTTATTTAATTTTAATTTGGACATATGGTATATATTTATTCACAAAAAATAACGGAGAATTTACAATTAAAGGGTTATTGAACTCTGGATTAATGTCTACAATAATTGGTATTATTATATTATTACTTCCAATAAAGCTTAATTTTATAATATCAAAGACACTTGAAGAAGTGGGAAATATCACTGTCCCACTTTCAATGATATTTATTGGTAGCTTATTGGCGGTTGTGAAATATAAAGATTTATGTAGAATGATAAAAGATATTTATATTTGGTTAGCAACTATATTAAGATTAATAGCTATACCTATTCTAGTTTTACCTTTTTTATATTTATCAATCCATCCTAAATTAATAATGATTGCTTTTATTGTATCTGGTATGCCATCGGCACCCACGACATCACTATACGCACAAAAATATGGTGGAGATATACAATTCTCTTCAATAGGAGTACTACTTTCAACAGTTCTTAGTTTAATTACAATACCTTTATTAATATCGATAATTAAAACATTAATAAAGGTATAATGTTTTTTCACACTTAGATTATTCCTAAATCTATTCTCGCTGTATAACACTCCAATCCCAGGCTATACTATACCCAATAAAAGAGTCACTAATACTCTGATGGCAAAGACAAGTGACTCTTTTATATACAGCCAAGCCTGCAACAATAAGATTAATCATCATAAGCTGTAGTGTGCGAAGTGGAGTTATTTAGTCGTAACTAGTCTCCTTTGTACGGTAAACTGTCTCTAAATCCATGTTACAGCTAAAATAATTTCATTTCTCACCATGACAAAGACCGCTCAATGGCGGTCTTGTTATTTTTATGATTTTAGAAAACCCCTGGCTATGCCGGGGGTTCTAAAGAGCTTCAAGCGTGGGGTCAAAAAAAGCCTCTCTTCATGGTAAGCTAAGGTTGGTTTCCCGACCACCAAAACTCACCAAAGAAGGAGGCAAAGCCCTATGCAGGACAAGAATAGTTTAGCACATACAAAGTGGAGATGTAAGTATCATATAGTATTTGCTCCAAAATATAGAAGACAAGTGATTTATGGAAAATACAAACAAAGTATTGGAGAAATTATAAGAGAGCTTTGTGAAAGAAAAGAAGTTGATATACACGAGGCAAATGCGTGTAGAGATCATATTCATATGTTAGTGAGTATACCACCGAAATTAAGTGTATCTTCCTTCATGGGATACTTAAAAGGAAAAAGTAGCTTAATGATATTTGATCGTCACGCGAATTTAAAGTACAGATACGGTAATCGAAAATTCTGGTGTCGAGGCTACTTTGTAGATACAGTGGGAAGAAATAAAAATCAAATACAAGAATACATAAGAAATCAGCTTAAAGATGACTACATGAGTGATCAATTAACTTTATTCGAAGAATTTGATCCATTTACAGGGAAGAAAAATAAAAAGAAATAAGAGATTCTTTTAGAATCAGTGAGTAAGTGTGGTGCAAAAGGGAAACCCATTCAGTGGGCCTTTAAGGCCAAGGCCGGTAACAGAGGCTTCTAGCCGCAGAACAAACCACCAGTTCACACTGGTGGTTTTGATTTCTTAAACATATTTAAAATTATAGTGACGATTATAATCAAGATTATTGCACCTAATAGTGCTGGGATGATATAAAAATCACCAATTTCGGGTCCCCAAGAGCCTAACAGAAGTGATCCTAAATATCCACCTATAATACCTGCTAAGATATTACCAATAATACCACCTGGGATATCTTTTCCTGTAATTAATCCTGCAAACCACCCAATGATACCACCAACAATTAATGTCCAAATAACACCCAGATAGATCACATCCTTTGTATGTTGTATAGGATTTGATTATTTTAATTACTTGTCCAATTTGTCTTTTACATCACTAATTTTATCCTTAGCTTCGCCTTTTGCCTTATCTAATTTACCTTCAGCAACTTTAGCTTTATCATCAGTCATTTTACCGTATAATTCTTTTGCTTCACCTTTTACCTTATCTTTAGCACTTTCCACTTTATCTTTGAAACTCATTTAACATCACTCCTTTTGATATTTAAGGGTCTATTCCCAATTATTTCTAAATATAAACATTTTCCTGTAATAAAAAGTACCTACAGTTAATTGCATTCTAGATCAAATAAGGATTGTTGAATATATGGATATGTTAAAGTGGTTTGATTAAGGTCTAGTGATATAAATAAGCCTCTCACAATCAATGTGAAGGGCTTATTCCAATAAATTATTCTCTTTTAGTATCTGAATATGTTTTTTGAAACGTTTTTGTTGGTTAGCTGAATAAAGTGTAACTATGCTATGTCCCTTTCCACGGTGAGTAATAATAATTGTTGATAAATCTTTACTGATATACCCACCCTGTAATGCATTAAAATTATAGCCTAATTTATTAAAAATACTGTTTTTTGGGTTTTCTGAAATACCTTTTTTTATTCTGTATGCTTTATTATTCATTTTTAACATCATTCTCCTATTAGCATCTTTATTACTCATAAATAAACACTGCTTACCTATTTAAAATGTACCCTATAAGATAGACACTTTAAAAAGTCTCTCTTATGGGGTACTTTTATTTATAATGAAAGAAATTGCGAATGGGGCGGATGAAAATGTCGAAAATATTATTTACAGATCAAGAACAGTACTTATTGATGAAACATCCTTATGTAAAAGCGGTTAGTAAAAAGGCAATTACATACACGGATGAATTTAAAGCAATAGCTGTTAAAGAATATGGAGAAGGAAAATTTCCTCGTCAAATATTTGAAGATGCAGGATTTGATATTGAAATCGTTGGGATTGAACGCGCTAAATCGGCTTTAAAAAGATGGCGTACTGCCTATCAAGAAAAGGGTTTGGAAGGGCTTGAGGATTCACGTAACTCTTCTTCAAGACGTCTTCTTGCGCGTGAATTAAGTATAGAAGAAAAGTATGCTCGATTAGAAGCACAAAACGCATTATTACGCGCAGAAAATGAATTACTAAAAAAGATCGATCTAGCAGAAAGACTAACTATATAAAGTCAAGTGGAAAAGTAAAGTGATTTTTAGAAAAATGTATGGAAAAAACTCATGTCAAATAAGCATCAGATAAGCTGCCTTTTTTTCGCTTACTGACGAATTTCATAAGGTTCATTTTTAGTTAATATCGCATGAATGATGTAACAGAGTTTTCGAGACACGGCACCTATTGATGTGAGATGATGCTTTCCTTCAGACCGTTTTTTCTCATAAAAAGCTTTCAAAACAGGATCACTTCTTGAAGCGACAATGGCAGCTTGAAACAGTGCTTTTCTAAGATAAGGAGAGCCACGCTTGCTCATGACATTATGGGTTGAGTCAAATTGGCCGGATTGTGATACAGATGCATCAATACCAGCATAAGCGACTAATTTTTTAGGATTAGAAAATTTGTGAATATCACCAATTTCTCCTAATATCGTTGCACCAATTACTGGACCGATACCTGGAATCGTTTCAATAACTGAGTCAATAGATGTCATCAATTGGTTTATTTCTTCTTCTGTTTGTTTTATTTGCGTTTCTAGAAAATTGAGCTGTTCAATCATGGAGCGGAATTGGAAAGTAAATGCATCCTGTGCAAACCGAATTCCAAAGGAGTTTGAAGCTGCTTTCTTTAGCGCTTCGGCTTTAATTAACCCCACACGATTACGGCTTGCTAAACCGAGTGTTTCAGCAAGCATATCGGCTGTAATTTCATTAAATGCATCCGGTGTGGAATATTCAAGTAGAGCAGCTCTTGAAGCTTTCCCAAACACACCAACTTTAGAAAAAACGGTATCGTATTCGGGGAAGATTTGATCTAAAACAGCAATGATTTTACGTTTAAAATCACCAGCAGTTCCAACGAGGTAAGAACGATAACGCGTCAATTGACGTAAGGAGAACATATCCTCATTCGCTAAGGTAGTGTCTTCAAATGAACCGTAACGAATAAGATCGGCTATTAATACCGAATCAATGATGTCAGTTTTTCGCTTTCGAATTTCAGTCCCTTTCCTCCAACCATCAGTTTGGATGGGGTTAATGACATGGACGAAATAATTGGCTTCTTCTAGGAAGGAAAAAAGAGCGAGCCAATAATGACCGGTCGCTTCCATTCCTGTAAGGAAATATGATGGATCATCTGAAATAGCATTTAAACGAGTGAGTAATGAGTGACCGCCTTCAAGTGTGTTAGGGAAAGAAAATCCTTTTAAGACTACTTTCCCTGCATCGTCCATAACAGAAGCAACATGTGTACGTTTACCAATATCAATACCAAGATAAAACATCGCTTCACCTTCTTTACTTGTTTTGGATTGAATGCCACTCAACTGAAAAGCGTCACGACCTTGTGCTAAATACGGAGTAAGGCAATACGCCTTCAACATCTAACTCATTCGCAATCAGCTTAACAGAGAGAGGGATCAGTCTTTCGATAACGAGTTTTATCACCCAAGGTTGGAACGATCCACCTCTCAATCCATTAAGTATATTTTCTCAAATAATTGAGGAAATACCAACTTAGAAACAACTTAGGTTCATAAGGTTTTCCTTTCAAAGTCGGGAGACTAAAACCTTAAATATAATATACAAGGTTGTTGATAAAGGAAAAGAAAAACTAACTGCGGAACAGAAATTTCAGTTAGTCCAATTCGTCATTGAAAAATACGGTTTAAATCGAATGGTGAGGTATCTTTGTGAATTAGTTGGCGTCTCTAGATCAGGTTATTATCGTTATTTTTCAGAAGAAGCACAACTGAATAGACAAGCACGAGATAAAGCAGATGAAGAAGTAAAGGCAATCATTTTAAAAGCGTTCAATTTCCGCCGTCGTAAGAAAGGTGCACGTCAAATCAAAATGACATTAGAACATCAGTATCACATTACCTATAACTTGAAACGCATTCGTCGTATCATGAAAAAGTTTCAAATTATTTGTCCCATTCGAAAAGCCAATCCTTATCGAAGAATCGCGAAAGCAACGAAAGAACATAGAACACTACCGAACCTATTAAACCGTGAATTTAAACAAGGAATCGCTAGAAAAGTATTATTGACAGACATTACCTACTTGAGTTATGGAAAAGGAAAACGTGCTTACTTATCCACTATCAAAGATGCCGAAACCAATGAAATTTTAGCCTATGAAACATCTGATAGAATCACCCTAGATATTGCATTAAATACAGTCAAGAAGTTAAAAAACAGTAAGATAAAGTTGGCTGAAGACGCATTCATTCACTCAGATCAAGGAGTTCACTATACGAACCCCCATTTTCAAAAGAAGGTGAAGGTAATGGGGCTAGGTCAGTCAATGTCCCGCCGTGGAAACTGTTGGGACAATGCCCCTCAAGAATCATTCTTTGGGCATTTTAAAGATGAAACAGACTTTAAATCGTGTGAAACATTAGAAGAGGTAAAAAGAGAGATTAAGAGTTATATGATTTATTACAATCATTATCGAGGTCAATGGAACTTAAAAAAGATGACGCCTGCACAATACAGTCATCATCTTCTTCAAGTTACTTAATTCCCTAGAGTCTTTTTAAAAATGTCCTTTACAAAGGGTACACTTTAATTGTATCAGATGGGATTTATAGTGTTAAGGTTGTGTGAAAATTAGTCCATTAAAAAGCACCTACAATTAAGTAAGTGTGGACCTATGTCAATATCTTGGACACAAATAGCTTAAGTTTTTAATGATATTTTCAGCTGATATTTCGGCAGATATTTTCTACCTCTTGTGGTGTCATATAATTTATACTCCCATGAATTCTTTTGCGATTATACCAACCTTCAATATACTGAAATAACGCTATTTTCGCTGAATATTCATCTAGATACTGAACATGATTGACTTCTTCCTTTTTTAAAATGGCATGGAACGATTCAATGCAAGCATTGTCATAAGGGCTACCTTTATAGCTAAAAGAATGCTTTATGTTAAATTCGGTGATCAAAAATGCGAATTCATCGCTTGTATATTGACTACCAAGGTCTGAATGAAAGATAAGTTCTTCACAGGGTTGTTGCGTTTCATATGCATTTCGTAATGCGGTGCTTATTAATTCCGTTGTCATTGTGCGTCCAAAAGAATGGCCAACAACCTTTCTTGAATGCAAATCCAAAACAGTTGCCAGATAGCACCAACCCTGCTTTAAGGTGTGGATATAAGTAATATCTCCAACCCATTTTTCATTGATTGTTTTCGTCTCAAAATCACGCTCTAAAATATTCTCACGTTCTATTATCTTTTCTTTACTCGGTGTCGGACGGAATTTCTTCGTTGTGATGGACCTGATATTTGCCTTTTTCATCAGGCGTTGCACACGTTTTAAACTTACATGATATCCGGCCAACTCTAATAAATGGTGGATTTTTGGTGCACCATAACGTTGTTTACTGTCGTTAAAAATTCGGATGATTTCTTTTGTTAGTTGTCGATTTTCCTGTTCTTGTTTTGAGATAGAAAACGTTAATGATTGATAGTACGTGCTCCTAGGAACACCAAGCACTTCACACAATGTATGAACAGGGTAATATTCTCTTTCTTGCTCGATGAAATCCGTAATATCGTTGTCGGTTACTTTTTTGCGAATATGGCCATAGCTTTTTTTAATATTTCGTTCTCCTGTTGTAACTTAAGCATTTCTTTTTGCATCTTTGCGTAATCATCTGGTGTTACGGATGATCCATCTTCTAGCTCTACTGGATTGAATTTTTTTATCCATGCATAAATAGTTACTTCTGAAACGCCATATTCACTGCTTAATTCCCTAGCTGATTGACCTGAACGATATAAATCAACAACCATCTTCCTAAAATCATCATTGTAACGTTTACCATGTTTGTGATTTGCCATTGGACACAACCCCCTAGTAATAATTTTAAAGACTTAACTAAGTTGTGTCCATGAAACTATACTAGCATCAGTGCTTGAATCGGATCTGAGTCAATATTTTGTCATATTATTATTTTAAAATTATAAACTTAGCCTTATATGTTATAATATGCTATGGATTGAGATTATTTAGTCGTAACTGTATGCATCGACTACAAGAGATTGTTTAGTTACCTCCATGAAGCTAACTTTCTCTATATCCTGTGTTATAGCTAATATAATTTCATTCTAATGAAAGACCGCTTAATGGCGGTCTTGTTTCTTATTATTTACTTTTACTTTATTTATGTAATTTAGAGTTTCTCTACTTAACTGTAAATCTACAGTGTATTCTTCACACCATGGACAAAACCCATTCCCATTCTTCATTTTAGCAACAGCTACTTTTAACCCACAATTAATACAATACCGCATCTGATCACCTTCTTTTTACCTATTGTATCAAATAGTATTCATAGTGTTAAGGATGTGTATTTAATTATTCCCTAAAGATTCCACTTGTGATTAAGAACAAATGTTCCTATAATAAAAGAAAATATTTGAAGGTGGGAGCACTATGAGACAATTTTCAATACCAAAATATAATATTATAAGAGTGACCCCCGAACAGTTTGGCTATAAGGACAGAGGAATACTGAAATGGCAGGGAATGATACTATCTGATCATACAGATGCGCTAAAAAGAGAAAAGCTAAACGAACATTTGTCAGAAGTTGAAGCAAAAGAGGGAATGTCAGAAGAAGGCATTTCAGAGGCTTTGTACAATGCATTTGTTACAGCTACACCAGTATTAATTCAAGCCAACGTTATAAATAATGGAAGATATTACAACGATTTAGAGTGCATAATCTTAGGTTATGAAGACAATCAAATTTATTTGAAATTAAAAGATGGCCGTACAACCAATTGCACTCTAGATCAAATAAGAAATGTTGAATATATGGATATGTTAAAGTGGTTTGATAAGGTCTAGTAAAACTAGTTTCTTCTATTATATATAAAAAATAAAGAGAGCTGATTTTTTGCTCTCTTTATTTGTGTGAACTAGTTTCTTCTATTATATGGAGATATAAAGAAAAAATTGTTACAAGGGTGCCAGAAAGGTGCCAAAAAGTGTCATAAAGGTGATAACAGAACATTTTTATTTATTATTCTTGAAAATATAGTTATGACCATTAACTCGTAATGACAACAATTGAAAGTCATTGAAAGTGCATGAAAGTATAGTCGAACTTCATGGTAAGGATGAGGTCATCGGTTCGATCCCGGTTGGGAGCTCTTGCGCAAACGCTTGATACATAAGGTATTGAGCGTTTTTTTATTTAAGTCATTTTTTAGTAAGAAAGTACACAAAGGCTTTTATTGTTATTTAACATAATCAAATAGTCCATATCCAATTTAGTTGAATCACTATGAAAACATTTAATTAGGGAGAAAAATAATTACCCTATTAGAATAAAATAATATTTTAAATTTCAGTATAGAACCAAAAAGAAGTAGCCTCCGAGTCAATGAAGGCTACTTCTTTTTGGTTGTTGATTAACCAAGTACCTTAACAGATTCACGATTAAATGCAGGAAGGTCATCTGGTGTACGACTTGTTACTAATTGGTTTTGACAAACAACTACCTCTTTGTCTGCGTAGTCTGCGCCAGCGTATTCCATATCCACTTTGATTGATTTATAACCAGTTGCATCGCGGCCTTCTAATGTTTTGGCTGTAATAAGCAATTGTGGACCATGACAAATTGCCATAACCGGCTTTTTCTTGTCCATAAAATGTTTGGCAAATGCTACAAAGCGTTCATCTGCACGTAATATATCCGGAGAAAAACCACCAGGAATAAACAAAGCATCAAAGTCTTCTGGTTTCACATCATCAATACCTTTATCAATGGTTACTTTTGTACCTTCTGATTTACCTGTTACCGTATTTCCTTTTTCTTTTTCGATAGTAACTAGCTCATGACCAGCTTCCTCTAATGCCTCTTTCGGACTTGTGAATTCTACGTCTTCAAATAAGTCTGTAATGACTGTTGCGACTTTTTTACCCATGAATTGACACTCCTTTAAAAATGTTTACACTCACTATATTCCCCAAAAATATTTTTTTAAAAATAAAATTTTAAATTCGTTCCGTAAATTAGAGCTCTATTCAAAAGCAAATAAAAATTTCCTCCAAGCTAAAGTATTGTTTCTGCCAATAAACGATAGGATTTTTTCTTCGCTTCAAAGTCAAAGATATTTGTAATAATCATAAATTCATCTGTTTGGTAGATTTTTTGTAAAGCTATTAATTTCTCTTTTACTAGATCTGGTGTTCCAATAATACATCGGTTGCGGTTCTGTTTGATTGTAGTTAAATCCTCTGGGCTAAATGTAGAGCTATTAATATCTTCTTTGGGCAATACTAATGTACCTAATCCTTTTCCAACGTTTAATAGCCATTTGTCCTGTGTTATTGCTAGTTCTTCCGCCTCTTCTTCTGTTTCTGCACAAATAACAAAGATGCAAACAATGGATTGTGCCTCGCTACCAGTTATAGAAGGGGAAAAATAGTCATGATATATTTTTAATGCTTCTATTCCCTGACTTGGATCAATAAAATGACCAAATACGAAGCCTAATCCCATTTCTGCTGCTTGTCTAGCCGAACGTTCTGATAAACCTAACAACCAGAGAGGGGGTGGGTTTGCAATTCTCGGACCAGCTTTGACTAGCCTAAATTCATGATCACGGGGTAAAGTATTATGTAAAAATCCTTGTAAATCTGCAACTTGCCTTGGGAAGTCATGAAGATTTTTATTTTGGTTATCTGTTAACGCAGATCTCGTTAGCTGGGAACCACCTGGTGAGTTACCTACACCAATATCAATACGATCTGGAAAGAAAGCAGCTAATGTATTTGCGTTTTCAGCAATTTTATAGGGGCTATATTGTGGCAAAAGTATGCCACCTGAACCAACACGAATTTGATTAGTTACAGAAGCAATTCTTGTCATCATAATTTCGGGAGAAGAGCTTGCAAGACCGTTACTGTTATGATGTTCAGCAACCCAATAACGATGATAGCCTAATTTTTCAGCCCATTGCGCTAACTCCAGTGTATGCTGCAATGTTAGTTCTGAAGTATCTCCTTTGGATATGGGAGCTTGATCTAATACACTTAATTTCATCACTTATAACTCCTTTTCTCAGCAAATCTATAAACGTATAGACAATTAAAAGGTACAACAATTTTTTATCAACAAAAATGCTTCTGATTGTAAATCGTAATTCTTACGATTATAATGCGGTTAAGACCTGATTCAATTAGAATACATTTACGGATTGATAGTGTAAAGAGAGGAGACATCTACAAATGATAAATAATTCATGGGATGAACGTTTTAATAAACAGGAGTATATATACGGAAAAGAGCCCAATGTCTTTGTTAAATCAATGCTGCAAGACCACCCTAGTTGCGATGTACTGACCATAGCAGAGGGAGAAGGACGTAACGCAGTCTATGCAGCAGAATTAGGGCATCGTGTTACGGCTTGGGATTATTCGTCTGTAGGTTTAGACAAACTACATCAATTTGCTGATTCTAGAAACGTTAAGGTTAAAACAAAATTAGTTGATTTAGCTCAAGAAATCGATTTTAGAGAAAATCAATGGGATGTGGTTATGAATGTTTTTGGTCATATTGGAGATGCTTCTGTTCGTCAACGTTTAATGAAAGGAATCAAAACAATGCTCCGTCCAGGTGGAGTTTATATTATGGAAGTCTACTCCGATCGTCAACTCCCTTATCGTAGTGGGGGAGGAAAAGATATTCGTCTTTTATATACGCCATGTGAAGTGCTTCAGATTTTTGCTGACTGGCAAATCAAATATTTTTATTATGGTGAAGTGGAGCGATATGAGGGAAAATTACACACGGGCTTAGGACATGTCATTCAACTCGCAGTTTATAAACCAACTGATTAAATTTTTCAGTTGGTTTTATTTGTTACTAATAGATAAAGGGGATGATGAAATAATTTTAGATTCCTGTTTCTAACCGATGACCACTCCTTACCATGGACATACTCTACCTATTGAACTATGTGAGCCAGTTATCAAATAAAAATTTATTAAACTTCTTAGAAAAAAATTTACAAACAATAAAAAATAAGATAGAATATTAGGAATACACTAATATTTACGCTGGTCATTCCCATTCTATTATTTAACTGAATTTTCTGTCCATAGACAACCCTCTTATCTTCAAGTTCTACCCACAATAAATGAAATAATAGCTAGTTCCGGTTAAATTTCCATACTCAAATTTAATTTCCATATATTTAGTTCTTTATTTGTTACATGATAATATACTAGTTGAAACTCTAAAGGAATCTGTAACTTAGTCACTACAATATAAATAAAAGATAAGCGTTTATATTGAAAAGTCAACTAATGTTAGTTAATGCAATACAAACTATTAGGGAGGAATAAATATGAAATTAATCAAAAGTATTTTATTTATGATGTTTCTCATATTATTAACCACAATAGTGGGTTGCAGCTCAGATTCAACAAATAAGGATACACCAAATGATTCAGGAGATAATCAGAATGAAGAAGAAGAGACTCAAACAGGTGGGGTTTTAAAAATTGCGATTGATGCGGCTCCACCAACACTAGATCAACCAACAAGTACAACTACAGCTACAAGAGATGCATCTCGATTAATTTTTGAAACACTTATAACAACAAACTCAGATTTCGAAGCGATTCCTATGTTAGCCGATTCTGTTGATATAAGTGATGATGGTAAAACATACACATTCAATTTAAGGCAAGGCATTAAGTTTCACAATGGAAAAGAAATGATTGCTGAGGACGTTGTTGCTTCAATGGAACGTTGGTTAGAGAAATCTACTATTACGGGCAATGTATTCAATGATTCAAAATGGACCATTGTCGATGATTATACAGTGAATTTAGAATTACAGGAACCGTCATCGATCACACTCGATACAATGGCTTCTGCGAAAACAGCTCCTGCTATTATGCCAAAAGAGATCATTGATGCAGCACCAGAAGAAGGAGTAGATGAGTATATTGGTACAGGACCTTTTAAGCTCGTTGAGTGGAAGACTGATCAGTATATTCACTATGAAAAATTCGATGATTATTCCCCAGTTGATTTTGAAGCAGATGGTTTATCCGGTAAAAAAGAAGCGTTAGTTGACGAAATATTTATCTATATTGTTCCAGATACTTCTACACGTTTAGCGGGTCTACAAACAGGTGAGTATGATTTTGCTTATGGTGTTTCTTATGATAGTTATGATCAACTACAAGAGGATCCAAATCTGGAACCGATTTTAGCTCCAAGTGCTAATGCTGTTATCGTGTTTAATAAACAAAAAGGTATTGCCTCTGATGCAGCCTTTAGGAGAGCAGTGAATACTGCTTTAGACGCAGAAAAAGTCATGATGGGTGCTTTTCCAAATCCGGACTTTTTCTGGTTAGACGCCGGTTACATGGATATCAATATTAAGAGATGGGCAAGTCAAGCTGGAAGTGAGTTTTATAACCAAGCTGATCCAGAAAAAGCAAAACAGATGTTAGAGGAAATGGGATATAATGGTGAAGAGTTTAGACTGATGGCAACTCGTGATTATGATCATCATTATAACACAGCTGTTGTAATACATGAGCAGCTTCAACAAATTGGAATTAATTCAAAATTAGAGGTGTATGACTGGCCAACTGTTACAGAACGAAATGGTGATCCTGATGTTTGGGAAGCGTATATTACAACATTTTCTACAGTTAGTACACCACCACAGTTGCTTCATGTGAGTCCTAAAGCTAAAGGTAGTATTCCGGAACCGTATATGGATGATAGAATGCTGGCCCTTGAAACAGCTCCTACCGAAGAGGAAGGTTTTGCATTATGGGAAGAGATCCAGCAGTTTGCTTGGGAAGAATATGTACCAGTAGTTCAGTTTGGTGGGTTTAATAGCTTATACGGAGTTAATAAAAAGGTAGAGGGAATTACTATTAATACAGGTCCAATCTTCTGGAATGTTACTGTATCAGAAGGAGCAGATTAACTGTCTAATATGTTAAGGGTTTGGTAAAAGCCCTTAACATACTTTTTACCTAATTTATCGTGTATTTGATGACTCTAGTGGATACTATTTGGTAAAAGGCGTTAGAGTCATGATTAGTAGCGCGTCTACTTTTTGTACCCAATTTGATTTTTAAATCTATATATGGTATAGTATTTTGAAACGTATTTCGGAATGTATATTGAAATAAATTATTTTTTAGACTTATTCACACTGGCACAACTTAGGGGTTGTAAGGATGTATGAGAAGGTAGGGCATACATTGTTTGGGTTCATTAAATTAATACTACCGCGGCAATTTATTTTAAAGATTCGAAGTATATAGCGCCCACGTGGCACTTTTTATAATGCGTCCTATTATGTAGGGCGTATTTTTTATGGTTATAAGATCCAGAGTTTCAAGAAATTTGAATCATAACATTTTCTTGGTTAAAATGCTTTAATAACAGGAAACTTTAGTAAAAGTAGCTGGATAATTTGTATGAATAGTTTATAATAGTAAGGTATTTCTTTTTTCGAGATATCGGAATATTTTAATTGATTATTTAAAGGTAGTTTGTACTTTAAATAGCTGACTCTTCTTTATAAAAACTTGGCTTGTTTTTATATAAATTTGAAGAAATAAGTAATTAAAAACGGGGGGTTAGATTTTTATGAAAATGAAAGTAGTTTATGCGATGGTTTTAGCATTTATGTTGTCTATGCTAGTCGCATGTAATTCAGAATCGGACGATGATAATTCTGCTGATGAATCAAATGGTGGAGCGGATAATCAAGAGGTAGTTGCTGGTGGAGAAATGAGAGTAGCTGTACATGCTCAACCGCCTACTATTGACACGCATATTACAACTGCAACGATGGCACCATTTATTATGAGAAATGTATTTGAAACGCTTTTTACTCAAAACGAAACATTTCAGCCTACTCCAATGTTAGTTGATTCTTTTGACTTAAGTGATGATGGTAAAACATATACATTTCACCTAAGAGAAGGAGTTCAATTTCATAACGGAAACGAAATGACTGCAGACGATGTTGTTGCTTCAATGAATCGTTGGATTGAAGTAACGAATGTAGGGTTAGATGGAGCTGTATTCGAAAAAGTTGATGATTATACAGTAGAAATGATTTTAGAAGAACCAAAAATTGATACACTAGATATTCTTGCTGACCCTAGCTTACTAGCGGCTATTATGCCAAAGGATATTGTTGAAAATGCAGATAGCACAGGTGTGACTGAATTTATTGGAACAGGTCCATTTAAATTTACTGAATGGGTACAAGACCAACATATTCAATTGTCTGCATTTGGAGATTATCAACCAGTTGATGCACCAACTGATGGTCTAAGTGGAGCGAAGGAAGCTTTACTAGATGATATCTATTTCGTGTTTGTACCAGATGCTTCTACGCGAATTGCTGGGATACAGAGTGGTGAATATGATGTGATTACAAATGCGCCATATGATAATTATGATCAATTAATGGCTGCGGATAATGTAGAAGTTATAACATTTGAATATGGAACTCAATGGGCAGTTTACAATAAGGCACAAGGTGTATTTGCTGACCCTAAAATGAGACAAGCTGTAAATGCAGCTTTTGATTTAGAAAGTGTAATGCATGCTGCTTTTGCAAATACTGATTTTTATGAGCTAGACCCAGGATATATGAATAATAGCTCAGAGAATTGGTATAGTGATGCTGGTTTAGATGCTTATAATCAAAATGATCCAGAAAAAGCAAAACAATTACTTGAAGAAGCTGGATATGATGGGGAATTAGTTCGAATTCTTACCTCTCGTGATTATGATAGACAGTATAATGCAGCTGTAGTAATGAAGGAACAGTTAGATGCTATTGGTATGAATGTGGAGCTTGAAGTTTTTGATTGGCCAACATTGACTGAACGTAGAGAAGATCCAGAAAACTGGGAGATTTTAACAGCATCTGGTCCTTTCTTTGCAACGCCAACAAAACATGTTTTATTAAATCCTAATTGGGCTGGTTGGACAAGTGATCCATATATTACAGAGTCACTTCAAGAGTTAAATGTTGCAGCTTCTCAAGAGGAAGCTAAAGAAATTTGGAATGAAATTGAAGGATTCTTATGGGATGAATATTTACCTGCTACTATTTTAGGTAAGTTTGATGAGATTGTTGCTACAACAGATAAAGTACAAGGATTTTCAGAGTTTCTAGGTGGTGTATTCTGGAATACATCTGTTAGTGAATAAATAGCATTAAAAAATATTCCGTGTAATGATTAGGAAAGAAAAATACTTTTGAGAGTCAGCTATCGATTATTAATCGATAGCTGACTTTTTATTGCAGGGACGGATGTTTTATTAGCAGGTATTTCTACTGAGGCAGTTAGAATTCTTGATGATTCAATGGTTGTTAGTCCATTGTCAAACTGGTATTTCAATATAGTATCTGTTTTTGTTTTAACCGTTGTTGGTGGTCTGATTACCTCAAAATTTATTGAACCTCGTTTAGGGAAATACGAAGGCGATAAGGTGGAAGAGGATGATGTTGAGGACCATCCGAAAGCTGGAAAAGCATTGCGTAATGCAGTACTTGCAGGTGGAGGATATATGTTACTAATTTTTGTAGTACTTATGCTTCCGAATAGTCCGTTAAGAAGTGAAACAGGTGGAATTGCAGACTCCCCATTTATTGATGGGATTGTTCCACTTATCTTAATATTATTCATTCTTGTGGGACTTGCTTATGGAATTACTGTAGAGAAGATCAAGTCTGGTAAAGACGTGAGTAAGTACATGGGAGAAGCAATTAAAGATATGTCAGGCTATATCGTTTTAGTATTTGCCATTGCACAATTTATTGCATATTTTAACTGGTCAAATATTGGGACATGGTTAGCTGTTAACGGTGCAGAATTTTTAACAAGTATTAACTTTACAGGATTACCATTGATTCTTGGTTATATTTTATTTACAGCATGTTTAAATTTCTTGATTACATCAGGATCAGCGAAATGGGCTATTGAAGCGCCGGTATTTATCCCAATGTTTATGCAGCTAGGATATCATCCAGGATTTATCCAGGTAGCATACAGAATTGCAGATTCATCGACAAACATTGTTACACCTTTATATCCATTAATGATTATTATTTTAACATTAATGCAAAAATATGATAAAAAAGCTAATATTGGTACGTACATGGCATTGATGATTCCATATTCTCTTGGATTTTTATTAACTTGGATTGTGCTAATTCTAATTTTCTATTTCACAGGTTTACCATTTGGACCTGGTGTATACACACATTTATAAATAAAAGAAAAAAGGTCTCGAGGTACTGTCTTCCAAAAAATAGAGGAATAAATCTAGTTTTTGGGAGGGTACCTAACGAGACCTTTTTATATTTTTAACCGATAATATGAAAACCAGAGTCGACATGTAGTACTTCTCCAGTAATACCTCTTGAAAGGTCACTGATGAAGAATAATGTAGCATCTCCTACTTGGTCTTGATCTACATTTCTACGTAGTGGAGCTTTTTCTTCAATTACTGCATTAATTTCATTAAAGCCAGATACACCTTTTGCGGATAGTGTACGAATTGGTCCTGCAGAAATAGCATTTACGCGGATTCCATCTTTTCCTACATCTTCAGCTAAGTATCTTACACTTGCTTCAAGGGAAGCTTTAGCTACTCCCATCACGTTGTAATTTTTCACAACGCGTTCAGCTCCTATGTAAGACTGTGTTACGATGCTTCCGCCTTCAGTCATTAGTTTTCTAGCTTCTCTTGTAACTGCAACGAGTGAATATGAACTAATATTCTGAGCTAATAAAAAGCCATCACGTGATGTATCAGCAAATGTGCCTTTTAAATCATCACGGCTTGCAAAAGCTACAGAATGAACTACACCATGAATAATTCCTACTTTCTCTTTAATTTCAGAGAAAGCTTCAACTATACTTTCATCACTAGCTACATCACATGAAACTACGAGCTTAGGTGTGATGCTATTATCTTCTAATAATTTTATTAATTTTTGTTGCGAACGTTCTTGTCTATTTGTGAAAATTAAGTTAGCACCTGCTTGATGCAGAGACTTCGTAATCCCCCAGGCAATGCTTCGCTCATTAGCAACACCCATAACAACTATATTCTTTCCTTGTAATAAACCTGACACTTGAGCACCTCCAAGATAAATATGTATAACATTATATCTTATTTGAAAGAATTTCGCGATGCTCTACTTTATTACTCTTAGCCTAATGTATGGATGATATGTATTTCGTTCATAATAAGTAATGAGGAGGTGATGGGTTTGGCACAGGATGTTCTTTGTGCAGTTTCAAGTTGCTTCTTCTGGGAAAATGGGAATAAATGTGGTGCAGATTCTATTTATGTAGTTAGTCAGCTTGGGAATGAAGCTTCTCATAGCTCAGAAACAGATTGTAAGACATTTGTTCCTAAATCATAAGTTAAAACAGGCGTCTCTAGCTTAAAAAAGTGTGGAGACGCCGCTTTATGAGTATATGTAAAAAAACGTAAAAAAATTACTAGAAAATAGAAATATTCTCTTTACAAAACAGTTGAAGCTATATATAATAAATTTTGTTGGCTTTTTATACATGGCCCGTTGGTCAAGCGGTTAAGACACCGCCCTTTCACGGCGGTAACACGGGTTCGAATCCCGTACGGGTCATAACCATTATACTTATTTTTTAATAAGTATATGTGCCGGTCTAGCTCAATTGGTAGAGCAACTGACTTGTAATCAGTAGGTTGGGGGTTCAAGTCCTCTGGCCGGCACCATTTTTTTTATTTTAAATTGAATAAAATGAAAAATGTGGTTAATAATACGGAGGGGTAGCGAAGTGGCTAAACGCGGCGGACTGTAAATCCGCTCCCATCGGGTTCGGCAGTTCGAATCTGCCCCCCTCCATACTTTATATTATATTTTTTTCACAGTTGGGCTATAGCCAAGCGGTAAGGCAACGGGTTTTGGTCCCGTCACTCCAAGGTTCGAATCCTTGTAGCCCAGCCATTTTTATGTCTATTTTTAAGTGAAGTATATATTTTTTGCATAAACAATCTAATGTAAGGTCTGTTTAGATGAACGCTGGATATCATGAAAGTAAGATTAACAAAAATGAGCCATTAGCTCAGTTGGTAGAGCATCTGGCTTTTAACCAGAGAGTCGAAGGTTCGAGTCCTTCATGGCTCACTACATTTTTTAACAAAGAAGCACGACAAAAAGGATACTCTAGTATCACCGTTGTTCAAAGGTTATGATTGTAATCTATGTTAATGGTGTATAGCTAAGTCAAACCTTAGCCTTTATTGGCTGGGCTTGTCAAGTTTTCTTTAGATATGAATATGGAAAAAATGGTAAGCAAGGTGACTCTAGTAGGAGATAGCCTTGTTTATTTGCATTTTAGGTCATTCTTTTACATAATAGAAGCAGTAATTTTATTTCATTTTCTTTGAATTTAAAATGAAGAATTATGTTTACTGTTTCTAAAGGGAGATACAAATTTATAGTCATACTAAAGGCGAATCCTTGATATTAACTAGTATGGCACTTTGCAGAGAATGAATTCGTGTAAAAATAACTAGCTCTCTAGTGGATTATATGGAACTACGTATACATCATCCATTCTGAGACACGACAAATAAATGCTTAATTATAAGAATAACTTTAATTGATCTATCTGAAAATATAAAGGATGCGATACCATGACAACTTCTAGAATTCCTGGTTTTTATAAAATGTCTATTGATGAACGTAGAGAGCTTATTGCTCAATTGCATTCTTTTTCTGAAGAGGATGTTAAGGAGTTAGCTTCTAGAGAGACATTAGCTGTTGAGACAGCAGATAAGATGATTGAGAATGTCATTGGAACTTATCCGCTTCCACTTGGACTAGGACTTAACTTCCTCATTAATGATAAAGAATATGCAATTCCTATGGCTGTAGAGGAACCATCTATTGTTGCATCGGCAAGTTATATTGCAAAAATTGTCCGTGACGCTGGAGGTTTTCAGACAGAGGCGACAGACAGAGTGATGATTGGGCAAATTCAAGTAGTAGGTTGTTCAGATTTTCATGCAGCGAAAGAGGCGTTAATGCGTGAAAAAGAATTTATTATAAAAGAAGCAAATAAAGCTTACCCAAGTATTGTTGCTAGGGGTGGCGGTGCGAATGATATTGACATTCGAATTTTAAATGAGGATGCAGAATCTACTTACAATAAAATGTTAGTTCTGCATATTTATATCAATACATGTGATGCAATGGGTGCAAACATCATTAATACGATGGTGGAATCTGTTGCGCCAGAAATAGAACGTATTGCAGAGGGAAAAGTATATTTACGAATTTTATCGAATTTAACTGATCGTTGCCTCGCACGTGCAAAATGTGTGATTCCAACACATTTACTTGGTTCTGAAGGGTTCACAGGTGAAGAAGTAAGAGATGGAGTTATTCATGCATATGAATTTGCTGCTGCAGATCCATATCGTGCAGTGACACATAATAAAGGAATTATGAATGGTATTGATCCTGTAGTTATTGCAACCGGAAATGACTGGCGTGCAGTCGAAGCTGCGGCACATGCTTATGCAGCTAGAAGTGGGCAGTACAGTTCGATGACAAAATGGTATGCAGATGAAGCAGGGAATCTTGTTGGTGAACTGGAATTACCAATGTCTATAGGAATTGTTGGAGGCTCCATACGAGTTCATCCAATGGCAAAATTAGCACATAAAATTCTTGGTATTGAATCAGCAGGGCAACTAGCACAAATTATTGTAGCAGTTGGATTAGCGCAAAATTTAGGTGCATTAAAGGCTTTGGTAACAGATGGTATCCAAAAGGGGCATATGGCGCTCCATTCTCGCTCTGTAGCGATTGCAGCAGGAGCGACAGGGGAATTAGTGGATATCATTGCTAATGAACTTGTTAAGCTGAAGGATATCCGTGTCGGAAAGGCTGAACAATTATTGGGAGAATACAAAAATGAGCATTGAAAAAATTAGAACTGAAAAAGTAGCTGTCGGTGTAGCTCATAGTAAGCTAATTTTAGTTGGTGAACATGCAGTAGTACATGGTCAACCAGCAATTGCAGTTCCATTCCCGTTAGTGGGAGTAGAATCAGAAGTGGAATATGTTTTAGGTGCTGTGAAAATTGATAGTACATTTTATCACGGACCTATTGATTCAGCTCCAGCTTCTTTGGATGGAATTGTTGCATGTATTAAAGAAACACTGCGTGTACTAGACTTACCATGTCAGGATTTATTAATTCGCATCCGTTCATCTATCCCGCCAGGAAAAGGGTTAGGTTCTAGTGCATCTGTAGCGATAGCAGTTGTAAAATCTCTATTTTCTTATGTGGAACGGGAATATACAATGGATCAATTGCTTCATCTAGCAAATGTATCGGAAAAGCATGCCCATGGTTCCCCAAGTGGAATAGATTCATTAACAATTACATCTGATTGTCCTGTTTGGTTTGAGAAAGAGTCTCCTGTTGGATATATTAAACCGAAAAGTGATTTTCATTTTATAGTGGCAGACACAGGGAGAATGGCAGATACCCGTTCTGCAATTGACTCAGTGACAAGACTACTAAAGAAAGCACCTCAGAAAATTCAAGAAAAATTTGAGCGTTTAGGGGAAATTACACATCAAGTACGTGATGCGTTAGAGAAAGCAAGTAAACAATTATTAGGTCAGTTATTAAATGAAGCGCAGAAAGAGCTAGAAGCATTAGGAATAAGTGATGCTGGACTGAATCGTTTGATTTATTATGCGCTCCAAGAAGGTGCATTAGGAGCTAAACTCACTGGTAGTGGTAATGGGGGCTGTATTATTGCGTTAGCAGAGAATGAGCTACATTCCCATCAACTAATGGAGAAATTGAAAAAGCTTGGTGCTCATGCAGTTTGGTCATTCGTATTACGTAAAAAAGAGGAAAATGAAGAAGTAATGAAATAGGTAAAAAGGGGATAGCATGATGAAGGCAACAGCAAAGGCACATACGAATATTGCCTTAATCAAGTATTGGGGTAAAAGAAATGAAAAGCTTATCCTACCAACAAATAGCAGCTTATCTTTAACCTTAGATGGCTTTTATACAGAAACAACAGTTAATTTTAATGAAGAATTAACAGAGGATACTTTCTCATTAAATGGTACAACAATTACTGGTAATCAATATGATCGTGTTTCAAAATTTTTACAGCTAATTCGTGATCATGCAGGGATACCGAATGTATATGCAGATGTTCATTCGATTAATCATGTGCCGACAGCTGCGGGCTTTGCATCCTCTGCATCTGGTTTTGCAGCATTAGCAGGAGCGGCTACTAAAGCATTAAATCTAGATATTAGTGATGAGGAACTTTCGAAAATTACTCGTCAAGGCTCAGGTTCAGCTTGTCGCTCGATTTATGGTGGCTTTGCGGAATGGCAAATGGGTGAGAAGGAAGACGGTTCTGATTCCTTTGCTGTTCCTATCGTGCCACCTGATCATTGGGATGTGCGAATGGCAGCGGTTGTTTTATCCGATACAATGAAAGACATTTCTAGTCGTGTTGGCATGAAGCGTACGGTTGATACTTCTGTGTTTTACGAAGGCTGGTTATCGGCTGTTCCACATGATTTAGCAGAAATAAAACAAGGAATTATCGTTAAAGATTTTGAAAAAGTTGGAGCAATTGCTGAATCGAACTGCTTGAAAATGCATGCCACAACATTAGGAGCAGACCCGCCATTTACTTATTGGTTAGATAAGACAATGAGAGTAATGCAAAAAGTTCGTGAAATCCGCGCAATGGGTATTCCAGCATATTTTACAATTGATGCTGGACCAAATGTCAAAGTACTTTATTTACCAGAATATGAATCGAAAATAGAACAGATTCTACGTGAGATTCCTGGTGTATCCAATGTGACTTTGAGTAAACCTGGGCAAGGAATATCCTATTTGTAGGAGTTGAGGAATTTGAAACCACAAGGGCGATTCTGTATAAAGGTTCCTGGGAAATTAATGCTGGCTGGTGAGTTTGCTGTATTGGAACCTCATCAGCCTTTAGTTGTAACAGCAGTAAATCGTTTTATTTATGTAACTTGCGAGACTAGCGAAGAAGGCTCTTTAACTTTAGAAAGTTTTCAGTTAGACCAATTAAACTGGAGTTATGCGAATAAGCGTGTGACGGTGTTATCAGATGATAAGCGAATTCGTTTTGTACAAGAAGCAATGACAATAACATTGAATTATTTGCATGAGCAAAATATTAAAACCACTCCATTTTCTTTAGCGGTTCGTAGTGAGTTAGATGATCGTCCAGGAGTTAAATATGGTCTCGGCTCAAGTGCGGCTGTTGTTACAGGTGTAGTTACGGCTATTCTAACAAAATTCTTACCAGGGGAACCGGCGAAGGATGTTATTTTTAAATTAGCAGCAATTACCCATTTTAGCATACAGGGAAATGGCTCTTGCGCTGATATAGCGGCTTCAACATATGGTGGATTGGTGAATTATTATGCCTTTGACGGAAATTGGTTATATCATGAAATTATACAGCTTGATTCAGTGCAGTCACTTGTGAATAAGGAGTGGCCATGCTTACGGATAGAAACAATTGAAGTGCCAAAAACATTATTATTATGTGTTGGCTGGACAGGTTCGCCAGCTTCTACCTCTCATCTTGTAAAAAATGTAAAGAAGCTACAAACAGAAAATGAAACACAATATCAGAATTTCCTAAAGGAAAGTAAAATAGCTGTGGGGCTGTTTGCAAAAGGATTGAAAACAGAGGATATGTCTCTTGTGTTTCAAGGGATTAGGAAAAATCGTGCAGCTTTAGTTACATTAGGAAAGCATGCAAACACGGCGATTGAGACTCCATTATTAGAAGAACTCGGAGATCGTGCAGAACAATTAGATGGAGCAGGGAAATCTTCTGGGGCTGGTGGCGGAGACTGCGGGATTGCCTTTGTTTCGACGGAGAATGAAGCTGATAGATTGAAAGAGTTATGGCAAGAAGCAGGAATCTTCCCATTAGAAATGAATATTTATCCACTAGGGGCACATGTAATTTAACATATATTCACCGATTTGAGCGTTAAGACACTTGATAGGTCGTAGTTATTGCTACACTATCAAGTGTTTTTTATTATCTAAATAATCAAGTGAAATATTATTTACAGCAATATTTCATGGGTTTAACCTCTTTCTAATTCACACGCTCGAAGTTAGGCAAGTTACAATGTGGTAAATGTTTAACACTCTCCATCAAGAAAAGAGAGTCATAATTTTTATCTTTCTTCTATAAAAGGAGTATAGAGGTATAATATGGAAAGAAGATAGGTAAAGATACAATAAGGAGCTGGAACATGATGAAAAAGATTGTTCATAGAATTACGAATAATGTTTCCACGATGAAAGGTGCATGGTTGACTGTTATTGCTTGGGTCGTTATTGCTATTTTATTAACATTATTTTCACCCAACCCTAAGGATTATAAAGTATCTAGTCTCAGTACGTTACTCCCGGCAGATAAAGCTTCTGTGATTGCGGAGAAAAAAATAGAAGAGTATTTTGTAGATGTAGATGGTATACCAGCTATTCTTGTGTGGGAATCTGAGAATGGCGAAATAACAGCAGAAGAACTTGTACCGATTGTCACAGCAATTGAGGAAGCGAAAATTAAAGAAATCAAGGAAATAGTGCCACTAGCAAAATTACCGCCTGAAGCACTCGGCAATTTTCTATCTGAAGATAAGAAAGCTGGTTTTGTGCCGTTCACGCTAACGGCAGATTTAGATACAAAGGAAATTAAAGTAGTTTTAGAACATATTTACAATATTGCTGAAAAAGAATCCGATATTCCAATGTACATTACGGGTCCGGCCGGTATTGCTGTAGACACATCGAATTTATTTAGCCGAGCAGATTTTGTGCTTTTATTTTCTACAGTAGGAATTATTCTTGTTCTATTAATTTTCACCTATCGATCTCCATTATTAGCATTAATTCCATTGCTTGCAGCTGGATTTGTTTACCAGGTGGTTAATCAAACACTTGGTTTTATAGGCGTAGCTGGTATTGAATTAGCAAGTCAATCTTTATCGATTATGATGATTTTATTATTTGCGGTTATTATTGATTATTCTTTGTTTATTTTCTCTCGCTTTCAGGAAGAATTGAAGAAGCATGAGAATAAATACGAGGCGATGCGTCTAGCAATGCGTGAAATTGGTGTTCCTATTTTCTATTCAGGAACGACAATTTTATTAGCGATGCTCATTTTATTTTTCGCTCAATTTGGCGATTACCGGAATTTTGGTCCTATTTTCAGTGTGGCAGTATTAATTGTTATGATAGCTGCCATCACCTTAGTTCCTGCTTTATTTACGATTTTCGGACGTACTTCCTTCTGGCCAAAAATTCCTCGTGTTGGTGATGAGCATATGAAGGCAAGTTCATTTTGGAGTAAGGTTGGCTCTTTGGTTGTTAGGAAGCCAGTAGGTTCTGTTATTATTGTGCTTGGGTTTTTATTGTTATCAGCATTTAATTTATTAAATATAAATAATGAATTTGATACGATGAAGTCTTTTCCAGAAGATATGCCTTCCCGTTTAGGTTATGAAGTTCTTGAGGAACGCTTTGATAAAGGAGACTTAGCTCCAACATCTGTGCTATGGGAGTCTGATAAGGCTATTTCCGAAGAAGACCGTCAGATCATCATGCAACAACTTCAAGAACAAGATTTAGTAAGTACAGTAAGTATTAATAATATATCGGAAGATGAGCAAGCTATATTGTATCGTTTAACCTTTGCAGAGGGTCCATATGATGTAGTCACAATAGATGCACTGCAATCCATCAGAGAAAAATCTAATGACATCATTAGTGATGCAGAATTAAAAGGTGAACTTCATTTTGCAGGAGAAACAGCTTATACATTGGATCAACGTTCTGTAAGTAATCGAGATTTAATCCTTATTGTAGTTTTAGAAACAATATTAATTTTTAGTATGCTTATCTTTTTAACAAGGTCATTCCGAATTACTTTGTTTATGATGGGGACAATTTTATTCTCCTTTGGAGCTGCTTTAGGTTTAGGAATATTTTTGGTAAATATACTATTTGATATTGATACGATTAGCAATAGGGTACCTGTGTATGCCTTTGTCTTCCTTGTGGCTTTAGGGATTGATTATAATATATTTCTTGTATCACGTTATTTAGAGGAAAGAAGGCTTCATTCTGTTAAAGAAGCAGTACAGATTGCTGTTGCTCATACTGGAGGAGTAATTTCATCTGCTGGAATTGTTCTTGCCGCTACCTTTGCTGTATTGATGACACAGCCAGTCGAAGTACTTTTTGTATTTGGATTTATTGTTGCTTTAGGAATATTAATGGATACTTTCTTGATTCGAGGGATATTAATGCCAGGGTTATTGGTTCTTTTTGAAAAGGAGAACGAAAAGCGCAGAGCGTCCGGTTAAAAACGTAGAGATTGGAGTGGCGCAACCGAGATAAAGGAAACACGGTGAGGTAACGAACCGATGTTGACTTATTGTAGGGCGTGACGCGAAATCTCTACGTTTTTGGCGCTCGAAGCTAGACAGCGCTAGCTCTGAATGAGAATAAATTTTTGCAAACTTTTATACTTTCTTATCCCATAGAAAATAAATCTGTTTTCTTGTCATTTCCCAGGAAATGATTGTATATATATGCAATGTTTTGTCGAGTTGAGTCAGCGACCCTTTATTAGGTAAAATAAGAGATATAGAGGGGAGGCTTTTATGATGAAAAAAATTTCAATTATTGGAGTGCCGATGGATTTAGGCCAAAGTCGCCGTGGAGTAGATATGGGTCCTAGTGCGATTCGCTATGCGGGATTGGTTGAAAGGTTAGAAAATTTAAATTATCAAATTGCCGATTTAGGAGATATTGCAATTTCTCGACCTGATTCTAAGGAAGAACAAAACAAGAAATTACGTAATTTAAATCAAGTAGCAGAAGCAAGTGAATTATTAGCGAAGATGGTGGATCAGGAAAAAGAGAAAGGCCATTTTCCACTTGTGTTAGGTGGAGACCATAGTATCGCGATAGGTACACTTGCTGGTGTTGCAAAGCATTATGATAATTTAGGTGTTATTTGGTATGATGCGCATGGTGATTTAAATACAGATACAACATCACCAACTGGAAATATTCATGGGATGCCTTTAGCAGCAAATTTAGGTCTTGGTGATAAACATCTGACTAATGTATTAGGATATGCTCCAAAAATTAAGCCGGAAAACGTTGTTATTATTGGTGCACGTGCTCTAGACGAACCAGAAAAAGAGTTGATTGAAGAGATCGGAGTTCGTGTATATACGATGCATGAAATTGATCGTATGGGAATGCCAAAAGTGATGGAGGAAGCTATCGAATTTTTGAAGGGACGTGTGGACGGTGTTCATCTAAGTCTTGATTTAGATGGATTAGATCCTTCAGAAGCTCCAGGTGTTGGGACTCCTGTGTTAGGTGGAATGACTTATCGTGAAAGCCATTTGGCGATGGAAATGCTTGCAGAAGCAAACTTCCTCGTTTCAGCGGAGTTTGTAGAGGTTAACCCTATTTTAGATAATCGCAATAAAACTGCTACATTAGCTGTAGCATTAGTAGGCTCTTTATTTGGTGAAAAATTAAAATAAATAATTAATATTTTATGCCAGCTGCTGGGTAAGGAGCTGGTTTATTACTTTTCCAAGAAAAACATAAGTCCCTAATCTTATTACCTTTTGATAAGTAAAAAATAAGGGACATTTGCTTTATTTGGAAAGCTATTTATAAATCTTTTGTTTTAAGAATTGATGTTACATTGTTTTGATTTATCTTCATTTTTTATAATATGCTGATACTCATTAATCAAACCATCAAGTCGTTTACTTGTTTGGAGGACAATTTCCGAGGACATTCCGTGTAAATCACTCAAAATCAACATTTCTTCCCGAACTTGTTCAATTTTTTTCAGTATGGATTTACGCATTGGTACCCCTCCTTTGAGAATATACTATGGAATTACCCAGCTAATTGCAACTATAAACAATAGTTTTTTATATTATTTATGATTCAGAAATATTTTAAACATAAAAATCAAAATAAGAAACTACATTTTTAAATTAATATATTTCAACTGTAGTATTTCAGACGAAGTTGAGAATAGAATATGTTATAATATAGGATGATATAATTTAAAACGGACAGGGGAAGTAAGGATGTGTGAACATGCTTGATGGGGATTTAAATATTTTAAATATTATTCGAATAGTTGTCGATGTTACTCTCGTCTGGTATGTTTTATATAAATTGATCATGTTGATCAGGGGAACGAAAGCAATTCAATTATTAAAAGGAATTGTTATTGTTCTAGGGGTAAGGATGGCTAGTGTCATTCTTGATTTACAAACCCTCCAATATATTACAAACCAAGCGATCCTATGGGGATTCCTAGCAATCATCATTTTGTTCCAACCTGAATTACGACGTGCGCTAGAACAACTAGGTCGGGGAAGTATTTTTTCTAGAAGTCATAAATCCGTAGAAGAAATGTTAGAAAACACGATAGATGCTATTGTGGCTTCATGTAATTATATGGCCAAGCGTCGTATCGGTGCGATTATTACGATTGAACGTGAAACAGGAATAGATGATTATGCAGAGACAGGAATACCAATTAATGGTCAACTGACTCAGCAATTATTAACAAATATTTTTACACCAAACACACCTTTGCATGATGGAGCGGTAATTGTGAAAAACGATCAGATAGTTGCTGCGGCTTGCTATCTTCCATTATCAGAAAGCCCATTTATTTCTAAAGAATTAGGAACTAGACACCGGGCAGCAGTTGGGATTAGTGAAGTAACAGATGCATTAACAATAACTGTTTCTGAAGAGACAGGAAATATTTCTTGTACAAAAAATGGTGAGCTACGTAGAGAGTTAAATTTAGAACAGCTACGTGAATATTTAGTAACGAATTTATCAATAAGTGCGAAGACCCCTGAGAAAAAAATGTGGAATTGGAGGGGTAAAAATGATGGATAAATGGTTTAATAGTAAATGGTTTGTGCGTGCTGTATCTTTAGCTTTTGCAATACTTATCTATGTATTTGTAAATATTGAAGTAACAACATCACAATCACAATCTGAATCCCGAATTCCATCTGCTTCTGAGGAAACACAAACTCTAAATGATATCCCGCTTGATATTCGTATTGATAGTGAAAAATATGTAGTTAGTGGTGTGCCAGAGTATGTTACAGTTTCTTTAGAAGGACCAACCGCAATACTTACTTCTACAGTAATGCAGCGGAACTTTGATGTCTTTGTAGATTTAACTGACTTAGGTGAAGGAACACATACAGTAAACATAGAGCATTCGAGAATTTCTGAAGATATTAACGTGTATATTGATCCAAAAACAATTGTTATTCGAATAGAAGAAAGAGCCATGGAAGAGTTTCCAGTGACAGTTGACTTTATTAATCAAGACCAATTGCCAACAGGCTATGAATTGGGCGAAGTAACAATTGAACCTGAAACAGTACAAATTATTAGTTCAAGAAGTGTAGTGGATCAAGTGGCAATGGTTAAAGCGTATATTGATGTATCTGGATTAAGAGAATCTGTAACGAATAGAGAAGTGCCAGTAAATGTATATGATAGCCAAGGAAATGGTTTAAATGTACGAATTGAGCCGACTTCAGTAGTTGTTTCGGTAGATATTCAACAAAATAGCAAGACAGTGCCGATTGAAGTAAATACAACAGGTGAATTACCTGAAGGATTTGAACTAATTTCTGCAGAGGCTAGTGCAAATGAGGTAGAAGTATTTGGTTCAAGAGCAGCTTTAGCAGAAATTGAACAGATTAATACAGAGGAAATTGATTTATCAGAGCTGAATGAATCTGGTGAAATAGAGGTAAAACTAGATTTACCAGAGAATACTGTGGTAAATGAAGAGAATATTGCCATCGATGTTGAATTAGCAAAGCCTAAACTATTTGAAGACATGGCAATTAGTGTAAAGAAAACGGATGATCAGTCATTCGAATTCTTGGAACCTACAAATGAGAGAATTACTATTCGTGCAGTTGGAAGCGATAAGGTGATTGATGACTTATCAGCTGATCAAATTAAAGTATCTGTAAATATTGAAGGATTAGTAGCAGGAGACCATCAGTTAGCAGTTGATATTGAGGGTCCAGATGATATGGAATATACATCAGAAGATGGAAAAGTAAGGGTAAGAGTGCAGTAAGTTTAAGAATAACAGGAATTTTTCTTACGTTCATCTTAGCCGCTGATTAAAAAGGAGAGGTATAAATGGGCAAATATTTTGGAACCGACGGAATAAGAGGAGTTGCCAATGAAGGGCTTACTCCAGAATTAGCTTTTAAGCTAGGCCGTGTTGGTGGATATGCCTTAACAAAGGAAGTTGAAAAGCCAAAAGTATTAATTGGCAGAGACACGAGAATTTCTGGTCATATGTTAGAAGGAGCGTTAATCGCTGGATTATTGTCTATTGGTGCAGAAGTAATGCGACTAGGGGTTATTTCAACCCCTGGTGTCGCTTATTTAACGAAAGCAAATAGTGCGAGTTTGGGAATAATGATTTCAGCATCCCATAATCCAGTAGGCGATAATGGAATTAAATTTTTCGGACCAGACGGCTTTAAGCTTTCTGATGAACAGGAATTGGAAATTGAAGCGCTATTAGACAGTGAAGAAGACAATCTTCCACGTCCTACAGGAGAAGATGTAGGTGTTGCTAATGATTATTTTGAGGGTGCGCAGAAATATCTCTCTTATTTAAAAGACACGGCACCTAATGACTTTGAAGGGTTACATATTGCATTAGATTGTGCACATGGTGCAACTTCTGGTATTGCAACGCATTTGTTTGCAGATTTAGAAGCAGATATCTCAGCAATTGGTTCATCACCAAATGGATTAAATATCAATGATGGTGTTGGTTCCACGCATCCGGAGAAGCTACAAGAATTTGTTGTAGAAAAGAAGGCAGATATTGGACTAGCATTTGATGGTGATGGGGATCGTTTGATTGCTGTAGATGAAAAAGGAAATATTGTTGATGGCGATCAAATCATGTTTATTTGCGCAAAATACATGAATGAAAAAGGCTTTTTACACAAGCATTCTGTTGTTTCTACAGTGATGAGTAATTTGGGATTTTATAAGGCCTTAGAAGAAGCTGGAATAAAGAGTGAGAAAACAGCTGTTGGTGATCGTTATGTAATGGAAGAAATGCGCAATGGCGGTTTCAACTTAGGTGGAGAACAGTCGGGGCATATTATTTTTCTTGACTTCAGCACATGTGGAGATGGAATGTTAACTGCGATTCAGCTAGTTAATGTGATGAAAGTTACAGGTAAGCCTTTATCAGAATTAGCTAGTGAGATGACAGTATATCCGCAGGTATTAAAAAATGTCCGTGTAACAGATAAAGAAAGAGCATTGAATGATCCAACTATCCAAGCTAAAATTGCGGAAACGGAAGCGGAATTAGGAGATTCAGGCCGTATTCTTGTACGACCATCTGGAACAGAGCCATTAGTCAGAGTAATGGTTGAGGCTCCATCGCCAGAGGCGTGTGAAGACCATGCAGCCCAAATTGCTCAAGTAATTGATGATCTTCTAGGTATAAAAGAATAAAGAACGAAAAATGAAAGTTACGCCCTTACAGGCTAAGAACGCGACGTCACGGGCACAACGTCCTGCACTAGCACGTCCTGTGCGTCGTAAAAACGTAGAGATTGCGCCCACGTTCTTTGGGGGCTTCGACGTTAGTCGAACTTCCTTTACCCTCGAGATAAAGGAAACATGCCCCCTTTAGGGGTATCCAAGTTGGGGTGTGACGTGAAATATCTTAGTTTTTGGCACTTGGAGCTAGACATGACTAACTCTGAATAAACATTAATTTGCGTAAATTTTATATGCTTTCTTACTTAATGATAAAAGCTCCTATTTTTGGATAGGAGCTTTTATGATGGATAAAATAATAAAAGTTATTTAATTTTTTCGATCTTCTATATATGCAAAAATATTTGTAATCAACTGTCTCATATCATATTGCAACGTTGTTTTTTCTGCAATGGTCCGAAGTGTTTTGGTAGTTGATTCGATTAAAATAAACCGTGGTTTCTCTGTACTTAGCTCCGTGATCAGGAATGAAAGTATTTCATTTCGCTGTTCTTGTAATTCATTCTTTGGTTTATTTATGAGCTGTTGTATCTGAGAGATGATTTCTTCTTTTGTAGGGACAGTTTTCACATGAGCTTTTGCGAAAGCGCATGTTGGTAGAAAATGATCCTTTTCTTTAATCATATCGGCAAATAATGTATCCATTCTTCTTAGGGCAAAGGAGATAAGCTTGGGGAAATCAACTTTCTCTGTAGAAATTGCTTTACTCAAACGAGCCATATTTTGAATAATACTATAAAATATTATAGCTCCATCATTGGCATAATCTTCTGCTTCTTTCCCATAAATATCAATGAAACGCTCACGTAACCAAGTTAAATACACAAGAAAACGACGTTCTACATATTCTTTTAGCTCAACTTCTTCTGAATGAAAAATAGCCTCAAATATAGACAATAGATTAAATTCACGACTAATCTCAATTCGTAGGAGTATTTGCTTAGCAAAAATCTCCTTATTCTGTTTGTCCTTTCCAATCAGTAGTTCTTTTCTACGCCAGGTTTCTTCTTGATCAGCATATTCAAGAAGGGCTTTTGAAAATTCATTTTTAGAAGAAAAATAATTATAAAATGTACCTTTAGAAATATTTGATGCTTCAATAATATCTTGTATAGAAGTTGCTGCATATCCCTTTTTTTGGAATAAATTTAGCGCTGCAATAATAACTTGTTGTTTACGATTCTGCATTTTCATCTTCCTTTTGGACTATAGGTATAAAGGTATTTTACATTTAAAATATTGTAATATCAATATTTTTTGCAATTTAGAATTAAGCTATTGATTTATTTGTACTAGAGGTATAAAATTTGTTAAGGAGTTTAAAATTTTAGGAACGATTTGTTTGAAAGAGGGATGATGGATGGACATCAAAGAATTACAAAAGAATCCCCCATATGGAATGGTTTTCATTCTTTTTATTGGGGGATTTATTACTTTATTAAATAACACACTATTGAATATTGCATTGCCAACAATTATGGAAGAGTTTGATGTAAAGCCATCTATAGTTCAGTGGTTAACTACAGGATATATGTTGATTAATGGAATCTTAATACCGGCAAGTGCTTTTTTTGTCCAAAAATTTACGAATAGAAGTTTATTTATTATTGCAATGACGTTATTCACGTTAGGAACTGCATTAGCTATTTTTGCACCTACATTTTGGTTAATTGTATTAGCACGTATGATTCAAGCTAGTGGATCTGCAATGATTATGCCATTATTAATGAACATTATGCTAACGGTTTTCCCAGTGGAAAAACGAGGAACAGCAATGGGATTCTTCGGTCTAGTAATGTTCACAGCACCGGCAATTGGTCCAACATTATCTGGTTGGATTATTGAGCATTATTCATGGCAAACATTATTTATGATTATTTTACCGTTTTCTATTGCCATCTTAGTGTTTGCTATTTTTAAATTGAAAAATGTAACGCCAAACCGTGCTATCTCTTTAGATATTATTTCACTTATTCTATCTAGTATTGGATTTGGTGGAATGCTATATGGATTTAGTATGGCAGGTGAGCATGGCTGGACCAAGTTCTTTGTGTACGGGCCAATTATAATTGGAGCAATTTCCTTAACTGTGTTTATTCTTCGTCAGTTGAAAATGGATGAACCAATGCTGGATTTTCGCATTTATAAACACCCGATGTTTGCTCTTTCATCTGTTATATCCATTGTATTGTCCATGGCGATGTTTTCAGGGATGATTTTAACCCCGCTCTATGTACAAACAGTTCGTGAAATCTCACCTTTTCACTCGGGGATTTTAATGTTGCCTGGTGCAGTAATAATGGGGCTTATGTCGCCAATAACGGGAAGATTATTTGATAAATTTGGAGCAAGAGGATTAGCAGTTACCGGATTAGCCATTACACTTACTGCTACTTATTTATTAAGTAATTTAACATTTGAATCAGGGTATTATTATTTAATGATGATTTATACAATCCGAATGCTTGGAATGGCTCTAGTTATGATGCCAGTAATGACAAATGGATTAAATCAATTACCAATGATGTCTAACCCACACGGTACAGCAATGAATAACACATTGCAGCAGATTTCAGGTGCAATTGGTTCTGCTTTATTATTAACCATCATGACCAAAAAGTCTGAGCAAGTAGGGGAAACTTTATTTGCAGAAGCGCAAGCGGCAGGAGAAGTACCTACTGATGCAACAGAATTAATGGTGTTCAATATGGATATAGGCAAAACCGCAATGTTAGATGGAATTAATTTTTCATTTTTTATCGCTACACTTATCACAGCTGTCGCGTTAATCCTTGCATTCTTTATTAAACGGGTTAAACCACCAGAAATCCCGATCCAACCTTTTGCAGATGAAAAGGAAACAGAAAAAGAATAAATCAAAAGCTGGCATGATTAAGTTCATGCCAGCTTTTGATTTACTCAGGCTGATAGATTGCTCCCATAAATAAAATAGCGTTCGTATCATCTGTAATCATTAGATAAAACGGTCGGTTAACTTCCATATAAAAAGGTCCATCTATTGGCATAGATGTTGTTTTTATTTCAGCTGAAGTTGCTCCAGCGGCTTCTGTACCTTTTTCATGGATATCTATAAATGTTTTCTGTTTGACTTGGCTTAACCAAAGCTCCTTATCTTCTTGTACCATGTTTGAGAAATTAGCTTGATTCGGGTCAAAAGCAGTAGTGATGCCTAATTCCTGTAATAGATCATTTAAAGTGATTTCATATTCTAAAGTGAATTTTGGTAAGAATAATGTACCTTCCTTTGATTCGAATTCTGTATCCCATGTTTCCCAGTTTTCTATTGTTAATTGTTCAGAAAATGTATCTAATCCCACCTCTTCTTTAGGGAGAAATATATTCATATTCATTTCCCCGTCACCATAAGGGATTTTTATTGCTTGAAAAAGGTCGTTCTCTAAATAAGGAAATTCCTTCGTCATTGTCATGAATGGAAGTTCCACTTCTTGATCCTCGTCTCCATAGAATGGATGTTCTGTTGTTAATGCTTCATCGAAGGAATCTGTCCAAGCTCCGTTGAAATAAATAGTGTTGATTAAATAAGCGACCGTATCTTGGTCCAATGGTCCATCGATGATTTCTGATATTTTATCATTTGTTGCATTAGCTACCCAATCATTAATTAGATCAGGAGTTTTCGCATCTAATACATCAATTTCCTCAAGTTCTGCCTGATAATAGCTTTCTATTTGTTCAGCGAATGCCTCTGTAAAATGAAAATCTTTATTTAACCAGATAGAGTTTGCGATATTTAGCTCTATTTCCTCTGATGCTTTTGTAAGCAAGTTCATTAGAGAAGCGTTTGCCTTATTTAATTCCTCTATCTGCATTTGTTTTTCTGTTAATAGATTTGCAATTTCTTCTTTCGTATCCCCATCTGCTCCGTTATAGAGCATAGATAAAGCAATCATTAAGCTTGTAGGAGAAATGAAAACATTATCCTGCTCCTTAGCTGTCAAATTATGGATCATTTGAAATCCGAGATTATTATTTGCGGAGATAAGTTTCATATAATCAGCCTTTTCAGCGTTTTGCTGTGTATTTTTATCTTCACCTGTGTTATTTTCTGTTGTTCCACAGGCTGTTGTAAAGGTCATAAGGATAATAAAAAGGATTCCTATTTTTTTCATCATATTTGCCTCCTTACATAATTAGTCTAATTTCTTTTAAATAGGTTACACTTTTCTCTGCTTATTAAACCTATAGATATAAGAAAACCCAACTGGATATCCAGTTGGGCATATTTTTATTTCACAATAAGAGCAGGGCAGTTCACACGTTTCATTACTTTATGACTGACACTACCAAGCACCATTTCCTGCAAGCTATTTAACCCTCTGCTTCCAATAACGACCAAATCCACAGCATTTTCATTCGCATATTTCACAATTTCAGGACCTGGTGTACCGTGTAAAATAGTTACTTTATAATTGATATTTGCATCAATGATAAGCTTTTCAACATTATAAATTTTCCTACGACGTTCGAGATGTAGTGCTTCATTGGAAGTAGTATGTAATATCTCAGATTTAACCTTTTGATAATCAGCAACATATACAATGTCTATGAGAGCTTCCTCATTATTTGAGGCAATTTTTATCGCCTCTTTTGCTGCTCGAACAGCATTTTCTGAGCCTTCAGCTGCTAATAAAATATGATTATACATATTATCTCTCTCCCATCTAATTTGATGATGAAATACCTTCTAAGTGTTTCATGATTTTTTGACTAGAAGCATCCAATCCAGTAATATCTACATCAATGCCTTTTTCCCGTAGTAAATCCAATACTTTATATAAAGCTCCTACACCAGAATCATCCCAAATGCGACTATTAGAAAAATCAATGCTAATTTCAGAATTGCTAAATTCATTATTTTTAAAGTAATTAATAAAACTTTCTGTAGATGCAAAGAATAGCTGACCTTCTATTTTATAGGTATTCCCATGAGGGTATATCTTTAATGTGGAAATTTTCATCACAAAGAAAATAGCACTTAAAACAACACCGGCAATAACCCCTTTGGATAAATCATGTGTATAGACAACAATAATGACTGTTGTCAGCATGACGATAGCGTCTGTTCGAGGAGCCCTTATTAAATATTTGAAAGAGCCCCAATCAAATGTACCGATACTAACCATAATCATAATTCCTACTAATACAGGCATTGGAATTTTGACAACCAAATCTCCGAGCACAATGATTAAAAACATAAGAAATGCCCCTGCGACTAAGGTGGATAGCCGTCCACGACCTCCGGATTTAACATTAATAACAGATTGACCAATCATTGCACAACCAGCCATTCCCCCAAAAAATCCATTTACAAAGTTAGCGATTCCTTGCCCTCTTGCTTCTTTGTTTTTATCACTTTCTGTTGCTGTCATATCATCTACAATTTGTGCTGTTAATAGAGATTCTAATAATCCAACAATAGATAATGCTAAGGCATAAGGAAAAATAATTTGTAATGTTTCAAATGTAAAAGGTACATTTGGAATCAAAAATGCTGGAAGTGATTTAGAAATTTCCCCTAGATCGCCAATGGTTCTTAATTCCACTCCGCTATAGATAGCAATAATACTTAAGGCAACAATAGCGATAAGTGGTGCTGGAATTACTTTAATAAATCTTGGTAATGTATAGACTAAAATTAAAGTGACACCGACGAAAACATAGGTCATTGTAGAAATTCCAAGAAAATGTGGAACCTGTGCTAAAAAGATTAAAATAGCTAATGAGTTTACAAAACCGATCATTACAGCCTTAGGAATAAACTTCATTAGCTTAGCCACTTTACATACACCGAAAATAATTTGAATGATTCCTGTTAAGATAGTAGCGGCTAGTAAATATTCAAGTCCATGCTCTTTTACTAATGGGAGCATTAATAGGGCCATAGCACCTGTTGCAGCTGAAATCATTCCTGGTCGTCCACCAACAAATGCTATAATTACAGCAATACAAAATGATGCATATAATCCAACCATTGGATCAACACCTGCAATAATAGAAAAAGCTATTGCCTCAGGTATAAGAGCAAGGGCAACAACAATTCCAGATAGGATGTCACCTCGAATATTGCCAAACCATTGTTGTTTTAAAGTTTGCATGATAATCTCCTTCAATGTTAAGATTCTATGCATATTATTATAACACCGCGTTTCCCATAAAGGAACCTTTTTGGGAAAATGGAAAGGAAGCGTTTTGGTGATTTATGGTTATGCAAGACCTTTATATGATGATAAAACATGTGAAAGACAGATAGAATTATTGTCTAATCGGTGCGATACGATTTACGATGAAGCACATGGAAAGCCTAAAAAACGAATGAAGCTAGAAGAATTACTGATGGCCTTAAAACCAGGAGATACCATTGTGGTTGAAAGGATGTTTGTTTTAGCGGATACCATTCGACATCTTGATGAAATTGTAAGCGTATGTGAGAGGGATGAGGTATCCATTCATTTTCTTCAGGAGGATATTTATAGTGATAAAGTATTCTCTAGATCCTTACAAGATATGTTGAAACACTTTATTCAACTGCAAACAGATCTTGCTAAGCAATCAGCAGAAAATGGCATTATAGATGCTAAAGGAAGAGGAAAAGCGATTGGTAGACCAAAGAAACCAGATGTGAATATTCAAAAGGCAGTTTCCATGTATCATTCAGGTGATTACACATTACATGATATTAAAAGTGAGACAAATATCAGCAAATCTACGCTATACCGATATTTGGAAATGCTTGAAGATTAGAAAGCTTAGATGATTCTTATGAAAAATTTATCGTGTTTCCGACAGAAGACTCCCACTTCAAAGAACGAGAAGGGCAATAGCCCAGTGAGTAAGTAGGAGATGAATGTTGGTAAAACACGTGCTTTTGTGATAAAATAGGAACATACATTCCTAATCTGTGAGGTGAGGTCATGTTCGTTCACAAGGCATACAAATTCCGTATCTATCCAACCAAAGAACAGGAAATTCTACTTGCTAAAACAATCGGATGCAGTCGTTTCGTATTTAATCACTTTTTAAGGCAATGGAACGAAACCTACAAAGAAACAGGCAAAGGATTAACGTATCATGCTTGTTCATCCGAATTAACCAAATTGAAAAAAGAATTGGTATGGCTGAAAGAAGTGGATAGTATTGCCCTTCAATCCTCCCTTAAAAATCTTGCTGATTCCTATACAAGATTCTTCAGGAAGCAAAATAAAGCACCACGCTTCAAGTCTAAAAAGAATGACGTACAATCCTACACAACGAAAGAAACAAATCATAACATTGCTATGGTAAACAATCGAATCAAGTTACCGAAACTTGGTCTTGTTCGCTTTGCCAAAAGCCGTGATGTAGAAGGTCGAATCCTAAATGCGACAATTAGACGTAATCCTAGTGGCAAATACTTTGTGTCCATTCTAGCTGAAACAGAAGTGCAGCCATTGGAGAAAACAGATGCATCTATCGGTATAGACTTAGGCATCACGGACTTTGCTATTTTTTCTGATGGTCGTAAGATGGACAATCATAAGTTCACCTCAAAAATGGAAAAGAAACTAAAACGTGAACAGCGAAAGCTTTCAAGACGTGCATTACAGGCGAAGAAAAATGGCATGAACCTGCTTGATGCAAAAAACTATCAGAAACAAAAACGTAAAGTTGCTAGATTACACGAAAGAGTAATGAACCAACGTGACGATTTCCTTAACAAGTTAAGTACAGACATCATCAAAAACCACGATATTATCTGTATCGAAGACTTGAATACCAAAGGAATGTTACGTAATCACAAGTTAGCAAAATCAATCTCTGATGTATCATGGTCTGCTTTTGTATCGAAATTAGAATACAAAGCTAAATGGTACGGGAAAACCATCGTAAAAATAAGCAGATGGTTTCCGTCTAGTCAAATATGTTTCGCTTGTGGACATCAAGCTAACAAGAAAACACTTGACATGAGAAAATGGACTTGTCCTGTTTGTCATGCACAACACGATAGAGATATCAATGCGAGTAAAAATATCTTAGCGGAAGGTTTAAGCATCTTAAACTCCGCTTAAATGAAAGATAGAACCGTAGGAATTACGGGGATAGCTTGGTTCATAAGAGAAACCGCTGTTGGCAAAGAAATAGGTCAACAAGTACGCTCTGTTCCCAAGAATCTCCCACTTCCATCAGATCGTGAGGTCGATAAGTGGGGGTAGTTTAATAAACGGAATTAGCAGAGTGGCTACATCAAGTTTAATTTGAAATTTAAAAAATAGCTTTACATTGTATTTTGTTTTATGTATATTGAATATACCTAATAATTCTAGGTAGGTGAATAAAATGTTTAATCGTGAACTTGTTAAAGGCAGTACATCCATCTTAGTATTACAGCTACTAGCTGAGCGAGATATGTATGGCTATGAGTTGGTTAAAGAAATTGAGCAACGCAGTGATAATCATATTCAGATGAAAGAAGGCACATTATATCCAGGTCTTCATAAGCTGGAAAAACAAGGGTATATAGAGCATTATTGGCAGCAACAAGAAAAGGGACCAGGGCGTAAATATTACAGAATTACTGCAGAGGGTTGCGAGATGTTATCTGAGCGTACATCAGAGTGGCATCGTTATGTGCAAATTATGAATGGCTTAATTGGAAGAAATGAAGTATGAATCCAGATGGAGAGAAATTTCTTCAAGAGCTAGAAAAAGAAATTGGTAATCATCCAAACAAACAGGATATTATCGCAGAATATAAAGGGCATGTATATGAATTGCTGCAGGAAGTTTCTGATGAAGAGAAGCTTTTATATGATGAATTAATAAGTCGCCTAGGTACACCACAAGAAATCGCCAAGTTATGGAAGCAAGAAAGTGGCGTTACACCAAAGAAGGTTCAATGGTTGTTTGTCGTTTCTAATATTATTATTTTTGTCGGCGGTTCCTTGCTGACAATCGTGTACAATTTCTATAATTGGAGTTGGATTGAAAATATCTGGAATATGCTGACACAAGTACCAACCATTCTATTTATTGTGTACATATTATTCTGGGCATTGCTCGGCTATGAAATTGGCAAAGAGTTTGGGTATAAAGGTTATCGCATTTTACAAAAGACGTTTTTATTATCGATTATTCCTAATTTAGTGTTGATGTATTTGGTTATTTTTAAGATACTTCCACACGAATGGTTTCAACCATTACTGAATATACCGTTTATCGTCATGTGTGTTTTGTTTACAGCAATACTTTATCCAATAAGCTTGTTAGGGTATTATTGGGGAAAGAAAGTTTCAGTCTAAATCAATGGAATAAAAAATCAATAGGAACGACTAGACATTGTTCCTCGTTTTTTATAATTATATACATAGAATTTCTATGTATATAGCATTTCTATGTTGGGAGGGTTAAAAATGGAGATTAAAATTGAGAAGAGAGATATGCTGTTTTTATTGATTTGTTTAGGATTAGGATTATTAGCAGAGCTTACTTTTTTACACGGGGTTATAGGAATTGCGTATCCGATATTTATTCTTGGTTTTTATACTGTACTATTTATGAAGTTTCGTCTAAGATTTCATCACCGTCGCATAGGATTATTATTTATGGCGGCAATTTGGATGCTAAGCATGAGTTTTGTATTGTATGATAATTTTCTGTTTTACCAGTTAAATATCTTGTTAATTCCAATCTTAGTATTAGCACATATCGTTTTAATCACTAGCCCAAATACATACGAATGGAACACACCAAAATTTATTTTACTTGTTGCTGCAAAGCTTGGAAGAGGAATAGAGTATAGTGCGAGCTTTGTAAAAGCAGCATTAAAGAAAGCTGGAAAGACGGAAGAAGGGTGGAAAACGTGGCGACTTGTTTTTATTGGTATATTAATTAGTACACCACTACTTGTGGTTATTTTAAGCTTATTAATGTCTGCAGATGCTGTATTTAATGATATGATGAGTCGTTTCTTTCCGTATATTTTCGAATTTACGTGGGTGGAAGATGCCTTTCGTATTGTTTATGTCATCATTGCAGGGATGCTGTTTTTTGGCGTATTTCAAGTGCTTACAAAGCAGTCGAGATTAATTAAAGCAGAGCCAGTAGAAAAGAAGGTGCATGAGTGGTCAAGTGTTATTGCAATTACGATTCTAGTCATGCTTAATGCTGTATTTGTTCTATTTGTTGCTATTCAGTTTACATACTTCTTTAATGAAAACCTAATCGAAGGATTTACTTATGCTGACTATGCACGTCGAGGATTTTTTGAATTAGTATTTGTAACGATGATTAATTTTTCTTTGTTAATATTATTTTTAAAGCTAGTAGTTACACCAAAAAAAGGTGAGAAGCTTACTTTAAAAATTCTATATTCTTTATTAGTTGTTGTGAGCGGAATTATGCTTATTTCTGCATATCAGCGTTTGAGCTTGTATGAAGAAGCATATGGTTTTACCTTTGATCGCTTATTAGCACGCACCTTTATGATTTTCTTAATTGTCATTTTTGCATATACCTTTATTCGCATTTGGTTAGAGCGTTTATCATTAATTCATTTCTACTTAATACTTGGTTTGTTTTATTATGCATTTTTGAATGTGATTCATTTAGATCAAATTGTGGTGAATAAAAACTTAGAGCGCTATGAAGAGGTAGGGAAAATTGATATTTATTATTTAGAATCTCAATCCTATACCGGAATTGATGGATTGATGCGATTATATGAAAAAGATCCAGATTACCCTGAACTAAAGCAGCTCTTACAAAGGATTGAACTAGAAGAATTACCAAATTGGCAATCCTATAATATTACAAAACATAAAGTAACGAAAAAATTTAATGAAATGACGTTTGAATAATGAGAGGAGAAAAAAGCTCATGAAAATTATTGCTCCACAACATATTGCGATTACGATGGATGGAAATGGTCGATGGGGAAAAGAACGTGGAAAAACCCGTAGTGAAGGACATTATGCTGGTGCGCAAACAATGGAGCACATTATAGAAGCAAGTAGAGATCTAGGAATTAAAATTCTTACACTCTATGCATTCTCTTCAGAAAACTGGAAACGTCCATTAGAAGAAGTAAATTATTTAATGTTTTTACCAATTAAGTTTTTCAAACAAAAGCTACCGATTTTTATGAAAAAAAATATTAGAATTATGATTTCAGGGGATTTAACCAAGGTTCCAAAGCGAACTCGAAATGCAATCACAAAAGCGATTGAAAAAACAAAACATAATACGGGAATTATTGTTAATTTTGCCTTTAATTATGGGGGACGTGATGAAATTCTCCAAGCCATGCGTCGAGTCATTCAAGAGGTGAGAGAGAATAAGGTGCACCCAGAGCAAATTGACGAAGAGCTAGTGCAGCAATTTCTCTATACCAGTGAATTACCTGATCCTGATTTATTTATTCGTACAGGAGGGGAAAAGCGATTGAGTAATTTCTTGCTTTGGCAAGCAGCTGATGCGGAATTATATTTTACAGATCAATATTTTCCGGATTTTACAAAGGATTTCTTACTCGAGGCCATTTATGAATGGCAACGCAGAAAAAATATCGATCAGTATGATGTGTTGAGAAATACAGTGTGATTGGAAGGGCATGGATTTAATTCCGTGCGTTTCTAAAAAGATAAAGTGTTAAAGTACTTTAAACAAGAAGGAACTTTAACACTTTTTTAACATCAATCCTTGGGAGCTATACGATCGATGTTTTCACACATGGGGTTTTCATGATCCTGAAAAATGTAGCTTTCTTCTTGTGGTTCTTCTGCACCGCGATTCCAAATAATTTTTAATGTAAATTGATCAAAACAGACTTCCTCTATTATTCTTTGTTGATCTAATTTGACTTGATATTCATCTTGATTTTGGGAAAAGATGGTTTTGTTCAACGGCGTTACAGTATATTTTATAGGATCACCATAAATCATTTCAAAATTAAAACCTATCGAATCATCGACTCCTTTTAGACGATTAAATCTAAAAATATTTTCCTCCGTAAATATATGTTCTGTTTGATATTCTTTAAGATGTAATCTAACCTCCCAATTCTCTGATTTATCTTGGAATTTTTTTTCATATAATTCAACTTCCTCATTTTCTGACTCCATTTCTCCAACTTCTGGTCCAAGTTCTTTTAGACTGCAGGCGCTTATAACCAATAAAATTATAATGAACGGTAAGGCAACCCTTTTTTTCATGAAAAGCATTCCTTTCGATGGGTTCTCTTCTTTAGCACTGAATCTTATATTAGAGGATTTTATTGAAGCATCAAAAATATGAAGAATCCACACAGTTTAGTTGATGTCACCAGTTGAGATTACTTCTAGGGGCCATAATAACGATGTGTTCACACTGTGGATTTTGATCATCTTGAAAAACGAAGCTTTCCTCTTGTGACTCACCCTCCTGATCTTCCCAATGAATTTTTAAGGTCAATGTACCAAAACATACTTCTTCTATCATTCTTTGTTGAAATGCTGTGTCTATAAACTCTGCTTGATTCTGCAAGGTAATTCTATACCCTGCCCCTATACCTCCCCTCATAGGGTCTCCATAAATCCAATCATACTGAAAACCTAATCCTTCATCTATTTTTTTTAAATATTTAATGGTTAAAGTATCTTCTTCATAAGGTGCTTGGTTTCTTCTATAAGAGCTCCAAGTCTCGCTTAATTCTCTAAGATGTAATTTAACCTCCCAGTTTTCTGATTGATCTATGAATTCCTTATCATATAATCCAACTTTTTCATCTTCTGGTTTCCTCTCTTCATCTTTTAAACCAAGTTCTTTTAGACTACAGGCGCTTATAAAAAATAAAATGATAATGAGCGGTAAAACAATCCTTTTTTTCATGAGAAGCATTCCTTTCCATGAATTTTCTCATTGGGTACTGAATTGTATATCGGGAGATTTTGTGGAATGTCTGTTGGAGTATTTTAAGAGTTATTTTCAATAATATCTTCTGCTAGTGCTTTAGCTTCTTCCTGAATATTATCAGATTGACCACGATTAAGATATTCTATACTATAACCTACATCGTCAAAATTTATAGTCATTATTACAAAATCAAAATCTCGTCCATCTCCTTTTTCATAGTATACGTATTGGACGTCGTGTCCTAAAATATCAATGACTTCTCCATCCTGCATATTAATTCCTTCAGGATATATTTCTATGAAAATAATCCTACCTTCCAGATACATATCACCATATAGAAATTTTCTATTGAGAGGGTCATTTTCTTCAAATTCTTTTCTCATTTCTTCGTCTAACGTCTCTAACTCATCCAAAGACTCAAAGTAACTTATGGTTGCTTTATGAGGTTCTTCATCTCTAACACCTTCGGGAAAATATTCCAATAACACGGTGCCAAGTTCATAATCTGTCTCTGGAATATACGGTGAAATGCCCAAATGTTCATTGATGATTGCAGATACTTCTGATGTATCCGCGCCCTCGCTGGTACTTCCTGTAGTGCCACAACCTGTCACCACAAAAACAAATGCTATAAGTACACCAATCATTTTCTTCATAATTCTAAAACCTCCTTTCCATCATTTTATTTATAATGATTATTAAATACTATTATTTCATAATTATTAGTCAAATCCAAACATCGCAAATGTTTGAGACAGTCATTTAAGAAGAAATAATATCCATGATTATCAACATAAGATATAATAGAGAAAAGATTGAATTTTACGAAGAAGAGGAGTGTGGCATTTGATTACGCTACAAGATGTAAAAGCCGCTCAAGAGAATATTGCTGACATTACCCGGGTAACACCAATCTTTACTTCGGAACAATTATCAGAAGTATGTGGAATGGAGATGTTTTTAAAATCGGAGCACTTACAAAAGACAGGTTCTTTTAAAATACGTGGTGCAACAAATAAAGTGAAGCAAGCTGTAAAAGAAGGTGCAAAATATATTACTGCAGCTTCGTCTGGTAATCATGGTCAAGCTGTTGCATATATTGCAAATCAATTAGGTGTTCCTGCCACAATTGTTGTTCCAGTGGATGCTAGTGAATGTAAAATTAACGCGATTAAAGCATATAATGGAAAAGTTGAGAAGTGTGGCACAACTTCAGCAGAACGCTTGCCAAGGGCAATGGAGCTTGCTGAGGAAATGGAAGGTGTATTTATACCACCATATGATGATCCATTAATTATGGCAGGACAGGGAACAGTTGGTTTGGAAATCTTAGAACAGGTGAAGGGTGTTGACGCAGTATTGATTCCTGTTGGTGGTGGGGGATTAATTGCTGGAAATTTAGTAGCCATTAAGGAATCTAATCCTAATGTGAAGGTTATTGCGGTAGAGCCAGAAATTGCACAGGATACCTATTTATCGATACTAAATCAGAAAATCACAGCAATTCCAGCGACAAATACAATCGCAGATGGCTTAAGAACAAGCCAACCAGGAGAATTAACTTTTCCAGTATTACAAAAGTATTTAGATGATATTGTGCTTGTTAGTGAAGAAGAAATTCGCAATGCCTTTTCTTTTGTAATGGAGCGTATGAAGCAGCTGATTGAGCCCTCAAGTGCCACAACGATTGCTGCAGCTATGCATCATAAATTAGATTTAAAAGGTAAACGTGTAGTGAGCTTGATCTCAGGTGGAAATGTAGATTTAGAAAAAATATCTGGATTATTGAAGTAGAAAATTTAGGCTGTTGTACAATGAGGAAACTTATTGTGCAACAGTTTTTTTATGAACGCAAAAAGCAAGCAGACTCTAAAAGCATGCTTGCTTGTATTCTACAAACTTAATAAAAGGTCCCTATTTTGATTAGAACGTTTAATTTAAATAAATCTTTAGCTTTAATTCAGTTATTAGTTTGCCTTTAAATAAGTCCAAACCGCATTGGTAAACAATTGTACCTGTGCTATAAATGATTCCCCTTCAAATGAGGTTAGAAATGGTTTTAATAGGTTTTGTACAACAACTTTGCGAATAGGCTCTCGTTCTAGTTCAGATATAATTACGTCAAATAGATTCTGTTGATCCTCATTGAAATCATAATGTGTTTGCAATTCTTTTGCCATAGCTAATAGTTCGGTGTGAGTCATTAATTTTTTATACACATTCGTTGTTAGTAAATCGATTGAGAACCTATTCAATATCGTGTATTGAGTTTTTTCCATTTGAGAAATTAATAATTCTACATAAGATAATAATGTTTCTATTAACTTGTGTGAAGAGAATTGGCTATTGGTAACATTTAAGGTGAATAACATATGTTGAAGCATTCCAAAATAAAGGATTGTTGCCTCTGTTGCGTACTCTCTAATATCTTCTCCCATCACATCTACTAAACGGTTTGCCATCCATTCCATTTCAATCACTCTATGCTGCATGACCAGTTTTTTTAAATCAGCTTGATCGGAGGATAAAATATTTTCAAATAAGGTACGTAAATTATTTTCCTCATTTAACTTCATGATGATTGTAATTTGCTCGATTAAGACATCACGATCTTTTTCGTCCTGACCGATTTGCATCGCAACACGTCGTTGACTGGCATCATAGCGAATATTTTCTAATATTTCTGCGATACAATCATTTTTTGAAGAAAAATAATTGTAAAAGGTTCCTTTAGATATTTCTGCTTTATCAATAATTTCTTGAATGGATGTATTCTGAAATCCTTTATCAATAAATAGCTTTAATGCAATATCAGCTACTTTTCTTTTCCGTTCATTCATTTGATCACCCTGTCTTTCTCTACCTATAGTATACGTTTCCGAATGATAAAAAACAATTTTTTGAACTAATGGTATAAAATAATTGAAATAAATATACTATAGGTATAAAATGTGTAAGTGCGAAACATTTTAGTAAAGATTAGAGGGAAAATGATGACTACACAAACAAATTAAACACCATATGTGATGCTTAGTATTTTGTTCGTTGGAGCTTTTGTTTCTTTTTTGAATAATTCATTACTAAACGTAGCTCTTCCATCCATTATGGTTGATTTAGAGATTGAGAATTATTCGACTGTGCAATGGTTAGCAACAGGTTATATGCTTGTAAGCGGGATTTTAATACCTGCTTCAGCTTTTTTAATTACACGCTTTTCGAATCGGAAGTTATTTATTACAGCTATGGCTATATTCAGCTTAGGTACAGCTCTTGCGGCTTTTGCACCTAACTTCGGTATGCTACTGGCAGGGCGGATGGTTCAAGCGGCAGGTTCTTCTGTAATGGGGCCTTTGTTAATGAATATTATGCTAGTTAGTTTTCCACGTAATAAACGTGGTACAGCGATGGGTGTGTTCGGTCTGGTTATGATTGTCGCACCAGCAATTGGTCCAACGCTGTCAGGATATATTGTTGAGTACCATAACTGGCGAGTGTTATTTGAAATGATTTTACCACTAGCTATTATCAGTTTAGTATTAGCTATTTGGAAGTTCCGTAATGTGATGGAGCAGGATAAACAGGCTTCACTTGATTATTTATCACTTGTTTTATCCAGTATCGGATTTGGTGGCTTGTTATATGGAGTAAGTAATGCTAGTGCCCATGGATGGAGTGACTCTATTGTTTTGACTACGATAATTGTTGGTGGGATCGCCTTGATTCTATTTGTGATTCGTCAGTTGAAGCTAGAAAATCCATTATTGGATTTACGTCCATATAAATATCCAATGTTTACTCTAGCTTCAATTATTATGGTAGTAAACGCGGTAGCGATGTTTTCAGGGATGATTCTAACACCTGCTTATATACAGGATGTACGTGGAATATCTCCTATGCATTCAGGTCTAATGTTACTACCAGGTGCTGTAGTTATGGGTATTATGTCACCAATTACAGGGCGATTATTTGATAAATTTGGACCTCGTGCTTTAGCTTTTGTGGGGCTTACGATTACAGGTGTATCTACCTTTATGCTGGCCCATCTTCAGGTTGATTCGGGTTATGCGTATATTGTGACTGTATACACTTTAAGAATGTTAGGAATGTCCATGGTTATGATGCCGATTATGACAAACGGCTTAAATCAATTACCAACTAGTTTAAATCCACATGGAACAGCGATTAACAACACAGCGCAACAAGTTTCAGGTGCACTAGGTACGGCAGTAATGATAACAATTATGAATTCAGTTACTACAACAAAGGGAGAAACATTAATGCAAGGCGTAGATCCATCTACTTTAAATGAAGCGGCCATGATGTCTGTGTCTCAAGAAGCATTACTGGCTGGTATCCAATATTCCTTCTACGTTGCCTTAGCTATTAATATATTAGCATTAATCTTATCCTTGTTTATGAAACGAGTCGATACAAGTGATCAGGCAGTGAAGAAAATTGAAAAAGAAGAAGGTGTAGTAAAACCTGCACTAACTTAAAACTGGCTGTTGTACCAATCAAAATGGTGCAACAGTTGTTTTTTTGTAACTTTTTCGATTCCTGATAGTCTAACTAAATATAAAGGGGGAGGGCTTAGGATGAAAAAGTGGAAGTTATTAAGTTTGTTCAGTGCTTTTCTATTTTTATTTATGATTATTCCAGCTGTTATTTTTGCCTGTGATTGTGCAATATCAGAGAGTCCAACAGAAGAATTAGAGAGAGTGTCCTCTGTTTTTTCAGGGAAGGTTATTGAGATTTATGATAAGAATAGTTCAAATCCTATCCAGTCGACTGCAGATGAATTAGTAATTAAAATAGAAGTCGATCAAATTTGGAAGGGACTAGAACAATCAGAAGTTCTTGTTTATACAGAAAGAGACTCCGCAAGTTGTGGGTATCCTTTTAGCGAGGGAAAGGAATATTTGATTTATGCAGTAGAGGATCAAGATGGTGATATGCGCGTATCTTTATGCTCGCGTACAGCAGAATTAAAGGATGCCACACTTGACTTAGAGGAGTTAGGGGAAGGTATAGCGCCAACAGAGGAAGTAAAGGTGGACATTCCAAAATCAGTTGTGGCTGAAAAATATTTTCTCCTATTGTTGTGATAGTTATCGTAGGAGTACTGATTATCAGTGTATTATTTTTACGTGCAAAACGGAGAAGGAATTAAAATTGTTATTTTCTTATAATTTATAATCTTTTACCATCTTATCCACATCATCCCCAGGGTTATCCACATGAAAAAGGGGATAACATAGCTTTTTTCTTTAGTTTTGCACAGTATCCACAGAAAATGGCAAAGTTATGCACATATTATACGCACAAAAAGAAGGTTGATTTGATAAGATTTTAAGATTTATTTCCCCAAGATATAAAAGTGCTGTGGATAATCTATAGATAAGTTTTGAACGAGAAAATTGAAAAAAATAACTCTGAAATGCATAAGTTTATATACATTTTCAGAGTTATTTTTAAATATTAGTAATAGGAGCGCGGCAAATACCAGCATGAATACTAAGTTGATTAAAATGATTTTTCACAAAAATCACAGCTTGTTTTTCATTTACTTCATTGATAAGTTGGTTAATCGAATCATGATCTACTTGTCCACTATTTAGTAGCTCGTCCACTGCCTGTTTGATTTCTTGTGGATAGACATTGGCAACAATGCTAGAAAGTCCATTAAATCCATGTGGAAAATTTGTAGCGAAATTCATGTCTGCGGCATGGAACATTATAAATCCTTCTGGAAAAGAATTTATTTGATGCCGATGAATATCTCCACTTTCTTTTAAACCTAATATATTAGGGTGCTTTTGGATTAAGGTTTGTACGGAATCTGCTGCTAGGTCAAAGCCTGTTCTTCCGGGATTATTATATAGAGCAACTTCTTTTGTAGAATATTGCATTAATGTATCCACATAATGAATAGCTTGTTCTTGAGTAGGACGGATATAAGGTGGGAACCCAAGCATAATAGCATCAAAAATAGTATTTTCTAGAGCTTGAACGAGACGAATAGCATCTTTTGTCCTTGTTGCAGCTACTCCGAAGATAAGCTCTACATCGTGAAATTCTGCTTGATGACTTTGAAAATAATCAATAATCTGTAGCCGTTCGTCGATGCTTAATGAATGTTGTTCTCCTGTAGAACCTGAAACAAGAAAAGATTCAATCCCATTTTGTTTTAGATGTTTAATAATATCTATAAAGACAGGGAAATTTATTGTTTCATCTTCATGAAAAGGTGTAGGAATTGCTACATTTAATGCTTTCAAATCGATATCCCCCTTTAAACTTAGTAGTTAATAACAGCATATCACGTCAAATAAGAAATGAGTATGAATTTTAGAAAAACTACTTTAAAAATATGAAGGAGCTTGTACTTTCTTCAGCTAGTCAATAACGAATTCAATGAACAAACGTACAGATAAGGAAACACTTTATGTTATACTATGGTTAATAAACAACACGTAGAAGGGATGATACATGTGGGATTAATTATTGGTATTGCAGTAATAGCTATCCTAGTGATTTATGCTATTGTTACATACAATAGTCTAATCAAATTTAGAAACTGGATTCAAGAAGCATGGAGTCAAATTGATGTTCAATTAAAAAGAAGACATGATTTAATTCCAAACCTTGTAAATACAGTAAAAGGCTATGCTACTCATGAGAAAGAAACATTAGAAAAAGTAATTCAAGCGCGTAGTCAATTAGTGAGTGGTAGTGCACAAGATCGAATTGATGCAGATAATGAAATTCAACAAACTTTAAAATCTATTTTTGCCTTAGCAGAATCTTATCCAGATTTAAAAGCGAATCAGAATTTCTTAAGTTTACAAGAAGAACTAACATCTACAGAAAATAAGGTTGCTTATTCTCGTCAGTTATACAATAAAACAGTAGCAGAATATAATATCAAGCGTGAAACTTTTCCAACAATCATTTTAGCTAATATGATGAATTTTAAGCGACAAGAACAGTTAGAGATTCCTGAAGCAGAAAGAGAAGTACCAACTGTTGAGTTTTAAGCTTTTAAATATCAATTGCTTTTTGAAATGAGTATTTATATTTGGGTAAGTGATCTAGAATATTTCTGTTTTAATCATAATAATGCTTATAAACAAAACTTCTCATCATATGTGTGTTCAAAAGGAGGGGCATATGCTTTATAAACAAATTCAAACAAATAAACGAAAGACAATGCTCTTGCTCTCATTTTTCACATTAATAGTTGTTGGAGTTGGTTGGGCGATAGGCTATTTAGTCAATAATGATTCTTTAACGGGGATCATTATTGCGCTTGTTATATTAGCTTTTTATCTGCCGATTACATATTTATCCGCAACATCACAAGTGCTATCCATGTCTGGGGCAAAAGAAGTGACAAGAGAGGAATATCCACAGCTGTATGCGGTTGTGGAGGAGCTTTGTATCGCTTCTAGGCTACCAATGCCGAAAATTTATGTGATAAATGATCCATCACCCAATGCTTTTGCTACAGGATTAAAGCCTGAAAAAGGTGTTGTTGCTTTTACAACAGGGTTATTGGAGACATTAAATCGCGAAGAATTAGCTGGGGTAGCTGCACATGAGTTAGCCCATATTCGAAATTATGATATTCGTTTGATGACTATTTGTATTGCGTTAGTTGGTGTGATTGCTATTCTTGCTGATTTCGGTACGCGAATGATGTTTGGAAGAAGACGTGGTAATCAGAAGTCTCATCCTGCATTACTTATTATTGCACTAGTATTTGTCATATTATTACCATTTGTATCACGATTTGTTCATCTTGCAGTTTCGCGAAATCGCGAGTACTTAGCTGATGCAACAGCTGTTGAATTTACCCGAAATCCAACAGGACTAATTAACGCATTAGAGAAGATAAGTGCAGATCCTAGGGATGTAAAAAAAGCGAAATCTGCTACAGCGGCGATGTATATTGATCGACCGACTGGACGTAAATCAAAAAAACGCTCTAGCTGGTTTGCGACACATCCCCCAATGGAAAATAGAATTGAAAGATTACAGAATATGTAATAAGGATAAGTAGAGTCCGGAAAAATATTGTATCAGGAGAAGATAATAGTGCCTATTAAGATACCTTTACAATTACCTGCAAATGAGAAATTAAGACAAGAAAGAATATTTGTGATGGATGAGGAACGAGCACGAACTCAGGATATTCGTCCATTAAATATCGTGATTGTAAATTTAATGCCAGAAAAAGAAAAAACAGAATTGCAGCTTTTACGATTGTTGGGAAATAGCCCATTACAGGTGAATGTAACCTTTATGCATGCTGCAACACATCAGTCTAAAAATGTAAGCAAATCACATTTAGATACATTTTATACGACATTTGATCATATCAAGGATCGTCGCTTTGACGGAATGATTATTACAGGAGCACCAATTGAGCATTTAGAATTTGAACAAGTGAATTATTGGCCAGAGTTAACGAAGATCATGGATTGGTCTAAGGAAAATGTTACTTCCGTTCTGCATATTTGTTGGGGAGCACAGGCTGCACTTTATCATCATTATGGTATTAAAAAATATGATTTATCTGCAAAGTGTTTTGGTGTGTACCCACATGATGTGAAGGATCCAAAAATAGAGCTTGTTCGTGGCTTCGATGAGCAATATTTTGCACCACATTCACGTCATACCTTTGTATCTAAAGAAGAAATAGAAAGTAATCCAAATTTAATGATTTTATCGGAATCAGAGGATGCTGGAGTTTTTCTTATCAAATCAGTAGATGATAAGCATGTGATGGTGACAGGTCATTTAGAGTATGAAGCAACAACTTTAGCAGAAGAGTATCAACGTGATATAGATAAAGGGCTAGAAATTGATGTTCCAGAAAATTATTTTAAGAACAATGATCCAGCTGTGCGCCCGCTAAATACATGGCGATCACACGCACATTTATTATTTTCAAATTGGTTAAACTATTATGTTTACCAAGAAACACCATATGTTTGGGAATAAAAATAAGGATTCAGAAAATCAGTCTATGCTGATTTCTGAATCCTTTTTTACTGAGTAAGAAAAGTATATAAAATTTACGCAAATTAGTGCTTATTCAGAGATAGAGCTGTCTAGCTCCGAGCGCCAAAAACTAAGAGATTTCGCGTCACGCCCTACAATAAGTCAACATCGGTTCGTGACCTCACCGTGTTTCCTTTATCTCGGTTGTGCCACTCCAATCCCTACGTTTTCAAACGGGCGCTCTGCGCTTTTCTTATCAGCTTACCGTCTTGCATATAAAGGATGCGATTGGATAGCTTTTTTGCTTCCTCATGATTATGTGTGACCAAAATAATCGGTATTTGCCATTGTTGATGGATACGAAGTAATTCCTCATGACTTTTGAATCTGTTTGTCTCATCTAGAGCAGAAAACGGTTCGTCCAATAATAAAATCTCTGGCTCTGTTGCTAACGCGCGAGTAATAGCAACGCGCTGTTTTTCTCCTCCAGATATTTGATGAGGGTATTTTTCTGTTAAATGTTCAATATGAAGTTCTCTCATTAAATCTTGAGCAAATGCTTCAGACTTCATTCCATAAGCAATGTTTTTCCATACTGTCATATGTGGGAACAGGGCATAGTCTTGAAAGAGATAGCCGATTTTTCGATTTTGTGTAGGAAGAAGGACCTTCCCATTTTGAAAGAACACCTCATCATTCCATTGAATTACTCCACGCTCGGCTTTACTTAATCCAGCAATGCAATTTAAGATAGTTGTTTTGCCAGAACCAGAAGGGCCAAATAAAGAAATAATTTCATTTCCAACCGTAAATTCTACATCGATTGAAAAATGGGCTAATGATTTATAAAGTTGAACATGTAACATGCTCTTCACCTCTTCCTAGCTACTATCGATGATCATTGTATTTCATCATATTTCGGCGGCTCCACCAGTTTAACCATAGCATTGTACTAAAACCTAATAAAACAATAATAATGACCCAGAATGTTGCTTTTTCCATATTTCCAGACTCTACTGCAAAATAAATGGCGAGTGGAATGGTATCTGTCACATTTGGAATATAGCCAGCAATCATCAAGGTAGCACCGAATTCTCCAAGTGCTCGGGCAAAGGCTAGGACAAGTCCGGCAAGTAACCCTGGCCAAGCTAGCGGGAAGGAGATTGTCCAGAAAACTTTCCATTTAGAGGCTCCCATCGTGAGTGCCGCATTTTCAACATTTGGATCATATTTTTGAAAGGCTGCTGCCGCGCTTTGGTACATTAATGGAAAGGATACAACGACAGCAGCAATAATCACAGCATACCAGGTGAAAACAACTTGAAAATCGAAAAATTTTAATAAGAATTGACCAATAAATCCATTTTTACCAAATAAATAAAGTAGCCCAAATCCAACTACAGTTGGCGGAAGAACTAATGGGAGCATAAAGATAGCTTCTAAAATACTTTTTCCACGAAAGGAATTGCGCGCAATAAATCTTGCTAGAAAAACACCTGTGATAAAAACAATAATTGTTGCGATTGCCGCTGTTTTAGCGGATAACCATAAAGGGGACAAATTCATATCCAGCATCTGCAATCACCTATTTTCTAATACCTATTTTCTAAAACCATATTTTGCTAAGATTTCCTGTGCTTCATCAGAATTCATATAGTCTACGAATGCCTTCGCTGCTTCTTCATGCTTGGTCTCTTTAATCACTGCAATTGGATAGGTGATCGGTTCATGAGATCCAGCTTCTGCTGTTGCTAAAATCTTAATCTCATCAGACTGTATCGCATCACTCTCGTATACGAATCCAATTTCTGCATTACCTGTCTCTACATATGTAAGCACTTGACGAACATCTTTCCCGAATACAAACTTTTCTTTTAGTGTATCCCATATATTTAAGTAACGTAAAGCTTCTTCTGTATATTCACCAGCAGGCACACTTTCCGGATTTCCAATAGCTATTTTTTCTACATCATCAGGTGCGATTTCCGTAAATGATTGGTATGCTATAGGAGAGGATTCTTCAGCAATGAGGACAAGATTATTTCCAGTTACATCAGATCGTGTATCTGCTAAAATAAATTCTTCCTCTGCTAGTGTATCCATCCAAGTTTGATTAGCAGAAATAAATACATCTGCAGGTGCTCCTTGCTGAATTTGCTGAGCAAGTGATCCAGAACCTCCGAGATTAAAGGTAAGTTCTACATCATGTTCTTCCTGATAAATTTCTTTAATTTCTTCCAAGGCATCTGTTAAACTGACTGCTGCTGAAATCGTTAAGGAAAATTTTTCTGTTTCCTCATTTTGATTTGCGCAACCTATTAAGAGAATGATTAGCATGATAAAGATGTAGCTTTTTTTCATATACAAAACCTCCTAGAAATATAGTTCTAATCGATTGGGTGAAGATAAGAAGATAAGCTTATTTATAAAACTAAATATAACTAATTATGTCTATTTATAACTAATTATAACTATTTTATATTTTTTCGTAAATAAAATAAATTTTTTGGAGTGTTGATATGGTACAAAATGAATCATATACACCAGAGGAAATTGCGAATTTACTGAAGGTTTCTAAGTTAACTGTGTACGATTTAATTAAAAAAGGAGAAATTATTGCTTACCGAGTAGGAAGGCAAATGCGTGTAGAAGCAGAAGAATTACAGCGCTACAAAAATCGTGGGCAAACAGCTAATACGCCACCAAAGCAGACAGAAGAAAAATATTCATCCTTTGTAATAAGTGGATTAGATACAAGCTTAGATATTTTAACTCGCGCATTAGAGGGTAAATTATTAGAAAGACAAGTTCTACGTTCTTATATGGGCAGTATGGATAGCTTGATTGCCATGTATAAGGGGCAGGCTGATATTGTAGGTACACATTTACTGGATGGAGACACAATGGAATATAATATTCCATATGTTCGTAAGCTTTTGGTGAGCCAATCATTTGTAGTGATACGCTTTATTCAGAGACAAGTTGGCTTTTATGTAGCAGAAGGAAATGAAAAGCAAATCAAAACATGGGAAGATTTAAAAAATCCTGGTGTGGTAATGGTCAACCGTGAGCCTGGAGCAGGAGCAAGGGTTTTATTAGACGAGAATCTTCGGTTAGCAGGAATAAATCGTCAAGAAGTAAAGGGGTACCATCAAGAATTGACAAGTCATATTGCAGTTGCCTCCGCTGTAGCTAATGGAAGGGCGGATGTTGGGATTGGTATTGAACAAACAGCCAAGCTAATGCCTGTTGATTTTATTCCACTCACAACAGAAAGCTATGATCTAGTAATGTTAAAAGATATGAAAAATACAAAGCTGATGGAATATGTGATTTCGATTTTACAAGATGATTATTTTCAGGAGGAAGTTCGTTCGTTAGGATATGATATCAAAGAGATGGGAACAATTATTTATGAACAATAATTTTCAAGTTTGACGAAAGTAATTTCTTATATTAAAATTAATTCGAGATATACTAATTTAAAGGATTTGATAAAGATGAGTAATAAAGAAGAGGAGCTTTCCTTAAAGCTATTTGTTGTTCTTTCACGTGCTTATCAGGCGATTCAAAAACAAGTTGCTAAAGATATTAAAAACTATGGTTTGAATCAAACTGAATTTGCTGTATTAGAACTGCTTTACCATAAAGGAGAACAACCGATTCAAATGATTGGACAAAAAGTATTACTAGCAAGCAGTAGTATTACGTATGTTGTAGATAAATTAGAAAAGAAGAATTTTTTAGAGCGTCGTGCATGTCCAACAGATCGTCGAGTGACATTTGCAGTGATTACAGAAGATGGAAAAAAACATATGGATCAACATTTTCCGAAACACCGTGAGGCACTGAATGAAATTTTCGGAGGCTTATCAGACGAAGAGAAAGAAACAATGATTAAACAGTTAAAAAAATTAGGATTTCACGCAGAATCTTTATAAGACGATGCGTGAAATCCTAATTTTTTTGTTTTTCATGCTGACAAAACTAACGAAAAAAACTTAGCTATGGCATAATATTAAGAAAGAATATCTGAGAAGAGGCGGTAGGATGACGGAGAAAAATGATGAAGTTATCAAGCAACTAGATACCAATCTACAAACAGGATTATCTAGTAGTGAAGCCAGAAGAAGATTAGATAAAAATGGACCAAATCAATTTGAAGAAGCAAAGGCTGCATCGATTTTTAAATTAATATGGGACCAAATGAATAGCTTGTTGATTTACATACTAATTATTGCTGCAGTAATTTCTGGTGTTGTTGGAGAACTGAGCGATGCTCTCATTATCTTTTTCGTTATTGCATTAAATGCTGTTATTGGTGTTATTCAAGAATCAAAAGCTGAAAAAGCATTACAAGAGCTAAAGAAAATGTCAACACCAAAGGCAGTGGTAAAAAGGGATGGAATTATTCAAGAAATTTTATCCGAAGAGATTGTTGTTGGTGATGTTGTGGTATTAGATGCAGGGCGTTATGTGCCTGCAGATGTATTATTAATAGAAGCTGCTAATTTACAAATTGAAGAGTCTTCTTTAACAGGAGAATCTATTGCTGTTGAAAAATCTACAGATACAATTTTGGATGAATCTGCACCATTAGGCGATAGAAAAAATATGGCGTTTATGTCTACTTTAGTTACTTATGGTCGTGGTGTGGGAGTTGTTCTACATACAGCAATGGATACAGAAATTGGAAAAATTGCTCGAATGCTAGGAGAACAGAAGAAAGAAACAACACCATTGCAGAAAAAACTTGATGAACTAGGGAAAATTTTGGGAATCGCAGCGATTGTAATTTCTATTATGATTTTTTTAATTGGTTTTTTCCAGGGACGCGATGTGCTAGATATGTTTCTTATTGCAGTTAGCTTAGCAGTTGCAGCAATTCCTGAGGGTTTACCTGCTATTGTAACGATTGTGTTAGCACTAGGCGTACAGCGTATGATTAAACGAAATGCCGTTATTCGAAAATTACCTGCTGTAGAGACACTGGGATCTGTAAGTGTCATTTGTTCAGATAAAACAGGAACATTAACTGAAAATCGTATGACAGTAACTCATGTATATACAAATGGTTTGTACACCCCTTTAAACGAATTAAATCAAGATCAACCGACAATATCCCGTTTTCTTACCGCCATGACATTATGTAATGATGCAACCGTGATAGGAGATAAAAAATCAGGTGATCCAACAGAAATAGCTCTTATTGAAGCAGCAGGTGCACATGGAGTGAGTAAGGAAGAGGTAGAGAAACAACAGCCGCGTATCGATGAAGCGCCTTTTGATTCTGAGCGAAAAATGATGTCTACCGTGCATCAAACAGAAGAAGGGAATTTCGTATATGTAAAAGGAGCAGTAGAAAGTATTTTACCTCGATTAACAGGGATAGATATTGACGGTGAAATACAGAATTTTACAGAACAAACTCAAGAAGAAATCTTAAAACAAGTAAATGAGATGTCAGAACAAGCATTACGAGTTCTAGCCATTGCTTATAAGCCTATTGATGTGATAAATCATGAATCTATTGAAGAAAACTTAGTCTTTCTTGGGTTAACAGGAATGATTGATCCGCCACGTGAAGAAGTGAAAGCATCCATTGATTCATGTAAAGAAGCAGGTATTCAAGTGATTATGATTACAGGGGATCATCATAAGACTGCTTTAGCGATTGCAAAACAATTGCATATCGCAACGCATGAGGATGAAACTATTACTGGTCAGGAATTAAATCAAATGAGTGATTCGAAGCTGAGAGAAAAGGTAGCATCCATTAGCGTGTTTGCTCGTGTATCTCCAGAGCATAAGGTTCGTATCGTTCAGGCATTAAAGGATAGAGGTAAAATTGTTTCGATGACGGGAGATGGCGTAAATGATGCTCCTTCACTAAAGCAAGCAGATGTAGGAGTTGCGATGGGAATTACTGGTACAGATGTTGCAAAAGGAGCGGCAGATGTTGTATTAACAGATGATAACTTCTCAACCATTACAGCGGCAGTGGAGGAAGGCAGAAATATTTATCAAAATATTAAGAAGTCCGTGCTTTTCTTATTGTCTTGTAATTTAGGAGAGTTAGTTGCGTTATTCATCGGGATTCTAATGGGCTGGCCAGCACCATTAACTGCAGTACAAATTTTATGGGTGAACTTAGTAACAGATACTTTACCAGCAATTTCTTTAGGAGTAGATACACAGGATCCTGACATTATGAAAGAAAAGCCACGAAAAGCAAAGGAAAAAATCTTATCACGAAAAAATGTATTCTTTAGCCTTTGGAACGGATTATTAATAGGTTTATTAACATTAGTTGCATTTACAGCAGGTCTTAAGGTCTACTCTGGTGCAGATTCATTATTCACGATGAATTTCGCTGACATTTCTGGAGAAGCATTGATCCATGCACAAACGATGGCTTTTATCACTCTGAGTGTAGCCCAATTATTCCATGCCTTTAATGTGCGAAGTGAAAATAAATCTATTTTCCAAGTAGGATTATTTTCAAATCGCTTCTTAGTTGGTTCAGTATTAATCGGACTATTGATTCAGGTGATTCTTGTTCATACACCGTTCTTTAATGATCTATTTGATATCCAGGCATTAAGTCTAAAAGATTGGATGTTTATATTAGGGTTATCTATTATCCCAGTAGTAGTGAATGAGGTAGTAAAAGCAGTTCGTCGTATTTCTTTATAAGACAACGCCCATTGGAAATCATTGTTTTAGATTTCCAATGGGGGTTTTTAGACTATATATCTTTAGACATTATAAAATCAACCTGTTCTTCATCACCCATATGGAAAGTATGCTCGCCAACCTTTGTAAAGCCAAATTTTTGATAAAAGGCAATGGCATTTTCATTCTTTTCCCATACACCGAGCCATAGTTTTTGCTTATTATTTTCCTTTGCAATATCTAGGGCCTTTTGAAAAAGTAATTTTCCTAAACCGTGCTTTTGGTATTCCTTTTTCACATAGATTCTTTCAATTTCAAATGATTCGTCACCCATTTCTTCTGATTGGGCATCGTACATATTTACTTTCAAATAACCAGCTAGTTCTGTCTCATTCAAATAAATAAAATAAAATTGGGAATGAGGCTGATTGAATTCCCGTTCTAGCTTTTCTATAGTGAAAGCTTCTTTTAAGTAATTTTGTAGATTTTCAGGTTTGTTTTGGTCCTTAAAGGTTTCATAAAATGTATCATAACTAATATCTTTTAATAAATGTAAATCTTCTAATGTACAAGGTCTGATAGTTGTTGTCATAAAATAATGCCACTCCTCTAGTAAATTCTGCGATTTCCTTTTTTAACATACTCCCAATCCTGCTCGATATTTTCACGCATCTTTTGTAGGAGCTGTGTAGCTATTTCAATCTCTTTTTTAGAGAATCCCTCTATGGCAATGCGTTCGGAGTAGTCATTTTCCTTTTTGATAGCAGGATAAATGTTTTTTCCTTTTTCAGTTGGATAAAGCTTTTTAATTTTTTTATTATGCTTATCATTTTCTTTTCGAATAAATCCATTTAGTTCAAGTTTTTTCACTGCTCGGGCTACAGTCGTTCGATCAACCTTGATTAATTCCGAAAGCTTCTCTTGAATAATCCCTGGATTTTCGTAAATACGCACAAGGTATAAATATTGCCCTTTTGTAAGATTATATTCTTTAAACTCAATATTACTGATAGAATCTAATGCTCTAGCAATCATACCAATCTCGCGAAGAATTTTCGTCATCTTTTTATCTCCTCATATTTAATTGGAGTAGCAGAAAACTTTCATGTATTTTTCTGATTTCATTAAAATATGTTGCAAATACAACAAAATAGAATTATATTTAGTATAGATGACTTTTGTTGCAAATGCAATAAAAAGATGGGGGAGTATAAAATGAAATATTGCATTTATGTCATAGGCTTATTCATCTTAACATTAGGTATTTCCTTAACTATTCAATCAAGTATAGGGACCTCACCATTTGATGCTTTACTAGTAGGAATGTCTAGAAATATCGGTTTAACCGTAGGAAGCTGGGAAATCATTATTGGGGTAGTGTTACTTGGTTGTAATGCACTTTTTAAAAAGCAAAAACCAGAAATATTAGGACTAGTGACCGCATTTATTACAGGAATAGGTATCGATATGTGGTTGTTCCTATTTAGTCATATCTTAATCCCTGAATTATGGTATACAAAAGCTATATGTTTTGGAATTGGTTTAATTGTTGTAGGATTAGGTACCGCCATTTATTTGTATACGAATTTTGCAGCGATACCAGTAGATAGATCCACTTTAATATTGCAAGAAATAACAGGGAAGAGTATCTTCTTCGCAAGAACTACTATTTATTTGATCTTTTTAATCTTAGCTTTAATCTTTGGTGGTCCAATTGGAATAGGAACAGTATTAAGTGTTTGTTTCGGAGGAATTATTTTAAATTTCTTTATGCCACTTACGAAGAAAATGCTCAAGCCAATTCTTGTTGTGCCTGTTGCAGCAAGTGAACAAAAAGCATAGAGCATCTGTACAAACTAAGAACGCGACGTCATGAGAGCAACATTCGCACTAGTACATCCTATACGTCGAAAAACGTAGAGATTGGAGTGTGGCGCAATCAACCTTAAAATAAAAACGCTAGTAGAGTCTATTATGACTTTACTAACGTTTTGATAGAGAAAGAGATTAACCAAATTTCCCATTGATGTAATCTGATGTACGTTGATCTCTTGGAGAATTGAAGATGATATCTGTATTGTTGTATTCAATAACTTCACCATTTAAGAAATAGGCTGTTTTGTCAGAGATACGTGCAGCCTGCTGCATATTATGTGTCACAATAACAATAGAGAATTCTTTTTTCAATTCTTGAATAAGCTCTTCGATTTTTAATGTTGATTTTGGATCAAGGGCAGAAGTTGGTTCATCCATTAAAATTAATTCAGGTTCAATGGCTAAACAACGCGCAATACATAAGCGTTGCTGTTGACCACCTGATAATCCGTAAGCGTTAGAATGTAGACGATCTTTTACTTCATCCCAGATATATGCTTTACGAAGACTTGTTTCTACGATTTCATCTAAGACTTTTTTAGAACGGATTCCATGAATTTTTGGACCGTATGCAATATTGTCATAAATTGATTTAGGGAATGGGTTTGGCTTCTGGAAAACCATCCCTACACGTGTTCTTAAATCTTCCACTTTATAAGACTTAGCTAAAATACTTTGATTATTAAAGAGAATATCACCAGTAATTTTCACACCAGGGATAAGCTCAACCATACGGTTTAATGTTTTGATATAAGTAGATTTACCACATCCAGAGGGTCCGATAATTGCTGTCACCTCTTTTTCATAAATAGATAGATTAATATCCTTTAAAGCGTGGGTATCTCCGTACCACAAATTTAATTTATCCGTATCATAAATGATTTTGTTCACAGGTAGAAAGCTGTTTGTTAATTGAATATCTGGCTGCTCTTTCATTGCTACTGCACTCATTATTTATTCCTCCTTTTATAATTTAATACCTTGTTTGGTATTTGTTTCGAATTAAAATAGCTGTTAAGTTCAAGATAATTAAAATCGAAAGTAATACAATGATTGTTGCTGCTGCTAAGTTGGCATATTCTGCAGTTAGGGACGAGTCAAGTGTCCAGTAATAAATTTGCATTGGTAAAACGGTAAAACGATCAAAGAATCCACCAGGGAATGGGATTAGCAATGCAGGGATACCGATCACTACTAATGGTGCTGTTTCACCAATTGCTCGAGAAAGAGATAAAATAGCGCCTGTTAAAATCCCAGGTAGGGAAGCGGGTAAAATAATATTTTTAATGGTTTGCCATTTTGTTGCTCCCATTCCATAAGAAGCTTCACTTAGATGATTAGGTACTGCGCGAATAGCTTCTTGACTTGCTACAATTACAATTGGTAAAACGAGTAGGGACATTGTCAAGCCCCCAGCTAATACGACACTTCCTAAATCCAATGTTCTTACAAAGACAGTCATCCCCAAAATTCCATATACTACAGATGGAACACCTGCTAAGTTAGCGATATTTGTTTGGATAAAAGATTTAAACCGTCCTTCTTTTAAATAAAGCTCTAAATAAATTGCTGTACATACACCTAGAAAAACGGTTACTGGAATTACAACAGCCATAAGCCATAACGTTCCCAGAATAGCTCCCATAATTCCAGCACGTTCAGGTTGAGTAGAGAGCTTTCCAGTTAGGAAGTCGAAGTTGATCCAACTAAAGCCTTGCTGAAATACTTGTATGAATAATGCTCCAAGCACAATTAAGCCAAAAATAGTTGCTAAGAAAAAAATAACTTTTGCGATATGGTTCATAAGGACACGAGGGCCCATTTTCTTCTGAACTTGCGAATGATTCACATAGCTCATTTTAATATTCCTCCCTAAATTTACGAGAGATGTATCTAGCAAGTAAATTCATAATTAATGTAAATACAAACAATGTCATTGCAACGGCATATAGACTGTAATAGATGGTTGAACCAGCTGGAGCATCTCCACCAGTTACCTCAACAATATAAGCAGTCATTGTTTGCATCGATTGAGTTATATCGAAGGTAAAGTTTTTGGAACTACCACTCGCAATCGTTACAATCATCGTTTCTCCAATCGCACGAGAAACACCTAATACAAATGATGCAATAATTCCTGATAATGCAGCAGGAATAATAACTCTAAAAGTCACTTCCAATTTTGTCGCTCCTAAGGCTAAAGCTCCTTCACGCATCGAATTAGGAACAGAGCTCATCGCATCCTCTGACATCGAAGCAATCATAGGAATAATCATAATTCCCATTACAATTCCTGGACTTAGAATGTTAGTTGCTTCTAAGCTAGGAATCATGTGTTTTAATAATGGTGTTACAAAAGTAAATGCGAAAAAACCATATACGATAGTAGGGACACCTGCTAAAACCTCTAATAATGGTTTTAACACTTTTCGTACCCTGTCTGAGGCATATTCACTTAGGTAAACAGCCGACATAATTCCAATTGGCGCTGCCACAAGCATGGCAATGGCTGTAGAAACCAATGTACCAGTTAATAGTGGGAGCACTCCAAATTCAGGATTTTGACTTAACGGCTTTAATACAGTACCTGTGAAGAAGTCTAGAAACGGAACATGTTTAAAGAATGTAATCGTTTCTGTGAATAATGTAAGAATGATACCAATTGTTGTTAGAATAGATACAGAAGCGATTAATAGTAGGATAGTAGGTATAGATTTTTCCGCTGTTGCTTTGATATTCTTTTTTCTCTTTTGTTGCTCGATTAGGTTGCGAACATCTAATTTTTTCTTATTGTTCACTGAATTATTCATTTCCATTATGTTGAATACACACGCCTTTCAGTGTATAAAACTGACAATAAGATGAGTACTGACTAAGGTACTCATCTCTCATTGTCTAGTTATATAAAATGGGGGGGAGAACCCGTTAAATAGCTAATTTTTTATTTTAAACCCTCTAAGAAGCTAATACTTTCTTCTACTTCGGCATCAGGAATTGGAGCAAATCCCACTTCACCAGCAAAGTTATTAATATTGTTCATAGCGAATATTGCATAATCAAGAACCTGTGGCTTTTCTTTTGCTTGATTTACATTTAAGTAAGTGAACACTGGTCTTGTGAATGGAGCATAATCTCCATCTTCAGCAATTGTATCTAGAGTTGGTTCAACTGGACCTTCACCAAAGTCTACATGAACAGCTTGTAATTTATCTGTGTTATTTGTGTAGTAACCAAATCCAAAGAAACCAATACTGTTTTCATCCTCAGAGATTAATGTTACAAGTGTAGAATATTCTTGCTGTAAGTTAATTCCTTCAACTAAATCTTGCTCTTCTAAAATCGACTCGTAGAAGAATTCATATGTTCCGTGGTTTTCATTCGGTCCATATGTTTTAATTTCTTCATCTGGAAAATCAGGGTTAAGGTCAGACCATTTTGTAACTCCACCATCTGCTAGGAAAATTTTCTTTAAATCCTCTGCTGTTAATTCTTGTGCCCAATCATTATCAGGGTGTGTTACAAAAGTTAATCCATCTAAAGCCACTTTTAATTCTTTTACTTCAATGCCAAGCTCATCTGCTTTTGCTTGCTCTTCATCCTTAATATTACGAGAAGCGTCATTGAAATCTGTTCCGTTTTCTACTAGGAATTTTTCAAATCCAGCACTTGTTCCAGAACGACCTACTTCAACGGAAACTCCTTCTTGTTCTGTAAGCATATATTCTTCAGCTAAACGTGCCATTAATGGGAACACTGTTCCAGAACCATCAATTGTTACACTTCCTTCGAGTTCAGCTGTTTCGTTTTCATTTCCACTTTCTGATTCTTGATTCTCTTCATTTTGTGAAGTATCCTCTGGATTTTCATCATCTTCATTTGTACCGCATGCTACTGTGAAAATTGCCAATGCAGCAAGTACTAATAATAAGAGATACTTTTTAAACTTCATTCAATTGCCCCTCCTAGGTTAATCTGTTTTTGTTTTTTTATCTTACAGTTATTACTATAAAAGAGAGTTATAAACTGTATATAAATAGAATGTAAACGATTTGTAAATTATTTTGTAAGTATGGAAGGAGAGGGGGGTAAAAGAAATGTTATAAATGGAAAAGAACTGAATTTGACTATGCAAATTCAGTTCTTTTCCATTCCTTATTAAATGATTAATTTTCTTTTACTAGAAGGAAGTATATTTAATTCATCTCTATATTTTGCAATGGTGCGCCTAGATACTGAAATTCCTTGCTTATCCTTTAAAAACTGAACTATTTTTTGATCAGAGTATGGTTTTCTTTTATTTTCTTTTTCAATAATTTGCTTTAATAGTATCTTTATCTTCATCGAGGAAATATCACTTCCATTATTTTGTTCTAATTTGGAAGTAAACAAGGTACGGAGTTCAAAAGTTCCTATTGGTGTATGAATAAATTTATTATTTGTTGCACGACTGACAGTAGATTCATGTATACCTAATTCATCAGCTATTTCCTTTAATGTCATCGGTTTTAAAGCTTCATATCCATATTCTAAAAAGTGCACTTGCTTTTTTACAATAACATCCATGATTTTCAATATGGTTAATCGTCTTTGTTCGATGCTCTTAATCAGCCAATTGTATTTTTGCTCTTGCTTTGAAAGGAATTTCTCTGTTTCATGGTTTTTTGATTTAAGATCGTTGTACTGCTTATTAAAATATATTTTTGGTAAATATGTATCGTTCATAGAAATCGTGTATCCAGCCATCCGCTTTTCAATGATAATATCAGGAATGATATATGGTGTATTAGCAGATATAAAAGCTGATCCTGGCTTTGGATTTAAAGATTGAATAAGTGTAAAAACATTTTCTACTTCATTTAATGAAATATTTAATTCCCCAGCAATTTGCTGCCACTTTCTCTCTCCAAGTAAATCCAAATAATGAGAAATAATAGGCACAATAAAGCCTTCCTGAGGGAATAGTTCCTCTGCCTGTAAAATAAGACATTCTTTTAATGTTCTGGCACCTACTCCTATTGGCTCTAACCTATGGAGGATATGAATACACTTATGAATAAATTGTTCCTCTTCCTTTAAATGGAGCGCAATATCTTCACAAGTAAGAGTTAAATATCCATTTGCATCTAAATTTAAAATTAAATAACGTAGAACAGTCAACTGGCGTGGAGTAATATCCAACCATCTAATTTGTTCTAATAAATACTCTGATAAGCTTAAGTCTTTATTAGTTGAAATATGATCAACTAAGTTTATTTGTTGCTCATTGTTCGTATTGCTTCTGCTTTTGTGACGATATGTTTGTGATGCTTCCGAAAAATTAACTTCAGGTACTTCTTCTTCCAATTCAATAAATGGGTTTTCAAGTGCTTGTTCTTTTATAAACTGCGCTAGTCCAAGAGTTGAATATTGTAATAGATTAATTGCTTGTCTAAGATCAGGAGTCATAACAATATTTAAGGATTGTTTTTGGGAAAGTTCAATGTTCATTATTTTTCCTCCTTCTCATTACTTTTATGAATCCGCTTACATTTTGGGTTTAGAAAATTAAAACTATAATTATTTATATCAAGTATATCATTTTATGTTTTTTTAATTTTTTTATAGAGTGTTGCTCGAGACATACCAAGGATTTGAGCAGCTGCAGTTTTATTACCATATGTGCTATGAAGCGCTTCAATCATTCGTTTCTCCTCTAAATCTTCCTTTTCATCTAAAAATGTACGTGGTGTAGATGGCGCAGGAGTAGTTTCATGAATAGGTAAGACTTGAATAACATCAGAAACATTAATTTCACCAGTTTCATTTAAGATAACAAGTCTTTCTAAAATATTAAGTAATTCCCGAACATTACCTGGCCAATGATATGTCATCATATAATCTAAAGCATCCTGATGAAGGATTGGAGGAGTCTTTTGATGCTTTTCACGTAATGTATATAGAAAATCATAAATCAAATCTGGTATATCGTTGATTCGTTCGCGTAATGGAGGGATAGAAATTGGAAACACATTAAGACGATAAAATAAATCGGCTCGAAATGTTCCAATGTTTACCATCTGTTGCAGGTCTCGATTTGTCGCCGCTATAATGCGAACATTAATGGGTCTTGGAACTGTACCACCAATTCTATATATTTTATTTTCTTGAAGGGCACGAAGCAATTTTACCTGCATATCAAGTGGTAACTCTCCAACTTCATCTAAAAATAATGTTCCGTTATCTGCTAATTCTATTTTTCCAGGTTTACCATGCTTGGATGCACCTGTATATGCGCCGCGTTCATAACCAAATAACTCATTCTCAAATAAGGTTTCAGGAATTGCTCCACAATTTATAGGAATAAAGTTATTTTTCCGTCGTAAGCTTTGCTCATGAATCGCTTGAGCGAAAATTTCCTTTCCTACGCCACTTTCTCCTAAAATAATAACTGTTGCATCCGTCCTGGCCACTTTTTCTGCTAATTGGATGGTTTGTTTAATTTGAGGACTACTTCCTTTGATACTTGAGAAAGCACTACTTAACCCGTTATTCGAAACTTTCTTTTTTAAAAGCTGCAATTCCTTTGATGTGTGGGATAATTGTTTATTTAATATAATGGTTTGCGTAATATCTTTATCAACAGTTATAGAACCTATAAGTTTATTGTTTTCATCGTAAATAGGGGAGGAACTAATTAGTACATGCTTATCGGGTCGAGGTTGATGATAGACATCTTGGATAGTTTCTTTTGTCGTAAGAGTTCTTAGGATCATCAAATCTTCCTTATTAAAAAAATCATAAATTTTCCTTCCAATAATCTCCTCGCTCTTTATGTGATACATCTTCTCTGCACCTTCATTCCAATAGAGTACGTCTGCTTCTGCATTGATAACTGCTACAGTATCTTTAATTGTAGATAGCAAAGTATGTAAAATAAGCTCATTTATTGTTGTTTTCTTCTCCACTATTCGATACCTCACTTCATTATCTATTAATTTTTAATAATAATTGTCAACAAAGAATACATAGAAAATACACAATTGTATAAAAATTATACACAACTATGGATTAAGTGTAAAATAGATTCCCTTTTTAAAGCAGATATATTGTTAAATAAAGTTGGCATGATTAATGCATAGATAAGGATATAGAACATGATATTTCAAATCTGGTCAAGAATCGCCAACAAGAAAGGGGGATCAGACATAAAACAATGACATATTTATACAAACGCGAACCATTTACAGACTTTACGCTGTCCCAGAACAAAAAGGAATTTCAAAATACTCTTGAAAAAATCGAAAAAGAGCTAGGTGTGCATCACGATATTTTAATTGATGGAGAACGGATAACAACAATTGATAAAATTACATCTTTTAACCCAGCAAATAAATATGAAATTGTTGGCACTGTAGGAAAGGCTGATACAGATCTTGCAGAGACAGCAATCATGTCTGCTAGAAAATCCTTTCAAGTTTGGAGAGATTGGCAAGTAAAGGATAGGGCAGGCATATTGTTTCGAACAGCAGCGATTATTCGTTATAGAAAACATGAATTTTCCGCTTACCTTGTCAAAGAGTCAGGAAAATCATGGCAGGAAGCTGATGCAGATGTAGCTCGAGGAATTGACTTTATGGAATATTATGGGAGGCAAATGATTGATTTAGAGGAAAGAGAAGAAATTAATAGATCTCTGATTAAATACAATCAATACCTTTATCAACCATTAGGGATCGCTGTTACAATTTCTTCAAGTTATTTTCCTTTTTCAACTATGGTACAAACTACTGTAGCTCCCCTAGTTACTGGAAACACAGTCATATTAAAACCATCTAGTTCAACACCAATCATAGCTGCGAAATTTGTAGAAGTGTTAGAAGAAGTTGGAATTCCCAGTGGAGTAATTAGTTTTCTTCCTGGAAGTGGAGAAGAAGTAGGTGATTATCTTGTTAATCATCCTAAAACCAATCTTATTATATTTACAGGATCAAGGGATGTAGGAATTCGTATTTGGGAACAAGCTGCAAAGGTACATCCAACACAAGCACATTTAAAACGAGCTATCGTTGAATGGGGAGGAAGAGATACGATTATTGTAGATAATGATGTAGATATTGATATGGCTGCTGAAGAACTAATTGCCTCAGCATTTGGATTCTCAGCTCGCAAACGTTTCACTGGATCTCGCGCGATAATACATCAAGATATTTACAAATCATTATTAGAAAGAGTGATTGACCTTACAAATAAATTAAATGTAGGAGACCCTTTTTTTCCAGATAACTACATGGGGCCAGTCACCAATCAAAGAGCCTATCTCCATATCATGTCTTATTTGGAAGTCGGAAAAAAAGAAGGACGTTTAGTTGCTGGAGGTATTGGAGATGATTCTCAAGGCTATTTCGTACGACCAACGATCTTTGCGGATGTTCAACCAGAATCGCGAATTATGCAGGAAGAACTTTTTGGCCCAGTTATCGTTTTCTGTAAAGCAAATGACTTTGAGCAGGCACTAAGTATCGCAAATAATACAAAATACGGTGTAACGGGCGCGCTTATTACCAATAACCATGATCATATGGAACGTGCGAGATATGACTTTCATGTAGAGAATTTATATGTTAATCATAATTGTACGGAGAATGTTTTTGGAAATTATCCATTTGGTAGCTTCAAATCATCGGGAACAGATTCTAAACTGGGAGAACAAAATTATTTACACCTTCATATGAGAGAGAAGGTTGTGTTGAAGAAGTTGTGAGGGTAAAAAGTCATATTGTAGCTTAAAATAGATCATCATGATATGAGAAAATGAATGGTGTTAAGTAAATAATGAGCTTTATTCAGTCATGAAGAACAATGTTGTTAGGATATTTAAGTAACGTCATTAAATATTGGACTATAAGGAGAGGTTCGCAGTGAATGAAGTTAGTAAAAATTTACATAAAGATTTAATTGTTATCGACGGTACATGCCCGTTAGGTCAAGATGAGAAACATATGTTTAGATGGAAAAAGGGTGGAGTTACTGTAATGGCTCCTACCGTCGCTGTTAATGAGAATGCTCAGGAGACAATGTATAAAATAGGAACTTGGTATAAAAGATTTCATACCCATGAATCTCAACTAATGCATATTCGGTCTGTAGATGATATTTATGAGGCAAAACGTTTAAATAAATTAGGGATTTTGTTTCACTTTCAGAACTCTTTGCCAATAGAACGGAATATAGATCTTCTTGCTATTTATCAAAAATTAGGAGTGCGAATAATTCAGCTTTGTTACAATCAAAAAAATCATATTGGTGATGGATGTGATGAAAGAACAGACAGTGGATTAAGTGAATTTGGTGTTCAAGCAATAAAAGAAATGAATCGTTTAGGAATAGTAGTTGATGTATCACATACAGGATATCAAACAACAATGGAAGCGATTGAAATATCTGAGAAGCCAGTGATTGTAAGTCATGCAAATGTACATAAACTTCATCCTGTTGCTAGAAATTTGAAAGATGATCAAATCATTGCTCTAGCCCAAAAAGGTGGAGTTATAGGAATAAATGGATTTCCAGGATTTGTATCAAATAAAAAAAATCCAACACTGGATGATTTTGTCGATCATATTGATTATATTGTGGATTTAGTAGGAATCAATCATGTAGCTATAAGTCTCGACTTTTATGAAGGTATGTCTAGTATTATGAATGATTCTGAAGCTAATCAAGTCTATAATCAGCAACTTTCTGATGGAAGATGGAAAAAAGAGACTTATCCTGAACCGCCTTGGAATTACCCTAATGGATTAACATTGCCAGATGAATTTCCTAATTTAACAAAAATATTGTTAGAAAGAGGATATGACGAAGAAGATATTAGATTAATTATGGGAGAAAATTTTATAAGAGTTTTTAAAGATGTTTGGAATTAAGCTCTAGTTTCTTTGATAACATTAGGAAAGGAGAATTCAATATGCAAAATAAAACTATGTTTCTTTTAATGCTAGTAATTACTTTTATAATTTCTGGATGTAGCCAGACTGAAAATCAAGCAACAAATAAACAAAATAATGAACAAAATTTAAACGTTGCTTTTTCTGGTCAACCTCCATCGCTTGACCCACATATCACAACAGCTACGGAAGCTCTTGAAATTGCAAGGAATATTTTTGAGACCCTTGTTACATTGAATGAAAATTATGAACCTGTTCCTATGTTGGCAGAGTCGGTTGAAAGCAGTGAAGATGGGAAAGTATACACATTCCATTTGCGTGAAGGAGTAAATTTCCATAATGGTGAAGAAATGACATCAGAGGATGTTGTTGCTTCGATGAATAGATGGCTGGAAAAAGCCTCTGTAGCTATCACATTTTTACCAGGAGCAACTTTTGAAGCAGAAGGGTTACATACAGTAGTGTTGAAATTGGAAGAACCTGCAACAGATGTACTGGATATAATGGCTGGAAGAAGTCAATTTCCTGCTATTATGCCAAAAGATATAATAGATTCTGCCCCTGCTGAAGGTGTTTCAGAAATTGTGGGTACAGGTCCATTCGAGCTTAAGGAGTGGAAGCAAGATCAACATATTCATTTAAAGAAATTTGATAATTATTCAATGTTGGATGAAGAACCGAGTGGATTAGCAGGAAGAAAAGAAGTATTTTTCGATAATGTATATTTCAAGGTTGTTTCAGATTCTTCTACTAGATTAGCAGGCCTTGAAACAGGGGAATATGATGTTGCTATCCAAATCCCTCATAATAACTTTGAGAAAGTTAATAATTTACCAAATGTGAACGTTTACCTTGATTATTCTGGAACAAATAATGTTTACTATAATCGAAAAGAAGGACCTATGGCAAATGAGAAAATGAGACAAGCAGTGAATATAGCATTAGATCTTGATGAAATTATGTTAGCTGCATTTGCTGATGAAGAATTGTATGAGGTAGATCATAATTATATGAAGCCCGACCAAACAAATTGGAACGGTGAATCTGGTAAAGAATCTTTTAATCAAAAGGATACTGAAAGAGCAAAAGAGCTTTTAAAAGAAGCAGAATATAATGGTGAAGAGCTTATATTGTTAACAAGTAGAACATATGATTATCAATATAATTCTTCAGTAGTATTAAAAGAACAGTTAGAACAGATAGGAGTTAATATTAAATTAGAAGATTATGATTGGACAGGGTATCAGGATAGAAGAAATGACTTATCAAAATGGGATCTAGTGTCTGTTGGTGGGCAAGGACTACTTACGACTCCGTCACAATTATTAGCATTAGACTCTGCATTTGCTAGTGGTTCAGATCATCCAAAAATCACTGAACTTTTAAAGTTAATAAGAACTGCTGAAACTCAGGATAAAGCAAGAGAGCATTGGGATGAACTACAAGGGTTTCTGTGGAATGAATATGTACCAATTACAATTTATGGTCATCAAAATTCAATTGTAGGTACAACTAGTAAATTGGAAGACTTATCTGTTTTGCAGGGTCCGATATTTTGGAATACTAGAATGGCAGAATAGAATATTTTTAACTTCAAATGATGATTCCCATCTAGATATTTAGATGGGAATTCATATATCTATTTTAGGTGATTTGTGGGTTTTAAATATAAAAGTAACTGTTATTTGATCTGGTTTTAAAAGGAGAAGAAAGTAAATGAATTTATTAGAAAAGGAATCTAAGTTATTACATAAAAAAACTTTACTAGCCGAACTTCATTCAGATTATCCAGTAGACCTTATTCGTAGAAAACGATCTGGTGAAGAAAATGTATTAAGAAGAATATGGTTTCCTAAAATAGCAGAGGGAGGTGTCAATGTATCTAATTTTATAGTGGGTGGCGATACATTGGCATCAGGTAAAACAGTAGAAGATGTTTTAGAGGCTATTTCTTATTTAGACTCGGAAATAAGTTTAGATAAGCAAATAGAAATTTCAAAAACAGTAAATGAGATTAGAGACAACTTTTCAAAAGGGAAGACTTCAATAATTTTAGGTCTAGAAGGTGTTACCCCTATAGGAACAAAAATAACAAATTTACAGGCTTTTTATAAGCTGGGACTTAGAATTGCTCAGTTAACTTGGAATAAAAGAAATATGGCTGCTGATGGATTCGCTGAAAGTCGAACAAGAGGAGGGCTAACACATTTCGGAGTGGAGCTAGTGAAAGAAATGAATAGATTAGGAATTATGATAGACATGTCCCATCTTTCTCCCCAAGGAGTGTCAGATGTTTTGCAGACATCCAGAGATCCTGTGATTTGTTCACACTCAAATTGCCTTAGTCTATGTAACCATCCTCGTAATATAGATGATGAAACAATAAAAAAGATAGCTGATAAAGGTGGATTAGTTGGAGTTGCTTTTTATCCTAAATATTTACGTAATGACTGGCAACATACTAGTTTAGATGATGTAATTACACATATAGATTATCTAAAATCGCTTGTTGGTGAAGATTATATAGGTTTAGGTCCAGATTTTATTCATTTTTCACCAGAGCTAATTCATGAATCACCTATCCCAAATTATCCTGAGGGTCTTCAAGAGGTTGATCAATTACCCAATTTGACTGTGGAGTTAGTGAGAAGAGGTTATACGGAAACTTCTATTGAAAAGATATTTGGTGCTAATTTTCTTAGAATTGCAGAAGAGATTTGGGGAGAATGACATATAAATAATTTCACTAGCGTCGCATTAAAAAACAAAAGTATAAAGTAAAATACTGAATTTTCTTTAACTATATTTTTCCATAAAAAAATCCTTTATAATGGGGTTTGGTAGTAAACTATCCAAATCCAATATAAAGGACATACACATGGATAAGTTTACACGAAAAACATCATTTGAACAATGGTTTTCACCGATTTCGACTGAACTTTTTAATGAAATGGTTGGAAACTTTCAATTAGATTACTATACAAAGAAGCTTTATATGGCGCCATTCATGAAGTTACTGCTGTTTGCGCAACTTCATGGTACCGAAAGTTTACGGGCGTTAGCTGACGCTGTTTTTTCAGATGATCTTCAAAAAGCAGTTGGGTTTGAATCCATTAGCTTTTCACAATTAGGCAGAAGACTAAATGAAGTGCCTACTTCTTTTTTTGAAGCCATCTTCTTAAATCTAGTAGCGAAAATTCATGAAAAAACAGACTTTCAGCACAGAAGAAAAACGTCTACACCTTGGATGTTGATTGATTCTACCACATTACCTTTAAATTTAACGAATCACAGATGGGCTGAATTCCGAAAAACAAAGTCTGGCGTAAAGCTTCATCTGCGCCTTGTATTTATGGAAAAAGGCCTTTCTTATCCGGACAAAGCAGTCATGACGAACGCAATAGAACACGACCGTGGACAGTTAGAAGTATTTGTTGACGATAAAGAATGCATGTACGTTTTTGACCGTGGCTACTTGGATTACGAGCGTTTCGATCGCATGACAGATGACGGCTATTTCTTTGTATCACGTTTAAGGAAAAACGCTGTCGTTCGGGTAATTAAAACACTTGAAGTTCCATCAAACTCATCTATTTTATCAGATGAAATGGTCGTTCTCGGATCAACTCAAAACCGAACAGAACACGTTTTTCGTAAAATAAAAGTACTGGATGATAAAGGGAAAGAACTCACGTTAATTTCAAATCGGTTTGACATTAGCGCAGTTGAAATCGCCGATGTTTACAAGTCCAGATGGGCAATCGAACTCTTTTTCAAATGGATGAAACAACATCTCTCAATCAAAAAGTTCTACGGGCATAGCGAACAAGCAGTCCATAATCAAGTGTACGTAGCGATGATTGTCTATTGTTTAAACGTACTCGCGCAGCTAAGCACAAACAGCTCGCGGACTTATCTCCAAATCAGTCGTTATTTAAAAGCCGCAATTTGGAAATCTGCCCATATTTGGATTCGTAAAATCAAAGGAAAAGGTGTCCCGTAAAACTTTTTAATTTTTGTCGCACTCGTCTTTGGCTATAGTCAAAAAAATGGATGTTTACTACCTTTGTTTAGGTGCTTTCAATTTTTTCTTTAAAACCAGAAATGTAGTTCAGAACATTCTGCATTTATTTATGCGACGCTAGTGAAATAATTTAAATTTATTGAAACTGCAATTTCTTACTAATAGGAAAAGAACAATAACTATATTAATTCTTTTTGAAAAAAATGGAGCATAATTATTTTATGAAATAAGTGGCGGAAATTAATTAATCAGACTCCGCTGGCAGGTATAAATAATGGCATAAGAAGAAATTGCATTGAAAGCAAAAACAAGCTATCAGTTTATCTGATAGCTTGTTTCAATTTATCCAATCTGCAAATAATCAAAAATTATTTCATGCAAAACGGAAAATATGTATCATTTTCATTTTCTTTTCCTGTTTAGTAGAATTAAAATAGTTTGATAATTTATTTAAAAGGAATATTCATGCAATATTAGTACCTAAACAAATAGAAGGAGGAAAAGATTTGATTAATAAGAGTTAGATAGAAACATTGAATTCCTAGCTCCAAATGAAAATCTGAGAGGAGAACAGACATGAGGAATAAAATAATAGGATTACTTTTTTTAGTGATGTCCGTGTTATTAATTGTTGCGTGTAGTTCTAAATCAAATGATGATTCAAAGGCAGATGATTCTAGTGAAGGAGGGGAAACAGAAACGGGCACAGAAACGGGTGGTGAATTGAAGATTGCTGTATCAGCACAACCACCATCATTAGATGCACATATTAGTTCTTCTTCAGCTTCATTAGATATAGGACGGATGATCTTTGAGACATTGATGACATTAAATGAAGACCATCAATCAGTACCTATGTTAGCTGAGTCAATAGAGGAAAGTGAAGACGGAAAAACATATACTTTTAAATTACGTGAAGGAATCAAATTCCACAATGGAGAGGAAATGATTGCTGAAGATGTGGAAGCATCTATGAATCGTTGGTTGGAAAATTCCCCAAGAGCATTATTACTTTTAGATCATGCTAATTTCGAAGCAAAGGATAAATATGTAGTCGAATTAACATTAGAAAAACGTGTTTCAGATGTGTTAGATATAATGGCAGGACAGGGACAATTTGCAGCTATTATGCCAAAAGAGCAAATAGATACTGCAACTCCAGAAGGTGTATCAGAGATTATTGGTACTGGACCATTTAAATATGAGGACTGGAGGCAAGATCAATATGTTCATTTAGTAAAATTTGATGATTACCAATCTCGAGATGAAGAACCGAGTGGATATGCGGGACGTAAAGAAGCGTTGGTAGATGATTTATATTACTATTTTGTACCGGATTCTTCCACGCGAGTAGCTGGGCTTCAAACTGGAGAATATGATATTGCAGAGCAGATACCTCAAGATAGTTATGAACGACTTGAAGAGATGGATGGAGTTCAAACACATGTTTATTATTTTGGAACATTGAATATGTTTTATAACAAAAAAGAAGGAATCATGTCAGATCCCAAAATGAGACAAGCAGTAAATATTGCTTTAAATATGGACGAGATTATGTTAGCCAGTTATGCAAATGAAAATTTATTTAAGGTTGATCATAACTACATGAACCCTGATTCGGTTGGATGGGCAAGTGATGCAGGTAAGGATTTTTATAATCAAAATGATATAGAGAAAGCAAAAGAGCTATTAGCAGAATCAGGCTATAACGGTGAAAAGGTTAGATTATTAACAACACGTGATTACGATGATTATTATAGTGCAGCAGTTGTTGTCCAAGAACAATTAGAGCAAATAGGTATGAATGTGGATTTAGAAGTATTTGATTTAGCAACATTATATGATAATAGAGCGGAACCAGATAGATGGGAAATGTTCTTTGGAGGGGTAGGCTATAATACCTCGCCGTCACAATTACTAGCTATCAACCCAACATATCCTGGTTGGACAGAAGATCCTAGAATCACAGAATTATTAGCTGAAATGGGAGCTTCTACTTCACAGGAAGAAGCAAAACAACATTGGGATGAATTACATGAGTTTCTATGGGCTGAATATTTACCAGCAAGTATATTAGGGCATTATACGAATATTATAGCAGTGTCTGATAAAGTAGAGAATTTGACCATTTTTCAAGCAACTGTGCCATGGAATACAAGGAAAGCAAAGTAATACTTAAATAATTTATCAAGGAAGGTTGAGTTTAATGGATAATAAAATACTAGCTTATATGAATCTAAATACGGCGTATCGACCTAGAGCAATACCTAAATCGGGAAGATTTACTTTTCTGTCCAAAGTATCAGGAATGCCGCAAGTGTGGACATTGGATAAGGATAATAAACCGATACCGTATGCTGAATTTGATGATACAGTGATTGGGGTATATCATTCACCTAATGGAGATATGTCTGTTGTTGGGAAGGATAATAATGGAAATGAAAAAGTACAACTTTATTTATTATTAAAAGATGGTCAGGAAACAGAAACGCTAGTAGAATCCCCTGAACACTTTCATGATTTTGGAGGTTGGTCTCCAGATGGTAAGTATATCGCTTTTTCTAGTAATCGTAGACATCCAGGATTCTTTGATGTATTTATTCAAAATGTGATAACTAAAGAAATAACAAAGGTTTTTGAAAACGATGATATTTGTTCTCCTGTTACTTGGCTTCCAGATGGTGAGCATCTGCTCATTGATATTCCTGAGAATAGCCTAGATCAAAATTTGTTTAAATTAAATATCAAGACTGGAGAAACAATAAAAGTTGGAGAGAAAGATGTGCCAGCTCGCTATCAATCCTTTACGTTTACAAAGGATAAACAGGCTGGGTATGTCTTAACAGATTTGAATGAGGAAATGATGTATATTAGTAAGTTCTCCTTGAATAATTTAAATAGTTTTGAAAAAGTTGTCCATGTATCTGAATGGGATATAGAGGAATTTAAATTATTTTCTAATCAACAAAAAATGGTCTATACAATCAATGAAGGGGGCATATATAAGCTATGTATATTTGATTTGAATACTCAGGAAAACAAGGAAATAGAAGGGCTTCCTAAAGGTGTTATTGATTCGATTGCATGGGTAAGTGAAGACGAATTTGTATTTGGTGTTAATACACCTACTTGTCCAGGTGATATTTGGAAATATACGTTGTCTAATGACCAAGTAGAGAGACTAACATATATTAGTCATTCGGAAGAAGTAACATTAACAGAGCCAAAAATATGTACATATCGTTCTTTTGATGGTTTAGAGGTACCATATTTTTATTATGAGAAGAAGCAGAGCGAGAACAAGTCTGCACTTTTGTATGTCCATGGTGGACCAACAGTGCAAACACGTGCAGAGTATAATTACTATATCCAATATTTAGTAGATCAAGGGTTTGCAGTAGCTGCACCTAATGTTCGGGGAAGTAGTGGATATGGGAGAACCTATATGGGACTTGATGATGTTAGAAACAGAATGGATTCTGTAAAAGATCTTGTTTCTTTAGTTGATGATTTAGTGAAGACACATAAAGTTAATCCTCACAAAGTTGGAATTATGGGAAGAAGTTATGGAGGATTTATGGTAAATGCTGCGATATCTCACTACCCTGACCTATGGGGAGCGGCAGCAAGTATTGTAGGGATATCTAGTTTTAAGACATTTATGAACACAACAGGGCATTGGCGTAGAAAATTAAGAGGATCAGAGTATGGAACAATTGAAGAAGATTTAGCATTCTTTGAAGAAATAGATCCATTACTTCATTCGCATAAAATAAAAGCGCCATTATTAGTTTTCCATGGATTAAATGATTCACGTGTTCCAGTGACTGAATCTATCCAATTAGTAATGGCAATGAAGGAAAGAAGACAGGATGTAGGCTTAACTATTTTCGAAAATGAAGGGCACTTTACGGAAAAAATAGAAAACCATATTAAGATGCATGGTAACATTGTAAAATTTATGGAAAAGCATTTACTAGATTAAGCTAATAAAAACCAGGAATAAGCTCTTTCGTTGTTAGAAATACTTTTAACAATTGAAAGTAGGCTTAGTTCCTGGTTTTTAAATGATTAATCCATAAATGAAACACAAAGACCTGTATCATCAAGTAGGGCATTAGAAACATCATAGTTTTCTAGTTTAGCTTGCATTGCTTTGGCCAGCTCTGTTCCTTTGTTTTTTTCAACAAAGGAAATCATTGTAGGTCCAGCACCACTGATGACAGTTCCATATGCTCCAAGTTTTTTTGCTTCGGCTTTTATGAAATCATAATTTGGAATGAGTTTTGCACGATATGGCTCGTGGAATAAATCTCTTTCCATCATTTTTCCAGCTAGTTCATAGTTTTTTTCCATTAGAGCAGTGAGCATTAAGTTGCTGATTCCACTTGCTGCGGTAGCGTCACTACGAGAAAAACTATCTGGCAAAACCTTACGTGATTCAGATGTTTTTAGTTCAACATTTGGAATATAAATGACGGTATCTAGTTCTAGTTTAGGTAATTTAATATAGTCAATATCATCGTTTGAAAACTGAGCAGAGATAACGAAACCACCAAAAATAGCTGGGGCGACATTATCTGGATGCCCTTCAAAAGAAGTGGCAAGCTTCAGCTTATCTCTATCAGTAAGCCCTAGATCACATAGCTGATTAGCTAGCTCAATACCTGCTACAACCGCTGAAGCACTGCTTCCAAGTCCACGTGCTAAAGGAATGTCACTTGTGACAATAACTTTAGCAGGCGGAAGATCTTTATCATATTGTTTTGCAATTTTATTCGCAATAAAGTAAATATAATGTTTCTCAGCCTGGGGATTTGGTTCTAAATAAGGTGAATCATGTTCAAATACCCAGTGGTTGCTTGGTTCCACATGAAGCTCTAAATAACGGCTAACAGCAATACCAGTTGAATCAAATCCTGGTCCATTGTTGGCTGATGTTGCTGGTATAGTTATTGAAAATTTCCTCATTGCTCAACAACTTCTTTAATATAGGAAGTAATCACATTTTTATCATTTGGTAGTGAAACAGGGTCTACATTATATTGTGCGATTGCAGTATCTGGATCTTTTAGGCCATTACCAGTTAATACAGCAACAACTTTTGTTCCAGGTGCAATAGTACCTTTTTTCACTTGCTGAAGGACACCGGCAATAGATGCAGCAGAACCAGGCTCTGCGAATATTCCTTCTTTACGTGCGATTAAACGGAATGCATGTAAAATTTCTTCATCTGTAACAGATTCAATCATTCCATTTGATTCATCACGAGCACCTGTTGCTAAATGCCAGCTTGCAGGGTTTCCGATTCGGATTGCTGTAGCAACTGTTTCTGGCTGTTCAATGATTTGATCCTTCGTAATTGCGGCTGCACCTTCTGCTTCAAAGCCAAAAATACGAGGGAGGCCAGTTTGTTTAGATTCATTATATTCTTTGAAACCTTTCCAATATGCGCTGATATTACCTGCGTTACCTACTGGGATTGCAAGAATATCAGGAGCTTGACCACCTAATTGATCACAAATTTCAAATGCTGCTGTTTTTTGTCCTTCTAAACGGTACGGGTTTACAGAATTCACTAATGCAATTGGTGAATTTTCACTTACGTTTTTAACAACTTCTAAGGCGTCATCAAAGTTTCCGTCGATTTCAACAATTTCTGCTCCATACATGATTGCTTGTGCTAATTTCCCAAGTGCAACTTTTCCTTTAGGAATAACGATAATTGCTTTTAGTCCTGCTTTTGCAGCATAGGCAGCTGCTGATGCAGATGTGTTTCCTGTAGATGCACAAATAACAACTTTACTTCCTTCTTCTGCTGCTTTAGCAACAGCCATTACCATCCCACGGTCTTTAAAAGAACCTGTTGGGTTAGCTCCTTCTACTTTCGCATATAGCTCAATCCCAAGTTCTTTCGATAAATTAGGAAAATGTACAAGAGGGGTGTTTCCTTCTTGTAATGTTAATCTAGGTGTCTGATCTGTTACAGGTAGTAAGGATTCATATTGCTTAATTAATCCTGGCCAATTCATTACTTATGCATCTCCTTCAACGCGATAATAACTTTTTATTGCTTCAACAACATTTAATGCTTTTAATTGTGTTAATGCTTCTTCAAAGTTTACTTGAGAAGCCATATGTGTAACCAAAATAATCTCTGCAAGTGAATTTTCATTACTTGGCGCTTGAATAATTTGATCAAAACTAATATTTAGTTTATTAAATAGATCTGAAATAGTCGCAAATGTCCCAGCTTCATCTTTTGCATGAAGGCGTAAATAATATTTGCTTGTACGCTTTTCAATAGGCGTAATTTCCTTTTTGAAGCGTGTTTCAATAAATTGTTTCCCGCTTGTTCCGAGCTTCATGTTTTTAATTGCAGATACAACATCAGACATTACTGCTGTTGCAGTAGGTAAGCTTCCAGCACCTGGTCCGTAGAACATGGTTTCTCCAACTGCTTCTCCGTTAACATAAACAGCATTATACTCATTATGTACGCCAGCAAGAGGATGGTTATTAGCTAATAAAGTTGGTTGAACGCTAACTTCAATTTGGTTATCTACACGGTTTGCATAACCAATTAGCTTCATTGTATAGCCGAGCTTTTTCCCATATTGTATATCTACTAAATCAACAGAAGAGATACCCTTTGTTTCTACATCCTCTAATGGAACATTTGTTAAGAAAGACAGACGTGTTAAAATAACCATTTTACGTGCAGCATCTAAGCCTTCAACATCAGCAGTAGGATCTGCTTCGGCAAAACCTAACTCTTGTGCTTCTTTTAAAACATCCACATAGCTTGCGCCTTCTTGATCCATCTTCGTTAAGATAAAGTTAGTTGTCCCATTTACAATACCCATTACCTTCTGAATACGATCTGAAACAAAGCTACTAGTAATGTTGCGTAGGAGCGGAATACCTCCACCAACACTTGCTTCATAGAATAAATCACAAAGATTCTCTTTTGCAGCAGCTTCTAATTCTGGTCCATGTAAAGCAATTAAATCTTTATTTGCTGTAATTACATGTTTCTTCTCTGCAAAAGCTTCTAATAAATATTGAAAAGCTGGTTCAACGCCACCCATTACCTCTACAATGACATCAATTTCTGGGTTCTTTAATACATCATCAGGATTTGTCGTTAATAGATTTGCATCGACATCGACTTGACGTGCTTTCTCGATATTACGAACAAGCACTTTCTCTACCTTTACATTACAATCCAATTGATGTACAAGACTTTCTTGATAATCATTAATTAGTTTGATGACTCCTGACCCAACTACACCTAAACCTAATAGTCCAATAGAAACGTTATTTTTCAAATCTACACCTCATTTGTATGTTACAAAAATACATTTGTTTTCGCTTAATAGACATTATAAACTTGAACAATAGTGGTTAGCAATAGAAAATCCACTTCTTTCAATAAAAAGACATAGATGTTTATAACTATTTTATAAAAAATAAGAACATCATCTATTCTAACATAGTGACATTAGGATGACGTAAATAAACTCCACTTTCTCTAAGAGGAAAAGTGGAGTTTAATAGAAGTTAAACCCATTTAGTAAAATTAATTCGTTTATGGATTGCATACATTAAGAACATTCCTAAGAACATAACTGTAAATTCTTCTAGAGCTAAAATTCCCCATAGAACTACGAAAACATCAGGTACACCAATAGCTAATTTTAACATCCATGCGATAAGGAACATGTTAATAGAAAACGCTACAGTGTTAATTCCCATAAGTATCCACTTATTTTTAATGTATCGACTGAAAAAGATGGTTATTCCTAATGAAATAACAGAATGGGATAATCCAAAGATAAATTCATATGCTCCTAGTGATGAGAAGAATAAATTTGCTAAGAGGACTCCTAATACAATTCCGAAAAAGTATTTTTTATTAAACACAATGAGATGATTAAACACCTCGGAAATCCGGAATTGTAACTGGTTGAAGGCGAATGGAGCAATCAACCCGGTAACTGCAATATACAAAGCAGCTATTAAAGCATTTGTTACTAAAGTTTTTACTTTCATTTTGTTTCTCTCCTTAGTTTTTTTACGTTGGATGGTTTCGAACAACGTGTAACGTTCCCTATTATACAAGCAGAGTTATCAATAAGTAAACTGTAATTTGTGAAACATTTAATAAGTATTTGTTTCTAAGAATATATTAGGTCAAGATTATTGAATAATTGCTATTTCTCTATCATAATAAAAAGAAAAGGAGGGATCGGATGGCAGAGTTTTATTTTAAGTCTAATGGTAAATTTATTGTTCAAGTTGAGAACGGTAATGTAAAAATTGCAAGAAAAGGAATACAAAACTTCCTTAATCAAGGTTCTAAAGGAGAGAAAAGTACCGATTAAATCACTTACAGCGATCCAACTAAAAGAACCAAGATTAACAACTGGTTTCCTTCAATTTGCATATAGCGGTTCTAATGAAAGTAAGGGGGGAGTTGTCAGTGCAGTAAAAGATGAGAATACCATTTTATTTACTAAAAAAGAGTTAAATCAAGCGAAAGAATTAAAAGCCTTGATTGAAAAATTACAAAATGAAAGTAAAGTTCCTAATATCTCTCAAACGAGCGCAGCTGATGAATTGAAGAAATTTAAAGTATTACTTGATGAAGGTATTGTTAACGAGGAAGAATTTCAAGTGAAGAAAAAGCAATTATTAGGAATTTGATAGAGGCATCTTTTAAAACTAGTTTTTCTTCTTAGTTTTATGTCAGAATATTCAACCAACTGATTGTGCGGTTAGATTAAAAAGAAATATAAAGGTAGTTGAACTCTTATTTTCCATTTAGCAGAATTACAAATTAGTAAACATTCATGTATGAAAAAAGCAATGGTGGATTTTAACAGAAAAAAGGACTTTCTTTTTGTATGTCGAATTACCATGATAGAGAAGGGAGAAGGTCAGATTGATTTCTAAGTTTGAAAGTATACTTTTAGATACTGGAGTCATTCGTAATATGGACACTGGAATCATGGTCTATGAATCAAATGGAAGAGAAATTAAGGTAAACTATCTAATATTAGAGTATAGTGATACAAAAGAAGTTTACTTATATAAATTTGATGATACTAATCCACCTTATCATGATGTTTTGGCTAAAGGAATGTCTGAATGTCTAGAAATCGCTAGAGAGTTAGCAATTTTAGATTTAAATAAACAAATAAAGAATTATCATTAAAAATATTTATAGATATAACGCTCGTATGGGCGTTATTCTTATGTGTAATTTTACTTGCATAGCATTGCTGAAATTCCTATCTCTATAAGTGATAGATAAGTGCGACTAAAATTCACCTAATACAATTCGCCTAATTCGCAGTTTTTATATCGGAAAAGTATGTTATACTAAAAATAGTAATGATGTATATAACATATGAGATTAACTAAAATAAAGAGTAAACAAATGCATTTACTTAAAAAGCTAGAAGTATGAAATCCATTAGTAGAAAACCTTAAATAAAATCAAGCTTATTTTTAATAATGTTAATCAATAGCTAAGCATACATAGATTAAACAACTGGGAGGAGAACAAAATAATGAAAAATAGATGGATAGGTAATTTAATGATAGTAATAATCCTAGGATCATTACTTGCAGCATGCAGTACAGACTCAAAGGAGCCAGCAAATGAGCAGGATGCTCTAGAGGCAGAGAATGAAACTGGTGGAGATTTAAATATTGCTGTTACTGCCCAACCGCCTACACTGGATACACATTTAACGACAGCAACGATTGCATTACAAATAGGGAGAAATATATTTGAAACACTTGTAACCCAAAATGAAACATATGAGGCTGTTCCTATGCTAGCAGAATCAATAGAGAATAGTGAAGATGGTTTAACATATACATTTAATTTAAGGCAAGATGTCAAATTTCATAATGGAAAAGAAATGACTTCTGAGGATGTTGTTGCATCTATGAATAGATGGTTAGAGCAATCATCGCGAGCAAAAATGTTATTAAGCGGGGCTGTATTTGAAGCTGAAGATTCTTATACAGTCATCTTGACACTAGAAAATCGCGCTTCTGATGTTTTGGATATTATGGCTGGGCAAGGCCAATTTCCAGCAATTATGCCGAAAGAAGTGATTGAATCTGCAAGCGAAGACGGAATCAATGAATATATTGGCACAGGACCATTTCAATTTGAGGAATGGAGACAAGATCAATATATTCATTTAGTAAAATATGAAGATTATCAGTCTGTAGATGGGGAGCCAAGTGGTTTGGCTGGGAAAAAGGAAGTACTAGTAGATAATCTGTATTATCAGATTGTAACGGATTCTTCCACTCGCATAGCTGGTTTGCAGACAGGAGAATATGATGTTGCAGAAGCAATTGCACCTGATAATTATGAACAGTTAAAATCGATGTCTAATGTAGATATTCATCTCTATCTTTCTGGATCAAATACTATGTTTTACAACAAAAAAGAAGGAATTATGACAGATAGAAAAATGAGGCAAGCCATTAATGCAATATTGGATATGGATGAAATTATGTTGGCTAGTTTTGCGAATGAGGACCTATACGTAATGGATCCTGGATATATGAGTCCTGACCAAACAAATTGGTCTAGTGATGCCGGAAGTGAATCGTTTAATCAAAAGGATCTGGAAAAAGGTAAGAAACTATTAGAGGAAGCTAATTATAATGGGGAAGAAATTAGATTAGTTTCAACTCGTGACTATGATTATAATTATAACGCTGCTATCGTTGTGAAAGAACAGTTAGAACAGGCTGGAGTAAATGTGAATTTAGAAGTGTACGACTGGACATCATTGCTTGAGCATATAGCAGATCCAGAAAATTGGGATATCCGATTTGTTGGAATCGGTTATGTCACAACACCATCGCAATTATTGCCTTTAAGTGCTAGTAATCCAGGGTGGCCAGACGATGAGAAGGTAACAGCATTGCTTGATGAGATTAGAGGCTCAGCTACACAAGCGGATGCAGAAAATTTATGGGATGAGCTACAAGCATATTTATGGAATGACTATGTACCAATTAGTTTATTTGGACATTACAGTGCAATTATTGGAGCAGTAGATAATCTAGAAGGATTTAAGACATTTCAGGGGTCTATTCCTTGGAATACGAAAGTTATAGAATAAGAAGATATGTATAAGTAATGAGTGTAGAAGGGAAGAGCCTGCCACAATGACAAACATTGATGGTAGGCTCTATTGAATTTTATTTTTTTAGATAAACGGCTATTTCCAAAAATGTCATTGAACGAACTTACCATTTTTTATTACTTGATTTCTATTCTTTAGGGTGTGTAGGTTTTCTAATGGATTTTCATTGAGAATTAATAAATCTGCTTTTTGTCCATTAGTTATAGTACCGCGATCTTTCAAACCTAGGCATTCAGCTGCAATTTTTGTAGAAGACTTGATTACTTCCATTGGAGTCATACCAGCATCCTCCATGATGGTTAATTCATCAAAGTAATATTCAGGCGGGGTTACGGGAGAACCACAATCAGTACCTGTTGCTATTTTTACGCCAATTTTTATTGCCATTTCTAACATTTTTTGATGGGGCTCCACTACAGCTTCGGCTTTTTCACGAAGCCATTTAGGTACTGCTTCACTAGTTGCCAGTCTTTGCATAACAATGATGGTAGGCACTAGAAAAATGCCTTTTTCTTTCATCAAATAAAGAGCCTGTTCATCAGCATAGATTCCATGTTCGATTGTATCAATACCAATGTCAATACAGTTCATTATCCCTTCAAGCCCTTGAGCATGTGCAGCGATCATTTTGTTCTTCTTATGGGCTTCTTCTTTTGCAGCACTTAATTCTTCTACCGTTAATTGTGAAGAACCAGGTGTTTCACCATGTGTTGCTATACCACCAGTGGCCATTACTTTAACGAAGTCTGCACCATCCTTTAATACTTTTCTTGTGGCTTTTCGCACCTCAGCTGATCCATCCGCCTCAATGCCTAAATAGTGGACATGCCCACCAGTCATGCATACGGCAGGACCTGAAGCAAGAATTGTAGGGCCAACGAGTACATTATCATTTATTGCATCTCTTAAATTTATTATCGTGCGACCGGGTGACGCTAAGTCTCGAACGGTTGTTATGCCTAGTCTTAAAGTATCTAAGGCACTTTTATAAGCGTGTAAAGTAACCATTTCATCATCAGATGCCATTATCATGGATTGAGGGTCCTTTCCACCATCACAGACTAGATGGACATGACAATCAATTAAACCAGGAATCACATATTTTCCAGTACAATTTAAAATCAGATCATCATCACGGACGTTTTCTAAATTCCCTACTGTAACATTTTCTATTTCATCATCTTTAATAAAGATATGAGCATTACGTATCGGATTGTTTTGAATGCCATCGATTATATTACAATTTTTTATAACCGTCCTCATTTTGGTATCATTCCTTTCAAAATGCTCAAGACACAAAATCGTAATGAAAGTAATTCCTTTTATATCCAAAATTGCTATAATATAGTTGGATAAGTAGATATACTACAAAGCACGCTAGGGATAAGAGGTCCAATTCTATTGCCCGCGTTTTAAGTTGTGTTGGTTTGTTATTTTCAATTACAGATAATTGTGCCGCCTGAGCATGTGAACAATTTTTGTTTATTATCTGGCAAAAAAATCAATGTCTGCTTTATCCGTTTATAAACTTAGGTAGGGTTCAGTCATCGGATATTCGGTTTGTTTTCTGTATTATTTTTTCAGTCAGATTATTTTCAATTTGCTCTATTTCTGATTGGGGGATTAGAAATAAGTGAGCTGTTGAAACAATGAGAAAGTATCTTGAATTACTCGCTGATAGAAACGTTCCAAAGTACAGGTCTGTTATTAAATTGAATATTTTTCACTTTTGTGTGTGCAGCGTTCCTAAGTTTATAATCTCCTACTTTTACAACTGGCATATAATCCCAAAACCATGTTTGTAAATCATCGTATGCTTCTTGTGCCGCTTCTCTAGATGTTTGACTTCTAAATTCGCTGATAATTTCTTTGAGTTCAGGGCTATTTGTCCAACCTGGATAATCTTCTAATAGGTATAAGTTTGAGCTTGGTTCAGGAACAACAATGTCACCTATTACAAACATATCATAAGCATTTTCATCCCTATGTTTTTCTAATGCAGTTGGCCAATCATATACTTCTAATTTTATATTCATGCCGATCTTTTCCAGCTGATCCTGAATGACTACGCCTGTATTGTAATGTATCTCGAAATCTCGATCGACTACAAAGACAATTTCTTCGCCGTTATAATCTGTTTCGCTTAAAAGCTGCTTTGCCTTTTCTAGATCATTTTGATTGTAGTTCTCTTTTCCAATATCGCTGTACCATTGTTTGCTTAAATGGGACATCATCATCGTATGGTCAAGTGTATAATCTTCTGGATTTGAAAAGGTTGCTGCTAATATATCATCCATATTTAATGCTGTGGCTACTGCCTTACGAGCATTTACATCTTGGAAAAGCCCTTCTTTTTTATTGAAATAAACGTTAAGTGATGCTGCAGAATAAGGAGTCACCTGAATATCTGGATCACTTTCAAGCTGATCATCACCTGCATATGGAAGTTGCCAAACCATATCATACTCACCAGACATCATCCCAGCTAATCGAGTCTGTGAATCAGGAACAAATTGAAAATATATATCATCGAGAAGGGCTTCCTTTTTACCTGCTAGACCATCTGCAGGTTCACTCCGGGCTTGATAGTCATCAAATCGAGTAAGATGGATATGTTGATCACGTTTCCACTCGTTGAATTGATATGGGCCTGTTCCAATAATCTCTTCAACACCAGTCTCACCAGCACCCTCGATCACTTCTTTTGGCATGATAGCTGCATAACCAGCTCCTGAAGAAGCAAGTCTATCAAATGCAACTGACAATGGCTCTGGTAATTTTAACACTACCGTATAATCATCTGCCGCTTCAAAGGTAGCTTCCGTAAATTGTCCACCAGATCCAACTTCATCTTTCCATCTATTCATTGATGCAACAACGTCTTCAGAAGTCATTTCCTTTCCATTATGAAACAGAACTCCCTTTCTTAAGTGAAAAGTAATTGTTTTACCGTCGTCGCTCTGCTCATAAGATTCAGCTAACATCGGCTCTGGACTATATTCGGAATCAAGTGTTAATAAGGTTTCAAAGATAAGTCCCATCGTCGGGTCTATGGTAGCACCTGCTCCACTTATGTGTGGATCAAGAGAAGGGGGCTGACTTGCATACGCAATTTTCAATTCTCCACCTTGATTTGTCACTTCTTCTTTTTCATTGTCATTTTCAGTTGTTTCTGTTGTTTTACCGCTACAACCAAAGAGCGTAATCAATAACAAAGAGATAACCAAAAAAACTACAATTTTTAAACTGTTCAACATCGTAACCTCCTTATTTTAAATAATAAGTTGATAAGGTTAGTCCACATGAAGGATGGGTCCCCAAGAATTATGCAGGTACCATTTTATAATGTAGTTAACTCATCATGACATGAATGATCTAGTGTTAATGGTTTCTTACTTGCTAGTAATTACTTTACGTTTTTTACATTCCAAATGAGGGGGCCATCTAAATAATTTAATCCCTCCACATCTTTAGAAGTTACAACTAAAGTTGTTTGATCACCAATTTTTATAATTGGAACACTTTCATAAAGCTCGGTTTGAAGTTCATCAAAGTATTGCTTTGATTCTTCAGGAGAAGTAGAATTTCTTATTTGGTCAAGTAATGAATCAATGGTAGGGTTGTTTGTCCAACCATCCCAATCGTTTTTTGAATCTAGAAATATAAATTGTGTTGGGTCTGTAAACGGTGCAAAGGTTGTAAGAAAACCTTCGTATGCTGACGGATCTGCTCTTCGTTCTCTAAGAGTAGGTGAATCATATACTTCTAATTCTACTTTCATTCCTACCTTTTCTAGTTGCTCTTGAATAATTACAGCTGCTTTATAACTATACTCAACATCGCGAGTCACAATCAGTCTAATTGGTTCACCGTTATAATCTGTTTCTTCTAATATTTCGCGAGCCTTTTCAGGGTTATTCTGGTTATATGATTCTTTTCCAGATTCACTGTACCAATCTTTTTGTTCAGGTCTCATTAAACCATGATCTAATCTAAAAAATCCCTCATCTCCAAAAACCCCATACATAATTTCTTCCATGTTTAATGCAGCAAGTGCTGCCTGTCGCATTTTTACATCAGATAAAGGGCCTTCTTTTTTATTTAAAACCAAGCCGATAAATGCATCATTGAAAGTTAAAGGAATCATGCTTTCATCTGTATTAAACTTTTCATAATCATCAAAAGGCATATCTACAGCTACATCATATTCTCCGGATTGAATACCAGCTACTCGAGTAGATGGGTCCGTTATCATCATAAAATATAGGTCGTTCACTAAAGCTTCTTTTTTACCTGATAATCCATCACTTGTATCCGAAAGGGCCTGATAGTCATCAAATTTTGTAAGTTTAATATATTGATCCTGTTTCCATTCTTCAAATTGGAAAGGGCCAGTTCCTACATATTCTTCTACACCTTCTTCTGTAGCAGCATCAATAATTTCCTTAGGCATAATAGACGGGGCCTGGGAGGTACCTGCTAACACGGACAAAGCAATTCCCGAAGGCTTCTCTAACTTAAGTAACACGGTATAATCATCTTGTGCTTCGAAAACAGAGTTACTAATTGCAGTTTTTGCTCCAAGAGATAGTTCTTTCCATCTATTCATGGATGCCACTACATCTTCCGCTTTCATTTCTTCGCCATTGTGGAACTTTACTCCTTGTCTAAGATGGAATGTTATCGTTTTTCCATCTTCACTTACATCGTATGATTCTGCTAACATTGGCTTAATTTGATAATTAGAGTCAATCGTCAAAAGTGTTTCAAACATTTGCCTACTAATATCTCTAGTTTGATAGGCCGTTGTAATATGCGTATCAAGTGTTGGGGGCTGTGCATTAAAAGCCACCCTAAGTTCGCTATTTGTTTCTTCTTTCGTGTCTTTATCGCCTTCATTTGTCTCGCTATTACATCCAATTAATGTAACGGCAATTAATACAATCAGTGCTTTGAAGAGCATATTTTTAATGTTCAATAGATTCAACCCCTATTCATTGAATTAAAAAGGTAAACCTTATTTCTAGTTAGTAAAAAAAGAAAAGCTAGTCCGTATAGGAGTGAGAAACTTTTATGATAGCGCTTACTTTTTGTGCGCTTTTTAATCAGTCCTTTATGAGACTTAGCTTTGTAATGTTTCCCTTATCTGGATACATTTCTCCGATATAAATATCCCCTGCTGAGTCAACTGCTAATCCATGACCATATGTTCCAAAAGTACGGCATCTGCCAAGTAATTCTCCATCAGCATTCAATAGATTTAGTGTTGGAGTTTGATCTGTCACGTAAATTAAGCCGCTTTTGTCTTCATCAATAGCCATTGGATGGAAAAAGTTGTTAATTTCCTTGATATATTTCCCATCTTGGTCAAAAATTTGTATCCGATTGTTTTCTCGATCTGAAACAAGCACACGATCTTGCTGATCAATAAGTACAGCATGTGGGGTAGAAAATTCACTTTTACCGTTTCCTGGTTCTCCCCATGATTTAATTAATTCTCCATTAGCGTCGAGATGATGAACTCTTGTGTTCCCATAGCCATCTGAAATGAAATATTCTCCTTGTGAATTCATGAAAACATCTGTTGGATGACTGAAGGGCATACCTAGTGAACCAGGTTTGTGTGAGGTTCCTATAATATTTAAGATTTCACCACTATCGTTATACTCGATAATTCTATGATTATCTCTATCGACAACCAAGATTTTATTATCTGATGTAACGCTAAAATAATGGCCATCAATTACTGTTTCGTCATACCATTTATCAATTAATTCACCTTCTGATGAAAATACCAGCATAAATGGATTACTACGTAATAGAGCATAAACTCTATCCTTATTATCAACCGCCACGGAAGAAATATCTTTTAGAGAGATATCCTCCGGGATTTTGGCCCAATTCTTTTCTACTTTATATTTTCTGTCACCTAAACCGAATACCAACAACAGAATTCCTCCCTTGAAGTACCTTTATTAAATAGAACAAGTAATTTTTAAAGCTTTCTTTTAAATCTTAACTAGCTTAGTAATTTTCTCAGTCTTCTTATTGGAAAGATAAACATTCCCATCCCTATCAACTGTTAATCCATGACCATTACTTAGACATCTACCAATTAATTTTCCATCAGGATGAAACATACTTAAGCTCGGTACTCGATCAGTTACATAAATAAATCCATAATTATCTTCATAAATAGCTGTTGGAAAATACAGGTTGTTTATTTCTTCAAGATAAATTCCTTCTTGATTAAATATTTGAATCCGATTATTTTCCCGATCTGACACGAGTACTCGACCTCGTTTATCTACTAAAATAGCGTGAGGTGTTGAGAATTCTCCTTGGTCGCTACCTAGTTTTCCCCATGATTTAATCAATTGTCCTGCAGAGTCAAAATGATGCACACAAGCATTGCCATAACCATCTGAAACGAAATATTCACCATTGGAGTTCATAGCAATATCAGTGGGATGATTAAATGGTTTACCCAGATCACCAGGAGCATTTTCTCTTCCTATTATTTGAATGATTTCACCTTTATCAGTAAATTCAATAATTCTATGATTATCCCGATCGACTACAAAGGCATGGTTGTCTTCACTTATTGTTAGATAATGACCATCAACTACAGTATGATCAGACCATTTGTCGATTAATTCACCGTCTGATGAAAATACCAGCATAAATGGATCACTACGTAACAGTGCAAAGACTCTGCCTTGTTGATCAACTGATACGGCAGAGATATTTTTTAGGGAAATGTCATCAGGTAACTTCGCCCAATTCCATTGTACTTCGTATTGATTTTCACCCAAACCAGAAAATAGCATTTACAACATCTCCATTTCAAAAATTAGATTCTATTATTCGATTGATTTGGGTAATATCGAAATATTGTAGGAATGTTTAATAGAACGTTGTAGAACAGGGTCTCTTAATTCATATTCATAACTTTCTGCAAAAGCTAATGTATTACTCTCTGTGTTTATAGTTGCAGAGTAGAAGACATTCCCATCTTCAGTAACATTTAATTGTGCAAAAAGCTCTTTCCATTCTTCTGGCTTCATCAAATCTGCACATGTTCCTTTTTGATAGAGTTCCTTCTTATCACCAGATTTCACCCAACAAATAAGCTCCAGCTGTTCCCAATGATTTTTAACCTCTTCATATCTCCAAGCATCTTTTGCAATAAAATTCGGATAAGCTTGCTTTGACATTGGAACACTAAATGTTTCCAACTCACGATCCGTGTGATCACTGCCGACTGTCACATATAAATCACCATTATGCCAAATCAGTACATATTCAATTTCTCCACTTGTTTTCTTATGCTGTACCTGTATTTCCGAGTCTGTCGTTACTAAATGGTTAGATACTGGAAAAAGAATCGGAGTTGTTTCTGGTGTAGGAACACCAAGTTTTGCTAACTCATCGATGTGCTCTTGTACTTTTTCTTGGTCACTTCCTGCATATCCCGCATTAAAGACATGGTTTATATTTACATCAATTGTTTTATCTGCGCCTTGTACATTTAGACTAATTTTATTTTCCAATTTATTCACACTCCGGTAATTTTTAATATAATTCTGGTACTCTACTAGAAAAAATCGGTACATCATTTCGAATCTTGGAAACGCTATCAATTTTAATATCTGCAATAAGTGTCTCTTCTGTATCCTCACTTCCCGTCTTCAACGGACTTCCCCATGGATCAATAATCATGGATGTTCCTGCAAATTCTTCATTATTATAAGTGCCTACTATATTAGAAGAAACAACATACATTTGATTTTCAATAGCTCTGGCTATCTGTAGGTTCTTCCAATGTTCTTTTCTTGTATTAGGCCATTCAGCTACGATGTGCAGTACCTTTGCTCCATCTAAAGCTAATTTCCTTGCTAATTCAGGAAATCTTAAATCATAGCAGATAATGACTCCCATTTTCACCCCCTCTAATTCAAATGTTTTAACCTTTTCTTTGCCACCAGCAAGATATTTATGTTCATCAAGCATTGGTACAAGGTGTATTTTGTCATATTGATAGACAATATTGCCCTGACGATCGACTACTAGACTAGTATTATAAATAGAATCGTCTTTTTTATTTGCTATAGAGCCACCAATGATATTTACTTGATATGTTTTTGCAAGATCTTTCAAAAAGGTAGTAGTCGGCTCTCCATTAACATCGGCAATATCTTTTAATTCAGGCAATGCAAAAGCAGTTGTCCACATCTCAGGCAATACAAGCACATCTGGTTTCTCATCTTGAACAACCTTATCAACCCATTTTAAACTGGCACCCATGTCAAGGACACAATAAAAAAAGAGACTAAGCAGTTAGAAGATGATTCCTATATTGAATAGGGGTCATCTTTTTTAAGTTCCATTGATACCTATAGTTGTTATAGTAAACCATGTAATGATTTATTTTCGCCTTTAGTTCTTTTAATGTTTTACAAGATTGATAGTCAACTTCATCTTTTAGATGACCAAAGAAAGACTCTTGAGGTGCATTGTCCCAACAGTTTCCTCTTCTAGACATAGATTGGCCTAGACCATATTTTTTTAATAATTTTTGATATCTTGGACTCGTGTAATGGCTTCCTTGGTCCGAGTGGATAAAGGCATCTTTGTGTAAAGTAACTTTTTTGTTATTAACTAATTTATGGATCGTCTGAGTTGCGATGTCTAAAGTGATGCGATCTGAAACATGGTAAGCTAGGATTTCGTTAGTGGACGCATCTTTTACGGTCGACAAATAAGCCATACAATTACCGTTATATGGCAAATAAGTAATGTCCGTTAATAACACTTTTCCAGGTACTCCTTGCTTAAATTCTCTGTTTAACTTGTTTGAAACGACCTGATGCTCCTTGGTTGCTTTCGCAATTTTTTTATAAGGATTCGCCCTTCTATGAGGACAGACAATTCCATATTTATTCATGATTCTTTGAATCTTTTTACGACTAAAGATAATGTTATAGTCATTCTCCAGTATCATTTTAATGGAACGTGACCCTTTCTTATACCCCCGTCGATTAAATGCCTTTAGTATGATTTTTTTCGCTTCTAAGTCCAATTTTTCTCTTGCTTCTCGTCTTTCAGCTGCCTCTAGATAGCTATAATAGCCTGAACGCGAAACCTCTAAAAGGTCACAAAAATACTTTGTCATTCGCTTAAATTGATTTTGTTCAATGGTCTCATAAATCAACTGATATATTCTACTCGGTTCTAGACTTTCGCTTGCGTTTAGCAGCCTCCTTTCTGTCACTTCTAGCTTTTTTAATAGTTCTACTTGTCCCTCCAGAAGCTTAATTCTTGCCTCTTGTCTTTCCATCACTTCGGATGGTGTAAGTTCCCGTTTTAATGGTCTGCCCGAACCCGTTTTCCTTGAATCTGTAAGACCGATTAACCCATTCCTTTCATAGGCTTTCTTCCACCTGTGAGCTGATTGTTCAATTCGCTTTATCCCAATAACGTCCACATCGAAGCCATTTTCATCAAAAATTTGTCGAGGGAGTTTGCCAGCTAGGTACTCCTCCATAAATTTATTTTTAAAAGCGTCGGTATATGTAATGGACCGTTCGCTAACACGTTGTACATTTGGATTCTTTTGTAGTGTTATTATCTCTTTAGTTGAGAATGTTATTTTACTCATAATTGTCCCCAATCCACATATCTTGAAATTTAAGTATATAAAAAAATACCTATAGATTAAACACTCTTTTTCAAGTGCCCTATCTATAGGTACCATATTAATTTTTTACTTTTTCTTTGTTTTCCTGGGGATTTTTAGCAACTAAGTTCATTTGATAAACGGCATATTTCAATATAATCCCTCCATTTTCTCACCGATTCTTTTATAAGATTCCATGGTGTTTTGAAGATGTGTTAGCATGCTATTTTTTGCATTTTCAACATCTCCTTTTTCTATTGCTGCAATAATGGTTTCGTGCTCCTTGATTACCCGATCCATTCTGCCATCTTCTCTAATTGCTTGGTGACCAATCACGACAGTCAAGTCATGAAGCTCTTTATAAAATTCTCCTATTAGCTCATAATTCGTATGTTGGAGAATGCTATTATGAAATTTTTGATCAAATTGAATAAATAATTTTTTGCTATTTTGATCAATAGCTTCTTTTTGCTTCAGCACTATTTCCTTTAAATTATTTATTTGATCATTAGTAACTGTCTTCATGAATTTTTCTAAAACGATGCTTTCAACGGCTTCACGTAATAAAAAGATTTCATCAATCTCTGATTCAGAGAACTTTCTTATGATGACTCCTTTTCTCGGAACTGAAACGAGTAATCGTTCATAAACCAATCCCTGAATAGCCTCTCTTACAGGAGTTCTTGAAACACCCAAAACTTCCGCAAATTCCTCTTCCGTATAGTATTGGTAAGAATTTAATTCATTAGAGAGGATTGCAGACTTAAGCCGTTTATAGGTCATTTCATATACTGTTTCCTTCTTAATCGTATTTCCAATATTTATTTTCCTTTCAATGATTAACGCCTCCTTGAATTAATAAAAAAACACCGTATACATATACTGTATACATTCAATGTATACAGTATATAATATTCTGAAAAAATGCAAACAATTTTTTATTTTATCTACTATCAGTCATCAAGCTTTGTTGAAGATTAGTAGATAAAGTAATTGGGGGGTGGTTGTGTGGAAGTTCAATTTATCCGTTTTATTTCATGGTTTTTAGCATTCCCCTCATACTCTATATTGTAATAATTCTGGGAGGGCAAACAGCTATTTTAAATGAGTAATATTAACAGCACTAAAGCAGTATAAATAGATATAACAAGTGAAAAATCTAGTTCTTACTGAAAATCCTAAAGGACTACGATTGCTATGAAGGAGGGAGTCTTTTCATAAAAAGAGAATTGCAGAAACGGATAGATTTAGTTATTTCATTTTCGACAGACTAATAAACTTTCGATGTTATCGATAAATATGGAGGGATGGATATTAAAAATATAAAAGCTCCATTATTGATTGTTTTGTTAATGATGTTCTTTATTATCATCGGGTGTAGCAAAAAAACAGAAGAAACCATTACAGAAGAAAATGAAAAAGAGGATGAAGTAACGGAGGAAACAAAAGAAGATACAACAACATCTGAAAATTCCGTATTAAATATTGCTATAGATACAACACCGCCTACACTTGACCAACCAATCAGCACATCGGCATCTACCCGAGATGTTTCTAGATTAATATACGAAAGTCTTGTAACAACGGATGCAGATTTTAAACCAATCCCAATGTTAGCAGAATCTATTGATATTAGTGATGATAACAAAGTCTATACCTTTCATTTAAGAAAAGGCATCAAATTTCATAATGGAGAAGAAATGATTGCCGAAGACGTGATTGCTTCTATGAAGCGCTGGGAAGAAAAAACGGCTTTATCAGGAGAAATATTCAATGGAGCAACATGGGAAGAACAGGATGAATATACGGTTGTATTAACATTAACAAATGCTTCCCCACTTACACTAGATACCATCGCTACCTCAAAGCATGCCCCAGCTATAATGCCGAAAGAAATTGTGGAATCAGCTCCAGCAGAAGGGGTTAACGAATATATTGGGACTGGTCCTTATAAACTGACGGAATGGAAAGAAGACCAGTATATTCATTTTACGAAGAATGAGGATTATTTGACTTTAGAAACAGAAACTAACGGGTTAGGTGGGAAAAAGGAAGCTTTGATAGAAGATATATATTTTCGCCTTGTACCAGATAGTTCTACTCGATTAGCTGGCATATTATCAGGAGAATATGATTTTGCATATGGAATACCCCAAGATAATTATGATCAATTGATCAATTCAGATAGTGTAGAGCCAGTTCTTGTTCCAGGGTCGAATACAATTATTAAATTTAATAATGTAGAAGGAATTGTTTCAGATTTTGAATTTCGAGAAATCATCAATACAGCTTTAGATTATGAACAGATTATGATGGCAGCTTTCGCCAGTGAAGAATTTTATGAGCTTGATTCTGGTTATATGCATAAGGATGTGACAGCATGGGCTAGTCAAGCAGGAAGTGAGTACCATAACATTAATGATCCAGAAAAGGCGAAACAGATGTTAGAGGATTATGGCTATAACGGAGAAGAAGTTGTTATCATGACCACTCGAGATTTCCAATGGATGTACAATATTGGTGTTGCTGTTGATGAACAATTGAAAAGACTAGGTATTCAGTCGAGACTAGATGTTTATGATTATCCAACCTTTAGTGATACTGCAAATAAAACTGATTTATGGGATATCGAAATACAAGGTGCCACTATGGTAAGTACACCACCACAATTAATTACATTAAGCACAACCTGGTCAGGAGGTGTAAACGACCCTCATATTCCAGAAAGTTTAAAAGCGATGGAAACTGCTTCTGACCTAGAAGATGCTTATCAAATATGGGATGAACTGCAACAATACGTATGGGAAGAGCATCTGCCTATCATTAACTTAGGGCATAGTTACGCATTATATGGAATAAACAAAAAGGTGCAGGGGATTGAAATGTCTACTGTCGGACCTGTGCTGTGGAATGCGACAGTAAGTGAATAAATAATAATTTGCTGCTTTTAGAATCGGTGGATGAAAAAGGGCGCAGGTTAGAATTCAGAGGATATAAATATTTTTTCAAATCAATTAATTAAGGGGATGAAAGAGAATGGCAGCAGACGTCATTGTTATTGGTGGAGGAATTATTGGATCATCAATAACTTATCATTTAGCTCGTGATGGTGTAAATGTAAAACAATTAGAAAAAGGGAGTATTGCCAATCAGGGAGCTGCATCTAGAGTAAGTGCTGGTGGAATACGGCTAAATAATCGTGACCCTCGTGAGCTCGATTTAGCAAAGGAGAGCATTAAACGCTGGGAATCTCTTGAAGAAGAATTAGAAGCTGATCTGGAATACGGATCGGCAGGCCAAATCATGTTATTTGATGATCGCTACATTATGGATGCTCTTGAAAAACAGGTAAAAGAAGATCTAGATAATGGGATAGAAGCTAGAATTGTAACTGGTGAAGAATTAAATGAATTAGTTCCATCTCTGTCTCCTTCTATTAAGAAAGCAATATATTATCCGAGTGGTGGTCAAGGAAATGGATTATTAACAACAGTTGCTTATACATCTAAAGCACGTCGCTTAGGTGCGGAGATTATCACTGGCGTTGAAGTATACTCTATTGTTAAGGAAAATAATAAGGTTGTTGGCGTAGAAACAAGTGCAGGATTTATGAGTGCGAATATCGTTATTAATGCGGCTGGAGCATGGGCACCTGTATTACATGAAACATTAGGACTCTCACTTCCTCAAGTAACTCCTTATATTCATCAAATGTCTGCAACAGATCCAGCACCTTTATCAGTTTTGCCAGGACCAACAATTAGTTCTAGAGGAACTAAAATATCTCTCAAACAAACCATCGATGGGCGAATCCGGGCCGGTGGTGGCTATGCAGCAAAACCAGGTCCGAAAGAATATACAGGCCGTTTTAACGAGATAGATCTTGAAAAACAACGAAAAACGGTGCTATCAATTATTCCATCCATAGAAGAATATGATGTTGATTTTACCTATTATGGAATAGAAGCGCATTGTGTTGATAATATTCCCATATTAGGACCAATTCCTGAAGTAGAAGGATATTTAATAGCGGCAGGGTTTAGTGGGCATGGATTTACCCTATCTCCTGCAATAGGGATGGTTATTGCTGAAGTAGCTCAAGGTAAACAACCTTCCATTTCAATTGATGCGTTTAGAATTGCCCGCTCCTATGATAATAGAAAAGAAAGTGAAATAGACACTGTACGTAATGTTCCAGGTTGAAAAAATATAGGTTAAAATAAGAAATCCCTTTTAGGTAAACGTGAAAGAAAGAGAACATGTGATAATGTTCTTGAACGTTTATCTAGAGGGGTTTTTATTATGAAAATTAACCCCAAAATAAAAGGTGTTTCTTTTAAGAGTGTTCTGATATTGATTAAAGTATAAAATTTTACAGTTTTACAAATCTACAAATAAAAAGGTTTTTAGGTTGTTTAAATCAACCTAAAAACCTTTTTATTTTGAAATTAATTTAGCATAAAAGTAATTTATCAAAGATACGATAACCTTTCAAAAGTTGGCATGATTATTGCATTAAATATAATGAGTCAACAAATAGAGAAATTAAGTTTCTTTTTTATTGATATCAATAAAATTGGAGGTGGTGCATTGTAAAATTGAAATTTCTAATACCATCAATATGTAAAAATGGCTTTTTGAATAGATACTTAAGTTATTTTTTCTATTGAATACTCAGCTTATTTTCTATTAATAAAATTTTTATAATTTGAAAGGATTGAATCTAATGACACTAAATTTTGATCACTTACCTTTTTTTGACCACCATACTCATCTACTATTTACTGATAAAACGAAAATTACAGCTAAAGAGCTATCAATGAATTTTCTTCATGGTTATCAGGACATGGATCCTTTTGAGCAAGGATTAGATGCTACATATGCCCATGGTAGAGCTTCTGAGAGACAGCTAGAAAATATTGAGAATTTGGGTGTAGTAAAAACAGTTGTTAATTATATGTCTCAGTTTTTAGGTTGTGAACCCACGATTGAAGCAGTTGTTGAAGCAAGGAATGAGCGTATTAAAGATGTAGAAGGATTAAAAAAATATACAAAAGATCTTTATGAGGATCAAAATATTGTTGGAACATTAGTAGACTGGCCCTTCAATGAAGATGTAGAGAATGAAAGCGTATTCCCGGTGCCTGTATATAGAATGTACAATTACGAGGATGTGTATTTCGAACAACTAAAAACAGCCTCTTCATTTGAAGAATTAATGACCGTACTTACTAAAAGTGTTCGAAAAGCTATCAATGAAGATGGTTATATTGCTTTAAAATGTCATGTTGCAGAACATTACACAATGGCAGTGCGTAATGTTACTGATGAAGAAGCGGCAATTCAGTTTGTTGCTGCTCAAAATGGAGATTACACGGCGCTTGAAAATGTTTATTTTGCGGCTTTCCGTAATCTAATGTTCGAAGCTCAAGACTTAGATGTTCCTATTCATATTCATGTTGGATCTACCGGGTTTAATCGTCAGTCAGCAGCATTTGTTCCAGAAATGGATCCATTTCAGTTTGCTCCATTTCTTGTCTCAGATCCACAATATGTAAAAACAAAAATTGTTCTCCTGCATCAAGGGTATCCATATACTCGTCATGCTTCATTAATGGCTTATTCGTTTCCTAATGTCTATGTTGACATGAGCTGGACACTTCCTTGGGCATCGTCTATTTTTTGCAGTTGTATAGAAGATGTTTTAAGTACAGCACCTCATACTAAAATATTTTTCGGTACAGGTCAGCATGGACTGCCAGAGATTGCATGGACTGCTTCAAAAGTGGCCAAAACCTGCCTAGCAGAAGTGATGAACAAAATGGTTTCTTTAAATTTAATGGCTCCTAGTCAAGCCGAAGAAACTGCAAAAATGCTTTTATACAAAAATGCGGAAGCTCTATATGATTCAAAAAAGAAAGCTTTAAGTAATATCCGATAAGAAATTTCTGAAAATGGCTGGTTTATGCTTGTTTAGATAAACCAGTCTTCACTAAAATAAAAATTCTCCAAATATTTTTACTAGTTTGCTATAAAAGTTCAATGATACGTATAAGAATCAAAACTAAAAAATTAAACATCTAGGGGGATAATTCATGTATAAAAGGAATCTTGGATTTTTTTTGATAATGTTAATTGTAAGTATTGCTCTTATTGGGTGTGCCGATAATACAGATAACTCCAACCAAGAAGAGGGAAATAATAATGATAATGAGGTTAAAGGAGGACAATTAGATTTTGCATATCATGTTCAACCAGCAACATTAGATCCTCATCTCACTGTAAATGATGCGACTAGGGATATTTCTGCACATATTTTTGAGGCGCTTCTGACGTTAGATACAAGCTTAGAAGTACAGCCAATGCTAGCGGAATCTTATGAATTAAGTGATGATCGAAAAATGATTACTTTCAATTTACGTCAAGGTGTTAAGTTTCATAATGGGGAAGAAATGACAGCTGATGATGTTATCGCATCCATGGAGAGATGGAAAACTTTATCCTCTCAAGCGGAAACATACCTAGAAGAAATGACATTTGAAAAGGAAGATGATTATACAGTAATTGCTCATATTCCAAATCCTACTATACAAGATCTATATATTTTAGCAGACACTGCACAATTTGCAGCAATAATGCCAGAGGAAATAATAGAGAATGCAAGTATTGAAGGCGTGGAAGACATGATTGGAACTGGCCCATATAAGTTCGTAGAATGGAAAACAGATAATTATATTCATGTTGAAAAATTCGATGATTATCAATCTCGTAGTGAAGAACCTAATGGCATGTCTGGACAGAAAAATGCTTATTTGGATGATATATATTTTCATTTAATTACTGATCCCTCTACTAGAATCGCAGGTTTGCAATCGGGTGATTATGACATTGCTAGTGATATTCCACCAGATAGTGCATTGAATTTCTTAAATGATGATAATTTCCAAACTGCTGTAGATTTTAGTTCATTTACACCTATTAACTTCAATAAAAAAGAAGGGGTGTTTAAGGATAAAAAGATTCGCCAAGCTGCTAACGCTGCTATAAATGTTGAAGATTTGCTAGAGGCAGCTTATGTTAATGAAGAATTTTATGAGCTAGACCACGCATTAGTAAAGAAAGAACAAACGGGCTGGTACAGTGATGTAGGTAGTGATGTATACAATACGTATGATCCTGAATTAGCAAAAGAGTTATTAGATGAAGCAGGATATGACGGTGAAGAAGTGGTTATTATTACTTCTCGTGAATATGCAAATTACTATAATATGTCTGTAGTTGTTAAAGAACAATTAGAAGCAGTAGGCATGAAGGTAAAGCTTGATGTAACTGATTGGGCAAGTGTTAGTCAGAAACGTGAAGACCCAGAGAAATTTGATATATTTTTTAATAGATTTATGATTAGGCCTTTACCTACTCAATATTTATTCATGAGTAATGAATGGTTTGGATGGACAGATAGTGAAGAGCTTGAAGAATTATCTGAGAAGATTTTATATGCTGATTCTCTTGAGGAAGCACAAAGCTATACAGATGAACTTCATGAAGTGTATTGGGATTACATTCCAATCCTTAAACCTGGAAATACTGCATTAATTACTACGTATACTAAAAATGTCAAAGGGTTTGATTATATGTCGAATCCTATTTTATGGAATGTGCAACTAGAGGAATAAGTACTGGCAAAACAAGTAACTTTTTCAAATTATATATTTAAGGTTAAGAATAGCGAAGAACAAACGTTTTTCGTTATTCTTGACGTTTACACGAGAAATTTTGTTGTTCGAGGTTCAGCTTTTTAAGTAGTCATATCGTGTATACTTAGGTTGTCTATAAATAAGATGATAATGGTATGTTTATGGCGTTTTACGGGAAGAAACTTTTGGCTAGTGACAACAATACGAGGAGTGCGGTGAATGAAAATATATACAATTGGACTTGTTTGTCCAGATGAAAAAACTAGATTCCATATCACTAATTTTTTGCAAATCGTTTTTAGAGGCTGGCTAAATGTTGAAGGAGTCAGTCTTCAGCATATTGATAACATAAGAAGAATTAATGCCAAAATAGTCTTATTTAGCGCCCCAGAATTAGTCAATCAAGCTAAAGAGTTTGGAATGATTAATCGAGATACAGAAGTAATTATTGCCAAACGCATGGTGCACCACCATTCTTTTGAGCAGCTACTAGAATTATATAAAATAAAGGATGGAACAAATATTTATGTTAGTAATATCAATTATGAAGCTGAGTTATCTTCTATTAAGCTATTAAAAAGCTTGAAGCTAAACCATTTAAATTACATTCCATATCATCAAGCAAATAAAGCCAAAGATAGTGAAGTTCATATATGCGTCACGTTTGGAAACCCAAACGCTCCAACGGATGTAGCAAGAATTCTTGACTTAGGTCCACGTCAAATTGAATATAGTACAATTGTAGAAATTGCACAAAGACTTGGAATTTCTGACTACAATATCCATGCCGCAAACAATTCCGCATACATTAAGTCAATTATGAAATCCTCGGACCTTGGTAATTTTGATGAGTTAATTGAACGAAGTAAATATCTTAATGCTATTTTAGGTTATTCACGAGATGGGATATTATTATTAGATAAGGATTTCAAGATTATTTGCTTGAATGAAGAAGCTGCAACGATTATAGCATCACAACAAAATTATGATATTTATGGAAAAGAACTGTCTAAATTGATTCCTACTATGGAAGTAATACTTTCTGAAAACAATACACAAAAAAATATCCAGTGGAAAAATATAAGAATAAATGGGAAGGTCTACGCTTGTTCAATTGAACATTGGAGAGGAAGAAATGATGAATACTTGTTAATTATTCACAGAAAAAAAGAAGAAATTCAACTAGATGAGAATAATGATAAAGGGTTCTATTCCCGATATGAATTTAGTGATATTATTACCCAAAATCAGAATATGAAAGAACTGAAGGAGTTTGCTTCTGCAGTAGCAAAAGGTAATTATAATATAGTTATTTATGGGGAAACAGGCACTGGTAAAGAATTATTTGCGCATTCTATTCACAATGCATCGCTCAGGAGAGGGCGTCCTTTTATTTTTACCAATGTTACAGCATTACCAGATAGTTTAATTGAGAGTGAACTGTTTGGATATGAAGAAGGGGCGTTTACGGGTGCAAAAAAGGGAGGAAAGCCAGGATTATTTGAGCTTGCTAATGGAGGAACCATATTTTTGGACGAAATTGGTGACCTTTCTCTTTCCTTACAAACAAAATTATTACGAGTAATACAAGAGCGTAGGGTGCAAAGAGTAGGGGGTACCCGGGTTATTTCGCTTGATGTGAGAATCATTGCTGCAACGAATCGTAATTTATTAGAAATGTGTGCAGAAGGTACCTTTCGAAAGGATTTATATTATCGACTTCATGTAGTACCAATACATATTCCGCCACTTCGAGAGCGGAAAGACGATATCCCTTTGCTGATGAATTACTTTTTAAGAGATAATGGTATTGATATAACACTTCTAACACCAAGACTGTTAAATTATTTGCATGAATATGAATGGGCTGGTAACACGAGGGAATTAGAAAACTTTTGTCAGTATATTACTAGCTTAGTAGATGTTTTTGGGGAAGATCCAGGAAAGATTGAGCATAAAGGTTTTGACTTCTTACAAGAACGACTAGAGAGCTTCAAAAGATTATTACCGCAGCCAAGTAATTTGGGAATACTTTATCAGCAGAACCAGGACTATGACCAAGATTTTATTAATATATTACAAATACTGAATCAGGCAGCAAACAACGGGGAAACTATGAGCAGGAATAAAGTGTACGAATCTTTAAAAAGTCATCATCCACTTTCCTTACAGCAAACCAGAGATAGATTACAGAAAATGGCAAACAAAGGACTTGTTGTTTCGGGTAAAACAAAGCAAGGTACCCATATTACAGAAAAAGGGAAAGACTATTTATTTGGGCGAAAATAATGATGGTAAAATAATTTAGTACCCTAGCGAAACATTCTAAGAACTATAAACTTGATTTACTGATGAATTTATCGGAGAATAATTTTAGTAGTGATTTTGGGGGTATACAAGTGAAAAAGATAATAATACTTTTATTTCTAGTATTGGCTGTTTTATTAACTGCTTGTAATAAGAAAAATACGGAAGAGGAATTGAATGGCTTTATTGAAGACTTTAATATAAATGTCCAGGAGACTGATTTTCCAGAAATACAAGAAGAACCTACACAAGAAAAAAAGCAGCAAGATGAACTTTATTGGCAGAGTATATACGAAGTAATTGAAGAAGATAGAGAATTTGAAATCAAAATAAAATATGATCGTAGGGACAGAATAGTAGGTTATAATGTTTCCATTTATGGGGATTCGGATTTCATCCATTTTGAAGATGAGAATATTAAAATGGGAACTATTGTTGCAAAAACATTGGGATTAGACACGGAATTATTTGAAGAAAACGCTCATTATTATGTTGGGAATTTTAACTTTGCTAGTATGGATTCACATGAATATGAAGAGAAGGATTATATTATCCAAATTACGGAAAACTCAGATAACCTAAGTGGTCAAGGTCATTTGATTATGGACTTTACAAAAGTAGAATAAATGCTTGTTATTGCAAATTAGCGAATAGGGTTGTAAAAAACTGATTTTAGTTAAAACTAAGATCAGTTTTTTTATGGAGTAAGAAAGTATAACAAATGCGCAAAATAATGCTTGCTCAAAGCTAGCGTTGTCTAGCTCCGAGCTCCAAAAACTAAGAGCTAACGCGAGCCACCCTACAATAAGTCAACATCGGTTCGTGACCTCACCGTGTTTCCTATATCTCGGTTGTGCCACTCCAATCTCTACATTTTTACGACGCACAGGATGTGCTAGTGCAGGACGTTGTGCTCGTGACGTCGCGTTCTTAGCCTGTAAGGGCGCTCTGCGCTTTTCGCTCTGTTTTCTTTTAAAAAATAAAACGTTTTAGTTGTATTTTCCTTATGCATATTTCTAGCAAATTTAGTAAAGGCTAACGGATAGTTCGATGTGGAAGAGGAGTATGGATATGAATCGTGAGACTATGCCAATTGTTCACTATATATTATTAGCAATGACAGCTATCGGTTTAAAAACGCATGTAACGATTCTGCCGCCATTGTTGCAGAATGTGGGGCGTGATGCTTGGATATCAGTTGTTATTGCGACTATCCTTATCATACCGTGGGGATTAATACTAATATATATTCACCAAGAATCTTATCCAAATGCGTTCCATCAATGGTTAAGAGAGACGAGATCGAATTTTATTTTTCATGCATTTCGTATAGTATTTCTCATTATTCTTTTGCTATTAGCTGCATTTACAATGCGTGAGACAATTCAATGGGTGAATTCTACTTTCTTGCCAGGCACACCAATCTTTATATTGATAATCATATACATCACACTTTGTATTTATTTGGCATCAACAAACTTAGAAACGATTATTATTGCAAATGCGATTGTTCTTTTTGCGGTAATTATTTTAGGCTTTTTTGTAGCATTTACGAATATGCAAGTGAAGGACTATACTCTGTTACGCCCTTTTTTCGAACATGGATTTGGACCAGTAATTAAAGGTGCAATTTATCCCGCATCAGGTGTAATAGAAATACTATTGTTTCTATTTATTCAGCATAAATTTAAAGCAAAAGTTCGTTTTTTTCATTATCTAATAGTTGTCGGAATATTAATGGGGCTTACCTTAGGGCCTTTAGTTGGATCAATAACAGAATTTGGCCCTGATGAAGCTGCAAATCAATTATATCCTGCATATGAGGAGTGGCGTTTAGCAAAAATCGGGCGCTTCATTGAACATCTTGATTTCTTTTCTATTTATCAATGGTTAACAGGAGCGTTTATTCGAGTAGGCTTGTTTCTATATATCATCACTATTCTGCTTGAATGGGATGGAAAAAGGAAGCGTATTTGGGGATTTTTGGCACCTAGCTTTTTACTCATTACTTCTCTTGTTTTTCTCATTGAAGAGAAGGCGTTTATATATCTGAAAGGGATGTATGTACTCAGTATTACATTTATTACCTTATTCATTATTTCCTTAATACTTGCCGTGTTTGCATTTATGACAAAGATGGCTTCAAGGAGGAAAAAGGCATGAACCAAAAACGAGGAACATCTGCAGAGCAATCAAGTGAATTAGAGACTTATGGTGCCGAAAAAGCTCAGCAAGAATGGTCTCGAGAAACACTTCAAGGGTTATTTGAAAAATCAGCAGATGTTATTTTTCAAGACTTTACTTTTGGAGAACAAAAGGTCTTATTTATCACTTGTGATGCAATGATTGACCAACAGATGCTTCATAGTGTTGTAGTAGAACGAATCAGTAAATTTATAGAGCAAATGAAAAATGATGATTGGGATAAAACAGATATTTTAGAGCAACTACATGTCCCAGGTTTAAAAGAAATATTAAATAAGCAACAATTAATCACAAGCGTGTATGAGGGTAGCGTGATTCTTTGGATGGAGGGGAAACAATCACTTTTTTCTGCCAATATTGCCCATAAGCCAAATCGTACCCCGGAAGAGACAAAAACAGAAATTACTGTGAAAGGCCCAAGAGATAATTTTATCGAGGATCTTGCAACGAATGTTGCTTTAATTCGTAAGCGATTACCTACTAATTCATTATGTGTGGAGAAATATCAGTTGGGGAGACGGACAAAAACTGAGGTATCTATAATGTATTTTGATGATATGGCTAATCCAAAAACTATCAATACGATTAGAGAAAAAATAGAAGCAATAGATGTTGATATTATTTTTAGCACCTCACTGCTTATGGAACATATTGATAAAACCTCGCGACTTTTTCCAAGACATGATTATACAGGAAGACCAGATTATGTTGTACAATCACTTGCTCGCGGAAGAATTGTTATTTTAATGGATGGTGTTTCTTATGCAGTTATTACGCCAGTAAATTTATTCCTATTATTTAAAACATCTGAGGATAATGAGTATCCAGTTATTTATGGTTCATTTGAAAGACTGCTTCGTTTGTCAGGTGTATTAATCGGTACATTATTTCCAGCTTTTTGGTTAGCACTTATGACATTCCACCAAGATCAGCTCCCTTTATTTTTATTAGCGACTATTGTTCAATCCAGTTTAGGTTTACCATTCCCAGCGTTGTTAGAAATGTTGTTAATGTTGCTTATGTTTGAGCTGTTTCGTGAGGCTGGTTTACGATTGCCAGAATCAATCGGTGGGACATTGAGTGTTGTAGGTGGATTAATTATTGGTGATGCGGCGATCCGTGCCGGGATCACAAGTCCAGCGATGATTGTTGTTATTGCCATTTCAACTATTGCTACCTTTACATTAGTTAACCAATCCTTAGTAACAGCAGTAAGTGTTGTCCGTTTCGGCTCCATTTTATTAACAGGTCTTTTAGGCTTATTTGGTTTTTTCATGTCCTTTTATTTCTTACTTGTTTATTTAGCAGGGTTCCGGATTTTTGGTGCTCCTTATTTAGAAGTAGCAGAACAAATAAATTGGACAAATATAAAGAAAACATTTTTACGCCCTTTACAGAAGGATTTTTACAAACGACCAGAGGAATTGCGGTCAGCAGATAAAATTCGGGCAAATAACACTCAGCAAAAAGAGGAAGGCCAATGAATAAACGAATTTTTATGTTACTTTTATTTGTAGGATTCTTATTTGGATGTGTGGATAAAAAAGAACCAGAACGAATGTTTTATGTGCATGGACTAGGTGTTGATTATCAAGATGGTGAACATATTGTATATGCACAAATAATTAATTTTGCTAATGTGGCAAAATCAGAACAACCACGAACAGATATTGAACAGTCTGAAGTTATGCAAGGTAGAGGAAAAACGATGGTTGATGCAATATATAACTTTTATCGATCTGTAGATGAGTATGTGTATTGGGGAAATTTAACATTTATCGTTTTCTCAGAAGAAGTACTAAAAAACGGGAAGATGAATATGGTTCTTGAGGCAATCACCAGATTTATTGAGACAAGATATCAGGTTTGGGTATACAGCACAAAAGAACCAGTTGAAGAAGTTTTATTAGTTACACCAATTAATTATTCTTCCATTATCTTATCTAAATTGAGTGATCCAGAAAACTCTTTTGAAGTAGATGCATATGTTCACCCAGTGAATATTCGGGAATTATTTATTGGTTTAAATGAACCAGGCCATGAGTTGCCTATTCCAGCAGTTGGTATCTGGGACAATAGACAAAATAGTAAAGGAACGAAAAAAGCAGTTGCATATGACGGAGTAGGGATTATTACAACTACAGGATTTAAAGGAACGATTACAGATGGATCGTTAGAGGGATTCAAATGGATGCATGGGAACACAACAATAGGTGAAGTCACCTTTTTATATGATACTGAGGATAAAGATACACCGACAGAAATATTAATTAATAAAGTTCGGGTAAAAACAAAGCCTAAAGTAGACGAAGGAGAAATTAAGTTTGATGTACAGGTAAAAGTCACTGCTACAGTAAACTCCATTTCTACTAATGCAGATGTAGATGAATTAAAAAAGCGAATTGAAGAAGAAATAAGACGTGAGATTCTAGTCACATACCATGCGGCTTTAGAAATTAATGCTGATATTTTCGGTTTTTCTGAACAAGCATATCGGAAAAGTTTTAAAGATTGGAAAAGAGTGGAGGAAGAGGGTAGAATCCCGTTGACGGAGGACACGTTGGATACAGTTGACGTAAAAGTAACGAAGCTTGTAGGTGGGAAAAAGTTCTTAAACCCATCCATTAAGAAATAATAAAGCGGACATACCGCTATTAGATATGGTCTGAAATCGTTTTATGAAGTAGAGAAGCAAATTTACTCTCATCTTCTTTAGTAAACGGTTTTGGACCTTTTGTGCGTTGTCCACTTTGACGTGCTTTTGCAGACAGATAACGTTGTTGCAAGAGCTGGTCTATATTGCCTTGATTATATCTAAACCCTTTATGATGTAGAACAATACAATTCTTAGCTAGAGCAAGGGAAGCAAGGCCAAAATCCTGTGTGATGATAATATCATTTGGCTGGACCAACTGCATAATTCGGAAATCAGCTGCATCTGCACCTTGGTCTACATAAATTGTTTCTACACCAGCTGCTTCTTTTTCGTGTGAAAAATGAGCATAGCTCTTCACAAGCACAACTGGGATTTTATATTCGCTTGCAATTGTAATAATTGTATTTTTTACAGGACAAGCATCAGCATCAATAAAAATCTTCATGTTTTTTCACCTTTTATCGAGTTAAGTTGCTTGAAATGATACTGTTATCTAGTGTTTTTGTCAAATTGTGGATAGCTGACTTTATATTTATTTACCTATTGCAAGGTGGTGAATTTTTGTATATACTACATTACAACACTAATGCGCCGAACTACTCTTTGGAGAAAGGGGGATTTTCAGTTGATCTTAGATACGGATAGTACAAAACCGATTTATATACAAATTGCGGAATGGATAGAAACAGAAATTATGAGAGGAAATTTAAAGGAGAATGAAAAAGTGTATTCCCAATATAAACTAGCAGAGATGTTTAATATTAATCCAGCAACTGCGGCAAAAGGGTTAAACTTATTAGCCGAGGAAAAGGTGCTTTATGATAAACGTGGTCTTGGAAAGTTTGTCGCCGATGATGCGATTACGTACATAAAGGAAAAGAGAAAAAGCGAGACATTAACAGGCTTAATTCAAGAGCTGGTAATAGAAGCTAATTATTTAAATATTAGTGAAGAAGAATTGATCGATATGGTTAGGATGATGAAAAGAGAAATGGGGGAGAAAGGAAAATGAGTGTGATCGAATGCAAAAATCTAACAAAAGTATACAAGGATTTTCGTGCATTAGATGAATTGAACTGTACGATAAATGAAAAGACAATTACCGGTTTGATAGGGCGTAATGGTGCAGGAAAGACGACGTTATTAAAAATTCTAGCAGGCTATTTGTCAGAAACCAGTGGAGAAGTACATGTTTTTTCAGAACGGCCATATAATAATTTGTTTGTTTCGGCAAATAGTATTTTAATTGATGATCAAGTTAAATTTTCCAATTCATTAACCTTGATGCAAATATTAGAAGAAGCTGAACGTTTTTATGAGCATTGGGACATGGAATTTGCGAAGCGATTATGTAATTACTTTTCTTTTCCAAAGAACCAACATCATCAATTTTTATCAAAAGGAAGAAAAAGCACATTTAATGCAATTATTGGTCTAGCATCTCGTTGCGAGCTTACGATGTTTGATGAGCCTATAACGGGAATGGATGCAGCGGTTCGTAAAGATTTTTATCGAGCATTATTAAAGGACTATTTAGAACATCCGCGTACGATTATACTTTCTAGTCACCATTTAGATGAAATTGAAGATTTGTTAGAGGATGTTTTACTAATCAAAAATGGGCAAGCATTTTTGCATCTACCAGTTGAAGACTTAAAAGAATACGCAGTAGGTCTAACAGGAAGAACGGAAGTTGTACAGCAATGGATGTATGACAAAGAAGTATTATATAAAAACCAGATTAGCCCAGATTACACATATGTAGTTGTGAAAAATAACTTTCCGATAGAGAAAGCTAAGCAATTAGGGATTGAAGTTTCCTCGGTAAGCCCTTCTGATGTGTGTATCTATCTGACGAATGAAACGAAGGGAGGAATTGATGATGTCTTTAGTAAAAACTAGCTTAATGGAAAATACATCTAAACAATATAAATATAAACTGCGATCTTTTATCTGGGTGCTTTCTTCCATGATGGTAATTCAATTAATTGGTATGGCTTTTTCATTTGGTTCAACGATGTCAACAGGGGGAGGAAATGGCATATACAGCATTAATGTAAGCTATTTTTCATCCAATGCAGTTATTATTTTTACTATTTTATGGGTATTTCTTATCTCCTTGCAAATCACATCCGTTACTTATCGAGAAAATGAGTTTATGTTTGTAAGAAATAAAACAAGTAATGTATTTTCTGATGTTCTTTTTCTAATGACAGCAAGCATAATTGGAACAGCTACGGCATTATTAAGTGAATATTTAGTTGCTAATATTCGTTATTATATTTTCGGTATGGTGAATCTGTTTGGTGAAGGGGTTACACCTACTTTGTTAGAAATTATTTATGGAGTAATTGCATTAGCATTAATACTATTTGCATTTAGCATGTTAGGTTATTTAATTGGGGTGCTTGTACAAATAAGTAAACTATTTATCCCAATTATTCCAGCAGTCATTATTGGCTCTATTTATTTAAGTGAACAAATGAACACCTATGGCGATAATCTTATGATTAAGTTGTTTCAGTTTTATTTCCTAGAATCTAATTTTCTCTTATTTGTACTAAAATTTATTGTGTCAGCATTGGCATTTATGTTTATTGCTTTAGGGTTATCGCAACGATTGGAGGTAAGGGAATAATGGGTATTCCAGCTATTTTACTGATTATAATTCTTATCGTAGGTGTTCTAATTGCTCGAGTTACATTACGAAATAAATTTGTTTTTGGAAAACAAATAAAAATATTATTTTGTAGTTATGTCGTAGTACTACTTATTTCTTTGATCGTCTCTCTTATCTTACCTAAACAAGTAGGAACATTACCTAAACCGATAGAAACAGATGGTATCCCTACTCTTTATACCTTTTTAGATGAAGAGGATCAGTGGGATATGGAAGGTTTGGAAAAATATAAGTTTGATGAAGCGGAATTTCCTTTTAATGAGGAAGAGCTGCATCTGTATGCTGATGGTTTTACTTATGTGATAGAAGAGCGTCAGGATACGGAAAATAAGCTTGATATTGCTCACTACCGTACATCAACATTTGTGAATGGGATTGATATTAGTCAAGAGATACCAGAGTTAATTTATGAAGTAAATGATCAAGGTTTATATATAAATCTTGATGAACAAGTTGATCTTGAAATTCGTCAGCAACCTTTCCCGTATCGACTATTTTCTGAGAAGCATTCCAATAATGAAAGCTATATGGATGTTCATTTTGGAGATGAGTTGTTCTATATTACGGTGCCTGAGCATGTAACGGTGATTTATGAAGAATATATGAATGTGTATTTCAATGAACAATAAAAGAGAAGAAAAGGATTCTTTTGAAAACTTGTGATGCAGGAATTTTCTGTTATCACAAGTTTTTTAGTTGAAAGGGTTGATGAAATCATTCATTGTGGATATACATACTAAAAAAGGATGTTTAAAAAGAAATAAGGAGGAATGATTGATGAATAAGGGAAATGCAATTCAACCTGGAGATATGATTGGAGTTGTTGCTCCAGCAAGTCCTGTGAAGGAAGAGGAAGTGTTAAAGGCAAAAGAAGCATTAGAAGCAGCAGGATACAAAGTGTTGCTAGGAGAAACATGTTTTACTACATATGGTGGCTATTTAGCTGGTGATGCGAAAATGCGTGCTCAGGAAATTCATGAGATGTTTATGAATGATGAAGTTGATGCCATTCTTTGTTTGCGTGGTGGGTACGGAACACCTCAATTATTAAATTTACTAGATTATGAAGTGATTGCGAGTAACCCTAAGTTATTTATTGGTTATAGTGATATTACAGCCCTGCATATTGCTTTTCGACAATATGCCAATCTTGCTACGGTTCATGGTCCAATGGCATCAGCATTTCCAACATTAGATTCCTATTCTCGAGAATGTTTATTGCATGTGATGACAACAACAGATCCTTTAGGCGAGATTAAAAATCCGCCACAAGAAGAAATTAAAGTGCTTGTAGAAGGAACAGCAACTGGAGAAATAGTTGGTGGAAATCTATCACTCATTGCAAATACATTAGGCACCCCTTATGAAATTGATACAAAGGATAAAATACTTTTTTTAGAAGATGTCCGTGAAGCTCCTTATAACGTAGATCGGATGTTGACACAACTTGCCTTAGCAGGGAAATTTTCAGAAGCAGCTGGTATTGTTTTAGGAACTTGGGAGGAATGCGTACCTAAGGATGAGGAGAAAAGCTTTTCGGTAGAAGATTTATTTAGGGAAATTATTGCACCGTTTGCTAAACCAACGATTTACAATTTACAGATAGGTCATAGTGATATTAATATAGCAATTCCATTTGGAGTTAAAGCTAATTTAGATGCAACAAATCAAAAATTAACGATCGTAGAAAATGTTGCAAAATAAGAAAATAGCAGTATCTTTTTTAAAAATCAGATACTGCTGTTCTCTTTTATTGCAGTGTAACTGGCTGACGTTGCCTGAGTAGATATAAAAATACGCTAATAATTACAAATACCCCACCAATGAGTTGCCAAGCTGTGAGCTTCTCACCAAGGAGAATTACTGCCAATATACTAGCACCAACTGGTTCACCTAACACACTCATAGATACTGTTGTGGTATTGATATAATTTAATAGCCAATTGAAAATGACATGTGCAACGGTTGGAAAAATAGCTAAAAGTAGGAAAATACCCCATTCTCTAGTGTTATAATGAAATAATGGCACACTTGTTAAGACATTATAAATAATTAAAAATAGCGCAGCAAAAGAAAAAACAGAAAAGCTATAAATCCAATGCGAAACATTTCTAACGATACTTTGTCCAATTAATAAATAACCAACCACTGCTACGACACTTAAAAAAGAAAGAATATCTCCAATAATAGCTTGTTTGCTAATTGCTAAATCTCCCCAGCCAATCATTACCGCTCCAATAATAGCGATACTAATGAACAGAAGAGAAGTTTTAGAAGTCCGCTCCTTATATAAAATAAATCCACCTATAAGAGCAACCACTGGCTGTAAGGTTAATATGATTGTCGAGCTAGCAACGGTTGTTAGCTTTAAAGAACCAAACCATAAGCCGAAGTGTAAGGCAAGAAAAAGTCCAGAAAAACATAGAAGTAGCCAATCTCTCATCACTAACTTTTTAAATTCCTTACGGTATATCCAGACAAATGGCAGTATTAAAATACTAGCAAACACCATACGATACATGCTAATAATGGTTGCTGGAGCATGAGACCATTTTACAAAGATAGCGGAAAAGGAAATACATATAATAGCGATAATAATAGGAAGCGCAATAGGCTTTTTCTTTTGTTCTATTTTGATCACCTTTTCTAGTGAGATAAGAAAGCATAAAAATTGCGCAAATGAGTGCTTATTCAGAGCTAGCGTTGTCTAGCACCGAGCGCCAAAAACTATGAGCTAACGCGAGCCACCCTACAATAAAGAAGACTTGACGATTGACAAGCCGTCAGGCACAGACAGAGTCATAGTCGCACTTTCATCGACTAAGTTCGATCACTTCACGTTTTTAGCCTGGCGCGACTTGCGCTTTTCGTTCATACTTTTTAAGCTTGTTTCGCCAACATTGTTTTTCGAGTAATTGAATAAACTGCGGTTGCTAATGCAATAAGTACAATCAATCCACCGATAGAAGCATTATGAACAACAGAAGATTGATCAATAACAAAGCCGCCAATAAAGGAGCCAAAAGCAATACCAAAATGTAAAGCGGAATTACATAAGCTTTGCTGAATAGCAGCTGTTTCTGGTGCAGCTTCAATTAAATAGCTTTGAATAGTTGGAGTGATCGTCCAGCTCAGCATTCCCCAGATAATGACAACCAGTAAGAAAACTGGAAGTGAGAATATCGTATAAGGAATGGTTAGCATTGCTAAAGCAAAACAAGTAATCACAGTTAGCATAATAGGACGAGAGCCATAACGATCTGTAAGCGTTCCTCCAATTCCTCCCCCAGAAATAGCAGCAATTCCATAAATGAAGTAAACAACACTCACCATAGTAGGACTTAAACTCATCGTTGTTTTTAAGAAAGGAGTAAAATAAGCGTAAAGTGTCGTACCTCCTGCTAAAAATAAAAACATAGTAAGATGCGCAAATAAAATTTTATTATTTTTAAGCGTTGCCAGCTGAGCTTTCAATGGAATGGAAGGTGCTGGTTTGATTTTTTCCATTGCAAAGAAGCTAATAATAATTAAGAAAAATGTTAAAACAGCAATAAATATAAAGGTCGCTCTCCAGCCAAAAGCATTACTAATCAATAAACCAATTGGTACCCCAAGCACAATAGATCCACTGATTCCCATGACAACAAGCCCAATAGCTCGACCAACATATTCTCTTTTCACAATGTTTGAAGCGATTGTTATACAAAGAACAGTTAATAATGAACCACTAGCAGCCGAAATAATTCGCGATAACATGAGAAGTGTAAAGGAAGTACTAGTAATCGCAATAATATTTCCGATCAAGAAAACAACTAAAGAAATTAAAGCTAATTTTTTTCTTTCTATATGTGAAGTGGCCACTAGCAGAATTGGTGCAGCTATAGCAAAGGTTAATGAGAAAATAGAAATAAGTAGTCCAGTTTTGCTTAAGCTGATCTGTAAATCGGTAGCAATTAAATCTAAAATTCCACCAATAATTAATTCAACCATTCCAACAATGAATGATATGGCAGTAAATAAGTAAACGCGTTTATCCATAAGAGGTGTTCCCTTCTTAAGTAGTTAATGTTCTAATGAATACTCATACACTAGCATGCTATCAAATTTATGTATAGAGGTGCAAGAAACAGATTCCGACTCTCAAAATAAAGGTCTATGTAGTAGATACACAAATAGTAATGTTCATCTATTGCTTGAGAACCTTTAGAGTTAAACAGGATATTTAGGTTTTATATCGAATTTAAAAAGTGGATACATTGCACTTCTGGATCATCATAATTGTCATTTTTTAGACAGAAAAAACATAGAATTTACTTGGTGGCTCATACTATATACAAGTATTTAGCACTTTTTTTTGATATACTAATTTTAAGTGGCACTTTCAAGGAGGAAAAAAGGTTGACTAGTGGGTTATCGTTAAAAAAAGATGCAATGCACATGCTGAAGAAGACAAGTAGAACATTTTATATACCGATCAGTTTATTAGGATCTACATTAAAAAATACCGTTGGATCTGCTTATTTATGCATGCGTGCAGTAGATGAGATTGAGGATCATGAAGAAATAGATTCGAAAGTAAAACAAGATTTGCTTTATGCGACAAGCGATTTATTGAAAAATGAATTTGATGAAGCAGCTTATTGTAAATTATTACAACCTTATAAATCCATCTTACCAGAAGTAACCTTGCGTTTAGGAGACTGGCTGAAAGTTTGCCCAGAAGGAATTGTAGACAAGGTGAAGGAATCTACAAGTACTATGGCTGCTGGAATGGCTGATTGGGCTGGAAAGAACTGGCAGATAGAAACGAAAGAAGATTTGGATGATTATACTTATTATGTGGCAGGTTTAGTTGGTGTCATGCTTTCTGATATTTGGGAATGGCATGATGGTACGACAACAGACCGCGAGCTAGCAATTGGTTATGGAAGAGGATTGCAAGCAGTAAATATATTACGTAACCAAGAGGAAGATTTAGAAGAACGTGGTGTTGGTTTCTTCCCTAAAGGCTGGAGTCGTGATGATATGTTTCATTATGCAGAAAATAATTTAAATGCGGCAGAACAATATATAAAAGATATAAAAGGCAGACGTACACTGTTATTCTGTAAGATTCCGCTTTCCCTTGCTGTTAAGACTTTAGACGCAATGCGAGTAGGTAAGGAAAAGATGAGTCGAGATGAAGTAAATGCTGCAGTTGATGAAATAATAAATAAATAGATTGACGTACAAAAGAGAATCAAAACTTTGCAAGCTTGAAGTGTAGATTCTCTTTTTTTCTTAAAATACATAAATAGATGAGGTTGGTAACGATGTCTATTATTGATAAATTAAAGTTATCGAAATATAAAAATTTGGTTGTTATAAATGAGCCTAAAGATTACCAAGTTTTCAAAGACTATTCCACTACTTTAGATGGATTGCATGATGCCATCTTTGTTTTTGTAGAAACATTAGAAGAAATGGTTGATCTTACACAAGAAATAATCCACCAGCAAAAGCTAGCTGAAAACGGGTATCTGTTTTTCGCATATCCCAAAAAAGGAAATAAACGATATCCTACTTTTATTCATCGTGATGAAATATTTCCAGCTATGAATGTAAACGAGGAAGGATTTGTTGGTAAAAGCGATTATAAATTTTCGCGTATGGTAAGTATGGATGAAGTATTTACGGTCATTGGTATAAAAAAAGATACAAAAAAACCAAAGAAGTCAACAGCAGCTAGCCAGCGAGTCGAGGACTATGTGAATAAAGTGGATGATATTAAAGCAATATTAGCAACACATCCAGAAGAACTCTCCTTTTATAAATCACTTACGCCAGGTTATCAAAAAGACTGGGCGCGTTATATATACTCTGCAAAACAAGAAGCTACACAGCAAAAGCGAATAAAGCAAATGATTGATATATTAGCACAAAAGTATAAGTCGATTTCACTATATCAACAGAAAAAATAACAACATGGGGAGAGTGAATCTTAATGAAGAAAAAGTCTCGTTGGAAAAAGATTGTTATTATTATTGCTATTTTCATCATAGGTATAGTTAGTTTTATTTTGTGGTTTGAAAGACACCAAGAGGTAATGGGAGTGAATTATGTAGTAGAAGATTTTATCAAGGATAATTTTGAAGGTATTGAACATGTTGAAATTAATGAACAGGATCATCCGCTGATATTACCAGACGTCTTTATCATTACTGGGTATGTAAATAATGATAAAGATATGTCCTTTGATTTAGAGGTTGAAAATAAAAAATATTTGGGTCCAATCTTATCTGTTAATACCTCGGAAAATTTTCCTGAAATGAAGGAAGAATGTAAAGTAGAGTTTTGTCAGTAAAAATTATATACATAGGCAATAAAAAATAGTGAAGGATATTGGATATATATTCCAGTAAACTTCACTATTTTTAAATCATGTAGGGTTTATGAGATTCTACATTGTTTCTAACTATTTAAAAGTACCTCTTGCATGTGAGTTCTGACGATATCCAGGTTGTTCCCTTTCTTCCATCTCACGAATTTTGTAATTCCTTCTCTTGCGGTACATGAAACCATTAACAAGGAACAGAATAATAATGAGGATGGTCATAATACCAATAAACTCCATATTGGTACCACCTTTACAGCGAGATTTTCCGTTCTTAGTTCTATATAATAATAATCTACTGAAGAATATTGCGTTTGCAAACTTTACATTATTCTTACAATTTAATATTGCCACGTTACGCCTGACGTGCTAATATATATCTTTCACAACATATTAAAACTATGAATATGACGATAGGAGTTATCTGCATGGATAGTAGACAACGATATCAAATACTTTTTAATACAATAAATCAATATAATTCTGGAGAGAAAGGGATTACAAGGATTGCTTATTCTAATGATGAGCAAACATGTACACATAACTTTATTCATTTATGTAGTACGGAAAATCTGAGTATTCGTTTAGATGAATGTGGGAATGTCATTGCGCGTAGAGAAGGGAAAATTCCTGGATTACCTCCTGTGATGATTGGTTCACATTTAGATACGGTTTATCAAGGTGGAAAATACGACGGGGTTGTAGGTGTTACTGCAGCGCTGGAAGTTATTAGACGCTTGAATGAAAAAGAAATTGAAACAGATCATCCGATTGAAATTATCTCCTTTGCTTGTGAAGAATCCTCTCGCTTTGGTGTGTCTACAGTAGGAAGTAAAGCAATGGCAGGAATGATTGATAAGGAAAAATACCGTAATTTAACAGATCGCGATGGAGTGACAATGGAAAGAGCGTTCACTCTTTGTGCATTGGACTTCGATGTAGTTGATGAAGCAAGTCGTGTTGATGAAGATATTAAGGCGTTCTTTGAACTGCATGTGGAGCAGGGACCTATTCTAATTAATGATGACTTGAAAATTGGTATTGTTACAGGAATTGCAGCACCTGCACGCTATGCGATTAAAGTGGAAGGAACGGCTTCCCATTCAGGTACAACGCCAATGAGTATGCGTAAAGATGCTTTCTTAGGTGCTTCTGAAATTGCTTTACAACTAGAGGAAAAAGCAAAAGAAGAGAAAGAGCATGGAACAGTGGCAACAGTAGGTGTTGTAGATATTGAAGCAGGAGCAATGAATGTTGTGCCAGGAACTGTAGATATGAAGGTAGATATTCGCTCTACTTCTGTTGAATCAAGACAACGTGTGGTTAATGCATTATATGAAATGGTAAGTCAAATTGAATCAAAACGTAATTTGCATATTACAATAGAGGAAATTAGTGGAGAAGAGCCTGTTCTTTTATCAGAGGAAATTAATCAGACATTAGAAGAAATTTGTCGTGAAAAGCAACTGCCTTATACTTTCATGCCGAGTGGGGCTGGACATGATGCGATGAATATGACTCGTTTATGTCCAACTGCATTAATTTTCATACCATCTGTTGATGGGCTAAGTCACCATCCTGATGAGTATACAGAGTTAGATGATATTATGAATGGGATTGACGTATTAGAAGAAGCAATTATTCGTTTTGCAAGCTCAGACCATCCTATAGAGGGATTAGTAGAAGCGTAATTATTGCTAGGAGAGAATATGTATGAAGACCTTGGAAGATGTTCTCACAAAAATAAAAGATGAGCGGCAGCGTGAGGTAATGACAGAAGTACTTTCTTGGGTAAGAGAGACATATCAACAGCTTGTCCCTGCTGTAAAATGGAGCGAGCGAGCCGATGTTCACAAATAACGGTACATTTATCATTGGCTTTAATGCCGCTAAAAAACATTTTGCAGTTGCTCCAGAACCAGCAACAATAAAACATTTCATGGATGAGATAGTGGCTAATGAATACTCATATACCACAAGTTTAGTACGTTTTCCTTGGGATCAGCCTGTTAATTATCATCTAATAAGTCAATTCATTGAATTTAATATAAAAGATAAAGCGACAAACAAAACCTTTTGGAGATATAGTAAATAATCTATTAAATTAAAAATTACTAGAGAAGGAGATGTCAATTTCGACATCTCCTTCTATTTGTTGTTACAATAGTATATGTTAAAAGAGGAAAGTATTAGGAGTGTAAATCATTGAATAAAAAAGACATCGCAAATTTTCGCAAACAATTAAAAATAAATAATGATTTATTGCGAATAAAAGAACTTTATTATGTTTACGTTATGAAAGAATCGAAAGAGGTTTATCATCATCAAAGTGTTCCTTTTGAAATGCTGGAGAAGGAACAACAGGAGTTATTTATCGCGAATTATAAAAAATTATTATCTGGCCATATCGATGAAAAATTATTTGCTTTAAAATTCAAGCGGGAAGAAGAAAATAGCCAGCAATTACTTCATCAAGGATTGAATAGTAAAACAACGGAAGAATGGACAGAATATATGCTTGAGCTTGTTGAGAAAATATTAGCAGGAAAGCAGTTCGAAATGGATACAGTTATTACCTTTATTCGTGGGGATTATATGAAGCCGGTAAAACCTACAAGTGAAGAATATGAAGAAAGTGACCGAGATCAGGTCTACTCTAATTCCTTTATCCTATGTAGTATTAATAAGACACAGGAGCCGAAAAAAGAATTATTATTTGATTATATTGAGAAGGAATTTAAATACAATATTATTGTAGATCCAATTATTAATTTAAAGGCACCATTATCAGGTTTTCTTTATCCATGTTTTATGGATAACGCAGCAGATGTAAATCATGTGCTTTATGGAACAGGGAAAAAATATGAGCTAGATTATCATTTTATTGAGGAAGTATTGAATGTAGAGGAGGCTACAACGGCAGAAGATGATAAAATTGTTTTTGAAGAAGTAGTAAAACATGTGACAGATGATCCGTTAAATACAACTACATTATCGAGTATGTATGAAGAAATTTATCGAGTGGTAGAAGAAAATGAAGAAGAGGAACAGGAAGCAAGATTAGATTATCGAGATGTTGAAAAGGTGTTAAAAAATAGTGGAATTACAAATATAGATGTGGAGGCTGTAGAAACTGCCTTTAAAACAGTTGTGGATGACTCCAGATATGAATTGAAAGCATCAAATGTCGTTCCAAAAGCGACCAGCAAATCGATAAAAATAAAAACGAAAGTTGCAGATTTATCGATTAGTCCTCAAGAATTAAACCATGTACGTCAAGTAGAGTTTGGTGGTAAGTTATATTTGATGATTGAGCTTGAAGAAAATACTACTATAGAAGGTTTTGAAATGGCTCCAGAATCATTATTCCGTAAAGGGGAGAATGAGTTGGATCATTAAATAAAGCAAATGGTATATTATTATGAGAATTAAATAATTTAAAGTTCCAGTGAAGAAGGGATTCGAACATGAGTGAAACAAAGAAATATGAATATTTAGCTGATAATCCAAATGTCAAAGTACTACCAATTATGCTCTCATTAATCATTGGAGCCTTTTTTGCGATATTAAATGAAACACTACTTAATATTGCTTTAACAACTTTAATGCATGAATTTGATGTTCCTATGACAACGGTTCAGTGGATGGCTACAGGATTTATGCTGGTTATGGGGATTGTTATTCCCGGTTCTGCACTGTTATTACAATGGTTTACAACCCGACAGTTATTTATAGGAACCATGATTGTCTTTACAGTTGGAACAACGATATGTGCATTAGCACCAACATTTTCTATTTTAATTGTTGGGCGCTTGTTACAGGCTTTTGGAACAGGAATGCTTGTACCAATTATATTCAATACATTTTTATTAATCTTTCCACCTCAACGCCGTGGAGCAGTGATGGGAATTGTAGGGCTTGTTATGATGTTTGCTCCTGCAATTGGACCAACATTATCAGGAGTGATTGTTGAATATTTAGGTTGGAGATATTTGTTTATTTCTGTTATTCCATTTGCTCTCTTTTCTATTGCTTTTGCATGGAAATATTTAAGAAATGTTGGAGAAGTCACGAAGCCGCGCATTGATATTATTTCACTTGTGTTTTCAACAATTGGATTCGGTGGAATTGTGTATGGATTTAGTATGGCAGGAGATCCAGAGATCGGATTTTCACATGCATCTGCTTTTGTACCACTTATTGCAGGAGTAGTAGCTATTGTTTTCTTCTGCTTGCGTCAATTTAAACTGGATGAACCAGTATTAGATTTACGTGTGTTTAAATATCCAATGTACACATTAGGAGTAGGGATGTTTGTTATTATTATTATGGCAATGTTTGCATCGGAAATTATACTTCCCTTTTTCATGCAAGGTCCGTTAGCATTGTCAGCAGCTGCAGCAGGATTAGTATTATTACCAGGAAGTATTTTAAATGGTATACTTGCACCGTTTATGGGACATTTATTTGATAAATATGGACCGAAAGTATTAATGATTCCATCTTCAATTGTATTAAGTGTTACTATTTTCATGCTGACGAGATTGAATATGGATACACCGATATGGATGATTGTAGTTATTTATATATTGCTGATGATCTCCATTTCTGCTATGATGATGCCTGCAGAAACAAATGGATTAAACCAATTGCCGAAGAAATTATATCCACATGGGACAGCTGTTATGACTACTTTACAGCCTGTAGCTGGAGCAATTGGAGTATCTGTATTTGTCAGTATCATGAATGCAAGACAAACACATATTTTAAGCCAAGCAGAAAATCCTTTAGATGAACAAACGATAAATCTTGCAATGACATCCGGTTTAAAGCTTGTTTATATCATTGCTCTGATAATGTCACTTTTCACAGTTATTATGGCTTTCTTTGTTTACCGAGCAACACCCCCGCAGGAAGAAATGCCAGCTACTGAGGGTGAAGTCGAGTAGAAATAGCTAAATTTACAAAGCAATCCCCTTTATCTATAAAAATGATAAAGGGGATTTTTGATGAATGAATCTCAGTAATTTCTAATGTTTGTCTAAGTTTGCTTTAAGAAAAAGCGGGTAGAGTAGTAGTTAGAAATTAAGATATGGAGGAATAATCATGAAAAAAATTACTGCAATATTAATAGGAATGCTTTTATTCGTTAGTGCTTGTGGTGCTGGTGCAGATGGTCGGGAACAAGAAGAGACATTAGCACCTTCAAACACGGAGAAAGAAAATATGGATTCAGAAGAAAGTGAAGTAGCAGAGAATCTAGAAGAAAAAGAAGAGGATACCACTCAACTTCCAGAATACAGTACTTTAACGGAGCAGGTAGCCATCGAAGACTTTCAATTACGTATTGTAGAAGATAATCAAGGAAAAAGAGTAATGCTAATTGAAGATGACCAAGGTCAAGAAAAGTATAAATCTATTTTTACAAAGAAAAATAATCGTTTGAAAATCATTGAATTTAATAAGGGACAAATTTTTAACGAAGTAATTTAATGCAGACTTCAGACTAGGATAAGGATTTGGATAGAATAGAGAAACATTCTTTTCGTTCGAATTTTTTCCTAGTTTTATTTTGTGAAATTAGCTAAAGTCCGTCATGACCTTGCATCAGAAATTGCTCAAGATAAAATTGATAATTGGTACATTTGGTTAAATACAATGGGAAATTATTATTCTTTAGAAGTATTTGCAGGACTTGGTGAAATGTATGTGGCGGATGAACGGTTTACCAAAAATATTGATCAATTTGGTGAAGGGCTCTCATTGTTCAAGAAAGAGGCAATGGCTATTTATGTTAAAAACCAAATTAGATAAAAGCTCCTTTCCCTTTTTGAACAAAGAGTGGCAATTTACAGCTTTTTAGATGTTTTTTGAGTAAAATGGCTTATAATGTAAAGGAAAGGGGGAGGATCGAACGTGAAACAAATGTATCAAAATATATTAGTAGCAGTGGACGGATCTGAAGAATCGGAATATGCATTACAAAGAGCAATAGAACTAGCCAAAAAACATGAATCAGTAATTCATCTCATCCATGTCCTAGAGAATTATAGGTATCCTGGTGATACTGGTTCGTTGCGCAAAGAGAAAGAAACATTCGGAAAACAATTATTGCAAAAGCTTCAAAAGCAAGCAGAAGAGCAAGGAGCAAAGAAGGTAGAAACAATTTTTGACTTTGGACACCCTCGTTCTATCATTTCTAAAAAGTATGCAAAACAAGTAGAAGCAGATTTGATTGTTTGTGGAGCTACAGGAGCAAATGCAGTACAAAGATTAATTGGTAGTGTATCGGAATATATTGTTCGAACAGCTAGATGTGATGTGTTAATTGCTCGTATGCCAGAAGATAAGGTATTATGAGAAACAATTCATAACTAAATAGCTTCATGTGGCTAATGATGAAGCTATTTAGTTGATTGGGCTATTATATTTTTATACTAATTTTACTTATTTTAAGGTGATTTCATCTAAACGAACAAACTCAAAACCTTGTTCAAGTAGCTTAGGGACAGCGTTGATAACACCTTCTGCTGTTCCGCTTTGTGGTTGATTCATATGAAGTAAGGCAATGGATCCAGCTTCTGCTTGAAGGAGCGCGTTTTCCACTTGAGTACTTGTAAATGTGGCGCCTGCATCTCCTAAGATATCATAATTGACAACTTGATAACCTAATGCATTTGCTAATTCCACGGCAACTTCATCATAGTAGGCAGTGCCTGAACGGAAATATTTCATTTCTTTACCAATTAACTCTCTTACTGTTTCATGGTTCCCCATAATTTCTTCATATGCTGCTTCAGCGCTTGTTGTGGCGGGAATGCCCCAAGCTTCCCCACCATTTACAGATAAAGGTAAATGATCTGTACCATGATTTTCAATTTGGAATAAGGGTTCCTCTGCTAATGTTAGAAAAAGTGCTTCATTTGCTAAAATCCATTGTTCATTTACAAATAAAGTAGCAGGAATTTTCTCTTCTATTAAAAATGAGATAAGCTCTTCATCGTATTGGCTACCATTTGGTCCGCCACAGGCGTCAAAGGTTAGAGCAATCTGTTGCTTATTTGTTTGAAAACGATGTTTAACTCCAGTAACATTTTCACCCCATTCGCTCGTGTTACGTTGGAAATCTTCTATTTGTATAGTTGTTTCTGGTGGATTAGGAAGCTGTTTTATAACATGTTCAGTTTTCTTTAGAGTTGCAAACTTCGCTTCATTAAGAGTTTCGTTGTTACAACCGATTAGAACAAGCAAAAAAATAGAGATAATTAAAAGCTTTTTTGGCATTGGAGTCACTCCTTTGTATAATAAAGGAAAAGGATATTATTTATGATATTAACAGGTAATGATTTTTTCAGCCAGTGAACACACCATCTACATAGATAATTAAACGACTTGTAAGGAGGAAAAATAGACGTGCAAGTAATCATTTCTCATGTAAATACAGATTTCGATGCATTAGCTTCTATGATTGCAGCGAAAAAGCTTTATCCAGAAGCACAAATTGTTATTACAGATAAACAAAATGATGCAGTTACTCAATTTTTAAATATATATCGTGATACTTTGCCAATGATGCAAGATCGTTTGGTTGATTGGGATCAGGTAGAAGAGCTTATTATTGTTGATGTAGCAGCCTTGGAAAGAACAGGTGATTACAGTAAACAGCTGAATCGTGAAAATTTGACGATTACTATATACGATCATCACCCCAGTAAAGATGGCGATATTACTCCAGAGCATGGAAGAATAGAGCCCTTGGGAGCTGCGGTGACATTATTAATTGAAGAAATTCGTAAGCAGCAAATTCCTATTTCTTCTTTTGAAGCAACTATTTTTGGCTTGGGGATTTATACAGATACAGGTTCGTTTACTTATGCCGGAACGACTGCTAGGGATTTACAGGCAGCAAGCTATTTAATGGAACAAGGGATGAACTTAGAAATTATTCAACGCTTTGCTGATCAAATGCTATTGCCAGAGCAACAAGAATTATTCAATCAATTATTTTTAAATACTACAGAATATAAAGTGGATGGTTTAAACATTCTTGTTGCCGCCCATGAGCAGCAGAAGTTCCAAGGTGGCTTATCAACACTAACTAGGAAATTATTAGAAATGACAGATGCAGATGCCGTCTTAGTAGTTGTTGAAATGCAGAAACGAGTATATATCATTGGACGTGCCAGCTCGAATCGAATTAATTTCTTACCTTTATTGAAGCTATGGAAGGGTGGGGGACATGAGCAGGCAGGATCTGCAACAATTAAAAATGGGATAATGGCTGAAGTACTCCCAGCTGTTGTAGAGAATATGGAGATTATTTTGAAGCCGGCTATTACAGCTAGAGATATTATGACAACACCAGTAAAAACATTAGGGCCCAAAATGACGATTGAAGCAGCTGGAAAACTAATGTATCGCTATGGTCATTCTGGTTTTCCAATTGTGGAGGATGGTAAGCTATTAGGAATTATTTCTCGTCGAGATCTTGATAAAGCCAACCATCATGGTTTAGGTCATGCACCTGTAAAAGGTTATATGAGTTCGAAAATTGTAACCATTCATCCAGAAACATCGATTGAGGAAATACAAAAAATAATGATTGAACATAATGTTGGACGCTTGCCAGTAGTAGAGAATGGGAAGCTAATAGGAATTCTATCTCGGACAAATATTATTGAAGTTCTACATCATAAAAATATAGAAACAAATGCAGTGAAAACGGAAAAATATGAGCACCAATTAGCTAAAAGAATGGAAGAGCAATTACCACAGGATATTTATGCCCTACTTCAAAAGATTAGTAAAACAGCATCTGATGGAAACCTTTCTGTATATTTAATTGGTGGAATTGTGCGTGATATTATCCTAGGTAAACCTAATGATGATGTAGATATTGTTGTAGAAGGTGACGGCATTGCTTTTGCACAGCAATTAAAAGAAGGATATGGCGGCGATGTATTAGTACATGAGAGCTTTGGTACAGCTACATGGGAGCATCCTTCTGGAGTGAAAATTGATGTGACTTCCTCACGTTTAGAATATTATGAGCGTCCAGCTGCATTGCCAGATGTTGAAAAATCAACGTTAAGAGAAGATTTAGAACGAAGAGATTTTACAATTAATGCGATGGCTATTTATTTGACAGGAGAAAAATTTGGCGAGATTGTTGATCCTTATTTAGGAGCAAGGGATATAAAGCAAAAGACTATTAAAGTCTTGCATAATTTAAGCTTTGTTGAAGATCCAACACGTATTTTTAGGGCAGTTCGATTTGAAACACGCTTTGGATTTAAAATGGATAATCAAACAGAAAGTTTAGCAGTACAAGCAATGCCAGGAATTAAGGAATTATCTGCGAATCGAATTTTGTACGAAATGGAGAAGATGTTTAATGAAATAGCTCCAGAGCGTACGATTCAGCGTTTATTTGAATTAGGTTTTTGGCAGCAATATGACATTAGTAAGCAAGCAGCAGCAAGCAGTTGTATACATGTAAAGCGCTTAAAAAGTATATATGAAACACACTCAAATCTTGGAGATAAAAATCATTGGTTTTCTTATTTTCTTATTCCCTTTTATAAAGCAGGCCAGTTGAAACAGGCAAAACAGTTTGCATTAACAAAGAAGGAAGGGAAATTACTTCAAGAAATTACAGAGCTAACGTCATATGTAGAGTGGAGAAATAGTAGCACGATTGCCGAGCTACATCAACAATTAAAAATATATTCGAATGATGCTATTCTATTTATGCTAGCAGATGAGACACAAGATTTTCAGCAATTTGTTCTTTCCTATTTGGAAAAGGCACAGAACCTCCCAGTATATTTAACAGGAGCAGACCTTATTAAAAAAGGCTTGAAGCCGAGTGCTGCTTTTTCAAAGATTCTTTTTGATCTAGAAGTAGCAATACTGAATAATGAAGTGGCCTCAAAAGAGATGGCTGAACAATGGCTGGAAGAATATTTGGTATAGAAAAGCTTGGAGGAAATTTTTCCTCCAAGCTCTTTTAGTTATTTGCTTCTATAAACTTTCCTGCTAGAATATCACCAACAACCCCATTTTTCATAATTGTTGTTCCATTAACAATGGTTGCAACAGGAGCAGCGTTTAATTGAAATCCGTCATAAGCAGTTACTTTACTCTTACTATGTAATTTCTCACGCTCAATGGTTGCTTGTTTATCCATATCCACAATGGTGAAGTCAGCATCTGCTCCAACTTGAAGAGCGCCCTTCTGTGGATAAACACCAAATTGCTTCGCTGGATTTTCAGAAAGCAAAGCTGCTACATGCTGTAAGGTAATTTTCTCTTCGGCAGCAGCATGAATCATTAATGGTGCCAGGGTCTCTACACCACACATGCCTGAAGGTGTGTTCCATAAATCACCATCTTTTTCTTCTGGAGTATGTGGTGCATGGTCTGAGCAAACGATTGATATGGTACCATCAAGTATGCCTTTCCATAATGCATCCTGATCTTCTTGACGCTTAATTAACGGATATACTTTCATAGATGTACCGACTTTATCAAAGTCCTCATTCGTTAAAAATAAGTAATGTGGACATGTTTCTCCAGTAATAGGATAGCCTTCTGCTTGAGCTTGGCGAATAAGCTCGACCCCTTCAGCAGTACTAATATGAAGTACATGTAATCTTGCACCAGTAGCTTTTGCGAATTCGATTCCTGTTTGAATCGTAGTTGATTCGGCAATGTTTGGACGTGATTGTAGGACCGTCTCATAGTCAGCTTTGCCAGTACGCTTCATTTTCTTCGTTAAATAATTGATTAGGTCACTGTTTTCTGCATGGATGGATATTGTTTTGCCAGTCTTTGCTACTTCTTCAAAAATTTGATATACTTCTCCATCATTACATGGTGGAATAACATTTTCCATTCCATCCTCGTAATTATAAATAAGTGCAAAGGTATTTTTATCAATCGCATAACCCCAGAAATATTTATAGCCAATAACACCTAATTCATCTAATTCCTTAAGGTTTTCCATATTTAAATCACCTAAGCAAATGCCCCAAACACCAAAATTAACATGTGCCTTACTTTGGAAATTTTTCACTTGTTTATGGAAGTTTTCTTTATTATTAATTGGTGGATTTGAATTTGGCATTTCAAAAATCGTAGTAATTCCGCCAGCCGCTGCAGCGCGAGTAGAATGGAAGAAATCTTCTTTATGTGTTGCGCCACCATCACGGGAGTGGACATGTGTATCTATTAATCCAGGTAAAACATATAATCCGGAAGCATCTGTGATTTCTTTTGCTTCTCCATTAAATGCTTCTTTAGAAATACGAGAGATTTTCCCGTCTTTAATGTAAATGTTTGCTTGATAGATTTCATTAGGTGTAACAATCTCACCATTTAAAATGACATGGTCCCAAGTCAATGCTAACACTCCTTATCTATTGCTTATTTGTACGATCCATTGTTTCTTTAGTATAATTTTTTTGATTGGGCAAATCTAAGTCTTTATGTACTTAAAGTAAGTCTAAAGAGACTTTTTAATTCGTTTTTTGTTTTGATAATATTAATTCAATGAAATTTCTTAAAATTAAAAAGACGACAGTTTACACTTCTCAAAAGATATTAATAATTGCCCAATCTATCATATGGTCGTCTAAGTTTTCATTGGGAAATGTTAATAGAAGAAAGGTGTGAACATTTATGAAACAAGATATTTTTAATAAGCACTTTTTTAAAGAGATTTTAGATCATGCCACTTATGAAGTGTTTGTTACAGATTCTGATGGAGTAGTTTTGTATATCAACAATCTTTGCCAAGAGTTTTATGGAGTGGGTCCTGAAGAAATCATTGGAAAAAACGTAAGAGATCTCGAAGACGATTTATTTTATCCTTCTGCAACTTTACAAGTATTAAAATCGCATCAACATATTGAACTCATGCAAAAAACTGCAAAAGGAAAAAGGCTGTTTGTACAAGCAAAGCCGATATTTGCAGAAAATGGCGATCTCCTCCAGGTGATTAATTATACAAGAGAGCTTATTAATACGATGAAGCTTACAAAACAAATTAATTTACTTGAAGGACAGCTGAAGGAAAAGAGTAAGCCGCAACAAGATCCAAGCTTTTATAAATTGATTGCAAAAAATGAAGTAATGAAAAACACAGTTGAATTAATGATGCGCTCAGCACGTACAGAAAAGCCAATTTTAATTCGTGGAGAAACAGGGGTAGGGAAGAGTTTAATGGCTCAACGAATTCATTATTTAAGTCACCGTAACCGTAGTCCATTTCGACAAATTAATTGCGCGAATTATTCAGAGACAGTCTTAGATAATGGAGAAGAGCTAGTTCAATTAATGAATGGTGGTACGCTCTATCTAGATAACATCGATGAAATGACAATGGAAATGCAATCCAAACTTCTGCATTTCATTGAAAACAAACGAAACATCCCATTAGATGGCGGGCAAATCAACGCAGATATCCGCTTTGTATCCTCGACAAAGAAGGATCTTTTAGCTCTAGTTCGTGAAGGAAAGTTTCGCGAAGATCTCTACTACCGTTTAAATATTATACCCATAGAAATACCACCCTTACGTCAGCGCCAAGAGGATATCTACCCCTTAACAATGGAGTTTTTATCAAAGTTCAATGAAGAATATAGTCGTTCTGTAAGTATTTCTGCTTATGTAAGAAATGCATTTTATGAATATGAATGGCCTGGAAATATTCGTGAATTAGAAAATCTAATTGAAAGACTTGTGATTGTGACAGAGGGGTCTGAAGTAAAGTTAAGTCAATTACCATCTAGTGTGAAATTAGGCTCTATCTCAAAGGCAAAAACATTGCCAGAGAAAATGGCGCAGCTAGAGCAATCATTAATATTAGAAGCATACGATATTTACCACTCTAGCTATAAAGTGGCAGAAAGTTTAGGAATTAGCCAATCAGCAGCAACAAGAAAAATAAAAAAATACGTTAAATGGAACGAAAAAACACATTTTGAGGAATAAAAATAACTTATTTACTTATAGTGTGTGTTCAAAAAGGTCATTTTTGTTGGACTTTTCGAACATCCTCTTATATGAACATACGATTAATCTTAATATTAGTCAGGAATCATATCCGACTAATGGAAAATATGCCATTTTTACAAGGAGGAATTAGCTTGAATGTTGATACGTTAATTATCAATGCAGATTTATTTACGATGCAAGGAGAAGGGGTAGGCTATGTTGACTGTGGTGCAGTAGCGATTGATAAAGGAAGAATTATCGAAGTTGGATCAACAGAAGCATTACAAAAAGAGTTTAATGCCGAAGAAACGATTGATGCGACAAATATGATGGTTTTACCAGGTTTTGTCGATGCACATATGCATACATACTGGGCGATTCTACGCGGTGTGGCACAGGATACACATAACTGGATGCTAAGAGGAGTAGAGCCGTTTCGACCATATTTAACCGATGAAAATATGACTGCTGGAGCAAAAATGAATGTTTTGGAAGGATTAGCTACTGGAACAACTACATTTTGTGATTACACATTCCCGGCATTAGATTCGGCGAAATTCTTCCATGAAATTGGTGTTAGAGCTTGTGTTACTGGATTTGTTCGTGAAGTTCCAAAGGTATTAGATAAATTAGAAGTTGGTGAGCTATATCCTTTTGATCCTAGCTTTGGAGAATATACATTAAACCGAAATCTAGAGCTTATTGAAAAGTGGCATGGTAAAGATAATAACCGAATTCAAGCATTACTTGGACCTCAGGGGCCAGACTTTATGAGTGCTGAATTTATGAAAAAGGTTAAGAATCTAGCAACAGAAAAAGATGTAAAAATACATATGCATGTAGCACAATCCACTCGTGAAACAGAACAGATTCTGAAGCGATATAATAAGCGTTCGATTGCTTTACTTGATGAATTAGGATTCTTAGATGAATCATTAATTGCTGTCCATTTGACAGATGCAACAGAAGAAGAAGTGAAATTACTTGTAGATCGTAATGTCTCCATGGTTGTTTGTTCTGGTTCTATTGGAGTTATTGCAGGTAGAGTACCACCAGCCTATTCCTTTATTAAAGCAGGTGGAAATGTTGGTTTAGGTTCTGACCAAGCATCTGGTAATAACTGTAACCAAGTAATTAATGAAATGAAGTTAACAGCATTATTTAATAAAGTGAAATATACGGATCCTGAAGTAATCCCTGCTTGGAAGGCTTTAAGAATGGGAACGATTGAAGGTGCTCGTGCAGTAGGACTTGGGGATGAAGTTGGATCACTAGAAAGAGGTAAGAAAGCAGATATTATCTTTGTTGATCTAGGTACAAGAACGATGCAGCCTGTGATTAAAAAACCAATGCGAAATCATGTACCGAATCTAGTATATTCAGCTAGAGGAGACGAGATTAGAAGAGTCATGGTAGATGGAAAAACATTATTCTTAAATGATGAGTATTTAACGGTGAATGAAGCGGAAATCATGAGTGATGCCCAAAAGTTTGCTACAGAATTAACAGACCAAGTTCGAGAAGAAGATTTTAAGAATACTAAGAGCTATGAACTAATGCAAAATGGAAAATTATAAATAGACCTTTGATGTTACTAAAACATCTATCAAGGTTCTCTACTATAGGCGAGAGCGATCCCTTGTTCTAAGTAAGAGCATAGAACTGACAATCTATCTATCAAAAATTCTTTGATGGATATGATAGAAGGAAAAAATGATAATAGTCTAAGAAATAACGGAGGGAAAAGATATATGAGTATGAATCAGAAAGGTTTTGAAATTTTTGCTAATACGTTTTCAGTGGCGGGGATTTGTGAGAAAACAGGAGCTGTAGGAGCAATTGTTACTACAAGTGCACCTGCAGTAGGGGCCCGTGTACCAAAATGCAAAAAAGGTAAAGGTGTAGTTTTATCACAGAACATGACAGATCCAAGATTAGCAAGTGCTGGAATGGCGATGTTAGATCTCGGATATGATGCAGAGTCAGCTGTTAATGCGATGAAAGCGGTAACACCATATCCGGAGTATCGTCAGCTTGCTGCAGTAGATATGTCAGGTAAATCTTCTGCTTATACAGGAGAGAAAGCATTTGGACCTTATCAAGGGCAATTTTGTGGTGAGTATGTAGCTTCTATTGGAAACTATTTATGTACTCCAGAAATTCCCGAAGCAATGGGTAAACATTTTCTAGAAAAGGCAGATTTACCACTTGCAGAGCGCCTTATCTCTTCTATTGAGGTAGGTTTTGAACTAGGTGGAGAAATCGGCCCAGAACATTCTATCGCATTAGTTGTTTACACAGATTACGAGTTCCCATTAATTGATCTAAGAGCAGATTATTGTGATGATCCTTTAGCAGAGTTAAAGAGATTATGGGGAGTTTGGAAAGAGGAAGCAAAAATATATGAAACAAATGCAGTAGAACCACCTAAACGTTACAAAGAAAGAGAAGAATACTACGAATCTTTACACGCAATGCGTAAGGAGAAAGAATAAATATTCCAATCTCCATTTTTAATGATGTTAGATAGTATCCAGAAAGCCTAATTAGGGGTTTTCTGGATAGCTTATCATAAATCTTTTTTATAAAAAGAAAGGGGAGGACATAATGAAAAAGCAATATTTATTATTGTTAGCTACTATTTTTGCCTTGTTTTTAATAGTAGCAGGTTGTAGCTCTGAATCAGAGGATGATAAAGATTCAACGACTGATGATTCAGGAGAAACAGCTGAAAATGAGGATGAGCAAGAAGAAGCAAAGGGAGGAGAATTACGAGTTGCATTATCTGCCCAACCTGCTAACCTCGATCAACCTATGTCAACAAATACATCAACTAGAGATGTATCTCGACTGATTTTTGAGACCCTACTTACTACTAACTCCAAATTCGAACCAGTACCAATGCTTGCAGAATCATATGATATCAGTGAGGATGGATTAGTTTATACATTCAAATTAAGAGAGGGCATTAAATTCCATAATGGAGAAGAAATGGATTCTGAAGATGTAGTTGCTTCAATGGAACGGTGGTTAGAGGTATCTACCATCACAGGTTCTATTTTTGAAAACTCAAAATTTGAAGCAACAGATAAATATGTAGTGGAATTAACATTGCAACGGCCTTATGGGCTAGCAGCTGAAACATTAGCTTCTACAAAAATGGCCCCTGCAATTATGCCAAAAGAAATAATTGAAAATGTATCTGATGCAGGTGTAACAGAATATATCGGTACAGGTCCATTTAAGATGGAAGAATGGAGAACAGATCAATATATTCATTTAACAAAATTTGAAGATTATCAGGCTTTAGATGAAGAGCCAGACGGTTTGGCAGGGAAGAAGGAAGCGCTAGTAGATGATATTTACTTCGAATTTGTTTCGGATGCAGCAACACGTTTAGCAGGATTACAAACAGGAGAATATGATGTTGGTTATGCATTTCCATTTGATAATTATGAAATGCTAGATGCTGATGAAGAAACAGAGTCTATATTAGAAGGAGCTGGAGAGCTTGTCCTAATTTATAACAAATCAGAAGGTTTAGCCTCTAATTTTAAAATGAGACAAGCAATTAATGCAGCTTTAGATATTGAAAAGATTTTACTAACGGCATTTACGAATGAAGATTTATATGTAATGAGTTCAAGCTATATGAATCGTTATATTGAGAAATGGGTTAGCGAAGCTGGATCAGAATTCTGGAATATTAATGATCCGGAATTAGCGAAAGAATTGCTAGAAGAAGCGGGATATGATGGGGAAGAGTTTATCCTAATGACAACAAGAGATTATCCGCATATTTATAATGCGGCAGTAGTTGTTCAAGAGCAATTATCAAACATTGGAATGAATGTAAGTTTAGAAGTGTATGATTGGCCGACATTAGCGGATAAACAAAATAAGCCAGGGGAGTGGGATGCATTTGTTAATGGATTAACACCTGTAACTACCCCTCCTCAGTTAAACCATATTAATCCAACCTATTCACGCGGGGTTCAAAGTGATGAAATTCTAGATATGATGAAACAGTTAGAAGAAGCACCAACTTTCGAAGAATCGAGAGAAATTTGGGATGAAATACAGGGATACGCTTGGGAGCATCATTTACCTGTTACCAACTTTGGTGGTTATCATTCCCTTTATGGGGCTAGAACAAATGTATCTGGATTCCATACATTCCATGGCGGAGTATTTTGGAATGTATCTGTTGATAAGTAACTCGTTTTTTAATAAAATAAAATGATTTTAATAGCAAGCAAGGGATTTCTGTATCCTTGCTTGTTCTCCTTAAATCATATATGTAATTCTTTACAAACAAGATAAAACACAAAGAGAGTGGGAAAAATTTTGAAAATGAAATCAAAGTTTTTACAAGTATTGATGTTGTTATTAGTTCTTACCTTAGTTGCATGTAACTCTGATTCTTCTAAAAATGAAGAATCAAATACAGAAAATGAAAATGTTGATTTAGACGGTGAAATTAGAATCGCGTGGAATGGTCAGCCTCCAGTGCTCGATCCACATATTAGTATTTCTGATATTATTGCAAACACAATGCGTCATGTATATGATACTTTATTGACAATCGACTCTGAGTATAATGTGAAACCATCCTTAGCAGACTCTTGGGAGGTTAGTGAGGACGGTAAAACATATACCTTTAAATTAAGAGAAGGTGTAACATTCCATAATGGGAAGGAATTAACCTCTGAAGATGCTGTAGCTTCAATGAACCGCTGGAAGGATTCATTGGGAAGTAGAGGAGTATTTGCAGATGCAATTTTTGAAGAAGTTGATAAATATACGCTAGAATTACGTTTACCTGAACCATTATCAGTTGCATTAACTGTTTTAGCCTATTCTAATGGTGGATTTGCTGCGATTATGCCTAAGGAAGTTATTGAAAATGCACCAGAAGAAGGTATCAATGAGCATATTGGTACAGGACCCTTCCAATTTGTAGAATGGAAACAAGATCAATATATTCATTTAACAAGATATGATGATTATGTGCCAAGAGAAGAACCTGCAGATGGTTTATTTGGTAAGAAAGAAGCTTTAGTGAAGGATCTTCGTTACTTCTTTGTTCCAGATGCTTCTACACGTGAAGCTGGTATTCTATCTGGAGAATATGATTTTGCTCATGCTATTCCATATGATAGTGCAGAAAGATTGGAAGAATCTGATGGTGTTGTTAACTATACATATCCAGGAGCATTCCTAAGCCTTCATTTCAATAAAAAGCAAGGAATTTTCCAGGAGAAAGAAGCTCGTCAAGGAGTAGCAAAAATGCTTGAGTTAGAAAGTATTTTAAAAGCAGGATATGTTGATCCTAAATACTATATTCTAAATCATAATACGATGATGGAATATCAACATACACAATGGTATAGTGATGCTGGTAAAGACAAGTATAATATTAATGATCCAGAACAAGGTGTGGAGCTATTAAAAGAAGCGGGTTACGATGGAGAGGAATTAACTCTATTAACCACTCGTGATTATGATGACCAATATTATGGTGCAGTTGTAATCAAGGAACAATTAGAACAAGCAGGTGTTAAAGTCAATTTGGAAATCTATGATTGGCCAACACTACTTGGAAAAGTTTATGAAGAAGATGCCTATGACATGTTCTTAATGGCAAATTCCATTGTTGCCGAACCATCCTCAAGCCCATACTTTAATCCAGATTATTCTGGTTGGCCAAATGATCCAGAAATGGACGAGCTAAGAATGGAATTTAGAGGAAAGATGACAAAAGAAGAAGCAATGCCAGTTTATGATGAATTACAAGAATGGCTCTATGATTATGTACCTGCAGTAAAAATTGGTGATTATAACCGTGTATCTTCAGCACGAGATACGATAGAGAATTTCCAGTATTTAGATGGTGTTATTTTCTGGAATGTAACAAAGAGTGAATAGAAAGCATATGAAAGAGGCATCGCAGGGAAATTTGACATTTTCCTGTGATGCTTCTTTGTTATATATTTATATTACAGTAGCCCTTCCTTAACCATTTTTAAAATATCACTATCCGCTTTTAAAATATCGTCTGTCGATAATTTAACAACTTTCTCAGCAGCGGCTTGAGCCTCTGTTAGTGCCGTTTTCTCACAAACAGTTAGAACTTCTCGATCATTCATAATGATTTTCCCATCAATCATCACAAGATCTACTTCACTACCATTCGCAGAGTAAACGAGGTTTGGTACAATATTTCGAATCGGATAATTTAAGACTGGGAAAAATGCCGGTGTATCTAAATTTACTAAAATAATATCTGCTTTCTTTCCATCCTCTAGTGAACCAATTTCATTTTCCATTCCTAATACTTTAGCAGATTCAATTGTTGCCATTCGTAGTGCCTGTGTTGCATTAAAAATTCTTGGATCTTGATATTTCACTTTGTTTAAAATGGCAGCAAACTTCATTTCATTAAACATATTATTACAGTTGTTTCCAGCGGCTTGATCTGAGCCAAGGCAAGCTGTACCACCAGCATCAATAAATGTTTGCACTGGAGTTACAATACCATCAATAATCCCAATACTTCCAGCACAGTAAGTCATTTTCGCTCCACTTTTTGCGATTTTTATCGTTTCTTCTTCTGTAGCTTCTGTTAGGTGGACTGCAATTAATCGTTCATTTAACATACCCAGCTCTTCTAAAAATGGAATGGAGCGTTTTTGATAACGTTTTTCCATTTGTAATGTTTCCCTATCACCTTGAGCTACGTGCATATGTATTAATGTATCTAATTTCTCTGCTTGGTTTTGGACCTCCTTTAGCAGTTCGATGCTTAGCATATCTGGACCTTGAGGACCCAGCATTACATTAATACGACCATCATCTTTCAGGTGCCATTCATGATAAAGTTTTAAAGCTCTTTCATATTTTTCCTGACCGAGTGCAGGATCAAATGTATACAGATCAGTAACAGGATTATCACCTAGATTATTTGGTAGCTCATTCACTGTTTCAGCTACTTTTGCTCGGGCACCGATTTTCGAATAGTTTTCAACAAGCTCATTCATGTGGAGATCATAATCACCAAAAGTTGTTGTACCAGCCTTAATTCCTTCAATGATATTTACTAAAGACCCTTTTTTCGTTTCTTTCACATCGATGTGCTTTTTAAATGGCCATAAACCCTTTTGCATCCAGTGTGACATATCTTGTGCAACACCTCTGAACATAGCGAGTCCAGTGTGGATATGAGCATCAATAAGCCCAGGCATTATTAATTTATTGCCAGCATCAATAAGTGTCTCTGCCTGATAAGCTGCAAGTATTTCATCTTTTATGCCGACTTTAATAATTTTATTTCCCTGTACTGCGACTGCGCCATTCTGAACGTATCCAACACCTTTTCCTTTCATTGTTAACATATGATTACTACTAATGATGTAATCTACCTTCAATGTTTTCTACCCCTTTATCATTTAATTGGCTATATAATTTTATCTTTCTTAATTATCGCACAAATTGGTTTTGATTTGCAGTGTTTGTTAGACTTCTGTTTTTTAATAGAATAAAAGATTAAGAATTAATATAAAAATAAAATTGGCTGGTTTAAGCCCAGTACAATACTGAACTCAAACCAGCCAAATAGCTCCATCATAAACCTCTAATACTATGCTTTTTTAGTGGCTTTCTGTAGGTTAAACGTATTATCAATAAATATTACTCTTTCTTCTCAAAATTCCTTTGTACTTTCTCTAAAGTGTTTTTGGCAAATTCACGACCACCAAGGCCAAATGAAACTGCAAAAGCAACCATTAAACCACCAAGAATGAGTAAGAAAGCTTTATTTACAATACTTGTTGCGAAATGAAGCTGATCTAACGTCATAAAGATCGCAAATGCAATAATTACACTTTTGATTAAAATAGCGGAAAGCGGACTATTTGTATTATTTTTAATCCAATTGCCAACTAAGTTTGCTAGGAATAATCCGACACCTAAAATTAATAATGCGCTTAGTAAGAATGGTAGATATTGAATAACCGCATGACCAATCGTGTTCAATACTTCTAAATTAATAATATGTAGTGCTTCCACCGTAAAGAATAAAACAATGAAGATTTGTACAAGTGTACCTAGGGCTTTTGCTAAATCAAATTTAGGTTCAGTAGTATTTCCAAAACCTAAAGATTTAAAGATTTGGCTAATCCCTACACCCTGTAATAGATTTGTTAGTAAGTTACCCAAGAATTTCCCGATGTAATAACCAACAACGATTAATACAGTAGCAACAAAAATATTTGGAATTGCTGTTAGGACATCACTTAAAACAGATTGAATTGGATTTGAGATACTAGCAATATTCAATGCTTCTAATCCAATAGTAACGAAAGGAATTAAAACAAAAATATAAATAATATTAGACAGCACAGTAGATAAAGTAGTTTGTGCTTTTTGTTCTTCTCCTACTTGATTAGGGTTTACTTTCCTAAATAATTTATCAAGTTTTACCGTATTGAAAAATTGCTTAAACAGCTCTTTTACTAACTTGGCAACAAACACACCAATGATAATAATAATAGCTGCAGCTAGGATGTTCGGAATATAATTTAGAAATTGACTCATCATATTCGAGATTGGGGCTGACACTTCTGTCATATTTAATGCATTAAATACGGAAGGTAAGAAGAGGACAAAAACTAAAATATAAACCAGCTTTCCTATTTGATTTAATAAGTTCTCTGCTTCTGGCTCGTCTTTAAATAAATTGGTTTTAGTTAATGCTTTCCCAACACCAATTTTAACAAATGCTTTTTGAATAATAGCCTTAGCAACTACAGCAATACCCCAGGCTAGTAACAACAATAAGATTGCTTTAATAACATTGGGCAGCTCCATTAATAAGCTGTCAAACATACTTTCGAAACTAAATGTTAAATCATCAAACATTTTATTTCCTCCTTATTTTTTTATTTAGTAACTAACACTACTATTAAACGACAAATTTTTCAATTCAAATCATTCTAAATATTTCCTTTTATGGATAATTCGACAAAAAACTCCAATGATTGAGGGTTAGCAAGAGACCCTTTGTTGACTGCTTTTTCGATAGATGCACCCATCAAGATTTTTTTCACAGGTATTTCCAATTTTTTTCCATTTAGAGTCATGGGTATTTCCTTCACTTCATAAATTTCAGAAGGAACATGACGTGATGAATATTCTGTCCGGATAGTGTTTTTGATTTTTTCTTTCATATCGATTGTTAATTTCGTTCCCTCTTGCATAACGACGAATAAGGGGACAAATGATCCACCGTTTTCAGTGGGAAGATCGACAATCAGGCTATCCTTGATTTCTGGAATAAGGTCAACAGCACGATAAATTTCACTTGTTCCAATACGGACTCCGCCACGATTGATAGTGGCATCGGAGCGGCCATAAATGACACATGTATGGCGATTAGTGATTTTTAGATAGTCGCCATGTGACCAAACACCTGGACATTGTGTGAAATAACTATCAAGTAAGCGAACGCTGTCTGGATCATTCCAAAAATAAATCGGCATACATGGTATTGGCTCTGTAATGACAAGCTCGCCAATCGCATCCGTCTGTGGTTCATTTTCATCGGAAAAACTTTCGATCTTAGCTCCAAGCCCGCGGCATTGTAATTCACCAGCATAGACTGGTAGGGTAGGAGACCCAAGAATAAATGCGGTACAAACATCCGTTCCACCACTAATGGAAGCAAGCCAAAGATCCTTCTTGATATGCTTATAACACCAAGCAAATCCTTCAGGAGGAAGTGGAGAACCTGTTGAACTAATGCATTTTAATGCCTGAAGGTCATATTTTTCCTTAGGGTGACTTTCGTCTTTCATACAGTTCATTAAAAAGCCGGCACTTGTACCAAAGGTGGTCATCTTTGTCTTTTCTGCGAATTCCCATAGGAAATCAGGTTTTGGATATGTTGGGTTTCCATCGTATAAAATAATGGTAGATTTTGTAAGAAGTGCTCCAACTAGGAAATTCCACATCATCCAGCCTGTTGTTGTATACCAGAAAAATCTGTCTCCCTTTTTTAGATCCATATGAAATGTATTTGCTTTAAAATGCTCTAATAAAATCCCCCCTTGACTATGGACAATTGGTTTTGGCTTTCCAGTTGTTCCAGAAGAGAATAAAATCCATAAAGGAGCATTAAAGGGAACATGATGATAAGTTAATTGTTCGACAGATTTTTCTTTTAAAACCTCTTCCCATAGGATTCCGTTTTTAAACATATTTTTATTTACTTGTTTATTTAAATAAGGAATAGCAATTGTTGCTTCAAGTGAAGGTAAGGCTGCTTGGATATCCTGAATGACTTGAGCGCGATCAAAGGGCTTCCCACCATAGATATACCCATCTACAGTAATCATTATTTTTGGTTGAATTTGTTGAAAACGTTCGATCACACTTTGTTTACCAAATTCAGGCGGTGCACTTGACCAGATTGCACCAACACTTGCTGTTGCTAAAAATGCGACAACTGCTTCATAAATATTTGGTAAATATGCAGCAACACGATCTCCCTCTTTTACTCCTAATTGATGGAAGGTTTGTTGCATGGCAATCGTATCTTGATAAAGCTGTCCCCATGTTACCTCTGTTGTTTCTTTAGTTTCAGATGCATGAATTATTGCAATATCGTCCCAATCAGCATCTTGAAAGATATGCTCGGTATAATTTAATGTAGCCTCTGGAAACCATTTCGCATCAGGCATTTTTCGTGTAGTTAAGATAGTTTCGTAAGGATGTTTTGCTTGAATGTTAAAATATTGCCAAATAGACTCCCAAAAAGCTTCGATGTCTGAAGTAGACCATTTCCACAGGGAATGATAATCATTAAAGTTAAGTTGTTTATGTTCATGAAGCCAATTCATATAAGGCTTAAGATTAGCTTGTTGTATCCATTGCTGATTTGGCTCCCATAATAATGTTCCTTCTTTTATTTGAACCATATTTATCCCTCCAGAAAATGATAGATTAATCTTTATTATAGGAAAGCGTATTTTTCATGTAAAGCTGATGTTTGTTATAATGATAGAAAAGACTGAAAATTATTGCAAAGGGGTTAAGCTGATGCTGGAGGAATTAACGAGGAAGTTCACTACTTTTGCAGAAAAGGAGTGTAAGGGAACAAGTGATTTATATGAACGGTTAGCTTTAGAGGTGGCAGAGGATGTAGAGTTATTAAAACTAAGCGCTCATGCGCAAGCATCTCAGCCTGTTCCTAATATGTTATTTGGTGCTGTACACCATTTATTATTGCAAGGTACAAAGCATGAATTAGCTGAATATTATCCCAGTATAACTGAAGCACCACATAGTGCTTCCAGTGCATTTTATGAATTTCAAGATTTTTGTAAGAAATACAGACATGAAATAATAGAAATATTAGCAACAAAAAGTGTCCAAACAAATGAAGTGGGTCGATGTGCATATTTATATCCAATCTTCTCTTTTATTTTTGAGCAGGTTCAAACACCGCTTGCATGTATAGAAATTGGAACAAGTGCAGGCTTGCAGTTACTATGGGATCAATACCGTTATGATTATGGAACTGGATCTTATTTTGGAAATAAAACGTCTGATGTGACGATTTCAGCAGAAATAAAAGCAGCGAAATTGCCTGCTTTATATGAACAGATTCCAGTCGAAGAGCGGATTGGGATTGATTTAAATATTAATGATTTAACAGTAGAAGAAGATTTGCAGTGGTTACTTGCTTTAATTTGGCCAGAACATCATAGCAGGAGAAATATATTCCAGCATGCTGCTAAGTATGTTCAAAAAGCTTCTCTGACATTAGTCGAAGGAGATGGGGTAGATTTATTACCAGAGCTAGCTGAACGTATAGCAGAAAATGCAACAATTTGCGTTTTTCATACACATGTAGCAAATCAAATCCCTGAAGAGAAGAAACATATGTTAATGGAGAGGGTTTGGGAAATTGGTCTGAGCCGTAATATTTTTCATATTTATAATAATATGTGGGATCGGGACTTGCATGTTGATGCTATTATTGACGGGGAATTAAGCGAGCAGCTTGCTTGTAAAACAGATGGTCATGGGCGTTGGTTTACTTGGGAAAAGAAACAAAATGGATAGAGCGAGGCATAAGCCTGTCTATCCATTTTACCTGTGTTCTTATTTATCAAGATGTTTAATATATTCTTTCATATATGCTGGCATGTCTGCTGGGCTACGACTGGAAATGAAATTATCATCTACACAGCACAGTTGATTCACCCAATTCGCACCAGCATTTTTCATATCATCTTTAATGGCGGGGGTACTAGTAACGGTTCTTCCTTTAAGCACATCAGCTGACACAAGCACCCAGCCGGCGTGGCAAATAGAACCAATTGTTTTCCCTGCTGCATCTAGCTTTTGTACAAGCTCTTTTACCTCAGGATAACGTCTTAATTTATCAGGTGCCCAACCACCTGGAATTAAAATACCATCATAATCTTCTGCTTTTACATCAGCATAGCCATAATCTGTTTTAGCAACTACACCATACTGGCCAGTGTATTCTTTACCAGCTTCTTCGCCAACAATATGGACAGTTACTTCATCTTCTTGAAGTCGATAAATCGGATACCATAGCTCTAAATCATTATAATTATTGTCTACAATCGTAATTACTTTTTTGTCTTTTAAGCTCATTCTATCTATCTCCTCCTATGATTTTATAGTGCATGTTCAAAAAGGTTATTTTGTTGGACTTTTTGAACAACCTCTATAATAAAGATTATAACGATTGTACCAAAAAAGGCTTTAGACCTGTAATTAAAACGCTTAGATGTCTTAAGAGGGGATGGGAATTCTAGTTAATAGTATGCTAAGTAGTGATTAAATTAGAGAATATTCTGGTCTTAATTTTTCTAATTCTGTTCGTTGCGCTGGAAAATAAAAAAAGGTAGTATAAAAGAAAAGTTTTAAATGTGATGGATAAATAAATTGGAGGTAATAAAATGACAGATAAAATTCGTATTGGAATTGTTGGTTATGGGAATCTAGGAAAAGGTGCGGAACACGCAATTAAACAACAAGCAGATATGGAATTAGTGGCAGTATTCTCTCGTAGAGATCCATCATCTGTCGGTGTTAAGGATCCGAATGTGAAGGTGTTACCTCTTGATGAAGCTGAGAAATATCAGGATGAAATTGATGTAATGATATTATGTGGTGGTTCGGCAACTGATTTACCAGAACAAACACCGATGCTTGCAAAGCTGTTTAATACAGTAGATAGCTATGATACACATGCGAAAATTCCGGAATTCTTTGCTTCTGTGGATGAAGCTGCTAAGCCTAATGGAAAAACAAGTATTATTTCTGTTGGATGGGATCCAGGCGTATTTTCTATCAATCGTGTGATGGCTGAGGCAATTCTAGCAGATGGTGGAACATATACTTTCTGGGGTAAAGGTTTAAGCCAAGGTCATTCTGATGCGATCCGTCGTGTTGATGGGGTAAAAGCAGGTGTTCAGTATACCATTCCTTCTGAGACAGCAGTAGACAGAGTTAGAAATGGTGAGAATCCAGAATTATCAACTGGAGACCGTCATACACGTGAATGCTTTGTTGTTGCCGAGGAAGGTGCAGATCAGGAAAAAATTGAACAAGAAATCAAGACAATGCCAAATTATTTCGATGAGTATGACACAACGGTTCATTTTATTACAGAAGAAGAGCTAGCACGTGATCATGCTGAGATGCCACATGGTGGATTTGTTATTCGTAGTGGAAATACTGGTGAAGGAAATAATCAGATTTTCGAACTCCGCTTACAATTAAGCAGTAATCCAGAGTTCACATCTAGTGTACTTGTTGCTTATGCACGAGCAGCATATCGATTAAATAAAGAGGGTCAAACAGGAGCGAAGACAGTGTTCGATATCGCACCGAATTATATTTCACCAAAATCACCAGCAGATTTACGTCGTGATTATTTATAAAAGGTGGCAATTGAAATGGAAGCTGCTGTTTTATTAGAAAAAATAGATGAACAACAAAATATTTATCAGTTAACATTCAATCGCCCGTATCAGCTTCATGCGATAGACAGTGAGATTTTAAAGGAATTACAAAATCATTTACAAACATTAGCTGAAAAAGAAGTTCAGGCATTAATTATTTCAAGCAATACAGAAAAAGCTTTTTGTGCAGGAATTAATGTGAAGCATATACAAGCATTTTCCAATGAAGCGGCAGCAGATTTTTTTAGTGAACTGGCAACAACATTAGAAATATTAGCAGAGACGCATTTCCCGACAATTGCTTGTATATCTGGATATGCTTTTGGAGCAGGTGCAGATATTGCTCTAGCTTGCGATTTACGAATCGCAGCACCATCTGCTAGCTTTCGTTTCCCAGGTCCACAATTTGGACTTGTACTAGGGACAGAGCGATTAGTAAATGAAATTGGTGCAGCAAAAGCCAGAGAACTTGTATTAACGAATAAACGAATTTTCGTAGAGGAAGCAAAAGAAATAGGCCTAGTTCATGATATTCTTTCAGAAGAATTACTGGCTTCTAGCTTAAAAATAGCTCGTGATTTGAACAATGTACCTAAGCATACTTACCAGATGTTAAAAGAAGTTTGTAGTCAACAATCAGGAGAAAAGTCGGCTGCGAGCTTAGCTAGGGATTCGGTTTTAATAGGAGATTTTCAACAAAGATTCACTAAATATTTGGATCAGATGAAACAGAAAAAATAAGGTGTAATGAGGTGAAAGTTTTGTCTAGTGAAATGATGAGTCCAGCATTAGAAAAATTTGTCCAAGGGATTGAGCAAATTATTCAAGCGGAAACAGATGAGCATATCATTACGAAACAGGTTGCAACACTGACGGAAAGCTTTCTACAGGATAAATCAGCTATTCCCGAAAATATGAAGCAACCGAACCCAAATAAATATACTTTATATCCATTATATATTGATCCCGAAAATCGATTTTCTATCGCTTCTGCCGTATGGGATGTAGGGCAAGCAACTCCAATTCATGATCATCAGACCTGGGGAGTTATTGGAATTGTTCAAGGAGCAGAGAATGAAGTACATTTTTCCATTCCAGCTGTAGGTAAGCAACCAGAGCAATTGGAGAAACGAGTACTTAAAACAGGGGATGTTGCCATCTGTTGTACGACAGATCAGGATATTCACCAAGTTTCCTGCGCATCATCTGTTCCTTGTGTAGGTCTTCATGTGTATGGTGCTAATATAGGGGAAATTAAAAGGTATATGTATGATGCAAAAACAGGTGAACGAAAAGAAGCTGTTACTGCATGGGATCCAATACCTCAATAAAAAATGGCTAGGATTAGACATTAGTTTGTCTTCTCCTGGCCGTTTTTTCTATTATTCTGTTGATTTTGTCGCACCCAGCATCTGACTCCAAATCGAGCCTTTTGCAGCTTCTCCACCTTTAATTCGCTCTAAAGCCATTCTTATTTGGAGGCGTACTTCAAATTCGGGATCATTTATTGCTTCTTCAAGAGCTGGAACTGCGGATTCATCGCCTACTTCATATAAATACATAGCTGCGCGCCAACGAACAATTCTGTTTTCATCTTTCAATGTTTCAATCATTTCAGGCATTGCTTCAGGAAAACCAAGGTCTGATAAACAATCACCAGCAGTACGTCTTACATTTGCTGCTTTATCTTTTAATGCTTTATATAGATAAGGTAGAACTTCCTTTTCTTCAATCATTCCTAAATATGCTGTTGCCAATCGGCGAATAGAAGACTTTGTGTCATCTAAAGCTTTATTTAACACTGGGATATCTGCAAGTGTTGGATCACCTAATCGATCTAATGCAGCATATCGAACACGCCAATCGGGATCTTCTAAGGTTTGTAAAGTGACTTGTTGTTTTTCCTCGACTACATCTTTTTCAGCAAGTGCATGTTCAACTAATTTTTCTAACCGTTCTTCATCATAGCTGGCTTTTAGTTCTTCTAATACTTCTATACCAATTTCATCTAATGTTCCGTAACGTACACTTTGCTCTACCCATTTTCGTTCAAAGATGATATTGGTTGTTGGGGTTGTCGCACGTAAAACTGCGTCTGCAAATGCTGGAGGTAAACCAACTCGCTTCTCTGTTTCCCCATCTTCTAATTTAATTTGCATAGGTATTTGACGGAACATTTGCAGGAATACACGGACTTCTCCAAAAGCATTATCATTTTCTTCTATAATATTTGTAGGTTGTTGATCAATATCGGCATCTTTAGTAACGCCGAGTGTTTCTTGAACAGCAGGCAAAATAGCCTCCCAAGCTGTTTTTGGATTTCGAGCAATAGTGATGAAGTCAACTACTCTATAAATAGAGATGATTCCATCAATTTGCAAAAGATTTTTCGCGTAGTCTGGTGCATTTGTTAAATCATCTGTTCTTTTATATTGAAAATAGCTACCATCTGCTAGCATTTCATTAACATTTATTTTCATTGAATGTGGACTTGGGGTTGGTTCAATAGATACAATTTTCATAAGAAAAACCTCCTCCGAATATCTCTTAGCGTACTGTTATTATCTTAACAAAGATATCAATAACGTTCCAACGCCGAAAATATTAGAGGAGATTTTATTTTTTTATTAAATATAAGTTTTCAATAATATGGTGAAATAAGAATATATACGAGCACACCGGTTAAACTAACATATAACCAAATAGGCATCGTCCATCTTGAAACCTTTCGATGCTTTACAACACTATTCTTTAAACCTAAAACAAGGGAGAATAATGCTAGAACCACAACTACTGGTGCCAAAGTAATATGTGTGATTAATACAAAATAATAAATAGAACGTATTATTCCTTCACCGCCAAAAGAAGTGCTTGCAGCTAAGGAGTGATAGGTTAGATAAGAAATAAGGAATAAAGCTGTTGAAATAAATGCTGCAAAAATAAAATTTCGATGTGTTTTAATATTTTTCTTCAGAATAAAATAAAGAGCGGCTAATAAAAATACAAATGTAAAAGAGTTGAGTATTGCATTTAGCCTAGGTAATAATGTTAAATCAAATGGAATGTTATGATCTTGTTCTGGAAGAAAAAATAAAACAGCTACAATCACATTTACTAATATTGCTGTAAAAATAATAAGTGGTGTAAAGTTTTTATCTTTAAATGCTTTTTTGTTTGTCATAGTTCTCCTCACTTTAATTAAAGAATTTCATACCTTACTAAGTATAACAATACTTTTAGTTTTAAAGAAATTTTCAAGTGGTTTTTTGAAAAGTTGTCGAAAAGATTAGAAATGTAGATTCTTTGAAAACCGATAACTAGACAATGTAAGCGAATACAAGTTAAAACCTTGTTATACCAGGAAGAAAGTTAAAAATAACTGTTGACGTTGTTATAAAAACAATGTATGATAGTTAGCAATATAAAGAAAATAAGTCATCAATGATTTTTAACTATTGAATTTTCTAAAAAATTTCACAATATATAATTCGATGACGGGAGCAAAGGAATAAGGTTTTTGTATTTACAGAGATCTAGGGTTGCTGGAAGCCTAGAAATACAGCTTATTCTGACATCGTCCCTGAGTGCTGGGTTGAACGGATTTTCCTAATAGGCTCAGTCAGGTGCTATATGGCACCTGTTATCAAAGGTTGCTATACATTTAGGATAGCAACACAAGGTAGTGTTTCGTAAGGAATACTACAAAACTGGGTGGTACCGTGAAAAGTTAGGCTCTTTTCACCCCTAAAATCTGTAAGTATGCATATTTTGCATAGATATTAGGGGTAGAAAAGAGCCTATTTTTATTTTAACAAAGAATTATTGTCAAAAATCATGAAGGAGGAACGAAAAGTGAATATGGAGGTAGTTAGTGAGATGAACGACACAAAGAAGTCGATGACAGGTGCTGATTTATTAATTCAATCACTTGTCGATAATGATGTGGATACAATTTTTGGATATCCAGGTGGCGCTGTACTACCAATTTATGATGCAATTTATCGCAGCGAAGCCGAATTTCAACATATACTCTCACGTCACGAGCAAGGTTCTATATTTGCAGCTGAAGGCTATGCACGTGTGACTGGGAGACCAGGGGTAGTCTTAGCTACTTCAGGTCCAGGGGCTACAAACCTAATTACTGGAATTACAGACGCGATGATCGATTCTCTTCCGTTAGTTATATTCACAGGGCAGGTAGCAAGTCAAGTCATTGGAACTGATGCTTTTCAGGAATCCGATGTGATGGGCATAACAACACCAATTACAAAATATAACTATCAGATAGATGATATAAGACATTTACCACGTGTCGTAAAAGAAGCATTTCATATTGCTACAACTGGAAGACCAGGTCCAGTATTAATTGATGTTCCGAAGAATATTTCGGAGGAGATTTCTTTTAAAGAAGCATTTGGTACTGATTTTTATTTACAAGGGTATCAGCCGACTACGAAGCCAAATCCATTACAAATTAAAAAATTGGCTAAAGCACTTGGTAAGGCGAAAAAGCCTGTTATTTTAGCAGGTGCTGGAGTCCAGTTTGCTAATGCAAGTGCAGAGTTGAAGGAATTTGCTGAGAAGTTCCAGTTACCAGTAGCAAATACGCTTTTAGGTTTAGGAACATTCCCAGGAACAAATGGTTTATCTGTTGGTATGGCTGGGATGCATGGGACATATGCAGCGAATATTGCAATTCATGAAAGTGATTTATTGATTAACATTGGAGCGCGCTTTGATGACCGCTTAACTGGGAATTTAAAACATTTTGCTCCAAATGCAAAAGTAGCTCATATTGATATTGATCCTGCTGAAATTGGCAAAAATGTTTCGACAGAAATTCCGATTGTAGCAGATGCGAAAAAAGCATTAGAAGCGCTTCTGAAAATAAATATTGAGCAGCCAGAACATAAAGAATGGTTGGAACGTGTTCAAAAGAATAAGCAAGAGTTCCCGCTTTGGTATGATCGTTCTGAAGATTTAATTTCTCCACAGTGGTTATTAGAGCAAGTTTATAAGTTAACTAAAGGAGAAGCTATTGTAACTACGGATGTTGGTCAGCATCAAATGTGGGCAGCACAGTATTACACATTAGATCAGCCTAATAGATGGGTCACATCTGGTGGATTAGGATCAATGGGCTTTGGGTTCCCAGCAGCAATAGGGGCTCAGATTGCTTCACCGAAGGATATGGTTATTTCCATTGTAGGAGATGGAGGATTCCAGATGAACCTTCAAGAGCTTGCTGTAGTCAAGAAGCATAACCTTCCAGTAAAAGTAATTATTGTGAATAATGAAGCACTAGGAATGGTAAGACAATGGCAGCATAGCTTCTATGAAGATAGATATTCAGAATCTATTCTAGATCAAAATCCAGATTTCGTTAAATTAGCAGAAAGCTACGGTGTTCGTGGTGAGCGAGTAACGAAGGAAGAAGATGTTGTAAAAGTATTAGAAGATGTCTTTGCTTACGATGGTCCAGCAGTTGTTGACTGCCGTGTTATCAAGCTAGAAAATGTTTACCCAATGGTTGCTCCAGGTAAAGGATCTCATGAAATGTTAGGGGTGACGAGATGAAAAGAATTATAACTGCTACTGTACAAAATAGAAGTGGAGTTTTAAATCGAATTACAGGAATGCTTCAACGTAGACAATTTAACATCGAAAGTATTTCTGTAGGGAAGTCAGAAGTCCCAGGGATTTCCAAAATGACATTAGTTGTTGAAGTAAGTGATCAGCTTAAAGTAGAACAGCTTACGAAACAATTAAATAAACAAATTGATGTGATTAAAGTAACTGATATTACAGATAAAGCAATGGTTGCTCGTGAATTAGCATTAATTAAAGTATCGAGTAATCCGCAATTAAGTGCTGAAATTCAAGGTATTATTACACCGTTTCGAGCGATTGTAATTGATATCAGCAAGGATAGCATTACTATCCAGGTTACAGGTAAACCAGGGAAGATTGATGCATTAATTACACTGCTTCGCCCATATGGTATTAAAGAAATCGCGAAAACAGGACTCACTGCATTTTTGAGAGGACATCAACCAGAAGTTGCAGAACTTGATTCTTTTACAGTGTAAATTTTATATTCGTATATAAGGAAGAACTTACAATATAAGTTTCTCTAACCTGCAGAAAAGCAGGTTGGGGAAACGATATAATAGTCATAACATTGCGAGTTTTTCTGAAAATATAATTAAGAACAAACTATAAAAATAATAAGCAAAGCAGAAGAGGAGAATTTTAAAATGGCAAAAGTTTTATATGAAAATGATATTCAAGTAGAAGGATTAAGAGGGAAGAAAATCGCGATTATTGGATATGGTTCACAAGGTCATGCACATGCATTGAATTTACGTGATAGTGGTTTTGATGTAGTAATTGGTTTAAGAAAAGGTAAATCAAGTGAAAAAGCAGAAGAGGATGGCTTTACTGTTCTAGAAGTTGCAGAAGCAGTTAGTCAAGCGGATGTAGTAATGGTACTACTTCCAGATGAAACACAAGCAAAAGTATACAAAGATAGCATTGAGCCAAACTTAAAAGAAGGAGCATCACTAGCATTTGCTCATGGATTCAATATCCACTACAGCCAAATTGTTCCACCATCAAATGTTGATGTATTCCTAGTTGCACCAAAAGGCCCTGGTCATTTAGTAAGAAGAACGTATGAAGATGGTGCTGGTGTTCCTGGACTTTACGGAATCCAGCAAGATGTAACTGGAAGAGCTCGTGAAATTGCATTAGCATATTCAGCTGGAATTGGAGCTGCACGTGCTGGAGTTATTGAAACAACTTTCCAAGAAGAAACAGAAACAGATTTATTTGGTGAGCAAGCAGTATTATGTGGAGGTTTAACAAGTCTAGTTAAAGCAGGATTTGAAACATTAACAGAAGCTGGTTACCAACCAGAAGTTGCTTATTTCGAGTGTCTACATGAAATCAAATTAATCGTTGACCTTATGTATGAGGGCGGCTTAGAAAACATGCGTTATTCTATCTCTGATACAGCTAAGTGGGGAGATTTTGTATCTGGACCACGTGTTATTACAGAAGATACTAAAGCACGCATGAAGGAAGTATTAAAAGATGTTCAAACTGGTGAATTCGCAAAAGAATGGATTCTAGAAAACCAAGCAAACAGACCACGCTTTAATGCAATTGATGCTAGAGAGAATCAACATCCACTTGAAGTTGTTGGTCGTGAGCTTCGTGAGTTAATGCCGTTTGTTAAAAACCCTTTAAAATAAAACAGTAGGGTTTCCTGTTTGAGAGACTGTTAGATTAGAGGGAGATTAAAACTCCCTCTAACCCATTAAAGGAGTAAGTGAATAGAAAAGAATGAAGCGCTTTGGAGTAAAGGTAAATATAGAGTATAACTAAAATCATTTCATTATAGATACAATTCCTAGTGGATAAAGTGACTGCTAATATTTTTCCGATGTTAAAGGAAAAGATATTGCATACAATGTCCTTATGGAAAGATGAATGATAGTTGTACTTATTTTCTTCCAAAGTGCTTATCTATTCATTAAAGGATTTTAAACATAGTAGATATTAAGTAAGTTGGACATAAAAGGAGAAAATTGTATGCAAAAAGAAATTGTACTCCTTCCAGGCGACGGAATTGGTAGAGAGATAATGAATTCAGCAAAGGTAGTCTTAGATAAAGTGGCTACTCTTTATAATCATCAGTTTACTTTTCACTCACATGCTATCGGTGGAGCTGCTTTAGATGAGCATGGTGTACCTCTTCCAGAAGAGGCCGTGCAAGCATGTAAGACAGCAGATGGTATTTTACTAGGAGCTGTTGGTGGTAAAAAATGGGAAAGTCTCCCGCCGCATTTAAGACCAGAAAAAGGTTTATTAGAGATTAGAAGTACATTAGGATTGTTTGCAAATTTACGACCAATTAAAGGTTTCTCTTCTTTACTCCATGCTTCTCCTTTGAAAGAAGAAGTCATAAAAGGAAGCGACATTTTAATCGTTCGTGAATTAACAGGTGGTCTGTACTTTGGAAAACCGAGTGAGCGTCGTGAAGACGGAGACGCTGCTATAGATACACTGTATTATCATCGCAGTGAGATTGAAAGAGTAGTAGATCATGCATTTAAAAGCGCAATGATTCGTGATAAGCATCTTACTTCTGTAGATAAAGCAAATGTGCTTGAATCAAGTCGACTATGGAGAGAAATAGTGGAAGAGAAGAGCAAAGAATATCCAGAAGTAACTGTAGAGCATGTGCTAGTAGATGCAGCAGCAATGAAGCTGATTACAAATCCAAATAGCTTTGATGTAATGGTAACAGAAAATTTATTTGGTGATATTTTAAGTGATGAAGCATCTGTATTAACTGGATCCATTGGTTTATTACCTTCTGCTAGTTTAAATGAAGATGGTGTTGGCTTATATGAACCAATCCATGGTTCTGCCCCTGATATCGCAGGTAAGGGAATTGCTAATCCGTTAGGTATGATTCTTTCTGCAGCATTAATGCTACGTCATTCCTTTGAATTAGAGGAAGAAGCAAAAGCAATAGAAGATGCTGTACAAGAAGCATTAGAACAAGGATATCATACAGCAGATCTTCATATACAAAATGATGGTAAACAAGTAGGTACAGAAGAAATGACACAGGTGGTTTTAAATATTTTATCCAAGAAATAACGAGATTTAGGGATAGATGGAGGTGTATCGAATGACAAAAGCAAAGACAATTATTGAAAAAATTTGGGAGAAGCATGTTGTTCATCGAGAAGCAGGTAAACCAGATTTATTATATATTGATTTACATTTAATCCATGAAGTTACTTCACCACAAGCTTTTGAAGGATTACGTTTAAATAATCGTAAGGTACGTCGCCCAGATTTAACTTACGCAACCATGGATCATAATGTTCCTACGAAAAACCGTGAAGTAATTGAAGATGATATTGCAAGAATTCAATTAGAAGTATTGCAGAAAAACTGTGAGGAACATGGTATTGAACTATCGGATATGTTCCACCCCGATCAAGGGATTGTTCACGTAATTGGACCAGAGCTTGGTTTAACACAGCCTGGTAAAACAATTGTTTGTGGAGATAGCCATACATCGACACATGGAGCCTTTGGAGCATTGGCGTTTGGGATTGGTACAAGTGAAGTTGAGCATGTATTTGCAACACAGACATTATGGCAACAACGCCCGAAAACTTTAAAAGTGCAAGTAGATGGAAAGCTAGGACCAGGAGTAACTGCAAAAGACTTAATTTTAGCTATTATCGCTAAGTATGGAGTTAAAGTGGGTACTGGGTATGTTATGGAATATACTGGAGAAGCTATTCGTGACTTCACAATGGAAGAACGAATGACAGTATGTAATATGTCTATTGAAGCAGGAGCTCGTGCTGGTTTAATTAGTCCAGATGAGAAGACAGTGGAATTTTTACGTGGTAGAAGAGAGGTTCCAAAAGGTGAGGCATTTGATCAACTTGCTGAGGAATGGTTAGCTTTAGCTACAGATGAAGATGCGACATATGATCATACAATTACTATTGATGCAACAGAGGTTGAACCACAAGTTACTTGGGGTACAAACCCAGGAATGGGGGCGCCAGTTAGTGGTTCTACGCCAAGCTTAGATTCGGTTGAAAATAAAGAAGGTCTTAGCCGTGCATTAGAGTATATGGGATTAAAAGAAAATCAACCAATTACTTCTATTGAAATTGACCATGTATTTATCGGATCTTGCACAAATTCTCGCTTAAGTGATTTAAAGAAAGCGGCAGAGATTGTAAGAGGTAAGAAAGTAAAAGATAGTGTAAAAGCAATTGTAGTTCCAGGATCCTTCTTAGTAAAAATGCAAGCAGAAGAAGAAGGTATTGATAAAATCTTTAAAGAGGCTGGATTTGAGTGGCGTGATGCAGGTTGTAGTATGTGCCTAGGTATGAATGATGATATTATTCCTCCAGGTGGTCGCTGTGCATCTACTTCAAACCGAAACTTTGAAGGGCGTCAAGGTAACGGAGCACGTACACATTTAGTTAGTCCAGAAATGGCAGCGGCAGCGGCAATCGAAGGACATTTCGTTGATGTACGTTATTATGCAGGAATTCTTCAATAGGAGGTGGCTTAGATGGAAGCAATTAAAGAACATGTTGGGCTTGTATGTCCATTAAACCGTGAAAATATTGATACAGACCAAATCATACCGAAACAATTTTTGAAACGAATTGAAAGAAGTGGATTCGGACAATTTTTATTCTATCATTGGCGTTTTGATGATGATGGGAATAAGCGTCCTGAGTTTCCATTGAACAATCCTAAATATGAGAATGCAACAATATTACTATCTGGAGATAACTTTGGATGTGGTTCTTCCCGTGAACATGCCCCGTGGTCATTATTAGATTATGGGTTTAGAGTAATTATCGCACCAAGTTTTGCAGATATTTTCTACAATAATTCTCTGAAAAATGGTATTATTTTAATTAAGGTAGATGAAGAACAAGTAAGTAAGTGGATGGAGCAAGCTGAAAAAGGTGAGCTTGAGCTGAAAGTAAATTTAGAAACGTTAACAGTAGAAGATGGAAAGAACACAATTTCATTCGATTTCCCAGAATACCATCAACAGAATATTCTTAATGGCTGGGATGAAATTGCATTAACGCTAAAACAGGAAGATAAGATTACGGAATATGAGAAAACAGCACAATAATAATTTGTTATTAACCAAGGAGTGTGGATCAATTGGGGATTATCAGTTAACAGGTGAAAGAGTATATCAAGCGGTAGAGAAGCTCAAACCCATCGTTCACCGTACACCGCTAATCACGTCGGAAACAACGAATAAAATAGTAGGAAAGCACGTCTATTTTAAAATGGAAAACCAACAGAAAACAGGTGCATTCAAATTTAGGGGAGCAACATTTAAATTAATGCAGCTGTCGAAAAACCAGTTGAAAAAAGGAGTTATTACAGCTTCTGCTGGTAACCATGCGCAAGGAGTTGCTTATGCTGCTTCAAAAATTGGTGTGCAGGCAACGATTTTCATGCCAGAGCAAACACCAACAGCTAAAGTAGAAGCAACGAAAACATATGGAGCAGAGGTAGTGCTAACAGGTGCTTCCTTCCAAGAAGCGTACGAAGCATCAATGAAGACTCAGCTTCAAACTGGTGCTGTATATGTTCATCCATTTGATGATTACGATATTATGGCAGGTCAAGGTACCATTGCGATGGAAATGCTTAAACAAGAAGATCGCATTGATACATTTATTGTGCCAATTGGTGGCGGTGGATTAATTAGTGGTATTGCTGTAGCAGCAAAACATGTCAATAAGAATATTCGTATCATTGGTGTACAATCACAAAATTCTAGAGCGATGTACAATCTCTATCACAACGAAACACCAAAAGACTATGTGCCAACACGTACAATTGCAGAAGGAATAGATGTGAAAGAGCCTGGTAAGCTAACTTCGCAAGTTATTCGTGAGTATGTGGATGAAGTCGTAACTGTTACAGACGAGGAAATCGCAGCTTCTGTTTTATATATGTTGGAACGAAATAAAACACTCATGGAAGGTGCTGGAGCTGCAGCTTTAGCTGCATTGTTTGCATACACGGATCAAATTAAATCAAGATATTGTGGAGTTATAGTTAGTGGAGGAAATATTGATATTAGTTCTATTCCTCATATTCAAAGGTTGGCTGATAATCGTCAACAAGCGCCGAGGATGGAACCACCAAATTTTAATTCAACAGTCTCTTTATAAGGTATGAGTAGAAAGCGTTAGAATTATTGACGCTTTCTTTTTTTGTAAATAAAAAGATGCCCCTCACTCTTATCCCCTGAATTGACATTCTCTTTTCGTCACCACCGTATAATGATGCTCCTCATGAATCTTTAAAAGCTTCATTACTTGCATAACATTAGGATATTTAGGCACTGGATCTGGATATCTTATCCAGTAGCATTGCTCTTTTGTAAGCGAACTTACACAAGCTTTCATCTTTTCTGTCTCTTCCTCCAGCAAATCCCTCAGTTCCTTAAGTGTATATTCCTTCTTCATTTTTGGTTTTAAAATAAAGGGCGCCTTCATTGTCTTTTTACGATAAATATTCTCCATATCATCTATATACCGTTTCACTTTTGGCCGGCGGAACTTCATATAAAAACATGCTATTGGCAAATAATAGGCTGAGGTAATCCGTGTCAGCTTCAGCAATAAATAACAATGGTAGATTGATTCTGCAACACTCCATTTATCAGGAACTATCCTTGTATGAATCGATGATTTAAAAAGTTCTGTGTTAAAATATTTATTTCTCATTGTCTGGATTTCTTCAAAAAGCGGCCAAAGATCTTGATGCATGATAATCACAGAACTAAGTCGCATTCCTCTCACTTCTTTAGATGTGAGAGGAATGCGATAGTTCCTTGCTCCTTTCATATCCGAATCCATCAAATCGTTGCAATAAAGTGAAATGTTTATCATTTCCACCTTGCACCATTCTTCTTCCTTCTCGGTTTTTAATATCAAAACTTCCTGTTGCTCTACAAGCAACGGTAAATAAAGCTATTTAAGTGGGTGTTCAAAAAGTCTAGTAAAAAGGATCATCACCTTTTAAGAACTCGGACATCTTAGGACTGTGGTTACTCGTCCCACCGAAAACATTTGCTGCAACCTCGCATTTTAACAAAAGAATCTGTACATGGATTACAGATTCCCAAAAACAAAGAGGCTAGAGCAAAAGAATTTAGCTAAATTCCAAACATAAATTGTGCAAATAACCGCTTCGAGGGATACAGGATGTATGTCAGGGTAGGTGTTGCTCTCGTGACGTCTCAAACTACCTCTATCCTTCGCTTCATTCAAATATTGTTTGGATTTCAAGCTTAGTTTTTCCTTCTGTTCCAGCCTCTTCTTAGATTATAAATATAATTCAAACCACCGACAGATATGACGCAAACGTTCTATTCTTAAACTAGGATCACCGCTTCGACTTAACTCATGATTTGCGTTTGGAAAACGAATAAATTCAACTTCTTTTTTCAAATGCTTTAAAGCAATGAAAAATTGTTCTCCTTGTTCAATAGGACAACGATAATCTAATTCGCCGTGCAAGATAAGCAATGGCGTATTTATATTTTTGGCGTATTTAATTGGTGAAAAGTCCCATAACTTTAATGGATCATCTAAGCGTGGTACACCTAATTCCCATTCTGTAAAGTAATGTCCAATATCACTAACACCATAGAAGCTTAACCAATTACTAATGGAGCGTTGTGTAACGGCGGCTTTAAAACGGTCTGTATGCCCGACAATCCAATTAGTCATAAATCCTCCATAGCTACCACCAGTAACACCGAGACGACTTTCATCAATAAAGTCATAATGTGCTAATACATGGTCAACAGCTGACATTAAATCGGTATAATCACTTCCACCATAATCAGTACGAACGGCATCAACGAACTTTTGGCCATAGCCATGACTTCCTCGAGGGTTTGTGTATAAAACTACATAACCTTTTGCAGCTAATAACTGCATTTCATGAAAATAAGATTGACCATACATCGCATGTGGCCCGCCATGGATTTCTAATACTAAGGGGTATTTTTCTCCTTTTTTATAATCAAATGGTTTAAGGAGCCAGCCTTGAATCTTCCATCCATCTTTTGCAGTAAACCAAATAGTTTCTGGCTCACTTAAATGTATCTCATCTAACCATTCGCTGTTCTCATCTGTTAATTTAGCTAATTCCTTTCCTTCGACAAAGTGATAAAAGTTACACGGGTTTGTAGGCTCACTAATGCCTAAAATAAATTGGTTAGAAGGGGGATGGTAGGAAAATCCAAAGACTTGATTATTGTTAGAATAAAGAGTCTCCATTTTCTTTTCTTTTAAATTTGTTCTATATAAATTTGCAGAACCATGATGTGTACCTAAGAAATAAAGTGTTTCCTCATCATCTGACCAGGAAGGACCATCATAAGATTCTCCTAAACGAGTATCCCCAATTACACTATTACCAAGTTGTACGTCCCAATTCTTACTTACTGTATCTACTTCTCCAGTTTGTACATTAATGACTATAAGTTCGGATAAAGTGGCAGAAGCGTAACTATAATCGTGATAGTAGGAAGCAATAAATTTACCACTTGGAGAAAATTTAGCATTTCTAAACATGCCATCCAATGAAACAGCTTTCTTCAATTCATTCGTTGAGCGATTTAATATGTACAGTGAATGCTGTTGTTGATAGTCGGCATCTTCATCTAAATTAGCGGTAAAAAGAATTAAATTACTATCTGGTGAAATGTCATGAAATTGATGATTTGTATTTGTCGAAGTAAGTTTTGTGAAAGTGGCTTGCTCGACATTGTAAAGTATAATTTGCTCTCGTTTCTCATCATGAAATCCTTTAGCATCAGATTTATATTTTAAGTCATTAATAATTAGGGGACTATTTGCTTTTTCTTCAGCTAATTTTTCACGTTCTTCTTTGGATAGTTCACATTGATCCTCTACAGAATCATTCATAGCGAGTGAGGCAGAAAAGATAATATATTTTCCATCTTTTGACCAACAAGGTTTAGATGCACCATTTTGAAAAGCAGTTATTTGCTGTGCTTCTCCGCCGGCAGTAGATAATAAACAAATTTGTAATACACCACTGCGATTAGATTGAAAAACAATTTGCGAACCATCGGGTGAAAATCGTGGATGGCTATCGCGTCCATGCTGAAATGTCCATTGTTTTGAGCTACCCTCATTTAAATTTTGCAAAAATAAATGTGATTCATATTTTTTATTATCATTTACAGTAGTTGATACATACACATAGCTATCTCCGTTTGGCGCAAATTGTGGATCACTATATACATTTAATCTTGTGAAATCAGAGGCTGTAATTGGCCTTTTGTCATTATACATAAAAAGAACTCCTCCCTTTTGGAATCATTTTAAATGGAAAAAATGCACTAGTCAATTATGATGATTCAGTATTATTAGTATTTTTGGCAAATTTGTTGTCCGGTAATTTAATACCTTTCACATGTTTATTCAATATGCATTCTTAATATAATATTAAAATTTGTCAATGTTTAGTTGGAATTTTTAGGAAATGTAAATGATTTGAAATAGAAAATGTTTAAAAATGTCGACTTTGCTAAAGAAGAGAGAATTTAAAAACATATTTTAAACACAAAAAGAATAGGATACTTACAGTTGATGGTATTGGCATTTCATAATGTGGTTTTTGATTAGGGAATTATAAAGTATTTTTTAAGAGGGGTGTAATAAGTGTCAAAAACTAAAGTTCTTTTAGTAGCGATTTTATTTCTTTTTTCATTATTAATGGTGGCTTGTTCTGCTGATCCAGATGCAAAATTAAACAAAGACGAAGAAAATAATCAGCCATCAGATAATAACTCTGGATCAACAGCAGTGAATAGTGAGACAAAACAAGGTGGAGATTTAGTAATTGCTTCAACATCTAATCCAACGATGTTTAACGAGTTTTATGCTTCGGATTCTCCAAGTAACACAATCGCGAAATTTATTTATGATAGCTTAATTAAAATTGATGAAAATTTACAACCAATACCATCCTTAGCTGAAAGCTGGGAATACAATGAAGACGAAATGAAATGGGTTTTTCATTTAAGAGAAGATGTAACATGGCATGATGGTGAACCATTTACAGCAAAAGACGTAGAATTTACATACAACATTCCTAAACATGAAGACTATACAGGGCCTAGAACCTCCTTCTTTGCCCCAGCTGAAAAAATTGAAGCAGTTGATGATTATACAGTAGAAATTACATTTAATGAACCAGATGCAAAATTTTTACCTATTGCATTAGCATTTAATGTTTTACCCGAACATATTTTAGGCGATATTCCAGTTGCAGATTTAGGAACAGCAGATTTTAATACGAAAAACCCTATCGGTACAGGTCCATTTAAGTTTGATGAATGGAAGCAAGGACAGCATGTTCGTTTAGTAGCGAATGATGATTATTTTGATGGTCGTCCAAATTTTGATACTATCACTTCAAAAATTGTGACAGATGATAACGCAATGCTGGCTCAATTTGAAGCAGGAGATATTGATTTTATTGACGTATCAGATGAAAATTTTAATGTAGCTCAAAAGCTTGCTGATGAAGGGAAAGCAGAATTATTAGTTGTTCCAGCAACAAACTATAACTATATTGGATATGATTTAACAAATCCGTTGTTTGAAGACAAACGCGTACGTCAGGCATTAACACATGCTTTAAATCGGGAAGCAATTGTTGAAAATGTGCTTGACGGAAATGCCATTGTTTCTGATTCTCCAGGACTACCATTTAGCTGGGCATATAATGAAGATGTACCTAAATTTGAATATGACCCGGAAAAAGCAAAAGCATTATTAGAAGAAGCTGGATGGACAGATTCAGATGGGGATGGTGTTTTAGATAAAGATGGTCAGGATTTTGAATTTGAATTAAAGACGAATCAAGGGAATAAGGTTCGTGAGAAATTATTGGTTATTGCTCAAGAGCAATGGGGAGAAATTGGTGTTAAAGTAACACCAAAAGTTGTTGAATTTAGTGCGTTAAGTGCTGAATTGAATGATAAGAATTTTGAGGCATATATTCTGGGATGGGGACTACGTGATGATCCAAGCTTATCTCCATATTTTCACTCAGAAGAAATAGAAAGCGGATTTAACCGAGTATCATATTCTAACCCAGAATTGGATGAAGTAATGGAAAAAGGGGATAGCATTATGGACCCTGATGAGCGTGTTCAATACATTGAAGAATCACAAGCGATTGTAGCTGAAGATCAGCCATACACATTCTTATATTACCCTAATAGGAACTTGCTTTATAGCAAACAAATTAAAAATGTATTAAGTCACTCAGGTACAGCTTATTTTGAAATTTATAAATGGTATAAAGAAGACTAAAGCAAAAGTATTAGAAGAGGTTGGGCAAATCCTAGTATTTGTCCGACCCTTTTCCCATAAATATTGAACAGGAGAGAAGGCAATGATTAGCTACATAATGAGGAGAGTTTTATTAACTATTCCATTATTAATTGGTATTTCCATGGTTTCGTTTGGCATCATTCATTTAGCACCTGGAGATCCAATTTCTACAATGATGGACGATGTTGGTGTTACTCCTGAAGATAAAGAACGTTTTATGGAAGAGTATGGATTAAATGATCCAATTCCAATTCAGTATATTCGATGGTTTGGAAATGTAATTCAAGGTGATTTTGGTACGTCCTTAATTAATCAAGGAATTCCTGTTAGTGAGTTAATTTTAGCTCGATTACCAAACACTTTAATGTTAATGGGAGTTTCTTCACTTATTGCCATATTAATTGCAATCCCTATTGGAATTTGGTCTGCGCGAAAGCCATATACCCTAAGAGATTACTCTATTACAACATTTTCTTTCTTAGGAATTGCTACGCCTAACTTCTGGTTAGGACTAGTATTATTAATTTTCTTATCTGTACAGTTAGGTTGGTTCCCTTCTGGTGGTGTAGCTACATTAAATGCTCCATTTAGTATTTGGGATCGAATTCATCATTTAATATTACCGGCTTTTGTACTTGCTACTGCAGATATGGCTTCACTTACAAGGTATACACGATCTAGTATGATGGATGTATTAAGTCAAGATTATATTCGAACAGCAAGAGCAAAAGGTTTTAAAGAGAACAAAGTCGTATATAAACATGGCTTGCGAAATGGTTTAATTCCTGTTATTACGATAATTGGTTTAATGATCCCTTCTTTTATCGGAGGGGCTGTTGTAACAGAGAAAATTTTTAGTTGGCCAGGAATAGGGCTATTATTCATTGATGCAACATTTCAACGAGATTATACATTAATCATGGCAATTACAATGATTTCTGCAACGTTAGTTGTTATAGGGAATTTAATTGCTGATATATTATATGCCGTGTTTGATCCGAGAATTGAGTACTAAGGAGGGATAAAATTGTCGTTATCACAGCCGGATATAGCTATGCAAGGGGAAGCGAAATATAAAACTGACTCATTAGGAAAAATTGCCTTACAAAAATTCTTGAAAAATAAATTAGCTGTAATTGGAGCAATAATTATTATTTTAATTATTGCATCAGCGATTATTGTACCTTGGATAACAGAGTATAATCCAGATAAACAGGATTTACTTAATCAATTATCTCCTCCTAGTAAAGAACATCTATTAGGAACGGATGATTTAGGAAGAGATGTGTTTTCAAGACTATTATATGGATCAAGAGTTTCACTGTCGGTTGGATTTCTAGCAGTTGCTGGAATGATGATTATTGGCACGGTCATTGGAGCAATTGCAGGTTATTTTGGTGGGATTTTTGATTCGGTACTAATGCGATTTGTAGATGTTATTATTTCATTTCCACAAATCTTCTTACTCATTACATTGATTGCTGTTTTACAACCAAGTTTAAACACATTGATTATTGTATTTGCGCTTTTCAGTTGGACATCTACAGCAAGGTTGGTACGAGGCGAATTCTTATCATTAAGAAATCGGGAATTTGTATTAGCTGCTAGAACAATGGGAATTAGAACATGGAAAATTATTTTTAGTCATATTTTACCAAATGCAATGGGACCAGTAATCGTTTCTGCAACATTGCAAATAGGTTATGTAATTCTTGCTGAATCAACATTGAGTTATTTAGGGCTTGGTGTCCAACCGCCGACCCCGAGTTGGGGGAATATGCTTCAAAGTGCACAAGATTATAATATTATGTTAAATGCATGGTGGTATCCATTATTTCCTGGATTCATGATCTTAATAACGATATTATCGTTTAACTTTGTTGGTGATGGTCTACGAGATGCACTTGATCCAAAGGTTAGAAAGTGAATTAACTTTTTTACAAGGCTACTATCTCAAAAACTACTTCTTTTACTATGACGAAAAAACAGCTTCCAGGTTAGAGGTTATCTAACCTGGAAGCTGTTCTGTTATTATATTAATCTGTTAACAAATCTACTTTAGATTTTGCAGGATAGAAGTACTCAGATGTATCAACTGGTTCCCAATCTTCTGTTGGGGTATAGAATCTGAGTAAGTCACCAAATAGTACTTTGTCTGATAAACTTAGTTCGTGTTCGACTTTTTCACGGACTTGTTGCATTTCTGCAGTTTCTTTTAGCTCCTCACCTGTAGCTGTATCGTAATATATATCCTTAATATAACTAAATTCTTCGGTGATAAAATCTCCATTACGGAAAGGGACATAGCCTTTATGATTTTCAGAGAACATATCTGTACCGAACAGAATATAATCTTGCGCTTTGATACCTAAGAGATGTAGCAAGGTTGGCATAGCATCTGTTTGTCCAGAGAATTTAGAAACAGTTCCCATTCCTTCAACACCAGGAACTTTAATAATGAAAGGAACTCTTTGTAATTGTGCATATTTATATGGTGTAATTTCTTCACCAATAATTTCACTCATTGCTTCGTTATGATTTTCGGAAATTCCGTAATGATCTCCATATAAGAAAATAACCGAATCCTCATATAAACCTGATTCTTTTAAGTCCTCAAAGAATTTTTCTAATGCTTCATCCATATAACGAGCTGTTTGGAAGTAACGATTTACAGAACTACTATTTGTTTCTGCAGGTGCAATCGTAGCGTCACCAGGATCGAGTAAATATGGGTGATGATGTGTCAATGTCATAAGATGTGCATAGAACGGCTCAGGTAACGATTCTAAATATGGAATAGATTCCTCAAAGAATGGTTTATCCTTTAAACCATATCCAATAACTTGTTCTTCACTCATATCGTAATACGTATCATCAAAGAATAAATCAATCGCAAATTGTTTGTATATTTCATCACGATTCCAGAATGATTTACTGTCTCCGTGGAAAATTGCATTTGTATATTCTTGTTCTTGTTTCAAGATTGCTGGTAATGCTTGGTACGTATTTTTACTTCTTGTTACGAATGCAGCTCCTTGTGGAAGCCCATATAAGGAGTTATCCATAATAAGTTCTGCATCAGCTGTTTTTCCTTGTTCGGTTTGATGGAAGAAATTTTCAAAATAGGTAAAGTCTTTATTATCATTTATCAATGAATTTAAGAAAGGTGTTACTTCTTCCCCGTGAAGCTCATAATTAAGCAAGAAGGATTGGAAAGATTCTAAGTGAATCTTAATAACATTCTTCCCTTCTGCTATACCAAAGAGTTCTTCATCTGGTGCTGCATATTTACTTCTTGTATAGTTTTCAACAACTGTTACATCACTACTATCAGCAAGTACACGCTGTGTGGATGATTTTAAACTTTGAATAGCATCATAGATTTGAAAATTATATGCGCCTAAATATTTTACAATGTAATTACGATCAAAAGTTCTTTCTAATAGCTGTGGTCTATCTGTTTCTGCTAAATGTAAATTGACAGTAAATGCCAGTGCGCCGGCAGTCAATATAATAGCAGGAGTTCTAAATTTCATTCTACTAGTAGACCAATCTTTTCTACTCCAAATGAACAAAGCAATTAGAATAACAATGTCCATCAAGTAAAGCATGTCTGACCATTTTACTAGATCTGCAATACTAGAGCCTAAACTTCCAAAGTTACTTGTTTGTGTAAGGACTGGCAATGTAATAAAGTCGTTATTAAAACGATAAAAGACAAGGTTAGCGTATAATAAAACACCCATAAACATTTGAATCAGAATTATCCATATACCCGCTCTTCTTCCTTTAGCAAATAATGCGATACCTAAGAAGATTAATGCTGAGCTTAATGGATTAAAGAATAAAAGGAATTGTTGAAGCTTATTTTGGATCCCTAAGTCGAATTCGTTAACATAAATAAAATAGGATTTAAACCAGAGTAATACTACTGCAATTATAAAAAATCCCATTTTCGATTGAACGTATTTCTTCATAACTTTCACCTCTTTTTCAACGAAGCATTCCTTTATCTCACTTACCAAAATTTAATACTAACAAAAAACGATAATATAATCAATAATTTATAAAGAAGACGTAAAAAAATTGTAAAGCGAAAATATGAAATAGTGTGTACTAGGGGATATATCCATAAGAGGATGTTCAAAAAGTTCAACAAAAATGACACGGCGAATAGGGGAACTTCGACTAAGTTCCAACACGTCCTGTGTTGAACGTCGAAGTCACCACATCGTGCGAAAGTCCGTTCATAAAAATGACGTCGCCTTAAACTTCCGACGCATACGATGTGCTACGACGTACAGGATGTACTAGTGCAGATGTTGCTCTCGTGACGTTGCGAATTTAACCGATGACGGTCCTTTTTATCGCCCTTTTTGAACACACACACTATAAATAAATATTTTTTAAAAGGATAAACTATTTACGCAATTAAAATATGCGAAGAAAGAGAAGGCTATGACAAAAAACAGCACTTAGAATTAGATCTAAGCGCTGTTAAAAGTCTCTTTAATGTTGTGTTGGGCTAGAAACGGGAGCGTACTGATTTGTTAATATTTGCATATCTTGATTCGATAATTGAGGGACTTGATAATATTGATTTTTATTTTGATAAAGAAATATTTCATATGCCATTTCAATGACATTAGGAATACTATCAGCAAATACGCGTCTTAGAACAGGGTTAGTTGCTTCTAAAGCTGATGCTGTTAATGCAGAAGCAATTCCCTTTTGACCACCAATCATAAATCCAGATATACATTCATCGTTAATATTATTAACAGATTGCGCTGGAGATTTTGGCGCAGAAGCTTGCAGACCATAAGTAATATCATTTGCTTGTTCCATCTGATATGATTGTGTCGGTGTCATAGGATCTTGTCCAGTCTTGAGTGTATCAACCATCGTATTGTACATTTGTGATAAAAATTGACGATGGCGTTGATTCATTGCTAATAGTTCAGCATCCTGTGTATGGCCTTCATACATCACATATTGTTCCATACAGCCTATTACTGCACCAATAGTTTCTTGTGCATCCATCAGTTCATGACCACCATGATTCATCTGTGGTGGCATTTGATTAGAAGGTTGCATATTATTCTGTTGATTTAATGGTTTCATTTATTTTCCTCCTTCATTATAATCGAAAGTATTTTTTACTAAATTTATTTTTTTATACATCAATTAAAGAAAAAGACTCATCATTGAAAGAGAGAATCAATTATTGTTACAATAAAATGGAGAAAGGAAGGTTGACAATTATGAAGAGATTTTTACAAGCAATGCTTGTAGTTATGTTTTTATTTATGTTAATTGGATGTAGTGATAAAAATTCAGAAGAAACAGAAGATCAGGATGAAGAGGAAGTGAATATATCAGGTCATTGGACAGGAGCCATTCATTTACCTGGTCAACCTTTACATATTGCTTTAACAATAGATGGAGCAGATGAGGGAGACATGAGTATTCCGATGCAGGGTATTGAGGGGGCTAACAGTCTTCCAGTAGATACATTAAAAATAGAAGAAGATAAAGTGACGATTACAGTTAACTTACAAGGCAGTATCCTCAGTTTAGAAGGAGCTGTGGAAGAGGGAGAATTTAAAGGTGATTTTACACAAAATGGACAAACATTTCCCTTTACTTTATATGAAAGAGAAGAAACAGAAGGAGAATTTCTTTCTGTGGAAACAGCTATTGGGACACTTAATGGAGAGCTAGAGTTACCAGAAGGTGATGGACCATTTCCAGTAATGATTATTATTCCGGGGTCTGGACCTACAGACCGTAATGGAAATACGGCGATGGGAGATAATGATGGACTAAAACAGATAGCAGAGCAATTAGCAACAGAAGGAATTGCTTCTCTACGTTATGATAAGCGTGGCGCTGGTAAAAATAAGGAAGCGGTAGGCGAGGAAGTGGATATTAACTTCACGCAATTTACAGATGACGCACAGGCATGGGTAGAATTACTAACAGAAGATGAACGATTTACAAGTGTAGGGATTATCGGACATAGCCAAGGTTCATTGGAAGGAATGGTAACAGCTCAAAGCAATGATGTGGATGTATTTATTTCATTGGCGGGAATAGGAAGAGGAATGGATGAGGTGTTATATGAGCAATTGCAAGCGCAATTGCCAGAGGGGTTGCTAGAAGAAAGTGAAGAGATTCTACAACAATTAAAGCAAGGAAAAGCAGTTGCTGAAATTTCCCCAGAACTGCAAGCGATATTCCGACCATCTGTTCAACCATTTCTAATTTCTATGATGCAGCTTAATCCTACTGAGGAATTGGAGAAATTAACAATTCCAGTAATGCTCGTAAATGGAGAGCGTGATATACAGGTGCCTGCTACAGATGCTGAGATATTACATGAAGCAAAACCAGATACAGAGCTACTGATTTTAGAAAATATGAATCATGTGTTAAAGGATACAACGGAAGATATTCAGGATAACTATTTAACCTATTCTAACCCTACGCTACCAGTAGCAGATGGACTAATGGATGGAATGATACAATTTTTAAAGGAGAATAATTTTATAGAAGAATAGCCGGAGATTGTTGCAAGATTGATAAATGCAGGGGAGCAAATCTGATCCCCTGCATTTCTTACTAATCTTCCTTCATAAAAGTTAAAATCAAAAAGAAGACAAAGCTTAATAATAAAATAGTTCCACCAACGATAAAGAAAATGGTTGTAAACACACCATCTATACCAAATGGTTTCGTATAGTAAAGCCACATTCCAGCGGTTAAACCGATAGAACCTACAATAGCAGTAATTACATGTAGCTTAGCAATAAGTCCGTCTTTGGGTGCGAAGACTTTATAATAAACTGCCCATGCAAATAGAGTTAACCAACCAACTACAAGAATATGTGCATGAAGTGTTTTGAAGGCGTAGCCACCACTTCCTGCCATATGTGAACCTAGGAAAGCTCCAATCAATGCGAATACTGCAGAAAAACGAAGTAAAATTTTACTGTAATTATTCATCTTTTTTCTCCTTTTATATGTTTTTATTTAGTTCAAGAACAATAGGGCAATGATCGCTACCAAGAACCTTCGCGTGTATTAGGGAATCCTTGAGCATTGGTGTTAATTGTTCAGAAATGATAAAGTAGTCAATTCTCCAACCAATATTACGTTCTCGAACTTTCGACATATAGCTCCACCATGTATAAAGTCCATCTGTCTCTGGATAGAAATAACGCAATGTATCCACAAATCCATGATCAAGTAAACGACTCATTTTCTCGCGTTCCTCTATAGTAAATCCAGAATTTCCTTTATTAGTTTTATAGTTTCGAATATCGATTTCCTGATGTGCTACATTCAAATCTCCACAATAAATAACTGGCTTCTTCTCATTTAATTGCTGTAGATGGATAAATAGCTCATCCTCCCATGCTAAACGAAAGGGTAAGCGCGCAAGGGTGCGTTGGGCATTGGGGGTGTATACATTGACAAGATAAAAATCTTCAAATTCTAGATTAATAATTCGCCCTTCATCTTCTGTATTTTTATCTCCTAAACCATATGTAACGGCTAAAGGTTTTCGTTTCGTAAAGACAGCTGTGCCAGCATAGCCTTTCTTTAAGGCATAGTTCCAATATTGGTAATAACCCTCTAAAGGTAATTTAATTTGGCCTTCCTGTACCTTTGTTTCTTGAAGGCAGAAGATATCTGCATCTACTTCTTTAAAGTAATCTAAGAACCCTTTTCGTACACAGGCACGAATGCCATTTACATTCCAAGAAATAATTTTCATAATCTAATCCTTTCTAAACTATAAGCTATGAATTCTAGTTGAAATTATTGTAATGATAACATGGTAATTTATATTTGATTTTATCATAACATAGAGCCTTCAACCTGTTCGCCAAGTAAGAAAAGAGGGAATATTTTCACTTGATAAATAATAACGAATATTCAATGTCAGAATGCGGAAAAATGTTTGTATTTTTACGTTGAATTTTTGCTAATTTAGTATTATTATAGGAAAGTGATTTGTAAATCAGAACATTATTTACTTATCCAACAAATAAATCATCTAAGTGAAAACATATTAAATACATAGCATTTTATGGGGATGTTAGAAGTTAGATGGGATATCAACTAGGGGGAACAGGTTAATGAAAAAGCTTTTCATATTATTGGCGCTAATGATGTTAACTATTTTAGCTGCTTGTGGATCTGATACAGATAGTAAAGGATCATCTGGATCAAATAGTGGAGATGATGTTTCTAAGCTTCGAGTAGCACTTGATACTCAGCCACCAACATTAGATCCTCATATGTCTTCTTCAATGGCGATGTCAAATGTTACAAGAACAATATTTGAATCTCTAGTAACAGTTAATACAGAGAATGAAATTGTTCCACAGCTTGCAGAGTCTTATGATAGAAGTGAAGATGGTAAAACATACACATTTAAATTACGTGAAGGCGTATTATTCCATAATGGTAAAGAAATGAAGGCGGAAGATGTTGCTGCTTCTATGAACCGTTGGGCAGAATTAAACTCTTCAGTACCTGAATTTGTTAAAAACTCTGAGTTCGTCGTAGTAGATGACTACACAGTAGACTTCGTATTAGAAGAGCCATCTGCCATTGCAATTCAAGTTTTAGCTAAAGATAAGTACTATGGTGCAATTATTCCTAAAGAATCAATTGATGAAGCATCAGAAACAGGAATCACTGAATATATTGGAACAGGTCCTTATGAATTTGTTGAATGGAAGCAAGATCAATATATTCTTCAAAAGAAATTTGACGATTATGTATCTGTAGATTTTGAAGCAGACGGGCTATCAGGAAAGAAAGAAGCATTAATTGATGAGATTTATTTTGAAGTAGTGCCTGATTCATCTACACAGGTTGCTGGAATTCGTTCTGGTGAATATGATGTAGTATTAGGTATTCCTGGTGAGCAGTATGAAATGTTACAAAATGATGATTCATTCAACACATTTGTTTCAACAAAAGGGCATTCAGCATTATTCTTTAACAAACTTGATGGTGTATTTACAGATGTGAAAATGCGTCAGGCAGTTAATGCGGCACTTGACTTAGAATCGATTATGATTGGTGGTTATGGTAACCCTGATTTAATTGACTTAAATTCAAGCTATGAACAAGGCTTCTGGTACAGTGAAGCAGGTAAAGAATTCTATAATGAACATGATTTAGATAAGGCGAAGAAATTAGTAGAAGAATCTGGTTATGATGGTGAGCCTATTAAATTCGTAACAACAAGAGATTACGAAGAATATTATAACCAAGCGATTATTATTCAAGAACAATTAGAAAAAGTTGGAATTAAAGTGGATATCGAAGTTTATGACTGGCCAACTCGTGGTGAAAAACTAGAAGATCCAGCGAACTGGGATTTATCTATGACAGTTGCAACAAATAAACCAACTCCAATTGAGCATATTTATTTAAATCCAGACTATGTTAATGGTCCTGAAGATGAGAAAACAGCTGATTTAATTCATAAAATGGTAGTAGCTGAAACTTTAGAAGAAGCGAAAGCAACATGGGATGAATTACAAGGCTACCTTTGGGAATACTTAACAATTGTTAAAATCGGTGACACGATGGATTTAACTGCAGCAAAAAGCTCTATTAAAAACTTCCAATATATTGGTGGTCCAGTACTTTGGAATATTAGTTTAGAAGATTAATTTATAATATAACAGGGCTAGGACAAAGCTGGTCTTAAAATGGACGGAAAAGCTGATGTTACCTTTAAAAAGGTGAACATCAGCTTTTTTCATTAGGAATAAAATGTATTTCTTTATGTTTGTGATTCACTGATTCTATATGCTAGTTTACTATGTGTATACTTTTCTTATTTTCTACATAAATACTATATATTCCCATAATAAATAATAAAGTAATCCCCCCAAGACTTGGCAAGGACAATTCAATTCGAGAATCAATAAGTTGAAATATAAAAGTAAAGACTGGGATGAAGCATAGGGACATCATCACCATAAATGTATTTGTATATTGAATCCCCTTTTGTAATAAATACATAGGTAATAGAACACCAAAGAAAGGGACAAATAAAATCCAACTAATGTTTTCTTGAAAATAAGGTGAAATCGAATCATATGTAAGAATAAGTGATACAACTACAATACCAATAAAACGATTAGCTAAAATCATAGAGCTCGTCCAACCGATTTCATTCAATTGTTTTGAATAAACCGAACAAAGTACTGCACCTACACCACATAAAATACTACCAGTTATGGCTAGAAAAGTTTCTATGGAAAACAGTAGTCCCACTCCTGAATTTCCACTTAGAACAATCCAAATCAGAATCATAGATGCAAGCAGTGTGCCTACAGCAATAATCCATTGAGTCGTTATAACCGACTGTTTCTGTAACACCAATATCATTAAGATAAATATCGGTCCAATTCCCATTTGTAATGAACTAACTATAGCTGGCTCTATATATTTTAATGCATAATAAAATCCCATAAACGTAATGATTGATGCTAAATTTAATTTGAGTAGTGGTTTATAAGTGACTTTCCATTGTCGATCCACTTTTTGCCGTAAATAAAAAAATTGAAAATAAAGTGAAGTGATTAAAAAACTAATACCTGTAAATAAAAAAGGATGAATGGTCTGCACTTTATTAGCATAAAAAACTTGGTTAAGTGAAGTTAATAATGCAGAACCTAGTAAAACGAAAACACCTAGTTTAAAAGTATTTCTTTTAACGGTTGTCTCCATAAAAATACCTCCTTATATAAATAAAAAAACTTCATCTCAATTAAGAGACGAAGTTCAATTCGCGGTACCACTCTACTTTGGTTAAAAATTAACCCACTCAAACTATAACGGTAGCTGCCGTTTCTGCTTACTATTATTTCAGCAAAAAAACTCCTGGACGAGTTCAGGAATATATGGACTGTTTTTCACCAAACAACAGCTCTCTAACCCAATACAAATTCCTTACTACTTCCAATCAAAGTTTAATTTTATATATTGAATATATATCATAGTTTATTCATTCATGTAAGTCAATTTGTGAACTGATGGCGTGAACCTATGTGTTCTAAAACTGTCATCAATTAGTCTCGGTTATAATCCGATTATTCAGGTCCTGATGCTCGTATGAAAAGATAAAAGAAGGGTTTTGTAGTAATTTTAAAAGTGTGCCATAATTTATTTACATGACAAAAGATGCACTTTTACTTCAAAAAGAAGGAGGAGTACAGATGCAGACAATTATGATTGTGGAAGATGATCCAAAGATCTCGAAACATTTACAGGAATATATAGAAAAATATGGGTATCAAGTAGCTGAGGTTGCAGACTTTGAAAGCGTAATGGCTACTTTTGAAGCTGTTCATCCCGAATTGGTACTCTTAGATATTAATTTGCCAAGCTACGATGGCTATTATTGGTGTAGGCAAATTCGCAAGACCTCTACATGTCCAGTCATTTTTATCTCTGCACGAACTGGTGAAATGGATCAGGTGATGGCTTTAGAAAATGGTGGCGATGATTTTATTACAAAACCATTTAGTCCAGAGATTGTTATGGCAAAAATTAGGAGTCAATTACGTCGTGCTTATGGTGAGTATGCGCAGGATGCAAAAGAGCGCTCGCTGGAAGTGGAAGGATTAACACTTTTTCCTGAACGAATGGAATTAATGTTTAAGGGAGAAGTATTGCTCTTATCTAAGAAGGAAGCGGATATCCTTGAAAGCTTAATGAATCGTTATCCTCGAGTTGCTGGCAGGGAGGATTTATTAGAAAAGCTTTGGGATGATCAAATATATGTAGATGAAAACACATTGAATGTAAATATAACAAGAGTTCGCAAAAAGCTTCAACAGATTGGAATAGAGGATGCTGTTTCCACTGTTCGAGGAGTGGGCTACCGTTTGAACACATCTTGGTGTATAGGTGACAAAGAATGAAGCTGTTTTTGAAGGAACATATTTTATTAATTGGAGTAAATGCCATTCAATTTGCGGCGATTTTAATTATTTACCGATTGGACGGGCATGAAAATATTCGAGTGGCTTTTTATGCCAGTTTTATTGGCTTCTTTTTGCTTTCTTGTTATTTGGTATATCAATATTTCAGTCGCTATGCATTTTATCAGCGTTTAAGTAATCCATTAGAGTCATTAGAAGCTTCTTTAAGAAAAACAAAACACTCTGCTATTTCAGAAGCGCTAGATGAATTATTACGAAAACAATACCAATTTTATCAAGATAAAATAAATGCAATTGATTCGGATCGAGAAAACCATCTGAAATTAATGGATCAATGGGTGCACCAAATGAAGACACCTATTTCTGTGATTGAATTGACTGCCCAGAACTTAGATGAACCAGATTCATCAAGTATAAGGGAAGAAACAGAACGGATGCGAGCCGGATTAAATACGATATTGTATATGGCGAGACTTCGTACGATTGAACAGGATTTTCATGTGAAACCGATTCATTTAGCGACATTGGTACATGAAGTAAATGGCGAAAACAAACGCTTCTATATACGTAATAAAATCTATCCAAAAGTAGAAGAAGAAACAAAAGGGTTAACAGTACAAACAGATGAGAAATGGCTTTTCTTTATGTTAACCCAACTTATATTAAATGCTGTTAAATATTCTACAGAAAAAAATTCATCTATTTTAATCTCCATTTATGAAAGAGATAAAGAAGTGGTCTTGGAAGTAAAGGATTATGGGGTAGGCATTCCAAAGGAGGATTATAAGCGAATCTTCCATGCATTTTACACGGGAGAGAATGGACGGAACTTTAGAGAATCTACAGGAATGGGTTTATATTTAATAAAAGAGGCTGCAGAATATTTACAGCACCGAATAGAATTTGATTCAGAAGTCGGTAAAGGAAGCTCTTTTCGTATTGTTTTCTCTGAAACACAAAACCTTACAAGCGTGTAAGATAATTGAAAGGAAATTCGATAGTTCCTTCTGCTGATATAAGGTTATACTGAGTTTAAATCAGATGATACAGAAGGAGCGGTATTTTTTATGTTGAAAGTAAACAAAGTAAGTAAGATATATGAAGGGAAAATTGCCTATCGTGCATTATCAGATATTGATTTAGAGATAGAAGAGGGAGAATTTGTTGGAATTATGGGGCCCTCTGGTAGTGGGAAAACAACATTATTAAATATTATTGCTACGATAGATGAGCCAACAACAGGAGAGGTTCTGCTTCATGGTCAGAATCCACATCAATTAAAGAAGGAAAAGCTTGCACAATTTCGCAGAAGAGAATTAGGGTTTGTCTTCCAAGATTTTAATCTTCTCCACACATTAACAGTAGAGGAAAATATGGTTTTGCCATTGACGCTTGACGGTGTGAAGGTGAAAGAGATGAAAGAGAAGGCACAAAAAATTGCTAAACAGCTTGGTATCACAGAAATTCTAGGTAAGCGAACATATGAAATTTCAGGTGGTCAAGCCCAAAGAGCAGCTGTTGGCAGAGCAATGATTCATACACCTAAACTTCTACTTGCAGATGAACCAACAGGAAACCTAGATTCTAAAGCTTCCAAAGATGTGATGGAAATGTTAGCATCCATCAATGAAACAGAACAGACAACAATGCTGCTAGTGACACACGATCCTCAGGCTGCAAGTTATTGTAATCGAGTAATCTTTATTCGTGATGGAAAATTTTATTCGGAAATTCATCGAGGAGATAATCGACAAGCCTTCTTCCAAAAAATTATCGATACACTCTCTTTAATGGGAGGGGATTCCAATGACTTTTCGTCAATTCGCGTTTAATAATGTAATGCGGAATAAGCGCTTATATGCTGCTTATTTTCTAACGAGCCTTTTCACTGTAATGGTGTTTTTTACTTTTACTATTTTTGCCTCTCACCCAGAATTAACGGGCGATAACCTGGATTCCAATGTTGGTATGGGTATGAATGTGGCAGCAGGAATTATTTACGTATTTTCCTTTTTCTTCGTACTGTATTCAATGAGTTCTTTTCTACAATCTCGAAAAAAAGAGTTCGGATTATTAATGATTCAAGGAATGAGTATGAAGCAAATTCGCTCAATGGTTTTTTTAGAGAATATGTTTATTGGTTTTTTGGCGACAATTGGTGGTATTGGATTAGGTATTGTTTTTGCAAAAGGTATTCTGCTTGCTGCAGAAAATGTATTAATTGTTGATGTCTCACTTCCATTTTATATCCCGACTATACCTATTATAATTACGTTGATTTGCTTTATTCTTTTGTTTTTCTTGATCTCATTATTTGTCTCCTATATTTTACGAAGCAAGAAATTAATTGATTTAATTAAAAGTGATAAACAGTCAAAAGGTGAACCCAAAGCCAGTATCTTGTTAACTCTTTTTGCAGTTGCTTTATTAGGAGCAGGATATTTTACAGCCTTAAAGGTAGAAGGAGTGCAGGTTGTTGTAGCATTGCTTCCAGTTGTTATTGTAGTCGTTATTGGAACGTATTTTCTGTTTACGCAGGTTAGTGTATTTATGATTCGACGCTTAAAGAAGAGGGAGAATTTTTTCTGGCGTAAAACAAATATGTTATTGTTATCAGATCTTTCTTTTCGGATGAAGGATAATGCTAGGACCTTCTTTTTAGTAGCAATTATTTCTACAGTGGCTTTTAGTGCAATTGGAACACTATATGGTTTTCAATCATTTTTAAGTGCAGGTGTTGAACAAGTAAATCCAAATACACTTTCTTATCAAAATTATGAGACAGGTAAGGAAGAGGAGAATATCGCACTCATTGATAAGATTCTACAGGAAGAGAATATTGAAGCTACTAAAGAACAGACTACGCTTCATTATTATGAAAAGGGTAATGATTCACGTGTTATGATTGTAAAAGCCTCTGATTATAACCGTTTTGCGAATTTAATTAATAAAGAAAGTATTCATGTAGAAGATGGTGCTCCTTTCGTTGTTGATACTCAATTAGATATGATGTTAGCTGGCAATCAAGGTAAGAGTGAAAAAGAGTTGTTAAGTGATGCTACGGTTGAGATAGGGGGAGAAACAACCATTGAGCCAGTACAAATTATTGAATCAAATGCACTTCCCTCTTTCATGCTATACTATGTTGTTTCAGATAATGATTTTAATAAATTACCTGCTCCCATCTCAGAAGAGAATTACTATGCATGGCAGGAAGCAAATGATAAAGATATTCCGCTAGAAATAGCAAAAAAATTAAGCGAGGATTTAGAGCTATCTCGTCAGGGACTTAGTATTGGTAGTTACGAGAAATATATAATGAACAAAGCATATAGTTCCATTTTATTTGTTGGATTATTTATCGGTATCGTCTTCTTTGTATCAGCAGGAAGTTTCCTTTATTTCCGACTCTACTCTGATTTAGATGATGATAAGAAGAAATTCCAAGCAATAACGAAAATAGGGTTAACAGAGAAAGAATTGAAGAAAGTATTAAATCGTCAAACCTTCCTTCTTTTCTTTGCACCAATTGCAGTGGCGCTCGTTCATGGTGCAGTAGCATTAACGGCATTGTCGCACATGTTCTTCCATAGCTTAGTGAAGGAATCTGCGATTGTGCTCGGTCTCTTCTTAGCTATCCAAATTGTCTATTTCTTTATTGTTCGTTTCTATTATACAAGACAGATCAAACAAGCATTATAATACGAAAACCTTCTCTGGAAATTCCAGAGAAGGTTTTTATTTTAGGATATTTCAATTATTCTATGAGAATGATATCCCAATTTTGACTCATTTTTTATAACGTCTTGTCCACTTATAAGGGCTATTTCATACTAATAATTCGTACTTATTCTCATTTTGTTCATACTTTTAGTAAAAAAATTAACCATTCTTGCAAAAGCATTGATTTTAAAATTCGCATCAACTATACTATAACTAATAATGATTATCATTATTAGCATCACTTGAAAACAGTGATTTTTAATACTAATAATGAAGTATCCCTACAAAAGGAGAAACTACAGGTCACTGCTTATCAATACAAGTGGTAGATGAAGAGAATCATCTTTCAATGCTGATTTTTAGGAAAAAATGAGGACGATGTTGCCGGATATTTTTTTGTTTACATGTCTTTCATTTAAATATAACATACCATCAGTATATTGTTATTAATTTTATTGGTGATAATTATTTTATTTAGTATTTTAAAGAAAGAGGGCTGCGACATGATCGACATTAAAAGGTTGACAAAGAAGTATGGAAGTAAAACTATTGTAGAAGACGTATCAGTTCAAATTCAGCCTAATAAAATTACGTCATTTATTGGACCAAACGGTGCTGGGAAATCAACGCTACTTTCCATGGTAAGCCGATTACTTGATGCAGACACTGGAGATGTATTATTAGAGAAAAACAATATAAAACAGATGAAATCAAATGAATTCGCAAAGCGTATTGCTATTTTAAGACAAGCGAATTTTTTAAATGTAAAATTAACGATTCGACAATTAGTATCATTTGGGCGTTATCCTTATTCGAAAGGTCGTCTAAATGCCGAGGATAATCGAATCATCGACCAGGCAATGGAATATCTGAACTTAACAGATATTCAGCATAAATACTTAGATGAACTATCTGGTGGACAAAAGCAACGTGCATTTATTTCTATGGTTATTGCCCAAGATACAGAATATATTTTACTGGATGAGCCATTGAATAATTTGGATATGAAGCATTCTGTACAAATTATGAAAATATTACGTAAGCTTGTTGATGAACTAGGTAAAACAGTTGTGATTGTATTGCACGATATTAACTTTGCTTCTGTTTATTCAGATCACATTGTAGCTTTAAGAGATGGACGTCTAGTAAAGGATGGCCCAACACATGAAATTATTAATTCAGAGGCATTAAACGAAGTCTACGATATGCATATTCCAGTTCATATGCAAAACGGTTGCCGTTTTTGTGTATACTTTGATTCGCATTAAGACAATCTTGAAAATAGTTAATCGTTCTGATCTTTCAAATATTAATATAAAATCGAACCAATAATTGTTTTTCTTATAAATATTCAAATTGGACACTTTCTCAATTAATATGTCGAATTCTTTGGGAGTTTAATTTGAGCTGTAACAACTAATTGAGAAAACAATTAATCTAACCATGCGTGCTCCCTTTGTTGGGAGCACGCATGTCTACGGTCTGGAACAAATTTTTTGTACCTCGCTAAGAGAATTGCATTAAAACAACTTCTCTGCTGTTTAAGAGTTTCTTATATGTATTATATCTACAGTTGAGAATAATAAGCTTTTTCAGCTGATAAGTAAAAAAGTAAAGGTTTCAAAAAACGGTTGACAAGGCTTTTTGATTTGCTATAATTTAAATTAGATTAATTGAGATTGATTATCAATATCAACTTGTTGTGTTATTACTATGCACTATAGTAGAACAGAAATAATATTTATTTAAATTATATACCAACATATGACAATGATATTATCTTCATCAATTCAATAGTCTATTTGTCTATAAAACTTACATAAAGGAAGAGGTAGGAGAAATGAGAAAGTCTAATTTGTTTAAATCAACATTTCTTATAGCAATCTTTGCTATTTTTGCTTTGATGTTAGCAGCTTGTTCAGATTCAAGTGATGATAAAAAGGATGGAGATGATCAAGTAGATAATTCTACTGAAACAGATAATTCTGACGAAACGGATGGAGACTCAGATGAAGCTACAACGGTTGAAATTACTGATGCTCATGGAACTGTTACAGTCCCTGTAAATCCGCAGAATGTCGTTGTTCTGGATAATAGATCATTTGAAACTTTAGCTGATTGGGGTATTGAATTAGCGGCGGCTCCAAAAGATGTAATGCCTGCAGATATCCCATACGTAGCTGATGAATCAGTTGAAAATATTGGAAATCACCGTGAACCAAACCTTGAAATTATTGCAGCTGTAGATCCTGAGCTTGTAATTGTTGGTCAAAGATTTGCTGGCTTTTATGAAGATATTAAAGCATTAGTGCCAAATGCAGCTGTTATTGATTTGAATATTGATGTTTCTGAAGAAGCTGCTACACCAGGAGAAAACCTAGTAAATGGATTTAAAGATATCACAACTTCTCTTGGACAAATTTTTGATAAAAATGACGAAGCTGATCAACTAATTGCTGAGTTCGATCAAGCGATTGAAGATGCTAAGTCTGCATATAACGGGACAGATACTGTTATGAGTGTTATAGTATCTGGTGGAGACATTAATTTCTCAGCTCCTCATACTGGTCGTGTTTGGGGACCATTATATGAAATTTTTGAATGGACTCCTTCATTAGAAATTGACAAAGCTTCTGCAGACCACCAGGGTGATGACATTTCTGTTGAAGCGATCGCAGAAACTAATCCTGATTGGCTTTTCGTAATGGATCGTGATGCTGCCGTATCTTCTTCTGGAGAGGAAGCAACACCTGCTCAAGATGTAATCGATAATGCACCTGCACTTCAAAACACAACTGCTGTTACTGAAGGAAATATCGTTTATGCACCAGCAGACACTTATACAAATGAATCGATACAAACTTTTATAGAGTTATTTAATGATCTTGCAGATGCTCTAGCTGAGTAGTGTATAAGGGAGTATAACTATAGTGCTTAAAAATACAACACAAAACAAATTTGAGGCTGGGAAATCTCAGCCTCAAAATTCTAATCATCATAAAATATGGACAAAGCCTTTTATAATAGCAGTCATAGTTGTTATTATTCTAGGTGTTATTTCTCTGTTTACTGGAGTTTATGATATACGAGGGAAAGAAGATGGAATGGATATGTTTTTCATCACTCGTATTCCAAGGACAGCTGCCTTAATGCTTACTGGAGCTGCTATGGCAATGGCTGGGCTCGTTATGCAGCTTATTACACAGAACCGCTTAGTTGAACCTACTACAACAGGAACGATTGAATGGGCAGGTCTTGGACTAGTTTTTGTCTATTTATTATTTCCTGCACCAACTTTAATTGAAAGAATGACAGGTGCGATCATTTTTTCCTTTATAGGAACAATGATTTTCTTCTTGTTTTTAAGAAGAGTTAAGCTACGTTCATCCTTAATTGTCCCGATTATTGGAATAATGCTTGGGGCGGTTATTTCTGCAGTTTCCACTTTTGTTGGACTTGCTTTTCAAATGTCACAAAATGTTGAAACTTGGTTTGTAGGCTCTTTTGCATCCATCCAAGTTGGAAGATATGAATATCTATGGCTAATTGTTATCATTAGTATCCTTATTTTTATCTATGCTGATAGATTGACTTTAGCTGGATTAGGAGAAGATGTAACGACAAGTCTTGGTGTAAGTTATAATCAGATCGTCCTTATTGGTACCGGTCTTATTGCTGTTGCAGTAGGAATTGTCGCGGCTGTTATTGGGAATTTACCATTTTTAGGTTTAATTGTCCCAAATATTGTTTCATTGTTTAGAGGTGATGATCTTAGGAGTAATTTGCCTTGGGTCTGTGTGGCCGGAATGGGTGCCTTAACTATTTCTGATATCATATCTCGGACAATTATCATGCCGTTTGAAGTACCTGTCTCTTTAATACTAGGAACAGTAGGAGCAGTTGTATTTATTGTTATTCTATTGAGAAGAAGGAGGCTAGGATAATAAATTGGAATATACTAATAAGCAAAACAACAAAACTTATTCTAGCCTTCCTGATACAAATAGAGCAGCTAAAGCTTTTCGATCTAAGAAGGAGGCAAGACGTTATTGGATATTATTAATAACGTTAATTGTATTGGGTGCTCTTTCTTCTTTCGGACTTTTAGTGTATAACAATCCAGTTCCAGTAGATTCACCATCTTTTATTCCAATCGTTGAAAGAAGAATGATCGCTATTATAGCCATGATTATTGCTGCCGTTTGTCAGAGTATGGCGACTGTTGCATTCCAATCGGTTACAAATAATAAGATTATAACTCCTTCACTTTTGGGATTTGAAGCACTTTATTCCACTATACATACAAGTACAATGTTTTTCTTTGGTGTCAGTGTATTTATAGGATATACTGGCACAGGACCATTTCTAGTGCAAGTAACTGTTATGGTCGTAATGTGTTTGCTGCTTTATGGATGGTTACTATCCGGGAAGTACGGAAATTTACAGCTTATGCTATTGATTGGAATCATTATTGGTACTGGATTAAGATCTTTATCGACTTTTATGAGAAAACTGCTTGCACCAGCTGAATTTGATATTCTACAGGCAAGGTTGTTTGGATCTGTAAATAATGCAGACTCCGAGTATTTTCATATAGCAATTCCAATAGTAATCATTGTAGCAATACTTCTTTTTCTTCATTCTAAGAACTTAAATGTATTGTCGCTAGGAAAAGATATCTCTACATCTTTAGGAGTTAATCATAAAGCTAGTATCATTTATGTTCTTGTATTGGTTTCTATTTTGATGTCAGTTTCAACAGCATTGGTTGGACCGCTTACTTTCTTCGGCTTTTTAGTTGCAACCTTGAGTTATCAGTTGGCACCAACCTATGATCATAGATATATTTTTCCAATGGCTCTTGCCACAGCATTCTTGATACTAACTGGTTCATATTTCCTGATGTATCATGTGTTTAATGCACAAGGTGTAGTTTCAATTATTATTGAAATCGTCGGTGGAATAACATTTTTAATTATAATCTTAAAGAGAAAGACTTTATGATGATTTGAGTTTACTTTTATATCCTCGCCTGTTAAAAGCGGTAATTGTTGCTTTTAACAGGCGAGGATATTTTTTGTTCTTTGGATTAGGAAGTTTTTTGGTACAAAGTTTTTACACATAATGAGATATAAAATCTTTTTAAAGCCTTTTTTTAATTCCGCTTTTTAATTATTGACAAGATATGTATTAACCGTATAATACAGTATATAGAGTGTACTATCCGCACCATACACTAAAATGCTAAAAGTGTAATGTGCTTCTTTTTTACAATAACTGTATTATCTGATTGATACACTGGACTTACATTAACAATTACTACAAATTTATCGTAGTGTAGCGAGTGTAAGCTTCTTACTAGATGAAGTTTCGCAGTATGCTTATAGTGTATTAGCCAGATGGTACAGTTTCGAAAATAAATTGAGGAGATGTAGTGATGGTGATGAAATTTAACAATCGAGATCCAGTTTATGTTCAAGTCATCCGTTATTTTAAAGAGGAAATCGCTAAAGGGATGCTAGAGCCTGGGGAGGAAATTCCTTCTCGCAGAGAACTTGCTAATCGACTAAAAATAAATCCAAATACAGCACAACGTGCATATAAAGAAATGGAGGAAGAGGGATTGATTTTTACAGAGGGGAATTTACCCAGTCGTATTACAAAGGATACCCAAATCATACAAAAAGTCCGTGAAGAATTAATTATTGAAGCAGTACAATCATTTATACACTCGATGCGTGCGATCAATGTTTCGTATAAAGAAGCGATAGAAATAATGGATAAAACATATCACCAAATCGAACAGGAGGAAAAGAAATGATTGAGGTAAAAAACATCACCAAAAAATTTGGTAGGAAACAAGTATTAAACGGTGTTTCCTTTACGGCAAATAAAGGAGAAATCGCTTGTTTGATTGGTGTCAATGGTGTTGGTAAAACAACTATTTTAAATGCGATTATGGCGTTAACACCAATTAATAGTGGTGATATTTTAATAGATGGTAAAAAGCTGACGAAGGAAACCTTTGAGAAAATTACCTTCATCCCAGACGCGATTACGATGCTTCCTCAGATGCGTATATCAGACACAATGGAGTTTATGCAGGATTACTATAAATGCTGGAATCAAAAACAAGCAGATGAATTATTAGCCTTCTTTCGTTTAGATAAAAAAACACGTATTTCTGAGCTGTCAAAAGGGAATGCCGCAAAAGTTAATTTATTACTTGGGCTTGCATTAGATGTTGATTATTTATTGATGGATGAACCATTTTCAGGAATTGATATCTTTAGTCGCGAACAAATTGCAGAAGTCTTTACTAGTCATTTAATAGAAAATCGTGGTGTGATCATTACAACACATGAAATTCAAGATATTGAGCATCTCATTGATAAAGCAATCTTACTTGATAATGGAATAATAGCGAAAGAATTTAATGTAGAAGAAGTAAGAGAAAATGAAGGAAAATCTGTTATAGATGTAATGAGGGAGGTATTTCGTCAATGAATAACTATTTGAAATTAGTCAGTTTCGAGTGGAATCGCTTTTTCAAGGTATATTTTGTGTTAGTGATTATTACTATTATTTCCCAAATTGCAGGAACGATTGTACAGGCGAGAAGCTATTTAACAAGCATGAATAGAACGATGGAGATGACAAGTATCTCCTCTGAACTAGAATATGTACGAGAATATGGTGAATTTTATTTTGGATCTATATCTCAATCTATGTGGTTTATTTTTCCAGTATTCTTAAGCATGATTACCTTATTAATTTATACTTTATTTATTTGGTATCGAGATTGGTTAGGGAAAAATACATTTATATATCGTTTATTAATGCTACCTACCTCTAGATTAAATATATTTCTTGCAAAGGCGACATCAATTTTTATCATGGTACTTGGATTAGTAGCACTACAATTAATTTTACTTTATGCACAACAAAATATTATTCAAGTTATGATTCCAGTTGATTTACGAGAAACTCTCTCTATTACAGAAATGATTAGAACATTTGATTATATGCGCGTGTTATATCCAATCACAATCTTTGATTTTACTGTTTATTACGGGACTGGTTTACTATTAATTATTATTATCTTTACAGCAATTTTAATGGAAAGAAGCTTTCGTTGGAAGGGGATTATTCTTGGGTTAATTTATATCACTTTCTCTATACTTGTATTCTTTTCACAAATGCTTGTGACGCTGTTTACGGGAGAAGTATATCTCTATCCATTAGAAACAATGATAGTACAGATCGTTTTAGGTTTGCTAGTGTTTGGGATGTCTCTTGGAATCAGTAATTATTTATTGAAGAAAAAAGTCACAATATAGGAGGAGAGAGCATATGAAACGATATTGGAAAATAACAGTGACGCTATTAATAATAATCGTTACACTTGGGATTTTTTATAGTCAAACAACTTCAGCGATTAAAAATATAGATTTGCGAATCAATAAGATCTCAGGGGATGAAACAGTTTTAGAAGATGTGAAAATCCGGGGATCAGTAGAGGAGATGGGTTCATATATATGGGAAGATTTTACATTTGAAGATAATCAGATTGACTTTTATTCTGATAATTCTATTTCGAAACGTTTTAAAGCTACATCAGATAAAACGTTTGAACGTCTATATAAAGACCATAAAAATTTTCTCCGCGGAAAAATAACTGGGAAATCAGAAGATCCAACTATGTTTTATGAGGATGATAAACAGCTAATATATGCTGAAATTATATCAGATCGTAGGATTTTAACTGGCGATACATCAAACTATAGATTCTTCATTGATGTATTAGATAAAGAGACAAATAAAAGTAATTCCTTTAAGCTACCTGTACCAGATCAAAAAGATACGAACTATATGGATGTTGTAGATGTACAATTAGTGAATGATGAATTAGTAGTAACTGCATTAAGAAGTGGAGATTTTTCTGAAGTATGGACCCATGAAAATTATGAGGAAAATCATGTGCTAACAGATACTTATCATGTGTATCGTTTTGATATAAATAAACAAGAGCTACTAAGCAAAGAGGAAATTGATATTCCTTTTGATTCTTCAGCAGAGAACATTGAAGAAATCGATTTTATCAATTTATTTATGGTATCAAAGGAAAATTCTTTACAATCAAACCCTTATCATGTGATTGCTGTTAAATTTTATGAAGAAAATATTATCTCAGTAGAATATGGTTCAGATGGATCACATTCTGAATCCTATGAAAATAAATTGGTAGATCAGCAATTATTTGTTTATCAGCTTGAAACAGGTGAGCTAAATAAACTTGATTTACCAGAGGACATTCTGCTAAATGCTACTTTTTACAAAATGGATCATCATAAATTGTATCTTAGTATAGCAGATGGAGATCGGTTAGAAGTGGCGATTATAGATATTGAAACAAATGAGATAGAAGGAACCGTAGCTATTGGGCAAGCAAATGAATTTTATGGTGAATTTATTGAAGTTGCTGATAATAAACTTTATATATTATCAGGAGATATGGAAGCAAGTTCAGCAGCATCTATCATGGTATTAGACCTTATAACAGAAGAGATTCTTTATGAGGGAGAAATTGAAGTATTAAAAAATGATGAAAAAGCATTTAATATTCACTTTGGATCCATAAAAGTCTATAAATAGAACAAAGGCTCATGGGAATGTCCATGAGCCTTTTACTGTATAATGTTCTGATATAGCTTGTCTATTTTTTGATCTAATAGATCCAAATGTACTATTCTTGCTTCACGAATATATTCTTTTTCTTCAAAAAATAGTAGGAGCACAGGAACAGTAAAAATAGAGAATCTACTTGCAACTTCAGGAACTTCTGTAGCATCGATATGAGCCAGTTGAATAGCGGGGTAATCCTCTAGCAATTGCTGGACCTGTGGGAGGAGGCCGTGACAAACACTGCAATTTGGCTGTGAAATATAAAGAAAAGCAAGCGAATGTGTATGAATAAAATCAGTAACAGCTTCAATAGAATGTAAATGAGTCATATATTATATTCTCTCCTTTGCTGCATTGTAACATAGAAAAGGAGAAAATTACCTAGAAATTGCTTTCCAGGTAATACTCTCCTTTTTTCCTTAGTCTTCGTCGCGAGCACGTAATGGGGTAATTGGATCAAGACAAGAAATTCCGCAGAAACAGTCTAAATCAACGGTGATACAAATTCCTGTAGCACGGAAGTTTCGAGTTCCCTCTGGTATGAAATCACAGACACTCTGTCCCTTACAATGTTCGTGTGAATGTTTTTCCTCATGCTCATGGTTTCTTCGGTGACGAACAGGTACTAATAATTCTAAGCGCACACAATCTTCATTTCCATTGACAAATGATTTTGCACGGAAAATAGGTGATTCAAAGCACTCAAATTCTTCGCGCTCTGATCTTCGGCTATGCTCTCTCCTTACACCTGCGCCAACAAATGGTTTACAGTTGCCTTTACAGAATAAAATAAATGGAATCGTGTTATGACGTAAACGTTCTCTGTTTTCTTCAAATGGGGAAAGTAATTCTTCAATAGACCGATCACAGCTAGTGAAGCATGTATCCTCTTCAGCTTCTACTGCACGACGTTGAGCACGAATAATTTTGCGAATAACATCTTTTACGCAATCATCTCCATTAAAGTTTCCTCTTGAACCTGAACAATTGCAGCTCATTAGCAAATCTCTCCTTTACATAATTATCTTGCACTATCACTATATGTCACAAGATTTAATGTACTTGTTTGATAGTCTATTTCTATGAAAAATGAAGCATTTGTCCAAGATTTTTATAGAAACAATTGTTTGTCCTAGGAGAGATGCTCATGCAATGAAGAAAAAGGAGCATATAAATAAAGTACAACGCTGATGATTGACAGCGGATTTTTCTCAACCCATAAATAACCTGTAGGAGTATAGACATTGATAAATGTTCTATACTCTCTTTTTTTGAGGGGGAAAGAATGAGGGGGGCAAATAATCTATTGGTGATATTCGAATAATATATAAAATCTTTTTATGATATCAGATAATTAAATTTAATTTGTTTTATCAGAATATTAAAATTAAAATTAAACGAACGGAGAAAGATTTTTGTATAAGGGATGGGATAAGTAAGAAGCATACATTCATAAAAGTAATTGTACCTTTATAAAGATGAAGTAACTTGATAAATGGTTTACAAATTAACTCATCTAACCATTTGAATGATTCAGAGTATTTTACAAAGGCGGGATAAAATGACTAATAGGGAGCAAATAAAAAAATACATAAATAAAAACCAAAAGGAATTTATAGATGTTTTATTTACTTTATTAAAGCAACCCAGTATCAGTTCTCAAAATATAGGAATAAAAGAATGTGCTGATTTATTGCAAGGAATAATGAAAAAAGCAGGAATTGAAAATGTAAAGATAATGGAATCTAATGGCCACCCATTTGTATATGGAGATTTAATGTCACCAGAAAATGAGTTTACGCTTTTAATCTATGGTCATTATGATGTTCAACCACCAGAACCACTTGATAAATGGATTTCACCGCCATTTAAGCCCATTATTCGTAATAATAAAATTTACGCACGCGGTGTTGGCGATAATAAGGGACAATTATTAGCCCATATTTTGGCTGTGAAAACCTTATTAGACCTTCAAGGATCTATCCCAATTAATTTAAAATTCATTTTTGACGGTGAAGAAGAGAATGGGAGCCCTAATTTAAAACCTTTTATGGTAAAGCATAAAGAAATGTTACAAGCAGATTTAATTTATCGTTCAGATGGTCCACTTGATAGTAGTGGTGCACCAATCATTAATTTGGGCGGACGGGGGATGGTATCTTTAGAGTTAACAGCTACAGGTGCGGACCGTGACCATCATTCTGGAAATAAAGGAAATATAGTACCAAACCCTGCTTGGAAATTAATTGATTTATTAAGCGCGTTGCGTACACCAGATGGTACTGTTCAAGTTGAAGGATTTTATGATGATGTTCGAGCATTAAGCGAAAGAGATTTAGAAATTATTCGTTCCAATTATTTTGATGCAGATGAAAAAGCAAAAACTTATGGTTTAAAACATTTAGACATGGATGGTGAAACCTATTTTAAAAATAAATCAGTTGTCCCAACATTTAATATTAATGGTATAGCAAGCGGATATATGGGTGAAGGTCATAAAACCATTATTCCAAGCACTGCAACAGTAAGACTTGATGTTAGGCTAGTAGCGGATCAAGATCCTAGAGATATTTTCAATAAAATCAAAAATCATATTCAAAAAATAGCACCTGATATAAAAGTAAGTGGAGAAGGCTCATTTCCTCCATCGCGTATTCCCACTGATTTACCTGTTGTACAAGCTGTTATTAAATCGATTGAAAAAACATATGAACAAAAAGCTTTGATTTTCCTAGCAGCAGGTTCTTCAGGCCCAAACAACATCTTTACAGATGTGCTTAACAAACCATCGATAAGTGTACCTTATGCTAACGCAGATGAAGACAATCATGCACCAAATGAAAATATGAATGTCGATTTATTCTTCAAAGGAATTGAGGCAAGTTGTAATGTAATGAATGATTTAGCGGATGATGAACCATCGTAATAGAGTAAAAATAACACTAGTCCAGAATGTTAGATAAATCATTATTTAATGTTTTCTATTCAATATAGTTTATATAATATCTGGCACCCAAAATTAGGAAAAATTTTGCGTATTAATAAACTAAGTAAAATGCTAAATAAGCTGCATAAAGGATGATTTTCATTAACTAAATTTCCTGAAAAACTGTTGAGGGAGGTGAATGTTTTTTGTGCTATTTAACTTATCTAGAAAGCTTATTTTAGAGGCATAAGAATTACAAGTGTAGATATGAGGGGGTATAAAAGATTAAGTATTTAAGTGTGTTTAAATTACTATTTATTTTATTGTTATCAATGGCATTGATTGCATGTTCAAATTCGACTTCAAGCAATAATGAGAAAGAAGACCCAAAAGAAATAAAAGGAGAACTAAATGTGGCCTTTCCTTCACAACCTCCATCATTAGATAACCATCTTACTACTGCACGATCCACTATTGAAGTAACGAGAAATATATTTGAAACGCTAGTCACATTTGATTTAGATTATAATGTCAAGCCAATGTTAGCTGAATCATGGGAAGAGAGTGAGGATGGAAAAACAATTACCTTTAATTTACGAAAAGGAGTTTTATTCCATACTGGTGAGGAGATGGATGCAGATGATGTTGTGGCTTCCATGAATAGATGGCTAAAACTATCTGGCACCGGGAAAGAAACCTTTGAGGGAGCTGAATTTATAAAGGTTGATGATTATACAGCTAGTTTGGAACTTGTTGAACCAGTTTCAATTACTCTCGCTGTCTTAGCATTTAATGGTGCTAACTTGCCTTCAATTATGCCGAAAGAAATTGTGGAAAGTGCGGGTGAGGAAAGTATTAATGAGTATATTGGAACTGGTCCGTTCAAATTTGAAGAATGGAAACAAGATCAGTATATTCACCTAACACGATTTGAAGATTATCAACCGATTAACGAACCGGCAGATGGGTTATATGGTAAAAAAGAGGCACTTGTAAATGATTTGTACTTACATTATACTCCTGATTCTCATACGACGATGTCTGGCTTAATGTCTGGTGAGTATGATATTGCTTCAAGTCTTCCTATAGATGGTTTGGATCAGTTAAAAAATAATGAAAATATCAAGATAGATTCGGCATCTGACAACAGATTAAGTATTTACTTTAACAAAAAGAAAGGATTATTTGCAAATCCAATCGCCAGGGAAGCTATAGCAATTGGATTAAATAATGAGGATATTTTGATGGCCTCTTTTACAGATCCAGAGTATTATAACCTCAGTCATAATTTGATGATGTCTCATCAAGAGGAACAGTGGTACAGTGATTATGGAAAAGATAGGTACAACCAAAATGATATAGATTATGCTAAGGAGCTTCTGGAGGAAGCGGGATATAATGGTGAAGAAATCACTATTTTGACGGGAAGAGATCATGACTATATCTATAATTCAGCTGTTGTCCTTCAAGAACAGCTCGAAAAACTAGGAATGAATGCAAAATTAGCAGTATATGATTCTGCTACCGTTTCCGAATTACGTGAAGATGAGAATGCATATGATCTCTATACTAAGTCTGATACTCCAAGACCTGAACCAACTTCATTACTGTTCATGAACAGTAGCTTTTCGGGGTGGACAGATAGCCCAGAGCTCGATGCCTTGTTAGATGAGATATGGAGCCAGCCTAATCTAGAAGGCGCGCAAAAATTGTATGATGATTTACAAAGATGGTTTATAGATTATCGACCAATCATAAAAGTTGGAGATGGTAATGCGCTTTATGCATATAGAGATACGATAGAGGGATTAGAGTGGATGGACTCGTTGATTCTTTGGAATGTACGTAAGATGGAAGAATAATGAATTGAACAATGAAAATCAACTATATCGAAGTACTTCTGAAGATGAAGGAATTTCGTCTAAAGCGATATTATCTTTTTTAGATGCTGTGGAAGAGGAAAACTTGAATTACATTAGTTTCATGCTCGTCAGAAACGATAAAGTGATTGCAGAAGGGGCTTAGAACTACGTTTATTAGAGGTTTAAAGATTAAGGATTATAGGATACCAATTCAGATGGAAATCACACTGGGGAGGCATTCAATTTTCTACAGACATAGCAAAGTTTGGGCAGTTTTATTTACAAAAATGAATGTGGAATAGCCGAATAATCGTACAAAATGAATGGATGAAATCTAGAAAATAGGATAAAAAATCAAGATGTTATAGAACTACCATAAAAGAGTTAGAGTTGGCTTACTACATTGATAAGCCAACTCTAACTCTTTTTATTCTACATGCGATGGGCTATTTGCAGAGATAGAAACAGTCATCACAGTATGGCTTGAACCGCCATCAACAGTTGCTTGGAATACAGATTCGAGTCCTTTAAATACATCAACAGCTTCCCCATGTAAACGGGTAGAATAATGTGCTTTTGACACCTCAACATATGCTCTCATTGCCTCAATTTGGCTATAAATAATATCCATATATTGCCCACCACCTAAAGGGTAAAGCGAAAATTTTGCAGCTACATATTGTTTTAAATCTGCAAAGTTAGGTTGATTGAGACGAACATCATCTTCAGCCATAAATACATCACCAGTAGAGTCACCAGGGCAACCAAGTGAATAAGTTACCTGTAAACCTACATGCTTTCCTGTTTTAGCAGCATGTAGGAACATAGCAGCTGTCACATCAAATACATGTACAAGCTTCCCGCGAACAGTTGTTGTAACATCATCTGTCTCTACCCATACTTTGGAAGTATCGACCTCTTTTAATGCATTTAAAATAATATCCACAAAGTCATCACTCATTGGATAAATTGAAAAACTAGCACCTGCAATTTTACTTGTACCACAAGTTAATTCCATGTTAAAAATCCTCCTTTAAAATTAATAAATAATGATGTTTTGGCATAATGATCTCTAGATTTTTCTATTAACATCTGTGATATTTGCCAGAGATTTACTTGTCCACTAGCTATAGAGGAAGAAGTATTCTGCTGAAAGAAAATAAAAGACTGCGCCTTGGAAAAGGGCAGTCTTAATGTATGCAATGATACGTATCATTTTGACTACACTTCCCCACGCTAGTATTACCTAGTTCGGGTTATAAGGGTCAGAAAGTTTTCTTCTCAGCTAGAAGCTCCCCTAGTGTGGAAATATTCATTTATAACTACATATAATCCTAACGAAATATTTTAAAAAAGTAAAGTTATCCTATTTAGCAATAGATCCTTGAATGAGCTCTGTTATTTCTTCTCTTTTTCCTTCATGAAGAAGACTTACGATGGTACTTCCTACAATAACACCGTCACAATGCTTGCTTAATGCATGTGCTTGCTCAATAGAGGAGACACCAAATCCGGCAAGTACAGGAACGGAGCTAGCTTGTTTTAATGATGCTAGATAATCTCCTACTCCATCCTTATGGGTTGTTCTAGCTCCTGTTGTTCCTGTGACAGAGACTGCATATAGGAAGCCTTCAGAACGTTCTGCTATTGCCTGAATTCTTTCTTTTGTACTGGTTAGAGCAGCTAATCGAATAAAGGCAATATCGTTTTCCTTTAAGCTTTCTGAAAGAAGTAATTCTTCTTCCATTGGCACGTCAGGAATAATAACACCATCTACTCCAGCAGCTGCACAATTCTCAGCAAACTTAGCAGAGCCATAGCGGAAAATAGGGTTAATATAAGTCATTAGTATAATTGGTACATGGCGTGTTTCTTTAGATTTTTCTAGTTCTTTTAAAACACCTGATAAAGTTGTTCCAGCTTTTAATGCGCGTTGTCCAGCAGCTTGAATTGTTGGACCATCTGCAACTGGATCAGAAAAGGGAATACCAAGCTCAATCGCTGATACACCACATTCTTCTAGAAAAGCGATTTGTTCATTCAGCTGATCTAGCCCACTATCTCCAGCCATAATATATGGAATAAATAATTTTGAGTTTGCAGCTAATTTTTCTTGAAAGGTTTGATCAATATGCATTTTACCCATGTTTGATTCCTCCCAATATATCTTTGACTTGTGCAACATCTTTATCTCCGCGTCCAGATAGACAAATAACGATTTTCTGACTTGGGTCCATCTCTTTTGCCAATTTCACCGCATAAGCAACTGCATGGGCACTTTCTAATGCTGGAATGATACCCTCTGTTTTGGATAGGAATTGGAATGCCTCTAATGCTTCTTCATCTGTAATAGAATCATATGTGACACGACCAAGCTCATGTAAATGACTATGCTCTGGACCAACTCCAGGATAATCGAGACCCGCAGAGATAGAAAATGCTTCTTCAATTTGGCCATCCCTATCTTGAAGCAAATGGGTCATGGTTCCATGTAAAATTCCAACAGAGCCAGCTGATAATGTAGCTGAATGTTTATTAGAATCTATACCTAATCCACCAGCTTCTACTCCGTACATTTTTACAGATTCATCATCAATAAATGGATAGAACATTCCCATTGCATTACTCCCACCACCAACAGCTGCAACAACTGCGTCAGGTAGAGAATTTGTTTTATCTAAAATTTGTTGCTTTGTTTCTTGACCGATAACTGCTTGGAAGTCACGTACAATTTTGGGAAATGGATGTGGACCTACAACAGAGCCTAAAATATAATGTGTATCCTCGACATGGCTAACCCAGTAGCGTAATGCATCATTTACGGCATCCTTCAATGTTCCGCTTCCAGATTCAACACTTTCTACTTTCGCACCTAGTAATTCCATGCGAAATACATTTAATTTTTGTCTTTCGATATCGACTGCTCCCATAAAGACAACACATTCTAATCCAAGAAGTGCACAAACAGTTGCTGTGGCAACACCATGCTGTCCTGCACCTGTTTCAGCAACAATCTTTCTTTTACCCATTCTTACTGCAAGCAATGCTTGCCCAATTGTATTATTAATTTTATGTGCACCTGTATGGTTTAAATCCTCACGTTTTAAATAAAGCTGAGCACCACCAACTTTTTGTGATAAGTTTTCAGCATGATAGAGAGGGGTTTCACGACCAACATACTGTGTTAAATAATGCTGCAATTCTTCTATAAAAGCAGGGTCATTTTTTGCTTCTGTATAGGCAGCTTCTAACTCTATTAGAGCGGGCATTAATAATTCTGGTACAAACTTACCGCCAAAGCTTCCATATCGTCCTTGCTCATTAGGCATTGTGTAATTCATTATTTCATCTCCTTATCTATCTGATGTTCTGCGTATCTAGCAGCTTGAATAAATTGCTTTATTTTCTCATGGTCTTTTCTACCGTTTGTTTCTACATTACTAGATACATCAATTCCGGCAGGGCTTACTAGTTTAATTGCTTGTTCTACGTTTTCACTAGAGAGCCCTCCTGCTAAAATTACTTTTTCTCTCGGAACAGCTAATGTATCAAGGAGGCTCCAATCAAATACTTTTCCACTCCCACCACGATAGGCTTCACCAGGACTATCCATTAATAAATAATCGCAAGGATACGAGGAAAAGTCTGCTTCTGCCAAATGATTGCTAGAGTAGGCACGAATTACTTTGGCAGAGAGCTGTTTTGCTATTTCAGCTGATTCATCTCCATGTAATTGAACAAAATCTAACCCAACTTCTTTTGTAATTTGTTCCATCTTTTCTACTGTTTCGTTGACAAATACGCCAACTTTTTTTACAGAAGGGGGGAGAGAAGATGTGATTGTTTTCGCTAGTGCTGGTGAAATCTGGCGTTTACTTGGTGCAAAAATAAAACCGATAAAATCTGCACCTTTTTCCGCTGCAACTTGAGCAGCTTCAATTGTTTTTATACCACAGATTTTGATTATCATGAAGCATCAATCCTCAGTGTTTTTTAAAGGAATTTGTAGTTCTTCAAAGGTTGCTTGTAAATTATTAGAACGCATAAACGTTTCACCAACTAGAATTACATTTGCTCCTGCCTTTGCAACTGTTTCTACATCTTCTTTTGTACGAATTCCACTTTCGCTTATAACAATTGTCTCCGGGTCAATGACCATTGATGCCAGATAATCCGTTGTTTCTAAGTCCACTTCGAATGTTTTTAAATCACGATTATTAATCCCAATGATATCAGCACCTAAATCTAATGCCCGTTCCATTTCATCTTCATTATGCACCTCAACAAGAACTTCAAGGTCTAGGCTTTTCGCATATTCATATAGGTGAAAAAGTTTATTATGCTGAAGTGCAGCAACGATTAATAAAATAATATTTGCTCCAGCTTCTTTAGCGCGATCAATTTGAACAGGGTGAATCATGAAGTCCTTACATAAAATAGGGATATTAACGACTTCTCTTACGGCACGTAAATCCTCCATAGAGCCATTGAAAAAGGGCTCATCTGTTAGCACAGAAATTGCAGTTGCTCCATGTGCCTCATATGTTTTTGCTTGTTCAATCGGGTTAACATCCATTTGTATTTCTCCTTTAGAAGGGGAAGAACGTTTTATTTCCGAAATAATATTCATATGAGAGGAGCGAATTCGCTCACGAAATGTTTGCCCTGTATAGGTGGAGGCAGTGTCATATGTTTTTTCTTTTAGTTTCTCTACTTCTTTTGCTTTTTCAATTAAAATCTTATCTAATATTGTCATTTAAACCACCTTACTAGTAAAGGACTTGCTGTAGTTAATTAATGTTTGTAATTTCTCCATTGCTGCGCCAGAATCAATGCTTTCTTGAGCCATTGCAATACCTGTTTGAATAGAGCCTGCAGCACCGTTTGCAAATAGACCAAGTCCTGCATTTAGAAGTACAGTATCTAAGTAAGCGCCTGGTTTACCTTTAAGGACATTTAGTAAAATTTCTGCATTATCCTTCGCGTCTCCACCACGAATATCTTCTAGGCTATATGTTGGCAAGCCTACTTCTTCTGGAGTTAATGTGAATGGTGTTAATTTCTTATTTTCAAGTAATACTAAATGATTCTCGCCAGCAAGGGAAGCTTCATCCATATAGCCAGCTCCATTTAATACGATCGCGCGTTTTCTGCCCAATTTATACAAAGCTTCAGCCATGTCATGTAGCATATGGCGATTATAGATTCCAAGTAATTGTGTATCTAGTTCGATAGGATTTGTTAAAGGTCCTATCGAATTCATAATGGTTGGTAAACCGAGTTCTTTACGTACTTTCATAATTTGTTTTAGGCGTGAATGTACATGTTGTGCAAATAAGAAAGCAATATTATTTTCCTGAAGCATTTCTTCAACTTGATGTTTATCTAGGGTTAATGAAATACCTAAATGCTCCAACACATCAGCGCTCCCAGTTTTACTAGAAATACTACGATTACCATGCTTTGCTACTTTTACACCAGCCCCTGCAATAACAAATGCAGCTGTTGTACTAATATTAAAGCTGTTTGCACCATCTCCACCTGTACCACAGTTATCCATAACATTTTGGAAACTAATGGAGCTTAAAGTGGATTTACTACGAATGACTTCAGCAAGCCCAGTAATTTCATCAGCTGTTTCTCCTTTGGCACGTAATGCTGTTAAGAAAGCTGCAATTTGTACATCTGTTACATTTTCAAAGCAGGCATTTGTTGCTGCTCTCATCTCATCTATCGTTAAATCTTCTTTATTAATAAGCTTTTCAATATAATGTTTCATCGGGATGACTCCTTTGTTCATTCATTTTGTAACTTCCATAAGGGATCTAGACTTATGCATTGTTTCATAGTATTCCATTTCAGGATTAGATTCTGCTACAATTCCAGCTCCAGCTTGTAAATAAGCACTGCCATCCTTTACAGCCATTGTACGAATTGCAAGCGCCATATTCAGATCACGATTAAAGCCAATATAGCCAATACCACCAGAGTAAAATCCGCGTTTCTTCTCTTCGATTTCATTGATAATCTGCATTGCTCGAAGTCGAGGAGCACCGGAAACAGTTCCAGCAGGTAAACAAGCAATTAATGCGTCAATACTTGTTGCATCTTCTTTTAATTCTCCTTGAACTTCAGAAACGATATGGATAACATGCTGGTATTTCTCAATTTTCATATAGGTTGGTACTGTGATTGTTTCAGGGTCACAAACCTTACTGAAGTCACTCTTACTTAAATCAACAAGCATCTCATGTTCAGATAATTCCTTTGGATCCTTTAGAAAGTCTTTAATCACTTGTTTTTCTTCTGCCTCAGAGTTTGCACGTGGTTTTGTTCCAGCAATTGGATTTGTAACAACATGCTTCCCAGTTGCCTGCACGAGACTTTCAGGAGATGCTCCGATAATTAAATAATCTTCAAAATCGATGTAAAACATATAAGGTGAAGGGTTAGCTCTTCTTAATTTACGGTAAAATCTAAATGGATCTCCTTGGAAGTCTGCTTTCATTCGTTGAGATATAACGATTTGCAAAGTTTCTCCACTGTGAATATATTTCTGAGCTGCTTTTACTTTTTCAATAAATTTTTCTTTAGGGATATCAGGTTTAAAATTGAATTCTAAAGCTTCTGCTTCATTTTCTTGTTCTGGTTTATGTTGATATAAGGATTTTTCTATTTGATTAATTCGTTCATCCAGTTGTTCTTCTTTTTCGTTATGAAGATTTGTAGCGATAATATGCACAGTGTCATTTCCATGCTCATAAACAATTAAGTTTTCAAAGACCATAAAGTGTACATCAGGCATCTCTAGTTCATCAGGAAGCTCTTCGCCAATTGGAGCAAATGCGCGAATTGCATCATAGCCAATATAACCAACTGCACCACCTGTAAAAGCGAGAGGAAGTTCATATTCGATATTCGGTAAATTTTCTTTCACATACTGTAGAATATTTTGGTCGATTACTTGCTCTTCCTTTGTTTGACAATCAATAACAGTTGTAGTATTGCCACTACCAATAATTTCTTGGTAAGGATTTGAACCGATAAAGGAAAATTTCCCTTTTGCTTCATATTGATAAGAGCTTTCTAGTAAAAATTTCTTTTTCCCATCCATATTTTGAAAGATTCCTATTGGTGTTAGTGTATCAGCGTTCATATTCTTGGATTTATAGGATAATGTTTTAATCATTTTAAATTCCTCCTTTAAGTTTGTGTTCAAAAAGGACTTTTTTGTTGGTCTTTTGAACATTCTCTTTAAATAAAAAAGTCCTCTTTATACAGTATTTGTTTATACATGTATAAAGAGGACGATTGTGACCGTGGTGCCACCTCTATTTGAAAAAGAAAAAGCTTTTTCATCTCGATTCAGATACAGTTAAGTGATTTACTTAATGAATATCCTATCCTGATAACGGAGGAAGCCGTGTTTCCCTACTATTTGTTCAGGAAACCTCTCGTAAGGCCATTCAGCTAACGTCCACATACCGGAATCCCACCACCACCGGCTCTCTGAAATACTTATGATTAGCTTACTTTTCTTACTCAACAATTTAATTTATCTATTTTTAAAAACAAAAAAACCCCTATCCCAAAAACAAGGACGAGGAAATCGCGGTGCCACCTTAATTAGCTATAAAAAACAGCTCACTTTAGCAATATCGAGTAATGAATTCCATTACTGAATATTTATCTCAGATAACGTTGAGATAAAATCGCCAAAGCCTACTGCATAAAGGTTCGGTTTGGAAGCTCAGAAGTCCATTCACCTATCGCTCACACTGGTTTGCACCAACCACCAGCTCTCTTGATGTGTTACGAAAGATTACTACTCTTCGTCATCGCTTAATTATGTGTGTTAATATTGTCATTAATCGTAAAGGAATTATTTTCATCTGTCAAGCGTTTTTTAGATATTTTTTAAGAAAATATAATGGGACATATTAGTCCTGCTTTGAAAATAAAGAAACAATCATATATGAAGAAGAACTTGTTACGGAATTTAAATGAAAATGCTCTTTATGAAATGGGATTGAATATGCTATCTTAAAGATAAGGTTTTTTAGAGAGAACATATAAGGCTATTTAAAAGTAATAAATAAAATATTGTGAATGAAAAAGTTCTTACAAGAAGAATTGGTTAGTCAGTGAGGAAGGGGCAAGGTAATGAGTAAAGTTAAAGTAGGAATTATTTTCGGAGGTAAATCTGCTGAACATGAAGTATCGTTGCAATCGGCGAAAAATATTGTAGATGCAATTGATAAGGATAAATATGAAGTTGTTTTAATAGGAATTGATAAACATGGAAAGTGGTATTTAAATGATCAATCCTCTTATTTATTACATGCAGAAAATCCAAAGCTTATTCAATTAAATAAATCAAATAATCCAGTAGCTATTATTCCTGGCCAAACAGATCAACAGCTTATTCATGCAGATTCAGCAGGAATGCTAGGACAGCTTGATGTAGTATTTCCAATTGTACACGGTACATTAGGTGAGGATGGTAGTTTACAAGGGATGTTGCGTCTAGCAAACTTGCCATTTGTTGGCGCGAATGTATTAGGCTCTGCGCTTTGTATGGATAAGGATATCGCAAAACGTTTATTAACACATGCCGGGATCAATGTGGCAAAGGGATTTGCATTTACAAAAGCGAAGAAAAATACCATTAACTATCAGGAGGTAGTAGATGCAATTGGCACGCCTATATTTATTAAGCCGGCAAATCAAGGCTCATCTGTCGGGGTAAGTAAAGTAGATACTGAAGCAGAATTTTATGAGGCAGTAGAGGATGCATTCCAATATGATCATAAAATTATTATAGAAGAATCTATTAAAGGAAGAGAAATCGAAATTTCTGTATTAGGTAATGCAGAGCCGATTGCTTCTGTTCCAGGGGAAATTTTACCACAAACAGAATTCTATTCTTATGAATCAAAATATATTGATGAAAAAGGTGCGAAATTGGAAATCCCAGCACAGTTAGATGAGGAAATAGTTAAGAAAATGCAGGAGGTTGCGATTCATGCATTTTTAGAACTTCAATGTGAAGGTTTGGCACGAGTGGATTTCTTTTTAACAGAGGATGGGAAGATTTACGTGAATGAAATCAATACATTACCTGGTTTTACTAGAATCAGTATGTATCCTAAATTATGGCAAGAGAGCGGGATTTCTTATCCGGAGTTAATCAATCAATTAATTAAACTAGCAATAGAACGTCATCAAGCAGATGCTGATCTTAAAAGCTCTGCCTGGAACGACTAAACAGAAACAAAGGACTTTGGCTTTCATTCGCCAAAGTCCTTTGTTTCTTATTTCTATGCTTTATATACAGAAAATTTTTCTTTTACAGGGATACGCTCTTTTTTCTTTGGTGCTTCTTCAAAATATCCAAGATGAACAAAGCCAACAATTTTTTCGTTTTCTTTCACATCGAGAATTTCTTTTACTTTTTCCTCATAAACATGTGGATTAGTGCGCCATACCACACCTAATTTTCTCTCCCAGGCAAGTAGCCAGAAATTTTGTAGCATACAAGAGATAGCTCCGAAGTTTTCGTCCCACTGTTTTTGATTATCTGGTACTTCCATAATCGCAACTAAGAAAGCATTAGGTTCGTTTAAGAAGTTTTCGCGATTTTCTTGCTTATCCTCTGGATATGTAGAAGCAACTTTTTTAGCAAAATCCGCTTTTTGATCCTGATGAACAAAAATAAAACGCCAAGGTTGTCTCATTCCATGAGTTGGTGCCCAGCTTGCATCATCAAGAAGTTCTAGAACTACTTCTTCTGTAACTTCTTTATCTGTATAATTATTTTTTACAGCACGACGTTCACGGATAATTTTTGCTAATTCAGACTTTTGTTTTTCTACCAATTCACTCATAACTAAAATTCCCCTTATCTAAAGTAATCTAATAGGTTTATCATTGATAATTATTTTCAATTAAAATTATAGCGAATCCTTTTTGCAAAAGCAAATAGACATTAGTAGGGAAAAAGTTTGACTTGATATTTGAATAAGAATCAGTACATAATAGATAAAAGAATTTTGCATTTTTTTGCAAAAGTATGTGAATAATTTCACAATCTAAGGAGGCAGTGTTTTGAAAGCATTTTTACAAAAGAAGGGTGTTACTTTATCAGCAAGAACATATTTTATTACAGCACTTAGCTTTATGGCACTGGGTTTATTTTCATCTTTAATTATTGGACTTATTATTAAAACAATTGGTGAACAATTAATTGTTGAATTTTCTCCAGAAATTGCGAATGCTTTCATCGAGATGGGCAAATTTGCAATGGATACAAAAATAATGGGAGGAGCAATTGGTGTCGCGATTGCTTACGGTTTAAAAGCACCACCATTAGTGTTGTTTTCTGCTGTATTTGCTGGAGCATTTGGTGCTGAATTGGGAGGGCCAGCGGGAAGTTATGTTACAGTGCTCTTGGCATGTGAACTTGGAAAAATAGTTTACCAGCAGACGCGTCTTGATATTATTGTGACACCTTTTGTTACAATTGCTATAGCATTTCTAGTTGGTTCCTTTATTGGGCCAACGATTAATTCTATGATGACAGGATTAGGAAGTGTGATTAATTGGTCAACCATGCAGCAGCCTTTTGTAATGAGCATTTTGGTTGCGGTGCTGATGGGCTGGGCATTAACAGCACCAATTTCTAGTGCTGCAATTGCGATTATGCTAGGACTAGAAGGCTTGGCAGCGGGGGCAGCAACAATCGGTTGTGTAGCACAGATGATCGGATTTGCGGTGATGAGTCGTCGGGATAATGGAATAGGTGGAGTTTTAGCTGTTGGGATTGGTACATCTATGCTACATGTAGCAAATATTATTAAAAACCCACGTATCCTGATTCCGCCAACAGTTGCTGGCGTTATTTTAGCTCCAATTGCTATTGTTGGTTTTCAATTAGAAAATAATGCATCTGGTGCAGGTATGGGAACTAGTGGTTTTGTTGGACAATTAATGACTTTTGAAACAATGGGATTCTCCCTTGATATATTGCTCCAAATTATTATTTTGCATTTTATTGCCCCAGCATTAATTAGTATATTTCTCACTGTTTGGATGCGAAAACGTGGATGGATTAAGGCTGGAGATTTAAAGATTGTCTATGAAAAAAACTAATAGGTCTTTTTTATTGAATTTTTTGAATACATAATAATAGGAGGTTATCTAATGGACCAGTTCATGAGAAGAGCAGCAGAATTAGCTTTGAAGAATGTACAAGAAGGTGGAGATCCTTTTGGAGCAGTACTTGTAAAGGATGGAGAAATTATTTCTGAAGGTGTGAATGAACTTCATTTCAAATATGATTCCAGTGGGCATGCTGAATTACTAGCAATTAGACGTGCACAGGAGAAATTACAAACACATGATTTATCAGATCATATTATGTATGCAAGTGGTGAACCTTGTCCCATGTGCTTAGCGGCGATGTATATGGCGGGAATAGAGGAAGGATATTATGGAATATCTATTGAAGAAACTGCAACATATGGAATGGGGAGATCGGTATCTTTATATGCAGATTTTGCAAAACCTCGTAAAGAAAGACAATTAAAAATGCGCCAGATGCCATTAACAAAAGAGATAGATAACCCAATGCAAGTATGGAAAAAGAATAAAGATGTTAAATGATTAGCTCTCTATTTTTAAAACAATAATCAGATGTTATTAACTTTTGTTCAAAGTATAACTAGATGCTACAATAAATAGAAAGAAAATGGATGTGCGGGAGGATTTAGATGAAGAAGTGGAAAAGAGATATTGAAATCAATGCACCAATAGATCATGTGTGGCGTCTATTTGATGGATCTGTTGAAGATAGACAAAAGGTGATGCCTAATCTGATAGAGCTTGAAACAGTAACTGAAACAGAAAATAGAATTGATAGTATATATAAGCAGGCATTTAAAGTAGGTAGTCGTTTTCAAACTTTTGAAGTGAAGATTTTAGAATATAGTAATCAGCCAAAAGAGAAGCATTTAGAAGAAAGCTTTGTACATAGTGGTTTATTTGAAATAACAACAAGTTATACATTAAAGGAAATCGATGAAAATAAAACACATTTCACCTATGCAACACGAACAAGGCCATTAAAATGGTATTTACGTTTATTTATGCTTCTACAATTAAGCAGTGGAAGAATGACGACTTCTTTTGTGAATAATGTAAAAAAAATTGCTGAAACAAAAGTAGAGCCAGAACCTGAAATAGAATCTGAGTAGAAAGAATCGCGCTGGACATTTGTCTGGCGCGATTTCTCTGTGATTTACTCTTTATTAGCAAAATATTCTTCTAATGTAATCCCTTGATCCATAACTTCTTTAGCAACTTCGACACCTACATAACGTATATGCCATGGCTCATATTGGTATTGTGTAATATCTTCTTTACCCTCTAAAAAGCGGATGATAAATCCGAATTTACTTGCATTTTCTGCGAGCCATTTTCCTTCAGCTGTCTCTCCGAATTCAATAACTAGATCATAGTTAACCGCTGGACTTGTCACATCCATCGCTAATCCACTTTGGTGTTCACTTTCTCCAGGACGTGCACTGAAGGTATTTGCATGTTCTTCTCCATGCTTTTGTGCGTTTGCAGCAAAAATTGCATCCTGTCGATCATAAGAACGAAAACCAGATAATGCAAATAATTCAAGACCAGCTTCGTCAGCCGCCGCAAACAATTCTTCAAGTGCATCAGCAGCTACTTTACGTAATTGCTTTTTAGGATCATCCCCGTCAAATGAAAAACGAACATTTGGAACAGTCAAATCCTCAGGATAGTAGTCTGCAGGCAGAAGATTTACTTTGTTAATTAATGCTAGCACATCATAAGGATTTCCTAATTCACTCTTTTCCTCTGCTTGATTGTTAGCCGGTTTTGATAGGTTTTCTCCACTTTCCACTTGATTTCCTCCTTCGAGTATCTGTTCAATTTCACTCTTTGTCTCAGATTCATAGATTCCAGTGGCGTTTAATGCTTCGTGTTGTAATTGAAAGTCAGTAATTGCCCATGTTGTCTCTTCATCATACGTACCAGTCACTTCAATTGGATAACCAATCTCAATTAAGATATGCTGCAGGGCAGTTACCATATCTCCAGTGTTTGACTTGTGTAAAACTTCCTCAGGCAAAGTTACTGGCTCTTCACTCGAGCCCTCTTCTGGGTTTTCAACTTCTTCATCATCTTTTTCAGAAGATTCATTGTCTACATCAGATGTATCTGGATTATCAGAACTACAGGCAGCAATAAATAAAAGCCCTCCTAATAAAATTAACATAAATAGTATTCTTTGTTTGGTTAAACGCATAAATAATCTCCTTACTCTTTAAAACAGTATGTTAGTTTAACGACATTTTCTCATATATAATAATAAAAAAGCAACTAAGTTCGCAAATAGTCTATCTTTGTTCATATTAATAAGAAAAGAGGAATAAAGAATGATTCATATTTTTAAAAAGGGTATAGATAAGCAAAAACCAACATTATTATTATTGCATGGGACAGGGGGAACAGAAGAATCATTATTAGCACTAGCAGATAGAATAGATTCAACAGCAAATATTCTAAGTGTCCGAGGAAATGTACTTGAAAATGGAATGCCAAGATTTTTCCGGAGATTTGCAGAGGGATTACTAGATGAAGAAGATTTAAAATATCGCACAAATGAATTAAATATATTTTTAGATGAAGCGGCTGAAAAATATGGTTTTCGCCGTGATTATATTGTAGCGATTGGCTATTCTAATGGTGCAAACATCGCAGCAAGTCAATTATTTCATCAAAGTGATACATTATGTGGAGCGATTTTACATCATCCAATGGTTCCGATAAAAAATATGAAACCAGCTGATTTATCCGAAGTTCCAGTATTTATCGGGGCAGGAACAAATGACCCACTTATTCCAGAACAAGAAACGATAGCCTTAGAAGAAATATTACGTGGGGCAAATGCTACTGTACATATGCATTGGGAAAATCAAGGTCATCAATTGAGCTTTAGTGAGGTGGAAGCAGCGAAAACATGGTATGAGGAGTTTTTTGGAAGAGAATAACGAAACAGTGCTAACTATTGAATAGAGTATAAGAACTAGGAATATTATTATGGTAATAATATTCCTGGTTCACTTCTTTCTATTCCTTTTCAGCAAACAGCTTACAAATTTCAATAATTACGTTTGTTGCTTTTTCCATATTATCTACAGAAATATACTCATATTTTCCATGGAAGTTTTCTCCGCCAGTAAAAATATTAGGAGTAGGCAACCCCATATAAGAAAGCTGAGAACCATCTGTTCCACCACGGACTGGCTCAATAATTGGCTCTATTTGAAGCTTATGCATAGCTTCTTTTGCGGTATCTACAATTTCCATAACAGGCTCAATTTTCTCACGCATATTATAATACTGATCATCTAAGCTTAATTCTACAGTTTGTTCTCCATATTTATTTTGTACTTCTCTCACAAATTTTTTGAATGTTTCCTTGCGAGCTTGGAAGTTATCTTTATCGAAATCTCGAATAATATAAGAAACCTCTGTTTCCTCCACTCCGCCTTGAATGGAAATTAAATGATAGAAGCCTTCATAATGCTCTGTATGCTCTGGCGCTTCTTGTTCAGGGAATTTTTGAATAAATTCAGTAGCAAGCTTCCCGGCATTAATCATTTTGTTTTTTGCAGTTCCTGGGTGAACACTACTTCCTTTAAATAAAACTTTTGCTCCTGCAGCGTTAAAGCTTTCATATTGTAGCTCGCCTAAAGGACCGCCATCTAATGTATAAGCAAAATCAGCATTGAATTTTTCAACGTCAAATTTATGTGGCCCACGTCCGATTTCTTCATCTGGTGTAAAGGCAACTCGAATTTTACCATGTTTAATGTCTGGATTTTGAATAAAGTGATGCATAGCTGTCATAATTTCAGCAATTCCAGCTTTATCATCTGCTCCAAGTAATGTTGTACCATCTGTTGTTATCAAGGTATGGCCTTTATAGGATGCTAATTCTGGAAACTCCTTTGTAGAAAGAACAATATTTAGCTCCTGATTAAGAGTTAAGTCATTTCCATCAAAATTTTCAACAATCTGTGGCTTTACATTTTTACCAGTAAATTCTGTTGCTGTATCTAAATGTGCTAAAAATCCAATAGTAGGAATATCTTTATCTGTATTTGCAGGAAGTGTTGCCATCACATAAGCATGCTCATCAACAGTAACATCACTCATTCCAATAGCTTCTAGTTCTTTGACTAATAAATGAGCAAGCTCCATTTGCCCTGGAGTAGAGGGTGTTGTTGAACTATTTCCATTTGAGCGCGTATCTACTTTTACATATGTAGTGAAGCGATCGATTAAATCTTGTTTCATATTTACCATCTCCTTATCTATAGCATAACCTTTTTCTTTACTTTTGTATCAATTATACACTGATTTATAAGTTGTGATGATACAGGTTCTTACGTGAAAAAATTTATAAGTAGGTTATAATGAAAGAAGAGTCAAATAATTCTGTTTCAAATGGATGGAGGGAAAATAATGACTGTTTTAATGACGGTAGACCAATTAAATGAGCGCTTAAAAAATAATGTAGACAATACAGTTATCTTAGACACAAGATTTGAATTAACCGAAGCTAATGTGGGAAGAAGCTTATATGAAGAAGGACATATTCCGAATGCTATTCATTTTGATTTAAACAAAGATTTATCAAGCATCCCTGGAAAACATGGAGGAGGTCATCCAATTCCAGAAACCGATGTATTTGCCAAAAAGCTAGGTGAAGCAGGAATTGACAATGATACAACAGTGGTTATCTATGACCAAGCAAATGATATGTATGCAGCTAGAGCATGGTGGTTACTTCATTATTTTGGTCATGAAAACGTCTATTTATTAGATGGTGGATTCCAGAAATGGGTAGAAGCAGGATATGAGGTAACAAAAGAAATTCCTCAGCCTGAAAAGAGAAACTTCGAAGCTAAAATTGCTCCAAATCTGACTGTTAATATGGAAGAAGTAAAAGATAAAATGGCGAATAAATCAGCAATCTTATTAGATTCACGTGCAAAAGAGAGATATTTAGGACAAGTAGAGCCAATGTATACAAAGGCTGGTCATATACCAGGAGCAAAAAACTACTTTTGGAAGCAAGTATTACAGGAAGATGGATTGTGGAAGGATGAGGAAGCATTAAAAAAGAACTTCGCTTCACTACCTAAAGATGAAGAAATAATTGTTTCCTGTGGATCAGGTGTGTCTGCATGTCCAAACTATATTGGCTTGAAGCTAGCGGGCTATGAAAACGTAAAGCTATATCCAGGTAGTTACAGTGACTGGGTTTCTTATGAAGAAAACGAAGTAGAAACGAAAGAAGAATAATGGATAAACAAAGATGCAGTTGGGTATCAGAAGAAGAGATTTATCTAAAATATCATGATGAAGAATGGGGACCACCCCCAACAAAAGGGCATGTTATTCCAATTCATGATGAAAACTATTTATTTGAAATGCTTTGCTTAGAAGGAGCGCAAGCAGGGCTAAGCTGGATAACCATATTAAAGAGGCGTGAAAATTATCGTGAAGCTTTTGATTATTTTAATCCACGTAAAGTAGCCTACTACAATGAGGAAAAAGTGGAAGAGCTCTTGAAAAACAAAGGCATCATCCGCAACAAACTAAAGATCCGCTCTGTTATTAAAAATGCTAAAGCCTTTTTACAGGTTCAGGAGGAATTCGGTTCCTTTCAAAATTATATGTGGCAATTTACGGATGGTAAGCAAATTGTAAACGATTGGAAAAGCCATGCAGAAGTGCCAGCATCAACCAAGGAATCAGAAGCAATGAGTAAAGATTTAAAAAAACGAGGATTTTCCTTTGTTGGTCCAGTTATTTGTTATTCCTTTATGCAAGCGGTTGGTATGGTGAATGATCATATGCAGGATTGTTTCTTGTATGCTGGGAAGGTGGAAGAGTAGAGAAGGAGAGTCGACGGGGGCGGCTCTTTTTGGCGACTAGGTATAATGAATCGTTCTTGTGAATGAAATTGACAAACACCTTTATACAAAATTAAAATGTAAGAGTAGGTGTCTTCTTCGATGAGGAGAAGTGGATTGAAATGTATTGAATGTAATGTTTATACAAGTCTAATTGTAATTTTAATATTACAATTAGACCTACTAATATTTTCGTATTAAATGTAATGAATGTTATTGACATTCTTTTCCTTTGTGGTACTATAAGATTAATGAATTTTCTGAAAAGGAGGGAAAATCAAAATGTTAGTTGCACATATACGAGAAAAAGATTATGAAAGACAATTAGTCACCGAACACTTGAAAGCGGTTTCGAAATTAGGTAGAGAATATGGCCAACCATTAGGTATGGGTGCTCTTGTTGAACTTAGTGGGTTGTTACATGACATGGGGAAATTAACTAAGAAGTTTACGGAATATTTGGAATCCGTTGTGATTGGCAAGCAAAAAGTAAAAACTAAAATAAATCATTCTAGTGCTGGAGCAGTTTTTTTGTACAAGAATTTCTATAATACAAATCTAGTCACAGAAAATGATTTCTTTCAAAATATGGCGATAGAAATTATTTGTATGAATATTTTATCACATCATGCTGGTTTATACGACTTTTTGACTATGGACAGAACGACATCTGATTTTATTCGTAGGGTTTCACAAGAGGATTTACCTAATTATGAAGAAGTTTTACAGGAATGGAAAAGAACTGGATTAGATATAAAGGTTGAAGGTTTAGTTAAAGAGGCTGGATTAGAAGTGAAGCAAATCATAGAAAGCATCCAAGGAGACGAAGAACATAAGAAGTTTTCGTTGATTTATTTTAGTTTTATTCAGAAGCTATCTTTTAGTTGTTTAATTGATGCAGATAGAACGGATACTCGCAGATTTGAAGAGGATGATCAAAGTCCTCTTCAACACAACAGCAAAGAAATTTTTGAGAAGGCATATTCCAACATCATGCAACAAATTAAAGAGTGGAATATTGCACCTGAAAATATGTCAAAATTAAATCGTTTAAGATCCATGATGTCTGATAAATGTGATGAAGTTGCTGGAAAAGAATCAGGAATTTATAAATTATCGATTCCAACTGGTGGGGGTAAAACATTTGCGAGTCTAAGATATGCTTTAAAGCATGCTATCAAACATAATAAAAAGCGAATTATTTATATTGTTCCATATACAACCATTTTAGAGCAAAATGCTCAGGAAGTAAGAAGATTTTTTGATGATGAGCCCCATGTATTAGAACATCATGCAAATATAATTGATGATCAGTCATTAGATCATTATAGCGATTATTATGAGATGCCTAACCATAAAAAACTGCAATTAGGAAGAGATAATTGGGATCATCCAGTGATCTTCACTACTATGGTTCAATATTTGGACACTTTTTTCGCAAAAGGAACACGTAAATCAAGGAGATTACACAATTTAACAGATGCAGTTATTGTTATTGATGAGGTGCAAACTGTCCCAGTTAAGCATTTAGATTTGTTTAACTCAACTGTTAACTTTTTAACGAAAATAGGAAAAAGTAGTGTTTTATTATGTACTGCTACACAACCAGCAGTAGAATATATGAAATATCCTATTCTCTTAAATGATGATGCAGAAATGATTGATAACTTACCTCAGGTTGCAAAAGAATTTGAAAGAGTAAAGTTTCATAACTATGTGACTAGAGCTGGTTGGTCAACAGAACAATTAAGTGATTTTATTATAGAAAAAACAATAAAACATCGAACTATATTAATTATTTTAAATACTAAAAGAGCTGTGCTTGACTTATACCAATCACTAAAAAACCTCGAGAGTCACCATATTTTTCATCTAAGTACCTCCATGTGCCCAGCTCACCGAAAAGAAAAACTAAGAGAAATTAAAGAAAAATTGAATAATCAGCCTGTAATTTGCATTTCTACCCAACTGATAGAAGCAGGTGTGGATATCAGTTTTGAAGCGGTTATTCGTTCGTTAGCGGGTTTAGATTCGATAGCGCAAGCGGCAGGGCGGTGTAACCGTGAGGGAGAAGCAGAATTTGGTGATGTCTATTTAGTGAAGTCTGCAGTAGAATCATTAACACATTTAAAAGAAATAAAAGTTGGTATTAAAACAGTGCTTGATTATGTATTGACAGAGAACAATCATATAGAAAATTTATTAAGCCCAGAGATGATTGAACGATATTTTTACTATTATTATAGTTTTTTTAAAAACAATAATTTTGTACCTAAAAACTTAGAAAGACAATTGATTGAACATTTGAATAATCCGAGTAGGTTTTATGGAGAAACGAAAACAGTCATGCAAACTATGTACCGAACAGTAGAACAAAATTTTCAAGCAATTGAACAATCCAGTAAAGCAATTATTGTTCCGCATGGTGCTCGAGGGAAAGAGTTGATTGTAGATTTAAATGAGGAACAATCTCTTGAAAAATTAAATCAATTAATGAAGGAAGCGCAACAGTATGTAGTAAATATTTTTGATTATCAATTACAGGTGTTAGCCCAAGCAGGGCATCTTGATACATTGTATAACGACACATTATACGTTCTTCATGAAGATGCTTATACGGAAGAATATGGACTATCTGTTTTTGGAGAAGGAGTACTGGGAGATTTAATTATGTAAAAAAGGTGAGGAGATATATGAGAAATCAAATTGAATTTGTTGTATATGGAAAGTATGCATTGTTTACAGATCCAGTAACACGCATAGGCGGTGAAAAATTCAGCTATCAAATCCCGACATATCAGGCACTAAAAGGAATTGTAGAGTCGATTTATTGGAAGCCATCGATTAATTGGATAATCGACCAAGTACGTGTAATAAATCCGATTCAAATGGAAGTAAAGAGCATGAGGCCGATGAAATACCAAGATCATAAAAATGAATTAGCTTATTATACTTACTTACGCAATCCGAAATACCAAGTGCGAGCACACTTCGGATTTAATAAAAATAGACCAGATTTAAAACATGATTGGAATGAAAATAAACATCATAATATTGCGAAACGGTCTGTTGAAAGAGGAGGTCGTAGAGATATTTTCTTGGGTTCAAGAGAATGCCAAGGATATGTAGAAGCCTGTGATTTTGAATCAGGTATTGGTGTTTATAAGGAATCAGGAGATATTTCTTTTGGGAGAATGTTTCATGGTTTTACTTATCCGGATGAAAGTGGTGGTGACGATTTAGAAGCCCGTTTTTGGATTCCTGAAATGAAAAATGGTGTGATTGACTTTATTCCTCCTGAAGAATGTCCAATGGTTCGTAGCGTGAAAAAATACAACCAGAAGAAGTTTGAAATTGGAGTTAATATGAACTCTGTTGATAATGAACACAAAGAAATCTTCGGAGAGGAGGACATCTGATGAGCTGGATGCAAAGATTGGTAGACATTTATGATAAAAATTCCCATATGGTAGGAGTATTTGAACAACAAGGGACTCGTAAGATTACGTTAATGCCCATTTCGCATATCGCACAAAATGCACAAATTGAAATGATATTGGATAGAAACGGTAATTTTCATCGTGCGGAGGTTATTCCAAAAGAAGAAGCTGCTACTATCGTGCCTGCGACCTTAGATTCTGCAAATAGAGCAGGTTCAAAAATAGCTCCACATTACGTTCACGATAAGCTTTTCTATGTTGCTAAAGACTATCAAAAATATGGTACAAACGAGAAGCGTTACAAAAATTTTGATGCTTATGAAGCGCAAATGAAAGAATGGTTAGAAGCTTCAGGGGTGCCTACTTCTGTAAAAATAATAACATCTTATATTCAAAAAGGAACATTAATTCAGGATTTGATTAATGAAGGAATTATTTTTACTGATGACAGTGGGAATGTTATAGAGACTTGGTCAAATAGTGATAGTGAAAAACATGGAATTGATAAACCAGATATTTATAAAGTGACAACTGGAACAGTGTTTGATGCTTTTGTTCGATTTGATGTATTGAAAGAAAGCCCTGACGAAAAAAACTTCTGGGAAAACAAAGAAGCTTTTGACGCTTATATACATTATCTAGAGCAATTGATGGATATGGACACAGAAAAATATCTAAAAGGTATCTGTGATGTTACTGGAGAAGAGGGTGTAATTACAACTCAACATGGCTCTAAGTTACGCCATGCTGGGGATCAATCAAAAATAATATCTTCTAATGATTCTAGTGGATATACATATCGTGGAAGATTTAAAGAGCCAACAGAAGTAGTGCAAATTGGATATAAGGCTTCCCAAAAGGCACATCAAGCGCTCAGGTGGTTAAACCAAAAACAAGCCATTCATGTTGATACTCGTTATTTCTTAACGTTTGGTACAAAGACTATTGATGTACCTCAAGTTCATGATGGTACTTTAGATTATTTTAAAAGAGAATTCATGAATATCGATCAAAACCCAGTAGAAGTAGCTGATACGGAGGAGATATTCGCTAAACAAGTAAATCGAGCCATATTAGGAATGAAGCATAATTTTGAAAATTCCGATAAAGGAAAAGAGGATATTATTCATCTCGCTTTAGATGCAGCAACATCTGGGAGATTAGCTATTGTTTATTACCAAGAGCAAGAACCTGATATATTTTTAGGTAATTTAAAGTTTTGGCATGATACATGTTCTTGGAGACTTATGTATCGTGATCCAGATACTAAGCGGTTTGGAAGATATATCGGAACACCATCAACTTTTGCAATTGCTAAAGCCGTTTATGGAGAACGGGCAAATCCAGCAGTAAAAAAGGAATTTTATACGCGTATATTGCCTTGTATTACAGAGAAAAGACCTGTCCCAAAAGATGTTATAAGGAGTATTTATCAACGGGTGATACGTCCAGAGTCTTTTAAAGATACGATGGAATCATGGGAGCAAACACTAAATATAGCTTGCGCATTAATTAAAAAAAATTATCAAAAGGAGGTACCTTCAATGGCATTACAAAAAGATAGTAAAGATATTGATTATCTGTTTGGACGTCTATTAGGTGTGGCAGAAGTTATGGAACGAACAGTATTGAACGATTATTATAAGGAAGAATCACGACCAACAAATGCTACTCGGTATTTTAATGTATTTGCTAATCGTCCAGGAAGAACATGGGATATTATTAGAAAGCAATTAAATCCATATATTCAACGATTGCAAAGAAGTAAAAAAACGCATTTTATCAAACAAATTCAGGAAATTGAAGATACGATTGGTATGGAAATAGCTAGAAATAAAAAACTGAGCCCAGTATTTCTAGCTGGTTATAGCAGCCAAGTTCAAGAATTATATAAGAAAAATAAGGAGGAGAAAAAGAATGACATTACAAAATAAGATTGATTTTGCTGTAGTATTTACAGTAGATAAAGCCAATCCCAATGGAGATCCATTGAATGGAAACCGCCCTCGTCAAGATTATGAAGGACATGGAGAAGTTTCTGATGTAGCGATAAAAAGGAAAATCAGAAATCGTTTATTAGATGAAGGAGAATCTATTTTTGTACAATCTGATGAGAAAAGAAATGATGAATATAGAAGCTTGAAAGATAGAGCTGATTCTATAGATGAGTTGAAGAAAATATTAAATAATGCTAAGGGGGATGAAGACTTAGCTACAAAAATTGCAACAGAAAATTGGTATGATGTTCGAGCGTTTGGACAGGTATTTGCATTTAAAAATACAAAGATGGCTATAGGAATTCGGGGACCGGTGTCGATTCATACAGCAACAAGTATTGAACCAGTTGATATTACGAGCATGCAAATTACTAAGAGCGTAAATTCTACAACGAATACAACAAGTCCAGGACAGAAAACTTCCGATACAATGGGAATGAAACATCGTGTGGATTTCGGAGTATATAAATTTTATGGAAGTATTAATCCCCAACTTGCTGAAAAAACAGGATTTACAAAAGAAGATGCTGAAAAGTTAAAACAAGCACTTATTTCGTTATTTGCAAACGATGCATCTTCAGCGAGACCAGATGGTTCCATGGAAGTGAATAAGGTTATTTGGTGGGAACATAATTCCAAGCTAGGTCAATATTCCTCGGCAAAGGTGCACCGTTCTTTAACAGTCAAACGCAAGACAGAAGAAGTTGCTACTTCATTTGAAGAAGACTATGAAGTTAAAGTGACACCTTTAGAAAATCTAGAGTTTGAAATATATGATGGACTCTAACCAACATTCATTTATGATCTCAGGCATACAACATTTTGAATTTTGTCCGAGACAATGGGCTTTAATCCATATTGAACAAGCTTGGGAAGAAAATGTGTTAACTGTTGAAGGTAACCTATTACATTCTAAAGTTGATGATCCTTTTATTCGCGAAAAAAGAGGAGATATTTTATTTGTAAGAGCTCTCAAAGTGCATTCTACATCATTGCCTATTCATGGGGTCTGTGACATGGTTGAATTTCATTATGATAAGAATGGAATTACTTTGTATGGAGAAGAAGGAAAATATAAAGTTTTACCAGTTGAGTATAAACGAGGAAAACCAAAGAGGCATCAAGCGGATATTTTGCAGACAACCGCTCAAGTAATTTGTTTAGAGGAAATGTTCCAGACCACAATAGAAGAAGTCGCTTTTTACTATCATGAGATTCGTCACAGAGATAATATTATTATCACAAAGGAACATAGAGAAAAAGTAATCAAAATGATAGAGCAAATGAAAAACTATTATGCGCGACGCCATACACCTAAAGTAAAAACAGGAAAACATTGTAAGCAATGCTCTTTAAACAACATATGTTTACCAGAATTGTTAAATAAAGAGACTGCCATGTCATATGTGCAGAGGATGTTAAAAGAATGAAAAAATTATTAAACGTACTATATGTTACTATTCCAAATAGCTATTTGGCTTTAAAAGGTGAGAATATTAATGTGTTACAAGAAGGAAATTCAATAGGGCGTGTACCATTACATAATTTAGAGGGGATTTGTGCTTTTGGTTATCAAGGAGTTAGTCCAGCATTGATGGAGAAATGTGTAAATGATGGTATTGGACTTGTTTTTTTCACTAAACAAGGAAGATTTCAAGCAAAAGTTAGTGGCCCTGTAAATGGTAATGTTACACTGAGAAAAACACAATATCGCTATTCTGATGATGAAGATAAAAGTTTAGAAATAGCTAAAATGATGATTTTAGGAAAAGTTTATAATGCAAGAAAGAATATGGAGAGATTAAAAAGAGACCATGCACTTCGGATTAACTATGATAATATTGGTAGCACGATTGAACGTTTAAAAGTATTAGAACAGGATGTTCTGTATCATACCAATGACTTAGAATCTTTAAGAGGATTTGAAGGACAAGCTGCAACGATTTATTTTAGTCAATGGAATGAATGGATTTTAAATCAAAAAGAGGCTTTCTTTTATAGAGAACGTACTAGAAGACCTCCATTAGATCCTCTAAATGCATTACTTTCTTTTGCATATACTTTGTTGACAAGAGAATGTGCATCAGCTTTGGAAGGAGTAGGACTAGATTCATATGTCGGATTCCTACATCGTGACCGTCCAGGAAGAGTGTCTTTGGCGTTGGATTTAATGGAAGAATTGAGACCAGTATTAGCTGATCGCTTTGTAATTAAACTGATTAATCAGAAGCAAATAAAGAAAAATGATTTTCATGTACAAGAAAATAGTGCAGTTATATTGAAAGAAGATGCGCTAAAAAAATTCATTAAATATTGGCAAGAAGAAAAAGAGAAGACGGTACAACATCCATTTTTAAAACTTAAAGTAAAAAAAGGATTATTACCTCATGTACAATCATTGCTATTAGCGAGATTTTTACGTGGAGATTTAGATACATATCCACCTTATCTTATGAGATAGGAGGGAAGTGATTTGTTAATACTTGTAACATATGATGTATCTATAGAAACCGATGGTGGGAAGAAGCGATTAAGAAAGGTTGCCAAGATTTGTGAAGATTATGGAATACGTGTGCAAAATTCTGTGTTCGAATGTAACATTGACTCTGCACAATATGTAATGTTGAAAAATAAACTATCGGAAATCATTAACTTTAGCCATGATAGTTTACGTTTCTATAGATTAGGAGAAAATTATAAAACAAAAGTAGAACATCTTGGAGCAAATGATTCAATTGTTGTTGATGAACCTCTGATTTTTTAATGCGAATGTAGAGTGCACATGAAAACCCTATGAGGTTCGCGCAAAAAAAACAAGGTTTTTTATAACAAAATGTTTGTTTTTTACATGTTTTCAATCTTTTAATGTGACTTTTCTCTCAAAAAACTAATAAAAAGGTACTTTTTGAGGGAAAATCGCTGTCGCACTCTTTATGAGTGCGTGGATCTAAATTACAATACTAATCGTTTCATAGATTATTAATAAACCGTCGCACTCTTTATGAGTGCGTGGATCTAAATTCCGGGAACCCCGTTGAGTTATTATCTCGAATAAACGTCGCACTCTTTATGAGTGCGTGGATCTAAATAACAGAACCATAAGTACTTGTCGCAAGTTTAGGGTCGCACTCTTTATGAGTGCGTGGATCTAAATATACGTTCAATAGCAACCTTTTTAGGCATTAATCGTCGCACTCTTTATGAGTGCGTGGATCTAAATGATGTTACAAACATTTCCTAGTGAAGATGGATTACGTCGCACTCTTTATGAGTGCGTGGATCTAAATTCCGCTCGTCTCCGTAGGAAGCTTGGCTTCTAAGGTCGCACTCTTTATGAGTGCGTGGATCTAAATAAAGAGACCAACACTAGCTAGACCACTTATAGCACCGTCGCACTCTTTATGAGTGCGTGGATCTAAATTTGTGAAGTCATATCTGGTGTAATTAATGTTTTTGTCGCACTCTTTATGAGTGCGTGGATCTAAATAACAAACGCAAAGCTTAGCAGATCAAGTTGATAAATGTCGCACTCTTTATGAGTGCGTGGATCTAAATCTACAAGTTTGGTAAAGAGGTGAAAATATGAATGAGTCGCACTCTTTATGAGTGCGTGGATCTAAATCGCAGACTGCCGGAACGGGAAACCAACAAACCCCGTCGCACTCTTTATGAGTGCGTGGATCTAAATATCGGTACAAATTAATGTTACCCCTTTATTCAATCGTCGCACTCTTTATGAGTGCGTGGATCTAAATCTACTGTCGATATATCAGCTATATCGACAGCAACTATTTCATTACTTGATTAATATTTTCTTTTTTTATCTCGATACCTTTAATCCCCAAAATCCCCCCAAACTATGCTAAAATAATCTAACAATTAGGAAGGGAAGCGATGAATTGGATTATGTAGTATTAAATAATGGATTGCGTATGCCAAAGCTTGGTTATGGAGTTTGGCGTGTGCCGAATGAAGAAGTAACGGTTGCAGTGAAAAATGCAATAGATGTTGGGTATCGTTCGATAGATACAGCTAAAGTGTATAAGAATGAGCGTGGAGTAGGACAAGCGATTACTGAGAGTGATGTGCCGCGCGAAGAGTTATTTATTACGACGAAGGTTTGGAATGCAGATCATGGTTATGAAGAAGCGTTACAAGCTTATGAGCGCAGTTTGACAGAGCTTGGTTTAGATTATGTGGATTTATATCTGATTCATTGGCCAACACCAATGTACGATAATTATATTGAAACATATAAAGCGCTTGAGAAATTGTATAAAGATGGTCGTGTAAAAGCAATTGGTGTTAGTAATTTCCAAATCGATCATCTTGAGCGTGTATTGAAGGAATGTGAAATTGTTCCGGCAGTGAATCAAGTTGAGTGCCATCCTTATTATCAGCAAGAAGAACTGAAGGAGTTTTGTAAAGCTAATAATATCTATTTAGAGGCATATAGTCCATTGCAGCATGGTGGAGAGCTTTTAGCAGATCCGGTTGTTACAGAAATTGCTGCAAAATATGGAAAGACATCGGCGCAAGTAGCGTTGCGTTGGCATTTGCAGTCTGATACCATCATCATTCCGAAGACAGTAACTGTATCCCGTATGAAAGAAAACCTAGATGTGTTTGATTTTGAATTGTCTACGGAAGATATGGAAAAGATGAAAGAGTTAAATCGTAATGAACGCGTTAACCAAGATCCGAATAAAATGGATTTAAGATAAAAATAAGAGGAGTCTCTAAGAAAAACTGTAGCAATACCATGTTTTTCAAAGAGCTCCTTTTTCTTGGACAAGTTTAAAATGTTCATCTTTAATATCATTTTTATTGGGTTTTCGAACGTAAGGAAGTACATGCTTGTCATAAGCTCCATAAGACAAGAAGTTCCGTTGTGCTTCATATAAGCTTGGTCCGTTAGCTCCACCCTCATAAGAAGGGTCTTCATACTGTATGTCATCATCTTCCCAATAACAAATCGGACAAATATCATAAGTTCCTGGAGGTTTACTTTCAAGTGTTTGATAACCACAACAAGGACAAGTGTAGTATTTGTATTTTCTCTTCATAAAAAATCATCCTTATAAAAATATAGTAATCAGTTTACTTTAATTGTAGAATGGAAACAAGTACACTTAGACATAGTTAATAAGTCTTTCAAAGAAATGGATGTGCAGAAATGGAACAAGAAATTAACCAGCGTAAAACAGAACATATTCGCCTTTGTTTAAATGAAAATGTAGAAGGTGTAAATAAGACAACAGGCCTAGAAGGTATTAATTTCATACATAATGCATTACCGGAGATAGATTTTGCGGAAATTGATTTACAAACTACATTTTTAAATAAAACGATTAATGCTCCTTTTTTAGTAAGTTCAATGACAGGCGGTTCCGGACTTGCGACAAAAATTAATCAGAATCTAGCAATGGCAGCAGAGGAAAAAGGTTGGGCTATTGCATTAGGTTCGACAAGAGCATTATTAGAAAGTGATGCATACGAGGACTCATTTTTAATTCGTAAGCAAGCGAAGACAGTTCCTCTTATCGCGAATTTAGGAGCGGTTCAATTAAATTATGGCTATGGAGCCGATGAGTGCAAAAGGATTGTAGAGCGTACGGAAGCAGATTCACTTGTGCTGCATTTTAATAGTCTGCAAGAGGTCGTTCAAGATGGTGGGGATTTAAACTTTAGTAATCTACTGCCAAAAATTGAAAAGATCTGTAAAGAGTTAAATGTACCTGTTGGAGCAAAAGAGGTAGGCTTTGGTATTGATGGAGAGGTAGCAGAGAAGCTTTATCATGCAGGAATTTCTTATATTGATGTCGCTGGTGCTGGTGGGACGAGCTGGAGTCAGGTAGAAAAGCTTCGTACACAAGATCCATTGCGTAAAGCAGCGGCTGAAGCGTTTAATAGCTGGGGACTTCCAACGAAAGATTGTATTGTTTCTGTACGTAGTTGTTTAAGTGATACACCGATTGTTGCTAGTGGAGGAATGAAGACGGGTCTTGATGCTGCAAAAGCAATAACGATTGGTGCTGATGTAATTGGTTTTGCCCGTCAATTATTACAAGCAGCAACAGAATCAACTGAAAAAGTAATTGAGGCAATGAATCAAATTGAACTAGAATTAAAGATGGCGATGTTTGGAATAGGGGTAAAATCAATAGAAGAATTAAAAAACACAAAGCGTGTAACCATTATGGGAAAATCCTTAATGGATGAATAATGGACAGGAAATAAACGAAAACGTTCTAAACTAGTTGGGCAAACCTGACTGAATAGAGCGTTTTTTTGTTTGTTTAAGATAAAATATGGCAAGAATGTGGAGAAAAGGCATTTTTTTATTAGAAAATTGATGATTAAGAAGCACAACATTACATATCCAATTTTCGCTATGTTAAAATAAAAAACAGAAATGAGGTGTATTAATGAAAATTGAAATATGGTCTGATTTTGCATGCCCTTTCTGTTATATTGGTAAGCGAAGATTAGAGCAAGCTTTGGAGAACTTTCAGCATAGAGAAGATGTAATTATTCAATATAAAAGTTATGAGCTGGATCCAAATGCTACTAGTAATCATGATAAAACAATTCATGAATTACTCGCTCATAAGTACCAGATACCAATAGAGCAAGCCATTGCGATGAATGAAGATATCGGTGCACAAGCAACTCAAGTTGGCTTAGAATTTCGTTTTGATACGATGAAGCCTGTAAATACATTGGATGCGCATCGTTTAGCTAAATTCGCAGAAGCAAATGGCAAAGGAAAAGAAATGGTAGAACGTTTATTAAAAGCGTACTTTTCAGAATCAAAACATATTGCTGACCATGAAACATTAATTTCACTAGGTGAAGAAGTGGATTTATGTCCAAAAGAGATTAAACAAATGCTTGAGGGATGTAAATATACTAAAATGGTACGTGATGAGGAAGATCAAGCAAAGCAAATTGGAGTACAGGGAGTACCTTTCTTTGTGATTAATGAAGAATATGGAGTTTCAGGCGCACAGCCTTCTGAAGTTTTTCTTGAAATATTGGAAAAGATTTGGGAAGAATCAAAACAACGAAAAAATATTAAAGTATTTACAAAGAATCAGGAAACAAGCTTCTGTACAGATGATGGATGTCATATTGAAGAGACGAAATGAATCCATCTAAAAAAGGCGGTTGTTAGCAATTAATTATTGCTTGCAGCCGCCTTTTTATATTTGTTTTTTCGCTTGATGTAAAATGGAATATATAAAATAGAAAAGATAATAAGACAAACTATTTCTAAGAACAAAATATAATAAGGGTATGGACCTAAGAAATCTAGTAGGCTTCCAGCTTGGGGCTTCTCCCGTAAAAACATGTAGTTCGCATCAATTAGTATATTGATAATAAATACAAATAATGCAATAAGGTTTAATGTAAGAAAAGACTTCCATATAGATCGCCAAGTAATCGAATATTGATACAACCAGATTAATAATAAAGGTGCAAGAATTAACAAGGTATGGTCAATGAAAAATTGCAGGAATCTAAATTGTGGAAAGCCGAATTGTAAATCAGGTGTTAGAATGGCCTGTATCGCTCCACCAATTGCGATAAAATAAAACACTTCTAATAAAAACTTATTATTAGTAAGTAGCATAATTCCACAACAAATAGTGGCAATGCTACATAATTCTAATGGTAAAGAATGATTGAGGTTCCACGTGTTAGTGATTAGATACCATATGTCTAGGCTAAGGCGGCTGAGAATAAGTGCCCATCCTACTAGGATTCGAATGTTGTCACGATAAGGTATGAGTTGATTACGCAAAAAATAAAAGGCGAACAATGTGAAGAGGGTTAAGAAAATAAATACCAGGTGGGAAATACTCCACATGTAAAAAGTAATAGATGGATTATAAAACCAATTTTCCATGTTAACCTCCTCCACAATTTAATGTATGAATATTGTAGCATATCTAAGAATTGATGTAGAAAATGTGGAGGAATTAGTAATATTGTATAGATTAATAGAATATGCCTATTTTTCATGATACAATAACGATAAATTATGTAAAATAAATGATCGACCTTATAGTGATTTCTCTGTAAAAAGGGGTGAAATAGATGGGGAAGCCTGCTGTGCATATAAATGATCATACAAAAGCGGGGAAGAGAGATATAATAAATGTTCTAATAGATATCAAATCATTGATTAAAGGAAAAGTATTAATTGCAAATGTACTTCCTGTATTAACTGGATTTTTATTAGTTCTTTATTTTACAAATGCTACCTTAAAAGCAAATTTGGATTTATTTATTTTTACAATGATTGGTAGCACGCTTACAATTGCTGGTGCATTGATTATCAATAACTGGTATGAAGTGGATTTAGATCGTGAAATGACTCGTACCAAGCAACGCCCTACTGTTACAGGGAATTTTTCTATGAACGCAGTACTAACTATGGGTATTTCTGCTTCCGTGATAGGCTTGCTTATCATGCTATTGACAACAATGGAAGCTTTTATTTATGCCTTTTTAGGCTGGTTTATATATGTTGTGCTATATACTTTCTGGTCGAAAAGAAGATACACATTAAACACAGTGATTGGAAGTGTATCTGGAGCCTTCACTCCAATGATAGGTTGGGCAGCAATTGATTCTGCTTTTCACATTATTCCAATTGTGTTATTTATTCTTTTATTTATTTGGCAAGTTCCGCATACTTTTGCAATTGCAATGAGAAGATATCATGAATATAAAGCTGCTGGAGTACCTATGTTGCCTGTGGTATACGGCTTTGAAGTAACGAAGCGTCAAACCTTTATTTATATTGTTTGTTTATTCCCTTTGCCATTTTTAATGTCTATTATGGGAACGACATTTGTTGTTCTTACAACCATTTTAAATATTGTTTGGATCGTATTAGGCTTTAGTGGATTTTATATGAAGGATGATATAAAGTGGGCAAATCTGAACTTCTATTATTCTCTTGCTTATTTAAATTTTATTTTCTTAATGCTAATTCTTATTAGCTGGATGGGATAAAGAGGTTGAAGCTTTTAAATAAAATATAAGGATGCTCGCTAAGTCGAGCATCTTTTTTAAATTAAGCGTCAAAAAACGATGGAATATGAGCTTATTTCCTAGGAAATAATTACAAATACTGACAAATATCTAGAAATCATAAATGGAATAAATTGTATGTAAGGCGGTTTTTTCTCTCGCTTTATCTCTAAGATATTACAAGCTATTAAAAGTTTAGTAATAAGTTAATTTTCTGCTTGAATCTTTAATTGTGTCAGCTAAACTAAGTATAATAAGATTAAGAAGAAATTTAACTCTGCAGTGATTAAACAAGAAGTAGTTGATAAATGATGGAACAGCTTAGAAAAATATTTTTAGTAATAGTTGGGTCTATTTCATTGGCTTTAGGAGTGCTTGGTATCTTTTTACCATTACTTCCAACAACACCATTCTTATTGCTAAGTGCAGCATGTTATGTGAGAAGTTCTGAAAAGCTATATCAAAAATTAATTACAAATAAATACGTTGGAAAATACATTCAAAATTATCGTTCAGGAAAAGGAATTCCGCTGAAAACGAAAATATTTGCTGTTACATTATTATGGATATCGATGGGATATACTGTAATATTTGTGATACCATTAATAGCTGTGAAAGTAATGTTAACAATGATTGGGTTGTTTTTCACTTGGGTTATTCTAAAGCAAAAAACACTGCGACAAGAATCGTGAAAAATTATATCTAGCAAGATAAAGATATTTCATCTACAATAGAACAGAATATAGAAGTATGAGAATGTACTCTTTTTCTATTATTTTATAAAAAAGCTGTTCTAAGCTAACTAGTGGATGAATGTAAGGGAATGAGATATTGGGATGGTAAAACATCATTTATATGAAAAATTAATTGAAATTGTGAATAAAGAAAATGTGGTTGTAGATAAACCTTTAAAAAGTTATACGTATACACGTTTAGGGGGAAATGCTGATTATTTTGTTACTCCAGAAACGTATGAGCAAGTACAAGGAATTGTTAAATTAGCTAGGAAAGAGAATGAAGCTTTTACATTGCTTGGTAATGGCTCAAATTTAATTATTAAAGATGGCGGTATTCGAGGGATTGTAATGTATTTAGGAAAGCTAAATGAGATTACGTCTTCTGGGAAGGTTCTTACTGCTCAAAGTGGTGCTAAAATAATTAATGTTTCTAGAAGAGCATTAGCGGAAACGTTAACAGGTTTAGAATTTGCATGTGGTATTCCAGGGTCTGTTGGTGGTGCGCTTTATATGAATGCAGGCGCTTATGGCGGAGAGATCAAAGATGTACTTTACTCAGCAGTCATTGTTAATCGTGAAGGAGAATTACACACTGTATTTGCGGAAGAATTGAATTTAGATTATCGCACAAGTAATATTTCTGAACAAGGATGGATTGTATTAGAAGCAACTTTCCATTTGCAAGAAGGCAATCATGATGAGATTAAAGCAAAGATGGACGAATTAACCTATTTGAGAGAATCAAAGCAACCGTTAGAATATCCATCATGCGGAAGTGTGTTTAAGCGACCGCCTGGATATTTTGCTGGGAAATTAATACAAGATAGTGGTCTCCAAGGAAAACAAATTGGGGGAGCGCAAGTATCCTTAAAGCATGCTGGATTTATTGTAAATGTTGATAATTCTACAGCAGGAGAATATATATCGCTTATTCAGCATGTCCAAAAAGTGGTAAAAGAGAATTTTGGCGTGCAATTAGAACGTGAAGTACGAATTATTGGGGAAGATTTATAATTCTTTGATTTGAATGGATAAAAGTAACCCCTTCTTAGAAATTTTTCTAGGAGGGGTTCTAAGTGTTTATCATTACTAAAAGCTCGTTATCTATCTACGAAAACGCCTTAAGAAATTTTGTAGTCTTTCATTTTTAGAGTGTTCTAGAACATCCTGTGGGCTCCCTGCCTCTGCAATAACTCCTTCATCAATAAATACAACTCGATCAGCAACATCCATTGCAAATTCCATCTCATGTGTGACGAGAATCATTGCCATATCAACGGTTTCAGCAAGATCCCGTATAACACTTAACACCTCATCAACAAGCTCTGGATCAAGTGCTGAAGTCACTTCATCAAATAACATGATTTTCGGTTCCATAACTAGTGCTCTTGCCATGGCAACACGTTGCTTTTGTCCGCCAGATAATTGATTAGGATATTGATTGAGTTTATCACTGAGTCCAACTTTTCGAAGCATTTCTGTAGCCTTTTCTTTTGCCAAATCCTTATCCATTTTCTTTACACGTATTGGTGCAATCATGCAGTTCTCTAAAATAGTCATATGTGGAAAAAGGTTAAAGTGTTGAAACACCATACCAATATCTCCGCGTATTTTTTGTAAATGACTCTCATTTGCGGGAATAAGTTTTTGTTTCTTCTCCCTTTGCCATAGGTTTTGCCCATCAACCGTGATCATTCCTGAAGTTGGTTTTTCTAGTGTCATTAACATACGAATCAGTGTTGTTTTTCCAGAACCGCTGGGGCCAATAATAGCAATTTTTTCACCTGGAAAAACATCTAAATTAACTCCTTTTAAAACGACTGTATCGTCAAAGGATTTATGTATATCTTCAAAAGTAACAATTGGTTGTGTCATGAAAGGAAACCTCCGTTTCATCATCTTAAGTAAGGAAAGTATAACATGAGACAAAAATACTGTCATTTGAATAAAGCTGTCCTGAGATACCACAAAATTAAGCGATAATGTATCCAGATATAAAGTTCAATGAATGGACAAAAGTTTCTAGTAATATAGGCTTGTCTACTGTGGTTTTTTATAGTGTTTTAAGATATAATTCTTCGTAGAAGGTATGTACCTGTAAAAGAAGAAGAGTGAGTAGATATACAAAATTTGCAAAGAGCGCAGGGGGTGTTTCTATGGTGATGTATATTATTATTATCTGTTTTATACTTACCATTGCTATTTTAGTAATGTCACAGCTTACTATTAATAAAGGATATAGCTATCAACATAAGGTGGATGATCTAAGCGAGGTTGATCCTATCCATAAAGAATTTATATATGAACCGAAAAATAAAGATTCGCAAAATAAGAATGAAAAATAATTTAAAAATATGTTATGATAATTATTATTTATAAACGCTTGGGCTGCTGTTTCCTAAGCGTTTATTTTTAAAAATATATATGCTGACTCATTAATGCTTTACTAAAGAAAAGAGGGTGTTTGTGGAAGCATTACTTTGGTTGCTTATCATTTTAATGTTCATTATCAGCTTTGTGGGGCTTTTATTTCCTATTATCCCTTCATCATTATTTATTTGGGGCGGATTTTTAACTTATCATTTCTTTATTAATGACACCGAGTTAAACTCGCTATTTTGGGTAATTATGGCCTTGTTTACTATTTTGTTATTTGTTGCTGATATTTTGATGAATAGTTATTTTGTAAAGAGATTTGGTGGAAGTAAATGGGGAGAACGCGGAGCGGCAATTGCTGTAATTGTCGGATCGTTTGTGTTGCCTCCTTTTGGAATTATTATCCTGCCATTTCTTACTGTCTTTTTTATTGAATCTTTTCAACAACGTGGATTACAAGCTGCTTTACGCTCTTCCATTGGTTCGTTATTCGGATTCTTAGGAAGTACATTTGCAAAAATGGCTGTTCAATTTTTAATGATTATTTGGTTTATCTTATTAATTATCTTCTAGGGAAAGGATTAGAAACATGAATTTACCACCACGAATTTTAACAATTGCAGGATCAGCGGCTGGGGGTAGTGCGGGGATACAAGCAGACTTGAAAACATTTCAAGAACTAGATGCCTATGGTATGAGTGTTATTACAGCAATGGTAGCTAAACATCCTGTTACGGGGAAAAATGTGCATCTTCAATCTATTGAAACAATTGAAGCTCAATTTGGTACAGCGATGACACAAATAGGTGTTGATGTAATTAAAGTTGGGATGTTGTTCTCAGCAGAAATTATTGAAAAAGTTGCTGAACTTATTCGTAATTCAATGGTGAAAACAATTGTAATTGATCCAGTGATGATAGGGAAATTCAATTCGAAGCTGCTGGCTGATGACGCGATTGAAGTTTTAAAAGAAAAACTCTTGCCCTTAGCAACGATTATTACACCTAATATGCCAGAAGCAACAGAGTTATTGGGTGGAAAGGAAATTCAAACTAAAGAAGAATTAAAACAAGCAGCTATTGAAATTCAGAAATTGGGATTTAAAAATGTACTTGTAAAGGGTGGACGATTAACTGGAAATGCAGTCGATATACTATATGATGGTGAAGCATTTTTAACAGCTGAGGCCTCGCGAATTGACACGGTAAATACAAGTGGAGCAGGTTGTACCTATTCTGCGGCAATTGCAGCATATTTAGCACATGGAAAGACAATTGCAGAAGCTGTTTTATTAGCTAAAGAATTTGTGACAACAGCTATCGCACATGGATTTTCATATAATGAACACGTTGGACCAACCTATCATGCTGCATTAAGAAAATATGGTAGTATACAACGTATTCTTACAAATAATTGATCTTTCAGATATAACAAAAAGCATTGATTCAGCCTATATTTTATTATGATTTAGGATGTTAAATAGGAGGATGTTTTATGAGCCAAAGGGCGTTAATAAATGTTGACTATACCTATGATTTTGTTGCGGAAGATGGCAAGCTCACTTGTGGCTATCCAGGTCAAGCGATTGAGGATAAAATTGTCTCTTTAACAGAGGAGTTTATAGAGGCAGGCGATTTTGTCGTATTTGCGATTGATTCACATGAAAAAGATGATCCATTACATCCAGAAACTGCATTATTTCCACCACATAATATAGATGGTACAAAGGGAAAACAGCTTTATGGTAAGTTAGCAGAAACATATGAGAATAATAAACATTTAAAGACTGTTTATTCCTTTGATAAGACGAGATATAGTGCATTTGCTGGAACAAATTTGGAAATTAAGTTAAGGGAAAGAAAAATTGAGGAAATTCACCTTGTTGGTGTATGTACAGATATTTGTATTTTACATACAGCAGTTGATGCATATAATAAAGGATTTAAAATTGTGGTACATAAGGAAGCTGTTGCTAGCTTCAATGAAATAGGTCATCAATGGGCATTGGAACATTTCAAAAATACATTAGGTGCTACAATTATCTAAGTTAGTAAGGTAATATAAAAATAGATTGAGAAACTTAGGGGGTTTTTATTGATCATGTTAGAATCTTCAAATTTACTGCGTATTCCTGGTCCTACACCAATCCCAGGATGTGTTACTCGTGCAATGAGTAAGCCAATGATTGGGCATCGTACAGAAGAGGCGAAGCAATTATTAATTCGTTTGAAAGAGAAAATCAAACCGGTTTTTGGTACAAACCAAGATGTCATTATCCTTGCTGGGAGTGGATCAGCTGGTTTAGAAGCGGCCATTGTTAATATTACAGATGTCGGAGACGAGGTGCTTGTACTAGTTTCTGGAAATTTTGGTGAACGTTTTGCAGAAATTTGTGAAGTATATGGACTTAAAGTACATCGTATCGAAGTGGAATGGGGGAAAGCAATTGACCCTCAAGAGGTAGAAGTTTACATACAAAAAAATCCGAATATTAAAGCAGTATTTGTCACATCTTGTGAAACATCAACAGGAGTTCTAAATCCAATTCCAGAAATTACTGCTGCTGTTCGTGAACATTCAAATGCATTAGTGGCTGTGGACGGTGTTTCTTCCGTTGGTGGAGTAGATACACAAATGGATGCGTGGGGTGTCGATGTTTTAGTTACTGGTTCACAAAAAGCAATGATGCTACCTCCGGGCCTATGCTTTGTTGCAGCAAGTGAGCGTGCTTGGGAAGTTATTCATGAGAATAAACGTCCTCGTTATTTTCTGGATTTACGTAAGTATTTAAATAATGCTGCGCCATACACACCAGCAGTTTCCTTATTAATGGGCTTGGAAGCAGCACTTGATCTAATTGCTGAAGAAGGATTAGAAAATGTATATGCACGTCATTTAACCATGATGGAAATGACTCGTGCAGCTGTAAAAGCATTAGGCATCCCATTATTAACAGATGAAGAAAGTGCAGCTCCAACCGTAACAACATTAGTGCCAGCAGATTTTGAAGGCGATAAATTACGCAAGCAATTAAAGGCAGATTTTGGCTTAGAATTAGCTGGAGGACAAAAGCATCTAAAAGGAAAAGTTGTTCGAATTGGTCATATGGGCTATTGTGCGCCAGCTGATGTATTACAAGTGATTAGTTTATTAGAAACAGGCTTACAAAGAATTGGTAAAGACATCACGCCAGGTCAAGGAATCCAGGCAGCGCAAGCAGTATTTTTACAATCAGGAGGGCAAGCGTAGTGAGTAGTTTTAAAGTATTAATTGCTGATCCATTAAGTGAGGATGGAATTCATCCATTATTAGAAGAAGATAATATTGAAGTTGTTGTAGACACTGGTTTAAGTCCAGAAGCATTATTAGAGAAAATCCCTGAGTTTGATGCTTTACTTGTTCGAAGCCAAACACAAGTAAATCACGAAGTAATTGAACGTGGAACAAATTTAAAAGTTATTGGACGTGCCGGGGTAGGCGTAGATAATATCGATATAAAAGCAGCGACAGAAAATGGTGTGATTGTTGTAAATGCGCCAAATGGAAATACGAATTCGGCAGCAGAGCATACGATAGCAATGATTATGGGGCTAGCAAGAAAAATACCTCAGGCACATCATGCACTAAAGGCTGGTCGCTGGGATCGTAAAATATATCTTGGTGTGGAAGTAAAAGGGAAAACATTAGGTATTGTTGGCCTTGGTAGAATTGGGGAAGAAGTTGCATATCGTGCAAAAGGGCAACGTATGAAAGTAATTGCTTATGATCCATTTCTAACCCAGGAAAGAGCAGACCGTTTAGGAATTGAACATGGAACACTTGATGAAGTATTACAAGCTTCTGATTTTATTACGGTACATACTCCGTTATTAGAAGAAACAAGACATTTAATTAATAAAGATGCATTTGCCAAAATGAAAGATGGCGTGAAGATTGTTAACTGCGCACGCGGTGGAATTATTGATGAAGAAGCACTATATCAGGCAATTCTTGATAAAAAAGTTGCAGGGGCTGCTTTAGATGTATATGAACAAGAACCTGTAACAGATCATAAATTATTCGAATTAGATGAAGTAATTGCAACACCTCATTTAGGTGCGAGCACAGTAGAGGCACAGGAAAATGTAGCAATTGATACGAGTAAAGATGTTATTCGTATTTTAAATGGAGGTTCTGCATTAAATCCAGTAAATATACCATCTGTGCCAAATGAAATGTTGAAGAAAGTTGAACCATATTTCCATTTAGCGGAGAAGCTTGGTACATTTTTAGCAATTGTTGCAAAAGAACCTGTAGAAGAATTCCATGTGCGTTTTGCTGGAAATTTAACAGATTTAAATGTAGCTCCAATTACGCGAAATGCATTAAAAGGATTTTTGAAGTATCATCTAGGAAGTCGCGTGAATGATGTAAATGCGGCATATTTAGCTACTTCAAAAGGAATAACTGTAAGTGAGCATAAGTCTTCTGAAGCGAATGGCTTTACCAACCTAGTAACAGTGGAAATCAAGACGAAAAAGGCTTCATATAGTGTTGTAGGTACATTGCTAAAAGGTTTGGGTGCTAGAATTGTACGTGTTGATCGTTATACAACAGATGTTGTACCTGAAGGGCATATTGTAATGATTCACCATAAAGATCAGCCAGGAGCAATTGGTAGAGTAGGAACATTACTAGCTGAAAATGATGTTAATATTGCAACAATGCAGGTAGGTCGCTCAGAATCAGGTGGAGAAGCAATTATGATGTTAACCATCGACAAGCCATTAGAAGATCAAACCATCATAGAAGTACAAAATTTATCTGATATTTATCGAGCAGTTGAGATTGATTTATAAACTAGACAACAGTGTTCCTATTTCAAAAGTGAGATAGGAGCACTCTTTGTTTATTAGCGGAAATTCTCTCTTTTTTAGGTGATGAAGTTAAGATTACCAGCAGTAAAAATGATAGGAAGGGTGTAATTTTTTTGAAGATAAAGGGATTAAATCATATGACTTTTTCTTGTTCTGATTTAACGACATCAATCCAATTTTACCAGGCTGTTTTTGGAGCGAAATTACTTGTCCAAGGAAAGTCATCAGCTTATTTGGATTTAAATGGGATTTGGTTAGCTTTAAATGAAGAAACAAATATTCCACGTAAAGAAATCTATGCTTCTTACACACATATTGCTTTTTCAATAGATGAGGCTGATTTTGACAAGACATACAAGAGGCTAATTCAGTTAAAAGTGAAAATTTTACCAGGAAGAGAAAGAGATGAAAAGGATAAGAGGTCTATCTATTTCACAGATCCAGATGGACATAAATTTGAATTTCATACGGGAACATTGCAAGATAGATTGGACTATTATAAAGAGGAAAAAGCTCATATGTCTTTTTTCCATGAAGGTAATTAACTGACTGTAGGCATCCTAAATAGGGATACCTACAGTCAGTATTTCAGGAACTTCTATCCTAATGGATGAGCAGTTCTTTTTCTTTGTTGAAATGTTTGTACTTCCTGATAGCCAACAGAACGAGCCAGCTCAAGGGATTGATCATATGCATAACCAACATGCTTTGGCATATGGGCATCAGAGCATAATACAATACCAACTCCAGCATCATGACATTTTTTTAGAAAAATCGGATCTGGATAAATTTCTCCAACTGGCTTGCGTAATCCTGCCGAGCTAATCTCAATACAAGTGTCAGAATTAGCGAGTGCTTCTACCACACGATCATATTCTGCTTCTAAGAATGCCTGATCTTCTGGTTTATAGCCAAAGATTTTGATTAAATCAATATGACCAACAAAATCAAATAGTTTAGAATTTGCTAAGGTAATAATTTGATCATAATATTGACGATACGCTTCCTCAATATTCCGATGCTCGTACTCCTCTTTGAAATCAGCTAAATCAATTCCCCAATCCTTGATCCAATGTACAGAGCCAATCACATAATCAAAAGGGTGTTGATTAATGAATGCTTCCATTTCTTTTTCTTTACCTGGAGTATAGTCCATTTCTATTCCCATTTTAATAGGGAGGTCTGCTTGTCTCACTGCATCGAAAAAAGCTTGGTAATCTTTGAAATGTAAATGACGACGATTGTCTACCCATGGGTTTGATAAGATGTTTTTTGTTTCATAGAAGAAGTAGGCATGCTCAGAAATACCAAGCTCTTGAATGCCTGCTCGTTTTGCTTTTTCTAGATATTCTTTAAAATAATCGATTGTAAATTTTCCTGTTTCTGCCATATGAACATGGTAATCGGTTAACATGGTGTATCTCCTTTATTTTCCTTTGATAATTTTATCTTACAACGAGCTTGGCTAAGTCGCAACATCGAAGAATCTTGACTTTCCGTATACTTGCATATATATTTGTGATATATATGAGGATGTTCAAAAGTCCAACAAAAATGACACATCGAACAGGGGAACTCCGACTAAGTTCCGACACGTCCTGTGTCGAACGTCGATGTACTAGTGCAGATGTTGCTCGCGTGACGTTGCGAACTTAACCGATGACGGTCCTTTTTACTGACCATTTTGAACACGCACTATATGTAAAAAACATTGAAAAGGAATAGTATTATTTACTTGTCTTTATTTCAGAGAGGAAATGGTTGGTGTAAATTTCTAAGGACATAAATAAGAACCTGCCTTTGAGTTCGCCTAATGGGCGCGGTGAAGAACCGTTATCAAAAGAAGTGTATAGCAAGGTTAGTATGCTGTAAAAAAGGGTGGTACCACCAAAACTCGGTCCCTTACTGGATGGAGCTTTTTTTATGTCCATTTTTCAGATTGAAGCATTTTTATTAATTAAACGTGATTCATTAAATAGAGGAAGGTGTTTAGTTTGGCTAAGAATAAAAATTTTGTTGAAAAAATTACCGCAATGGAAGATGACTTCCCACAATGGTATACAGATGTAGTGAAGCAAGCGGAATTAGTTGATTATGGTCAAGTTCGTGGAACAATGATTATCAAGCCATATGGCTATGCTATTTGGGAAAATGTAAAAAATGAATTAGATCGTATGTTTAAAGAAACAGGGCATACCAATGTAGCATTTCCATTATTTATTCCGGAAAGTCTCCTGCAAAGAGAGAAAGATCATGTCGAAGGTTTTGCTCCTGAGGTAGCTTGGGTAACACATGGTGGAGACGAAAAATTAGCTGAGCGTTTGGCAGTACGCCCAACATCAGAAGTGCTTTTCTGTGATTATTATTCAAATAATATTCATTCTTATCGTGATCTTCCAAAACTATATAATCAATGGTCAAATGTTGTTCGTTGGGAAAAAACAACACGCCCATTCTTGCGCTCTTCTGAATTTCATTGGCAAGAAGGACATACAGCACATGCGACAGAAGCAGAGGCAATAGAAGAAACAAATCGTATGCTTGAAATTTATGCGAAATTAGCAGAAGAATATTTGGCGATTCCAGTTCTTAAAGGGAAGAAAACAGATAAAGAAAAATTTGCAGGTGCAGAGTTTACATTAACAATCGAAGCAATGATGCATGATGGTAAAGCATTGCAATCAGGAACATCTCATAATTTTGGTACTGGGTTTGCAGAAGCTTTTGATATTACGTATCTTGATAAAGAAGGAAAGAGCCAATTTGTACACCAAACATCATGGGGTGTATCAACACGTATTATGGGTGCAATTATTATGGTACACGGTGATGATCGTGGTTTAGTAGTTCCGCCACGTATTGCGCCAACACAAGCAATGATTGTTCCAATTGCACAGCATAAAGAAGGTGTACTAGATAAGGCTTATGATTTACGTGATCAATTGAAAGAAATTATTCGTGTGGATATTGATGCTAGTGATAATATGCCAGGCTGGAAGTTCAACGAAAGCGAAATGAAAGGTTATCCAGTTCGTATTGAAATAGGTCCAAAAGATATTGAAAAAGAACAAGTAGTACTTGTTCGCCGCGATACTGGAGAGAAAGAATTTGTTGCAATGGCGGAACTAGAAGAACGTCTACCAGCATTGCTCGAAGAAATTCAACAAAACTTATATGATAAAGCGTTAGCACATCGTTTGGAGAAAACATATACAGCAACAACAATGGAAGAATTTAAACAAATCTTTGCAGAAAAAACTGGATTTGTAAAAGCAATGTGGTGTGGAGATACTGCTTGTGAAGAGAAGATTAAAGAAGATTTAAGTGTAACTTCACGTTGTATCCCATTTGAAAAAGAAAGTGTTGGAGATACATGTGTCTTCTGTGCGAAACCAGCAAAAGAACTTGTTTATTGGGCAAAAGCATATTAAAGAAAAAAGCGCTTTAGATTTTTATTAAAATGTTTAAGAGCTAAATATAATGTCACACATTTTATAAGCCAAAAAAGGATAGATGAACAGGTTGAAAATACCTGTATTCATCTATCCTTTTTTGTATAACAAATGCCCTTATTTACTACAGCAACGATGGTTGTTCTTGCATATTTCACTAACTAGCTCCCATAACGCACTGTTTTCTTTATTTTCCAAGCCTATTACAATTTTCATATTGAAGCTTTGAATTTGTATTAAAACCTAATAAATTTCAGAGTTAACTCTATTTATCGCGTCGTTTGTTAACTTCAATTGTAATGAATTCTGGCAAATAGCTGGGAGTACATCCTTTTGCTACTTTTTCATCTTTGTAAAGACCCGTTTTCTCACCAAGTTTAATACAACGTGCACGATTTTTTTCATCATAAACACCAATCCAGCCTGCGGTGAAATTCATAGCCCACTGAACTTCTGGTTCTTCCTGTGTAATATTAGCTTCTAATGCAGATAACAAATATGTGGTGTTATCAGGTGGTGTTTGTCCAGTCCATCTCAATCGCCCTTGATAATACCAGAAAGCTCGCCTTTGCAGAGCAGAAGGGCTATTTTCCCATGACTCCATCAATGCAATGTTTTTCTTTTCTTTGGTGAGCTGGTTAGCCATTAACCAATCCATTAAGTTATTTCGCTCATCAAAAGTGTGAATCTGCATATCCTTATCAAGCTTATTTAGCACATCTTGTGAGAGAAGTTTTTTGTCCATAATTAAGATTGCTAATAGTCTGGGTAAAAATGCTTCGGTTGACCAAAGTTCCATAGCTAGTTCGTGATCTTTTTTAATCTCCTTCGCGATTTTTCGTAAGTCACCTAGCTTAGTTTTACTATGGATTTGAGATAGAATGTTTTCCGCTTTTGAAGCGTATTTTATTTCTGTACTTTTTTTGTCATCCATTTTATGCAGCTCCTTTAAAAAAGCACTGTTTTATAATTATGTCCCTGACGGAATATATCAAGATGTTATAAGTCTTATTGCAGCAAAGTTAATATTAAGAATATAGAGGGAGAAGCTGTGTGGCTTTTCCCTCCATCCATTAGTCTAGAAATCGTTTTCGCAAATCAGGAGTTGGAAGCATACAGGCTGTTTTTGTTCCGAACCATTTATAACGATTTTTGGCAATAAATTGATACATATAATCTCGAATTGGTTTCGGAATAACAATAAACAAATAACAAAGCTTCCAAAAGCCTTTTAAATGCTTGCAAATGCGTAAGGCAGCAGTTGATCTATCATAAACTTTTCCATTTTCGATAAGAATAAAACTATCAGTGTTCTTTGGAATATCATGTTGCTGTAATAACCTTTGTCCAGCATCACTTTGCAGAGATGCAAAAGAAAACATATATTTTGTATCCCTTTTGAGAATAAATTGGACACTATTATTACATAGATTGCACACACCATCAAATAGAATAATGGCTGTCATTATCATCTATTCTCCTTCCAAATCATGCAAGGCTATTTTCTTTTATTATAACATTTGCTATTCTAAAGTGGTTAGAATAAAAAGATAATTTATTATATGAGTGAAGGGTGATTGAAGTTGAAAAGTCTTTTACAGGAAGAATTTAATAAAGTGAAAGAAGATTTAATAGGAATCAGTGACCATCTCTATCATCATCCAGAATTAGGAGATCAAGAATTTGAATCCAGCAAATTATTAGTGAACTACTTAAAACAACATGATTTTGAAGTGGAAACAGGCTTAGTAGAGCGACCAACATCCTTTAAAGCAGTATTTAAAGGAGAAAAAACGGGACCAACGATTGCTTATTTAGCTGAGTATGATGCATTACCAGGAGTAGGACATGGTTGTGGACATAACTTAATCGGTACCATGGCAGTTGGTGCAGGAGTAGTGTTAAGTAAACTGGTTTCTGAAATTGGTGGTACGGTAACTGTTTACGGGACGCCAGCTGAAGAAACGAACGGAGCAAAAGTTCCAATGGCTAAAGCAGGTCTATTTAATGATGTTGATGTTGCAATGATGCTACACCCTTCAGGTGGAAACTTTGAAAGTGGTAGCTCGTTAGCAATGGATGCACTTCAATTTGATTATACAGGTCAAACCTCTCATGCAGCAGGTTCACCTGAAAAAGGAATTAATGCACTAGATGCAGTAATTCAGCTATTCAATGGTATTAATGCTATTCGTGAGCATTTAAAAGATGATGCTCGTGTACATGGGATTATTACAAATGGTGGAGAAGCGGCAAATGTTGTTCCTGATAAAGCAACTGCGCAATTTTACGTCCGTGCACAGGAACGTGAATATTTAGATGAAGTAGTAGAAAAGGTAAAGGCGATTGCACATGGAGCGGCAATGATGACAGGAACAAAGCTGGAGATATCAAATTATGAGCTTAGCTATGATAACATGGTAACAAATCAAGCATTATCAAGTGCCTTTTCTAAGAACTTAAAAGAATATAATGATCATCCGATCCGCCCAAAAGAAAGTGGAGGATCTTTAGATATGGGGGATGTGAGCCAAGTTGTTCCTTCTATCCACCCATATATAGGACTAAATAAACCAGATTTAATAGGACATACAACAGAATTTGCTGATCAGACGATTACAGAAGACGGTCATAATGCTTTAATGAGTGGAGTTCTAGCAATGGCTGCTACAGGATATGATGTGATTACGAATGAAGAGTTATTAAAAACAATTAAAGAAGAATTCAAAAATAAATAAAAAGTTTAAAATGAATTAATGCAAAATTTCCCCAAATGGATTTTTGTATAGAGATAGAATGAAGTTTAAAAAATAAAGAGACGACCGAAAAAAACGGTCGTCTTTGTATTTATGCTTTTTGCTTTGTTTTCGCCTCTTCGGCAATAATATCTAAACGTTGTTGAATTTCTTCTTCTGATAGGTTATGTTCTTGTACATACATATTTCTTGGGCTGACACGGCATTCATGTGTACAACCACGCATATATTTATGTTCATTTTCTTCTGAACAGAGAATTTGCTTGTTACATTCTGGGTTTGCACAATTAACATAGCGTTCACATGGCTTGCCATCAAAGTAATCTTTTCCAACAATTACATGCTCCACTTGATTAATTGGTACAGTCAAACGCTCGTCAAATACATACATTTGTCCATCCCAAAGCTGTCCTTTAGTTTCAGGATCTTTTGCATAAGTAGCAATGCCACCATGCAATTGAGCGACATCTTCAAAGCCTTCACGTTTTAACCAGCCAGAGAATTTTTCGCAGCGAATTCCTCCAGTACAATACGTTAAAACCTTTTTTCCTTCAAATAAATGTCGATTTTGACGCACCCACTCTGGAGTTTCACGGAATGTTTCCACTTCTGGACGTATTGCATTTCGGAAATGACCAACATCATATTCATATGTGTTACGCACATCTAACACAACTACATCATCACGTTTCATTTCTTCCATGAAATCTTTCGGAGCTAAGTATTCGCCTGTAATCTCATGAGGATTTACATCATCTTCTAGACTTAAATTAACTAGCTCTGGACGTGGACGGCAGTGCATTTTCTTAAACGCATGTCCATCAACTTCATCAATTTTAAAAACAATACCTTCGAATAATGGATGATTTTTCATATGCTCCATATAAGCATCTGTTTGCTCGATAGTTCCAGAGCATGTTCCATTAATACCTTCTTTTGCTACTAAGATACGACCTTTAAGACCAAGCTCTTTACAAAACTTTAAATGTTCTGCGGAAAAAGCTTCAGGATCCTCAATATCCGTGTAGTAGTAGTACAGTAAAACACGATATTTACTGCTCATTATTTCTTTCCCACCTATCACCTATATTTGCAAGATACAAATGAATGGAATATTCTTGCCATCTTACATTATAACAATAATGATTTATTTGAAACAACTACCAACATTTAGGAAAAGTGACATTTTATTAACAAATGATCAGTATATATACTTGTATAGATAGCAATAATAAAGGAGATACTAATAGAGCTGCAAAGAGTTGAAATTGAAATAAAAGACACCATAAGTATAAGAGCTATCAAGATTCCATTAATATGTTTTTTTAACAAGTGAAATTCTTGGAAAAGAAAGTACAATTTTTTAAGAAGAATGGGTTTACAATATCTTAAGAGATTGATGGAGACAAGTTAAAACTTTCAGAAGTGTAAAAAAACAAAAATTAATTTTAACAAAAACCTTGATTTTTTAAAAGCAAAATAGTAATATAAGGTATAGCAAATGGAAATTGAAGTTTCAATAATACTTTACGATCTCTTTATCAAAGAAGTGGTGTAAAAGTATTTTAAGATTCAATTACTTTGCACGATATATGAATAAGGAGGTCATCCTAATGACAGGTAAAGTAAAATGGTTTAACGCAGAAAAAGGTTTTGGATTCATCGAGCGTGAAGACGGAGACGATGTATTCGTACATTTCTCAGCTATCCAATCTGAAGGTTTCAAAACTCTTGAAGAAGGTCAAGATGTTGAATTTGAAATCGTTGAAGGCGAGCGCGGCCCACAAGCTGCTAACGTAGTAGGTCTTTAATTTAAACTTTAAATGATAAAAGCTTATCTCATTTTGAGATAAGCTTTTTTTGTGTCTTTAGGAACATTAATTCTACATTAAATCTATCTATCAGAAGAAGTTGACGCTCACTTTAATTATTGATATTATATTAAGAAATATTCTAAATTGACTGTTAAATCTAATTGACTTTACTGATGAAGTGAAGCATAGCCTAGATAATATACCAGTTATATGGAAAGAATTTTTAGTGATTCTTTTATTTGGCGATTAGATTTTTAAATACAGTGTATAGGAATATTTTTTTTATTTCCAAAATGAAAGCGGTTACTAAAATAAGTTAATACATAGCGTAAAAAAGTTATTTGCCTCAATGAGAGCCTTAAAAAATTATATAGAGAAATCACAAAGGAGAGACATCTTATGCAAAGAAAGCTTTTTACAATATTATTATTGGCGCTATTACTGATAGTAGGATTAGCAGCTTGCGGAGGGGACAAAGAAACTGGTGGAGAAAATGAAAATTCAAAGGATGCCAACACGAAAGATACAGATGCAGAGGGAAATAATGATGAGTTTCAGGAATTGAAAATTGCCTACTCTGCTCAACCACATATGCTTGATCCTCATGTAACAACAAATATTGCAACATCAGATATTTCAAGGCACTTTTTTGAAACTTTATTGACGGTAGACTCAGAATTTAATGTACAGCCAATGCTGGCAGAGTCGTGGGAATTAAGTGATGACGGCAAAACATACACATTTAAATTACGACAAGGTGTAGAATTCCATAATGGAAAAGAATTAAAAGCAGAGGATGTAGTAGCCTCGCTAAATCGTTGGAAGGATTTATCTGGAGGACGTGGATTATTTCTAGATTCCACTTTTGTTGAAGTAGATGATTACACCGTAGAATTACAAATGCCTGAACCATTATCTATTGCACTTACAGGTCTATCCTATATGGGTGGAGGGTATGCGGCAATTATGCCAAAAGAGATTATCGAAGGTGCATCAGAGGATGGGGTAACAGAATATATTGGTACAGGTCCATATGAATTTGAAGAATGGCGACAAGATCAACATATATTATTAACAAAAAATGATAATTACCAATCTCGTGATGAAGAGCCGGATGGATTGTTTGGAAAAAGAGAGGCAATTATTGATGAAATCTACTTTATGTTTGTAACAGATTCTTCTACAAGGGTTGCCGGGATACAATCTGGAGAATATGATATTGCACACGCTGTACCTTTTGATAGTGCTGATCAATTAGAAGGAAGCCCAGGGCTAGAAAATCATATATATCCTACTGCATTTCTAATCGCACATTTTAATAAAAAGAATGGTGTGTTTACAGATCCAAAAGCTCGTGAGGCTGCTTTAGCCGTTGTCAATGCAGAAGATGTATTAAAAGCGGCATATTCTAATGATAAATACTATATGCTAAATCATAGTTTGATGATGCCACATCAACAGGATCAATGGTATAGTGACGTCGGTGAAGAGTTATATAATCAAAATGATTTGGAAAAAGCAAAGGCACTATTAGAGGAATCTAATTATAATGGCGAAGAAGTAAGGATTATCGCCACAAGAGACTATGAAGACCAGTATTTAGGTGGAGTAGTGCTTCAGGAACAATTAGAAAGTATGGGAATGAATGTAACATTAGAAATCTATGATTGGCCAACACTTTCAGATTTAATTTATGAAGAAGATGCATATGATATCTTTATGATGGGTAACACACCTGTCTCTGAACCAACATCAAGTGTATTCTTACGTCCAGACTATGCCGGTTTTATTGACGACCCTAAGATAGTAGAACTTGTTGATGAATTTAGAAGTAAGCCAACAGCAGAAGAGGCTAAGCCAATTTTTGATGAATTACAAGCATGGTTCTATGAATATATTCCTGCGATACGTTTCGGGGATTTCAACCGTGTAGCTACCACTAAAGATACAATTGATAAATTCCAATATTTAGATGGATTCTATTTCTGGAATATGTCTATTGATAATGAATAGTCATTTTTTAAGAAGATCATTTGGCAATTCAACTACATCATTTTTTTAGTTAATCTAACTAGCTTTTTACGTATGTTAGAACTTCCACTCAATAAAATAATCTATCTGTCTGTAGCAGGGAATGAACACTGTCACAGATAGATAGATTTTCTTTCAAAACTTCTATGTTTTAACACATCTTATGAGTATACTCCAAAAGATTATCCATAAATCGATTCTCAACAATGACAAAACACCCAAGGAAAAGAAGGAAAACTACAAATATGTAAATGATGAAAGGTGAGGTTTGGGTGATGAAAAAATTAGTATCTCTTGTATTGTTCATTTTCTTAGGTTTTGTTTTAATTGCTTGTTCTAGCGATAGTAAAGGCGACGCGGAGCAAGAAGGAACAGAAGAACCTGGCGCAGAAGAGAAGGGAGAGGCAGAAAAGGATACGTTTCAAGAATTAAAAGTAGCTTACTCTGCACAGCCACATTTGCTCGATCCACATGTAACTACGAATATTGCTACATCAGATGTTTCAAGACACTTTTTTGAATCACTCTTAACAGTAGACTCGGAATATAACGTTCAGCCGATGTTAGCGGAATCATGGGAATTAAGTGAGGATGGAAAAACTTTTACTTTCCAGCTTAGGCAAGGTGTAACTTTTCATAATGGAAAAGAACTAAAAGCAGAAGATGTTGTTGCATCATTAAATCGTTGGAGTAGTTTAGCAGGAGGAAAAGGATTATTTGAGGATGCAGAATTTGTGGAGATCGATGATTATACATTAGAATTGCGCATGCCTGAACCATTATCGATTGCATTAACAGGTCTATCTTATTTAGGTGGAGGATTTGCAGCGATTATGCCAAAGGAAGTTATTGAAAATGCTTCCCCTGATGGAGTAACAGAATTTATTGGAACTGGCCCATATGAATTTAAGGAATGGAAACAGGATCAATATGTTTTATTAACGAAATATGAGGATTATGTTTCGCGTGAAGAAGAGCCAGATGGTTTATTTGGAAGACGTGAAGCTATCATTGATGAAATTCGTTTTATCTTTGTTGCTGATTCATCAACACGAGTTGCCGGAATTCAGTCAGGTGAATATGACTTAGCTCATGCTGTACCGTTTGACAATGCAGATCAACTAGAAAGTAACCCTGATCTGGTTAACTATGTGTATCCAACTGCATATTTAATTGCTCATTTTAATAAAAAGCAAGGGTTTTTTGCTGATAAAACGGCTCGTCAAGCTGCATTAGCAGCAATTCAAGCAGAGGATGTATTAAAAGCAGCATATTCGAGTGAAAAGTATTACATGCTAAACCATAGTTTGATGATGCCTCATCAGCAAGACCAGTGGTATAGTGACGCTGGTCAAGAACTCTATAACCAAGATGATCAGGAAAAAGCCAAGGCTTTATTAGAAGAAGCTGGTTATGACGGAGAAGAAATTAAAATTATTGCGACAAGAGATTATGAGGATCAATATTTAGGCGGAGTAGTACTCCAAGAACAACTACAAAACATTGGAATGAATGTAACACTAGAAGTCTATGATTGGCCAACACTTTCAGATTTAATTTATGAAGAAGATGCATACGACATTTTTATGATGGGGAATATTCCATCATCAGAGCCTTCTTCTAGTGTAATGTTCCGAGCTGATTATGCAGGTTGGCCTGAGGATCCGAAATTAGAGGAGCTTATTCAGAAATTCAGAAGCATGCCGACAGAAGAAGAAGCAAAACCTGTATTTGACGAGTTGCAAGAATGGTTTTATGATTACGTTCCTAGTTTGAGATTTGGAGACTTCAATCGCGTTGCTACAGCACATAAATCTGTTGGTAACTTCCAGTATCAAGACGGTTTCTTTTTCTGGAACATGACAAATAGTAAGGAATAAAAATTAGAAATGAAAATGATTTTGGTGTTACTAATTTCAGCTTCTATAGGCTAGAGATTAGTAATGCCTAGCTTCAAAATAAGTGCTTATTAATTTAACAGATATTGACATGCATTGGGACGACTCCCCGAAAAAAGCATTGTTCAAAATATAAAAAAATAGGGTGAGGTAAATTGTATAAAAAGGAAAAGTATATGAAGTATTTTATTGTTCTATTATTAGCGATCGTATTAATTGGTTGTAATTCAACATCTTCTTCAGATAATGATGAAGAAAATCAATCAAATGAAGAGGGCAATGCGAGTGTAGGAGGAGAAATTGTTGTCGCGTATTCTTCGCAGCCGCCAGTACTCGATTCTCATGTGAGCTCGGCAGATGCAATTGTAGATACGATGCGTCATGTATATGACACGTTAGTAACGATCGACTCAGAATATAATGTTCAACCATCTTTAGCAGACTCATGGGAAATAAGTGAAGATGGAAAAACATACACGTTTAAGCTACGAGAAGGTGTATTATTCCATAATGGTAAGGAATTTACTGCTGAAGATGCTGCTGCCTCTATGAATCGATGGAAGGAGTTACCTGGAAGTAGAGGGATTTTTAAAGATGCTACATTTGAGGCTGTAGATGATTATATATTAGAGCTACATTTACCGGAACCTTTATCCATTGCATTAACAGTTCTAGCATATTCTAATAGTGGATTTGCAATGATTATGCCAAAAGAGATTGCTGAAAATGCTTCTGCGGAAGGAGTAACAGAACATATTGGTACAGGACCATTTCGTTTTGAAGAATGGAAGCCAGATCAGTATTTACATTTGAAGCGTTTTGAAGATTATAAGCCAAGAGAAGAGCCTACAGATGGATTATCTGGAAAGAAAGAAGCATTAGTAGATGATTTACGTTTTGTTTTTGTAGCCGATTCATCGACACGTGAAGCTGGAATTCGTTCTGGAGAATATGATTTTTCACATGCGATTCCATTTGATAGTGCAGAGCAATTAGAATCTACTGGAGAAATCACGAACTACACGTACCCAGGAGCATATGTAAATCTTCATTTTAATAAAAAGCAAGGGATATTTACCGAGAAGGAAGCACGCCAAGGGGTTGCGGCAATTCTAGAGATGGATAGTATTTTAAGAGCTGGCTATGTAGATGAAAAGTATTATACGGTGAATCATAATATGATGATGACACATCAGGAAAGTCAATGGTATAGTGATGTCGGTAAAGAGAAGCATAACTTGAATGATCCGGTAAAAGGAATGGAATTATTGGAGCAGGCTGGATATAACGGTGAAGAGGTGACATTATTTACGACGAGAGATTATGAGGATCAATATCATAGTGCAGTCGTAATTCAAGAGCAGTTAGAACAAGCAGGTGTAAACGTAACTCTTGAAGTTTATGATTGGCCCACTTTACTAGATAAGATTTATGAAGAAGATGGTTATGATATGTTTGTGATGGCAAATACAGTAGTAGCAGAGCCTACATCAGGCCCTTACTTTAATCCAGAATATGCTGGTTGGCCAAATGATCCGGAAATGGAAAAAATAAAAGCAGAATTTAGAGGGAAGCATACGGAAGAAGAAGCAAAACCAGTGTATGATCAATTGCAAGAGTGGATGTGGGATTATACACCAGCAGTTAAGATAGGAGATTATGATCGTGTATCATCAGCACGTAATACGTTAGAGAACTTTCAATATTTAGATGGCATGATTTTCTGGAACGTTAAAAATAACAAGTAAATAAGGTAGCACCCACTGTTACATTGTAATGGTGGGTGTTTTTGAGAAAAAAGTAAACGAAATAGATGATGTATTATCATTATTTCACGAAGTTGACCTCATTGACTGGTAAGCGAATAGTTGCTATATTGAAAATAGTAAAATTTTCAAAATAACTGTAAAATCTATCTGACTTTATCGGCGAGATAAAGCAATACAATAGATTCTTAACCAGTTACATTGAAAAAGAAATTATGTGTTAATTTCTTTTCTTTATAATTGGTTTTTTTATGAAAACCTAAAAATAGAATAATAGTTTAATTATTTTTCTGATTGAAGTAAGCGATTTCATTGACAAGTGTAAGATGAATTAATAGATAAGAATGTAATTTGAGGAGGTTAAGAGATGACAGTTAATAATGAAAATACATTTACGATGGCTGATGCTATTGTAAAGGAATTGAAGCGTGAAGGTGTAGAAGTTGCATTCGGGATTGTTAGTATCCACAATATGCCAATTTATGATGCAATTTTACGTGATGGTAGTATCCATCTTGTAGGTGCTCGTGGTGAAAGCGGTGCAGTGAATATGGCTGATGGATACGCTCGAGCAACTGGGAAAATAGGTGTTGTGATTACAAGTACAGGTGCCGGAGCAGGAAATACTGCCGGTTCTCTAACAGAAGCATGGAACCGTGGTGTACCACTTCTACATTTATCTGGAGATGTTGCATTTCCACACCTAGGAACAGGAAAACGTTATATTCATGAATGTAAAGATCAGCTTCAGATGATGGAAGGAGCAAGCAAAAAAGCATATCATGTTAAAAATCCTGAGCAAATTTCTAGTTTAATGCGTCATGCAATTGCAGAAGCAAAAGCATTACCATCAGGACCAGTGACAATTAATATGCCAATTGACTTCCAATCGGTTATTGTACCTGATACAACATTTATTGATGCTACACCAGAAGTGTCTAAGGAAGCATTAAAGCCTGTACATATTCCGGAAGAAGTAGTGAGTGAAATTGCTGCTGCGAAACGTCCGACTATTTGGGCTGGTGGCGGTGTTTTAGAAGCTAATGCAATGGAAGAATTAACGCATTTTGCTGAAAAAATTGGAGCAGCAGTTATAAGTGGGCAATCTGGAAAGGGAGCGATTCGAGAGGATCATCCACAGTGGATTGGACACTTTGCAACAATGCCACCAACAAAAGAACTGTTCGAGAAATCAGATTTATTTATTAGTATTGGAACTAAATTACGTGGAAATGAGACAGGTAACTGGACATTACCATTATCTGAAAATCATATAAAGATTGACTTAGATATTAACGCATTTAATCTGAGCTATCCTGTAAAATATGGGATTGTTGGAGATGCGAAACAAGTATTAAAGCAATTAGTAGAAGAATTAGATAAGAAGGATGTTAAAGCAGACGCAGCTTATATAGAAGAGGTAGAGAATACTCGTAATAAGCTACGTGATAATTTACGAGCGGCTGTTCATCCTTACGATAAATTTGTTGATGTTATGCGTGAAAAAGCACCAGAGGATGCCATTTTTGTCCGTGATATTACAGTTCCTGCGTCATTATGGGGAAGTCGTTTATTTAATATTTACCAGCCAAACACGAATATTTACGCTTCAGGTGGAGGGATTGGTCAAGGTTTACCAACTGCCATTGGAGCACAGGTAGGGGCACGTGATAAAGTGGTTATGCTAATGGCTGGAGACGGCGGTTTCATGCTAAATGTTGGTGAATTAGCAACTGCTGCACAAGAAGAACTCCCGATGATTGTCCTTTTGTTTGACGATAAAGGATATGGAGTATTACGAGGAATTCAGGATGATGTTTATAATCGTCGTGTTGGTGTTGAGTTATTTACACCTGATTTCGTAACACTTGGAGAGTCCATGGGCTTTGAATCTGTACGTATTAAAGACGCGGAAGAATTTGCAGAGGAGCTAGAAAAAGCAATTGCTAGTAAGAAGCCTTCCATGATTGTCGTTGATATGAATGCTGTTGGTCCAATGGCAAGTCGTGGAGCTACAGCGCCTGATCTTGTAAATAATTATATTCCAAAAAAACGCTTTGAAGATTAAGCAAAATAACAGGATTCGGCTAGCTAACATGCTAGCCGGTCTATTATTTTGTCCTTATAAATTTTCAGAAAATATATTATCTAAGTACAGAAATATTAACTAACCCAATATTGACTTGCTATGAAAATTCAGTATTTTGATAATATAATAATAATTGATATAAGGAGGAATGAAAATTGCCAGAACAAAGAAAACGAATTGCAGATTATATTGACCAGCATAAAGATGAGTTAATAAGAGAAGTTCAAAATGCGGTGAGAATTAAAAGCTTAGTTGGAGAAGAGCAAGAAATGCAAGCGTTTATGAAGAAGAAGTTTGAAGAGATTGGTTTGAAGGTAGTTGAATCTCAGCCAAGCTACGAACAGGTTTCTAAGCATGAGGCATATTGTCATTCAGGTTTTCCTTTTGAAGGTAGAACAAATATTGTTGGAATTTATGAAGGTTCAGATGCTTATAAATCGTTAACTTTAGAAGGACATGTTGATGTTGTATCAGCCGAGCCAGAGGAAGTATGGTCCTATGATCCATGGGGTGCTGAGATTGTAGGGAATCGTATGTATGGTCGTGGTGCACTAGATATGAAGTCCGGATTGATGGCAAACTGGTTTGCTATGAAAGCACTGCTAGAACTAGGGTTAAAGCCAAAGGGTTCTGTTCAATTGCATAGTACGATTGAAGAAGAATCTGGAGGAGGAGCAGGAGCCCTAGCCTTGATGGAAGAAGGATTTTTAACAGACGGTTATTTGACAACAGAACCACATGCACTTCGTGTAACTGTATCACATTCTGGGGTGATGTATTTCCGTGTGAAGGTAGTTGGAAAAACAGCACATGCTGCACGTTCACAAGAGGGAATTAATGCAATTGGGAAAATGTATAAAATTTATCATGCATTAGAAGAGCTTGATCGAAAACGTGGAGAAGAAGTTATTTTTGAACTTATTCACAAAGCGTCTGACGGCCGTTCATGTAATTTAAACTTAGGAAGAATGGAAGCTGGGGACTGGGTATCTAGTGTAGCTGGCTGGGCAGTGTTAGAATGTCGTTTAGGATTCATTCCGGGTGAATCAAGAGAAGATATGAAGCGCCTGATTGATGAGACAATCGCTGATGCAATTAAAGGGGATGAATGGCTAGAGCAGTATCCGCCAGAAGTTGAGTGGTTTGGTTGGACAACAGAGGCATGGTATCAGGATCCAGATCATCCATATGTACAAGAATTTATTAAGAGTGCTAAAGAAACATTAGGTCGCGATGAAATAGAAATTATTGGTCGTACGGGTGGAAATGATGCACGCTTTACCCAATATTATAATCGTCCAGGAATTGGTTTTGGACCAGATGGAAAGTATTCTCACGGACCAGATGAATATGTGGAAATAGACACGATTATCGACACTGCTAAAGTGTTGGCAAATCATATTTTAGATTGGACATCAATTCCTAAAGCTTAGAGCACTACATTTTTCTAAGTTTAAAAATAACATTTGGAGTGGAGAGATATAATGGATCAATTAATATCTTATATTGATAACAAAGAAGAAGACTTCCTGCAATTGTTTAAACAAATGATTGAGCTAGAATCTCCAACATACAATAAAAGCAAAGTTGATCAGTTAGTTGATTTTATTGAGAACTTTCTGAAGGAGCAAGGTGTAGAAGTCCAGCGCATGAAGGATGACACATTTGGAGATCATCTTGTTGGTGAGTGGGGCGATGGCGAAGAGCAAATTATGTTCTTAGGCCATATTGATACGGTTTGGGAAGAAGGCACAATTAATCGCATGCCTTTTGCAGTAAATGGAGATCGAATTACTGGTCCTGGAACGTATGATATGAAAGGTGGAGTTTTCCAAGGGCTCTATGCCTTAAAAGTAATGAATGAATTAAAACTGAAGCCGAAATACAAAGTGGTTTTTGTTATTAATACAGATGAAGAAGTGGGAACACCTAACTCACGAAATATTATTGCTGAATACGCCAAAAAATGTAAATATGTTTTTTGCGCAGAGCCAGCAAATCTACCAAATGGCGCAGTAAAAACATTTCGTAAGGGTGTAGGAAGGTTCCAATTAGAAATTGAAGGTATTGCTTCTCATGCAGGAGCAGACCCTTATGAAGGTGTAAGTGCCATTCACGAGTTTGCCCATCAAGTCGTTTATTTAGAATCGTTAGCAGATAGAAAAGAGGAAACCACAGTTAATGTTGGGGTTGTGAATGGTGGAACTCGTTCCAATGTGTTAGCTGCTAACCTAACTGCAGAAATTGATATCCGTGTCAGCAAAATTAGTGAAGCTGATCGTATTGTTCCATTGATTAAAAATTTAAAACCGATAAATCCAAGAGCGAAAGTGACTATTCATGGTGATTTAAACCGTTATCCGATGGAAAGAACACCTGAAATTACTGCACTCTATGAAAAAGTTAAAGCTCTTGCGAAGGAACAAGGCTTCGATTTACCAGTGACTGGCAGTGGTGGCGGAAGTGATGCCAATATCACAGCGGCATTAGGAATACCGTCTGTTTGTGGGATGGGTGTTGTAGGTAGCGGTGCACACTCAGAAGATGAACATTGTCTTTTATCTTATATACCACAAAGAATTGCTTTATTAATTAACGTGTTTAGTAATGTATAATTGAAAGCCATTTCAAAACACGGTATGATAAAATGAATAAGAGTATCTTTAGTTGATAATTGTGAATTTCAAATAGGTATAAAATAATTTAGGAGGTAATAGGATGCTTTATATTAATGGTGAATGGATTAAGACGGAAGATAAAATGGATGTTTTTAACCCAGCAACTGGAGAGTTAATTGAATCTGTTTCAACTGGTGGAAAAGAGTATGCAAAACAAGCAATTCAAGATGCTAAAGAAGCATTTAAGACTTGGAAAAAGCTAACTGCTAAAGAGCGTGGGTCTTATTTAGCAAAGGCTGCAGAAATTATGAAGAGCAAAGCAGATCAGTTAGCAGAAACAATCACTAAAGAAAATGGTAAACCATTACCAGATGCAAAAGGTGAAGTAGCAAGTGGTATCGAGCATTTAGAATGGTATGCAGAAGAAGCGAAGCGTGTGTATGGTGATACTGTACCAGCGTCATCTCCTGACAGACAGCTACTTGTAATCAAACAGCCGATTGGTGTTTGTGGTGCAATTACGCCATGGAATTTCCCATTATCTATGATTACACGAAAAATTGCTCCTGCAATTGCAGCAGGATGTACGGTGGTATTAAAACCTGCTCCAGATACACCACTTTCTGCGATTCATGTATTTGAGTGCTTCCATGAGGCAGGACTTCCTAAAGGCGTTATTAACCTTGTTATTGGGCCAGCAGAAGAAATTGGTCATGAATTAACAAGCAGCTCAGATGTTAGAAAAATTTCATTTACAGGATCTACGATGGTAGGTAAAAAATTACTTAAAGATTCTGCAGATACAGTGAAGAAAGTATCAATGGAGCTTGGTGGACATGCACCTTATATTGTTTTTGATGATGCAGACCTTGATTTAGCAGTTGATGGTATTCTAGCTTCTAAGTTCAAAAATGCTGGTCAAACATGTATTAGTACAAACCGTATTTATGTACATGAAAATGTTGCAGATGAATTTAGTGAGAAGCTAGCTGCAAAAGTTAGTAAATTAAGTGTAGGAAATGGTATTGAAGACAATGTAGATGTTGGGCCAGTAATTACACAGGCTGCCATTTCTAAAGTGAAAAATCATGTAGAGGATGCTGTTAAGAATAATGGTAAAGTCCTTACAGGTGGTAAAGTACATGCGAAAAGTGAAGCTGGTGGAAACTTCTTTGAGCCAACAGTTATTGCAAATGCAAATGAAAGCATGTTAATCGCATCAGAAGAAACATTTGGACCTGTAGCGCCAATCTTTACATTTAAAGATGAAGAAGAAATTGTAGAAAAGGCAAATCACCCTACTTATGGACTTGCAGCTTATTGCTTTACTAGCAATCTAGGACGTAGTATGCGTATGATGCAAGAACTTGAGTTTGGAATTGTTGGAATTAACGATACTTCACCAGGGGGAGTGCAAGCTCCATTTGGAGGAGTTAAAGAGAGTGGAATTGGTAAAGAAGGCGGACAATATGGTATCCGTGAGTATTTAGAAGAGAAAGCAGTGTCTATTCGTCTCGTATAATTTAGAGGCAAGGAAGTGCACTTAATTAAAGGAGGGTATTAAACATGAGTTTAATTAACGAATTAGTAGAATTAGATAAAAAACATTTTATTCATCCGACATCATCTATTCAAGATCAACAAGAAAAGGGACCAAAAGCGATCATTGAAAAAGGTGAAGGAATTTATTTAACGGATATCGAAGGAAATGTTTACATTGATGGTATGTCATCATTATGGAATGTTAATATTGGACATGGAAACAAAGAATTAGCGGAGACTGCAAAAGAGCAAATTGAAAAATTAGCATTTACTTCTACTTTTTCTACGTTTAGTCATGAGCCAGCAATTCGTTTAGCAGCAAAAATCGCATCACTTGCACCTGAAGGCATGAATGCAGTGTTCTTTACTTCAGGTGGTTCAGAGTCTAATGATTCTGCTGTTAAATTAATTCGTCATTACTGGAAAATACAAGGAAAACCTGAGCGTAACAAGATTATTGCACTTAGCCGTGGATATCACGGAGTAGCAGCAGCCTCTACAAGTGTAACAGGAATTCCTGAGTTCTGGGATATGGCTGGTCATATGATTACCGGAACAACTCATGCAGATACCCACTATACTCGTGGAACAGAAAAATCAATTGCTTCCTTACGTGCAGTAATTGAAAGAGAAGGTCCAGAAACAGTTGGTGCGTTTATTGCAGAACCTATTCAAGGTGCAGGTGGAGTAATTGTGCCTCCAGCGGATTACTTTAAAGAAATTCGCAAAGTTTGTGATGAGTATGGAATTTTATTCGTAGCAGATGAAGTTATAACTGGTTTTGCGCGAACTGGAAAAATGTTTGGTATTGAAAATTATGGTGTGACACCAGACTTAATGACATTTGCTAAAGGAGTAACAAGTGGTTATATTCCTTTAGGAGGAGTAATCGTTTCTGATGCAGTTCATGATGTGTTAAAAGAGAAGTCGAAGGGCGTTCTTTTCCATGGCTTTACTTATAGTGGACACCCTACTGCAGCAGCAGTTGCTTTAAAGAATATTGAAATTATGGAAAGAGATAATCTAGTAGAAAACTCTCGCAAAATGGGAGAAGTTTTACTAGATGGCTTTAAGAAAATCAAAGAAAAATTAAATATTGTTGGTGATGTTCGTGGAGTTGGATTACTAGGAGCTGTAGAGCTTCTTGAAGATCCAGCAACGGATAAACATTTTGATCCATCGCTAAAAGTAGCTGGAAGAGTAATTGAAGCATTACATCAACGTGGTGTAATTTGCCGCCCTGTATCTTATGAAGGCACAGATATTATTTGTTTCTGTCCTCCATTAATTATTAATGAAGAACAGGTAAATACAATGCTGGATAAATTACATGATGCTATTTTAGAAGTTCAAAATGAATTAGGATTATAATTCAAGCTGTAGCATGATGGTTCACCAAAGAGGCACTCCGTCTTGCATATGAGGAGTGCCTTGTTTTATGGAGATGAAGAGAGTTTTAGGTTGATATATTTCTAGATGAAATTTTTCTGTTAGGGGATGAAAATAATGGCTAGTATTATTAAAGCAGATTTGATTTTTATTAATGGGAATGTCATTACGATGAATGAGTTATCACCAGAAGCAAATGCAATTGCAGTAAAAAATGGAAGTGTTTTATATGTTGGAGAAACAGAAGATGTACTTACATTAAAAGGTGAACAAACAGAGGTTGTTGATTTACAAGGGAAGACCATTATGCCCGGATTTGTAGAGAGCCATACACATACAACTGGTTATGGAAATAATTTATTGCAAGTAGACTGTCGCCCAGCTCAAACACCATCAATTGATGATATTTTAGCAAAGGTAAAAGATGCAGTTGAAGCTACACCTGAAGGTGAGTGGATTCGAGGTTGGGGATGGGATGATAGTAGATTAGCAGAAAAGAGAAATCCAACACGTTGGGATCTAGATAAAGTAGCGCCAAATCATCCAGTATTTCTGAAAAGAACTTGTGGACATGTGGCTGTAGGTAATTCAAAAGCTCTTGAGATAAGTGGAATTACTAAAGATACACCAGATCCTGATGGTGGTCATATTCAATTGGATAAGGAAACAGGAGAACCAACAGGTATCTTGCAAGAATTAGCTCAAGGACTAGTATCTTTACCGAAGCTTACAAAGGAAGATGTAGCGCGTGGTTTAAAACTGGCACAGAAGGATTATGCTAAATGGGGAATTACTACACTACATGATATGTCTACACAAAAAATTGATATGGAAGTATTTCAAATGCTCAAAGAGCAAAATGAATTAACTGTTCGTGTTCGTCCTTGGATATGGGCAATGGCACAAAGGGATCGTGCAGGTTTACTTGATGAAATGATAACATTAGGTCTTCATAGTAATCTAGGTGGTGATATGGTCAAAATCCAAGGAATGAAATTCATGCTGGATGGAAGTGTTGGTGGTAGAACAGCAGCGACCGCTGAGCCGTATGAAGATGATGATAGCAAGGGAATTTTATATTATGACAAGGAGCATGTTGCACCATATATGAAGCGTGCTTTAGAAGCAGGTTTACGTGTAGCAATTCATGGAATTGGTGAACGAGCGATTGATGTTGCATTAGAATCATTTAAAGAAGCACACCAAGCTGTAGATATTTCAAAAATGCGTAATCGCATAGAGCACTGTGGATTGCCAACAGAGGATCATTTGAAGACAATGAAGGAACTAAATATGATTGCAGCTTCTTCTATTGGCTTTATTTATCATCTGGGAGATAGCTATATTCGTAATCTAGGACCAGAGCGTATGAAGCGTGTGTATCCTCAAAAAACATTTAAAGAATATGGAATTGTTGCACCAGGGAACTCCGATTTACCAGTAACAGATGGTAACCCATGGCTTGGAATTTATGCGGCAGTCAATCGTAAAACTGTTTCTGGTCAGGTTACAGATACCGTTCAAAATATTTCTGTGTATGATGCGATTAAAGCATATACAGTAGATGCGGCATATAGTTCCTTTGAAGAAGATACATTAGGTATTATCAAAGAGAATGCAAAAGCAGATTTGATGATTGTTTCAGACAATCCGTTTGAAATTGACACAGAAGCATTGAAAGATATTACAGTAGAAGCAACTTATTTAGGTGGTAAAAAAGTTCATGGTTAATGATTAATAATGAAGGAAGCTTATTTGGAGAAAAAGTGTGTGACTTGCTAGCAGGAATTTTTGTGATAAAATTTCTGTATGTCTAGTGGCGGACTTTGTAGCGAATAAGCTTTCTTTTTTGAGGACTACTAGAAGATAAATTGCAATGAAATAGGTGGTTTATAATGAATAATGAGATGAATGAAAAGGTAATTCAGAGCTATTTACATGATGAAAAAATGATGATTTTAGTGTATGCACAATGGTGTATTAACAATGAGCTTGATCCACGGGCATTGTACCAGCAGGCATATCCAAACCAAATCAATAATCAAGAATTAGAAATAGTTTTAGCTGAGTTAACCGTTTCTAAAGAAGAATCAGAGCCGATTGAAAATCAGGTCGTCATTCAAGTACTGCAACTTTTCGGTAATGATGATTTAGCTTTTGTTGTTCAAAATGAAATCAATAAAAAGAAGTCAGAACGAAAAGCGTAGAGCTAGACAGCGCTAACTCTAAATAAGAACAAATTTGGCAAAACATTCATGCTTTCTTATTTCATAACAAAAGGGGCTATTTAATAAGCCCCCTTTTATCTATGCTTGCTCAAAATATTTAATTAATGCTTGTGTTCCGCTATCTTGTTCACCCATCTCGGCGAGTTCACGATATAGGCTTAAGGATAAGGAGAGTCCAGGTGTTTTTAAGCCTAGCTCTTCAGCAGATTCTAGTGCAATCATCATGTCTTTAATAAAATGTTTGACAAAGAATCCTGGAGCATAGTCACCTTTAATCATACGTGGAGCAAGATTTGATAAAGACCAGCTACCAGCGGCGCCTGTTGTTATACTTTCTAAAACGCTGCTTGGATCAAGTCCTGCTTTTTTCGAATACATAATTGCTTCACAAACGCCAATCATATTAGAAGCGATAGTAATTTGATTTGCTAGTTTTGTATGTTGTCCAGCTCCTGCAGCACCTTGAAGAACAATATTTTCTCCCATTATTTGAAAGATAGGTAATACATCATCGAATGCAGCTTGGTCACCGCCCACCATAATTGCCAATGTTCCGTTCTGTGCCCCAACATCTCCACCTGAAACAGGAGCGTCTAATGAATGCATTCCTTTCTCCTTTGCTTCCGCATAAATCTTTTCTGCTAAAGATGGTTTGGAGGTAGTCATATCAATTAGATAAGAATTTGTTTTCGCATGATCTAAAATTCCACTTGGCCCAAAATAAATTTCCTCTACATCTTGCGGATAACCAACCATTGTAATTATCACATCAGAGGAGCTTGCAATTTCAGCAGGAGAATTCTTCCATAAGGTTGTTTCATTTAATAATGCTTCTGCCTTTGCTTTTGTACGTGTATAAAGATTTATATCATATCCCGCTTTTTGTAAGTTTTTAACCATGCTTTTCCCCATTACGCCAATACCAATAAAACCGATTATTTTCTTTTGTTGTTCTGTCATTTTGCATTTCTCCTTTAATCGTATTTTTAGATATAATAATAAGTGTAATATAGATATTCGACAAAAGCTTATCATTTTCCTCTGTTATATACTTTTTTTGCAAATTTAAAAGGAGCGTTGATAAATGAGTTGGAATGCAAAGTTATTTCATGAATTGAGTTTAACAGAATTATATCAGTTATTAAAAATACGTGTAGATGTATTTGTAGTAGAACAGCAATGTGCTTATCCAGAGATCGATGGATTGGATAAGCAATCGATTCATTTTTACTATGAGGAAAATGAAACAATTATTGCTTATGCACGTATTCTGCCAAAAGGTATTAAGTATGAGCATGCTGCGGCGATTGGTCGTGTGTTGGTTCATGAATCATATCGTGGTAGAGGTTTGGCAAAAGATTTAATAAAAAAAGTAATGGATTATATGAAGCTTGAATTAAAGGAATCAGTCATTCAAATAGAGGCTCAAGAGCATTTAGAAGACTTTTATACTTCCCATGGTTTTCAAAAAATTTCTGAACCTTATTTAGAAGATGGAATCCCACATATTGACATGATTTTCCATAGGAAATAAGGAATGAGATAGGAAATAATACACAAAGTATGAGTGATATTATAACCATTCTTTAGAGAAAGAGGACGATCATGTGATTACAAGGGAACAAATCAGGCAGTGTAAGGATAAATTATTAGAAAGACAAATGGAACTTATTACTTGGGTGGAACAACATCAAGATATGCATAGAAACTCATTAACGGAAGAAATAGGAGAATTAGCTAGTTTTGATAACCACCCTGCTGATTTAGGAACAGAATTATATGAACGTGAAAAAAACATTGCTTTAGTGGCTCGTGCAGAGAAAGAGTTAACACAGATTAATGAAGCATTGCATGCAATTGAAGCAGGCACATATGGAATTTGCAAAACATGTGGCATGCCAATCCCATTAGCTCGCTTACTGGCAGTACCTATGACAGATACATGTAAAGAGCATGCAATAGAATCAACATTTATTCAAGAAAGTTCTAATTCTAATTATTTTCATCGAGAAGATGAAGCAGATGATTATTATGTTGCTTATAATCTGTATGATGATTTCCCTCCAGAGGAAGAGTCGATGATAACAAGAATTCAAAAACAATATGATGCAGAAACAGGTGAAATATATCATGAAAGAGAATAGCACCTTATAGGTGCTAACTCTTTTACGATAATAAAAGCAGGTGATAATATGAGGATTGCGCTTGTTACGGGAGCGAATAGCGGATTTGGTATGTTAATGACAGTAGAATTAATTAAAGCTGGATATGCCGTTATTGCTACGATGCGTGATATAGAAAAAGGAACACGATTACAGCAAGAAATTGCAAAGCTAGATCGATTAGCGAATTTACATATAAGGAAGCTTGAAGTAACGAATGAAGAAGATATCATGCTGGTCTATCAATATGTTCAGGAGCAATTTGCTAGATTAGATGTTTTAATTAATAATGCTGGTTATTCTCAAGGTGGGTTTCTCGCAGACATTTCTATGGAGAATTGGAAATTGCAACAGGAAACAAATGTTTTTGGTACTGTTCATATGACACAAGCATTTTTGCCATTATTAGAGAGAAGTCAGCGAGGGCAAATCATTAATCTAAGCAGTGTTAGTGGCATAATGGGATTACCTGGTCTTTCTGCTTATTGTGCTTCCAAGTTTGCGATAGAAGGATTTTCAGAGGGTATTCGCTTGGAATTAAGGAGTAAAAATATTTATGTTTCCTTAATTGAACCTGCATCTTATCAAACGGATATTTGGAAAAAAGCATTTGAAAAACTTGATCCTATAAATCATTCAGATATATTAAAGGACAATGTGTTTCAATATGTTGAAAACTCAGCTTCATCTGCAGGTGATCCAAAAGAAGTTGCTGCATTAGTCATACGTATTTGTGAAAGCAAATATCCTAAACTACGATATCCTATTGGCAAAGGGGCATTATTTTTATCTTTTGCTAAAAAACTAGTTCCTTGGAGAATCATAGAATGGATGGTTTTAAAGAAATTAAGATAAAGAGAGGCTGTTGGATAATGAATACTGGTAAAGGGTGTATAAAATGTGGAAGTTCTGATGCAGAGCAAAAAGAAGTGGCAATGACAGGAACGGGGTTGTCTAAAATGTTTGATGTACAGCATAACCAATTCATTGTAGTATCATGTAAAGATTGTGGTTACTCGGAATTTTATAACAAAAAAAGTTCAAAAGGGAGTAATATTTTGGACTTATTCTTTGGCTAAAATAGAACCCGCTCTTCCGGTATGTGGAAGAGCGGGTTTCGTGTAGTAGCTGTTTTCCTTAAGAAAACGGATATTGTTATATGTGAATTATTGATTTTCGTACGTTTCATCAACATCGAAGGGAAGGGGAGGATTCGTGAATGGTACGAAAATCAATAAGGATAACGCGTAAGCTTTATTTATTTTCTTTTTAAAACATTTCTAAACTTCATCAGTTACTAATGTTAAATCTACTGTTTGTTCTGCTCCATCACGATAAAATTCTAATGTGACAGTATCTCCAACTTTAACCTCTGAGTATAAATATTTTCGTAAATCTAACATATTGTTTATTTCTTCACCATCAATTTTTGTTATTACATCAAATTGCTGTAATCCTGCTTCAGCAGCTGGAGATCCCGCTTGTACATCTGCAATGACAATCCCATTTTCTACTTCTTCAGGCAATTCAATTTGACTTCGGTATTCTGGTGGTACTTGGGATAATGGTGCACTAGTAATACCAATAAATGGTCTAGATACTTTACCTTCTGTTTCTAATTGTTCTACAATCGGCAAAGCAGTATCAATTGGGATAGCAAATCCAATTCCTTCTACTTCTTGCTGAGCGATCTTCATGGAATTAATTCCAATGAGCTCTCCATCTTTTGTAACAAGTGCTCCTCCACTATTTCCTGGATTAATGGCAGCATCTGTTTGAATAACGTCTGCAATCCAGTCTGGCTGATTATCGCCTGTTGTGTCTACCTGAATGGATCGGTCGAGACCACTAATGATTCCTTTCGTTACAGAACCAGATAAATCCATTCCTAATGGGTTACCAATTGCTAGAACAGTTTCCCCAATTTGTAGGTTATCTGAACTACCTAATTTAGCAACATGTGTAATATTATTTCCATCAATTTCTAAAACTGCTAAATCTGTTAATGCATCTGTTCCAAGTACTTTAGCGGTCACTCGTTCACCTTCATGTAGTTGAACCTGTACTTCTTCAGCATCTTGAACAACGTGATTATTTGTTATGATATATGCTTTATCATTTTCCTTTTTATAAATAATACCTGAACCCGCTCCAGCTTCTTCGCTAGGTGACCAAATGTTTTGCTGTCTTAAATTAATAATTCCTACAACAGATTTGGCTATTTCATCAATTGTCTGTGAATCAAGCGCATCTGTATTCATCAAATCACTTACTGGAACCGAGTTATTTTGCTCTGATATTTCTCCAGCAACAGAATTCTGATTGGAATCTAATTGAATCGTCCACGGTAATAAATTATTTACTAAAAGCACAATAATTAATGCAGTTGCTAAAACTCCTCCAAATATTCCGCTGAAGAATCCTGTAGCAAACGATCCTTTCTTCTTATTTTGTTGCTTTGTATATGAGTTAGGTTCTTTTGCTTGTTCAAAGTAAGCCAATGGCTCATCTGTTTCTACTTGTTTATCTTCATTTTGAATTTTATCTAATAGGCTTGATGAGTCTTCTTCTGACTTTTCTAATGTTTTTGGCGAATCTTGTTCTAATTCCTCTAGCTTTTCTTGAGGATCTTGGTCAAATTTGTTTCTATCATTTCCGTTATGCTCCAATATAATCAACCCTTTCTGTATTGGATATACTTATCATAAAACTAAAATTTGGGACTAATTTGGTGAATTTGTGTAAAAAGTGTGTAATTGTTTTTATTACTGTTCAGTTTAGTGTAGTTATGTAAAAATATACATAAGAGGAAAGGGTTCTAGAGGTTGTTCAAAAAGTCCAATAAAAATGACACATCGAATTTCTGCGTTAGCTTGCTTTTCCGTTGCTCATGTATTAAAACCATACATTCCGCTACTCTAAGCTACGCTGCCTTGAACTTCTTGGTCCTTTTGATTGATCTTTTTGAACATGAACTTATAGGGGAGGTATCTATATGGACAGGCATATCGGTATTGTAGAAGATGATGTAAATATTCAAAATATCGTTTCTGCTTATTTAAAGAAAGAAGCTTTTTCTGTAACTGTTTTAGGTTCGGCGGAGGAAGCATGGGAATTATGGGAAACAAATCCTCCAGATATGTGGATATTAGATATTATGCTGCCAGGAATGGATGGATATGAATTTTGTAAGAAAATTAGAATGGAAAGCGATGTACCAATAATTATTATTTCTGCAAAAGATGAAGAAATAGATAAGATTCTTGGATTGGAATTAGGTGGCGATGATTATTTAACCAAACCCTTTAGTCCACGAGAGTTGATTGCAAGAGTTAAGCGTTTATTTAGACGTACAAATGTTCAAGTTACACAAGAACAAGAACCAGAAAAAATTAAAGTAGGTCCATTGTTAATCTATAAAACCGAACGAAGAATATTTTGGGATGGTGTAGAACAAGAATTTACAACAAAGGAATTTGATTTGCTTTTATTGTTAGCAGAGAATCCAAACCGGGCATTTTCACGGGAAGAATTACTTGAAAGAATTTGGGGTGATGACTATTTTGGAAGTGATCGTGCAGTAGATGATTTAGTTAAACGAATTCGTAAAAAAATAACTGATATTCCGCTTGAAACGGTTTGGGGTTTTGGATATCGGTTCCGTGGGTGATTTATAATGAAACTTCAATACCAGCTTAATATTGCATTTACTTCACTGCTTATTTTGACATTAACTGTGACGGGGTATTTAATTTATTCATTAATATTAGACTTACTTATTCAAGATGAGAAACGACAACTTGTACAAAAAGGTGAGCTATTAGTAAATATATTAAATCAAGATCGTAATGATGTTCAGCAATTCAGTGACTTTATTGAAGAACAAAATTTACAATTAATTTTATATAATGGGATTCAAGAACAAGTTCTTGTGTCTACAATGCCACCAGAAACAGTTATTGGTTTGCAACGGAGAAATAACTTTGCTGAAGAAACTGAGGAATTATGGGAGTATGGCAATGATCGATATGTAACATCGAAAATTTTTATCTATCCAGAAAGTCGTGGATTAGAGCTTATTTTGCTGACTCCATTAACAGATTTGCAGTCTGTGTTAAAGAATTTTATTGGAAATTTGCTTATTGTGTTCTTTATAGGTGCCGTTGCTGCGATTTTTCTTAGCTATATTTTAACCAAAAAATTAGTAACGCCATTATCTCTTTTGAAAGTACAATTGAAGAAAATAGAGAAGCGGCAATTTGATGAAATAGAGAGAGTTGAGGCAGCGGGAGAAATGAAAGAAGTGGAGCAAAGTGTATTTGATATGGCTCGAGAATTAGAAAGGTATATGAAAAGTCAGCAAACCTTTTTCCAAAATGCAAGTCATGAATTAAAAACACCGCTAATGACGATACAGGGCTATGCAGAAGGTATTCGTGATGGTGTTTTTGATAAGGATGACCAGGAAAAAGGATTAAATGTAATGGTCTCAGAAGTAAAACGCCTTAAAGCAATTATTAACGAGATGATCTTACTTGCTAAATTAGATAGTGAATCTACTCATTATGAGATGAGTAATGTACGCTTAGATACGTTGATTTATCATGTGAGAGATAGAACATTACCGTTGATCAATGATACAAATGTTGATTTACAATTAGAAGTGGAAGAGCCTTTAACGCTAAAAGCGGATGAGGAAAAAATCCTTCGTGCACTCTTAAATATAACTGTAAATGGAATTCGTTATGCAAAATCAATTGTGAAAATTACTGCTAAGCAAACGAATCAAGGGATTACAGTAAGCATAGAAGATGATGGTGAAGGAATTCCAGAAGATCTCCTTCCACATTTATTCCATCGTTTTGTAAAAGGAAAGGATGGAGAGACAGGATTAGGGCTTGCTATTTCACGAGCAATTGTTGAGCAATCTGGTGGAATTATCCAGGTAAGTAATTCAGAATTAGGCGGCGCAAAATTTATCATGAATTTTTTCAAGTAAAATCAATACATACGCTCATTATTATGATATAATTTTCTAGTTTAAAAGGTACCGGACTAAAAAAGAGGAGCGTAAACTTTTATGCAATTAAGAAACGATGTTCGTAATATAGCAATTATTGCCCACGTTGACCATGGGAAAACAACATTAGTAGATCAGCTTTTAAAATATTCGGGGACTTTCCGAGATCATGAACAAGTAAGTGATCGCGCAATGGATTCGGATGCGATAGAAAAAGAGCGTGGAATAACAATTCTTGCAAAAAATACGGCAATTAAATATCAAGATACATTTATTAATATTTTAGATACACCAGGACATGCAGATTTCGGTGGAGAAGTAGAACGAATTTTAAAAATGGTGGATGGAGTACTGCTTGTTGTCGATGCTTTTGAAGGTACAATGCCACAGACACGTTTCGTTTTACAAAAAGCGTTGGAGCAGAAGCTAAAGCCTGTTGTCGTTGTTAATAAAATAGACAGACCTAATGCACGACCTTTAGAAGTAGTGGATGAAGTATTGGAGTTATTTATTGAACTTGGTGCAGACGATGAACAAATCGATTTCCAAGTGATTTACGCATCTGCACTTAATGGAATGTCTGGACTAGAGCCAGATGAGTTAGAAGAGGATTCGATGGATCCGATTTTTAATACCATTATTGAACATATTCCAGCACCAATAGATCGTAGTGAAGAGCCTTTACAATTCCAAGTAGCGATGCTGGATTATAATGAATACTTAGGACGTGTTGGAATCGGTAGAGTATTTCGTGGGAAAATGTCTGTTGGTCAGCAGGTTGTAGTGATGAAGGCAGATGGAACACAGAAATCATTCCGAATTACTAAGTTATTTGGATTTTTAGGCTTAAAGCGTATTGAAATTCAAGAAGCAAAAGTAGGAGATATTGTTGCAGTAGCAGGAATGGAAGATATAAATGTTGGAGAAACAGTCTGCCCGAAAGAGCATCCAGATGCACTACCATTATTGCGTGTGGACGAGCCAACATTACAGATGACCTTTCTTGTAAATAATAGCCCATTTGCTGGAAAAGAAGGAAAATACCTAACTGCTAGAAAAATTGAAGAACGTTTAATGACACAGTTAGAAACAGATGTGAGCTTAAAGGTAGAATCAACAGAGTCACCAGATAAATGGATTGTTTCTGGACGTGGAGAGTTACACCTATCGATCTTAATTGAAAACATGCGTCGTGAAGGCTATGAACTACAGTTATCTAAACCACAGGTAATTGTTAAAGAAGTAGATGGTGTACAATGTGAACCTTTTGAGCGTGTGCAAGTAGATGTGCCAGATGAATACACTGGTGCAGTCATGAAGTCTTTAGGAGCTCGTAAAGGTGAAATGTTAGATATGATCACTCAGGGAAATGGACAAGTACGACTTATATTTAAAGTTCCATCTCGAGGACTTCTAGGATATACAACAGAATTCTTATCACAAACACGTGGGTATGGGATTCTTAATCATAGCTTCGAAAGCTATGATCCAGTTGTTAAAGGACAAATTGGCGGTCGTCGTGAAGGTGTACTTGTGAGCTTAGATAATGGGAAGGCAACAACTTATGGGATTGTCCATCTTGAGGATAGAGGAACAATTTTTGTTGAACCTGGAACAGAAGTCTATGCTGGAATGATAGTTGGAGAGCATAATCGTGATAATGATTTGACAGTAAATATTACGAGAGAAAAACATTTAACAAATGTTCGTTCTTCGACGAAGGATAATACAGTAACTCTTAATAAGGCAAAAGAAATGTCATTAGAAGAAGCTTTACAGTATATTGCTGAGGATGAGTATTGTGAAGTAACCCCAGAATCTATCCGTTTACGGAAGAAAATTCTTAACCAAAATGAACGTGAAAAAGCTGCAAAAAAATTAAAACGCCAATAAAAATAGTAAGGCAGAGAATCCATTAAGTTGGTTTCACTGCCTTATTTTTTATAAGAAAAGAAAAGTTCTATGTGCTAATCTTTCGTATTGCTCCTAGATATGTATTTAGTGAAATATAATGCCAAAATAAGTAAAATAAATGCGATTCCCGAAGAAGCAATACCACCCCAACTTACTTCAGCGCGTAATCCAATAACGATGATGATTAAACTGATAACGATTAAACAAGCAGATAAATATCGTTTCATGATGAACACTCCAATAATAAAAAATAAACTAACTTTAGTTATATCATATTTGTCTTTATTTTTCAGGCCTCTCTCACTATTCTTTAATAATATAGTGATTCCCGTTATACTAATAATAGGATGCTCAAAAATATTTTGAGGATACCAAAATGGAGTGGGAAAATAAATTTGTACGATGGATAAAGTGATCGTACGACTTTTTACAAAGGAGCTCGTCAAATGAGGTACAGAAAAAGTCTTGCACTACTTATTATATTGCTGCTTGGAGCATTTTTAGTTGGGTGTTCTAATGTGACAAATACTGACCAAGAGGAAGAGCAAGCAAATGAACCAGAGCAAGAAGAGGCTGTTGAGGAAGAGCCAGAAGAAGAACCTGAGCCACCTGAGCCAGAAGTGATAGAAAATGAAATTACTATTTCAGCAGTTGGAGATATGCTGATCCATGAACGAGTTTATGATGATGCACGAACAGAAGATGGATTCGATTTTGTTCCAATGTTAGAAGATGTGGAACCTTTTCTTAATGATTCAACGATTACATTTGCGAATCAAGAGACAATGATTGGTGGAGAAGAAATTGGACTATCAACATATCCTGCATTTAACAGTCCAACAGAAGTAGGGGATGCGTTAAAAGCAGTTGGAGTAGATGTTGTATCCATTGCGAATAACCACACATTAGATCGTGGTGAGCAGGCAATTATGAATTCACTTGATCATTGGGATAAAATTAATATGATGTATGTAGGCTCTTATCGAGATGAAGAAGATCGTAAAACGTTGCGTGTATACGAAACAGAAGAAGGAATAGATGTTGCCTTTTTAGCATACACATACGGTACAAATGGTATTCCAGTACCTGATAGTAAAGATTATTTAGTAAATTTAATTGATCAGGAAATCATGATGGCAGATATTGCAGAAGCAAAAGAGCAATCTGATATTGTAATTTTAAGTCTTCATTTTGGAGATGAATATGAACGTCTGCCTAACCAGGAACAAAAAGATCTTGTCCAATTAGCTGCAGACCTAGGAGTAGATGCTGTTTTAGGGCACCATCCCCATGTGCTTCAGCCTATGGAATGGGTAGAGGGGAAAGATGGCCATAAAACACTTGCTATTTACTCACTAGGAAATTTCTTATCTGGACAAGAAGAATATTATCGACAAGTTGGCGGTATTTTAAAATTCAAATTTAAACAGACGATTATTGAAGATGAGGAAACCATTGAGCTTATCGAGCCACAGTTTATGCCAACTTTTGTAACGGCACACAGTGGTTATAAATATAAAGTATTGCCAATGTATCAATTAACAGATGCGGAATTGCCAGATGCAGCGAATTTATATAATGAAATCAAAGAGCATATGTCGCAATGGTTGCCAGAGTTAGAGTTTATGGAGCCATAAATACTTAGAAGAGGTATTACCTATTTCGTTGGTAATACCTCTTCTAAGTATTTATATATTGATTAATAACAATCCCAATTATAAAGAACCTTACTAAAATCTTTATTCTCTAAATCCTTTTTCGAAATAAAGAAATTACCAACACCGGAATCTCCCCATAAAATATGCTCACCAATGCTATCAACTTGCAGTAATAATATATCTGCATCTGTATAATCACCATATGTACGTGGATCTTCCTGTGTAAAGAAAGGGTACCCGCCTATTTTATGTCCAGTACCTGCAAAGGAATCATAGAATAAATCCTCTAAGTCTTCTTTTTCCTCAATAAATTCAAATATTGGTGCATACTTTTCTTCTCGACGATAGTCAGATGTTGTAAGTGCTTCTGAGTCTACATCAAAAGATAATTTCATTTCTTTCTCTACTGGGAAAAACATTTCATCATCTGGTGAAGATACAAAAGAAAAATCTTGAATTAATTCTGATTCGTCTTCCAGAATGTTTTCATGATAAATAACACGAAAACCGTTTTGATTTTTCCCATTGTCAAAATCCATTCCGATTAAATCATCATGGGCATCAAGATAGAATTGTAATATCCCTTTTTCAGGAAGATTAGGGATATGTGCAGGAACTTCAGCAAAATTAATTTGTGCTAGTAGTGTTAATGGGGTTCCGCTGTCACTTTTGGGGTATTCCATTTGCTTAGGAAAATATGGATTCCCAGCAAATTTACTCTCAAATAATGTTGTTTCTTTTTCTGTTGTATCAATCTGTATAACAGGACGAATTGTATCTTCAATTATTGTACGAAATTCTTCAAATGCCTTTGGGATAGAAATAGAATTTTCTAGCATGATAATCCTCCTAATATAGTTTAAAATTTATTTTAATATAGCATGAGATAGAAGTTATGAAAATAATGGAAGGAAAAAGTTTACAATTCTTTTTCGTTATCCAACGGAAGCCAAACTAAAGAAAAAATCAGCTATAAGCTAAAATACATTTCTAACACAATCATTCGCACTATATGTATTTCGGTGAGCTAATAATAAAAATATGTTACAAAAACTCATAAGTGTTCTAATTCTGCTATTTAAAAAGATATAATAGAAAAGAAATCTTGAGATGGGATGTATAAAGATTCACTTGAGTATTGTTAGAATGCTACAGGCTAGAAATGTTTTTCGATAAAGCATGTCAAAATAAACAAGCAAGTTTGAGGAGAAAGAGAGAGGAAATATGTCAATTATAATGGGATTAATTGATTTTATACTACATATTGACGAGCACTTAGTAGAAATAATTCAGAAATTTGGTGGCTGGTCATATGCTGTTTTGTTTGCGATTATTTTTATAGAGACAGGCATTGTAATTATGCCCTTCTTACCTGGAGATTCTTTATTATTTGCAAGTGGCGCACTTGCTGCAATAGGAGCTTTTAACATCGTTTCTTTGCTAATCTTTTTTGTTAGTGGAGCAATTATCGGAGATACAGTAAATTACCATATTGGTAAAAAAGTTGGCATGTCTATTCCAGAGGATAGCTTTATCGGAAAATATATTAATCGTGATCGAATGGCAGTAGCACAACGATTCTTTAATAAATATGGAGGATTTACTATCGTTATAGCACGTTTCATGCCATTTGTTCGAACCTTTATTCCATTTGTTGCAGGGGCAAGTCGAATGAATTATAGTTATTTTCTTTTCTATAATGTTGTTGGAGCATTTTTATGGGTGTTCATTTGTACTTTATTAGGTTACTTCTTTGGCAATATTCCAATTGTTAAAGAAAACTTTACTACTGTATTATTATTAATTATTTTTATTTCTGTCTTACCTGCAATTATTGGTGTATTTCGTGCACGAAGAAAGAAATAGATAAAGTTAAATGGACTGAGAAGAAAAACTCTCAGTCCATTTTGAATTGCACTTGATTAAATATATCAGCAAATGTAAGTTTACAATTTTCTAAAGGAATGGAATCATTTTCAGATGTTAAACGGTAGATATCTGCTAATGCTTGTTGAAGATTTTCAGGTAAAATCACAGAAGTAATTTCCTGGTTATTTATTTGATCTTTTTGATCTGGCAGATTGATTGTGTTACCCCATTGCATGATAAAAGGATGGAAGGAATCATCCTCTGCTTTTGGAAATAGCATACTCCAAGTTAATAAATCTCCATTTGGTTTTCTTCTGCTGCCATCTAGAGGGCCTACTGTTGGAATATTATGTTTAGTTAGATGTTCAGCATGCTCATGTAATATGGTAGTACGTAATGCAATTTGATAAGGCAGTTCATCATGCTTTTCTAATGTTTTCATCAATTGAGTAACAAGTGGGTTTGTTGCCACCTTCGCCTTATCAGTATCGTAAATCCCTAGCCATTCTATATAACAGTTGTTTTTAAAGTATGCTAAATAATTGTATGTTCCCCAATTTTCATGTTTTCCACCAGGCATTGAAGTAACCTGATATTTTTTACTAAAAGCTTCTGCAGATTTCTGAGGGTCAATTGTTGCAATTACGATATGATCTAAAGCAAACAAATAAATCATCCCCTTTACTTTTTATTGCATTCTAATTATTACTTTAACGCTATTTTCTGATATAGTACATAAAAAGGCTTACTAAAGTAGGTGAAATGATGACACAACCAATGATATTAATTGTTGAAGATGAAAGCAAGCTGAGCAGGGTGTTACAAATTGAGCTTGGCTATGAAGATTATCAAACAGAAATTGCTGATAACGGATTGGATGCTTTTAGACTAATGGAAGAGAAAGAATGGGATCTTGTGTTATTAGATATTATGCTTCCAGGTTTAAGTGGACTAGAGGTTTTGCGTCGTTTTAGAAGAATAAATCAGCATACACCTGTTATCTTGTTAACAGCAAGAGATCAAATATACGATAAAGTGAGTGGGCTTGATCTAGGAGCAAATGATTATGTGACAAAGCCCTTCCAAATAGAAGAATTATTAGCAAGAGTTCGTGTACATTTACGTCAAAATGTACAGATTGCTAGTGGAGAAGAAGAGCTAGTAGTTGGTGATCTCCAGGTTAATATTGGACGCCGGGAGGTATCTAGAGTAGATAAATTAATTGACCTCACACCGCGTGAATTTGATTTACTTGTATACTTATTGAAAAATAAAAATCTCGTGTTGACTCGAGAACAATTAATTGAAAATGTTTGGGGTTATGATTATGTTGGGGATACCAACATTGTCGATGTCTATATCCGATATTTGCGCCAAAAAATTGATAAAGATTTTGATGAAGCATATATTGTAACGGTTCGCGGAGTTGGATATACGATAAAGGATCAAGGCGAATGAAGCTACAGACGAAAATTCAATTATTCACTAGTTTATTTATGTTGATTTTAGTGGTATTGATTAATACAGCTGTCTATTCTCTGTTCTATAAAATATCTATTGATAATGAGGTTGGAGAATTAAAGGGCCAAACTAATCAAATTGTAGAAACCTTAGCCGAAAATCCAGATATTCCCTATGATGATTTGCTTCGAGCATTTTTGCCGGAAGAAGGGATGATTCGTGTATATGAGGCTGATACGAGCAAACTGATTACTATAATAACAAAGGATGCAAAATATCGCTCAATACCAGGAGAATTTTCTGATGCAGAATCACATGAGGTGGTTAAGCAAAGTGGTGAACCCAGAACAGTAGTAATAAAGAAGCCAATTATTTGGGATGATGGAACAGTTGTATCTCTTCAGTTAAGCAAAAGCTTGGGAGCTTTAGAGGAAACGATGCGAACACTTTTCTATGTATTCTTAGTAGCGTCTATTGTCATTATTATTCCAATGATTATTGGAGGCATATTTTTAAGTAGATTCTTATTACAGCCAATTAAGACTTTTATTCATACAATGAAGGATAATACACAAGAAGCAAACTGGAAAAAAATTCATTTGCAAAATCGATCAAAAGATGAATTATATGAGATGGAAAAAACATTTAATGAAATGATTGAACACTTAAAAGAGAATTACGAGAAGCAGGAGGTATTTGTCTCAGATGCTTCTCATGAATTAAAAACACCGATATCTATTGTGAAAAGCTATGCCCAATTACTAGCAAGGCGAGGAAAGGATAATCCAGAAATTTTTAATGAAGCAGTACAGGCAATCGATTCAGAAGCGGATCGGATGCAAAAGCTAGTGGAACAGATGCTATTACTGGCTAAAAATCAGCAAGATTCCTCTCATGAAATTGTTGATCTAGCGCATTTAAGCCGTCATACGATTAGCACTTTTCAAGGTGCCTATGATCGAAATATCGTGTTCCATTGCAAAGAAGAAAATATCTTCATTCAAGGAAATGAAGATCAGTTGCAGCAAGTTATTTATATTTTAGTGGATAATGCCTTAAAATATAGTAAGCAAGATGTTACTGTTGAGGTTACTAAAAGTGCACAAAAAGCTCAATTAAGCGTAACAGATTTAGGACAAGGGATACCAAAAGCAGAACAAGCTAAAATATTCGAGCGCTTTTATCGTATTGATAAAGCTAGAAGTCGAGATACGGGTGGTACAGGTCTTGGTTTAGCTATTGCCAAATCAATTACAGAGCTTCATGGTGGTCGTTTAATTTTGCATAGTAAAGAAGGGGAAGGCTCTACATTCATTGTAGAATTTCCAATACTGAAAGAAGATTAATGTTTTTCTCAGCAAATTCTCATTTTCCTCACAGGTGTTCTTCATTTACGCCGGATATTATATAAGTAAGAAAGAAAAGCGCAGAGCGTCCTTACAGGCTAAAAACGTGACGTCCTGTCACAACGCCTGCACTAGCACGTCCTGTGCGTCGAAAAACGTAGAGATTGGAGTGGCACAACCGAGATAAAGGAAACATGCCCCTTTAGGGGTATCCGACGTTAGGCTTTAGCCTGGTTTTAGTCGGGCTTCCTTATAAAACAAAATCGATGTTGACTTATCGTAGGGCGTGACGGGAAATCTCATAGTTTTTGGCGCTCGGAGCTAGACATGGCTAGTTCTGAATAAGAATTAATTTGCGCAATTCTTATACTTTTCTATCTAACAAGAAACGAGGAGGAAATAAAATGAATAAGAAATTAGGAATTGGAATTGGAGCATTACTTTTTGCAGGAATATTAGGTTTTTGGATTTATACATCTGATGCATCACAACAAGCACCAGAATTAACAACAGATAAAATTAGAGAAATGGTGTTAAGCCAATATCCAGGTGAAATTACAGAAATTGAATTGGATAAAGAGCTTAATAAAGTAGTTTATGAAGTAGAAGTAATCAGTAATGGAAAAGAATATGATTTAACTTTAGATGGTAATAGTGGAGAAGTATTAAAGCTTAAAGAGAAAACAGTCTACACGAAAGAAAATCAATCAGATGACAGAAAAAATGACTCTACTAAAGAAAAATCAACAAATGATGAAAAAAATCAAACGGAACAAAAGCAAAATGAAAATAAACAAAATAATCAACAAGAAAACACAGTAATTAACGAAGAAAAAGCAATTGAAATTGCGAAAAGCGAATTTCCAGGCACATTAGTTAGCATGGAATTGGATAGAGATGACGGTCGCTTAATTTATGAAATTGAGATTGTGAATGGAAATGAAGAAGCGGAAATTGAGATTGATGCTTACACAGGAGAAATTTTAGTATTAGACATTGATATAGATGATTAATATGTTGTAGCAGGGGACTCTAAAGGGTTTCCTGCTTTTTTATCTTGTTTAATTAGGAGATGGAATATTTTGTGCAACGAAATATTTCGTGATAATATATGAAAGGGGATGTCGACTGTTTTCTAAATAGTAATATTTATTGCCATGAAATATCAGAAAAATGACTATTAATCAAATCTAAAGATATAAATGATTTTTTTAAAAATATGGGAAAATAAATGAAAAACGCATACAAACAGTTGGCGAGAAGCATAGGGAGAGGAGACACTTTAACATCTAAGGAAATCATGAAAAAACTTATTACATATTGAGGAGGACAACATGAAAAGATTAAGCAGTGTTTTAGTCATATTAGTATTATTAATTTTAGCAGCATGTGGGGAAGATAAATCTGATTCAAATAAGGAGAATGGTAATGAGGATAATCAACTTAAAGTTGCTATTATTCAACAACCTTCTACTTTTGATCCACATATGACTTCAGAATCAATTGTTCGAGATACAAGTGTGAACGTCTATGAAACGCTAATTACATTGAACGCTGATTACCAGCCAGTGACGATGCTAGCTGAATCAGTAGATGAAAGCGAAGATGGAAAAGTTTATACCTTTAAATTGAGAGAAGGGGTAAAGTTTCATAATGGTAAGGAAATGACTTCAGAGGATGTTTTAGCATCTATGAATCGTTGGAAAGAAAAATCTCCAATTGCTAGAGAAAATTTGGATACTGCTACATTTGAAGCGACAGATGAGTATACGGTTGTGTTAAATTTAGAAAAAAGTAGACTGGACACGTTAGAATTATTAGCTGGACAAGATTATGCTCCAGCAATTATGCCTAAGGAAATTATAGAAGAGGCAGGGGAAGAATTTGTAAGTGAATTTATTGGGACTGGACCATTTAAATTTGAGGAATGGAAGCAGGATCAATATATTCATTTAAGTGCATTTGAAGATTATGCCGCTGTAGATGCCCCAGCAGATGGTTTATCTGGTAAAAAAGAAGCGCTTGTAGATGATATTTATTTCTATATCACCAAAGATACATCAACTTTATTAGCAGGATTACAATCTGGAGAATTTGATATTGCAGGAACGAGCATTGGATTTAACAATTATGAAATCATAAAGAATGATCCAAATATTGATATTTATAGTGCGTATTTTGGAACAATGAATCTTGTTTATAATAAGAAAACAGGTCCATTTAAAGATATTAAGATGCGTGAAGCAGTGAATATTGGTTTAAATGTAGATGATATTATGCTAAGTGCATTCGCTTATGAAGAGCTTTATAAAATGAATTCAAGTTATATTAATGAAAATGTTAAGAATTGGTATAGTGAAGAAGGAAAAGAAGCTTATAATCAAAATGATCAAGAAAAAGCAAAACAATTAATAAAAGAAGCTGGTTACGATGGAGAAGAAATAAAGTTGCTGACAAGTCGTGATATTCAGTACCATTACGACATTGCCGTTGTTGTTCAAGAGCAATTAAAACAATTAGGGATGAATGTAAAACTTGAAGTATATGACTGGGCATCGCATTTAGAGGTACGTGATAATCCAGATGAATGGCATTTATCAACAGCAGGATTAAACTTTGCGACAACACCTTCACAATTAGTTTCATTGAATCCGAATTGGTCTGGTTGGTTAGATGATCAAAAAATACCAGAATTAATGAAATCCATTACGGAAGCTGATTCGCTAGAAGAAGGTAAAGCGCTTTGGGATGAATTACAAGGTTATGCTTGGAATGAGTATTTGCCGTTAACCCAGTTTGGTTCTGTCCCAGTATTATTAGCAGCACGTAATAATGTAGAAGGTTTAACAATTATGGATAGACCGATATTGATGCCTTTATGGAATGCGGAAATTAAATAGAAAAAATGTAGTAGGTGCTCGATATGATTGTACCTACTACAAGTTTTTAGACATTATTTTAAAAGACAGTGAAGGAATTACTTAAAAGAGGTGTGAGTGCATGTCAAGAAAAAAATTAGTAGCTGAGATTGCAAAAAAAGCGGTATATGGTGGTTGTATACTAGGTGGGGGTGGTGGTGGCTGGATCCAAAGAGGCTTAGAAAGATCAAAGCTTGCTTTTGACCTTGGACAGGTGGAATTGGTCACAATTGATGAATTGGCAGATGATGATTATGTAGTTTGTGTTTCATCTGTAGGTGCGCCTTCAGCGGAAGAGAGCTATGTAGATAGTGAACAACTTGTTCGTACCATTAGAAGAATGCAGCAAGAGTTTGATAAACCTATTAAAGCAATTATGACAAATGAAAATGGCGCAAACGGCACAGTGAACGGCTGGATTCAAAGTGCTGCAACGGGATTACCTTTATTGGACGCTCCATGCAACGGGCGAGCACATCCTACAGGAACAATGGGCTCACTAAATTTATCTGAAATAGAAGGATATACTTCTATTCAAACTTTTGCAGGAGGAAAAGGGGAAAGAGAAGTAGAAGGAACGATAAAAGCTACTTTAAACTCAGCTTCCTCGATAACGAGACAAATGTCGGTACAAGCTGGTGGCACAGTTGGAGTATGTCGTAACCCTGTACAAGTTAAATATATAAAAGAACATGCTGCTCTTGGAGGAATTACCCAAGCTATTGGACTTGGAGAAGCATTTTTCGCTGCTGAACCTGGTATAGAACGTATACGAGCATCTGCTCAATTTTTAAATGGTGAGGTACTTCGTTCTGGAAAAATCACAAGCTATGAATTAAGTAAATCCGGTGGGTTTGATGTAGGAGTACTTTACATTGATGATTTAGAGCTAACAATATGGAATGAGTATATGACTGCAGAAATAGCTGGAGAAAGAGTAGGGAGTTTTCCAGATTTAATCATGACTTTTGATACGAAGACAGGTAATCCACTTGTAAGCGCGGAAATAAAAGAAGGCATGGATGTTACTGTTATTAATGTGCTTAAAGAAAATTTAAAGCTAAGTTCAACGATGTTTAATGAAAAACTGCTACGAGTAATTGAACCAATTATTAATAAAAAAATCATAGATTAATAATCAATCTTAAATAATGTAGAATAAAGGGGTGAATGGAATGATAAAAAAGACCATTGGCGTTTTAACAATAGGACAATCTCCTCGCACAGATATTGTTCCATCCTTTCAAGCAATTTTAGGCGATGATGTTTGTATTAAAGAAGCTGGTGGACTAGATCGACTTACAGAGCAAGAAATTGCTAATGTGTACCCAGACGAAGGGGATACTGTATATATTTCTAGATTAAGAGATGGAAGCTCTGTGAAAATGGGTAAATCTAAAATCCTTCCTTTATTACAAAAGGAAATAAACGAATTGGAAAAAGAAGCTTCCATCATCATTGTTTTATGCACTGGTGAGCTACAAGCATTATCTTCAAATAAAACGATGATTTTTCCAGATGCGATATTAAAAAATATTGTAGCCGCTACACTTCAGTTAGGTACACTTGGTCTGATCATCCCATTAGAGGAACAAAAAGAGAAGATGCTTCAAAGATGGAAGAACTTCCCGGTATTCGTTGAAGTAGCATCTCCATATGCGAAAAGCGATGTAGAACAAGCGGCTAAAAAACTAAAGGAAAAAGGTGCATCTTTAATTGTTTTAAGTTGTATGGGATATAATGAACGACATAAAGAGGAAGCAATACAAGGTAGTTCACTTCCCGTACTATTACCTAAAACGTTAATTGCGAAAATAGCATCAGAGTATTTATAAGAATAATTTTTAACAGCTGACTCCATTTTGGTAGTCAGCTGTTTTTAATCATCTTTTATCAAGTAACCTTTTCGCTATGATTTTATATCCTTTTGGAAGTTCATCTAAGGCAGAGAAGATCTTTAGAAACTCTATCTTTAACGACAAATAATATAGAAAATGATTATTTGAATGCACATCATTTTAATGATAACATTGCGGAAAAGAATGGCAACAAGGAGGATGAAAATTGGAAATTCACAAAGTGAAAGGCTCTGATTATTATTTGGTTTCTCCATTAATTAATGAGTGGTGGGGTGGAAGAAATATGGCTGATAAGTTACTAAAACTATTTTTCGACCATTTCACAAACACAAGTTTCGTAGCTGAAAAGGACGGAAATCTTATTGGTTTCTTAATAGGTTTTCTTTCCCAATCTCATCCAAATGAAGCATATATACATTTTGTTGGTGTTAGCCCTGACCATAGAAAGTGTAGCCTAGGTAAACATTTATACAATCAATTTTTCAAAGTGGCTCAGCAGAACGGAAGAAATATTGTTCGCTGTATAACATCTCCTGTTAATAAAGGTTCGATTGCTTTTCATACCAAAATGGGATTTGCTATTGAAGAAGGAGATAAAAAGGTTGATGATATATGGGTAAATAAAGACTATGATGGGCCAGACCAAGATAGAGTTTTATTTGTGAAATATTTGACTGAACAAGAGTAGAAAACCAGTTACTGCTGTAATGCAAAAGTTCAGGTGATTATCTCAATAGCTGCTTTACATTTAAATAGGAACTTCCTTACATAAAGACGAAAGATTGCTTTCATTATAGGTGGGAGGTTCCCGCTTCAAACATCTACTAAATAAGGAAGAGTTTACATTTTATCTAATAGTCGCTTGGCAATAACTTTGTATTCCTCTGGTCCAATTCCAGGAGCAAATTCTTCTGGAAGCTCATCTAAGTCAGGAATTGGATGACCCTTAGGAACTCCTTCTTGAACGATTAATCTTTCACCATTTGTTGGGTTATCGCCCTTCCATATTTGTTTAATGCCATTATATTCTCCGGTATCATTCCAGGTAAATAGGACATTTCCTAGTCCTCTTTCTTCAAACTTTCGAGCATGGTCAAAAACAGTATTATCTAAGTTTGGAATAGGGAGCATCTTTGTGACATTAGCACCAGTAATAATCTCTAAGGCTTTAGCATAAGCAAGGGCATGTGTACCTCCTCGGACAAGTAAATAACCAATCAATTCTCTAGCAGTAGGATGATTTGTCATTTCGTATACCCGCATTTTGTGTGTGCGAGCTCCACATTCGAGAAAAAAGTTATGCAGTAAATCAAGCACTAAATTTCCACTTGAGAACACATTAAATCCTGTCCATGGGCTCCCCATCGAATCAGTTACTAGTGTGGTTTGTGCAGTTGCAATAAAAGCGGCCGTATTTCGCATATCCTTCGCCTGATGCATCGGTGTTAAATCAGGAGGAGCATCAAATGTGGTTCCTTTTTGTATTAGATTAATAGCATTTGAAACAAGCTCGACATGACCGAATTCTTCCGCAGTAATACTAGCAACTAAATCGTAGAAAGGCTTGAACTTTTTCTTTTGTCGGAAGTTAAAGGATTGGAACATATAATTGTTTAGTGTGGACATTTCACCAAATTTCCCGCCAAGTAATTCTTGAACTGCAGCTGCTGCATTTGCGTCTCCGTATGTTGGGACAGGCAGATCAATTGCTAGTTTATTTATTCGTTTAAACAATAATTTTACTCCTCTCTATAAGATGATTTTGTAATCCAAACGATTTTTTCCATACGAATGTAAAAAGGTGTACGTTGAACAGTAACAACAATGTAATCAGGCATCACCTGTGTTAATTTTCCTTGTACAGGATTATTGGTTGTCTGAACCACGATATTCTTATTTAGACATTCTGATAGCATTTGATAGAAATAGGAATCAATGTGATTAACCAGTTGCACCGAAGTATGATTTTTCAAGCTAGCATCCTCCTTTATGATATTTACCCATATTGTATGAAACGCCCAGATAAGTGTGCTTGAAAAGAAGAAGAAAAAGAAAAAAATCCAAGTATGATTGAAGAACACTTGGATTTTATAAAGGATTAAATTTTCTTTTTATCTAGCATGAACAAACAGGTGATAACAGCTAATAAACAGCAAGCGAAAATGATAATTCCCATCGGGGTAGCGCTTTGCTCACCTGCTATTCCAACAAGTGGGGAAACAATTGCTCCACCGGCAAAAGGAAGGATACCGAGTAAGGCTGATGCACTTCCGACAATTTTTCCTTGTCGATTCATGGCGAGTGAAAAGCCGGTAGTACTAACAACCCCGACACTGGATACGACCATGAAAAAGGCCAGCATAATCGTCCATAAAGGTAAATGTAAAAATACAACAAATAAAAGTAAAATACTTCCTGAGAAGCCAAATAGGATTCCGGTACGTAATAAAATAATTTTCTCAAAGCGAGAAGTAAGTCTAGCACTTACTTAATGATTCCTAAACCATTTAAAGCAAAGACTAAAGAAAATTGCTGTGGAGTTACATCATAGATACGCTGTAAGACAAACGGTGATGCAGCGATATAAGCGAACATACTACTAGAAATAAAAGCCTGCGATAAGACAACACCCATAAATTGTCTATCTTTAAATAATGTTCCAAATGAACGATAAGCGGAAAAAGCATTCTCTTTAATTCTATTTTCTTCTGGTAATGTTTCAGGTAAAAAGAAAACAACTGATAGGAACATAACCAAACCTATAATACCTAGAATGTAAAAGACAGCATGCCAAGTCACCCAATTTAAAACAATGCCACCAAAGATAGGTGCTAAAATTGGCGCTGCACCATTCACAATGGCTAATAAAGCAATAAATTTAGTAAGATCTTTCCCATAATAAATATCACGAGCAATAACAATTCCAGCGGCTCCGGTGAGTCCTTGGAAAAATCTTAAAATAATAAACGCCCAAATATTTGTGCTTAATCCACAAAGAATGGAAGCAACCATATATAGGAGAAGAGTAATCAATAATGGTTTTCTTCGACCTTGTAAATCACTTAATGGACCGAATAAAAGTTGCCCTGCTGCTAATCCGAGCAAACAGGCAGTAATACTTAATTGTCCAAGAGAAGCGCTAGCTTGTAAATCATTGGTAACATCTGGTAATCCTGGTAAATACATATCCATAGATAATGGGCCAAAAGCAGTTAATGATCCTAGTATCAGTACTAATAAAATTTTATTTTGTTGTTTAGTATGTAATGCTGTTTGCAACGATAAATACCCTCTTTTCAAACATTCTTACATTGTATCATATCAAGTGAAGGTATTAGCAGAAGAAAAAATATTCCAGATTTTTTAAGTTTATTTTGTTAATGATAGAGGTAAGGATACTCTGTTAAAGGAAAATAAAACAGATTGTATGGAGCTTATTTTACAAGTAGATGACATCGTTTCGTTATTTTTACAATTAAGTAACAAAACATAAAGTTTTTCAGTTTAATGTATTGGATATAGGGTATATGTAAAATAACTTGACGGGTACAGTCATTAACACCTAGGAGGAAGACGTCTATGGAACAAAATAAAGTGGTTGTTTATGTAAGTGATCATTGTTCTACATCAGAACAACTAGTTGCATATTTAGATAAACACAAAATTTCATATGAAGTAAGAAACGTGACGAGTAATTATGCCTATTTACTGGAATTGCAAGAGAAGGGAATGTATGGAACACCGGTGACTTATTTCGCAGAACAAAATCAATTTGTATTAGGATTTCCAAAAGATAAAATAGCTGATATGTTAGGAATTAATTTTTAATCTAATTTTATAAAAAACAACAAATACTCCTGTAATTGCTTTGCTTTTTCTGCTCACATCTCTTTAAAATACTGCATATATTATAGATAAGAAAAAGAAGGGAAAAGAGGTGTGCTTTCATGTTTAATCGTCCAGACCATACAACATATTTTGGAGAAAATCAGCAAAGTTCATATATAAATCCACCATATAGAGACAGCCAATATCCACCAACCATGCCTCCAGCAGACTATTATAATGAACCATCTCAATTAGAAGGATGGTACTCAACACCGCCGTCACCAAATGATTTTATGAATCATTCACAAGTGCCATATCCTTATCACTCATTTTTTCCTGGTGGATATCCGCCGAATCAGCCGCCTATACCAGGGCAATGGAATGCTCCTACACAGGCAGCATATAATCAACCAAATCATTCCCCACCATCTAATTCTAGTCCAAGTTTTATGAGCCAATTTCAACAAGCTAGTGGCCAAATTGACTTTAATAAAATGTTATCAACAGTCGGACAGTTAGCGAATACGGTGCAACAGGTTGCTCCGATGATTCAACAATTTAGTGCATTGTTCAAAAGAGTATAGAATCATGCCAGAAATGAAAAGCTAATACTATAAGATTTAGCTTTTCATCATTTGCGGATAGTAGTAAAACATGCGAAAGGAGTCGTGAAAGTGGTCGGGTGTCTTGTCATTCATGGATATACTGGTGGACCATATGAAGTAGAACCATTGGTAACTTATTTGAAACAGAAAACAGATTGGAATATTGTAGTTCCAACACTTCCAGGACATGGAGAAAAGCTGGCATTAGAAAATATCTCACATGATAAATGGATTGAATCAGCAGAGGAAAACTTATTGAAATTAAATGCAGAACATGAACAAGTTTATTTAATTGGATTTTCCATGGGAGGAATGATTGCAGCTTATTTGTCTGCAAAATATAAAGTAGATAAGCTTGTTCTTTTAGCACCAGCAGGAAAATACCTTTCATTCAAACAGATATCTGTTGAATTTGGCGAATTATTGATGGATGGCTTAAAAGGGAATTTAACAAATAATTTAGTGTATAACCACTACCGAAAAAAATGGAAAACTGTTCCATTTAAATCAACTTTTGAATTTATGAAGTTAGTGAAGCATACAAGGCATTTCTTAACAGAGATTAAAATACCTGTTTTTATCGCTCAAGGACAACTTGACAGCCTTGTTCCTGCAAAAACAATACATTATTTGGATAAAAAAATTGCTTCCACAGAGAAGGAATTTGTTTTATTTGATCGTTCTAAGCATATGATTTGTTTAGGGGACGACAAAAATACATTAAATGCAATGGTGCACAATTTTTTATTAAAAAAATCAGTGCAAAAACAACTTACATGATATGAATAGACGGTGAATCTCGTATAGAAAAAATATTTCTGTAAGGAAATATGCATTTATAGTACCCATAAGAAACAGAAGTATGTTAAAATATTATGACTGTGATTTTACCAAGGAATCGTTTTTGGATTCCTTTTTTCAGGAGAAAGTCTTAACACTGCTCAAAAAAACAAGTAGTGATCGTCCGAATTTGATGAAGTAATGATTTGTAAAAACGATTTATTACATTATCCATTTGTATATATGGTCATATTGTCCATTTTTATAGAGAAAAAGTAGAAGGCTTTCCCAGCAAATACTTGGTGTAAATTAAGTTTAATTCTACAGCAGTAAAAAAGGAGAAGACTAATAAGTGACAACATTTAAAGAACTAGGTGTAACCGAACAAATTTTAACCGCATTAGATAAAATGGGGTTTGAGGAGGCTACACCAATTCAAGAACAAACTATTCCATTTGCGAAATCAGGACTTGATGTAATTGGACAAGCGCAAACCGGAACAGGAAAAACAGCGGCATTTGGTATTCCGATGCTGGAAAAGATTGACAAAAAAGAAAGAAAAATTCAAGGACTTGTTGTAGCTCCCACACGTGAATTAGCTATTCAAGTAGCAGAAGAAATTAATCGTCTTGGTCATGTGAAGAGAATAAAAGCTCTACCAGTTTATGGCGGACAGCATATGGAACGTCAAATCCGTGCCTTAAAAGATGGTCCACAAATTGTGGTAGCAACCCCAGGAAGATTACTGGATCATATGCGCAGAAAAACAGTGCGTGTAGATTCTTTAAAAACAATCGTACTTGATGAAGCAGATGAAATGTTAAACATGGGCTTTATTGATGATATCCGTGAGATTTTAAAGGCTGTTCCAGATGAAAGACAGACATTATTGTTCTCAGCAACAATGCCGAAAGAAATTCGCGAAATTGCGACAACGATGATGAATGATCCAAAAGAGATTAAAGTAAAAGCAACAGAGATAACAGTTGAAAATATTGATCAATATTTCATTGAAGTTCCTGAGAGAAATAAATTTGATACATTAACTAACCATTTAGATATTCATGAGCCTACATTAGCAATAATTTTTGGTAGAACGAAAAAACGTGTAGATGAAATTGCTGAAGGTTTACAAGTAAGAGGTTTTCGTGCTGAAGGAATTCATGGTGATTTAACACAAAGTAAGCGTATGTCTGTATTAAATAAATTTAAAAGTGGACGCATTGAAGTACTAGTAGCAACAGATGTTGCAGCTCGTGGTTTAGATATTTCTGGTGTAACACATGTATATAATTTTGATATCCCACAAGATCCAGAGAGCTATGTACACCGTATTGGTCGTACAGGCCGTGCTGGAAAAACAGGAGAAGCACTTTCTTTCATTACGCCAAGAGAAATTGGGCACTTAAAAGAAATTGAACGTGTAGCAAAAACGAAAATTAAACGTATGATGCCACCAACAAATAAAGAAGCAAGAGCTGGTCAACAACAAGTTGCAGTTAGTAAGCTGCTTAAAGTAATTGCTGAAAAAGATTTATCTAATTATCATGAAATGGCAACTGAATTACTTGAGGAGCATGATTCAGTTACGATTATTTCAGCTGCGTTAAGTATGATTACACAGGAGAGAAATAACACACCAGTTAAACTTTCTTCTGTACAACCAATTAGTGTTCGTAATCGAAATCCACGTGGTGGACAGAATAATCGTAGCAATAACCGTGGCAATCGAAATAATCGTCGCTCAAATAGCAAACGCACGCAAAATCAGTATCGTTCTCAAGGATCAAGACCACGTCAAGGTCAAAATAGAAGAAAACAACATTCTAAATAATGATAAAAAAAGCTCCTATCACGGAGCTTTTTTTATTGTCTAGCGTAATTATGATGCGCACTTATTTTGTAGGATTGCTCTACGTTTTTCTTTTGGTAACTATTGTTAAAAATAATATCTACAGCTTAGGAGGAAAAGTATGAGACAGCCACCAAAGAATCGAATCGCTTCAGAAGTAAAGAAGGCTTGGAAAATTACTGCGAGTATTTATTTTATAATTTTTTGGATTATATTAATTATTGGTTTTATATTTATGAGGAAATATCAGCTTCCAATCTGGCCTAGTGTGTTATCTTTTGTTGTTTTAAGCATAGCTACCTATCTGTTCATTTTTGTAATACCTAAGCTGCGTTGGCGCCGATGGAGATACGAGGTGTTTGAACAGGAAGTTTATATACAGCATGGTATGTTAATCGTCACAAGGACGCTTGTACCGATGATTCGAGTGCAGCATGTCGATACAAGTCAGGGACCAATCTTAAAAAAATTTGGTTTAGCAAATCTTACTATATCTACTGCTGCTACAATACATGAGATTCCAGCTTTAAAAGAAGAAGAAGCATCTTATTTACGAGATCAAATTTCGGCATTGGCTAGGGTAGATGAAGATGATGTTTGAACAAAAAAGATTACATCCAATTGCCATTTTATTTAATTTAATTGTGATAATAAAAAATACATTGTTCATAATTATCGCTGCTTTTTTGGGAATAAGCGTTTCTTATTTTTTTCTAATCGGTATTCTTGGCTTTATTCTATTTATTATTGTTTTTAGCTTTTTAAGTTGGTACCGTTTTATATATTGGATAGAAAATGATGAATTAAGAATCGAATATGGGATTTTTGTTCGTAAAAAACGCATGATCTCTAAGAATCGCATCCAATCAATTGATTTGACAGCCAATCCAATTCATCGATTGCTCGGTCTAGTGAAAGTACAAGTGGAAACAGCTGGAAGCAATGAGGGAGCAGAGGCTTCTTTAAGTGCAGTACATCTCACGGAAGCTGAGCAACTAAAATCAATTTTAAAGGAGCAATCTCTTTCAAGTGATATAGCAGAAGAGGTAGAGCAGCAGAATCAAGTGCAGGAAAAGATCTCACCTCAGCGCTTATTTATGGCGGGTACAACGTCAAGTAGTATTGGAGTGCTTCTAGCTATTGTTGCTTTTGGTTTTTCAAAGGTTGAACAGTTTTTACCAGAACATCTTTATGAGAACACGGTTGCTTTAATCATTAGCTTTAGTCTTTCGATGATCATTGTTCTGGCTTTTTTATTCTTCTTCATCCTATGGCTCATTGGTATTGCTGGAACCATGTTAAAATATTGGAATTTTACTATTGTAAAGCAGGGGAAAGAGCTTTTAATTCAAAGAGGCTTACTGGAGACAAAGCAATTAACTATTCCTTTAAATCGCATTCAGGCAATCGAAATTGAACAAAGTCTAATTCGGCAACCTCTTGGTTATGTTAGTCTACATGTTGTTGTAGCTGGAAGTGATGTCAAAGAAGGATTTCCAGTTGTTTTTCCATTTATGCGTATGGTGGAGGTAGAAAGCTTTCTGCAACGATTTTTACCTGACTATACAGGGATGCTTGTACCCTTGAAACCATTGCCTAAACGGGCATTAAAGTTTTATATTTTTCGAGCTCTAATCCCAATGATAATTCTATCAATCCTTATTTGGTACTTCCTTCCTAATTTTTTGTGGGTAATTATTTTATTAAGTATGCTTGGGATTGGAATCGGTTATTTGCGCTATAAAGATTCTGGTTATCGTATTCAAGGAAAAAAGGTAACCTGGTGCAAGCGATTAATTGGTAAAACGATTGTACTTGTCTATCATCGTCGTATACAAGCATTTGAAGAAAAGCAGTTTAAGGTACAGGCTTGGCAGAAATTAGCAACAGCGCGTTTGTCAATTATCGGTTCGCTAGGTGCTGGGACACATTATACATTAAAAGATTTAGAGGAAGCTGATGTGGAAGAGATCGGTGATTGGTATTCTTATCGGGAAAATTAACAGTATCTCCCTTATGTCTCTGAAACGGATATAAGGGAGATGTTTTTCATTCTTTCTTTTTATAAGGAATCACAACACCACGGATAATACGGGTATCTTCATCGACTTCTCCTTCTTTTTCTTCTTCTGTTCTTCCCCAGCCAAGTACAATAAATAACAACGCATAAACATAGCTTATTAACTGGGTGAATTTTAAGAGACCACCTGCAAGCTGTTGATCATATATTGCATTTAGCGGTTTGAAAAATTCTCCCGCTACCATGCCATATATAGGGTAGTGCTCCACTTGAACAATAAGCAGGAAAAAACCTATTGGTAATAGTAGGGCTGAAGCAAAGAAAATATAGATAATTTTTTTCACATTACTAAGCATATTTATTTCTGGAATTGGTGCAATGATAATCCACCACATGAAAAAAGCTAAAGCGGTGATAATGATTTGTGCAATCACCAATAACCAAATATGGCTTTTTAGAAAATTAAAGATAGGTGGAATAAAATAAATAGACAGTAGACTGTTAAATAAAAAGGCATTCAACCATGGATGTGAAAAAATCCGTAAGGTAAATTTCATTCGATAATTCCAAAATACACGTCGTAAAAATTCCACTGGGAAACTTAAAATAAGTAATGGAATGACAGCAAAGCATAGAATAGCTAACTGAAAAGTATGAGCTGAGAATAAATAATCCTTAGCAATAACATGATAAGGAGTACCCTTCATCAGATAGAAGAGTGTAATAGCGATGAAAAAATATTGAATTTGATTTCGATTCACTTTAAAGATTGGCGAACGAATCATATGTTTTATATATAAGTAACCAGCTATGACCAAAATTACTAGATAGAAAGGTCTCCAAAGTTCAAACCAAGAATAATTGGAAAAAACAGAAGCACCCACTGTATATTCACCACCATATGTTTATGTTAAAAAACGAAGATAAGAAAAAAGGGCTGCCTTAAAAATTACTTGCCACCCTATCATAATCTTTATATGTCTTTTAAAAACGATTCCATAAGCTAATGATAGCTATAATTGCAAAAATAATCCAAATTAAGTTCCTTTTCATCTTTTTTGATAACCGTCGTTTATTCCAGCGGTTCGGATCAAATTGTATTTCACCATCTTTATGTTGCCGTTTTCGGTGAATTGGATAGTTTGAGAAGTGCACAGCATTTTGTAATATAATAGGGCTAAGCGCTATACCACCAATAAAACCAAAAATATGTCCGGCAATGTTTATGTTTGGACGAATAAACGTCATAATCAGTCCGATAACAAAAATGGTTAATACGATCTGAGCATTTGCAGAATCAATTAAATCTTTACGGCGAAGTACCATATACATATAGATTCCAAATAAACCAAAGATGGAACCAGAAGCCCCAACATGAGGAATTAAAGAAGTAGTATCAATAAAATAGGTTCCTAAGTTACCAATTATACCTGCTGCGAGATAAGCAAAAATAAATTTACCTTTTCCAAGCATACGTTCTAAGGCAGGACCAAAAATAACTAATGCAAAGGAGTTAAATAAGGTATGCATAAGATCTGCATGAAGAAATATTGGAGTAATAAAACGCCAATACTCATTATTGATCGTAATAGAAAAGTTATGACCAAATCCCCAATAGTATAATTCAATGGCGAAAGGAAGCTGCATAAAATTAATCATAAGCCATAATACAAAATGGATAACGACAAGTGTGGTTACAATTGGGTACAGCTGAGCAAATTCTTTTATGCTTCTTTCTGTTCGGATAAACAATGAGCTCACTCCTTAATAGTGCGTGTACAAAAAGGCTATTTTTGTTGGACTTTTTGAACATCCTCTATTTTTCAAATAAATAAGTAGGAAGGCAGTTTTAACTCCCTCATACCATGTTAGAAGCAATTTATCAAAAGTACTTCCTGTATGATAATTGTAATGGATGATTGAAGAAGAATACAACTATTTAGAAGAATATCAAATGCATAAAGGGGTGTTTTTAAATGATTGTAGGAATAGGATTAGATATCGTTGAATTAAAAAGGATTGAAAATAGTTTAACTAAGGGAAGCAGGCTAATGAAACGTGTCTTAACACTTGAAGAACAAAAATTATTTACAAAATTATCAAGTGAACGACGAAAAATAGAATTTCTAGCTGGACGTTTTGCAGCAAAAGAAGCATTTGCTAAAGCGGCAGGAACAGGTATTGGTAAACTAAGCTTTCAGGATATGGAAGTATTAAAAAATGAACAAGGGGCTCCAGTAATGACGGTTCAAGGATATAAAGATTATGTGGTTTTTATATCTATTACACATAGTGAAGCGTATGCTGTTGCTCAAGTGATTATAGAGGATGTTCAAAAAATCCGGTGAAAATGGTAGATCAAACAGAGGAGTTTGACCGAGTCCCAACATATTCCATAAAGCCCATTGCTCAAAATTCCACCATACATGATGTGCCAATATTGATGCCCAAGTTCGTGATATTGCGAATTTAACTTTCCATCTTTCTTTTTGCACACACATTTATAGAAAGATAATCTGCATATTGCCTTAAGTTGTCTCATATAATTTAGTGCGGACAGGGGAGAACAAGCTTTTAATTATTGTTCTCTACTGAGGAGCTAAGGTAAAAGCATGAGCCGGAGCTAAAAACTGAACAAAGTGCTAAGAATAATTAAGAAGATTGATTGTCCATCCAGAGAAATCTTACATCGCACATGATCAGCATTTACAAGGTTAATCTTTTGCCCTAGGCTTCAGGAAATGAGACAAAGGGGATATGTGCATGAGAAAATGGAAATGGTCACGAATAGTGATGGTATTCTTTGTAATGTTATTTTTAGCAGCCTGTGGAGGGAAGTCTCAGGAGAGTGTGCTGTCAAAGATTGAGGAAAAACTAGAAGAGGCCGACGGTTATAAAGTAAAAGCAGAAATGCTCATGAGAACTGGTCAAGATGAACAAGTTTATGAGATAGATGTTTGGCATAAGAAGCAAAACTTTTATCGAATTTCTTTAACAAACCCTCAAGATGAAAAAGGCGGGCAAGTAATTTTAAAGAATGAAGAAGGAGTATTTGTATTAACGCCGGCTCTAAAGAAAAGCTTTAAATTCCAGTCAGATTGGCCAGATAACAGTAGTCAGCCCTACTTATTACAGTCACTTGTAAAAGATGTAGTAAATGATAAGGAAGCTGTTTTTGAGACAACAGATCAACATTATATTTTCCAAACAAAGACGAATTATCAAAATAACACCTTATTGCCTTTCCAAGAAATTTATTTTGATAAAAAAGAGTATACCCCTGTACTTGTCAAAGTTTTAGATAAAGATAAAAAATCACAGGTAGAAGTAAGATTCTCTAGATTTGAGAATAATCCCGACTTTGCGACTGATGACTTTAAGACAGAAGAGACATTAGCAAGCTTAAGTGCTACAGCAGAAGAAACAGTAGTAACAGAAGCAGAAGAAATGCCGTTTACAGTCATGTTACCTTTGTACACCGCTGGATCAGAGCTAGTTGATAAAAAAGAAGTGGAAACAGATGAAGGAAAACGAGTCATTTTAACTTTTGCTGGGGAGAAGAACTTTACACTAGTTCAGCAAGAAGAACCGACAGTGGAGACAGCTACTACTTCAGAAGAAGTGAAGGGAGACATGATTCACCTAGGCCATGCTATTGGCTTTATTACGAATCAAGTCATTGAATGGAGTAAAGATGGAACGCATTATATGCTTGCAAGTGATGAATTAACAAAAGAAGAACTGATTGAGGTAGCACAATCTGTGCAGGGCCAAGAAGTGAAATAAATATTAAAGTACGTGTTCAAAAAGTTCATTTTTGTTGGACTTTTGAACAATCTCTTAAAGAACTTAATGGGACTAGAACAAAAGAAGAGAGCTTCATTTAAAATCGAACAATGTATAATTAAAGTTAAGGATAAGATAAGTTCCTACACTAAACATGTTCGAATTTTATGAGCTTAAAATTCTTTTGTTCTAGTTTTCTTATATTTTTCTAAAATACGTTTGTGTTTAAATGTTCTAAAAATTTACATTAAAGTGCTCATAAAAGTATCCGCAAAATATAAAATAAGTTAAAATAGAGAGTAATTAAATACAAGTATGAAGTAATAAAATAAAGTATAGTTCTTTCATTATTTCAGAAAAATAGAGAGGGATTTACAATATGCAGCAAACATTATACCGAGAGACGTGGGCAGAAATTGATTTATCAGCAATTGCTCATAATGTGAGAGAAGTAAGAGGACTATTACCAAAAGAAACAGAACTTCTTGCTGTGGTTAAAGCAGATGGCTATGGGCATGGATCAGTAGAAGTGGCAAAGGTAGCGCTTCAATCAGGAGCATCCGGTTTGGCGGTTGCTTTATTAGAAGAAGCGTTAACTTTAAGAGAAGGTGGTATCACAGCACCAATTTTAGTATTAGGAAGGGTTGCAGCAAAGGATGCTCATGTGGCTGCCACACATGATATTACATTAATGTTCTTCCAAAAAGAGTGGATTCAAGAAGTAAATAGTTATGAATTTGACAAAGCTTTAAATCTACACATGAAATGGGATTCTGGATTTGGTCGGCTCGGAGTGCGTGGAGTAGAACAACTCCAGGAATTATTAACAGAACTTAATAAGAATGAAAATATTCATTTGGCAGGAGTTTATACACATTTTGCAACAGCAGATGAGGAAGATATATCATATTATAAATTACAATCTGAGCGCTTTAAGCAACTACAATCGTACTTTAATAAGTATTGGAAAGAACCAGTTAAATTTCATACAGGAAATAGTGCTGCGTCGATTCGTTTTCCAGAGGATATGCAGCAAATAAGCCGTTTAGGAATAGCGATGTATGGTTTATATCCTTCTGAAGCTACGAAAAAGGATACTTCCATTAAGTTAAAGCCAGCTTATTCGTTACATAGTCGTTTAGCACATGTGAAAAATGTGGAAAAAGATGAAGGTATTGGTTATGGTTGTACGTATTATTGTGAAGAAGAAGAATGGATTGGAACATTTCCTATTGGATATGCGGATGGCTGGAGACGAAGCTTACAAGGAATGGAAGTATTAGTGGAAGGCAAACGTTTCCCGATCGTAGGGCGAGTTTGTATGGATCAGACGATGGTTCGTTTAGACAAAGAGTATCCAGTAGGGACTAAAGTAACATTAATTGGAGCACAAGGGGAAGAGCATATTACAGCAGATGAAGTTGCGAGTTATATCGATACTATTAATTATGAGGTTCCATGCATGATTACAGGACGTGTTCCAAGAATTTATAAGAACCGTCCATCATCAAATAGTTAGGTGAGATTTTTGATCACTCATATGTAAGGTAAAGCTTGTGAGAGAAGAATTAAATAGAAGTTCTATGAAGTATAAAGATTTGAAAATAGATAATAAGAGTGCTCAATGTTGTTTCGCCTGTTTTCCATGTCGAAAGGCTCACTTTTTGTAGAAAATCACAATTATTTTTGCATATTATGTCGTTCAATGATATATTTAAAGGTGATTTTATATGAACGTTCATCAGTTGACGGAGGTGCCTGGAAGATATGTCGGAAAACATACAGGAAGTTTCAGTTAAAATGCCAAAAAACCTTTTAAATGAGGTGAATGGATTAATGGACTATCAATATCGTGATTTGAGTGATTTTATATGTCAAGCGACGAAAACATACTTGCAACATAAAAAAGCGGAGAATATGCGATCATATTATGAAACAATGCAGAAAGGATATGTAGAGATGGGACGAATTAATCTAACAATGGCTTCTGAAGCTTTTCAGGCAGAAGAGGAGGCTGATGACACATTAGAGCGCTCTGTGATAGGGGTGTGACATATTGCACATTCAAAGAGGCGAAGTATATTTCGCTGATTTATCTCCCGTAGTTGGGTCAGAACAAGGGGGCGTTCGTCCAGTATTAATTATTCAGAATGATATTGGAAATCGATATAGTCCTACAGTAATTGTAGCGGCAATTACGGCGCAAATTCAAAAAGCAAAGTTGCCAACACATGTAGAAATTGATGCTGAAAAATACGGTTTTGATCGAAACTCAGTTATTTTATTGGAACAAATACGCACATTAGATAAACAAAGATTGACGGATAAAATTACAAAATTAGATGATGATATGATGGAGAAAATCAATCATGCATTAGAAATTAGTTTAGGGCTTAAAGATATGTATGATAAATAGAATGGGCTTCGAACGTAAACATACATAATTCGAGGTCCTATATTTTTGGAAGAATTAACCTAAACATTTCAAATATAAAGAATAGTTATCGATAATAAAGTGTGTCAACGCTTTTTTATCTAATTATTATGCTTTAATGCTCTGCTGAAATGATGAATTCACTTAGCAGAATTATGATAGATCAAGCTTTCTTTATGATTATTGGAGGTAGGCTAATTGGATAATCAATTTAGAGATATTGTGTTAGAAAACAGTGATGTAATTATTAAAAGATGGATTCAAGAGGTAGAAGCATTACGTCTAGAAAACTATACAGATCAAATATCTGATCGCCTTTTGGATAGTACCAATAGAGAGTTTGTAAATGTGATTTTCCATAGTATACGTAATGAAGGTGAGACAGCTGAAGTTCGAGCTTTCTCTGAAAAGTTAATTCATCTTGGTTGGCCTTTAAGCTATATTACAGATGGTCTTCATGTATTTCGCCGAGTCATCATTGAATGTATTTTGACGGAATTACGAAAAGAAGAATCTGCATTTATTTTTTCTGTATTAAATAGTGCAGATCAATGGGTAGAGCCGATTATTCGACATCTTGTTAACGAGTACTCGGGCAATTGGGAGCATACAGTGTCATTACAGCGTGTAGCTCTTCAAGAATTATCTGCGCCACTGATTCCCGTGATGGATGGTATTACTGTTATGCCATTGGTAGGAACAATTGATACAGAACGTGCGAAATTAATTATGGAAAACTTGCTGGATGGTGTTATGAAACATAATGCAGAGGTTGTACTAATGGATATTACTGGTGTTCCAGTTGTTGATACGATGGTTGCTCATCATATTATTCAAGCGGTAGAAGCCGTTCGAATTATTGGCTCTACTTGTATTCTTGTCGGAATTCGTCCAGAAATTGCTCAAACAATTGTTAGCTTAGGAATTGATTTAGCAGAATATCCGACAAAAAGCTCTTTGAAGAAAGGTTTTACCGCGGCACTTGAATTGACAAATAGAAAAATTGTCCAAACGAAGGAAGAGGAAGTCTCCATTGATGAGTTAATCAAATCTTTACATAAGGAGTGAACCTTGTTTTGCGAATTCCTATACTAAAATTGCATAATTATCTCCTCGCTTCTATTCAAACAGAATTAGATGATAATACTGCAATTGATTTTCAAGAGGACTTACTAGATACGATTCATCGTACAGGTGCTACAGGTGTGGTCATTGATTTAACATCTGTGGAAATGATTGATTCGTTTATTGCCAAAGTATTGGGTGACGTTGTCAGCATGTCAGATTTAATGGGGGCGAAAGTGGTTTTAACTGGAATTAAGCCTGCAGTTGCAATGATTTTAATTGATTTAGGAATCGATTTAAAAAATGTGCCTACAGCCTTGAATCTAGAACAAGGCCTAATAAAACTTCATCGTGAGTTGGAGGAATAAAAATGAAATCCCAAGCCTGTATAAATATTAATAAAGAATGGGATATCGTTGGAGCCCGACAATATGGTCGAGATATTGCAAACAAGGTTGGGTTTGGGACTGTTGACCAAGCGAGAATTGCAACTGTAATATCGGAACTAGCCCGCAATATATATTTATATGCTTCCAAAGGAAAAATATGTGTTGAAGTGATTAAATTTGATAAAGAAGGTATTTGTATTATAGCAATTGATGAAGGGCCAGGTATTGATAATATAAGTGATGTTATGCAAGATGGTTACACTACTTCTGGCGGACTAGGTGCAGGGTTACCTGGAGCTAGACGTTTAATGGATGAATTTGAAATCCATTCGGAAGTAGGTAAAGGAACGAAAATAAAAACAATAAAATGGTTGCGATAATCCTTAATAGAGGATGTTCAAAAAGTCTAACAAAAATGACTTCGCCTTGAACTTTCGGCGCACACGATTGTGCTACGACGTATAGGATGTACTAGTGCGGATATTGCCCTTGTAAAGTGGCTTACTTAATCCGTATTTCCCTAGTGTCTGAGCTCGTAACGTTGCGAACTTAATCGACGATGGTCCTTTTTATCGCCCTTTTTGAACACGCACTTACAACTAACTTACATTAGACAAGTTCAACATGAACTTGTCTAAATATAGTTAAGGAGAAAATGATTCATGGATATAGAATCGTTTTCTCAAAAAAATTGAAGTTTTTACTTTTTGCTAGGGAGGGAACATTCATCGAAAAGCACACAGAAAACTATAAAAATCTATTGAAACAATACATTGAAACAGGAGATGAGGAAGCTCTCTATCAAGCTGATAAAATTAGTAAAACCTTTTTGCGAGCACACATACTTCCAGATGAAATTGTTCATCTTCATCGCAATGCAATGTTAGAATTATATCCCGAAGCTCAAAATGATTTCCAACGCTCACTCTTCTTTCTTTTAGAAGTGATGATATCATACGGAATTACGCACCAGGAGTTTCAAACATTGCGAGAAGAGCAATTGAAACTGAAATCTGAGATTCAAGTAGCAGCTAACATGCAACAAACGCTTTTGGCAACTAAGATTCCGGAAGTTAATGGGTTTGATATAGGTGTAATTAGTGTGCCTGCAGAACAACTTAATGGTGATTACTATAATTTTATCGAGGGAGAAGAAGGGGCGCTTGGAATCGCAATTGCCGATATTGTTGGAAAAGGTGTTCCAGCAGCATTGTCCATGTCCATGATTAAATATGCAATGGACAGTTTTCCAGATTCGTGGATGAGCCCAACGAAAACATTAACAAGCCTAAACCGAGTGGTAGAACGAAATGTTGAGTCGAACATGTTTGTGACAATGTTTTATGCCCAATATTTACCAAAGACCAGCAAGCTATATTATGCTTCGGCAGGACATGAACCAGGTTATTATTATGATGCAAAGAAAAATACCTTTGAAGAAATAAAGGTAGAAGGAATTGTTTTAGGAGTCTTACCAAATGTAGATTATAAACAATATGAAATGACTCTACAATTAGGTGACATGGTTATTTTATTAACAGATGGTGTCACAGAGTGTAAAAAAGATGGAGCCTTTATTGAAAAGGAAGAGGTGCTTCATGTCATTAAAAAATATATACATTTTCCTTGCCAGGAAATTGTAAACCAAGTTTATAAACATTTTGAAAGACTACAAGATTTTCAATTACGAGATGATTTTACACTAATTATCTTGCGTAAGGAAGTTTAACATCATCAGAGATTGGGAATGAAATACTACAATATTCTTTATGCGATAGCATATGTTGAAGAAGACCATGGGAGATTAGGAGTTGAACAATATGGATCTAAAGGTAGACATCGAAAAACAAGATAAAAAATCAACCGTAACATTGAACGGAGAAATTGATATCTATACAGCACCAGACTTAAAAGAACAGCTGTTACCATTAACAAAAGATAAATCAACTCTTGAGGTTGACTTATCAGAAGTTTCCTATATGGATAGTACAGGGTTAGGTGTTTTTATTAGTTTGCTTAAATCGGCGAAGGAACATGAAGGTGAATTATATTTATTAAATCCACAGAGTAAAGTGTTACGTCTATTTACTATTACAGGATTAGATCAAATTTTAAATATAGAGGCACCACATAGGGGTGAAGGATAAGATGGAAAGATTTGACTTTATTGAAATGAAGTTCCCAGCAAAAGCAGATTATGTTGGTGTTGTAAGGCTAACGTTATCGGGGGTTGCTAATAGAATGGGATTTTCATATGAAGATATTGAAGATATGAAAATTTCTATTTCTGAAGCAATTACGAATGCAGTCTCGCATGCATATGATGATGAAGGTGAAGTAACCATTTGTTTTGGTGTTTATGAAGACCGTTTAGAAATGATGGTTGCAGATCATGGCGGAAGCTTTAATTTAAACGAGATAAAGGGTCGGATTGGACCTTATGAGGCGAATGAACCTGTTACAAAATTGCGTGAAGGTGGATTTGGGTTATTTTTAATTCAAACATTGATGGATAAGGTAGAAATTAATAATGATTACGGGGTAATTGTCTTGATGACAAAGTACCTTATAGAAACTGGAGTGGGTCTTGATGGCCAAGTCTCGAGCACATAATCAAACAGATGCGGTTCTTGAATGGATTCATCATTTGCAGAAAGAGCCAAATGATGAAGCTATTCAAGAGAAAATCGTACTTACATATAAAAAATTAGTTGAGTCACTTGCGAGAAAATATTCCCAAAATAGTATGATTCATGAGGACTTAGTGCAAGTAGGGATGATAGGTTTGTTAGGTGCTGTTAGACGTTTTGATTCTTCTGTGGGGAAATCTTTTGAATCCTTTGCAATCCCTACAATACTTGGTGAGATTAAGAGATATATTCGTGACCAAACGTGGAGTGTACATGTTCCAAGAAGAATAAAAGAATTAGGGCCAAGAATTAAGCGAGCCATTGATGAATTGACACGCGAAAAACAAAAAGAAGTAACGGTGAAAGAAATTGCTGATTATCTAGAAGTTTCTGAAGAAGATGTGCTGGAAACAATGGAGATGGGTCGTAGTTATCGTGCACTATCTGTTGACTTAAAAATGGAAGCGGATAGCGATGGTAGTTCCATGGCCATTTTAGATATTGTTGGAGAAGAAGATAGTGAGTTTGAATCTGTAGACCAAAAAATTCTATTTGAAAAGATCTTCCCACTTCTGACAGAGAGAGAACAACAGGTCATTAAATGTGTCTTTTTCGAAAATATGAGCCAAAAAGAGACAGGCGAATTACTAGGAATTTCTCAAATGCATGTTTCAAGAATTCAGAGACGCTCTTTAAGAAAATTACGAGAATCAACACCCTTTAAAAGCTCCGAAGTAGAGGATTGGATTGGATGAGCAAGGTACAAATTTCTGTTTACCAGAAGGAAAAACCAGGTTCACCTTTTTGCGGTGATCGATATTTTTATGAAGAGACAGAGAGTGGCTTTATTTGTGCACTAGCAGATGGTTTAGGAACTGGGGAGTTTGCAGAAGAATCAGCGGAAATAGTTATTGACATTATTAAAAAAAATCCAGACGCAACACCTAATGAAATTATGATTACATGCAACAAGCAATTGCATGGGAAACGTGGGGTTGTCTTAGGGATTTTAAAATTAGACTTTATCACAAATATATATACTGTATCGACCATTGGTAATATAGGAATCGTTTTTATCCATAACAAAAAAAAGCAACATCATATTCCAACAGGTGGCTATTTGGCTGGGACTAAGAAGAAATTTAAAGTCGAGCATGGTCAGCTTAAGGATGATATGCATTTCATTATGTATTCAGATGGTGTGAGTGATGCAGATTTAAATCCGTGTATAATGCATGAAGATGTACGTGAAATTATTTCGGCATATGATGAAGCAACGAAGCTACGTGAAAGAAGAGACGATACCACTCTTTTAGCTATACGCTATAAAAAGTAGTCCTATGATGTGGAGGGAATTGTACCGCGCCACAAATTAGGACTATTTTTTTATGTTAAAAGTTTCCAGATAAAGGGGATTGGCATTTGTATCTTGTATTAGTTATAGTAGGCAGGTCATTTATTCTTTGTTAAAATATTTTTAAGCCAAGCAAATGATAGATGGATTAATATGTTTTGCTTATGGCTCTGGAATGAGAAGGAGGACTAACTTTGTCAAAGACATTAAATCAAGAACTTACTACCTGGGTGGCAAACGAAACGAAAATAAATAATAAAACAATAAACAAAGTGATTGAATTACTTAATGAAGGAAATACAGTTCCATTTATTGCACGCTACCGTAAAGAAATGACAGGTGGATTAGATGAAATCCAAATAAAAACAATCCAAGATAAATGGACATATATCGTTAATTTATCAGAGAGAAAAGCCGAGGTCATTCGTTTAATAGAAGAACAAGGTAAATTAACAGATGAATTAAGACAAGAGATCCAAGAAGCGGAACAACTACAGCGTATTGAGGATTTATACCGTCCATATCGCCAAAAACGTAGAACTCGTGCTACTATCGCTAAAGAAAAAGGGTTAGAGCCTCTCGCAGAAATGATTTGGAAGCAAGAAGAAATAGATATCCTTCAAGAAGTAGAGAAATATTTCTCAGAAGAGCATGAATTATTAACATCAGAGGATGTTCTTACTGGAGTGAATGATATTATTGCTGAATGGATTTCTGATGAACCAGCATATCGAGAGTATATTCGAGAAGAAACATTTAAACGTGGGACAATTCGTTCAGAGGTGAAGAACGAAAGCAATGATGAAAAAGATGTTTATAAAATGTACTATGAATACAATGAAGCGGTTCGCTCGATTGTAGCACATCGTATTTTAGCTTTGAATCGTGGGGAGAAAGAAGACATACTACGTGTGTTAATTGAGCCTCCAGTAGAACGAATTGAAGAATATTTAAAACGTCAAATCATTCAAAAAAATATATCTTCAGTCAATAAAGAAATTTTAGAAGAAGCAATTACAGATAGCTATAAACGTTTGATACAGCCTTCTATTGAAAGAGAAATTAGAAATAGTTTAACGGAGAAAGCAGAAGAACAAGCGATAGAAGTTTTTTCTGAGAATCTGAAAAACTTATTATTACAACCACCTTTAAAAGGAAGAACTGTATTAGGAGTAGACCCAGCTTTCCGTACAGGGTGTAAGCTTGCTGTAGTAGATGAAACAGGAAAAGTATTAGCAGTGAGTGTAATGTATCCAACTGCACCTAAAAATGATGTAGCTGGTGCAGAGAAAATAATGATGCGATTCATTAAAGAACATCATGTTCAGTTAATCGCGATTGGAAATGGTACAGCCTCACGCGAAACAGAACAATTCGTTGCTTCCGTGATTCAAAAGCAAGGCTTAGATATACCTTATATTATTGTGAATGAAGCTGGAGCAAGTGTATATTCTGCTTCACCATTAGCTAGGGAAGAATTTCCAGATTTAGAGGTAGAAGAGCGAAGTGCTGCATCGATTGCACGAAGAGTTCAAGATCCTCTTGCGGAGCTTGTGAAAATAGATCCACGCTCAATAGGTGTTGGACAATATCAACATGATGTAAGCCAAAAATCTTTAACAGAGCAATTAGGGTTTGTTGTAGAAACAACGGTTAACCAAGTAGGTGTTAATGTAAATACTGCATCTGCACCTTTATTACAATATGTTGCTGGACTAAGTAAAACTGTTGCAGCAAATGTTGTTCAACAGCGGAACGAGCTAGGGAAATTTGTAAATAGAAATCAATTGAAGAAGATTCCTCGTCTTGGGCCAAAAACATATGAGCAAGGAATTGGTTTCCTACGTATTTTAGATGGAGAAAATCCATTAGATCGCACACCAATCCATCCAGAAAGCTATGGACATACGAAAAAACTTTTAACCTTACTAGATTGTAAATTAGAAGATATCGGCTCAGAGGGATTACGTGCGAAACTACAAACGGTTAATCCTGTAGAAATGGCTGAACAATTGGAGATTGGTATACCAACATTAAAAGATATTATGGATGCACTAAGCAAGCCAGAGCGAGATCCTCGTGATGATTTTCCGCAACCATTATTAAAACAAAATATTTTATCTTTAGAAGATTTACAAACAGGAATGGAAATGCAAGGTACTGTTCGTAATGTGGTTGATTTTGGAGTATTTATAGATATTGGTGTAAAGCAAGACGGTCTTGTCCATATCTCTAAATTATCGCAAAGCTTTGTAAAACATCCAATGGACGTTGTATCTGTGGGAGATGTTGTTACTGTTTGGGTAGAAGATGTTGATGTGAAACGAGGCAGAGTTGCTTTATCGATGATTAAAGGGAAATAATAAGTTAAAATAAGGAACAGCTCAAAATTTAGATGAGCTGTTCCCTTTCTGTTTTAAGATAAATGAATGAGGATGGTATATATGTGTTTGTTAAATGAAGAAGAGCTATTTCAATTAGTAGATAGGGTATCGGTACAATTTTTTCAAAAACCATTTAAACATAAAGTATGTTATAACCACCGGCTAAGGACAACAGGTGGAAGATATCTACCTGCGAGTAAATGCATTGAGTTAAATCCAAAATACGCAATAGAAACCAATGAATCAGAATTCATTGGGATAATTAAACATGAGTTATGTCATTATCATTTACATATTGAAAACAAAGGATATGGACATAGAGATCCAGAATTTAAGGCTCTGCTTAAAAAAACAGAATCTCCAAGATATTGTAAGCCATTACCATCAAATGCTCAGCGCAGGAAACACGTTTATGAATGTGTGAAATGCGGTTTTATATATAAAAGAGTTCGTAAAGTTAATACTAGGAAATATCGCTGTGGAAAATGTGGAGGGGAAATTTATTTAAAGGGCTTATAAAATGACATAATATAGAAGAGATTATTTTCTGGAATTATTTTTCAGATATGCTATTGACGAATAGTGTCTTACATGATAAATTAAATAAGCAGTACGGATGAGAGAGCTTTATGAAAAATACATAAGAAAATGTTTGACATTTTTTTTGTTTTATTATAAGATGTTTTTTGTCGCATTAATCATCACTAATATTATTCCACAGTAGCTCAGTGGTAGAGCTATCGGCTGTTAACCGATCGGTCGTAGGTTCGAATCCTACCTGTGGAGCCATTCTTGGAGAAGTACTCAAGTGGCTGAAGAGGCGCCCCTGCTAAGGGTGTAGGTCGCGCGAGCGGCGCGAGGGTTCAAATCCCTCCTTCTCCGCCATCGGAAAATGGCCCGTTGGTCAAGCGGTTAAGACACCGCCCTTTCACGGCGGTAACACGGGTTCGAATCCCGTACGGGTCATCGTTTTTTCAAAACGAAGTGAATATGATGATTGGGCTATAGCCAAGCGGTAAGGCAACGGGTTTTGGTCCCGTCATTCCTAGGTTCGAATCCTAGTAGCCCAGCCATTTTATTTCGTCGATTTTTTATGACGAGCCATTAGCTCAGTTGGTAGAGCATCTGGCTTTTAACCAGAGAGTCGAAGGTTCGAGTCCTTCATGGCTCATTCTCGATTAAACATATTAAATGAATAATAAAGGTTTTCTTGCTTCTAGCGTGTTTACAACATGCGGTCGTGGCGGAATGGCAGACGCGCTAGGTTGAGGGCCTAGTCGGGGCAACTCGGTGGAGGTTCAAGTCCTCTCGGCCGCACTTGATTTTAATTTTCAAATATATCAATGTGGCAAACCTTTTCTTCAATTAATTAAATACAATCGAAATTATTATCTACTATGCGGGTGTAGTTTAGTGGTAAAACTACAGCCTTCCAAGCTGTTGTCGTGGGTTCGATTCCCATCACCCGCTCCAATTTAATTTTATTATGATGGGCCTGTAGCTCAGCCCGGTTAGAGCGCACGCCTGATAAGCGTGAGGTCGATGGTTCGAGTCCATCCAGGCCCATTTTCGTCTAATCATTTAGGCGAAAATATTTTTTTTATTTTAAATGTTGACATCATGTTTTCTATATGTTACATTTAGGAAGTCGCTAAAAACGAAGGCGACAAAACATTTGCTCTTTGAAAACTGAACAGAACAACCAGTAATGTCAAGAAAAGCGTAAGTTTTTCTTTTACAACGTAACAAAGCTAAGAAACACAAACTTTTTTGGAGAGTTTGATCTTGGCTCAGGACGAACGCTGGCGGCGTGCCTAATACATGCAAGTCGAGCGCAGGAAGCAGACTGACCCCTTCGGGGTGACGTTTGTGGAATGAGCGGCGGACGGGTGAGTAACACGTGGGCAACCTACCTGTAAGATTGGGATAACTCCGGGAAACCGGTGCTAATACCGAATAATCTTTTCCATCGCATGAAGGGAAAGTGAAAGATGGTTTCGGCTATCACTTACAGATGGGCCCGCGGCGCATTAGCTAGTTGGTGGGGTAAAGGCCTACCAAGGCAACGATGCGTAGCCGACCTGAGAGGGTGATCGGCCACACTGGGACTGAGACACGGCCCAGACTCCTACGGGAGGCAGCAGTAGGGAATCTTCCGCAATGGACGAAAGTCTGACGGAGCAACGCCGCGTGAGTGATGAAGGTTTTCGGATCGTAAAACTCTGTTGTTAGGGAAGAACAAGTACGAGAGTAACTGCTCGTACCTTGACGGTACCTAACCAGAAAGCCCCGGCTAACTACGTGCCAGCAGCCGCGGTAATACGTAGGGGGCGAGCGTTGTCCGGAATTATTGGGCGTAAAGCGCGCGCAGGCGGTCCTTTAAGTCTGATGTGAAAGCCCACGGCTTAACCGTGGAGGGTCATTGGAAACTGGAGGACTTGAGTGCAGAAGAGGAGAGTGGAATTCCATGTGGAGCGGTGAAATGCGTAGAGATATGGAGGAACACCAGTGGCGAAGGCGACTCTCTGGTCTGTAACTGACGCTGAGGCGCGAAAGCGTGGGGAGCGAACAGGATTAGATACCCTGGTAGTCCACGCCGTAAACGATGAGTGCTAGGTGTCAGGGGGTTTCCGCCCCTTGGTGCTGCAGTTAACGCATTAAGCACTCCGCCTGGGGAGTACGGCCGCAAGGCTGAAACTCAAAAGAATTGACGGGGACCCGCACAAGCGGTGGAGCATGTGGTTTAATTCGAAGCAACGCGAAGAACCTTACCAGGTCTTGACATCCCGCTGACCGTTATGGAGACATAGCTTTCCCTTCGGGGACAGCGGTGACAGGTGGTGCATGGTTGTCGTCAGCTCGTGTCGTGAGATGTTGGGTTAAGTCCCGCAACGAGCGGAACCCCTAACCTTAGTTGCCAGCATTAAGTTGGGCACTCTAAGGTGACTGCCGGTGACAAACCGGAGGAAGGTGGGGACGACGTCAAATCATCATGCCCCTTATGACCTGGGCTACACACGTGCTACAATGGATGGAACAGAGGGCAGCGAAGCCGCGAGGTGAAGCAAATCCCATAAAACCATTCTCAGTTCGGATTGTAGGCTGCAACTCGCCTACATGAAGCCGGAATCGCTAGTAATCGCGGATCAGCATGCCGCGGTGAATACGTTCCCGGGTCTTGTACACACCGCCCGTCACACCACGAGAGTTGACAACACCCGAAGTCGGTGAGGTAACCTTTTAGGAGCCAGCCGCCGAAGGTGGGGCCAATGATTGGGGTGAAGTCGTAACAAGGTAGCCGTATCGGAAGGTGCGGCTGGATCACCTCCTTTCTAAGGATAATAAGAAAGCGTAGGCGACCGTTTAGAAACGTACAAACTGGAGCCCTTTGCAAAGAGATAAAGGAAACACAGTGACTGTAAGGAACTGATGTTGACTTATCGATTGGAAAAGGGTGAAGTTTGAAAGTTTTTGGTCGCCGGAGCTAGACTATAACGGAACATCTAACAAGGTTTAGATGAAAACATTACTGAGTTGTTCGGTTCAGTTTTGAGGGAGCAAATCTCTCAAAACCGATAAAATTTCTGCTTCAGCGTGTTATGATAGCTGACAGGGCAGAATTTTTACATTTGTACCTTGAAAACTAAATAAGAGTAAAGTAACAACGACATCAAACCGAAAAAGTCATGTACGTTCGTACATGCAGATGAAAAAGAAACAAAGCTTATTCATTAAGTAGCTAGTTAAGTGAACAAGAGCGCACGGTGGATGCCTTGGTACTAGGAGCCGAAGAAGGACGGGACTAACACCGATATGCCTCGGGGAGTTGTAAGTAAACATTGATCCGGGGATTTCCGAATGGGGAAACCCACTACTCGTAATGGAGTAGTACATCTAACTGAATAGATAGGTTAGATGAGGCAGACCTGGGGAACTGAAACATCTAAGTACCCAGAGGAAGAGAAAGCAAAAGCGATTTCCCAAGTAGCGGCGAGCGAAACGGAAACAGCCCAAACCAGAAAGCTTGCTTTCTGGGGTTGTAGGACATTCCAATAGGAGTTATCAAGAAGTGTTTTAAACGAATCGATCTGGAAAGATCAGCCAAAGAAGGTAACAGCCCTGTAGTTGAAAAGACATTTCCTCCGGAATGTATCCTGAGTACGGCGGAACACGTGAAATTCCGTCGGAATCCGGGAGGACCATCTCCCAAGGCTAAATACTCCCTAGTGACCGATAGTGAACCAGTACCGTGAGGGAAAGGTGAAAAGCACCCCGGAAGGGGAGTGAAATAGAACCTGAAACCGTGTGCTTACAAGTAGTCGGAGCACGTTATTGTGTGACGGCGTACCTTTTGTAGAATGGACCGGCGAGTTACGATTGTATGCAAGGTTAAGTGGAAGACACGGAGCCGTAGCGAAAGCGAGTCTTAATAGGGCGAATGAGTATGCGGTCGTAGACCCGAAACCGTGTGATCTACCCATGTCCAGGGTGAAGGTCAGGTAACACTGACTGGAGGCCCGAACCCACGTACGTTGAAAAGTGCGGGGATGAGGTGTGGGTAGGGGTGAAAAGCCAATCGAACACGGAGATAGCTGGTTCTCTCCGAAATAGCTTTAGGGCTAGCCTCAAAGGAAGAGTACTGGAGGTAGAGCACTAATTGGGCTAGGGGCCCCCACCGGGTTACCAAACCTAGTTAAACTCCGAATGTCAGATACTTATCTTTGGGAGTCAGACGATGGGTAATAAGTCCATTGTCGAGAGGGAAACAACCCAGACCACCAGCTAAGGTCCCCAAGTATACGTTAAGTGGAAAAGGATGTGGAGTTGCACAGACAACCAGGATGTTGGCTTAGAAGCAGCCACCATTTAAAGAGTGCGTAATAGCTCACTGGTCGAGTGACTCTGCGCCGAAAATGTACCGGGGCTAAACGTATCACCGAAGCTGTGGATTGTTCCGTAGGAACAATGGTAGGAGAGCGTTCTAAGGGCAGAGAAGGTTGACCGAGAGGACAGCTGGAGCGCTTAGAAGTGAGAATGCCGGTATGAGTAGCGAAAAAAGAGTGAGAATCTCTTTCACCGAAAGCCTAAGGTTTCCTGAGGAAGGCTCGTCCACTCAGGGTTAGTCGGGACCTAAGCCGAGGCCGAAAGGCGTAGGCGATGGCCAACAGGTTGATATTCCTGTACCACCTCATATCCGTTATGAGCAAAGGGGGGACGCAGGAGGATAAAGAATCGCACGGATGGAAGAGTGCGTCCAAGCAGTAAGAGAGTCAGATAGGCAAATCCGTCTGACAAGTATCTTGAGCTGTGATGGGGAGGGAAATATAAGTACCGAAGTTCTTGATTCCACACTGCCAAGAAAAGCCTCTAGCCAGGATATAGGTGCCCGTACCCTAAACCGACACAGGTAGGCAAGAAGAGTATTCTAAGGTGAGCGGGAGAACTCTCGTTAAGGAACTCGGCAAAATGACCCCGTAACTTCGGGAGAAGGGGTGCTTCTTGCATGAGAAGCCGCAGTGAATAGGCCCAAGCGACTGTTTATCAAAAACACAGGTCTCTGCGAAGCCGTAAGGCGAAGTATAGGGGCTGACACCTGCCCGGTGCTGGAAGGTTAAGGGGAAACGTTAGTACTTCGTACGAAGCGTAGAACTGAAGCCCCAGTAAACGGCGGCCGTAACTATAACGGTCCTAAGGTAGCGAAATTCCTTGTCGGGTAAGTTCCGACCCGCACGAATGGTGCAACGACTTGGGCACTGTCTCAACGAGAGACCCGGTGAAATTATACTATGCGTGAAGATGCGCATTACCCGCGACAGGACGGAAAGACCCCGTGGAGCTTTACTGCAACTTGATATTGAATGTTTGTGCAGCTTGTACAGGATAGGTGGGAGCCATTGAAACCGGAGCGCTAGCTTCGGTGGAGGCAACCGTGGGATACCACCCTGGCTGCACACACCTTCTAACCCAGGACCGTGATCCGGTTCGGAGACAGTGTCAGGTGGGCAGTTTGACTGGGGCGGTCGCCTCCTAAAGAGTAACGGAGGCGCCCAAAGGTTCCCTCAGAATGGTTGGAAATCATTCGAAGAGTGTAAAGGCAGAAGGGAGCTTGACTGCGAGACCTACAAGTCGAGCAGGGACGAAAGTCGGGCTTAGTGATCCGGTGGTTCCGCATGGAAGGGCCATCGCTCAACGGATAAAAGCTACCCCGGGGATAACAGGCTTATCTCCCCCAAGAGTTCACATCGACGGGGAGGTTTGGCACCTCGATGTCGGCTCATCGCATCCTGGGGCTGTAGTCGGTCCCAAGGGTTGGGCTGTTCGCCCATTAAAGCGGTACGCGAGCTGGGTTCAGAACGTCGTGAGACAGTTCGGTCCCTATCCGTCGTGGGCGCAGGAAGTTTGAGAGGAGCTGTCCTTAGTACGAGAGGACCGGGATGGACACACCTCTGGTGTACCAGTTGTTCCGCCAGGAGCATAGCTGGGTAGCTACGTGTGGCAAGGATAAGTGCTGAAAGCATCTAAGCATGAAGCCTCCCTCAAGATGAGACTTCCCATCATTTTAAATGAGTAAGATCCCTTAGAGACGATAAGGTTGATAGGTCCGAGGTGGAAGTGTGGTGACACATGGAGCTGACGGATACTAATAGATCGAGGACTTAACTAACACATTTCGGTTGTCATACGTTACGATGCACTCTTATTTAGTTTTTAGGGTATAAATTAGACACAACCAACGGTTGTAAAATAACCCTAAAAAGTTTTTAAAAAGTGCTTGCATTTTAAAATGAATAAGCATATAATAAAACTTGTCCTTCAAAAACGGAGGAGCTATTTTTTAGCAAAATATTGGTCTGGTAGTAATAGCAGAGAGGTCACACCTGTTCCCATGCCGAACACAGTAGTTAAGCTCTCTAGCGCCGATGGTAGTTAGGGGTTACCCCCTTGTGAGAGTAGGACGCTGCCAGGCTAGTAATTTTTTTCATACCGCGGGGTGGAGCAGTCCGGCAGCTCGTTGGGCTCATAACCCAAAGGTCGCAGGTTCAAATCCTGCCCCCGCAACCAATAATTTTTTTATATAGAATGGTCTGGTAGTTCAGTTGGTTAGAATGCCTGCCTGTCACGCAGGAGGTCGCGGGTTCGAGTCCCGTCCAGACCGCCATTCTTTTAAAAGAATAAATATAAGAAACCCACATGATTCCAAAACGGAAATCATGTTTTTTTTATGTATATAAAAAACGATAAATCGAGACAAAAATTTTTGAGTTTAAAGAACTGAATAAGGTATAAAAAGTGAAGAGTATAGGAAGTTCAGTTGAGCTTATGATATTACTAGCTCGAGCACTGAACTAACATATAATCCTGCATCCCTTGAAGAAGGTATTTTAAGTATCTATATTAGAGAATAATTAACCTAAAATACTTTTATCCCACCCTTCTAACATAAATGTGAAAGAATTAAAGATTAACTATATAAACATTAAGATTATCTTTTTCTTTTCTTGAACGTTTTGTTATCATTAGTAGAAGGATTAGAAATGGTGATACAAATGAATGAATTTCAGTTTATTGATGCGATAAAACCAAAAACATATAAACAACCAAGCTTGATTAAAGGAATTGGTGATGATGCAGCTGTTTTTCGGCAAACTTCACAAGACATTGTCACTGCAGTAGATACATTTGTGGAAGATATTCATTTTTCTACAAAGACAACAGAACCAGAGCATATAGGATATCGTGCATTAGCTGCTAATATTAGTGATTTAGCAGCAATGGGTGCGAAACCAGCTTTTTATCTTGTGTCGATTACCATTCCTAAAAGCTCTAATCTTTCAAGGCTACAAGCTATTTTTCAAGGAATGAATCAGTTAGCTGCTGAGTACCAAATGGATTTAATTGGTGGAGATACTGTTTCTGGAAGAGAGCTAACTATTTCTATAACCGTAATTGGCTTTGTAGATCATGAAAGGGTAAGGTATCGTCATCAGGCAGAACCTGGAGATAAGGTTTTTGTAACAGGAACATTAGGGGATTCACGTGCAGGTTTATATATACTACAAAATGACATAGAAGTAAAAAATAGAGAATATTTTATAAGGCGTCATCAAATGCCTACACCAAGAGTTGCTTTTGCTCAAGCTTTATCTTCACTAACTCGTGTTGCATTGAATGATATAAGTGATGGCATAGCAAACGAAGCATCAGAAATTGCAGAAGCTTCAAAACATCCTCTTTTTCTAGATGGGGATAAAATTCCTGTCTCCCAGCATTTTAATCAGTTTTCAGCTGAAAGGCAAAGGAACTGGAAGTTATTTGGTGGCGAGGATTTTGAATTGTTAGGTACAGTACCAGAAAAGGATTGGCCATTGGTGCAAAGCGCTGCTGAACAAACCAATGTTCAAGTAACTGAAATAGGGTATGTTGGCAATCCAAAAGAAGAAAATGATGAGTTAGTATACTTATATGAAAATGCCGAGCTAAGACCATTAATAAAGTTAGGCTATGATCATTTGAAATAGGTGAAGAGATAATATGACTACATTTACGATAGAGACTAGCTCAGAAATGCATACAATGGAGTTTGCAGCTAAGCTAGCGGCATTATTAGAGCCAGGGAATGTAATTACATTAGAAGGTGATTTAGGCGCAGGAAAGACCATTTTTACAAAGGGTTTGGCAAAGGGGCTTGGTGTGGAAAGAATGGTAACAAGTCCTACTTTTGTAATTATTAAAGAGTATGAAGGAATTATGCCTTTATATCATATGGATGTTTATCGTCTAGAGGATATGGATGAAGATATTGGGTTCAAAGAATATTTTAATGGTAAAGGAATTTCAGTTGTCGAGTGGGCACAATTTATCGAAATGTATTTACCAGATGAACGTTTGAATATAAATATTCGTTTTGTGGATGAAGAGAAAAGAGAGATTGAATTAACTGCTCAAGGTGAGCACTTTGAAAATGTTATAAAGCAGCTCACGGAGTGATATTATTTAGATAATAAGGGGTAATTAAATGAATGTCCTAGCAATTGATACATCAAATCATGTGTTAGGTGTATCTTTATTAAAAGATCAAAAAGTCATAGGTGAGACAGTGACAGATGTACCAGTTAATCATTCTGTTCGGCTAATGCCTGTCATCACACAATTTATGGAAGAAATTAATATAAAAGCAGAGGACTTAGATCTTATTGTTGTAGCAAAGGGACCAGGTTCATATACTGGGGTACGAGTAGGTATAACGACCGCGAAAACATTAGCTTGGGCCTTGCAAATTCCAATTGTAGCTGTTTCTAGCTTGGAGGCATTAGCATATGAAGGGCGCTTCTTTAATGGTATGATTTGTCCTTTCTATGATGCTAGACGACAAACAGTTTTTACAGGACTATACGAGTGGAATCAAAAAGGAATACAATTGATACAAGCAGATCAAAATGTGCATATGACAGAATGGTTAGCTTTATTAAAACAGCAAAATAAACAAGTGTTATTTCTTAGTTCAGATATTAAGTTATATGAGGATATGATTATGGAGTATCTAGGTGACTTAGCAATCATTCCAGAAATGCCTTATCATTTACCGAGAACATCTTTATTAGGATTAGCTGGATTAAATAAAGAGTCGGAAGAGCTACATACCCTAACGCCAAATTATTTGCGTTTAGCAGAAGCTGAGGCAAAATGGCTTCAAGCACAACAACAGAATCAGGATGATAAGTAAGATGATTATTCGAAAAATGCTTGAAACAGATTTAGAACAAGTGATGAATGTAGAGCAACATTCTTTTCCAACCCCATGGCCAGAGGAAATTTTTCGTCAAGAAATTACACAAAATCAGCATGCTCATTATTTTGTAGTGGAACTAAATGAGGAAATTATCGGTTATGCTGGAACATGGATTGTTGCTGATGATGCACAAATAACAAATATTGCTATTCTACCAACATTTCGAGGTAGGAAGGTAGGGCAGCAATTATTTGCTCATGTGCTGCAATATGCGATGCAAATGGGAGTGTCTCATTTATCTTTAGAGGTAAGAGTATCCAATGTTGTTGCTCAAAAAATGTACCGAAAATTTGGCCTTGTACCAGGAGGCATACGAAAAAATTATTATACAGATAATCTAGAGGATGCTCTTGTAATGTGGGTGAATTTATGAAAAATAAGGATATTTATATATTAGGAATTGAAACAAGTTGTGACGAAACAGCAGTCGCAATCGTCAAAAATGGTAGGGAGATTATTGCAAATGTTGTTTCCTCACAAATCGAAAGTCATAGTAGATTCGGTGGAGTAGTACCTGAAATTGCTTCAAGGCATCATGTTGAGCAAATTACGCTTGTTTTAGAAGAAGCTTTAGAACAAGGACAAATGATGTGGGATGATATTGATGCAATTGCTGTAACAGCGGGACCAGGTTTAGTTGGTGCACTGTTAATTGGGATTAGTGCGGCGAAAGCTCTTGCCTTTGCTAAAAACAAGCCTTTAATTGGTGTACATCATATAGCAGGTCATATTTATGCGAATCGTCTTGTTCAGGAATTTGAATTCCCTTTACTTGCATTGATTGTTTCTGGTGGGCATACCGAATTAGTTTTAATGAAAGAGCATGGAAATTACCAGGTGATTGGTGAAACGAGAGATGATGCTGCAGGTGAGGCCTTTGATAAAGTAGCGCGCATGCTGGAGTTACCATATCCAGGTGGCCCACATATTGATCGTTTAGCAGCAGAGGGAAAAGAGGAAATTCAATTTCCAAGAGCGTGGCTTGAGCAAGATAGTTATGATTTTAGCTTTAGTGGCCTAAAGTCTGCAGTTATTAATAAAATTCATAATTTGAAACAACGTGGCGAAGAAATTAATCAGGCGAATATTGCTACAAGCTTTCAAAATAGTGTTGTAGAAGTGTTAACAGAAAAAACATATCGAGCAGCATTAGAATATGGAGTAAAACAAGTGATTGTAGCAGGGGGAGTAGCTGCAAATAAAGGATTGCGCAGTTCTTTAGAAACAAAATTTGCAGAATCAGATATCCCATTACTTATTCCACCGTTTGCGTTGTGCACAGATAATGCAGCAATGATTGCAGCGGCAGGAACAATTTCATATCAACAAGAAAAATATTCATCTATGGATTTAAATGCGAATCCATCATTAATGTTAAAGTAATTTAAGTCTATATATTTACCATTATAGACCTAGTAGAAATTTGGTGAGTTTAAGTGACAAAAAGACAATCGCATTTTTTTCAAGGAGATTTAATCCTAATCTTGTTGCTGTTTATTACAGTGAGCTTATTTTCTATTTATAATGCACAGCAGATGGAACAATACGCAGATAATTTTGTAATGAAACAAATAGTGTTTTACGGAGCTAGTATCTTTGCATTAATTGTTATTCAGTTTTTTGATTTGGAACAATTATATAAGGCTAGTTTGTTTATATACGCTTTTGGGATACTCATTATTATTGCTTTATACCTTACTCCGGCAGGTGATTTTGCTCCTATAAGAAATGGTGCTAAAAGCTGGTTTGTCTTTGAGCAAATAGGACTCTCCTTACAGCCGTCAGAGTTTACGAAGATAGCCTTTATTGTCTATCTAGCTGCAGTTGTTAGTAAGCATAAGGATAAGTTTAAAGAAAGTACTATAAAAAGTGATTTATTTTTATTGCTTAAAATTGTAGTTGTAACAGGAATTCCGTTTGGTTTAATTTTTGTTCAACCAGATTTAGGTACTTCGTTAATCTTTGTTTTTATTGCAGTTGTAGTAGTGTTGTTATCAGGAATTGATTGGAAGATTATTGCTACCATTGTGACTGGGGTCTTATCTTTAGCAGCTGGAGCAGTGGCACTAATTCTTTATTTACCAGAATTAGCACAGGCCGTTGGTATAAAGGCATACCAGATGAACCGAGTATTAAGCTGGTTTGATCCTACCCATCAGAGTAATGATACCTTCCAAATTGATCGGTCGATGCAAGCAGTTGGTTCTGGCCAACTTACAGGAAAGGGAATAGGTAATTTACAGGTATACCTACCAGAGGCACATTCAGATATGATTTTCTCTGTCATTGGAGAAAGCTTTGGCTTTATTGGTAGTGCAGCAGTCGTATTTTTATATTTCTTTTTGTTTTATAAGCTAATTACATTAGGCTTACGAGTCCATAATTTCAGTGTGTTTGGATCATTTATTTGTTTTGGTTATTTTGCGTTATTACTGATTCATACATTTGAAAACATTGGTATGACAATTAATGTAATGCCAATCACAGGGATTCCATTACTCTTGATTAGTTATGGAGGAAGTGCTGTGCTAGCATCAGTAATTGGTTATGCCTTAATATATCGTGTGGCTGTCGAGAATTCGATACAAAATGATTATTTATTTAAGTAAAATGAAACACCGTGCTTTCTGGAAAAATCCAGTGCACGGTGTTTTTTAAATACTAGCAGGCAAGTTTGTTTGAATAAATTTTTTAACTTCTTCTACATTTCCTACTTTATCCTTTGGGATAATATAGGCGTAGCTAGGGCTATGATAGAGATATAAATTATCTTTATCTTCCTGAAAGCTAACAGCATTTTTCCATTGTAGTGATGTTTGACTCCTAGATGTTTTATCCGTAAAGCCATTTTTATTCATTGTTACATGATGTTTTCCTAAAATGAGAGCGTTATTACCTTCTTCAATCATTCGCTTTGTATTACGCGTAATATAGCCTTTAAAACGCATTGGATAAAGAATAATCCATACTGCACTTAATGCAATAATGACAAGAATTAACAAAGGTAAAGAGACTGTTTCGATTTGATAATATAAGTAACCAAAAACAATAAAGAAAAGAGGTCCAATAATACGTTGAACAAGTAAAGAGCGTTTCACCGCTTTTGAGTTGCCAAAATGAAAAATATTAAAATTAATATAATCTTTTTCTGTCAGTTCATATTCGAATTCCAATTGAATAACCTACCTTTTATTTTGGAGTATCATGAAATGCTTCCCATGCTTCCATTAATTCTTCAATCATTTGTTTCGTGTGATTTGCTTCTGTAGAAAGTTCTAGTGATTTTTCATGGTCTTGATATACTTCAGGCAATGCCATTTGTTCTTCCAGTGCATTTAATTCTTCTTCTAATTCTTCGATTTTCGTTTCTATTTTTTCGATTTCACGTTGTTTCCTTCTTTTTTCACTTTGCAATTTCTTTTCTTGTTCATAGCTTAATCTTTGGGATTTTTCTTTTTTCTCGGGTGCTTGTGATTGCTCTGCTTCATTTAATTTTGCAATTTCTAGTGCTGTTTGTTTTTTCTCTACATAATAATCATAATCGCCTAGGTAGACAGTTGCACCATCATGATTCAATTCAATCACTTGGTCCGCTATTTGATTAATAAAGTAGCGATCATGTGATACGAATACAATCGTGCCAGGGAAATTAATTAAGGCAGCTTCAAGTACTTCTTTACTATCAATATCCAAATGGTTTGTTGGTTCATCGAGCACTAATAAATTTGCTTTTTGCATCATTAATTTTGCTAAAGCAAGTCTTGCTTTTTCTCCACCACTTAATGCTTGTACAGGACGAAGTACATCATCACCAGAAAATAGAAAATTTCCAAGTATAGTTCGGATTTCTTTTTCCATTGTTGTAGGGTAGTCATCCCATAATTCATTTAAAACAGTTTTATTGGATGTTAAATTTGCTTGTTCCTGATCATAATAACCGATTTGTACATTCGTTCCAAGCTGGATGGTACCTTGTTTTTGCTGTAAATTAGATAAAATAAGCTTGAGCAATGTTGTTTTCCCTACTCCATTTGGTCCAACAATGGCAACACGTTCCCCACGATTCACATGGAAGTTTACTTGTGTGAATAAAGGGCTGTCTTCTCCAGGATATTGAAAGGTAAGATCACTAACTTTTAATACATCATTTCCACTTTGCCTTTGAATTTGAAAAGAGAAAGAAGCAGAAGATTCATCTCCAAGTGGACGATCTATTTTTTGAATACGTTCCAACTGTTTTCTCCGACTTTGCGCTCTTTTCGTTGTAGAGGCCCGAGCAATATTGCGCTGCACGAAGTCCTCCATTTTCTTAATATCTGCTTGTTGTTGCTCAAATTCCTTTAATGCTTTCTCATAATCCTTTTGTTTTTGTTCTAGATATTTACTATAGGAGCCAACATATTTCTTAGATTGATTTCGAGAGATTTCATAAATAATCGAAACTACTTTATCGAGGAAATAGCGATCATGAGAAACAATAGTGACTGCACCAGGGTAATTTAATAGATAGCCTTCTAGCCAGCGTAGTGTTTCCATATCTAAATGGTTTGTCGGTTCATCGAGAATGAGTAAGTCTGGTTTTTGTAGGAGTAATTTTCCTAAAGAAAGTCTCGTTTTCTGTCCACCACTTAATGCATGAATAGGAGTATCATAATCAAAGGTATGGAATGCAAGTCCTGTCAAAACAGCTTTAATTTCCGATTCAAAACGATAGCCACCTTCATTTTCAAATTCCTGATGTAGCTTATCATAGTTCTGCAATAATGCTTCATATTCACTTTCATCCATGTTTCCAGGATTTGCCATTTGTTGTTCAAGTGAACGAAGCTCTTGTTCTTTTTTCAATAAAGGCTGGAAAATAGATAGCATCTCTTGCCAGATAGATTGTTTTGATTCGAGCGAGCTATGCTGTGATAAATAACCGATACGTAGATCTTTCGGTTTGAAAATTTCCCCATCATCATGGGATAATTGATCAGCCATTATTTTTAAGATTGTTGATTTGCCAGCACCATTTCTACCAACAATTGCAACACGATCATTGCTTTTAATCTCTATTTTTATATTAGATAAAATCTCTTCTGCACCGAAGGATTTAGAAATATCATTTAATTGCATGATGATCATTACTTTCACCTCACCTCTCTAAGTGTATCTTATTTAATATGTAGCTAGCAATACTTTTTGAGCCTTCTCTTCTCTTTTCTGATAAAATAGATGATAGAATAAAAACTGGAGATGAGCTTATGACAGATTTTACTCATTTTAATGAACAAGGTAGAGCAAAAATGGTTGATATTAGTGAGAAGGTAGATTCTATGCGCACGGCTCTAGCAAAATCAAGTATTTTCGTTTCAGAAGATATATATAAAGCTATTACCAATCATACAGTTAGCAAAGGGGATGTATTAGCAGTAGCGCAGGTAGCAGGTATTATGGCTGCAAAAAATACTGCAAATATTATTCCGATGTGCCATCCATTGCAATTAAAAGGGGTCGATGTTCAATTTGATTGGAATTTAGAAAACAATCAATTTGAGCTTTGTATCGAAGTTTCTGTAAAGACAAAGGGAAGTACAGGAGTAGAAATGGAAGCGTTGACAGCAGCATCTGCCACAGCTTTGACGATTTATGATATGTGTAAGTCCTTTGATAAAGGCATGATCATTGGACAAACTTATTTGTTAGAAAAATCTGGAGGAAAGTCTGGAGATTTTTATCGAGAAGGAATGAAAAAGTAAATATGTATAAAAAGATACCGAAAGCAACAGCGAAGCGATTGCCCTTATATTATAGGTATTTATCAAATTTAAATCATCAAGGAAAAACAAGAGTATCTTCATCTGAATTAAGCAGAGCGTTAAAAGTGGATTCAGCAACCATACGTAGAGATTTTTCACATTTCGGTGCTTTAGGAAAAAAAGGTTATGGATATGATGTTGAATATTTACTCGTTTTTTTCCGTAAAGCGTTGAATCAAGATCAAGTAACAGAAGTAGCCTTAATTGGAGTAGGGAATTTAGGAACGGCATTTCTGCAGTATAATTTTATGAAAAACAATAATACGAAAATAGTTGTCGCATTTGATACAGATAAAGCAAAAGTTGGAACAGATATTGGTGGGACGCCAATTTATGATATTAATGAATTAGAAAGATGGATAGGTAATGTTAAAGTGGCGATTCTGACTGTGCCAGTCACAGTAGCTGAACAAATTACAGAAAAATTAGCAGGGCTTGGCATTGAAGGTATTCTTAATTTCACCCCTGCAAGAATTACAGCGCCCAAGAATGTCCATGTTCATCATATTGATCTATCCGTTGAATTACAGACATTGATTTATTTTATGCAACAGGATGGAATGAATCAAGAGTAAGGATGCTGAAACAAAAAGAAAAACTAAGCTTGAAATCCGAACAATATTTATATAAAGCAAGGTATATAGGAAGTTCGGTTCGCGAGATCCTAGTGCAATACCAAGCTGACATACCCCACGAAGCAGGTATTTGCACAATTTATGTTTGGAATTAGCTAAGTAATAAATTCTCTTATCCCAGCTTCTGATTATAGAATGAAAAACCGTTAAGTTCCCTATAAAGAGAGCTTAACGGTTTTTTTCTTATTATTTCCGATACATTTTAAATTCTAGAAATAGATCATTGTAAATGGCTAGGTTTTTCTTTCCTATATTCTCGTATACTTCAAGTTTTTCTGTTAGCTCTGGTGATGGATAAAACCTTTCATCATTTACAACCTCTTCGTCTAAGTATGCTAGTGCTGCTTGGTTAGGTGTAGAATATGCCACATAATCTGTGTTTTGGGCCGCTACTTCTGCATCTAGCATAAAGTTAATGAATTGATGTGCACCATCGATATTTTTTGCTGTTTTTGGAATAACCATATTATCAAACCATAGATTAGAACCTTCTTTTGGAACGACATAGTCAATATCTTCATTTTCTGACATGATATCAGCAGCATCTCCGGACCATAGCACAGCAATGGAGGCTTCATTATTTTGCATCAGCAATTTATTTTCGTCACCAACAATTGCTTTGACATTTGGTGTTAGATCACGGAGCTTATGAAAAGCTTCCTGTAAATGGTCTTCATTTGTATCATTTAAAGAATAACCAAGTACATTTAGTCCTACACCAATAATTTCACGAGCTCCATCGATAAGAATGATTTCATTCTTCAAGTCTTCATCCCATAAATCCTCCCAGCTATCAAATGTTTTGCCAGGCAGTAAAGTCGGATTATAGGTGATTCCTACCGTTCCCCAAAAATAAGGAATGGAATATTTATTTTCTGGATCAAAGGGTAAGTCCATAAAACGTTCATCGATATTAACAATATTTGGTAATAGGTCATGATCAAGGGGGAGGAGTAGGTCCTCTTCCAGCATTTTTTCGATCATATATTCTGATGGAACGGCAACATCATATGTTGTACCACCTTGAACAATTTTTGTCATCATTGCTTCATTGGAATCAAAGGTTTCTAAAATAACCTTAATACCTGTTTCTTCTTCAAACTGTTCGATAAGCTCTTCATCGATATAATCTCCCCAGTTGAATACAGAGAGCGTATTTCCTCCTGAGAATCCTTGAGAATCATTAATGCGAGCAATGAAATAGAGAAGGACGAAAGATACAATGAAACCAGCTAAGAAAATCGGTATAAGCTTTTTCATTTCTTCACTCCCATCTTCACATTCCCACGTTGAGCAATAAAATAATAAACAATTACAAGTAAAATCGTAAAGACAAATAGAACGGTAGATAAAGCATTAATATTTAAAGAAATTCCTTGACGGGCAAGTGAGTATATTTCTACGGAAAGGGTGCTAAATCCGTTTCCAGTAACGAAAAATGTCACGGCAAAGTCATCTAAGGAATATGTTAATGCCATGAAAAATCCAGCGAAAATTCCTGGTGTAATATAAGGTAAAATAACTTTAGTTAAGATTTGCCATTGATTAGCACCTAAGTCTTTAGCGGCATCAAGTAAAGAAGGCTTCATTTCTGCTAGCTTAGGAAGTACTAATAAAACAACAATTGGAATACTAAATGCAATATGTGATAGTAAAACAGATGTGAAGCCAAGCTTAAAGCCGACTAATGTAAATAAAATTAAGAAAGATGCTCCGATAATAACATCAGGACTTACAATTAAAACATTGTTCAATGATAATAATGTATTCTGTGTTCGTCTTCTTCTATAATTATAGATTGCTAATGCACCAAATACACCGATAATCGTTGCAATTAATGAGGAGAGCAATGCAATCACAAGTGTATTAAGCACGATAATTAGTAAGCGAGTATCATCAAATAATTCACGGTACCAATCGAATGTGAAGCCTTCAAATCCACTCATTGTTCCTCCGCTGTTAAAGGAATAAATAATAAGAAAGAAGATAGGTCCATAAAGGATAATGAAAATAAGAGTTAAAAAAATCTTTGCTAGTACACCGTTTTTATTATCCATTTAATCCCCCTCGCTTTCTATTACCAGTTAACAGCATAATAACTACCATAATAAGAATTAAAAAGACCGCAATGGTTGCTCCCATACCCCAATCCTGTGTCACAAGGAAATGCTGTTCAATGGCAGTACCAAGTGTAATTACGCGATTCCCAGCAATTAATCGAGTAAGCATAAAGAGTGATAATGCTGGAATAAAGACAATTTGGCAACCAGTTTTTACCCCATCTAATGTAAGTGGGAAAATAACACGACGAAATGTCATCCATTTTGTCGCACCTAAATCAGAAGCGGCAGAAATGAGTGAAGGATTGATATCATTAAGTGCATTGAAAATTGGTAAAATCATAAAAGGAATAAAAATATAGACAGATACAAAAATAAAACTAAAGTCAGTAAATAGTATTTGTTTATTCCCAATTCCAACTATTTCCAAGAATTCATTCGCTATTCCATGTTTCCCAAAAATCCCAATAAAAGCATAGGCTTTTAGTAGAAGATTTACCCATGAAGGTACAATAATCAGCAGGAGCCATAATTGACTATGCTTTAGCTTTGTTAGTAAATATGCAGTAGGATATGCTACCAGCAAAGAGAATAGCGTAATTAAAAAAGCATACCAAAAGGAACTTAAAGTCATTTTTAAATAGACAGGTGTAAAGAATTTTTGGTAGTTTTCAAAGGAAAAATTACCTTCAATATCAAAGAACGAATAGTAAACAACAAGGATAATTGGTGTAACTACAAACAGAACAATCCATAACGCATATGGAAGCATATATAATCGACGAGAAAGTTTATTATTTTGCATCTTCGTCTGCCTCCGTATATGCATCTAAACGGCGATCGAATTCTTCCTCTGTTTCACCAAATCTCATAACATGAATATCTTCAGGGTCAAATGCCAGACCTATTTCATCGCCAATAGTTACTTTTTGAGTAGAGTGAACAAGCCACTCATTCCCGTCAACATCATGGCAGGTAATTTCATAATGCACACCACGGAATAAATTTGAGGTTACGGTTACTTTTAATTGACCTTTTTCTACAGAAGTAATATCAAGATCTTCTGGACGAATGACTACTTCTACAGATTCGTTTTTATTCATTCCAGCATCCACACATTCAAATTGCTTTCCTACAAATTCAACTAAGAAGTCTTGAATCATTACTCCTTTAACAATATTAGATTCCCCAATAAAATCAGCAACAAAGCGATTGATTGGTTCATCATAAATATCAATAGGTGTACCACTTTGTTGGATCTTTCCATTATTTAAAACAAATATCTCATCAGACATTGCTAGTGCTTCTTCTTGGTCATGTGTTACGAAAATAAAAGTGATACCGAGCCTTTTTTGTAGCTCGCGTAATTCATACTGCATTTGTGTACGTAATTTCAAATCAAGCGCAGATAGTGGCTCGTCCAAGAGAATAACCTCTGGTTCGTTGACGATTGCTCGAGCAATGGCAACACGTTGTTTCTGCCCACCAGACATCTCTGAAATTTCACGGTCTTCATAACCGGCTAAATTTACAAATTCCAAAGCTTGTTTTACTTTTTCCTTGATCTTTGCATTTTTCGTTTTCTTAATGCGCAGACCAAAAGCAACATTTTCAAATACATTCAAATGAGGGAACAGCGCATAATCCTGAAATACCGTATTTACTTGTCTACGGTTAGCTGGAATATCATTAACTAATTCACCATTGAAATGGATCGTTCCTGATGATGCTTCTGTAAAACCAGCGATCAGACGTAAAATGGTTGTTTTCCCACATCCAGATGGTCCAAGTAAGGTATAAAATTTCCCACGTTCAATTTCTAAGCTCACATTATCTAGCACGGGTAATCCTGCTTGATACGCTTTTGTCACATTGTTAAATTGGATTACTGCAGTATTTTTCATTTTCTCCTCCTAACTTCTTGTTAGCCTTGTTTTAGTATGACTAAGTAGCCCGGCTACTTAGCATGTAACACATATCGGAATAATTATAACGGAAAAGAAAAATAATGGAATATTTTTTTAGTGTTTTTTTGAAAAAAAATATGTGGAAGAAATGAGGAATAAAGATTGAGTCTATTATTAAAGAAAAAGCAGTTGATTGCATAAATCTACAATCAACTGCATTCATCTTAAATTAACTTTGTTTTTTTGTTTTCAAATGAGCGTTTAGGAAACGAATTCCTACGCCAAAATCTAAAGTGGCAATCAGTGCTAAGACAACTGTAGTAAAATTCCATATCGTATCTGTCACGCTATTGACTGCTAAGTAAGTAAAGACTATCCCCATTAAAAAATAAAAAATTGGTAATTTCACAAATATTATCCCCCAATGAATACATGCAACTGTTCTAGTTGTTGTTGAATTTGTTCAGGTGTTAAATTGTATTGCACAATAACTGTAATTGTATTTAAAATAATATGGACAAGAATTGGTGTTAACAATGTTTTTGTTCTTATATACAAATAGGCAAATACAAAACCCATAGAAGCATAGATTAATAAATGTTTCGGTTCACCATGTACAATCCCAAAAATAATTGCTGAGATTACACCTGCTATAAAGAAATTGGTCTTTTTATAAAGAGATCCAAAAATAATCTTACGAAATATAATCTCCTCAAGCACTGGAGCAATAAGCGTTGTAAGAATTGCAAATAATGGAATCTGCCTTGTAAATTCCATTATAACAGCAGTATTCTGTGATGATGTTTTAATTCCAAGTACTTTCACTTCAATAAGTGATGCAATAATTTGAGTAGCATAAGCCATAAATACACCAAATACTACCCAGACAGCTGTTTGACTAATGTCAATTCCTGCACGTAAACCTTCTCGCATACTGTCTTTCAACAAATATAAAATAATAATGAATCCAAGCGTAAGAGAGAAGATATTTCCATAAATGCTCGCTTCTAATTCATTCCATGACGTTAACTTAAAGAGCAGTGGTGCAATAGCCAATCCTGAAAATTGTGCTATAGCATATATAATTAAAATCCACCAATATCGTTTCGTCAATATAAACCGCTCCTTTTCATACATAGAAGCATAAGAGCTCCCTGTAGTATTCTATCATAATTACTGCCTTAATATATAGTTTAATCCTCTATTAGTATATGGCTAAAAAAGAAAATAGACTGAAAAAAGTTAATCCTGTTTTTTAAAAGAGATATATTTCTCATATTATGCCCAAAGATACTCTTGCAGATTTTCCTGGGAAAAATTGATATAAAATTAGGTGGAAAATAAACAAAAAGCCCTACAAAAATTCTAATTATCTACCGATACACTACTTACGGATTATGAATAAAAATGTAGGAGAGATAAGTGAAATGGTGAAAATTGAACAAAATAAAAATGGACGAGAAGTGATTATTGAAGAAAATCCATTCTCAAGATTTCTATTTATTAATACGAAATCAGCTTGGATATGGCTTATTTTACGTGTTTATCTTGGCTATTCATGGCTAATGGCTGGTATAGGCAAAGTGACTTCAGATGCGTGGACAGGAGAAAATGCGGGTACAGCTGTTAGAGGATTTATGGAAGGTGCACTCTCACAAGATATCGCGGGGTGGTATGCTTGGTTTTTAGAAACTTTGGTTATCCCAAATGCTGTTACTTTTTCCTATTTAATTGCATGGGGAGAGGTATTAGTAGGACTTGGGTTAATTGTTGGACTATTAACTGGTATAGCTGCATTTTTTGGAGCAGTTATGAATATGTCCTTTTTGTTAGCTGGAACGGTCAGTGCGAATCCGGTTATGTTGATGATCGCAATTTTATTAGCTATGGCATGGAAAGTAGCTGGATGGTATGGTCTTGATCGATGGGCACTGCCAATCTTAGGAACACCGTGGAAAGTAACGAAGAAGTAATTACGAGCATTTAATAATTCTTTAAAATAAAGCAGGTAAGAAAACGTAATATGTTGCTTATCTGTTTTTTCATTTTCTAAAACTTCAAGAGCAAGTCTAAGAATGAAATGTTTCTATATATAATTTTAAGTTTAAAGAACTAAATGAGAAAAAAACGAAGTATATTTCTGGAACGAGGATTTTTCACCATCATGTTCATGAGCTACTAACCTATAATATTTTTGTCCCAGTTTCATTCAACATAAACGGAATCTACTCTTAAACAATCTGTACTTTAATCATTAAGAAAATAAATTAAAAATACTTGCAATTTAATTCAATATTATTTATCATATTAATTGGATTAGCACTCTAGATGATTGAGTGCTAAAACTCATAAATAGATAAGAATTAAGGAGGTTGTTTACATGATTAAACCATTAGGAGATCGTGTTGTAATCGAACTTCTTGCGCAAGAAGAAAAAACTGCAAGTGGAATCGTACTTCCAGACTCTGCTAAAGAAAAGCCGCAGGAAGGAAAAGTAGTTGCAGTTGGTTCTGGACGCGTAGATGACAAGGGAGAAAGAGTAGCACTTGAAGTTTCAGTTGGAGATCGTATTATTTTTTCAAAATACGCTGGGACTGAAGTGAAATATGATAACACAGAATACTTAATTCTTCGTGAAGATGATGTTTTAGCTATTGTTGGCTAATGGAAATTTAACAAATGCTTTTGGCCAAGCGCCATCTTAAACAATTAGAATTTTTGATGGAGTGTAATATTTGGTGAAAGCTTATATGACACAAAAGTAAATTTTAGGGAGGTTGTTTCTAATATGGCTAAAGAAATTAAATTTAGTGAAGATGCTCGTCGCTCTATGTTAGCGGGTGTTGATAAATTAGCAAACGCAGTAAAAGTTACATTAGGACCTAAAGGGCGTAATGTAGTAATTGATAAAAAATTCGGTTCACCTCTAATTACAAATGATGGTGTTACCATCGCAAAAGAAATTGAATTAGAAGATAGCTTTGAAAATATGGGTGCTCAATTAGTATCTGAGGTTGCTTCTAAAACAAATGAAGTTGCTGGAGATGGTACAACAACAGCTACTGTTCTAGCACAAGCAATGATTCGTGAAGGACTAAAGAACGTTACTTCTGGAGCTAATCCAGTTGGCTTACGTCGTGGAATTGAAAAAGCGGTTGATGTTGCAGTAAAAGAATTAAAAGCAATTGCAAAGCCAATTGAAAATAAAGAGTCTATTGCTCAGGTGGCTTCTATTTCTGCTGGTGATGATGAAGTTGGTAACTTAATTGCTGAGGCAATGGAACGTGTTGGTAATGACGGTGTTATCACAATTGAAGAATCTAAAGGGTTCAACACAGAGCTTTCTGTTGTAGAAGGTATGCAGTTTGACCGTGGATATTCTTCTCCATACATGGTAACAGATCAGGAGTCTATGGAAGCAGAATTAGAAAATCCATATATTTTAATTACAGATAAGAAAATCTCTAATATTCAGGAAGTACTTCCTGTTCTAGAGCAAGTGGTGCAAGAAGGCAAGCCTTTATTGATTATTGCTGAAGATGTTGAAGGAGAAGCTTTAGCGACATTAGTATTAAATAAATTACGTGGTACATTTAATGTAGTAGCTGTTAAGGCTCCTGGCTTTGGTGATCGTCGTAAAGAAATGCTAGAGGATATCGCTATCCTAACTGGCGGGCAAGTAATCACAGAAGATTTAGGTTTAGATTTAAAAACTACTGACGTTACACAGCTAGGACGCGCAGCTAAAGTTGTTGTATCTAAAGAGAATACAACAGTTGTTGAAGGTGCTGGAGACAGTAGCGCAATTGAGGCTCGTGTACAACAACTACGTAATCAAGCAGAAGAAACAACTTCTGAATTTGATAAAGAAAAATTACAAGAGCGTCTAGCTAAGCTAGCTGGTGGTGTAGCAGTAATTGAAGTTGGTGCTGCAACTGAAACAGAACTAAAAGAGAAGAAACACCGTATTGAAGATGCTCTAAATGCTACTCGTGCTGCAGTAGAAGAAGGTATTGTTTCTGGTGGAGGTACTGCACTAGTTAACGTATACAATAAAGTAAAAGAGTTAGACTTAGATGGTGACGAAGCTACAGGAGCTCGTATTGTATTACGTGCACTTGAAGAGCCAGTACGCCAAATCGCAGAAAATGCTGGTTTAGAAGGTTCTATCATTGTAGAACGTCTGAAAGGCGAAGAAGTAGGTATTGGATATAATGCTGGTTCTGGTGAGTGGGTAAATATGATCGACGCTGGTATCGTAGATCCTGCAAAAGTAACTCGTTCTGCATTACAACATGCATCTTCTGTTGCTGCAATGTTCTTAACAACAGAAGCAGTTATTTCTGATATTCCAGAAGAAAATGGTGGAATGCCAGACATGGGCATGGGCGGCGGAATGCCGGGCATGATGTAAGGCCAAAATTAGTAAGAAGTATTAACTATAATTAATAAAAGTCTATTTCTCATTATTTTTAAATGATGTGAAATAGACTTTTTTATTATATTTGGCTACCTTCATTCATGTATCATAATATACCATCCACTATAAATTTCCCTCCATTCACATCAAATCGAAGGTATTTATTCAAATAAACCATTATGATAGAATAAGGTACATTTGTATAGGAGGAAATAAAGAAATGAGGAAATTTTTATTATTAATGCTTACCTTTTTACTTGTCAGTATGCTAGTGGCATGCGGTGGAGATAAAAAGGAATCAGAACCAGAAGATACACCAGATGAATCAGCACCTGAGGAAGAGAGTGGAGAAGGTAACGGTGGATTTTTATGGAAAGTGGAATCTGGAGATACCGTAATGTATTTACAAGGAACGATTCATGTTGGAACAGATGATTTCTATCCACTAGATCCAACGATTGAAGAAGCATTCGATAGTGCAGATGTTGTTCTTCCTGAAGTTAATTTATTAGAAGAACAGCCTTCACAGCAAGAAATTTTAGAATATGCAACCTATGATGATGATTCTACGCTGGAAGAAGTACTTTCAGAAGAGACTTATGAAAAGCTTGGGACTATCTTTGAAGAGAATGGACTGGATTTGAGCACAATGAATGGGTTTAAGCCTTGGTTTGTTGAAACAATGTTGCTTCAAATTACAATGATGACAAGCGATGTAGATCCACAGGCTGCGGTTGATTTATATTTCCTTCAAAAAGCACAGGAAGATGGGAAAGAAATTGTTTCTTTAGAAAGTGCGGAACAACAAATTGAGATACTTGGTGGCTATTCGATGGAAACACAAATTCAGACCTTAGAACTAATGATTGATGGTTATGAAGATGCTACTGGAGAAATGGAAGAACTTGCAAAAGTTTGGCTCGAAGGAGATCTTGAATCACTTAGTGCCATGTCTGATGACTATGAGGAAGCTGGGATTAATGAGGAGTATATGAAGGCTTTAAATGATGAGCGGAATATTAATATGGCAAACAAGCTAGATGAAATTTTGCAAGAAGATGACGGACAAACATATTTTGTTTTTGTCGGAACAATGCATTTCACGGCTGAACCGAGCATTTTAACCGAGCTTAAGGATAAAGGATATCAAATAGAGCATCTTTATTGAAAAAATCTCGTAAGTCATTGTAGGCTTACGAGATTTCTTATTGTCATACTAGAATTTTGTTAAAGATATCTATTGTATAGGAAGAAATTTTATCTCTATGCTGTAAAATATATGAAAAAAGACATATTTCACATGTTTCAGTAATAATGTTATAATCAACATCAAGATGGAGTGATGTTTTTGTGAAATCAAAAGTATTACTCTATTTTTAATGGTTTTTTCTATTCTCAATGTATCTATTTAGACTAAAAAATGTAAAAACAATGGATGGAATAAGGAGAAAAAAATGGGAGAATTTGATATTGTATTTATACTCAAAATGATTGTAATTGGGATTGTACAAGGGTTTACAGAGCCAATTCCTGTGTCATCTAGTGGCCATGTAATGGTGGCTAGTGAGATTTTGAATTTAGGTGAACAAGGGTTTACGTTCGCTATCTTAACAAATACTGCTTCGCTTTTAGCAATACTTATTATTTTTAGAAAAGATATTACTCGGATTTTAATAAATTCTATTCAGTTTATCCGCTCTAAAGAAGAGAAGTACAAAAGTGATTTTCGTTTTGTGTTATTTATTATAATTGGAACTATTCCAGCAGGACTACTTGGTTTCTTATTAAGTGATTATATTGCTGAAAGTGTTAGTATGACAACGATTGCGATTATGCTCTTTGTTACAGGAATCGCTTTATGGTTTATTCGTAATATTAAAGGACGTAAAGGCGAAAGCGATATTACAACAAAGGATGCTTTGCTTGTTGGTCTTGGACAAGCAGTTGCAATAACACCTGGAATTAGTCGCTCAGGTGCGACAATTATTTCAGCACTTGCTGTTGGAATGAACCGAGATACAGCACTTCGATTTTCATTTATCCTATATATCCCGATAAGTCTTGGAGGAGTAGTATTAGGCTTATCAGATTTCTTAGATGAACCGAATAAAGCAGATTTAGCTATTCCATATGCGGCTGCATTTATTGCAACCTTTATCATGACTTACTTTGCGATGAGATGGTTTATGGGAGTTATGAAAAAAGGAAAGCTTATCTATTTCTCATATTACTGTTTCCTTGCCGGAATATTATTACTTATTTTCTATTAATATTTCAGAAGAAAATGGTGGTATGCCGGGTATGATGTAATTTTAAAAGAAAATATAGAAGTGAATTGCACCTTCAATTGTTAGCTACAACCTAACAATTGAAGGTGCAGTTTTTGCATTTTATTACTGTTGTTCCTCCATAGTTAGCAGCAGAAGTCTGTAAAGAACATAGATACCTATGTACGCTCCTGAAATTAAAAAAAATGGATTTAAAAGTATGGCATGGATAGATGTCATAAAGACCGTTTTATCTATAAGGACTTTATATATGGATAGTGAAGTAACGTTTCCAAATATGAGTGTAGCAAGGATTGCTACGTAATTAAAAATATTCCTTAATCTTAACCAACGCTTGTGAAGATAAAGCATTACTATAGGAAGAATGATACTTCCAGAAACTAGCATAATCCTCATCATCTCACCTCAAATGTATGATAAATAAATTTGATATAGTTTGTAGTTAGATCAAAAAAATCAATAATGTTTCCAAAACAAAAACTTTATAAACGGTCTCTTTCCACTAAGAATTCATTTGGAATTTCCTTTATCTTCTCCATTAATACAAATAATATCATCAACTATTTCAACAAACATGTGTATGCCTCTTAAATATTCAATTATTTGTTCACTAAAATTAGTTAAAACCAAGCTGAGAACAATCAAATTTGACCAATCCAAGTGATAATAACAGAGACACCAGAAGTTGGACATAATTTCCTTTAATAGTGGAACAATAAAGATTGATAAAAATTAAAGGAATCAGGTGAAATAATGAATATAGAACAAAGCTTTGAACCTGGAGAGGTTGTTTATATTATTATTCGTAATCCACACGCACAAGGTGTCGCAAATGTTCAGCAGGCAGCGGTTGTACGACATCCAGAAGATAGTAATAAAATAGCTCTTTTTGTACATGACCATTATTACCCACTTTCTAATGAAGTTGCTATTTTTCCAACAGAAGAAGCAGCAGAGATGGCTTATCATGAGGCATTTGGCAGTGTTGATGGTGAATATTATGGTTAAACCATTCACTCCTCAATTGGTGTATGTTGAACCGGATGCATTAGAATATCCAAGTGGAAAACGACTTATTAAGAAATTTGCAGACATGGGAGTAGAGATACGGGAGACTACCTCTCATAATCAGATTCGTAATCTGCCAGGAGAAAATCATTTTCAAAAATATCGAATTGCTAAATCTACATTAGTAATCGGTGTACGCAGGACATTGAAATTTGATACATCTAAACCATCCGCAGAGTACGCCATCCCACTTGCAACTGGCTGTATGGGTCACTGTCATTATTGTTATTTGCAAACAACAATGGGCAGTAAACCTTATATACGAACATATGTCAATATTGATGAAATTTTTGAAGCAGCACAAAATTATATGGATGAACGAGCACCAGAAAGTACTAGGTTTGAAGCATCTTGTACATCTGATATTGTTGGCGTTGATCATTTAACACATCATTTAAAGCAGGCAATCGAATTTTTTGGAAAGTCAAAGCATGGCAAACTTCGATTTGTTACGAAATTTGCTCATGTTGACCATTTACTAGATGCAGATCATCAAGGTAAAACGCGCTTTCGATTTAGTATAAATGATGATTATATAATTAAATATTTTGAACCAGGAACATCTAGACTGCATGAACGTATAGAAGCAGCAGTAAAAGTAGCTGAGGCTGGATATCCTTTAGGATTTATAGTTGCTCCAATTTATCTGCATGATGGTTGGGAGGAAGGGTATTTGGAGATGTTTGAAAAACTTGAGGCTTCCTTACCTGCATTTGCGAGAAAAGATTTGACGTTTGAAATGATACAGCATCGCTTTACCAAACCTGCTAAACGAGTCATTCAGGAAAATTACCCGATGACGAAGCTTGAGTTAGATGAGTCTAAGCGGAAAACGAAGTGGGGAAGGTATGGTATTTATAAATATGTATATCAGGATGAGCAGCAGGAGGCAATCAAAGATACACTAGGTAGCTATATAAAACGTTTTTTTCCTGAGGCTAAAATTGAATATTTTACTTAAAAGATAATTAATTCTTTACTTCTGTATAGCTAAGTACAAGGGTTCCCTTCAACTTCGCCTTTAAAAGCATATGAAATATCCAAAATTACATGAGGAAGCCTGTTAAAATGGGTATTCCTTTTTTGTAATTTTTGTATGTATCTTCCAATAATGTCAATACTATGGAAAATATTATTAAAGGAGAATTAGGGTGAGATGATCCATTTAGATACAGATATAGAAGGAAAGAAAATGACTTTTGGCGAAGCCCAAGAGAGCCTTAAAAAGTTTGGTTTTCATATGGGTGGTAATTGGGATTATGATAGAGGAATTTTTGATGGCGTGATGCACCGGGAAAATGGCGAAACATTTTATTTACGAATGCCATTTCAAGTACTCGAAGGTATGCTGGATAGAAGAGATGCAGTGATTGAGTTCGAGAAACCTTTTGTCATCAAACATGTAGTCAACCTTGGATTAGATACAGATGAAAATTCTTTACTCACAGTAACAGGTTTAGGTCAATTTCAGGAGCCATTGGATACGGATGGCCTAATACGCGATAAAAGCAAATGGCAGGAATTTGGAGAAGAAACGATAGGAGATATATTGAATCAATTATAAGTTTTAATCTTTATCAAATAGTATGAAGGAGAAAGCATGTTACTATAGGTATCATGCTTAATTTATGTTTATTCAAAAACATGTTTAAAACTGCTGAAAGGACAAAGATTACCTCACTTCATATGACTTTCCACGCATTGACGAATCAATTCACAAATGGTATAAACGGGTATGTAGAATATTTTTTATAAGGAAAAGAGGCAATAAAATGGAAGGAAACAACGAGACCATTGACAAAAAGAAGGGTCTTTCCAAAGGCGCAATTATTGGAATTTTTATAGGTATTATTCTTCTTATCGGTGGAGGAGTAGCTGCTTACCAAATTCTTTGGGATAATTCTCCAAAGGCAAAATACTTTGCAGCTGAGAAAGCAACTTTTGAATACATGGAAGATGTGATTAAAGACCGCTATGAGGCTGAATTTGATTGGTCAGAGTTCACGTTTGAAAATCCTACAGAAACAACGTTAGAGCTTTCCGCAAATATAGGTGATTTGGCAAATGATCCAATGCTTCAGCAAATGGTAAATAGCTCTAAACTTAATTTAGCGATCCAGTCTGATATGGATGACAAGAAGCTATCTACAGATTTAGGAGCAGAAATCGCAGGAGTTAAAATAGAAGATATTGCTTTTTCATTAGATGAAGAAAATCTATACATAAACTTACCTTTCCTATCTGAAACAATTAAAATCTCAAGTGGAGATCTAGGAGAATTGATCCGTACAATGGATCCATACGCATTTGAAGAAGGTTTTGAAATAGACTTTAATGATGTCTTCGAACAACGTTCTCCATTTTCGGAAGAGGATCAGGAATATTTTGAAAAAGAATATATAAAGATGATTTATGATGAGTTATCAAATGATTCATTTGAATCTGTTGAAGAAGATGTAACAGTTTTCGGTGAAGATATTAACGCAGAAAAAATTACTTTCCACTTAACAGAAGACGACGTAAAACAATTATTAGAAAAGCTCCTTACAAAAATGGAAAAAGATGATGAATTAAAGAAAATTGTAAAAAATCAGTTTGAACTAAGAATGGGTATGGCAGATGATGCTTTGGTTCAAGAGTTTATGACAGAATTTGATTCTATTCTTGTTGAGGCGAAAGATAGCTTAGATCAAATTTCTCTTCCAGATGGAATTACATCTACGATTTGGATTGATCAGAATATTATTGTAAAACGTGATTTTGCAGTAAAAATAGGTGATGAAGAATTTGGAGATGTAGAACTAACAATTACTGGAGATCAGTTATTAACAAAAGAACAACAGCAGTTTGATTATGAATTTCTTGCAGAAGATGCTTATGGACCGAGTTCCTTATTCTTAGAAGGAGATTTGTCTTGGAAAGATAATAAAGCAACAGACTCTATCAAACTAAGTGTGCCAGATACTTTTGAAATTAGTTACCTAGGGTCAGAAGAGCTGAACAAAGGTACTCGTGAATTTAATCGTGAGATCTCAGCAGGAGATGGATATTATGGAGGAACTTTGTTCTGGGATGGTACATCTACCTATGAGAAAGATCAAATGAATTCTGAGCATTCTTTCTCACTTGAAATCGATGACCTTGGCAGAGATTTATTTGCTTTGAATGTAGCAATTGCAGGACAAAAGATTAAAGAAGTAGAGATGCCTTCAGGAGATAATATCGTGGATATTGGTCAAATGTCAGAACAAGAGCTAAATGAATATATACAATTCGATCTCGCAGGTCAATTCCAACAATGGCTTGGTGAAATCATGTATCAGTTTGGCGGAGGATTTTAATATATCCTAGCAATCTATTATTGATATTGGTGTGGAACTTTCATAGTTGGGTAATGGATATGAAAGTTTTAAGCAAAGCAGGGTGTTACCATGCAGTCTATTAAACATTACTTCATGTTTATCCAAATGAATATAAGGCAGATTAAGAGGAAGTGGTTAACACTCCCTCTTCTTTTGCTTTCTCCAACCATTATTGTTGGTGCCATTGTTATGCTGATGATCCATCTAATGACAGCGGATGAACAAACGACAATTGATATTGGAGTAGTTGATCAAGACCAATCGATGGAAACAGAAACGATGATTCAATTTTTATCCGAAACATCTCAGCTTGGACCATATATTCAGTTACATACGCTATCAGAGCAGGATGCAGATAAAGGGATAGAAGCGAATGAATTAAGTGCTTATATCGTGTTTCCGGATAATTTTACGGACAATTTATATGTAGGAGAATCTGTAACTCTGCCTGTAATTGGTAATACACAACAGCAAGTGCAAAGTAATATTGTCAAAGAGTTAATAGATAGTGTAATGCGTCACATCAACACTTCACAGGCAAATATTTTATTAATTAATCGCTATGCAAAAGATTTTATAGACGATAAAGATGTGCGTAATGATTATTTATTTGATCAATTTATTTCATTTTTCATGTATGCATTAAGCAAAGGAAATGTGTTAACAAACGAGGAAATGGTTAATCAAGCAACAGCTTCGACAAAAGATTATTTTGGGGTCTCTGCTTTATTTATTTTACATACATTTTGGTTATTTATCGTTTATCAATTATTATATCGTGAGGAAACAAAACGGCTAGCAAATCGCATGAAGCTCTATGGTGTGAAAGAAATACAGCAGATGCTAGCAAGAATGACAGTTACCTTTGGATTTGGCATGCTTCTTATAATAGCTGCTTTCCTTGGTTTTAATTATTTCTTTAGCTTCACTTTAGATATAGAAGATTATAAGCGCCTGTTTATGATGCTAAGTTTATACAGTATTGTATATTTGCAGCTTCTTGCGCTGATTGAAATGATTCTATCTTCACCGAAGCTTCGTCTGCTTATTCAATTTGTTTTCAGTTTATTAATAATTGTAATCAGTGGAGCAATCATTCCAACACTTTATTTTCCTAGCTATATTCAGAATAAACTAGAATTTATATTCTCATATGATGCGCTTTATTGGATTCAAGAAATACTATTAAATGAGCGCTTGTATGCTGATTATATGATGGGATTCATTTATAGTTTATCTGGAATGATATTGCTTATGATCTTGTCAAATGGAAAGGAGCGTTTAAAGCGATGAAGAGAGCTTTACAAACTCGCCTTATCCATTGGAAGAAACAGAAGCTTAGCCTTTTATTCTGGCTCGTTCTCCCACTCCTTATTACTGGAGTTAGTATGTCATTTGTAGAGAAAGTAAAAGAAGATTCAAAAGTACCGGTGGGTATTGTGCAAGAGGAAGACACTGAATTAGCAAATGCACTAGTTCGCTCGATGGAAGAGAGCCCATTTATTCAAGTAGAAGTGTTATCTGAGCCACATGCAGTATCATTGTTGGAAAAGCATGAATTGGATAGTGTTTTCATTATTCGTCAAGGGTATGAGGAAAATATTGAAAAGGGAAATCGGAATCGCTTGTTAGTAGGAATGGAATCTAATTTATCCTTTGCTTATAATGTAGTGAGCGAAATGATTATTTCCTTTGTACAGCAGGATGCAGGTCGAATAAAAGCAGTTTTAGAAATTGAAAATTTACATGAACAGCATAATGAAACAGCGCCTTCGTGGGAAGCGTTAATTGAACATAGTAAGGAAATTGAAAATGAACAACATTTGATGGACACAACATTGCAATTTAAAGATGGAGAAATAATAGAAGAAAGTGAAGGCACAACAATTGAACCTTGGACCATTTGGGCGTATATTGCTCTACTATCTACCATGCTAATGTTTGATTGGATAATAAAGGAAAGACGTGCAAATGTAAGGGAGCGATTTTTATTTACACGCATGACCTTTAAAAACTATTTAGCTCAGCATTTTCTAATTTATACAGGGCTTTTATTTTTATTTGATTTACTGACAATGTTCATTTTCCACTATTATTATCAGGAAACAATAAGCTTACAATTTATTAGTGCTTTATTGCTGTTCCGTATGATGATAAATATGAGTTCTTTCATATTAGCGTTATGGATTCGACATCCATATGTACTTTATACGACAGGATTTGCAGTTACATTAATAAGTGCCTTAACAAGTATTATTAGCTTGACCTCGGTGAAAATGACCTGGTTTCAATGGTTCCATCCAATTCAGGCATTTTTAACAGGAGATCATATAAATATATGGTTGATTATCAGCAGTATCATTTTCGTCTTTTGGTTTGTTCGTCGGGAGGATCCTTATGTTAAAGATTCAGTCACTTTCTAAAGCATACAGTAAAAAAAGCATATTAAAGAATGTTTCATTTCAGATTCAGCAAGGTGAAATTATCGGACTAGTAGGGGAGAATGGTGCAGGAAAGTCTACCTTGCTTCATATTTTAGCGACAATTTTAAAGCCTTCTAGTGGAACGATTACATTTAATGAGCAAGTGTACAGCAGAAAAAGCCTTGGAAAATTCCGTAAACAGATTGGGTTTGTTCCTCAAGAGGTTGCGATTTGGGATCAATTCACGGTTGAAGAAAACATGCTGTTCTTTGAAAAATTATCATGGAAGAAGAAAAGTAAGGAACAGTTACGCCAGCTCTGTTTAGACGTGAAGCTAGATAAATGGAAAGAATCTGTACATACCTTATCTGGAGGAATGAAAAGGAAATTAAATCTTGCTATTTCATTAATTCATGAACCAAGTTTATTGCTTCTAGACGAGCCGACAGTTGGAATTGATTTGAAATCCAAACAAGAAATCGCCAGTTATTTAAAAAAACTAGCGAAGGAAAAAGGATTGACGATTGTTTATATTTCTCATGATATGGATGAAATTATCAATCTATGTGATCGCATTTTTAGCTTAGGTGAGGATCCATTTTATTATGAGTTTTTGACAAAATTAGACAAAGAAGTTATTCCGTTATAAAAAATAGAGCCGAATATAAAGAAGGGTTTTATAAATAATCGCCCTTTATATTCGGCTCTATTTTTGCACAAAAAAGGAAGGAGGTTACAGATGGATAAAGGAAAATCCATTTGTAAAAACTCCTTCAAAAGGGGGTATAATTGTTTCTTGAATATATTGTATATGCAAATAAGACAGAATACAACAAAAAAATAGATTTTTATAAATATTTAGTCAATAAGACTCATAAAGTGTAGAAATAATAGAGGGAAACTTGATGGATATACGAAACTTCTGTCCTAAAATAAACAAAAAGTAACAATTAGTTTGCTAGGGATGTTTACTATTGGTAGACTATTCTTAAAGAAGTATAGAAATATTTAACCAACCCAATATTGACTTACTATAAAAATTCAGTATTTTGATAATATAATAATAATTGGAGCGCAGTAAGGGGTTACATTTTCATAAGACGCTTTTTATGAAGGCGTTGGAATTTAAGCATACTAAGGTGAGTATATGCAAGAAATGGGAAATCAGCAATTATTTAAGGAAATTGCAGAGTATTCATCGGATGAAATATTTGTCACAGATCATCAAGGATATATCATCTATGTAAACAATGCTTGTGAGAAGCATTATGGATTTCTTGCGGAGGAATTGATCGGAGAGTTTATTGGAGATTTAGAACATCACTTGTTTTACCCATCTGCGACATTGGAAGTAATTAAACAAAAGAAAACAGTGGAAATGATGCAGAAAACTTCATTAGGAAAATCACTTTATGTTACTTCTATTCCCATTTTCAACAAAGAAAATGATTTAATTCGAGTAATTAGCTTTGCTAGGGATTCTACGGATATTACCAATTTAAGAAAACGTATAGATTTATTGGAACAAGAATTAAGTGATCAAATAAATCACCAGAACCTAGAAAAGGTTGTTCAGCAAAGTGAATGTATGCAGCAGGTGTTTCAAACAATTGATAAAATCGCACATACGAATACACCAGTTTTATTAACAGGAGAATCTGGTGTAGGAAAAAATGTATTAGCAATGAAAATTCATAATCATGATGATCAAGAGTTGGCCCATTTTTGGGAGGTAAGCTGTGCAAATGTTTCTGATGAAGGATCAGATTATGATAACTTCACGAATATTGTAACGAATAATGAAGGAGCTATCTTATTTTCAGCAGGTGAAACAATTTATTTTGATGAAATAGATGCATTATCATTAAAAGCACAATCAAGGCTATTAAAGTTCTTACAGCAAATAAAAAATAAAGTACGTATTATATCTTCTACAAACAAGGATATTGAGGATTTAATTAAACAAGGAAAATTTCGTAAGGAACTGTATTATCGGTTGAATATTGTAACACTTAATATTCCGCCATTAAGAGATTGTAAGCGAGACATTAAACGATTCACACAACATTTTTTATCTTATTTTAACCAAAAGTATAATCGCAACATTACAATTCCTACAATTGTGATGAATGCATTTCATGAATATAGCTGGCCAGGTAATATTCGCGAGATGAAGAATATTATTGAAAATCTAGTGATTACTTCGGATAAAAATCAAGTGTCCTTTAGTCAGCTTCCGCCAAAAGTTAGAGTAGGATCAGTTTCCAATGCCATGACTTTACCAGATCGCATCGAACATTTTGAACGGACATTGATTATGGAGGCGTATGATGTCTATAAATCTAGTTATAAAGTTGCACAACATTTAGGAATAAGCCAATCTACTGCAGCACGCAAAATAAAAAAATACATTAGTGAATCGTCTGTTGAATAATATCCATAGGGGGTGATATGATTTTAGTGATGATGAAGTGGGGTTTGCCTTAAGAGGATGTTCAATGATAGCATGTTCTTTTTGCTAGGATTTTTCTGTTTCTCTATATTGAAAATTTTGGATGAAAAGAGTAGTCAGCCCTTTCATAATTAGCTTTAACATAACTTTGACACCCATTTTTAAGGAAATTTTAAAATCAGGAGGTTTTTTATATGGCAATGGAAATAAAGAAAACAAAGATTGAGGAATTAGTAAATATAGATAAGAAGCATTTCTTACATCCTTCAACAAATCCAAAGGTTCATGCAGAAAATGGTCCACCAATTATCTTTACAGAGGGGAATGGCATTTTTGTAAAGGATGTTCATGGGGATACTTATATGGATGCAATGTCTATGCTTTGGAATGTTAACCTAGGGCATGGTGTAAAAGAATTAGCAGAAGTAGGAAAAGAGCAAATTGGCAAACTTGCATATGCTTCTGCATTTAAAGGTTTTTCAAATGAACCGGCAATTGAGCTTTCTAAAAAATTAGCTGATATAGCACCTGGTGATTTAAATGCAGTATTCTATACCTCAGGTGGTTCGGAGTCGAATGATACAGCAATTAAATTATCACGTTACTATTGGGGAATAAAAGGAAAGCCTGAAAAAATTAAAATTATTGCATTAAATAATGCTTACCATGGTGTTACAGTAGCTGCCCAAACAGCAACTGGTATTCCTGCATTCCATGATTTCGCTCGTTCTAATATCGAGCATGTACATCATGCGAAAGCTCATTTAACAAACTGTGAAAATGGAGATAAAAACGATCCAGATTATGCGCAATCGATTCGAGGTGTTATTGAAAGAGAAGGTGCAGATACGGTTGCTGCTGTTTTATTAGAGCCTGTTCAAGGTGCTGGTGGTGTGCATATTCCACCTGAAGGATATTTACAAGCTGTACGCAAATTATGTGATGAGCATAATATTTTATTTATTGCAGATGAGGTCATCTGTGGATTTGGACGCACGGGTACAATGTTTGGTGTAGAAAATTGGGATGTAGTACCTGATTTAATGAGTATTGCTAAAGGTATTTCTAGTGGATATGCTCAACTTGGTGGGGTATTAATTAATGACGAAGTGAAGCAAACATTAGATGGCTTTGATGCTAACTTAAGTCATGGTTTCACATACAGTGGTCATGCTTCAGCATGTGCTATTGGATTAAAGAATATTGAAATCATGGAGCGTGACGGAGTTGTAGAAAACGCGAAGAAAATGGAAGCAGTGCTTAAGGATGGTCTTGCTTATTTAGAAGATAAACATTCTATCGTCACGAATTCCCGAGCAATTGGTTTATTGGCAGCAATAGAAATCTATGAGGATCGTGATACTGGTAAACTATTTGATCCAAAAAAATTACCTGCAACTACATTGGTAGATGAATTCTTTGCTAATAAATTAATATTAAGAGCTTTAGGATCAAACAATGAAATCATTGCGATTGCACCTCCACTTACGATTACAAAAGAAGAAGTAGAGAAAATGATTGCAATTATGGATGAGTCTATAACATCCTTTAGAAAAACATTTTAAGAAATTAAGAATAAGTAATGAAAGTGATTGAATCCAGCTTTCATTACTTATTTAACTTCTAACTCGCAAAAAAAGTTAGAAGTTAAGAGAGCAACAAAAGAAAGCGCTTACTTTTTAAAATGAGATTCTGTTTGGAAGGTCATAATTACTTTTGCATCAGTCTCGTGTAACACAGAGGAGAGAATAGGAATGGAAACTAATAAGCTAGATGATTTAATTATAAGAAAAATTAAAGATGAAGATATAGAAAAGATTGTAGCGATTTCTACAGTGAGTTTTGGTGATCCAGAGATACCCTTTAAGCGGAAGCATTTTGAAAGTCAATTGGAAGTATTTCCTGAAGGGCAATTATGTGTAGAATACCAAGGCGAAGTTGTTGGCTCCTGTAATAGCGTTATTGTTAATTTTGATGAATATGGAGATGAGCATTCTTTTGATGAGATAGCTGATAAAGGATTCATACGTAACCATAATCCAAATGGGAGAAATTTGTATGGCACGGAAGTTGTTGTGGATCCGAATCGGCGTTCATTAGGAATTGGCCGTAAATTATATGAGGGACGTCAAGCTATCTGCCGAAAGTTTAACTTGGAAAGTATTTTATTTGGAGGAAGAATCCCAAATTTCCATAAATACGCAGATCGTTTATCTGTAGAGGAGTATTGTCAACAAGTAATTCAAGGTGAAATTTATGATCCTGTATTCACTTTCCAATTACGTAATGGCTTTAAGCTTCGAGCAATTATGGAGAATTACTTACCAAAGGATTTAGAGTCATTGAAATATGCCACATTAATGGAATGGCATAATCCCGATTATCGCAGTAATGAATAATAATTATCGAATATAATTTAAGATAGGAGTTATCGTCTATGGTGTTTGCGGATAGTATCCTTTCTAGTAATGCAGTGTTTACTGGCTTGAATGATCATGTGAAGCCAGGAGCAGTTGCTGTTAAAGGAAATAAAATTTTAGCAGTTGGTTCAAAAGAAAAAATAGGAAAATACAATGGCCCACAAACGCAAAACTATGATTATGATAATCAGCTAATTATGGCAGGCTTTCATGATGCACATATCCATCTGATGTTTGGGAGTTTGATGACTCATGGAAGTGTAAACCTTTCACAAGCAACAACAGCAGAAGAAGCTGTACAAATGTTAAAGAGGTTTGCTGATAGCAGAAAAGAAGATGAATGGATTATTGGTTATGGCTGGGAGCATTTAAATTGGGACAAGAAGGTATTTCCTAATCGTTTTCTGATTGATGAATCTATTAAGGATCGACCTGTTTTATGCTTCCATTCTGAAGGTCATTATACTTGGGTCAATAGTAAAGCGTTAGAAATTGCCAATGTAAATAAGGATACGGAAAATCCACCAGCAGGGTTGATTGAAAAAGATCAGCATGGCGAACCGACAGGTATTTTAATTGAAAAAGCATCACGCTTAGTGACAGATTATGCACTTGATTTTCCAAGAGAGAAATTAGAAGAATTATTTGATGCTTTCTTAAATCATGCGGCAAAATTGGGGGTTACCTCAGTAAGTGATGTTTATGGTGCAGGAATGGATTATAAACAAAGCTATACATTATTTGATGCCTATGATAAAGATGAACGATTAACTTGTCGTATCCATTTATATCCTCCAATGAATGGGGATATAGAGAATGTGAAGCGTTTAAGAGAACAGTTCCGTTCTTCAAAATTACAGGTCACTGGATTAAAACAGTTTATTGACGGTGTTGTAACAGGGCATACCGCTTATATGGTAGAGCCTTATACAGATAAACCTGATTCGATTGGAGAAACCATGTTTCCAATTGATACGATCCGTGATTGGGTACTTGAAGCGGATAAGGAAGACTTTCAAATTCGGTTTCATGCGATTGGTGATGGCGCAGTCCGTTTAGGGTTGGATGTATTTGAAGCAGCACAGAAGCAAAATGGTTTTCGTGATTCAAGACATACTTTAGAGCATATTGAAGTCATTGAATCTTCTGATATACCTAGATTTGAATCACTAGGGGTCGTTCCTTCTGTCCAACCTTCTCATATTGCGTTGATGCCGGTTGAAAGTCATACAACAAGAGTTCGTGAAGAAAAGCATGGAAATATTTATCCTAGTAAGACATTGACAGGATCGACAATGAAACTAGCTTTTGGAACAGATTATCCAATTGCAGGTCTGAATCCAATCAAGGAAATTTATCATGCTGTTACCCGAATGGATATCACAGGAGAGAATGTTTGGAATGAAAAAGAAAAAGTGACTGTAGCTGAAGCACTTCAAGCATATACCAGTGGTTCCGCATTTACCGCATTCCGAGAACATGAAATTGGGAAACTTGTTGAAGGGTACTTAGCAGATATTATTGTGTTAGATCAAAACTTATTTGCCATAAATGAACAAGAGATAAAAGATGCAAAAGTAATTCTTACGATGGCTGATGGAGAAGTAGTTTATCAGAAAGAGCAGTGATCGAACAAAATGAAATGAAACCAAAAGTTCCTAGAAAAGGTGAGAGAATTCTCTAGTCATTCCCATTAGAATGACAGGGTCATTTAATGAATACATCAAGCGAGGACAACAATCACCGAATCATCAATAAAAGAGATGGAGATGAAGTGATGAGAAGTATAATGAAGAAGTTACCATTATTTATTTTACTATTATTACTTGTTGTACTAGCAGCCTGTAATTCAAAGACAACAGATGGAGAAGAAAACACAACAGGGGATGAAGGCGAAGAAGCGGCAGAAGAGCCAGTAAATACCGGTGGAGAATTGAAGGTAGCTTATCCTGCCCAGCCACAAACACTTGATATGCAAGTGAGTGGTGCCATTGCAACAACAGATATTATGTGGCATGTGTACGAAACATTAATTGGAGTAGATAATACATTCGCTATTCAACCGATGCTAGCAGAGTCCTATGAACAAAGTGATGATGGATTAACAGTTACATTCCATCTACGTCAAGGGGTTAAATTCCATAATGGGGAAGAGATGACTTCTGAAGATGTTGTCGCGTCCATGGAACGTTATAAACGTGTAAGTACACATGGGAAATCAATGTTTTCAGATGTAACCTTTGAAGCAGATGGAGATTACACTGTCATCATGACATTGCCTGAACCAAGATCTACAGCGCTGAATACACTTGCTTACCCATCAGCAGGGCATCCGGCAATTATGCCAAAGGAAATTGCGGATAATTCAGATGATACAGGGGTTACAGAGCATATTGGAACAGGACCATTTATGTTTCATGAATGGAAGCAAGATCAGCATGTTCATTTGAAAAAGTTTGATGATTATCAGGCTCTATCAGGAGAGCCAAGTCTAACCGTTGGGGAGAAGAAAGCTTTAGTAGATGATTTAATCTTTGTCTTCACACCAGATTCCAATACACAGGCTTCAGGTCTACAATCTGGTGAATATGATATTGCTCATGAAGTAAATCGTGATAATGCTGCTCGCTTAGCGGAAGATGAAAATATTACAAATTATGTATATCCAGATGCATACTTAGTAGCTAATTTTAATAAGAAACAAGGGCTATTTACAGATAAGAATGCTCGCCAGGCAGTATCCGCAGCACTGGATATGGAAGCTATTCTACAAGGTGCATTCACAGATTCAGAATACTATAAATTAAACCATAATAATATGATGTATCATCAGTTAGAGCTTTGGGATAGTGATGTTGGTAAGGATAAATATAATATTGCAGATGAAGATTTAGCAAAAGAGTTATTAGAACAGACAAATTATGATGGAGAAGAAATTGTAATTATCACAGATCGTGAATATGAAGAGCATTATAATGCATCTGTAGTAATTCAGGATCAGTTAGAGCGTATTGGAATGAATGTTGACCTCCAAGTATATGACTGACCAACAGTATTGACAAAGATTTATGAAGAGGACCAATACGATATTTATGTAATGGGATTGACACCTAATCCAGAACCATCTGCAGTCCGATACTTTACGAGAGACTATGCTGGATTTACAGATAGTGAAGAATTAGATGAAATTTTAAGAACTTTCCGTGGAAAACCAAATTTAGAAGCGGCCTATGAAGATTATGAGATACTCCAAGAATGGTACTGGGATTTCATGCCAGCGGTGCGAATAGGAGATTATGATGCGATTGTATCTGTTCGTAGTAATGTAAAAGGTTATGAAGAACAGAATAAACAACATCGTCCTATCTATTGGAATGTTTGGGTAGAAGAATAAAAATATATTAAGAAGTAGAAGCTAGGAAAAAATCCTGGCTTCTACTTTTTATTTTTCATAAATCTAGAACAAATAACTTTTTTTAAATATTTTGTATTAATTTGTCAACAACGTATTTGTGAAAAAAATGTAAATAATTTATGAAAAATCTATACTAATGCAAGAAGTTGGAGTATGATTACTTGGAATCCAGTATTTTGTTAAGGTGGGAAAATGAATGATTTTTAAAAAAGAGGATAAGTTTTCAGTCCATTTAAGTACTATTTCAGCGAATTTAACAGAAGGTACTAATTTTTTTGCGGATTATAAACTGACGAATATTGACGATTTAAAATATTTTTCTGAAGAAATGAAAAAATTTGAATTAAAAGGTGATACTTTAGTACATCAAGTGATTCAGGATTTAAACAATGTTTTTATTACGCCGATTGAGCGTGAGGATATTCTAGCTTTAGCAATGCATATGGATGATGTGTTGGATGGTTTAGAGCAGACGGCAGCCCTATTTGAAATGTATAATATTTCTACAGCTGATGAATTCATGTTGGAATTTGTCGATATGATTCAAGGAGCAGTAGAAGAAACAGAAAAAGCAGTAAAATTAATAGCTAAAAAGAAATTACCAGCAATTCGTGAACATGCTATCAAGATAAAAGATTATGAATCAAAATGTGATGCGATTTTAAGGAAGTCAATTAAACATCTTTTCCAAGTAGAGAAGGATCCAATTCGTATTATCCAATATAAGGAAATTTACGAAGAGTTTGAAGAAGTTGCTGATTATTGTCAAAATGTGGCTAATACATTCGAAGCCATTATTATGAAAAATGCTTAAGGAGCAAATTGTCTAATGGATACAATACTTTTAATTACCGTTATTATCGTACTTTTAGCGGTAGCTTTTGATTTTATTAATGGGTTTCATGATACAGCAAATGCTATAGCAACTTCGGTTTCGACAAAAGCACTTAAGCCAAGACACGCTATTATTTTAGCAGCTACGATGAACTTTGTAGGTGCAATGACCTTTACTGGTGTAGCAAAAACGATAACAAAAGATATCGTTAATCCATTTGAATTAGAAAATGGATCTCTTGTAATTGTTGCAGCACTGATTGCAGCCATTGCGTGGAATTTAATTACTTGGTATTTTGGTATTCCAAGCAGTTCCTCTCACGCTTTGATAGGATCAATTGCAGGAGCAGCTATTGCTGCTGCTGGAATTCATTCACTAAATTATAGTGGCTTTCTAAATATTATTAAAGCATTATTAATATCTCCATTATTAGCATTTGCCATTGGATTTACGGTTTATGGAATATTAAAATTGGTTTTTAAAAATAGTAATTTATCAAAAACAAATAAACGTTTTCGTACTGTTCAAATTGCCACAGCAGCATTACAATCTTATTCTCATGGAACTAATGATGCACAAAAAGCAATGGGAATTATTACGATGGCACTTATTGTAAATAATTATCAACAAACAGATGATATTCAATTTTGGGTTCAATTTGTTTGTGCGTTAGCCATGGGACTTGGTACAGCTATGGGAGGATGGAGAATTATTAAAACAATTGGTGGAAAGATTATGAAAATCCGCCCAGTGAGCGGGGTCGCAGCTGATTTAACAGGTGCTGCAGTAATCTTTGGAGCAACTTTTATTCATCTTCCAGTTAGTACAACTCATGTTATCTCATCTTCTATTCTTGGAGTGGGGGCGTCACATCGTTTAAGAGGAGTGAAGTGGGGAACAGCCCAAAGAATGTTAATTACATGGGTAATTACACTTCCAATTTCTGCGACATTGGCGGGAATAAGTTATTACATATTGAATTTATTTTTCTAATTTTACGGAAGCCCCCTTGTATTGCTATTGGCAAATATAAGGGGGCTTTATGAATGGATTATTGATGGACAGATAAGCGAATATCAACGATTTGTTTTCCATCCTCTGTTTCTTCTTTTTTACTGATCTTCCAGTTAGCAGAAAGCAATGTAGTAAATTGTGATAGCTGTTCTGCCGTGAAATGAATGTTAGTAAATTTATCATCAATCATTTGAAAATCTTTACCTTCTTCAAAGTCAAATTTTAATCCTAGAAACCTCTTAATACCAGGCTGTGTTACAAATTTTACTTTATATTCTTCAGTAATAGCTTTTTCAATTATTTCTGGATGGTCTTTATATGCGTCAGTTAAAATTTGATAATCAAATGTATCGTCAAACTGATTTAATTGCTCATAATCTGATTGTTTTACTAAATCCAGCAGTTGTTGGCTATCCATGCCCTTAGAACGAATAGTTTCGATCAAATAAGCCTCAAACATAGAAATGCGTACAGTCATTATAATCCCCCTCAATATTCTTTTGTTTTTAAGTGCTATAAACCCATACAATATAAGCACAATCGTTGAAGTTAATAGTGTAATTATACTGAATTCCAATAGTTGCTTCAACAATTGCGAACTATCAAAAAATCATCTATCTGATAAGTTTGATTATTGTTATAATGAGTTTATGTACGAGAGAGGAGCTTGATGATGGAAGAATGGGTAAAAGCATATTTAGAAATGCAAGGAATAAAAAGAGATGATGAAACCTATAAGGAATTAGCAGTACGTTGGAAAGAAGTATATGAACATAAAGGTGATTTTCAAGGATTAAAAGAAGCGAATATTATTTTACATTATACTCCAAAGGGGAGTGATGACAATGACTGAAACACTCGCACATCAAACCATTGAACAATTAGCACCATTAATTAAAACTAAGGAAATCTCCCCTGTGGAAGTAACAACAGCTGTTTTACAAGAAGTAGAAAAGAAAAATCCATTGATTAATGCCTATATTGATATTTATAAAGAAGAAGCATTGGATGCGGCACGATTAAAAGAAGCAGAAATTATGAAGGGGATTTATCATGGGCCCTTACATGGAATTCCATTAGCTTTAAAAGATATTTTTCATATGAAAAATAAACGAGTAACATTTGGTTCGAAAATTCATGGAGACCATATTGCTAATTATGATGCTACTGTAGTGGAAAAACTAAAACAAGCTGGCGCTATTTTTACTGGGGCATTAAACATGCATGAATATGCGAGCGGAAATACAACGAATAATGCACATTATGGAGCGTGTAGGAATCCATGGGATCCAGAGCGCATTCCAGGTGGTTCAAGTGGAGGGTCAGCGGCTGCAGTTGCTGCTAACATGACGATTGCATCACTTGGGACAGACACAGGTGGATCGATTAGAGGACCGGCATCTGTATGTGGAATTGTTGGGCTCAAGCCTACATATGGAAGAGTAAGTAAGCATGGTTGTTTTCCATTAGCTTGGTCATTAGATCATATTGGACCAATGACTAAAACAGTAACAGACACAGCAATATTACTTCAGCTATTGGCGGGATATGACTCGCGTGATAGTGCATCCAGCAATTATCCTGTGGATGATTATACTTCTAATTTAACAGGAGATATTCAAGGGCTTGTAATTGGAATAAGTGAGGAATACTTTTTCGATGATGTGGATCCTGAAGTAGAAAAGATTGTGCGCACAGGAATTCAGAAGCTGGAGCAGTTAGGTGCAAAGATAGAGCAAGTGAAGATTCCTTCTCTGGAAAACACAATTTGGGCGCAGCGAATGACTATTACAGCAGAATCAGCAGCAGTACATCATCAGCATTTGATTGAACGCCCTGCTGATTTTGCTGAAGATGTTAGACAAGGCTTCGAGTTAGGGCATTTAATCTCTGCAGTGGATTATTTACAGGCGCAACAAATTCGTGCGCAGATGAAAAAGGAATTTAATAATGTATTTGAAAAAGTAGATGTACTTATTTCACCTACCCATCCATTCCCAGCAACAGTGATTGGACAAGATAAGAAAATGCATAATGGTAGGGAAATAAAAGTTTATGATAATGTAAGTCGTTTTTCTAGACCAGGAAATTTGGTAGGGCTCCCATCGCTTAGTATTCCGTGTGGTATACATGAGGGGCTTCCAGTAGGAATGCAAATTACAGGAGCTGCCTTTGCGGAAAAAACAGTTTTACAGTTTGCCAAAGCAGTAGAAGACTTGAACCTATTGCAAGAAGCAAAACCAAAAGTATATTAAATAGACGAAGAAGCTCTCTAATTAATTAGAGAGCTTCTCGTATTGATCAGATTGAAATAGCTTGTTTAAACCATTCATGAAGCCGAGATGAATTCCTTCATGCCAAGTAACAAATTGTAAGGAAGCATCAACTGTTTCTAACAGCATGCCATTAATATTGCGTTTAATGGAAGCATGGTTCTTTAACTTATCTTGAAAATAATCACTAATTCTTTCTTCTTGTTCCTTTAATGCGATTAATATTTCTTCAGGAGTTGGGACTTCGTTGAGGTTCCAGTCTGATGGACTGGTTCCGTCGATAAATAGCTTTGTCCATTCAGGATGAGTAATTGTATAATTACAATCAGCATCATGTAGAAAATCCTCTGCCGTTATATATACATGCCCTGCATTCCAGCGTACTGTATTCATGTACCCTTCAGGCTGTTCATCCCATAAAGCTTTATCAATTTTATTTAATACAATAAAGGTAGAAGTACGTGAATACTTAAATAGTCGTAATGACTCCATAATATATCCCCCTCTATCTTTGCTTAATATTAGAAGTTATTTTTATCATGAACATGCGTTCATCTAAATTTTCCGTTCATTATACTATACAAATAGCTATGAAACTTTTCAACTGTTTAGCTATTGCTAAGTTAGAAGTATCATAGTATGTTACTAATTGATGGAGTAGAGAATGGATGTGTTTGAATGAAATTAAAATATGCACTAATTTTTTTAGGGCAATTATTTATTCTTTGGTTATTAAATGAAATAGGTATGAAGCTTGCTGCTTGGTTAGATATACCGATTCCAGGAAATGTAATTGGCATGATCTTGTTATTTATTTTATTGCTAACTGGTGTCATTAAATTAGAGTGGATTAATGAGGCATCATCTTTTTTATTAAAGCATTTAGTATTTTTCTTTTTACCGATAACAGTTGGCATTATGACATTAGGTCCAATATTTCTTAACTATGGAATTCCTTTAGCCTTTGTGTTATTTGGAAGTGCAGCATTTGGGATTATATTGACAGGTGCTGTATCACAGCTATTAGCAAGTAGAAGGAAGGTGGCAAAAGAACGTGGTATTCGTGATCACAATATTTAGTATTATCGCTACGATAGGTATGTATTTATTAGCATTGAAAGCTCATAAGAAATATCCAATTCTATTAATGACACCAATCTTTTTTGCGACGACTTCCATTATTATCATTTTGCTCGTGATGGGGATTTCATATGAAGAGTATACATTAGCGAAGGATATAATGACTTATTTATTAGGTCCGGCAACTGTAGCATTAGCGATTCCACTATACCGACAAAGGCATGTTATTATGCGTAATTTTATGCCAGTAATATTAGGCATGATAATTGGAACGACAGCAACAATTGTAGCAACTGTATATATGGCTACATGGATAGGGTTATCTGAGGAAATGGTAACTGCCTTAAGTATTAAGACAATCACTGTTCCAATTGCTAGTGAAGTAGCAGTTGTTATTGGAGCTGATGCATCTTTTGTTGCCATTATGGTTGTTCTTACAGGTATGTTTGGAGCAATGTTTGGCTCGGTTTTATTAAACTGGGCTCGAATTACAGATCCTGTTGCTCGTGGATTAAGTTTTGGAACAATTTCACATGGAATAGGAACTGCGCAAGCAATGGTAGAAGGGGAAATAGAAGGGGCAACTTCTGGAGTAGCTATAGGTTTAACTGGAGTTTTCACCTCCTTAATCATCCCTTGGCTATTACCATTATTAGTTTAATTAGCATCTATATTTAAAGAAAACTAAGGCTATCCAAGTTTGAAAGGAGTAGGTGGCCTTAGTTGTTCTTTCATATTACCTCATGTGACCAACTTTGACACTAGGACATCATGGATGACCTCCTTAAATTCTTTATACTAAAGATTAATAGGCTGTTGTCTATACGAATCAATACCTCGTGACATATGTCTATAGAGAAGGTGAATTTGAATGTGGGAGCGTGAGTGAAGATGGATTCAAATGAGAAGACGTTACCAGAAGAAGTGGAATATTACCACCAGGTCTTTGATAGAATAGATCAGCCAGAAGCAATGCATCAACCGTATCATAACGAACGATTATATGGTGGAATTGGTCCATTTGCAACAGGTTTATTAGGTGGTCTAGTTGTTGGGGCATTGGTTGACGGCCCGCCTTGGGGTTATCCGTATTATGGGGGATATCCATATTATGGAGGCTATCCACCGTACAGACCACCTTACTATGGCTATCCCCCTTATTATTATCGACGCTAAAGTAAGTAAAAATCCCACGCAGAGAGAGGCGTGGGATTGGTTGTTTTAAGAAGCTATTAAAAGTTTTTAAAGAATAAGCGGATAACATCAGCACCACCAACGAATGTACCAATGGAGCTTCCGATATTGGCTAATACAACAACAAGTAAGATACGGGTTACTTTATTATTCCAAAATCCTTTTGCACTGTGAACATCATCAGCTAAAGCTTCAAAGTCTGCGACATTAGGCTTGCGCATATAAGCTTGAACTCCTCCAGCAAACCATCCAGCAGCAAGAAATGGATTCAATGATGTGAATGGTGCGGCAAGAAAAGCAGTAATAATGGCAAGCGGATGTCCAAGTGCAATAGCTGTACCAATTGCTGCTAATGATCCATTCCAGATAACCCAGCTTAGTGTTTGCTGTAAGCCAACTTCAGGATTGGAGAAAAATGTATATGCAATAATCGCTATAATGATAGCGGGTATCGACCAGCCAATTATTTTTGGCCATTTAGATTTTGGAGGTTTCTCTACCAATTTTTCTAAGTTATGTTCTTTTTGAATTTCATTTGTTATTCCAGGAACATGTGCTGCGCCTAATACTGCGACAATTTTTTTTCCTGGAGCATCTTTAATTTTCTGTGCTAAATATTGATCACGTTCATCAATAAGTGGTCGCTTTAAGCTTGGAAAGCTCTCTGTGAATTCTTGAAGCATAGAATTAATCATATCCTGTGACTTCATCTTCTCTAATTCTTCTTCTGAGATTGTTTCTTTACTGAAAATACTTCCCATAACAGATGCAAGTAATCCAGCTTTTCCTTTCATACCAATGCCTCGCCAAATCCGAGAAAAAGTGATCTGAATATCACGATCTGCTAATACAAGCTCTGAACCAATTTCCTTTGCTGATTCAATTCCTTGAATCATTTCTTGACCAGGTTTGATTCCAAATTGACTGGCCATTCGTTTTTGGAAGGAAGAAATGGCTAGGTTCATTAAAAGTAAAGTCGCCTTTTTTTCTTTAATGACTTTAAAGATGTCCATTTCTCTCCAGCGATTTCCATCCATAATAGACTGATATCGTTGTTCGTCTAATTCGATACATACAGCGTCAGGCTTTTCCATTTCAATTACTTCTTTTACTTGCTCTGCACTATGCTTAGAGACATGTGCTGTACCAATGAGTATATATTCTTTTCCATTTAAATGTATTCGAGTAATATTTTCTTCTGACATATTTACGTTAGCACTTCCTTATGCTTTCTTATTGCTATATTATACTTTACTTCTTATTTTTTTAATACAAAAGAACTTGATAAAATTAGATTTCAGGTAAAAAATTGACAATTGACTTGGGATAGTCTATTTTATATTTTAAATTATTTTTACAAAAAGGGGAGATAATCAGCGGTGCGAAGACTAGGACTAATATTATTTTTAGCAATTTTTTCAGTAGCATTAATTGGTTGTGCAAGTGAAAAAAATGGAGGTACAGAAAATAAGGGAGATTCAACAGAAAAGGTGACATTAGATGTAGCATTAAATGCGCAACCACCAGCAATGGACCCTATTGTAACAACATCTACCGTTACTCGAGATGTATCTAGACATGTTTTTGAAACACTTCTAACAGTGGATGAAAACTATGAAGTAGCTCCAATGTTAGCAGAAAATTATGAAGTAAGTGAAGATGGTAAAACAATCACACTTAAATTAAGAGAAGGTTTAACCTTCCATGATGGTAGTGATTTAACAATAGAAGATGTTATTGCTTCATTGGAGAGATGGAGAGATATATCTACATTAGGGAAATCTTTCTTTAGCCAAGCTGAATTCAAGGCAGAAGATGAGCATACATTAATTATTGAATTAGAAGAAAGAATGTATACAGCACTGCAAATTTTAGCAGAGCCTGGACGTTCCGCAATTATCGTCCCAAAACGTACAATTGATGAAGCAGAAGAAGATGGCTTAAAAGAATTTATTGGTACAGGCCCATTTAAGTTTGATGAATGGAAGCAGGATCAATATATCGCAATGAGTAAGTTTGAAGATTATCAAGCAATAGATGGAGAGCCAAGTGGTTTAGCAGGAAGAAAAGAAGCTAAAGTAGATGAAATTAAATTCCATTTTGTTACGGATTCATCTACAAGAGTTGCAGGAATTACATCTGGAGAATATGATATTTCAGTGGCAGTACCATTTGATAATGTGGCACAGTTAGAGGCAGATGATAATATAGAAAATCGTATTGATCATAATGGTTTTAATGCAGTTGTCTTCAATAAAAAAGCAGGTCTCTTTTCAGATCAAAAAGCAAGACAAGCTGCGTTAGCAGCTCTTAATATGGACGAGATTTCTCAAGCAGCATTCAGCAGTGAAGCGTTCTATGATTTAGAGCCAAGCTTAATGATTACAGATATGAAACAATGGTATACGGATGCAGGAAAAGAAAATTATAATCAAGATGATCCAGAAAAAGCGAAGCAATTATTTGATGAAATTGGCTATAATGGGGAAGAAGTAAAAATTATTTCTTCGAGAGATTATCAAGATCATTATGATAATGCGGTTGTTGTTCAGCGTCAGTTAGAGGCAGCTGGACTTAATGTAACATTAGAATTATCAGATTGGGCAACAGTCTTACAAAAGCGCGATGATGAATCGGCATATGATATCTTTATAACAGGATTCCCAACAGAACCAGTTCCAACAAATTATGTTTTCTTAAGCTCTTTAACGCAATGGGCTGGGTGGACAGATAGTCCAGAGTTAGATCAATTAATTAATGAAATTAATGCAGCGACTTCTGATGAGGAAGCGAAAGCATCTTATGAAAAGCTTCAAGAAGCATATTATGATTATGTACCAATTATTAAATTTGGTAATAAAACAACTGTTACCTCTTCAAGAGCAAACATTGAAAATATCGGTTTCTTACATGGAGTGTTTTTCTGGAACGTTGAAAAGAAATAATAGAATGCCAGTTTTCCAATTGAAACGGAAGACTGGCATTTTTTTTAGTAGAGTAAGGAAGTATTAAAAATTGCGCAAATTAATGCTTATGCAGAGCTAGTATTATCTAGAACGCAAAAAATGTTGAGAATGTGCTAGTAGCAGGTGTTGTGATAGGACGTCATGTTTTTAGCCCGTAAGATCGCTCTGCGCTTTTCTTAATAGAAAAGGTAGGATAGAAAGGCAGGAGAAAATAAGTATATTGTTGAACTATTAAATGAGATATGTTTGACTATTAATTAGGTATATTTATTGGAGGATATGAATTGCTTATAATTTGAGGTTATCTAGGAAATTATCTAATTTCACTAGTATGTAACTCATATTTTAAGTAAGATCAAGACATTATTGTTTCAGATAAAATAGAAAGAGGTGTAGTGAGCTTGGAAGAAGAGAAAAATGTTCCAAAACCTTCGTTACTAGGTATGTTAACAAATCCAACAGAGCAATTTATACGAATTAAACAGCAACCAATTATATTGATGCCAATGCTAATCATCATCGTCTTAACTATCATTGGTACTTGGTTATCAGCTTCTAATGTTGTTATACCGGAATTACAAGATGTGGAAATCGACCAGGAGATGGCGGCATTAATTGATGCATTTACTAAAATTGGTGCGACCATTGGTGGCGTTATTATGCCATTATTAACTACACTAATTTCTACAGTTATTTATTTTCTAGTTGCAAAAATTGCCCAATCAAGTGTCAGCTTTAAACAATTATTTTCGATGAATACATTTATTCTATTAATTACTGCAATTGGGTTAATTGTAAATGGCTTCATTTACATGTTAATTGATGGGACAGCAGATGTATCGCCAACAAGCTTAGGTTATATTTTGAATCAGAATAATGTTATTTATAATAGTATTGAATTATTTTCTATTTGGAATTTAATTTTGTCTGCTATTGGACTGCACAAGGTTGCTAACTTCTCTAAAGGCTTAGCATGGGGAACAGTCATTGCGATTTTCCTTGTAGGTATTTTATTCCTTCTTGCAGGTGATGCGGTTACGGACATGGTTCCAAGTAATTAAGAAAAATCCATATAGTTTAAAGAAATCCTCGATTAGTGTAATAGCTAGTCGAGGATTTTATTTATTATTAAGGAATAATGATTATTAATGTAGTATAATGTATTTTATGTGATTTTTTAAAAAATAGTATATTTTAAGGGAAGAATAAGTCATTTAGAGTAGTCCTGTATTATAGTAGGATTGCTAAACTGTCTTATCTTCATTTTGTAATGGATTTGGGGGTTACGGTATGTGGAAAGTATTAAAAATTGCTAGTGCATTTATCGGAATTATTGTTGGTGCCGGCTTTGCATCTGGGCAAGAGATTTTACAGTATTTTACAAGCTTTGGTTACATAGGTACAGTTGGAGCAATCGTTTCTACTACATTATTTGCATACCTTGGTATGAATCTAGTGATGCTTGGAAGTCGTCTGCAAACAACTTCGCATAAAGAAGTCATTTATAAAATTAGTGGACGTTATTTAGGATATATTGTAGATGCAATTATTATTTTCACGTTATTTGGTGTAGGCGTTGTTATGGTTGCTGGTGCTGGAGCGACTTTAAATCAGGAGTTTGGCCTTACTCCATTTTTAGGAAGTCTTCTTTTGACTATTCTTATTTTACTAACGGTCATGCTGAACGTAGAAAAAGTAATCGCTATCATTGGAGGAATCACACCTGCGTTAATCGCAGCAGTTGTGTTAATTAGTATTTATTGTATTTTCACATTTGATAAACCATTAGATGAATTGAATGAAATTGCAGTTCAACAAAAATCTGCTTTATCACATTGGTTTATTTCGGCAATCAATTATGTGTCTTTTAATATTGCGGTAGGTGCTGCGATGGCTTTAGTAATGGGTGGAGCAGAGAAAAATGAAAGAATTGCCAAATTCGGAGGTTTATTTGGAGGTTTAAGCTTAGGTATTTTAATCGTATTAAGCCATTTAGCTATTTTTTCAAAAATTGATCAAACCATTGGTTATGACATGCCAATGTTAAAAATTGTAAATGATATCTCACCGAATTTATCATTAGTTATGGCAGTTGTGTTATTCGGAATGATTTTTAACACTGGTGTAGGGATGTTTTATGCTTTTGTAGCACGTTTTGTAAAAATGAATACGAAGAAGGCAAATATTATGATTGTTGTTACATTAGCTGCTGGCTTTGCGCTGAGTTTTGTAGGATTTACTGATTTAGTTAGTTTATTCTATCCAATTATTGGATTCCTAGGGCTATTCCTTGTATTTGCTTTAATTATTGCACCATATAGAATACCAAAGCGTAAAGAATAAGAAGATAGGATTCCATCATAAGTTTCGTGTAGAATAGAAGAAAAGCTAGTTATGGAGATGAAGGTTCTGCTATGTTTAAACAAATAGGACGATTAGGCTTTGCGATTTCTACAACATTATTTGTTTTATTTCATTTCTTAGAATTATTTTTTTCAGAAGCCATTTTTCTTTCGCTGATTTCATTTTTTGGTCTTTTAACATTATTTTTTGGAATTTTAATCTTAAATCACCGAGCTATACTATTGCCACTTATTCTTTTAATTGTGGCAATAGTTATTGGTTTGGCACATCCAAGTGCTAGTTTTTCAGAGGTCTTTTGGGTAGGGGCAAGTAAAATGCGTTCATTACTCCCTATGTTATTTGTAATTCCATTTGTAGCTTGGGTATTGAAACAGGAAAACTATGTAGAAGATACGATTTTGTTAATGAAGCGTCAGCTGAAAAGTAGTCGAACTTTTTATGGTTTACTTATTTTTATGACGCAAATCATATCATTTTTCTTACTTTTTGGTTCGATTGTTGTTGTTTATCAGATTGCAACAACCTTTTTTAAAGGGAAAGTTTCACCAACTTGGGAAGTTTTTAAATCAACTGCAGTATTACGTGGATTTTCATTTTCCTCTATGTGGGTTGTTAGTATGCCGAGCTTTGCTTATACAGTAGCTGTTTTACAAGCTGATTTGATTCATGCTTTTATCCAAGGGTTATTGGTGGGTGTAGCAGGTCTACTACTTGGAATTGTTCATTTGCATTTTTATGAGAAAAAACAGAAAATCTCTTTGTCTAGCGAAATAAGAGAAGTGATTGCGAAGGCAGAGGAAAATCGTTCAACTGTTCAAAATGGTTTAAGAAATCCGATTGAATTTGCAGTATTATTTAGTTCTTTAATTATTCTAACCTTTGTTGCCAATGCTTTACTGCCGTTAGACTTATTGGCTGTGATTCCGTTTGTTGTGATTGTCTGGGTGGTAACTTATTTTATTGTGAAACGAAGAATGAGGGCATTGTTTCAGGAGATTAAACAATATTTCAGTAAAAGGATTACTTCTAATGCACCACAATGGGTCTTGTTATTGGCTACAGGTATTTTAATCGTAGCTTTGGATACTTCTGGATTGTCTGAAGCGGCTATGCAGGGTGTTTATCAATGGTCAGAGAGTGCGCTAGGGATTAATTTCCTATGGGTATTGCCATTAATAGTACTTATGCTTGGATTTTTAGGAGTTGGGCCACTTTCTGTAACTGTACTTATCGCTGGCATTGTGCTTAGTATTTATCTACCATATGAGCCAGAGTTAATTGTATTAGCGATGACATTAGGAAGTGCATTAAGTATCTTGCTATCACCGATCGTTATACCAACGATCCTGCTCAGCGGAGTGAATCAGAAAAATCCATTTGAAAATAGTGTGTTATATAATTGGAAGTTTGCTATCACCTTTTATTTCTTGGTAGAAACATATATTCAAATTCGGCTGCTATTTTAAGAAAATATGGAAAGAAAAAAACATTTCATTACTCGAAATGTTTTTTTCTTTATGTTATAATTTGATTATATTTTTGCAATATTATTAATAAAGCGAAACTACGATAAAAATTATTGGAGGTAATAGGGAATGTCTTATGTATTAGTAGAAAATGGAACCTTAATTGATGGAAATGGTGGAGATCCAGTAGCTAATGGTGCTGTATTAATTAAAGATAATATTATTGAACAAGTTGGAACAAAAGATTCTATTCAAATTCCAGCTGGTGCCAATGTAGAGACAATAGATGCAAAAGGCGGAACAATTTTACCTGGATTAATCGATGCACATGTACATATTACATTTGAACTTGGTAGCTTAGAGGAAAGAGCAAGCACACCTTTCTCTTTAAAATTCTATCAAACTATTGAATATATGAGAAAAACATTAGATGCTGGGATTACAACAATACGTGATGCTGGTGGAGCAGATTTAGGTTTAAAACAAGCGGTAAATAATGGTCTTGTTGTAGGGCCTCGTATGCAACTTTCTATTAATGCATTAACGATTACTGGTGGACATGGAGACTCTTGGATGCTTTCCGGAATGGACTTAACAAGACAAGGCTATCCTGGAATGCCAAATGGACTTTGTGATGGGAAAGAAGAAGTGAGAAAGAAAACACGTGAAATGTTACGTGCAGGTGCAGATTTAATTAAAGTTCACTCTACTGGTGGGGTAATGAGCCCAACAGATCATCCAGAGTATACGCAGTTCGCTTTGGAAGAATTAGAAGTAATGGTTGAAGAAGCACGATTCCATCGCAATAAGAAGGTAATGGCACATGCTCAAGGAACAGAAGGAATTCAAAATGCGATTAAAGCAGGTATTCATTCTATTGAGCATGGTATTTATTTAGATGATGAAACAATTGAAATGATGAAAGAACATGGTACATATTTAGTTCCAACATTATTAGCACCTGTTGGTGTATTAGAACTAGCAGAAGAGCGTAGCTTGCCTAAATATGCAGTGAAAAAAGCGGAAGAAGTAGTAAATGATCATATGGAAAGCTTCAGACGCGCTCACAAAGCCGGAGTAAAAATTGCTATGGGAACAGATGCAGGTGTATTCACACACGGAATTAATCTTCGTGAGCTTGGTTTAATGTGTGAGGGTGGAATGACACCAATGGAATCAATTGTTGCAACCACTAAAGTAGCAGCAGAATGTATGGGCTGGGAAGATCAAGTTGGTACATTAGAAGCTGGGAAGTTTGCAGACGTAGTTATTTTAAATGGAGATCCACTTGATGATATTCATGTAATAGAGAATCAAGATAATATTGTAACTGTATTAAAAGACGGTAAGATTGTTAAAGATTTACGATAAAATATTTCGTATGTTATGCAGAAAGCTTACATTATCTTTAAAAATTAAAGCAAAGGGATTTGAGTATGAATATATGCTCAAATCCCTTTTTTTTCATATAAATAGACATAAATGATCCCTGGTCAGTTTCACTTTTCTAAGCTAATGTTTTTAATTATAGAAAGATTAGTAGATATTATTACCGTACTTTTCATCCAGTTTATCAATACATTCCATATCATTGTTTCTGTATAGTTCGGTACTGAGGATGCTAATTTAAATAAGAAATGTATTCATGTGCAGTTGTTCCATATACACATTTGAAATGTTTGTTTAAGTGTGTTAAATCAACAAATCCATAATGAGCTACTGCTGAATATAAATCTTTACTTTTTTCCATTAATTGTCTAGCTTGTTCTAGTCTATGGTTAAGAGAGTATTGGTAAGGGGTAATTCCAGTTTGAGCTTTAAACATTCTAATGAATTGAAATTTTGATAAATTAAGCTGTTTACTAATTTCATCGAGTTTAAGGACATTCCCTAGATCAGAACGTAGCATTTCTTTTGCTTTTTTTATGAGCGTATTATCTTTTAGCAGATTTGCTGAAACATTTGTTTGAATAAGATTATCTGTTAGGGAAAGCAACAATGTACTACATAAGGACTCATCTTTTCCACTTAGTATTGCATGGGCAAGATTTAATACACTGCTTTTTAATATGTGATTATATACAATAGGTTTTTGGAAATATATCATTTCCTTTTTCTCGGTAACATCTAAAAGAGATTGAGGATCTATATAGAGCATAACGTAGTCAAGGCCATTTTCATCATGCGCCATTCCATCGTGTGCTTGCTCTGGATTAAAGAACATCACACCATTTGGATAAGATAATTGCAGGTGACCATCTAAATGATAATGCTGAATACCACGTAATGTTACACCAATTGCATATTCTTTATGATAATGATTTTTATATTTGAAATTAGTGAGACTAGCTGACAATGCTGTAATGTCTGCCACTTTTTTATAGTTAAAATTATCCACTCTACTCACCTCGCTATTCTATACCCAGATCATAATTGTAGCATAAACCAAACTAAGAGCCATGACGATGTTAACAATCTTTGAATGCTTTTGTAGAAAGTTTTTGAGAATTGCACCAAACAGAATCCAAGAAATAAATGCTAAAAAACCAATGATAGTTATAACAATTACTCCTATTGTAATAATGGTTGTATCGGTATAGTAGGGTAAAATAAAGCTAGGGATAACTGTTAAGGTAAAGATAACTACTTTGGGATTTAAAAATTGCATAAGAAAACCTGTAGTAAAAGTACCGGTTTTGTTGTCTCTTGATTTTGTTGAATCCATTTTATAGATTTGATAAGAGAGATATAACATATAAATGGTTCCAATTATTTGCATACCAATTAAGATATTCGGCATGATTGTTATTAATATTGAATTCAACATAGCCGATATTCCAAGTAATAAACCAAAAGCGATAGTTGCTCCAAATGTATATTCTGCTGCTTTTTTTGTCCCATAATTATGTACAGTAGATAGTATAACAATATTCGTAGGTCCTGGAGTAAATGTCGTAATAAAGCAGTAAATGATAAAAGATGTAATATCCAAGATGAAAAACTCCTTCCTAAGGTGCTTTCTTGAATATTACATCTTCTATATAAAGAGCGTATAGTATATTATTGCAAGTTTACTGAATCAATTTAGTCAAAATCATTCAGCTATATAAAATTCCTAATTACTCATCAAATTCTTCTGATTTCACTGCATGCTCTAATAATTGCAAAGGATGTAGTATTTGTTCGGTGATTGAGTTTTCCAATGGACTATCTTGAACTTTAAATTTTTTAATCTCTCTATTAAGGTGCTCCATCTTCACGTCTAGCTCTGCAGCGGATTCAGCTGCTTCTTTTAATTCATCAATTAATGTTTGCGGGATATCTTTATTATATTTATAGAAAATCTTATGTTCTAAGCTTGCCCAGAAATCCATTGCAATGGTACGAACTTGAATTTCTACAGGTGTTAATACTTCTCGATCTGATAAGAAAATAGGGATTTCAACCAGTAAATGTAAGCTACGATATCCATTTGGTTTAGGATCTTTAATATAATCCTTACATTCAATAAGTTTGATATCCTTTTGATTGATTAGCATCTCTTTAATTCGGTAAATATCTGAGATAAAGGAACAGGTGATACGTACTCCAGCAATATCCCTTATTTCATTTTTGATAGCATCAAGGGAAATATCTAAATCTTTTCGACTAATTTTTTTCACAATGCTTTCCACGCTTTTTACGCGAGAAGTGACATGTTCGATAGGGTTATAGTCATGCAGATATGTAAATTCTTCCTTTAAAATATTTATTTTTGTATTTATTTCATCCAGGGCAAATTTATAAGGCATCATAAATCGGGAACTTTCAATTTTTATTGCTTTAATTTTATTTAAGTTTAATGTCATGTTTTGCTCCATGATTGATAATCTCCATTCTTAATGAAATGATTCCATATCTATTATAAGGGGTTGTTCAAAAAGTACAATAAAAATGACACATCGAACAGGGGAACTTCGACTAAGTTCCGACACGTCCTGTGGAAGTCGTTGGCTTGCTTTTCCGTTCCTTGAAAAAGAAAAGCACTTTTTCTGCGTGCAAGAGCGTCTGCTCACGTATTGGAATCATACATTTTGCTACTCAAAGCTACGCCTCCTTGAACTACTTGGTCCTTTTTGTTGAACTTTTTGAACACGTACTAGAAAAGAAGAAGTGAAAGAATAACAATAATTGACCGTATGATCTAGCTAGAACAACTTTCATGAATTTATCTATTGAGCTATAATGGGAAAGTGAGTAAAAAGTTAAAAAATTTACATTTGTTAATTAAAGAAAGGAAGACTAAAATGAATTATATTGAAAAATTAAGCAATATCCTTCCTGAAGATCGAGTGACAACAAACCAAGTTGTATTGGAAAATCATAGTAAGGACGAGTCATATCATCAACCTCATTTACCAGATGTTGTTGTATTTCCTAATTCTGCAGAAGAGGTAAGTGCAGTAATGAAAATTGCTAATGAAGAAGAGATACCTGTGGTTCCTTTTGGACTGGGTACAAGCTTAGAAGGTGCAGCAATACCATATACAGGCGGAATTTCTTTAGATTTTTCACAAATGAATAAAATTCTTGAAATTATTCCAGAGGATTTTCTTGTAAAAGTACAGCCTGGAGTAACAAGAATTCAATTAAATGAAGAACTAAAAAAACATGGATTATTTTTCTCAGTTGATCCAGGCGCAGATGCTACCCTTGGTGGAATGGCTGCAACCAATGCAAGTGGAACAACAGCTGTTCGTTATGGGGTAATGCGTGATCAAGTTCGTGATTTAGAGGTTGTTTTAGCGGATGGTACGATTATGAATACAGGAAGCCTTGCAGCGAAATCATCTTCTGGTTATAACTTAAATGGTTTATTTGTTGGGTCCGAGGGTACATTAGGATGCTTTACGGAATTAACATTAAGAGTGTATGGAATTCCAGAAGAAACAGTAGCAGCTCGTGCTTCTTTTAAGACAATTGATGAGGCGGTGCAAGGGGTAGTAGCTATTCGTTCAGCAGGTATTCAAATTGCACGTATTGAGTTATTATGTGAAGAATCAATGCGCCGTATTAATGCATTTAGTGAAACAAATTACTTAGAACAACCAGCATTATTTATGGAATTCCATGGTAATCAGGCTGGGCTTGAGCAGGATATTCAATTTGCCGAAGAGATTCTTGCAGACTTTGGTTGTGAAGGTTTCCAATTTGAGAAAGATACCCAATCCCGGAATAAATTATGGGAAGCACGTCATAATCATGCTTATTCTTTTATGCACAGTAATCCTGGAAAGAAAGCGATGGTTACTGATGTATGTATGCCAATTTCGCATTTAACAGGGGCGATTAATTATGCATCAGAGCGCTTAGAAAATCTAGGAATTGTTGGCGGAATTGTAGGGCATGCTGGGGATGGGAATTACCATACCATTTTAATGATTGATCTGAATAATCCAGAAGAAATAGCACTTGGAAATCAATTTAATAAGGATATTGTAGAATATGCATTAGCACGTGGCGGTTCTTGTACAGGAGAGCATGGCGTTGGTGTAGGCAAGATGAAGTATCAGGAAATGGAACATGGCAATTCATTAGAAATAATGAAAACAATAAAACGTTCGCTTGATCCTAAAAATATTTTAAATCCTGGAAAAGTTATTAGCATTTAAATAAAGAGAGAATCACAGTCTTGTTGATGAGGTGCACTCAACAAGTCTGTGATTTTTTTATAGCAAATCATTAATCTTATGAAAAGTAGGTTTTTGTTTACTAAAGCTACAAACATAAGTAAATCCTAGTTCATCTAGAAGCTGTAATGACTCTTTGAAATGATAGTTTATATCCTCTACGCGATGTGCATCAGCACCAACCGTAATAATCTCGCCACCTAAGTCTTTATAAAGCTGTAAAATATCTTTACTTGGCAAAGCGTTCTTCATCCCATATCGAGTACCAGAAGTGTTGATTTCAATACCTTTGCCTTGAGGTATAATTGTTTGGAAAATTTGCGTGATGGTATCATGGAAATCAGTATTTACCTGCTGGCCAATGGTATATCTTTTTACTAAATCCAGATGGCCGAGAATTTGGTACTTATCAAAGTTTTTCACACAATAAAGCAGTTCTTCATAATATTTTTGATAAGCTGCTTCAATGGAGCGGGAATTAAATAATTCTCCTGAATGCAAGTCTGCTTTATCGACAGTGTGCAAGGAACAGATAATAAAATCAAATTCCTTTTGGGCTAAAAAGGCTTCATATCTTTCTGGTAAATGTGGCTGAATCCCTACTTCAATTCCTTTATAAATTTCAATATCAGTTTCATAGATTTTTTGTAATCGAGATAATTCCTTGAAATATCCATCTAAATCAAGATCAAATGTATATAGTGGATCAGGATAATCAAAATCAATATGGTCCGTAAAACATATTTTTCGAAGTCCCTTCTGAATAGCTCCTTGAACCATTTCTTCCATTGGAACAGAACAATCATCTGAAAAATGACTATGTACATGATACTCAAACATTAAAAAATCCCTCCAAAATTGGTTGACATATTTAATAGCTATGCTTATAGTATTACATATCGCTTTATCGAGATAAAGTAATAAAGTGATAAAATGTAATTAAAATAATTGAAAATCAGATAAATTTTTAGCTCTTGTTTGCATACAAGATAGAAAGGAGATACCAGCTTTGTTAATAAAAACAAATGGACAGTATATTCAAGATGAACAACGGATTGAAAAAATCGCTAAAACAATTAAGCAAAGATTCGTCACTTATGGATTTAAACGTGTATATACATCTGTATTTGAAAAGTATGATCTATACTCACAAGTGAGAAGCTCCATCAATCAAAATGAGATGATTAAAGTTATTGATCATTTGAACCAAGTTCTAGTGATGCGACCTGATGTGACATTGCCTGTTACTAGACAACTAGCTAAAGAATATTCATCTCTCCCTCATGAATTAAGATATTACTACATAGAGGATGTTTATCGCAAGCCTGTTGAGCATCTAGATAAAATTGAAACAACTCAAGCAGGGGTGGAATACTTTTGTGAAAGTTCACCTGAAGCGGATGCAGAGGTAATTGCTTTAGCCATCCATATGCTTAAGGATTTAGGCTTCCAGTCGGTAAAAATTGAACTGGGTCATGCCGGATTTTTTAATGAAATTATTCAAGCATTGGATATTTCTAAAGAAGAGGCAGAGCAGCTTAAGCAATTGATTCGCGCTAAAAATATTGCTGAAATGGAGCCATTTTTAGAACAACTGCAAATCGAATCCTCTGTAAAAGCTGCAGTAGCTAAAATCCCATTCTTGTATGGAAATCCAATAGATGTTTGTGAGAAAGCAAGACAGATTACTTTTACAGAAGGAATGGAAGAGAAGATAGATTATTTCATTGAGTTATTCCGTATCCTGGAAATGTATGGTGTGGCGGAGCATGTAGTAATGGATTTAGGTTTAATTAATCATATGGATTACTATTCAGGTGTGATTTTTCAAGGATTTGTTGAAAATATAGGTATGCCAGCGTTAATGGGAGGGCGTTACAATCAGTTAGGTGATTTTTTCCATGCTGATTTACCAGCAATTGGTTTTGCATGTAAATTGAATACATTAATGCTTGCGCTGGCACAAATGCAGGAGAAGCCTAGAAAAATGATAGATGCAATTATTGTATATGACGAGGAAAATAAAGAAAGTGCAATTAAATTAGCAACAGCATTAAGATTAAAAAAATACAAGGTGATTGTGACAACAGATCATAATTTAGCTAAAGATGAAAGACTCGCAAAATATAAATTTAATATGTTAAACGATTCATATATGCTAGAAGGTTCAAGTGAAGGGAGCAAGCCATCTTCTATCGAAGCATTTATGCAAGGTTTGAAGTAATAAGGAGGAGTACGAATTGTCAGTGATTACATTAGCAATTGCCACGGGACGTATGGCAGCAAGGACAATTGATTTTTTAGAGGAGTCAGGAATCTACTTTCCTGATTATCATAATGATAGTAGAAAGCTAGTAATGTATGACACAACAAATACAGTGAAGCTAATTTTCGCAAAAACAGCAGATTTAGGTACGTATGTAGACAAAGGGGCAGCAGATATTGGTATTGTGGGCAAGGATATTATTGTAGAGGAGCAACCAGATGTATATGAGTTACTAAATTTTGATTTTAGTAATTGCCGCGTAGTTGTAGCAGGATTTCCAAATACAGATTTATATCCCGGTAGAACACTTACTGTTGCTACAAAATATCCTAGAATAGCAGGAAACTTCTTCCATAGCAAAGAACAGGCAGTAGAAATAATTCCTTTAAATGGATCAATAGAGTTAGCGCCATTGATGGGATTATCAGATGTTATCGTGGATATTGTTGAAACAGGAGCAACATTGGAGCAAAACGGACTCGTAGTATTAGAGGATGTTCTTGATGTGAGTGCGAGATTAATTGTTAATAAAGCAAGCTATGCTACAAAAACAGAGCAAATCGAGCAGTTGATCAGCAAGCTAAAAAGGAAGTAGAAAGGAGTTCCTTATGAAAATCGTAACATGGAAACAATACGAACAAGAGCAAGTATTGCAAAAGGAAAATCTGGTAGATGAAGCATCCATTGATGAAGTAGTACTCTCTATGATTGCGGAAGTAAGAAGTAAAGGGGATGCAGCTTTATTTGCATACACAGAACAATTTGATCAGGTTCGATTAGACCATTTGCTTGTGTCTCAAGAAGAATGGGAAGAGGCAATGGCAGCTATAGATCTGGAATTTATGCAATCGATTCAAAAAGCACATGATAAGATTGAAAAATTTCATAAGCTCCAAAAAGAACGTTCCTGGATGCTGGATGATGAGCCGGGGATTTTATTAGGTCAGAAAGTGACTGCTATCGATCGTGTTGGTATTTATGTTCCAGGGGGTAAAGCAGCATATCCTTCGACGGTTTTAATGAATGCAGTCCCAGCTAAAATAGCGGGTGTTTCTAAAATAGTAATTACAACCCCACCGCAAGCAGATGGGAAAATTAATCCATATATTCTTGCTGCAGCTAAAATAGCAGGTGTTGAAACCGTATATAAAGTTGGTGGGGCACAAGCCATTGCCGCATTAGCTTATGGAACGGAAACCATTACAAAGGTAAATAAAATTGTCGGGCCTGGAAATGCTTATGTAGCTAGTGCAAAAAAATGGGTGTTTGGTGAAGTTGCAATTGATATGATTGCTGGTCCAAGTGAAATTTGCGTAATGGCAGATCAGGCGACAAATCCTGTTTATGCTGCTGCTGATTTATTATCACAAGCAGAGCATGATGAAAGAGCTAAAGCTATTTGTGTTACTACAAGTAAGCAATTTGCAGAGACACTTAAAGAGGAGATATATCAGCAAACAGAGCTTGCAGAAAGAAAAGCAATTATTCAAAGCTCTATCGAAGATTATGGCAGAATTGTTCTCGTCGATTCACTGGAAGAAATGTATGATTTTGTAAATCACTTAGCACCAGAGCATTTACAAATTATGCTAGAAAATCCTATAGAGCATTTAGGTAATATTCAGCATGCTGGAGCCATTTTTCTAGGAGAGTATGCTCCTGAGGCACTTGGAGATTATATAGCAGGGCCTAATCATACACTACCTACAAGCGGAACAGCCGTATTTTCTTCTCCACTAGGTGTCTATGATTTCATGAAAAAATCAAGTGTTATTTATTACTCTAAGGAAGCTTTGAGTAAGGTAGGAGAAGATGTGATGCGAATTGCTAATGCAGAAGGATTATTTGCACATGCAAATTCAATAAAGAAACGGATGGATGAATAATGCGAAAGCACGAAATAAAGAGAGAAACCGCCGAAACTAAAATTAATTTGGTATGGAATTTAGACGGTGCAGGAAAAACAAATATTCAAACTGGTGTTGGCTTCTTTGATCATATGCTTGTTTTAATGACAAAGCATGGCAGATTTGATTTAGATGTTAATTGTGATGGGGATATTGAAGTGGACCAGCACCATACTGTAGAAGATATTGGTATCGTTCTAGGTCAGGCCTTCTACCAATGCTTAGGCGATAAAGTTGGTATTGAAAGATATTCGACGATTACGATTCCCATGGATGAAGCACTTGCCACTGTATCGATAGATATTAGCGGTAGACCTTACTTTGTTTATCGAGTAGAAGGATTAAAAGATAAAGTAGGGCAGTTTGATACGGAATTAGTAGAAGAGTTTTTCCAAGCGTTTGTTAGTCACGCAAAGGTGACATTACATATTCGCCTAGAATACGGAAGTAACACACATCATATGATTGAAGCTATATTTAAAGCATTTGGTCGTGTATTACATGCAGCTAGTAGAATCAATGAGAATTGGCAAGAGGTTCCTTCTACAAAAGGGTTTCTTGAGTAACTGAATCTAGATGAGAAGTTCGTTTAACTAGAAAGGAAGAAAGGCATGATTATTTTTCCAGCAATTGATATTCGTAATGGTAAATGTGTTCGCCTTATTCAAGGCGATTATAATCAAGAAACAATTTATGGTGATTCTCCAGCAGCTATGGCATTAGAATGGCAAAATCAAGGAGCTACCTTTATTCACGTGATTGATTTAGATGGAGCAAAGTCGGGAGTAAGACAGAATATCCAAGCGATTACAGAGATTGTGAACACTGTTTCTGTACCTGTTCAAGTTGGTGGTGGAATTCGCTCATTAGAAAGTGTCGAAGCATACTTGCAGGCAGGAGTTAATCGAGTCATTCTTGGTACAGCAGTCATTCAAGATAAACAGCTGCTAAAAGAGGTAGTGGAAAAATATCAAGAAAAAATTGTTGTATCTATTGATGCTCGAGGATATTTTGTTGCAACAGATGGTTGGACAGAAACAAGTAATGTGAATGCATTAGAACTGATCAAAGAGTTAGAAGCATTAGGTGTAAAAACAATTGTTTTTACTGATATTGCAAAAGATGGCATGTTAGCAGGTCCAAATTTTGCAGTGCTTGAAGAAATGAATCAGACAACCGTAATAGATATTATTGCTTCAGGTGGTGTTTCAACAGTTCAAGATGTTACGAGATTAACAGAGATGAAGATGTATGGAGCAATTATTGGTAAGGCATTATATGAAAAAAACATTACACTAAATGAAGTGTTAGGAGTTGAAAAGTAATGCGTATTATTCCATGTTTAGATGTTGATAAAGGGAAGGTAGTAAAAGGGAAAAAATTTGTAGATATTCAGGAAATTGCTGATCCAATTGTATTAGCAAAGAAATATGTGGAAGATGGAGCAGATGAGCTAGTATTCTATGACATTACTGCTTCTACAGAAGATCGAGAGCTATTTTTAGATACGATTCAAGAAATACGCAAAATAACTCCAATCCCCTTTATGGTAGGGGGAGGAATAAAATCACTTCAAGATATAGAAAATTTAATCCAGATTGGAGTAGACAAATTTTCTATTAATAGTGCTGCGATTAATAATTTAGATTTTATTAAGCAAGCAGCTGAACAATATGGCTCTGAGCGAATTATTTTATCCATGGATGTGAAAAAAGTAGGTCCAGGCAAATGGAACGTATTTGCAAAGGGAGGCCAACAGGATACGGGAATCGATGCGATAGAATGGGCTGTGCAAGGAGAACAAGCAGGTGCAGGTGAAGTCGTTCTAAATAGTATTGATGCAGATGGTGTCAAAGAAGGATATGACCTTGAATTAACAAGAACGATTGCTGAGAAAATTAATATCCCTGTGATTGCAAGTGGGGGAGCAGGGAAAAAAGAAGACTTTCTCTTGGCATTAACAGAAGGAAAAGCAACAGGAGCATTAGGTGCATCTGTATTTCATTATAATGAATTAATTATTAGTGATATAAAGGACTATATCTCAAAGCAATTAAATGGAGCTGAGGAGGAGTAGGAATGGATATCCAGCTTGAACAAATAAAATTTGATGATAATGGGCTGATTCCAGCAATTGTTCAGGATGAGCAAACTGGAAATGTTCTGATGTTAGCATATATGAATAAAGAAGCTTTACAGAAGACGATTGAAACAAAGGAAACATGGTTTTATAGTCGTTCACGCCAAGAATTATGGAATAAAGGAGCAACTTCTGGTAATAAACAAAAAGTAAGGCGTATGTCTTTTGATTGTGATCAAGACGCCATATTGATGCAAGTAGATCCCGTGGGCCCAGCATGCCATACAGGCAAGTCCTCCTGCTTTCACAATCTTTATGTTGAAGAGAGCACAAATAATCGCGATATTATTTTTCAATTAGCTAAAGAAATTAAAGGGCGTCGTGAGAATCCAATAGAAGGTTCCTATACTTCCTATTTATTTCGAGAAGGACTAGATAAAGTATTGAAAAAAATTGGTGAAGAATCAAGTGAAGTCATTATCGGGGCAAAAAATCATGATAAGGAAGAATTAGTTAGTGAGCTTGCAGATTTGACCTATCATACACTTGTTCTGATGGAACTAGCAGGAGTAGAAATAACGGATATAAAAGATAAATTAATAGCGAGAAGTCAGAAAAGAAAGGAAGACTAAAATGAGTCAGTTTTGGAGTGCTATGGCAAAGCGGGCTGAACCTTATGTTCCAGGCTTACAGTTAGAGGATGAAAAAATTATAAAATTAAATACAAATGAAAATCCTTATCCAGCAAGTCCGGCAGTAATAGCTGCCATTCAACAAGAAACAGCGAATCTACAACTATATCCTTCTGCAACAGCGGATAGTTTACGTGAGCAAATTGCTGAAGCTTATCAATTGTCGAAGGAAGAAGTTTATGTTGGTAATGGATCAGATGAAGTACTCGCATTTTCATTTATGGCATTCTTTGACCAAGAGCACGCCATTCGCTTTCCAAATATAACCTATAGCTTCTATCCAGTGTATGCAAATTTATTCAATATTTCTTATGAAGAGATTCCGCTAAATGAAGACTTTACTATGCCTATTGAAAGTATGTTTCAAGCTAAGGGTGGAGTTATTTTTCCAAACCCAAATGCGCCAACAGGTATTTATTTAGAGTTAACAGCAGTAGAAGCGGTGATTGTTAATAATCCAAATGTTGTTGTCATTGTAGATGAAGCGTATATAGATTTTGCAGGTGCATCGGCTGTAGAGCTTATTCGTAAATATGATAATTTACTAGTGATTCAAACGACTTCGAAATCACGCTCTCTAGCTGGCTTACGTGTGGGTCTTGCATTGGGAAATCCGATACTGATTGAAGGGCTTATGCGCATTAAGGACTCCATCAATTCCTATCCATTAGATCGACTGGCGTTAGCAGGTGCACAAGCGGCTTTTGCAGATAATGCATATTTTGTAAAGACAACAAAACAAATTATCACAACACGTGAACATGTGAAAGCAGGATTACAAGCATTAGGTTTTCATGTTTTACCTTCACAAACCAATTTTGTTTTTGCTACACATCCCAATTATGAAGCAAGTGAATTATATGAACAATTATTTGCGAAAGGTATTTTAGTACGGCATTTTAACAAGAAGCCAATTGATCAATATTTACGTATTTCTATTGGAACGAAGACAGAAATGGAGAGATTTTTGGAAAGTGTAAAGGAAATAATAGCAACGGCGGAGAGATAAATGAAATAGAGGAGGCTGGGACAAAAGAAATTATTACTTAGCTAATTCCAAACATAAATTGTGCAAATAACCGCTTCGGAAATATACTCCGCTTTCCATGGGCGGCTGGAGAGCCTCCTCGTGCTACGCACTCCGGGGTCTCACCTAGGCCTTCTTCCCATAGGAGTCTACGTATATATAATCATGCCTCTCGCTTTGCTTGAGGCACAAAACGACAGGAAATAAAATTTGCTTTCTGACTCAGAATCATTAATCTAAAAATATAGAGATGTGTCACATACTACAAATCACGTCGTAGGGAGTGGATTGTCTCGAATAGGAGATGACCGCGTATATATATGTGTAGATTACCTTTTTAAGCACAAATAAGTGTGCCTATCGAGCACGAAGACTTATCTTTGGAGAAAACAAATACGTTTACAGCTGGGTAGTCAGTCCCTGTGGCTTGTCTCTATATATTCTAGAGAGGAGTCTTTTTTATGGCTTTAAAAATTGTCTACCCTATTTGTTGTGGTATTGATGTCCACAAAAATTTTGTGGTGGCGGTGATTGCTTCCACAACCAATGGAGTTACTTCCTATCAAAGCCGTCGCTTTTCAACCTATACAAAGGGATTGAGAGAGCTGTCCAAATGGCTTGATGAACATCGTTGTAAAGATGTCTGCATGGAATCAACAGGAAAATACTGGATTCCTGTGTTTAATATATTGGAGGATTCCTGTGATATCACCTTAGCACATCCTAAATATGTGAAAGCGATTCGAGGGAAAAAAACAGATAAGAAAGATGCGAAATGGATAGCTGATTTATTCAAACATGACTTGGTAGCTGGAAGTTTTATGCCACCATTTCGAATCAGGCAGCTTCGAGATTTAATGCGTTATCGCTATAAACTCACTAATTTTAGTTCCAGTGAAAAAAATCGTTTTCAAAATAGTTTAACTGTCTCTAACATTCAACTTGCCAACACTGTCAGTGACACGTTTGGAAAAGGTTCTATGAATATTATTCAAAAACTTTTAGACCATCCAACTCATACTGATTTTGATATCGAACCATTAGTTTTTGGGGCAATGAAACATAAAGTCGAAGAACTAAAGCTTGCGGTGGATGGTTTTATCACTCCTGAACAGGCTGGAAAAATGGCAGTGATAAAACAACATTATGAGGATATTCAAGAACGGAAGCAAGAGCTTGAGAAAATGATTCTTTTTCTTGCCGAACCCTACACCGAAGAAATAAATTTACTTCTGACTGTTCCGTCCATTAAAAACATCTTTTCTGCCATTACTATTATCTCAGAAATAGGTGTGAAGATGGACGTGTTCCCGACAGCCAAGCATTTATGTTCATGGGCAGGGTTAACACCAACCAATCATGAAAGTGCCGGCAAGAAAAAGTCTGTTAGAATTTCGAGAGCAGGAGTATATTTAAAACCTCTCCTCGTACAATGTTGTCTTAGTGTAGTGAAGAGCGATAAACATCCCGAAATTCGAAACCGCTACTTAAACATAAAAAAGCGACGCGGTCACAAACGTGCGATTATCGCCATCGCACGAATGTTATTAACTGCAATATATCATATTTTAAAGAAGAAAGAACCTTATAATCCGGAATTATACCAAACAGTAGATGTTCTTCCAGTAAGCCGTGAGATCACGGTTGAACAAGCAATTTCATTCGCAAAATCTCAAGGATTTCGCATTCTAGAGCGACCTACCGCTACCTAGAATTGATTCAAATCCATTTTTTAAAAATCATCTTTTGATGGTTTCTTTGGCATGTCTATAATTAAATGATACCTTTGAGGTCTTTATTTCAGACTTTTCCTACGCTTCATTTGAAAATTATTCGGATTTCAAGCTTAATTTTTCCTTTTGTCCCAGCCTCTTTTGTGTTTACAAATATTAAGGCAATTCTTCGACTACACCATATTTTCTTATGTATAATAAAAGGATAGATTGGAGGAATCGGAATGAGAATTGGATTAATCGGAGTTGGAACAATTGGAACTTTTTTATTGGATAAAATCAATTTAGAAAAGCGTATTCCTAATTATGAGATTACTGCAATATTTGATGAACGTGAGAAAGCAAAGACCTCTTTGAAAGATGTAGAGAAAAAATATAATGTGCAGTTATATCAAGATATAGAAGCATTTTTGCAGTCCTCTGTGGATTTAGTTGTGGAGTGTGCTAATATTCCTGTGGTGCAAAAATATGGTGAACAAATTTTACAGCAGAAGGATTTTTTTATTATTAGTATTGGAGCATTAGTTGATGATAACTTTGTGCAAACCTTGAAGCAAATTGGTCAACAGGCAGGAACGAAAATCTATCTACCGTCAGGCGCTATCGGTGGTTTAGATGTACTACAGGCAGCAAGCAGCCTAGGTGGACTAGATACAGTATCTCTGACAACAAGAAAACCAGCAAATGCATTAACAGAAGAAGTAATAAAAGAAGAAAAGATTTTATTTACAGGAAAAGCAAAAGATGCAATCGTCGCATTCCCTAAGAATGCAAATGTTTCTATCATTTTATCTTTAGCTGGAATTGGTGTAGAGCAAACAGAAGTAACAATTATTGCAGATCCAGCAGTAGAGAAAAACCTACATTATGTGGAAGCAAAAGGTGATTTCGGAAGTTTAAGCTTAAAACTAGAAAATGACCCTTCACCTACAAACCCTAAAACAAGCTATTTGACAGCTTTAAGCATTTTTTCAGCTATTCAAAAATTAAACTCTACTATACATATCACTTAATATTTGCAGAAAGAAAAGGTTTTGTGTATATTGTTTTATTCTGTGATAAATTTTATGAATCGTAAGCGAGGTGTGAAATGAGAATTGAGAAATTTCAAGAAGCAGATGTAGAGGAGATTTTGACTTTATTCTATGAAACCATTCATACGGTAAATGCGAAGGATTATACAAAGGAGGAAAGGAATGCATGGGCACCAAAAGCTGATTTTACCGAAAAGCTAGAAACGTGGAAGCATTCATTGCAGAAAAACATTACTTTTGTTGCCAAAATCGATGGAGACATTGTTGGTTTTTCGGATATGGATGATCAAGGATATTTGGATCGCCTATTTGTTCATAAGGATTACCAGGGGCAAGGAATTGCTAAAAAGCTAGTACAGCATTTAGAGGCTGTAGCAAGGGAAAGACAGATCGGGAAAATACAGACAGATGCAAGTATTACAGCAAGACCATTTTTTGAAAAACAAGGCTATGCGGTATTACGAAAGCAAAGGATCAAGCGAAAGGGAGTTATAATTACAAATTATAAAATGACCAAACAATTAAATGAGGTGAAGCGATGAATCCATCAATTATCATTGAAAAAGCGAATGAAGGAAATTTAAAAAAATATCTCACTACAAATTCCCCGTAATAAATTAGTCTGTGTAACAGGTGTATCTGGATCAGGAAAATCAACATTAGTTATGGATACTCTCCATCAGGAATGTCAGCGTCAATATTTAGAGGCAATTGGTTTATAAGGAATTCAGAAACCAGATGTCGAGCAAATCAGTAATGTCTCACCAGCTATTCAAATCAGTCAACATCATACAAATAAAAACCCTCGTTCCACGGTTGGAACACTTACAAATACATACACAGATTTACGACTTGTCTATGAAAAAATAGGTTTAGTCCATTGTAAGAGCTGCGAGAAGCCTTTTCATCAATGTGATGGTAAAGAAATGGTTGAGCAGGAGAAGGGTGATTTTCATGTGTTTGTTCTATGCGCTTATTGTGAACATAAGCAATCACGATTAACAAGATCAAACTTTTCTGCGAATACGATGGAAGGTGCTTGCCCAACATGTTCAGGAATTGGTGAACAAGTTCAAATGGATTGGGAAAAAGTTGTCGATGTTAGCTTATCACTTGAAGATGGAGCTATTGTTATTTTTGACAAAGGTTATAAGCAGTATATGCTGTCTATTCTGTATAAAGCATTCGCGTTTTATGAACTAGCCGATGTGAAAGAAAAAGCAGTGCAAGCATGGACAGATGACCATCGCAAAATTTTATATGAAGGAGTAGAACAAGCAAATATTAATCCAGAAAAAGGGTTCCCTAAAAATGTAACGAGTGGGAAATTTGAAGGATTAGCTCCGTTTTTATGGCGTCGTTATCAAGATAAGCAAGGAACAGAGGATAAAATTTTAGATTTCTTCCAAACAACAACATGTTCAAGCTGTCATGGAGAAAAACTAAATCCAGTGAGCCGTGCAGTAACTGTAAATAAAATTCGTTTGCCTGAGCTATCCACTTATTCTCTTGAACAATTATATCAATGGATTATGGAGTTGAAAGAGGAATTATCAGATAAACAAAGGGCACATGTAGATGTTTTTCTACTGGATATTGCGACAAAGCTAAAACGTTTACTCAAGGTCGGAGTAGGCTATTTAACAATGAACCGTCAAGTCATTACTTTATCTGGTGGGGAACAACAGAAGATTAAACTAGCAGCAACCTTAGATTCCACATTAACAGGTGTTATCTATTTATTGGATGAGCCTACAACAGGTCTGCATTCAAAAGACACAGTAGGAATGATAGATTTACTGAAGAACATGCGTAATTTAGGAAATACAATTATCGTCATTGAGCATGATACAGAAGTGATGCGTGCATCAGATGTAATTATTGATATTGGCCCGGGTGCTGGAAACTTTGGTGGTGAAATTATTGGACTGGGCACACTAGATGAATTGGCAGAACAAACAGCTAGTGTAACAGGAAACTATTTACAAAAAACAGAATCACTTAAAGAAAAGACACGTCCAGTAGAGAATAGCTTTAAATTAGAGCATGTGACAAGGCATAATTTAAAGGATTTTTCTGTTTCCTTTCCAAAAAATTGCTTAACGGTAGTGGCTGGTGCATCAGGGTCTGGGAAGTCAACATTGATTTTTGATGTGCTTGCAAATCAAGAAGATCTAGATTTTGATCAAGTCATTACAGTGCAACAATCCTCAATTACGAAAATGCGCCGTTCAAATGTAGCAACCTTTACAGATGCTTTTACTGGAATTCGTACGCTCTTTTCTAAGCTAGAAAAAGCAAAAGAACAAGGGTTTACAAGTAAACATTTTTCGTTTAATACAGCAGGAGGGCGATGTGAAAATTGTGAAGGCTTAGGTGTTGTTCCTAGTAATATGATGTTCTTCGATCATATTGAGCTCACTTGTCCAGTATGTCAGGGAAAACGATTTAAAGATGAAATACTAGAAATTACTTGGCAAGGCCATTCGATTTCGCAAATTCTAGATTTATCTGTGACAGAAGCATGCTCCTTGTTTAAAGCAGAGAAGAAATTAGCAAAAACATTTGCACTACTAGAAGATGTAGGCTTAGGCTATGTCACATTAGGACAATCCTTAACAACCTTATCAGGTGGAGAAGGACAACGGTTAAAACTAGCGAAGGAATTATTAACTGCTAAAAAAGGCAAAATGATGTTTTTAATTGATGAACCAACAACAGGCCTACATCCCATTGATATAGAGCATTTTATTGTATTATTGAATAAAATGGTGGATGCTGGTCATACCGTAATTATTGTTGAACATAATGAACAGATGATGCGAGCGGCGGATTGGCTGATCGAGCTGGGACCAGAAGGTGGAGACAAAGGCGGAACACTGATCGCGGAAGGAACCCCGGAGCAGATCAAAGAAAAACAAGCTTCCTTGATTGGGAAGTTTTTATAAGGAAAGTATGTTAGTTAGATATTGCAACATTCTGTTGCAATATCTAACTTTTTATGATTTTAGAAAACCCCTGGCTATGCCGGGGGTTCTAAAGAGCTTCAAGCGTGGGGTCAAAAAAAGCCTCTCTTCATGGTAAGCTAAGGTTGGTTTCCCGACCACCAAAACTCACCAAAGAAGGAGGCAAAGCCCTATGCAGGACAAGAATAGTTTAGCACATACAAAGTGGAGATGTAAGTATCATATAGTATTTGCTCCAAAATATAGAAGACAAGTGATTTATGGAAAATACAAACAAAGTATTGGAGAAATTATAAGAGAGCTTTGTGAAAGAAAAGAAGTTGATATACACGAGGCAAATGCGTGTAGAGATCATATTCATATGTTAGTGAGTATACCACCGAAATTAAGTGTATCTTCCTTCATGGGATACTTAAAAGGAAAAAGTAGCTTAATGATATTTGATCGTCACGCGAATTTAAAGTACAGATACGGTAATCGAAAATTCTGGTGTCGAGGCTACTTTGTAGATACAGTGGGAAGAAATAAAAATCAAATACAAGAATACATAAGAAATCAGCTTAAAGATGACTACATGAGTGATCAATTAACTTTATTCGAAGAATTTGATCCATTTACAGGGAAGAAAAATAAAAAGAAATAAGAGATTCTTTTAGAATCAGTGAGTAAGTGTGGTGCAAAAGGGAAACCCATTCAGTGGGCCTTTAAGGCCAAGGCCGGTAACAGAGGCTTCTAGCCGCAGAACAAACCACCAGTTCACACTGGTGGTTTTGATTATATGTTTTTACATGCTACTTCTACCATTATTCATTAACTAATCTAGGCAGTGCTTTATTTGTAGGTAGCGAAAAAGATAACAATTGTTCTTCCTCACACTTGGCAAGAAGTAATTCTGTTTTCAATCCTTTAAAATCGCGAATATATTTCTTAGGTAGTTTATCGTCTGTAATGATGTAATTTACGCTATGAAGTGACGTAATTCCAATAAGTGCATCTTTATTAAACTTGGTATGGTCCGCAGTGACAAAGATTTGATTTGTAAGTGCAATGATTTTTTTACGTGTTATGGCTTCCTCCATGTTATAGTCAGAGACACCTTTCTGAATAGAAATACCTCCTGCCCCTATAAATGCCTTATGTATATTTAAGGAATCAAAGTTAAACAAGTAATCATGGGAGAAAATAGACTGCTCTTCTTTTCGAACCTTCCCTCCGATCATAATTACCTCTACATTACTATGAAATAGCTCTAGTACAACTGGAATAGAGTTGGTTATGACGGTCAGCTGCTTTTTCTGTTTAATATATTTTGCAATTTGGTATGTTGTCGTTCCGCTATCTATGTAAATACAATCGCCATCGTCAATATAATCTGCACAAAGTTTAGCAATTGCTTGTTTTTCAGGAAGCATACTAAATTTTCTTTCATCCATTGTTCTTTCCAAATCTAGTGGCTCGACATATTCGATTCCTCCATATATTTTTTTCACTTTCCCTTGCTTTAATAACTGTTGAATATCTCTGCGTAATGTATCTATTGAAATGGCTAAATTACCTGTTAGCTCCTTCATTTTCATCACTTTTTTCCTCTTTAGCATCTCTATAATCTTCTTTTGGCGTTCTAAAGGTAGCACGGAATACCCTCCCTTTGATGAAGTACGTTTATCTTACTTCCTGGATTTCCCGATTTCAATAGGGTTTACATAATCTTTATATTCCCATTTTGAATCTATGCATGATATAGGAGGGATTTATGAAACACTCATGCACTTTTTACATATCGTTTACAAAATCCGTGAATGTAATTTACATTCAACTTTTATACTGGGAATTGTAATCGAGGAGGTGGATATTTTGTTGCAACTACAAAGTATCGGAAAACAATATGATAAAAAAGTCGTATTAGATAATATCAATTTAGAAATTCAAAAAGGTGAGATTGTTTCCTTGCTGGGAACGAGCGGAAGTGGAAAAACAACCTTATTAAACATCATTTTAGGCCTAACTAAAATGGACAAAGGAAAAATTATTTTTAATGGGAATGACATATCAAATGTCCCAATGAGAAAACGTGGATTTAACATTGTGTTTCAGGATTACGCATTATTTCCAAATTTAAATGCATATGAAAATATCATTTACGGTTTGAAAAATAAGAAGGGAGCAATCTCTAAAAAAGAGGTTCAAGATTATATTGAATTTCTAGAGTTAACTCCACATTTAGATAAACGAATTTCAGAGTTGTCAGGTGGACAGAAGCAGCGTGTTGCTCTAGCAAGAACATTAGTAACAAAGCCAGAGGTTTTATTATTAGATGAACCATTGAGTGCATTGGATGGTGTGATTAAAGAATCTATCAAAACCAGAATTCAATCAATTGCGAAAGAGTTTAATTTAACAACTATTATCGTTACACATGACCCAGAAGAGGCTTTAACCTTATCGGATAAAATTGTCATTATTAAAGATGGTAATGTCGCACAGTTTGGAGCACCGCAAGATATTATTCAACGCCCAAGCAATGACTTCGTGGAAGAATTTATTTTAAAGCAATTGCATATAAAGCGTCAGAATATCTATCATTTATTCGGTGAACAGTATGCATAAAGGAAAGATAGAAACAAAGGTTATTTTTATTGCGATTATTGCTCTCTTTCTAGCATTTCTAGCATTGCCACTATTATTCTTATTTGTTCAATCCTTTTCGAGCGAAGAAGGCTTTGCGATTAAGAATTATCTTGAATTATTTGAGAGTAAGGAAATAACTGCTGCATTTTTAAATAGTATAAAAATTTCAGCGATCACAGCGACTATTACAACAACATTAGCATTTGCGCTTGCTTATACGGTCAATGTAACAAGAGTCTTCTCACCGTTGAAAAAAGTAATTCGAACAGGCATTATGATTCCGATGTTACTGCCAACCATTACCTATGGTTTTGCGATTATTTATTCTTTCGGTAATCAGGGGCTCATTACAAAATTGTTCGGACAAAATTTATTTGATATCTATGGATTTAATGGTCTGTTAATAGGCTATGTCATTTACACTTTGCCATCAGCGTTTCTACTTATTCATAACTCTTTTACATACATGGATAAGAAATTCATTATCGTATCGAAGCTAATGGGAGATGGACCAGTTCGAGGATTTATCAATACCATTTTACGTCCGCTAGTAGGAACCTTAGGTGGAGCATTTGTTTTATCCTTTATTTTAAGCTTCACGGACTTCGGGATTCCTGCATCGATTGGTGGAACATATGAGGTTGTTGCAACTGAATTATATCGAGTGATGTTAGGAGCTATTCCTAATTTCGATCAAGGCGCTGCCATTGCAGTGTTAATGCTTTTACCAGCAGTATTCGGAATTATTCTACTAAGATATTTAGATAAATTTCAATTCCACTATGACAAGGTAGGAGATACGGAAGTTTTACGGCACCGAGGGAGAGATATCTTATTTGGAAGTATATCTGTCATGACATTAATAGCTATCGTATCTGTATTCGTGGTGATGCTCGTTGCACCATTAGTAGAAAGCTACCCTTATAATATGTCTTTTACTTGGAAGCATTTTTCGTCAGTATTTACATCCAATGATCTGGTTAATGTTTATCAAAACTCATTACTTGTTGCAGGACTTACTGCCGTATTTGGAACGATTATTGCTTACGGAGCAGCACTGTTAAATATTCGTACAAAAGTAAAAGGTCGCGGAACGATGGATATCATCTCCATGATTACCAATACAGTTCCAGGAATGGTACTTGGTTTATCCTATTTACTATTCTTCAATGAGAGTAGCTTGAAAGGAACATTTATCATCATTATTTTAAGTACGATTGTGCATTATTTTACTACACCATATTTAATGGCGAAAAACTCCCTAGCAAAAATGAATCCTTCCTGGGAGACAACAGGAGAGCTATTAGGGGACAGTTGGTTGAAAACAATCCGTCGTGTTGTATTACCAAACTCTATTTCTACAGTATTAGAAATGTTTAGTTATTACTTTATTAATGCGATGGTTACTATATCAGGATTAATCTTCTTAGTTACAGCAGAAACATCTGTAGTAGCAAGTAAAATTAAAGAGTTACAGCATTTTGCACAGTTTAATGACATCTTCGTGTTATCAATCCTTATTTTTGGCACGAATTTGGCTATGAGATTAGTATGTGATGGTTTACAGAAGATAAAAATTCGCCAAAAGACAAAAACAAAACTACGTAGTGTAGCTTAACTACAAGTGCGTGTTTAAAAAGGCCGTTTTGTTGGACTTTTGAACACCCCCTACAAAGGAGAAAAATGATGAAAAAATTTAAAGGTTTCGTAGTCTTATTAGCAATTATGCTTGTCTTATCAGCATGTGGAAAAGGATCAAGTCAAAAAAGTGATGGAGATTCAGGAGATCAAGTTGTTTTATTAACTAATGCGGATGAAGAAGCAGTAAACGCATGGAAAGAAACATTAGATGAAGCGGGTTATGAAGGAAAGTATATCATTCAATCTCTAGCAACATCTGAATTAGGTGGAAAGTTAATGGCTGAAGGGAAGACGATACAAGCCGATTTAATTACGATGAGTACTTATTTCTTACAAAGTGCACAGGACAAGCACGAAATGTTCGCTGATTTATCTTTTGAGACAAAGGCAATAGAGGAGCATCCATCTTATTATTTACCGATTTTAGGTAACACAGGGGCTATCTTTGTAAATACAGAAGTAATGAAAGCAAATAATTTACCAGTTCCAGCATCGATTAAAGATTTAACCGATCCTGTTTATGAAGGCTTTGTATCGATTCCAAATATCACGGATTCTTCTACAGCATGGTTAATGGTTCAAGCTGTCATAGATGCGTATGGTGAAGAAGAAGGTCAGGAAGTATTAGAAAAATTAGTGAAGAATGTAGGCCCACATTTAGAAAGCTCAGGTTCAGGACCGATTAAGAAAGTACAGTCAGGTGAAGTTGCGTTAGGATTTGGGTTACGTCACCAAGCAGTTATTGCTCAAGAGTCAGGAGCACCTATTGAGTTTATTGATCCAGTTGAAGGAAACTTCTCTTTAACGGAAGCAGTTGCTGTAGTAAATAAAGAATCTGGACATAATGAATTAGCTATGGAAATGGCTGAAGTGTTAATGAATGATAGTCGTGCAAAAATGATTGATTTCTACCCTGTAGCATTATACGAAGGGGAGTCTGTAGATTCAGTGTTTGAACCGGCATATTCAAAGAGTTTTCCAGAGCCTTTAACAGTAGAGTTATTAGAAAAACATCAGGCATTCTTTAATGCGGCAAAATAATAAGTAAGGGGAAATCATAAATGACAGATTATAAATTACTGACTCCTGGACCATTAACAACAACAGCTTCAGTCAAGGATATGATGAAGATTGATCGTTGTACATGGGATGATGAGTATAAAAGGATTACTCAAAAGATTCGTTCCCAGCTACTTGAGCTAGCGCATGTAACAGAGGATGAGTACACAACAGTTTTGATGCAAGGTAGTGGGACTTTCTCTGTAGAATCTGTGATGCAAACAGCATTAGGTGCAAGTGATAAGGCATTAATTATCACAAATGGTGCTTACGGAAAACGTATTGTAGAAATGGCAAAATATATTGGAATTCATTATGACGAATACAGTGTTGACTTCAATCTACATCCAGATATAGCAGAAATTCGTAGCCGTTTAGAGAACGATCCAATGATTACACATGTTGTCATGGTGCATTGTGAAACAACTACTGGAATTTTAAATCCATTAGAAGAAGTAGCTACTGTTGCAAAAGCATTTGATAAAGTACTAATTATTGATGCGATGAGTAGTTTTGGTGGCATCGAAATAAATGTAGAAGAACTAGGAATTGACTATTTAATAAGTAGTGCAAATAAATGTATCCAAGGAGTACCAGGCTTCGGCTTTGTCATTGCTAAGCTTAATCAATTGAAGCAATGTGAAGGAAATGCTCGAAGCATATCATTGGATTTATACGAGCAATGGAAGGAAATGAATCATGATGGGAAATGGCGTTATACTTCTCCAACTCATGTAGTAGCAGCATTTTCAAAAGCAATTGATGAATTATTAGATGAAGGTGGAGTTCCTGCACGTCAAGCACGCTATGAAAAGAATAATAAGCGAATTAGATCAAGATTTGCAGACGCTGGAATCCATGCTTATATATCGGAAGAGAAGCAATCTCCGATTATCGCAACCTATTTATTTCCAGATGAATTCTTTTCCTTCACAGATTTTTATGAGTATGTAAAAACAAAAGGATTTGTGCTCTATCCTGGGAAACTTACTGAAGTTGATACATTCCGGGTTGGAAATATTGGCGAAATTTATGATACAGAAATCGAACAGCTTTGTGATATTATTGATGAATATATGGGGGTGCTTGCAAAATGATAAAAATAGAAGGTGTAATTTTTGATTGGGCAGGAACGACAGTGGACTTTGGATGTTTTGCTCCAGTGCAGGTTTTCGTGGATATTTTTAAAAATGCAGGAATTGAAGTGACAATGGCGGAAGCAAGAGAACCAATGGGAATGTTAAAAATTGATCATGTGCGAGCGATGCTTTCCATGCCAAGAATTGCAGAAGCCTGGGAAACAAAATACGGAAGAACTGCGAATGAAGATGATGTGAAGAAGCTTTACAGTGAATTTGAAGAGACTTTAATCGCTACGTTAGCGAAATTCACGAATCCAATTCCTGAAGTATTAACTACCGTAGAAACATTAAGAAAACAAGGATTGAAAATTGGTTCAACTACTGGGTATACCAAAAGTATGATGGATATTGTTGTATCTGAAGCGGAGAAAAAAGGGTATGCACCTGATTATTATGTAACGGCAGATGATACCAATTCTTTAGGACGCCCATACCCGTATATGATTTATCATAATATGGAAAAACTACAGCTATCTGCTGCTCGTCACGTTGTTAAAGTGGGAGATACAGTTTCAGATATTAAAGAAGCATTGGCGGCAGGTGTTTGGGCAGTTGGAGTTGTGGTAGGAAGCTCAGAAATGGGACTTACCGAAGAAGAATTTAACGGATTATCTAAGGAAGAAAAAGAAAGCAAAATCGCTGAGGTAGAAAGACGTTTTATCCAGCATGGTGCTCAATTTACCATTCGTACAATGGGCGAATTACCAGCATTAATTGAAACAATTAACGAAAAATTGAATGCTTAATAGATTTGGTCTTGGATGAATATGATTATTTATCCAAGGCTTATTTTTTCTATTGTATAAGGGATTTCTAAATGGCAATTTGCCCGGTAGAATTTATTTTGAGTAGCTAGACCCCTTTCTGAAATATCCATCTCCTTTGAAAATAATGATTTGAGAACACCATAAATCGGGTAATGTAATTATAGCCATTACCAAATCATGTAAGCCACGCACCATGTAAGCTCCTTTAATTCGATTCGTATACGAATCACACCAAGAAAAGGAATTCCATTTTCAAAAATAGCTTCATCGTACCGCTTGACGAAGGAATCGCGTTGGGCACATTGTCATGGTTATGCAACTTTTATATCATCATGATTCTTTAACTTCTCCGTTTAGTTAGATCCATTTTATTCCATGTGAGGAGAGACATAAAAAATAATAATTGATAATGGTTCTTATCAATGTATTTATAAGCAGTTTTTCTTTATAATGTAGATAACTACGGTTATGGAAAGGGGCATTGTATTTATGAGCGAAACATCTGTTTACTATAAAAAAATTGAGCAAGTATTAGATAATATCGAACAAGTAATTTTAGGAAAAAGAGATGCAGCAACATTAAGCTTAGTCGCTTTATTAGCACAAGGGCATGTGTTACTAGAAGATGTTCCAGGTGTAGGTAAAACGATGCTCGTCCGTGCACTAGCAAAATCATTAAGTTGTGATTTTCGTAGAATTCAATTCACTCCTGATTTACTACCTTCAGATGTAACAGGAGTTTCTATTTATAATCCACAAAAGTTAGAGTTTGAGTTCCATGAAGGACCTGTTTTTGGAAATATTGTTTTAGCAGATGAAATCAATCGTACTTCTCCTAAAACACAAGCATCATTATTAGAAGGAATGGAAGAAGGGGGAGTAACAGTAGACGGGAAAACACTTCCATTGGAAAAGCCATTTTTCGTTATGGCAACACAGAATCCCATTGAATATGAAGGTACATATCCTCTACCAGAAGCTCAATTAGATCGATTTATCTTGAAGCTGAAAATGGGCTACCCATCTTATCAGGAAGAGCTAGAGATGTTAAATCGAACATCACGTGATCATCCAATTGAACATCTTTCTGCTGTGATGACAAAGGACGAATTAATTAAGATACAAGAAGAAGTAAAGAATATTCATGTTTCTGATACAGTACAACGTTATATTGTGAATCTAGTTACTGTAACTAGAACGGACAAAGAAATCTCTTTAGGTGTAAGCCCGCGTGGAGCAATCGCTTTAATGAAAGCAGCAAAAGCTTATGCTTATATTCATCAGCGTGATTATGTACTACCAGATGATGTGAAATTCCTTGCACCTTTTGTTTTATCCCATCGCATTATTTTAACACCAGAAGCAACTTTTGAAGGTTTATCGAATGAACAGGTGATTAAGCAAATTATTAATCAAACATTTATTCCGGTTCGGAAGGAATCTTAGTGATGAAACAGCTACGGCAATTTTTATTCGCTTGCCTTATTTTCGCCATCTTATTTGCATATGCAATGTTTCAAGGTGGAAAGGTAAGCTGGTTTATGTTTTTCAGTTTTTTGCCAATTTTTATCTATGTAGTCTGCTTGAAGCTGTATCCAATTAGCAAATGGCAAGTAGAAAGAAAGCTACAGAAGAGAATTATTCGTGCTGGTGATGATATTTTATTAGTAATTAGGATAAAACGCTCCATTCCTTTTCCTCTTTTTTCGTTAGTTTGTGAAGCAGTTTTCCCAAATACATTAAAGAGAATTGATAATGGACTAACAAAATATACTACCTTTGATTCCGGACAGCATTTATATATAGAAAGAGAATCAAAGAAAATTATTTTCCCCTGGTTTAAACGTGTCATTGAAATTCCATTCCAGCTCCATCAAGTACCGCGTGGTGAGCACATCCTGCAAAAGGTTAAAGTACGTACATCTGATTTATTTGGATTTATCAAAAAAGAACATACTTTTCATCTAAAAGACTATATCCAAGTTTACCCAAATGAACGGAAAATAACGATGGATGAACAGATCAGCAGCTTTGAGCATGGACCGATTTCTTCTTCCGTATTACATGCGAGGCAAGCAAATATTGTGTCTGGTACCCGTGAATACATCCCAGGAGATCGACTGTCCTGGGTAGATTGGAAGCAAACAGCAAGAAAGAATAAAATCATGACAAAAGAGTTTGAACAGGAAAAAAGTACAGATACATTAATTGTGTTAGATAGCAGTTCACATCAAAATATGTCAGAAATTCCTTATGAAGGCTCTGTAGAAATTGTGATGTCTTTAGTAGGACTATTACAAAGACAAGGAACCAATGTAGGATTGTTATCTATTGGCAAAGATGCGGGGAGAGTTTCCTTAAAACCAGATCCAAATAAATACGAAAAAATCCGTAATCTTTTAATGCGAATACAGCCGAGTAATAACCGGAATTTTTCTGTTCAATTAAAAGAAGAGATTACGAAAACAAATGGGCAATTTGCGATTATCATCGTGACTACAAGAATGGATGCAGCATTTAAGCAAGTATTAACAGAATTACGAAGAAAAACACGAAAAATTACCGTGTTGATCATTATGGCTGCAAAGAAAATTACGCCAAAGGATTATGAAATGATTCAAGAGCTACAGTTTGCTAATGTGGATATTCAAGTATTAACTGAAAAGGAAATGAAGCAGCAGTGGTTAGAGGTGACTGGATAAATGTTAAATTCCAATCGAATTCCAATATTGTATACTTCTATTTTATATTTATGTGGATTTTTCTTATTTCTAGAATGGTTATATCCACTTCAAATTATTTCGGATAAAAGTAATGTCACAGTTTTCATTATGTATGCGGCACTCTGTTTTGCTATTTCTGTTTTCAGGCTACCTTGGTGGGCATCCTTTCTATTAAAAGGCTTTGGGGTAGTAATGATCTTACATGCTTTATTTTTAACAGAAAAGCTATTCTCGAAACTTTGGTTTAATGAAGTGTCTGTGGAATTAGTGTTTAATATTCAAGCAATTTTCAGCAATCAAATGGGAGAAATTACTTCTTTCTTTCGAACACTTCTTTTCCTATTGATTATTTGGGTGATGAGTTATTTAGTACATTATTGGTTTGTAGTTATGAAGCGGATTTTTGTATTTCTGTTCTTTACCTTTCTTTATTTGGCATTGCTGGATACATTTACGATGTATGAAGGGTTTGTTCCAATTGTACGAACCTTTATTATCTCCTTTATCGCCTTGGGAGTTGCACATTACTTTAAAGAAATAGATCGGGAGAAAATTGATTTTCCATGGTTCGGAAAGCTTAAGGTTTGGTTAGTTCCTATCATTGGGATGACATTTTTAGCTTCAGCTATTGGAATCATAACACCATCATTTGCGCCACAATGGCCAGATCCGGTTCCGTTCTTTAAATCAGCAACAAATTTTGGAAATGATGGAGATGGACAAGGAACACGAAGAGTAGGTTATGGAAGTAATGATTCAAACTTAGGAGGTTCCTTTCAACAAGACTACACACCTGTTTTTCAGGCAACAACAGCAAATAGACAATATTGGCGTGTAGAAACGAAAGATGTCTACACAGGTAAAGGCTGGGAGCGCTCGGCAGATCTAGCATATGAAGAACAAGCAAATGGGGAAATCAACTTAGACTTTTATGCTGGTTCTGTTCAAACGGAAGAAGAAACAGCATATGTAAGATTTAATGGAAACAATACGATGAACAATTTAGTTTATCCTTATGGGATGAAAGGGGTACAAGCAATAGAAGGGGTTGTCTTTTCACGAGATCCTAATGCAAATATGGTAAGAGCACAAATTCGTGATGAAACGGTTCAACTTCAGGAATATTCGATGACCTTTGATGAACCAGTCTATTCCCTTGAAGCATTACGTGCTGTTACAGCTGGTAATGACCCAGAAAATATTATGGAAAATTATACTCGGGTTCCTGATACCTTACCAGATCGAGTTCGTGAATTAGCAGAAGAGATTACAGCAGGTACAGATAATCGTTACGATCAGGCAAAGGCAGTGGAACAATATTTTAATCAAAATGGTTTTGAATATGTCATAGAGGATGTACCATATCCAGAAGAGGATCAAGACTATGTAGATCAATTCTTGTTTGAAACGCAAATAGGCTATTGTGACAACTATTCCACCTCAATGGTTGTTATGCTAAGAACCTTAGATATTCCCGCTCGCTGGGCAAAAGGCTTCACTGGTGGAGAAGAACAAAGGGTGAATGATGACGGAATGAGAGATTTTGAAGTGACTAATGCGAATGCACACTCATGGGTAGAAGTATATTTTCCAAATGAAGGCTGGGTTCCATTTGAGCCAACACAAGGATTTGATAACCCATCTACATTCCGAAATACAAATTTAGATCAGCCAGAAGTAGATTTACCAGAAACAGATGATACAGAAGTTGAAACACCAGAACCAGAAGAAGACGAAATGATGCCTCCAGAAATGGAAGATCTTGGTCCAACGAATGAAGCAGGAGAAGAGGAAGAGGTAGAGCCAAACAGAACAGGGCTTTATGTTACAATTGGTGTTATCTTCTTATTAATTCTAGCTTTTATTATTTATAAAACTAGATTTAGATGGAAGACAATATGGGTATATAGAAAATGGATGCGAGACCCAACAGAAAAAACCTTTACAGAGAGTTACTTATTTTTACTAACTTTATTAGGACACTATACATTAGCTCGTCGACCGGAACAAACACTAAGAGAATACGCAGAACAAATTGATGAAAGATATCATACAAAAAATATGAGTTTATTAAATCAAATCTATGAGCAAATATTGTATAATAATGAAGGCAATGATTTGCAAACAAAAGAATTCATCCCAATTTGGAAAGAATTAGTTGACCAGATGAGGAAGGAATAATAAATAGGAAGCATCCTAACAGATTGACGAGGAGAGATAACATGAGTAATGATGAAAAAATTGTAATTTTGGATCTCGGTAACAAGAATAATCAATTGTTAGCAAGAAAGATCAGAGAACAGCATGTGTATAGTGAGCTGTATCCAAACACTGTAACAATTGAGGAAATCAAAGCACTAGATCCTAAAGGAATTATTTTAATGGGAACAGATGAAGATATTCAAGCTGAAGACAGCGCAATGGTGGCTGAAGAAGTATTTGAATTAGGTGTTCCTGTCTTAGCTATTGGCTCTGGTATGCTGCAAATGGCCCTTCATTTTGGAGGAAAAGTAGTTGCAAGTGAACAAGCAGCTGGAGTAGGTAATATAGAAGTACAAAGTAATTCTGTTTTATTTGATGGTATCCCTCAAAATCAGTCTGTTTTCTTAAATCAAGGAAATCAAGCTGTTGAATCACCAGCAGCTTTTCAAGTAGATGCAATAAACGGAACAGGACAAGCAATAGCAATCAGCAATACAGCAAAACAAATGTTTGGAATTCAATTCCAGTTAGAAGAAGAAGCAACAGAACACGGCATTGCTATTTTGAAACAATTCCTATTTACGGTTTGTCAATGTAGCGGAGGCTGGACGATGGACCGTATTATTGAAGAACAAGTGCAGAAAATTCGCGACCAAGTCGGAGATCAAAAAGTAATCTGTGCTCTAAGCGGAGGCGTAGACTCTTCCGTTGTTGCTGTCTTAATTCATAAAGCAATAGGTGATCAACTAACATGTATCTTCGTTGATCATGGATTATTACGTAAAAACGAAGCAAATGAAGTTATGCACGTATTTACAGAAGACTTCAAAATGAATGTTATTAAAGTAGATGCACAAGAACGCTTCTTATCAAAACTAAAAGGTGAAGATGATCCAGAGAAAAAACGTAAAATCATTGGTAATGAATTCATCTACGTATTTGATGATGAAGCAGCGAAATTAAAAGACACTAAATTCCTAGCACAAGGCACCATTTATAGTGATATTGTTGAGAGTGGTGGAAAAGCAGGGAAGCTTGTTAAATCACACCATAATGTTGGTGGCTTACCAGAAGATATGGAATTCGAATTAATCGAACCATTAAGCCTATTATTTAAAGATGAAGTTCGTGAACTAGGAACAGCATTAGGAATTCCAGATTATATTATTTGGAGACAACCATTCCCTGGACCAGGACTAGGAGTTCGTGTATTAGGTGAAATTACCGAAGAAAAATTACACATTGTAAGAGAAGCAGATGCTGTAGTACGCGAAGAAATTGCAGCAGCAGGCCTCGACCGTGATATCTGGCAATATTTCGCAGTACTTCCTAATATCCGAAGCGTAGGAGTTAAAGGAAATGCTCGCTCATACGATTACACAGTAGGAGTTCGTGCAATCCATTCTGTTGACGCAATGACAGCAGAATTCGCAGAAATCCCTTGGAAAGTATTAAGTAAAATCTCTAGCCGTATCGTAACAGAAGTCGATCATGTGAATCGGGTAGTGTACGATATTACTGGGAAGCCTCCAGCGACTATAGAGTGGGAGTGACTTAGAAAATAGCCTAGAACTCTTTATTCATAAGGGTTCTAGGCTATTTATTATTACGCAATTTTTTGCGACAATATTAACAATACCAGAGGCTAAAAAGTTAGACTATCATTCTCAATAACATTAAATAATAATTGCTCTTATTTATATCTTTTGAATCATCTCTATAAAGTTTTGAGCGGCTTTGGATAAACTATGGTTTTTAAGCCATATTAAACCGACTGACCCTGTTAATTCAGTTGTTTTTGATATTCGATAAGCGTTGATAGGATATCCTCTATATCTGTGTAATAAAGTTTCTGGGACAATAGCGGTAGCAAAATTATTTGTGACTAAATCCATTAAAAGACTAATATCAGAACATTCTCCAACAATATTAGGCTGGAGTTTAAAACGAGAAAATGCTTCTGTAATTAAATAATGTACACCTAGACCTTCTGTACTTGGAAAAAGAAGTGGGTAATGATGAATTTCTGCAAGTGATACTTCTTGATCAAATAATGTATGCTCCTTAGATGTAATGAAATAAAAAGATTCGTTACAGAGATGGAGTACAGAAAAATCATCTAATTTGAGTGGCAAACGAATAATTGCTAATTCCACAATCCGCTCTCTAACTAGTTGACAAAGATAGGAGGATTCATTTTGTTGGATTTTATATGTAATCTTCGGGTATTGTTTTTGAAATTCTGCTAGAACATGAGGCAAGTCTTTAAATGAAAAAGTATTGACCCCAATTGTGAGCCATCCATTTACTCCTTTCTCAACCTCCTTTACCTCTGCTTTCGTTTTTTCCATCAATTGAGTGAGTTGTAAAGCATTTATATATAGTGTTTTCCCAGCTTCTGTCAATTCTAAAAATTTACCATCTCGCTCAACTAATTTTGAACCGAGTTCTTCTTCCAAGGCTTTTAATTGCTGGCTTAGAGGAGGCTGAGTCATATGGAGCCTTTTGGCAGCAGCGGAAATTTTCCTTTCTTCTACAATCGCAATAAAATAACGAAGCTGTCTAATATCCATCGTTACATTCTCCTTATTTTATATATGAAAAAAATTAACAAAACTGATTTTATTAATATTTTTCATATGATTCTTCTCATGATAACATATTTATATGGGAGGAGCAGAGTATTATGAGATTAAATGCAATATTAATAAGCTTATTTGTCGTTATTATGCTTACTGCATGTAGTACGACTCCCGAATCTAAGGGAAATTCACCTATACAATCAGAAAGAAAAGAGGAAACAAAATTGGATCAACAATTAATTTTTGCAGCTACAGAAGGGGATATAGATAGCGTTTTAGAATTATTAGAAGCCGGAGCAGATATCAATACGAAGGATAATCAAGGGGTTACAGCGGTAATGGCAGCAACACATAATAACAATGTAAAGACAGTTAAGATACTTATTGAACAAGGAGCCGATATAGATATTCGCAATAATAATCAGGATAATGTGCTTTTATATGCTGGGGCAGAAGGGTTATTAGATATTCTTAAACTTGCTATAGAAGCTGGGGCAGATACAACTTTAACAAATCGTTATGGTGGAACTGCACTCATTCCTGCTTCAGAACGTGGACATGTTGAGGTTGTAAAGGAGCTTTTAATTAACTCTGACACAGATGTGGATCATCTTAATAATTTGCATTGGACTGCATTATTGGAAGCAATTATTTTGGGTGATGGCGGAGAGAATTATCAACAGATTGTACAATTATTAGTTAATCATGGTGCAGATATAAATATTAGTGATGGAGATGGAGTTACTCCATTAGAACATGCAAAGCGACGAGGATTTGAAGAAATTGAGCGTATTTTAAAAGAAGCCGGAGCATAAGTATAAGATTTTAAATGAATGAAGAGTGACCATTACATCAAAACACGTAGAAATGTATAGAAGCACCTAGCATTGGAAGCAGTTTTTAACCTTTGTTCAGTGAAGAGATTCTATACTTCATACTAGAAATTGATAAGCATGCTTGTTTTTCCATCTTTTTAAGTAGATGCGCAAGTTTTTTCTGAACGAAGGTAAAACTTTCGGCGAATGTCACAGAATTATTAAGCATCTTTTTCGAGGTGAAGTTGAAAAAACGAACATAATTTATAATTGATTAATTTTTTGAGTGAAACTTGATTTCAAATAGTCGGAATTATCACTCTAATAAGAACCTGTGTTTAACAGGATAATGAAATTTATTCCAACTCAAATAAACTTAGCTTGGTAAAATACTAACAAATATTGCTCTCAACAATTAAAGGAGTTGGAGATGAATTATAATGTCTAACAATCAAAGCCAAGTGAAAATTGTACCATTAATGATATCCTTACTCATTTGTGGATTTATGGGGATGTTTAGTCAAACAGCTCTTAATATTGCCCTGCATCATTTAATGATAGAATTTGAGGTTTCTGCTGCTACTGTACAGTGGCTGACAACTAGTTATCTACTTGTATTAGGTACTCTGATTCCTATTTCAGGTTTATTGATAAAACGTTTTAAAACAAGGAAAATTTTTACTATTGCTATACTTTTTTCCGTTACTGGTTTAGTGCTTGCGGCCAATTCTCCCAATTTTTATGTACTTTTACTTGGTCGAATTATTCAAGCATGTGGTACAGGTTTAGCTACACCGCTTTTATTTAATACTCTTTTAGTTATTTTTCCACCACATAGACGTGGGGTTGCGATGGGTATGGTTAGCTTAGTGATGATGTTTGCTCCTGCAACTGGTCCAGCCATTTCGGGATTTATTGTCGAATATTTAAACTGGCATTGGGTATTTTGGATACCTATTCCATTTTTATTACTGTCATTATGTTTAGGGTTAGTTTACATAATTGATCTTTCTGTTGAAAAGAAACCAGCTATTGATTTTATTTCCATTATGTTATCAACTCTAGGATTTAGTGGTCTTGTAATGGGATTCAGTTTAGCGGGAGAAGAACAATTCGGATGGTCTAGTTTGCCAGTTTTCTTCTCACTACTCATAGGAGTAATTTCCATAATATTGTTTGGTAGACGTCAATTAAAACTGGAAGAACCAATTCTTAACATTCGCATTTTTAAGCATCCGATGTTTATGATGGGCATAGGCTTAACGGTTTTGAGTAACTTTATCATCTTCTCAAGTAATTTATTACTCCCTATGTATATCCAAGGTGGATTAAGTTTGTCGTCTCTGATGCAGGATTACTATTGCTGCCTGGCGGAATTATTAATGGAATTATGGCGCTTGTAACGGGATATTTATTTGATAGATTTGGTCCTAGATGGGTCGTAATACCGGGTTTTGCTTTTGGTACTATTTCAGTAATAGTATTTTCGCAAATATCTACAACTACTTATGGGTTAACGATAATCATTTTTTATACTTTGTTAATGGTAGGGATGTCCATGATTACCACACCATCACAAACCAATGGATTAAATCAATTAGAACAAAGTAATTACCCTGATGGGACAGCAATTATAAATACTACTATTCAAACCTCTGGTGCAATTGGAACAGCAATTGCTGTAAGTATACTGAATAGAAGCCAAAATACTTTTTTATCTCAAGTGAATAACTCTAGTAATGCTGAGGTAGAGTCTCTAGTTTATGGGATTCAGCATGCTTATACTTTTGCTGTCGTCGTAGCTATCATAGGCCTGATATGCTCTTTATTTATTAAGCGTGTGCTTACTACTGGATTGACACTAAATAAAATTTCTAGATAGTTCATAGTAGAATATTTTAAGTTCTTAAAGAAGTTTATAAAAGGAGAGAGATTCTTTTGACATTATTATTAAAAAATGTGCGTTTAGAAACAGGATATTTATATGATCAATTGTTTATCATAGCTACAGAAACAAAATACTTTGATATCTTGATTTAGCTTTGAATCCTAAGCAGGCTCAAATGGTTTTATCATTTAGTGCCTCAGCTCTTTATATTGGAATTGGATTAGGAGCATTTGTGGGGGGAGGCGTTATAAGTATAAGTTCAGTAAATGATGTGGGAATAGGAAGCAGTATATTAGTTTTGATTGCATTAGTATTATTTACTTTTGTTAATAGAGCAGCTAATAAGAAAGTAAAATATATAATGAAATAAGAGCCAGTTATAAATGCTTCACCCTTATTTTAAGGAAATATACTATAACTTAATTTGAAATGGAAATGTCTATTGAACAGCATTTGTTCTAAACTAAATTAGATAAAATAGATTAAAACATAATGTAGTCTTCTACCCAAATCCCCTACCAATTCATTCCTGGTAGGGGTTTGGTGTGCGGATGCTAAAATAGCAACAATAGCGTAAAAGAATCAGATTGTAAAATCAAGGTTTTGTCATCACATCACGTCTCAGATAAGCAAGCATACCAAAATAGATGCAAACAACAGCAAATAGTAAATTAATACTCAGTGCTACAATAGATAAATTCTCTACTTGAATCGTATAATGTGAAAATGCGAAAGGAGATAACTGCATGATTTCCCAGCCAACAAGACCACTTTCCCAAGCGACTTCCAATAAACCAAAAAGTCCCCATAGTCCCCAGCTAAGAGCAGTTATTTTTGGAAAGAAACCATATAACAAGCTAAATACTCCGATAAGTGTCCATACTGCTGGGATTTTAGAAATTCCCATCATCAAAATTTGCCAAAATTCATTTCCCCAACTACCTGCAACAGAGCTATAAATAATGCCCCCAATGACTCCCATTAGAATAAGCAGAATTGCTGAGCCACCTAATGCGATAAAGATAAAGCTAAACATATACGATTTTCTATTTACTTTTTTATCTAAGATAATTTCGTTACGTCCATCTAGCTCTTCTTTCTTCAATCCGTTCAATGCAAGCAAAGCATATAGCCCGATAAACAGTGCCATAATATAAATACCAATGCTGACAAACAGCAATCCGATTGGTATGCCTTCCATCCAATTATCTCCTCCAATTTCCGCAAATAGGGAGCTGATTTGTCCTGAAATGGTAGGAGAAATAGCTACAAAAGCTCCTATATGAAGCGTGACAGCTACGATCCATCCTACAAACATTCCCTTATGAACCCTCCAAGATAATGTAAGAGGGTTTTTAAAAGAAGGAGCGGCCTCTGCAGGACCAGCTTGTACTCCGAAAATAGCACCACCATTGTCTCTTTTAGTAGAAAGAAAGTAAGCGAGAATAATAGGGAGTAGTGCAATCACAAACAAGGGAATTAAACCAAAAGCGTTTTCATCTGCAAAAGGAGAAGTAATCCGAGTCCAAGAGATAGGGGAAAACCATTTTAGAAAAAGATTGCTTCCACCAAAGTTATTCAAAATATTGATGACTAAGCTTAATCCCAAAATAGTGATTCCTATATTCCGTGCAGCAGAGCTATTATTTCTTAGTTGGCAGGCTAATAATCCAATCCCTGTATAAAATACGCCTGCAAAGAATAATGTAACACCAAAAATGATAATCTGTTTAATGGAAGCTCCAAGGACCAGCATGGTAATACTCATGAAAACATTGGATAAAAAAACACCTAAAGTTACCACACAAGTTATCGCAGTTAAACTGGCATATCTGCCAAGTACCAAAGAATTAATAAGTTCAGTCCGTCCATTCTCCTCATCGGTTCTCGTGTGTCGAATAACTGTAAGAATTACGCTAACACCTAGCAATAAAGTAATGGGATTTATAGCTCTCCACAATGTGGCTCCAACAATATCCATAGACATAATTGGTCCATGTACCGCAGATACTAAACTATCTTGATTTAATTCGGTGATTACAGAAGTTATTTCTAGATTGCTAGTCAGTGAGAGAAAAGAAAAAGCATGTCCAATTAACATAAATAACGGTAACAATATCCAAATAGGAAGGAGAAAACGATCCCTTCTAAGATATAAAGAAATTAATGTTTTTGTTCCAGCGAAGCTTTTGTTAATCAACTTAAATTTCCTCCTTCACATCATAATGACGCATAAATAAATCTTCTAAGCTAGGCGGTTCAGCAGTGAAAGATTGAATATTAACAGAGGACAACTTTTTCATAACATGATTAATAGCAGAACCATCAATGGAAAAACGATACTGGTTATTGTTATAAGAAATATCATAAACACCTTCTATTTGGTCTAAATCCGGAATGATATCTTGTGTAGCTATACTGATAGTTGTTCTAGTGAGATGTCTTAATTCTTGAAGTGTTCCAGTTTCGACAATTGTTCCTTGTCTAATAATACTTACTCTGTCACAAAGAGCCTCCACTTCGGATAGGATATGGCTAGAAAGGAGAACGGTTTTTCCTTCAGATTTTATTTCAGCTACACATTCTTGAAAAGTAGCTTCCATCAATGGATCTAATCCAGAAGTTGGCTCATCAAATAAGTACAGGTCTACATCACATGAAAGAGCGGCAATCAAAGCAACCTTCTGCCGATTCCCTTTAGAATAAGTAGATGATTTTTTCTGCAAATCAAGCTGAAACTTCTTAATCAACTCGTTTCTCTTTTCTAAATTTTGCTTCCCTTGTAAACGTCCTAGAAAATCAATGATTTCTCCACCTGTTAGATCTGGCCATAAGCTTACATCTCCGGGCACATATACAAGATTTGCATGCAGAGTGACAGCATCTTTCCACGGATCTCCTCCTAATAAAGAGACAGTTCCAGAACTCTTCCGCAATAAACCTAATAGTATTCGAATAGTGGTTGATTTTCCAGCTCCATTCGGACCAATAAATCCATGAACTTCACCTTTTTTGACAGTGAGATTCACTTCTTTTAACGCCTTAAATGAACCAAATGATTTTGTTAAGTTGCGAGTTTCTATAATATTCATTTGAAAACCCCTCGTTATATGTTTTGTAGTGAATAAGTTTATATTATACAAAACATTAGATTAGCCTTCCTTTTTTGTCAATTGTTTTATATAATTTTTATTTAATCACTCTAAAATATTATTTATGATGATAAGCATGGAGGTAAATGGAATGAATGGATATGAGCAAAGAACAATAAGTAAGCAAACAAAAATCAAAAAAGCTGCGTGCAAGCTTTTTAATGCATACGGAATTGAGAAGACTAGTGTTAGTGAAATAGCTAAAGAAGCACAAGTTTCACCAGCTAGTATATATAATTACTTTAAAACCAAAGATGGCTTAATCAAAGAAGTGGCAAGCGATTTAATAGAAGATGCTTTAAGAGAAAAAGAGTTATTGTGGGAGAGTGATTTACCATTTAATGAGTTACTTGAAAAAGCGATGAAAAATCAGAATTTATTCTTGAATCCTGCTAACTTAAATTTATTAGAAAAATTTATTAAGGAAAGCGACGATGTGAATACCCTCGTAAAGAAAGTCTTTCATGAACGCTACCCTGCTTTATTAGAAACTTTTTTGGAAAAGGGGAGAAGAGAAGGGTATATCCATCGAAAAATATCTACGGAAGCAATGATGGTTTATCTTAAAATGTGTCAAAATATTATCAGTAATTCAGATGTGGTAAAAGCGAATAATCAAGCAGTGCTTAGTGAGCTTTATGAGTTGCTATTATATGGATTAATCGGTCAACCCCATGAAACTAAAAAATAGAAGTAAAAGAAAAAAGAGCTGAATCCCTTAAACAATAAAGGTTTTAGCTCTTTTTTCTATGATCATTGCATTTTTAATTTTAAATCTTGAGACAGCCCTTATTGTAACTAGTTTAGTAGTTTGTTTCGGTTCCTAATTAATATAAAAAACTTTTTATATCTTTATCCACTACTAATTCTAATGTTTTTGTACCAAATTGTATATTATCTTATTTAAGACTAATCTATATTTTGCAAAATTTTACATACAGGTTTTTGATGCTTAAGAATGGGGTAAAGATACACCGCGATATTGTTGAATAAAAGTTGATTTTAGCTAAAAAACCACCACCTATTCATCTTTTAAAAAGAATAAGTGGTGGTTTTAACAATGGTTTAGTATATCAATAAATATATTACCTAAGGAAGGTGTCAGTATGATGCTAGTATAGTTTCATGGACACAACTTAGTTAAGTCTTTAAAATTATTACTAGGGGGTTGTGTCCAATGGCAAATCACAAACATGGTAAACGTTACAATGATGATTTTAGGAAGATGGTTGTTGATTTATATCGTTCAGGTCAATCAGTTAGGGAATTAAGCAGTGAATATGGCGTTTCAGAAGTAACTATTTATGCATGGATAAAAAAATTCAATCCAGTAGAGCTAGAAGATGGATCATCCGTAACACCAGATGATTACGCAAAGATGCAAAAAGAAATGCTTAAGTTACAACAGGAGAACGAAATATTAAAAAAAGCTATGGCCATATTCGCAAAAAAGTAACCGACAACGATATTACGGATTTCATCGAGCAAGAAAGAGAATATTACCCTGTTCATACATTGTGTGAAGTGCTTGGTGTTCCTAGGAGCACGTACTATCAATCATTAACGTTTTCTATCTCAAAACAAGAACAGGAAAATCGACAACTAACAAAAGAAATCATCCGAATTTTTAACGACAGTAAACAACGTTATGGTGCACCAAAAATCCACCATTTATTAGAGTTGGCCGGATATCATGTAAGTTTAAAACGTGTGCAACGCCTGATGAAAAAGGCAAATATCAGGTCCATCACAACGAAGAAATTCCGTCCGACACCGAGTAAAGAAAAGATAATAGAACGTGAGAATATTTTAGAGCGTGATTTTGAGACGAAAACAATCAATGAAAAATGGGTTGGAGATATTACTTATATCCACACGTTAAAGCAGGGTTGGTGCTATCTGGCAACTGTTTTGGATTTGCATTCAAGAAAGATTGTTGGCCATTCTTTTGGACGCACAATGACAACGGAATTAATAAGCACCGCATTACGAAATGCATATGAAACCCAACAACCCTGTGAAGAACTTATCTTTCATTCAGACCTTGGTAGTCAATATACAAGCGATGAATTCGCATTTTTGATCACCGAATTTAACATAATGCATTCTTTTAGCTATAAAGGTAGCCCTTATGACAATGCTTGCATTGAATCGTTCCATGCCATTTTAAAAAAGGAAGAAGTCAATCATGTTCAGTATCTAGATGAATATTCAGCGAAAATAGCGTTATTTCAGTACATTGAAGGTTGGTATAATCGCAAAAGAATTCATGGGAGTATAAATTATATGACACCACAAGAGGTAGAAAATATCTGCCGAAATATCAGCTGAAAATATCATTAAAAACTTAAGCTATTTGTGTCCAAGATATTGACATAGGTCCAGTATTAAGGATGAGTCATGGAATAATTACTTTATGTCTTTGACTTCATCTTCTTCAACAATAGAAAGAATTTCATTCATATCTTCAATCTCAAATGCTTGTACAATTTTTTCTAGGTGTTCAAACTGGATGCGTTGTCTTTTTCCATTTGCTAATTCACTTAATGCAGCTAGGCGAATACCTGTTTTAATATGTAGCTGAGTAAGAGATATATTTCGATTATGCAATAGTTGATTAATTTGTAATTTTACTTTTTTCATTTAAGTAGCACCTCATACGTTGACTTTACGATTAAGCGTACATTACAATGAGATGAATTAATTACGCATAAGCGTATAAGTGAATGTTAAAAAATGAAGAAATAAAAATGATTAATATTGTTGATGTAACCTTCTAGAAACCATTGTAATAGTGGTTATATCGGCTTGTGTTAAGTATTTATAGAATGACTGGTGCATTTCAGAAACTAAAGAACAGGAGAAAAGAATTGAAACCGAGAAAGGAATTATATCGTGAAATTAAATCTTTAAAAATTAGTCTGGTTCAGATCAGTAAGGAAAAGGGAATGAATCATCCTCATACTATTCAAGCTAGCCAAAAATTAGATAGGTTAATTAATGAATATATGAACCTAACACAAAAATAATAATACACATAAAAGAGTTTACAAGAAATCAATGAGCAATAGGTGCGTCCTGTTGCTCGTTTTTTTTTCGGAAGTAGATAAGTGAAAATTTTAAAATGGGTTAGATTAAATTAATGCTCGACTATCTAAAAGGAAAAGTCGAACATAAAAGAGCTAATTAGATAGAAAATCAAATGAATTTTTTGGGTTTTGAATAAGAGGTTGATACAATCGTTTCATGTAATATCAAATATCATAAAAACTTATAAGACAACATACCTTTAATCAAGAATTTCCGTATATGAATGTATCCTATGGGACTATAACAGAGTATGTATAGGAAAAAAATTTATTCATAAGGGGAGAGTTTAAATGGCAATAATATATGCTGTTAGCGATATCCACGGAGATTATGAAGCTATGCTTGACACGCTAAGTCTAGTTGATTTAGATTCTGATAGAAATCATAAACTAATTTTTCTTGGTGATTATTTAGACAGAGGAAAAGATAGCTGTCGGGTACTTTACCATATAAAAAAATTAGAAGAACAATATCCTAAACAGGTCATTAGTTTACTAGGGAATCACGAACAAATGTTTATGGAATGGTTCACTTTAAAGGATAGATTACAATGGCTTGCACAAGAAGCAAACTTTATTACTGTCAAAAGCTTTTTTTCTAGTGAACAGCTTAATGAAATACTTTTAAATATAGAAAGAAAAAAAGAATCCTATTCGGAAATTAGTCAATATATGGTGAAGGAAATAAGAAAATCTCATTCAGAGCTTTTAGATTGGCTTGCTAACAAAGAAAAAGAACCATTATTTTATGAAACAGATAATCAAATATATGTGCATGCGGGCATTTGTGAAACAGATGAATCTTTATGGAAGCATGCAACAGATCCTTATGACTTTACATGGAAATATCCACCTGAAACGGGCGTGTTTTATAAAGATATTATTGCAGGCCATACTTCAACAGTGGTTGTGTCGAATGATAACAATTATCTAGGAAAAGTATATTGGGATAAGGAGAGTCATTTCTTTATTGATGGGGAAACAACAAAAAGTAACATAGTGCCTTTATTAAAGTTTGATACTTGTACAGGGATATATTCTAGTTACGAGAAACAAATGGACGGTTCGTGGTCAGAATATCAAATAACTAAGAAGGTACCTTATAATCTATAGAAGAAAAGTCATATATTCTATTGTACTTAATAACATTCATCAACAAAACAATACAAAATATTGATGCGAAGCCCTAAAGTAGACCAAAATCTAATCCTAGGGGTTCGCATCATGTAAAACATAATCTATTCAATTTCTACTTCTTTCCTACCGTATCTTGTCAGGAATAATGAAAGACACCGTTGTTCCTTCGCCTAGCTTACTTTGAATGTGCAATCCTTGTCCATACATTCGTATCAAACGGCTATGTGTATTAAACAGACCAATCCCTCGTTGTTCTTTATTTTCTGGGCTCAGTAACACTTTAATCTGTTCATCATCCATACCACTTCCAGTATCTATGATAGCAAAATGAACTGCATCTGCTCGCTTCTCAATTCGAATACGTAACGTTCCACCTTTTAACTGATTTAAAACACCATGTCGAACGGCATTCTCCACTAACGGTTGAACAATAAGTGGAGGGACGAGAATTTCAGTATCTGTATTTACCTCCCATTCTACTTGCAATCGTTCTCCAAAACGCTGTTGTTGGATATACAGGTAGTTCTGTACCAGTTCAAGTTCTCGCGACAACGGTACTAGCTTGCTTGCAGTTAAAAATTCAAAACTGATTCGCAAATACGATGCGAATACCTCTGCAAGATTCCTCATCTTTTTCACATCAGTATAACTTAAAGACAGAATTGAATTCAACGTATTAAAGAGAAAATGCGGTTGAATTTGCGCTTGTAAATAAGCTGCCTCCATACTTAAACGATCATTAACCGCTCGTTTCAATGATGAAAGTGACCAAGCACGATATTTTAATTCCAAAGCATCAGTAGGCTTAGTGACATAATCGTTCGCTCCAGCAAGAAAACCTGCATAAATATCTTCTGGTTCATCACGAGCAGTGAGCAGAATAATAGGTAGCTCAAACATCGAGAATCGCTTGCGAATCATTCGTGTCAGTTCGTATCCCGATGTGTCTGGCATCATTACATCGGCAATGATGAGATCCCATTGCTCATCAGATAATTTATCCATCGCTTCATTTGCGGAATTCACTGTTTCTATCTGGTAATCTTCACTTGATAAAATATGAGTAATTACCTTTAAATTAACTGAATCATCATCAACTACTAGCACGCGGAAACGCTCTATGCTTGTGTGAGGCATTTGAATTTGAAGCGTTTCTTTAATGTCATAACTAGCTGCTGCTATTTCTCCTGTGATTTGCGCTCGTACATCTGCCAACGAATGTTCGATTTTCTCCATATTAACAGGAATGGATGACTGTAGACTCTCATCAAAAATGGGCAATTTAAAGCTAAATACACTTCCTTTATCCAATTGTGACTGGACAATTAACTCACTGCCATGCAATTCAATTAGTTCTTTGCAAATGTTGAGCCCAAGTCCAATACCACCTTCGCCAAAGGTCCCTTGCTCATATCTCATAAATGCACGTTTTTGTGTTGCTTCATCCATACCTATACCTGTATCTTTTACTTTTATCCATACATGCTCTTGATCTTGTTCAGCTGTAAGCTCAACGATTCCTTCTTTCGTGTACTTTAATGCGTTATGCACTAAATTAATGAGAATTTGTACTAACCGCTTTTCATCCGCATGAACATGTGGCAAATCATCCTCTATGTTCATTCGTAGTTCCACTTTTGTACCGTCAGTCAAAAATTGCAACATATCCAGTACACCTGTGGCAACGGACTGAACGTCGACTTCCATCATACGCATTGCAATCCGTTTATCCTGTAATCTTACGACATCCAACAAGTCGTTAATCATAGAGGACATCTGACGGCTAATTTTAATAAGTAGATCCATGTCTCGTTGACTTTGGTTATCCAGTACATGCTTCTTTTTTGTTAGCACACTCTGGGCAATGTTTATAATGCCGTGAAGCGGTGTGCGCAATTCATGAGATGTATTAGCAAGAAAGCGATCCTTTAACCTGTTCGCCTCTGTCAATTGTGTATTGAGTAATGAAACTTTATTTGAATTATGAAAATACCTTTTAAACCAATAAGCAGAGAAACATGTAATCGCAGCAATCAAATCTATCGGATAAAACATAAATTGCGCCGTTCCAGCGTAGTACACGTAACCCCAAAGAACATTACTAAATACAGAAATGACTGCAAATAATAAAAATATTGCACCTTCAGCTTTGTTGAGCACCATCTTCATAAAATAATAGCCTGTCCAAAGTAATGAAGTGTAATAAAAAAGTCTGTAGTAATCTTTTTCAATCGAATAGAGGACGATTTCTTCTGGTCCAGCTAAAATAAAAAGAGTGAAAGTAATCAGCAAGAAGAAATAACTATAAAATATTTTGCTATTATGACGAATTCCAATGAACACTCTTGCCATCAATAAGGCACAAAAGGCAAACCAGATGGATGCAAAAGCCTTCAATTTCACTAACCATTCAAATTCGATAGGAATTAACATGTATAAAAAACCATTGTAATTAAAGGCAATCGTCATGGCTCCTGTAACCATCATGAATAAAAAGATAATAAACTCTTTTTTTCGTACATCCATTAAGTAAATGATTAATGCATACAATGCATGAAGTAGAAAAATGACACAAACGATGAGCTGAAAACCAATAGAACTCAAGTACTTTTGATTGACATTGTCATGTGTACCAAACTGCACTGACTTGATGAGACCACCTTGAAGTGGCGACTGATAATTTGCTACCCGAACGAATAGATCCAGTTCAGTTTGTCCTTTAGAATCATAAGTTACTAAAAATGGCCTCGTTTCGGAAACTTGTCCACTTTTCTCTTCAGCAAGTTTACCGAGTCGAGCGATTGTTTCTCCATTAAATTCTACTTCAGAAGCAGTATAGATTGATTGAAACCAAATACCAAGCGACTCTGATAATGGACGGTCGAGTAAAATACGCAAATGGTAGGTCCCATATCCATATGCCCCGCTATCTGCAGTCCAGTTAGCTGGAACCTGCAACATTTGCCCTTGCGAAGCTTCGTTCACATTGGATGCATCTACCCATTGTTCAGGATAAAACAACCACTCTCCATTCATAGGAAAGGTATTTAAATCTTCAAGCTCGATACCTCGTAAATCCAATACACCTTCTTTTACAGTTGGCGAATTTGGAGATGAGAGCTGCTGATACCAAATCCAACGCAGTGCAACGAGAAAAATGATAAATAATAATATGTAAAAAATATAGCTAAGTTTTATTTTTTTCGTTGAAGTTGTCATAAGCACCCTCATTCCATCTGTCGATTGTCTTGATTATTAGAACGTGTACAAAAATATGATTTTTCAGATGAATAGTATACCTATATGATACAACAAACTACATTCAAATTTCTCTAAGTCTGTTTGCTTTTTAAACATTTTTTATGACATCCATAAGAGATTTTAACTTGATTCTACCAATGTTTATCCTCTTACCAAGACGATTGAATTCATCTCTTTACTTATAGATTAATAATATGGTGGGAGATGTTCTCTTTATAATTCAACAAGTTTTGTAGATACTATCTCCACATCCATATAGAAATAAGTAGCCTAGGATTAAAGATTAGTTTTCATCTTTTGCCCTAGACTGCTTACTTTTGAAAATGATGAAAATAATACTAGTATAGTTTCATAAATACGTCTCTTGATTGAATTAGAGTAACAACAGTTAAAGTAGGTTATATATCTGGCGATGAACTCTAAACTTAGCACATTTTAGAATTTTAAAAATTTAGAAAATAAAAAATTTCATATAATTTTTCTTTTAATTTAGAGTAGGATAAACACTGCCTAAGTAGCTTGTTTTAGCATCTTTCACTTGAATTTAAATCTTAACTTAAACGATGAGATAGAATTTTAACACTATTACGAAAAAAGTATAAAATATTGATTATTTAAAATGGTGATGTTACACTCGGAAAACGCTTCGTAAAAAAGAGAGGGAGGTGTCGATTTAGGTAATAAAATAAGGAGTGAATTTTGTATAATATATTTAGGAGGAATTTACAAATGAAATTTAAGGTGTTTTTATTTACTGTTGTTATTTTAGCAAGTGTAATTAGTCCTAACACTAGTAGTGCAAGTGAAATTGATAATGAACATGAATCAGGACTTGAATTGACAGAAAACCATGAAATAGATATGGAGAAGGAGTTTGATGAAATAGAAGTATTATTTAATGAATTAGATGCACAAGCTGGACTTGATCCAGATCAAATCACACCTTTCAACTTCACACTTCCATTACCTGTATATTTTGCTAAAATTGTAGATTTAGCAGAAGGAGAAACACAAATGACTGTTAAGGCAAATACAATTGAAGGTAAGGGTACTACTAAAGGGTTAAAATTAACTACTGTAACTTCCGCAACTACCGCACTTAAAAATTTCACAACAGGAGCAGAAAAACACGGCGATAAAAAAACGGCAATTGCTAAGTTTACGAGCACTTCAACAACTTCAATGAACAGAGCTAGTGGATTGAACGATTATGCTAATGTAACTATTCATACTGCAACACATCAAGGGGTTTTGTATGATGCAAGAACTGCTAATAGAGCCGTAGATTTAAATTAGTAGATTTCTGGTACATAAAGATAATTAAAGGGAAAATATTATTTTAAATTATTAATTTTTATAGTTTAGGGTGTGTTTAAGCACTCTAAACTATATGTTTTATTTATTTGGAGGAAAGTAAATGCTGAATTTTCACAGATTTTTCATCTTTTTCATTTTTCTTTTAGTGATTGGATGTAATAGTGTTGATAAAGATATCATAAAAAATGAAATAACATTAGATGAAAATAATGAATTATTAATCCTACATAATAATTTTAAATATTTAGATTCTATAGACAGTGTTCTTGAGTCTAGCATAGATTATAATAGTGTCAAATCTTTCGAACCTATATCAGAACAATTGGAAGTATATGAAGGAGTTCAAGATGACTATCAGTATATAAAACTAGCAAAAGATGATTCATCTATAAAAGGAAAGATTACTATTGAAAATAAATCAGAAGATGATTTAGAATTGGAACATGTCTTTTTCCAGGGAGAAAATAAAGTAGACATAACTTTGCAAGATGATGTTACATATGAGAAAGTGATTACAATTACTCCAGCAAATCAAGTTACCGAATTAGAAGTTTCTTTAGAATACTTTGATGAAATGGAAAGTGAATTATCTTATTTTGCACAAGAAAAGACTACATCATCTAATGATTTAGAATTTAATAATTTGGAAAGGCTTCAACTAGTCCGATTTTTTGTGACCAAAGAAGAGCTAATTCCAGAGGAGCAGGTGTTAGATGAATATGAGTTAGAAATAAGAGAAGAAGATATTGAAACCTTAGATTTATTTCCTTACATAGAAATTATTGAAAATGTAAGTAATAATAATACTTTTATTAATTTAGAAGTAAACAAATTGGCTTATCCAGCTATAATGGATATTTTTATTTTAGATAATGATTATCAAGTCGTATATTCCTTTCTTTCAATTGAACTTGAAAAAGGAAAGTCAAAAGAAGTAGAACTCCCAAACGATGTTAGTGAATTAATAGAAAATAAAAAAATGTATGTTCTTTATTTTACTAATCGTTCTGAAGAGTTAATGTTAGATTTTCTTGCTGCCGATATTGGTCTTAGACCAATACCTACATCTTTTCAGAATATAAAAACTTTGAATTGAGGAATTGTATAATTTATGAAAAAAATTATTGGAATAATACTTTTTATACTCCCTATTACTTTTATTTTTTTTAGTGACAAAATTTTCATAGGAAATAAATCATTAAATAATGTATTTTTAATGATCGCAAGTATTCTTGTAGTTGGAACAGTCTATTTCATACTAGAAGCTATTTTTAAGAAAAACCCTAATTTCTTAGGAAAGGGTATTTGGAAAAATCCATTTAACTTAATTATCATAGGAACCTTTCTGTTATTTGCTTTGTCAATGACATTTTTACTACTGTTTAATACATATGATTTAAGTAAACATCCTAATTTAAATCGAAGCGTAACATTTCTTCTTGCTTATCCAACAGTCTTTGTATTGGAAGTCATGGTGATTGGCTTTTACAAAATATTATTGCCTAAAAATAGTGGTAAAGATTTGTTGGTAAAAAGTTCTTATACGATTTTACTGATCCTGCTTGCTTTACTATTATTTAATTAAAATTAACTCAAAAATAAGTAATCTCTATCAAATATTATGTATGTGAATTTTAGTCCATTACATATATAGTTATAGTGCTTTTTATGAATTCTCAAGAAAATTTCTATTTTTGAGGGAGAGCCAGTTATGATACTAGTATAGTTTCATAGACACATCTTAGTGCAGGACAGCAAGCGAAGTGTGGTAGCAAAAAAGAATGAATAAAACGTAACTCACTTGTGTCCAAAATATTGATGTAGATTCAATATGTCTCCTAATTGAATTAGAATAACAACAGTTATATCTAGCAAGTTGTAGATGATCTCTTAACTAAGCATACTTTTAACTTTTAAATACTAATGGAGTAAGAGAGAAGGGAAGTTGTTATCTAAAACAGAGAATTGTATTTGGCAATTAAAAAATGTACCAAATGGCATTTAAATATGCATGCCACTTGTCACTTCAAATTATTGATGCAATAAAGACTCTTTATAACGAAAACTATCTCCTTTAAAAACAAGTAAATGAGAATGGTGAATCAGGCGGTCAATGACAGCTTCTGTTAGAATCGGGTCGCCAAAAACATGATTCCATTGACCGAATTGAAGATTGGTTGTAATCACTATACTTCGGTTTTCATAACACATAGAAATCACTTGAAATAAAAGCTCTGCTCCTTCTTTGTTTAACGGAATATAGCCGAGCTCATCAAGTATTAAAAGGTCTAGCTTTTCGATTTGTTTCATCAGCTTTGGTAGAGTGTTTTTCTGGTTTGCTTCAATTAGTTTATTAACCAAGCCTGCCACTGTATAGAACTTTACCTGGCTGCCAAATCTATGTATGGCATTTAAGGATAGTAATGTTGCCAAATAAGTCTTTCCTGTACCGACACCACCGTATAAAATAAGGTTTTCCCTCTCCTTAATAAAGTCACCATTAATGACAGCTGTACGTTCAATTCCTTGTGGAATTTGTATATGTTCCCATTGGAAAGGAGTAGAACCTGTCTTCGGTAGCTGAGCTTGACTTAGTAATAAATTAACTTTTCTTTCTTCTCGATTTTGGACTTCCTTTTCAAAAAGCTTTAATAGGTACTCTTCATTTGTTTCTGCTTCTATTTGATTAAAATTCTCTCTAATCCAACTTAACTTTAGTCGCTTTGCGTAGGCTTGTATTTGCTCGTTCATTCACTCGTACCCCCTTGAAAGAAAGCATCGTAATGAGAAAGCCCACGAGTTGCGCTAGGTACTGTTGGAACATTAAGACGAGGAGTAATCGCCTCATAAGATGTACCTTGATTTAGTAGAGAATAGAAACAATGCTTGATTTGATCCGCACTAGGATGACCATGTGAAGAAGCTAACTCTAATGCCTCATTCAATAAAGTAAAATCATCATTTTTTAAGAGCGTAGCTAAAAGACGTAAAACTTCTTTCTGCTCTTCTTCTGTACAATCTCTTAAAAAGTTGGACCATTCAAGGGGAAATTGGTCATATAAACTAGAATATTTAATTGCCTTTGGACGTTTTGATAGTAAGTGTAAATATGGTTGCCAGTTCATCGACCTTCTTTTTACTCCATATAAACGAGAATGCTTTACAATAACCTGACGTTCTTCGTTCAATACAATAATAGAGTTATAGGTTACACAAATATTTATGCGCTGCTTGGCAAATCTAGGCGACGTTGAATATTCCTTGTTATCGATGTTTATAATCCCGTATTTATCTGCCTTCACTTCCTGATAACGCACACATTCAAACTTCTTCTCAGGAAGGATAAGCCATTCCTTTTTGTCTTCCTTATATAACTCTGATTGAAGCGTTTCTTTTAAGTAGTGTGGACGATTTCGGTCTTCCTCTGCGCATTGCCAAAGTGTTTCATTAAATTGGTCGAGATCCACTATGGTGCACTCGGGTAATAAGAAGTTATTTCGAACATATTTCACCATTGCTTCAACGTGTCCTTTTTCATTCCCCTTCCCAGGATTACAAAATTCGTAACTGAACCCATAGTGTAAGACAAAACGTTCAAATGTATCAGTGAGTTCACGTTCACCCTTACCTTTTATCTTTTTCACAGCGGGGGATAAGTTATCGAATCGTATCGTTGTCGGCACACCACCCATATAGTGAAACATACGTTGTAGACCCTCTAGTAAACACTCAGTGTTTTCCGAAGGAAATACCTGAAACAGGAATGAATTACTGTACGGAAATGACATCACTAAATACGGTAGGTCTATTATCTCTGATTCATATAAGAAGGGTGCTGTACCAAAATCAACTTGTGCTGTTCCTGGTATGGATTCAAGAGGTAATGAAGCTCCTTCTATATATTCTTTTAGCTCTTTCTTCCTTCTTGAAACATAGTCACGAACTGTACGTGCAGAACCTTCGAAGCTATGAAACTTAACTAACTGCTCGTACATTCTTTTGGCAGTTCTATGATTCTTCTTTTTCTTTTTTAAGTCTTCTCGAATCCACTTATCTAAAATAGGCTTCACTGGATCCATCACTCTAGAGCTTCTTTTCTGTGGTTTTTTTACTGGAAACTCTTCTTGATTCGCATACTTAGAAACTGTACGAGGATCCAGCTCCATCTTTCTTGCCACACTGGAATAAGTTCCACCTTTTTGATTCACTTCATGTCTGATATAATCAATTTGTGCCACTGCTAACATCTCCTAATAGCCTCCTGTTAAACGTTGTTGGTCCAACGAGGAGTTTAAAGTTATTTTGAGAAGTTGACAAGTGGCTTTTTTAATTTGTGTAGGGCCCTCCGGGCCCTACACAAATTAACTGCCATTCCCTACATATTTAGTTTGCCATAAACAGAATGGAATAAGGAGGAGAAAATGCATGGAGGTAATTTTGATAGTAATAGTTGGTGCATTGGTGCTAATTATGAGTATAGTTGTCTTATTTAGAAGTTTATTGTATAGAATAAAAGCTCCTAACGATAGACTAAATGATGAAATTGCAGAACTTAAAAAAAGAGTTAGTGACCTCGAAGTAACCATGAAGAAAAAATGATTTTTTAATGTAATATGGATTCTAGACAGAACAGGCCTGAAGGAACTTCTATTGATGGTTTAGTTATTAATAAAAAACATGATGATAAAAAACTTTTTTATTAGATGTTTAATTAAATCATTCACCATTTAACTTCATTATTTAATTCTACTAATTAATTAAATTTCCTTATCACTTTTAACAATGAAAAGAAAAAGCTAAATGTAAAGGGACTAACCACTTACTAAAGATTAGAGTTTAGCAGTAGTTTTTCGTAAAAGATAAAGGATGAACATAAAATGAAAATGGGTATTACTAATGATGCGAGCCTCTAGTAGTAGATTTTTAGTCTAATACTAGAGGCTCGCATTCTATTTTCAAAGAATCTACTTAATGGGACATTTTAAGCTGACTTTTCTATAAAAACTGATCATTTTCCTACCTTCAAAGTCCATTAAAATCCTTGGAAGTCTCCAAAAATAGGTGTTAATAATGAATTGATAATTGTAAGCTTATTAAAAAACAAGAGTATGCCCATTAAAATCATAATTACGCCACCAATTTTCATCAAGATTCCACTGTATTTTCTCAGCTTCGTAAATTTGGTAATAAAAAAAGCTAGTAATAGAAAGGGAACAGCAAATCCTAAAACGTAAGAAATCATATACCATAGGCCTTGTGAAGGATTTGTTCCAACAAGCGCTAGCGTAGCTGCCAATATAGGCCCCATACATGGGGTCCAACCTACTGCAAAAGCTAAACCGATAAACATGGTACCGAGATAGCCAGGTGGCTTGTTTTTAATATTTAGTTTATGTTCTTTCATTAAAAACTTTGGTTGAAAAAGGCCAAGCGTAACGAACCCAAAGAATATTATAAAAATAGCACCAATTTGTTGAATTAATCTACCATATTTATAGTACCATTCCTGTATAAAAGTTGTACTTTCAGTTGCTCCCAATCCAAGGATTAAATAGATGATTGAAAACCCCACTAAAAAGAAAATGGTATGAAGAATTGCTTTTCTTTGCTCTTTCAATTTACCATCTTGGATATCAGAAACGCTCATACCAGTAATATATGATAAAAAGGCTGGATATAACGGAAATACACAAGGTGAAACAAAAGATAATAAACCTGCGCCAAAGGCAAGTAAAATGGAAACATCTGTCAGCATTATTACACCGCCCATATTAACTAATAACCTTAGTATATATAAATAAAGATAAATTCATATAGATTTGTTTAAAAGTTCAGAGATTAGTTGGAAAATAGTCCTGCGCTTCTGATGCTAATATATATGAAAACGGCAATTCTTTTGATTAATTCAATTTACATATATTATTTCTCGTGTTACATTACACACAACAATCAGCGCAAGAGGGGACGAGTATGCTAAAAAAGGGAATTATTGTTGCGATATTGATGGTGGTTGCATTAGGTATAGGCATTTATAGTTTTTTTCATTTGAATAATCAAATTGTTAAAGCGGATCATGAAAAACAAAATGAATTAAAAGCCGAGGAAGCTAATGAACAAAAGAGTGAAGCTAGGAAAAAAGTAGAACAAATGACAGATGATGAACTTAAGAATTTATTAATTAAAGGTAAGAAAGGAAATAAGGGTGAGGTTGAAGTCACAAGGGAAGAAACTGAAATGTTGCGAGCTGTTAGAGTAGAGGAATATTATGATTTATTCGGTATGACAGAGGATGAAATTTTAGGTCATATTAATAGCCAACATCAATATCTTGATGAAATGATATTGCTTCTACATAGAGGAGAGATAGAGCATACTGAGGAATTCCATTTTTGGGGTAGATTCGGATTTGAATGGATAAAAGAAAACTATAATTTTGAAAATGAATACTACAACAAATCAATAAATGAAGTATTAAATTTAATGGAAGAATATGCCCAAACTAAAAATAGAGATGCATTATTCTCATTGAAGTTTATCCTTTATGAATTAAATCAAGAATTTAATCCTGAATCTATAGCAACGAATAGAGCGAATGAACTAACATTATTTAATGCCGTTAGAATATGGAATGGAAAAGATCCTTTAGAATATAGAGTATTGAAATAAGTAGAGTGGAAAACATTCTCTTTCTATTTAATTTCAAATTTAATGGATTATTTTTAAGAAAAACAGCTCTAATAAGGAGAGCTGTTAATTCTTTAGCTAGATCATTCACCTTTTAACTTCATAATGTAATTCTACAAATTGATTAAATTGCTTTATTCCTTTTAACAATAATTCCAAGTGATAATCTCCATCTTCAAACAACGGAATTCCTTTTCCAATTAGTGTTGGGGCAACGGTTATGATGATCTCATCAACAACATTCTCTTTTAAGAAGGAATATAGCAATTTCCCTCCGCCTACTAACCAAATATTTTTGCCTTCTTGTTTCTTTAATTCGTTTACAAAGTCTGGAATATTGGGGTTAATAAATTTTACCTGTTCTGTATCAGCTACCGAAGACCTTGTAAATACATAACAATTTTTATCAGAATACAGCCAGCTATTGTCACCCTCATGTTTTATAATCCAATCGTAAGTTGTTTTCCCCATTAAAACGGTATCAATCGTGTCAAAAAACTCAGAAGTGCCATTATCCCCGTCTCCCTCTACTTTAAACAACCATTCAAGTGACTCCTCTTTTGTGGCAATATATCCGTCTAAACTTGATGCAATGAATAATACTACCTTCCGATTTTGGTTCATGATCATTCTCCTTTCCTTAGCTCTAAAATAAGTATAAGGTTAAAACACGACATCTTTTGTCATATAAATAGAATTAATTAATATTTTTACTGAAGGGATGTATTTTATGAGAGCAGATAGATTAATGAGTATTATGATCTTGTTGCAGAACAGAGGGAAAATGACGGCAAAAGAATTAGCTAATGAACTTGAGGTATCGGATAGAACTATCCTTAGAGATATGGATGCATTAACGAATGCTGGGATTCCAATTGTTTCTCAACGTGGTAAAGAGGGAGGCTGGAATCTATTAGATAATTTTCGGAGTAAATTAAGTGGATTAAACATAGATGACATGAAATCTTTATTTCTTTTCCCCTCTGAAGAATTACTCGAGGATTTAGGGTTAAATAACCAGTTACTTGATACAAGACAAAAGCTACTTGCAGCTATTCCAGATACTTATCGAGGCGAGGCACAGGCAATATGGGAGAGAATTCATATAGATTCAGGTACGTGGAGACAATCCAAAGAAAAAAAGGATGCTCTTCATATCGTGCAACAAGCGGTTTGGAATAATAAGAAGCTGAGAATTCACTATGAGCAGGCAGATGGGGAGCAAAAGGAAAGGTTGATTGAACCATTAGGATTAGTGGCAAAAGGGAATAAATGGTATCTTGTTGCTGTAAGAAATGGAGAACTACGAAATTATAGGGTGTCACGTATACACAAGGCAAAAGTTGAAAAGGAAACTTTTAATAGACCGGTTCATTTCAATTTGGCGAAATACTGGGAACAATCTAAAGAGAGGTTTGTACAAAATCTCCCGAAATATGATGTACAAGTAGAAATACATCCAAAAATTATTAAAAGAATTACTTTTACAGGTAAGTTTGTTCAAGTTATCCAAACAGAAAATCTAAATGGGGACAAATGGATACCGGCAACGCTTAGATTTAATGATAAGCAAGAGGCGATAGAATTTATATTGGGATTCGCAAACAAAATAAAAATCATTTCACCAGAAGATCTCCCAGATAAAGTTGTTTTGTTAGCTATGTCTGTTATTGATTTTTATAATAATAAATAATGCATATTTATTTGATGGGGGTCTGGTATCGTGTCTTTTAAAAATCAGGTGCACTTTTGAATATCTCAAAGGTTCTATTGGTTTCACCTAAAGGCTATCATTTTCTTGTTACATAAATTTAGGAGGTATGACATTTTATGAAACCACGAATTACAGTAATTACGTTGGGTGTAGATGAATTGGAAAGGTCTTTAAAATTTTATCGAGACGGAATGGGGCTTCCAACAGAAGGTATAGTTGGCAAAGAATTTGAGTATGGTGCTGTTGCCTTTTTCGACTTACTATCAGGGATAAAACTTGCTATTTTTGAGCGGAAAAATATTGCACATGATGCTCAAATTAATCAGACCGCCTCCAGTCCTACGGAATTTACTATTGGTCATAATGTAGAAACTAAAGAAGAAGTTGACAAAGTAATGGAGCAGGCACGGAAGGCCAAGGCTATTATAACAGTTGAAGCTCATGACAATTTTTGGGGTGGTTACTCTGGTTATTTTCAAGACCCTGATGGTCATTTATGGGAAGTAGTATGGAATCCACATATAGCAATCAACGAATAAATTTAAATTACTTTTCTTAATTGAACGCAATCCTGTCATATTGAGGCTTGCGTTTTGCTGATATTAACCTTTTATCAGATTTTTGAACATGTGATAAAATAATAGATTGAAACTATATAAATTTCGAAAAGTAGTATATACATATTGAAGGGGATAGATAGATGTACAAAATACTCTCCTGGATTGCTGTTGTTTTATGGATGGCACTTATTTTTTATTTATCACACCAGCCTGCTACAATTTCCAATGAACTCAGTTCAGGAATTACAGAAATGATTGTAAATGCCTTGGAAAAACTTGCTTCTTCATTCCAATTCGACATTGGAGATCTGCATCATATCGTTAGAAAAAATGCACACTTTTTTGCTTATTTAACACTGGGCATTCTTGTCTTGAATAGCTTAAGAAGAAGTGGTATATATGGCATGCAAAGTGCAGGTATTGCATTCTTGATTTGTGTTCTGTATGCCATAACAGATGAAGTACATCAATTGTTTATCACGGGAAGATCTGGAGAAGTAACAGATGTCTTGATTGATAGTGCTGGTGCGGGCATGGGAATTATTGTTTATTTAATTATTTCTAGGCTTATAGGATGGTACAGAAATAGACGAACTGTTGATTAAGAGTTTGAAGGAATAGACTCTCTGTCAAAATATAGCCAGTGAAAAAAGAAGGGCGATCGCCCTTCTTTTTAACAATTGAATGCCTCTACTAACTTTTTAATAACATCTAAAGTTTCTTCCCAGTTTTTATCCGAGTGTTCATAAGAAGACGCTTCGTCCGAAATGTCATCCGTAAAAATTTGGCTAGGCATTTCTGCTTTTCTTTTTCACGATAAAATGTAATAACCATAGGATAGCTCCCAAAAGTAAAGATAACCACCAATCAAAGCTAAAAGACGGTCCGATTTCAGGAGTGAATCTTGCTACCGCAAGCACAATAGCCATACTTACTGCAGCAACTAATCCTACCTTGAGCATGTTTGTTTTAAGACTAATTTTTTCATTAAATAGAGATTTCTTTGTTACCTTCAACATATACCAGATATTACCAATAACAAAGATCCCAATGGCCAATGAAACCACTGATACTCCAAGTAAGTTAATTTCATTATTTACTTCAGTGAATTGAGAGAATACAAGTAAGATAATACCTCGAATAATAAGTACCCAACTAATGATATTCACTATGACTCCACCAACAAACTGAAAAATATTTCTTTTATCCTCTTTAGGTAATTGTTCAATGATTTCATCTGTATAGGAAAGGGGATCGTCTCCAAATATATCCTTCGCTGTTTTACCTTCTTTTTGCCCATCAATCAAATGATCAAGCATTTCCATCAACACTTCTTCTGTTTGCTGTTCAGATAATGTGAAGTGTAATCGAATATAAACAAGTAAATCATCATAATATTTCTCGTTTTCCTTTGTTAATAATTTTCTTTTTTTATTGTTTTCTTCTATTAATTGTTTTGCATTCAATTTTAGAACCTCCTTTTTAATAATTCATTGACAGGGGATGATATTTGTTGCCATTCTTCAATAATCGATTGTAATGCCTGCTTTCCAGCATCCGTTAAAAAATAATATTTGCGATTTGGTCCTGAATCCGAGGGCCTCATTTCTCCACGAATGAAGCCATTTTTCTGGAGTCTTAATAGCACTGGATAAATCGTTCCTTCGCTTACATCATTGAGACCAGTTTCTTGAAGTTTTTTCGATAGTTCATATCCATAAGCAGGGCCTTTTTCGATAACTGCCAATACACAACCATCAAGAATTCCCTTTAATAGCTGACTTCTTGTTGACATAAACGTCCTCCCCTCGTTATCTAACTTGTTATACATGGTAGTGAAGTAAAAAAATAACTACTTGACTATACAAGGTAGCGAATGAATAAAACACTACTTTGCATAACAAAGTAGCTAAACTTAGTTTATACTTTTTTTGGGTGCCATGTCAAATACAAAATCGTGTAATCAGGATTTTTTAATTTTAAAAGATTAATTTTTTGCTTCTCCTTTTGCAACTATTTTTACAGTTGTGAAGGAGAAGAACCGTATGATAACTAGGCCGAAGGAATATTTTCTAAACATTAAATTGTTAAATATGATTCAGGGCTGACAATTAAAGCTATACGAAAAACATGAAATATTAAAATCAAAGCTTATGTTTTCATTATAAATGTTAGGGTATATAAATAAATAGCATTTCTCCATCCCAATTTTTATCTACCAATAATGTATTAACCATTATTAAGGGTATGAAAAAATCAATTTCTATTTTTCATAACGATATGTAAATCAAAAATAAAATCGAATAACAACAATCTCTAACAAGTTTTTAATTTTGTTTAAGGATATATATGCTAAAGTGTGGGAAAATTCCGACATTATCTGTAGTAGCTTCAAAGTTTAGTGCAAGTCATCCATCACGTTTCTTTCCAATTTACTTTTTCGTATCTATATGAGGTTTGAGGTAGACAAAGTAGCATAGAATACCTCGTTTTAAACTTTCCGCATTTATATATCAAATAAAATATCATTCATATCGTAAACAAACCCCTTAAATATTTGTTGCATGGTTGATACATTTATTTATCATTTCTCTATAGCTTTAAAATGGAGTAATTTTATGGATTTAATAGGGATTAATTAAAGATGAGAAATTTTAAAAACATGAAGAGTGATTCAATTTATCATTGATCATTGCTGAAAAAAGGAGGGCGTTTAAATGAATGAATATTTAGAATATGTAAGTATTAATGCTTCCTATATATGGGGGCTTACTATTCAACATATTGAACTCGTAGGAATAGCAATTATTATTGCGGTGATTATTGGTGTTTCTATAGGTATTTACTTAACAACTAATGAGGATTTAGCCGAAACTGTTTTAGCTGTGGCTTCCATCATGCTAACCATTCCAAGTATTGCTTTGTTTGGGATAATGATTCCTATCTTTTCATTAATCAATCAAGGGATTGGGTTTGTGCCATCATTAGTCGCGCTTGTATTGTATTCGCAGCTTCCTATTATTCGTAATACATATTCAGCGATTAAAAATGTAGATCCAGCTGTGATAGATGCAGCTAATGGTGTAGGAATGAAGCGAGGACAAAGATTGTTCCGTGTTGAAATTCCAAATGCATTACCTGTCATTATGGCTGGAATACGCACAGCAGTAGTAATGAATATAGGAATAAGTGTTATTGCTGCGTTTATTGGTGCTGGCGGACTTGGTACTTTGATTGTACAAGGAATCACGCGAACTGATATGTATTCCATTGTTACAGGTGCGCTAGTGGTATCTCTACTCGCAATTGTTGCAGATACCATGCTACTCTTCGTCCAGAAGTGGATGACACCAAGAGGATTAGCAAAATAATATTGTGAAAAGGGTGAGTGTATGATTTCATTTAAAAATGTATCTAAAACATATACAGGAAGTGAAAAAGCTGTAAATGATGTGAGCTTTGAAGTAGAAAAAGGTGAAATTATTATTCTTCTTGGACCATCAGGCTGTGGGAAAACGACATTGCTCCGCATGGTGAACCGTTTGGAGACCATCAGTGAAGGGGAGATTTTCATTAATGGAGAAAATGTAAACGATTTAAATGAAATTGAACTTCGACGAAAAATTGGATATGTGATCCAAAGCAACGGTCTTTTTCCAAATATGACTATTGAAGAAAATGTAACCATTGTTCCAGATCTATTGGGATGGGATAAAGAGAAAAAGCGGGAGCGCTATAAAGAATTGATGCAGTTAATTGGTTTAGATCCAAAGGAATATAGAAAACGTTCTCCTTATGAGTTGTCGGGAGGTCAGCAGCAAAGAATTGGTGTTATTAGGGCTCTTGCCGCAAATCCACCGGTTATGCTGATGGATGAACCATTTGGGGCACTAGATCCGTTGATTCGTGAAAAAATACAAGATGAATTTTTACAAATCCAGCGTGAAGTGAACAAGACTGTTCTATTTGTTAGCCATGATATTGATGAGGCAATTAAAATGGCGGATAAAATTGTGCTTATGCGTAATGGGGAGATTATGCAATTTGGAACTCCTACAGAAATATTGATACGTCCAAAAAATAATTATGTCTCACAATTTATAGGGAGAGATCGAGCAATTAAACATCTTAGTTTGCGAACAATAGCTCAATTAAACGAAGAAATTGAACTTATAGACATCGATCAATCCATTGTTGATTCTAAAAAAGTAAGTATTCATGAAAATTTAAAGGATACACTTGTAACGTTATTGAATCAGGAAGCAGACCAGCTGATTGTGCATGATGATAACGATCAAATACAAGGTGCTATTACCATTGACCAAATTCAAAGATATTTGCATTTGGAAATGCGCCAGAAGTCATCTCAGTTTGCTGAAAAAGAGAAGGTGATGGAGTGAGTCGTAAAAAACTTATCACTTATATCGTACGCATTTTATTGTATGTTTTGGCTTTTGGTTTCTTTATTTACGCAGCTATTAATGGGTTTTTCTCACCAATTTATAAGGAGCCTAATACATTCTTCGTATTGGTAAGAGAACATCTTAATCTTGTCATGCTTTCTTCTTTTTTAGCTGTTGTTATTGCCTTACCTTTAGCAGTACTATTTACACGTGCGCGTTTTCGAAAATACGAATGGATTGTTTCGAACATTGCTAACGTGGCACAAACGCTTCCGAGCTTAGCAATTTTAGCACTTACGATTGGGATTTTAGGAATAGGCTTTGTGCCAGCAGTATTTGCTTTATTTATTTACTCGGTTCTTCCTATTTTTCGTAACGCAGTAGCAGGATTTAATTCCATAGATCCTAATCTCATTGATGCAGGAAAAGGTATGGGAATGAAAGCGAGCCAGATTTTTTGGAGAGTGGAGGTTCCAAATGCGGCGTACGCGATTATTGATGGTCTCAGGACTGCGATTATTTTAAATGTTGGAACAGCTGCTTTTGCTTACTATATCGGAGGCGGGGGTCTAGGTGTCTGGATAATGACAGGTATTCAGCTTGTTGATCATGCTTATCTTATTTCAGGAGCAATCTCTGTTACACTAATGGCTATTGGATTTGACTACTTATTAAGAGGAATAGGTTACATTGTTACCCCAAAATCGAATAGACAAATAACTAATTCAGCCACAACGACATAAAAGGAGGATGGTGAATAATGATTATCATGAAACGTTCCTTCATACTTGTTTTTCTCTTCATTTTTTTAAGTGGATGTTCGGTTTTAGGTGGTGGGAGTAAGTCGATAACCATCGGTGGAAAGAACTTTACCGAGCAGTACATACTTACACAAATGACGTATTATTTACTTGAAGAGGAAGGCTTTCAAGTAAGGATGATGGAAAATTTGGGTTCTACACTTCTTCGTGTAGCTCTTGAAAATGGTCAGGTTACTCTTGCTTGGGATTATACTGGAACCATTTTGGTGAGTCATTTAGGGCAGGAACCGATTTCAGACCCAGATGAAGCTTTTGAAGAATTAAAACGAATCGATAAAGCAAATGGGATTGATTGGGTAAACCCTTCAGGTGTGAATAATACATTTGCATTTGTTATGACACAAGAGCAAGCAGAAGAACTTGAGATAGAAACAATGTCTGATTTGGCAGACTATATAAATGAAAATCCAAATGAATTAACGCTGGGAACAGATGCTCAGTTTACCAATAGACCAGAAGATGGTCTGCCTGGTGTTGAAGAAGAATATGGATTTTCTTTTGGAGTAGAGAATACTGTTCTAATGGAGCCTGGCCTAGTCTATGGGGCATTACAAAACGGGGACTTGGATGTAGCAGTAGCATATGAAACAAATTCTCAAATTGAAGGATATGATTTGTTTTTATTAGAAGATGATAAAAGCTTTTTCCCTCCTTATCATGCAGCGCTTGCTATAGATGAGGAATTATTTGAACAATATCCGGAAATTGAGACCATTCTTGCACCTCTTGCAGAAAGTCTTGATAGTGAAGTGATGCGTAAGCTTAATTATCAGGTTGACTTTGAAAGACAAAGTGTCGCTTTGGTTGCACATAATTATTTAGTGGAAAATGGTTTCTTGGAGGAATAGAAGGGGGTTAGATATAAAGGCTTTCCAATTTTAAATATAAACTTTAGTGACTTTATATCAGAGAATTAGATTATTTACAAACATTGACTTGCTGCAAGTACAAAAAAATTTCCTGCCAAATTTTATTTTAGCAGGAAATTTTTTAGTGGTATTTTAAATTATTTCTCTTTTTCTTCAATGTATAGCTCTCCGTTCGTGTAACTACAAACAAAAATAGATGAAAAATCTGTGTATCCCTTCGACTTTAACTGTTTGTCTAGCCATTCTTCAGTTAAACCCATAATCTGAACCTGTTCTTTCTGAATAACCCCATCAAGTATTAGAGGTAAACTAAAAGTGGATTGATCTTCGAAAACCGTTAATTCTCCTGAAGGTTCAATCAATGCAAAATGGACTTTTGAAATATCAGCAATGCCCTTATCTCTAAGTTGAGTATATAAGTCATCTAGAGTATAACCGATATTTTTCATTTTATATTGGTTACATCGCCCATTTTCAATGATTGTAGTAGGTCTTCCATCGATGATATCCCTTGTTTTTTGAATTTTTAAGGTGATAAATGAAAGAACATATTGAATAAGAAATAACGTTAAGATCGGTGCCAGCCCTCTTATAATAGAAATTTCAGGATCTTCTATCGCAATGACTGCTAAGTCGGCAATCATTAATGTTATCCCGATTTCCAAAACACTGATCTCTCCAAGCTCTTTCTTTCCAGTTAATCTAAAAAAGAGGAGGATGACGAAAAACATTAGTAGTGTTCGAAATAAAATAACAGTCAATTCATCCATAAATAGAGCTCCTCCTTTTATACTGATTGAAGGGATTATCATTAATGTGCGTTTTCCCTTGATTTTTATACTGGATAAGTGTTTTTTTTGATTAATCAATACGTTTTATATAATGTAGAAAGTTATTAGGAAAAAATTAAACAGCCTGATACCATTGGAATTTTGGTAACAGGCTGTTACGACTTTTTAAATATTATAGTATAATTTGTGATATATAAAACACTCTACAATGATTCTCTCTCCGGCTGTTTAAACATTCTATGGAGCGGTTGTCGCACGCGGAGGTAAACTCCTATAGAAATAAATACGGCTGCTAAACCATATAAAAATCCGGCAAGTACATCTGTTGGGAAATGAACACCTAAATAGATGCGAGTGTACAATATAAAGCCAATCCAAACAAGTGTGATGAAACCGATAATTACCTTCTTCCATAATTGGGCGACAACAAGTATAAGCACCATCCCGATAAAGGCATAGAAAATAGTTGTTGCTGTAGCATGCCCACTTGGAAAGCTTTCATTTGTTTTTTCAATAAGCTGTATAAATTCCGGGCGATCTCTATCGAATAGTTTCTTTAAGACTTTTCCGCCAATCGCTGCACAAAAAAGAATCGTACCTCCGAACCAAAATCCTTCTGTAAATTTCCGCTTGAAAAATAATACAATACAAATAATGATTGTTAAGGCGATAACAACCTTCATGCTACCAAGCTCTGTGACTTTCATGATAAAGCTTGTTTTTCCTTCAGAGATAGACCCTTGAATCCTTTCAATCCATGATAAATCAAAGGATCTAATCCAGCTACTTTCAAAAAATACACCCCAGGCTATTCCGCCAAATAATAATAGAAATATGATTCCTGTTATTAAAAAAGGGGCAGGAGTTAATCTTCGTGATTTCAAAACGAGAACCTTCTTTCTATCTTTTACATTTAAATATTAAATTACCATTGTACATAAGAATGAGAATTTTTGCATGGAAATAAATAAAAAAGTTATGTTTATTCTTCTATATAGAAAAAAGGAAAAGGGGGGACTTTCAGTAATACAATGTTGTCAATGCAAATATGGTGAGAAAGGTTAGTGCAAAGGGGATGAGCCCTTCAAGTGTACTTCGTGTGTTTGGGATGCTTGCACTGACTGCATATTTTGGAATGATGCATATTGGATTGTAAGTATATAATATACTTGATTCTAATCTCAATTAGCAGTCGCTTTCGGCCATGCTACCTCCAACTGAATTCCATTATTATCTATAAAAATAAAATTACGTATACTACCTTGATCGTAAATATCAGTCATAATGATATCTTCACTTTTTAGTTTTTCTCTTAAAAGAAATGCTTCTTCTTCATTCTGAACTCCAAATGCAATGTGCTGAAGGGCGCCAGGTAAAATACTATATAAGTCAGCTGCTGTTGGGTTCTCGCTTAAACGCTTCAATGCCTTGTCGCTTCTATATATTTGGGCCTTTGGATATTCGAAGAAATGAATTCCCCATGTTTCTACATTTCCAGGTTTAATAAAACAATGTCTCCCTCGTTGCTTAAATGCTGGATAAATATTTCCAACCTGCATTCCTAAGACATGTTGATAAAAGTGTACTGTTTCATCCAAATTATTTGTTACCAAGGCTATATGATGGATTCCTTGCCATACTATATGGTCCTTCTGTTTTTCTTTGCTCATGAAAATACACCCTTTCACTATATAATTAGAGTTCTAATTAATTCTGAAAAAAACTTACTTCTCTTCAAACAGGTTAACTAATTTAATAAGTTGGTTTTTCAACGTTTCAAATTCTTCATCTGAAAAACCTGCTTTAACTCGATCCTCAACGAGACGTGTAATATATTGTGTTTCTGTAGCCATTTTCTCTCCGTCTGCGGTGAGGAAAATTTGTTTGTAACGCGCGTCTCCAGAATAATTTTTACGTACAATTAATTGCTTTTTTTCTAATCCATTCATAAGACTGGTCACACTCGGACGCTCAATCATTAGGATTAACTCTAATTCTGATGAAGTGATTCCAGGAAAGTAATGAAGAACCCCTAACGCGTTCCACTGGGTGTGTGTCAATCCGAACGGCTTTAATTCTTTTTCAACTTCACGTCGTAAGGTACTATAGGCTATCTTAACAATTCGGCCGATTGGTCCTTGATCCCATTTCCAACTTGATGTGTTTAGATGACTATCCATAGATAACTCCTTTTGAAATTAGTTAGAACTCTAACTAATATATATTAGTAGTGTTTTGGTGTCAAGAAACAAAAGGAATTTATACGCTCTGAAATAGATTGTATTTATAAAATTCAGCCTGTAACAATTGAACAGGGAAGTTGATATTTTAATTATGCAGGGATACTATTTAAGTAGTGAATCAGCTGAGAATTATTACAGATATACATTATCTACTAAATATGATGGTGATAACATGACCCGAAAATTAACATTTAAACAGAAAAATTACATATCTGCTATATTGTTTATTTTAATCTTCTCTTGGTTAATCTTTATTAATTATATGGAAACAAAAAGTATAGCTTTAGGATTAATTATAATTCAGACTATATTTTTTGTATTATTTTTCCGCATCGTATATTGGTTAATAGATTGGGTGAAAAAATAGTAGAATGTACTTTAAAGAGAAGGAATAACACATTTTTAAAAGATAAAGGACTGATTAATTATGTATAAAACATATTACAGCTCTCCGTTAGGTCAAATACTTTTAATTAGCGATGACGACAATTTGCTTGCGTTGAAATTAGAATGCCATAGATTCTATGATAAATTCGAAGCTTCGGATTTAGTCCAAAAAGATGACCTAGGTGTTTTTAAAAATACTAAATTATGGTTAGATAATTATTTTGCAGGTAAAGCACCTGACATTGAAGAACTCCCACTTTCACCAGCAGGCAGTAAATTTAGGCAGGACGTCTGGAATATTCTATGTAAGATACCATATGGTGAAGTAATTACCTATGGTGAAATTGCAAAGAAGTTATCTCATAATACTGATATAAAGATGTCTGCACAAGCTGTTGGTGGCGCAGTAGGACATAATCCAATATCCATTATTATTCCATGTCACCGTGTTGTAGGTGCAAACAATAATTTAACAGGGTATGGTGGCGGAATAAAAAATAAAATCAAGTTATTAAAATTAGAAAAAGTTGATGTCGATCAATTTCATATTCCTACGTCTGGTACAGCATTATAGAAAGTGATTTAGAAATATGGCGAGTTGGTTATCGGAATATTGCAGCAATAATGGTAGGTATAATATAATGGCAGTATCACATAAGAGTAATTTTTACTTAAAAAAGACCAAAAACTAATAGAATACAAGAAGGGAGCGTATGAACAACACCACTTTTTGTTCATATAAAACTGACTATGTTTAAAAAAGACGAAACTGTTTCATTTTTAAAAGATTTACTTTTAATTAATAGTCCATCAGGCTATACAAAGCAGGCAGTACAATTTTTAAGAGAAACAATTGAAGGCTTTGGTTACGATACAATCACAACACCTAAAGGGAATCTGATTGTTCATGTTGATGGTAAAGACCAATCTCAGACTCGTGCTTTAAGCGGGCATGTAGACACATTAGGTTTAATGGTTCGCTCGATCAATAGTGATGGAACATTAATGCTTACGAAATTAGGTGGTCCAATAACACAGACACTTGATGGAGAGTACTGTGACATTATTACACGTGATGACAAGGTGTATACGGGAACGATTTTATCAAAATCACCATCTAATCATGTTTTTAAAGATGCTGCAAAAAAGGATCGTGAGATTGATAATCTGATCGTGAAGATTGATGAGTGTGTGAAGAGTAAAGAAGATGTTCAGAAGCTTGGTATTCAAAATGGAGATTTCGTTGCTTATGATCCGAAGGTAGTGATTACGGATTCAGGATTTGTGAAATCTAGATTTTTAGATGACAAAGCATCTGTCGCAATTTTAGTAAGTGTTTTAAAAGCGCTTAAAGAAGAAGGAATTGTTCCTGCGACAAACTTGAAATTCATCTTTACAACTTATGAAGAGGTTGGTCATGGGGCGTCATGGATTCCTGAAGATATTACAGAGATGCTTGCAGTGGATATGGGATGTATCGGTCTTGATCTAGATTGTACGGAATTTGATGTATCCATCTGTGCAAAAGATTCTTCCGGCCCATATGACCGTGATTTAACAACGACTTTAATAAATCATGCGAAGGATCAAAAACTCAACTATGCGGTCGATATTTATCCGATGTATGCAAGTGATGCAACTGCTGCATTACGTGGTGGGGCAAATATTAAGGCAGCACTAATCGGTCCAGGTGTTGCAAATAGTCACGGAATGGAACGTACACATATGGATGCGCTTGAGAATACATTTAAGTTAATTACAGCATATATTCAAAACTAAAAAGAACCTATATTAATTTTTCCAAGGGGCATATATGATATGCCTCTCTTTGTGTGGTCTAATAGCACTTTTTGATAGGAATAAGGTATAATAGAAAAATTCAAATTCACATTGGTAAATTTGGTAGAAGTTTTATACGAAAAAAACTGTTCAATAATGAATACTAAATGATAAAATAATAGGTAATTAATTAGGAAGAAGAGGTGCGTAGATGTACAATCAATCAGATAGTAAACAAGTTGAAATGATGGCAGTCCTGGATTTTGGTAGCCAATTTAATCAACTAATTACTCGGCGTATACGAGAATTTGGCGTGTATTCAGAGCTATTACCACATACGGTGACAGCAGAAGAGTTAAAAGCATCCAATATAAAAGGAATAATTTTTTCTGGGGGACCAATGAGCGTTTATGATAAAGAAGCTTTTTCGGTTGATCCAGAAATTTTTAATTTAGGTATTCCCATTTTAGGAATTTGTTATGGAATGCAATTGATGACACATCATTTAGGCGGAAAAGTAGAACCTGCGAAAACACGAGAGTATGGGAAAGCTACTATAGAAATTAAAAATGGTGAGAGTGCATTATTTACAGATCTTGAGCCAGAAGAAACGGTTTGGATGAGCCACGGAGACTATGTGGCAGAAAAACCTGAAGGATTTGAAATTACTGCAGTGAATCCACATTGTCCTATTGCTGCAATGGAGGATAAAGAGAAACAATTTTACGGGGTACAGTTCCATCCAGAAGTACGTCATACCGTTCATGGGGACAAACTGCTACGCAACTTTACCCTTAACGTGTGTGGTTTCCAAGGCGATTGGGATATGGGACAATTTATTGATATTGAGGTAGAGAAAATTCGCCAACAAGTAGGAGATAAAAAAGTGTTATTAGCTTTATCAGGGGGAGTGGACTCCTCAGTTACTGGTGTTCTATTGAATAAAGCGATTGGTGATCAACTAACCTGTATTTTTGTAGATCATGGATTATTAAGAAAAGATGAAGGCGATCAAGTGATGGAAAGCCTGTCCGGAAAATTTGGCTTAAACATCATTCGAGTGAATGCAAAGGATCGTTTTCTAGGCAAATTAAAAGGTGTAAGCGATCCTGAAACGAAACGGAAAATTATTGGTAATGAATTTATTGAAGTGTTTAATGATGAAGCGGCAAAATTAAAAGGAATTGACTTCTTAGCACAAGGAACGTTATATACAGATGTAATTGAAAGTGGAACAGCAACAGCTGAGACCATCAAATCCCACCATAATGTAGGTGGGTTGCCTGAAGATATGCAATTTGAACTGATTGAACCAATGAATACTTTATTTAAAGATGAAGTACGTGCATTAGGAGAAGAGCTAGGTATGCCATCTAGCTTAGTATGGAGACAACCATTCCCTGGACCAGGACTTGCCATTCGGGTATTAGGAGAAGTGACAGAAGAAAAGCTAGAAGTCGTACGTGAAAGCGATGCAATCTTGCGTGAAGAAATTACCAATGCTGGTTTAGAGCGTGATGTATGGCAGTATTTTACCGTACTTACAGGTTTTAAATCTGTCGGAGTTATGGGAGACGGACGTACTTACGATTACACAATCGGAATTCGAGCTGTTACCTCCATTGATGGTATGACAGCGGATTGGGCACGTATTCCATTTGATGTACTGGAAAAAATCTCTACAAGAATTGTAAATGAAGCAAGTCATATTAACAGAGTTGTGTATGATATTACTAGCAAACCCCCAGCAACTGTGGAGTGGGAGTAATTCATTAAGAGCAAGTGTCGAGAAAAGTTTGCATGAAGTAGGCGGAGCAGTGTATGAGGCTTTATTTAAAGCCATAGAGTTAGACAAAATATTAAGTAGTAATTGAATAGTTCGTTTTTGGGTAGTCTACAGTACTCATATAATAGCCATAAGTTTTTACTTCCATACTTGTAAATTGTTCATAGATAAGTATATACATTTTATAATTATGAAAAATATCAAGAACTAATAAGCGGCTTTAGCTGTATATTTTATAGGGCTAAAGCCGCTTATTAGAAAAAAGAAAGAAGTTTTAACGCTAAAGTTCTGTCATCCACACATAGATCTTGTTTTGCGAAGCAAGTTAGTTTATACGAATCTAATTTAGAACGTTAGCCGCTCAGCATTATTTTCTTAACCTTATATATTTATCGGTATAGTCAAGACATTTCCTATTTGTTTCATTGTTTCTATTAACGAATTTCTTTTATGTTTTTTATTACTTTCTCTACATAAGAATCATCATTATAATTATACTCATTTAGGACATAACCTTGATCATCTACTAAGTAAAAATTCGTTCCATGGATGACCTGATTAGAAGTATCAGGTTTTTGCACAATCGTCTGAAATTGTTCCCTCGCAAATTCTTCAATTGTATCTTGAGTATATCCTGTTAACATATGCCAATTTGTTTCAGTATTTGTGAATTGTTGTATATATTCCTTCAATACATCCGGGGTATCAAGGTTAGGATCTACAGTGAATGAGACAAACTCGACGTTTAAGTCATTTGCCTCAATTTCTTTTTGTAGAGATGCCATTTCAAACATCATAGGTGGACAAACCGTTTCGCAATTCGTAAAAATAAAGCTGGCTATCCAAACTGTTCCATTCAAATTGTCTGTTCCAAATGGTTTCTCATTTTGATCTATAAATGAAAATGGATCAATTTTATTCCCGGTAGGTTGATTCGCACTACAAGCTGATAAAATTAATAGACAGACAAGAGAATAGATGATATATCGAATCTTCATGATTATATTTCCGCTCCTTCTATGTCTAGATAAGGCAATTGTATTGTAATAGTTGTCCCCGTTGATTGAGTACTTGAAATAGTAAATTTTCCTTCATGTAATCGAACAATTTCCTTTACTATAGATAATCCTAATCCAGTTCCTCCGGTTGTACGATTTCTAGCTTTATCCGATCGGAAAAAACGTTCTCCGATTCGCTCGATATCTTCTTTTGGGATTCCTATCCCGTCATTGTTGATTTGGAATTGTACTGCTTTATTTACTTTTTTGAGCTTAATTAAAATGGCGCCTGATGATAACGAATATTTAATAGCATTATCGATGATGTTATAAAACACTTGATGAATTCGATGTGAATCACCTAATACAACAAGATCTTCTTCTATATCAAGTTTTAAATGTAACTTTTTTTCTTTAATATGAATCTCAAATAAATCAATTGTATCGAAAAGTAATTGTGCAATTGCAATAGGTTCCATGTTTGTTGAATAGGAGTTTTCCTGCAAATAATTCAAATCCACGAGATCGTTAATTAATTTACTTAATCGATCTGTTTCTTTCTGTATAGTTGCTAAATAATTGGTTGCTTCTTCAGGAGAAGTATATATTTTTTGTTTTAATGCCTCAGTATATCCTCCAATATATGTAAGAGGAGTACGTAGTTCATGTACAATGTTTGAGGTGAATTCTTTTTTACGTTCTTCTAGTTGGCCTAACGATAAACTCATCTGGTTGAAAGCTTTAATTAATTGACCAATTTCATCTTGACGATCTGTTTGTATAATATCTGAATAGTTACCTATTGAGACCTGATCTGATAGTCGTTGTAAATCTTGAAGTGGTTTGAACATGGATTTCCAGATACGAGTAATTATCAGGAAGAAAAAGCAAAAAAACAACGATCCAGCGATAAGTAATATTGGAATGCTATCACTAAATACATCTTGAATAGCTTCAAGTGGTACATATATGTATATAAACCCAATGAGCCCCTGGTCACCTTTGATTGGAAATATCGCTCCCAAAATTTCTCTATTTAGTTCTTCGACAAATCCTTCCTTCATTACATATTTTCCTTCTTCTAATTCAGATTGATCGTGTGAATCGATAAGATTTTCATAATTTATTTTATAAGGAAAGTATGATGACAGTTCATCTAAGTCATCAACAACAATAATTTCATATTCTGAAACTACGTTATACCATTGGATTTTTTCAATAATTTCATCACTTAATTCTCCATAATGATAATGAGAAGCTGTACGTTTACCTTGGTGGATGATAGAGTCTTCAATACTTGACACATATAATTTGGAATATAAATAATGGATAAATAAAAATGAGACCAGAACTGAAAATCCAATACTGAAAATGATTATGAGTAATATTTTTTTATTAAATGTTAGATTTTTCATTTTACACCTCAAATTTATAACCGATCCCCCAAACAGTTTCAATCAAACTTCCATGGTTTCCCATTTTTAGTCTTAATGTCTTAATATGTGTATCCACTGTTCTTTCACTGCTGTTATGGTCTTCACCCCAGACGAGATATAATAATTGCTCTCTTGAGTATACGCGACCATTATTTTTCGCAAGAATATTGAGTAATCCGAATTCTTTTCGTGTTAATGAAAGCAGAGAATCATTTAGTTTTACTTGGTGTGATTTATAATTAATTATAAGGGGGCCAAACGTTAGAATGTCAGAATCTCTCTTGTTACCATAAGTTCGTCTAAGAACCGATTCGATTCTAGCAAGAAGTTCTCCTGGCAAGAATGGCTTGACTATATAATCATCTCCACCTAGTTTTAGTCCATGGACTTTGTCCCATTCTTCTCCTTTTGCTGATAAAAAAATAAGTGGAATAGATGATAGTTGTTTAACTTCTTGAGCAAATGAAAATCCGTCCATAAAGGGCATCATTACATCTACCAGCAATAAATGTGGTTTCGCTTTATCTAATAATGCAAGAGCGTGAGAACCATTTGTTGCTTCAACGACTGTATACCCATCTTTCTCTAAAAAAGTTCGGATCATTTTCCTCATTTGTTCCTCGTCATCTATTATCATAACAATGGTTCGATTCATACAAATACCCCATTTCTACAGTAAATTCTTATACATTTAATTATAGAGAAAAAATATGAAATATGTGTGAAATCAGAAGCCCCTATTAATTTTCATTTCTTGATTAACATCATAGAACAAATTTTTGATGAATAACGGTTAAAAATTATCTCTCTTTGCTCAAAAAATCAATTTTATTACACAATCTCACATTAACTTCACATATGTAATATATTATTTTGCTAATGAGTTTAATGGAGGTGAAAAGTTATTAATAATTGAGTCAAGATGTTTGCTAGAAATTAAAAGAAAGCAAAATAGTAAGACTTCCTTTGTTTAATAATGAATGAATTAGAATTTTGCAGATAAGTGAAAATCATGGGCTTACAAAGGGGGGAGTTTGTATTAGAAAAAAATTTATTATGGTGACATTAGGTTTGCTGTTAATCTTATTTTCTCCTATTTATGCAAATGCACAGGAAAAATCTATTCAATATCAGATTAAAGAATCACAATCAGGTGAAATTGTTAAACTAAATCAAGGTGAGTATATAGAAAATATTGTTATCGATAAACCTATTCATCTTATTGGTGATGAAAATGTAACTTTAATTCAAAAAGGATCCAATCCTACCATCACAATCAAATCAAATAATGTAATAATTGAAAATCTGAATGTTAGACATATAGATACTGGTAGTAAGTCACCAGCTATTTTAATAAATGGTGATTATAACTCTTTAAATAATATTCAGATTGATACTAATAGCTACGGAATCCAATTAGATCAGGCGAATGAAAATAACATATCATATGTAAGTATTTTAGGAAATGAAGATGAATCAATAAAAAACCGAAATCATGGGATTGACTTGTGGGATTCGGATTATAATGAAATCTATGCTACACGAATAAGAAATGTTCAAGATGGTATTTACATTGAAAAAAGCAATAAAAATAAAATTCATCATAATATTGTCTCCCATTCTCGATATGGAACTCATCTTATGTTTACAAAAAATACCGAACTTATAGAAAATGAATTATATGAAAATATAAGTGGTATGTATATTATGGGAGCCGAAGGAACAGTAGCAAAACATAATATATTAAGAAATAATCAAGGAAATGTTCAATCGTTAGGCTTGTTCATATTTGATACGTCAGGAGCTACCATCACGGAGAATTCAATTGAAAATAATCGAATAGGATTTCTTATTGAAAGCGCGAGGGATAATAAATTAGCCTTTAATAATGTACAAGGTAATTATATTGGTATGCAATTTAAAAGGGCCGAAAATAACGATGTCGTTAACAATTCATTTATAGCAAATGTAGTACAAGGACAAGCAACGGAGAGTTCTGAAAATGATACGAATCAAAACTATTGGGGAGACCACCTTAGTTTAGATATAACTGGAGACAAAACTAGTGACTTAACATATAAAATTGATCCTTTTTTTCTCAATTTAACGAATGAATTCCCGCCTTTTCAATTATTATTTCAGTCACCTGGGATGATATTTCTTGAACAGCTTATTTCTACACCTGTAGACCAGCAACTAGTTGATGAGTCTCCATTAATGGAAAATCCGTTAATCAGTTCAAAGAACAATCAATCTATAAATCAAGTTTCTACTTTATTATTTTGTATTTTTCTATTAATTTTTAGCATACTTATTATTTATTTGGGGGTAAAAAGCAATGAAAAAATTTAGTTTGTTATTTATGGTTTTAGTGGTAGTTGCCTTGGTTCTAGCTGCATGTGGTGAGGGAGATAATGGTAAGAAAGCAGAAGACGCCAATTCAGAGAATAAAGAGTCCGATGAAACTACTGAACTAGAATATGAACCGGAACCAATTGATCCAGAAACGGATGTTTGTGTAGTTTGTGGAATGGCTATCGCGGATGATGAGCATGCAACGCAAATTATTTTAAAGAATCGTAAGCCATTAAAGTTTGATGATATTGGCGATATGTTTGTCTGGTTAGATGAAAATAGTGAGGACGATATTGGAGCTAAATTTGTACGCGACTTTCACACTTTGGAATGGATTCTACTTGAAAATGCAACGTTTGTTTATGACGAGGGGATAAGTACCCCGATGGGATTTGGAGTTATTTCATTTAAAGATAGTGAAGGAGCAGAAGCATATATAGAAGAAAATGGTTTTGGAAAACTTTTAAGTGCTACGGATTTATACAATCATGAATGGGAAATGATGATGGATCATGGTCATGAAGGACATGACCATGGAGATCACAGCCATGGAGATCACGACCATGGGCATGGGTTTCATACAGAAGGATTTGACATGCACTTTACAGAACTTGAAAATGCAACGGTAGGAGAAGAAACTAAATTAGAGGTAAATATTACACTTGATGAAGCTGGTTTAGAAGGTGCTAAAGTTCGTTATGAAATTTGGAAGGAAGATAATACGGACTGGGTAGACGCAAGTGAAGCTAATACAGGGAATTATGCTGCAGATTATACCTTTAAAGAAGCTGGTACATATATTATTCAAGTTCATGTAGAAGATGATCATGATTTACACGAACACATGGAATATGAAGTCATTGTAAAGGAATGATATGAAGTTGCGTATCCTAACAGTAGCAAAAAGAGAAATAAAATTAGGGTTTAGAAGCTCCTGGACCTATTCTTTTATGATCCTTTTGTCCATTTTTACTGTTGCTATACTACTGTTACAATCAGGTGTTGCAACTGTACAAGGGTATACTGATATGACTGGTACGGTAATAAATATGACCCTATATTTATTACCGTTAATTACCCTTCTATTAGGTGGATTTTCAGTAGCAGTTGAAAAGGAAGATGGGCAATGGGGATTACTTTCTACCTATCCAATCTCTGTGTATGCTTTTTTATGGGGAAAATGGATTGGACTAGCCATTATTCTTTTAACTATGCTCTTTTTTAGTTTTGGGCTTTCTGGTGTTATTACTATCGTATTTGGACATGGATTAAGTATTAATACTTTAATTTTCTTTTGGCTATTTTCTACTGTGTTGGCATTAGTCTATTTAAGTATTTCTTTATTGATAGGATCTATTGTGATGAATCGTTGGCAATCACTTATTGGAGGAATCACAGTATGGTTTTTTACAATAATTATATGGCCATTGTTAATGATTAGCACACTTAGCCACTTACCATCTTATAAATTAATAAAACCTATTTTACAAGTACTAACTCTTTTAAATCCTGCTGAATTTATTCGTGTTGTTTCTATTATGAGATTTGGAGCAGGGGCGGCGTTCGGAGCTGACTATTATAAATGGATTACATGGGCAACCAGTAACTACGGATTACTTATTTTTTTCGGTATTTTTTTGAGCTGGATATTCGTATCAATATTCGTTGGTGGATTTATTTGGAATCGGAGCGACAAAAATGGAGCAGAATAACATGACAGTAGAGTTTTATAATCTATCGAAAATAGTAAAGAAGAAACACTTATTGATGTCTTTAAATTATCAACTTTCTAAAGGAAGGATACTTGCTTTATGTGGTGGCAACGGGGCAGGTAAAAGTACACTAATCCGGTTGATTACAGGGATAATAAAGCCCACAACAGGATATGTGACAATCAATGGATTAAATAAAAATAAACATAAAAGGCAATTCTTAGAACAACTTGGCTATATGCCAGATGATTTTCAATTTCAAAAGTCGATGACTACTAAAGAAACGCTGGACTTTTATGCACGAATTAAAAATATAAGTAAAACAAGATATTTAGAAACATTAAAGGAAGTGGGTTTGCTAGATAAACTAAATGAGAAAGTTGGCAAGTTCTCAAAAGGAATGAATCAACGCCTTTTGTTAGCTCAAGCACTCTTAGCAAAGCCAAATATTCTAATTTTGGATGAGCCAACGAACGGTTTAGACCCATATTGGGTGAAACAATTTTGTAACCTTATGCTACAGGCTAAAAAGGATGGACAAACGATTATCTTTTCAACGCATGATCTTCAGATTGCTGAACAGATTGCTGATGAAGTTTTGTTTCTTAGTGAAGGTGAGGTTATTAGTAAAGGTTCTATTAATCAATACCTTAATACCGGTTTATATGAAACATTTCAACAGCTTTATTTTAATGCTATTTCAGAAAAATAAAACATGGTTATATGGACCTATGTCAATATCTTGGACACAAATAGCTTAAGTTTTTAATGATATTTTCAGCTGATATTTCGGCAGATATTTTCTACCTCTTGTGGTGTCATATAATTTATACTCCCATGAATTCTTTTGCGATTATACCAACCTTCAATGTACTGAAATAACGCTATTTTCGCTGAATATTCATCTAGATACTGAACATGATTGACTTCTTCCTTTTTTAAAATGGCATGGAACGATTCAATGCAAGCATTGTCATAAGGGCTACCTTTATAGCTAAAAGAATGCATTATGTTAAATTCGGTGATCAAAAATGCGAATTCATCGCTTGTATATTGACTACCAAGGTCTGAATGAAAGATAAGTTCTTCACAGGGTTGTTGGGTTTCATATGCATTTCGTAATGCGGTGCTTATTAATTCCGTTGTCATTGTGCGTCCAAAAGAATGGCCAACAATCTTTCTTGAATGCAAATCCAAAACAGTTGCCAGATAGCACCAACCCTGCTTTAACGTGTGGATATAAGTAATATCTCCAACCCATTTTTCATTGATTGTTTTCGTCTCAAAATCACGCTCTAAAATATTCTCACGTTCTATTATCTTTTCTTTACTCGGTGTCGGACGGAATTTCTTCGTTGTGATGGACCTGATATTTGCCTTTTTCATCAGGCGTTGCACACGTTTTAAACTTACATGATATCCGGCCAACTCTAATAAATGGTGGATTTTTGGTGCACCATAACGTTGTTTACTGTCGTTAAAAATTCGGATGATTTCTTTTGTTAGTTGTCGATTTTCCTGTTCTTGTTTTGAGATAGAAAACGTTAATGATTGATAGTACGTGCTCCTAGGAACACCAAGCACTTCACACAATGTATGAACAGGGTAATATTCTCTTTCTTGCTCGATGAAATCCGTAATATCGTTGTCGGTTACTTTTTTGCGAATATGGCCATAGCTTTTTTTAATATTTCGTTCTCCTGTTGTAACTTAAGCATTTCTTTTTGCATCTTTGCGTAATCATCTGGTGTTACGGATGATCCATCTTCTAGCTCTACTGGATTGAATTTTTTTATCCATGCATAAATAGTTACTTCTGAAACGCCATATTCACTGCTTAATTCCCTAACTGATTGACCTGAACGATATAAATCAACAACCATCTTCCTAAAATCATCATTGTAACGTTTACCATGTTTGTGATTTGCCATTGGACACAACCCCCTAGTAATAATTTTAAAGACTTAACTAAGTTGTGTCCATGAAACTATACTAGCATCAATAGGCAAAGATGTTATATAAAAATAAAAGGGATGGGATCTAATTTGAAAAATACCTATAATCCTTTACAAAGACTTCATTTTTATGCAGCGTTGTTTATCACTCCATTATTACTTATATTAACTTTATCAGGTATTGGTTATCTTTTTTTCACGGATGTGGAAAATAAAATATATCAACATGAGTTTTTTGGTAAAAGTGAAGAAACGGAACAACAGACACTTAAACAAGCTGTTAAAGAGATTGAGGAAACGTATACTGGTTACAGTATAAACAAGATTAGTATTATGGAAAAGCCTTATAATGATAGGATAACAATCAGTAATGAAGATGGGAATCAACAGTATCTTTTTTTAGATGACAATAACCAAATAGTTGCTAGTCAAAATGCTAAATATACTTATTCTAATGTGATGAGAAGCATACATAGTTCACTGTTTACGGAAAACACAATTATTAATTACTTAGTAGAGTTAACTGCATGTTGGACTATTTTCATGATTGTGTCTGGAACTTATATGTTAGTTAAAAAGAAACTTATTACGAATAAAAATAAGAAATTAAGATTTCAAAAATGGCATGCTCTTTTAGGATTGATTGTAGCCATACCTTTATTTGTTATTGTATTAACAGGTATTCCATGGTCAGCATTCATGGGAAGTCATATTAGTAAGTTGGGAGAGGATTATCCAAATTTAGGGAATACGGAGTTGCGTTATAACCCACCTAATTCAGATATTAACGAGATTCCTTGGGCGACTAAAAGTAAAAAAGAACCTGTGTCTGAGAGTGGTGAGCATAAAGGACACGCTGATCATCACGGTGCATCAAGTTCAGTTACTGATTTACCCAATCAAATGACTGTTGATGAAATTAGCAGTATTGCTCAAAAAGAGGGTGTTTCTAAACCATTTTCTATTGTATATCCATCAGATGAGAAAGGGGTTTTCACTGTATCCAAAGGAAGTAATTCTGGTGTTACTGGGCTGGATGTTTCACCAAATGAAGAAACAACAGTTTATTATGATCAATATAGCGGCGACAGGCTGGGAAAAGTGGATTATGAAGAATATGGTGTCATAGGTAAATGGTTTACTTGGGGTATCCCGTTACATGAAGGTCACTTATTTGGTTTGCCAAATAAAGTAATGAATCTACTTGTCTGTATCGCGTTTCTAGGTGCTATCGTAATTGGTTTTATTTCTTGGATGAAACGTACAAAAAACTTCTCAAATATACTACCGAAAAGAGTTAATAAACCACTTTCAATTTCTGTTATATCGATGTTAATAGTACTTGGTATTTTAATGCCATTGTTCGGAATATCTATTATTCTTGTGTTCATTATAGAAGCTATTTTATATTTCAAGAAGAAAAAAGCGGTGTCTTAAGACATCGCTTAGTTTGTAGGGAAATCATTTGAAATTTCAAATGATTTCCTATCTAGAGCACGTAATAAACCGCTAATATTTGATCGGGTGACAGTAAGTTCATTGCTTAGCTCAGAGGGTAATGCTTCATAGTTTCTTTCCTCAAGCATTTATAATAGATATAGCCGAGCTAAATTCAAATCAAATACTGTGGTTTTTGAATCTAATATTCTGGTTAATTTATTTGTTTTTTTGATGTAATGTAAGAAAGAGTTTTACCTCGATATCCGGATTATCAAGAGGGTTTGTCATATGTTATTCATCTTCTTCTAATTATTGAATGTATTTATTATAATGGCAATTGATTAACTGTCAAATAGATAAGCTATTAACTAAGTGTGGGGCGATAATCCTTATGTTAAAATGTTTAGCAGTCTTGCTGCATTATAGTTTTTTCCATTTCTTCCCCTTAAAATAGTAAACAATCATTGTCTACTACTCTAAACGCTTTTTTACCTTGTTAAATCATAGCTTAAATCTAAGAGATGGAAGATTTCCTCGTCAGGAACAGAACCATCCAATACAATGCTAATCCAGTGCTCCTTGTTCATGTGATAAGCGGGTAAAATTGCATTATTCTCTCTTAAAATACCAGATAATGCTGGATCACATTTAACATTCAATATCTCTGTTTTTCCCTATTGTAGATACGCTATCTTGCTGTATCGTTACTGTTAATGTATTTGGTGTACCGAGACTACTTCAGATTGTATGAAAATAATATTACGAATAATCAATTAGCATTTTTAAAATAAGATAGGAGGAGAAACAAATGAATAATGATATTACTTACAAAAAGCTACAATCAGGCGATGAAAAGGATTTTTATGATTTAGTATTGTTATTCAACGATGTATTTGAGGCCAACAATGGCGTAAATAAGAAAAATATTAGCCAATTGCTGAACAATCCAAACTTTGTGTGTTTGGTCGCTTTTCATCATCAATAAAGTTATTGGGGGAATAACTGCTTATGAGCTCATGTCGTATGATAAGCCTGGATCTGCAATGTATATCTATGATTTAGCAGTTCAGAATAGTCATCAACGAAACGGGATTGGTAGCAAATTGGTTTCGGAGCTATTAGCAGATTGCAGAAGTAAAGGTATAAAGGAATTATTTGTCCAAGCGGAGGAAGCTGACACTCATGCGGTTCAATTTTATCAGAAATTAGGAGGCAAATCTCTTAAAACATATCAGTTTGATTTTTAACGTTTAAACATAGATGAAAGGACAATGATTGTGGTTGGACTGGCAGTATTATGTGGAATTTTGGTAGCTATCATCCCGTCACGGTTGATAATTAATGTCTTTTCTGACGTGAATATGAGTTATATTTTGATTGATATCGCTCGTTGGACAGCAGTCTATTTCCTAATGTCCATGATTGCTTTTGGCATTGCAGAATTAACACGCAGTACAATTGTACCGCTTTCCATTTTAATTATGATTCCAATACTTATTGCGACAGGTATCTTACAATGGCCAGAAGGATTACGATTCTTGCCAGATCAAGCAAGTATGAGTTTACTTGGAACTCCTGCTTATGAAGTGACTGAGCTTCCGCCGTGGATTGCTTTCTTTACACTTCTTGCTTGGGTGGTTGTGTGTATTGGGATTTATTGGTTTTCCTTGTTACGACGCGATAGTTAAAAAGATGTGAACTCATACTTTGATAGGTGATAAGTATGAGTTTATATTTATCATTCTATTTATCAGTATCCATTAGTTTTGCCAACCTGATAAAAGAAAGTTAGATGTATTGAATGTAGCAATGATTGTTCTTATATAGCTTACTTCGATAACCTCTATATTTGTGGTCTCATCAAGGTTTTTTCCACCTCTGACGAAAGATACTGGAATGAACAACGTGTCTTTTATTAAAAATGAATTAATCTTTTGGCTAGTTTATCAAGTTTTTTGTATAGCATCTTTAATTAAGCAGTTTCCTCGTCCATGTGGAATACACATTGGAGTACCAAAGATAGGATCACGTGCGATATTACATCTCATACGAAATACTGCTGAAACAAGTTCTGCTGAAATTGTATCTTCCGGGCGTCCTTGAGCATATATTTTTTTATCTTTTATCGCAATGATATGGTGTGCATAGCGGCTTGCTAAATTTAAATCATGCAATACCATTACAATAGTACGATTGTCTTTTTCATTTAAATTGAAAAGAAGATCTAGAACATCAATTTGATGTGTTAAATCCAGATAGGTGGTTGGTTCGTCTAATAAAATAATCTCAGTATCTTGTGCTAAGGTTAACGCAATCCATGCCCGTTGGCGCTGTCCACCTGATAAAGAATCAACAGATTGATCCTTTAAATCTAACATATTTGTATCTTCTAGAGCTTTTTGTACAGCTTCCTCATCTTTTTTGGACCATTGCTTCATTACTTTACGATAAGGATGTCTTCCTTGTTTAACAAGCTCATAAACAGTTAAACCTTCAGGAGCTGTTGGCCCTTGTGGCAAGATTGCTAAGTTCTGTGCAATTTCTTTTGTTCGCATTTGAGCGATATTTTGTCCATTTAATACAATAGATCCTCGCTTTGGTTTTAATAAACGTGCCAACGAACGCAGTAATGTTGACTTTCCACAGCCATTTGGACCAATAAAAACAGTAATTTCCCCTTTTGGGATAGAAATATCTAGTTCTTTTATAATAATTCGATCTCCAAATCCCAGTGTTAGATTACTTGCTGTTAATGAGCTCAATATAAAACGCCTCCCTAACCTAAAAAGGTGTGGTGTTCTTAATTAATTTCATTCTATGATTTTGATGGACATGATAACAATTTCAATAAAAAATAAATACTTAATAAGCCGCTTCTATTTTTTCATGTAAAAAAGTTTCACTCAGTAGTATTCACGATCTTTTGTAAAGGTGATTCCTTTCCTTTTGCTTAGATAAGAAACTAAGAGAACAAATATTCCTGTTAAGTATTTGTTTTCTTAAGAAATTTTTAAAAAAGGTTAATAAGAGGTAGAAATCTTTTGCTTAAAGACAAATTAAGCTTTTTAAACAAGTATGAAAATTATTTAAACAAATCAACAAACATATCGATTGTTTGTTTTGAAGCAACCAAGCCACTGTTTGTCCAATTGCTTTCATCTTCTATGAAGTATACTTGATTATTTTGAACGACAGCAGTATTGTTCCAGACATTGCTATTGTCTAATGCTTCAATTCCTTCATCATCTTTGTTACCTAGAATAATGAGATGATCAGCATCTATTTCAGAAAGTTTTTCTAAAGATATTGGGTTCCAAGCTGATTCTCCTTGGCCTAGCTCTTCAACCAGTCCAGGTACTGTCACACCTAGTTCATTATAAATCATATTAGCGGAGTGACGATTTTTCTCGAATAGGAAGTATTTACCTCCAATAACCCACATCATTGCAACGCTTTCGTCACCTAATAATTCCTTAAGCCCTTCTTTTGCTTGGTTTACTTTTTCCTCATAATCCGTTAAAGCTTCTGCTGCTTCATCTTCCTTACCTATTAGTTTCCCTATCTTCTGTATGCGAACTTGCCAATCACTTACCTCTTCTTCAGATAATACATAGGTAGGTGCAATAGCTGCATAATCATCATAAGAGCCTTCATAATTATCTAGCACATGATCTAAAATAATAAGATCAGGTTCTATGCTTAGAACAGCCTCTAGAGGCAATGTCCATTCAATGGTGTCAACATCTGCTAATTCTTGTTCTAGGTAATCTTGTACGCTTTCACCAATTGCCCATTTTGCAACAGGTTTCTCACCAAGAGCAATCAATGTATCTTCATTGTAAGATGCAAGAATTTTTTCAGGGTTTGCAGGAACGGTAACTTCCCCCATATCGGAATCAACCTTGATTTCGCTTTCTTCTTCTGCATCATTTGGTGTATTTACTTCTTCTGATTTATTGGGCTCATCTGCTTCGTTCGGTTCCTTATCATTACTATTACTACAAGCAACGAGAAGAAATAGAGCAATGAGGATAAGCATTAACAAATATTTCTTTTGTATGTATTTGTGCATTTCTTTTTCTCCTTTAATATTATATAATGAACTTCTACCGATAATGATAATCATTTTCGATTAAGGTGTCAATAAAATTATAGTGATATTTTATGGAAATAGAACTTAAAATTACAGAATATCTAAACATGATATGTTCATCTAATAATGTTTTAGATAGAGGATATAGGAGTATATAAGCAATGAAATTATTTTCGCATTCATCCCAATTAATAAAACTATTAATCAATATCATAGGAATTTTTCTGATCGTTTTCTCGATTGGTGTTTCTATTTCTTATGGTGCAACAAAAATTGATTTACATATAATTTGGCAGGCTGTTTTTAATTTTAATGAGGGAGATAAGGCACATCAGGTTATTTGGGAGTTACGCATTCCACGTGCTTTAGCTGCAGTATTAGTTGGCGCATTTTTAGCTGTATCTGGGGCAGTGATGCAAGGAATGACACGTAATCCTCTTGCATCACCTTCTATTATGGGTGTAACAGATGGTGCAGCATTTATGCTAGTAATTATTTTAGCATTCTATCCAGCAGTTTCTAATATTGGCCTAATATTCTCTTCTTTTTTAGGAGCAGGGGTAGCAGTAACACTAGTATTTTTAGTAGGATCCTTTTCTAGTGGCGGCCTAACTCCTGTAAAACTAGCGTTAGCTGGGGTTGCTATAGGAACCTTATTGCGTTCTGTTTCTTCTATTCTTTCGTTACATTTCCAACTGGAGAAAGATATTGGTTTTTGGCTTGCAGGTGGATTAGATGGAGTAGGATGGAATGAGATAGTTATTCTTCTTATTGTTGGAGTTATTGGAATGGCATTAGCGTTATCCATTGCAAAATCTATTACTGTTCTCAGTCTTGGAGATGATTTATCTACTGGATTAGGACAGAATAATACATTGATTAAAGTTTCTGGTATTGTGGTTGTGTTGATATTAACAGGTGTGGCTGTTTCTATTGCAGGTTCTGTTGGGTTTATAGGGCTCATTATTCCGCATATTACACGTTTTATTATTGGAACGGATTATCGTTGGATTATTCCAACCACAGCAGTATTTGGAGCCTTATTGCTGGTAAATGCAGATCTTATTGCACGACTAATTAATGCCCCTTTTGAAACACCAGTAGGAGCAATTACATCTATTATTGGTGTTCCTTTCTTTCTTTATCTAGCAAGAAGCAGTGGGGGTGACAAAAAATGAATACAATTGAGAAGAAAAAACGTCTTCGGTTTTGGTTAATTATTAGCATTTTAATCATAGGAATAATTGCTTTTTTCTTTATCAGTTTGAGTTTAGGTATGATTTCCATTTCTCCAAAAGAAGTAATTCAGACACTAATGGGGCAAGGGACAGATAGGCAGGAGCTTGTACTATTTAAATTTCGTATGCCAGGAATTATTTTAGCATTACTTATTGGAGCTGGTTTAGCTGTTTCCGGAACAATTATGCAAGGTATTACACAAAATGGTCTTGCTGATCCAGGAATTTTAGGAATTAATTCAGGTGCAGGTTTTGCGATTGTTTTATTTCTTTATTCTTTTCAAGGAATTATCCCCGCTAGCAGTGTGCTTAGCACCTATATGCTTCCTTTTGTAGCTTTAGTAGGGGCATTTACAGCAGCAATTTTGATTTATACTATTGCTTGGAAAAAAGGAGTTTCTCCAATTCGCCTGGTCTTAGTTGGAATTGGAGTGAATGCTGCATTTGGTGCTCTATTAACAATATTACAGCTACGAATGGATCCACAAAATTATCGCCATGTAACTATTTGGCTTTCTGGAGAAATATGGAGCGCAAACTGGGATTTTGTTTATGCTTTATTGCCATGGATGTTGATTCTTATTCCTGTTGCAATGATAAAGGCAAGAAATTTAAATGTCTTTCATTTAGGAGATGATATAGCTTCCGGTTTAGGTACACATGTAGAAAAAGAAAGAGGATTTTTATTTTTTATTGCTGTAGCATTGGCAGGAGCGGCAGTAGCAGCCGGTGGAGCAATTGCTTTTTTAGGATTAGTTGTTCCACATATTGTTCGTAAGCTAGTTGGGCCATTACATAATTATGTAATTCCTATTTCAGCTTTATTGGGAGGATTTATCTTGATAATTGCTGATGTTATTGGAAGTAATATTCTAGCACCAACAACAATCCCTGTAGGAATTGTTGTAGCAATTGTTAGTACTCCTTATTTTGTTTATTTGCTGATGAAAACAAATTAAAAAAGAGAAGGAATTACGTTTGCAGTATCATGTGGTGGAGGAAAACTTCCATAGAGAATCGTTGGTGAAGTAGAGGCTTTTGAACAAGCTTACAATATTTGATGCTTGAAAGTATATTACGAACTTTGTACAAAGCAGTTTGACGATACCTAGCGATACAGCATTGATGATAACTGCCTTATATTCTCCGAATAACTAAAGCTAAATAAAACTTTTTTCGAATAAATAAAGAAAAAGCTATCTTTTTAAATGGATAAGTGTTACACTACGTACAACTTAATTGTTTGTGTTAGCAATACAGGATTTATGTCAATGCATATAATGTATATCATCGTCTTGAATTATTATCAGAACAACCAAAGTAATAAACGTGCATAAAATGATGCACATGGAGGAATTATCTATGAACACAGGTTCAGTAAAATGGTTTAACGCAGAAAAAGGTTTCGGTTTCATTGAAGTTGAAGGTGGAGACGATGTATTCGTACATTTCTCAGCAATTCAAAGCGATGGTTTCAAAACATTAGAAGAAGGTCAACAAGTTACTTTTGATATCGAAGAAGGCAACCGTGGACCTCAAGCAACTAACGTTAGATAAGATTTTATAGTAAGAAGCTCTTCTGTTATAGAAGGGCTTTTTTTATTTTTCTATTTTCTTGATTGCAGCATGAAAAAAGACGCTTAAAACGTCTTTTAAAGTCAATATTGATTTTTAAGAAGAAGTTAATATATTTTATAAGCTTGTCCTGTTTCTAATCCTAAAACACACTTGCGATATGATAAGCCAACTCGTTTAGATGTAGTAGGTTCAAATCCCTGAAATAATTTTCCATACTTTCACTTGGCTATACGGCAGAAGATACTGTTTTTAACGGGTCATCCATTAAAAGTCCTGTTGTGCCAATCGTTCTAGTTGCTCCAAACTAATAAGATTTTCAAACATTTTGCTCCTTTCATGCTTTATATATAGTGCAAGCTTTAAATATAGTTTAGTGAAGCGGATTATCTTGTTATATCGAATTTTTCGATTGATAGCCATTTGTTTACTTAAAAAGCTTCCATACTTTTCTGTTTTCAAATTTACTTAGAGGATAATAGCATTTCATTTTTTGGGAATTTCATATGAATTCTGACTATTTGATTGACCTATATTATGGAGTATAGTAATATTTGGCTACCTATCAGTAAGGAGTTTTTGTTATAGAAGGTTCTGACTCCAACTAAGATACGAGATGCTGCTTTAAGTTATTTAGCGTATTATGATTTGTTTTTATTAGATCAAATTGCAGAAGATATAGAGATTAGAAAATTTTTATATATTCTCACTATAAAATCTCTTTTTATAAGGATAAATTACGCTTTGAAAAGTGAGTAAAAGCTATTTTACCTATGTTTTGAGATGGTAACGGCTAGGGGGAATCCAAAAAAATGGGACAGAAAATTAATCATAAGGGTGTTGTGGTAGTTGTTATCTTAGCGACATTTTTATTTTCATTTAGTCAGTTTTTATTAATCACAGCATACCCAACAATTATGGCTGAATTTGATATAAATGCTACTCAAGTACAATGGCTTACTACAGCATTTTTACTAACAACAATTGTTTTTATTCCAATGACCGCTTATCTATCAAATACGTTTTCATCAAAAAGCCTTATTGTTTTTGCGCTTTCCTGTTTAGCTATTGGTACAGTAATTGGAGGATGGTCACCAAATTTTATTACATTAGTATTCTCAAGAGCAATTCAAGCAATGGGTGCAGGTATTATTCTTCCACTTGTCCAAACCATATTATTGACTATATTTCCATATGAGCGTAGAGGTGCTGCAATGGGCCTTCTAGGAGCTGTATCGAATGTAGCACCAGCAAGTGCACCGGCTCTTTCTGGCATCATAATCGATATGTATAGCTGGCGTTCTCTTCATTGGGTTATATTGCCCTTAATAGTAGTAGCTTTAATTTTAGCTGTATTTGCAATGAAAGATGTGTTGGAAAAGCAAGAATCGAGATTAGATGTTTTTTCCATTATTCTTTCTGCAATAGGTTTCTCTTTTTTCATTTTTGGTTTAAGTAATATAAGTGTGACTGGATTTATGGATAAACTTGTAATTCTTCCGCTTTTTATTGGAATTATAGTGCTTTACCTTTTTGTACGTCGTCAATTACATTTGACTTTACCAGTTCTTAATGTGCAATTGTTTTCTAATTCTATCTTTCGGTTAGCATCGATACTTGTTTTTATTAATTTAATGCTATTATTATCTACAGAGACAATACTACCTATGTTTGCACAAACTGTTCTACAAACAAGTGCATTTTTATCTGGTTTTCTTTTGCTTCCAGGAACCATTTTGCTATCTATCATGACATTTGTGTCAGGGAATTTATATGACCGTTACGGCGGTAGAAAAATTACTATTATAGGATTTTTATTTACATTTATAGCTTTATTATTATTAAATGCTGTGGGCATGGAAAGTTCTCCATATTTAATTGCCATATATTTTTGTTTATTTATGCTTGGTTTTGGATTAACACTAATGCCACTAGTTACGGTAAGCATGAATGCATTGGACAACAAAGACATTCCTCATGGATCTGCGATTATTAATACTGTGCGACAGTTTGGAATGACATTTGGAGTTATTACACTTTCCACTATTATCAGTGTCACTACTTCAAATATGGATGCATCTTATAGAGTGAGTACATATTGGGGAGTAACTTATTCATTTATTGTTATGGCACTATTAGCTTTGGTAGGGTTTTTCCTTGCAAGATTTATAAGAGAAAAGCAAAGAAATGCAAACTCAGTAGAATTATAGACTCATATATGAGAATTCACCCTAAAAAAGTTGAAATGGTTTTAGGGTGAATTTATATTCATCAAAGGGAAGGGGCATGCCTTGCTTCCTTTGCGTTATTTGTAAAATCTAATTAAGAGGATATTCCTCTAGATTTCTGAGTTACGAATGCTTTCACAACTAATCTATAAATTTTTTCATTACATCTAAGCTTCTACTTATTTTCAAAGAAGGCCTCTGCTTTTTCTAAATAAATGGCTTGGTCTGGAGATAAGTCATATTCTTCAACAATCGCATCAACTGGACAAACGGCTACACACGCACCACAATCAATACAAATATCAGGATCAATATAAAATTGATCTACGCCTTCCTCTATACAATCAACAGGGCAGACACTTACACATTCTGCCGCTTTTTCTTTACTACATGGGTCAAGAATAACGAAAGCCATAAAGTAAATCCTCCTTCAATTTGTAATTATTTTTTCAGTTTTAGAACATGGCTGTAGAATGTTTTGGTTGAATTCGTGCTTTTGGGTCCATATAATTTTTTGCATTATTGATTGCGGTTGGACCTTCTCCAAAGCCTGTTGCAATTAGTTTTACTTTTCCTTCATACGTACAAATATCACCAGCAGCATAGATTCCAGGAATATTAGTTTCCATTTTAGAGTTCACAACAATACTATTCTTTTCTATTTCTAATCCCCAATCTTTAATTGGTCCGAGGCTGGATACAAATCCGTAATTACAAATAACATCATCAACATCTAATTCAATCAGTCTTTCTCCTTTTATTTCTTGTAAAATCAGTTTTTCAATTCGATTTGTCGCAACAATGGAAGCTGTTGTAAAAGGAGTAAGTTTTTTAACCGTAGATTTATTTAATTGATTTACACTATGCTCATGGGCACGAAAATCGTCTCTACGATGGACAAGCGTAACTTCTGAAGCTATTTTCTCTAGCATTAATGCCCAATCTACTGCGGAATCACCACCACCAAGAATAGCAACTCGTCTATTTTTAAATTTATTTATATCTTTTACATAATAATATAGGTTCGTTCCTTCAAAAGTTTCGCTTTCCCCAGCATTTAATCTTCTTGGTTGAAAAGCACCATTGCCAGCAGTAATAATAATTGTTTTGGTTAGGTGTATGTCACCAGTGTTTGAAATAAGCCGAAATGTGCCGTCCTCTAAACGTTCTAGTTGTTCGATTGATTGACCAAGTATAATTTCAGAGTTAAATAAGTTCATTTGTTCTTCTAATTGATCAATCAGCTCTTGTGCTTGGATTTTAGGAAATCCTGCTACATCATATATGTATTTCTCTGGATAAAGTGCTGTTAACTGTCCTCCAATTTGAGGCAAGCTATCTATTACTTTGACACTTGCTTGACGCATACCACCATAAAAAGCGGTAAATAATCCAGTCGGGCCAGCCCCAATAATGGTTATATCAACTTGATCCAATGTAATACCTCTTTTCTATTTCTTTTTGCTAATTAAAAACCTAACTTTCGTAAAAATGATCATTTAATTAACTTTTTATACCTAAAAGTATAAATAATGAAAATATAACTGTCAAGACGCAATATGATAAGCGTAGAAAAGAAATTTCTGTTATGTTTCAAAAGTAAATTAGTACGCTAATCAGTATATAATTAACTTTTTAAACTAAAATGTTGAAAAAATAAAAAATAAGATATAAACTAGATAATTATAGAAAGAGGTGACTTATTAGCATAGCAAATATTTTACATAGACCATACAACGAGTTATTCATTATCAAAGGGGTTTTATGATGAACTTTACGTCATATTTTAAAATGGAAAATGTTATGCTATGATGAGGATAACTACCCTGGAGGTGAAAAAATGAAGAACTCTCGTCTAACAACAAAAGAAAAACTTATTGATTTATTAAAAAAGCAAAATGAAATGACAGTAAGTCAAATGGCGCAAGCGTTAGACATCACAGAAATGGCAGTTAGAAAACATCTTAATATTCTTGAGAGAGATTCCTTTCTGCATATCTCTGAAGTAAAGCAACCCTTGGGTCGCCCTGTTCAGGTTTTTTCACTAGCACCTAAAGCTGATATACTCTTTCCGAAAAATTATGATAATCTAACTTTGGATTTTTTAAATGATTTACAAGAAATGCAAGGAAATGAAATCATTGATCGTCTATTTGAGAATAGAGGTAAAAGACTTGCAGGTAAGTATTTTCCTTTTATGAAAGATATTTCTTCAAATGAAGCGATGGTTGAGACATTAAAGGATATTCAAATCGACAAAGGATATATGGCTGACGTGATTAAAATAGATGAGCATCAATTTGAATTGATTGAACATCATTGTCCAATTTTTGAAGTGGCTAAAAATTTTAAACAAGCGTGCCATTGTGAGACAAATATGTTTAAAGAAGTTTTAAATACAGAGCATGTACAAAGAACAAGCTGTAAAGCAGATGGAGATCATCATTGTCATTTCCTTATTAAATTTACTGAGGATGATATACCTGTTACAAGTTAATTTCTACCTAATCTTTTATGCATAATTATTATACTAAATAGTTTATAAAGTATTAATTAAAAATTTGGAGGGATTTATAATGACCACATTTTCATTACCAGCATTAAATTATGGATTCGACGCATTGGAACCAGTTATTGATCAAAAGACAATGGAAATTCATCACGGAAAACACCATCAAACATATGTAACTAATCTGAATGCGGCGCTTGAAGGACATGAAGAATTAAAAGGAAAAACATTGGAAGAGCTACTTGCTAATTTAGGTACATTACCAGCACCTATTCAAACAGCTGTTAGAAATAATGGGGGAGGACATCTAAATCACTCGCTATTCTGGGAAATACTGACTACTCCTAAAGAGAATAATTCTCCGACAGGTGATTTAGCTGAGGCGGTCAACCAAAAGTTTGGTAGTTTTGAAAATTTTCAGGATGAATTTACGCAAGCGGCAACAGGAAGATTTGGCTCTGGATGGGCTTGGCTAGTTGTTAATAATCAGAATGAGATTAATATAACGAGTACGCCAAATCAAGATAATCCGATTATGGTAGGGGAAACAGCTATTTTAGGTTTGGATGTTTGGGAGCATGCCTATTATCTAGCTTATCAAAATAGAAGACCTGAATATATAGCGAATTTCTTTAAAGTTATTAATTGGGATGTTGTTTCTCGTAATTATGAAAAAGCTTTAAATAAATAATAACTTTTATCTACAAGATAAGATGCCTTTAGGCTCTTATCTTGTTTATTTGATGAAGTAATTTCGGGTTGCGAACAAAATTCTAAAAATGTTAAATCATAAGGAGAGAAGTGAGACAATGAAAGTTGATATTTTTAAGGAAGCAATGGCAAATTATCCTACAGGTATTTCAATTGTTACATCAAATGATGAACAAGGTAATCCAATAGGCTTAACGGTTAATTCATTTGCTTCTGTATCACTAGATCCATTACTTATTTTATGGTCAATTGATAATAGAGTTTCTACATATGAGGCATTTAAAAAAGCAGATAAGTTTGCTGTTAATATTTTAGCGAATGATCAAGCAGAAATTGCTAAATTATTTGCAAGCAGTCTTAGCAACCAGGAGAGATTTGAAGGTTGCGACTGGAATTCATCAGCATATCAATTACCAATTATTAAGAATGCTGTGGCTTCATTGCAATGTAAAACATTCCAGCAAGTCCAGGCAGGAGATCATATTATCTTTATTGGTGAGGTTATTGAAATTGACATAGAAAAAAGACAACCTCTTTTATACCATAGAAGAAAAATGGGAGGATTTCCAGAAAGCTTCCATGAAAGCTAGCCTAAGAAAAAAGTTAATTAATTGATGACAAAAAGAAAAATTAACTATAGGAGTAATAATTTGTAATATTACAAATGCATAAGTGTTTTTTAGTTTATGTAATAGCATCAATGGGTAAAGATACTTATATAGTATTACGTTTGTGTTACAAAATTGCTAAAGTGTTATTTTAGTTTGACTTTGATCATGTAATTCGGTAAGTTAGTAATTATTTCAAAAAAATGGATAGGGGAAAAGTAAATGAAGAAAAATCTTCGAAATATCATGTTTTTATTTATATTAACTGCTATGGTGACATTAGTAGCTTGTGGTTCAAGTGAAAAGGTTACCCTTGAAGGTGATGTAGATGGTGCAACACAAATCGTCACTTTTGAAGCTAAAAAAGATAAAATTGAAAAAGTAGAAATGAAAATAGCTCAAACATATGAGTCTTTGAATATGTCTTCTAAAGAGGAAGCTGAATCTACAATGGGTGAATTGATGGAAGAAGCGTTTGCGTCAGCGAATGAATCCGATGGAGTCGACGTTAGTGTTGGCTTTGAAGATGAAGAGCTTATTGTAGAAGCAAATATAGATTTCACAAAAGCAGATACAGATGCTTTAGATGAAATAGGTATGGGGCTTGGATCATCTTTAGATGATGAAGATTTAAGCTTGGAGAAAGCTGTTAGTGATTTAGAAAGTCAAGGTTTTGAAAAGAAGTAAATTAATAGATTAATATAGTTTTGGATTAATAGATTTTAAACAACAAACTCCCGGTGATTTTTATTGCTTGGGAGTTTGTTGACTTTATATGGATAGTGAGTTAAATTCTATGATTATCTGCGCGCCAATTTTTAATTATTTGTTTTATTTCACCTTTTGATAAATCCTCGTTTCCTGTCTTTTCTACTAAACTTACAAATTCTTCATCTGATGCAAAGCGTAATCCAATAAGTTGATTAACTGTAATTTTTTCATCGATTTTCTTTTGTGTTAACATGTAATATCGCAGTGTTTCTTCTGTTCGAATCAACCTATCTTGTAATTTAAGTGCATAAATTCGAGCAAGCATCCTAGAAATAATAGCGATAAGAAGGATGCTGAGCAAGAAGATGTGAACGAAAGTAAGGTTTTCCTGTGCCGTAGCAACAACGATATACGCAATGATAGAAAATAGCGTAATTGCACTCAATGGAAGCCAAAAAAAATGTTGTAGTGGTGATACTGCTGTGTGATTTTCAGCAGATTGTTTCTTTTCCAATATAATCTCCTCTTTTCTATATACCTATATGGGTATATTATAAATGCGTTAGAAGAGAAAGTCTATGAAATGGCTTATGGATTTAACACTAAAGACAATATGTAATCCGTTATAAAACCCGATTATCATAAAGAAGTTTATTATCGCAAGCAATCAAAATGATTTGGAATTTATGTTAGAATAGTAACAAAATTTCAATTCAAAATATTTTCTTATATATAAATGAGCCAGATTGGAAATCAATTCGTTAACAGAGAGGGGTTACTTATTTATTGAAGTCTTTTTATAAATTTATGGTAGTACTGTTATTCTGTCTTTATTTAATTATCCTTTCAAAACAAATATTATTTAAATTTCTACCTCTACAAGTAATTGTAGACCATATCACTTTGAATTTTGAGGGAGAAACTTTTTGGCACAGTCATAACTTTATTCCGTTTAAAACTATTTCTTATTATCTTTTTACTGCAGCAGATATGAATTTTAGTATACGTATTGTGAATTTAGCAGGTAATGTAATTGGTTTTATGCCGTTTGGTTTCCTGATGCCTTTGCTATCAAGGAAGTTTTTAAACTTAAAGGTCATTATTTTAGCAACTTTTTGCTTGAGTTTAGCTTTTGAGCTTATACAGCTTATATTTAGGTTCGGTAGTTTTGACGTAGATGATTTAATTCTGAATACGTTTGGAGGAGTATTAGGGTACTTATTTATTTTCTTGATTCTAAAATTTATATTTAACAATAGAAAATAACGGTATGCCATTAATAGGTGAGATTGTAACAACAAATTACAGTAATAGTTGTGTGCTTAATTTTACAAAATGTAAAAAGAAAGTATTCCCCAAATCTTGTATAATGGTAATTAACTATAACAACCGGACTATAAAGTAGCACAATTTTAAAAAAAGGAAGATGTAAAATGAATAAATATTTAATAGCTTTTACAATGATATTAGTCTTATTTCTTGCAGGTTGTTCTCTAATTCATGAAGCAAATTTAGCATCCCCAAATGAAGAAGCGGCAACGGAAGAGGCGGAAGGCGGTCATTATGAGTTGATATCAGTAAAAATGTCCGATAAACCAAAGTTCTCGAAGGAAGAATGGAGAGAAATCCTTAAACAGATTCAAAATGGTGAAGTTATTTTAGAGAAGGAATAAAAAAGAGATCAAGTATGATATTTTTTCTTTAAATCTTGAAATAGGAGAGAAAGGCAAGAGTTAATATGAAAAAAACACTTCTCATAACATTTATTGTTTTGTTAAATGTTTTACTTATTGGGTGTGGAAAGCCTGATATAGAAGGTATTGTATTAGAAGTAAATGACGATGGGGTAAAACTTGCTACAGAACTTTCTCCTGCTGAATATGAGAAAATCAAAGATGAGTCGGTTTTAGATATACAAAATGAAGATGTAAATGGTAGTACATCTCTTGGTTTGATAGATCTAAATTATGAACATACAGATAAATTCAGTAAAGGTGATGAAGTAGAAGTATGGATGGAAGGGGATATAATGACATCTTATCCTTCAAAGGCTAAAGCCAAAAAAATTTCAAAAAAATATTAAATTCTCCCTTGAACTGAAAAGAAAACCATTCAAGAATCATCATTATTACAATCTCCCCCATCTATCTACAGATGAGGAAGATTGTTTTATGTTCCGATTTTTATTAAATGGAGCGGTAATATATTAAATAAAGATACCAATCCAGATAGCTGTCACAAAAGCGAGTAGAAGAAGGATTTTTTCAATGCTTGTTACTTTCTCAACATCCTCGACATCCATTTTCATCATAAGATAAATACCATAAATTAGTATAACACCAGCTCCAATTGCTCCAATTGGGCGTGTAAAAGCCATCCAAACTAGTAACGTACCAACAAATATAAAATAAAGCAGTGCTGGAAGCTTGGCCCCTATTTCCCCAAATTTATCTTCTGCCCAAACAACTGATGTACGTTTTATAGGCTGTGCTTTTCGATCGGCATGCCTATCAGGAATATGATGCACCATGACCCATGTCATACACCATATGGCATTAATCAATGCATTTTGCCAAGCCCATATAGGTACTTGCTCAAGTAATATCCATGGTGCTGCAATTCCCAGCAATAACATTGTTGGAAATAAACTAAACCATTCGCCCACAAAAGGATAATAAGCTAATTGAAACGGTTTTAATGAATAGGAAGCTGCTCCCCAAAGACCTACAAGTGTCAAAACAGCAAATTCTATATACCCTAAAAAGGCAAAGACAGCTGTAATAAACAGTAAGAATATGCTTATCCCAATACCTAATTGAATTAACATCCGCTCTGACATCGTTCCTGTCTGTAACACCCTACTGCCTCCAGAAAGTATACCAGGACTATGCTGATCTGTGCCAGATTGGTAATCTGCCAGATCGTTAAAAGTATGTGTCAACATTCCATGTATCAATACTGTTCCAATTAATAAGATGGAAGCAACACTGATAATCGTCAATGCTGATAAAGTATAATGAAATAAAAGTGGCAATACGGTTGATAGAATAGCTGCCACACTGGAAGATACAACTGCTATAATCCTTAATAACATACCAATTCCTTTTAAGCTAAATGCTGGCTGTGATGGAATCATAATCATCATCCTTTTTCAATTAGATAATTTTAAATTTTCTTTTGTTATTAGCATAGTTGTAATTCCGAACATTTATACTATATTTCTGTCAATATACGCTGTAATAATATAACTTTGACATCCCATATAAAATCTCCTTTATCTAAGGGTTATGTTGAACTACTAATAAATCTATCTGATCAAAGAAATCTCAACAGTTTGTAAATATTAAGCGAGTCGCATTGAAATGATGGAAATTTAACTTAAATTAATTAAGTGCTACACTTAATATGGCATGATGAACTTTTTAAATACATATTGATAAACTGAGGGGAGGGATAATTTGAAGAATAGGATACAAGAGTCATCTCCTATTTCGACGAAGGAACGTATTGAATCATTGGACATTATTAGAGGGATAGCATTGTTCGGAATTTTATTAGTGAATATGCCATTATTTCAGTCTCCTCAATTAATTGCAGATTTATATATGATGTCACCCGAATTAAGCTCAAGTGATCAGTTTTTACGAATGCTACTTGATGTTTTTGTAGAGACGAAATTCTTTACGATATTTTCCTTTTTATTTGGTGTTGGCTTTTATATTTTTATGGAACGTGCAGTAAATAAAACAGATCATTTTTATCGCTTATACTCACGGAGATTAATCGTGTTAGCCATCTTCGGATTCTTACATCTTTGCTTATTGTGGTATGGTGATATTCTTTTAGGATATGCGCTTGCTGGATTCTTTTTAATTTTCTTTTATAAGAGGAAGCAGAAGACGATTCTTCTTTGGTTGATGTCATTTTCAATTGCGCTGATTGGACTTTTAGTATTTGGTATTTTTGGTTCGACTGATTTAGCCACCATGGAACAGTAAATAAGTAACTTAAAAGAAGAGGGGACAGATAAAGTAGAAGAAGCGATTGATATTTATCAAAATGGTAGTTATTTAGAATGGCTATCTTATCGTTTTACCAATGAAGTAATTCCTGTTTTAATGAATACGCCAATGAATATACTAACTGCTCTATTTATGTTCTTAATAGGTTTATATGCAGTAAAACGGGGAATTTTTAGGGATTTTCCTTCTCATAAACCTTTTATAAAGCGTGTCTGGTTGATTAGTTTGTTAACTAGTATTCCGTTGAGTGCTGGCATTATTTTATTACATTTAAAAATACTTAATTTTGGCATTTTAAATGAACAGCTAATACAGTCACTTTTAACGATAAGTGGATTGAGCCTTTCGTTCTTTTATATTTCAACGATTTTATTTTTACTAGAAAGAGAGAAATGGAAGAGAATTCTTCATCCTTTTAGTTATGTTGGCAGGATGGCATTAACAAATTATATTACCCAAACAATAATTGGGGTAGGGATATTCACTGGGTTAGGGATGTTTGGAGAAGTGAATATAGGTTTGGGGATTCTGATAAGTATTATTGTTCTTCCATTGCAAATGATACTAAGTTACTTTTGGCTAAAACATTTTCGTTTTGGTCCCCTAGAGTGGGTTTGGCGTTCACTTACATATGGTGAATTTCAGCCTATGAAAAAACAGTTGTGATGTTTAAATGAATTTATTGAAGAGAAATACTATAAGACTCTAGTAGCTACAACACGAAATCACAGCAAAATAAGAGAAGTCTCCCTCCATTCGGTTTGCTACAATAAAAGTATAAGGAAGGGAGCGGATAGTATGGGAAAAGTAATTTTAGATATTTCCATGTCACTTGATGGGTTTATTGCTGGTTTGAATGATAATCAAGAGCAACCACTTGGAGCGAACGGTGAAATAATTCATGAATGGTTATTTAGTGGTGATCAGCCGAGTCGCTATAATGATTTTTTTAGGTTATCTAGTATCAATAAAGAGGTCTTTGACGGTTCTATTCCAGACATAGGTGCTATGGTAGTTGGGAGAAGGACATTTGATATTGTAAATGGATGGGGAGGTAGTCATCCAATTCAAGGGATACCAATTTTTATAGTGACTCATGAAGCGCCAGAAAATTATCTTGAGAATCATACAAGCTTTACATTTGTTACAGATGGTATTAAAAGTGCTATCGAACAGGCAAATAAAGCTGCAAATGGCAAAAATATAAGTATCGGAGCGGCGAGTATTGCTCAGCAGTGTGTACAAGCAAAGCTTCTTGATGAAATGCATCTTCACATATCACCTATTCTGCTGGGGAACGGCATTCGTTTATTTGATCAAATTGGGCAGGAGCATATTAAATTAGAAAGTAAAGAAGTTGTCGACGGATCAGATGTTGTACATGTTAAATATAAAATATTATATTGAAATCTTGGTATGACTTTCTCAACAAAACCTGCCATAGATTCTAAAACATCCAATGTTACTATGAAACATTGGATGTTTTATTTTGGGGCATGCTGAAGTACTATACTGTACATATGAATCACTCTATGTAAAAGTGGTAACATAGTATATATTTTAGAAATATAAATAGTCCAGTTTTACTTTTTGGAGTGATCGCATTGAAAAGATGGTTACAAAATCGAACAAAGACTCAATACTTAATAAGCGGTTTACTACTAATTGCTTTTATAGCGTCTATGATTTTTATTAATAATAATCATGAATTATATACACGTACAATAGTTCAAATAACAGATGTGCAGGAAACTCACAGAGAATCTCAAGTAGATAGACATGGAAATCAGGATGACTTTGTAATTCAGAGCGTTACTGGAGAAATTAAAAATGGTCCCGATAAGGGTGAACTCACTACTTTTGATAATGAATATATGCAGTCCCTGGCATTAGATTATGAATTATCAGTAGGAAATGAAATTTTTCTCGCAACAGATGGAAAGGCAACGGGAGATATCAAACGGGATAAACATTTTGTATTCGTAGCGTGGATATTTCTTATCATTCTCCTGATTGTCGGTAAATCAAGAGGTGCACTCTCAGTCTTAAGTTTACTTGTGAATGCATTAATTCTATCTATTGCTTTGGATATTTATATACAAAACCCTAGTCTCGGCTTATCCGTCATTACATTAGTTAGTATTGTGATTTTTACTATTTTATCTTTATTAATGGCAACTGGTTTTAATGAGAAGACATATACAGCCATTCTTACCACATTGATTGGTACAGGATTATCACTGCTTATTGCTTATTTAGCACTCCGTTTTACTGGGGAAGAAGGGCTTCGTTATGAAGAGATGGCATTCTTAACTAGAAATCCTCAGGTAGTCTTTATGGCAGGTTTATTAATCGGTTCGCTGGGAGCGGTGATGGATGTTGCAATTACGTTATCAGCTTCTATGTTTGAAATGTATGAAAAGAATAACCGGATTAGTGTAAAAGTGTTGAAGAAGGCTGGATATGAAGTAGGGAAAGATATTATGGGAACGATGACGAATATTTTATTTTTCGTCTATGTTAGTGGATCGATTCCGATGCTGCTTATTTATTTTAAAAATGCCACGCCATTTGGTTTTACATTATCGATGAATCTATCTTTGGAATTAGCACGTGCTTTAGTAGGAGGGATTGGCATTGTATTGACCATTCCAATTGCCATCTACATTTCTATTTTCTTTATTCGTAGAAAGCAGGTGAAATCATGAATGTACTAATCGTGCTAGCAGTTATATTGTTTGCATTAATGGCTTGGGTTGGAGGGATGAAGGGTGTACGATCTTTTATTGCACTTTTTATCAATTTTATCATTGTACTCATGGCTGTCTTTGTGATGAATGATCCTTCAGGAAATCCTATTATTATTGCATTAATCGCATGTGGATTTATTAGTGCAGTCAGCCTGTTTTTCATTAATCGATTTAATAATAAAACGATGCTCGCCTTTTTGGCGACTATTGCGACGATGGTTATTCTAATTTTCTTTATTATTATTTTAACGGAGCAGTCGATGATTTATGGGCTTGGTGAAGAGGAATCTGGAGAGATAACGACCTTTAATGTCCATATTGGGCTTAATTTTGTTCAGATTGCTACAGCAGTGATTATTATGAGTACAATTGGAGCAATTGTTGATACTGCTATTTCAATAACTTCACCATTACGGGAAATACATGAACAAAACCCTGAAATTTCTAAAAAAGATTTATTCTTAGCAGGAATAAATATTGGTAGAGATATTCTTGGAACAAGTACGAATACTTTATTCTTTGCCTTTTTTGGCGGTTATATGGGATTGTTGATTTGGTTTAAGGATTTAGATTATTCGATAGGGGATATCATTAATGCCAAAGTATTTAATGATGAAATGCTGACGATTTTTATTTCTGGTATTGGAATTGCCCTCGTTATCCCTATCGCATCACTGATGAGTGCTTATTATTTGAAACGGAAAAAGAAAAAGGAAGCTTCCAATGAAAACGAACAGATAGAACAAAATTAGCAAGTACAAGAAATCTGAATGGGCTTAATATGATAAGTCTATTTGGATTTTCTATATGATAAACTGTTGTATAAAGATCCGTCTAAAAAAGGAGAGATATTTGTGGATATTGGAAAAGAATATTTGAAGGTAATACAAGCAAGATTTGCAGATGTAAAAAATCTTGGTGATAAAACAATAACCCAACTATCAGAGCAGGATGTACATTGGAAATTAAATGAGGCATCCAACAGCATCGCGATTATTGTAAAGCATATGAGTGGCAACATGATATCTAGATGGTCCGATTTTTTAACATCAGACGGGGAGAAGCCTTTTAGGAATCGTGATCAGGAATTCGAGGATGATATATCTTCCAAGCAGGAAATGATCACACTTTGGGAAAAAGGCTGGAACATATTTTTTGATACATTAAGTGGTTTAGAAAGTTCGGATCTCCTAAAAAACATCACCATTCGTGGAGAGCAACATACCGTGTTAGAAGCGATCGAGAGACAAATGGCTCATTATGCTAGTCATGTTGGTCAAATGGTGTATATCGGTAAGCAATTAAAAGATGAAGATTGGCAAACTCTTAGTATTGCGAAAGGGAAGTCAGAAGCATATTTACAGGAGAAGTTGAAAGAGCATAGGTCTTAAAAAGAATTTTCTTATGAAAATATAATAAAAGCAGGGGCTGTCCAATAAGCCCCCAAAATAAAACAAGAGGAAGAAAAATAAATCATTTTTCTCTTCTTGTTTTTCATTTGTAAAAAATTCCTGAAAAGTAGCCTGCGAAGCTCAGCTATTTTCAGGATATTGTGGGCTATTGCCACGATCCCGAATTCTGTGTGGACTTTATCGATACCCCGTAAAGAAAATCTACGGAACGACCGATTGCCCTTGATGTGACCGAAAACACTTTCTACTTCCACTTTTCGTTGGGCGTAGATTGCTGCTTCCTCTTCACTTTCAAGGGCTGCTTTTGCCTTAGCTTTCATTTCTTCAAAGATTGTATTCCAAAAAATTTGTCTGTTCCCCTTTGCCTTCGTACACTGGGGCTTCAATGGACAATCCAAACAACTTTCACATTCATAAATTTTATAACTCTGCACATAACCAGACCTATTCTTCCGATTGAGATATTTTTTGAACACGACTCTTCGGTTATTTGGGCAGATATAATCATCCTCATGGGCACGATAGGTCCAATTTTTAAAGTTTTTAATGTCTTTTTTGTACGCTCTTTTTTGTTCTTTGAGATAGGTGCCATAGGGTATTAAAAATTCAAAACGAGGGGATTTCTCTTCACCAATCGCATATAAATAATTTGCTTCACTTCCATAACCTGCATCGGCAATGATCCGTTGAGGCATCGGAAGGTTAGAAGCTGCCAACTTCTCCAAGTGTGGAATAAAACACCGAGTATCATTTGGTCGTTGATGCACGGAGTAATCGACAATCAATTGATTTTCTGTGGCCATTTGTACATTATAGCCTGGCTTCAACTGTCCATTTCTCATATGATCTTCTTTCATCCGCATAAACGTGGCATCCGGATCTGTCTTGGAAAAGCTGTTTCGATCTCCTAAGATGGTTTGATAGGTCTGATACTTTTCCATACGTGGAAGAAAGTTCTCACGTATTTGTTTCATTGGTTTTTTTAAGGTGCTACGACGAGAGCGGAGCTGTTTTCGAAGCTGACTTTCTTCCGTATTTTCGATAGCTTCAGAAAGGGCATCTACTTTTTCTGCTAGTTGATTGGCAATCGCTTCTAAGTCTTCCGCAGTCGCTTCTTCTTTAGAATGGCTTATCTCTAGCTCTTCCTGTGCGGCAATCGTATCGATATGTGCCAACGTTTCCTGGATGCGTTGCTTTAACTGCGCCTCCCATCGCACGGTTGATTTTTTCCATACGAAAGAATACTTATTGGCATTGGCTTCTATCTTTGTGCCATCCAAGAAGTAGTTTTCCATCGTAATCCATTGATCTTCTATCAGTTGCAGAATCATCGTTTCAAATAGCTGATCCATCATGGCTTTCATTCGCTTCCCACGAAACGCATTGATGGTGCGAAAATCAGGGGTTTGCATACCTGCAAGCCACATAGTTGGTAGATTTTCTTTGGTCATTTTTTCGATGTCTCTACAGGAATATATTTTTTGGCTGTAAGCATATAAAATAACTTTCAGCATCATTTTGGGATGAAAGGCTGGTCTACCTCCACCGCTATAATAACGATAGAGCTGTTCCTTTGGGATACGCTCCACCATTTCATCTACCACTCGTGCTACATGATGTGTAGGGATATAATCTTGGATATCAAAAATCACCGTGCTTTGTCGGTTATCGTAAGGTTTAAATAAGGGAGTTGCTGGGTTAGAAGCTGTAACTTTTTCCTCGATTACCTCTAGAGGAAGTGTCGTTTGTGTGGTACAATTTGTATGAGATTTCATAAAAAATCGCCCTTTCTGAAATGTTGTGTGGTAACTCCATTTTACAAGAAAAGGCGATTTTTTTATATGTTTTTTAGGAAGAATAAAGAAAAAAAGGGCCGTCATAGAAAAGCAGTTTTCACTGACTTTTTGGACAGCCCCTGCTAAACTCACTCAGATTTCTTCTCAACTGGAATCCAGATCTCACTATAAGCGTTTATTCCATCTTCTTTCATATGGGTAAATGAAAATGAAGGTAATGGCAGAATAATGTAATCAGAGCTTAGTAACCATTTGGCATAAATATCTGCCATCGTATTTTGTAGTGTCTCTGGGAATTTTCCTTCATTTGGAAATACTGCCCATTCATTTACCTCAACGAAATACGTATCAAGTTTTTCATCAATATTGGTTTCAGTTGTTAGTACCCCAATGAAATGCGTTAAATCACCTTTTTCTTCTTGAAATAAATAGTCGGCATCATAGGATGCATTTACAACTTCTTTAGGATCAAGATTCATTAATTCATGCATCAATTCCTTTTGCTCAGTCGTTATAGACTCTACAAGTTTTACTATTTCTTGATTAACCCCTTCAAATTGCATCGGTACTCTTGATTTGACACCAGCTAAGGTAAACGCTGGCATTTTTACTATTTTATATTCCATAGAATCTCCTCCCTTTACTTCGATTGAGAAATGTAGCTTTGAAAACATTTGTTTTATGTTATGTTTTTGAACTTCAGACGGTAGATAACCTAGCTCCTTTTTGAATGCTCGAGTAAAACCGTCAATAGACTGATAAGCATATTTATAAGCAACATCAGTCACTGATAGACCTTTTAATAAATCCTCATTTGCCATGGCAATTCTTCTTTTTTTGATATACTCGTTTAAGGTTAAACCTGTTAAATGAAAGAAAATTGTTTTGAAATGGTATTCATTGATAGCATGAGCTTTAAACCATTCCTTCCAGTTAATGTCCTCACATAAATTTTCTTCAATATATTCAACTGCTTGATTGAGTTCTTTTAACATGAAATGTCCTCCTTTCTGTAGCTACAGTTTATCAACGATTTGTTATCGTTACTCGATATTGTTAGAGAAGTTCGGTCGGATCATATATTGTTTTTAGATGTAAAGTTTTATTATGAAAAACTGAGAAAATATGTAAAAGGTATTTTGATTTGGTAAACTATTGGTATTGATATTTAATTAAGCATGAAGTGTTAATGAAAGCATCATACATACAAAACAGGAGAGATTTCTATGTTATCACAAGAACGATACAACTTAATTATGGAGAACTTACGTGTAAAAGGAAATGTATCCATGAGAGAATTAGTGGAACTTCTAGGTGTTTCCATGGATACGGTGCGTAGAGATATAAAATATTTAGAAAGTATAGGAAATCTAAAAAAAGTATACGGTGGTGCATCTTTACCTAATCAAATTGTGACAAATCATTCTTTTGTCAATCGCAAAAATTCTAATGTTGTAGAGAAACAAGAAATATCTAATAAAGCGATCCAATATATTAAAGAGTATCAGGCGATTGCATTAAATGCTGGTACTACAAATGTGGAGTTTGCGGAAGAATTAGTGAAATCATTTGATTGTTTAACTGTTATCACTAACTCTTTACTCATCGCTAATATTTTAAACACTAAAAAGGATTTCACCGTTATTGTTACAGGAGGGTTCTTAGATCATGAGGAACATTCATTTTATGGTAATGGTGTGATGGATAATTTGCATCAATTCTATGCGGATATTGCTTTTATTAATGTGAATGCCATTTCTTTAGAAAAAGGAATTACAGATTTCCGTCAAGGAGAAGTGGAAGTCATTAATGCTTTTATCAAAAATGTTGAAAAAGTTATCGTCCTTGCCGATTCTAGTAAATTTGAAACCATCTCTTATTTAAAAATATGTGATTTGGATAAAGTGGATGTTTTTCTAACAGATTCAAATATCAATCCACAGCTAGTAAAACAATATAAAGAGAAAAACGTCATCATCAAGTAGGAATATTAGGATAAATATAAAGATGAAATAGCCATTAGATAATGGTTATTTTTTTTGCTTAAATAACACAAAAATGTAAATAAAATAAATTCGATTATATACTTATGTAAAATATATGTAAACTATCGCAAAATATATTGATGAATTATGCAAAAATCATTATGATGGGTTTGAGTTTAGAAGAAGAAAGGGTGGAATCATGAGAAAGATTAAAGCTGTAATTTTCGATTGGGCAGGAACAATTGTAGATTTTGGAAGTATGGACCCGGTAGTTGCTTTGAAAAATGTCTTTAAGTCATTTCAGATTGATGTAAGTTATGAATTGGTAAGAGAATCGATGGGAAAGCATAAAAAAGATCATATTCGAGATATTCTTACGTCGGCTTCTAGTGCTTCACAGTGGGAGAGTATTTACCATCAAAGTTGGACAGAAGAAGATGTGGAGATGGTTTATCAATCATTTAATAAAGAATTGATACATGTTCTATCAACCGATGCAGAAATGTTAGATGGTGTTTTAGAGTTATTCCAAGCTTTAAGAGAACGGGGAATTAAAATTGGTTCATCAACAGGTTATCGAAAAGACATGCTTGATCTTATAATCAATCAAATCACAGATGAAAGGTTGCTGCCAGATTTTATTGTAACAGCTAGTGAAGTGGAAAAGGGTAGACCTTATCCAGATATGATTTTAAAAAATTTGGAGCTAATGGATATAAAAGATAAACAGCAAGTAATCAATATTGGGGACACAAGCGTTGATATTCTTTCTGGATTAAATGCAGGTGTGTTTTCAGCTGGCGTACTGATTGGGAGTAACCAAATGGGACTTTCTAAGGAAGAATTCCAATCTTTAAATGAGAAGGAGAAGGAAGAAATCATAAGTAATACGCAAAAGAAATTTGAACAATCTGGTGCAAATGCGATTGCTCGCCAAATTGGAGATGTACTTGAAATTATTAATGATTTAGAAAGGAATTAAACTTGATGGCAAAATTTTATAATCCTGTAAAACTATATTTTGAGAATAGTGGAATGGTGCAGTTAAAAGAAGATTTAAAAGATATAAATGCAGAAAATATATTAATTATTACTTGGAATAAAGCATTATTTGCTACTGATTCTATTTTACTTAATCTACTTCCTCCTCAAGTATATAAAAAAATAATTGCATTCGATCAATCAAATCCAGATATGGAAGATATCCTTGCAATGTCTGAAGAAATAAAGGATTTTTCATTTGATTTTATCCTTGCAGTTGGTGGAGGTAGTGTGATTGATATTTCAAAAAGCTTAGTTGCATTAAAGCATCAGGAGTTTGAAACGATAGAACAGCTTCGAGATATTATCGTTAATGGTAAGTATGAAATTGGTTTGGAAGAAATTCCAATGTTAGCTATCCCAACAACTTCTGGAACTGGATCAGAGGTAACACCATGGGGAACGATTTGGGATCGAGAATTTAATAAGAAGTATTCTATCAGTTCTTCAAAGTTATTTCCTGCTTATGCATTGATTTTGCCAGAATTAACGATGAAGCTACCGCTAAGGAGCACCATTTCAACAGGGCTTGATGCATTATGTCATGCGACAGAAGCATATTGGTCAATGCATTCAAATCCGATATCTAGAAGTTATTCTCTTCAAGCGATTGCAATGATTTTACAGCAATTGGAACGAAATGACTTTGCATTAGACAACTATGAGATTAGAAAGCAATTGGCCATGGGAAGTGTACTTGCAGGATTGTCTTTTAGCAATACAAGAACAACAGCGTGTCATTCCATTTCTTATCCTTTGACACTTCATTATAATATCGATCATGGTATTGCGGTCAGTATGACATTAGGAAAGATGTTTGAACATAATCAGCAACGTATCATTGATTTACCAAGTCTATTGTCAGCATTTCAAGTAGAGGATGTGAAGGATGTAGAGAAGAGAATCATTGAGATTTACAAAAAGTATGATATACCGTTTCGTTTGATGGATTATCAAGTAAAAAGAAGTGATTTATCAATTATTGCTAGCCAATCTTTTACTAAAGGAAGAATGGATAATAACCCAGTAGATTTAACGGAACATGATATTGAGCAGTTACTAAATTCAATTATTTAATAAAAAAGAAAGAAGGTACATGACATGAGAAAAAATGTAACGCTTAAAAATAAATCGAAAATTATTTTCAGTATCTTTTCGGTAATGTTAGCTCTCTTCCTTGTTGCTTGTTCGGATTCTGATTCAGGAGAAAAGTCTTCAAATAATGGAAATTCTACAGCTTCTGGATCGGAAACAGGTAGTGATACACCTCTAAAAAATATGGAAGAATTAAAAATTGGTGCACAGACTTTACCAAGTACATTGGATGCAAATGCGTCAGTATCTAATGCAGGAATTCAAGTTTACTACAATATTTATGACACATTAATTATGAGAGAACCACATGCTGAGGAGCTTGAATTCATTCCTGGTCTTGCAGAAGAATGGGAGCAAACAGATGATTTAACTTGGGAGCTCAAATTACGTGCGGATGTGAAATTTCATGATGGTACAACAATGACTGCAGAAGATGTTGCTTATTCATTAAATAGAGTAATTAATGAAGAGGATCCGAGTTATGCAACATCTCATGCTTATTTACTAGCGAACATAGAAGAGGCTGAAGTGGTAGATGATTTAACAGTAAGATTACACACATTTAAACCAGAGCCCTTAATGGAGCATTTATTATCAGATCCAAATGCAGGAATTTCTGCTAAAGCCTACTCAGAAGAAGTTGGCTTAGATAAAGCAAGCTTAGAGCCAGTCACAACAGGACCCTATAAAGTAACTTCGTTTGAACCAGATCAGTCTATCGTATTAGAAAGATTTGAAGATTATTGGGGAGAAGAAGCGCCCTTTGAAAAAGTGACCTTTACATTAATCCCTGAGATTTCTTCACGTGCAACAGCTTTACAAAATAATGAAGTAGATTTTGTTACAAGTATACCTGCAGATCAAGAGCAGATTTTTGAAGGGAATGACTCTCTTCGTTTAATAGGTACAACTTATCCAATGTATCATATTTATCGATTTAATATGAGTAATCCAATTGTTGCTGATCCTAATGTAAGAGCAGCATTAGACTATGCTATTGATAGACAGACAATTGTTGATACGATTTGGGAAGGTAAAGCAGAAGCAGCAACTTCATTTCAATTTGAAGATTATGGTGAACCTTTATATTTATCTGATGTAGAAAATATTGAGTTTGATTTAGAAAAAGCAAAAGAATTAATCGCAGCATCAGATTATGATGGTGAAACAATTGAAATCTACAATACTACAAACTATTACACTTATGCAGACTTAGCAGCACAAACAGTTATTGAAATGTGGAAGGAAATTGGTGTGAATGCTCAACTAGTAGAAGTAGAAAGCTTGTCTTCTGTACCTAATGAAGAGAAGGAAATAAGAACATGGTCTAACCCACTTTATTATATTGATCCAATGGGGGTTATTGAGAGACATTGGTCACCAGTTGGTGAGTCAGTAAATAGTGGAGATTTTATCCCTTCGGATGAGTATATAGAACAGTTTGAAATTGCCCGTTATAGTGCAGATGAAAACGAGCGAGCAGATGCATTAAGAAAAATGCAAGAATTTTACCGTGAAGAAACACCTTATATCTATCTGTATAAACCATATGAAGCTATTGCAATGAAGGAAAATATAAATTACGAAATTCCATCTAAATTACGAGCACATACTTTAGGTTTACGTGCAGGAGAAATAAGTGTTAATAGTACACAGTAGGATTAACTAAGGTTGGTGACTCATGTTTAGCTATATTTTAAAAAGAACACTTTTTAGTTTAGCAACCATTTTTCTAGTACTTGTTTTCGTCTTTGTAGCTGCTCGCGTGACAGGAAATCCAGCAGAAATTATGTATCCAGATGGAATGGAGCCCGGGCAGTTAGAACAATACAATGAAAAATACGGTTTAGATAAAAGTTATCCTGAACAATTTTATAGTTATATGAAAAACGCATTTCGTGGAGATTTTGGTCAAAGTATTGTAGAAAGACGGCCTGTAACAGATGTTATTATACCAAGACTTGGTGAAACATTAAAACTGGGTAGCATTGCATTAGTTACTAGTATAGTAGTTGGGATTTTATTAGGAATCTTTATCGCATTAAATCGTGGAAATATTATTGCAAAAGCGATTAATAATTTCATGTCATTGATCTATGCAGTACCAGGCTTCATTATTGCGATATTTTTAATGCTCTTGTTCAGTTTCCAATTGAATATTTTACCTAGTCAAGGTGGGGGTTCAGTACTGAACTATATTATGCCTGTTATTTGTTTGTCTGTTGGACCAATAGTAAGTATTGCAAAACATGTACGAACTGGTGTGTTAGACACATTAAATCAAGAATATATTCGTACGGCAGTAGCAAAAGGTATTGGCAGAAAGCGTGTAATTTACGGACACGCTTTCCGCAATGCGCTTATTCCTACATTAACGATTACAGGGATGGTATTTGTAGATATTATGGCTGGTTCGATGATTATAGAAACAGTTTTCTCATGGCCGGGAATAGGAATGACATTAATAAATTCGGTGTTGAATAGAGATTTTCCGATTATACAATTTAGTATTGTTCTTATTTCAGCAGTAGTCGTAGTTGTTAACTATGTTTTAGACGTTTTGTATATGATAGTAGACCCTCGAATCGGTAAAGGAGGGAACGCATAATGAAGCAAGCTATTTCATCCATGCCACTTTTTATTAAAATATGTTTCATCATCGTACTCACTGTTATAATTGGAGCCATTTTTGCGAGTTTAATTTCTCCCTATGATCCGAATGCGCAAGTACTTCTAGATAGAAACAAGCATCCATCCTTTGCAGGTGGTGATATGGCTAATATATTTGGTACAGATGAACTGGGAAGAGATATTTTCTCCCGACTTCTATATGGTGCTCAAGTTAGTATTGCCATGGCATTAGTAGGATTAATTTTTGGAAGTATTATTGGTGTTGTTCTCGGACTAACATCCGGATATTTTGGTGGCTGGTGGGATCGTCTAGTCATGATGGCTGTTAATTTTCAGCAATCTATTCCATTTACATTAGTGATTTTGATTGGAGTAATTATTTTTGGTAGAGGAATCCCAGTGTTAATGATTTTCATCGGAATTGCGAAATGGGAGTCCTATACTCGTTTTGTTCGAGGACTTGTACTAAGTCTGAAAGAGAAGCAATTTATTGAAGCAGCCCAGAGCTATAATGCTTCATCATTTCGAATTATGTTTAAGCATATATTTCCAGCTCTTACTTCTTCTCTAATTGTGTTGATTACGCTTAATTTTCCTGGTGTTTTATTGCTAGAATCCTCTCTTTCCTTTATCGGGATTGGCGTACAACCTCCAACAGCAACACTAGGTCAAATGGTTGGAGCTGGCAGAAATTACTTGACAACAAATCCATGGATTGCAGTAATGCCTGCGATTATAATTGTGATTCTGTCTTATAGCGTGCAAAGTATTGGTGAATGGCTACGGGATAAACTTGATGTTAAAAAGGCTGATAACTAGGAGGGATCATGTGAAAACAGTATTAAAGGTAGAAGATTTAAAGGTTGGTATTAAAGGAAAAAAATCAATAACATATCCTATCCAAAATGTCAGCTTTGATATTAATGTCGGAGAATCCTTAGCACTTGTAGGGGAATCAGGTAGTGGTAAGTCGATGACTGCCATGTCGATTATGGGGTTATTACGTTCATGGAATAGCCATCTGAATACAGAAATCGATGGGAAAATTGAATTTACAACAAAGGCAGGAAAGACACATCAGCTAACAGAAATTGACGATAGAGCTTATGACCTTATCCGAGGAAAGGATTTAAGCATTATTTTCCAAGAGCCTTTATATGCATTAAATCCAGTTATTTCAATTGGGAAGCAGATTGGAGAAGTTATTTGGGCCCATGAGAAAGCTTCTAAAAAAGAAGTTGAACAAAGGGTCGTCTCTCTTTTAAAACGTGTTGGTATTCCAGATCCAGAAAATCGTATGCATGATTTTCCACATCAATTTTCTGGTGGCCAATTGCAGCGAGTGATGATTGCTATGTCAATTGCTTGTGACACTAGCTGTTTGATAGCAGATGAGCCAACAACAGCACTTGATGTTACGATTCAAAAGCAGATTTTAAACCTTTTGAAACAATTACAAAAAGAAGAAAAGCTTTCTATTCTGTTAATCACCCATGATCTAGGAGTTGTTTCTCAATTCGCAGATAAAGTAGCAGTCATGTTTGCAGGAACAATCGTAGAATATGGATATGTAGAAAAGGTATTTAAGAATCCGATTCATCCTTATACAAAATTATTATTAGAATCTATACCTACCTTAGAAACAGAACCAGGTGTTCGTTTACGAACGAAAAAAGATTTTCTTTCCGACGAAGGGAAGAAAAAGGGAGAATTGGTATTTGATCCAGATCATAGGCAAGAGAATTATCATTTGAAATTGATAGAGAAAGAACATTATGTATCCAACTCTTTTACTCGGGAGGTTACTGTATGACAGACCCGATTTTAGAAGTGAAAAATCTAAAAATCTATTATAATACGAAATCTAATATCTTTAGTAAAGGAGCCTCAGGGCAAAATAAAGCAGTGGACGATGTGAGTTTGAAAATCAATAAAAATGAAATCCATGGATTGGTTGGCGAATCAGGATCAGGCAAAAGTTCATTAGCTAGAGCTGTCATGGGCCTTAGTCCAATAACAGAGGGACGAATTTTATTTAACGGAAACGATATCTCAAATCGCAAACATGGTAAAGATCGTGTCAAGATCCAGATGATCTTCCAGGATCCAAACAGTTCGTTAAATCCGAATATGAGGATAAAAGAAATTTTAGAAGAACCTATTATTGTCAATCGTTTAATGAGAAAAGATGAAATTATGCCACGATTGTTAGAGCTGATGGAATTAATTGATTTACCAGTATCCTATTTAGATAGATATCCACATCAATTATCTGGTGGACAAAGGCAGAGGGTTGGTGTAGCAAGGGCAATGACAACAGATCCAGAGCTAATCATTGCAGATGAACCAACTTCTGCACTTGATGTATCTATTCAGGCTCAGCTATTAAATTTGCTTTATGAGCTAAAAGAACAGAAGGGATTATCCATTCTATTTATATCGCATAATTTAGCTGTTATTCGTTATATTTCTGATTATATTTCTGTCATGAAAAAAGGGGAAATTGTAGAAACAGGTAAAGCTCTTGAGGTTTTTAACCAACCTGAACATCCATATACAAAAAAACTAATAAGCTCCATTCCTACACTAAAAAAGTTTTCATAAATGACCAAGGAAAGAGGGAATATCATGAAAAAATTCGAGATCAGTTTACAAACAGTGGATTTAGAGAAAGAGCCTTCTGTTGAAAATCAATTTATCTTTGAAATAAAAAACGTAACTGATACAGTACAAAATAGTGTAATTTGTTTACAAACTCCACTATATACTATTCCTTTTGAATATTTGGAGATAGATATTGTAGATTTAGAACCAAATCAGACGAAACAGATTGATTTAAATTATCAATTTACATATGGAGGAAGGTATGTATTTTACTTTTGGGAAAAAGATGCCCAGCTAGATACTTTAGATAAAACAAGCTTTTTTATTCCAGGTTCAGGATTTTACTCAGGAGATGTACATAACCATTCCTTTTATAGTGACGGGAAAAGTACATTGACGGAAAATCGTGCATCTATGCTTGATAAAGGACATAGCTTTTTATATAGTACTGATCATAATACATTAGAACATGGAAAAGAGATCATTGAATTTCAACGGACAGAAGAAGCAGAGGAATTCCTACATATGGTTGGTTGGGAATTCACATCCAAGCATGGTCATGCCTTAGCGTATGGTGCAGAGGAGCTTTATGATCCAACAAAGATAACGGAAAAGCACAATTTAGAACAGTGGCAAACATATGTAGATGCGATGAATCGGGACAACGGAATTGTCTTTCTTGCCCATCCGTACGAAGCTCCAAAATATGAATTTAGTGATGATGTTTTAATGCAGATTAAAGATATAAATGGAATTGAAGTATGGAATGGTCTCAATCATCATGCACTAAGTTATCAAAATAGAAAAGCATTTGAGATGTGGGATGCATTGAATAGAAAAGGTGAAGAACAGTATATTGGCAATGCCGTTTCTGATGCTCATACAAAAGAAAAGCAAGGGAAACCATATATTAAAGGATATTTAAATACGTTAACACAGGATTCGATTCATCAGCTTTTAAAGAGTGGTTGTTTTATCGGTTCTAATGGACCAGAAATCACCTTTGAAATAGAAAATGCCCAAATTGGAGAGACTTATTATATAGCTGAAGAGAAAAAGACTGTAAAATTCTCATTTACTGTATTTGATCCTGCTGGGCATATAGAAAATATTATTTTGTATAAAAATGTCAAAGATAAAGGACAACGTAAAGCGGAGAAGGTTTTAGAAATTTATCCAGTTGGAAAGTCAGAACGAAGATTTTGGAAAGAAGTATGCTACATGGATGTTTCACCAAATGAATTTTATCGTTTAGAAGTGGTTACTGCTTTTGGTATTGTCGCATATGATGCGGAAGCAAACATACAAGATAAGGGGTTTGCCTATACTAATCCAATTTGGATTTCTCGAGTGAAAAATGATTGATATTGATATTGCATAAATTCCATTTGATATAAATTGAAAAAAGCTACCTATACAGAATTGCCCCCTGTATAGGTAGCTTTTACTTTTGTATATTAATAAACAATATGTATTGCAATCTCAAAATCTAACGCAAAAGCCGCATGTTTTTTACAATTTCAGTAAAGCGTTCAACGGTTTTATAGTTTACACCGTGTAATGCAAATGGAGCTAAGTAATGTGTGCCAACAAAGTTACTGGTTGCTTCTAGAGAACGAGGTAGTTCTGGAATGGTAAATCTAACACCCCTGCTGAATAACCTGCTTGCTTAACTTCTATAGTAACAGAAATTAACGTTTCTTTTCCTTGCAATTCATTACCTTCTTGTACCATGAGCCCAGCCATAGATGATTAAATCCTCGACTAAATTTCAGCAAAGAAGGTGCACTATTCCACTAGATAGAAAATGGAAAGATATGATGAAATGTTTGTAGGCAGCGAAAAAATAGCGAAGGTATGTATGCTATAATAACTTTTAAAAATTATTTTCTTTAATAGAAAATTTAGCGAAAAATTTTAAAGGCAGGTCAATCAAATGCTAATTAGAAAAGCTCTTTTAAGAGGAGGCAGACCTTTCATTATTATGGGAGCAATTGCTTTATATTACCAAGGAAGTTATGAGGATGCTAAAGGAACATTTATGTCCAGCTTAATTGCTTTCTCTGTTGGTGCAGCAACTGTTATATATAATATTGATCATTGGAGCTTTCCGAAGCAAAGTGGTATTCATTTCTTAATCATGCTAGTAACGGTTTATCCTATTCTATTATTTAGTGGCTGGTTTGAAATTTCCACTGTCTTTGATGCTTTTAAAGTTTTTTTCTATTTTGTATCTGTTGGAATAGTAATTTGGCTTGTTATGATTGCATTAGCCAAAAAGTTTTCATGGTGTACTAATGCGGGGAACTTTGTTAGATCTGATTATTAAAGGACCCACTCCAATCATACATAGTTTGGGGTGGGGCTATCTATTATTATCTTACAGTTTTAAGAGCTGTTGACCAAGCAACAACATCATCAATCAATTCACCAAATCTTGGTTTATGAACGTCCATTGGCCTGAAAGTTTTCATTTCCTCAAAGTCATTAAATAAGCTAAATGCACCTTGAGGTTCTACTGTGGCTACTTTTAAGTTTGCTAATGTTGTACGTAATGCCAGAGAAGCCGCAATACCTAGTGTAGAGCCGTAAGCTACAATACCAGCTGCTTTATGATGCCATTCTGAACCTAAGTAATCTAAGTGATCTTTAAGACCTGAAGGAATATTTTTATTGTACTCTGGTGTTACAAAGATAAAACCATCACATGCGTCAATTTTCTTCGACCATGTCTTATGTGCATCTGTTGCATATTCTTTATTTGTCATAAGTGGTGGAACTGCCTCGTTGAAACGATCAAGTCCACTTTCTTTAATATCTATAATTTCAAATTCTGCATTTACTCCTCTAGCATCTGCAAAATTTTTAACCCACTCTGCAACTTGTAAGTTAACACGTACCTCACGTGTGCTTCCTGTAATAATACCAATTTTAGTCATGATGTAACCTCCGTATAAATGTATATTGGATGAATCAAATAATAAACTTGTATTAATTTGATCACTAGAGTTATAATAAATCTAAAGTTTCCTTTTGGGAAGAAGGCACTTTAATTAAACCTAGTTACTTTTAGGAAACTATTTGATGTGATTGGGATTTGGAACTGGCATATAAAGGAGAAAATTTAAATGACTCATCAATTAACAGGTGAAAATTGTGGAGAGCTTCAAGTTGCATTAGATATTATTGTTGGTAAATGGAAGCCGGTAATTTTATTTCATTTGATGCGAAATGAGAAATTGCGTTTTAGTGAACTACAAAGAGCTATTCCACAAATTACTAAGAAAATGTTAACTTCACAATTAAGAGAATTAGAATATAATGACATCATTCATCGCGAAGTCTATCAACAAGTACCTCCAAAAGTAGAGTACTCCATGACGGAATATGGAAACGGATTAATTCCATTATTAGAATCCATGAGAGGATGGGGAATGGAGCATCTAAAACATATGGAGGAATTACACGGGAAAGATAAGATAGAGTTAACTGAAATTTAAGTGTAAAAAAATTAAATATATAAACGTATTTCTAAATACTAAATCATTCAAATTAGAGTGATTTGGTATTTTTTATTTGGAATAGAAATGAACTGCTCATCATAATTGTCGCTCGTATGTAACATCTTTTTCTCCTTCTTTATTTTATTTGTACTATTGACAAAATAATTCCACAAACATATAATTGTCATCAATATAATTAAATTGCATTAAGGAAACAAATTAAAAGGTGGGAAAGGGAAGAGTGAATGGGAAAGAAAAATCATCCATATGTAACAAAAACACTAATCGTGCTAATAATCATGGGTATCATTTTAGTATTTGTAGCAATCGCAGGTATATCAATTGGACCTATTTCTATACCTTTTAAGGAAACGATTTTAATCTTTTTACATAAGTTAAATCTGGTGCATTATGCAGGTTTTACAGAACAACAATGGGTTGTGATAACAGATATTCGACTTCCGAGGGTGCTTGTAGCTAGTTTAGTTGGGGCTGCACTTGCTGTAGCAGGAGTATCTATGCAAGGGTTATTTCGTAATCCATTGGTTGAGCCAGGTTATGTCGGGGTATCTAGCGGAGCTGCACTTGGTGCGGTTTGTGCAATATTCTTTGGTTGGACATCTTTTCATCCATGGTTTTTACCTATCTCTGCATTCATAGGAGCATTATCAGCCACATTTATTATCTTAGCTGTCTGGAAGGTGACAAAACAGAAGAGTATAGCAGTATTGCTTTTATTAGGAATTGGGATTAATTCTTTCTTTTCTGCCGTTATGAATGTCTTGGTTGCATCCTCTAAAGATGAGCAGGAGTTAAGAAGTATTGTTTACTGGTTGCAAGGGGGACTAGAAGCAAGAACCTGGGAGCATGTTTCGTTAATTGTTATTCCGATTATTTTAGGTGTTGGTGTCTTATTTCTTTTTGGAAATAGACTGAATATTATGCTGTTAGGTGAGGAGCACGCAAATACATCTGGTGTAAATACTCGTTTAACGCGAAATATTATTTTAACGATTGCAGCAATGATTACAGGGATTGCTGTTTCGGTCAGTGGAATGATTGGTTTTATTGGACTCGTTGTGCCACATATACTCAGGCTGATTATCGGCCCTGATCACCGTTTATTACTACCTGCAAGTATGCTAGGAGGAGCAATCTTTTTGATCTTAGCAGATTTGATTTCACGTATGATTTTACAACCAATTACCTTACAAGTTGGAGTTGTCAGCGCATTGATAGGAGCACCATTATTTATCATCCTGATATTAAGATCTTTTAAAGGAGCTTCATTATGATAAAAGTTAATGATCTGCATGTTTCATTAAATAATAAAGCCATTTTAAAAAATATTAATGCATCTATTCCAAAAGGAAGCTTTTCTGGATTAATTGGTCCAAATGGAAGCGGGAAAACTACTTTATTAAAAACTCTATCTAAATTGATTCCGTATGATAAAGGGGAAGTAAGCATAGCAGAAAAAGAATTATCATTCTATAAGCATAAAACACTAGCAAGGGAATTAAGTTATGTGCCACAAGATACGAATATAGATTTTGACTTTAACGTCAAGGATATTGTAGCTATGGGTAGGTATGCTCATGGTACGTTTTTTAATAAAGAAATATCTAACGAAGCTATCGTCAAAGAAGCAATGATTGCGACCAATACATGGCGTTTTGCAGATAAGTCGATTTTAAGCTTATCTGGTGGACAACGTCAGCTTGTATGTATAGCAAAAGCATTAGCTCAAGACACACCGCTTATTTTATTAGATGAACCAATTGCAGCACTCGATATTTATTATCAAATCCGGATTCTCAAATTACTTAAAGAGCTTACAATGCAAGGAAAAACAGTGGTGACTGTCTTACATGATCTAAATTTAGTTGCTCGCTTCTGTGAAAATGTACTGCTGCTTGAAGACGGAAAAATTAAAGCCCATGGTAGCTGTAAGGAGGTACTAACAGAACAGACATTACAAGAAACTTATCAAATTGAAGCTGCTGTAAGAGAAGACAAGCTAATAAAAACAATTCAAATTACACCATTGTAAAACGAAAGGATGATAGATGGATGAAAAAGAGTATTTTAATGATGATGGCAATTTTCATATTCGGATTATTAATTGTAGGGTGTCAAGGAGGAAATGAAGAAGAAAGAGCGGAAGCAAATGAACAAGAAGATAACGAAGGGAATGGGGAGAACAGTGTAGAGGGTGAATCAGATACGTTTCCAGTAACCATAGAATTGGATGGAAATTCTATTGAAATTAAAGAAAAGCCTGAGCGTATATTACCAATGTCACTTGATGTAGCCGAAATTGTTCTGGAACTGGTTGAACCAAGTAGAGTAGTTGCGATACCGAAAAATGCAGGAAATTCAGTGATGTCTACACAAGCAGAAAAAGCCAAGGAAATTGAAAATCATGTATCTTCCGCAGTAAATATTGATCCAGAAGAAATTCTTTCCTATGATACAGATTTACTTCTACTAACAAAGGTACATGGACAAGAAGAGGATGCTAGTAATGTATTGAGTGAAGTTGATCTACCAACTCTTTTTTTTAATTCTGTACAAACGGTTGAGGCATTTATGCAAAGAGTTGAACTGATTGGTAAGGCAGTAGGTGAGACAGAGAAAGCTGTTGAAGTAACTAATAGATTAGCTTCAGATGCTGAGTCCATACAGAAAAAGATTCCTGATGGGGACACACCGCCTTCTGTTTTAGTATTATCAGAAGTAGGAACAGGGACAGGACCTTTTATGCTTGGACCTACTAATATTTCATATGATATTATTCAATTGGCAGGTGCTACACCAGCAATAGATTCTATTAATTTGCAAAGCTCCACACCTGCATCGATAGAACAGGTGTTACAAATGGATCCAGATTATATTTTTCTCCTTGATTTTACTGGCGTAGGAGAAGAGGTTTATGAAGATTTAATGGGAGCACCTGGTTGGGACACATTAACTGCTGTACAAAACAACAATCTAAAAGTATTAGATGTAAAATATTTAATGAACCCAAATGTAGATGTAATTGAGGGCCTTGATATTATGGTAGACTGGATTTATGAACTAGAGGAGTAATCTTATGAATATATTAGTATTATTTAGCTATGGAAGCTTAAGAACAATTGATGATGTGGCTGGTTTTTATGATGATATTTTTCACGGCCACGGGACAGCGGAACAAATTGAGAAGGGTGTAGAAAAATACCGCGCTCTTGAAAAAGCTGAAGCCCTAGGCTCTAATACATATCGGATTGGTAGGTTTTTGGCAAAACGGCTCCAACAAATAACGGGGGAGGAGTGGGAGACATTTGTTGCGAACCATCATGCTAGTCCTAGTATAGAAGAAGTCGCAAAAGAGTGCGCGGAGATAGATCCGAAACAAGTGGTCACACTTGGACTAACTCCCTTTGATTCGGTTACCGGTAAAAATGCTTATGAAAGCCGATTTGCAAAGAAGTTTCGAGCACATCATACCTCGACTACTATTGTCCATGCCACTTCCTTTTATGATAATCAATTGTTTAGAAATGTCATAGTAGATCGTGCTAAGACTGCTAAACAATGGCTAAAGGAAGAAGTTAGGAACAAGGCAGAGATTGTCTTTACTGCACATAGTAAGCCAGGAACCGCTGCTGCTCATCAAAAAATGATTAACGAATATAATGAATTAGCCAAACATATTGCAACAGAACTTCCATGTGAACATTATCATATCGCATATCGAAGCGGTCAACCTGCCCCGCAACGCTGGCTTGGTCCAGATGTTTTAGATGTTATTAGTGAGTTAGCGGAGCGACAAGTATCTGCAGTCATATTTATTGAAGTATTATCTGTGATTGAAAACTTAGAAGCTGTAGAAGAAGTGACAAAAGATGCTGTAGCTAAAGCACGAAGCCTAGGCATGGAAGCTATACAAAGTGAATACTTGAATGATAGTGCTGATTTTGTAGAAGCGCTTGTGGATCATTTATGTAGAGAGTTGGGGATTTGATATTGAATAATTGTAACCCCTTCTGGACTTTAGAAGGGGTTATGATGTAGGTATCTATAGAAAGCGATGATTTTATGTAGGTCGATTATAAAATATCAAAAGCAAGCAGCAAAGATGAACTAATATTCATCAGACTATGGATAATCCAGCTAGGCAATATAGATCCATTTCCTAGTTTTTCATTCACATATCCCATCAACCATCCAGCTAAAGCAGAAAAAATAATGATTAAAATCACTAAAGAGCTACTTAAATAAGTAAATAGGAGAATACCATGTAACAGTCCGAATAGGAGGGCTTGAATAACATTACCAGCTCCAAATCCCCACCAATTTGAAAAGTTTTTTAATAAGAGTCCACGAAATAATAATTCTTCCGATAAACCTGTTTGTACAATGGCATAAATCAAAATAAGTAAAATACTCTGTATACCCATAGAGGCAAATTGTGCATTTGCTATCATTGTTTTGTCATCAATAACAGAGAGCAAGATAAATCCTGAAAATAGTAATAAAATAAGAGACAGGGCAGAAAGTATAAAGGCCTTTGTTTTATTGTGAAAAGTTATTTTTTTAACCCAATCCATGGAAGGAATTTTTCATGTTTTCTAAATGCGATTGTCCAATACAAGAAGGAAATAATAGCGAAAATAACTACTTGTATCAATCCATCTATAACCGTTTGAATAAACAATAGATATTCCTCCTTTGTACACGTTAATAAAGTTTAGCAAATAATGGAAAACAGGGATATAAATAAGCTTAATGTCCGGCTTAACTAACTTTATGAAGAGGTAATTATTCAATGGTTTTTTGGATTTAATACATCGTTTTTCGTATGTTAGAATAAAGGTATAGAGTTTGAAAAGGTGGGAGAGGTATGAGATATCGAGGTAGGCTGCTATTTGTGATGATTGCATTTATTGCCTTAACTGGTTGCTCAGAAATTCTTAATTCAGAAGAATTATTGGGAGAAGATGTACAAAGTGCTTTGGAAGTGGCGATAGAAAATGATACTGGTCAAGGGGCACTTGAATTAGTAACACCAAACATTACTACTGAAGATACTAAAATTGAAGTCAAGACGATAGACATAGATGAGGATAAAACTACTTTTATTTTCATAGCTAATGAGCCAGTTTTTGAAGGACAAATCAAAAATAATGAAATTTACACTTTGGATATCAGTGATATTAAAGATGCACTCAGAACGGATTACAATCCTAAAGTTCAGTTAATGCAAACAAGCAATGACAAAGAATCAGGAGATATTACCACCTTTAAACAAGTTAGATATTCTGTAGAGTAAGAAGAACGGACAACAGGTCCTTCCCTAAAAATAAATGGGAGGGGCCTGTTTGTGAGTTATTAATGAGAAAAATGACGGGGTTTCTACATCTGGCAAAAGGTATTTTTAAGTTGGTAAATTTTCCCCAGCAATGAAATGTACTCCTTCCCAGCGCTCTCTTACCGCGTCACAAACTGCCGTAGCAAAATCTTCATAGCTAATACTTTTCTTTAAAAAACTCATTTCATCGTTTGAAGCGTCCCAGCGCTGGTAAGATCCAACACGTAATCCATTAGGAATATATGCTGGTGGTGGGATTAAGTAAGCCCATGATTTTGGGGAAGGTAATGTTTCCAGATAATCACGTAATCGGCTATGAGCTCTTCCTCTAGGTAATGTACGTTCTGGAAAAGCAACGTCTTGCCAAAATCGCTTGCCATTACTCATTTTTAGACTTCCGGCTCCTCCTACTGTAATAATCACTAAATTCTTTCTACCGTCAGCTGCTTTTCGAATTCGTTTGTCGAATTCAAGTAACGTAGTTTCAGGAATATCTCCACGCATGCGAATGGCATTTACAACTATATCAGCTTTCTCTACCGCACAATGCAAGCTAGAGATATTATTTATATCTACAGGCTTCGTCTGAATAGGGGATTTCGTCTTTGGTAGTCTAGAAATATCACTATCCTGTCGTACTGCTGCAATAACTTGGATATACTCATATGTTGATAATTGTTGTAAGACGGAGACCCCAGTACGTCCAGTTGCCCCTAAAATAAGTACATTTGTCATCACCGATCGACTCCTTGAAATAGAATTTTTATGATGGCTCATTCTTTATACAAAACGAGATAATCAAGCTGACACTAAGTAATATGGCCAAGCATACAAAAGCCATCCCATAATTTATGATATTTAATAAAAATACAGCAATTATTGGGCCAAGACTTGCACCAACAAATAAAATAAAGGTGTAAAGTGAAACAGCTGCTCCATGATTTTTTCCGCCAAGCTGACCTACTAACGAGATAAGTGTTGGGACAGTCAACGCAATTCCAGTAACAAAGATGACACTCATTAAAACTAAAAATACTAAATTAGAACTAATTCCAATGATTAAGGAACCTAGCACTGCAATAACTAATGCACCTCGTAAAATGTTCATTAAGCCGAATTGATTGGACAACTTTCCTGCAAATGGGGCGAATAGCATTCCGATGATTCCAATGATACGAACATAAAGAATCCCGTCTGCACTCATAGAAAATTCCTCTGTTAAATATTCACCAAGAATAGTATAAAAAGCTACGAAAGTAAGTAGTAAGGTAATAGCGATACTATATACCTGGATTAAGCTTTTATTGGTTAATAAACGATAGAACTGAATGAACATGAGCTTCATGTTATTGTTATCCTGCCTAATGACTGCTTTTGGAAGTAGGGTAAGAACCAATATAGCGGTTATAAAATAAATTCCGCCAAAGTAATAAAAAACACTTTGCCAATTAAATTCTTGACTAATATAACTGCTGAATATTTGACCAACGATAGCAGAGATTAAAAAGCTGGAGCTAATAAACCCAATGGCTGTCACTCTTTTAGTAGCAGGAAATTGATCCACTACATAAGCAATGGCAACTGGTGCAAAGGTTGCTGCAGCAAATCCTTGAAAAGAACGCCAGACAATGACCCAAGCCAAAGAGCTGAAAATCGGTAGCATAAAAGTCACCACCGTCAACAACAACAAACCGGTTAAGATAACCTGTTTTCTGCCATAACGATCAGATAGAGGGCCGGTAAATAAACTTCCGATTGCATAGCAAAGTGAGAAGGCGCTTCCTGTCCATGCTACATTTGTCATGCTAGTGTTAAAATCTAGACTAAATATTGACATTAATGGAATGGTTAAATAATTGCTTGCTACAACTACTAACCCGCACCAAAATAATACGGCAGTTAATAAAGAATATTTCGGCTGCAGGTTCACGTTATCTTTACTAAAATTCATAACTAATCTCCTTTGTGAAACATATTTACTTATTTTGTAATTTATTTACATTAATAATAGTTTAGTTACAAAAATGAGTCAATAGGTAATTTGTAGATTAGCTACTTTTATTGTAAAATAGTTACAAACTTAATTGGATAACATGGGCTCCACATGCTCACTAAAAAATGTATAATAATCAATCTTAAGCGTAAAAAAAGCTGCGGATTTTGTTAATGATATATAATGCTTGCTTTAATTCAAAAAATATTTTGATAGAAGTTAGGAGAATGAGAGATGAACGAAGATGCCCAAAAATTAAATGCTTTATTGGATTTTGATCTATTAAAAAAATTAGTAGTTGGAATAGGAGAGGTATCTGAGATCACAGGTATTCCAACGCGTAAAATCCGTTATTGGGAAGAAAAAGGAGCTATCCAATCTGAAACCAATACAGAAGGTTCCACACGTAGATATAATTATTTGAACGTGAAGAAAATGCTCCTTATTCAAGAAATGATTGACGAAGGATTCACATTAGATGCAGCGATTAAAAAGGTAGATAAACGTATGATTATCTTAAACGATGCATTTCGCAAATTAGCGGATATCATACCAGATACAGAAGAAAAGGAATAGCGGAATAATTTTTTAGGAGAGTTCAGTATATCCAAGGAATATCCTGGTAGGGAGTAAGTGGTAAGTGATGCTGACAACCTTTGAGAATGAAGAAAATATTAGGCTGACTTTTAGCTGGGATGACGTCTATAAATTGAAGGCGGTTTTGAATATGGAATATGAAATAATAGTGCAAAAGGAACTTTGGGTCTGGCGAAATAAAGTTTTGAAAAAATCCAGTCTTTTCAACCAGTTATCGAAAAAAGCACAAAAGAAAATAAATAGCATAATTCCTGAAAAGGCTCACCACATCATTACAGAAAGCATCAAAAACATGGTGAAAGCGACGTTGGTCGGATCTCATCTGACAACAAAGAAACCAAAACCAACAGAACTTACCTTGTACGAAAGGGATGAGATGGCCAAAGAAAAACTCATTTCCTATCGTAAAACGGCAGTAATTGAAGGAGCAGGAACAGGTGCAGGAGGCATTTTCCTTGGACTTGCAGATTTTCCATTGCTATTGTCGATCAAGATGAAGTTTTTGTTTGAGTTGGCAGCGGTTTATGGCTATGATGCAAATGAATATGAGGAAAGACTATTTATTCTCCATGTTTTTCAGCTAGCTTTTTCCAGCGATGAAAAACGAAAGGAAACGTTTTATATAATCGAAAATTGGGAGCAGGAGAAGGGAGGGCTGGTTGATATGGATTGGCGTGTTTTCCAGCAGGAGTATCGTGATTATATTGATTTGGTTAAAATGCTTCAGCTCATTCCAGGATTTGGGGCAATAGTAGGTGCATATGCGAATCATAACCTGATGGATACCCTTGGAGAAACGGCAATGAATGCGTACAGATTACGTCATCTTGAAATATAGATCGAAGAATGAATAATCGGTGACAGCCATTATTTTTTTTGCTTACGCCAATACTAATTTTGCTTGGTATTGGCGGCGGTTTTAGAGAATTCGTTTGGAACGCAATAAACAGTCTATAAAAATTAACTAATAATCATTCGTAGTCCATCATTAAAGAGATCATCAATTGTTTTTCCTGCCGAAAAATATTCTTCTATGCTTGCTGTAAGAGTAGGATGTTTCTGATGGAATGGTTCAAAATGAAAGTCTTGGATCTCCTGTTCAGAGACACTTGTTTGTTCTTCAATCACATGACCGAAAGTAAAGCGGGTTGCAGTCAAAATAATTAGACGTGATTGACGCATGCTCATTCCAGCATCCACTAAGGTTTTCATTGCCAGCTCAGATAGATCTGCCATTGTTAAGGATAGATGTGCTCCTGCAACAACCCTTCCTCCATCAGTATGCGAGAGTAATGCTTTGCGCAAACGATTAAATATTTTTACCAACCAATCTTGCCAAGATTCATTATTCTTTCGTCCAGTCAAATTATGGAACTCCATTTGCAAAATAGTCTCTGCCATTTCATTGACCAATGCTTTTTTATTTTTAAAATGCCAATATAATGCGGGAGCTTTAACATCTAATCTGCTTGCTAATTTTCTTAGTGTTACTCCTTCAAGACCACTATCATTGAGCAACTCCAATGCTACTTTTATAATGTGTTGTTTGTTAAGTGTCATACTATGTATACCCCTTTCATTATATTTATGTACGCTTGACATTATATCATAAGTATCGTATAAACTTACTTAACAGTGTTAAATTTAACGATGTTAAATAAGTTTTATTTTGGGGAGGTTTTACCATGAAAGCTGCAGTATTACACAAAATTGGAGAAATTCCACGTTATGAAGACTTTACTGATCCGTCTCCAGGAAAAGATGAAGTTTTGATTCATGTGAAAGCCATAGCGCTTGAAAACGTTGATCAGATGATAGTAAGAGGAGAACATTTTGCGAGTCGCCAATTTCTTTCTGAATTACCAGCTATCGTTGGAATCAAAGGAGTAGGGGAACGTTCCGATGGAAAACTGGTTGGATTTTCAGGTATGAAATCTCCATATGGTGCCATGGCTGAAAAAGCGGTTGTCCCTAATGAATCTACAGTTCTGATTCCTGATGGGGTTAGTGCCGAAGAAGCGGTAGCACTTCCATCTGCATTAACTTCACTTTTTCCACTTAAATGGGGGGTGAAGATGGAACCTGGCAAGACTGTTCTTATAAATGGTGCTACTGGGATTGCAGGTAAGCTTGCTATCCAAATTGCTAATCTCCTTGGTGCTAGGCGTGTCATCGGTACTGGTAGGAATGAGGGATCTTTGCAACGCATCAAGGAATTAGGTGCAGACGCAGTTATAAGCCTTAAGCAGTCTGAGGATGATTTATTCGCGTTATTTAAAAAGGAGGCAGATCAGGGTATAGACATTATTTTAGATTTTTTATGGGGACATCCAACAGAAATACTCATAAAATCGATTGTACCAAATGAAATAAGCTTAAACGGGCAACAAACTCAGCTTGTTCAAATAGGAGAAAAAGCGGGAGTGGATATCGTACTTCCTGCAAACGCTGTGCGAACCTCAGGGCTTGAAATTTCAGGTGCTGCTGCAGGTATAACTCCAGCATTAATCCAAGAGGGAACTGATTTGATATGGGAGTGGTTAAAGGAAGATAAACTTCATATGGATATTGAAAGAGTTCCACTTGAAGATATTGAGAATGTATGGAGCTGCTCGGATTTTCAAGGAAAAAGGATTGTAATTAATCCTTAAGTTATTGTGTGATTAGCTTAGAAGCAAAAGCAATGAACGAAAACTGTATTGATGATTGAATTGCACCCAAATATTTGGATGCAATTCAAATGAATTACAAAGCTACTTTCTTTCTGAAAATATTATATGATAAATGATTTTCTTAGTTAACAGTATCAAACTCAAGTTGTAGTTTATGTTTTCAAGGATATAAATGATGGATTGAATACATAAACATTTGTATACTGCTTATTGATTTTATTGTTTCTATAGTTTTTCTTAATAAGAATTCAGTGGTTTATTATCTAGATTTTTATATTAAATTCTTTACTCCTCATCAAATAAATGATCGCCTCGATGCAAGCGTATAGCAATTTGTACAGTGTGTGGTAATTCTCTTGAAGTCGGTGCATGACCTGCCAAATATCGTGTTACGGCAAGGATAAGTGTCTCTTGAGCGTGTTTGGATAATTCACTGTCTTCCTTTTGCCAATGCTCATATTCTATAAATGCAGCCTCAAGCATTTGAAAGGAATGAAACTCTGCATCTTCACGTAATAAAGCATGACCAAGCGTAGCAAATAATGTATTCATATCTCCATTATTTTCGAGATATTGCATCACCCAAGTAGCGGCTTCTTCTACTTTCTGTTGACTATCTAATAATTCGAGCAATTGCTGTGGATCTGAAGGAGGTGACCCTTTAGAGACATTTGGACGTTTTGCAGAAGGAATATTTAAAAAGCGATCTTGATAAACGGTCATCGCAGCATGAAATACGCCTCGAATCAGCTCTGGTGTAACGGAACGACGTAATGACTCATGAACTGCATGAGCATGTGTGAATGTATGCAATACGGTTATCCAATCTCTAAATTCATTTTGAGTATGAAAGCGAGCAATGCGTTCTGCAGCAGCTAAGGCAACAAGCTGAGCAAGTCGAATTGGTGATACACTTTTCTCTAATGCATCAGTTAAATATGAAATTGTTTCTATTGGGTGATCACTCAAAAGTTGATCTAAAAGTGCAGACTCATCAACGGATGATTCATTTTGTACTGGTTCATTTTGATGGGAGAGTAGCTGTGGCAATGATGTAAATGCCTGCTCTAGTGGTGTAACTAAATTAACTGGAGATTGCCAGCTATGCAGCTCTTCACTTCTTGTTGCATTTCCCAGTCCAGGAAGCAACGAGGTTAATACATATGGGCGGTGTTCATCACCTATTTGTTCCAATGTCTCGAAAGCTTTATTATGAAAATCTAACGTATGTCCTGTATTCATATAAACATGATCTGTTATTGCTGTTAGCATCATATCAGATAATTGTTCAACGGAAGCTCCATGATTTATAGCTGTTAGTAATATTCGCTCCGCTCCTTGCTCATCACGTACTTCCAGACAATGAGACGATACCATTTTTGTAATTGATCTATGGTTGGTTGTGTACCAGAATTCTTATCTGAAAGCGAACCAAGTAAGAATCGAGTACCCATTCCCGCACTTTCTCGGCTGATATGAACTAATCCTTGATACAGGGCTAATATTTTCCCCATATGATCAAGTTTATGCAAGATATTGGTCATTGCTGTCAAAATTGTCAAGCCTGATCTCCAGCCGCTGCGTCGGTGTTTCGTACCAAATTCAATGCCAATACGGACAATCTCCGTCGATGATTCCCCGGCTTCCATTAAACCAACAACCGATTTAGCAATAATCAAACGAATATTTTGTTCCATACCTTCCCGTAATCGATCATACAAATCCTGTACGGTTCTTTTCTGGTAAGGCTGTGGATCTACCCACACCTCATCGTCAATTATCTTTACGGGATATGTTGTCGCATCATCTGCCCATGGGTCAAGTGTTCCACCGCTTTTTAGATCAAATCTAGCCTGATGCCAGTGACATGTTAAAATTCCATCACACCAGCTTCCTTTATGCAATGGAAATCCCATATGTGGACATCGATTATCGATGGCAAAAAGCCTGTTTTCATTCTCGCTACGGTCAACAACTACGGCAATTCCGTGTTTACCACCTTTGACAACCTTTACTCCTGACTCACATAATGCGTGGAACTTATCTACATAGATCATTTCACTCACATTGTGTTCCTCCTTTGTATACGTAAGTTGTCTATTTTTATTTACTTGGGCATTATTATCTCACTTTTCAATCATATTATAAAAAGATATGATTCAGAATAGTGAATATTTGCATGAGGTGAATGCTATACTTTCAGAAATATGATTAGGGTGGAACTTTGAGTTTTATTCATTTTGATTATGTCTTTCAATATTATATCGAATTTGTTCTAAAAACTTGCTTGCTGCGCTGGAGAATACTTGGTGTTTTTTCCAGATAATATTTAAGCCTGCTGTTAATTTAGGGTTCAAAGGTTTAAAGCAAAGTTCAGATTCTCCTGATGTGTTAATAATTTTATCTAAACATAAAGCATATCCAAGACCTTGTTCCACCATAAGTGCAGCATTATAAAGTAAATTATAGGTGCCAGCAATATTTAAATCTTTCACATTTTGTCCAAACCATCCAGAAATTTCATTATCAACAGTTGTTTGTCTAGAGATGATTAAAGATTTATCGATTAGATCGGCTGCTTGAATTGACTTTTTATGCGCCAATGGACTATCCCTGCGCATTAATACGCCCCAAACATCTTTATCTGGTAACTGCATATAATCATATTTTTGTTTATCAGTTGGTTCAATCACGATACCAAAGTCTAATAAACCGCTATCTAATTTATCCGTAATATCATCTGCATTTCCACTGTATAAATGAAATTGAATAGCTGAGTGATCCTTCCTTAGATCTTTTAAAGTTTCAGCAATAAAATGCATTGCTTCTGTTTCACCGCCACCGATATATATTTCTCCGCTAATAAATTCTTCCGGCTGGTTAAAATTTGCTTCTGTTTTATCGACTAAATCGACAATTTCTTTTGCCTTTGTTAGCAAAAATACGCCTTCCTCTGTTAAGGTGATTTTTCTGTTGCCTCTGATGAATAAAGAAGTGTCTAATTCAGCTTCTAAATCACTTAATTGTCTTGATAATGTAGGTTGGGATATATGTAAAGACTTTGCTGCTGCTGAAATATTTTGCTCATTTGCAACTGCAATAAAGTAACGTAATAAACGGATTTCCATGATGAATCCTCCTATGCTTTTTATGTATAATTTATCATCTAATATAGGTATTTGGATTGTATCATCTTTATGCTGTCATTGAAAAGGTAAGGAGTAGTGGAAAAATGATATAAAACAAATAGATGGATACCAATGCATTTATTGATGATACATGCTCTGCTATACATTTAGAAAAGATGGGAAATTTGCAAAAAAACCTTGGAATTATGCTACTATTTGTATATAGAAGCGGAACTAGAAAGTAGATTATTAGAGTAGCTCAATAGGAAGTATTTATGAGAAATATATTGAGGTGAAGGGACAGTGAACGAGATGGAGGAACTTGCAACAGTGATTGCCAATGCAGCAAGAAAAGCTTTTAAAAATCTTTTTGCGAATGGTGAATCCTTTTACTATTGCACGTTGTTCACAACAGGGGAAGGACACGAACCATACATATCAGCTTGGTCGTGGGAGGCATTAGAGCGAGAAGCTAATAATCCAACAACTTGGTCAAGAGATAGTCTGCACAAAGGCAAAATTGATAATGTAGTGTTATCTAAAAGGAAAGAATTAATGAAGTGGTCTTATGTAGATTCTCCATATTACTGTTCAGGTGAAGAACATTTTCAATATGTGAAAAAGCTTTTTGAAGCTCGTCCATCGAGTGCACAACTTGATGAAGAGAAGTGGTTGATAGAATGGCAATTACGTTTAGAGGCAATGGAGCTAGCCATGAAAATACTCGATAAAGAAGGTTTGTTTTCCCTGAATCAAGCAAGAGAATTGATTTGTATCTTAGTTGAAGTCATGCCCCCAGATGAAATAAATACGCAAATAGCCAAACGTTTGAACGAAGCATACAATCTAGCATTACAATCATGGCTATCAGAAGCTGCAGAATGATATTAGCTGGAAGTCACACAGGATTTCGTAAATAATTAATAAAACCATAAAAGGAGCTAGATAAGATGAAAGAGATAAACTACTTAGAAATTATGTATAAAGATGATTATTATCCGAATTTTTTAGTGGATAAAATTAAAGTATTATTGGAAGACGGTGTTCAATATTTACAGCAAGGTACTCATTCTTTAGAGGAAATTCAGGCTAAATTTGATGAAATCACACGCTCTATTAATGATTTAGAAGATGAATTTGATCAACATCATAGTGAAATTGAGACCGTTGCAAGAGATAGTATTGCAGTAACAGTCATGGAGATATTGCAAGCATACAATATTGAGCTTGATATAGAGGATGCAATAAGAGAACGTGAATGGTGAAGATATTGTTAGAAGAGGAGGAATATGATGCGGGCTGCTTGGAGGAAACAAGCAATTATAAATATTCTAGAAAAATATGATCTTAACTTGAAATTAGAAATTATGGGAAAGAAAGAGCTAAAAACATTACTAATAGAATATGCTGAGGTGGCGCTGCGTTTAGACCTTGAAGCAGAGGAGAATTATGCACAAGTAGGTAATAGTCGTATAGCAGGGCGGCCAGATTTACCACCATCAATCAAATGGCCATGTACTGCGGATGGGGAAGCTTATACTTTTTTGGCGCAAATTAATTTAAGTGAATTGCCATTTCTGCCTTCAGATAGCTGGCCGACAGCAGGGATGCTTTATTTCTTTTTAGGTTTAGATGAACCAGCCTATAATATTGATCATCAGGTCATGTATTATAATGGCGATTTCGCAGATTTAACTTTAGCTAATTTCCCAGAGGGAGTAGAGGAAGTCAATGCAGATGAGCGTGAATTTATTGCGCATCGTATTACATGGCAACCTCAGTTATCATTACCTGATTTGGGCGAGGATTCAGATGTGCTACTTCAGGAATATGAGGAGCTTTATACAGAGATATGCGATGTGAGTGATGCACTGGGAGGAGGCTTACAAACATGGGCGGGAGAAACGCAGCTCGATGCCTATTTATGTCGTAATGGAATGGCTGAGCTATTATTTCAAACGCATAAAACACCAGAAAGAGTTGATCAGCAAGCGGTAGAAGCATTTACTGATGGGCGTGATCAATATGGTATGCATCTTTTAGAAGAAGTATTGCCACTTTTACGGAAGTATAAGGAACATGAAGAACAACATCAACAGGCTGCAAAAAATTGGCAAGTGTTGTTCTCTTTATCCTCTGTAGATGAAGTAAATATGTGCTGGTGGGACGCTGGATATTTAGAGTTTTTAATTAATGTGGAAGACTTAAAAGAAGGTCGTTTTAACAATACTTATCTTAATTTAGCAACAAGTTAAGAAGTGGAAATCGCTCTTTCTAGTAAAAAAATCTTTCTTATTCCCACTTTGAAATTAATCTTTCTTTTTAGGTAAATTGAAATATATTACAATCATTTCAGGGAGGAAGGGGTGTGCATAATGAGTAACGGATGGGAAGGCAGACGAGAAACACGTCAGTATGGCAATGGATGGATTAGTTTTGATCTGCCTGTATTGACTAATATCACGATCACTCAAGCATTGACCGCCATCCGTGATTCGTCCATTCAGGATCAGTGTCTAGACTTTGGCAAAGTGCATCTGGGTCCCTCTGGAAATCCACCAAGATATTTAACAGCACTTGACCATAAGACCCAAATTCCTCTTTCACCACAGCTGCAAGAGTTCTATTCATTTGCAAGATGGTGGCGTAACAGCATATTGTTAATGGAAGTGATCGATCCTGATGCCTATTTCGAGCATCTTACAAACCCTAACTTGCATTTGGGCGAGGTGCTTGCTAACGAATTCTCTCATCCATATGTACTCGTCGATGAGGACGAATGTGCAATAGATCCGGCTCGATGCGTACTGTTCAGTCTGGATACGCTCGATAGATATCCCTATAATCGGGTTTACCTTGTGTTTGGTGATAAAGAAGAACCTGAAGTTTGGGGATTCCGTGAAGAGCATTTCCATTCGCCAAATTTGCTGGCATATCTTGTGAATGGAGTACCACATGATGGGATTCTCTAAACTTCGTTGCGTCTAGCTTGTTCACGATAAGTTAAGCGTGTCTGTCGTTTATAGGTTTTCATACGCTTTAGTGATTGCAAGCCATTCAAACAGAATGAAGAGAATAGTCAGCGTAATCCAGGCTACTTGTGAGATTTGCTTTTCCATTTCTTGCTTCTTTTTAATCCCATAAATGCCCAAGATAATGGTGATTGCTGAGGGGAGGTATAGTATCCACAATCCGTAATTATTAGTACCAGTACCTCTTCGATTTATAAAGGTTACGACTGTTCCTTCTGGTACATTCCATACGACCCAGCTTGCAATTCCAAGCAATATCACCCCAACACTAAGCGTTACCACACTTATCCACTGCCCACGACTACTCATACCTTCACCTCATTCGCTTATCCCTTTTATAATCAGTTTATTATATTTATCTTGTAGGCTCAAAGAAAGTCTGTAATTCTTGTAAGGTGGTAACTCTTATTAAACAATAAAGAAATTGATAAATATAAACTTATTTTCTCAACGGAGTGCTCTATTTACTAGGACTTTTAAGTAGAAACAGCCTTTTAATCAAAACACAAAAAAGAGATAATGCTTTTGGCAATATCTCTTTATCTTCCTAGTTATAAACTTTTTTCTTCTTTTCAGCTCCGTAAAAATACATACTTAATGGCCACCATAAAACCGCAAATATTGGATAAACTTCCCAGATGACATTTGGTGTGGAAACAACACTTACAACAATAAAAAAGATGCTAGTCAGTAAGGTTCCAAAAAGAGATAAACCAAAATATTTCTTGGCTCTGATAAAATATAAAAGAATTGGCCACCAAAGAACAACATAAGCTGGATAGATTGCCCATGGATATCCAGGTGAAAGATAATAATTTAGCACCGAATAATATAAAATTGTACTAGCACTTCCAATGAATGCAACGGATAGCTTTTTGCTATTTTTTCCTAGAAATGCAAGGATGACCCATAAAATAATTGGGAAAATAGCATATAGAAACCATGGATGATCTGACTCATTTGTATAGTTAGCGGCAACTAAGAAAAAGATTGTTACTATCCCAACGAAAAGAGCGAAAAACTTATATTGATTTTTACTTAAAAAATATAGGCTCATTGGCCATAGAATAATTACATAAGAAGGGTATAGAAACCAGAGATGCCCTGGGCTAGTTAGATAATTAACTATGATTAAAAATAAAATACTCATCGCACTTCCAATTGTGGCAAAGGTAATCTTATGTTCCATATTCACCAGCTCCTCATTTTATTTTCAGCCATCTGTAAAACATAGAAAGGGGCCACCATAAAATCGCAAACACTGGATAAACAAACCAAATGTTGTCAGGTGAATAATAGAAATTAATAAAAATGAACAATGCGATAATTAAAATAGCTCCCCATATGGAAAAATTCAAGTCAATTTTTGCTCTCTTTTTTCTATCAGGTCTCTTGCTTGGTTTGCTGATACCAAGCTCCATTTTTAATTCTTCAATATTTCCAAATTCTACAATCGCCTTATTGATGGCATCTTCTTCTTCCTTCCCTTGTGCCATAAGATCATAGACTTTTTCTTCGAGATTTTGAAAGATTTCTTGTTTAATTCTTTCTTTTTCCTCACTATTAGGAATATCTTTAAATAATTCATCTACATGGTTTTTAATCTTTCTCACTCTAATCCCTCCATAAATAAATCAATGATTTCTTTTAATTCTTTCCACTCTTTAACGGTTTCTTTGAAATAGGCTTTTCCTAAAGTGGTAATTCTGTAATATTTTCTCTTTCCCCCATGAGACACATCGCCATAATAAGACTCAATTAATTCCTTTTTTTCAAGGCGCTGAAAAACAGCATATAATGTAGCCTCTTTAATTTGGAAACGATTTTCTGTCCTCAAGCTAATTTGTTTTGAGATTTCATAACCATATTGATCATTTTCATAAATTAATCGCAAAATAATGGATTCCAGATGACCACGAATAATATCACTTCTAATCATAACGTCCCTTCCTCGCTTAGGATGATAGTTCTATCTGATAGAGTAATGTTAAAATCATTTACTCTATGTGTCAAAGTAATTTTAGGATGACTAATAAAATGGCTGTAACTATTGGTAATAAAGGGATATTTATAAAAAAATGATTCTAATATAAGAAATATTTTTATGAGGTAGAGTAATATTAAAGAGTTTGTATACATAATCTCGAGAGAGAAATTGAAATAATTAACGGAGATTTTAATGGGTATCTATTAAATTTTTATTAGGAATAATGATATAATTATTTAACAAAAAATTCTGATATAAAGGGAGAAATATATGAACTGGACAACGATTAGTAAATCCAAAAATATCTCTCAGGTCCAAGAAGCTTTAACAAAATTGGATATTCATGAACGTGATGCGCGAGGAAGGACACCTTTATTGATTTTTATCACAAACCGAGCACCAGTTGAATCAATTAAATTATTATTAGATCATGGAGCAGAACTGGAAGTAGCAGATAGATTAGGAGAGACTCCATTAAAAAAAGCAGTCAAGTTTCAACATAGGGAGACGATCGAACTTCTGCTTGATTACGGAGCTAAATTAGATGCACCTGGCGGAATCTTGGAATCTGCATGGAATATTGCCCGTTTTCGAGATTTTTCATTAGCCGATTTATTGATTGAAACAAGAGGAGCTGTGCGCTTAACTTTAACAAATGAGGAAAATCAATTAGTAGATGATATACTACATCAAGAATCTGAAAAAATATGTCATGAAATTAAGCAATTATCCTCAACGGAACTCTTACATGCCGTTGTGCAGCGATATAATTGGGATAATGGGATAGAAGCGATGTTAACTGTTTTTGAACATCCGGCGTGTGCCGAAATTACGGTGCTTGATATGTATGATTTGTTGGAAGGAGATTCCTGGCTAGAAATGGAAGGAGATCTTTATACAGAGGCACAAGCTTGTAAGAAGTTTGCCGAAAAGTTGAAGCCAGCTATTGATACCTATTATGAACGCTTTAAGGTATAATGCTCTTTTTCATTTGGATCAGGTTTAGTATCGAAAATTTCTAATAAATGAAGTTTCATTTTATAAAGGGGATCATTTTGAAGTATAGAGAGGAGCAATATTTTGGAATTTAATACAGAAAGATTAGTCATTAGACCATTTCAGTATGATGACTTACAGGATGTGTTTAATATTTATAATAACGATGACATTTGTAAATATCTCTTACATGATAAGTGGACACAGGAAAATATGTGTGAAGAATTTAGTCCAAAGCTAGAAAATAATCTGCTGACAGAAGGGACACCTTTAAGTTTAGCAGTAGTAAGTGATGCTAAAGTAATTGGTGATTTATCTGTATGGTATACAGGAATGAAGGATACTGTTGAAATTGGTTATAGTTTTTCTAAAGAGGCTTCTGGAAAAGGCTATGCAACAGAAGCGGTGAGTGCTTTAGTGAAGAAGTTGTTTATCGATTTTAATGTACACAGGATACAAGCTAATCTTGACGCAAGAAATAAGGCATCGCAGAAATTATGTGAACGTGTAGGAATGAGGAAAGAAGCTCATTTTATTCAGGATTTCTGGAATAAAGGTGAATGGACAGATAGTATTGTGTTTGGAATGCTGGCTTCTGATTTAAATTAAGGGAATTAAGGAATAAATAATTATATCAGGCTGTCAAGAAATCCCGACAGCCTGATATTTCTTTTAAAGTAGCGTTTTTTATCATATAAGTTTGGGGAAGATTAAAAATGCCACTTCATACCCTTCGAATTCCACTACCACTTATCGTAAATCCTCTTTCATTTTATATTTGATAGCTATCACAGAAAATACAGCTAAGAAAATGACTGCCACACCAGCAACATGAATAACATCATTTGTATGATGTAAGTCTTTTGTGCTCGTAATTGTGTTCACTAATAAGTAGGAAGATAGATTTGTGTTGCTAATAAGAGACTCTAATGCACTTATGACCATTCCCAAGGCATTCAATGAGAGGACGATTCCAATTACAATAATGGCGATTACATTTTTAATAATCATGGCTACACACATTACTACAATGGAAAATGCCCAATGGAGTAAAAACTGTCCGATTAGTAGCTTTATGAAGTACCCTAAATCTCCGATAGTAGCATGACCAAAGAACAATGATCTTCCAATTAAATCAGCCATAAGCATCGCAAGGAATATAAGCATGGTGAATATTCCTAGGATCAGGATTTTTGAAAGGACAGAATTCCTTCGCGCGTTTTTCATGGATATATAATTTTTATAAAAGCCAGAGTTGTATTCAGTGATATAAAAGTAGACGCTGAATACAGCAATATACATTAATACCCATGATGGAGTTTGACCTAGCATCATTTGGATAAATTGACTTTCATTCATACTGCTGATTAGCATTTCTCCTTGGACAGCAGGCTGGGCATATTGTTTCAGCATAAATATGCCAAAGATTTGAAAAGCAATAAAGACAAGTAATAATACATACATTATTTTATTTGAAAAGAAACGGTTTAGATCCATTTTGAGTAGATTAATCATGTGTATCACCGCCGCTTCCTGTCCGTTCCAAAAAGTATTGTTCTAAACTCTGTTTATGTTTTGTAATGTAGTGAACAAAGACCCCGTTTTCAGCAAGTGTTTTAACGATTTGTTGGCTTTCCACATGTGTATCATGGATATGAATGATACGTTCATTGATTACTTTGTATCTTTGAATTCCTAGATTTTTTTCCAAAATAGGAATAGCCATTTTAGCTTCGTCAACTTCTAATTCAATACGATTTTCACATTGAAGCAATAATTCTTCTTTAGAAATATTTTCAATAACCTTACCATGATGAAGGATTACATATTTGGTTGCCACCTTTGATAACTCCTCCAATATATGGCTGGAAATAATGATAGTAATTCCTGTCTTATTCAAATCCAAAATCAACTTCCGGATTTCAGAAATACCTTGTGGATCAAGTCCATTAATGGGTTCATCCAAAATTAACACATCTGGACTTCCTATTAATGCAACTGCTATCCCTAATCTTTGCTTCATACCCATGGAAAAGTTTTTGACCTTCTTCTTGTGAGTTCTATCCAAACCAACTAGCTTTAGTAGGTCGTTAATATATCTCTGACGATCTTTTAGCCCATAGGAAATGGCTATTAAATCAAGATTTTTATAAGCAGAATAATTTGGGTATACTCCTGTATTTTCAATTAATAAACCCATTCGCTCGAAATAAGAATGGTTTTCTTGTACTGCATGATCAAATAAATGAATTTTTCCAGATGAAGGATAGATCAATCCCCCAATCATTTTCAGCAAAGTAGATTTTCCAGCTCCATTTGGACCGATCAATCCGAAGATTTCACCCTTCCGTATTTTGAAATCTACGTTATCTACGGCTACTTTTGCTTTAAATTTTTTGGTTAGCTGTTTCACTTCAATAATTTCACTCGACATATTGGTTACCCTCCTTAGAAATTAATGTAATAAAAGAAAGCTAATATAACGTCAAGAAAAGGTTAAGAAAGTTCAAAGAAACATTTATTTGCTTAACCGAAAACCAATCCCCCATACTGTTTCAATATAATTCTCATCATCAAAGGCTTTGATTTTATTACGAATATTACTGATGTGAACAGTAATGGTCTTATCTTCTCCAACATATATTTCATCCCAAGCTAGCTCATATAAGTCCTGTCTAGTAAACACACGTGTTGGATTTTTTATTAAGAGTTCAATGATTTTATATTCTTGCCTAGTAAGATTTAATTCTGATTGATGAACGGTAACACTCATTGTGTCACTATCTAAAGTTAAGTTTTTATGTCTGTAGGATGTAGTGGTTCTAATTTTAGTATTTCTTTTGAGATGTACATGGATTCTGGCGAGCAATTCTTCTACTTCAAACGGCTTGGTGACATAATCGTCAGCTCCCAAATCAAATAAGTTTAATTTGTGATCGAGCTTTTCTTTGGCAGATAGTACAATCACTGGTGTGTCATACTGTAAATCTGTTCTTAGTTCATTCATAAAAGCTTCTCCTGATAAACCTGGAAGCATAAGGTCTAAGATAATAAGGTCATAGGCTTGCTGACTAACATTTATTTTCCCTTCACTACCAGAAAAGGCTTGTGTACATAGGAAATTCTCTTTCTGCAGGACATCATAGATAATATTATTGATATGCTCATCATCCTCAATAATTAGGATATGAGGTTGTCTACTTTCATTCTCTAGCATGCTTATCCTCCTTTTTAAATATCACACTGATACAAAATTGATTGCCTCTAAATCAGCATGGACATGGCCATCCATTTTCTCAACAAGTGATTTTACAATGGAAAGACCTAATCCCGAAGAAGGATGGCTACGCGAGGAATCTTCTTTATAAAAACGAGTAAATATCTTGTTGAAATTAATCAATTGGCTTTGTTTCAGCAGGTTACGAAAATGTAGTCGAGCTTCATTTTGACTTTCTTCATACTGGATTGTTAAAGTTCCTTCTCCGTGGGAAAAATAATTTCTAATAATATTTTCATAGACTCTCTCTAATGCATTCTGATCACCCATCATATAGACAGGGAGCTCTGGGAGACTAATGTCTGGTTCCTCACCATTTTGATTAAATTCATCGATGAAAAAGAATAAACGTTTCTTCAGTGTATTAACTAAATCAACGGATTCAAGCTTTAAATGATAATCTGGGTTTTGCAATTTTGTATATAAGAACAGTTCATCTACAAGTGTAATAATCTGTTTTATTCTAGTCTGAGCCAAAGAAACATAATGTGCTTTCTCATCGGGATTTTCAGAGCGCTCAGCTAGCTGTAGGTAACCGTCAAGTGAGGTGAGTGGAGTTCGTATGTCATGGGATAAGCTAACAATTGTCTGATTGATTTCTTCATTTTTCTTTATAAATGCTTGGTTTTGGTCTCTTTGCTTGCGAAGAAATGTATTGCATACTTCCATCAGTTGATAAATTTCTTTAGGTTTAATTTGAGACTGAATAAACTTGAAGGAATGATGCTTTGAAATAAAGGTTAGCTGATTTCCAATATCCTTTACCTGGTTTTTGTAGTACAGCAAGTAAACTGTCTGAATGATAAATGCGATGGATATTAGGATTAAGGCAATAAGCATTTCTCCACTTCCTTTTTAAATAATGACGAAAATTTTCTTTGTCATCATTGTATATCAAAAATCTGTTATTTTCGATATGAAGCTGCTCAAGATATGAAAATAAGAGGTTAATAATATTCTTTTGAATTGTTACTAGAAAAGGTTTTTCATAAAATAATATGAAATTATTCTCGCGTTACAATTACTTTCTATGCGAAATCTTCACTTATCCCACTTTATATGAAATTCGGCTTAAATTATTAACCTTCTTTCGCTTTAATATAATAGAAAGCTAATACTTGAACAGAAAATCAAAAAGAGAAGCATTCTAAGAAGAAACCTAACAAAAGGGAATATTTACAGAGTTATTTAATAAAATAGGAGGAAGAAATTCAATGAAATAACCTTGGAAAAATTAATGAAAATTTCCACAACACACTTGTTTAAACTCGATGCAGGGATATTTTTAGAGATAATCGAATTATAGAATAACAATAGTAGAATTATTTAATGGTACCGATTGAAAATCAGGAATTTGATTATATTTAAGTGTAAGTAATTCTTATTCTATAGAAATAGCAGGAAAAGTTCAGATGAATCAAAAAATTAGAAAAAAACTTTGATTTTCTCATCTTTTTCTAAATAGGAGTAGTTTTTTTTGTGTATTAATACTATAATACGGTTTAATGGTGTATTAATAACATAATACAATTTGGTACCCAGGTAGGGAGGTGGAATATGTTAAATAAGAAAATTATGGGCAATTATTTTTAAAATAACAGTAGATTTGTAGGGGGGTCAATTATGAATTTTATTAAACGGGGATTTTTAGGAATTACAAGAAAAAAGGGAAAATCTCTTATTCTATTAGCAGTTATTTTTATTTTAGGGAATCTAATATCTGGTGCTATTTCGATTCAACAGGCAACAGGGAATGTAGAAGCAACCATTAAGGAAAGACTAGGTACAGCAGCAACTGTTGATATGGATTATGAAGCATTTGAGAAATTACCTGAAGAAGAACAAATGGAAGTAGAATGGGCACCGCTAAAACCTGATATGATTAAGCAAATCGGTGACCTTTCATATGTGAAATACTATGATTATAGTATGTCTCAATGGATGAGCTCAGATAGTATTAGTCCGGTTCAGAGCGAAGATATGATGATGATGGAAGACTATTATCAGTTTGTCCTTAAAGGAATTAATTATGCTCCAGTTATTGATTTTGAAGAAGGGAAAGCCAAATTAATTGATGGGCGTGTATTTACAGATGAAGAGATTGAGAATGGTACGCCTGTAACTATTATTTCTGAAGCACTAGCAGCTGAAAATAATCTTGCGGTTGGAGACAATTTTACTTTAGTAAAGAACGTACTAACTTATGATGATGAAACAGGCGAAGAGAGCGTAGTTGCTTCTCGTGATCTAGTCTTAGAGATTATTGGGGTATTTGACCCGCAGTTAGTAAGAAATGATGAAAACGATAGTAGTACTAGTAGTGCTACGATGATGTTTGTGGACGATACAGAGAAACAGAATATGATGTATGTCGCAAATGAGATTGTTATTCAAGAGACAGAATTTGAATGGACTGAAATGTTAAAAGCAGATCCTGAATGGGCAGATATGATGTCAGACGAGGATACATTTGAATACTACGAGCCAATTTTTTATTTAAATAATCCAGAAGATGTTGAACCGTTTAGAGAAGAGGTTTTACCTTTATTACCAGAATACTATACGGTAATCAGTGCAAGTGATCAATATGATCGAATTGCAGGACCAATGGAGTCCATGTCGAAACTATCAAAATATGTTTTAATTGCGGCAGTAGGAGCGACAATCTTAATTACAGGTTTAGTAGTGTTACTTTTCTTGCGAGATCGTAAACGTGAATTAGGTATTTACCTATCGTTAGGTGAGAAGCGCAGTAAAGTAATTGGACAAATCTTAATTGAAGTAATTGTTGTTGCATTTGTAGGAATTACGATATCCCTATTCAGTGGAAACCTTTTAGCTGGACAGGTCTCAGATACAATGATGAAATCGGACAATAATCAAGAGGACTACTACGGTGGTTATGTTTATTATGATGCATTGGAAAGTAATATAACTACAGATGATGTATTAGATTCTTATGAAGTACAATTAGATTTAGGCTATGTATTAGCTTTCTATGGAATTGGCTTATTAACTATCCTAATGGCAACGATTATTCCGTTAGTTTATATTGTACGTTTGAATCCGAAGAAAATTTTAATGTGACGGTAAGGGGGGAACATAATGATATTAGAAGCGAAAGGTTTAAATTATTATTATCAAGATGGTGAACAGCGTCGTTATATTTTAAAGGATACATCCATTTCTTTTGAAAAAGGAAAATTCTATACAATATTAGGCCAATCTGGTTCTGGAAAAACTACTTTATTATCCTTACTCAGTGCATTAGAAACACCGCATAGTGGGGAAGTATTATTCAATAATCAAGATATTAAAAAAATTGGCTATGAAAAATATCGTCGGAATAATATCGGAATTATTTTTCAAAGCTATAATTTAATTCCAACATTCACTGCTGTTGAGAATGTCTTAGTTCCAATGGCTATTACAGAAAATGAATTGCCAAGTGAAAAACACACAGTTGCATATAATTTACTGGATTATATTGGAATTGTAAAAAGCAAAGCAGATCGTCTTGTTAACAAGCTATCTGGTGGAGAACAGCAGCGTGTAGCTATTGCTCGTGCATTAGCTACAAACGTAGAGTTAATTTTTGCCGATGAGCCTACTGGGAACTTAGATGAAGAGATGGAACAGGAAATCATTGATATATTTAAGAAATTAGCACATGAACATGGAAAATGCGTTATCGTAGTAACACACTCTAATGAAATTGCTGTACAATCTGATCAGGCTTTTCGCTTAAGGAAGGGTGTACTATCTCCTTATGAGTGATTTTTTATCAAAATTTAATAAAGATAATTATGATGATATGGTAGACGAGAAAGGCCAAAAAGATCAGAAAGATGTACAAGAAAATAATGTAGAGAAACAGCAAGAAGAGCAATTAGAGTTGAATCAGGCAGAATATGAGGAAACTGAGGAACAAGTAGATTTAAGTCCTAAACAGGATACATCAACTAACACCTCACCGTTAGTTTCTTCAAGAAGTACGCGAAGACAAGATTCTGAAGAAGAAGTAGAGATTGATTTAGACTATCGCAAGAAAAAGAAACAAAAAATGATTATACTGATAGCGGGTTCTGTTGTAGCCGCTATCTTCCTATTCTTTATCTATCATATGCTTGTCCATGTGAAGCTAGAAAATTTCGTAGATAGACCAGTTTCAGAGGTGCGTGCTTGGGCCACAGAAAATGATGTTGAAGTTGAATTGGAACAAGAATATAGCATGGAGCATGATGCAAATGAAGTTATTCTGCAAAGTGTTTCTGAAGGGGACAAAATCAGAAAAGGAAAGACTCTTACAATAACAAGTAGTTTAGGAGCTGACCCAGATGAAACACTTCCACTGCCGGAATTCTCGGAAATGAATCAAGAAGAAGCAAGAGTTTGGATTGATGAAAATAAAGCAGAAAATCTACAAATGGTGACAGAGTTTAGTGATGATATTGAAGAAGGAAGCTTTATTAAACTTACTATCAAGAATAGTGATATTGATCCATCAGAATATACTAGAAAAGATAGTGCCGCTGTTTATTATTCCAAAGGAAAAGAAGTTTTTGAGAAGAATATTACAATCCCTGATTTTGTTGGTCAGCCTAAAGAAGAAGTGGAGAAATGGGTAGAGACAAATGAGATTGAAATGACTTATGAAGAAGCAGATTCAGATAGCGTAGAAGCTGGAAATATTATCAGTCAAAGTGAAGCAGCAGAAGGGAAGATTGCAAAAAGAGATAAAATGACAGTTGTTGTTTCAGCAGGAAAAGCAATTGTTGTACCTAATTTTACTGAATTAACTCCAGACGAAGCAGCGATGAATTATCCTGATTTAAATGTGACAGTAAAGCAAAGATTTCATGGAGAAGTGGCTTATGGGACAATGATCTCGCAGTCCGTTGACGCAGGTACAAAGCTGTTAGAAAGTGATGATAAAAATGTCACTGTTACATATTCACAAGGAAGACCATATTTACAGGATTTCCGTGGACAATCAGAGGGCGACCTGCCAAGACTATTTTATGAGCAGTATAAGTCAAAAGGTGCTGATATTAACTATATTGTAAAATATGTTGATTCTGATGAAATCAAAGGTACAGTAGTTGGTATGGGTAACTTTAATGAATTTGTCGCAATGAAATACACCGTAGAAATTCGGATTAGCAATAATAAGTATGCACCACCAAATCCACCAGACTTTTCTGAAGAGGGTGGAGACATCTATCCAGAGCCAGATGATGAAGAAATACCAGAAGAAGTTCCGGAAAAATAAAGTACATTGATTTGAACTAGAAAAATATAAATCGCTGAACTGCTCTCTGTTAGAAGATAGATTTGAAAGTGAAATCTGTTTATCTGATAGGGAGCAGTTTTAGTATTTCCTATTTTGAAATGTAGTTCAATCAAACATAATTGCTTCTATAATTCCCATGACCTGTTCGATTACTTCTTGTGGTGCCTCTTCTACGAATTTATAATTTCTCGCTTTTAAGGTTTAGAGAAATTACAGCAGGAAAAATAGGAGAGGTTTGTAAAGATGAGTTGAAAGAAAACGATTTATATTTTGAATTAAAGGGAATTACAATTATTACGAGGAGGTTCACTATGGAAAACGGTACTAATTCCGTTTAGGATATATTCGTCTTGTTAAAATTATCCATTCCTATAGTAAAAAAACGATTTTTACATTAAAATAATAAAAAAACATATAAGGAGGTAATACTAAATGATCAAGATTAGGGAGTTCAAAGAAAACTTTCAACGTCATGCGATTCTCCGAGCTGTTATATTTATATTCATTGGAGTAGCTATTTTTATTAACCCAAATGGCTTTCTTCATTTTATCGGTTATTTGATTGCTGGATATCTGACCTTACTAGGTGTGATTAAAATATATCAAAGCTACAAATTTAAACAGCAGACTGGTACTTATGATATAGCTTTAGCAATTGGTATTATCTTGATTATATTAGCAGCTATCTTCATTTACTTTGCACCAACTATTTTCTCCATTTTGCCATTCGTACTAGGTTTAGCGATTATTATCAATGGATTAATGCACCTGATTGTAGCATTGAATCTAAAGAGTACAGGCTGGACTATTTTTTGTATCCTACTCATGGCCGGGGGAGCTGTCCTTGTTTTTAACCCTTTCCAAAGTACATTAGTATTATTTCAAGCGTTTGGAGTTATCTTGACATGTATAGGTATCTCTGAAATTGTTGGACATTTTCAAAATAGAGAAAACAATTAGAGTAATAGAATTATATGTCTTCCTATTAGCATGAAAAACTCACCTTCATCTTTTTATAAGAAGAAGGTGAGTTAGTATATTATCTATTCTTTTTTACTTGTATTCCATAAAACGAGTGATTGGTATAATGTTATACCTTCAACATTATCTCTAGCTGCATTTAGAGAGTAGGTATTACCTGTTTTCACTGCTGGCATATACTCTGACCATGCATATTCTTGTAATTCAGCCCACAGCTCTTTTGCTTCTTCATCAGAAGCAGCGCTAAGAATCCTTTCATGAAGATCGACTAAATGTTCATCATCTGCAGATCCCCAACCCATGCCTGTGCCTAGAACTAGCACTTGTGCAGGGATATTTACTTCAGCCGCACTGTTGACATAAAAGCCCCATTCCGTTGGATCTTCACGTAGCTCAGATACAGTAGCCCAATCATAATCACCTAATTTTACATTAACACCAATTTGTTTCATTTGTTCCTGAATTACAACTGCAGCACTATAGTTAGTTGGAACATCTGAACTTGTTAACATTGTGAATTCTTCGCCATCATAGCTAGATTCTTCTAAAAGCTCTCTTGCCTTATCTAAATCATTTTGATTGTAATGCTCTAATCCTGCTTCACTGTACCAATCGGTATGTTTAGACATATATCCATGATCAAGCTCATAGAAGTCCTCATTTACATATCCTGCAAGTAAAATTTCTTCTACATTCAATGCTGTCGCAACAGCTTGTCTCAATTTCTGATCAGAAAATAACTCATTCTTCTTATTGAAAATTAGAAATTGAGGACTACCTAATGCAATAAGAGAATTAATATTTTCATTTGCTTCCATTTGATCATAGTTGTCATATGGAATACTATATGCGACATCATAATCACCCGAAGTGATACCAGCTACTCGTGTAGATGCATCTGTTACAAATTCAAAAAAGATATTATCTACTAACGCTTCTTTTTTACCTGATAAACCACTTGGCTCTATATCTACTGGTTGATAATCGTCAAATTTAGATATGTGAACATGCTGATCTGTTAACCATTCTTCAAACTTAAATGGTCCTGTACCTATAAATTCCGATACACCTGATGCATCTGCATTATCAATAACCTCTTTTGGCATTATCACAGGTGCCTGTAGAACTGCTGACATGGTGTCAAGTACACCAATTGTCGGCTTTTCTAATTGAAGTAAAACAGTTTGATCATCTTCCGCTGTCCATGTAGACCCTTCATAAACTAGTGATATAGATGAATTATATTCTAGCCAACGCTCCATTGAAGCAACAACGTCTTCTGATGTTAATGGGCTCCCATTATGAAAGGTTACTCCCTGTCTTAAATTAAATGTATACGTTAATCCATCATCACTTACATCAACAGATTCCGCTAACATTGGTACAGGCTGACCACTTTCATTTGGCGCCATTAAGCCTTCAAAAATATGTCTTGTGATCATGTTGTTTGCTGCTGATGTAGATACATGGGGATCTAATGCTGGTGGACGCTGATAGAAAGCAACACGCAAATCTCCACCTTCACTTGTTACTTCTGCATTATTCTCACTGTCATCATCGCTGTCTGCATCTGTGTCAGTGTTGTCTACATCGGTATCCTCATTCTCTGAACTGGTGTCTTTATCAGAAGAACACCCTGCTACCATAATAACTGCAAAGAACAGTAAGACGGCAAGTAGATAAAACTTGTTTTTTGTTCTCTTCATTCTGTACTTCCCCCTATATATAATTTTAGGCTTGGTTTTAAGCCTTTAGCCTCTGAATCATATGTTGAAAATATTTTCTGAGATGAGAATTTTACATTGAAGTAGTATGCCTTTTGTAAATAATAATTTGTTATTTTGCTTACTTAATATCTTCCGTAAAGATATAAAGAAACGGATTGGAATTTTAGTTAAAAAAGGAAGGCAATACTTTCTCAACATTTTGTAGAGATTGTGGATTTTTACTCGAGATTAATCAAAAAGCATAGGTGTATTTTCTTTGAGGTAAGATTGATTACTTTATAAGTAAATCATAATAGATGAGTCTTTGTAATCATCATAGATTATACACTATTCGCTAATTAATTTCCAATTTTATAAAAATTCGGGATATATGGAGGAGGATAAAGATGTTAAGTATTTTATATAGGAGTATTACTACTCACTAGAAGCTCACTTGAGATCACTATGTATGAGAGATTAATAAAAGTCCTAAAATCCTTTAATTAAAAGAGCTTTAGGACCTTGATTCATGTTAAGAAAGTATAAGTGCACCCAAGAGAAATTTCACAGCTTTTCAATTTTATAATCTACTCTACGGCAAGATTAAATAGAAGAAATTGATCTCTAGTAGAAACTTTTTTAACAGTATTTATATCTCTTTCCAATCCATTAAGATTCTGTTAATTGAAATCTTTCGTTTAACACTTTCATTTCCTCAAGTGGTTTGAGTAACTCTCCCTGTTTATTAATTGTTAATAAATAAATCAAAGTATCAATTAAAAACATTGTTGCTAAATGAGAATTTGAAAAAGATAATGAATCAGCGCTTGTGAGCAAAGTACATTTTGCATTCTTTCCAAATGGATTAGAATTGGAGTTTGTGATTGCAGCTTGGGTAATCTTCTTTTCAGCTAGAAAATTACTATACTGTATCATCCGTTTTGAATAAGTAGGGATTGCAATGAATATAACCAAATCTTTATTGGTGAATCCACGGATAATGTCTAGTGCAGTAACACTTTCACCATCTAAAACCATAGATTTTGAGAAAACCTCATTAATATGAGCGTTTAATACATGAGCTGGTCCTAATGAGTTCTTACGTGCTAAAATGACAATTCTTTTAGCCGTTATAATATTTTCTAACATTTCATTGAAAGTAGCAATCGTATTTCGGTTATATACTTCAGTTAAGTTTTCAATTGATTTTTCATATACCTTGTAAATGTTATTGTGTACATTATTAGAAGTGGTTTTTAAGTCTTGATTTTTCTGAATAGAATCAGTACTAACTAATCTGGATTTAAGAATTTCTTGTAATTCCTTTTGAAGCTCTGGAAATCCTGAATATCCTAAATCTTGTGAGAGTCTGACAACAACTGATTCGCTAACATCAACTTCTTTAGCGACTCTAGAAGCTGGCAAAAAGGCAGCATCTAGCCACTGATCCATTAAATAATATGCAACATTTTTTTTGGCATCACTGAGATGTTCTAATGAGTTTTGTATTTTGTCGAAGAAAGACATTGTGTTCCCTCCTGATAAATTTATTATCAATTATTTTAAAAATAAAATTGCCAAAGATAATTTGGTTTGAAGTAGAGAATAAAGTACTTTAGAAGCAATTTATATCATACTACCACGAATATCTATATTCCTCTTGAGTAAGTTAAAAATACTTTTTATATGCTAAAAAATTTTTCAAAAACAATTGAATGGTAACATACTATCTTATTTTTAATAGAATAAAAATCTTTTAATTATACATTATTTAAAACTGGGGATTGAAATTTCTAATAATTCTATATTCAGCAAGATTAAATGTTGACAAACAATATTTATTGCTGCATAATGTGATTGTATCATAATTGGTCATAAAAGGAGAGATTTTTTTGAGTACAAAAATTTTATTTCTTAATCAAGATGATATTTTAAAATGCGGTGGAGGAGAAATGTCTTTAGCAGTTGATGCGATGGAAAAAGTCTTTTCGCTTCATCAAAAAAAAGAGTACATATTACCAAATAAATCTGTTTTGCGCTGGGGAGGTATGGAATCTGAGAGTACAAGAGGAAGAATTAATTCTATGCCTGCTTCTATTGGCGGGGATTTTAACTCAGTAGGTATTAAATGGATTTCAAGTGCTCCACAAAATCCAGAAAAATATGGAATGCCTCGGGCAACAGGGGTTATTATTCTGAATGATTATGAGACATTGATGCCGATTGCAATCATGGATGGAATGTTATTAAGTGCGATGCGTACGGGTGCAAATTCTGGAGTAGTTGCAAAATATCTTGCTAAAGAGAATTCTGAGGTTTTAGGGTTAATAGGTGCAGGAGTTCAAAATAAAACCCAACTTCTAGCAATGAAACATGTCATGGGAAATCTAAAAAAGGTGAAAATTGCCGATTTAAATAAAGAACGAGCAGAAAGCTTTGCAGATGAAATGAGTAAAAAAGTTAATTTGCCAATTGAAGTAGTGGACAAAGCTGAAGAAGCGGTAAGAAATTCAGATGTAATTATTACTGCAACAGTAACAAAGAAACCAATTGTTCAAGCGGATTGGATTAGTGAGGGTGCTCTCTATATTCATGTGGGAAGTCATGAATGTGAGTTTGATGTAATTGAGAAAGCAGATAAAGTAGTGGTGGATGATTGGGAAGAACTGAAACATCGTGGTGTTGAAACAATCTCAATAATGTATGCTGAAGGAAAATTCCAAGAAAATGAAATCCATGCTCATCTAGGAGAAGTAGTTAATGCAGTTAAACCGGCGAGAACTAATGATAAAGAGTTTATTTATTTTAGCAGTGTAGGACTAGGTATTCAAGATGTTGCTTTAGCTTCTGTAATATATGAAAGAGCACGAGAAAAAAATATCGGAAAAGAATTAGATTTATGGGGAGAATCAACCTATTTACATCAGGCTAAAAAAGTAATGAAATAAGTAGATAATTTATTATTCTACTAAAAATTTTATGCGATAAATAGACTGAAAAATCGAACTTGAAATAATTTTTGTGAAAACATACTACAAGGAGGAGAAATTTTGGGATACAGAATAGGAGTGGATGTAGGAGGAACGTTTACAGATATTTGTTTATTTGATGAAGAATCTTTAAAAACGATAATTCATAAACTTCCATCTACCAATAAAGATCCTTCAGCAGCAATTATTAAAGGAATTAGTGAAATAATTCAAACTAATAATTTGCCAATGCAGAAAATAACTTCCTTAGTTCATGGAACAACAGTAGGGACAAATGCGGCAATACAAAGAAGAGGAGCGAAAACAGCACTTTTAACAACAGAAGGTTTTCGGGATTTATTAGAAATTGGCAGACAGGTGAGACCATCTTTATATAACTTGCAAGCAGATAAGCCTGAACAACTTGTTAAACGAAAGTGGAGAAAGGAAATTAAGGAAAGAATTTTATATGACGGTGGAATTTACCAAGATATAGACCTTCAAGAAGCAGAGAGCATTATTGATGAATTAATAAATGAAGGTGTTGAAGCTATATCTGTATGTTTTTTACATTCTTATGTAAATGCAAAACATGAAAAAGAAATTAAAGCTTTATTAAAAGAGAAATATCCTAATGTGTATATTTCTCTTTCATCTGAAGTATTACCAGAATATCGAGAGTATGAGAGATTAAGTACCACGATTCTTAACAGCTATATTGGGCCAGTGATTAGCGATTATATGAACAATCTTGAAAAAGAATTGAAGGGTATTGGTGTTCAAGTAAGACCATATATTAGCCATTCTAGTGGAGGATTAATGTCTGTTTCAACAACAAAATCTAATCCAGTTAAGACTGCTTTATCTGGACCAAGTGCTGGAGTTTCTGGAGTAGTACATGTTGCTAAACTAGCGGGGTTTAATAATCTAATAACTTTAGATATGGGTGGAACAAGTGCGGATGTATCCTTAATACAGGATTTGAAAGTAAAAGTTGCTACTGGAAAAAAAGTGGCAGGATTCCCGTTAAATATACCCATGACTGATATCCACGCAGTAGGAGCTGGAGGAGGAAGTATTGCATGGATAGATAGTGGAGGAATGCTTAAGGTGGGTCCACAAAGTGCTGGTGCAGACCCAGGACCAGTTAGTTACGGGGGAAGTGGAACTGAACCTACAGTAACAGATGCGAATGTGCTTTTAAAAAGACTTAATCCAGAATGGCTTCTAGGTGGGAAAATGAAGGTCAATTATGGTGGGGCAGAGATTGCTGTAAATGAAAAACTTGCTAAGCATCTTCATCTGGAAACGACAGATGTTGCTTATGGAATAATTAAGGTGACTAATTCAAATCTAGTCAGGGCAATTAGAGTTGTTTCTGTTGAGCAAGGACATGATCCTAGAGACTTTACACTTGTAGCATACGGAGGGGCAGGTCCCTTACATGCTGCGGAGGTTGCAAAGGAACTTGGTATGAAATATGTTTTAATACCAGAAAGTCCAGGAATTCTTTGTGCGATGGGTCTTTTAGCTACAGATTTAAAAATGGACTATGTGCAAACAAAAATAATTACAGCGAATTCTACTAATCTACACATCATAAAATCTGAAATTGCAGAATTAGAGAAGAAAGCTATGAATTGGTTCGTAGAAGAAAATATATCCAGTGAAAAACAAGGAATAGAGCGAAGTTTTAGCATGCGTTATAAAGGTCAAAATTATGAATTAACAGTAGATGCTGATTTTAATATAAATGAAGAACAAGATCTTAATAAATTAATAGAAAAATTTCATGATACACATAAAAAGATCTATGGTTATGCAAATAATGATGAAGACGTTCAGATTGTGAACTTTAGAATTACTGCTTCAGGACAAATAGATAAAGTTGTATTAAAAAAATACGATGAACACATTGATTCTAATCAGGCAATTATTGATTCAAGAGAGGTTTACTTTGATGAAGAAAAAGACTTTGTAAAGACAAATATTTACAAGCGAGAATTAATGGGTGTAAATGATAGTATTTCAGGACCGGCAATCATAGAACAAGTAGATACTACTATTGTTGTACCGTCAAATGTTACGGCAAAAATGGATTCGTACAGAAATATTATTTTGGAATTAGGAGGTTAAAAATTTGAAGAATAGAAAAGTGGATCCAATCATGGTTGAAGTTTTAAGTAATGCTCTACTTTCGATAGCGGAAGAAATGGGAGTAACATTAGTAAAAACCTCTTATTCAACAAATATTAAAGAAAGAAAAGATTCTTCAACAGCCATATTTAATGAAAAGGGAGAAACGATTGCACAAGCAGCAGCCATTCCAATCCATCTTGGTTCAATGCTAGGAATTTGTAAAGAAATATTAACCAAATTTGATGTGGATGAGATTCATGAAGGCGATATGTTTGTAGCTAATGATCCTTATAATGGGGGAGGAACACATCTCCCTGATATTACTATTGCTCAGCCAGTTTTTAGTAATGGAAAAATTATCGCATTTGTTGCTAATATCGCTCACCATTCTGATGTAGGTGGAATGGTACCAGGAAGTTCATCAGGGAATTGTACTAGTATTTTTCAAGAAGGAATAAGAATACCTCCAATAAAGTTGATAGAAAAGGGAGAAATATCTCAGTCTATTATAGATTTAATTTTGCTTAACTGTAGGACTCCAGAAGAAAGATTAGGGGATCTAAAAGCACAAATTGCTTCTAATAAGCTAGGGGCAAAGAGGTTATTTGAGTTAATTGATAAATATGGAGAACAAACCTATAAAAATAGTTTAAATGAGTTGTTATTATACACAGAGAGAAAAGTTAAAGCAGGTATAAAAGATATTCCGAATGGTGTTTATACATTTACAGATTATCTTGATGATGATGGGATTAATCTGAATATTAAAATTCCAATTAAAGTAAAGATTGAGGTATTTGATGAGTCGATTCATCTTGATTTTACAGGCTCTAGTCCTCAGGTAACTGGTGGAATAAACGTTGTGAAAACTGCTTTATTAGCGACAATTTATTATGCTTTAAAAGTTGTCATTGATCCAACAGTCCCATCTAATGCTGGATATTACAAGGCAATTAAAGTGACTGCACCTCGAAAGTCAATTGTCAATGCTGAATCACCAGCAGCTGTTGGGGGAAGGACAGATTCATGTCAAAGGATAGTCGATGTGATTTTTGGAGCTCTTTCTGAAGCAGTACCTGAGAGAATTGTTGCTGGTTGTAATAGTGCTGTTACAACTGTATTGTTTTCAGGATATGACAATTATAGAGATAAGACGTTTGTTTATCCAGAATCATTAGGTGGAGGGCTAGGTGCAAGATATAACAAGGATGGACTGGATGGGGTTCATGTGCATGTAACTAACTCCTCAAACTTACCTATCGAATGTTTGGAGATGGAATACCCATTAATGATTGAAAGGTTTGAATTGAGAAAAGACTCTGGAGGTGCTGGTAAATATAGAGGAGGACTAGGCATACGACGAGATTATAAAGTGCTATTTGATATGGAGTTTGCGACTCATGGTGACCGACAAGTGATTCCACCGTGGGGGTTATTTGATGGATTAGACGGCGTTGGTGGAGAGTTTGTCATCAATCCAGGAACAAAAACTGAAAGAAAATTAAATACTGGTAAAGTTTCCGGAATTGCACTGAAAAAAGGAGACATTTTGAGTGTGCGTACACCTGGTTCTGGTGGTTATGGTAATCCGAATGAAAGAGATCAAAGTAAAATAATTGAGGATCTTTCTGAAGGGAAGATAAGTAAATTCAACTAAATTGATTGTAGTAGATTTTAACTTATTTACGCTAGCTTGTTTTTGCCAAATATAAAGTGAAGGAAGGCGTTTTGGATATGATTAGTAAAAAATATATATCTAAAATTATTGCATTGTCACTAATAATGTTTGCTAGTGTATTAGTGGGGTGTAGTGATGATTCTACAAAATCAAATACCACTTCCGATTCTGATAACAGTGGTGGTCAATTAAAAGTGGCATTGGAATCTCAACCTAATACACTTGATCCACTAATGAGTTCGGCAGTAGTAAGGGCAAGGGTTGCTCAAAATATTTTCGAATCGCTAGTGACATTAAATTCAGACTTTGAACCTACACCAATGTTGGCTGAATCGATAGAACAAAGTGAAGACGGATTAACATATACATTCCATTTAAGAAAAGGAGTTAACTTCCATAATGGAAAAGAAATGACTGCTGAGGATGTTTTAGCTTCTATGAATAGATGGGCGGAAAAATCAACACAAGCACTTGCATACTTTGAAGGAATAACATTTGAAATGGAAGATGACTATACGGTGATTATGAAATTAAAGGAGAAGTATAAGGATATCCTAGTTTTTCTTGCTGAGCGAGATGATTCTTCCATAATGCCTAAAGAAGTTATTGAATCAGAAGAAACAACTGGTGTTACAGAGTATATTGGTACAGGCCCTTTTAAATTCGACGACTGGAAGCAAGATCAATATATTAAATTATCAAAATTTGAAGATTACACACAGTCAGACTTACCGACAGATGGATTGTCTGGAAAGAAGGAAGCACTTGTAGATGATCTCTATTTTTATTTTGTTACAGATACTTCTACACGATTAATGGGACTTAAAACAGGTGAATATGATATTGTTAACTTCTTACCAGAAGATAATTATGAGGAGCTAAAATCAGATCCCAATATAAATACACTAATATCCTACAAGGGAGCTATTGAAATATCATTTAATAAAAAAGAAGGATTATTTTCTGATTTTAAAATGCGTGAAGCAGTAAATACAGCTGTAGATGCAGAAATGATTATGAAAAGTACTTATCCTGATGAAGATCTTTATAAATTAAATCCAGGATATATAAATGACCAAATAGTTAATTGGTATGTGGATGCGGGAAAAGAAAAATATAACCAGGGAGATCCAGAAAAAGCTAGAGAGTTATTAGAAGAAGCTGGTTATGATGGAGAGGAAATCACAGTCTTATCTACCCGAGATTATGACTATAATTATAATACTGCAGTTATCTTACAACAGCAATTAGAAGAAGCCGGAATGAATGTTAAAATTGAAATTTATGATTGGTCATCATTATTAGACCTTCAACATGATCCAGGAGTCTGGGATATTAGTATTTTAGGTCCAGATTATAAAACCTCGCCACCACAAATGCTAGCATTAGATCCTAAATGGCCTGGTTGGACGGATGATCCAAAAATCACAGATTTAAAAGATAAAATTAGAACAGCTGAAACTCAAGAACAAGCTAAAGCACATTGGGAAACTTTACAAGAATTCTTATGGACAGAATACTTACCAATATCAAGAGTAGGTGACTATGCAGTAATAGTTGGAACAACAGATAAAGTAGAAGGTTTCAAAGTTTTTGATAGCCCTGGAGGCTATATATTTTGGAATACAAAAGTATCAGAATAAAAGATATGCTTATAGAAAGTTTTAACAAATAATAGTGCATTGTTTTACAAAGAATAATTTTTCACTATCATTTAATTATACTGGAGTGAATAACTATGAATGGAATGGTAGTTGCACCAGAACCTTATTCAGTAGAAGCTGGAGAGTATATTCTAGCGAAAGGTGGAAATGCAGTAGATGCTGCTATCTCAGCTGCATTTGTTCAAGGAGTAATAAATCCTTTTTATAGTGGAATAGGAGGGAGTGGATATTTACTTGTCCATATTGCTTCAACAGGTGAATCTTTTCATCTAGATTGTTCATGTACAATGGGTTCTAAATCAATTCCAGAATATTGGGCTGATGAATACATTAGTCGTTCGGAAGCATATGGTAGGTACATCATAAAGAGTGAAGAAAATCAGTATGGTTATAAATCAATAATGGTGCCTGGCTTTGTATTAGGTGCTTGGGAAGCATTTCAAAAATACGGAAGCGGAAATATTTCTTGGAAAGAAATTATAGAACCGTCTATACAATTAGCAACAGAAGGCTTTGAAAATTACCCTTATCTGTTTCGATTATGGTCTGATAAAGCAGATACCCCAGGACACCCAAGCTTTTATCGGAAAATTTCTGAAAATGAAGATTCTATAAAGATTTATGGGACACCGAAGAAAACAGGGAAAAGATTTATACAAAAAGAGTATGGTAAGACATTGAGCCGGATTGCAAATAATGGAGGATTAGACTTCTATAAAGGAGATATTGGTGAACAAATTGCAAAGGATTTTCAAAGTAATGATTCACTAATAACTAAAGAGGATATAGAAAATTATAATGTTTTAGAAACAGAAACGATAGTAGGACATTACAAAGGCTATGAATTACGAGGTGCTGTAAGTGGTAGTACAAGCAGTGCTCAAGTAATTGCTATGTTACAAATATTAGAAGGTTTTGATGTGAAAGGACTTATTCATAATAGTCCGGCATATATAGAGCTTATTGCAAGTGTAATGCGCGCAGGATTTAAAGATCATCTTCAATTAAAAGGTGATCCTCCTTATTCAGTAGTAATAAATTTGTTACGTAAATATACTTCCATAGAACGAGCTAAATATTGGCAAGAACAGATTAATCATGGAGACACTATTATTGGTCCAGATACACCTACAGGATTAGGTTCGGATACTACTCATGTATCCGTAATTGATAAAGAAGGATCGGCTGTAAGCTGGACACATACCCTGGGTTCAATGGGAGGATCTGGGATGGTAACTAGTAATTTAGGATTTTTATACAATAATTTTGTTGGACATTTTAACCCTGTTCACGGAAATTGGAATTCTATTCTTCCTGGTAAACGTGGTGGTGGCGGTGCTCCCCTTTTTCTTTATAAAAATGGTAAGTTAGTTATGGTGATAGGAGCTCCAGGAGGAAGTCGTATTATTACAGCAGTACTTCAAACAATCCTTAATGTGATTGATCATGGCATGTCCATGCAAGAAGCGGTTAATGCTCCAAGGTTTCATTCAGAAGAGCAGGATAAAATTTTTCTTGAGCCACTTATCCCGGAGGAGACCAGTCGTACATTACGAAATAAATATGATGTGCAACGCTCTACTTATATGTCAAGAGTACAAGCTATATGGATAGATCCAGATACAGGAATCCTGTCAGGGGGCTCAGATCCAAGAGGATTAGACGGACAAAAGGTAATCTCTTGAGCTAAGTTTTACGACAGGAACGAGATTATATCATAAAGTCCCCTAAAGGTAGTTTTATTATCTACCTTTAGGGGACTTTGTTGTTGACTATAGGGTTTTATTAATAATAAATTCATTAAAGAGATTTTAGGAATGAGAGGAGAAAATGTATATGGAAATCATTTTAATAAACAAGAAAGTCTAGCTAACACCATTTAAACTGTACTCCTATTATCAATGTTTGTTCTATACATCGTTCCTAATTCCTCAAGCTTTTCTACAATAATATTTTCTACATCCTCGCTTAATATAACATTTTCAGATGCAAATGGAGATAATTGTAGATTTTCCCCAATCATGACAGAGTGTAGCGCATGCTGAAACATGGAAATATCATTTATGTCATTGCCAAATGCAATATATTCTCCCTCTTTAATACCAAGTTGCTGTAATCCGCTCCATTTATCAATGCCTTTAGGACTTATATCTAAAACACCTTCACCTCTGTGAGTATGGACAACAATCTCCATCTTCTTAAGCTTTTCTTCAACTTCTTTCATATTGGATGAAGTGAGCATTAAAATTTTAATAAAGGACTGTAGTTGATCTAATGGTACATTTTTAGCACGTTTTTGTGGATCAAGACTATTAAAAATAGGGTGTGTGTCCGATCCTGTATAAGAATAATTCCAATCACTATCTATTAAATAGGATACATGGTAAGTATCAATTAATTGAATAATCTCCTTAAGCGTATCATGTTGGAAATTTACTGTTGATATGATATTTCCATGGTTTGCAACCATGGAACCATTGCCACCAATCATTGGATATTTATGAAAACGCTCATGTAGAACAGGAAGTAAATCCCGTATTGACCTAGCTGATGCAAAAATAACTTTATGTCCTTCTTGATCTACCAATCTCTCTAATGCATTTAATAATTTTTCAGAAATGGGCTGGCCGTTGAAACAAATAGTTCCATCTAAATCAAAAACAAAGTTCATGATGTATCACCTCTATAACCTTTAATACTCTTATCATATCAGATTGAAGGATTAAATAGAAAACGTAGTTGAGATGTTACTAAAACCTCTATAATTTACAAAAGAAAATGATTAAACAATCTCTTTTGATGAAAAATTCCTGTTGATATCTTCGCGGATGGACATAATCGAACCAATACAATAATGAAGAAACTTGGCTATTTTCCTATTTTAATATAGGTTAACTGATAGTCTATTCAGCCTTGTTAAAACTTGAAAAGATATATTTTTAAAACTACAAATAGATTTCAAACAGCATAGGATAAATATACTGAAAAAACAATTTGCAAATTTATGTAAATTATGAGAAAGTTTGAATTAGTATGATTAAAAGTGCAGGTACTAATGAAAGACCAAATAGCAATATTCAAAAAGAAAGGGGAAACGAGATGGAAACGAAAACGATTGAGAAGGCACAAGAAAAATATGAGGAATTGGCGGGCATTGACAAGAAGCATTTTATGCATCCAACGACCTCATTCAAACAACATCAAGAACAGGGACCCGGCTTTATTTTTACGGAGGGTAAAGGAGTTTACTTAAAAGATATTAGAGGAAAACAGGTGATTGATGGCTTATCGTCTTTATGGAATGTTAATATCGGTCACGGTCGAGAGGAACTCGGGTTAGCGGCAATGGAACAAATGAAGAAATTAGCATTCAGTTCAACATTTGCAACGAATAGTCATGAACCTGCAATTAAGCTGGCTGAAAAGGTAGCACAAATGACACCAGGAGATTTGACAATGACTTTCTTTACTTCAGGTGGATCAGAGGCCAATGATACAGCATTTAAAACAGCACGCTATTATTGGCAATTAAAAGGAAAATATGAGAAGAAAAAGATTATTTCCCGTAAAAAATCGTATCATGGAATATCCATGGGAGCTACGAGTGCAACAGGCTTGCCTGCATTCAGAGAATTTCCTTCCTTATCACCAGATTTTCACTATGTCGATTCTTCCATTGAATCACTAAAGGAAATGATAGCACTTCAAGGGGCAGAGACGATTGCCGCTTTTATTTCAGAGCCTGTACAGGGATCAGGTGGTGTCAATATGCCGCCAGAAAATTACTTTAAAGAGGTTAGGGAAATATGTGATGAAAATGACATTCTGTTCATTACAGATGAAGTTATAACAGGTTTTGGCAGAACAGGAACCAACTTCGGAATAGAGAATTTCGGTGTCGTTCCAGATATGATGGTGATCGCTAAAGGGATTTCAAGTGGTTATGCTCCTCTAGGTGGGATGGTCATTTCAGAGAAGCTTAAAAATGAACTAATTGAGTTATCAGATGGTGTTTATATGCACGGATACACTTATAGTGGTCATCCAATGTGCTGTGCAGTTGCATTGAAGAATTTAGAAATCATTGAAGAAGAAAATTTAATCGAAAATGTGCGCAATATGGGAGCAGAATTTCAAAAAGGATTCAAATGGTTGGAAGAGCGTCATGAGGAGATTGGTAATATAAGAGGCATTGGATTGCTGAGAGCTTTTGAAATCTTAAAAGATAAAGAAAAGAATATACGCTACTCTGAGCCAGTATCCGTTAAAGTAGTTGAAGAAGCGTTGAAACTTGGCTTGTTAGGCAGAAGTATTATTTATGAAGGACAGGATACACTAGCCTTCGCTCCACCATTCTGTATTAATAGGGAAGAAGTGGAAACGATCATTTCAATTATTGATAAATCCTTAACCAAGGTTAAAAAGAAAGGGCTTAAATAAACAATACAAACGGCCAGTCTCTGCGATCGTGATGAGTAATAGACCGTTTTTTATCCAATAGGACATTGCTAAGAAAAATGAATCGATCAAAGATTTTGCACAACGAAGTAACAAAGGTGGTAAGGGGGAATATGGAATGGTTTTTAAGAAATCTGAATTCGTCCAACGACTAAATAAGACGAAAGAAAGTATGCAAAAGCTAGGGATTGATGTATTGCTTACTACGAATCCTGCTAATATGAATTATTTGTCAGGCTACGATGGATATTCATATTATGTAGAACAGGGTGTCATTGTAATCCTGGATCAGGAAGAGCCAATTTGGGTGGGCAGAAGAATGGATGTCAATGGTGCCAAATTAACGACTTGGATTCAAGAGAATAATATAAAGGGCTACAGTGACGATTATGTACAATCTTCTACTAAACATCCGATGAACTTTTTTGCGGATATTTTAAAAGAGTTAGATTGTGATAAAAAGCGGATTGGATTTGAAATGAACCAGGAGTTCTTTTCACATCGTGCTTATCTGGAGCTGGAAAAAGATTTACCCAATGCGACATTTAAAGATGCCTCATACCTTGTGAATCATATACGAATGATAAAATCAGAACAAGAAATTGAGCATATGAAGATTGCTGGACGCATAACAGAGAGGGCAATGCAAACAGCTATTGATCATATTGAGGTTGGAGTTAGAGAAGCGGATGTTGCTGCAAAAGTATATCAGCAATTGATTAGTGGTGTAGATGGATTGGCAGGTCATTATCCAGCAATTATCCCCTTGATGCCTTCAGGTGAAAGAACGTCAACACCTCATTTGTCTTGGACAGATAAAAAATATGAGAAAAATGAGGTTGTCTTTATGGAATTATCTGGGTGTAGGTATCGATATCATGCTCCTCTTGCCAGAACTATATTCTTGGGACAACCTACTCATGAATTTGAAGAAGTGTCAAAAGTTGTTTTAGAAGGCCTAGATATTATTTTAGACTTTATTAAACCAGGCATTCTTTGTGAAGAGGTTGAACTAAAATGGAGAAATGCTATTGAAAAAACAGGCTTGGCAAAGGAATCCCGTGTAGGTTATCCAATTGGATTAGGCTATCCACCTGATTGGGGAGAACAGACATTAAGCTTCAGACCAGGTGATCGAACGGTATTGGAACCAAACATGACGATTCATGTCCTACCAGCTATTTGGATGGATGAACAGGGGTTTGAAGTGAGTGAGACGATTAGAATAACGGAAAATGGATGTGAACCTTTTTCAAATATAGAGAGGGCGCTATTTTTGAAATGATAAGCTAGGTGATGTGAGGCTGGGACAAAAGAAATTATTACTTAGATAATTCCAAACATAAATTGTGCAAATAACCGCTTCGGAAATATACTCCGCTTTCCATGGGCGGCTGGAGAGCCTCGACGGACAGGACGTCCTAATGCAGACGTTGCCACAGGACGTGGCGTACTCGTCTGCCTCGTGCTACGCACTCCGGGGTCTCACCTAGGCCATCTTCCCATAGGAGTCTACGTATATTTCCTACGCTTCATTTGAATATTATTCGGATTTCAAGCTTAATTTTTCCTTTTGTCCCAGCCTCATTTCCTACGATTAGTCAAGTCTTTTTTAATATGTAAGCATGCTAAATAGACCTCAAGTATTCTATATTTTTTTGAGGGAGTATCTGTGTTATAATTTAAGAGATTATTGGTCCACCGAGACCGTGTGCGAGTAATCGTACTTTGTATTGTTCCTGACCATGGAATAAATACATTTTAGTAGTTTGTTCATGCAAGCTACTACCGCAACCTTGTCCTTTTTGGGATGAGGCTGCTTTTTTAATTTATAATAATAATCGACAATGTGATTTGGTGCTGCTTTTTGTTGACGAATCATATTTCGAACAATGAAGTATAAGACTTTCCTTCCTTTCGGATTTCCGCGCTTATTAATGTGATCTTGACCTGCATATTTACCTGATTGATATCTTCGAATATCAATCCCAATAAAAGCATTGACTTTTTATGATTGGAAAAGCGAGAAAGATCCCCAATTTCACCAATAAATAGGGATGCACTAATTTCACCAATCCCTGGAAAGCTTGTGAGAATCTCGAATTCAAAAAGTGTCTTTGCCTTTTCAATCATTTGCTTTGAAATATTTCCCTTTTCTTGTAATAGTTGTAAAAGTTGTTGCGCATAATATTGGACTTTTTGAGTTATGACACTAGTTGAAGAAACAGCTGGGTAAGACTCTTGGGCGTATACCATAATGTCGCTTGCTTTTTGCTTTGCCCGATTCTCTGAAATCTTTTTGATCGTACTTTTCATCAAAAGGTTTTTGACTTTTGTTTTACTTGTTTGTAATACAAAATCTGGGTGTGGAAATAAATTGATTAGAGTGAGTGCATAAGGCGTGACTCGACTAGAAAAGAATCTCTCCAATTCTGGAAAACTTAACTGTAATGCATTATGCAAATGCATTCGTGTACGCTTTATATCATATCCTCTTCTACTTCTTGATAAAAGCGAGATAAATCACGTATTTCATGATAAACACTAGGTTGTTGTATTTTTTTTAGACGAATATTTTGTTGATGCACTTGTGCCAATTTATGGGCATCATGTTTATCCGTTTTCCAACTTCTTAATGTTCCTTGTTCTAATTGTTTTTTAGCTGCTAAGGGATTTAATAAGCAATAATGCAACTGATTTTTTCGGCAGAATGTTTCTACTGGTTTAGAGTAAATACCCGTCGCTTCAAAGACCAACATCATATCATCTGGGAGCGTACGAATTTCGTCCAGGAGGCCCTGAAAACCAACTTGACTATGAATGACTTCACCTTCAGAAAGACACTGTTGACCATCGTAAACAACTTTATAGCTTTTCCCCATCGAAACATCCAAAGCCATTACTGTTCCCATTTTACTACCTCTCTCTTCTTTTTTATGAAAGATCTTCACCTGTTCATTTCGATTCCAATTTCCTTTACACGAGCTCTATGGCCCCAACATACTTAAACCTGATTCAAAAATGAAAGTGAAGAAGCCCTGTTTTTAATTCGGATTCGTAATCCCAGAGACTTCGGTCGGGCTTTCTTTCACTTCTCACTATATCTTAAAAAAAGAAATAGTGGGTAAGGTCATCCGTCGATGATCTTACCCACTAATCTTAGTATGTTTTATATGACAAAAAATAATGAAGCAGGTAAATTGACATCTTCTTCTAGCTTTTTTGATATGAATTTTTTTTAAGTGTTTATCCAGGCATAATCAAGAAAATCACCACTTTGTATAAATCAAAAATACAAAGTAGTGATTTTACTATAACTTACTCTGTCTTTAACATCCGTAAGCCATTCAGAATAACAAGAATAGTACTTCCTTCGTGACCAATGACACCTAATGGCATATTAATAATTTGTAAGAAGTTACTAACAATTAGAATTCCGATGACAGCAAGGGAAAAGATAATATTCTGCTTAATAATAGCATTCATTTTCTTAGAAATCCGAATGGCATTTACCATTTTGGCTAGATTATTTTTCATTAATACGATATTTGCTGTTTCTAAAGCAATGTCACTTCCTGCTCCCATGGCAACACCAATGTTTGCTGTTGCTAGGGCTGGTGCGTCATTTACGCCATCACCAACCATTGCGGTTTGTTGGCTTTCCTGTCTTAACTGTTTTAAATGGTTTACTTTATCTTCAGGCAAACAATTTGCGTGATATTCCGTTATTCCAGCATCCTGGGCAATGCTTTTTGCTGTTGCTTCATTATCTCCTGTTAACATCATTGTTCTTAGGCCGAGCTGATGCAGCTCGTGAATTGCTTCAACTGCCTCTTGACGGAGCGTATCCTTTAACAGAAAAACAGCGATAATTTCTGTATCTTTCTTTACAAAGATATTTGTTTTGGCTTGTTCTACAGTATAATGAGTTTGAAAAAACTCATTAGCTGCTTGCTTTCCTACCATTTCTGCATTCCCAATGAGCCAATGGACGCCATTAATTTCTGCTGCAAGACCTCGACCGTTATGATGCTGTACAGTTGTTGCTAACCCTAATCTTTCACCAGCTTGTGCTTCTGCCCAATTTTTCATTGCTAGAGCAAGTGGGTGGATTGATTCATTTTCAATTGTATAAATGATATCTGCTAGTTCTTCTAAATTCTGTTTTGGAACAATAAAAGAATCAACGACAGCGGGTTCGCCTTTTGTTAATGTTCCTGTTTTGTCTAAGGCAATCACATTTAACTTAGCTAATGCTTCTACATACACACCGCCCTTAAAAAGAATACCTTGACGTGCCCCAGAAGAAATAGCAGATAGAGTTGCTGGCATAATTGAAGCAACTAGTGCACATGGTGAAGCGACAACTAATAAAATCATGGCACGATAAATTGTATCGGTCCAAGACCAACCAAATAAATAATGAGGAAGGAACATCATCACAGCAACTGTAATGAGAACAATTTTTACATATAAACCTTCAAATCTTTCAATAAATTGCTGGGATGGGGAGCGTTCTTCATGCGCATTTTGAACTAACTTAATGATTTTTTGAAACATTGTTTCATTTGGTAATGTATTTATTTCAATATGAAGACTTCCATTTAAATTTACTGTTCCTGCAAATACTTCAGCTCCAATTCTTTTAGAGATTGGAACGGATTCTCCAGATAACGCACTTTCATCAATGGTTGTTTCGCCTTTTATAATCAGACCATCAGCTGGGATTCTTTCACCTGCTTTTACCGCAATTTGATCACCGGGCTGTAATTGTTCAATATGAATGACTTTTCCATCTAATAATGTAGCTGTCTCTGGCTGTAATTTCATAAGACTTTGTAATTCGTTTTTGTTTTTATTTTCTGTATAGCTCTCTAAAGCCCCAGATAAAGAGAAAATGAAAATTAAAATAGCACCTTCTGCCCAATAGCCTATGGATGCTGCGCCAATTGCAGCAATAATCATTAATAATTCTACGTTGAGTTGTTTAGTTTTGATGGTCTCTGTAATACCTTCTTTTGCTTTGGCAAAACCACCAATAAGAAAAGCGGCAATGAGTAATCCAATCCATAAAGCATGATGAATATGACTAGATAGTATCCAGGCGATTAGAATCAAAATTCCACTGATAGCTGCAGCGATTATTTCTCCATGTATTTTAAAAAAAGAGACAATCTGATTTATTTTGCTCATTATTATGTATTTCCTTTCAAATTATAATAAGTATTAATTTATAATAATTATAATTATAGTTGATTTTATTTTTACTGTCTAGGATTATATGAAGAATAGTGATAAAAATCTTTTGAAATAATCTCACTTGATAAATCGTAACGATTACGATATAGTGGGTGAGGAATAATGAAAATTAGTTCTGTACAAAAAAGGAGGGAAATATTTTGTATTATGATTGCGCTGTGATTGGGGGAGGACCTGCTGGATTAAATGCTTCTCTCATTTTAGGAAGAGGGAGAAAAGAAGTTATTTTATTTGATAATGATGCACCACGTAATTCTGTAGCGCAGGAATCTCATAATTTTATTACGAGAGATGGGATCAAACCATCTGAGTTTAGAAACTTAGCTCATATAGATTTAAGAAAATACCCTACCATATCCATTCAAAAGAATCGGGTATTGGATATTATACAGGCTGATTCTACCTTCCAGATTAAAACAGAGGATGGCCGGAATTACAAAGTTACAACCATTATTCTGGCAGCAGGATTAAAAGATGTATTGCCTGAGATAGAGGGAATTCATGATGTTTATGGAACTAGCCTATTTCCTTGTCCTTTCTGTGATGGATGGGAGCTAAAAGATCTTCCATTGGTCTATATTGCTAATGGTGCACATGCCTTTCATGGTCTAAAAATGATTTCTAATTGGAGTGAGGACATCATTGTTTGCACAAATGGAAAAGCAAGCTTCAGTTCTGATGAAAAAGAAATATTAAAAGAGAAGCAAATCGAGATTATAGAAGATGTGATTTTAAGGTTAGAAGGGGAAAATGGACAATTAAAAACGATTCATTTTCAAAATGGTAAAGAACTTCATAGGGAAGTGGGATTTGTCTCTTATCAAATGAAGCAAGCTACACCTTTTGGTAAGCGTTTAGGGTTAGAGTTGAATGAAATGGGCGGAATTAAAACAGATTTATATGGACGTACAAGTATGAAGGGAATTTATGCAGCTGGAGATAATGCAAATGGTCCTCCACAGCTGATTATTGCAGCAGGTGAAGGAGCTAAAGCAGCAATAGGAGTAATTAGTGATTTCGTAGAAGAAGTATTTTAGTAAGTATATAGAGAAAATAATAATTGAAAAAACCGCATAAATATGAGGTCTTTTTTTTATTCCTTAAATCGTAATTATTACGTTTTGTGTGGTGGAGAAAAAAGTAGTGAGTAAGAGTGCTACATAAATAAAGAGCATTTTTAAATATTAAATTGCAATATTTATAATTTCATTTATGGAAGCTTGACGAAAGAACGCCTAAAGAAGAATGGCAAAGTTTAAAAGGCGCATTTTTTAGAAGCAGAAGCTTTGATGGAATGATCTATTGCACTTCAAGAAATAAAAATACAAGTTTGAAATAGAGTTACATTTTATGGAAATAGCAGAGAAGTCTGTCATTTTAGGAGACTTCTTCATTTCCTGATATTAATCATAATGACACCGATTTATTCGCTGAAAATAAATAATCAATAATGAAGGGAGCAAGTTAAAATGGCTAAAAAATCAAAAATAGCTAAAGAGAAAAAACGTCAACAAATGGTTAAACAATATGCAGAGCGAAGAAAAGAGCTGAAAGCAAAAGGGGATTACGAAGAATTGCGTAAATTACCAGTAGATTCTTCACCAACCCGCCTAAAAAATCGTTGTGAGATTACAGGGAGACCACATGGCTATCTACGAAAATTCAAGATGTCCCGTATTTCTTTTAGAGAATATGCTCACAAAGGACAAATACCCGGCGTGAGAAAAGCTAGCTGGTAATAGAATCTCCAGAAAATGAATACTTTTGGTAAAAATTTTTCTTTTATGGATAAGGAGGAAAAGCATTGTCAATTGAAAAACCAATTCCTGTAACTATTTTAACTGGTTTCTTAGGCGCTGGGAAAACGACATTGTTAAATAAATTACTACATGATATGTCAGATCAGAAGGTTGCTGTTATCATCAATGAATTTGGTGATACATCCATTGACGGTCAACTGGTGATACCGACAAGAGAAGAAATCATCGAAATAAACAGTGGCTGTATTTGTTGTAATGTGCGAGGAGATTTAATCCATTTATTAGATAATTTGATCAAACAAGAGAAAAAATTGGATCGAGTAATCATTGAAACAACAGGCATGGCTAATCCTGCTCCAGTTATTCAAACATTTTTAATGGATGAAAAAACGGCAGATTATTTTGAAATCGACAGTGTGATTACAATGGTCGATGCCCTGCATATAGGGCAACATTTACAAGAGGAGGAGCCGCAGCAGCAAATTGCGTTTGCAGATATTTTGCTTATCAATAAGGTAGATTTAATCACAGAAGCTGAAAAAATAAAGCTAGAAAAACAGCTGATTCAAATGAATCCAAATGCACAGCGATTCTATACCACTTATGGAGATGTTGATACTAAAGATTTAATCGGTCATAGATCGTTTGAACTGGATCATGTATTAAATATTGATCCTAATTTGTTAACTGAAACACATCACCATCATCATAATCATGAAGTAACATCTTTTGTATTACAGGAGGATCGTCCGCTTGATTTAGATAAAGTAAATAGGTGGTTTGCTTATTTAGTCCGTGTTAAAGGAGAAAGTTTATATCGCTACAAAGGTATCCTTAATATCAAACAATTGGAGCAAAAGGTAGCTTTTCAGGGAGTGCATATGTTGTTCGCAGGAACAGAAGAAGAGCTTTGGGGAAAAGAAGAGAAAAGGAAAAGCGAGGTCGTATTTATTGGGAAAAACCTAGATCATGAGGAATTGAAAAAAGGCTTTCAAAAGTGCCTTGCTATATAATTACTCCATTCATTTTTTATAAGAACTCTGATTTAAAAAGAGCCTGTTATTTAGGAGCTATGCTGTCTTGCCTTCATGCAGCACATGCTCCATTTTTATTATTTCTAGTGATAGATAGCAAGCATTTAGAGCGGAATTTATATTATCGATTTTAGCTGTTTAAATTATATGGATATGGGGAATAGGAAATTAGCTTGGTTTTAACTAACATGTTGTCAAATATTTGTTTTATGGTGTCTTTGCTAAATCTTGATTTAACAAGAGGCTCTCCCTCCCAGATTATGAGAGACATGCTTGTTTTTCTTTTCTGTCTAGCAGGATTAAGACTAGACATAATAAATACAAGATATTGAACATGCTATTAGATTTCCATATGTATCACCTAGTAAAAAAATCGATTAATATCTTGGTACAGCTCTGCTTGCATCAAATCTTTCCATTGATTAGAAAAGTGAAAGAGGATTTTACCATATCACTTTTATTTCATGATTTTTGGAAAGAGTTTTTGTATTTCTATTTATTATTTATTAAATAAGGAGTGTAAGCAGATGATTTTATCGGGAAAAACAATTCAAGACCATGTAAATGACAATTTGATATCTATTACTCCGTTTCAAGAAATAAGTATTCAACCTGCTTCTGTTGATTTGCGTCTTGGTAAGGAATTTTTAATCGTTGATGATGTTTCTAGTCCTTATTTGTCTACTGAACAGCCTGCAAATTATCGGGAAATGGAAGTGACGGAGGAAGGGGTTATCATGATTCCTCCACAAACTTTTGTACTTGGAACTACATTAGAGCAAATTAGCTTACCTAATCAATTAACTGCTTTTGTAGAGGGTAGAAGTTCTATAGGAAGACTTGGTGTTTTTATTCAAAATGCAGGATGGATTGATCCAGGGTTCTCTGGGCAAATTACGCTAGAGTTATTTAACGCAAATCGTGTACCAGTAAAGCTAGAAGTAGGCATGCGTGTTTGCCAATTAGTTATTGCACAAGTGGATCAAGAAACAGAAGGATACCAAGGGAAATACTTATTTCAAAAAGGAACTACACCAAGTAGAGTGTATTTGGATCCCGAAAAAAAGAAGCAATAAATAATTTTGAATGGATTTATAAAAATTATTTTTTGGACCACGCTGAATGCTAAAGATATTTCTTATATGTAATTAGAATTTTTTCTTGGTCAAAGGGAAAAATAAAATAATTCACTGGTGAAATAAGCTGGAAAAAGTAAAAGATTAATGAAAGTTTATTGGCTTTGTGCAAAATTATATAAAAATTTTAATTTGCGCAAAGCCTAGTAATAGAGCGAGTAATCAAATATGTTCAGCAGGCGAGAAACTTGAATCGTCTTCTAGGTATGTTACAATGGAAAACATGTTGTTAAAAATGAGAACAGATAAGAACAGAGAGGACATATTTTTTTATGGATCAAAGTGACAAGAAATTCTCAACGGTATTTACATATGCGGCATCTTTTGTTGGCATATTAGTGGTTTTAGGTGTAGTTTTTCCTGATCAATTTGGAGAAGTATCTGGAGCAATTGGGTCATGGATTACAGAACACTTCGGTTGGTATTATCTTACAGTTTTTACCTTCATTTTACTTTTCTGCATCTTCTTAGGACTTAGTCCAATTGGAAAACTTAGACTAGGTCAACCTACAGATAGACCGGAATTTAAAACCGTATCATGGTTAGCTATGTTGTTCAGTGCAGGTATGGGAATTGGTTTGGTTTTCTATGGAACCCATGAACCTATTGCGCATTACTTAGCTCCACCTACTGCTGATCCGGAAACTACAGCAGCAGTGGTTGAAGCCATGCGTGCTTCTTTTCTTCATTATGGATTACACCCTTGGGCGATTTACGCTATAGTTGGGCTTGCTTTAGCTTATGCGCAGTTTAGAAAAGGTGAAGTAGGTTTACTTTCTAAAACTTTACGACCTATTTTTGGAGATAAAGTTGATGGAACCTTAGGAAATGTTGTTGATATTTTAGCTGTATTTGCGACAGTTATTGGAGTAGCTGTATCCTTAGGTGTTGGTACTATTCAAATTAATGGTGGACTGAACTATCTTTTTGGTCTTCCAGTTAATGGAATAGTTCAAGGAATCATTATTGCTGTTATTACTGCGCTATTTTTATATAGTGCTTGGAGTGGATTAAGTAAAGGAATTCAATATTTAAGTAATTTAAATATGATTTTAGCCGGATTATTATTTACGGCTATTATGATTATTGGTCCAACCGTGTTAATCATGAATATAGCAACAAGTGCAACAGGAGATTATTTAACAACCTTCTTTTACACGAGTTTAGACCCTGCACCATTGAATGCGCAAAAGCATGAATGGTTGGAGAACTGGACGATTTATTATTGGGGTTGGTGGATGAGCTGGAGTCCTTTTGTAGGTATATTTATTGCTAGGGTATCAAAAGGGCGTACCATTCGCGAATTCGTATTTGCTGTATTATTAGTTCCAACCGTTGTAGCTATCCTTTGGTTCAGTGCTTTCGGGATTACTGGAATTAGTACAGGAGTAGATGCGCCAGAAATATTTAATTTACCACCTGAAACACAGTTATTTGGTGTCTTTAATGAGTTGCCATTTGGCTTTCTTTTATCTACATTTGCCGTGTTATTAATTATGTCGTTCTTTATTACATCTGCAGATTCTGCAACATTTGTTTTGGGAATGCAGACTTCATTTGGAAGATTAACCCCTGCAAATGCAATAAAAATTATTTGGGGATTATCTTTAGCAGCTATTGCTTATGTATTATTATTAGCAGGTGGAGAAACAGGATTGAATGCTTTACAATCAGCAGCCATTATATCTGCATTTCCATTTAGTATCGTAGTGATATTAATGGCTATAGCTTTCTACAAAGATGCGGACGCAGAGAGAAAAAGAGTATTTCCACCAAGGCAGCCGAGAACAAGAACACCAAAAGCGCCGAAGCCACCGAAGCCTAGAGCGCCAAAACCGCCAAAAGTATCTAGAAAATCAAGAAAACAAACTGAAGTATAAAAAAAGCTTGATACCTTATCAAATGATAGGTATCAAGCTTTTTTATTGATTAAATTTTTTGCATAAAGAGATCTTAAAAAAATGCTGAAGAATATTAATATTTTCTGAAATAATTGCGAAACTATTAATACTCATCAAATATTCAATTTGAAAATATAAAAGATGAATGGAAAGATATACCTTCAGAAAAGAAAGGGTGAAATTATTGAAAAAAATAATTATGAAGTCGCGAATATTGCCTATGATATTCGCTCTATTAATTATATGGACACCAATGACAGTGCTAGCAGAGAAAAGGGAAAAGATAGAAATTCATTATATTTCATTGGGTGATTCTTTGGCTGCGGGGCTATTATATGATGGAGAACACGGCGATGGTTATGTTGGTGATATTGTTAAGACTTTAATTACTAATGGATATCAGGTAAATATGGTCAATAAAGGCGTATCAGGTTTTACGTCATCAGAAGTTTTAGAGACATTACCAAATAATAAAGAGCTCTCTAAAGCAGATATTGTCACAATCAGTGTTGGTGCAAATGATTTACTAAAAGCATTAGATATACCAAAATTTATCATGTTTAATTCAAAATATTTGAATGCAGCATCTAATGAAAAAATGAAAAGAGAAATTAAAAATACTTTAGTAGAAGCGATTAAGGTAGCAGAAGGATCTTTAGATAAAGTATCCATAGATAAAATTGAAAGAAAAGTAATGGATCTTCTAGAAAAATATCCAGATTTATTATCTCCAAATATAAGCGCAGCACTACAATTGATTATAGATAATCTAGAAAACACGGAAGAAAATATAGAAGCTGCAAAGTTAAAAATAGCTGAAACAAAAGGAAATCTTGAAGGAAATGGAGTAGATGATGTAGGCATATTAAAGGCCGCATTGATTAATCTGGAAGCTGCTTCAAGTAATATGCAGACAATCATTGAAATATTAAATATATCGGAAGAACTTAAAAATGAAGTAGAAGAACTTAAAAATATGGCTTCTCCTTTAAAAGCAGCTATAGATGATATAAAAGGTTTAGAAGATGATTTAAATAAATATTTGGAGCAAGTAGCAGAAATCGAGTATTTAATAAATAATGCACAAGAGGTACAGCAAATCATGTTGAATATTCCATCCACTATAGCAAATGTTGGTCAAAATCTTGAACAAACAATAGCTACTATCCAGCAAGCAAATCCAAATGTTCATATTTATGTGTTAGGCTATTATAATGCATTACCTTATTTACCAGCAAATCTACAACAAATTATCCTGCCATTAATAAATGCTTTAAATCAAGAAATACAAGAAACTACAACTGCAACAGGATCAATGTTTGTACCTACTTTTGCATTCTTTGAAAAAAATTATGAGACATACCTTCCTAACAAATTTGATATTCATCCAAATAATGAGGGATACCAAGTAATTGCAGGTGCATTTATGAGTAAGATAAGTCAAGCTTTCCCAGATATTACAGAACCTTCAACACCAGAACAGTAATGCTAGCTGCTTTATTGAGGTTTAAAAGCGTAAAAAAAGCTTAGACTAACCCAGCTTGAAGAGATTTTTCTTCAAGCTGGGTTTTGTTGAAAAACGTATACATACTGATCACAAGCTTTCCATATCAAGTCTTATGGAATAATAACTAGTGAAACAGTGCGCTCTCTGTTATCATCATTTTGCGATTCATCGTAATATTTTTTTACTAAAGCATCAAGTTCTGACTGGAAATCTTCAAATTTAGATTCGTCTAAATTCAACTTTGCAATGGAGAAAGTGGATGTATCTTTATTTTCATCAAGCATTTTATGATAACTTTGGTAGGACTGTAGGATGTACATGAAATAAAAAGTTATAAAATTTACCTTATCATGATAACTTGCTAGGTTCCACTCTGCCTCATCAATTTTATATGTCTCCGTATTAATTGCGTATAATGATGTTAATTGTATATATAGACAATGTTTACGGGATATTACTGCTACTGATTTTAGAAATAGCGATAATGCTTAGAATGATGAAGAAAATATCAAATAGTAACATGATGTTAAAATAAAATTATGTGGTTTTGAGAAGAAAAGAAAACTCAAAACCGCTATTTTTTATTTTGAAAATGAGCTTTATAAAATCCCACTGAATAAAGTTTCATTTTATGATTCAAGCTCCCTTACTTTCACAGCTTTGTATTCATATACTACTATATCTTGTTTATTGGTGGTGTAGAGATATGGTAAATATAAGTCTTTGTATGATTGTTAAAAATGAGGAAGAGGTGTTGTGTCAATGTTTGGATAGTGTAAAGGGAATCTGTGATGAAATAATTATTGTAGATACTGGTTCAACCGATAGTACGAAGGAAATTGCAAAGAAATACACAGATAAAGTCATTGATTTCACATGGGTAGATGATTTCTCCGCTGCGAGAAACTTTGCATTTGATCAAGCAACCTCTTCCTATATTTTATGGCTGGATGCAGATGATGTATTGGAAAGGGAAGAACAAAAGAAATTCCAAAAATTAAAGGAAGAGCTAGATGATTCAGTGGATGCGGTATCGATGCTTTACCATATTGCTTTTGATGAATTTGGTAATCCAACCTTTAGTTATCGAAGAAATCGTTTAGTAAAACGGGAATGTTGTTTTAAATGGATTGAACCTGTACATGAATATTTGGACGTGTCTGGAAATATTATCGCTTCTGATATTGCTATTACACATCGTAAATCAGATAAATCGAATATAGATCCCGCGAACGATCGCAATTTGAAAATATATGAAAGACGATTGGAACAAGGAGAAGTATTTAGTCCAAGAGCTTTATTTTATTATGCAAATGAATTAAAGGATCATGGGTTTTATCAGAAAGCGGTTATTTATTATCGGGAATTTTTGGCTACAAGAAAAGGCTGGGTGGAAGATGAAATTCGGGCTTGCATTAATATGGCTACATGTTACCGAATGTTAGGCAATGCGGAGAAAGAAATTGAGGCACTTGCACTATCTATTGTCTATGATGTTCCAAGACCCGAGGTTTCTTGCCGAATTGGAGACTTATTCAAGGAAAAACATTTATTTCGAAAGGCAATCATTTGGTACCAATTAGCAATAGAGATAGAACTAGACGATCATCAAGGATTTCAGCAGCAGAGTTATTCCACATGGTATCCACATCTCCAGCTTTGTGTTTGTTATTGGCAGATAGGGGAGAAGGGGTTGGCTGAAGAGCATAATCAAAAAGCTAAATATTATCGTCCCAATGATGAGCAGGTTTTGTATAATGAAGCGTTCTTTAAAGCGTTTAAGGAAAAGCATGTGCAAGAGAAGATTTAAATATAGATAAGAATGGGGTGAGATGACATTAAAATAAAGGTGTGTTGATAATGAATAAAAAAATTTTATATATTGGCTGGATTGGCTATCGAAATTTAGGTGATGACTTGATGTGGAATAGCTTTTATTCTTTAGTCAAAAAGTATTTTGCATCTAAACCAATAACCGTTATTCCTTCCTTTCCATCTGTAAATATTCAGGAATTAGAACCTTATGATACAGTTGTTTTAGGCGGAGGTTCTTTAATTTCACCTGCGTACATCCAGCTTTTACACAAGGCGATAAAAATGAAAAAGAAAGTAGTCATCTGGGGTAGTGGGATTGACCGTATTCCTGAGACAGTATTGCAAGCAATCCAGCAAGGAAAAAAGCCTCCAGCTATTCAACGTTTTAAGGGAGAAGAAATTAGGCAATTACGTGAAGTTCTTTTAAAAGCAGACTTTGTTGGAGTAAGAGGACCATATACAAAGAAAGTGCTTGAAGTATTAACTGGAGTAGAAACAGTTCCAATTATTGGTGATCCTGGATTATTATTAACACATTCCTCTACGGAAGCTAAAGCAAAAAAGCAAATCGGAATTAATTGGGGAACAACCGGAAATAACTTGTATGGCACTAATGAAAAGAGATTGGAAAAAGAATTAGTGCAGGCAACAAAGAAATTAATAGCCAAGGGTTATCAAATATCTATTTATGCTGTGTGGGATAAAGATTTTCCTGCGTGTCGGAGTTTTTATAAACAAATAGATGATTCGGAAAATGTCATATTTGAAGAGAAACTCTATACAGAAGAAGAACTGATGAAGAAGTTATCTAATTGTTTGTTGACGATTAATTTTAAATTACATCCTAATTTATTATCTTTATCTGCTGGTGTGCCAGCGATTGCATTAGGGTATCGATTTAAAGTGTTTGATTTATTCTCCTCTCTTGACTTGGAACATTTTGTTTTATCAACAAGTGAAGAACAAATGGATGAAAAAATAGCTCAACTTGTTGATACAATAATTCATGAAGAAGAAAATATAAAAGAAACATATCAGGGCAAACAAGATGTTTACCAACCTCTTATTGAAAAAGCTTTTATAGAATGCTTCCTATGGTAATTTGATTAGCAAAAAGGATTACAAGCCCTTATGGCTGTAATCCTTTTTCTATCCAATCTAATAAAGTTTTTGCTCTATGCTCATAGGTATGGTGGTGAAGAAGATGCTGATAACCTGCTGATGCAATTACTTGAGCTTCATCAAGATGTGTTAGATAGTAATCAATTTTCTCCATAAGGTTTTGGTGGGAATCAAACAAAACAAGATGCTTGCCATCTTCAAATAAGGAATCTAATTTAGGAACCTCATCGGTTAGTACAAGGGAACTACAGCCTACCCCTTCAAAAATACGCATATTAAGACTTTTAATAGTATCTGCTGTATGGTTGATAATGAGCTTGGATTGCCCATAAGCTTTAGCAAGATCATGTAGGAATACGCGTTTATTAAAAGATAATTGATAATTTGCTTGAAATTTTTCTTTTATTTTTTTAATAGCTTGTATCCGTTTTTGATACATATTAATGTCTAATGTTCCAACGGAGGTAATATCAACAGGTCTATTCTTAAGAGGTGTATCATGATTAAAAATATGCTTTGCCATTGCAAATGGAAAGAATTTGGCTGGTACAGGAAAATGTTTTGCTAAATGCAAGGAGTGTGACATTAATATAAGATCCGGCTGGTATCGGTGAATTAATCCCTTATTTGTTGTGAGTCGGTTTTCTCCATGATGAATCCAAAACAATTTTGGCAGTTTTGCCAGATGGATATTCTTTACTTTAACTGGAGGGAGAGCAGGACTTTCAATAAATAGAACAGCGTTATACCTATCAATGGCAATCTTTGAAAAATCAATCAAGGATGTGTATACATCTATCTTTACACCAATATTTCGAAAAGCGTCCTCTAAATATCTCCCGGGTGTGAAGCTTGTTCGCCCATAACATATCAAGAGTTTTTTCTGATCCATAATATTTTAACCTGCCTTTATTTAGTTGCGATTTATACTGCTTATGCTTTACCAGTGTATGTGTAGTTTGAAAAAAAGGATGTATGCTTATCCAATGTAGAGAAAGGAATTGCCAGAAATGAGCAGGGAGTGGATAGAAATACATGAGAGTTGTCTAAATAGCAAAAAGTAATTTCTATGGATGCGAAAAGATCCAAAATACATGCTTATTTTCCTGAAGATGTTTGCTTTAAAATAGATTCTATCTTTGTCAGGAATTCCACAGCACGTATTTTGGTTGTATGTCTTTCTTTTGTCAGCATCATGCCGTTATGGGCGATTATTTTTCTTTCTTTTTCATGATTTAGATAATAATCAATTTGTTCTTCAAAGCAGAGTTCGTCAATTGCAACAAAATTAACACCAGGTATAAATCCTAAATCACCTAATTCTTTAGAATAACTGGCAATTAGTAGGGCATTACAAGCTGTAATTTCAAAATACTTCATTAATGGATATTTAAAAACAGAATCACATGTTAAAACGATTTTAGAACGGTTCAACTCCTTAGCATAATTTTCTCCTACGAAGACATTTTTTTCTCCCTTTAAAATTTTCCGGTAACCTGGATGTGGATAATGGACAAAGTCATCTCTATTTTTTAGGCGCATCTGCATCATGGCACGTAACGGATAAAAATCCTCTAAAACGGAACCTGTAAGCAAGATACTTATATCTTTTTTTAATTTATAGTCTTTATAAATTTCTTCATGAGCATGATGTGGCAGCCAGTGCATAAGGGATGCAAATTCAGGGTACCACTGCAAAAACTTATCCCGATAAAAGGTAAAAACATGCTGAATATTTTCCTTTTCAATCATTGTTTTTCGTAAAGGCCTTTGAAAGTGTAAATCATGCAACCCAACTGCAAAGGGGAGACTTAAATCCTGAAGTCCTGTTACAATTGGAGAACCATTTTCTAAATAATCATTAAAAAAGATAAAGTCTGGTTCAAACTGGATATCATCAAGAATCTTCTGGATGTTACCAGATTGATGAGATACATGTAATTCGGTTATTTTTTGAAGCTCTTGGATAAAGTAATATGATGCAGGAACGGTGTAGGTTTGATCATCACGTGTCATAAATAACAGCTTTAACTTTTTCATTTTCATCGCATCCTTTTGGAAATACTTTATATATATAAGCCTTGCTCAAATGGTTCTTTCAATTTTGAGCGATAGTATTGCTTATGCTTCTCCATGATTTCAATAATATCAGAAGACTCTTTCAAGATTTTTTCTTCCAATGAAATAATCTGATCAGCTAAATTTACCTCATCTGTTGCGATAGCCAGTTCTTCCAAAAGAATAGAAAGAGCAAAGTCAAATGCTTTAAAACGATATGCTAATGCAATAAAAGGCACTTGAGCTGCAAGGGAGAGGTAGCTTGCATGCAATTTAAAATTAATTGTAAAAACAAAATGCTTCATTAAAGCCATTAACCTGTCTGCTGAATAAAGTTTCTCATCTAATTTATAAGCAGATTGGTCAGTTAATTTAGCGGCTAAACGTTTGGTCGGCTCAAGATCTGTTTCCCACATAATATAAAAATAAATCTTATAACCTTTCTCAACCAGTTGATTTAAAGCATTGGCAAATCGATCCTCTAGCGTGAATTCATTTCCACCATAGATACGATGATAGGAAGTCCCCCAATTCACACCAATTACTTTATCGTCAGCAAGAAATGGGGGAGGGAATAAATTTTTATTCATAGGATCTGATAATAAAAATGCAGGATCTCCACTGATGAGAACCTCATTTTTTACACCAACTTGCTGTAATACTTGTTGTGATAATGGGCCTCTGACACCACTCCAGACACTTTGATCAAAAACCGTATTTAGCTTTTTACGAAATGACTCTGTTGTTTTTAGAAAATCGATTTTTGCATCTGAAATATAAGACTTAGGTACCCAATCAATACCTGATCCCCAAATCATGATTTTTTTATTCAATTGTAATGCCCGATATAAAGTATCAATAATATAAGGCTGAATCGGATAATCTGCACCACTTAAAATAGAGCCACCGCCAAGTACAATCAAATCATAATCGGCGAGGTTTGCATTATCGAGATAACGTTTTTCATTATTTACCAAATCAAGTTTATATGAATTCCCTAGCTTGTAGAATTCTTCTTTAAAACATTCATACATTAATTCATCGCCTAAATTGTTATAACCAATCCAGCCTATATATAAAACACGTTTCATTTTTTCTCTCCTTTATTTGATGCTTCTAATTTCTCTAAGCAAGTCTTTTTATAATGCGTGGCCCGAAAACTTCCAACACCTTTTAGAATTAAGTAGCTGGGATGACTTTCACCTAATTCTAGGCATTTTTCGAAGCATGTTTTTGCAGCTTCATAATCAGATTGATGAAAGAGAAAGAGGCCTTTATAAAAATGTAGATCAACGTAATCTGGATAGAGAAGCAGTGCTTTTTCAATACCAGGGAGTGCTTGGTTCATGCTATTAGTCTGAATAAACATGTCATATTTCAGTTTATAGAGGATAGAGGGAGGTTTTTGCCCTGCTAATAAAAAATTGAAAATAGATTTATTAACATATTCGAAGGCTTGATTATATTCTTTATTACGATAATACTCACTAGCAAGATGATATTCGACCCAAGGACTATGGTTTTCCTTCTTCTCTTCTAATTTTAGAATTCTTTTATTCCGAGTTGATTTATCTTTTTCTATAGAGACCTCATTAATGTAGCCATAATGCAGGATAGGAAGGTCTAATACATCGGTTGTGAGATTTTCGCGCTCTCCGTCTAATGATTCATGAATCGGATTGATAAATTTAATGCCCTGGTGATTACGAAATAACCGAGGTTGATAATGAATATGAGCGTTGTGGTTTGGGTCGTCTATACGATCACCTGTTAAATTGGTTATAGGCAAAAAGAGTAGATTGGTATCCTTATTTTTTATTATTTCCTTATATACTTCAGCATCCTGTATATCTAAATATTCATCCGCATCCAGCCACAATATCCATTCACCTGTAGCTTTGGCAATTCCTTTGTTTCTTGCGTTTGCAAAATGGTTATCCCACTTATAGTGAAAGATTTTCGCTTGAAATCGTTGAGCAATATCGATTGTACTATCCGTGGAACCAGTATCTATAATAATAATTTCTTCTACAAAGTTCTTTACACTGGATAAGCATTTTTCAAGAAAGGTCTCTTCGTTTTTGACAATCATGCATAAGCTTATCATTGGTTTTGTTTCCACCTAAATTCCTCCTTATTTGTTATGTTGGCTCCCTTCATATATTTGACGAAATCGATAACCAAGGAGGGGAAGGAGCAGTGTTAATAATAGTTACTTTAGGATAATAGCTTAGCAGTAGGTGTAAAGTATCCATACATCGAATTTTATACGATTTGAGTAAGAAAGAGCACTTATCTATTAGTTCTCTTAGTTCGATGATTTGCTTACGGATATCCTCTTTAATATATTCATCCGACACATCATTATTTAGGGCGATTATAGGTACATCGGAATAATAAATTTCTTCAATTAAATCTTTTTGGTGAAAAAAGTGATAATGAATTTTTTCAAGGGATGAGAGAGAAAGAAGCAATTTTCTCTCCAATTCCTTTCTCTCATCATCAAGTATATTTTCTCTTTCATCATGAAGTACATAAAAATATTCAATTAGGAAATATAAGAAAATGTGTGTAAAGACTATATAATTTGATTCACATTTATATAATTTGTCTTTCACAGATGAACCACTGTACTTCATCTTCTTTTACCTCCTTTATTTTTTAGAACAAGGCCTGTTGTTTCTACAATCTTCACAATCACATTTAGTTGAAGGATGATAACCTAGTTCTTCATAGAAATTATTGCTGCAATCGTGGTTCTTGTGTACTGGCTTTTTGTGTCTACATTTACAATCACATGCTTCATCTAAAGCTGTCACATCTTCTAGTTTAAATTGAAGAAGCATCTGGGATTTAACAATTGTACGCAATGTTTTATTGACACTATCATTAATGGTTAAGAAATCCTTTAAACCATGATGTGATTTTTTTAAAAATGCTTGAAGCTTCTCTCCTTCTGCATTTAAGATGTGAGATAGCCCTATTTCTTCTAAGGCAATAGAGGATAGAAGTAAATTTATTGTTTCACAACGTTTCAGTGAGACAATCGGAGTGATATTTGGAACATTTGGCATTGACATAATTTTACCTCCTAGTTTTGGAAACATATAAATATCTAGAGAATAAAAGTTGATGATAATCACACAGTTATTCCTTGTTTCGGCGAGACAGTCATTGAGTAAATATTTTTCAATCTACATATTTACTCAAGTATTTCCAATATATTTTTAAGCTTTGTTTGTAGTAATAATTCTTTTTTTAATACGGTTTCTAATGTTGATTGGACACTATTATTTATTTTAAGTAAATCCTTCAAATCTGGAAGTGCTTTAGGCGAGCTCCTTAAGGTACCTAATACATATTGAATTTTTTCTCCCTCTGCATTAATAATATGGGCTAGACCAAGCTCTTCAAAAGCTATAGAAATCAATAATAAATTAATGACATCATCACGGTCGATCGAAATTTCAGGTGTAATATTTGGAATATTTGCTTGTGACAAATCGCTTCCTCCTCCTTATTAGACATATATCTGTTAGCATACAACTATCGTATGTCTATACCATTTAGGCTGTTCCAAATGCCATTAAGAAAAGAAAAAAAGCTTGCGGAGAAATAATTTATTTCTCCGCAAGCCTGGCTATCGAGTGTTGATTTTACAATTCAGATTATTTATGCAATTTGATTGATAGACCAGAAGATTCCTTGCTGTCCGGAACCACCTAAGTCTAAGCCAATAGTTAGACCATTAGCTATATAGAATAGGCCAATCTGGTCGCCGGCAGTAAGTTCGACTTCTCTTGCAAGAGTCACGGTTCCGTTTCCTAATACAGCTCTTAATGTGAGTAGGGTAACCTGAATGTTCAGTATAGGGAATAGACCAGTTACTAATGTTGCAGGATCTGGCGTAATTCGTTGAACAGCAAATGCTGGGTTTACTCCTGCTCCTAGGCTAAGGGTAATTGCAGCAGTCGTTTGGTAGTTAATTGTTGCACTAATAGAATAACGACCTGTTTCAGGAACTGTGTAAATTCCATCTAATGCGTTAAAGTTAGGGTTAGGATAAGAACCAGGTGTCGCTACCGTCTGCCAACTGACTAATTGTTCAGAGCCTGTTACAGTCATTGTTCCTTGAGTGGCAGAAAAACCGTTTTCTGCAAATGCAGGTCCCGTAGCACCCGTAGCACCTGCTGGTCCTGTAGCACCTGCTGGTCCTGTAGGTCCTGCTGGTCCTGTAGCGCCCGCTGGTCCCGTAGCGCCCGCTGGCCCTGTAGCACCTGCTGGTCCTGTAGCACCTGCTGGCCCCGTAGCACCCGCTGGTCCTGTAGCACCTGCTGGTCCTGTAGCACCTGCTGGTCCTGTAGCGCCCGCTGGTCCCGTAGCACCTGCTGGTCCTGTAGCACCTGCTGGCCCTGTAGCACCTGCTGGTCCTGTAGCACCCGCTGGTCCTGTAGCGCCCGCTGGCCCTGTAGCACCGTCAGCACCCGTAGCACCTGCTGGCCCCGTAGCACCTGCTGGTCCTGTAGCGCCCGCTGGCCCTGTAGCACCTGCTGGCCCTGTAGCGCCCGCTGGCCCTGTAGCACCGTCAGCACCCGTAGCACCTGCTGGCCCTGTAGCGCCTGCTGGTCCTGTAGCACCTGCTGGTCCTGTAGCGCCCGCTGGTCCTGTAGCGCCCGCTGGCCCTGTAGCACCTGCTGGTCCTGTAGCACCCGCTGGTCCCGTAGCACCTGCTGGCCCTGTAGCACCGTCAGCACCCGTAGCACCCGCTGGTCCTGTAGCGCCCGCTGGTCCCGTAGCACCTGCTGGTCCTGTAGCACCTGCTGGCCCCGTAGCACCTGCTGGTCCTGTAGGTCCTGCTGGTCCTGTAGCGCCCGCTGGTCCTGTAGCGCCCGCTGGCCCTGTAGCACCGTCAGCACCCGTAGCACCCGCTGGTCCCGTAGCACCTGCCGATCCTGTAGCACCCGCTGGTCCTGTAGGTCCTGCTGGTCCTGTAGCACCCGCTGGTCCCGTAGCACCTGCTGGTCCTGTAGCACCTGCTGGTCCCGTAGCACCCATTGGTCCTGTAGCACCTGCTGGCCCTGTAGCACCGTCAGCACCCGTAGCACCCGCTGGTCCCGTAGCGCCTGCTGGCCCTGTAGCACCCGCTGGTCCCGTAGCGCCCGCTGGCCCTGTAGCGCCCGCTGGTCCCGTAGCACCGTCAGCACCCGTAGCACCCGCTGGTCCCGTAGCACCCGCTGGTCCCGTAGCACCTGCTGGTCCTGTAGCACCCGCTGGTCCCGTAGCACCTGCTGGTCCTGTAGCACCTGCTGGTCCCGTAGCACCCATTGGTCCTGTAGCACCTGCTGGTCCTGTAGCACCTGCTGGTCCCGTAGCACCCATTGGTCCTGTAGCACCTGCTGGCCCTGTAGCACCGTCAGCACCCGTAGCACCCGCTGGTCCCGTAGCGCCTGCTGGCCCTGTAGCACCCGCTGGTCCCGTAGCGCCCGCTGGCCCTGTAGCGCCCGCTGGTCCCGTAGCACCGTCAGCACCCGTAGCACCCGCTGGTCCTGTAGCACCCGCTGGTCCCGTAGCACCTGCTGGTCCTGTAGCACCCGCTGGTCCCGTAGCACCTGCTGGTCCTGTAGCACCTGCTGGTCCTGTAGCGCCTGCTGGCCCTGTAGCGCCTGCTGGCCCTGTAGCACCTGCTGGTCCTGTAGCACCCATTGGTCCTGTAGCACCTGCTGGTCCCGTAGCACCCATTGGTCCTGTAGCACCTGCTGGCCCTGTAGCACCTGCTGGTCCTGTAGCACCTGCTGGTCCAGTAGGCCCCGTAGGTCCCATAGGTCCACTTGGCCCCGGTGTAGAACCTCCATCTGGAATAATGCTAGTTACTTGTTTTAATTTATTGTCCAATAGTAATTCTTTTTTCATCGCCATTGCGAGCATATCTTGAACAGCTTCATTTACTTCTAATATTTCAGGTAATGTTGCTGGTATTGTTAGACCAGGGAGAGTTCCCAATGAATATTGGATTTTTTCTCCCTCCGCATTAATAATATGGGCAAGTCCTAATTCCTCCATCGCAATGGAAGCTAATAACAGGTTAATTGCATCGTCCCTTGTTAGAGATACATTTGGGGTAAAATTTGGTAGACTGGGTTGGGACATTATTATTCTCCTTTCCTTAGAAATAGGTATTTCAAACAGATGTACTTGCTAAATAAGGGATTAACAAATACAACGTTCTCAAACAATATATTCAGTGCTGACAAGTCAGTATAGACAGACTACTATTATTCTTATATTCATGAAAAATGGGTTTGAAGGAGTTTTGAAATAGGATTTATATATAATGAAGAGGAAAGAGAATGTTAAGAGAAATAGAATACGAAGGAGATGTAAAGATGAGGTACACAGATATTAAAGCAAAGACTGTTGAAGATATAATTTCAGAAAAACAATTTTACACTTTAAGGGAATCCTTAATTCAATCCTATTTATTAATAGATAAATTAAACCAACAAGAGGTTAAAGAACTTCTACTAAACGTTTTTAATATGAGCGAACAAGAGCTTATGGAACGTTCTACTTCTTTTCATCAACATCAAATGAAAAAATCAATAATCACATCTACCATTGAAACAGCTGAAAAATGGATTGAAAAGTCGAATATGAAAGATGTACCTTCAATGCTTGAATTGACTCATTCAGACATTGAAATTAACGGACCTAAGGGATCAATTAGTGGAAGCCATCATTTAGAAGGCTGGTTAGAACGAGCAAACCTTAAGTTGATCACAATAAATCGCTTTGCTAAACAACATGATATTGTCCTGGAACAAGAAGGGATATGGTATGAAGATAATGGTGAGGTAAGAGGACAAGCCATTGTTTATACTTATATGAAAATAACAGAAGATAAAGTTTCCTTTATAGCACGTTATGATAATAAAAGAGAAGCATTTCAAATGAGCGGATTAAGCGAGGAAGATTTAATTAATTAATTAATTAATTAATTTCAACGACTCATGCAACAAGATAAGAAAAATTATCGAGAGTCAAAGGGCATTATTTTGCATGTATATTTTCAATTTTCTAGATTTCTAATAAATAAAAAAGATCGTTTCTATTTAAGAGCGACCTTTTGCATTGTTCTGCTATAAATTTCTAAAGAAACAATAGTATGAGCAACTAAACCCTATAGAAGTTTTACTAACTTATTTTAAAGGATGTTTCAGACGGAAGCCAATCTCTGTAAAACCTAAACGTTTATAAAGGGAAATTGTTCTATTCCATATTTCAGGATTTGGAGTTCCAACTTCTAAATTATTCCATCCATATTTTTTGCCATGTTTTTTTGCAGCAACAATTAATTGTTCACCAACACCTTCACTTCGCACTTTTGATGCTACATATAATTCTTGAATAATACCAAAAGTACCGGATGCATATAAAGCCATAGCTTCATAAATAGTTAGCACACCGACACATTCTTTATCTTTAAAAGCTAAGAAGGCAGTCCTCCATTGTTCTTCATCTTTTTTTAGCAATTCCGTACAGGCGTTTACTAAGCTTTCACTTGAAGTAGCCGTTCCTCTTAATTCTGATAAAAGTTTCGAAACTAATTTTGTTACAAGTTCAATATCATTTAGTTTGGCTTTTCTTATTTCAATACTTATTTTATTTCTCCCTCCTTTATTTTAATTGTAGGAAAAAATGATGATAAAGGAAATACAAATCATAATTTACTAAGAACACATAGTTTTTGAAAAGTTTTCATATCTTGCTATTTAACTTGAAATATGTTTTTTTATCTGTAAACCATGTACAATTTAACTAGAGGTGAGGTCATGATGAAAAAGCCAACAGAAGAACAACAAAGGGCAATTATTGAAAATGATCAGAGCTATGATGGGCAATTCTTTTATGCGGTTAAAACAACTAAAATCTTTTGTAGACCATCTTGTAAATCAAGAGTACCAAATTTTGATAATGTAACTATTTTTAGAGATGCGGCAGCTGCAGTAGAAGCAGGGTATAGACCATGTAAAAGATGTAAATCAGGTGGTAGTCGTTTGCCTGATGAAGAATGGATTACACATATTGAAATGTATATAAAGGAAAATTACTCGAAGCCTTTAACCTTAGATTATATAGCCGATCATTGCCATGGTAGTGCTTATCATCTACACCGAGTTTTTAAAAGAATCAAAGGCATAACTCCATTAGAATATTTACAACAGATTAGGATGGAAGAGGCAAAAATATATTTAGTTCAAACTGATCTGTCGATACAAGAGATTGCAAAACTAGTTGGAATTCCGAATTCTGCAAGGTTTTCAACAGTATTTAAAGAGAAAAATAAGCAGACACCAAGTCATTATAGAAAAAATTACAAAGAGGAGTGTAAAAATGAAAAATAAACAAAACCAATTCGTTTATTATGGAAATATAAATCACAAAGACTGGTCCATTTATATTGCAGCAACAGACAAAGGGCTATGCTTCGTTGGTTCTCAAAAAGAAGGAATAAACGAGCTAAGAGCTTGGGTAGATAAAAACAAATCGGGTGCAACACTTACCGAGGATGAAACGAAAATTAGCCCGTATGCTTATCAGCTTAAGGAATATTTAGATGGAAAGAGAAAAACATTTGATATCACTGTTGATTTAAATGGTACGATTTTTCAAGAAACCGTGTGGAATGAGTTACAAAATATTCCCTATGGTGAAATAGTTTCTTACTCTGATCTTGCTAATAAAATTGGCAAGCCAAAAGCGGTACGAGCAGTTGGCGCGGCTAATGGTGCAAATCCAGTAATGATTGTTGTTCCATGCCATAGAGTCGTTGCTAAAAATGGTAATTTAACAGGATTTCGAGGTGGTTTGGAGATGAAAAAAGCATTACTTGCACTTGAAAAATCAAATGAGATGGGAGAGTAATGCAGGATGAGAGCTTGGAAGGAAGAAGATCAAGATATTTTGATTGAAACACCAGAAGCTTTTGATTTTAAGGTAAATCTGGACTATTTGTTAAGAGATCCAAATGAATGTATGTATGAAATTGAAGATCATTTAATTACTCGTGTGATTGAGGTAAACAATGTCTGTATATTAGCACGTATAAGTGAAAGAGATAAGAAATGTTTATGTGTTGAGTTTTTAGGGGAAACAAAGCCCAAGTCATTAGCAGATAAAGAAGCCGTCGTTCGTTATATTTGCGAATGGTTCGATCTTGATAATGATCTTACCCTATTTTACGAAATGGGCTATCAGGACCCCTTATTGAAGCAGCCAATCGAGCAGTTTTATGGGCTGAGAACTATTGGGATAGATGATTTATTTGAAGCTTTATGCTGGGGAGTTTTAGGTCAACAAATCAATCTCAAATTTGCATACACCTTAAAACGTCATTTTGTAGAGAAATTTGGTAAGTCATTGGACTATAACGATAAGAAGTATTGGATTTTCCCTTCCTTTGAAGAAATAGCTGTATTAACTCCTGAAGATATGGCAGATATAAAAATGACAAGGAAAAAAAGCGAATATATTATCGATATTGCAAAGTTGATGAAAAGTGGACATTTATCAAAAGAAAAAATGCTAGGTTTTGATGACTTTAATCAAGCTGAAAAGGAATTAATTAAAATTCGTGGGATTGGACCATGGACGGCTAATTATGTATTGATGCGTTGCCTTCGCTATCCAGCTGCCTTCCCTATTGATGATGTTGGATTAATCAATGCCATTAAATTTCTAAAAGGAATGGAAAGAAAACCAACAAAAGAGGAAATAAGATTATTGGCTTCTACATGGAAAAACTGGGAATCTTATGCGACTTTTTATCTGTGGAGAACATTGTATTAAATGAAATGATTTTAGAAACAAGTGAAGAGGTAATCAGATGAATAAAAAATATACAAATTCAAAAAGCTTATTAAATAAAGGAACTGGATTCTTAAAGGGGTATAGCCATACATTAAATCCATATGTTGGTTGTGCCTTTGGCTGTTCTTATTGCTATGTTCGTCAGCTACCTGTACAAATATTTCGTGATGAGAGCTGGGGAAGCTGGTTAGATGTAAAAGAAAATGCGGCAAGTATATTAGAAAAGGAATTAGTTCGTGAAAAAGCCAAAGGACCTGTCACAATTTTTATGTCATCTAGTACGGATCCCTATCAGCCAGCAGAATATAAGGAGGAAATCACTCGTTCTCTTTTGGAGGTTATGGTTAATAATCCACCAGATTTTTTATTTATTCAAACGAGAAGTTCGCTTGTATTAAGGGATATTGATCTAATTAAACAATTAGACAAGCGTGTACGTGTAAGTATGACTATCGAAACAGATTCAGAGAATATTAGAAAACACTTTACCCCCTATGCACCACCTATTCAAGGTAGGTTAAAAGCGTTACGTAAGCTTAAGGAAAATCATATTCCCACTCAAGTAACTATAGCACCACTTTTGCCAAGCTCTAAGGATTTTCCTGCCATATTGTCTGAAGTCGTTGATAGAGTTTGTATAGATGATTATTTTATGGGTGATGGAAGTGGTGGAAAACGAACTGCAAAGCTTGGTGTACATCAAAAATATGAAGAACTCCAGATGGAAAAATGGTATGAAAAAGATACTTACTTAAAACTGTATAGACGTTTTGAAAAACATTTTAATTCTGATCAGATCTATATTAGCCAATCAGGATTTATGCCTTAATTCCGATGTCAACAACCCACCAATTAACTCCATCCGAAAGAAATTTAATCCAAAAGAAATTGGCAGTAAAAGCGAGTGTTATTAGTGGTTTAGTACAGATATAATTATTTGAAAAGTATTTAACTAAACTTTACACTTAAAGGGAATCACAAATTATTGTTGAAGGAGCTATAAATAATGAAAAACTTTGATTATGAAATTAAAACGCTTCCTGCTTATCGTGCAATGGGACTAAAATGTGATGTTCCATTCACTGAAATTGAAACAATTAAAGATGTGATTCAGGATTCAGTGAGTAGGGTGGATACACTTGAATATGCTGTAAATAAAAATATAAGATTAGGCCTGTCTTATCATCTTCGACCAGATGGTTTTGTTTATTATTCTGTCTATGAAGTAGAGGAAAAACAGCAGCTACCTGATGGGATGGTTGAAATCAATATTCCAGAAATGACTTATTTAGTAACAAAGCATAAGGGTGAAAGTATTGAAAAAACTTATCTGAAAATTATGGAATGGATAAGGGGAAGTGAGTACAAAGCTTTTAAAGAACAGAGTATCCAATATTATGATGAATTGCCGATAAAACACGAAAGGCACACAAATCATATAGATATAAGTAATCCTCCATTTGAAATATGGATACCTATAGAAAAATCATAACGAATCTTATTAAAATTGGAAAACAAGAATTTTTAGATCATAAGTGGTTGGATGATTATACTATGGAACTACTGATAAAAAATATCTTACATGAAAACGGCTTTAGCTAGGGAAGATAGAGTTAAAACCGTTTCATTATTTCAATCTTTCATGATTAGTTTAGGAATTATCTTGATATAAAATAATTCTCCTATTAATTCAACAATGGTTTGTGTGACGATGATAGCTGCAGTTAATGTTGCCCAAGCTTCGGGTAATGCAAGTGCCAATGGAAGAATAACAAGAGAATTTCTTGTTCCTATATTAAAAATTAATGCTCTTCCTGCACTTTTATCCAATTTAAACATGTATGCGATAAAATGTGATACAAATGGGGTAATGATTAAAACTAAAATATATTGGAATCACACGTATAATCATACCGAATTCATTGTATATTTTACCGATTTGAGAAACTACTACTACAAATAATACGCAAGCCATAAATGGGACAGGTAATCATGTTGTCGTATCTAATACCTTCTCGCCTAATGCCTGCTTCTTAGCCCAAAGTTGAGTAAATATAGCTATAATGATAGGTATAACAATAAGTACTAAAAAAGCTTCAAGGAATGGTTCTATATGAACAATTCCTACCATTTCTTCACCTATAAATATCCATAGATATAATGGTAGTAACATTATTTGTACTATAAATAAGATAGGAGTGGAAGCTAACATTAATTTCTCATTTCCCTTGCCTAGTTGCGTAAAAACAATGACATAATCAATACATGGTGTAAGTAAGACTAAATAAACTCCTAATAAAATCGGTGGTGATTGTGGGAATATCATTGTTAATACCCATACAATAATAGGAACAGCTATAAAATTTCCCAATAATAAAGCGGTTATAAACTTGAAATTTGACATAGCCTCACGTAATTTTAAAAATGGAATTTGTGCAAACATCCCATACATTAGTACGGCTATCAATGGTGAAATTGTCCAATCTAATCTTGCTCCGAAATCCTTAGTTAACACTCCTAATAATCCTCCAAGCAGAAGTGCAACAGCATATATCCAAATTTGTTGGGTTTCTAATTTTTTCTTAGTGATCCTCACGTTTCGAAGCATTTTTCATTCATTCTCCTATCATGCTTAGCGAATATATATCGTACATAAATTTTAGCATTGAAGGATTTTTAAGTCTATAGAGCGACTCTAAAGAGAATATTTTCATTACAGATTATCAGCTTGTTAAAGAATTGAGCTAAACTGAATATTATTGTCATTTGTAAAGCTAATATTAGCAGCGATATATGTTTGTGTTTGCTCACTCTGAATAAAGTAATGCGATATATCATCAATAATGTTTTGATATGGCATATCCGTTATTCCGATAAATTGATTCATTGCAGACCCTTTTACTACACGAATAGTTCCTTTAGAGCCAATTAAATCAGCAAATGACGTGTCATGCTGCATGGGAGCATGGAGTAGTGCATCATTAAGGTATCCGCGAACATTTCCTTTAGCATCAGCATCAGCAAAGATTTTATATTTTGGCTCACTTAATGTTATTTGTAGACTTATTCTTTGTTCTCCTTTTAAAGTGCCTGTCAGTATACTAATAACAGAGATCGTTTTTCCTAACATTTGTTTGTGAATAGGATGGATGTTTTTATTTTTTGTTAAAATTTTATTGATTAGCTCTGTATTATTTGCAAAGAATAAGCGCACTTGATTATCATAAATAAGCGTTTTAACAATTGTATTCTTCATTTTATCTCTCCTTCCTTTCTATGTACACTATAAAACGTAACGTGACGTAAGGTTCAAGAGAGGATTTTAAAAATAGGCATAAAGTATTCTTTTTGGAAAATCGATAAGTGAACTAATGATAATTTCCTATTGTAAGAAAATCCCAAATCTGTTTATCATAATATAATAGATGCTTCTGCAAATTGCAGAAACAAAGGAGTAAAAAGGATGGCAGATGAAATATTTTCAACTTTAATGCTTGTTATCGTTACACTTGTTGTGATAACTATTTTTTATTTTTTAAGTAAAATACCTGGAGCAGGTCTGGTGCTCAAAATTATTCGAGGAATTTTCATTATTTTATGGAGTATTGTTTTATTCCTCCTCGTGTTTTTCATGTTCTTTATGGTAGGTTATATGGTGATTGTATTCTTTACATTTACCGCAAACCCGGAAGGAATATTGTTCCAAGGAGAGCCAATTAACTTTTTAATTGGAGATAATGCTAGGCATGCTGCATACTTTATCATGGTATATGCAGGCTTTTGTTTAGTGATGGTGTATGTTCTTTCTTTTATTTTTGTATTTGGAAAAAAGCTTACTAAAACGTTTGGTAAGTTTCAAAATGAAATTACTTTATTAGTTATGCTTGTATTAGTATTTACAATTTTTCCTACCGTTGTCGAAGCAATACTACCAGACTTTGAGGTAGGAAAACATGGAAGATATGCGCTTGGATTTTTACCACTTGCTATGTATGCACAAGGGCGAATTAAAAAAGCAAAAGAACGTCATAAAGATGGACGCTATCTTTCTCGAACAGATCAATTTTACTTGGATATGGATAAAGAGGATGCTAAAAAATAACAATAACTGACAAAGCCGAGATGATATTCCATTTCGGCTTTATTAGCTATGATATAATTATTTTATTAAAATCCGATGAAATTCACCTGGAAAAGGGGAGATAAGTATGACTATTTTTTCTGTCCTTGCATTTACAGCGTTGATTGTGGCAATTGTAACCTTTGCTTTTGCGATGGCAGGTAGACACCAGCTGTAATGGATTTCTGCAAGATTAAAACAATCTTACTATATTTTACAAGAAGCATTTCAGCAAGTCCCGTAATAAAATTGGTATTAAAACTATGTTTGCGTATTTGATAGTAATAGATTCAAGCAACCTGATCCCTTTTGAGATAAGGTTGCTTTTTTTACAGATGATATAGCGCTATTTCTCAAAAGTTCATGCTAAATGTTTAGTTAGGAAATTTCTTTCCTCAACACAGGGGCATTTTTCCCTGTTATAACAGAAAGAACGACAATCCCTGCTGCAATTATCGTGAAGAATGTAATCGATTCATCTAGAAATAACGTTGCAAATAGGATCATCAAAAATGGTTGTAAGTATTGAAGCTGACTTACTCTTGCGATTCCTCCCATAGCCATTCCTCCATACCAAGCAACATATGCTAGAAACTGGCTGATAATAGCGAGGTAAATAAAGCTGATCCAAGCCTGCACAGGAGCTTGAAGCATGTCTACGGTAAAATTCATTCCAACTGGAATAATGAAAAAAGGAGCTCCAATCATAATTGCCCAGGCAATCACTTGCCAGCTGCCTAATTCTTTCGATAACCTTCCACCCTCCGCATAACTAAGCCCAAGTATAATTACAGCTGCGAGTAAGGCTAAATCAGCAAATTGCAATTGGCCGAATCCAAGATAAAGCGCATAGATAATAACAGCTAAAGAGCCAATGATACTTGAAATCCAAAATTTGCGAGAAGGGATTTCACCTGCTCTTAACATAGCAAATCCTGCTGTTGCTAATGGTAATAATGCTAATTCCACTGCTCCATGAGAAACAGGTAAGGATTCCATGGCCCAAGAAGTGAGGAGAGGGAATCCTAAAACTGCACCAACAGCGACAATAATTAGGCTTTTGAATTGACGAAGAGAAGGTAGTTTTTCTTTTCGAACAATAAATATAATAGCAATTAGAACAGCCGCCACAACGGTTCTACCTAAACCAACTATAGTTGTGCCAAAGTATTCGACTGCGATACTTGTCGCAGGAAGTGTTAAACTAAAACAAATAACACCTACTAATCCTAACAATAATCCTAATTTTTCTTTATTTTCTCTCTGCACCATTATTCAGCCCCTGTCTTTTTATTTTGTAACCTATCTGTACTGTTTTTCATTTTTCTTAGTGATAATTCTGCTATAATTCAAATATTAATAGGTACAAAATCAAAAGCATACTATTCATTTATCTATCTGTCCTGGTACAGATAAAGGAGGTGGAATAAATGAACCCGAAATATATAAATATAATGGAAGAAATTAAGCTTCGACTAACTAATGGATCGCTTGTTACTGGTAGTAAACTTCCATCTATTCGTCATCTGGCTAAGGAATTTTCATGTAGCAAAAATACGGTGATAAAAGCATATGTGGAGCTAGAAAAAGAGCATTTAATTTATGCTGTTCCTAAAAGTGGCTACTATGTTGTCAATGAATTTCAAAATGAGATAAACGAAAATAAAGAAATTGATTTTCTTTCTGCTGGCCCAGATAAAAATGCAATGCCTTATGTTGATTTTCAACATTGTATGAATCAAGCCATTGAACATTATAAGGAGGAACTCTTTACTTACTCTGATCAGCAAGGGTTATATTCCTTACGTGCACAGGTAGCAAAGTATTTACAGGATTTACAGGTATTCACGCAACCAGAAAGGCTAGTTGTTGTATCTGGTTCGCAACAGGCTCTTAATTTATTAGTTTCTATGCCATTTCCAAATGGGAAAAATAATATTCTGATTGAGCAACCTACTTATTTCGGATTCATTGAGTCTCTTCAGCTTCAGCAAACTACGACTTTTGGAATTGACTTATCGATGGAGGGAATCGATTTTGATCGGTTGGAATACATTTTCCGAAATAATGATATAAAATTTTTCTATATTATCCCGAGATTTCATAATCCGCTTGGACATTGCTACTCAAATAGAGAAAAGAAGAAAATTGTTGAATTAGCTGAAAAATACGATGTGTATATTGTGGAAGATGATTTTTTAGGTGATCTTGATCCAAATGCAAAGTCAGATCCTTTATTTTCTTTTGACCCTTCGGAAAGAGTGATTTATATTAAAAGCTTTTCAAAAATCTTTCTTCCAGGGCTAAGGATTGCTACTGTTGTTCTACCCAAATTAATGATTAGTAATTTTTTACGATATAAATTTAGCTCAGATTTCAATAGTCCGGCTCTTTCCCAAGGAGCATTAGAAATCTACCTGAAAAGCGGGATGTTTCAGAGTCATTTAAAGAAAATAAAAGAGATCTATCATACTAAAATGCAGCTTCTTCAAGAAGCATGCGAAGCCTTATTACCTACGAATACATATTTTTCTAAACCAACTTCCGGATTTTATATAGCAATTCGTTTGCCAGAAAATGTGACTGCCAAACAAGTAGTCCATCGATTGAATGAGCAGCAAATATATGTTGATGATGCTTCAAGAATGTTCTTACCGGAATATAAGCGGGAAAATTTACTGCGGATAAGTATTTCTCAAGTGGAAGCAAAACAAATAAAACCTGGTATAGAACAATTAGCTAACTGTATTACTTTGTTAAATAGTAGAAAAAGCTGTTTTTTATCAAATAAGTCTTTATTGTTGTAAAGGAGTATGAATCATGCAAACAATGGAATTAATAAAACAATTATTTCCTACTGATCAGAAATACCAAATCACGAACATCAAAGAAGAGAAACAAAATGAGGAATATGAAGGACTTACCTTTAGGATAAACACTCATGATTTTAGAAGTAGACTAGCTAAGAAAACACCAAAGAAAAAAGGTTATTTTGTAGTTTTTTGGTATAAGAATATAAATAATGAAAATCAAGCATACTCATTTGATGAAACGCCTGATAAAGTTATTATTACCATTTTGGATGATGACAAAAAAGGACAATTTATTATTCCAAAATTAGAGCTATTGAAAAGGGGAATTCTTAGAACTAAGGACACTAAAGGGAAGATGGCAATAAGAGTTTATCCAAAATGGGAAAAGGAACTAAATAAGAACGCAATGAAAGTTCAAAAATGCCAGGAAATCTATTTTATTGATCTGTCTAACGAAATCGACAGTGAACAAATGTTATCCTATTATTTTGAATAAGGCTTTAAATGATTTTAATGTTTGGATAAAAAAGACGCTTCTACTAAAAGAAACGTCTTTTTGCATATTAGATTATTCTGGTAACTATAAAGAAATTTCACTTTGTCTTTAAAAGAAAACAATTATATTTTTGCAATATAATCTTCTCCAAGAATTGTTTCCTTTTGATATTGATCGTTAGCAAGTTCTTTATTCACAAATGTATCCACATCTTCTTGCTCTATATCATACATCATTTCAATTTCTTTAGAGAATAAAAGTTTTTCCATTTCTAGTAGCTGAGAAAGGGATGGCTGGGATTTAGGCTGGATATCCTCATTACCCAAGACTTGTTTTAATCCTTTTACATAGTATTCTAATGGGCGATCACCAACAATTCGTACTCCTTGATTCTCTTTATTAATCATAATAATTGTAGGGAAGCCTCTAGCACCTAAATTTGCGACCTGTTGAAAATCTTCTTTAAGTAATTGTTGTCCAATAGGCTGTTCTGCTTCTTGAATAATAGCTTCTCCAGGCAAATCAAGCTTATTTACAATGTCGATTAAAATATTTCTATCAGACACATTCTTATTGAAAAGGAAAAGTGCTTCTCTTGTGCGTCGTAAAAATTCTAATGCAGTCTCTTCCTTGTATTTCTTTTGAATAATTTTAAATACTCGAGAAGCTGGATAAGAAGATTGTACTGGATTGTCGATCATAACAGAACCATCAATCGGCATTCTTGAATGATTTCCGACCTCTCGCCAATGTGGAGCAACATCTGCTGGTTTATAGATGCCATTCGCTGGATCAATCGGGCCATCATGCCATTTTTCTAATAAACCACCCATAACAGGTTGGAAGATAAAATAATCCTCGTATTGTTTGATAAAACGGCGTAAAGTAGGTTCAATTGCCCAACAATGTGAGCAGATTGGATCTGTTACATAGTAAAGAGTAACTTCCTTCTCTGGTTTATTAAAATTAATCATTTCTATTTCCTCTGATGAATCAGAAACACCACAAACACCAGTTTCTAAGTCACAGACCATAGTATTATTCTTTTGATTATCCATTTTATTTCCTCGTTTCTTTTTTGTTCGCTGCTTTATTATAGATCAGATTAAATCTGATGGAAATCAATTTGTTTGTTACCATAGATTACAGGTTATAGTTAACCAGTCTTTTGATTTTATAATGTTGTTTACTTAGTTTTAGAATTCCGCATAAATCCCATCACACCTGCAATAAAATAAAAAAAAAATTGCTAGTAAGCCATTGCCATAAGTAAGGAGAGTGGTAATCATAGCGAAAATTAATAATAAGTTACTTGCTGTTTGTTATTTTGTTTAAAGAGTAAAAGAGAGAATCAGAGATTAATTTGAATCTACAAACTTTCTATTTTGCCTAATTGTCCATATGCCTATACCAATGAGGATAGGTGATGCAAGGAATAAACCGCTTGTTAAGTGCAATGCTCTTGGAGATGTTCCCTCGAAGGCTGTAATGTCAGCGTTGCAGGTGACATGTACTCGATGTATGAAGTCATCACTTGTAAAAGCAATGTTTGAATCATGTCCTTGAAATAAGTTAATATCATTCCCATCCTGATCTTGGCATGAAATTGTTTCGTTAGAGGTTTGATAAGTAGTATAGTTTGCTTTGTCTGCAGTTTGAAATGTTTCGTCTGCTGAGAAGGTGGCTACCTCTACTGACTCTAAAGAACGGGTAAAGAAAAAGGCAAAAGGTGCAACGATAATTCCCATCAATAGACAACTGATTCCAAATAGGGATACCGTCTTTTTCATATTTTTCATTTTCAGATCTCCTTTTTTATGGGATAAGAAAGTATAAAAGTTGGCAAAAATTTATTCTTATTCAGAGTTAGCCATGTCTAGCTCCGAGCGCCAAAAACTATGAAATTTCGCGTCACTCCCTACAATAAGTCAACATCGGTTCGTGACCTCACCGTGCTTCCTTTATCTCGGTTGTGACACTCCAATCTCTACGTTTTTCGACGCATAGGACGTGCTAGTGCAGGCGTTGCGACAGGACGTCGCGTTTTTAGCCTGTAAGGGCGCTCTGCGCTTTTCGTTCAAGGTGTAGAGTATTGACGATAAAACAAAATATAATAGATTCTTTTTTAGTATCTTCTTTATTAAATACTCTTCTAACTTTTCAAAGTCCTTCTACATAATAGGTATAGTGTGATATTTGTCTTTTTAGAACTTCTATCGTTGGTTCGCCTCACCGTTTATTCTTTACAGGGATATAATCACTGCTTTTTCACTGTTTTGAGCAACGGGTCTTATTTTGAAAATGAATTTTTCTTATCTAGGATCTTTAAGCTAGAAAATTTTCGTAAAAATTCCTTATCTCCTTGGTAAACAATTGTTCAAACATGGGTTAATGATTATTGTGTTGTGAATACTCTAGGACTTTTTTAGTAAGAATACAGGATAATTACTATTGAAGGGAGAACAAGCTTTGTGAGTGAAGATAAACACATAAATAAAAAAGAAGAACAACTAAAGTCATTTATTAGAGATACTTATAATCAAGAGATGATTTCCAATGAGGGGAAAAAGATTGCGGATGATGAAAATTCATTGACTACTGGAGATCGTGGACCAACCCTGATTGAAGATTTTCTTGCGAGAGAAAAAATAGCACATTTTGACCGAGAAAGAATACCAGAATGAGTCGTTCATGCACGTGGCTATGGGGCTTATGGAGAATTCGAACTGTATCAATCCATGAGTGATATAACGATGGCAGATTTCTTACAGGATCCTTCGAAGAAAACACCATTATTTGTGCGGTTTTCACAAGTGATTGGTTCACGAGGCTGTAATGAAACGGTTCGTGATGTACGTGGTTTTTCTATTAAGTTCTACACAGATGATGGAAATTTTGATATTGTTGCTATTAATTTCCCGATTTTCTTCATCCAAGATGCAATTAAATTCCCAGATTTGATTCACTCCGTCAAACCAGAGCCTAATAATGAATACCCTCAAGGTCAAACTGCTCAGATAAAGGATATGCCAGGTGTTATTATTGAAAAAGATACAGAGTTTGGACCTGCGTTTATTCAAGCAATGGCCAAACAACGTTTTTGGGAACGACCAAGCTACTTATATCATGTTTAACATAACTTAACATCAGCCATTGGAAAGATGATCACAAATCTTCCAATGGCTATTTTCATGTCCATCTAAAATTTCTTCTTACTTTTTATTCCATTCTTATTGTGGAATAAAGGGTAAATATGGTTTTTGGAATTTTATCCGCAAATAAACAATTTGTTTAACATGTTAGAGAAAAAGGAAAAGGAGAAAATGATTCTAAAAAAGAGAAGGGAGAGTGTAATGGGTGCTGTATCTGTTTTAAGAGATGAATTATTAGCTGTACTAGAGCTTGGAATCCGAACGATGGAAGGATTATTGCAAAAAGTGAAGGAGAAAGATTGGAATTATCGACCAGCGGAAAATATGCGAAATCTACAAGAGCTTGCGATACATATTATTTCAATATCAGAAGTGGATTTACATCTCTGGCAGGAGAAGGATCAGGAAACAATCCAAAACTTAGAAGCATCATATGAGCAGATAGAATCAACAAAAGCGATGATTGGAGCAATGCATAAAGGATTTCAACAGTATAAAACATATATGGTTTCCTTATCAGATGAGGAGCTTCTAACTAAGAAGACTAAACCATTTTATTTGGAAAGAGGGAAAATCCAAGCACATTGGCTTGTGGAAGAGATTTCTCATTTTTTCCATCATCGAGGTCAATTTTTAAACAGCTTGGCTATGATATAAATATGTTTAACCTCTATGTATAAAAGCTAAGATTAGGCTCGACCTAATGCCACAAGAAAGTGTCTGAAGAATCTACAAAACAAAATATGCACCAAGCCTCATTTTGCATCAGCAAAAAAACTTTATAAGAAGCGGTAATCTATATTAAAATGAAATCAAACGTATTCAAACTATTAATGAACAATAGAATTATGTGATGAGGACATGGAGGTCAAGTGGAATGTTACGTTTTTTCAAGAATAAGCATCGACAAAGGAAAATGAAAAAGGTGAAAAGTGGAGATGGTCATGCACTCAAGCCTTTTCGTTTTTATGAGGTGTTTCATCGTTCGCTTTTTTATATCAAGTTGCAAGAAAATGATGGAGAATCACATATTTATGCGGTTCACGTTAATTTAATGGATGAAAACTATACGATTGATTTATATCGTGATGGAAAACATTATGCAAGAGTTACTGATCCAGCATTTTTCCCCGTTCCAGGTGGTGTTATTGAGGTAGCTACAACTTCTTATGGTTTGAAACGGATTCATTATGTTACAGAAGATGGACAAGAACATGTTTTATCTCCAGATCGCCTTTCTGCTGAAGGACTACGCATGCGATTTGATGCTCGTTTTCCGAAAGTCAGTTCCATTATTGGTAAACTAGCCATTGTGACCCTACTTATTTCTATTATATTAGGTCTTCCTCAGCTTATTTCACTTATTTCGCAGCTTCCTATTATTGAAGAAAGATGGGGCTCCTTTGAGTCACCAATTACCCTCCCCGCTTGGTTAAATACAACGGTTTTCATTGCTGGAATCATTGCAGCAATAGAGCGTGCTTTAACATTAAAAAATCATTGGTTGATTGATATGGAAACAAGCTGGTGGGACGCTTAGATTTATCGCAAAAGAAAGAGTTAGGATTATGAATTAGTAAGAAGTTCTTGTCAACCAAGACAATTATTGAAGAATTAGGATATATGGAGATGCTGGAGGAGACAAAAATAGCTTATCGAAACCCAGAGAACGAAGAATTTGTAACCTTATATCCCGAGGGTGCAGATTTTGAACTGATGTGAGGTAAATGAAGAAAATCAAAGTTAGAATGAATGCAGAGGACAAGTTAGTGTCCGTCCTCTGTTATATTTTTATTTCTTCTCTGGTGCAATCCCTTTGATGAACATTTCTGTCCATTCCTCTGTATAAGGTGTTATTTTTTCATATACATTTGGATTTGAAAGGCCCTCAACAAGTGCTTGAAAATATAATAGTAGAAATTCATCAGAATATTTTAAGTCGACTTTTCCTTCTTTGCGCCCTTGATGGAATAAGTCCAGCATCATCCTAAAGCTTTCCTGAGTATATTTCTGCATTATCATGGATAGCCCGTCTTCACCTTTTTCAGTAAGATACCTCATCATATCTAGATAAAAATCTTTATTAATTTTTTCTAAATAAGAAATTTTATTTTTGCTCATGGCAATCAATGTTTCTTCGAAAGGTTTATTTTCAGCCATAATTTGTTTCGCTTGATTACCCATATCTTCTAAAAAATGCTTAAAAACTTCATGGAAAAGATTCTCTTTATTTCCAAAGTACTTAAAAACAGTCGCTTTGCCGACATTAGCATGTTTTGCAATTTGCTCTATTGTTATATTTCCTTTACCTGTATTAGTATTCAACAACCCAAAAGTTGCTTCCAAAATTTGAATTTTCTTTTCTTCTGTCCGTTTTTGAAAACCGTTCATATTTATACCTGCTTTCTATATATCATTCAAAAGTTTCTTCAAATAATCATGTTTCTTCCTATTTATTATATATGTAAATTTATGAACTATCAAATAGAAAATAGTATTTATTTCATTGAATATTTTTTTAAAAAGGATTATTATTGAACTTATAATCATATTTTAGTTTATAAATAGGTTTGTTATGAAGTAATACGAACCAAAAAGATATTAATGGTTTATTTTCAGCCTTTTCTTGGAAAGCACGTTTTGACATGGTAGCTATTTTTAAAAAAGGAGTGTCAGCGTTATGAAGAAAATTGTGAGATTAGAAGGTTTGCAGAAAAAGTTCGGTAAATTTCAAGCATTAAGTGATGTGACGTTCAATGTAAATGCTGGGGAAGTGGTCGGATTTATTGGGCCAAATGGTTCTGGTAAATCAACAACAATACGTGCTTTGTTAGGAATTATTAAGCGTGATGCTGGTATTGCAGAGATTTTCGGAAAAGATGTATGGAAAGACAGCCTTGAGATTCATAAACGTATATCATATGTTCCAGGCGATGTAACGCTTTGGGGAAGTCTGACAGGTGGAGAGATTATTGATTTATTTCTTAAGCTTCATGGTGGTGGAGATGAGAGAAAACGTGATTATCTTATCAAACGCTTTGAATTAGATCCAAAGAAAAAAGCAAAAGGATATTCAAAAGGAAATAGACAAAAGGTTGGATTAATTGCAGCTTTATCTGTTGACTCAGATTTATATATATTTGATGAACCAACTTCTGGGCTTGACCCTTTGATGGAGGCCGTTTTCCAGGAGGAAGTGGAGAAAATTAAACATGCAGGAAAAGCTATTTTACTTTCTTCACATATTTTGAGTGAAGTGGAACGATTAGCAGATAAAATTGTTATTATTCGTCAAGGAAAAATTGTAGAAACAGGTACCTTGGATGAATTGCGTCATTTAACTCGTACAACGATAACAATGTCTACAGAAGAAGATGTTTCCCTCATGGCATCGATCAATGGTGTGCATGATTTTATACAGAAAGATAACCATGTAACATTTTCGGCTGATCATCAATATATGAATGATATTTTAAAGGAAGCAACCAAATTGGGAGTAAAGACATTTGAAGCCGTTCCACCAACGTTAGAAGATTTATTCCTACGTCACTATGAAGGCTAAGCATTAGGATGGAGGTGTTGATACGATGAAAGAAAAATTTGCACGTTGGGATATATTGTTTTGGCAATATTTGAAACGTGATTGGAAAAAGCTGATTATTTGGATACTAGGCTTAGGATTGTTTTCAGGAGGCTTTGTCCCAGCATTTGAGGAGTTAACCAAAGGGCAGGGCTTGGTTGGCATGTATGAAACAATGCAGAATCCAGCAATGATCGCAATGGTCGGTCCTACACCAATTGATAATGCACTAGATTATACATTAGGAGCTATGTATTCACAGGAAATGCTATTATTTTGTGGATTATTTGCGATTATTATTTCTGTCTTACATATAGTAGGACATACACGTAAAGAAGAAGATCTAGGATTAACAGAGTTAGTACGTTCTTTCCAAATTGGGCGTCAAGCAAATTCCTTAGCTGCAGTGGCTCAAGTGATTGTGGTTAATACAGTATTAGTATTTTTTATTGCAGGGACGTTATTAAGCTTTGGCGCGGATGGTATTTCTGTTCAAGGAGCATTACTGTTTGGGATATCAATTGGAATGGCAGGTGTAATAGGTGCGGTAATTGCCTTAGTAATGGCTCAAATTATGCCTTCATCTTCTGGTGCAACAGGATCAGCACTGGGCTTAATTGGACTTTTTTATATTATTCGTGCAGGAACGGATGTTTCAAATGTAGATTTATCTATGTTTAATCCATTAGGTTGGGTTTACTTAACTTACCCGTTTACAGATAATAATTGGATGCCGGTTGTTTTTTTCTTAATCTTTAGTGTAATTCTGCTCGTCATTGCATTTGCGCTTGAAGGTGGTCGAGATATGGGGGCAGGCTATTTGCCAGAAAGAGAAGGTCGAGCAAATGCGAAAAAATCCCTATTATCTGTTCCAGGATTATTCATGAAAATCAACAAAGGCGTTATGATTGGTTGGTTAATTGCTTTTGCAATCATGGGAGGAGCCTATGGTTCAATTTATGGAGATATGCAAACCTTCCTTGAGAGCAATGAGCTAATGCAGCAAATGTTTTCTTATACTGGATTTTCTATAGAAGAATCCTTTACAGGTACGATTATGATGGTGATGATAGTGCTTGTTTCTATTTTGCCAATTGCGATTGTTAATCGACTTTTTACAGAAGAGAGTCGTTCATATTTAAGCCAATTTTACGCAACTAAAGTAACACGTGGTCAGCTTTATTGGACCAGTATTGGGATAGCAATTGGTGCAGGCTTTTTAGGAACAATATTATCTGCAGTCTCACTTGGGGGCTCAGCGATGTATGCTATGAATGACAATGAAGCAATAGGGATGATTGATTTTATTGCTGCAGGTTTTAACCTTTTCCCTTCCGTTTTATTCTTCACAGCACTTGCAGCTTTAGCACTTGGATGGGCACCAAGATTAGGAAAAGTAATTTACGCTTATCTAGGATATTCTTTTATGTTAAATTATTTTGGTGGCATTTTGGATTTACCAGAATGGTTTTCGAAAACGGCTATCCAAAGCTGGATACCACAAATGCCAATGGAGGATTTTGCTCCAACAGTTTTTATTACGATTACACTGATTAGTACTCTCTTAATGATTATTGGTTATTATGGATATCGTAGAAGAGATATGATAGAAGGAGCTTAATTTTTCTTATTAAAGTCAATGAAGTCCATTATTTGGTGGACTTCATTGGCTTTTTGTTTATGGAAGGGAAAGTATTAAGCTATCTGTGTTTATCTAAAATAGCATGTCCAGCGCAGGCGCCTTGCAACTAACAAGGGTACCTGCGCTCGTGAAGTCGCTGTTATAGACTTTATTTCTAATTTTAATAGAGAACTGTTAACATATAAGTTGAAATCAACTGTGAAAATCATTATCTATTTTTAGATGCATGAAAACGACAGAAGTATTTTTATCATTGAAATATTAACCTGATGTCTTTAACCAAGTAATTGTTAACTTTAAAATGAATATAGGAGGTAATAAGATGGGTGAACGATCCATTAAAATTTTAGAGCTTGAGAAAAAATATGGAAATCAATCCGCTGTAAAACAAATTAATTTTGAAGTGAAAAAAGGGGAGTTGTTTGGATTTTTAGGGCCAAATGGAGCGGGCAAAACTACGACGATTAAAATGATGACGGGATTACTTGAGCCAACAAGTGGTACGGTTGAAATAAATGGTTACGATATTTGGAAAGATCCAATTGAAGCGAAAAAGCAGATTGCTTATGTTCCAGATCAGCCAAATCTGTATCCGAAACTAACGGGTTGGGAATATTTAGAGTTCGTAGCATCTGTATTTCAAATACCAGAAGATCGTTTTAAAGAACGAGCGAACAAGTTATTGTACATATTTGGATTGAATGATCGGGCTGATGAATTGATTGAAGGATATTCTCATGGGATGAAGCAAAAAATTGCAATCTGTGGAGCACTTGTCCATGAGCCAGAAATTTTATTTTTAGATGAACCAACAGTAGGACTTGATCCAAAAAGTGCACGGAATTTAAAAAATTTGCTTAGAGAAGAATGTGATAATGGCATGACGGCTTTTTTAACAACGCATATTCTTGAAATAGCGGAACAGATGTGTGACAGAATTGGGATTATTGCAGATGGCGATATCATTGCTCTTGGCACAATGGATGAATTAAGAGAAAAAGATGGACGTACAGAAGGAAGCCTTGAAGATATATTCCTAGAGTTAACAGGTGGTGATGATCAAGAAGCAGTAATCCAGGAGATGGCGAAAGAAGATCAATCAGGTGATCGATTATGATGAAAATCTTGCTCAGAAATCAGAGAAGAATATTCGTGAACACACTCAAATCTCAAGAGCTGAAAAACTATTTTGCCTATCTTGTTATTTTTGTAGTTTTAGCTATTCTACTATTTTTATTTTCTGAAGCGATATGGCGAATTGCCGGATCGGTGACCGAGCCTATTTTAGCTGGTATCTTTTCTTATAGTTTTTTAATGATTATTGGGATGATTATACTAATGGGGATGCCACAAGTGTTTAAACAATTGTACTCAGCAACAGATTTAGAGTTTCTCTTCACATTACCGATTAAAACGAGACATATTTTTCTAATGAAGTACAGCCAAAGTTTTATCGGCACACCTATAACTGCTTTTTTATTTTTTTTAGTACCACTCACAGCTTATGGGGTGGCTAGCGATGCAAATATTTTATATTATTTCGTACTCATATTGGTGTTGTTTGCAGCGGCAATTATTGGACTTTCCATTGCCTACTTACTTAATTTAATTGTCATACAAATTTTGCCTGCAAGTCGAGCAAACGAATTTATGACTGCAATGAGCTTTTTATCAGGATTGGTTGTCTACTTGTTATTTATGTTGCCACAAATGTCGAATGATCGTTCCTTTTCAGAGTCAATAACCTCTGGACTTCCAGTTTTACCAGATTGGGTGCCAATAAGTTGGGGAAGTAATGCATTAATTAGTGCGACAAATGGATCGATGAACTTTTTTCTACCTTTGGTTTTATTTTTACTTCTTGCTGTTGTGTCTGTCTTGCTTACGACAACATTAGTTGAGAAGGGTTTCCGTACAGGTTGGATTAGACTAAGTGAAGGAGGCAGGAAAAAGAAAAAACGTAAAATTAAAAAGGAACGTGCCCAAGGTATATCACATCCGATTATGGCGATTGGGAAGAAAGAATGGTTTTCCATTAAGCGTGATATGAGGGAATGGCTGGTGTTTTTACCGCTCGCTTTTTTCATTATTTTTCCTGTGATTGGTTTTATAGGTGGGGGCGTGAGCTTAAATGAACTCCGTGGATTTAATGAAATTTCATGGCCAGTTGCTCAAGGTGTGTTTTTATTTATTTATGCTATGTTTAACGGTCAGCTAGCTGCTACGGCTATTTCTCGAGAAGGATTATCTATGTGGATTTTACGCACACTCCCGTTGTCAGGTCGCGATATTGCTCTTGGGAAGCTATGGATTAGTTGGTTGCTTCCATTCATTATTTTAACAATCTTGGAATGTATTGTAGGAGCTTTTCTCGGCTGGGCATGGTGGCAATTTATCCTTGGTATTATCGTGAAAGCAGGAATTACCGTTGGAATTAGTGCCATTGGCATTTGGATTGGAACAATTGGTGCAAGGTTTAATCCAACCAATCCGCAGCAACGACTAACTTTTGGAACATCGATTATTTTATTATTACTGTCGTATGTGTATTTGTTCATTTTAACTATACCTTACGCATTAATGCTCGTACCTGGTGACGCTGCTCCATTTGTAGCTGAGGCGGCTACTGATATCTCTGGATTTTTCAGTTTAGTATTAAGTTTATTTAGTGTTTTGCTAACATGGAAAGCAAGCTATCCCATTATAGTAATTGGTTTAGGCCTATTGCTCATGTTCGTATTATCTCTCGGTATTGCATGGTTGTTCTTATATGTAAGTGCTGGTCGGATTAACCGTGGTGTTACTATCGATATAGTGAGCGGAACGAGTGGGAAGACTGTGTTTAAACGGAAATCAAGTGGAAGCTTGTATTAAGCTTTACTGCTTGAAGCAAGGAAGCCAACTTTGTCTGAAAGATAAAGTTGGCTTTTTTGAACGAAAAGAAAACATAGTATTTTCACTAGATTCTTTGAGCAAGCCAGGTCTAGCTCCGATATCATAGAAAATGTGTTATAACAGTGGTCACGTCGGAGCTCTTGAAGTCGGAATTTTAGTTTGTAAGGAAAATTGAGCTTTTCTAAATGTAAATTATTTGTAAATTATTTTTTCAAAGATTGAAAAATCAATACATTCATGATAGTTTTTAGAAACTTAAGATACGCAAAAAGGGGGAATGTAGTGTATGGATCAACCTATACATAAAAATAAATTTAGTTTATTGCTAGAAATTCTTCTTATTTCAACGCGACTTGGTTTAACCTCTTTTGGAGGACCGGTGGCACATTTAGGTTATTTCCATGAGGAATATGTTCGGAAAAGAAAGTGGATGGATGAAAAGAGTTATGCAGATTTAGTTGCATTATGTCAATTTTTACCGGGGCCAGCTAGTAGTCAGGTTGGAATTGGGATTGGTGTAATGCGTGGTGGTATTCTCGGTGGTATTATAGGATTTATTGGCTTTACATTTCCATCCGTTATTCTATTAATCTCACTTGCTTTATTTTTACAAGGATCCACGATGGACAATTTTGGTTGGATTCACGGTTTGAAGATTGTTGCTGTGGTTATTGTTGCACATGCAATTTTAGGAATGGCAAAACAATTGACACCTGATTTACAACGAAAAACGATTGCCTTGTTCGCATTAGTTATTGCCTTAGTATGGCAGACAGTATTTACCCAAGTTGGCATTATTCTATTAGCAGGTTTATTTGGGTATTTTATTTATAAAAACGCTTCCAGTTCGGATGAATCTACATTTCATTTTCCTATTTCTAAAAAGATAGGAGTCATTTGTTTATCTTTATTTATTGGCTTTCTTGTCATGCTTCCGATCTTAAGAGAAGTTACTTCAGCCACCTGGATAGCAATGTTTGATAGCTTTTATCGCTCTGGTTCACTTGTTTTTGGTGGAGGTCATGTGGTTCTTCCATTATTAGAGCGTGAATTTATTCCTACAGGGTGGTTAGACGAAGCTTCCTTTCTAGCAGGTTATGGGGCTACTCAAGCGGTTCCAGGACCATTATTCACCTTTGCCGCATATATCGGTGCAGTTATCAATGGCTGGCAGGGTGGCCTTTTGGCTACAATTGCAATTTTTTTGCCAGCGTTTTTATTAATTATAGGTACATTGCCATTTTGGGACCAAATAAGAAAAAATAATAAAATGAAAGCTGCTTTTATGGGAGTCAATGCAGCGGTAGTTGGAATATTAATCGCAGCTTTTTATCATCCAATATGGACCAGTGCTATTTTAGAGCCAATTGATTTTGCATTTGCTGCGATATTATTTAGTTTACTTATGTATTGGAAATTACCAATTTGGCTTATTGTAATCATAGGTGCTTTAGGAGGAATGGTGATTACTTAAGGAAGAAAAATAAGTAGATATTTCTGATTTTATTTGGAAGAAAAATATCTTTTCCACTAATCAAATTAACAATATTATTTATAAAATTTTTTTGATATGATGTAAGATAGATGCTATTTTTGGAGAACTAAGGAGACAAACGAATAATGGAATGGAAAAATACATATCGCGGACTAATAATGGGAGCAGTTGAAGTAATTCCAGGCATTAGTGGAGGTACAATTGCACTTTTATTAGGAATTTATGAAAGATTAATTGCAGCAATTAATGGTTTTTTTAGCAAGGATTGGAAAAAACAACTCGGATTTCTAATTCCACTTGGTATAGGGATGGTAGTATCTATTTTCCTATTAGCAAGGTTAATTGAATGGTTATTTAACCATTATCCTGCACCAACACAATTTTTCTTTATGGGATTAATTCTTGGCGTTTTACCGTTTTTATTACATAAAGTAGATGCAAAAAATACCTTTAAAATGAAACATATTATTTTTATGGTTGTTGGAATCATTGTAGTTACTATTTTAGGTTTTATAAGTACTGGAGAAGGAGAAATTATTTCAAATATAACTACTTCTACATACATCTTATTATTTTTCTCAGGGATGATTGCCAGTAGCGCTTTAATTATTCCGGGAATTAGTGGTTCTTTTATGTTGCTTATTTTAGGAGTGTTTCCAACAGTTATCGCTGCAATTAGTAATTTTCAGCTGAATATTATTGCTGTAACAGGACTTGGAATTGCACTTGGTTTTATTGTGATGAGTAGAATTGTTGGATATTTTTTAAAAAATCATTATACTCTAACCTTTGCAGCAACCATTGGACTAGTGGTTGGTTCTGTTTTTGTCGTTTTCCCAGGTTGGCCAGCTTCTGCAGCATTAGTAATCATTAGTATTTTTACATTTTTAACTGGATTATTCACAGCTTATTTACTTGGAAGATTAGAATATAGATAATTTACATTCAACAGACACCCTTCAGTTGTTATGACTTCAACGAAAGGTGTCTTTACTTTTATTTAGACCAATGCGCTAAGACGAAATAGGTCTAATAAGTATTTTATTTACATTTACGTAATCTGGTTGTGTTATTGCATAGACAACAGCTCGTGCAATATCTTTTGTTTCTGCCCTCATCAAACGGGCTTTTTGAACTTAGAGTGGTTTCAACCATTCCTGGAGAAATATTGGTAACACGTACACCTGTTTTTTCAAGCTCTCTCTCTAATCCTACAGAAATAGCACGGACTGCATGTTTGGTTGCACAATATACAGTAAGTCATTCTGTTACTTCATACCCTGAATCAGAAGCTATATTAACAATATGCCCATTTTGATTTGCTAGCATATCTGTTAGAACAGAGTGAATTCTATAGAGGACACCTTTGACACTTAATATCAATCATTGTGTTCAATTAGAGATATCCCCATCTTTAATTCTACTTGAACCCATTATTCTGGCATTATTCACATAAGTATCTACATATCCAAATGTTTTGCTTGTGCTGCAAGAGTGTTGATTTCTTCTTGATTGGTAATATCTGTTTTCACACATAATATTTCAAATAATTATAGAAGAATGGAACATCTTCTACGGCAGAAAGTATAACATTTTTATGTTTTAAAGTGGTATATTTTATAAAATAAGAAAGCATAAGAGTTTTGTCCAAATGAATTCTTATGCTTAAATAGCGTTGTCTAGCTCCGAGCGCCAAAATCTAAGAGATTTCGCGTCGCGTCCTACAATAAGTCAACATCGGCTCTGTTTTATAAGGAAGCCCGACTACAGCCTAACGTCGGATACCCCTAAAGGGGCATGTTTCCTTTATCTCGGTTGTGCCCCTCCAATCTCTACGTTTTTAAGCAGGAGCTCTACGCTTTTCGTTTTTTTCATCAAACTTTCACATTCGTTTCGTAAAATGATAATAAGTAGAAAAATGGAGGGACTTATCATGATCATCGTGAGTAAAGCCCTAGCAATTGGCATGATAGTTCTCAGCCTAGCTATTGGTTTGATTTTTTTCTATGTATTTAGCGATTTTTCAAAACTGGAAAAGAAAAAATATATGGAAATTTTGACATCACAATTAATTAATTTGGTTATTTTTATATGGGTTGGAAAAATACTGCTTCATCTTCCTTTATTTATTCAGGATCCACTTGCGGTATTAGCTTATCCAGGGAATTCAGGGGCATTTTACTTAGCAGTGTTATTTACGGGTGGCCTCGTTCTTTATCAATGGATAAGGAAAAAATTAGACATCCTGCTATTTGCTGAAGCATGTACACATGTATTCCTAGTGGCATTGTTTTTCTACGAGTTTATGCAATTCATGATAGAGGATAATATGTATTCACTTGGATATTTGATTTTAAGTGTGATCTTGTTGATTCTGCTTTTTTTATTACGTGAGAGAATACCAATTTTTTGGTTGTTAACTAGCATCTTAATAATTTTGTCTCTAGGCATACTGGTATTAAATCTTATCTATCCTTTTGTAGCGATTTTTGGCTATTTAATAGAAATTTGGTTCATTATTGTGTTTTTTATAGGATGTTTGTCTATCCTGATTTTAAATGAGAGGAAGCGAAAATCATAATGGGTGTTATTGAAACAGATACAGTCTTAATTATGGGAATCATTTTATCATTAGGAGCTGGTGCATTATCTTTCTTATCTCCTTGTGTATTGCCTATTTTTCCAGCTTATATGTCTTATATTACAGGTATTAGTGTTAAGGATTTACAAGGAGATCATAATGTGAAAATACGCAAGGACTTATTAAGTCATTCTTTCTTCTTTTTACTAGGAGTTTCCTTAGTATTCATTGGCTTAGGTGCTAGTGCTTCTTTTCTAGGGCAGTGGATACAAGGCTTATTAATTGGAGAGACAGGCTTATTGATTCAGCGTATTGCTGGAATCTTCATTGTGTTTATGGGGTTATTTGTTGCAGGATGGATTACCATTCCAACGCTTATGAAAGAAAGACGTTTTCAGCGAACGAAGCGGCCTGTAGGATTTTTGGGAAGCTTTTTTGTTGGTTTAGGATTTGCTGCTGGATGGACTCCTTGTATTGGACCAATTTTCGGTTCTATTTTATTTCTTGCTGCTACAAATCCAGGGCAAGGTGTATTATATACCGTCTTTTATGTAATCGGTTTTGCTTTACCATTCCTTATTTTAACATTCTTCCTCGGCTCAACAAGATGGATTGTACGTCATAGTGGAGTGATTATGAAAATCGGTGGATTATTGATGGTCATTATGGGGCTTGTTTTATTCTTTGGGTTAATGCCACGAATTTCAGCATTTTTACTTGATTTAATCCAAGACACTTGGCTATCAAGATTAGGTTAGTTATTGGAGGAGTTTCATATGAAGAAAGGAATACCCATTCTTATCATATTAGGAATGCTTGGCTGGGCTATATTTGAATTTGTTGGCTCTAAGCAAGATGAAGTTAATGAAGAAAGCACATTATCAGATAATCGGATTACTGCTATACCAACAGATGATGCGGAAGAATCAGATGAAACAGGACTGGAAAGAGGTCAATTTGCTCCTGATTTTGAGGTGATGACATTAGAGGGAGAGCAAAGAAAATTATCTGATTATCGCGGGAAACGTGTCATGCTTAATTTTTGGGCAACCTGGTGTCCACCATGCCGAGCAGAAATGCCTGATATGCAAAAGCTTCATGAGAACGAAGAGATAACGGTTTTAGCATTGAATATGACTGCAACAGAACAAAATGAAGAGGTAGTCGCTGATTTTGTAGAAGAATATGGATTAACTTTTCCAATTTTAATGGATGAAGAATCAGATGTAATGAATGCTTATAGAATTCAAGCGTATCCTACATCATATATGATTGATTCTAATGGGAGAATTCAATTTATAGCACTTGGAGCAATGAATTATGATCAAATGCTCCAACATTTCAACAGAATGGAATAAATAGGGGTGTTTTGATGAAAAAAGCTTTATTAATTGTATTATTGGTTGGGATGCTTGGTTGGACAATATATGAGTTTGTTTTGTCAGAAAATGATACAAGCAGAGATGAAGTAATGTTAGACGAGAACACTGAGGAAGAAGAACCTGAGATATTGGAAGAAGAAACTAGTGGAGTACCTGGGAAATCAGAAGAGAATGAAGATGTCCTACAAGAATCGGAGGAGCAAGAGGAGTCAGTAGTAGGTCTAAATGTTGGAGATATGGCACCAGATTTTCATTTGACCACATTAGATGGGGAAGAGGTAGCGCTATCAGATTATCGTGGTAGCAGAGTATGGATAAACTTTTGGGCCACCTGGTGTCCACCATGTCGAGCAGAAATGCCTGATATGGAAGAGTTTTATAAACAAAATGATGTAGAAATATTGGCGATTAATTTAACCGAAACTGAGCCAAGTACAAATCAAGTACAACGATTTGTAGATGAGTATGGGCTGACCTTTCCTATTTTATTAGATGAAGTTATTGAAGTAGCAACAGCATATAAGATACAGCCAATTCCAACTTCCTTTATGTTAGATTCAGAAGGTGTTATCCAGTTTAAATCTTTTGGACCATTAACATACGAGCAAATGGAAGAGGTATTTGCAGATATAGAATAGTATGTTGTGGTAGGATAGTGGGTAAGAGGTGAGCAGGATGAAGCAAGCAATACTTGTTGTAGAAGACGATAGAATGATTCGGGAATTAGTTTGTATTTATTTACAAAAGGCAGGTTATGATGTATTTACAGCGGTAGATGGAGAAGATGCAAAGGAAGTTTTCTTAACCAATCATCCTTGTCTTATTATTCTTGATTTAATGCTCCCAAAGCTAAGTGGCGAAGAGTTTTGCATGTGGGTTAGGGAGCAAGAGCGCAATGAAGTATCTATTATTATGCTGTCTGCTAAGTCTCGTACAGAAGATAAGATTCATGGCTTGAAAATTGGGGCAGATGATTATTTGGTAAAACCATTTGAACCAGAAGAGCTTCTTGCACATGTGGAGGCCGTTTTACGTCGAACCGGACAGTATTGCCAAAAAATTGCTCATAATGGTCTCTGTATTAAGCCTAGAAAAGGTGAGACTTTATTATTTGATAAACCATTAGATTTAACGAAGCATGAATTTAATCTGCTTTATTATTTTATGGAAAATCCAAATATCGTTATTTCTAGGGAGCATCTTATACAACAATTATATCCTTATGCAGATAAAATCGTATTGGATCGAACAATAGATGCACATATAAAAAAGCTACGGAAGAAAATTGAAGACAATCCAGCTTCACCAAAGCGTATTATTACCGTTCGAGGAATGGGGTATAAATTTGTTACGGAATAGATGGAAAAGGTTCTTTCTACCAAAGCAATTTTTATTTCGATTAACATTTATTAATATTTTGGTGATTGTAGCTTTTGTAATGCTGAGTAGTTGGGCGATTTATAATACAGCTTGTACACTGGCAGATGGAATGTTATCAACGAATGGACAAAAACAGAGTCAGTTTAGAACAACACTCTATCAGTATTTATGGATATTTAGCATTACAGCCGTTATTATAGGAAGTATTATCCATTATTTTTTAATGAGGAAAATTACGCAACCATTAAGAGAATTAATTGAATCTACCAAAAAGATGAAACAAGGCCAATATCCAAAGCCAATTCCAGCGAAAGAAGATGGGGAAATAGGAGAATTGATTAGACATTTCAATGATTTTTCCCAGCAATTAGAAACAAATGAGCAGCACAGAAAGAAATTGGTATCTGATTTATCTCATGAGTTTCGTACACCGCTGACCAATTTGAATGGATATTTACGTGCATTACAGAATGGAATTATTGAAGGTGACGAACGATTGTATCAAGCACTTTATGAAGAATCATCAAAGTTAACACAGCTAGTAGAACAGATGGAAAAATTAAAGGAATGGGATGATATGCAGTCCCGTACATTTGAAGATAAAGAAGCTGTGGAGCTGCAAGACTTTATTGAAAAATCAATGGAGATATTTTACTTATCATTAGAGCAAAAAAATATTAAAATAGAAATAGATGTAGAATCAGCGATTATTGATATAAATCGAACAAGTATTTCGCAAGTAATCAGTAATTTATTAGATAATGCGATACGTTATTATAGAGGCGAAGGACCGATTGTGGTTCAAGGAGAAAAATTATCTTCAGCATATAAGGTGTCCGTTACAGGGCCTGGGCAAGCTCTTTCTGAATTAGAAAGAGAAAAAATTTTTGAACGTTTTTATCGATCGGAGCCTTCACGTTCACGAGAGTTAGGTGGATCGGGGCTAGGTCTTGCTATTTCTAAAGAGATTATTGAAAGACATTGCGGAGAAATTGGAATATATTCTAAAGAAAATCTTCATACTTTTTGGTTTATTTTGCCGTATAATTAAATATAGAAGTATACATAGAGGAGGAGTAGATAAATGAGACGGATAATTAGTATCTTATTTATCGTTGTTGGACTTGGCTTTGTAGGTGTTGCTGTTTACCAATTATGGGATGGGCATCAAGCTCAAAAGCAGTCGATCGTTCAAGCAAAAGAAAAAATAGATAATGGAATAGAGCTTAAAGGTGACAAGACGCTTGAAGAAGCGATAGAAGAATACACTGCTGAATATGAAGAAGCATTTGCGACGTTAGAAATACCGAAATTAGGAAAAACATTACCTATTGTAGAAGGAACAGATCCAGATGCATTGAATAAAGGTGTTGGACACCTATCTAACTCTATGTATCCAGGGCAAAATGAACAAATTTTACTTTCTGGGCATCGTGATACGGTTTTTAGAAATTTTGGTGAGCTAGAGCTAGGTGATACATTTATTGTAGAGATGCCATACGGGGAATTCACTTATGAAATAAGGGATACGGAAATTGTTCCAGAAGATGATACAACAGTGATTAGAGAAATGGGTGAGGAAGTGCTAGTCGTAACGACTTGCTACCCATTCCACTATGTTGGAAACGCACCAGAACGATTTGTTGCTTACGCTTATCCAGTAGCAGAATAGATTATTTATTATAAGCGGCTACAGATTCTTTATTTAACAAGAATCTGTAGCGGCTTTCATGCTAAATTTGCTATGATAGTAGGAATAGCATGATGGGCGTTTGTTGATAAATCAGATAAAAGGTGGCTTTCCTTATGAATATAGAAAATTTGAAGTTATTTTGCCAAGTAGTTGAACATGGAAATATTAGTCAGGTTGCTCGTACCAGCTATATTACGCAACCAGCGGTCACTAGTAAAATCCGACAACTAGAAACCTATTATGGCGTAGCTTTATTTGATCGGCAAAGTGGTGTGCTTCGTGTTACAGAAGCGGGGGCTATTTTATATCCGTATGCAAAGGAAATTGTAGAATATTTCAATCGATCTCAAGATGTAATGGCTAATATAGCTAGTGAAAAAGAAGAGATATTACATATTGGAGCTAGTTTAACCATTGGAGAATATTTACTTCCAAAAGTGTTAGGCAAGTTACAAAAGAAAAATAAAGCCTTTCAATTTAGTTTAACAATAGGTAGTACTCCTACAATTTTGTCGAAATTGGAAAACTTGGAAATTGATATTGCGTTAGTCGAGGGAATTGTCGTACGTAAGGACTTTCAAATTGAGCGATTTGCAAAAGATGAGCTTATTTTAATCATTCCTCAAAATCATCAGTGGAAAGATCGAAAAGAAATAAGTATCGAAGCATTAGCGGAAGAACGAATTCTTTTACGAGAGAAGGATGCTGGAGCAAGGAAGATTATTGAAAGTGTCTTAGCAGAAAATCAAGTGCTGGAACGAATAAGTTCCTCTATTGAACTTGGAAGCACACAGGCAATTATTAGTGCAGTTGAGGCTGGACTAGGAATTGGAATTGTACCTAAGCTGTCAGTTACCCATGTATTGGAGCTTGGTATTGTACATCATTTACCGATTAGAAATACAAGTATTTCTAGGGATTTATGGATTGTACAAAGACCAACAAGATTTCCTAAAAACAGTATTGGTTTATTTGTACAATTTTTAAAAAAGGAGAATTTTAAGTTTACAGAATAAGATAATATGATGGCAAAGACCAAGCCTTTTGCATTTTTAATGCGAGAGGCTTGGTCTTTTATTTCAGTAATAAAGTATGAAATTTTTACACAAATTAATTTTTATTCGGAGGTTGCCATATCTAGCTCCGAGCGCCAAAACGAAGAGCTAATGCGAGCCCCTACAATAAAGAAGACTTGACGATTAGCAAGCAGTCAGGTGCAGACAGAGTCATAGTCGCAATTTCATCGGCTAAGTTCGGCCACGTCACGAGCACCAACGTTGATACTAGCTCGTCGTGTCTGTCGTGCCCCACGGGTATAAGTCAACATCGGTTTTGTTTTATAAGGAGGCCCAACTAAAACCAGGCTAAAGCTTAACGTTGGATACCCCTAAAGGAGCATGTTTCCTTTATCTCGAGGGTAAAGGAAGTTCGACTAACTTCGAAGCCCCCCAAAGAACGGGGCGCAATCTCTACGTTTTAAAGCAGGCGTTACGCCTTTCTTATTCCTTATACCCTATAACAGATCGCTATGACTCGTTGCTTCTAACCTATAGTAGAATGATATTTAAGTGAAATAGTTAAAAAATTAAACATTTTTGAGTTTCTAAATATATTTAGGAGGTAATGAAATGAGTGAATCAAAATTTTCTAAAGTTGTGATTGTAGGTGCTGGTTCGGCGGGAATTTCAATTGCTTCACGACTTATTCGCAGTGCACCGTATTTAAAAGAAAATGTAATGCTTATTGACCCTTCCGAAGATCATTATTATCAGCCATTATGGACATTGGTTGGTGGTGGACAATCTAAACTGAAAGATACTCACCGTAAGCAAGAAACACTTATTCCAGAAGGTGTTCAATGGCTTAAGGAATCGGTAACAACATTCTTTCCCGATGATAACATGCTAACTACAGATCAGAATACACAGGTTAATTATGATTATTTAGTAGTGGCAGCAGGACTTGAAATCAAATGGGATGCTGTAAAAGGCTTAAAAGAAACGATGGGTAAAAATGGAGTCTGTAGTAATTATTCATCAGAATTTGTAGAAAGCACCTGGGAAAACATTCAAAATTTCAAAGGTGGAACAGCTATATTTACACAACCGAGCACACCTATAAAATGTGGCGGAGCACCACAGAAAATTATGTATCTAGCAGATGATTATTTTAATAAGGTTGATGTTCGTTCTAAAGCAAACATCCACTTTATCTCTGGTATAGAGAGTATTTTCGCAGTGCCAACCTATGCAAGAACGTTAAACCAGGTTATTGATCGAAAAGGTATTGAAACAACTTATATGACAGACCTAGTTGAAATTGATGGAGAAAATAAATTTGCGGTTTTCGAAAATCTAGAAACCAATGAAAGAACAACGATAAATTATGACATGATTCACGTCACACCTCCAATGGGAGCTCCTAGCTTTATTGCAGCTAGTCCGCTTGCAGATGCTGCAGGCTGGGTAGATGTGGATGCTTACACCTTGCAGCACAAGACCTTTGATAATATTTTCAGTGCTGGAGATGTGTCTAATTTACCTACCTCTAAAACTGGTGCAGCTATACGCAAACAAGCACCCGTAGTAGCTGAAAATTTAATTGCTGCCATGCATGGTAGAGAATTGAAAACAAAATATGATGGTTATACTTCCTGTCCATTAGTTACAGGAGTTAATCGCTTAGTAATGGCTGAATTTGATTATGATAAAGCTCCACAAGAATCGTTTCCAATTGATCAATCGAAAGAAAGGGCAAGCATGTACTTTGTTAAAAAAGGCTTGCTCCCTATTATGTATTGGAATGGCATGTTGAAAGGAACGATGTAACTAAAACAGTGGAAACTCTATCAATGAAAAAGGAGGCTTTACATTGGATACAACCCAAAGGCATTCTACAATGGAAGATGTTTTAAAGGAATTAGAAAATGAAAAGCAATTAGATTCACTATATTATTTAGTTCAAAAACTTCCAGATTTTGTATCAAGAGTACAGGCATTGGATGATAAACTAACATTTGTTGAAAATGTGCTAGAAGACAAACAATCATTATCAGCTCTGAGTAATGAGGTAGAGAAGAAAGTAGAAAACCTGCATATCACAGAGGAACACTTTTCAGCTCTTCTTGAAATGGTACATTTAATGCCGAAAATGGTTCCTGTACTGAAAAGAGTGGATGAAATTACGCAATTTCTAAGTGATTTCTTAACAGATACAACATCTGTGGAATATGCGCTAGAAAATATAAATGATATTGTCCCATTGGATAAAGCAATGGACGTGATTAAAGAAACAAACGAACAATATAAAAATAATAAGAACACAAACAATTTATCTTTATATGGTATGTATCGCTTATTAAAGGATCCAACCATTCAAAAAGGATTTAGGTACTTAGAATCTTTCCTTGAGGTTGTCAATAAAGAAAAATAGTACTGGGGGTATATATGTGTTTTTTAGATCATTTTTTGATGAGAATTTAGCACAAATGTCGTATTTAGTTGGGTGTCAAAGAACTGGAGAAGCTATTATAGTTGATCCAGCACGTAAAATAGATCCTTATTTTGAAACAGCTAAAAAAGAAGGATTAAAAATTGTTGCAGCTACAGAAACACATATTCATGCAGATTTTCTTTCTGGAATGAGAGAGCTAGCAGAAAATCATGATGTGAAGCTCTACATTTCTGATGAGGGAGACGAAAATTGGAAGTATGAATACGTAAAGAACCTAGATTATGAGCTTCTAAAGGATGGTAGTGAATTTAAGCTTGGTATGATTGACTTTGAAGTGATGCATACACCAGGTCATACCCCTGAGAGTATTTCTATTGTTTTGACAGATAAGGGGGCTGGATCTCAAGAACCAATGGGAATTTTTACAGGAGACTTTGTTTTTGTTGGTGACATTGGTCGACCAGATTTATTAGAAAAAGCTGCAGGAATTGCTGATACAGCTGAAGCAGGAGCTAAGCAAATGTTTCATTCCTTGCAAAAATTCAAAGCATTGCCTGATTTTATGCAAGTGTGGCCAGGGCATGGAGCTGGTAGTGCTTGTGGAAAAGCACTAGGTGCTGTCCCAATGTCGACAGTTGGTTATGAAAAAGTTAATAATTGGGCATTGAGAACAGAGGATGAAGAGAAATTTGTTCAACTTCTTTTATCTGGTCAACCTGAACCACCTAAATATTTTGCAATGATGAAAAGATTAAATAAAATAGGTCCTGATCTAATTAATCATGAAAAAACAGTTCAGTTAGCAGATGCCATGGAGCTAGAAGAACACCACAAGGAAGCAGTTTTATTAGATACAAGAACTGCTGTTGAATTTGCAAAAGCACATTATCAAGGGGCAATAAATATCCCATTTAATAAATCATTTACAAATTGGGCAGGCTGGATCTTGGATTATGATCAGGATATTGTACTAGTTGCTTCTGAAAAGTATGTAGAGGACATCAAAGAGAGCCTACGCTCCATTGGATTAGATAGAGTTGTTGCAGTAATAGAGCCTTCATGTCTATTAGAAGCACAGGACAAGATAGATAATTATGACGAAGTCTCTATCGAACAGCTACAGGAATATTTAGAGGATAATCAATACCGTCTGATTGATGTTCGAAATAATTCGGAATGGGAAGCAGGAAGAATTGATGGTGCAGAGCATATCATGCTAGGTACGCTTAAGGACCAGCTTGATCAGTTGCCTAAAGATAAAACCTATTTAATGCAATGTCGCTCTGGTGCTCGTTCAGCAATCGCAACAAGTATTATGAAAGCAAATGGGTTTGAAAATGTGTTGAATGTAAAGGGTGGATATTTAGCCTGGTTAAGTGAAAAACTGCCTGTAACAAGCTGATATTGAGATGAACAGCGTTAATCACATATTTTCACAAAAAGAAGTCATCATTGTCATATTTTAGCGCAAATCGGAAACAGGTGATCAGATGGGTATAGACTATATCATTGTACTATTTTTAATCGGTTTTCTTGGTTCGTTTATCTCAGGAATGCTTGGAATTGGTGGTTCTATCATTAAATATCCATTACTATTATACATTCCTGTTATGCTAGGTGTTGGTTCGTTAACACCAGCAGAGGTTGCTGGAATATCAGCAATTCAAGTTTTCTTTGCAAGTATTGGTGGAATGTGGGCTTTTCGAAAAGATGGGTATTTGAATAAAGCGCTAATTCTGTCTATGGGACTTTCTGTTTTAATTGGTAGTTTCATAGGCGGATTTGGTTCTGACTTATTATCGGGGAATAGTATTAATTTTGTGTACGCCATTATGGCGACTATTGCAGCTATTATGATGTTTGTGCCTAAGAAAGAAGTTGATGGTCAGCTTGGTAGTAAATTAGAATTTAATCATTGGATTGCTATTACAGCTGGATTTATCGTTGGTTTAGGTGCAGGAATTGTTGGAGCGGCAGGAGCATTTTTACTTGTACCAATTATGCTTGTTGTTTTAAAAATACCAACAAGGGTTACCATTGCTTCATCTCTAGCGATTACTTTTCTATCCTCTATCGGTTCTACAGTTGGAAAAGTAGTGACAGATCAAATATTGTATGGACCAGCGCTCGTTATGATTATTGCGAGTATCATAGCAGCGCCACTTGGTGCAAATACAGGTAAAAGAATGAATACAAAAATACTTAGAGCTATTTTGGCATTTTTGATATTTGCTACTGCGGTGAAGATATGGATAGATATCATTTAAATATCTGAGTCGGCAGTCATAGGGTAGGGGGATATTCATGAAACAAATGCCAATCGTTTATACATCAAACTTTTGCTCTGTATGTGGAATGGTTAAAGGTTTTCTAGATACTTTAGAAATTCCCTATCAAGAAGTAAATATTGATCTGAATCCTATAAGGATGTTTCAATTGATTGCGAAAACAAAAAGATTATCTGTGCCGCAAACAGTTATAAATGGAAAACTAATTTCAGGTTTTAACCCTGAAAAAATCATGCAAGCGTTAAGAGAATAAAGAAAAAAAGATTTCTCCGTCTAAGGTGGGGAAATCTTTTTTATCTCATCAACTATTTACTTTTCACTAATAATTCAACAGCCTCATTAATTATTTCTTCGGAGATATCTTCATTATCTGCGGATTCTTTAATACATCTAACTAAATTTTCACTAATGATAACTCCCATTAAGCGTTGCAGGGAGCTTTTGGATGCACTAAGCTGTGTAATTACTTCCTTACAATCTTTGCCTTCTTCCATCATTTTCAGCACACCATTTAATTGACCTTGCACACGATGGATGCGATTGAACATTTTCTTATCATATTTCATATAGGGTTCCTCCCAGGTTAGTTTTGCATCATATTTTAGAGAAAACATTATTATTTGTCAAATACCCCATATAGTATTTGACAAAAGAGAGGTGTTTATATAATATACCCATATAGGTATATTGGAGAGGGAGGATATCGTGAATTATCAAACAAAGCATATTAATGATTTTTCAAAAAAGGAATTAGAAGAATTAGGGAGAAAAGGTCAATTGTTAGATGTACGTGAAGCTTCGGAATATGAGCAAGGGCATATTAATAACGCAAGAAATTTTCCATTAACAATGATCGAAGAGGAATACCCTGAAAAGGATAAAAAGTATTATGTTTATTGTAAATCTGGGATAAGAAGTCAACAGGCAAGTCTTCTTTTAGTAAATCAAGGCTTTGATATTGTGAATCTGGAGGGCGGTTATTCAGATTTTATAAAAAAGCAACACACATCACCTGATGATGAAGAGGAAATAGTCATTCAGGATGACCGTAAAATGGTTAATTATAGTGGGATGCAATGCCCTGGACCAATTGTGAGCTTAAGTATGGAAATGCAAAAGATGGATGTAGGAAAACAGATAGAGGTGAAAGTAAGTGATTTCGGGTTTTATAATGATGTAAAAAGCTGGGCTGCTCAAATAGGGCATACCATTGTTGATCGTACAAAGAATCAAAATCATGTTACGGCTATTATTCAAAAGGAATCTCAAAATAATAAAGATATTGAGATAACGGAAAAGGAAAATGGAACAACGATTGTATTATTCAGTGGAGAATTAGATAAAGCACTTGCTGCACTGATCATTGCTAATGGTGCAAAAGCTGCAGGACGAGAGGTAACTATTTTCTTTACATTTTGGGGACTCACAGCTTTAAAACGCATGGATAAACAAAAGGTGAAAAAACGAGGGATGGATAAGCTATTTAGTTTCTTTTTGCCGAGTACTCCTGTTCAGATGCCTTTGTCTAAGATGAATATGTTTGGGCTAGGTAATCGAATGATGCGTTTTATTATGAAGCAAAAAAATGTTGAGAGCTTACCCTCTTTAATCGATAAAGCAATTGATCAAGATATTAAATTAATTGCATGTACAATGAGTATGGATGTGATGGGAATCAAAAAAGAAGAATTACGACCAGAGGTCCAATTTGCAGGAGTAGGAACATATATCGGCGACACTGAAAAAGCAAAACATAATCTATTTATTTAAGTGAAGGAGATTTAATTCAGACGGGGTTTTAACTATCATTTGGAACCTTTGCCAAAGCTTATATTCAATCGGTTATTTATGCTATAATACAAGATAATAAATCGACTTCACATGAGGGGTTAAGTAGCACCTGTTAGCTTGTAAGTAGCCTTTGATAGGAGACTTCCAAGGGAGGAGGTGTTGCCTATGGACTTAGAAAACGTGTTAGCGTTAATGATATCCTTCGGGATGTTAATCGCGTTTATCGTTTCAGATAAAGACCATAAAAAATAATCCCTCATGTGCTTTGACAGGCCAGTGAGGGATTATTCCCGAGCTACCTCGCCCCTCTTGTTGGGGTTCGGTTTATTGGAGACCGCTTCATGTTACCAGCATGGGGCGGTCTTTTTATAATATACGTTTTTCTAATTCCACTATACATGAAAATATAGTAATTTTCAAATTTACTCAGAGATCATTACAAAATAAGTATGCAAATAATATTTGACACGACACTTTTAGGTGTCTTATAATAAGTGTCACCAAAAGGTGGCGTGTTAGGAGAGGATTTTTTGGTAAAAATAGAAGAAAAACGCGATGTTTTTGTTGCAATAGCAGATCCAACAAGGCGTAAAATAATCCGTTTATTAGCAGATAAGGATGAAGTAGCTTTACATGAATTAACTCCTCACTTTCAAATGGGACGTACGGCTGTATCCAAGCATTTGACGATTCTTAGAGAGGCTGATTTAGTAAAGAATCGTAGAGCTGGAAGGGAAACAAGATACCGGCTAAACCCAGTACCTTTGCAGGAAGTAAAGGATTGGCTTTCGTTCTATGAACAATTTTGGAATGACCGAGCAACAATACTTAAATCAATTTTGGAGGAGGAATAGTAAATGGTTGATTTAGCATTAGATTTTCATTTTAAAAGTCCTATTCAGAAAGTGTGGCAAGCATTAACCAATTCTGAGACACTTGCTCAATGGGTAATGGAAAATAATTTCAAACCAATTGTGGGACATAAGTGTCAGTTTTGGAATCAAGAAATTGATTTAGTAGTTGATTGCGAGGTTCTTGTGGTAGATGAACCACATACATTATCTTATACATGGCTAGGTGGACCGATAGATACGATTGTAACATGGACCTTAAAAGAAGCTGGTGAGACAACACATTTACATCTTGACCACACTGGGTTTGAAGAAAAGGGGCAAGCATACAATGGAGCTAAATATGGTTGGGCATATAAAGTAGAAGAATTGCAGAAAATGTTAGATGAAGCGGAGAATTCTAATCAAGAAGAGGTAAATAAACATGTCTTTGCTAGTTTCCTGCAAGGAATAGATAATCAAGAGCATAGGGAAAAAACAGAAACAGTTTTTAACTGGATCACTGAAAAATATCCAAAGCTAACTAATGAAATTAAATGGAAGCAACCGATGTTTATTGATCATGGCACGTTTATTATAGGATTTAGTGTTTCCAAAAAACATCTAGCAGTCGCGCCAGAAGAAGTGACAATTAAACATGTAGAAGAAGACATTCAAAAAGCAGGTTATGATTATACGAAAGGGATTATTCGCATTCCCTGGGAGAGTGAGATAAATTATGAACTATTAGAGAAAATGATTGATTTTAATATTTGGGATAAAGCAAATTGTACAACCTTTTGGAGAAAATAAATTTATTAATGATAAAGGAGCATGTTCATGGAGGATAATGTTTTTAATCAAATGGCAGCAAAATATGATACAGAAGACAGAAAAGAGTTAGCCAATGTTATTGCTAATGAAATAAATAGAATTTTAGATGGGAAGAATTATTATTCTCTATTAGATTATGGCGGGGGGACAGGTCTTGTTACTTTTCAAATTGCAAAACATTTTAACGAGATACTACTGCTTGATTCCTCGCATGAAATGATTAAAGTTGCTCAAAGTAAAATAGATCCAAAACAAGATTATAATTTCGAAGCAAGGCAGCTAAATTTAATGGAAGATAACGATCTAGGATTTAAAGCGGATGTAATTATCTTATCGTTAGTGCTGTTACATATTCCAGATATAGAAACTCTTTTGCAAAAATTGTTTAACGTATTAAATAAAGATGGCATGCTTATCCTTATTGATTTTGACAAAAATGAATCCATCTATCATCCGAAGGTACATAATGGATTTGTACAAAATGAAATCATGGAGCTATTGACCAAGATAGGCTTCCATGACATTGAAATGCATACTTTTTATCATGGGAAAAATATATTTATGAATAAGGATGCTTCTTTATTTAGTTCGATAAGTAAGAAATGAACTCCGTTTTAATGCTAATAAAATTTGATAAAATAACTCTTTAAGCTAAATAGAATGAACGTCCATATTACGATTCTTTTACCTCAGTGTTTAAATTTCATAATTTATGTTTTTCCCAAAAGTCCTGTCACCTCACCTAAGCGATATAGTTCATGAATACTATGTATTTGAGCTCTATTTCGATAATTGAGTGTTTCCAGGGCTTCTTTAGTTATTTTTTTTGCCTGTTCTATACTGTGGTGTTCAACGGCTTTAACAATCTCTTTCATCGATTCTAAAGAATATACGGTATTTCGCATAGCGCGGATTACCATAATCTGACGAAGGTGAGTTCGTGTGTAAAGACGATATCCGTTTTCAGGATGCCGTGCAGGTTCAATAAGTCCTTCGCTCTCCCAGTAACGGAGTGCTGACGGGGCAACATCAGATAGTTCTGCAATCGTTCCAATACTCATTTCATCTTTAATTTTTCCCTGGTCGATCTTTGTAAATAGATTTGGGGAATGGAGCATCTCAAAAGTTTGCTCTGCTAACTTTTTTTCTTGATAAAGCTTTGCCTGTGCCTCATTAACAAGCCATAATGCTTGGCTCATTTCTTCTTTTTGAACAAGAAAAAGCACCTTTGACACAAATTTCATATCAAAGGTTGGAAACATAGCTCGAATGCATCGGAAGTAAGCAAAGTGAACTTCTGTATATTTTCGATATCCATTTGTTTCTCGCTCTGGTTTAGGAACGATTCCCCATGATTCATAATGTCGAAGTGCACTTGTACTAATATTAAGTGCCTTGGCAATTTCCTTTGGTTTGTAATACATCTATTTAATCCTCTCCATAAGATTAAATTTAAACATTAAAGATATGTGACGAGTTTTCCTATTATATATTGTGTTGTAATAGTTTTATTATGTCAAAACCTTATCACTTGCATCAATGTCATATAATGGAGTAGAAAGATTATATTAAGGAAAGGATGTTAATTATGAAACTCAATCACCTTAATCTAACCGTTACAGATGTCCCAGCTGCTCGAGCGTTTTTAGAGAAGTACTTTGGTATGACTGGAGGTACTGAACGTGGGAATGGCTTTGATGCAGTATTTGATGATGATGGATTTGTACTCACGTTGATGAGAGGGCGTGAGGTTCTTTATCCCAAAACCTTCCATATTGGATTCCCTCAGGAAAATGAAGCACAAGTGGACAGAATTAATCAACAACTGAAATATGACGGTTTCGATGTCAGTCCTCCACAACATTCCCATGGCTATACTTTTTATGTCAAAGCCCCAGGAGGGTTTACTGTCGAAGTGATTTGTTAATCAAATGAATATTAAAAAATGGAAATGAGGGATTTGTTTGAGAAAGACCATAACCAAAACACTTCTACTAATAACGAAAAAATACTTGATGCTCGCAAAGGATAAGAATTTGAGTGCCTAATGTGAAGAAACAATCGATTTTTATCAAGGGATTGGTTTTAAAAGCATATGATTATCTCAGATGATGAAAAATTGCTCATGTGTATTTATAGTTTAGCGTTAATGAAGTAGGTATTCTTGAAGGGCCTTCCCTAATCCAGGTACAGAATGTAAAAGACAGTTTAAAAAGAAACTACAGGGATTGGTGTGAAAATTGGGCTTGTTGTTTCGGATTTAGGCTTGAAAATTGACTCACTATGATCTTTTCAGTATACTGATTTGTAATAAATTAAGGAGGGATATAGGATGTTGGTAATTATCCGTGCATTGAACTGCTAAGTGAATAGTTCAGTGGCTCTGGAAGTGACCAGAGTTAAACGGGATAAGTCTGCCCAATATATCTCTTTACGACATATGATAAGAAAGGGAAAGGTAGATTTTCTGCCTTTCTTTTTTTGTGTTTAGGAATTTTAAGCTGTGGTTAAACTGAGCCACACTAGGCTTCAAGGTGCCGTCCGTACGTCACTATACGGGCACTTGCTTCTTAGTTTTTGCATTATATGATTTCTTCCTTTTTCCTTTGGTTATTTACGGAGACACTGTTCTTATTTGAAGAAGTCGGTGATAAATAAAGTTTTAAAAGGAGGAAGCATCATTTTGACAAATATGAATAAGAAGAAACCGAGAGTATGGTTTATAACGGGAGCGAGCAGTGGTTTAGGATATGAATTTACAAGAAAAGCCTTAGAATTAGGAGATAAGGTTGTTGGTGTGGCCAGAAATACTGAAAAACTAAATGAATTTACCCACCAATATGGAGAATCCTTTCTTTCATTAAAATTAGATGTTACGGATAGGGATTCTGTATTTAAAGTAGTAGAAGAAGCAATTACGCATTTTGGTAGACTTGATATTGTCATTAACAATGCAGGGAATATGATAATGGGAATGATTGAAGAGTTCAGTGAAGAAGAAATTAGGCGACAAGTCGATACAAACTTCTACGGCGCAGTCTGGGTGACACAGGCAGTAATGCCACAATTAAGATCACAAGCATCAGGTCATATTATACAAATATCAAGTATTGGTGGGCTAATTACAGGACCTATGACTGGAATCTATAGTGCGAGTAAATTCGCCTTAGAAGGATTTAGCGAATCGTTGGCGCAAGAGGCTGTACATTTTGGTGTTAAGGTTTCCATCGTTGAACCCGGAGGCTACTGGACAAATTTGTATCTAAAGATGGGTCAGACTATACCAAAAGGGGAATACAATTCCTTACGTGAAGAATTAGCAAAACAAAATTTTGAGTCTAATGATAGTGATCCTAAATTAGCTGCAGAAGCATTAATAGAACTAGTTAATAGCAAAAATCCGCCTTTAAGATTGATCCTTGGAAGTGCTGTTTTTGACGCAGCAATAGAGAGTACAAAGAAACGCATAGCCACTTGGGAAGAATGGGAGTCTGTTAGTCGGTCCGCAGAAAACAATATTCCAGCCCCAGAAGGTTATGGAGAAAGTTAGAAAATGTTATAGGAAGATCGATCTTTCAGTTATTGAATCGTATACGCAAAAGGGGTAGCAGTCAAAAAGAACAGTTGGCTGCTGCTTTCTTGGTAGGTAAGGAAGCATAAAGATTATGTTACTGTAGCGCTTGTCAGCTGGTTAATCAGTCTGGTTCTGAAATAGAAATAATGTAAAAGAAACTGACGAAATGAAGCAGTGACTTATATAGATAATTCAAGTAAGAATTTCGATCTATGATCTGTTTTTCATATTGACATGACCGTGCCATGTTGTCTATGGGCGGTCTTTTTATGGAATCTCATCACTTCAGTTGGAATAGTTTTTTATTTATATTAATGCATAGGTATGTATTATTAAGATCTTGCTTTCTATTCAGACAGAAAAAATAATGCTAATTTGGTATAATAGTAAAAAAGTAATAGCGAAATATGGTTTTTATTTTATTTATTATAGATAGGAAGTGATTTCATGTGATTATTGTAGCGACAAAATTGCATATTCCTAGAACACGATTGGTGCTTGTAGAGCGTCCCAATCTTTTTCGTCGTTTAGATGAAGGGATGAATCATGAACTTACCTTAATAACAGCACCTGCTGGATATGGAAAAACAACATTGATTAGTGAGTGGGCTATGACACTTCAACACACTCCGGCCTGGGTTTCATTGGATCAAAGGGATAATGTACTGATCCGATTTTGGGGTCACACCATTGCTGCACTGAAGCGATCAAACTCAGATTTTAATGATCAGGCTGTACTTCGTCATGCTGCAGAGGATACAACGGGAGACTCACTCATCGCTGCACTTATTAATGAATTACATCGTCTTTCGCAGGAACAAATAATTATATGGGATGATTTTCACCTTATCACGGAACAATCTATTCTGGATAGTGTTGTGTACCTGCTCGAACGACTACCTCATCATGTGCATCTTTATATGACAAGTCGACTTCTGCCTGCACTGCCTATTTACAAATTACAAGCAAATCAAGAGTTAATTTGGTTGGAGGCAAAGGATCTACGTTTTGATTCAGATGAAACAGCAGATTTTTTTGAAAAGAGCTGTGGCATACAATTGTCTATGCAAGAAGCAGAAACTGTACAAAAGAGAACAGAAGGCTGGGCAACAGCAATGCGTTTAGCTGTCATGTCATTAGATCAACAGACAGATTCCAAAGGGCTTGTTCAGAAGATGACCGGAAGGAATCGTAGTATTTCGAATTACTTTTGGGAAGAAGCCTTTTCCCTTCAAACTGAGGTAATTCAACAATTTTTAATGCAAACATCAGTTTTAAATCGGATGACAGGAGAGCTTTGTCAGGCTGTAACTGAAATGGTTGAAAGTGAACAGTATTTACACCAATTAGATCAGAGGAGTTTATTTCTTATCCCCTTGGACGAACATCAGGAATGGTACAGGTATCATCATCTCTTCCAAACCTTTTTAATTAAACAGCTAAAAAGCCGTGAGCCACTCAAATGGCGTAAGCTTCATATTGCTGCAGGAAAATGGATGGAGGATAACGGATATCTTGATGAAGCAATCGAACATTATTTGGCAGGAGAGGCATATGAATCTGCACTAGCTTTATTAGAAGTAATGGCTCCGCAGATGATTATTAAAGAATGGGCTACACTTGGCACCTGGCTTGATACTATTCCTGATGCTTTACTGTTAGCTAAACCAATGATGCTTATGACTAAACTGGCATCGCAGTATCTATCGGGGAGAATAGAAACGGCAACACAAGGATATTGGAAGGCAATCCAAATGCTGGAGCAAAATAAGCATACACTCTCCTCTGAACAAAGACGAATATTACAAGCTGGGTTAGCGCTATTAACGGCTTTTCGCACATTTTTAGATCGAGATTTTGAATATGTTGTCGAGTATTCACAGGAATATTTGGAGAAACATCCAGAGGGAAATCTGTTTGTTGGTTTTGGAAATGATCAAGATGGCTACCATCCAGTTTGGGATATATATGTATCTGATAGCGGTCTTCAATTGGCTGAAGAAATTATTGTTCCTTTACTAGCTATTTGGTCTAAAACAGCAGATTTACATTTTACTGCACATCTTCATATTGATTTTGGTAAGTTACAGTATGAACGAAATCATTTAGATGAAGCTGAACAGCATATGAAGCAAGCATATGAAATCGGTATATCATATAAAAATAAGAGTCTAACGATTATAGCTGAGCTTTGGCTTGCTCGTATCACTGCTGTGCGAGGAAAGTGGGAAGTAGCAAATGATAAGCTTCAGTTGTTGAAGCAGCAAATTGTATCAGAAACTAGTCCACATTTGTATAAAAGAATAATATTGTTTGAGGTAATACTTGCAAGAATGCAGAGAGATGAAGTTAGGGTTAGTCAATGGGTTATAACAAGTGGAATAAGAGATACTGATGAAATTCCACCATCTATGGTAGAGGAGTATCATTTATTAGCAAATTTACTTATAGAACGAGGACAAGTTGATCGAGCTGATGCTTTAATAAATAAGATATTTCGTGTTAACAATCGAACAGATCAAAAAAGTAATAAGATTCGTCAGCTTATTTCAAAAAGCAGGATATTTTCTATTCAAGGAGAAATTGTGCAATGTATGAGAACATTAGAAGAAGCGCTTTCTCTAGCGTATCCGGAAAACTATGTCCGTACCTTAATTGAAGAAGGAGCACCACTGGGGAAATTATTAAGTCAATATATTAAGCTACGTCATAATCAACAGTTTCAGTCTGAGAAAAAAATTCCATTAGCTTACTTGAAACGACTGCATCGTCTTATTTTCCCGCTTGAGAACAGAAGAAATAAATCTAATTCCATTCATGGTTATTTTCCCTCTGTAACAGCAAAGGAACAGTCTGTTTTAAGATTAATTGGTGAAGGGTTAACGAATAAAGAAATCGCAGATGAATTGAATGTTTCTCTATCTACAATAAAAACACATATTAATAATATTTATAGCAAGTTACAGGTTAAAAACCGAGTGCAAGCTTTGGAACGTGCTAGAACATATGAATTGTTCTAGTACGTTCTTTTTTTGTTGATAGATTGGAGAACGATAAATGGAACGAGGTTCTGAGTGATATGCTCCCTTTTTTAACATTGATCTCCACCCCCCTTCTCCATCTTTTCTGTTATATGGCTCATAGGGTGGATTACAACGAGTATAAAAATCAGTATAATCAAAAAAATCAAATCTACTAGATAGGGAGGTTTACAGAAAATGAAAGACATATTTTTAGCAGGAAAATGAAGATGTTGTTTTAAACAGTGTACATATTTTCTGATTGAAGAGGTACTTTTTAGATTTGTAGCATTTAAAAATAATAATTTAGCTCTAAATACAAGTTAAAATTCTGTAATATTAACAAAATCCAAGGCAAAGGAGAGAAGCTACGGAAATGCAAAAAAAGAAGTTTCGTCCAACAATGTTATTGCTGGCAATCTGGTTTAGTTGTATGCATACATTCTCTGTTCCAGCTATAACGCTAGCTGCCAATTCACTATTTGAACAAGGAATAGGCTATGAGCAAGGAAATTATGATCTGGATGCAGAGCAACCGACTACTTTTAATTGGACAAGGCAGTCATCGTTTACGGGAAGTGTAGATCATGATGAAAAATGGTCGTTTGCAGCAGAGGATGTTATTTATTCTTCTCCTGCAATTGGGGCAGATGGGGTGCTCTATGTCGGTTCATATGATGGAAACCTGTATGCAATTGATTCGAAGACCGGTGCGTTACAATGGTCATTTGAGACAGGGTTTGCAATCGCTTCATCCCCAGTAATTGGAGCAGATGGAACAATTTATATTGGCTCTGGTGATGGTAAGCTATATGCTCTAGAGCCAAATGCCGAAAATGATGAAGAACGAGAGAAGTGGTCATTTGAAACAGATGATCGAATTTATTCTTCTCCAGCAATTGGAGCGGATGGTACGATTTATATAAGTTCGTATGATGGCTATATCTATGCGTTGAATCCTGACGCAGACAATGAAAGTGAACGAGAGAAATGGTCCTATGAAATAGGAGGAGAGACAGATTCTTCTCCTGCTATCGGAGCCGATGGAACTATCTATGTTGGTTCAGGTGAAGGATTCTTTTATGCGCTGGATCCAGCTGCGGAAAGTAATGAAGAACGAGAGAAATGGTCAATTGAGCTTAATATGGAATGGGATGGCTTATGTTGGGATGAGGAATGCCCAATCTATTCTTCTCCAGCAATTGGAGTGGATGGCACAATTTATGTTGGTTCAAGTGATGGGTATCTCTATGCCTTGGATCCAAATGCACTGGATAATGAGGAACGCATAAAATGGTTATTTGATACATGGGGATCTGTTTATTCCTCTCCAGCGATTGGAGCGGATGGCACAGTTTATGTTGGTTCAATCAGTGGTACTTTATATGCCCTGGATCCAAATGCTGACGATGAAAATCGAGAGAAATGGTCATTTGAGACAGCGACTAATATATGGACTACAATTATTTCTTCACCATTAATTGGAGCAGATGACACAATTTATATTGGTTCTAGTAATGGTAAGTTGTATGCCCTAGATCCAAACGCAGATGATGAAAATCGGGAAAAGTGGTCGTTTTCAACAGAGGGAGAAGTTCATTCTTCTCCAGTGATTGGAGTAGACGGCACATTATATATTGGCTCTTATGATGGAAATCTGTATGCGTTAGGAACAAAGATACCGCAAGTATCATATGATCCAAATGGGGTGGATGCATGGGCAAAACAACATACTACAATAGTGACAGGTTCTAACACTGATGGAATCAACTTACAGTATCAATGGTTAATAAATGATGATTCTCTTTCAGATGATAATTGGAAAGATTTTCTATCGGAAGACGAAATCATGATATCTGATGGTACGGGAGAATATTATCTTCATGTACGCGGTTTGGATGCTGATAATCAAGTTGTTTTATCGGATATGTCTGAAGCATTCAAACTAGATAATACTAGTCCAACAGAACCAACTATTCATGCTCCGACTGAGTGGATGAATGATGATCTAAGTTTATCTATTCATGCTGGAACAGATGAGGAAAGTGGAGTAGAAAAAACAGAATACCGAATAGGGAAGAATGATGAATGGACAAACTGGATTGAACTTGATGGAGATGAGAATCTCCTTATTGAAGATGAAGGAGAAACAACAATCCAGGCAAAAACGATTGATAAAGCAGGTAATGAAAGTGAAATTATCTCAGAAATAGTAAGAATTGATCGTACAGCTCCAACAGAGCCAACAATAGGGCTAAACCCAGATGGGTGGACAAATGTCGAAGAAGTCACTGTTACAATTAAGACGGGAGAAGATGAAGCAAGCGGAGTAGCTAGAGTAGAATATCGGATTGGCATGGAGGGAGAGTGGCAAGTATATGAAGGTTCTTTTTCCATTATAGAGGAAGGAGAAACAGATATTTATGCTCGCACAGTAGATCAAGCTGGTAATATTAGTGAGGAAGCAGAAGCTACCGCACAAATCAAGCGAACATCACCTTCAAATCCGGTAATTAAAGTAGAAACAAATAATTGGACAAATGCTACTAGTATGGAAGTAAAGATTACTTCTGACGGTGATAAGATAGAGTACCAGTTAAATGGTACAGATGGAGATTGGTTAACTTATGTACCAGGTTTGGAGATAACAGATGAGGGAGAAACAACAATTTACGCACAAGCCATCGATCAAGCTGGCAATAAAAGTGATATAGTAGAAGCTACCATCCGAATTGATCACACTGCACCAGAGTTAACTTTATTAGGGGATAATCCAATTTATATTAAACATAGGGAAACATTCGTTGAACCAGGATATAAGGTAGTTGATAATCTGGATGAAGCAATAGCAGACAAGATGAAAGTAAAAGGGACTGTAGACACAGAGACAGTAGGAGTTTACACCATCACATATTCTGCACAAGACCATGCAGGAAATGAAACAACGGAAACAAGGGAGATACATGTTGTAGATGAAGATCAGCCTATCATTATCTTGCAGGGTAATAACCCACTTATCTTAGAAGTTGGAACAGCCTATGAAGAACCAGGAGCGATTGCGAAGGATAATGCAGATGGTGATATTAGTGATCAAATTGAAATTACAACAAATGTTGACACCACTAAACTTGGAATCTACCAAGTAATATATAAGGTCACAGATAGCTCTAATAATTATACTGAAGTAATCCGTGCTGTAGAAGTGGTTGATACAACAATTCCTGAGATAGCATTAGAAGGGGAGTCAGAAATCACTATTGAACTCGGTGATAGTTATAAAGATCCGGGTGCAATCGCAATAGATAACTATGATGGTGAGCTGACAAATCAAATAGAAATCCATGGTAATGTTAATACGGAGCAAATAGGTACCTATGAATTAGTTTATACTGTCGAGGATAGCTCAGGAAATATCGCAAAAACAGTTCGTATAGTCAAAATAGTTGATACAACAGCACCAAATAAATTAGAGCTAGTAGCTACAGAGATAACAGCAACTAGCATTACATTGGACTTTTCCGCTTCTGATTTAGGTGGAATAAAGTCATATATTTTATTCCGTAATGGAGAAGAGATTGTAACGATTGATGGGAATACAACGACATTTACAGATAAAGTATTACAACCAAATGAAGCCTATAATTATTCACTTATAGCAGTAGATTATTCGGATAATCGATCAGAAGAAAAGTTATTGACAGTAACAACACAGAACGCGGAAAAAATAGAAGTGGAAAGGGTAGAGGAGCTTCCAGATCTGACTGTAGCATTTGGCACCGAACGAGCAGAAATTTCATTCCCAGAACAAGTAACAATTGTTTTAACAAATGGAGAATCAATGCAAGTACCAGTCCATTGGAGTCAAAGCGATGCAACCTATGATCCAAATCTAGTAGGAGTTTACACATTTATTGGCGAGATTACTTTATCAGATGAAGTGATAAATCCAGAGAATAAACAAGCAACAATCAAAGTTGTTGTTAATCCACCTGACATCGTAGAAATTATCTTAGATAAACCAGCGAAACATGTCTATCCAGGCGCACTTGTCAAAGTAAAGTATACAAACACCACCTTGCAGTTACCAGAGAACTTACCAGAGGGCACGACACTTCAAGTGAAATCAGTGAAAGATATTGAAACCCTGGGCTTAGTACAAGCAGGGGAAATGTATGACTTTATTTTCAGTTATCCTAAAGGGCAGGAAGATTATACAGGTGAGGTTGTTCTAACAATGGGAGTAGAAGATACTGAAGAGCAGGCAGCACTGTATCATTACAATGAAACAACAAATACATGGGAGTACATTGGTGGGGAACGCAAAGAAGGACAAATTGCAACAACAGTTTCACAGTTTTCTATTTATGGTGTTTTAGCAAAAGAAATAAATGAAGAGCCTCCGCCTATTCTAAGCGAGATTGTGATTCATGGGGTGGAGGAAATTACAATTCCAGCTCATGATGAATTGGTAGTCGTAGAACAATATAAGGCAGATATATTTAATGAAAATGGTGAGCTAACATTAGAAGAAAAGGTACAGTGGTCTGTTACAGGGGCAAAGGGTATCAGTATTGATGAAACAGATGGTTCATTAACAGTCACGAATCAAGCTTCCGCAGGGGAAGTTATTGTGAGAGCTACATCAGTTAGTGATGAGACTATTTTTGCAGAAATAATTATTACATTAGTCGACATGGAAGAAAAACCAACAATAAATGCTCAAGTCATCGTAAAACATGTGGATGAATACGGAAATGAACTTGCTAAGTCTGAAAAGCTCACAGGAGAAATGGGAGAAAGATATGAGAGTAAACCAGCTGATATAGATGGTTATGAATTGATTGACACACCAGCTAATGCAATTGGAGAATTCATGAAAGAAATCCAAACCGTGGAATATGTATATGCGAAAATAAATGACAAGCCATCTACTACACCTCCTACAGAATCTAATGATTCTGATAGAGAAAATGATAATAAAGCAAATGATGATAGAGGAAATGATACAGATACAAATGAAAAATTACCTAGTACAGCAACGAATACTTTTAATTGGCTGATTATAGGAATTACTTTGCTTGTTATTGGTGTAGTGACTTTTCTCATCTACCAGCGTAAATCTAAACTGGATTAAGATTCTAATTTCAAAGTATTGGAGTGGCATCTACCAAAGCAATAGGTAAAGATGCTGCTCTTTTTTGTACTTCTATAATTTTATTTTAAAAATTACTTTCTGCATTCCTCTTCAAAATAATTCTTAGCACTTATAATCTAACTTGATATGGACTTTAAAAAAGACGAAAACCCCTTTAATCATGACAAAATAAAGCCTTATCCTATATAGTATAGGTATGAGATGTTTAACGTGATAAGAGGCGAGATATGATGACAAAGAATGAACCAAAACTTACTAAAAAACAAAAGGCGATTTTAGAGGCTGCAACAGAATTATTTGCGGAACAAGGCTATGCAGGAACTTCAACAAGTGAAATTGCTAATAAAGCTGAAGTAGCAGAAGGAACAATTTTTAAGCATTATAAATCTAAAAAAGGCTTGTTATTGGCAATTGTATCTCCAATGATGGTTAAATTACTTGCACCGATGATAAAAAAAGATTTGGATAAGGTGCTTGATCAGGAGTTTGAATATTTTCAAGACTTTATTCGGGCAATGATCGTAAATCGAAAAGAGTTTATTCAAAAAAACTTACCAATGCTACGGATACTAGTACAGGAAATCCCTTTTCACCCAGATTTGAAGGAACAATTTATTGAACATGTGGGTAAAGATATTTTCGATAAGCTAGAAAGGATTGTTAAGTATTATCAAGATAAAGGTCAAATAGTTGATATGGAACCAAGTACAATTATGCGCACGGTTGCTACTTCCATATTATCGTATATTATAGCAAGATATGTGTTTCTTCCAGAAGCAAACTGGGATGATGAGGAAGTGGAAACAGAGAGGATTATTCAAATTTTGGAAAGCGGAATTATACGAAAGAAATAGAATAACATATTTTCATAAAGCAAGCTCCCTAGTTTTCATCTAGAATCTAGGGAGCTTGTTGTTTAGCTTAAACTTTTCTATATCGGCGCATACCAATGATATTTAACGTAACAAAAATAATGATAAATAGGATTAAAATTAGTAAAGGTATTATTATTTCGCTGAATGTAAATCCCTTCAGTACAACATCAATCATTGTATTTCCAGCATAATAGAGTGGCATAATTGGTGCAATCCATTGTAACCATGGCTCCATTGCATCGACCTTCAACATTCCAGAGAAAAAGATTTGTGGAATAATAACTAATGGAATAAATTGGATCATTTGAAACTCACTGTTAACAAAGGTGGATAGAAGTAATCCAAGCCCTAAAGCAACAAAGCTTAATAAAATATTAATGATAAACATATTTGCCATAGATCCGACGATTTCCATATCTAAAATATATACTGAATATAAAATAATCACTGCGGTTTGTATAACTGCAAAAATTCCATAACCAAATAAATAACCGAATACTATTTCGGACTTTCTAATCGGGGTAGATAGTAATTTTTCTAATGTGCCACTGCTCCTTTCCTTCAGCATGGACATCCCAGCAATTAAAAAGACAAAAAAGAATACAAAAAAGCTTACTAGAATTGGGTTTAAAATCTCAAAAAATGTATAATTCTCATCGCCATAGATATATTCAACAGTTACTAAGTCCTCACCCATATCTATTTCGGCTGAAGCTTCTGCATCCAAATCGATGTCTGTTTCCATATTTATATCTAAACGCTCAGCAATTTCTGGAGGCAGCTGCGCTATCATCGTCTGGATGTTATCCATTAATTCTTCAATCTTATCCGATGTTTCCTCCATATAATCTGAGAGCCCATTCAGATTATATTCCATCACTGCTTGTGCACTACTTTGGATAGCTCGACCTTCATCCATTGGATTATCATTAAGAATGGTTAGTGTCCACTCTTCATCCTTTTCTTCTAATACAGCACTAGCATGTCCTTGCTCCAAATAATTTTTTACATCTAGCTCATTTTCTTCTTTTACATTTATATCATTAGCTTCCAAAATGGCAATTATATCTTCATTCACATGAATGGTAGTGATAGTAATCTCATCATTCGGATCAGGAAAAATATAATTTAATAAAGTAATAACAAAGATGGGAGCTAAAAATAAAAGGGCAAGTGTACGCTTATCACGGAGGACCTGTTTGCAAATTCGTTTAATCAGTTGCAGCATTTTCATTTTCTTTTCCCTCCAGTTTTAAAAAGACTTGATCAATATCGCTAACCGCATAAGCTTCTAAAATTTCTTGAGGTGTACCACTTACTGCAATGCCCTTATTTTTCATTAATAAAAGCTGATCACACTTCATTGCCTCGTCCATAATATGTGTCGTAATTAAAAGTGTACTGTTCTGCTTTAGCTCATGAAGCTGATCCCAGATGCTTAATTTAAGGACAGGATCAATCCCAACAGTTGGTTCATCCAAAATCAAATATTGCGGCTGATTAATCAAGGCGATTGCGAGTGATAATCGACGCTTCATCCCTCCAGAATAATGCTGGACCAATTTCTTTTTATCCTGATCAAGCTGCACTAGATTTAATGTGGATTCAATGACCTCTTTAGAAATGTTACTTCCATACATATGCGCGAAAAATTGCATGTTTTCTAATCCATTTAAATCATGATATAACGAGTCACTTTGAGCCATGTAACCAATTTTATTTAAGAGTTTACGATTTGGAACAGTGGTATGGTCTATGCTAACGGAGCCAGTATCATATTTCTCCATACCCATTAAACATTTAATCAGTGTAGTTTTGCCTGTTCCAGATGGACCAATGAGTCCAGTAATCTGATTAGGTTGGATATCTAAAGATATGTCTTCTAATATCTTTTGTTTTCCAAAGCTTTTAGACATGTTTGATATTTTTATCATTTAAGTAAAACTCCTTTCAGATTAAAAAGTGAGTGATCACTCATTATATTACCAGAATAATTAAAGAAAAGGTAGGGGTTCTATAAAAAATTACTGTTCTGAATCATGATGTATGGTATAGGGCTTTATGAGATGTGTTCTAACAGTGATTTTGCGTAGGAAGGAGGACAATATTCCAGTTAAAACAAAAAATAATCCCTCATATGTTCAAAAAGAATTGTGAGAGATTATATTTTATGTTTTGATTTATTCTAATGCTTTCTTAACCGATTCAATGGCATGTATTTTTGTTGTATCGAATAATGGAACTTTTGAATCTGCTTGCTCTACTAATAACCCAATTTCCGTACAGCCTAGTATAATCCCTTCAGCACCTTTAGCAATCAAATTCTTGATAATTTCTTTATAATAACTTTTAGATGCATGCTGGATATTGCCTAAACAAAGTTCCTCATATATCACTCTATTAATCTCTTCTCGTTCTGTACTTTCTGGCACCAAAACTTTTATACCATTTGATTCAATACGTGATTTGTAAAAATCTTGCTCCATTGTATATTTAGTACCTAACAATCCAATGGTATGAAGGTTTGCTTTTTTAATTTGATTGGCAGTTGCATCAGCAATATGCAAAATAGGAATACTTATTTTCTCTTCAATGTCTTTTATGACTTTATGCATAGTATTAGTACAAATAATAATAAAATCCGCTCCTGCTGTTTCTAAAGAGTGGGCTGCATCTCCTAATAATTCACCTGATTCTTCCCATTTACCTTCTGCTTGAAACTGTTCAATTTCTTCAAAATCAACACTATACAAAATGCATTTTGCGGAATGTAACCCGCCTAATCTGTTTTTTACCTCTTCATTTATAATACGGTAATACTCAATCGAAGATTCCCAGCTCATTCCACCTATTAATCCAATCGTTTTCATAAGCGTTACCTCCATAATTACTTTTTCTTATTATACAATAGTTATAGTAGATGGTTGGATTATTTTGATTTAAAAATAGAGAAAAGGAATAGACATTACATCCAGAATTTAATTATATATTATAAAATAAGGTTAGCTTGTATCTTTTTAGGAATAGTTTTTACAATGAAGCTTAACAATAAAAGGGTATCTATCTTTGCAAGAAGCAATAGCTTCTAGTATTATACGTAGTGCATATCTATTGAGTAATAGAATTAGTTGACGTTTATACCTTATAGGGGTATAATAGAATCATAAAACAAAAGGAAGTGATCCATTTGGATAAATTCTTACATGATCACCCAAGTAAACCGAGAACACAGGATGAAAAACAAAAAGTAATTAATCGTTTGAAGCGTATAGAAGGTCAAGTTCGTGGAATCCAAAAAATGGTAGAGGAAGATCGCTATTGTGTTGATATTTTAGTACAAATCAGTGCGATTCAATCTGCTTTAAAAAATGTAGGGTTTGCTGTGACAGAAAGACATATCAAGCACTGTGTCAGTGATGCAATTAGAGATGGTGAAGGGCAAGAAACGATTGAGGAATTAATGAGTGTCATGAAGCAATTTTCTAAGTGAAATCAAGTGAGTGAAAATAAATACCTAAGGTTAATCTTAACAATAAAAAATCCAAATGTAGTTATGTTGAAGCATAATTGTATTTGGATTTTTTATCATAGGGAAAAGAAGAATGAGTTTGGCAGAAAATCCAAACTCATTCTAGACAAGCTACTTCTATTAAATTTATAACAATCCGACCCATTGCCAATAAGTGGCACTAAACAGAATAATAAGTAGGTAACCAATAACTGTAAGTGGAACTCCAGATTTTATAAATTGTTTTAATGTAAATGTTCCGGTACCATATGCTAGCATATTTTGTGGTGCACTAACTGGTAATAAGAAACCAAAACTAATTACAAACTGCATAATTAATACCAGCCCTGGTCCGTTAAAGGAGGTAGGCTCCATGGAACCTACTAAGGCGATAACAATTGGGATAAATGCGGATGCTAAACTAGTTGCACTAGCAAATCCTAAATGGATAAGGATATTAAATAGAGCGAGTACCGCAATCATTAGTACTAAAGGTAATCCTGCTACACCAAGTATTTCAAATGAGTTGGAAGATAACCAAGTAGCTCCTTCTGTATTTAGTAACACAAGTCCTAATGAAATACCTGTTGCGAAGACGATTAATGTACCCCAAGGCACCTTGGCTTGTACTTCTTTCCATGTGAAAATTCCAATTGCTGGTGTTAGCATAACAGCAACAGCAATAATAGTGACGGTTGTGGAATCAAATGGATGAAGAATACCTTCTATTGCCCAGGATATTAGTAATAGCATAGCGATAGAGATTAACCGCCATTCTTTTGCAGTCATTTTTCCAAGTGCATTTAATTGATCTTGAATACTTATGTTTTCTTGAATATCTTGCATATTTGGTTTAATTAAATTGACCATTACGAAATAAAGTACAACAGACATAATTACTGCCCAAGGAGCGGCATAAAGGAACCATTGTCCCCACGTAACATCTTGATCGAAAGCTTCTTTCATAAATCCTAATGCCACCATATTTTGTGCAGCTGCTGTTTTTATTCCAATATTCCAAATGGAAATAGACTGTACTGCTGTAATCATTAATAATGCTGCTAATTTACTTTGCTTCGCTAATCCAAATGCTGCGATAATTCCTAATAAAATTGGTACAAGGGTTCCGGCACGAGCTGTTGCACTCGGTACGAATAATGCTAGTACAAAGCTAACAATGATTGTTCCAATAACAAGAGCGCCAGGCTTTGTTCCTACTTTAGACATGATAAAAAGTGCTATTCTTTTATGTAATCCGGTGATTTCCATTGCTGTAGATAAAACAAGGGCTCCTCCCACGAGTAATACTGCAGCACTGCTAAATCCAGATACTGCCATACTTAATCCTGTTCCTGTCTTATAGACTATACTTGGGTCGTCAATGGTAGGTGAAATACCAATCAATACAGCTAATAAACTGACAATCATTACAGCACTGACAGGATAGGAGACAGCTTCTGTAACCCATAAGATTACAGCAAATGCTAAAACAGCAAGAGCTCTCTGGCCAACTAAAGGTAATAAATCAGGATTTGGTAATAATAAAATAATGATGAGTACTAAAAAGGCCACAATGAGTGCAATAGCATCTTTTTTCTTCATAATTTTCCTCCTTAATATTTACTTTCATTATCAAATATAATAGCCTGTGTGAGGTGAAAATAAACTGTCAAATAAGCGTTTAACGCTGATTCTATGCGTAAGTTCATGATAATTTCACTCTATTGTAAGATAATTGACAAAAATAAATCGTAATAATTACTATTTACAAAACGTAATGATTACGATATAATCCAAAAGTATAGAAATTGAGAAAGGGAGTAAGGTATGAAATCTATTAAATCAGTTCTTATTTTATTATTTATGGGATTGCTTATCGTAGGTTGTTCATCGAAAGAGGAAGAGAGCTCAAGTTCCGAACAATCATCAGATTTGACAATCTATACAACTGTTTACCCACTTCAATATATTGTTGAAGAAATTGCAGGAGATACAATAACGGTTAATTCTGTTTTTCCACCAGGAGCAGATGGACATACATATGAGCCAACATCAAAAGAAATGACGGAATTTGCGAAAAGTGATGCTTTTATTTATATAGGTGAAGGAATGGAAGCTTTTGCCGAAAGTATTGCCGGTGCACTGGAAACACAGGATGTAAAGTTAATTGAAATTGGAAAACATGAAAAGCTTTTCCAAAAAGGAGCACATTCTCATAATCACGCTCATGGAGATGATGATCATGACCATGATTCTCACGGTCATGAAGAAGATGACCACGATCATGATGGACATGATCACGGAGATGTAGGTTCCGTTGAAATTGATGGATTAGCAGATCATTATCACACAGGTGATGAAATTCATTTAACAGCAACACCAACAGAAGCTACAGACCATGATCATTGGCATTGGTTTACCTTAGATCCTGATGCAGAGGAATGGGAAGTAGTGGAAGGGCAATCTACAGACCATTTTGAAGGGGAAGCAACAGTTTCAGATCAACAGATTAAAGCAGTGCTTTATGGAGATGATCATGATGTAGTAGCAGAATCAGAACCAATTACTATTCATATAGATGATCACGGCCATGACGACCATGCTCATGGAGACGATGACCATGACCATGATTCTCACGGTCATGAAGAAGATGACCACGATCATGATGCACACGGTCATGAAGAAGATGATCACGATCATGGCGCTCACGCACACGGAGATGTAGGTTCCGTTGAAATTGAGGGATTAGCAGGGCATTACCACACAGGTGATGAAATTCATTTAACAGCAACACCAGCAGAAGCAACAGATCACGATCACTGGCACTGGTTTACTTTAGATCCTGATGGAGAAGATTGGGAAGTAGTGGAAGGCCAAGCTACGGATCATTTTGAAGGAGAAGCGACTGTTGCAGATCAACAAATTAAAGCTGTGTTATATGGAGATGATCATGACGTAATAGCAGAGTCAGAACCAGTAACAATTGCTATTGATGATCACAGTGAACATGATCCACATATTTGGACAGATCCATTACGTGTGGTTCAAGTTGCTGAAATAGTGAAAGAAGAATTAATTGCTTTAAATCCAAGTGAAGAAGATCTTTATAATGAAAATTTTGAAGCATTAAAAGAGAAATTAATCGCATTAGATGAGAAGTTTACAAATCTTCTAGAACAGAAAGAAAATAAATATATTATTGTTCCACATGCAGCATTTGGTTATTGGGAAGAACGCTATGGTATCGAGCAAATCGCGATTAGTGGTTTATCTACAGAAGAAGAGCCTTCACAAAAAGCTTTAGTAGAAGTGATGACAGCAGCAGATGAACATGATATCGAATATATTTTATATGAACAAAATAGTGAAAATCGTTTATCCAAAGTTATTCAAGATGAAATTGGTGCTGAAGCGTTAACGATTCACAACTTAGAAGTAAGAACTGAAGAAGATATTGAAAATGAGAAAGATTATATTTCCTTAATGGAGGAAAACTTAGAAATATTAGATAAAGTAACAAAATAATTATTTTACTCTTTCCCCAAAGTGTATTTGCGCTTTGGGGAAAACATTTCACCTGAATGGTAAAAATTTTATGGAACAAATATATGAAAGAGAGAGGAAAATGTATATGACTAAACAAATCCCAGTTACCGTATTAAGTGGCTACTTAGGAGCAGGAAAAACAACATTACTAAATCATATTTTACATAATCGTCAAGGGCTTAAGGTTGCCGTGATTGTAAATGATATGAGTGAGATTAATATTGATAGTGAGCTTGTACAGAAACAAGGCGGATTTTCAAGAACGGAAGAAAAGCTAGTAGAAATGTCAAATGGGTGTATTTGCTGTACATTACGAGAAGATTTGCTGATTGAAGTAGAAAAATTAGCTAAGCAAGGTGATATTGATTATATCTTAATTGAATCTTCTGGAATAAGTGAACCAATTCCAGTTGCACAAACTTTCACCTATCTAGATGATGAGCTAGGTATTGATTTAAGTAGATTCTGTAGATTAGATACAATGGTGACAATCGTTGATGCAAATAGATTCTGGCATGATTTTGAATCAGGAGACTCGCTATTAGATAGAAAGGAAGCAGTTTCTGAATATGATGATCGTGATATAGCAGATTTACTAATTGATCAAATTGAGTTTTGTGATGTGTTAATTTTAAATAAATGTGATCTAGTGGAGCCAGAAAATCTGGATAAGTTAGAAAAGGTTATTAAGACATTACAGCCTACTGCCAAAATTATTCGCACTGTTAATTGTGATATAGATGCAAATGAAGTATTAAATACCAACTTATTTGATTTTGAAAAGGCAAGTAATTCTGCAGGCTGGTTACAAGAGCTAAACATGGGACCTCAAAATCATGTACCTGAAACGGAGGAGTACGGGATTTCCTCTTTTGTATATGAAAGAAGAATTCCTTTTCACACAGAGCGTTTCTACAACTGGTGCTGTCAAATGCCTACACAAATCGTTCGCTCAAAAGGTATTGTCTGGTGTGCAAGTAGAAATGATATAGCTCTATTATTATCTCAAGCAGGACCATCTGTTGGGATTGAGCCTCTTTCTTATTGGGTAGCATCACTAAGTAAAGAGGAACAAGAGAGAATTCTTAAGGAGGAACCAGAAGTACTAGCAGAATGGGATGCAGAATACGGTGATCGTTATACGAAGCTTGTATTTATTGGAACAAATTTAGAAGTAGAATTAATTACGAAAGAATTGGATGAATGTTTACTTACTGATGAAGAAATAAATGATGATTGGGATAAAGTCAGTGATCCTTTTAATTGGCAATTGGAAACAAGATAAACTGATTTCTTTCAAGTCATATTTAGTAAAGAAGATCCTATTAAATGCAGTTTCACTTTACGAATAAACAATCCGTGGGGAATAAAGAGCCTCACGGATTGTGGTTTTTTTGCAGTAATTAGTTTTGAGTCACTAAGGGAAAGAGAGGTATATTTATGGAGGCTTTGCGACTATTTAAGTATTCACGTATTTCTACTTTTATTGTGCTAAATAAGATTGATAAGGTTTTATGGGATGTACAGCCTGAAGGTTATCCAAATACAATCCGCTGGAATGCTGGGCATGTTTATATTACAGCTGAGGATTTTCTCCATGATGCTGATTGTAACTATACGGTTACTAAACCAGAATGGCTAAAATTATTTATTGATGGTACAAGCCCGATGGATTGGAGGAACAAAGAAGTTCCAAGTTCTGAAGAGATTATGCTTGCATTAAAAGAGCAAGAAGAGAGAATTAATATTCATTTTCAAGATAAGTTGAAGCAACAAGCTTCTATTGCTCGAGATGTTAATGGAATGCTATTAGAAACAGTTGATTCTTCTGTACAATTCGTTACTTGGCATGAAGGTATCCACCTTGGCTTCATGAATGGTCTAAATAAACTATTTCAATCAGACTCATCTATCCAAGAGTTGGTTAGAAGTAGATGATTTTATGTGGAAATAGGCTTTAGCAATCCGATTTGGGATTGCTAAAGCCTATTTATTATATCTTAATTGGAGCTCGTTTTATTAATAAATAAATCAATAGCATAATGATAAAGAAAACTAAACAAACAACAGGTAATGCTAATCCTTGTGGTATTTTCTCTAATGCTACAAAGTTATCAAATATTGGTATATCTAGTGTTAATCGGATCATAGTATCTTTTATTATGAAGAGTGCAGCCCCAATGATTATCACGATGATTCCAAGTATGACACCAAGCCGGTAGAACGCTGCGCCAATTAACCAGCCTATGATATAAAACATAAAAATGTTTAAAGCAAATAGCCCTAATGAAAGGAAAAAGCTTGATTCAACACTAACAAATGGTGTGATAATAATACTTTGGACAATATCTCCTATGATATGTCCATCTGTATCAATTTCAATAATTTTAAACGGATTTTCTTCTAGCTCAATATTAGTAAAACGAGTGATGATAAACTGTTCAACTAAGTTGATGAGATAAAATAAAATTGGAATGATAATAGATAAACCTACAGCAGCAAGCATATTACCAAGAAAATAATTTTTCCTTGTAATTCCGTTTCCTACATAATAAGAAAGAAAACTAATAGCAATTATTCCAATTACAAGCATATATATATTTCCAGCAATGTAACCAGCGCTGTAGAATGAATCTGCATTGTTCTTGAAAAAATACCTAATTACATGGACAACTAGGAAAATCCCAATAGCCCAAAATGTCCAATTTAATTGAATCCAGAATTGATGGAATCCTACTTTGGGAAATGAAATAGGTTTCATTATTCTTCCTCCTTCGTTAATTGAATAAATAAGTCATGTAGTGAGGCTGAGGTAATATTAAGTCCCATTTGATCTGCGATATCTTTATCAGAAGGATTTAATTCGCCGTAAATGGTAATAGACTTTGTATCTCCCAACTCTTCTTCATGAAGGATAGTTTTATCTTTCACAAATGCATGTACTGCATCTTTATTTCCAATAATTTTTGCTCCTTGTGATACTAGTTCATCATAAGATTGATGGAGTAATATTTTCTGATCTTTAATGATAATCACGTCATCAAAAAGATAATCCATTTCTGAAACAAGATGTGTAGATAAGATAATGATTCTGGGGTGTAGTTCTTGATCCTTTAAGAGTTCCTTATAAAAGATATCTCGTGCTGGTGCATCCATCCCAAGATATACTTCATCAAATATTGTAATAGGTGATCTACTTGCTAATCCGATAACCACATTAAAAGCAGATTGCTTTCCTTTAGATAGCTTGTTTATCGGTTTTTTCTCATCTAATTTGAATTTCCTTACTAACTCTTTTGCATATACTAAATCAAAATTTGGACGATACCAACTCATTCCTTTGATCATTACTTCAACAGTTTCTGATTCGTCCGAAAAATCCTTGCTGTATAAAAAGGTTATCATTTGCATGATTTTAGCATTTTCAAAAGGTTCTTCTCCATTGACTAGTAATTGTCCAGCTGTTGGCTCACGAAAAGACCCTAGTAAGGAAAGAAGGGATGTTTTTCCTGCCCCATTTCTTCCAAGTAGACCATATATTTTTGGTTCATTCACTTCAAGATTTATATCCTGTAAAGCTGATTCATTCCCATAGGATAGTTGGAGGTTCTTCGCCTTTATATTCATTATTTTTCACTTCCTTTAACACTTTTTAGAAATTCAAAAATTTCTTCGTCCGTTATTTCTAATTTCTTAGCTTCTTGTACAAGCGTGATAATGTAATCTTCTACAAATGATTGACGACGTTTTTCCAGTAACTTTTCCCTTGCTCCCTCGGAAACAAACATACCAATCCCTCGCTTTTTATATAGAATATTTTCTTCTACAAGCTGATTTATTCCTTTAGAAACAGTTGCATGGTTAATTTTGAAAAAATTGACCATTTGATTTGTTGAAGGCGCCTGATCATGTTCCGCTAATTGCTTATTAATAATTTGATCTTCAATTTGTTCTCGTACTTGTATATAGATAGGTTTATCCGCATTAAAAATATTTTTCATTGGAAGGCTCCCTTCTGTATTTGGTTATCTGCAATTACGGTTATATAGTTATGTGTATAACCATATCAGTTGATTTTTTCCTTGTCAATAGATGTGATAAAAAAAGTTCTATATGTTTAAAAAACATCAGTATTATTTAGGTAATATAGACTATGAACGATATTGATGTAGAGGAGGTTCTTGAGTGAAGGTTTTGCTAGAGATTCAATGTTTTTTCATGTTTTAAGTTTAGAAATTATGCAAGCAGAGGAATAAGTGTTTGTTAAAATCAATAAAGATTAGTTTCAATTTGCAGAAGAAGTTAGGGATCTAACACTTCTATGGATTGAAGCTGATCTTTTTTGATACATGTTTAAAAAAAATAACCTCAAAATATGTAGAAAAAAGAAATAATGTTCAGAATTTGTGTATAATATGTATAGATAATAATGCCTAATAAAGGAGGGATAGTGATGCAGGCACAGTCTGTTTGGTTACACTCTAAAATAACAATACCTAAAGTTGCAGACACTATTGTACACAGAGACCGATTAGATTTCCTATTAAACAAATCACGAGCAAGAGTGAAATTAATTCAAGCAGCTGCTGGGTATGGGAAAACAACATTATTAAGTCAATGGGCTAATCAATTAGAAGAGCCAGTGGCTTGGCTATCTATCGATATGATGGATAATGATCCAAGTCGTTTTTGGCAATATATTATGAAAGCAATTTCTGAAGCCACTGGAGAACCAATAGCTAATAAACTGACATATCTGTTTGATTTACAGTACATGCCACCAGTAGAGTTGATCGTTGATTCCTTATTGAATGAATTAACACTTATCCAATCTCCATTACATATTGTGTTGGATGATTATCATTATATTGAAATAAATGCTATTCATAAAATGATGACTCGTTTTATTAATTATTTACCAGATCATGTTTATTTATATATTGCGAGTCGGTATAAATCTCCATTTCCTGTTGCTGCATGGAGGGTGAAGTCTTGGATAGTAGAAATTGGTATTACGGAATTAGCCTTTACATATGAAGAAATAGAAGAATTATATCAAAAGAAACAGATTCTTATGGATCAAGCAGACTTTTGTAAGGAAATTTTAAGAAAGACAGATGGATGGGCGGCAGGTGTGCAATTAAGTGGTATATCAGAAGAAAGAAATATAGGTTCGTTAAACCGTTCTAATACCTTCGTGACTGAATACATTATGCAGGAAGTTTTTTCTACCTTATCATTATCAACACAAGAATTTTTATTAGAAACATCTATGTTAAAAACACTTGATCCAGAGCTGTGTAATTTGATAACTGGGCGAGAGGATAGCTTGGAACAATTATCAGAGTTAGTTGATTTAGGTATTCTTACCATTCGCTTATCTTCTAAAAAGCAAATATTTCGTTACCATCAATTACTAGTAGAAGTATTAGAGCAGGAAAGAAAGCGCTTATACACGACTGAGCAGCATCAGGCACTTATAGATAAAATTGCAAATCTATTATATTCGAGAAAAGATTACCATACAGCAATTGAATTTGCCTTGAAACAGAAACAATTTGATTTAGCAGATCAATGGATTGAGGAACAATTACTCGATATTTTTTACAGTGGACAAATTGGTGTATTAATTCAGTGGGTGGATACTTTATGCGAAGCAGAATATCCTGTAGCACTAGAAACATTAATAATTTATGCTGTTTGCTTGATGACAATGACAAATATAGAGCAGACCAAGCAAATTATTACAAAATTAGATGAACGTGATGAACAAAATAGCTGGAAGAACCAAGAAAAATATGCAGAATTAGATAGTATACTCCGCTCTTTGAAGGCATATATTAAGCTCGCTGAAGGAAAACAAGATGAGTTTATAGAGTTAATTCTAAAGCAAGTAGATAGAGGCCTTGTAAATGAGAAATGGTATCTTGCCCCTGTACGTTACAACCCTTTTCAAGCTAAAATTTCTCGTACACCTTTAGGTTCAAAAGGAAAGTACGCTAATTTAAATGATATACGTGCCTTTTCAACATTTTTCAGGCAGACAGAGTTTAAAGAACAGCATGTAATGGGATATAGCTATGGGATTTTTGCAGAAATAGTTTATGAAGCAAATCTATTAGAAGAGGTTTTATTAGAAGTTGAACAAGGCTTGTCCTATGCACATCGTTTTGCAGAACGTGGTTTATACGTACCGTTATCTATACTTAAGGGCAAGGTTTACATGGTACAAGGTCAGATGACAGCAGCACATACAATATGGAATCAGGCGTTAAGCGAAGTATCAGAGTGGTATTGGCTGCGATCGATTCATGCGATTAAAGCATTTGCTTATCTAAAAGAACATCGAATAAAGGAAGCAGAAGTAGAATTAGAGAAAATAAAGCGTCCAGATCCCCAGCAAATAGAATTAGGACAAGAGTTTTGGATTTTAGTTTATTGTCGATTATTAATGGCAAAGAAAGAATGGGAAAAAGCATTAGCAATTATTATTCAAGTTCATGATTACGCGAATAAGGAAGAACAGGTTGATTTAATCATAGAAGCTTCTATTCTAGAAGCAATTTGTCAAAGACAATTAAATCAAAAAGATATTGCATTTATTACTTTACATACAGCGCTATACTTAGGCTCTTGTTTTGGTTATAAACGAATATTTGTTGATGAAGAGAGTTTTAATAGTTTACTGATCGAATATCAGACATATATAAAAGAGAAGAATCCTTTTCATAATGAAGTTTCAACAATCTATTTAGAAGAATTACTGGATATAAGTAAAGGTACTCATCCAAGTGATAATCGTATCAATCAACTCACATCAAGAGAGAGGGATGTACTACGTTTGCTGATAAGTGGTGCATCTAATCGAGAAATGGCTAATCAACTACATTTATCAGAAGGTACAATACGAGTCTATTTAACTAGAATTTATAGTAAATTAGAAGTGAAATCGAGAGCTCAAGCCATATTATCTGCAAAAGATTGGAAATTATAATTGCTTTATTCAAAAATAGCAGTCAAAAAATGTTGAAGTCTAACATTTTTGACTGTTTTTTTATGTTTTTTGTTCATGTGGAACCTCCAATTATTTACATATTTCCCAGGAAATAAGGAATAGCAGCATTACTTATAAGATTTTTCCAGACAACAATTATTCAGATAAGAGAGTTATTCCAAAAGTAATATTAATTAAATTTTCAGTTGCCATTTGATTATAATCGTTGTATATTACTTTTAAGTAATATAATGCGGAAATAAGGAATAGTACATTCGATTCATGGAGAGAGAGGTGTTTCATGGTTGACTTAAAATGTCTTTATAAGAACTTTAATTCTGTAATCGATGAGCTTTAGCTACATGCTTTTTACATACATAATGATAAGAATTCAGATATAAGGGAGGAAACAGGGTGAATGGGAAGAAAAGAAATTTCTACAGTTCATTGAGGGGAAATCTAAGAAAGATGAGCATGCTTTTACTAGTATCGCTCATGTTAGGAACAGGATTAAATATTATAAATACACCATCAGCCGTGGCAAGTACAAATAAACCTTTAGCAACACATCTTAGTGCTGGTGAAACCCACACAGTGGGATTAAAAAAAGATGGCACAGTCATCGCAACAGGACGGAACTCTTCTAGTCAATTAGCAATAGAAAATTGGACAGATATTACAGAAGTTAGTGCAGGCGGTCTGCATACGGTTGGGCTAAAAAAAGATGGAACCGTTCTTTCGGCAGGTAGTAATAGTGATGGGCAAAGAAATGTGGATAATTGGGAGAATATTATCCAAGTTGCTGCTGGCAGAGCACATACCGTTGGGTTAAAAGAGGATGGGACCGTTGTAGCTACTGGTGGGAATTTTTATAATCAAACCAATGTGGCAGATTGGGAAGATATTGTCTATATTGCTGCTGGGATGCACCATACCATTGGTGTAAAAAAGGATGGAACAGTTATTGCGACAGGTATAAATAATCATGGTCAAGCCAATGTAGACGACTGGAAGGACATTATCCAAGTAGCAGCAAATCTATATCACACAATAGGATTAAAAAGTGACGGAAGCGTTGTAGCAGTGGGGTCGAATAGCAGCGGGCAAATCAATGTAGAGGATTGGCAGGATATTGCCCAAATCACTTCTGGGGCTGTCCATACAGTTGGCGTAAAAAAGGATGGAACAGTTGTGGCTACTGGTTTTAATGTTTTTGGCCAAATAGAGGTAGGGGACTAGGAGGATATTGTGCAAGTCGCAGCTGGAGAATATTATACAGTAGGTCTAAAAAGCGACGGTACGGTTTTAGCAACGAATTATAATGAGGAAGGGCAAACAAATGTGCAAGATTGGAAGTTAAAAGCACTTACAGAGAAAGAGCCGCCATTTCGACTGCCTAATCATCTTGGTTCAGGCGCTCTTCATATTGCTGGTTTGAATATAGATGGTAGTGTAATGGCAACTGGCTCTGATAGTGAAGGACGAGCAAATGTGGGAGATTGGGAGGATATTATAGAACTATCTGGGGGAGATTTTCATACAGTAGGCTTAAAAGCAGATGGTAGTGTGGTAGCAGTAGGGAGGAGTAGCAGCATTTTGAAAATAGGAGATTGGGAGGGTATTGTGCAAGCTGTTGCAGGTGGCTATCATACCATTGGTTTAAAAGAAGATGGAACACTTATTGCGACAGGTTTGAACAATTATGGTCAAACGAATGTAGGAGACTGGGAAAATATCGTTCAAATTTCTGCGGGAGCATATTCTACATTTGGTTTAAGAAGCGATCGAACCGTTATAGCAGTCGGTTTTAATGGTAGTGGGCAACTAAATCTAGGAGATTGGAAAGATATTGTCCAAATTGAAGGTGCTGATTACCATACGGTTGGCTTAAAAGCAGATGGCACGGTGGTAGCAGCAGGTAGCAACGGGTATGGCCAAAGTAATGTGGGAGACTGGAAAAATATTAAACAAGTGGCGGCAGGAACTTATCATACCGTTGGATTAAAGAATGACGGTACGGTCATCGCAGTAGGATTTAATAGCAGGGGTCAACTTGAAGTAGAAGATTGGAAGGATATTATTCAGATTGCAACAGGTGACAATTATACCGCTGGGTTAAAAAGTGACGGTAGTGTGTTGATAGCAGGTTCTCCTAGCAATGTTCAATTAGATGTAGATAATTGGAAGGTGAAAACTTTTGCTCCTCAACCTCCTCAAGAATTATCAGTTGTCAGTACTTCTGGATCTGAGACAGAAGTAGAAGTAAGCTGGGACCCTGCACTAGATTGGGGGATTGGAACAGGATCCTCTCGTAAGTATGAGCTTGAACAATGGAATGGGGAATCATGGGATCTTATAGGAACGTTATCAGAGGATAACACGTTATGGAAAGGAAAATTATCGGAGGCAATTCAGACTATGTTACGTATTCGTGCAGTCACCGACTTTGATAGTTCTCCTTATATTGAATCCAATACATTTCGAGTCGGTCGTCCTGCCCCGCCAGATATCACTGATTTACCACCAAAGATAACAAACCAAGCAACTATTAATATAGCGGGCATAGCAGAAGCAGACAGCGAGGTAAAAGTCAGCTATGGCGAACAAGAAAAAAAGGTGCAGGCAGATGAAAGGACGGGTGCCTTTACCATAGAGGAGATCGTGCTAACTCCTAACGAAATGAATGAATTAAAAGTAGTTGCTATCTCACACGGTTTAACGAGTGAGCCAGTCAACCTCTCTATTCAACATGATGATCGCCCTCCTGCTGCTCCAACGATTACAGTAGAACCAGAAGGCTGGACAAATGCAGAAGAAGTATTTGTCACCATTACCAATGGAGCAGATGAAGGAAGTGGAGTGGCAAGAACAGAATATCGAATTGGAACAGAGGAAATTTGGGTAACCTATGAGGGAATATTAACGGTGACGAAAGAAGGAGAAACGAAGATAGAAGCACGTACTATTGATCAAGCAGGGAATATTAGTACTGTTTCTGATACAACAGTGCAAATTGATCGCATAGCGCCAACCGCACCACAAATTGAAGCAGATACTAGCGCATGGACCAATGCAGATCAAGTAATCGCTCGTATCACGATAGAGGAAGCAGATGCGAATGTTGAATATCAATTAAATGGGGTAGATGGAGAATGGATCTCCTATACTGAAGAAATTGTGGTTACAGAAGAAGGAGAGACCATGATTTATGCCCAGGCAGTGGATCGAGCGGGAAATATCAGTGATGTGGTAGAATCTCTAGTTCGAATCGACCGAACTGCTCCGGAATTAACCTTGCTTGGTGAGAATCCGATGTATGTGTTATACGGGGAACCTTTTGAAGAGCCAGGTTATCAAGTAGCAGATAATATTACGGATAATTTGGAAGTGGATGTAATAGGAGAAGTAGATACGAACGAAATTGGTGTATATACTATCACCTATTCTGTACAGGATGAAGCGGGAAATGAAACCGCTCAGACTCGAACAGTACATGTTGTTGATGAAGTACAGCCAGTCATTATCTTAAAAGGCGATAACCCTTTGATTCTAGAGGTGGGAACTGATTACGAAGAACCAGGGGCAACTGCAGAAGATAATGTAGATGGTGATATCAGTGGCCATATCCAGATTACGGGGGATGTAGATACATCCAAACTAGGAATCTATCAAGTGACGTACCAAGTAGCAGATAGTTCAGAGAATCAAACAGAAGTCACTCGTACCGTGGAAGTGGTGGATACCACTGCACCAGAGATAACGCTAGAAGGGTCAAGAGAAGTTACCATTGAGCTTGGTGATATTTACGAAGAATTAGGAGCTGTAGCAAAAGATAACTATGGTGGAGATATCAGCGATCGTATTGACATCATAGGAAATGTTGACACCAGTAGGATAGGAACGTATCAGATAACCTATACAGTAGCTGATAATTCACAGAATTCTACGAGCAAAATACGTACAGTCCATGTAGTCGATACCACACCGCCAGCTGATGTTATTTTCGAGACAACAAGCGTAACAATAGATCATGTAACATTTACCTTTTCTGCGAAAGACTTAGGAGGAATAAAGGAATATATATTATCTCGGAATGGAGAAGAAATTGCCCGGCTTGATGGAAGTGAAACAACCTATACAGACGAAGAAATGCAAGCTGGAACAACCTATCTTTATGAATTGACAGCAGTTGATTTTTCTAAAAATGCTTCTACTGTGAAAATGGAAGTGACAACGAAAGAAAAGCCAATACTGGGAGCACCAGTAACTGTAAAGCATATGGATGAAGCAGGGAACGAGATTGCCGAAATAGAAGAACTGACCGGGAACATAGGGGAGCCCTACGAAACAGAACCAAAAGCTATTAAAGGTTATACATTAATCCAAGAACCGGAGAACGCAACTGGTACATTTATAGAAGAAGCTCAAACCGTAACGTACGTCTATGCACTAGAAAAAGAAGAACCAAAACCAGGAGAGTCAGTAACAGTAAAGCATGTGAATGAGGAAGGAACGGAACTCCTTCCAGTTGAGGAACTGAATGGGAATATAGGAGACTCCTATCAAACCTATCCAGCTATCATCGAGGGGTATGAAATTGTACAGATACCAAGCAACGCAACTGGTGAGTTTACCAACGAAGTGCAAACTGTGATATATGTTTATGCCCCAGTCCAGGTAGAGATAGAAGGAAGGATTATCATTGAATATGTCGATGAAATTGGTAATCCTGTTTCAGGCAAAGAAATTCGAACAGGATTAGTGGGAGAAACATATGAAACCGAGCCAAAAAACATCGAAGGCTATGAATTGATCCAAACTCCAGACAATGCGACTGGAACATTTACAGAAGAAGCGCAAATCATTACCTATGTTTATTCACCGCTCAAAGAAGAGCCGATAGCGGGAGCCCCAGTTACAGTAAACTATGTAGATGAAGAAGGAAATAACCTGGTTACTCCTGAAACCTTACTTGGGAATATAGGAGAGTCATACGAGACAGAAGCTATCCAAATTGATGGGTATGAAGTTCTTCAGGCGCCAGACAATGCAATTGGTACATTTACTAATGAAGCCCAAATGGTTATCTATATCTATACTCCAGTGGAAGGAAGCCTAGAAGGAACGGTTATCATTGAATATATAGATGAAGCTGGAATTTCGATTAAGCATAGAGAAACCAAAATAGGCTTGATAGGAGAGCCTTATGAAACCAATCCAAAAGAAATTAAAGATTATCGGTTAATTCAAACACCAGATAATGCGAGTGGTATATTTACAGAAGAAATACAGCTGGTAACGTATGTCTACACGCTGAATAAAGAAGAACCAATACCAGGAGCTCCAGTCATGGTAAAACATGTAGATGAGGAAGGAAATGAGCTCTTTCCAGCTGAGGAGTTGATAGGGAATATTGGTGAATCCTATCACACTTATCCAGCTATCATCAAGGGCTATGAAGTCATCCAGACACCAGACAATGCAACTGGTAGCTTCACCAATGAGACGCAATTTGTAACATATGTCTATACTTCTATTGAAGAAAAGCTTGAAGGAACGATTATCATTGAATATGTAGATGAAGCCGGTCATTCGATTGCAGGTAAAGAAATCCGAACAGGGCTGTTAGGAGAAATATATGAAATCGTGCCAAAAGTTATTAAGGGCTATCAGTTAGTTGAAACACCAGAAAATGCAGTTGGTGTATTTAAGGAAGAGACGCAAACCATCACCTATGTCTATGCACCAATTAAGAAGGAGCCAACAGTGGGAGGACCAGTCACGATAATTTATGTGGATGAGGATGGAAAAGAACTTCTCCCTTCCAAAGAATTAACAGGAAATATAGGAGATGCTTATCAAACTAAAGCTAAAGTTATTGAGGGCTTTGCATTAACACAAACACCAGAAAATGCGAGTGGTATATTCACAGAAGTAGTCCAAATCGTTGAATATGTGTATACACTAGAAAAAGCTACAGAACCAATAGAATCGGGAACGATAGAAATTGTGCTGAATCGACCGCCTGTAGAAGTATTTCCAGGAACAATGGTAAGTGTGAAAGGCACGCAGACAACAATACAATTACCGACCGATTTACCAGAAGACACACAATTACAAGTTCTAACCACTCCATTGAAAGAACAGAATGGGCTAAAACAAGCCGGAGAAGTCTATGATTTTACTTTTATCTATCCAAAAGGTCATGAAGATTATCAAGGTGAATTTATCTTGACGATGGGTGTAGATAATGACGGAGAACAAGTGGCAATCTATTACTACCAGGAAGAATTGGGAGAGTGGCAGTTGACTGGAGGAACAAGAAAGAGGCAGAAAATCACAGCGATAGTATCTCATTTCTCTATGTACGGTGTATTTGTGAAAGAAGATGCAGAAGAAGAGTCTTCTTCAAATAAAGAAAACCAAGAAATTACAAAGCCTTCTATGAAGGAGAAAAACAAAAAGGAAGAAGTATCTTTTGCTGATAATAAGGAAGAGCAGTTATCAGGCGAGGAAGCTACTGAATCAAAGAAAGAAGCAGAAGAAGCCTCTTTGCCAAATACAGCAACCAATCAATATAACTGGCTGATTGTAGGTATTCTATTGATTATATTAGGAAGCAGTAGATGGGTTATACGAAGAAATACAACTCATAAAGAAGGATAACCTAATCAGATAGAGGATGTATGGAAGAAGGGTAGAATAATTAAAACCTAAACATTATCTCAATTTTTCGTAAGGAAATATTGAGATAATGTTTAGGTTTTTCTTTTACTTAAAAATTTCCTTCTAAATGTTAACCATCTGATTTTAATTATCTTGAATATGATAAATCACTTTCCAGTACTTCTTTCAGCACCTGAGCATGATTATGTTTTGTGTCCTTAGCGCTATATAATAAAATAAGCTGCTGGTTTTTTTGTAGATTCTGAAGCTGAGATAATTTTTCTAGTTTCTTCGTGTCATGTAATAATTCTTTCTTATATGCTATTTTGAAATCCGCAAATTTTTCTGGATCATGATTAAACCATTTCCTTAAAGTAGTTGTAGGTGCTATTTCCTTTGCCCATTCATCCAGATTTGCCACTTTTTTAGAGATTCCTCTGGGCCAGATTAAATCAACAAGCACTCGATAGCCTGGGACATCTGACTTTTCATAAATACGTTGTAATACAATAGACATCAAGCACACTGCCTTTCCAGTTCAACAAAAATTATCTTCTTTATTATTTTAAATATAGCATTGATGTACTACCATATCTATGAATGTTATTTATAAAAAGGAGTTTTTTTGTTGAAAACCATCTGATATGCTCTCTATCTTGTGGTTTTTAGTATACAAAAAAAGCTTCGTCAACTTATAATTAAAATAAGCTTAATGGAAGTATGAAAATGTGGAGGAATTTTGATGGCGGAAAGAGGAAGACCTAAAGGGGCAAGTGGAGAAGAAAGTCGAGCGTTGCTGTTAGAGATAGCAGCAAAAGAATTTGCACAGCATGGTTATCATGAAACAAAAGTAAGCTCGATTGTCAAAGGTGCATCATTAAGTCAGCCTACCTTTTATTTATATTTTAAAAATAAAGAAGCTATTTTTGAAGAATTAGAGGATTTGTTCCATATACAAATTATTGATTTTACGAAGAAAAGCCGTTTACAGCCTGAGCTAGAACCAAAGATTATAAAAGAACGTATTATTTATAATGTGGGACAATTATTAACGTTTCTTGCAAAAAATCCAGATTTAACAATGATTGGTTTTTATTTGTCAACAAAATCCGACGAAATTAAAGCACGAATGGTTAGAGAAACAAAAGATAACCTAGATTTTGAAGTAGAGGCTGGTTATTTTCGTAAAGATTTAGATACGTATATGATTGCAGAGGCCTTAATCGGTATAGTTGAACGATTAACATTTATTCAATTGCTACCTGGAATAAAACAGCCAGGGGAGATCGCTGAATTCATTGTAGACTTATTATTAAATGGTATGTTGAATGAAGAAAATAACAATCAATGATTAATTTTCTACTAAAAAAATTGTTATAAAATATAGTGGGTTCAAGTATTTTTACTACTAATTTCGTATACTTTCATTTTTCTTTCATTATTAGATGATAAACTTTTGCTACATATGACATAGAGAATCATATTTTCTATGAATAGGCGAGTTTTCATTCTTAATGAAAAAGGAGAAAATATATGTCTTTATTTAGTTGGATTATTGCTTTAATAGCGATTTTCGTAATGCTTGCATGTCTAATTCTTTCTTTTGTAGTTTCTTGGAAATTAACACATAATAATGTTAGAAAACCGGTTAATGATTCCCCTGAGAAATATGGTTTGGATTTTGAAAGGATTACTTTTCCGAGTCTGGATGGTACTTCTTTAAAAGGCTGGTTCATTCCTGCGCCACAACCCAAAAATATGACGATTATTTTTGCTCATGGTTATCGTAGCAATCGTTTGGAAAAGAAACTTCCTGCATTAAGGTTGGCAGAAGATTTAACAAAACAAGGTTTCCATGTATTGATGTTTGACTTCCGGAATTGTGGAGAATCTGGCGGAAGTGTTAGTTCCATTGGTTTATATGAACAGGAAGATATACTTGGTGCGATTCAATGGGTTAAAGAAAATCGTTCTTCTATGATCGGACTTATGGGTTTCTCTATGGGGGCTTCTGCTGCCTTGCTTGCAGCTGCTCGTGCACCCCAGGTGGTAGGCGTAGTTGCAGATAGCCCATTTGATGAGTTACCCACTTATTTGGCAGAGAAGTTTTATGTATGGACAAAGCTCCCAAGCTTTCCATTTACTCCATTGACCTTAGCTTTTATTAGAGTACATGTAGGAAATCCGAAAAATGTAAATCCTAAAAAAGCTCTAGAGAAAATCTTTCCACGCCCAATTTTATTTATTCATGGTGAAGATGATCAGAAGATTCCATGTGAAAATAGTATACGGATGCATGAATTCTACAAGGAGTATTCAACATTTTTAAAAATTTCTCATGCTGATCATATACAGGGTTATAGGTTGGACAGGGAAAAATACACTAAGCAAGTTGTTCAGTTTTTTGATAAAGTTGTTAGACAAGAAAGGACCCAAGATATAGAACAGCAAAAACAAACTAGTTGGTAAATGCTGTAATATTTCAATATTAGAAGTCTGAATTTTGGAATTTTTATTTCATATGAAGTAGTAGAAAACGCAGTTGTAGATATAATAGGAAAACAGATTTGAGTCTGTAAGATAGTGGAGAATAGCAATCATGAATTATATCCTATTTTTAACGTTAATCATATCAGCTATGCTAATGTGTCTTTTACTTATCTATTCATTTCGGCACAGAAGACAGCGTGGAGTTCGGTATTTTGCTTGGGTGATGGTTTGTCGAGTGATTTTTGGCTGTAGTGTCATCCTAGAGTTATACAATAGTGAGTTATCATCGAAATTATTCTTTCGACAAATCGAGCAGACTGCACTGGTGATGAATGTTCCACTAGTAATCCTGTGTGTGCTTGATTTATATGGTCGAGATGAATGGCTAAAATGGCAGCGACAGTCTCTCTTATTCCTTCCGTTTATTGGCTGGTCTGCGCTCATATGGACCAATGATAAAACACAAGCAATCTTTGAATCGGTCACTCTTGTTGATGGTTACTTAGAAGTATCGAGGACCAACTTAGCGTTTAGCTTTAATATTATCTGTTATTTTATTTTATTGATATGTGTTTATTTCTTTATTACTTACCTAAAAAAGGCGCGTCCAGAAATTCGCAAACCAGGTATTTTAATTGTTGTATTGGCATCAATTTCAGCAGTGGTGGAACTGATTAAATTAGTATACCCCAATCTATCTGAGTGGTTGCTTCCTCTTTCAGTGTATTGTGGGGTGTTTGGACTTATCATACTCTGGGTAGTTTATCAAAATAAATTGTTTACTATCGTCCCAATGGCAAGAGATTTTATCATGGACACAGTAAGAGAGGGAATTTTGACCGTAGACCAGAAAGGAAGGGTCATTGATTGTAATCATTTTATAAAGCCGTTATTTGCGAATACGGGTACGACTATTATTGGAAAGGATATTTCTGAGTTATTGCGGAATTGGCCTGAATGGCTAAATGCATGTAAGCAGCGACAAGAGGCAACAGTAGAAATGAAGAGTGAGATAAACGGGGAAGTGAAGTACTTTATCACAAAGGTTTATCCGCTTTACTCCAAGCGAGGCCTTATACTTGGGACAGTCTCTATCTTGTTTGATATCACAGAGAAGCAATATCGGTTAGAAGAAATCGCCCATCTTAATTTTATGAAAGATCAGTTGTTTACTCTTGTTTCTCATGATATTCGTGAACCGATTGCTACACAAGTGAGCTTGATAGAAATGCTGGAGGAAGACAGACAGAACTTTACATCAGAAAATGCTGAACTGGTTGATTTCTTAAGTGCGCAGATTCGTTCCACTTATATGACGGTTAACAATGTGTTGGAATGGTTTCGTGGTCAAAAAAATGATGTGTCACTTCATCCTGAATCGATAGCTTTGCTTGATCTGATTTATGAGGCTTATCGGATTTTGTTTATTAAAAGTAAGGAGAAGCATATTAATATCAATATTCGTGTCGATGAAACTATTTATGTATATGCAGATCGTGAGGCAGTAATTATGATCCTTCGTAACTTATTATCCAACGCTATCAAATTCTCTAATCGAGGGGCAACTGTTGAGGTTCTTGCAAAAAAATATCGAGGAAAAGAAATCATGATTACTGTATATGATGAAGGCATTGGAATGACAGAAGAAATGGTATGCAGCCTCCTAAATGAAGAATCCTTAATTTCAACTCTAGGTACAGAGAAGGAAAAAGGAACAGGACTCGGCTTACAAGTCAGTCGACAATTTGTGAAGATGAATGGTGGTGAATTCTGGGTGGAAAGTGAATTAGGAAAAGGTAGTGCCTTTCATTTTTCATTGAAAGAAGGTGAGAAAGTTGAGAGTTATGATTATTGATGATGAGCCTGCGATGCTTACTATTATGCAACGGTTATTATATAAAATAGATGGTGTAGAAGTGGTGACAAGTTTTCAGCATATAAAGGATGCGCTCCTGTTTACTCAAAAAGAAATGGTAGATATAGCATTTATTGATATTATGATAGCTGATGAAAGTGGGTTGGATCTTGCACGTCAGCTACGTGCTAGACAAGCAGATTTGGAGATTGTGTTCGTAACCTCACATCGGGAATATGCAGTTGATGCATTTGCTACGTATCCCTTAGATTATATGGTAAAGCCTGTATCACCAAAAAGACTGACACAAACGGTGGAAAGAGTTAAAGCCAAAAAAAGAAAAGCTGACAGCGAGAAGCCTGTAAAAATGTCGTCGAATCGACTAATAGTAAAAGCTTTAGGTGGTTTTGAAGTGAGCAGTTTAGAAGCTGGCGAGGTAAAGTTTATTTCAAAGAAGAGCCAGGAATTATTCGCCTTATTACTGCTACAGCGTGGACGAGCAGTATCGAAGGACAGGGTTATCGACGAAATGTTCTATGATATGCCGTTAGAGAATGCAGGAGGATATCTAAATACGATTGTTTACCAACTGCGTAAGGTCTTGCAGCCACATGGATTGAAATCAATTATTCGTTCTTTTGATGAGCAGTATATGGTGGAAATGGATCAAGTAGAGGTAGATTTTATTTCCTTTGAATCTTATATAAAAAGCAAAGAAGAGTGGAATGAAAATACGGTAAAAACGGCAATCGAATGGGATGCAAGATTTGCAGGTGATTTATATGAAAGCAAAGCATATACTTGGGCTGTACTCGAACAAGAGGCACTTGCATTACGATATCATGATTTTGCTGTTCGCCTTGTTCGTTGGCTACTAGAATATAATCAATTAACACAAGCGATTTTAGTTGCTAGGAAGTTAGTTTCCCGTAATGAACTGGATGTAGAAGGAAACACTCTTTTATTGCAGGCCTATCGTTTGGCAAAGGATGATACCTCTTTTCACAAGCATTATCAGCAGTTTTCCAAGCTGTATCATGAGGAGATGGGGAGCTTTCCATTAATAGAACAAGAGGTAATGAAGTTCTATAAAAAATAAATATTTAAAAGAGAGCATATTTTTTGCTCTCTTTTTTGTTGTTTGGAATTACTTATGAATATTTATTGATAATAGTTTTCCAAATGCAATGTGATTTCTATGCTTATACTGTTCGAGATAGCTATTCTTTCATTTTGTTTTCATTACAGAATGATAGATTGTTTCCAAGCATGTAAAAAGCTGGGAAATGCTAAATTATCTGTTCTGCATAGGAAGGTCTATCATTCTAGATCAAAGAAGGGGAGGAACGAGTAAAGTGACGCAAAAAGGAAAGCGCTATCAACAGATGCAGGAGTTTTTTAAGAAAATAAGTGGGGGGCTATTAATCATATTGTTGGTAGGTACAAGCTGGAATATCAACGCACTGCCTACAGTCGCAAGTACCCCTTTATCAATACCGATGGATACAGCGCGGCTTAGCGTAGGTAGTGGCCATACCGCTTTTTTACAAGAAGATGGCACCGTCACCGCTGTCGGACTTGATTCACAAGGTCAGCTAAATGTAGATGATTGGCAGGATATCGTTCAAGTTGCAGCAAACGGTTTCCATACGCTTGGTTTAACAAGTGCAGGCAGGGTTGTTGCTGTAGGTAATAATACGGATGGCCAACTAGATGTAGCAGACTGGAAAAATATTGTGCAAGTGGATGCAGGCAGTTACCATAGCGTTGGGGTAACAAACACAGGAGAGGTTGTTGCTACAGGGAGTAATTCGCATGGTCAGTTGGATGTAGAGCATTGGGAAGATATCATCCAAGTCTCTGCAGGAATACAGCATACCGTTGGGCTAAAGGAGGATGGTACTGTCGTCGCCGTTGGATATAATTCGAATGGTGCACTACATGTAGATGACTGGGAGGATATTGTGCAAATTTCCGCAGGTCCTTGGCATACTGTTGGATTAAAAGCAGATGGCACGGTTGTCTATACTGGAGGCATAATGGATATGTCGGGTGTAGCCGATTGGGAAAATATTGTCCAGGTCGCAGGCGGTAACAGTCATACTGTTGGGTTAAAGGAGGATGGCACCGTCGTAGCTACAGGAACGAATTGGGAAGGTGAAATGAATATAGAAGATTGGGAGGATATTATTCAAGTCTCCACCAAAGGAACGATTACGGTTGGTTTAAAAAGTGATGGCAGTTTGATTGGTGTAGGGTGGCAAGGGTTTGGTCACTTGGATTTCCTTCCTCAAGAGCCACAAGCCATAGAAGTCACAAGTATCGCTGATCCGGAAACAGATGTAGAAGTGACCTGGGAAGCCCCGGAGACTTGGGGGACAGGGATAGCGTCCTCACGTAAGTATGAATTGGAACAACAGGATGGAGAGGAATGGACTTTAGTAGCAGAGGTAGCTGGTGATCAGACATCATGGACAGGAAAACTGGCCGAGACAAAACAAACAACAATGCGTATTCGGGCAATTACTGCTGCTGGTGAATCTGTTTATACAGAATCTAATCCATTTCGAGTCGGTGCACCTGCTCCTCCAGATATAAGTGAATATCCAAAGCGAACCAATCAAACTGCTGTTGATATCTCAGGAACGGCAGAGCCGGGAATCGAAGTGAAATTAACCTATGGTGATGAAGAAAAAAGTGTAACAGCAGATGAAGAGACAGGTGAATTTACACTGGCAGGATTAGAACTGGCTCCAAACCAGATGAATTCATTGGAGGTTACAGCTGTTTCTTACGGACTCAACAGTGCTCCAGTTTCTTTGTCTATCCTACATACGGAGCTGGAATTTCCTGCATATCCTGCGCGAATTACAGCAGGCGATGGGCATACTATTTATTTGAGAGATGATGGTACAGCCGCCTCTGTAGGAAGGAATTCAATAAATGTACTCAGTCTGGATGATTGGGAAAATATGATACAAATTGCGGCAGGTGACTTGCATATTGTGGGTATAACCACTGCTGGCAAGGTAATAGCTGTGGGATGGAATAATCATGGAGAGATGAATGTTACAGATTGGGATCATATCGAGCAAGTTGCAGCAGGTGAAGCGCATACTGTTGGTTTAAAAGCAGATGGTACAGCAGTCGCTGTGGGAAGCAATACATCTGGTCAGCTGAATATAGACGGTTGGGAAAATATCGTCCAAGTTGCAGCATACGGCAATCATACAATCGGTCTAAAAGCAGATGGTACGGTTACTGCTGCTGGAAATAATGCGCAAGGTCAACTAAATGTAGCAGGTTGGGAAGATATGCTGCAAGTTGAAACAGGAGCTTTGCATACGGTCGGTTTAAAATCTGACGGTACGGTTGTCGCTGTCGGGAATAATACGCAAGGTCAATTAAATGTAGAAGAATGGCAGGATATTATTCAAGTTGCGGCAGGTGCTTTGCATACGATTGGTCTAAAAGCAGATGGTACAGTGGTAGCTACAGGCCACAATTTTTGGGGTCAATTGTATATAGAGGACTGGGAAGATATTGTTCAAATTGCGGTAGGGAGTTATCATACCGTCGGTTTAACAGGAGAAGGAAAAATAGTTGGTACGGGCAACAATAGCTATAGACAACTGGATTTTTCGCCTCAAGCACCTCTAGCTTTAGAGGTTGCTAGTGTAGCGAATCCAGAAACAGATGTAGAAGTGAATTGGCGTTGGTCGCCATTTAGTTCGATAATCTGGGGGATTGGAGAAGAAGGTTCCCGTATTTATAGATTGGAACAATGGAATGGAGAGGATTGGGCTCTAGTAGAGGAGTTCGATGGAGGTCATACATCATGGGCAGGAAAATTACTAGAAACAAATCAGACGAAGCTGCGTATTCAATTAGCTACGGACATTGGCTTATCCGCTTATACAGAATCTAATTTGTTTCGGATCGGCGCTCCTGAGTCACCAGATATCGATGACTATCCAGAAATGACGAATCAATCTGCCATTGATATAGCTGGAATAGCAGAACCTGGCAGTGAAGTAAAGGTCACATATGGGGAGAAAGAAAAAAGTGTAACAGCAGAGGAAGAGACAGGTGAATTTACACTGGAAGGGCTGGAGTTAACGCCAAATCAGGAAAATCAATTAGAGGTTGTAACTATTTCTTATGGTGTAGCAAGTGAGCCAGTCATTTTATCGATTTTACATGATGATATTGCTCCTGCTGTTCCAACGATTGAATTGGCACCAAGTGGATGGACTAATGAGGAAAACGTGCTTGTTACAATCACAGATGGAGAGGATCAAGGCAGTGGAGCAGCTCGAACCGAGTATCGAGTCGGGGAAGATGGAAACTGGACGCATTACGAAGAAGTATTTCCTATTTCAGATGAAGGCGAAACCACTGTATATGCACGAACGAGTGATCAGGCAGGCAATATCAGTGAAGTTGCTGAAGCCATAGTACAAATTGATCGTAATATCCCCACTGCCCCAAGTATTTCGGTTGATACCATGGAGTGGACCAATGCCGACCAGGTAACTGCTCATATCATGGTAATGGAAGAAAACACCACGATTGAATATCAACTTGGCGGTACAGAAGGGGAATGGCAAATTTATGAAGAAGAAATCGTTATTACCGAAGAAGGTGAGACCACGATTTATGCCAGAACAGTGAACCAAGCAGGCAGCAAAAGTGAGGTCACAGTAGAAACCATTCGGATCGATCGCACCAATCCAGAGATACATGTCATCATGACACAAGGCGAAAATGAGGATGTCTATGAAGAGGGAACATGGACAAATCAGACGGTTTATTTATCTATAGTAGCAATCGATCAAGCGATGAAAGATTTGGTGATCAGCATCAATGGAGAAATCGTTGAGGATCAGGCTGATTTTGCCTATGATACCTCTATTACAGAAACAGGAACACATCAAATAGAAGTAAAGGCTTCTGATCAAGCAGGAAATCAAACCGAAACAACACAGATCATTCCTATCGATCAAATGGCTCCATCCGCTCCGTCGATTCAGTTGAATCCAGATGGCTGGACTAATGCTGAATCGGTTACAGCAACGATTACAGCAGGAGAAGATAGGGAAAGTGGGGTAGCTCGAACGGAATATCGTATAGGTGAAGGCGAGTGGCAAATCTATGATACAGCTTTATCGATTACAGAATCAGGAGAAACCAAGATTTATGCTCGTACCATCGATCAAGCTGGAAATACCAGTGAAACATCTGAAGCAGTAGTGCAAATCAAACGGACAATACCTGCTGTGCCAACCCTCGCAGTAGAAACAAATAAATGGACTAATGCTGAAAGTGTTTCGGTAGCGATGACAACAAGTGAAGATAATGACCGTATCGAGTATCAATTAAATGGTGAAGGCGCATGGTTTACTTATGCAGATGGATTAGCCATTACTAAAGAAGGTAAAACAACGATTACGGCCCGTGCTGTTGATCAAGCAGGTAATACCAGCGAAGTAGTACAGGATATAGTTCGAATCGACCGCACAGCACCAGAACTGACTTTGCTTGGAGATAATCCTCTGACTATTCAGCATGGTGAAGTCTTTACCGAACCTGGTTATCAAGCAGAAGATAGTTTTACCAATGACTTACAAGTAACGAGTACTGGAGAAATAGACACAAACAAAATAGGAGCGCAAGAGTTAGTTTACACCGTGAAGGATGTAGCCGGAAATCAAACTAGCAAAACGCGTGTGGTACAGGTAGTTGATGAGGGATACCCTGTTATTACTTTAAAAGGTGATAACCCGCTTATTTTAGAGGTAGGAACAGACTATCAAGAAGCAGGCGCAATAGCAGAAGATAATGCAGACGGTGATATCAGTGATCAGATTCAAACGATAGATAATATCGATACATCGAAGCTGGGCATCTATCAAGTAACTTATCAAGTAACGGATAGTTCTGCAAATCAAACGGAAGTGATTCGTATGGTAGAGGTCGTGGATACTGTTGCTCCAGAGCTGACATTGCAAGGAGAACAAGAGGTTACCATGGAGCTTGGTGACGACTATGACGAAGCAGGCGCTACCGCTTCAGATAACTACGATGGAGATCTCAGTGAACAGGTTACGGTTACCGGTAGTATCGATACCAGTCAAGCAGGAGTATATCAGTTAACGTATGTCGTAAGGGACAGCTCTGGCAACATAACTAGTATGATACGCACGATAAATGTGATAGATACGATAGCACCAACAGAGATTACAATAGAAGCTACCGAAGTTACCGCAAATCAGATTGTATTCACATTCTCTGCTGAAGATTTGGCAGGTATTAAAGAATATCGTTTATTCCGTGATGGTGAGGAAATAGCGCGTATCGCTGGTAATGCAACAAGTTATACAGATCAAACAGTGCAGGCAGGCACAACCTATCACTATGAGTTAACAGCAATCGACCCATCGGATAATACTTCAACAGCGAATGTGGAAGTTACTACCAAACAAGTAGCAATACCGGAGGAACCTGAATTAAGTATTGAAAGAGTTCCGACATTGGCGAAGCAGCAGATAGCCTATGGGACTCCAATGTCTAAGCTCTTACTTCCAGAAAAGGTAGAGGTTTTATTAACTAATGGAGATCAAGTTAACTTATCTGTTACCTGGGATAAAGGTACACCTGTTTATGATGGGAAAATTACCGGCAGTTACTTTTTTACTGGAGAGATAATTTTACCAGATAACGTGACAAATCCGAATCAACATAAGGCGTTAATGGAACTTATTGTGGAGGCAGGACCAGAAGAACCAAAAGAGTTTGCAGTAACCGAGGTTATAGTAGATAAGCCGCCAGTATTGGTTGCGGCAGGCACAACAATTACCGTAAGGGATACAGAGACAACGATCCAATTGCCTGATGATTTGCCAGAAGGTACGAGGCTTCAGGTAAAATCAGTCAAGGACCTGACTTTTGAAGGCTTTCAGTTGGCAGGTGAACTTTATGACTTTATCTTTATCTATCCAGAGGGAGAGGAAGATTATACAGGTGAGTTTATCTTGACGATGGGGGTAACAGAAGACAGTGATCAAACTGCACTTTATCATTATCAAGAAGGTACGAAGACATGGGAATATATTGGTGGAACAAGAGATAAAGACTCTATAACAGCACCAGTCAATCACTTTTCAATCTATGGTGTATGGATGAAAGAAGATAATTCAATACCGCCTAGTAAAGAGAAACCAGAGCAGACAGAAACAGACCATGACAAACCATCTAAAATAGATAAAGAAGAACAAGACTCAATACCATTAGATCAAACAAATAATACTGAAACTACAAAAGAAGTAATCGACAACGAGCAGGAGCTAAAACAGAACTTACCAAATACTGCCACACAGCAATATAATTGGCTTTTAGCTGGTCTAATACTGCTATTATTAGGTAGCAGTATCTGGTGGATTGGTAGAAAGCGAAAGGAACTATAACAAATTATTACCTTAAGTATGCGCTCATCAATCTATTGGTGAGCGCTTTTTGTGCACAGTAAATAAAAATTTCCATTCAACAGATTAACGAGAATTGCCGATCTATAAATAAACTAGCTAAGATGAGCGATAGGAAGTATTCATTAAGCGCTAATTCTAATAATAAGAATTTTTTGTCTTTATCGCTTTATAGTGCTGTGATAAAATTTAAAGTGTGTTATTTTCATACAGAGTAAACGCTAGGTAATCGGGAGACGTGCAAGTAGAATTTAAGTGAACCCGATTTAGTTGTTAATACTGGGCATGTCGCAAGACAACAATTTTTTTAAAACAAGTATATATGAAAGAGAGTCAATGGATAGAGGGAGAGGATTATATTGCACTTTTGGCATAAATGGGTGATTGGCATCATTGTTTGTATCCAAGTAATTGCCCTCTTTTTTCTGATTTATGAAAATGGAGCTTCAATAACGATAGTAGGAGGAAGTATTCTATTTATCTTATTTGGTTTATATCGTCTGATATATTTTGATGTAGATCACTATCCTCGTATCAATTTGCTTTTATTGTGGGTGCAATTGGCTATAGGTTTTCTGATAACCTGTTTTGATTCCTCCTTTATTTCTTCCATTTATTTATATTTTTTGATTTCTGAAATAGCATTGATATATCGCTTTCGAACTAGTTTTCTGTATATGATATCCTCCTATATTTTGTATGTTATTAGTCGGTTCATTGTATTTGATTTTCCAGCGTTTGAAGAAAAATGTTAGTGAAGTAGTAGAAGCTGTAGTAAGAATCGACCACACTACTCCAACATTGACCTTACTTGGTGAAAATCCAATGTCTGTATTTTATGGAGAAGTTTTTGAAGAGCCTGGTTATCAAGCAGAAGATAACTTTACGGATGACTTGGAAGTAATCGTGACAGGAGAAATAGATACGAATCAAATAGGTGAACAAAAGTTAACCTACCCCGTCCAGGATCAAGCAGGAAACAAAGTAACCAAAACTAGAACGGTATATGTCATTGATAAAGATCAGCCTATCATAACTTTAAAAGGTGGAAATCCGCTTGTTCTAGAGGTAGGAACAGCTTATGAAGAGGCTGGAGCAACTGCTGAAGATAATGTAGATGGTGATATAAGTGACCAAATCAAAATTACTGATAATATCGATACATCGAAACTAGGAATCTATCAAGTAGTTTATAAAGTGGAAGACAGCTCCGGTAACCAAGCTACAGCGATTCGTACCATAGAGGTTGTAGATACTATCGCTCCAGAAATTACATTAAATGGAGAAGAAGAAATAATCATCGAGCTTGGTGATGAATACCAGGAAGCAGGTGCTCAAGCTTTAGATAATTATGATGGAGATGTGAGTAATCGTATTGAGATCACAGGAGATGTCGATACTAATCGGATAGGAACATATCAGATAACATACAGCGTGGCAGATAGTTCAAATAATACTGTTAGCATAACACGCACAATCCATGTAACAGATGCAACACCGCCAACCGATGTTATTTTCAAAGCAACAAGCGTAACAACAGATCGTGTAGCATTTACCTTCTCTGCACATGATTTGGGAGGAATTAAAAATTATATACTCTTAAGAGATGGAGAAGAAATTGCGCTTCTTGATGGGGGATCAACAAGCTATACAGATGAAGAATTGCAAGCAGGAACTACTTATCTTTATGAGCTTACAGCCGTTGATTTTTCTGATAATGCTTCTCTCAAAGTAGCTAAGGAGGTTACCACGAAAGAAAAATCAGTAGTAGCCGCGCCGATAACTGTAGAGTATGTAGATGAGGGAGGAAATCAGCTTACTAAAGTGGAAACGCTCACTGGGAAGATAGGAGAAGTCTACCAAACGGAAGCGAAAGAAATCGAAGGCTATGAGCTAGTAGAAATGCCAGACAATGCAAGTGGTGAATTTACAGAAGAAGCGCAGACAGTGACGTATGTGTATGCATTGGAGGAAGAAGAGTCAATTCTAGGTGAACCAGTGATAGTAGAACATGTCGATGAAGAGGGAACTGAGCTTCTTCCACCAGAAGAGCTTATTGGGAACATCGGAGATTCCTATCAAACCCATCCGTCTGAAATTGCAGGCTATGAATTATTACAGAATCCAGACAATGCAACTGGTGAATTTACCGATGAAGCACAAACTGTTATTTACGTCTATACACCAATAGAAAGTGATGTAGAAGGAACAATCATCATCGACTATGTCAATGAAGCTGGTGAATCTATTGCCGGTAGAGAGACGCAAACAGGCATAGTGGGAGAGGTTTATCAAACAGAGCCGAAAGCAATTGAGGGGTATCAGTTAATCGACACCCCGGACAATGCGACTGGCGAATTTACTGAAGAACCGCAAATCGTGGTCTACGTCTATGCGCTAATGGAAGAAGAGCCAACATTGGGAGCACCAGTAATCGTAAAATATATGGATGAAGCAGGGGAGGAACTGATTCCTTCCGAAGAATTAACTGGAAAGTTAGGCGAATCCTATCAAACAGAAGCAATCGAGATAGGTGGCTATGAAGTCTTGAAAACACCAGACAATGCAACTGGTGAATTTACAAGTGAAGCACAGACCGTGATTTACATTTATACTTCAGTAGAAAGTGACGTAGAAGGAACAGTCATCATTGAATATGTTGATGAAACGGGGCAGTCCATTGCAAATAGAGAAACACAAACAGGAGTAGTAGGAGAAGCCTATGAAACGGAACCAAAAATAATTGAGGGCTATGAATTAGTAGAAACGCAAGGTAATGCGACTGGCGAATTTACCGAAGAACCGCAAACAGTAACCTATGTTTATGCTTTAGAGGAAGAAGAGCCGATACTGGGAGCACCAGTGACCGTGAAATATGTGGATGAAGCAGGAGAGGAGCTCATTCCATCCGTAGTATTAAAAGGAAATATGGGTGAATCCTATCAAACAGAAGCAATCGAGCTAGGAGGCTATGATGTTGTGCAAACACCGGACAACGCTTCTGGTACATTTACAGAAGAAGCACAAACAGTAACGTATGTGTATGCTCCAAAGAAAGTAGAAGTGCCTTTGGAAGGAACCATTATGATAGAGTATGTGAATGAAGAGGGTCAATCACTTGTAAGCAGAGAAACGAGAATAGGCGTAGTAGGCGAAGCATATACAACAGAAGCGAAAGCAATTAAAGGCTATCAATTGATCGAAATCCCAGAAAATGCAACAGGTACATTTACCGAAGAAATGCAAACAGTAACGTATGTGTATACGTTAGAAAAACGAGAGGAACCAAAAGAAACTGAAATCCCAGAATTAATCGAAATTATTCTGGATGAACCACCAGTAGAGGTATTTCCGGGAATCACGGTCACGGTGAAAGATACCCAAACTATCATCCAATTACCGAATGATTTACCAGCAGGCACGTTATTACAAGTGCTCACTGCCGAAGTGAAAGAACAGAAAGACTTGAAGCAGGCTGGAGAAGTATACGACTTTCTCTTTACTTTCCCAGAAGAACAGGGGGATTACAGTGGAACATTTATCCTGACAATGGGTGTGGATGAAGCAGGTGACCAAGCAGCCCTATACCATTATCAAGAAGCATGGCAGCGGATTGGTGGAACCTTAAGTGGAAATACCATCACCGCAACGGTATCCGATTTCTCGATGTATGGTGTGTTTATGGAAGAAGTGCTAGAAACAGAACCGCCAGTGAAGGAAGAGCCAGAAGAGAAGGAACCAAAGCAAGAGCCGAAAGGGCAAGAAACAGAAGGAAAGAAACCAGCAAAAGAACCAAAAGAGGAAAAACCAGCAGAGGAAGAGGCCACTATTTTGCCAGCAACTGCAACCAATCAATATAACTGGCTGATTGCTGGGATCGTATTGATGATAACAGGAAGCAGCATATGGTTGATTCGTCGAAAAAGGAAGTATAAGGAAGATCATCAATAGAGTAAAGACATAACAGAACGTGTTCATAAACCTAAACGTACCCTGTATTCTTCCGCTAGAATAGAAGGAGCGATTAGGTTTTCCTTACTATCTCTGCTTGTCAACATATAGATATCGACGTGAACAAGACTAGATCAAACGAAAGTAGAATCATAAATTAGTAGAAAATCTGTGATTATGGTTTATAACAGTCAAAAATGTTAGCTCTCAACATTTTTTGACTGTTATTTTTTGTAATTTTTTCACTTTCCCAGGAAATAAAAAAATTATCTAGAAAAATAGCCAATTGCTAACATTCCTCAATATTCAAATAAATAATTCTCTGATAGCATTATGAAAAATCTTCTTAAAATGAGGTTTTGTAACGAATTGGAGGAAATTAACTTCAAATTGATTTGATAAGAGGATATGAATTATTTATAAAGGGGGAATAGAGATAAATGGGAGTAAAATTAATTAAGATTTCAGTTGTTTATTTTGCATTAGGAGCATTACTCGGGCTTTATATGTCTATGGCACAAAATTACAGCTACACTGGTGTGCATGCACATGTGAATTTGCTAGGGTGGACTGCTTTAACCCTAGCAGGAATTTTATATTTAATGTTTCCGAAAGCTGGAAATAGCCTGGCTGGTAAAATTCATTTTTGGATGCATAATATAGGTCTGCCTTTGATGATGATCGGATTATTCATGGCAATTAGCGGGTATGATCAATTTTTGATCTTAATTCCAGTAGGTGGGGTAACCGTTGTTTTAGCTGTTTTAGTCTTTGCTTTTAATATATTAAAAAATATTAAATCAGTTGATGCTTCATAGAACTCGCTTTTCGTTTAGAACAAATGAAATCTTAAATATATTTAAGGTTTCATTTCAATAGGGTGAATCATGGTAAGTTTAGCATAATTTCGTTGATGAGAAAATGAAGTAAAAAAAGGAAGGATGAATATATTTGCAGAAGGTTATGATGAAATCACAAGTATGGTTAATTACATTAGTATGTTTACTTGTATTAACACCAATTACATCAGTAATAGCAGCTGGGGTGGAGAAGGAAAAAGTTAATTATGTTTCATTAGGAGATTCATTAGCTGCTGGACAATTATCTGATAAAACCCTTGGTATTGGCTATGCAGGTAACATTGTAAAGGATTTAGAAGCAAATGGATATGAGGTGAATTTTTCTAACAAGGGAGTGCCTGGAGCAACTTCGACAGAGGTGGTTGCACAACTGAATGCTCAAGAGCTAATGAACGCAGATATTGTAACAATTAGTGCTGGTGCAAATGATTTATTAAGAGCATTAGATATGTCAAAAATTGCTTTATTTGATAAAAATTATTTGAATCCAAAAGCTGTATCTGAAATGAAAAATACTGTTAAAATTGAAATTGATACAGATATCGAGACAGCTATAGATATGGCTGAAGAATCAATAGTTGGAGCTGCTGGAAAGATAGCTACTTTACATATAACAATGGAAACACTAGAAGAAGCTGTAAAACCATATGAAACATTTTTATCAGATGATATAAAAGAAGCACTTACTTCAATTCGAAATGATTTAGATCATGTGATATTAAAGCTTACTAACATCCAAGAAGCAAAAGATAGTTTTGTAATGGGTGAAGAAAGTTCTAGAGAGACATTAGGGACGATATCCAATGAGCTTGGTTCTATATCAGAGGGTATAAACAAAATAAATAATGCAATCACAACGATTAATCTAGAAATAGACAAGTTACCTATTACTGTTCCTGTTGAAATTGTAGAGGCTGTAGAAACAGTTAACAATTTAAGCTTAGATATTAAAGAAAACGTAGATACAGCAAAAATTATGATTGATGATGCATTAATTAAATTAGATGAATTTGATGAGCGTATAGCAGAGATTGATAGATTAGTAGTAAATGCACAAGAAGTACAACAAATGCTAGCAAACCTGCCAAATAAGATAACAGAGGCAGGGAAAAATACAGCTCAAATCATTGCTGCTATTAAGGAAGTAAATCCGGAGGTACAGGTGTATGTATTAGAATATTATAATGCTTTGCCTTATTTATCAGCAGAGATACAACAATTCATAGTACCATTATTAATTGCTTTAAATGATGCGAATAAAGCAGTGGCAGATGCAACAGGAGCAATCTATATCCCTACTTTTGAAGCATTTGATGGAAAGCATGAAGCTTATCTTCCTAATCCAGGAGATATTCATCCAAATGAAGCAGGATATCGCGAGATTGCTGACGCATTTATGAGTAAAATAAATGAATCATTCCCAGAAATTTCTAAGCCAGATCCTACGCCTGAAGAGCCAAAAGAGCCGAATGAACCTGAGGAAGAACCTAGAGAATCAGCTAAACAGCCAGAATCAGTAGAAATCGTTCTAGGTAATTCACCTGTGGAGGTATTTGCAGGTACATTAGTTACGATCAAAGATACACAGGCAACTATCCAATTACCGGAAGATTTACCAAGTGGTACGATGCTACAGATTATGCTTGCGCAAGTAGATATACAGAAAGGTCTAACACAATCTGGAGAAGCTTTTGATTTTATTTTCACTTATCCAGTGGGGGATGAGGACTATAAGGGCGAATTTGTTTTAACATTAGGTGTAACAGGTGAACATGAAGGATCTTCTATTTATCATTATCAAACAGAAGATCAAGTATGGGAGTTAATTGGCGGTAAACTAGAAGAAGGAAAACTGACTGCGACAGTATCACATTTCTCTATGTATGGTGTATTTACGTCAGAAAAAACAACTGAGCCACCTAGCAAGCAAGAATCTTCTACTAAGGAAAAACCAATAAATGATGATCAAGGTACAGCAGATAAGGAAGAAAAAGAAAATAATGATAAAATTATAACAGATGAAGAAGTAAAAGCAGAAAAGGAATCTCAGAAGCTACCAGAAACAGCAACAAATCAATATAATTGGTTAATCATAGGGATTCTACTAGTTTTAATGGGTGGAAGTATTGAATTTATCCGTAGAAAAAGCGCAATGATGAAGTAAGTACAGGCCTAACTATATTCTTTTACATTAGAATATGTTTAGGCTTTTTCTACATGTATACAAATTGTTAAATTAATAACATTCTTTTCTTTAGATAGGTACAAACTTCTTAATCTACACTAAATCTATGCAAAGAACGAAATGTAATATATAATTAAGTTGAATAATAAGAATATTTCGTTAATATAACATAGGAAAGGAGAACTTGAATAAACCATGCGTATTTTACTAGTCGATGATGATCAAGATATATTGAACATTAACTCTATTTATCTTGAACGAGAAGGATATGAATGTTTATTAGCAGAAACATTGCAGCAGGCACATGCAATCATAGAATTGGAAAATCCAGATTTGATTGTTCTTGATATTATGCTTGCAGATGGATCAGGAATTGATTTTTGTCGTAAAATACGAGATCTTACGATTGCTCCGATCATCTTTTTATCAAGCTTACTAGAAGAAGCTAAGAAAATAGAGGCATTGAAAATTGGTGGTGATGATTATATAACTAAACCATACAAGCTTGCAGAATTATCGGCAAGAATCTATGCCAATTTACGACGTATGCAAATGTATGAGAAGAAGACATATGAATTTCCACCATTGAAAATAGAGGTAGAGTCCTATCGTGTTTTTTTATATGAAAAAGAAATACTACTTACGCAAAAAGAAATGCAATTATTAGTTATCCTTGTCAGAAATCAAGGAACGACAGTGCGTGCTGTTGATTTGTATGAACAAGTATGGGGACAACCTGCAATTAATGAATCGAGTATGAGAACATTGCAAGTACATATTTCTACATTGCGTAAAAAGATTATCTTAGATGAAAATTCCTCCATTAATATTAAAACGATTCGTATGATAGGTTATTGCTTTCAATATGAAGAGTAGGGAAAGCAAAATAATGGAATTGGTGGTAAGACAATGCATATACCGTTAGAAGATTGGTCCCAGTGGACATTTAGCCTTTTATTGCTTGGGGGTATATTTTTCGTTGGGCTTTTTAATATAGTAGTCTACCTAGTGCGTAGGAGACTTAATGTACATTATTATTTTGGAATGCTATGTGTGTTTTATGTCATATGGTATAGCAGCCATGTTATGACATTCAATCTGTTTTCATCAGACTTTCTAAGTGATCATTATATTATTATCATTGCTGCAATAGCTACGAATCGGATGGCTTTACATATTACTTTATATACAATGCATACGTTAGAAATAGATAAGCCTATATTTGAAAAGAGGTTTAAGATTGCCTCCAATTTATTGCTACTTGCTTGTTTCTTTATGCCATTTTCGATTACTTATACAGTAGGCATGATATGGTTAATTGAGTTGTTCAATGCAATCGTTCAAATTTATTTTTCATATGAAATTATAAAAGTGATCAAACGTTTTCGCAAAAACATTCGAATGATTAATGTAATTTGTTATTTTGTAATTTGTATTGCAACAATTATGCAGTTTATCGACATGGAATTCCATGGTAATACGATATTCCTTGCATTTATAATGATGGCGTTACAAGCGATAATTCTAGCAATTCATTATAATAATGCAATTGTTGAAGTAGAACGAGCGAATGTGACACTGGAAAGGAAAGTTATCGAACGGACAGCTGACCTTATTCAGAAGGAAAAGGAAACCATTCACCTTATTTCGAGTATTTCACATGATTTGCGCACGCCTATCTCTGTTGTTGGCGGTTATATAGGGCTTTTGCAGAGTGATCCAAGCATAGATGAAACAAATAAAAAATATATTTCTAATTCATTAGTGCGCCTATCACAGATGGAAAAGCTCACTCTGGATTTATTTACATTATCACAAATAAGCGATAAAAATTATACATTTGAGTTGGAAAATATCCATATTATGAGAATAATGAAAGAAATTAAGGTATTGTATACAGATCATGCAAAGGAAAAAGGGATCACCCTGGAAGTGAACACAGTGAATGCAATCTGTATAGCTGATAAAATGAGAGTCTTACAAATATTGGATAATTTACTGACGAATGCTTTAACATATGCGAGAACTTCTATCAAAATAGAAGGAAGATTACATAAAGATGAACTTCAAATTACTGTTTCTGATGATGGGGCAGGTATTCAACCAAAAGATCTCCCACATGTGTTTGAGCGTTTTTATAAAAAAAGTAAACATGGATCGGGACTTGGATTAAGTAATGTGAAACAGCTTGTTCAGCGCATGAATGGCACAGTCGTTGTTGAAAGTGAACTAGATGTTGGTACAAGTTTTCGATTTACATTGCCACTTGCAATAGAAGGACAGGAAAAACGGAACCTAGAATTTATTTAAGGTTCTGTTTTTATATGTGTAAGAATTTTGTATAATTTATTTTTCAATAAAGCTGAAACAATTTAAAAGGCTTCCTCGTGTAATGAATGAAGTGGAAATGAGGGGAGAAGAAAATGAGTACAATTTACATAAAGGGATTAAATAAATCCTATAAAAAGTTTCAAGCTTTAAAGGATATCCATTTGCAAATTGAACCTGGTTTATTTGGATTATTAGGGCCAAATGGAGCAGGAAAATCAACATTGATGAATATTATCAGTACGATTTTAACCTGGGATGAGGGGCAGGTATCTGTATACGACTATGATTTAAAAAAGGATAGTCATAAGGTACGCGAGCTATTAGGTTATTTACCACAGCATTTCCAAGCACCGGGACAATTTACCGGGGAAGAATTCCTGCATTATGTTGCATCCATGAAAGGAATGAATAATCGCCAGAAACGAGCAATAGAGGTACAGCGCTTGTTAGAACAGGTGAATTTAACAGAGCATGCAAGGAAAAGAATAAAGGGTTATTCAGGTGGGATGAAACGTCGCTTAGGGATTGCTCAAGCATTAATTGGCAGTCCAGAACTAATCATTCTAGATGAGCCAACAGCAGGACTTGATCCATCTGAGCGAATACGTTTCCGTAATGTTATCGAACGATTAGGGAAGGAATATACGATTATCTTATCTACTCATATTCTAAGCGATATTGAAACAAGCTGTGAGCGTGTGGGAGTCATTAATAAGGGAGAACTGCTCTATCAAGGAGAGACGGATAAGCTTGCTTCTTTAGCGGAAGGGGTAGTTTGGGAAATAACCGTGCCAATTTCTCAATATGATGAAGTGGAACAAGCATACATCGTACTTTCAAGTAGACGTGAGCAGGAACAAATGGTATTTCATATTCTGTCGAAGGATGAACCAGAACACCCAGCTCAATATGTAAAACCAACATTAGAAGATGGCTATATGGCGTTGATTAATGGGGTGATCGCATGAAGCAGCTTAAAAATAATTTTAAATATGAATGGTTGCTGTTGATTCGTAATAAATTTTTAGCGATTCCAATTTTAATTAATTTTGTGATTTGGGCTTATGTAATATATGGGAAATTTCAATTTGGTGCTGGGATAACAGTTGAAAATCAATTTTATCAATATTTTATTTTTATCCTTTTATTTAATTTATTTATTGTTGGAATCCTAGCTGTTTATATCGTAAATCGGGATCGTAATTCAAAATTTGAACAGCTAGCAATGACCTATCAAGTAAGAAACTGGCAATGGCTTACGAGTAAATGGTTGATCGTGCAAATATATGGGCTAGTCATCACATTTTTCACAGTAATAATTCAAGTGATTTGGTTTTTTACGGCATCAATGAATGCGACTGAAGTGTTGAAGCAATCCATTTATACATTTGTACAAATGGGTGGAGCACTTTTCATTATTGTTTCATTTGGCTTTCTATGTGCAGTACTTATTCCAAATATATTTAGTTATTTAGCTATTCCTGTATTGATTATTGTGTCTGTATTTTTACCATTTGATAACACAGGAATGTCGTTGGAATATGATAATCCGCGTTTCCATTTGCTGACACCTTTTGATTTTATGTTTGTGGAAACGCCGTATGAAGGGATATGGGGAATTGAACGTGTATTTGACGATACACTGATTCATCAGGTAGCTGTATATGTTATAGCAATATTGATTTTTGCTTTTATGTTATTTATTTTTAAAAGAAACCGTCGTAGTAAAGGGGAAAAGCAAGTCTTGCTTGCTCTTTTAGCTATAACAATGGCAGTGGCTTTTTTTATTAGTTTTATTCGTTTTACAGACTATAATCAAGCATTTAATCAATATGTAGAAACAGGAAATTATTATCTAGAAACATTCCTTTTGGATTATGAGGGAAAATCGGAAGAGGAATATTACGATTATATTTATCAGTATTATGATGAAATGCAGGATGATGAGCCATATGATTTTTCTATTGAAACATCTGATTTAGATGTCTTATTAAAAGAGGGACATCAGTTAGAGGCAACAAATCAATTGACAATAAAAAATAATGGTAAGGAAGCGACTAATGAAGTATTCCTTACGTTAAATCATCAGCTTGAGGTAACAGAGTGTAGTAGTGAGCGAGAGTTAAGTTGTTTAATAGATGGGGATTTTATAACACTTCAACTGACGGAACCAATTCAGCCAAATGAAGAATTTGAAATGAAGCTTACCTATGGTGGAAAGATTTTACAATACTTTGATGAAGGAAATGGTGAGTCAGCATTTATTGATAAGCAACGTGTATTTCTACCTAAATCTGCTGGCTGGTATCCATTAATAGGCAAGCGTGCCTTATTTCAAGTAATGGAAGATGAACAGCTGTATGTAAAATTTAGAATGCGAAATACAAGACAAGTAGAAGATTTCCCTACACAATTTAATGTATCGCTTCAAAGTGCGGGTGTGGAAGTACCCTTAAGAATGTCGATTCCTAAGGCTGAAAATGGCAATTTTACTGGGAAAACAAAACATGGTTTAGAATTGATTGGCGGAAATATGGTGGAGCAAGAAGTAGCAGGTATCCGTGTGATTAGTCATCCACAATTGCAGGAAAGACTACCTGAAATCATCAATAAATATCATCAAGCGTGGACAGGACTGAGGGAATGGTTTGATTTAGATTTAATGCCAGAAGCGATTTTCGTATTGCCAAGTAATCAATATTATGACCAAATAAATCATACAGAGAATTTATATTTATTGAATGAAGATATGGTATATGGAGAAGCGTTAGAGAATCATGTTGCAAATGCTGTATATAGACAAGTGCTTCAATCTGGTATCCCTCATCCTAATACATTTCGTGACGGAGGTAGTACAGATGAAGTAGATTTCTATGATCGAACTATTTTAAATGAATTATTTGAATGGAGTATTTATTATCAAATGAAGCAAGAATCCTTTACAAAATATAAACCCGAAGGAAACTGGGAAAAAGAGTATGACCAAAAGATGGAAATAATTAAAGAAATGGAAAAACAAGGTGATGAATACTTACTTGCGTTTACCCGTTATTTATATGATGCTAGCAATGAATTAACAAATAGAAGTGAATTTAATATCGAGAAGCTTGCCGAATCATTTGAAAAGGAGATGAAGAAATGACAGGATTAATTTTTCGCTGTCAGCTCTTTTTCAAAAAATGGTTAAGCTCAATTTATGGGATTGTCTTACTAGTATCTATCCCTATGGTAGCAATGATTCTTTATTATGATTTTTATTATGAAGAGACGGAGAGATTATTAAGTTTAATTTTTGAATTATTAGCACCGGTATGGCTTGTGCTTATCCTGCAATGGTATTTTTCAATTGAATTTGATTCTGGCTTTTTTACGCAGGTAGTGACCTATCCCATCGCCAGATATAAATTTTTACTGGAACGTTTTTTATTTGCATATATGTTATTTTTCGCTTTGCTAGGTGCTATTACGTGGGTGCTTACACCAATTCTAGGTTCTATTGTATGGAAGGCGTTACTTTATACACTACCACTTTATTTTTTCTATGGGGCAGTAATGCTTATTGGGCTGGTGATCAGTAAACGTTCGCTTGGTGCTTTGCTTGGCGGTATTTTTCTTTATTTGCAGAGCTTAATTGGTGCACCATTATTAGGGCAAGCTTTTCAAATGATTATGCTAAAGTATGGCAGTGTTATCTACTTTTTAGAGGGAGAGACTGGCTATAGTTTTGTAGATAATGATTTCTATTACTATAATCGGCTCATCTATATTGGAATCGGCATCATTCTAGTCATTTTAGCGCTTATCAAATTTCAGAGAAAGCCGGTATAGGAAGGGGGAAGAAAATGTTAGATGAACAATATATGACAGAATTGGCAAGTGGAAATGAATCAGCATTTGATTCCCTTGTTTTCCGTTATCATAAGCCTCTTTTCGGCTACCTCTACCGCTTATTACATGATGAAAAGCAAGCGGAGGATCTAGTGCAGGAGACCTTTTTGAAAATTTATCAGGAAGGGAAAAGGGGATTTATACCGGAGCAATTTAAACCTTGGATGTATAAAATTGCCACGAATCGCTGTAAAGATTATTGGAAAAAAGCATCAACGAAAAGGGAATTTGTAGCAGAGGATATATATGATAATCCAAGTCAGGTATACCATATTATCGATCATCAGATAGAAAGAAAATGGATGATGGAATCATTGAATCATCTTTCGCTTGATTATCGAACAGCACTCTATTTACGTTTTTATCAGGATTTAAAATATGAGGAAATTGCTATGACATTGGAGATTCCTTTAAATACAGTTAAGACTCGTATTTCACGAGGGTTAAATCAGCTAGAGAAAATTTTGCAGGAGAATGAGGGGAAGGAGGAGAGAAAATATGAGTGAGGATAAGGAATTACACAAGCTTGAAAAGAAATGGGCGAGTCGTATGGAACGTTTTACCACTCCAGAGCCTACTCGAGAGCAGACATTTATGTTATTAGATAATATAAGAAACCAAGCGGTTGAAGAACAACCGCAAGATATGCGAGCGGAACTTGAACAATTACAGAAATCCCGTACACGACTCGAACAAATGTTTGATTTACTAGCCTCACAATGGACATTTTATGGAATGCGTAGCTGGATTTTAACAGCAATTCTAATGCTTATACTAACCATTTCTGTATATGGTAATGATCCAGGAGAATCAGGCTTTTCGCTATGGTTAAAGGGAATGAGCTTCTTAATGATTATTTTGATTGCTTATGCATTTCGACCAAGAAATGAAGGAAATGCTACGCTTGAAGAGCTGAGCTATTATCCGCTTATTCAACAAATGTTTGCTCGCTTTGTTATTGTAATGGGTGTGCAGCTTATTCTTGCTTTGCCATTGACCTTTTTCTTATTAGGGTCAGCAAGCACAATGGCGTATATTTTCGGTACGTTTACTCCATTATTTTTCTTTGGATCGGTTGGCTTTGCTAGCACATTTTGGCTAGGAGGAAGTGCTGGAACAATCATCACAAGCTTTCTTTGGTTCATGCAAATTTTGTTAGATGGTCAAGTAAAGTCATTCTCATTATTTCGCTTACCAGAGAGTGATTGGTTTATGCTTGCAAATGTATTCCTTTTACTCCTATCAATTTTATTACTCTGGTCGATTGTTCTTAAACGAGAGAAGGCTGGACAATGAGATTAGCATTAAACAATGTAACTTATGATATAACAGGAGAACGCATATTAGATCAGCTATCATGTAGGATCAATACAGGTATCACCTATATTATTGGTAAAAATGGCTCAGGAAAAAGCACTTTATTAAAGCTGTGTGCGACTGCGCTTCAGCCAACAGAAGGAACGATTGAGTATACAGAGTTAGTAGAGAATCAACAAACAATCCTACAACGTAAAAGATTGACGATAGAGGACATAAGAAGAACGATTGGCTATATGCCTCAGGAATTTACAGGTTATGGGGAGCTATCCATTGAACGGTATCTACGATATATGGCAGCACATAAAGGGATTCCACGACAGTATGTAAAGAAAATAGTACGCGAATGGTTAGAAAAAACAAACTTATACACGATTCGTAGAAAAGCTTTATTTACCTTATCAGGCGGGCAGTTAAAAAAGGTCGGATTGATTCAAGCACTAATTAACCAACCAAGCATTTGTATTTTAGATGAACCGTTTGAAGGATTAGATCAAATGGAAAGATATTATTTCGACCGTGTTCTGCGTAGATCCGCTTTCCATAGCATTATCCTGATTAGCACCAATATTGTTGAGGAAATGCAGGAAGGGGATGTGCTCTATTTAGATAGAGGAAAGATTCGATTATTTACTAATCTAGAGAAAGAGTCGCGTCAGCAGGTGAAGATGTGGATAGAGTGAAATCGATAAATGGAAGATAACCAAAAGAAATTAGTATTAAAAAAAGAATAGAAGCTTTGGAAAGTAATTGAAAAGCCTGGACAAGAAATTTTAGTTTAATATATTTCTTGTCTATTTTTATATGTTTTGAAAATTAGGAGTATGATTTTTGTTTTCTTATCATTCTTAAGATAGAATTTAGTTTTAGTAAGAAATTTGTTGATATGAGAAGAGGTTATCAGATGGTAAGTGTTGAAAATATCATCTAAAATAGAATTTTTTCTAGAAAGGAGAAATAGATGATTAAAAGAATAGGGGCTTTATTTGTTTTTCTACTTGGTTTATTTTTTAGCTTCTTCACTGCCGATGTTGTGGCAGAAGATGCAACTCCATCAGATATCCCACTTACAGAGTTAGAGGCATTTGTAGATACGTATGTGGATGAATATGTTGGTAAAACAGTAGCAGGTGCTACAATTATTGCAGTGAAAGATGGAAGAATTATTTTTTCCAAAGGTTACGGGTATGCAGATATAGAAGAGCAAATTCCAATGGATCCTAGTACCTCTGTACTCGAATGGGGATCAGTAGCAAAACTATTTGTCTGGGTATCGGCAATGCAGTTAGTGGAGGAAGAGAAGCTTGATTTACAAGCTGATATTCGCACTTATTTACCGGAGGGATTTCTCACCAAATTAAACTTTGATCAAGCTATCACGATGCTTGATTTAATGCATCATCAGGCTGGGTTTGAAGAAAATATTTTTGATTTACTCTATGATTCCTCAGACCATCTGATGTCTTTAGAAGAGACATTAAAATTGGCAGAACCAGAGCAAGTTTATAAGCCTGGGGAAGTAGTTGCTTATTCTAATTATTCGACCTCCTTAGCAGCTTTTATTATTGAAAAAATTACAGGGCGATCATTTGCTGATTATGCGGCAGAACATATTTTTACACCACTTGGTATGGAGCATACAACAATGCATTTACCAATGGAAGAAAAAGAAGAGATTCACTTAAACAAAACAAAAGGATATACGTTAGAAGGCTCAGGTGATTTTAAGGAATTAGCACCTTTTTATATTTCCATGTATCCGAGCGGAGGTATTAATGGAACAGTAGAGGATTTGGCAAAATTTGCACAGGCTTTAATGCCAAATGATACGGAAAGCTCTCCCTTGTTTCAAGATAATCAAACTTTAACAACATTACTTTCTACAAGCTATGCTCCTCATGAGGGGGTTGCAGGAAATGCTCATGGCTTTTGGGAATATGATGGTAAGTATAGAGGATTGGTGCATGGGGGAAATACGGTAGCTTTCTCTAGTAATTTTCATATTGTGCCTGAAGAGAACTTTGCTATTATTGTCTTAACTAACCAAGCAGATGAAGCAGATCTGACAAATGGTCTAATAGCTGAATTGGTTGGGCAAGGAGATCTAGCTATTCAATCAGATACTCCCCAGACATCTATTGTGGAGGGGGATTATTTATCAGCACGTCGAACTTATAGCGGATTTATCAATCTATATTTTTATCTCAATCCTTTACATATCACAGCAATTAGTGATCATGAAATCGAAATAGATTTAGCAGGATTTAAAGCTAATTATGTTCAAACAAGTCCGAACACTTATAAATTTGAAAGTGGAGTAAATCTTTTACTTCCACATAATATGTTATATTTTCATGTGAAAGATGGGAAGGTAGAGCAAATTTCGACCACCTACGCTGATTATTTGCCAATGGATAAAAGTAAAGTTTTTCTTATGGCTAGTTTAGTATTATTTATTTGGTTTGTGGCTTACTTTCTTATTTCACCTATCTTATTAGCGATATTCGCTATTCGTCGACGGAGGAAAAAACTGAAAACAACCTTTATGATGAAGTGGAATAGGTTACTACTTCTTTCGGGAACAGCGATGCTAGTAAATGTAATAGTATTAGCTGTCCGTATGCTAACAAAGCCAATGCGAGCATACTCAGAGCTTTTGATTCATTTTATATTGAATTATGGTTTAACAGCGATCAATCTTCTCGCTTTTGTAATCATACTTCTGTATTGGAAAAAGACTCAGCTGACGAATATACAAAAGTTTGGATACATACTCACAGGAATTAGTAGTATTCTATTTATTGCTTGGCTAATTGTCTGGCAGTTCTATGCTTGAGGTCATTTCTTAACCTTACTGAGTGTTCTACACTTTTCGTTCGGTAATGCAAATAAAGATATGATATGATTCAAGAGGATTAAAAAGCATAGTGCATATCATTTAAAATAAATACGGCTAGAGCTAGATGGAGTCTCAACAAATAGGACGGTGACATCTAAGTGCTTTATTTGCTTCATTACTGAATTGCTTTTAATAATTAAAGGTCAGATGAATCACTCTAAGGCGTGATTGATATAGACAGATGGAGAGTGAGGAAAATGGCAAGAACATCTTCAACAGTGCAGGGAATTATTTTTAGTCTAATTGCCGGCTCCGCATGGGGGTTGGCTTTTCTTATTCCCAATATGCTTGCAAGTTTCACATCGTTAGATATTACGATTGGGCGTTATTTTATGTACGGCCTTTATTCTATTATTTTATTTATGATTGCTCGACAAAATCCATTCAAAATATCGAAAAAAGTTTGGTTGCAAGCATTAATTTATGCATTTGCTGGGAATGTAGGATATTTTTTCTTCCTTGTTTTAGCGATAAAATATGCTGGAGCAACAGTAACTACACTAGTTCTTGGCACAATCCCAATTGTTATCAGTATTGTTGGTAATTTTATTTATAAGGAATTCCCATTGAAAATCATGCTTATTCCAGCGGCTTCGATTTTAATCGGTGTTACTTTACTGTCTTATGGGGAATTAGATATGCAAGCTTTCGAAGTAAGTGGCAATGATTTTCTTCTAGGTTTTGCTTGCGCATTAATTGCCTTAGGGATGTGGACAGGATACGGAATTTCGAATGGGCGTTTTTTACGAGAAAATAGTGATGTTTCAGCAGATTTATTTTCAACAATCATTGGTATTCAAACATTAACATTGGTAATTATAGTAATTATCGTAAACAGCATTTTCCAAGAGCCTATCTGGGTACGTATTTGGGCGAATGAGGAATTTCTAATCTTTATCATCGGTGTTTCTGTATTAGGGATATTTGCATCATGGGTAGCTACCTGGGCCTGGAATCATGCATCAGCTAGGTTATCAGTTTCCTTATCAGGAATGCTTCTATCATTTGAAACCATTTTTGGATTATTATATGCGTTTATATATTATCAAGCATTTCCAACGATGACAGAAGGCTTTAGTATTGTGCTTATCTTAATCGGTGTATTATTTGGAATTTGGCGTATTTATCATTATAAATTTACATTAAAATAGAGGTGAGAATCATGGAGATTATTCGTAACTCAGGTTGTGATAACGCACCGAAGAATAAATTTATTCAAGAATATTCGATTGCATTGTTAACAAATAATCAGGAAGCATTACTAGAAAAAAGTGCAGAGCAAATAGAAATGTATTTATCAAAGGGAACAATGATAAAGGGAAAAGAAGCACTGTCCCAGCTTAGAGATTTCCTTCCAACGGGTCACCAAATACTAAGATGTGATGCATCCATCTCTCACGGAAAGCAAGCTTCTTTCCTTGGAACCTTGGAAAATGATATAGAGACACTCTTTGTTTCGATTCATTATGAATTTCGAACCTTTAAAGCAACTGATATTGTTAAGGCGATTCTATTTTTAGAGGAAAAATGAGGTTAAAATAAAAGGAAAAACAGAGCTTGAAATACGGACATTATTCAAATGAAGCGAAGTATAGAGGAAGTTCGGTTAAGTTCGCGACGTCCTGTCGCAACACCGAACTGACATACATCCTGTATCCCTCGAAGCGGTTATTTTCACAATTTATGTTCGGAACTAATTTTAAGTAATAAAACCTTTTTTCTGAACCTCCTTCACAAATGGTTATGACGGAATAATCAGATAAGTCATGATAATCATACAACTATGTTGACGGAACTATTTATAGCACTTAAAATGAAGAGACTAACTAATTGAAAAAGGTGTGTATGTATAATGAGAAGTAATATGATTAAAGTTGGTATCGATCGTGCACCACATCGAAGCCTTTTATATGCGACTGGAAAAGTGAAAGCGAGAGATTTAGAGAAACCATTTATTGGTGTTTGTAACTCCTATATTGATATTATTCCAGGACATGTTCATTTACGTGAATTTGCTGATGTAGTAAAAGAAGCTATTATTGAAGCGGGAGGAATTCCGTTTGAATTTAATACGATTGGTGTAGATGATGGGATTGCTATGGGACATATTGGTATGAGATATTCCTTACCAAGTCGTGAATTAATTGCTGATTCTGCTGAAACTGTAATTAATGCACACTGGTTTGACGGTGTATTCTATATCCCAAACTGTGACAAAATTACTCCAGGAATGCTGATGGCAGCAGTTCGTACAAATGTACCTTCTGTATTCGTTTCTGGTGGACCAATGGAAGCTGGAGTAAGTGAATCTGGACAGCAAATTTCTCTTTCTTCTGTATTTGAAGGAGTAGGAGCATATAAATCTGGGCAAATGTCAGAAGCAGAGTTATTAGATATTGAAAATAATGCTTGTCCTACATGTGGATCTTGTTCAGGAATGTTTACAGCAAATTCTATGAACTGTTTAATGGAAATGTTAGGTCTAGCATTACCAGGTAATGGTACCATCGTAGCGACAAGTGCGAAGCGTAAAGAATTAATATATGAAGCAGCTAGAAACCTAGTTCGTATGATTAAAGAAGATGTAAAACCACGTGATATTGTTACTAAAGAAGCAATTGATGATGCATTTGCATTAGATATGGCAATGGGTGGTTCTACAAATACAGTGCTTCATACGTTAGCAATTGCTCATGAAGCAGGAATTGATTATAACTTAGAAGATATTAATGAAGTAGCTAGTCGTGTACCTTATCTAGCGAAAATTATGCCTGCATCAGATATTTCAATGGATGATGTGAATAAAGCTGGTGGGGTTGAGGCTATTATTAATGAATTAACAAAAATCCCTGGAGCAATCCATCCAGAACGTATCACAATCACAGGTAAGACGATGGGTGAGTTAGTAAAAGCACATGAGATTACGAATGATAAAGTAATCCGCACAAAAGACAATCCATATAGCCCAGTAGGTGGATTATCTATTTTATATGGTAACTTAGCACCTGAAGGGTCAGTTATTAAAGTGGGTGGAGTAGATCCATCTATTCAAACATTCACTGGAGAAGCAATTGTTTTTAATTCTCAAGAAGAGGCACAAGAAGCGATTGATGATGGCTCTGTAGAAGCAGGACATGTTGTGGTAATTCGATATGAAGGGCCAAAAGGTGGACCAGGAATGCCAGAAATGCTAGCACCAACTTCAGCAATTATGGGGAGAGGTCTAGGAACCAAAGTAGCCTTAATTACAGATGGCCGTTTCAGTGGAGCATCCCGTGGTATTTCTATTGGGCATATTTCACCCGAGGCGGCAGAAGGCGGACCAATTGCCTTGATTAACAATGGAGATGTAATCGAAATTGATCTACCAAAACGTACCATCAATGTAAAGGTTTCTGATGAAGAGTTAGAGGATCGCCGTCAAAATTTGGAGCCTTTCAAACCGAAGATTCAAACTGGTTGGTTAGCAAGGTACTCAAAATTAGTAACGAATGCATCTAAAGGCGGTATCATGAGCATTTAGGTCATAATAATAATCTGAACGAATAAAAGCATCTTTGTTTTTAATGTTCGTGAATTAGGCTAATGTAGTAATTTCGTTATATAAATTAATAGATTAATATAAAAAGGAGAATTCTGTTTTTTAATGGGATTCTCTTTTTGATATTAATATTCGGTTTTTGGCTTGATTTTTTCGCTGTGAAATAACGGGAAGTTATTGACAGGCAGGTTCATCTGCGTGTATGATTGCTTTATTGAAATGCTTTAAAGAAGTAAAGCGTATAATCCTAGAGAATAAGGCTCACGGAGTTTCTACCAGACTACCATAAATGGTCTGACTACGCTGATATTAGAATTCTAGTTCATTTTAACATGAATAGAAGCTAGTATAGAAAAATAAAAAACGAACAATACATAGATGGAATATAGTTAATGTACGTAATCTATTGAGTTGTTATCAATGTTCGTGCTCTGTAACTTTATTGGTTAGCCTTGCCCAATTCTCTAAAAATGAAATAGCTTTACAAACAGAAGTATTTAAAACTTATTATGATTTACACCACCTGTTTTTAAAAGCCAATTAAACTTGGTTTTTTAAAATAATATTATTTCAATTATTTTAGGGGGAAAGGGAATGAAGAAGTATTTCCGCTTCGAAGAACTTGGGACTAATTATAGGACAGAGTTCACAGCAGGATTAACAACATTTTTAGCGATGGCTTATATTCTTTTTGTCAATCCTGATATTTTAAGTGCAACAGGGATGGATCCTGGTGCTGTGTTTACGGCTACGGCACTTGCAGCAGCTATTGGTACGCTTTTAATGGGTGTTCTTGCTCGCTATCCAATCGCACTTGCACCAGGTATGGGCTTGAACGCCTTTTTTGCTTTTTCTGTCGTTATAGGTATGGGAATTGCTTGGGAAACAGCTCTAGCTGGGGTATTAGCATCTGGAATTCTTTTTGTTATTTTATCTTTATCTGGACTTCGTGAAAAGATTATTAACGCAATCCCATCAGAGTTGAAAAAAGCAGTTGGAGCAGGAATTGGTCTGTTTATTGCATTTGTTGGGCTTCAAAATGCAGGGATTGTGGTAGGTGATGAAGCGACTCTAGTTGCCATCGGTGATTTAACGTCACCAGTTGTATTACTTGCTGTTTTTGGTTTAATTATTTCTGTTATCTTATTAACATTAGGTATTAAAGCAGGTATTTTTTATGGAATGATTATGACAGCTGTTGCTGGGATTATCTTTGGTTTATCTGAATTTAATGGTTTTGTTGGAAGTGTGCCAAGCATTGCTCCAACTTTTGGCCAAGCATTTGCGCACTTCGGTGATATCTTTACATTACAAATGCTCGTTGTTATTTTAACGTTTTTATTCGTTGATTTCTTTGATACAGCTGGAACCTTAGTCGCAGTTGCGTCACAAGCAGGACTGGTAAAGGATAATAAATTACCACGTGCTGGTAGAGCACTTATGGCTGATTCGACTGCAACAGTAGCGGGTTCTATTTTAGGTACATCTACAACAACATCATTTGTTGAGTCTACTGCAGGTGTTGGGGTAGGTGGACGTACTGGCTTCGCTTCTGTTGTGACAGCAGGGTTTTTCTTATTAGCATTATTCTTCTCACCATTATTAAGTGTTGTAACATCTGCGGTAACTGCTCCTGCTTTAATTATTGTTGGGGTTTTAATGTCTACTGCTTTAAAGGATATCGATTGGAAGCAATTTGAAATTGCTGTTCCAGCCTTCTTGACAGTGTTAATGATGCCATTGACATATAGCATTGCAACAGGGATTGCGATGGGGTTTATTTTCTACCCAATTACAATGATCTTAAAAGGTAGAATTAAAGAAATTCATCCGATTATGTATGGACTGTTTGTTATCTTTATCTTGTACTTCATATTCTTAAGTTGATTTTTTAAAATAGAGGTTGTCCAGAAAAACAGTTTTCACTGATTTTCTGAACAACCTCTTCTTTAGTTAGATATTTCTTGCTCTCATTTTAAAGATAACCGTATGATAAATTGTAAGTAAGATTGTTCCAGTAAAAGCGAAACCTGCGATAACTTGGTAAAGGGTAGTACCACCATATGCTTCCATGATGGAACCTCCCATTAAAGCTCCGATGATTCCGGAAACTCCAAAAAAGACGGAAAAGAAAATAAGATGTCCTGTAGATTGTAACGATCTTGGTACCATACGCGCAATATAATCAAATGCTGCTAAATAAAATACAGCAAATGTTACTCCGTGTAAGGATTGTAATGCAATGACCATAAATGGACTTTGGGCACTTGCAAAGAATAACCAACGAATACTGTATAAAGCACCCGCCAAAATGACAAATACCATTGGATGATATTTTTTAAACCAATATCCTGCTAGAGCGAATACAACGGCTTCACTAATAACTCCAACAAACCAAGCTAATCCAACAAGACTTTCACTTCCACCGAGTTCTACAATATATAATCCTACGAAACTATCATTTGCTCGATGTGTCAAACATAGAAAGATAATTAAGATTAAGAAAAAGATATATGGTTTATTGCTGAACATCTTTTTCACATCATGTAATTGAACAGGCTCTGATGATACTTGAACATCTTGAAGCCGAGTTGCAATAAAAAGAGCGAACACCCCAAACATCAGATAAGGGAATATCATATATTGAATCCCAATATTTGTAAGTACAAATCCAATGACCAGCGAGGAGACCGCAAATCCAATGGAGCCCCAAGTTCGGATGGACCCAAACGGAACCTTAAGTTCAAATGCTCTTCTCTGTGCTAGACTATCCCCAAGTGCGCCAATAGGTGTGGAAAAGAAATAAAATAACCCTGCACTTAATAGAATAGCAACTAAAACATCCATTTGAAAAAAGATGGTGCTAGCAACAAGCATACCAGAAACACAAATGAGCAGTATTTTTTTCACGGTTTTATACTTGTCACTTAAGAATCCCCAGAATGGCTGTGCTAAAATAGTTGCAAGTGGACCTATCGCTAGAACCCAACCAACCTCTGCATTTGTTAATCCTTTATACTGTAAATACAAAGGTAAGTAACTAATAATAATTGTGTTTGTTGCATAATAACTAAATAGAAACATTTTTAATGGAACTAGAGGCCCTTTTGTCAATCCACATCCCGCCTTCATCTCTTAGGAAGTTATATTACTTCCAAACGTTTTCTATAAATTCGTCGCGACCAGATTTAGCGCGATCTTCTAAATATTCTTTTTCACTTTTCTTATAGAAATCTTGATGATAATCTTCGGCTGGATAGAATTTACTAGCAGGTAAAATTTCCGTTACAATTGGTTTAGAAAATCTACCGCTATCTGCAAGTGCTTGCTTAGAAGCTTCTGCAATAGCTTTTTGCTCTTCGTCATGATAGAAAATTGCTGCACGATAAGAGTCGCCACGATCTTGGAATTGTCCTCCTGCATCTGTTGGATCAATTTGTTGCCAAAAGATGTCAACAATATCCTTGTAAGCAATAATACTTGGATCAAATGTTATTTCAACAGCTTCATAATGCCCAGAAGTTCCTTTTTTCACATCTTCATAGGTTGGGTTTTCTAAATGCCCACCAGAATATCCAGATATGACAGCATGTACCCCGTCCCATTGATCAAATGGTTTTACCATACACCAAAAACATCCACCGGCAAAGGTAGCTTTTTTTAATTCAGTCATTTGTTTAATACCTACTTTCAACAAAGAAATAATTTATTCTTTCATTATAAATCAAATGGATGAAAGATAGAAAATAATTGATTTGATTTTATTTATTTTAATGAAAGGTGTGGATTCAAAAGGAGGAATTAATTCTTCAATTGTCAAGACAGATTCATTAATTTTTAATTCTTATAGTCTGAATAGTTCTCAAAATTGTCAAATTCATTTATACTTAAAGTATCATATTGCAACACGGCGTTTGTATTTGAGAAAAATGAAGCAGGATTAACAGAAGCAAAATGATGTTCTCCCTTAATAATGGAGCGGAAGAGATAAGAGAGAATGTGATGATGTTTCGATATTGATGATGATGGAGTTAATGAAGACTTGCTGTTTTTATAGCTCTTAATACTTCAAACTTCTATAAAATGTTTACCGCTGGTTCATGGGCACAATATATTGAGAAAGGCACCACGAAACGGTATTGGCAACATGGATTATGCAAAACATTTGGGGGAATGAAGGACTTTTCTAATTTTGAAATAGAATGGTTCTGAGGGGAGAGAAGGACAGAATCAATTTGGTTAATTTGCTAATTTACTCAAGGAATACGCCGCATGTGAAAAGAGATTGGGATATATAAAGAAGTGTTTTAGTTGTGTTCAGCATATATCTCACCTCTATAGATGGCGAGATATATGCTTATTTTTCTGTTCTAAAGAAGAGTTGGAGCCTCTTAAGGATGTCATAGGTTTTGAATAGATAATTTTCGAGATGAACAATCAAAAATTTAGAACCAAATAAAACAACGAGCAATATATGAATAGGATGTAAAAATATATAAAACTCCTAGAGTAGCATATATTTATAGGTTCGTATTTTATTTAATAAACACTTTTTTATTCTAGTCTCTTATCATATTGCTAAGTTTCGTGGCGCAAATGAAAATATATCGTTTAGTAACGATAGTGTCCGGTAAAAAATAGGAGATGATTACAGGATGGTGAGGTGGAAAAGAAACCTCTTAATACTGTGTATAGGACAATTTTTTGTGATGGCATCGATGAGCTCTATCGTTCCGTTTTTACCACTTTATTTGCAAGAGCTAGGTTTAACAAATGCGAAGGAAATTAGTTTCTGGGCAGGACTGATTTTTGCTGCTAACTTTTTAACTGCCTTTATCTTTTCTCCAATTTGGGGAAAATTAGCGGATAAGCATGGACGGAAAATTATGGTTATTCGCTCTGGGATAGGTATGGCTATTACTATTTCATTAATGGGAGTTGTAACAAGTCATATTCAATTACTTTTTTTACGTTTATTAAGTGGAACTATTTCTGGATTTATTCCAGCAGGTATTGCCTTGATTTCTACCAATACACCTAAAGAGCGAATGGGGTATGCGCTTGGAACATTACAAGCAGGTGCAGTTGCTGGTTCGATTATTGGGCCAATGTTTGGTGGAATTATGGCAGATTCCTTAGGTTTTCAATCGATTTTTATCTATACAGGATTAACCGTTTTTATTGCGACAATTCTCGTATGGATCTTTGTAAAAGAGAAATTTGAAAAAGAAGAAGTTCCAGTGAAATCAAGTCATCTTCAAGATTTCAAAAAAATCATAGCGGTGAAACCAATTCTTGCTATCTTTGGAGTAGCAACAATTGTTCAGCTTGCTTTACAGGGAACTTTACCACTAATTTCTGTATATGTGCAGGAGCTTGCACCTAATGCTGAAAAGATTGCGTTTTTAGCAGGGGTTACCATGGCTGTTATGGGGCTATCAAATATGTTAGCATCCCCGCAACTTGGGAAGCTCTCAGACAAATATGGACCTTCACATATACTGTTTTTCTCGGTGCTAGGGGCAGCGGTGTTTATGTTACCACAAGCTTTCGTCTTTAATCTTTGGCAATTAATCATATTACGCTTCTTCCTTGGACTATGCTTAGGTGGTATGCTTCCGGCTATTAATACTTTAGTTCGTCATTATGCTCCGAAAGGGATGGAGAGTACTACGTTTGGTTATTCTAATTCCGCTATCTTTTTAGGAAATCTAATTGGTCCAATTATTGCAGGAGTAATTGCTTCTAATTTTGGGATTCGTAGTATATTTGTATGGGCAGGTATTTTGTTAATTCTAAATGCAGCTTGGGTTAAGTTTGCAATTTTAACAAAGAGCAGTTCAAGTGTGAAAAAGAGGAAATTCTTTCAAAAACAGCATGGCTGAAGTAAGGGGGGGAAAGAGACTAGGATGAAGAGGATCTAATTCTCATATCCATGTCTTGATATTTGATGAGTGAGCCATTTGCACACCAATTATTAACAGGAAAAGTAAAAGAAGTTGGCGAACATGGAGCAGCAGACCCAATGGATCGCGCATGGAAGAGTGGAATGTTTAAAGAAGTTAAAACAGAACCTATTTATTTATCAAAAACAGGTTTAGTAGGGGATGAGGTAGCAGATACGAAGGTACATGGTGGACCTGAGAAAGCTATCTTCGCACATCCAAGCTCTCATTATGAATATTGGGAGAAGGATTTGCAAATAGATACCATGAGAATTGGCGCCATGGGAGAAAATATTGCACTCGAACATGGGGATGAATCTACCTTTTGTATAGGTGATATCTATCAATTTGGCGAAGCGATTATTCAAGTATCCCAACCAAGACAGCCATGCTGGAAGCCAGCCCGAAGATTCCGAGTGAAGGATCTTGCTTTACGAATTCAAAATACAGGTAGAACGGGATGGTATTTCCGGGTACTACAAGAGGGAAATGTTAAAGCTGGTGATGTTTTACAATTAATGGAACGCCCTCATCCGAAATGGACCATTACAGCTTGTAATGAAGTCATGCATGTCTATAAAAACGATTTGCAACTTGCAGAAGAGTTAGCAGGAATTCCCGAATTAGCAGAAAGCTGGAAAAAGACATTAATGAAAAGATTGCGTGGTCAGCAGTCTTCTATAGAAAAAAGAGTATACGGACCGAATATGGAAGTGGGAAGATAATACCCCTATTTCATATACCTTCTTCGATTGTTTAGATAAGAACAATCAAAGGAGGTATTTTTTATGAAGAAAATATTTATTGATCCCGGGCATGGAGGAAGAGATCCAGGTGCAATTGCCAACGGTTTACAAGAGAAAAGCATTACCTTGGCAATAGCACTTCAAACAAAGGTATTTTTGGAGCAAAATTACGAAGGTGTACTTGTTCAACTATCTCGCTCAACAGATCAAACATTATCATTGGTTCAACGAACGAATATGGCAAATCAATGGCAAGCTGATTTATTTGTATCTATCCATGTAAATGCAGGCGGAGGAACTGGATTTGAATCATTTATTTATGATGGCTTATTTGCAGAGAGAGCGAAAACAGATGAAATAAGAAAGATGATTCATCATGAAATTGTGCAAGGTAGTGACTTTTTTGATCGAGGATGTAAAGCAGCAAACTTTCATGTGTTACGCGCAACCAGAATGAGTGCAGTCCTTGTAGAAAATGGCTTTATTGATCGTTTAGAAGATGCACGGCAATTAAAATCCTATGCATTTATTGAAAGACTAGCTTTGGCACATGCTAATGGAATAGCAAAAGCAATAAAGTTATTAAAGCAGGATAAAAGGATCTGGCATGTCATTATAAAAGGTGACACTTTATGGAGCCTTGCCCAAAGCTATCAAACTTCTGTTGAGCAATTAATGAAGTTAAACACATCTATTAACCCTTTATCTTTACAAATAGGTCAGAAAATCAGAGTGAATTAAGTTAAACTAAGCAATCCAAATAATTTATGAGTGGATTGCTTAGTTTTCTTTATTTTCTAAAAAGTTAGTGATATACTAAATTTGATATGGTTTACCTAAAATTATGATAGGTATTTGGACGCTTAAAGCAATCCTTTTAAGGTTAGTTAATAAAACATATAGAGAAGAAAAGGGGCATGGGGATGAGTAAAGCGATTGTCTTATTTATGAATGATAAAGAGATTCAAAAAAATGAGCAGCTTGTTCAACTAGTAAATAATAGTTCAGCAGATTTTTCTGTTCAATTAGTTGATAATCAAGTACAGGTACTTGTGAAGGAAGTCCAACAACGTAAAAAAACAAAAGATAAAATTCGTATGTTAGCAGGGGAAATTGCTCGTGAACTACGCAATAGAAAGGTAAAAAATGCAGAGATCCATGAAGAAAGCTTATGGAATGAATTTTCACCTTGGTCAAAGGATGATGTAGTCACTGCATTTGTGGAAGGCTGGGAGCTAGGCTCTTACCAATTTATTAAATACAAACATAATGTAGAAGCATTTACTACAGAATTAAGCTGGGAAGGAACTGAATTTTCTTCAGCAATAGAAGCAGGTAAAATCCGTGCAAAAGCAACCATGTTTGCAAGAGATCTGAAAAATGAAATACCAAGCTTTTTAAATCCAGTGACATTCCCAGAAATCCTCGAAGATACATTTAAAGATACTGCTGTAAATGTTACTGTTTTACGTCAGCCTGAAATTGAAGAAAGAGAAATGAATGGCATATTAACTGTTTGTCGTGGAAGTAAGCATGACCCAGCCTTTGTAGAATTATCCTACTGTGGGGATGAAACAAAACCACTTGTTGCTTTAGTTGGAAAAGGGGTTACCTTTGATACTGGTGGAATTAGTTTGAAGGATGCACGTGATTTAAGTAATATGCGTATGGATATGGGTGGTGCGGCTGCTGTATCTGGTGCTATGAAGCTACTCGCTGACAGTGGTGCTAAAGTAAATGTAGTAGCATTAATCCCGATTGTAGAGAATATTCCTGATAACACATCTGTACTTCCAGGTGACGTGATTACTTATAAAAATGGACTACATGTTCAAGTTGCAAATACAGACTATGAAGGAAGATTAATTTTAGCTGATGGTATCATTCGTGCAACTGAGCTGGAAGCAGAATATATTTTCAATATTTCTACCTTAACAGGATCTATTATGATGGCATTAGGCACAGAAATGGCAGGAGCATTTGGTGATGAAGAATTGACCTTTGCTATTAAGAAAATTGGTGAAGAAAATGGAGATTTCATTTGGCCAATGCCACTTATTGATACATACAAAGAGCATTTTAGTAGTAATTATGCAGATTTTAGTAATTTACCAAAATCAGATATGGCGGGAGCTATTGCAGGAGGATTGTTTTTAAGTAACTTTATTCCAGAAGACCATAAATGGCTACATATTGATATGGCTGGTGTAATGGAAAGTACGGAAAGAGGTTATTACGGTAATTCTGCCACTGGATTTGGTGTTAGATTATTAGCAGATTTTACGGAGCATGTTTCTGAGTAGATGGGATTAAAATAAAACTAGGGGAACTCCTGAAAGAATAAATGATTTATTCTCTAGGAGTTCTCTTTTTATGTTTTAAATTTGGATATTAAAAGTATTTAAAAGTACTTGTGCTTTTTCTTTATCTGTCAAATCAGCCTTTTCAATGATTCCATTCTCTTTTGTAATCAATGTTTGATCACGTAAAGTAATTCTTCCAGTAGGTGTAGCTTTTGTCACTAAATCATGGTGAGTAAAGGAAGAACCTGGTGAGACTTGATTGAAAACAATACCTTCATGAAAGTCAATGAGCTGTTTTTCTTTTAGTTGAAAACGGTATAAAGGAGCCCATCCTTCTTCATTTTGACGTGTAAGATGATACCAGGTTTCATCAGCTTCGATTACTTTATATGTTCCACTTGCGTCAGCCTGCTCACTTCCATCGAGTGGGATAGAGTGATAATTGGAATCACCAAATCCAACATCCGTTAAGTAAATGGCATTCTCTATTTTTACAAAAATAATCATATGTGTATCTTCTTTTGCCCAATAGCCTTGTGGACGACGTACCGTTGCAGAGCCAAGACTAGCATTAAAGCCAAGTGCTGATAATGCCCAATGGAATAGACCATTGACCTCATAGCAATAGCCACCACGATTGCTTTCTACTATTTTCTTATACATATGTTCTGTATTTAGATAAATTGGCTCCCTGCGCATTACATCTAAGTTTTCAAAAGGAACATGGAATAAATGTGCTTGTTGTAGTTTGCGCAAGGATTCTAAATCTACATTTATATTTTCTGGGGCTTTTATACGTTTTAAATAAGCTTGAATATCCATTTTTATCCTGCTTTCTATATTAATGTGTATCAAATATTTTTTGAATATCTTCTACATTGTCATATTTTATTAAAGAAAGCATTAATAGAATTCTAGCTTTCTGTACTAATAAATTATCACCAATGACAGGATTAAGCTTTTCATATGATTTCATTGAAGCAACTCTTCCATTTCCAAGACGACTACAGCGAACAATATAAATGCCCTTTTCTTTAGCTTCTAAAAGAGCTTCCTCTTCGGCAGGAGAGACAGTACCGGCACCAGTACCCGCTACAACAATCCCTTTATATTTACCAGATTCCGTAATATATCGAATCAGATCACCTGTAACTCCAGCATAAGAATAAACAATTTCAACAGCTGGAATATCTGTTAAATCTACATCTGCGAAATCGGAATATGCTGTATGTTTTCTTGTTGGAGCGCGATAGAACTGAATGGAGTTATCAGGTTCTACAAATCCAAGAAACCCATGCTGTCCAGATTGAAATGTTTCTAGGCGATATGTATTTGTTTTCGTTACTTCTCTTGCGCCATTTATCTCATCATTCATTACTACTAAAGCACCTTTTCCATATGCTTCATCACTGGCAGCAACACGAACAGCATGAAGTAAATTAATTGGACCATCACTACTTATAGCGGTGAAGGGACGCTGTGAACCAACTAAAACAATTGGTTTTTCACTAGGTACTGTTAAATGCAAGAAGTATGCTGTTTCTTCCATGGTATTTGTTCCATGTGTAATAACAACTCCATCAAAATCTTCTGAATGAAAAGCTTTTGTAATACGATCTCTAAGTGTAATCCAATGTGAGTTTTGAATGGCAGTACTAACAATATTGTCAACATGCTCGACGATAACATTTGCGTATTGCTTAATTTCTGGAACTTGTTCAAGGAAGTATTCACCTGAATAATTACCTGCTTTATAATCTTTTAAATCAAGACGATCTGAACCAGCACCAGAAATGGTTCCACCAGTAGTTAGTAGTAAGATTTTTTTCAATAAAAACGCCTCCTTTATTCTCATTGTATAAATTTAACCTAGTTGTGTCTACGAAACTATATTAGGACCAATAAAGAGCTAATAGTACATGCTATAATAATCTATAATTTTTAGGATATAATTTTTTTAAGAGAGGGATGTCTATTTTGCTAAAGCATCTAAAATCTAACAAAATCATTTCTTGTATTATGCTCATTGCTTTAATACTAACAATATTTGGTTGTGCTAGAGAGGGGGAAACAACAACTACTACGGTAACAATTGAGAATCCTAATGCTGAAGAAGTATTAACACTAGATCCTGATGCTGATATTTTCCAATTTAACGGTATTATCTATACAACAAATATCGATTGGGTGGAAGAAAAAGTACTAACGAAAGATAAGGAAATCGGAGAAATAAAAACCAGAAATGGAGCAGATGCAAGTTTTGAAGATGGCATGGCTAATAAATTGCCGGTCGGGGCAAAAATATTTAAGACGAACGAAGAAAATGAAATGTTTTTAATTGTAGAATTTGCTGAAGAAAGCTTAAAATATTATGCTCTTGTTGAAGGATAATTTAGGATTCACTTGACTTTCTGTTAAATTGAAATTTATGTTCATGACGTTCGTTTTAATGAAATAATACCAATCTATCAATAGATAGTGAAAAACTTCCAAGCTCGCAAATGATGAATTTAATATTAATTTATCCTTAATTATAAAAGAAATAAAAGTATTCTTACATGCTTACAATATAAATGAAAGCGCTTTTACTATACGAGTTCGAAAAAATAGATTATAATAAAAAGGTTAAATTCTTCTGATAATTTTAAATAGTAGTAGTTGTGTTTATTGAAAGATTTTTATATTATAGATAGTAGTCAAAATATTAAAACAGCATTTCAATTAATGGAAACTAAGGGGGATTATTTGTATGCGGAGGAAAGGGAAGGTTTTATTATTTATGCTAGTCGCAGTAATGCTTGTCATTGCTGGTTGTAGTAAGGGGGGATCAGGAAGCGGTGGTGATGCAAGAAATATCGTCATTGGTGTCGTAACTGAACCAGATACTATCGACATTCATGGTACATCTTCTGTAGGTGATGCTAATGGTGCACCTTATGATAGCTTAATGGAATATGATTTTGATGGGAATTTAATTCCGAATTTAATAGAAGAATATGAAGTAGCAGATGATGGGTTATCAGTAACTTTTCATATGAGAGATGATGCTAAGTTTCATTCAGGTGAACCGGTTACTGCAGAAGCGATAAAACAAACTTTTGAACGTTTAATGGATAGATCTCCATTCAGCACAAATGTTGGAACAGTAGAGAATATTGAAGTAATTGACGATACTTCTTTTACAATTGAGTGGTCTGAGCCATTTGCGCCGATTTTCTCAAACTTAACTTCACAATATTTAGCACCTATAGATGTATCTGTATTGGATGAAGATGGAGATGGATTTGAAAAGAATCCAATTGCTTCAGGACCATTAATGGTTGACGAGATCAAACGCGGAGATTCTATTATTTATAAGCCATTTGATGAGTATTACAATTGGGAAAATGATGAGCCTGGATTTGACGAAGTAAAGTTCCGCTTTATTACGGATGATGAAACACGAGTATTAGAGTTTAAGAGAGGAAATGTGAATGTATTATTAGATGTTCCATTCCAATATGTTGAAGAACTGGAAGAGGACGAGGAAGTAGATATCATACGTGTTCCAAACTATGTAATGAACTATTTAGGATGGAATAACAAATTACCTATCTTCCAAGATGAAAAGGTAAGACAGGCAATCGCATTAGCAATCGATAGAGATGCAATTATTCAAACAACATTTAATGGAGAAGCTACTCCGATCTTTGGGCCGCTACCTCCAGCAACTTATGGATATAGTGAAGATATAGAAAATATGGCAAAAGAAAAGTATACACAAGATATTGAGCAAGCAAAGCAGCTTTTATCAGAAGCGGGCTGGGAAGCTGGTTCAGGTGGTGTTGTTGAAAAAGATGGAGAAAAATTCTCTGTGGAACTATGGGTAGACAATGATCCAGCAAACCAACGTGCAGCACAAATTATCCAAAATCAGTTAATGGAGATTGGAATTGAGATTAATATCTCTGTAATGGAATCTGCAGCGATTATTGAAATGACGCCACAAGGACAACATGAGATGTTACTTTGGAGCTTTGGTTGGTTAGATGCAGATGTATTGAACTTCTTATTATTTGGTGATGGTAAATCAACTAGATTACATTACGAAAAAGAAGAAATTTACTCAATTTTAGAAGAAGCAGGAATGGAGATGGATACAGAAAAACGTTTAGCAATGTATGAAGAAGCTCAAAAATTATTAATTGAGCAATCTCCATGGGTTCCATTATATGTAAAAGATGGAATTAATGCTGTTCGTGGTTTTGACAAATTTGAGATTCACCCAATCGGTAACAATATCGTTTGGGAAACAATCCAGATGTCAGAATAAGAAATAAAAATGAGGCAGAGGCTTGGATGCAAAAGTGAATGTAGTGTAATAATTTCCTATTCATTTGTGGCAATCAAGCTTTTGTCTCGATTTAAAAAATAATAGGAGTGAAGATGAAATGAGCTTACAGCAACAAATTGAAGACTATATTAAAACGGTAGATGCTGATTTTGGTATACATATTAAAAACTTACGTACAAATGAAGAAGTAAATATTAATTCAGATCGTTTATTTCAAATGGCAAGTGTGTTTAAAGTGCCTATTCTAGCAACTTTATATGATCTTGTGCATCAAGGGAAAATAGATGATACGAAACGAATTAAATTTAGTGAAGATGATCTAGTTCCAGGTTCAGGTGTTATTCAAGAATTAGCTCCAGGAGTTGAGCTTACAATTCGTGATATTGCAACATTAATGATTATTGTAAGTGATAATTTAGCTACAGATAAGATTCTTGAGCTTATCGGAGTAGATACAGTTGAAAATAAAATGAGAGAAGTCGGAATTGAAAACATCCATATCGCACACCCATGTTGGGATCTGTTACGTTTAGTTGCAGGTGTTAGTGAAAGACCACAGAATAGACAGTCATACAATGAGATCATTGACGCTTTTAAAACAAATGAAACAGATCCTATTATATTTAGTGAAGAGGTAAAAAATAATTTAAGTACACCACGAGATATGTCTGCATTAGTTGAAAAAATCGCTAAAAATGAATTTGTTTCTCAAGCGGTGTGTGAAGATATTCGTGATATTATGCATCGTCAGCAATACAAACAAAGAATTGGTGGCTTACTACCACCACACACGGAAGTTGCAAGCAAGACTGGTTCCATTGCTACGATGTTTAACGATACAGGAATTGTGTATTTGCCAGATGGTAAAGGTGAATATGTAATGACAGCATTTACAGCTGGAAACCAAGAAGGTTATCAAGGTAATGAACCTATCGCTAAAATTTCGAGAATGGCATACGACAGCTTTGTAAAATAAGATATCTTTCAGAATTATTACTAGGAAGTTAATCTGCGATCAAAGGAGCGGAAAGCATTGAAAATAATCATAGGCGGAATTCAGCATGAAACGAATACATTTTCTAATGTAAAAACAACAGTTGAAGCATTTGAACTTCGCGGCTGGGATCTTGGGAATACACTGATTGAAAAAAATCGTGGTATACGTAATTTTATTGGAGGAATGGTTGATAAAGCAGAAGAATTGGAACTCGAAATTTTTCCGACCTTTGCTGTTACTGCCACCCCATCAGGTATCATTACAACAGACACATACGAGGCATTGAAGAATGCATTAATGGGCGGCGTTAGACAAGCTACTGATGTTGATGCTGTTGTATTAAGTCTTCATGGTGCAGGTGTTGCAGAAAATACAGAAGATCTTGAAGGCTCTTTGTTAGAAGAAGTTCGAGTAGCTGTTGGAGAGGACACTCCGATTATCGTAACATTAGATTTACATGCTAATATGACGCCAAAAATGGTAGATATAGCAGATGCTATTTTAGGGAATCATTTATACCCACATACGGATAGTTATGAAATTGGTGCAGAGGCAGTGGTTTTAGCAACAGAGATTGTTGAGGAGAAAGTAAAACCAACTATGTATTTAGAACAGCTACCAATCATGATTCCAACATCTACAACAAATTTGTCACCAGCAAGTGATGTGAATCAGCTTTGCTATCAATGGGAAGACAAAGAAGGCGTAATAGATTGTACATTTTATCATGGATTTCCCTACACAAATATTAGCCATTTAGGTGTAGCTGTATTAGTGACAACCAATAATGACCCAGAATTAGCAAAACAAGTGGCTAATGATGTTAGTAGTTTTATTGAGGAGAAGAAGCATGAATTCATTGTGGAACAACCATCACCGAAGGAAGGAATTGCACTCGCACTTGCACATGAAGGACGTCCAGTAGTTATCAATGAAACATCGGATAATCCAGGTGCTGGAACGCCGGCTGATGGAACTTATTTACTTCGTGAAATGCTTGCGGCAAATCTAACGGATGCGTGTTTTGGATTCATGTATGATCCTGAAGTAGCTAAGATTGCTGCAGAAGCAGGTGTAGGGGCAACCGTTGAAGTATCCTTAGGTGGAAAAACAGATGATTTACATGGAGAACCAATTCAATTAAGTGCATATGTAAAAGCTGTAACAGATGGTAAATTTGTCCAGTCCTCTGATATGGGGAAAGGTGAATTGGTTAATTTAGGAACTTCTGTCCGCTTGCAATGTAATGGGGTAGATATCATTGTCTGTTCTGTAAAAACACAAACCTTAGATGATGAAGTTTTCTTATTACATGGTATCGATATCCAGCAATTTAAAATTGTTGCATTAAAATCTAGCCAACATTTTAGAGCTGGTTTTGAACCAATTAGTTCAAAAATTATTACTGTTGATTCACCAGGTTTATCGACGATGGATTTCACTTCATTTGATTATTCAAATTTAAAAATGGAAATTTTCCCTTTAAATTAATGCAAAGAATTTTTCGATTATTCTAATGAGAAAGAATCATAGAAATTCAATGGAGGAGTAGCCGATGGGAGAATCAACACTGAAAAGTTTTGAAACTTACGCAAAGGAATTACAGGAAAAATATCTAATACCAGGAATTAGTGTCGGATTAAATAAGGATGGAAAGTCCTTTTATTATAAAGGATTTGGTCATCGGGATGCTGATAACGACTTACCAGTTACAGGAGATACGATATTTGGAATTGCATCTATTACAAAATCCTTTACTTGTGTAGCTATTATGCAATTACAAGAACAAGGGAAACTATCTGTAGATGATCCTGTTGTGAAGCATATACCAGAATTAAAGATAGTAGATGCAGAGAAAACAGCGAAGATGACAATTCATCATTTTATGACACATACATCCGGGTTGCCACCACTAGCTTCATCTGTTGGTGAGGGAGGCAAAACGGCTGTTCAATCACATGAAGATTTTATTCAATTTGTGAATGGACAAAAAGTACAGTTATTAGGCGAACCTGGAGAGCAGTTCAGCTATTCCAATCATGCATACAATTTACTAGGAACAATTGTTGCGCGTGCAAGTGGACAAAGCTATGACAGTTATATTCAGAAAAATATATTAGAGCCATGTGGTATGTCAAATACAATGTTTGATATAACGGATGTACTTGAAGATGGAAATATTACTAAATTATATGAGGCAAAGGTTGTTCGTGGACAAACAAGTGTTTATCCATTGGATGGCTGGGGAGAGACACCATTTATGAAGGCCTCAGGATTTTTAAGATCGACAGTAAATGATATGTTGCGTTATGCAGAAATTTTCCGAAATAAAGGTTTGTCTGGTAGTCGACAAATTTTAAATGCGGAAAGTGTTAAACAAATGACAACACCATATATCGAAATCGAACCTGGGAAATTTTATGGTTATGGATTAATGATTACACCAGATTATCATGGTCATACACTGGTTGAACATAGTGGTAGTTTACCTGGTGTGGCATCAAGAATGTGTATTGTACCAGAAGCCGGTTTGACTGGAGTTATTTTAACCAATCTAGCTGATATTCCAGCGGGAACCATTATATTAAGTGCCCTTAATGATGCACTAGGGGAAAATGTGAAAGCATCCCATAACAATTATAAAGAACATACGCTATCAGTAGAAAAACTAGAGAGCTTAAAAGGACTCTATGAATCTGATGAAGGTATGAAAGTAATCATTGATTCGTATGGATCACAACTCACCTTTTTTATGAATAGTGCATATCATCCCATTCGCTACATTGGGAATGATACCTTCCAAGTAAATCTTCGTGATCAAGAAGAAGCGATACGCTTTGTTTTTGAAGAAAATGGCGAAGTAGATCGATTAGAGTTTCACTATCGCCAGCTCTGGAAGCGTTAGGTTAAATAGATTTTGAAAGGGGGAAGGTCTCGCTATAAAAAAAGTAAGAGTGAAGGCAAATGTTTTAAAAAACATTCTGGGGAGGGTAATTTAGATGAAAAAAATTGGTTATGGTCTACTTTTAAGCATATTTATTTTACTGTTTGTCTTAGTGGGATGTAGTTCTAAAAAAACTGATGAATCTACTGGAGGAGAAGGTGTTAGTGAAGGTGGAGGCGATGGAGGTACTTTAGTCATTGCATCTGTTCGTGAACCAGATACAGTAGATGTTCACAACACTACATGGGTAGATGATGCAAATACACATATTTATGATAGATTATTCGTTTCCGATGATGAAGGGAACATTGCTAATGGTCTTGTAGAAGATTACGAAATCTCTGATGATTCATTATCGATGGAATTAAAATTAAAAGAAGGTATTACTTTCCATAACGGTAATCCTGTAAACGCAGAGGCTGTTATGAAAACCTTTGAACGCTATCAAGTAATCTCAGCTGGCGATTATTTAGGGCCAATTGCTGATATGGAAGTTATCGATGATTTAACATTGAAAATGACTTGGGAAACACCATTTGCACCATTCTTTAGTAATGCAACAACTTCCTATTTAGGAATTCTGGATACGTCAGTACTAGATGATGATTTGATGGGATTTGAAAAAGATCCTATTGGATCAGGTCCATTAAAACATGTAGAAACAAAGCGTGGAGAATCAATTCTTTATGAACCATTTGAAGATTTCCGCTGGGGAGAAGAAGGTCCACCAAAATTTGATCAAGTACTATTCCGTTTTATCTCAGATGATGAAACTCGTTTGTTAGAGTTCAAGAGCGGTAATGTTCATGTATTGCCAAATGTTCCACCTCAATACATGGAAGAATTAGAAGCTGATGATGAGGTACAAATTGATCGTGTCCTAGCTAATGGTAACACATACCTAGGATTTAATATGAAGCTACCTATTTTTGAAGATTTAAAAGTTCGTCAAGCAATTGCTAAAGGTATTGATCGTGATCCAATTATCGAACATTCTTTACAAGGTTTAGGTCAACCAATTTATGGTCCATTACCTCCAACTATTTTAGGGTATAGTCAGAAGATTGAAGATAAAGCGAAAGAAATGTATTCACGTGATGTTGAAGGTGCGAAACAATTACTTGCAGAAGCTGGTTGGGATGAAGTAAATAGTAATGGTATTGCTATGAAAGATGGTGAGCCATTCTCCGTTGAGCTATGGATGACGGATGAGCCAGTAATGCAACGTATTGGACAAATTATTCAAAACCAATTAAAAGAAATTGGAATCGATGTTCAGTTAATGGTGAAGGAAGATGCTGCGATTCGTGCACAAACTCCAGAAGGAGCACACCAGATGCTACTATGGCAATATGGTTGGTATGATGCAGATATCTTAAACTCTCTATTTGGTAAAGGTCAGTCTACTCGTATGCACTGGGAGCCAGAAGAGCTAGATCAGATGCTGAAAAAAATGCGTTCTGAAATGGACATGGATCAAAGATTACAAGACATTGAAGATGTACAAGATTACTTAGTAGAGAATGCCCCTTGGGTACCATTATTTGTTAGAGAAAATGTTACTGCTAGTCGTGGAGTAACAGGACTTGAGAAGCATCCAATTCAAAATATTTTCATTTGGGATGGAGCATATTTAGGAAACTAATTTTTGAAAATGGGAAAGCCTATTTGGCTTTCCCAACTAATATTAACAACACAGAATATATCCTTTTTATCTTCATGCAGTAGAACACTTTTCTCCTCTAAAGGTAGAGAGACAAAAGTTGTTTTATTCTGTTTCATAGGAATTAGAATTCTGGCTGAACGAAGATAAATTCTCCGGCGGATGTCACAGGTTTTTTAGGAGAACTGCACGAAACAGGTCAGTGATCCGTTATCATAAGACGTGATGGTCTGCTAGTGAACTCAAAAAAATCTGGACGTAAATACGCCGATGCGTATTTGATAGGAGGAGTTTACGTTGTCATCTTACATACTTAAAAGACTCTCAACGATGCTAGTTACGTTGCTTGGTGTCTCGATTATCGTATTTTTTATGGTTCACTTGATTCCAGGGGACCCTGTTACCTATATTCTAGGAGATTTTGCAACGGAAGAAGCAATTGCAAAATTAAACAGCCAACTGGGACTAGATCAGCCATTATTAATTCAATATTTTAATTATATGCTAGGTGTTGTACAAGGAGATTTAGGAACTTCTTATATTACTGGTTATACCGTAATGGAGGAAATTTTAAATCGTATTCCAGTAACAGCACAATTAGCATTATATAGTGTTGTACTTGGAGGAATTACGGGAGTTTTAATGGGGACAATTGCTGCGATCAAACAAAATACAATCATTGACCGTATTGCGATGTTAATTGCTTTAGTGGGAATTTCTGCACCCGGATTCTGGATTGCATTGTTCTTAATTTTAATATTTTCATATCAATTTGGTTGGTTCCCAATCTCTGGATATTCCGGGTTCCACTCACTTATTTTACCATCTATCACCCTAGCACTTGGAGCGGCAGGTAATATAGCGAGAATGACCCGTTCCAGTATGCTAGAAGTTATTCGTCAAGATTATATTCGTACTGCTCAAGCAAAAGGAGCAAGCTTATATCGTCTAATCTTTAGACATAGCCTGCAAAATGCTCTTATTCCAGTTGTAACCTTAATTGGAATGCAGTTTGGTTATTTATTGGCAGGTGCGGTTGTAACAGAGACTGTTTTCGCACTTCCAGGTATCGGAAATTTAGTAATTGATGCAATTTCAACACGTGATATTCCGACAGTGCAAGGATTAATTTTATTTATGGCATTTACAATTATTATTGTGAATCTAATTATTGATATTATTTACACCATTGTTGATCCGAGGATCAAATACGATTAAAGGAGGAGAACTGTTTTGACTCAACACCCAACTCAACAACCAGTGGAAGATACATTTGTAGCAACAACACCAGAAGCGGAAACAAAATCCAAATCCTATCTTTCGATTGTTTGGAGAAGACTGAGAAAAAATAAAGCGGCAATGGTAGGGGCAGGTATTCTATTATTCTTTACGCTAGCTTCTATTTTCGCGCCAGTTCTTGCTCCTTATTCAATAACTGAAATGAATTATGATGATAGTTTAGTAGGTCCTGGAGCTGCACATCTATTAGGAACAGATGAATTTGGACGTGATTTGCTTTCCCGTATGTTATATGGGGGACGGGTATCCTTATTAATGGGATTATTCGTTGTAGCGATTGCTGGAACAGTCGGTGTTATTTTAGGAGTAATTTCTGGATTTTATCGCCGAGTAGATATGTTTATTATGCAGTTTATTGATATTTTAATGGCTTTCCCATCTTTATTATTAGCGATTGCTATTGTTGCTATTTTAGGTGTAGGTTTAACCAATGCGATGATTGCCGTAGCAATAGCAGTTACACCTTCATTTGTCCGAGTTGTTCGAGGCTCGGTACTTTCTATTCGAGAAGTAGAATATGTAGAAGCAGCTAAAGCACTTGGGGTAAAGGATTGGAAAATCATTTTCAAACACATTTTACCAAATATTGCATCACCAATTATCGTTTTAGCAACGTTAGAGTTTGGTAGTGCGATTTTAGCCGCAGCAGCACTTAGTTTCTTAGGGTTAGGTGCACAACCTCCAAACCCAGAGTGGGGAGCACTTGTGTTTGTTGGGAAATCCTTTTTAAGCCAAGCATGGTGGATGACCTTATTCCCTGGACTTGCAATTATGCTTGTCGTGTTAGGCTTTAACCTTTTAGGAGATGGCTTACGTGACGCATTAGATCCAAGAATGAAGCTATAGCATAAGAATTCTACTTTCAGAGGAGGAACGAGATTGGATAAGATAAAGGAACAGACAGAATTATTAAGTGTAGAAAATTTATCTATCACTTTTTACGCAGAAGGAAAGAAAACAATCTCGGCTGTTCGAGATGTCAGTTTTAACATCAAAGAAGGGGAGACATTAGCCCTAGTTGGTGAATCTGGATGTGGGAAAAGTGTTACTGCACTATCTGTCATGCAATTATTACCGAAAACAGATGGATATGTTGAAGGACAAATTAATTTAAATGATAGAAATATTAATGCTTTATCTGAGAAGGCAATGCGCGATGTTCGTGGAAATGATATCTCTATGATATTCCAGGAGCCGATGACTTCTCTAAACCCAGTTCATAAAATTGGTGAACAAATTAGTGAAGTACTAAAAATTCACGCTGCTGTTTCTAAAACAGAGTTAAGAAAAGAATCGATTAATATGTTGAAAAAAGTTGGTATTCCTCGTGCAGAGAAAATCGTTGATGAGTATCCTCACCAGTTATCTGGTGGAATGAGACAACGTGTTATGATTGCAATGGCTATGGCATGTAATCCAAGGTTACTTATTGCAGATGAGCCAACTACAGCACTTGATGTTACCATTCAAGCACAAATATTAGAGCTGATGAATGAATTAAAAGAACAATATAAAACAGCTATTTTAATGATTACCCATGATCTTGGTGTAGTAGCTGAAATGGCTGATAATGTTATTGTTATGTACTATGGTCAAATTGTTGAACAAGCAGATGTACGCACATTATTCAAGTATCCGAAGCATCCATATACGATTGGTTTATTAAATTCGATACCTAATATTGAAGAAGAGGATGACATTCGTTTAAAACCAATTGAAGGAAATGTACCAAATCTTGGGGTGATTCAACAAGGGTGTCCATTCCGCTACCGTTGTACAAAAGCACATGATCGCTGTGAAACTGAAAACCCACCATTGATACAGCATGGAGATCAGCTTGTTAGATGTTGGTTGTATGAAGAGGAGGCAGTACGATGAGCCAGGACACACAAAAGCTACTAAAAGTAGAAGACCTAAAGACACATTTTCCAATTGGTAGAGGCTTCTTCAGCAAAGGGAAAGGCTTTGTAAAAGCAGTAGATGGGATTACCTTTGAGCTTAATGTTGGAGAAACATTAGGAATCGTAGGAGAGAGTGGCTGTGGTAAATCAACAACAGGCCGGAGTATTTTACGACTTGTGGAACCAACATCTGGAGCTGTAGAGTTTAGGGGAACAGATGTTACACAAATGGGAAAACAGCAATTACGTAGTCTTCGCAGTGAAATGCAAATCGTTTTCCAAGATCCATATGCTTCATTGAATCCAAGAATGACAGTTGGGGCTATTTTAATGGAAGCATTAGAAACACATAAAATTGGTGCTAATGGTGCGGAACGAAAGAAACGTGTAGGGGAGTTATTATCAACAGTTGGATTATCGCCAAATCATGCATCCCGTTATCCACATGAATTTAGTGGTGGGCAGAGACAGAGAATTGGAATTGCCCGGGCAATTGCTGTGAATCCCAAATTAATTATTGCCGATGAGCCTGTATCTGCCTTGGATGTTTCGGTTCAAGCACAAATTTTAAACTTATTCCAGGATTTACAAACAGAGCTTGGTCTTACGTATATTTTTATTGCACATGATCTAAGTGTAGTGAAACATGTAAGTGACCGAATTGGTGTAATGTATTTAGGAAGAATGGTGGAGCTTGCAAATAAATCAGATTTATTTAGAAATCCACTACATCCATATACACAAGCATTGATGTCTGCAGTACCTGTACCAGATCCAGATGTGAAAAAAGAGCGCATTATTTTAACAGGGGATGTACCAAGCCCAGCAGATCCACCAACAGGATGTACATTTCATCCGAGATGTCGTTTTGCAATGGATGTATGTAAGCAAATTAAACCAGCTCAATTGGAAGCGGAGCCGGGACATTTTGTGAATTGTCATTTATATGATCCACAATATAATCAAGGAGCGAAAAACTAAATGGCGAATTTGAAAAATTTTGAGAGCTATGCCAATGAGATCATTGAAAAATTTCAAATTCCAGGGGTCTCTATTGGAATTGATAAATATGCCCAACCGTTTTATTATCAAGGTTTTGGATATCGGAATAAAGAAGAGAAATTAGCTGTAACACCAGATACTGTTTTTGGAATTGCTTCTGTAACAAAATCCTTTACTTGTGTAGGGATTATGCAATTACAAGAAGCAGGTAAGCTATCTGTTCATGATAAAGTAATTAAGTATTTGCCTGAGTTTAAAACGCCAGATGCGGAAAAAACAGCGCAAATTACAATTCATCACTTTATGACAAATTCATCTGGGTTACCACCATTACCTTCGCTTGTATATGCGAATAAACGAAGCTTTGATCAAGATCCATCTACAAAAGACTACCCAGGTTTAGATGTAGCAGAATCTGAACAAGGTCCTATTGATACACATGAAGAATTAATGGAATTTATTGCGGGACTTGATTTTGATTTATTAGGACCTCCAGGTATTCATTTCAGCTATTCAAATGATGCATTCTCTTTATTAGGTGCAATTATTGAAAGAGTAAGCGGACAGAAATATGAAGAATATATAAAAGAACATATTTTAATTCCAGCTGGTATGCATCATAGTACATTTGATTTAAGCGATTTAGCTGAATATGACAACATCACCATGTCTTATGCTAAAAAAGAAGAAGATGGGAAAACAGTTGTTTATCAAGCACCAGTATGGTGGGATGCTCCAGCAATGCGAGCGGCAGGATATTTAAAATCAACAGTGCATGATATGCTGCGCTATACAGAGATTTACCGTAAGAAAGGTATTGTTCATGGAACAAGGATCTTATCAGAGGAAAGCGTAAAAGCAATGACTTATCCATATATTGAAACAGAGCCAGGAAGTTATTATGGTTATGGTCTAACTGTTACTCCAGATTTCTTTGGATATAAGCTTATTGAGCATGGTGGAAATTTAAAAGCTATTGCATCTTTAATGAGTATTATTCCAGACTTAGGTATTACTGGTATGATTTTAACGAATTTAGCGGCAGTGCCAGCGGGACCATTATTACGTGCTGCACTTCACGATACAATTGGTCAAGAAATAGGAGCATCACATATGACCTTCCAGAAGCGCGAAATTACCGAGGAAGAGATTAAGAGGCTTGTTGGAACATATATGTCCAATGAAGGTGCGAAGATTACAATTGGCTTAGATGAAGGCGATATTACGTTCTTCTCACAAGGAGAATACCATCCAATTAAATGTATTGGCGAAAACTTATTTGATGTAAATGTGAAAGATCAGCAAGAGATTGTACGCTTTATTGAAAATGCAAATGGGGAAGTTGATCGGATTGCATATCATTATCGACAGTTCCCTAAAATTAAGGAATGACAAGTTTTTTTGAACAAAGTAGGGAATCAAGACAGGGATAAAGTAGTTTCTTCCGTTGATTCTCTATTTTATTTTTTATTGGAGGGGGTACATCATGGGTAATCAAGCAACAGAAGATATTCGCTCTAAACAGTTTTCGGAACTGTTCACCCAGCTAGCAGAGCAGAAACTTTTTAATGGAAATATTTCTATTTTAGAAAATGGGGAAGTCTTTTATGAGGCATCTCTGGGAATTGCTAATTATCAAACAGGAGAATTATTAAATAAGGATACGGTTTTTGAATTAGCGTCTGTTTCAAAAGCATTTACAGCAATGGCAATTATGATATTACAAGAGCAAGGAAAATTAGATTATCAAACACCAATTGAGGAGTACTTTCCAAATTTACCTTATAAAAATATCACTATTCAAAATTTGTTAAGTCATTCGTCAGGCTTACCAGACTATATGGAGCTATTTGAAAAGCATTGGGACCATTCAAAGATAGCAGTGAATAAAGATATTGTAACTTTACTTGAAATCCATCATCCACCTGCACTTTTTGAACCAAATGAGAGCTGTGAATATAGTAATACAGCATATGCTTTGCTAGCGCTAATTGTGGAAGAAGTTTCGGGAGTCCCATATGCTGAATTTATGGAAAAAGAAATTTTTATGAAGCTAGATATGAAGAGAACAAAAGTCCATAATCGCCGATTAACCGGGGAAACGATTCCTAATTTTGCCTATGGTCATTTTTATGATCATGACAAAAATCAGTATGTTTTCCCAGATGAGCTTGAGGCACTTCATTTTGTTTTTTACTTAGATGGAATTCAAGGAGATGGTGTTGTTACTTCCACACTTGATGATATGAAAAAATGGGATCGTGCACTTTATACAGATCAGCTCGTTTCTAAGGCGACAATAGAGAAGGCATTTTCAGCAATTGTAAAGCCAAAGGATGAAAGCTTTGCTTATGGAAATGGTTGGCGAGTGAAAGAGGGAGAGGCAACAGGAAAACTTGTATATCATGGAGGGAGCTGGCCAGGATATCGTAATTGGTTTAGCCGTTATATTGAACAAGATAAAACAATTATTTATTTCACCAATGTAGAACGTTCACGCGCATTTACAGAATCTATGCTGGAGACAATTGAAAACATCTTATATGGTCGTCCTTATACGATACCAAAAGAAGAATAATAAGAAAGTAAAAACTCAATCTCAGCTTATTATAAAGCATGGATTGAGTTTTCTTCTTTATTAAGGAAGTATACAAGTTTAACACAAATTAATTCTTATTCATAAATAGTGCTGTCTAGCTACAAGCGCCAAAAACTATGAGATTTCCCGTCACGCTCTACGATAAAGAAGACTTGACGATTGGCAAGCCATCAGGCGCAGACAGAGCCATATTCGCACTTTCATCGACTAAGTTCGGTCAGGTCACGAGCACCAACGTCGATACTAGCTCGTCGTGTCCGTCGTGCCCCACGGGTGAAAGTCAACACCGGCTTTGTTTTATAAGGAAGCCCGACTAAAACCAGGCTAAAGCCTAACGTCGGATACCCCTAAAGGGACATGTTTCCTTTATCTTAAGGGTAAAGGAAGTTCACCCAACGTCGAACCGCCCAAAAAGAACAGGGGCGCAATCTCTACGTTTTTCGACGCATAGGATGTGCTAGTGCAGGACGCCTGAGCTTGTGACGTCGCGTTATTAGCCTGTAAGGACGCGACTTTCGCTTTTCTTCTTATCTTCGCTTCGAAGCTTTGATCGCTTCTTGGAAAAGAACGATTTGACTATTTAATAATTTTTCTCCACGCAAATAAGTATAGATACCCTGATGATCCTGTATGCGTGCTTTGACCGTATCATTTAGCATTAAGTCCAGAATAGAAAGAATCCGATTTTTAATTCGATTTTCAAAGATTGGAAACATTAATTCTACTCTTTTCTCCATATTACGTGTCATTAAATCTGCAGAAGAAAGAAATAAAGCTGCTTCATTATTATGATGGAAATAATAAACACGACTATGTTCAAGGAAGCGCCCAACAATACTGATAACCCGAATGTTTTCACTGATACCCTGAACCCCAGGGCGTAGACAACAAATACCCCTTACAATCAAATCAATTTTTACTCCCGCTTGGGAAGCTTCATATAATTTTTCAATGATAGGCTTATCTGTTAATGAATTCATTTTCGCGATAATACGTCCGTTTTTGTATTGCTTATGATAGGCAATTTCTTTATCAATATAATCTATTAAATCATTGCGAATATCAAAAGGTGCCATAGATAAATAATGGAATTCAGGTCTTTCCGTATATCCACTTATATAATTAAAGAAATTTGTCGCATCAATACCAAATTTCGGTTTTGTAGTGATATAAGACATATCTGTATAAAATTTAGCGGTTTGATCGTTATAATTGCCAGTACCTAAATGAACAATTCTTTCAATATGTTCTTGATTTTTTCGAACAATTAAGGTGATTTTACTATGTGTTTTCAAAGATATCATGCCATAGATAACATGACAGCCAGCAATTTCTAACTGTTTTGCCCATTGAACATTATTTTCTTCATCAAAGCGTGCTTTTAATTCTACAAGAACAGTTACTTGTTTTCCGTTCTCAGCGGCTCTTTTTAATCCAGCAATAATTGGAGAACCCCCACTCACTCGATAAAGCGTTTGTTTAATGGCAAGTACATCAGGATCATTTGCCGCTTCCAGAATTAGATCAACAATTGGTTCAAAAGATTCATATGGATGATGGAGAAAAATATCACGTTTTCTTACAGCATCAAAAATATTTTCTTCCTCATGAATGTCCAATGCTGGTTGCGGAATGAAAGTTTCATAGATAAGATGCTCATAATCATTTTTCAATTGACCGTAAAAATCATTTAAACAGGTTAGATCAAGTGGCCCATCAATAATATATAAATCCTCTTGATCGATTTCTAAAACCTTCAGGAAAAAATCAACAATATTTGGATCATATTCTCGTTTGTCCATTTCCAGACGTACAGCTGCTCCAAATTTTCTTTTTTTCAATTCTTTTTCAATTTCCTCAAGTAAATCATGTGCGCCATCTTCATGAATAGTCATATCAGCGTTTCTTGTAATTCGAAAGATGCTTGTCGATACCACATGATAGCCTTTAAAAAGCTTGTAAATAAAGTGTCGTATTAAATCTTCTAGTAGCACATAATCATGCGTGTCTCCAACCTTTACAAATCGCTTTAATAGTGCAGGGACTTGCACGATTGCCGTCTTCTTATGTTCTTTTTCTTGTACATATTCATCTTCTAATTGAACAGCTAGATTTAAAGATTTATTTAGTAGCATAGGAAAAGCACGGTAGGCATCAATTGCCATTGGCGTTAAAATTGGATAAATCTGTTGATCAAAGAAGCTTTCTAGTACTTGGATTTTTTCTGAGGATAGTTCGTTCATCTGTACAATCCGAAGCTGTTCTTTATGTAATTGTTTAGTTAAATCTTCATATAGGATATATTGCTGCTTCACCAAATCATGATTAAGTTCTGCAATTGCAGATAATTGTTGAGCAGGGGTTAGTCTAGATTTGTTATCAGGACGGTTAAATCCTGCCTTTACTTGATCTTTAAGCCCAGCTACACGTACCATGAAAAACTCATCTAAATTAGAAGAAAAGATAGAAATGAATCGCAGCCTTTCTAATAATGGATTATCCCTATCTGCTGCTTCTTCAAGTACCCTTTTATTAAATAGGAGCCAACTAAGCTCTCGATTATTATAATAAGGTGTTTTTGGAACCTTTTGTAACTGCACATTTTTCATAATTACCGTCATCCTTCATAAGTAAATTAGTAAAAGACTTTCTAAAAAAAGAGTATCGTTTTTACTAATAGCTTATGTGTAGAGGATGTAAAATTACCGTAAATTATTCTTATCAATTATGGTTATATAAAAAAGAAGCAGACAATGTTTTGAACTGCCCCCTGTCAAGTAGACAGTGGAAATAATAAAAAGGATCTAAGCGGCTTTAGCTCTATATTCCATAGGGCTAAGGCCGTTTAGTCGTTCTTGATATCTTTCATGATTATAAAAATGTATATATGCTTCTATCGCACTCGATAGCTCTTCAAATGTCTCAAACTTATGTAAATAATACTTTTCACATTTAAGTGTTCCCCAAAAGGATTCCATAGGACCATTATCAATGCATCTACCAACACGAGACATACTCTGTGTCATTTCTGCTTCCTCTACCCTTTGTTTAAAACCTTTAGAGGTATACTGAAATCCCCGATCACTATGGATCAGCGGATGTTCTCCATCCAAAAGGGCTACAGCTTGATCAAAAGTCTGAAACACAAGCGGATTATTATTGGAATGCCCTAACACATAACTCACAATCGATCCATCATATAGATCACGAATCGCGCTTAAGTAGGCTTTTTTTGATTGGCCATACTTCAATTCCGTGACATCTGTCACCCATTTCTCATTTGGCTTTTCAGCTGTAAATTCACGGTTGAGCACATTTTCTGCGACATGTTGAGGAGTAGAGTGTTTATACTGTTTCTTCTTTCTTCGAATAACAGATTGGATCCCAGCGACTTTCATCAATCGATATATTCTTTTGTGGTTAAAGTGCTGACCAAATTTCCGATTCATGTTCAACATCATTCGTCGGTAACCATAGATGCCCTCCACCTGATGATGGAGGGCTTTCATTTCTTTGATAATTTTTTCATTCTCAAGCTCTCGAAAGGAAGGTGTACGATTGACCCATTTATAGTAAGCAGCTCTTGAAACACCAGCAATATCACATAATAAGACGATGCTTAGTTGATCCGTTTCATGCAGTTCTTTTATAGCGATATATGTATTTTCCCATCTGACTTGATTTATTTTCTCCTCCTTTCGATCTCCTCTAACTTTTTTAAGAAAGCATTCTCTGCACGTAAACGTTCATTTTCTTTTTCGATTTGGCGCATCTTTAATTTCATTTTTTCTTCTGGAGTTAATTCTTCCACACGTTTGGAACGTCCTCGTCGATCCTTTAACGCATCCCATCCACCTTCTTCATATTTATGTACCCATTGATATACTTGTTGGTAGGATACTTGGTGATTTTCAGCCGTTTCTTGATAATCTTTCTCGTCGGCTAAAGCATCTTGTACAATCTGGATTCGTTCTTTCCAAGTGGTTTTTCTCCCTTTCGTCATAGAGTATCTTCCCTTCCTTTTCGTCCCTTTTAATTCTCTATGACCATTATACTTTTTAATCCATTTTTGAAGTACCCCTCTACTAGAAATTCCATACTTTTTAATGATTTCATTTTGTGAGTACTTCCCTGATAAATAATCGTTGACTGCAGCTGTTTTCAATTCCTTAGCATATCGTTTCCAAGTCCTTGAATCTGCTAAACCCTCTATTCCAGATTCTTCAAACTTCTCTATCCAGTTATATAAGGTAACCTTAGGGATTTGATACGTTGAATAGATTTCTGTAAGAGAATATTTTCCTTTTTTATAAGCCATGACTACTTCATGTTTAAATTCTGTAGAATAAAATTTATTGGACACAAAAACCCCCCCTAAATAAACAGATTTTTATTTTTTTATCTGTCTACCTTAAGGGGAGCATACCATTTAAGTGTCTGCCTCTAACAATATAGTTCACAACTTCAAGATAATCTCTCGCTTAATTGCTTTTTCTAAATGTTTCTTATGTTTTTCGGATTGATATATTTCTGGTTTGGCATCGCCATCGCATTTAAGCTGAATATTTAATCGGTTTTTCTCCATAGAGCATGTAAGCTTTTTAACAACTTGTCGCTTAGTTGTATCAAGGCTATAGACAAATTTTAATAATGCACCTAAATGTTGGAAATGGTGTCTTTCCTTTTTCAAAAACCAAGATTTAAATGGCTGAATAAATTGCTTGAATAGCGTGTTATTTTTATAAGATGCAATAAGTGCTAATTTAACACGGTCCTTATGCTCTAATCCATCAATGGTTCGATTGGCAAGCAAGTAAAAGGTATGTTGTGCACTTGCTTCTGAATCAATATAATCGCCAAGATGAAAGAGACAGCTTGCTCTTTGCAGTAGCACCCAATCAGCTTTTTCTAGTTCCATTAATCCATTTCCTTTTAAATAATCGAATAAGACTTTCATCAATGCTTGTACATGTTGAATTTGTGTCGTATTCATATGATAATCATCAATTAGCTTTTGAATACTTGTATCAATTACCTTGGGGAAAAGCAGTTTTCCTTTTTCTGTAGCTAGTCGTTGATAAAATACTCCGTCACGAAGTCCTTTTCTACTTAACATTAGGCTTTCTGCCTGTACTACTTGGTAAAGACAATGAAATACTTCAATAGCAGGGATAATAATGTCTGCACGATCTCTTGATAGGCCTTCTACTTTTACTAATTTTTCAGGCACTAAGGAAGTAAGGTAACTATTCACTTCTATAATATCTTTAGAGGACATTTCATATTGATGAAGTCCAGCTAATGGATAGTTCGTTAAATTTTGGTGAATTTGTGCTAAGTTACGTGCACTTCCGCCAATGGCAATTAGTTTTAATTCTTTATCCTGTAGCCAGGGGAGGGTTGCAAACTGTTTGTTTAAATATTGTCTTAATAACTGTATTTCTTTGTCAGTAGGAATTGTTTTTTTGAAAAAATCCTTTAATGTTAATGCACCAAAGGAAAAGCTATGAGATTCCAATAATTCCCGGTTTTGAAAAAGAGTTACTTCTGTACTGCCTCCACCAATATCCACTGTAATACCATCTTTAATCGAAGTGGAATTGACAACCGCTAAATAACCATAATAAGCTTCTTCTTGTTCAGAAAGAATTTGGATAGATAAACCAGTTTTCTTTTTCACTTGATCAATGATTTCTGCCTGATTGACAGCTTGTCGAATCGTTGCTGTGGCTACACAAATAATATCCTGTAATTCATACGTAATCATTACTTCTTGAAATGATTTTAATGTTTTTATCAGACGATCAACTCCACTAGGATTTAATGTATAATCTGTTTCTAAAAAGGAACGAAGACGGGATACGGATTTTACATTTTCTACTTCCTTTAGGTTTCCGTTGTTCTCTCTAAAGTAAATGACTAGTCTTGTTGTATTCGAGCCGATATCTATAATTGCAAAATGTTTACCCTTCATTTTTCCACCTGAATTCTTTTGTTTTTGCTTCTCTGATGACAACCCATCTTAATAACCTATCTCATCAATATTTCATCATATCGTACCACAATTCTTTCCCTAAAATTCTTTGTGGAAAAAAAGTTTAAGGAAACTTTACAGAATGCTGTTAAGGCAGAAATGTGCTACAATTTCAAAAAGTACAATAAATAATTAACCGTATGGAGAGGGAGACTTAAATGACATTAACATTTAACAGCAATGCTTTTGAACAAGCAGCAAGTCCATTTGTTGAAACCTATAAAATTCCTGGTGCAAGTTTAGGCTTAAATCATAACAGTAAACCTTTGTATTATAAAGGTTTTGGCTATCGTGATAAGACTGAAAAGCTGCCACTCGATGCAGACACCGTATTTGGGATTGCATCCATGACCAAGTCTTTTGCTTGTGTAGCAATTATGCATCTTCAGGATGCAGGAAAATTATCTGTAGATGATCAGGTGATTAAACATGTACCTGAATTTAAACTTCCTAGTGACGGAAAAACAGAAAAAGTAAGCCTTCATCATTTGATGACACATACAACAGGTTTACCACCAATTTCTGTACATAATTTAGCTCGCAAGCGAAGTATTGATAATGATCCAACTGCAAAAGATTATGGTCTAGATGTGACAAAAATGGTCGGTGATCCTATCGATACTGATGTGCAATTAATGGAAAAAATTGCTAGTTTACCAGTTGAGGTGTTGGATGATCCTGGGAAGGCTTTTTCTTATTCTAATGAGGCATATGGTGTGCTTGGAGCAGTAGTAAATCGTGCGAGTGGGGTTTCTTTTGAGACATATGTGATTGAAAATATACTAAAACCAGCAAATCTAAATAACACTTTCTTTGATATAGCAGAAATTGAGAAAAGAGATAATGTTACGATGCTATATGCACAGAAAAAAGAAGCAGATAAAAAAATTGTTTATGACACGCCATTATGGTGGGATGCTCCAGCAATGCGTGCAGCAGGCTATTTAAAATCAACAGTAAATGATATTTTAACTTATTTAGAAATTTTCCGTAATAAAGGTGTAGTTGGAGGAATACGAATTCTATCAGAGGAAAGTGTGGAGCAAATGACGTATCCTCATGTAGAATTTGAGCCAGGTCGGTATTATGGTTATGGATTGCGCGTAGTTCCTGACTTTTTTGGTTATAAATTAATTGAACATTCTGGTGGATTAAAAGGTGTCTCCTCTCATATGACAGTTATTCCAGAGCTTGGAGTTACTGGTGCTCTACTAACCAACCTCTCTAGTATTCCAGCAGCCAAGCTATTAAGGGGAGCACTGAATGTTTTATTAGAGAAAGGTTTTGATGCGTCTAGTTTTACATATATGGATTATGTTATGTCAGAAGAGAAGCAAGAAACATGTGTTGGTACATATACTTCTACAGAAGGAATGAAAGTAGAAATAAGCTTTGAGAAGGGGAAGCTTGGTATTGTTTCTGAAGCAAAATTTAGTCCATTACGCTGTGTAGGAGATTTTACTTTTATTAGTGAGCAAGGTGATGTAATTAGATTCTTTGCAAATGAACAGGGAGAAGCAGAGCGTATTTATTACGGTTCAAGACAAATTGCCAAGGATAAGTAATTTTAACGGTTAACTTTTTGAATATAATGGACAAGGGAGAGCTCTAAGATGTTATTAACAAAATTTCCAAGAAGAAAGTACACACCAAATAAAACACCAATTGAAAAATTAGAACGTTTATCTGCATTATTAGATGGACCAAATATTTATATAAAGCGAGATGATTTATTAGGTTTAGCAGCAGGAGGAAATAAAACTAGAAAATTAGAATTTATTATGGCTGATGCTCTAGCTAAAGGAGCAGATACTGTAGTTACCTGTGGTTCTCTGCAATCTAATCATTGTCGTCTTACTTTGGCAGCGGCAGTAAAAGAAGGCTTAGAATGTCATCTTGTTTTAGAGGAAACAGCAATTAAAGAATACAATCGTAATGCAAGTGGAAATAACTTTTTATACAAATTATTAGGTGCACATGTGCATGTGTTTGAAAATGGTACAGATAAACAGGCAGAAGTGGAAAAAGTATGTAAAGCACTAGAGGCAGAAGGGAAGAAACCTTACCCGATTCCGGTTGGCGGTTCTAATGAGCTTGGAACAATTGGCTATTCTGTTTGTGCACAGGAAATTATTGAGCAGTCATTTGATTTAGGAATAGATTTTGATCATATTATAGCTGCAAATGGTAGTGGTGCTACAACTGCCGGGCTTTTATTAGGTTTATATGGAAGAAATGAACATGTTGAATTTTCAGCGATTGGGGTAACGGGTTCAACGGAGGAAGTATCAAAAACAGTATTCGATTTAGTCGAAAAAACAGCGGATTTATTAGAAACAAAAGTAGATTTACCAAAAGAAAAGATTCATTTCTATGATGAATATGTTGGAGAAGGATATGCGATTCCAACAAAAGCAATGATAGAAGCTGTGCAAATGCTTGCACGTACAGAAGGGATTCTATTAGATCCTGTTTATACTGGAAAGGTAATGTCTGGCTTAATTGACTTAATCCGTAAAGGAAAGTTTAAAAAAGATGAAAATATATTATTTATTCATTCTGGTGGATCACCTGCTCTTTATGAAAACATGGACTTGTTTGAAGAAGATTTATTTAGTTGACCAATCATTATCACATTGTGAAAGCGGATAAATAGATGGTACACTGAGAATAAAGAAAGAATCTACCAAGAAAAAGCTTAGCAAGGAGAGGGAAATATGACATTAAATGAACAAAGCTTAGCGGATTTAGATCGTATTTTAACGGAAAAATGTGAAGCTGCAAATGTATCAGGGATGGCTTTAGTTGTAGCGAAAGAAGGTAAGCCAGTATTTGAAAAATATTATGGCTATCGTGATGTAGACAATCAATTAGAAATTACAGGAGATACTATTTTTGGAGTTGCTTCCTTAACAAAATCATTAGCAGCATTAACGATTATGCATTTAGTAGATCAAGGTAAATTAAATGTAGATGATCCTGTAGTGAAGTGGTTGCCAGAATTTAAATTGCCTAATAAAGAATACCAAGATCAAGTGAAAATTCATCATTTGATGTCACATACAAGTGGATTACCAGGTATGTCTGCAGTAAATAGTGTTCGTGCCAGAAGTATTGCCGATGATCCAGATGGTAATTATTTGAGTGGGAAAGTATCTGAAGAAATGCTAGCGAAGAATGTGCGCAATGTAGAAAGCATGTTAAATTATATTGCTGATCTTGATTTTGAATTATTAGGAGCGCCAGGAGAAACAATCAATTATTCGAATGAATGCTTTGCGATGCTTCAATTAATTGCTGAAAGAGCTAGTGGCACAGATTTCATTCCTTATGTGAAAGAAAATCTATTTACACCTTTGGAAATGACTCGCTCAACATTCTTATATGATGAAATGAAGCAATTTGATAATGTCACAGAACTTTATGCATATAAAAAAGACGGTAGTAAAGAAGTATTTCATTCTCCAGCATGGTGGGATGTAGGTGATATCTATACAAATGGATCACTTAAGGCAAGTGTAATGGATATTATCCGTTATTTAGAAGTTTACCGAAATGGTGGAACAGTGAACGGGCAACAGGTTGTATCTGCAGATAGTATTGGAAAAATGACAACGACACATATTGTAGGGCCTAATGATGTGGAATATGGTTATGGTTTACAATTACGTAATTATCCAGAAGTAAAAATTGTAGGTCATGGAGGAAGCATTAAAGGAGTATCTGCACATATGGCAATAGCAAAAGATTATTCAGTTGCTGTATTGATTAATTTAGCTGAAGTAAATGCAGAGGACATGGCTATGACAGCTTTACATCATGTGTTAGAAATCCCAAATCCGAAGCTAGATATCGTAGCAGAACATCCAGTATCCGAGTCTCAGTTACAACAATATGTAGGGGCATATGCTTCTGATGAAGGTCAAAAATTAAATGTTGAATTAGTAGATGGGACACTTCAAATTGGTGCAGGAACAGCTATGGAAGAACTTCGTTGTTATACGGAACATGGTTTCTGTACAAACGGCGGAAATAAAGTGAAATTTATTGTAGAAGCGGGAGAAGTTAAAGGCGTATTCTCTGGTGTACGTTACATCCCTAAAACGAAAAATTAAAATTAGAAGATTGATAGAAATAAATGAGAAAAGGGGGAAGAATGATGGCTCAAAAAATTAGCTTTCAAAAGAATTTAATGAAGGAAGATAGCAATTATTTAGAGCAAGCATCTGTTTTTTCTCATGAAGCAGCTAGGAAAGCGGGGAGATTTCAAAGTACACATCCCCTCTATGCACAAACACCATTAGTTTCTTTGCAGCATTTAGCAAACCATATTGGTGTAAAGCATTTATTTGTGAAGGATGAATCCTATCGTTTTGGATTAAATGCTTTTAAAGTACTTGGTGGTATCTATGCCATTGGTAGTTATTTAGCCAAACGTTTAAATCGAGATATTGAAACACTTTCCTTTGAAGAATTAAAGTCAGAGGCAGTGAAGGAAGAACTTGGTGAAATTACTTTTATCTCTGCAACAGATGGAAATCATGGAAAAGGAGTTGCTTGGGCTGCACGTGAATTGGGTCATCGTGCGGTAATCTATTTACCAAAGGGTGCGTCAGAGCATCGCGAGCAAGCAATTGTTGATGAAGGAGCAATTGTAGAAGTAACTAAATTTAACTATGACGAATCTGTACGTTTAGCTGCACAAACAGCTTTTGAAAAGGATTGGGTTGTTTTACAAGATACTTCATGGGAAGGTTACGAAGAAATTCCGGAATGGATTATACAGGGCTACGCAACCTTGGCAAGTGAAGCAGTACAGCAGATAAAGGAGCATACAGAAAAAGCCCCAACACATGTGTTCTTACAAGCAGGCGTTGGCTCCTTTGCAGCATCTGTTGCAGCTTATTTCTTACATGCATTTAAAGAAAAGCCACCTAAAATTATACTTGTAGAGCCACATGAAGCAAATTGCTATTATCGTTCTTTTGTATCCAATGAGGAAATCTATGAAATTGTTTATGGAGAGATGGATACGATTATGGCAGGGCTTGCTTGTGGAGAGCCAAACCCCGCTGCTTGGGAGTTTTTACGAAGGTATACAGATGTTTCATTTTCCTGTGACGAATCTATTGCTGCGGTAGGAATGCGAATCCTCGGGCATCCGTTAGATGAGGATCAACGCATTATTGCTGGAGAATCTGGAGCCGTAACAGCAGGTTTAGTGTATTGTTTAGCTACAGATGAAGCATTGCATGAAGCGAAAACAGCACTAGACCTAGATGAGAATGCTTCTATTATTGTGGTAAATACAGAAGGGAACACAAATCCAGATAATTACCGGAATATTGTATGGGAAGGCGCATTTGCGTATCAAGCAGAAAAATAACTTTGATATCAAAACATTCGTTAGAGGCTGACATTTAAGCTAATAGCGAATGTTTTTCTTCCTGTATAATAAAGAAAAGCTCTAAGCTAGACAACGCTAGCTCTGAATAAGCATTGATTTGCGCAATTTCTTATACTTCCTTACATTATATAAAGGATAAAGTTATCGGATAGCTGCATCCTTAGACAGGAGATAGAACTGTTAATCTGGACAGGTGGGATACTTATGTTTAATATTCAAATTTATGGTGATCAAGGAATGCGTATACAATTTGGTAATGAAATTTCTATAGAGACAAATGAACGTATTCGTAGTTTTATTTTTGTTCTTGAAAAGGAAAACATTCAGGGGATTATTGAATGGATTCCAACATATACAGCAGTGACTATTTATTATAATCCACTTGAAATTACATATGAATCTTTAAAGGAAAAAGTACTTCAAATTCAAAACAAGTTAAATCATATGACCATTCCTAAGGCAAGAATTGTTGAGATTCCAACCTGTTATGATCATGAATTTGCTTTTGATTTATCAACTGTAGCTCAGCATAATGGATTAGATGAGGAAGAAGTAATTGGATTGCATCATCAGGAGACTTATTTAGTTTATATGATTGGTTTTGCGCCTGGATTTCCATATCTAGGAGGTATGGATAAGCGAATTGCAACACCTCGATTAGCTGTTCCACGTCAAGAGATTCCAGCTGGTTCTGTTGGAATTGCTGGAGAGCAAACAGGAATTTACCCTTTAGCGACACCAGGTGGCTGGCAACTAATTGGTCGTACACCATTAAAATTATATGATCCAGAGCAAGTAAATCCTTTCTTATTAGAAGCAGGAGATTATATACAGTTTATTCCAATTGCTCGAGAAACTTATGAAGAAATTAAATCCCAAGTAGAAATGAATACTTATGAAATTGTAGTAAAGGAAATGGACTAGGAGGATTAGCATGACGTTTTATGTAGATTTAAATAGTGATTTAGGAGAAAGCTTTGGTGCTTACCATATTGGACAAGATGACCAGATTATGGATTTCATCACATCTGCTAATATTGCCTGTGGTTATCATGCGGGTGATCATAATGTGATGAGTCATGCGGTGAAAATTGCTACAGAAAAAAAAGTTGCAATAGGAGCACATCCAGGACTAGATGATTTGATTGGCTTTGGTCGACGAGTCATGCAAGTAGATGTAAGAGATATTTATAACAGCATGGTTTATCAAATTGGTGCATTACAAAGCTTTGCACATATTCATGGGAATCAGCTACAGCACGTGAAACCACATGGGGCATTATTTAATATGGCAAGCACTGATCGAGCACTTGCCGATGCGATTGCACATGCAGTATATGATATTAATCCGAAACTGATTTTATTTGGTTTATCTGGAAGTGAATTAATTAAAGCAGGAAAAGAGCTCGGTTTACGTGTAGCGGAAGAAGTATTTGCTGATCGGACTTATCAACCAGATGGAACATTAACAAGCCGAACGCAAGCGGATGCAATGATTCATGATGCAAAAGAAGCTGCAGAACGTGTGATTCGTATGGTGACAGAAGGAAAAGTAAAAACAGTGGAAGGATCAGATATTGCGATTCAAGCAGATACTATTTGTGTTCATGGAGATGAATCAAGCTCCTTAAAATTTGTAAAAATATTACGTGAGCAATTAACAAATCAAGGCATTATGATAAGAAGTGTGGGAGCTCAGTATGAATGAGATAATCGAAATCATTAAACCTGGTTTAGCAACATCCGTACAAGATTTAGGTCGTTATGGTATGCAAAAGTATGGGATTGTTGCGGCAGGAGCAATGGATTCTTTTGCATTACAGATAAGCAATATTTTAGTTGGTAATCCAAGAAATGAAGCCTGTTTGGAAATTGCCTGGATAGGTCCTAAAATTCGATTTTTAGATACAGCAGTTCTTGCTATTTGTGGAGCAAAATTATCACCAAAGTTAGATGGAACCCCTGTCCCGCTATGGAAGTCTTTTATAGTACATAAGGATCAAATATTAGAATTTGGCTCACCGGAGGAAGGGATGTATGCCTACCTTGCTATTCACGGTGGTATTGATGTTCCGATTGTTATGGGAAGTAAAGCTACTTATGTAAAAGCGCAGCTTGGTGGCTTTTTAGGCAGGAGCCTTAGAAAAGGAGATTGCTTACCAATTGGAAAAGCAACGGAACAACTCGCTAAAATAAACGGGAGAAGTCTACATTATGATTTTATTCCTACCTATGCAGAAGAAAGAAGCATCAAAGTATTATTAGGTCCAGATGATGCTGCATTTACAGAGGAAAGTATTGAAAGCTTCCTGAATGAAACATATGAAGTGACGAACCAAGCAGATCGAATGGGATATCGGCTAAAAGGACCTAAACTCGTACAACGTGAACATGCAGATATTTTTTCTGATGCTATTCTTCCAGGAACTATTCAAGTTCCGGCAAGTGGAGATCCAATCATCTTATTAGCAGATAGACAAACAACAGGAGGATACACGCGTATTGCAACTGTTATTTCTACAGATTTACCTTATTTAACTCAGAAAAACCCAGGCGAATCCCTAACTTTTGAAGCCGTTACTTTAGAGAAGGCACAGCGGCTCTATCGACAACAATCATTATTTTTACAGAGATTAAGTATGGTATAGTAGATAGTTTTTAGTAACTGAACATTTTTAAATCAGCCCTTATAGAGCATGAATTCTACATGGAGGATTATTCCTTTTATAATTTTTTAGAGAATTCATTATGTAAAGGATTTCATTTGATGTATAATATTAGCTGAATGGTCAGAAAAATTATACATATTAATTATGGAACAAGTGAATGGAGGATATTAGATGAGACCTTTAATCGGAATTACATCTCATATGGAACTAGATCAAGAGAATAATATTATTGGTAAGGAAGACGTAGAAGCAATCACACGTGCAGGTGGAATCCCAGTCGTTTTACCAAATATTTCAGACGAAGATAAAATTCAAGAGCTTGCAGAAAGAATTGACGGATTATATGTATCTGGTGGTGCAGATGTGGATCCATTATTATATGGAGAAGAACCACATAAAGATTTAGGAGGGATTACTCCAAATCGTGACTTTTTTGAAATCACTATTTCTAAGAAAGTTTTAGAAATGGGCAAACCTTTTATTGGTGTATGTCGTGGAGCACAAGTATTAAACGTTGCTTTAGGCGGAACTTTGTATCAGGATATTCATGCACAAACAGAAAATGAGTTAATCAAGCATCTTCAAAAAGCACCAAATAGCTATGAAACTCATTTTGCAAAAGTAGAAGCTGGAAGTCTATTAAATCGTATAGCTGGTAAAGATAAATTAAAAGTGAACAGTTATCATCACCAAGCGTGTAAGGATACTGGAAAAGGATTAAAAGTAAGCGCAACAGCAAGTGATGGAATAATTGAAGCAATTGAAGGAACTGGCGAGAACTTTGTATTAGGTATTCAATGGCATCCAGAACATCTATTAGATACAAATGAAGAATCATTAGCGTTTTTCAAAGCATTTGTCGAAGCTTGTAAGGAAAACTAAGTGGTAGATTTTTATAAAATCTAGTATGTTTTCATGAAGAAAATAATCTAGGAGGCTGTTCACATGAAAGTAATTGATACACATTGTGATGCATTATTAAAGCTGCAACGAGCACAAAATGGAGCATCTTATGGGGTTGAACCATTAAACTATCAAAATGCAACAGAGCTAGACACCAATTTTGAGCGTTTGCAGGCTGGAAATGTAAAGGTACAATTTTTTGCGATTTTTATTCTCCCGAATGTTCCTGCTGATTTAAAATGGCAGCATGCATTAGAGCAAGTAGATTTATTCTATACAGAAGTGTTGAAGAATCCGAAGATGAAGCATATTCGTAAATGGGAAGATATGGATTATCTTAAAGAAGACGAAATCGGTGCAGTATTAACATTAGAAGGTGCTGATGCTTTTGGAAATGACTTGATGAAGCTACGCACACTATATCGCTTAGGTGTTCTATCTATGGGAATGACATGGAATAATCCTAATTTATGCGCTGATGGCGCGGGCGAGCCACGTGGTGGTGGTTTAACGGAGTTAGGAATTGATGTAGTGAAATTAAATAATAAGCATAAAGTATTTACAGACGTTGCCCATTCTACGGTAAAAGGATTCTGGGATATTGTTGAGCATGCTGATTATCTAATCGCAAGTCACTCTAATTCTCGTGCAATTTATGACCATGTGCGAAATCTATATGATGATCAAGTGAAAGCATTTTTCGAGAAGAAGGGATTAATCCAGGTTGTTTTCTATCCTTCTTTTATCAATGGTACAAATCAAGCTACTTTTGCTGATTTAATCAAACATATTGATCATTTATGCTCATTAGGTGGAGAGAAATTTATTGGATTTGGTTCTGATTTTGATGGAATAGATAGTTATATTAAAGATTTCGAAGATGCATCAATGTTTCCGAATTTAATCAATGAACTATTAAAGCATTATTCCGAAGAGCAAGTGAAAGGATTTGCTTATCAAAACTTCTTAGATAATCGTCCAAAATAAATTAATCTACGCTAATAATATGAAGAGGCTGGGGTAGTAAAGATTTAATCAGAATCGCGAAATTCTTTGATTAAAAATCTTTCGCTCTAGCCTCCTTTTAAACGTATTTTATAGGAAGGTAGGGGATGGATTTGGTATATGACTTAAAAGAAAACTTATTAGCAAATTATGATAAAAAGAATGATAGAGATGGGATAAGTGGTGAGAGGATTGCAGAGCGACTCAGTCATTTATCAAAAATTGGACGTACAAGCAGCAACGGGTCTAATCGACCTGGATACTCTCAGGAGGAAAAAGCGGCAAAAGAACTGATAGCTAGCTGGATGCGTGAAGCAGGATTAGATGTACGATTTGATGGTGGAGGAAATGTCATTGGTAGATTAGCAGGTAAGAATCCTGAATCACCAGCAATCGTCAGTGGTTCACATGTGGATAGTGTTCCAAATGGGGGACATTTTGATGGTCCATTAGGAGTTATGCTAGCATTAGAAATTGTTGATGCTTGGCAAAGCTCAGGATATGTTCCAGAAAAGCCTTATGAGGTAGTGATCTTTGCAGATGAAGAAGGAGCATGCTTTAACGGTGGATTAAATGGAAGTGAAGCTTTTACTGGAGATGTGAATATGGTTGAAAAACTGCGATTAACAGATTCAGCTGGTAGAAGCTTTGAAGAAGTATTAAAGGATGTTGGTTTAACTGTTGAAGGATATGAGACAACTAGCAGGGAACAAGAAGAGATTGAGATGTATGTGGAAGTACATATCGAGCAAGGAAAGCGATTAGAAAAAGAAAATCTACCTTGTGGAATTGTAACTGGTATTGCAGGTGCCCAGTGGATTGCTTTTACATTTACAGGTGAAGCGAGTCATGCTGGAAATACCCCTATGACTGATCGTAGAGATCCAATGCTTGCAGTTAGTGATTTTATGTTAGCGATTAATAAATTACCAGGAAAATATAATGATTCAGCAGTAGTTACCGTAGGGAAGTTAAATGTAAAGCCTAACGGCGTGAATGTAATTCCTAGTAGTGTTGAGTTATTTGTTGATCTGCGCGATATCTATCAAGATACTCGTGATGAAATAGCACTTCAAGTCAAGGAAGCAGCAAAACAAGCTGGAGAAAAATTTAATATTGACGTAGTTTACAAAGAACTGATGGATACTATTCCAGTGCCAATTGCTAAGGATTTGCAAGGAAAATTAGCAGAGACACTAGAAGAATTGGATGTAGAACCATATTATTTGCCAAGTGGTGCAGGTCATGATGCAATGATTCTTGGTCAAAAATGGCCAGTAGCTATGCTTTTTGTTCAAAGTAAAGCTGGAATTAGTCATAATCCAGCGGAATGGACAGAGCTTGCAGATGCAGTGATGGCAGCAAGAGCTTTAAAGAAATTTATTGAGAAAATGCAATAATAACGAAAAGCGCAAGTCACGCCCTTACAGGCCAAGAACGTGACATCACGAGCACAACACGTAGGAGATACGGATTAAAAACGCGACGTAATCGAACTTAGCCGATGAAAGTGCGACTATGACTCTGTCTGCGCCAGACGGCTTGCCAATCGTCAAGTCTTCTTTATTGTAGGGGGCCTCGCCCTAGCTCTTAGTTTTTGGCGCTCGGAGCTAGACATGGCTATCTTTGAATAAGAATTAATTTGTACCAATTATATATACTTGCTTATCTAATAAATAAGGATAGCTAAGTCATTTAGCTATCCTTATTATATGGGTTCACATGCACAAGCACATCTTCAATGTCTGCATGTTTATTTTGTAAGGTTTGTTTTACCTTCCTAGCGATAGCATGTCCCTCTTCAACCGTTATATATGGATCGACACTAATTTTAACATCAATCACGACATATCGACCATGTGTACGAGCAAGTAATTGATCGATTTTTTTAACGCCTTCAATATTTAAGGCAGTTTCTTTAAATGTTTGAGTAGCATCTGGTTCTAGTACCTTTTCCATCATAATTACGGAGGATTCCTTGGCTAAGTCAACACCGACTTTGATTACAATAATAGAAACACCGATTCCAGCAATAGCATCACCGTAAACCAATAAAGGAATATTGAAATGTTCTCCAAGCATGGCTGCTGTAATACCTACTAACACTGCTAAGGAAGATAGGGAATCAGAGCGATGATGCCAAGCTTCACTAATGAGAGCAGCGCTATTATGTTTTTTTCCTAGATAGTATTTGTAATGAAATAACACTTCTTTAACAAGCAATGAGATAATGATAATAATTAAAGCAAGCATGGTAGGTGCTACTGGTTGCTCCCCGAAAAATATTTTAACAGATGAAATACTTATTTCAACACCAACGACAATCAGTAGTAACGCTATGATGAAAGAAGCAATATTTTCTGCTTTCCCATGTCCATATGGATGTTCTTCATCAGGTGGCTTAGCGGCAATTTTTACTGCAAATAAAATAACTATGGAGCCGACAATATCAGATGCGGAATGAAGTGCATCAGCGAGTAACGCACGGCTTCCTGATATTAATCCACCAACAGCTTTTAAAATGGTAAGTAGTGCATTAACAATAATACCAACCCATGTAGCGACTATAATAACACGCGAAGTTTCATGCACGTAACGCTCACCTCAATTCATTTAAATGAATATGTAAAAGTATATCATTCTCAATTAGGATGATCTAATTAAGAATGCGGTTTTACCATTATAAAGTATTTTGGAATATTACTCCAATCTTAAATCAAAATATATAAATATTTTATGAAGGAATTTTCGCAAAACTAGTCGAAAATGTTACAATATATACTAGAAAACAATATAGATAAAAGAGAAAGGATCTTACAAATGAATTATACAAAGCCAATTCAAGTATACCGTGGTGAATTTGTAGAAAGCACACATGATGTCCATGTTGCAGTGGTTCATGCAAATGGAGATCTTATTGCGTACTATGGAAATCCATTTCGTCAAACCTTTGCTCGATCATCAATGAAGCCTTTTCAAGTTATTTCAGTCGTAGAATCAGGAGCTATTGAAAAGTACCAAATTGAGGACAGAGAGCTTTCCTTGTTCTGTGCAAGCCATAGTGCAGAGCCTTATCATCGTGAAGCAGTGTCAAACATTCTGAAAAAGATTCAATTGGAAGTAGATCATCTACAATGTGGTACACATGTGCCAATGGATTTTGAAAGTTATAAACAGTTGATAAGAGAAGGTCGTGAATTAACTCCATTATACAGTAACTGCTCAGGTAAACATTCAGGTATGCTTACTGCATGTGTGATGCAGGGATTTGATGTGGAATCTTATCGTGAAGTATCTCATCCTTATCAACAACAAATTATTGACAATATTGCTAATATCACTGGATATGCACGAGATAAAATTAAAACATCTGTAGATGGCTGTGGAGTACCTGTACATAGATTACCTTTATATTATACTGCATTAGGCTTTGCTCGGTTAGCAGCTCCAGAACATTGGGAACAAGGAAGTGAGCAACGTAAAGATTCTTTACGTCGTGTGCGTGATGCCATGACCACACATCCAGAAATGGTAGCAGGAACAAAACGTTATGATACAGATTTAATGACTGCATTTAAAGGAAGAATTGTATCTAAAAGTGGTGCAGAAGGGGTGCATTGCTACGGAGATCGTGAGACAGGCATTGGTGTAATTGTAAAAGTAGAGGATGGACAAGGCAGAGCTTCAAGCGTTGCATCTATGGAAGTACTTCAACAATTACAAATTGGGAATCCTACCATTTGGGAGCAATTAAAAGATTATCATCATGCACCAGTTCTAAATGCAAGAGATGAAGCTATTGGTAAAGTTGTTCCAAACTTTAAGTTAAAACGACTTTAATCAATTTTTATGTTAATTTTTCGGAAAATCGAATTATCTAAAAATATTATTGACAGTGATAGAAGAGAAGCATATAATTAGTCCTTGAAAAAATGCTGTGAAGAAAATTCGCGATTAGTGGAGAGTGAGTTACTTATGCCAGAAAAAGTAGTTATTGCATTAGGTGGAAACGCCATTTTACAACCAGGTCAGGAAGGTTCTTTTGAAAACCAATTAGAGAATGTGCGCATAAGTACAGAAATCATTTCTCGAATCATTAAAAACGGACATCAAGTTATTATTACACATGGAAATGGTCCGCAAGTTGGAAATATTTTAAGACAAAATGAAGAAGCGAAGCATGTTGTTCCACCATTCCCACTTGATGTTTGTAGTGCAGAGTCACAGGGATTTATCGGTTATATGCTTGACCAATCCTTGAAAAATTCTTTACATAAGTTAAAGCTTGATAAGCAAGTAGTTAGTTTATTAACACAAACAGAAGTGTCAAAAAACGATCAGGCATTCCAAAACCCTACTAAGCCAATCGGGTTGTTTTATTCGGAAGAGGAAGCGAAGCAATTAGCAGATGAAAAGGGTTGGGATGTTAAAGAAGATGCAGGAAGAGGCTGGCGTCGAGTAGTCGCTTCACCAAAGCCGCAGTCAATTATTGGCTCAGAAACTATTAAAATGTTAGTAGATACAGGAGCGATTGTTATTGCCTCTGGTGGTGGAGGTATTCCAGTTATTCGTGATGAGCAAGGTGCGATTATTGGTGTGGAAGCAGTGATTGATAAAGATAGTAGTGCATTTAAGCTTGCAGAAGAAGTAAATGCAGATATGTTAATGATTTTAACAGATGTACCGAATGCTTATATTCACTATGGCAAACCAGAGCAAAAGAAATTAGAAAAACTATCTTTAGCAGAAGCGAAAAACTATGTTGAAGAAGGGCATTTTTCGGCAGGAAGTATGGAGCCTAAAATGCGTTCAGCAATTGCTTTTGCTGAAAAAGGTGGTAAAGCAGTTATTTGTTCATTAGATCAAGCCGATTTAGCAATTGAAGGTAAAGCAGGAACAATGATTATTAAATAAAAAAGTATCTAGCTTTGTTTAAAGCGGGTTGTCAGATAGAATGTAGATGAAGCATTATCTGAAGCCCGTTTTTATCTTTGTCTAACATCTTCTAGGTGATAAAATTTTGAAAATAGACTTTAATAGATGTCACAGAATTTAATGGACTATAGGAAGCATGTTCACATATAGATCTAGATTTTTTTGCATCAAGAACAACTTAGGAGGATATCATCGTGAAAGAATTATGGAAATCCAATAATTGGATTGCAGGCTTGCAATGGCTTTTCTTTATTTTTACAAATATTGTCGTTATTCCAATCACAGTTGGAGCGGCTTATCAATTACCACCAGAAAAGATAGTTTCTTTATTGCAGCTTTCCTTTATTGTAACAGGACTTGCATGTGTCTTGCAGGCGCTACTTGGTCATCGTCGAGCATTGATGGAAGGGCAGTCAGGTTTATGGTGGGGTGTATTTTTAACCTTAGTAAATATGTCTGCTGCTCAAGGAATTCCACTTGAAGAATTAGGAGGAAGCTTGGCAGTCGGGATTATTATTTCAGGTGCGATTACCTTAATTATTGGTTTGAGCGGCTTTGGTCCAAAGCTTGCGAAATTATTTAATCCAGCAGTGATGGGTGTATTTATCTTTTTACTAGGCGTGCAATTAGTAGGCATCTTTTTAAAAGGAATGCTAGGAATCCCTTTTGGAACAGTAGAAGAGGGTGCAGGAATTCATTTAACTTATTCTTTATTATCTATTGGAATTGTTATCTTAGTTATTCTTATTAATTTAAAGGCACCTATCCAGCTTAGACGTTATGGATTATTAATCGGAATTATTGTAGGATGGGTAGCATTTTCTCTTATTTTCCAACCTGCTTCGGAGCAAAGACAAACATCCTTTGTCGTAGAATTTTTTCCACTGGGCAAGCCAGCATTAAATGTTGGGGTCATCTTGACAGCAATATTTGCAGGACTTCTCAATTTAGCAAATACATTTGGCGCATTAAAAGGGTCAGAAGCATTGTATGATGAAAAAACTTCTAAAGCTCAATATCGTGGATGCTTTACCATTACAGGTATAGTAAATATGGTTTCTGGTGTTTTTGGACTTGTACCTTATGCACCGTATGTTTCTTCCATTGGATTTTTAATTCAGTCTAATATATTACAGCGTTTACCGTTTATTCTAGGGGGATTAATGTTTATGGTAATGGGACTTGTTCCATCCATTGGTGCATTTTTCTCAAAGCTTCCATTAAGCATAGGGAGTGCGGTATTATTTGTAGCTTATTTATTATTATTTCAGTCGGCATGGAGCTTTTTTAGTCAGGTTAAGTTTAATATGATGAATGCTTATCGTGTTGCTATTCCTTTATTTGTAGGAATAACGATTATGACAATGCCTGCTACATATTTTGACTCTATTCCAATGGTTATTCGACCATTACTAAGCAGTGGATTACTAGTAGGGATTTTATTAGCTGTTATTTTGGAAAACACATTAAATTGGGATCGTATCGGTTTGCAAAAAGAAAATAGAGCATAAAAAAAGTCTGGTTCTCCTCAAAACTTAACTTTTGAGAGTCCCAGACTTTTTTTATGAGCGGTTAGGCGGCTACGTCTTTTCGTTTTCTCTCTGATTCTTCAACAAATACTGCTGCAGAAGCATCTCCAACAATGTTGACAGATGTCCGCATCATATCAAGAATTCGATCAATTCCTGCAACAAGTGCGATTCCTTCTAATGGTAAGTTTACTGCAGCTAGTACCATTGTTAACATAACTAAGCCTGCCCCTGGAACACCAGCAGCACCAATAGAAGCAAGTGTTGCAACAATCATGACAGTCATCAATTGACTGAATGTTAATGAAGTACCAAAATATTGAGCAATAAACATAACGGCAATACCTTGATAAATAGCTGTTCCATCCATATTAATTGTTGCACCTAATGGAAGTACAAAGCTACTAGTAGTTTTAGAAACACCTAAGTTTTCTTGGGTATTTTTCATTGTCACTGGTAGTGTACCAGAACTACTACATGTACTAAAAGCAACGGCAGCAGCAGGTAAAATACCTTTGAAGAAACGAATTGGTGACATTTTTCCGAGTACTTTAACCGCTGTTCCATAAATAAAGATAAGGTGAACAAGACATGCTACTAACATAGCTAAAATAATCTTCATTAATGGCATAATAACAGCTAATCCATATTCCCCAACAACAGGAGCAAGAAGTCCAAAGACTCCGATTGGTACGAGAATCATAATGATACCTGTAATTTTATACATGATTTCAGCTAAGGAGTTAAAGAAACGATGTACAGGCTCTGCTTTCTTACCAACAAGTACGATCCCGATTCCAATAAAAATAGCAAAAAAGATAACTTGTAAAATATCTCCCGATGCTAAAGCTTCTACTGGGTTTGTTGGAATAATATTTAATAAAGTTTGTACAACACCTTCTGTTTCTGGTGCAGTTGTTGCTTCTTCAATCTCTGCATCTAATCCCGAACCAGGTTGGAAGATAAAACCTGCTAATAGACCGATTGTTACAGCAATAAATGTAGTAATCAGGTAGTAGGATAATGTTTTACCGCCAAGCCTACCGAGTACTTTAACATCTCCAGCGCTTGCAACACCTACAATGATGCTAGATAAAATTAATGGAACGATGATGAACATGATGAGTCTGAGGAATAAATCGCCTAATGGTTGAACATACTTTGCATTTTCACCAAAAATTAGACCAACAATAATTGCTAAAACAAGAGCAATTGCAATTTGCCATAGAATATTTAACTTCTTCATTGGTACCTCCTCCATGTTAAATTAAAATACAAGAACAAAAGAACCTCCTTTTCTCGTTTTTTGTTATAGAAAGGCCAATTTCTAGAAGTAGAATATGAGGAATGATTAAAGTGGAAAAGCCTTCCTTAATAAATATTATACAGAAAGTAAACATAAAATACAGGAAAATAGAAATAATTTAAAATAGTTAGTTTATTATTGCGTAGAAAAGTATAAAAATTTTCACAAGTTGTTTTTTATTCAGAGGTAGCGCTGTCTAGCTCCGAGCGCCAAAAACTACGAGCTAACGCGAGCCGCCCTACAATAAAGAAGACTTGACGATTGGCAAGCCGTCAGGCGTAGACAGAGTCGTAGTCGCACTTATGCCCTGCGGGTGAAAGTCAACATTAGTTCTGTTTTATAAGGAAGCCCGACTAAAACCAGGCTAAAGCCTAACGTCGGATACCCCTAAAGGGGCATGCTTCCTTTATCTTGGTTTTGCCACACCAATCTCTACGTTTTTAAGCGGGCTCGACTTTCGCTTTTCGTTCTTTTTTGATAAAATTGTGACAATATAAATTAGCAAAGAAAGTTATCAACAGGTGATTTATTGACTTTCTATATACGCATATGTAGAATGTAAATATATGAGAAATTATACTTACATAATGTTATGAGGTGATCTAATGATACAAGCGGTTTTTACGATTGGAATTGTTATGACTGTAGTATTAGTAGTTTTAGCATTCGTTCTTTCAAAAATTAATTTAAAAGGATTTACAATGTATTATCCATTCGCAGCAGTGTTCTTTGCAGGATTAGTATTCTTACTACTTGCTATAATTCTTGAAAAAGTAGATATTTTAGGTGCTGGATTTGGCGGATGGGGACTTGCTTGCTTATTCTCTGCAGCAATTGCAATGATTATCGCAGCAATTCTAGATTCATACGCACAAAAAGCATAATTAGAAGTCTATATGAACAAAGACAAACTGCACCTCCAATGGCTAGATATATCTAGCCATTGGAGGTGCAGTTTTATTTTTATCTATTAATTTTCTTTTAAAAATGTTTGATTATCCCGTTGCTCTATTTTATCTGCTTTTAATAATGAACCTAATGCTCGTTTGAAAGCAGATTTACTCATCTCAAATGTTCCTCGAATTTCTTCTGGATCACTTTTATCGCTAAAAGGAATTACCCCATCATTGTCAATAATATGCTGAAGGATCTGTTCAGCATCATCACTAATTCGCTCTTGTTTGAGTGGAAGCAAGGAGAGATTAAGGGTAGCATCATCTTTTATTTGAATGACTCGTGCCTCGATTAATTCACCTAAACGGGGTTCTTTTTTTCTTTCTGTGTGATGAATAAAACCCCGATAGCCTTCTTCTGTCATAATGGCTGTACCTTCACGACTGGTTCGATATACACGTCCATTTACAGTTGTATTTAGTAGTTCATCGGGTGCTATTTCTCTTCTTTCCATCATTACTTTTTCAGTTGCAGGAATAGCTAATAGTCTGCCAATATGATCTTTACTAAGTGTGACAAAAAGCTGATCGCCTACTGCGGGCCATACTTTTTCAAATAATGGTAAATCATCAATTGAAACAAGCATTTCTTTGGCAATTCCAATCTGAACAAAAACACCTAGACGTGGCACAACCTCAACCACCTCTGCCCAGCCATATGTTCCTAGCTGAATTGTTGGAATACTCATTGTAGCCACTGTTCGATTATTTTTGTCATGATATAGGAATACCTCGATTACCTCTCCAACTTCAGGGGTATTTGTTATTTCATTATGATGAAGTAAAATTTCCGCTTCTTCTTTTTTCAGAACATAGCCTGTTTCGATTGCACGATCCACCTTTAGGCGTTGCACAGTACCAAGTGATACAAAATCCATATGTATACCTACCTTCTTCCTTATTCGTTCTTCTTATTATACCAATTTGTTTCTGTAGTGTATTGTTTTTCCATGAAATGTAACCACAGATTACAAAATACGAGAGAAAATTGCTTCGGGTAAAAAAATATTGTACACAAATTCGACAAAAATATGATAGACTTATTAATGGTATTAACCTTTTCCTAACTATTTTAATCAATTAAAAATCTCAGCTTTAAAAATATTATGATTTACATAGAAAAATAATATACTTCTTGTCAAATGAAGTCTTTGGTAGATGTGGGAATATAAATAGAAATAAGATTTCTTCCAGACAAATTTGATATACAGATGAAATTTACATAATGGAGATGCTTTTTAAATGGGATTATTTTTTAGTGTAGTGCTACCAATTGTTTCTATTTTTGGATTAGGATATATTTTACAGAGGATCCGTGTACTTGATGTTAAATCTGTATCTACTGTTGCCATTTATATCTTCTTACCGGCATTAGCATTTAACTCGCTTTATAATGCGAACTTTAATAAAGGATTTACAATTGTTATTATATTTGCTTTTAGTTTACTCTTTTGTATGATTGTCTTGAATAAGATTTTGGCGAAAATATTCAAATGGCCACAATCTGTAGAAAGTGCTTCAATATTAACAACAGCGTTTATGAATGGCGGGAATTATGGAGTTCCCGTGATTATTTTTGTTTTACCAGAAGCAGCAGTTGCTTATGGTGTGTTTTTTATGGTTTTACAACAAATTATTATGAACTCTTTCGGTGTATATTATGCTTCTCGTAGTCGAAGTGGGGCATTAAAAGCTGTGAAAACAGTCTTTAAAATGCCTGCTACATATGCGGTCATCCTAGCATTTCTTTGCCAAGGACTTACACTAGAGGTACCAGCATCGATTCTTTCTGTATTGGAAATGTTAGGTGCTGCAACGATTCCAATTATGATGGTTAACTTAGGAATGCAGCTCGCATCTATCACATCACTTAAATTTAATTGGCAGGTCATTACATCAGCTACAATTATCAGAATGGTTATTTCTCCATTACTTGCACTTGGATTTGTTGCCTTATTAGATGTTGAACCGATGATTGCATCTGTTATTATTATTGTTGCTTCTATGCCAAGCGCAGCGACAACAACCTTGCTTGCATTGGAATTTGATACAGAACCCGATCTCGTTTCAAGTATAACCTTAGTTACAACTTTAATAAGTGTGGTTTCTCTGACCGTATTGTTAAATTTTATATAGTATTAAAACATCCTTATTGAATGTATTTTCAATAGGGATGTTTTTTGTGCTATTAACAAAATTTGTTTTAAAAATTGCTTTTCCTCTTGAATTCTCTTCACTAAAAAGTAATATGCTTTTAAGCTATAGTGGGCTATTCAATATAGATATTTGTTATTTATATAATTGTCATTTTATAATGATATTAACAAAAAATCAGGCAAACCTAAGGAAAGGCTGTATCATAAGAGATTATTCATTACTAACTAAATAAGGTTATTTAAAAAATAGGAAGGAAAGATTAACATGGAATTAGAAGAGCTTTTATTAAAAATGACTACAGAGGGCATTATTCATGGTGGTTCAGAAGTTAATAAGGCAATGACTGCTGTGTCGGCTGAAACAAGACGGTTATGCGCCCAATTGAATAATGGTATATATACAGATGAGGAAGTTAGAAATCAAGTTTCCCAAATTATTGGAAAAGAGCTAGATGAAGGTTTTTCCTTATTCTTGCCATTTACTTCAGACTTTGGGAAAAACATTACAATAGGGAAAAATGTATTCATAAACTCTGGATGTCGATTTCAAGATCAAGGTGGAATCCATATCGGAGATGAGAGCTTAATTGGACATAATGTTGTTTTTGCAACAATCAATCATGATTTTCACCCATTAAAAAGAGGAACATTACATTTAAAACCAGTTGTGCTAGAGAAGAGAACTTGGATTGGTTCTAATGCAACGATTCTTCCAGGAGTGAGGGTTGGAGAAAATTCAGTCGTTGCGGCTGGCTCAGTAGTTACTAAAGATGTTGCACCTAATACAATTGTTGGTGGAAATCCCGCGAAATTTATCACTAATTTAGAAGATAAGATAGAAGATTGAATGTAATTCACAAGGTAAATTAGCAACTTTTTATGAGGTTGGAAGCACTTCCGTATGTAAAGATATTAGTAGGCATAAATCACGTGGAAAACAATTGTAAAGGTCATCTTAATTGCAACTATTTCGGAAAATGGATTAATATATAAATAAGTGAATAAAAGGATTGCACCAGGAAAGAAGGCATTTATAATGAAAGCAGATCCGCTGCAACTTATTTGGAAGATAATAATGACAACCATTGTTGCTATAATGGGAGGGTTATTATTTAAATTTCTCCATATTCCAGTACCATGGCTTATTGGGCCAATGGTTATCATGGTATTTGCTAATAATTTTTTAAAGATTGATTTTGCTTGGCATTCATCGCTACGAACAGTTGGATTAATGATTGTAGGATATACTATTGGGATGTCATTGACGGCAGAAGCACTACGAGATATTGCAAAACAATTACCACTGATGTTCACCATGACATTTATTTTAATAATATTTTGTGCGGGTATAGCTTGGGTTGTTTCAAAGCTATCTGGTATTGATTATCAAACATCTATTTTAGCTAGTATACCTGGTGGGCTCTCGCAAATTTTAACACTTGCGGAGGAAACAAAGGGAATTAATTTTGCAGTAGTAGCTGTTACGCAAATCATTCGTGTTATCTTGATTATTGTTTCTATTCCACTTATTGTTTCAATGCCAATATTTCGTAATAATGGTGGACAGGTAGCAGAATATATTGAACCGGTAACTGCATCTATTGGTATGTTCCCAAATATTCTTTATTTTACTGTTGCATCATTTGTATTTATTTATCTTGGCAAAAAAATAAAATTACCTACACCTCAATTACTTGGGCCTATTTTAGCAACAATGATATTACAACTAAGTGGAGTGGCAGGACCAGAGCTGTCAGATGTTATGATTAATGCAGGCCAATTTATGATCGGTACATATGTTGGATTATTATTAAATATAAAATCTTTACCATCGCGAAATAAAACAGTAGGATTAGCATTAATTAGTGGTGTATTACTAATATGTGGATCGATACTACTCAGTTTTTTATTAGCCATCATGCAAGACTTCACCATTGGAACAGCTATGCTTAGTTTAGCACCAGGTGGTATGGATCAAATGGGAATTATCGCCCATGCAGTAAATGCAGATTTATCAACTGTCTCTGGATATCAGTTATTTCGGACTTTATTTATTTTCTTTTTTGTTCCAATTACTTTTAATCTTATTTTTAAACCTGGTAAAGAGAAACAGAAGAAATCAATGTCTCCATCAAGTAAGAGTACATCCTAGTGCTCTTGCTTTTTTACTTTAGAATTAAATTTGTACCTTCATTACTGTATTTCTGTCAGAATCTAGTTGTGTTATAGTTGAGTATAGAGATAATGACTGGGACAAAAGAATTTTTAAGTATTTATGTTCAGAAACAATTAACTAAAAATATTTTTGTTCCATTTTGAATAATAAAGGAGTTTTTTGAACTATGAAAAGTGTCGTAATTGCAGAGAAGCCTTCTGTTGCTAGAGATATTGCAAGAGTGCTTCAATGTCATAAAAAAGGTTCTGGTTTTCTAGAAGGAGATAAATATATCGTTACTTGGGCACTTGGACATTTAGTAACCTTGGCGGACCCAGAAACCTATGATGCCAAATATAAGCAATGGAATTTAGAAGATTTACCAATGCTACCAGATCGTTTAAAGTTAACGACTATTAAACAAACGAGCAAGCAATTCCATGCAGTAAAAGCTCAATTAAGTAGAAAAGATATAAAAGAAATTATTATCGCAACAGATGCGGGACGTGAGGGAGAGCTTGTTGCACGTTGGATTATTGATCGTGTACGTGTTCAAAAGCCGATCAAACGTCTGTGGATTTCTTCCGTAACAGATAAAGCGATTCGTGATGGCTTCCGTCAGCTAAAGCCAGGAAAGAACTATGAAAATTTATACGCGTCTGCAGTAGCTCGTGCAGAAGCTGATTGGTATGTTGGCTTAAATGCGACACGCGCATTGACAACAAAATTTAATGCACAACTTTCTTCAGGACGTGTACAAACACCTACGCTAGCAATTATTGCTACAAGAGAGCAAGAAATTAAGAATTTTAAACCAAAAACATATTATGGAATAGAGGCCAAAGAAAGAAGAGGATTTACCTTATATTGGCAAGACGAAAAAAACAATGCTCGTATTTTTTCTAAGGAAAAAGCAGATGCTTTGATGAAACAATTAACAGATGAGAAGGCAGTAGTGACTAAAATAGAGAAAAAAATGAAGAAGCAATTTGCACCACAGCTATATGATTTAACAGAATTACAGCGTGATGCAAACCGCTTATTTAACTTTTCTGCCAAGCAAACATTAACGATTATGCAAAGCCTTTATGAACGTCATAAGATATTAACATATCCACGTACAGATTCTCGATTCTTATCAACAGATATCGTGTCCACATTGCCTGAAAGAATAAAAGCAAGTGCCAGCGGCTCGTATGGAAAAATCGCGAATGATATTTTGCGAAGAAAAAAAATTCATCAATTACCAAAATCGGTAGTGGATAATAATAAAGTATCAGATCACCATGCAATTATTCCGACAGAAGAAGCGGTGTTTTTAGATGAGTTATCTGCACAAGAACGTAGAATTTATGATCTTGTCGTTAAACGCTTTTTAGCAGTGCTAGCAGAACCTTTCGAATTTGAACAGGTCACAGTAACTGCTGAAATTGCGAAGGAGAAATTTGTTGCGAAAGGTAAAGTGATTAAACAGCATGGATGGAAAGCTATTTATGATAAAAACTTTACAGAAGAAGGAGAGCAGCAAAACGAACAAAGCTTACCTGTCTTAAGAGAAAATGAAGTACTACAAGTAACAATCAAACGCACGAGTGGAGAAACACAGCCACCAAGTAGATTTACGGAAGGAACACTACTGCAAGCGATGGAAAATCCTGTACGATATATGCAGCTACAAGATCAAAAATTAGTAACAACAATTAAAGAAACAGGTGGTCTTGGTACAGTAGCAACACGTGCTGACATTATTGAAAAATTATTTAGTAGTATGATGATGGAGTTAAAAGGGAAGCATATTTATTTAACAGCTAAAGGTCGTCAGCTGTTGGACTTAGTTCCAGAAGATTTGCGTTCTCCATCATTAACAGCGTCTTGGGAACAGAAATTAAAGCAAATTGCAGATGGAAAACTAAATAAAGCACAATTTATGAAAGAAATAAAAGCCTACACAAAGCAAGTGGTTAGTGAGATTAAACAATCTGACGAGATATTTAAACATGATAATTTAACAGGAACCAATTGTCCGAAGTGTGGTAAGTTAATGCTTGAAATCAATAATAAACAAGGTAAGATGCTTGTTTGTCAGGATCGTTCTTGTGGACATAAGAAGAATATTTTAAAACGCACGAATGCTCGTTGCCCTAATTGTCATAAGCGCTTGGAATTACGTGGAGAAGGAGAAGGGCAGACATTTACTTGTTCTTGTGGACATCGAGAGAAATTATCAACATTTAATAAAAGGAAACAACATGAGAAAAAGCATAAAGTTTCTAAACGTGAAGTAAATCAATATATGAAAAAACAAAATGAAGAGTTTACAAATAATGCATTAGCAGATGCATTAGCTAAATTTAAAAAATAGTAGCATTATATTAAAAGGTATTTTTGCGATTAATTCTCAAATTTGCCAAATTTATTACAAAAAAATAAAATAATTTACTTTCATGAGGTTTATCGTGTATCATTATACTGGTATAGTGATACCAAAGAGTTATTTGTGAAAATTACTCTATTATGATATCGAACTTGAGAACATAGGGGAGGTAAATTGCAGATGGCTTTCGTTATTCTTGATCCTTGTAGACAAGAAAAGGCAGCAGAATGTGTAAGTGTTTGTCCTGTTGATTGTATTGAAGAAGGACCAGATCAATTTTATATAGATCCAGATATTTGTATTGACTGCGGTGCATGTGTTGCTGTTTGTCCAGTAGATGCAATCGTAGAAGAATATGATTTAGCACCAGAGCAAGAAATTTTCTTGCAAAAAGCGGAAGAATTTTTCGCAGATCGCTAAGGTAAATAATGATAGACTAAGAACAAAAAGCATTAATATCATCCCATCCCTGTTTAAAAGCTTAGAAATTGCTACTGTTCTTCAATATTAAAAGGATGTCCAGAAAGTGAGTGAAAATAAACTTTTTGGACATCCTCTTTTTTGTTACATCTATTTACTGATTACCTTTTTTAACCCAATCTGCAACTGTAACTGTACGTTTAGCCTGGTACTTAACAGCATCTTCAACATTTTCTACCATCTTACCATCTTGATCAACTGTTACACTTGTTCCATATGGATTTCCACCTGCACCAAATACAACTGGATCAGTGTAACCAGGAGTAGCAATAATAGCACCCCAGTGCATCATCGTAGTATATAATGATAATAAAGTAGCTTCTTGTCCACCATGTGGATTTTGTGCAGAAGTCATCCCACTAACAACTTTGTTAACAGTCTTACCACTTGCCCAAAGTCCACCTTGAATATCAATAAATTGTTTCATTTGAGATGGCATTACACCAAAACGAGTTGGTATACTAAAGATAATTGCATCTGCCCATTCTAAATCATCTGAAGTAGCTACTGGTACATCTTTCGTTGCATCAACAGTTGCTTTCCATCCTTCATTTCCTTCGATAACAGCTTCAGGTGCAAGTTCTTCTACTTTTAATACTCTTACGTCTGCGCCTAATTCTTTAGCTCCTTCTGCTGCCCATTGTGCTAATTGATAATTTGTTCCACCCATACTATAAAATACTACTGCTAATTTAACATTTGACATATTTTTTTCGTCTCCTTTGATTTTCCACATAGTTTATCTTAAAAAAACATTATTATAACTTCTTTTTGCATTTTAAATAATTCTTATATCAATCACCTCCAAAAATAAGTTATTTTACCACAAATGAATGGAGTGATATTATAGACGTGAATACCATTTGCTAGCTGCTTCAACTTCTTCAAGTGTTAATTGATGGCCTCTATTTTCCCAATGTATTTCAACTTTCGCATTTGCACCTTCCAATAATGTTTGCAATTCCTCAGATTCTTCCGGAGGGCAAATGGGATCATTAGTACCAGCAGCAATAAATACAGATTTTCCAGATAAATCAGGAAGGTCAATTCCTCTTCTTGGCACCATAGGATGATGAAGAATAGCACCTTTTAAAGCATCTTGATAGTGAAATAATAAACTTGCTGCTATATTAGCACCATTTGAATAACCGATTGCTATCATATTATTTCGATTAAATTCATATTTTTGAGCTGCTTGATTAAGAAATTCATTTAATTCCTTTGTGCGGAAGATCAGATCTTCTTCATCAAATACTCCTTCTGCCAATCTTTTAAAGTAGCGGGGCATCCCATTTTCTAAAACATTCCCACGAACACTGAGTACGGATGCTTCCTTATCAATTATCTCTGCAATAGGCAATAGATTTGATTCATCTCCACCAGTTCCATGCAGAAGTAGTAGAGTTGGTTTGTTATGGTCCTTACCTTTTTGAAATATATGTTTCATTTCATATCCTCCTTTAATATCTGAACCTTCACAGAAGGGAAAATTGCTCCATTTCAATTATTATTAATTCGAGATATAAAGCAAAATTATATCCTTTTTAATATTTTTTTAGCCTCTACATATTTTACCGACTTAGATTAGGGTTGAGTTTAAGTATTCGTATTTATAATTAATTCATTTATCTCGAATTCGTTATAATTATATCTTAAATAAAATAAACATGCAACCCATAGTTTTATTTTTTTAAAGAAGGAATTTCGTTTGAATTAACTGTTGTTCAACGGAATTCCTTAGCTCATTGCTGTAGAAAGAAAAATAATAAGATCTAATATATGTTTTCACCAAGAAGGGAAATTATTCGTTGTTTCCTTTCTTGGTTCCATGTAGAATTAAATGAAACATTCTAATTAAGTGAAACTTCATTCAATTGTTCTACTACTATTAAATAGACTGTGGTAAACGGGACTTTTGAGCGTAAGTATTTACTTTTCGGATAGATTTTGTCATATAAGATGAAGGAAAATTCGTAGTAAGTAATACAAAAGGGGACTAGCATAATGAAAAACGTAATTGATATTAATAAAGTAAGCTGGGTGCGTAATCAGAAACCTATTTTGACCGATATCACTTGGCAAGTGGAGAAGGGGCAACATTGGGCAATACTCGGACTAAATGGATCTGGTAAAACAACTTTATTAAATATGGTGAATGGTTATATTTGGCCAACGAAAGGAACAGTTTCCGTCCTGCAGCAACGCTTTGGTAAAACGGATATTCGTGAAATGCGTAAAGCGATTGGCTGGGTAAGCTCTTCTTTACAGGAACGTATTAACGGTAATTTGAAAACACAAAGAATTGTTGTTAGTGGAAAATTTGCATCAACAGGATTATTTGATGATCCAACAGAAGAGGATTATGAAAAAGCGAAGGCAATTTTAAAACAGCTTGGTTGCGCAAAATTAATTGATCGTACATATGATACTTGTTCCACAGGAGAGAAACAGAAAATATTAATTGCCCGTGGGTTGATGGCAGAGCCAAAATTATTGATTTTGGATGAACCGACAAACGGGTTAGATTTTATTTCACGAGAAGATCTTTTAGTTAGTATTGAAGGTTTCGCTAAGCAGGAGGATGCACCAAGCATCATTTTTGTAACTCATCATATTGAAGAAATCATGCCGACTTTCACACATACTTTACTTTTACAGGAGGGGAAAGTATTTGAACAGGGAGAGCGTGAAAACATATTAACACCAGAGAAAATGACAACATTTTTTGGTAAGCCTGTAGAGGTGGATTGGCGAAGTAATCGTGCTTGGCTAACATTGAAATAATTTTGACGAAAAGAAGAAAAAAATGACAAAAAAAGATAAAAAAAACCTTTAATAAATAAAAATACCTCCGATATATGTAATAGGGACACAAGGATGTGACCTAAAAATATTTTACATACATGGAGGTATGTCTTATGATTATCAATCATAATATTTCAGCAATGAACACACATCGTCAACTAGGAGTTAATAACAACGCGGTTGCACAATCTTTAGAAAAACTTTCTTCAGGTTTAAAAATTAACCGCGCTGGTGACGATGCAGCAGGATTAGCTATTTCTGAGAAAATGCGAGGACAAATCCGCGGATTAGACATGGCACAAAAGAACGCTCAAGACGGTATTTCTTTAATTCAAACAGCTGAAGGTGCTCTACAAGAAACACATGAAATCTTACAGCGTATGCGTGAATTAGCGGTTCAATCTTCAAACGATACAAACCAAACAGATGTTGACCGTCAAGCAATGCAAGAAGAGTTTAACGCATTACTTGCAGAAATTGATGAGATTTCTACAAGAACAGAGTTTAACAAACAAAAATTAATTAACGGAAGCTTCACTGAAAAGAAATTCCACATTGGTGCAAATACAGATCAAAGCATTACTGTAAGCATTGATGCAATGAATGTATCTTCACTTGGAATTTCAGGCTTATCTGCTGATGCAACAGGTTCTACAGGTGGTATTCTAGAACAATCTGCAGCAAACGCAGCAATTTCTACACTTGATATAGCAATCAATCAGGTATCTACACAGCGTGCGAAGCTTGGTGCGATTCAAAATCGTTTAGAGCACACAATTAAGAACTTAGGTACTTCATCTGAGAACTTACAAGCTGCAGAAGCTCGTATTCGTGACGTAGATATGGCACAAGAAATGATGGAGTTCACGAAGAACAACATCCTAACTCAAGCAGCACAAGCAATGCTTGCACAAGCTAACCAAGTGCCACAAAGTGTACTTCAATTATTACGTTAATCAACTTAAAAAGGACTCTAGCTCATTCAGCTAGGGTTCTTTTTTTACCCCAACTTTTCTTCTGAAAGCTTAAACATTTCTACGATGGTACCGATAAGAAAGATAGTGAAATATGTAGTGAACGCTTTCTTAGTAATAGTTTGTAGGACTACATTTGTGGGTCACATCCTTATACTAAAATGATAAAGTTATGCACTTGCGGTATAGCTTTTTAATTAGAAACGCTAATAAGTTTAGGAGCGATATATATGAATACTTTACTTTCAGTCTGTATGATTGTTAAAAATGAAGAACGTGTGATAGAGCGGTGCTTGCAATCCATTCAAGGAATTGCAGATGAAATTATTATTGTAGATACAGGTTCTGAGGATGATACAAAGGAAATTGCAAGTAAGTATACGGAACAAGTCTATGATTTTATATGGGTAAATGATTTTGCGAAAGCAAGAAACTATGCTGCTTCTAAAGCAACAGGCGATTGGATATTAGCACTTGATGCAGATGAGTATGTAGATAGAGAGAGTTTTGAAAAATTTAAGGAAAAACTAGCAATAAAACCACCACAACACGAAATAAATGGTATTGAAATTGTAAGTTTTATTGGAAATAATGCTTCGCAAACGGCATTAAACCGACATATACGTTTTTATAAAAATAATGGATTAATCGAATATTATCGGTCTATTCATGAAGAATTAAGACATCAGGATGAAACAAAAAGCGAAATTGGGCTCATTAATTTAACATTGTACCATACAGGATATATGAAGGACACGGTGAAAGAAAAACAAAAATCGGATCGAAATTTATCCATTTTATTAAAACAAAAAGATAAAAAAGCAATTGATTATTTCTATATCGGTAATGAATATAATTCGCTTGGCGATACAGAAAAAGCGATCATCAATTATCAAAAAGCATTTATAAAAAGAAATAATGTATTGGTTGATTGGCTGAAAAAATTATTTATTTATTTGATCGATGCTTTGTATCGTGAGAAAAGGTATAAAGAAGCATTAGAAGTGATTAGTGATTGCGAAGAAATGTATCCTAATTATGCAGATTACAAATATTATAAAGGGTTGATCTATTACACTCAAAAAGAACGAAAACGGGCTAAAGCTGTTTTTGAATATATTTTAAAAAATAAAAGTCATTTAGTGGCAGACCATAGTAATGAATTTTTAGAGCTATTGCCGTTGACACACTTAGGTTTTATTTATGAAAAAGAGAACCAATTACATAAAGCAGTAGAATCTTATTCTCAGGCTATTTCTTTAAATGAATCTAATAATGAGCTTTGGAGTCGGTTGTTATATCTATTAGGTAAACATTCGACATTGGAGGAGCTTGCTACATTTATCAATAATAGAGTAGTTCCAAGTCATGGCATGAATGAACTAAGGATGTTGAAAATTTTATTATCTGTCCCATTATTAGCTGTTCAAAAATTAACACGCTCCCTTTTAGAAGAAGAGGTGTTAACAACCTTTGAAAAAGAGGCTTTACTAATTAAGAATTATTTTTTAGACGGCAATCTTGATGAAGTGATCTATCTGATAGAACAAAAGAAAGATGAAGAAATTATTTCCATCTTACTAACAGATATTTTTTCAATTTCTGATTTTATTATTTTTTCCCTAGCTGCTGATTATATTCGTGGACAAAATTTATTATTAGAGATTGGATTAGATGACTCCATTGATGATCTATTGATGAATATATTTCACAATAAGTCGACAAAAGGAATTTGGAATAAGACAGAAGAACAATTCTTTCTTAAAACATACAAACAAGCTCAAGTTTTAAAGCTTCTTGCAGTAATTGAGTTATTAGATAAGAAAAAGTATAAATTAAGCAAACCTATAAAAGAAGAAATAAAGGCAATTAAAGAGACGTTATAAGGGTGGGATAAGATGCGTTATTTTGTACGGGATAAAGTGTTGGAGTTATTATCGACATTGAAAGAAGCGATAGATTATATTAATCATAAAGCATTAGAGGAATGTTTATTTGTGATGGAGGATATGCAAGCAGGGCTAGATTCCATTCACAACACTTTTCAAAGTGCTTTTACGGTAGCTACATTCTCTAAGTATGAAGAAATAGTTAGAGCAATCGAAGTACAATTATCTATGGTGAGAGAGAAAAAGGAAAATCAACAAACAGCATATAAGGAAGTTAAGCAAATAAAATATTTTATTGATCAATTACAGACGGATTTACTTGATGAAGCTGAAGTGAAGCTAGAGGTGTTATTTATCCCTTATAAATTTTCCATGTGGGATTCTCTAGAAAGTATTTGGCTTGCTGCTGAAGCAGATCCAAGATGTAATAGCCGTGTCATGCCGATTCCATATTATGACCGTGATGAGAATGGTTTATTAGCTGATTTTCATTATGAAGTTGATAGTTTTATGAAGCATGATATTCCTGTTGTTTCTTATAAGGAATATGACTATACGGTGATTCAGCCTGATGTGATTTATTATCATAACCCGTATGACGGAAATAATCGAGTAACATCTGTTTCACCAGAATTTTACTCAGATAAATTAAAACATTATACAAATATGATGGTATATGTGCCTTACTTTGTAGCTGGAAATTATAAGGGAATAGAAAAGGAAAGAAGTTTTGCACGGGCTCCTGGGCTAATTAATGCGGATAAAGTTATACTACAGTCTGAAGTATTAAAAAATGTATATATAGAGCTTGGGGCTAATCCTAATAAAATGGAAGTGTTAGGTTCTCCTAAATTAGACTCTATTTATAATCTGGAAAAGAAAGCCCATATTCCTTCTAATTGGCAAAAACTAAATGATAAAAAGGTAACCTTATTAAATAGTAGTATTGGGGACTTTTTAAAAGAAAATAATTATTTAAGTGATTTAAGACAAAATATTGAAAACATATTAAGCAATGATGAGCTTGGGCTTATATGGAGACCGCATCCATTATTTGAAACTACTATTAAATCCATGAAAACGGATAAAGCATTGGAATATAAAGCGATTAAAAAGCTCGTATCCGCTCATCCAAACGCTATAATTGATAATAATGAAGATATGTTATCGGCTTTTTATTTCTCTGATGCATTAGTCTCAGATTCTAGCTCGTTGATATATTTATATATTATGACAGGAAAGCCTGTATACATCTTATACACAGATCCAAAGCAAGTAGAAAAAACACTTTTATATAGTGATTACTTGTCATGTTATTTTGAAAAGGAATTAGAACTTCATGAATTTTTAGGATTGCTGAAGGAAGGAAGAGATCCACAAGGGAAGAAGAGATATGATAATTTTAGAAAGTCAATTATAAATTCGGATGGGACTTCTGGAAAGAAAATCTATGATTGTATTATAAAAGAAATGGAAGGGCGAACGGTACTCAACTAGGTGTAAATACTAATGAAATTAGTATATATTATAAAAAGAAAAGGTAAGAAGTTATGAAAAGCCTATATTTAAATACTGAACAATTAAAGAAATTACAAACTGAAATGCTTAGCCTTTTAGTTGAATTTGACCGGATATGTATAAAATATAATATTCCTTACTTTTTATTTGCAGGCACATTATTGGGGGCAACAAGGCATCATGGTTTTATCCCATGGGACGATGATATTGATGTAGCAATGCACAGAAAAGATTATAATAAATTTAAAGAAGTGGTAAAGAAAGAATTAGATCAAAATACATATTTCTTTCAAAGTCAAGAGACAGATCAATATTATAATTGGGTCTTTGATAGATTAAGATTGAATAACACAGTATATAAAAGAGTTGGTCAAGAACATTTGAAATATCACAGCGGAATATTTCTTGATATATTTCCTTTAGATGATTTATCTGAAAACAAGCTCAAACAATTTATTACAATAAATATGTGTAAGATATGTAAAAAAGCTTTGTGGGCACCTGTAGGAGTAAAGCATGGTAAAAATATGATACATAGGTTAGTGTTTAAGCTATTGAATTACATACCGAGAAGACTCCTTATTTTTATTTACGAGTATTTTGCAATTACATTTAATAAAAAGAAAACTTCATTAATTGCAAGTCATAATGTTTCTACCATTATTTTTAAGAAGGAATGGTGTCAGGAAAGCATAAAACTTGAATTTGAAGATTTAAAATTTTATGCGCCTATAAAATATCATGATTTTTTGGAAGAACACTATGGAAATTACATGAAGCTACCACCAGAAGAGGAGCGAAAAGGTCATCATTATGTTTCGTATATTAAATTTTCTGATGGTGAAGAAGTTAAATAGTAGTAATGTTTAGCGCTGACAAGTGAATATCTATCTAAAGCTATGGTTTTCATCGATCTCTAGGAATTTCTGTAATAAATAAAATATACTTTTCTTCTTGACGTTTGAAAGCGATCTGAATAGTTAATACCGAAATGATTTTTCCTATATTAACAGAAAGTAAAAATACTATCTTAAATATGCACAGAAAAGCTTAGCGGCTCTGTGCATATTTCTATAAATCTAAATTCAAGTAATGCTTTTATGTACTTTCTGTTTATTCCATGGTGGATTAAACTTTTCTATAAACTGTCTCTCTAGCAATCTTGTTATCTTTACCGCTTCAAATGAATCGCCTATAATTAAGATATCTGTTGTAATTCTATCTAAATTTTCATATATTAATTTACCCGATTTATGTTTTCTAACACTATCACTTTCTCGTCTGTAATCTTTTCTAATCCACCATTGTTTAATTCTATTGCCACGCCCTACATACATTATTTTTCCACCTACTTTATGTCGATACAATCCTATATATTTATTATAAGGTGTCAAATTGGCAGTTTTCAAATTACCTATACTTTGCCATTTAGAATTCCAAGCATTAACAGTTACACCTCCAAATAAAACTTCATCACGATGACTTACATTAATGCCTATATTTGCCTTACGTTCTTCCAATTTTTTACGAGCTTGTTCTATTTTTTTCTCTTTGCTCTTGACTCATATTATTATTTCTTTCGGCATTCCGTAGTTTTCTTTCATATTCATTAAGAGGCCTTGCTTGGTTTTTAATTGCCCTCGCTTGCTGTTCTTTGCCCTTTGCAACCACGGGTTTCTATTATTCCAGACGCGGTTTCTATAATCACTCCTGCAATTTTACCCAGTTTGTTCCAGAAACTCATGACACACCACCTCTGATTGCATTTTATATTTAGTATACCAAGTTTTTTAAAAGGAGAAATTATCATTATCCTTTTGAAGCTAGAATTATAGAATAAAAATCCGTCTTTTATCATAAACAGAGACTTCTATTCCACTTCTCCGTATTAATTCCTATTAAATCCTTGAATAAATGAAAATTAAGTCATACAATATTTAAATTAGGAAAATATTTTGATTTCCGAAAGAAATAGAGTCAGTTATTAATATAATTCGAAAAGTTTGGTGATTGAATTGAATGATGGAAAGATCCAGAAACGTTGGTTATTTGTACTAACCATTGGATTAGGTACACTCCTTAATCCATTGAATTCATCTATGATTTCAGTAGCTTTAACACGGATTCAAAGTGAGTTTGAGTTATCGTTTGCTGATGCTTCATGGGTTATTTCCATATTTTATATTGCTAGCGCTGCTGGTCAACCGGTGATGGGGAAATTGAGTGATATGTTTGGAGCAAAGCGGATGTTTTTAATTGGGTTAGTTTTAGTCGCAGCATCTTCCATTATTGCTCCGTTTGCGCCTAATTATTGGACGTTATTAGCATGTCGTGCATTACAAGCAATTGGTAGTTCTACACTGTTTCCAAGTGGAATGAGTCTAGTTCGTTCACATATTACGGAAGGGCAGGGAAGAGCTCTAGCGACATTATCGATTTTCGCATCTACTTCCGCAGCATTTGGTCCATCCGTAGGTGGGTTCTTAATTGGTTCATGGGATTGGCCATCGATATTCTTGATTAACTTACCATTTATTATTTTATCTTTTGTTTTGGCTATTGTCATTTTACCGAATAAACAAGTGCAAAGTGTTGGGAAGAAACGAATTGACTTTATGGGAATTGTTTTATTTATCGTTTCTATTATTGGATTAATTTTATTCTTGTTATCTCTCGATAGTAGTATCAATTGGCTTGGTTTAGTTGTATTTATCATCACAGCAATTGGTTTTTATTATTATGAAACATGGGTCAAGGAACCGTTTATTAACGTAAAATCAATTCAGAAAAATACGAATGTATTATTTGTGTATTTACAGTTTATTATTATTAATCTAGTCTACTATTGTTACTTTTTTGGATTCCCAACTTATTTACAGCAGGTGAAGATGTTAAGCCCTGAACGAACAGGCTTAATCATGCTAACATTAGCTGGCTTCTCTGTTATTATTGCACCTTTTGCGGGAAGAATTTTAGATAAGTATGGATCCAAGATTGCCTTGATTATTGGGGTATCCTTATTAACCTTTGGGACAGGGTTATTACTTACCTTCAATGAGGCTTCTTCTCTTTTATGGCTAATGATTATTATGGCTGTTTTGGGGATGAGTGCAGGATTTAACAATATTGCTACACAGATTGCTTTATATGAAAATGTGGATGAGGAAGATACTGGCTCAGCTTCAGGATTATTATTAACAAGCCGTTATTTAGGATCAATATTATCTGCAAGCTTGCTTGGCCTTACTTTTAATAGGTATCTAAACATTGAAACATTAAATCTTGTTGCCATTGTTTGTTTTGCCTTCTGTGTCTTTTTATTATTATTTGTTTTGAGATACCCGAAGCGCAAGAGAGCGAGAATGTAGGTTAAATAGAATGTAACCCCTCTTTAAAGACAAATTCTTTATAGAGGGGTTATTTATTTCTACTTTTCCTGTTCTATTTGATTGTCTTCTTTATCTGGTTTATTCTTATTTACATTTGCTTCATCGAATGACATCGTGATGGTGAATAGTATTAAAAATAATACACCACGAATAACATTTTTTACAGCTAGGCCATTATCTTTAATTTTACAAATCAATGAGATGATGAAAAATGCAATAGATCCTAATAAAAAAACAAACGCTATAATTAACAACATATGTAACACCTCATTTTCTAAAAGCTAATCTTATCCTACCATAAAATGTGTATCAATGCTTTTTTATATTTCAGTATTAGGAATAATTAGTTTTACATTAGTATCAATGTTCCTAGCTCCATGATAATAGTAGAATTCATGTAATAATTCATGTAAACTATAAATAGAATTTTTTGAGGGAAATGAACTATATTTTATAAAGATAGGGTGAAAAAATGGGAAGAAGAATATTTTACTATTTACTAACTAATGTTTTGGTATTACTAACAATCAGTATTATTATCACAGCTACTGGTATTGGAAAGTATATTACTGCAGAGGGGAATATTAATTTTGGCGCATTGCTTGTGTTCAGTGCAGTTATTGGTTTCGCAGGTTCGTTTATTTCACTTGCGATGTCGCGTTGGATAGCAAAGCGTGCGATGCGTGTTCAAGTGATTAATCCGGATAATCCAGGTGGGGCAATAGAAGCTTCTGTAGTCGAAAAAGTGCATCGTCTATCACGTGCTGCAGGTTTAACACATATGCCAGAAGTAGGTATTTATCACTCGGCAGAAGTTAATGCTTTTGCAACCGGACCATCGAAAAAACGTTCTTTAGTTGCTGTTTCTGCTGGTTTATTGAATGAAATGGATGATGATGCGGTTGAGGGAGTTATCGCACATGAGGTTGCACATATCGCAAATGGAGATATGGTGACAATGACATTACTTCAGGGTGTTGTAAATACATTTGTTGTGTTCTTATCCCGTATCGCTGCATTTATTGTATCACGTTTTGCTAGAGAAGAGTTAGAAGCGATTGTACATATTATTGCGGTAATCATTTTCCAAATTATCTTCTCAATTTTAGGAAGTATTGTTGTTTATGGATATTCACGTCATCGCGAATTCCATGCTGACAAAGGTGGAGCAGATTTCGCTGGGAAAGAGAAAATGCGTCATGCATTAGTAAGCCTAAAGGCATATACTAATCGCGCATCAACTGGTGATCAAGATGCCGCTATAGCAACGATGAAAATCAATGGAAAGAAAAGCTTCCTGTCTTTATTTTCCACACACCCTGATCTAGATGAAAGAATTAAAAGATTATCATAAATGAAAAGCGGAGAGCGTCCTTACAAGCTAAGAACGTGACGCGAAGGCTCATAGTTTTTGGCGCTCAAAGCTAGACAGTGCTATCTGTGGATGAGCATTAATTTTCGCCATTTTTGTATTTTCGTGAAACATAAATGAAAAAAGCAGTGTGAAGTAATCTCTAGTCAAGTTTTGAACGTTAGGAGAATACATCACGCTGCTTTATTTATAAATGAAAAAGAAGTGGATTAAATGAAGCTAAAGCCAAAAAGATTAAACAAAGGAGATACGATTGGCGTAGTTGCACCAGCAAGCCCAATTCGATCAAGAGGTCATTTACATCAAGCTGTTAAAGAGCTAAAAAGCTGGGATTTTCAAGTCAAGCTAGGTGAACATGTCTATCGCAAGCATGGTTATATGGCAGGAACAGATCAAGAGCGAGCAGATGATCTAAATGCGATGTTTAAGGATAAAACAATCGATGCGATTATGGTTACAAATGGTGGATATGGATCTGGACGAATATTAGATCTATTAGATTATAATATGATTAAACAGAATCCTAAACTACTTGTTGGTTTTAGTGATATTACTTCTTTACATCTGGCATTACAGAAAAAAACAGGATTAGTAACATTTCATGGACCTGGAGTAATGAAGTGGAATCCTCAAGATTTTTCAAGCTATTCCAAGGAATATCTATTAAAAGCAATCTCCAATAATGCCCCTATAGGAGCAATTAAAGTAGAAGATGATAAAAACTGGGTGGATATTATTTACCCTGGACAGGTTCAGGCAGAAATTGTTGGAGGAAATTTAGCTTTACTTTGCGCATCTTTAGGCACACCGTACGAAATAGACACAAAGGGAAAAATTTTATTTTTTGAAGACTGGAATCTGGAGCCATGGATGATGGATACCTATATCCAACACTTGAAGAACGCAGGAAAACTAGATGACGCAGTAGGTTTTGTGATAGGAGAATGTGCACATTGTGACCCAGTTTTTCATGCAGGCACAGGAATATATGGTTGTCTTAGCTTGGAGGAGTTATTTGCAGAGTTAATTCAACCATTTGGTAAGCCTGCTATCTATGGGTTACCTCTAGGTCATACAGCTAGTCTTGCAACAATTCCATTAGGTGTAGAAGCATATTTAGATGCTACAAATGGAAAGCTGGTCATTAAAGAAAATGGAGTTATTTAATTAAAAGACTGAGTTTCCTTATCATAGACTAGGAAATTTGGTCTTTTATTCTTTTTAAGAAATTGCTTTAAATTTTATCATAATATCAACATTGTACCCAATGTTCTTGTTATTGCCTTTCCATCAGTATTTTTCCTGTTCTAATTGCCAGATTGCTAGCATTAATTTTTACAATATTGGTAACAAAAAAAGGCTAAATCCATGAAATATGCTTTTAAAATTGGTAAGGTTGTAATTAATAAATTTTCAAGGAGTGAAAGAAATGTATCCATTATATGAACTACTTTCCAAATTAAAAGAGTATAAATGGGTTAATTTGACACATGAGGTAACCGCTGATATTCCAGTTTATCCAACGTTTAATCCACTGTCATCTTCTTCTATTTCAACCATTGATGATACGGGTGCTTTTTCTCTAGAGTATAGGATAGGTAACGCTCATGGCACACATATTGATGCACCTAATCACTTCATAAATGGAAAAAGAGATTTATTAGATATTTCTCAAAAAGAGCGTGTTCTTCCTTTATACGTTCTTCATTTAGAAGATAAGGTGAGAGAAAACCCTGGTTATGCTGTAACGGTCGAGGATATTAAAGCGTTTGAAATGGAGTATGGGGAGATTCTAGAAGGTAGTTTTGTTGCTTTTTCAAGTGGATGGTATAAAAAATTTGATGATAAAGAAGCATTTTTTAATAAGGATGAAAATGATATTGAACATACGCCTGGTTGGTCTATACCAGCTTTAGAATATCTCAGTAGGATTCGCAATGTCACAGCTATTGGACATGAAACATTAAACACGGATAGTGGTATTGAAGCTGAAGAAGCTGGTTTTTTGGTTGCTCAAAAATATTGGTTAAATGAGAACAAATACCAAAATGAACTGTTAGCTAATTTGGATAAAGTTCCAGCTGTTGGAAGTCTTATTTTTACCGGAGCCCCACATATTAAGGATGCACCAGGATTTCCTGCAGAAGTGTTTGCGGTTATTCCAAATAATGGATAATCATAAAGATAAGTTAAACCAATAAGAACATTGCTTTAAAAAGCATGTCTTATTGGTTTTTTATTAAACGACAAATTGATTAATCGATAAGGTAAACCTCTTTTGTATTATAAATAAATGGCTAACCAGTTTATCATTTCTTCTAGACGAGCAGATCTGCGGTCAGGGTCTGCAATCTTTAACATTAAATGACTACTCTCTGGTATTCGGACAAATCGGGCTGTTTTTCCTTGGCGTTTAATATGAGAATAAAATTGTTCGCCTTGTTCAATTGGTACACGTTGGTCATCCTCTGCGTGAATAAGTAAGAGTGGCGTATTGACCTTATGTACATAAGCAAGTGGAGAAATCTCCCATAGTGCTTCAAAGCTATTTTTATCGGGCATATCTTCATCAGTTAGACCTGGATCAACGTCTCCCGTTCCATAATTAGAAACCAAATTACTAACACTACCTTCAGCGATAGCCACATTAAATTGATCTGTTTGTGTAATAATCCAATTTGTCATGTATCCACCATAGCTTAATCCACTAATTGCCATTCGTGATTCATCTAAGAAATTATATTGGTTTATTGCAGCCTCTAATCCAGTTAGAATATCTACCTTATCTTTTCCGCCATAATCATTGAGTACAGCCTTTGTAAAAGCTTCTCCATAGCCAGAACTACCACGCGGATTTACATAAATAACCGCGTAACCTTGTGCAGCAAATAACTGCATTTGGTGAAAGTAGGTAAAGCCATGAGTGGAGTGAGGGCCACCGTGAATATCAAGAACAACAGGATACTTTTTGCCTGCTTCAAAATTAGCTGGTTTTAGTAGAAATCCATGCATTTTCCAGCCATCAGATGCAGCATATGTAAAGGCTTCAAATGATGCTAATTTTACTTGTTCAAGATAAGCTTGATTTGGGTTATCAATACAAATCTCTGTATCTGGAAAGCATGTTTCTATTGCAGGGAAGTCATCTGTTACATGACGAGCATTTCGATACAATATTGCAGTTTCATCAAGTGATACTTTACTTAGTTTTCCTGGGGTTTCTGGATTAGAATAAATGAGGACAAATGTATCTGTACCATCATAGGAAAAACCTGAAATTGTTCTTGCGCCACCGATAACGACTGCTGTTTTATCCTGCTGATTTGCAGAAAAACGTATGATTTCTGTTGTGCCATGATGTCCGCTTAATGCGTAGATATGTTTGCTATCATTTGACCAAACTATTTGCCATGGTGGGCGGCGATAGAGTGTATCAGAATAAATTGTATCTGCTAAAATATCGGGATAATCTGCATCTAAGCAAACTATATGAGAATGAGTAAAGTCCATCTTATAAAGGCGATTGTGTAAGCTACCAGCAATAAAGGCTAAAGATCGTCCATCAGGTGCATAGCTAATTTTTGAGACAACTTCTTCGTCATAAAGCTTAGTTACTTCTTTATTAGCTAAAGATAATTCATATAATACACCATGAGCTAAACGGTTATTATTTTCAGTATCTACAGCAATAAAAGCTAATTTTTCGGAAGTAGGAGAGACGGTGTATGCCTCAATATTTAAACTAGTATTGGTTAATTGTTGATAGGTGTGATTCTTAATGTTAATGGAAATGATTTGTTGTTTCGTTCCATCATGAAATCCAGTACCATCAAATTTATAATACAAGCTTTCATAAGCAAGCTTCACAATTCGATCTACTTTACCGTCAGCTTCTTCAATTGTGTTTAAGATAGGCAGGAGAGCGTATAGCTTGCTTCCGTCCGTTGAAAAGGCAAGAGTATGAGCAGCATATTTAAAATGTGAAATAATTTCAAATTGACGTTGCTTTAAATCATAGATACAAATTTGTGTTCCCACAGCTTCTTGTTTGGTTAAAAAAGCAATCTTTGTCCCATCGGGTGACCACACAGCACCATAATTTTCTGTACTCTCGTTAACAGATATTTGTTCCTTGGCTTGCTGATCTAGATCAGCAAGCCAAAGATGTGTTTCATATTTATTTTCGTTAATTGTAGTTACTTCATATAAAACATTTTTTCTGTTAGGTGAAATGACTGGATTACTAGGTAATCGAAATTTGTAAAAATCGTCTTGCTTTACATGCTGTTTTTCCATTACAATATCCTCATTTCATGGTTATTTAGATACAGAGATATTCCAAGTAATAAATCCGTCTTGGAACTGGAAATTATTTACTTTATTAGAAACAGTAGCAATTCGGTTGGAATCTCCAAGTTTAATAAATGGAACTTCATCTGTTAACCATTGTACAATCGCTTCATAAGCCTCAGCTGTTTCTTCTAAAGAAGGCTGTCTTCTAAATTCATCAATTAGTTCAAAGAATTCATTTCCTTCAATCCAACCAGAATCATAGCCTGGACGTAAGAATCCATATGAAGTTGGCTCAGGCTGTGGTCCCCAACCCATAATATTCAAGTCGAAGCCTTCTGGGTCTTCTGTTAAATCAAGTAGGGTTGGCCAATCATACACTTCTAGATTAACTTTAAGTCCCATTTGCTCTAATTGTTGTTGTGCAACAACAGAAGCATTGTATTGATCATCATAATCACGTGTTGTGACAAGGCTGATTTCTTCTCCAGCAACCCCAAGTTCTTCTAGCTCTTGTTTAGCAGCTTCTAAATCATACTCTTCTAATTCAGCTTTACCAACATCTGTATTGTAAAGATTTGTTAAGTAAGGCATCACTAAATTGTGGTTAAGGGTGTAATATTCTTCATTACCGAAAGTACCGTGCATGATAGAAGCAACATCTAATCCTTGGCGAATTGCTTTGCGCACACGCACATCTTTGAATATTTCTTTTTCTTTATTAAAGAGGAAGATATAAGTAGAACCGGGAACACTATGGTTTACTGCAACATCACTATTTTCAATTGTTTCTGCTTGGTCATATGGCGTTGCATGAACGATGTCATATTCACCAGATAGTACTCCCGCTACTCGTGTAGAAGCATCTGTTACAAAATGGAAATACACTTCCTCAACAAGTGCTTCTTTTTTACCAGCAAGTCCACTAGCTTCTTCCTCTACAGCTTGATAATCATCAAACTTTGAAAGCTTTACATAAGAATCCTGACGCCATTCGTCAAACTGAAATGGTCCAGTACCGATAAATTCAGTAACACCAGAGTCATCACCTGCTTCAATTACTTCTGCTGGCATAATGGCTGCAAATGATCCTAGCATTCCAGTTAAGACAGGTAGAGTAGTTGAAATTGGTTCTGGTAACGTAAATACAACGGTTTGATCATCAGTAGCTTCAAACTTTGCATCAGCGAATGGGGTAGCGCGGCTAGATAAAGTTCTCCAACGTTCCATAGAAGCAACTACATCGTCTACAGTCATTTCTTTTCCGTTATGGAATTTAACGCCTTGTCTTATTTTAAAAGTGATTTCTTTCCCGTCATCACTGACTTCATAAGATTCAGCAAGCATTGGTTTCACTTCGTAATTTTCATCAGTAGCAAGTAATGTTTCATATACACCACGCATAATATCGGATGTAGCAACTGCTGTTGTGATATGTGGGTCAATTGTGGCTGGTTGTGCGGAATAAGCGATATTTAATTCATCTTTTAAATCATCATCTGAGGTTTCTGTCTGGGTTGTGTCATTGTCATTGGCATTTGTTTCTTCAGCTGCATCTTGATTGTCTTCAGAGTCTTTACTACAAGCAATTAAAATGACAGCTAAGAAAGCGCATACAAAAATAGATTTTAATAATTTGTTCATCTCTACTAAACACCCCTTTATAAAATTATGTTACTATTCGTGGTTGTTATTTTCTTTCTCACCCCCAAATTAGTTATTTTTAAGTATAAGCAACGAAGGGCATGAGGTCAATATTTTCTGAATTTATTATTAATGAAAATGATAAAAAAACAGGGTGTTTTGAAGAAAATTGAAATTTCGTCAGATAAAATGATTTAAAATAAAAAAGTAGTACAAAACCAATTCTCCGGTTCTGTACTACTATTCATTATTCTGAAACAGTTAAATTCCAAATGTTTATTCCATCCTGGAATTGGAGATTATTAACTTTTTTGGATGCGGAAAATACACGATATGTGTCTCCAAGCTTCAATAATGGGACATGATCTGTCATCCATTGCATAATCGCATCATAAGCATCATCTGTTTCATCAAGAGAAGGTTGTCTTCTGAAATCATCAATTAAATCATAGAATTCTTGATCATCCAACCAACCAGAATCTTGCCCGCGATTTAAAAATCCATAAGCAGTTGGTTCCGGTTGAGCTCCCCAGCTCATGATATTAATATGATATCCTGTTTCCTCATATGTTTTATCAATTAATGTAGGCCAATCATATACTTCTAATGATACTTTAAAGCCAACTGCCTCTAGCTGTTGTTGAGCAACAAGCGAAGCATTGTACTGTTCTTCATAATCACGTGTCGTAATGATAATTAACTCTTCTCCAGCAACACCAAGGTCTTCTAATTGTTGTTTCGCTGCTTCAGGGTCATATGCTTCCATCTCTGCTTTTCCAATTTCTGTATCAAAACGATTTGTTAAATGTGGTTTGACTAAGTTATGATTAAGCTCGTAGTATTGCTCATCTGCTGAAGCACTTTGCATAATTGCATCTTCATCAAAGGCAAGTCTAACTGCCTCACGAACTCTTACGTCTTTAAATACTTCCATGTTTTTATTCATGATAAATACAAGTGTGCTACCTGGAATTGTATAGTTTTCAATCTCTGGATTATCTTCAAGTATCTCTGCTTGGTCATATGGAGTTGGGTGAATAATATCGTATTCACCTGATAAAATTCCTGCTACTCGTGTAGATGGATCTGTGACGAAATAGAAATAAACTTCTTCAACAAGTGCTTCTTTTCTTCCTGCTGAGCCACTTGGCTCCGCTTCAAGTGGCTGGTAGTCATCAAACTTAGTCACTTTGATATAACTATCTTGTTTCCACTCATCAAACTGAAAAGGACCTGTTCCAATATATTCTTGAACACCTAACTCAGTTGCACCATCAATAATATCTTTTGGCATAATGGCAGCATAAGAACCTAACATTCCTGCAAGCACGCTTAATGCAGTAGAAATAGGTTCCTCTAAAGTTAAGAGAACCGTATAATCATCTATTTTTTCAAAAGTAGCTTCTTGGAATGCGCCGGCACGGTTAGAGAATTCCTTCCAACGATTCATAGATGCAACCACATCATCTGCTGTCATTTCTTGTCCATTATGGAAAAGGACACCTTGTCTTAAGGTAAAAGTAATTTCTGTTCCATCTTCACTTAAGTCATATGATTCAGCGAGCATAGGTTGAAACTCATAATCTTCATTTACAGTGATTAAAGTTTCATACACTCCCCGCATTACATCTGAAGTAATAACTGCTGTCGTTAAATATGGATCCAGAGTTGGTGGCTGTGCAGAATAGGCAATATGTAAATCTTGTCTTAAACCTTGCTCATCTGGTGATGCGTTATTTTCTTCTTCTGCATCTTCATTTGATGTTGTGTCGTTATCTGTTGCAGAATTACAACCGATAAGAATTAATATTAAGATAATTGCTAAAAAACTGGACTTTAATACTTTATTCATTTTTTACTAAACTCCCCTTAAATGTTGTTGGCATGGCTCTAGCTGCAAGCTATTTTTATATTGTAACAGAAAATTTGTATTTCCGGCTAATTCAGAGTAAAAAAGTAGGAATTATTTTTTGAAAAAGAAAAATGTTAGATAAAAAAACCGGAAATTAATAGGAAGTTAGCTTGAACATCGAGTATCAAATAAAGGATGTTCACAGTCCTATAAATTTCCGGAATAAGATGTTTAACCAATCTGGATAGATGAATCTTTGCTAGAATCAGCCTCACGCCATTCAAGTTCTAGCTCGAGTTTATGCTTGCCATTTCTTTCTTCAAGTTTGATTTCTAATGTGACGTTGTCAGAAGGAACGACTTCATGGTCTTGACCATTATGTGTTAAGATAAACTTTTTTTCGTTTTTTAATTTGTTAGCAATACTATCTAAAAATGTAGCAGCGTTTACAAGTGACATTTTCTCTTCGTAATCAACATGAATCGTTTTTGGATTTCTGTTTTCTTTTGTCATTTGAATCACCTCTACTTATAATTATTATAATTTAATTATAAGTACAAACTGTTATTTTGTCACCTGTTATTTACGAAATTTACTTTTTTTCTTTTTCATTTCAAGTTTTTTCGTCAAATGATCAACTTTTTCCTTCTGTATTATTGTCATTTTATGATCTATTTCAGTAATTTCATATATTCCATTCTGTTTTGCTAAAGTAACCCAAGAACCTATTCCGCAACCATTTGGAAGCGAAGAGAGGGGGAGGTGAATTTCTTTTCCTAGTTCTTCAATTAAAATAACAGCTTTCTCATTCCCGATAAAACGATCAATAAATCCTTTCATGTTTTACCCTCCTACACAAGCTAATCCTTGTTCTTCAATATCCTTTAATCGTCCTTCGCTAATTCCGTTTATTTTCATTAATTCGTCTAAGCTTTTATAAGGTCTAGATTCAATTATAGCTTCTGCTCTTCCTTCACCAATATGAATAATTTCTTGTAATTGTTTAGGGCTTGCTTGATTAATATCAATACATATTTCTTCTTTAGGTTTTGTCTCTGGCTTTTTATTTACATTTGCTTTTGTTTCTATTGTGTCTATTGCATATTCTTTTCCATCCGTAGAGACGATAATTGTTCCATCCATATCTGTTCCATATAAAATAATTCCAGCTTCGTGAATTTGCTGAATGACTTCCATATGTGGATGTCCATAGGAATTATCTTGACCAGCACTATAAATAGCTACCTCTGGATCAACAACCTTAAGAAAATCTGGTGATGTAGATGTGTTAGAGCCATGATGCCCTAGATGCAGGAAATTTGCTTTTACCGTTTTATTATTGTCTATCATCATTAGTTCTTGCTTTTTATAAGCATCACCTGTGAACAAGAAGGAAATCTCTCCATAAGTAAAGCGAACAGAAATGGAATCCTCATTTAATCCACCTGTTAATTCTGTCGGATGTAATACTTCTATTTCCATTGGACCAATTTGAAATGCTTCACCTGCGCGTGGCTCATAATAATCAGTATCGCTTTCTGTAACTGCTTCTAATGAATTAATAAAAACTCCTGATTCTACTGTGTTTCCAGACATCCAAACCTCTCCAACATCAAATGCTTCCATAATACCTGGGAGCTGACCAATATGATCGGCATGTGGATGACTTATAATTACTAAATCAATCAACTCTATTTGTTGATTTTGCAAATAAGTAACAACATCATTTTTATTCCAATCACCAGCATCATAAAGAATATGATAATATGTATCCTCATGTTTATATTGGAAAAGTGTTGCATCTGCTTGTCCAGCATCAATGTAATGCACCGTTAAATCAGTAGTTAATTCAATTTGCTTATTTTCTTCATTTGCAGGAAATATTGTATTCATATTCCCGCATCCTACTAGTAAGAGAATAAGTAGGAAAAAAAAGAATTTTTTCATATGTATGCTTCTCCTATCTGTTTTTGTTCCATTCTTAGCCTATCAAAATATCAATCGTTTGACGAGTAAATTCTAGAACAAATGTTTGCAAGCTAAATAGTCTTGTGACTCATCTTGTTTGGTAGCTAATCAAGCTTGCTTTTGTTATACTTTTAGCTGATAATCACCAGGAAGAGAGGAGGCTTGAAAATGGGTTTAGAAGAAGCTAAACAAGAACAGAATCGTTTATATAACATCATGATTATAATAGGAATTGTCTTCGTATCATTTAACTTACGTCCTGGAATAACATCTGTTGGACCTCTTTTCGGGATGATTCGAGAAGATTTAAGTCTGGCCAGCTGGGGTGCAGGTTTATTAACAAGTTTACCATTATTAGCGTTTGCACTTATTTCACCAATTGCACCAACACTTGGAAGACGATTATCTAATGAAAGAGCAATTTTAGTTGGTTTATTCTTTTTAGTAATTGGAATCGGTGTCCGTTCTATATCTTGGATCGTTTTTTTGTTTTTTGGAACTTTTTTAGTAGGGTTAGGAATTGCTATTTGTAATGTACTTCTTCCTGGTTTCATTAAAGAAAAATATCCACTGAAGGTAGCATTGATGACAGGTGTATATTCTACTATGATGTCTGTTTTTGCCGCATCAGCTTCTGGTTTAAGTATTCCATTTGCAGTAGATTTCCAGATGGGGTGGCAAGTAGCATTACTTGTTTGGGGCTTACCGGCAATTATTGCAATTGTTGTATGGATTTATTTGGACAAGCATAAAAAGAGTAAAGAAAAAGTAGAGATGCGCTATATCACTCCAAGTTCAAAAGGGGGGATGTGGAAATCTCCACTAGCATGGCAAATTGCCTTATTTATGGGATTACAATCCACCATGTTCTATGTAACTATCTCTTGGTTACCAGAAATCCTAACAGATTATGGAGTGAGTTTAGTTACAGCTGGTTGGTTTGTATCTCTTGCACAATTTATCGGCTTACCAGCTAGTTTCATTGTACCAATTATTGCGGGGAAATTTGCCTCTCAACGATTGCTTGTAACTGTTTTAAGTATCATGATGATTTCAGGTTTCACTGGATTATGGCTAGGTAGTTCTACTTGGATGCTAATTATTTGTATTACTTTGATTGGAATATCTCTAAGTGGAAATTTTGCATTAGCATTAACTTTTCTTGGTTTACGAGCAAGAACTTCGACAGATGCTGCTGAGTTATCAGGGATGGCACAATCTATTGGTTATCTTTTAGCGGCAGTTGGTCCATTTGCGATCGGTTTATTATTTGATATCACACAGACATGGGAGATTCCGCTTATTGTTTTAATTTGTAATGTTGGTGTGATGTATATATTTGGTTTATTTGCCGGTCGGAATAAATATGTATTGGATTAATCAGTGACATTATCTATACATACACGCAATTTGGGGATGCCGGAATTCCAAATTATACACTTTCTGTAAAACATTGTATGATATGAAGGAGTTGAGATATTTGAAAAACCATCCAAAAATTGAGGTGCCAGCAACGAAGATGGAGAAGATCCTCCATTTATTATCATTATTGCTTATTATTGGTTCCTTTATTTATGTAAGTGTGTCCTTTAGTTCTTTGCCTGACGAAGTGCCCGTTCATTTCAACATAAATGGGGAGCCAGATAGCTGGGGAAATAAAGCAACGATTTTAATCATGCCTATTATTTCTGTCTTTATTTTCTTACCAATGTATTTTCTTAGTAAGGCACCACATACCTTTAATTACATGGTTAAGGTCACAGAGGAAAATGCTCCACGCATTTATCCCATTGCTCGCTTAATGATGGCAGTTATCAATTTTTTTGCGATGGTGTTATTTGCTTATATTGCCTGGGATATGGTGCAAGCAGCGCATGGTATAAATTATAGTGGGATTTGGCTGTTCATTATTACATTGGGTCTACCACTTTTAATTATTATATTTTTTGGATTGTGGATGAATAAAGTAAAATAATATGAGCATATGCATTTTCATAATGAACATCTATGTAAAAACATCATTTAAATGAAGAATTAAGCCTTTAAACATAGGTGTTCACATAGAAGAACTCCTCACTAAGGCAAAGATTGATAGTAAAGTGAGATGAGAGCCATGCCCAAAAATATTTGGATATTAGTAACTGCAATGGTAGTAAATACAACAGGAGCTTCTTTCTTATGGCCGTTGATTACGATTTATATGCATAATCATTTAGGAAAAAGCTTGGCATTTGCTGGATTGATTTTAATGTTTAGTAATGCTGCATCGATTGTTGGTAATTTAATTGGTGGTACACTTTTTGATAAATACAGCGCTTATAAAACATTGTTATATGGAGCGGGAATTGTCCTTTCTGCATCTACAGTTCTAATATTTTATAATGACATTCTTCCATTTGCATTATGTTTAATTTTTATTAATTTTGGCTCAGGAATCACTTGGCCTATTATGTTTGCTTTAGCAGGCTCAGTATGGCCAGAAGGAGGCAGACGCTCTTTTAACGCGTTATATGTTGGGAATAATTTAGGAGTAGCACTAGGTGCAACCTTTGGCGGCTTGATTGCGAGTATTTCCTTCCAATATATTTTTATAGCAAATGTATTGTTTTTTATTGCTTTCCTAGGAATTGTTATTTTTACATTTAAAGTAATGGATCAAAAGAGTGATCCACAAATGAATACAAATGTAATTGAACAACGAAGTAAGATTGAAGAACGCGCACCATTTATTGCTTTGTTAATTTTATGTATTGGCTTCTTTGTTGTTACAATGACTTATGCACAATGGGGTTCAACAATTGCCGCATATACACAGGATATAGGAATTCCGTTAGAGCAATACAGTATACTATGGGCTATCAATGGATTTTTAATTGTAGTTGGGCAACCACTAATTAAGTGGATAACGAATGTAGTAAAATCAGAGAAGGTTCATCTATATATAGGACATTCGATCTTTATTTTGTCTGTATTAGTTGCTCTATTCGCAAAAGATTTTACGATGTTTGCTGTGGCAATGATTATTATTACAATTGGTGAAATGCTGATTTGGCCGGCTATTCCTGCTTTAGCTTATCGATTAGCACCAAAAGGGAAAATTGGCTTTTATCAAGGCATCGTAAATAGTGTAGGAGCAGCTGGAAGGATGACTGGTCCATTACTTGGAGGTTTCATCGTTGATTATTTCAACATCCAATTATTATTCTATATCCTTGTTGGAATCCTATTTCTTCCTTTCATTACTACAGCTATTTTTGATCGCGGTTTGAAAAAGGAAAATCAAGTTGGATAAAATGAGTGAGCTTTATCTATAAAAATCAATTAATGAACTAAGCGTTTATTTTACACTTGCGTTTCAGCAGTGGGGGATATGTGCTTAGTTATTTTTTTGCGGGAGATAAGAAAGGTATGAAAAATGTTTGTTTCAGAATGGAAAGTAGGCGCTATTGCGAATCACCAAATGCTTTTCCTTTTCATAAATTAAGGTAACGATGTGACAAAGGATGTGTATGCTTGAAGAAAAAAATTTATTATTATGTAACGGGAAATACTGCAGAAGGTTTTATAAATCATTTAGCTTCAAATGTAAAAGATATTACTAAGGTGATTATTATTTCTCACCCATCCGCAGGTGTAAAAACAGCATGGTTAAAAAAATTGATTAATATATATCAAGAAGAATATTCACTGGAAATATTGCGTAGTGATTTAGGGAACCCATTTATAGATGGAATCATTATTCGAGATTGTTCTTTAGCAATTATTTCTGATCGAATTGACTGCTTGCCTGCAGATAGAAAGCATATTTTTAAAATAGAAGAAGATGTAAGTGTAAATGAAAAGGTATATGAGACAATGAACGAGCTGTATGAAGAAGCATATCAAAGCTTTTCTAGAGGTTTACGTGTGCATGATGATTTAGAGGCTATTTATATTCAGGAAATGGATGTAGTAAAAGGGAATGCGTTAATTACACAATTTATTGAACAGTATATTCCAAAAACAAAAGAAAAAGAGGCTATTATAGATACACCAAAAAGATTTTTTGGTACAACAACTGGAGATGGAATGGTTACTGACGTTCCAAATTTAATAGAAGGAATTCCGAATGTTTTTCATATAAAAGGAAGAGCAGGGACAGGAAAGTCATATTTTATGCGTAAAATAATGGATGCTTGTTTAAAAAATGGAATTCCTGTAGAAGAATATCGCTGTAGCTTTGATCCAAATAGTGTAGATATGATTCGTATTCCAGAGCTTCAATTATGTATGTTAGATAGTACAGATCCTCATGCATTTGAGCCTAAGCGTACTGGGGAACATATTATTGATTTATACACAGAAATGATTACACCTGGTACAGATGAAAAGTATGAAGAAGAAATTACTATAGTAACAAAAGAGTATAAGGATTATATGCTTCAAGGAGTGGAGCTAATCAAACAAGCTTGTGCATATTATCGAAGTTTTGAAAAAGAATATAATTATGATGATACAGTTAATGAATCAGATTTTCAGAAATTGCTTGCTTTGATTAAAGGGTAATTAGCTATCCAGATAAATAAGAGCTAAACGATGAGTGAGGTTACTTGCACATAAAGATATTTCATTGTAAAATAATATTAATTGACAGAATATTAAAAATGAATGTTTTATAAATGGAAATAAGGGTATGTTATTTTTAATTAGGTGAAGAACAATAGCGTTTGGAGGTGCTGAGAATGGTAACGGTAAAGTTATTAAAGCCTTATTATATTAAATCAGATGCTCAATATGTTCGTATTAAATTAGCCTATCAATATTTTTCATTACTTATAAATGACCAATTATATCATTTCGTACCAATTGAATCGAATGAAATTAAGATCGATCGAAGAACAAAACAGATTGTAAATACAAATGCAAACTTCGCATTTCAGAAAGGAAAAGACATTATAAGCATTAGAATGTCTGAGTTAGTTTCGTTGCCAGATTTCCTCATACAATTGTTTTTTATCGTTGAAGCGTTCAATCAGAGTACAAATTACATGAATGAATCGGAGCTGAAGGAAGAAAGTAAAATACTTATTCGAGAATTAGAACAGATGAACTTAAAAAATTTAATTGATAAGTCTTTAGATAACCGTGATGAGGAATTATTTTATGAATTAACTAGCAAATTAGATACTGTTTAGTGTAATGGAAGCAGCTTAGACAAAAAAATAAGGAATTCAGTGAAAAACTGAATTCCTTATTTTTTATATTTTTTCGTTCTTAAAATTCGTATCAAGGTGTGACATCTTGTAAAATTTCGGCAACTTTTTTAGCAGTATAGCTACTTGCTCCTTTATCTTGAACACTTTCAATCACCATTGCAATGATTAAATTCTGCTTTTCTGTAGGATACCCAACAAACCAACCATTTTCACTACCTGTTGAGTCAGCTGTAAGCTTTAATTCAGCGGTTCCTGTCTTTCCAGAAATAGGGAAATCAGGAATATTAGCTGCTGATGCTGTTCCTTCTGTAACAATTCCACGCAATATATCTTGCATCATTTCAGCTTCTTCAGCAGTTACTAAATCTTTATGCCAAATTTGTCCAATATCTTCTGATGTAAGCAGTACTGGTTTTAGCATATTCCCTTCATTTAAAAATGCTGTGTAGGCAAGAGCTAAATGAAGAGCGCTCATTTCTATTTCAGCTTGACCATAGCTAGAGTTCGCTAACTGTACTTCATCTTCTAGCTTACCTGTTGTAGAAATAGTTGATTTTTGAAAAGGATATTCAAACGGAAACTCTTCCTCTAAACCAAATTGTTTGAGACCCGTTTCAAATGCCTTTGCACCAGTGCGTATTGCTTGCATAGCAAAATAAATATTATCTGAACGGTATAGGGCTTCTCTTAAATCTACAGGCCTACCAGTAGCAGAGACACGTTTTATGGTGTAATCTCCCCAGCCTTCTTTCCCCCAACGTAAACCTTCAATCGTTAATCCTTCCGTTGGATCAAGGGAGCCATCCTTTAACCCAATAGAAGCAGAGATTGGTTTAATTACTGAACCAGGAGCATAAGTTGAAGAAAAACGATTAATTAAAGGCAGTTGCGGATCATCTTGAATCGTTTTCCATTGTTCTGCAGAGATACCATATGCTAAATCATTTGGATTAAACCCAGGACTACTGACCAGAGCAATCGTTTCTCCTGTTTTAGGATCAACAGCAGCTGCTGTACCTGCATCTCCTTCTTCTTCATAAGCTTCGTAAATTTTTTCTTGTACATTTGCATCAATGGTTAGAATAATGGTTTCTCCATCTTCTACCGGAATTTCAGCAAGAACAATATCTTCTTTACCTTCATCGGAAACAACGATTTTAACACCTTGTTTTCCTTTTAATTTTCGTTCGAAATGACTTTCAAGACCCCGTTTTCCAATTAAGTCCCCACTGGAATAGGTGCCTTCTTCTTGTTTTTCTAATTCTTCACCAGTAATTGGTCCAACATAACCAACTAAATGTGAGCCAGCTTTTCCTAATGGATAAATTCTGCCAAGTACTTCTTGACCAGCTACAGAATCAATCTTCCAGAGCTGCTCCAAGAGAGATTCATTTGTTTTAGGTACTTTTTTTAATGGAACAAATAAATCGGGTTTTACCCAATCAGCTTCTAGTTTACTTTTAATAGTGTCTGCAGGAATATCTAAGACTTTAGAGACACTTTCAATGATTTGCTCTTTTTGATCACCCATTTTTTCTGGAATGATTCCTATTTCATAAATCATGTCATTCATCGCCAATGGCATTTTATTTCGGTCTAGAATTTCTCCACGTTTCGGCTTGGAGACCTTGATATTAATATTTCCGCCATTTTTGATTTCAGGAAAGATAAGACCAGGATCCCAATTAATATACCAATCCTTTTCATCTTCTCCTTCTAATACAGCAGTTACTTCATAATTAAATGAAATTGGCCCAGCAAGGCTCTCCATACTTACGGAAATAGGAAAAGTGAATTTTCCATCTTCAGCAGCTTTCTTCAAATCATTCTTTTCTAATTCTTTATATGAAACTTCTAGGTTGCTAATATTTAAATCACTATATATTTTTTCATATCGATCAACATATGTTTCACTTGGATATTCTTCTAAAGCATCTTTAGATAGCATTTGGTACATTTCTGAAAAACGTTCATTATTCCATAAATCAATATATGTACCAATCCGCTCATCCAGTTTATCTCCCTCATTTGAACAAGCGGAGAGAAAGATAAAACCAATGATAAGGAAAGCGAAAATTCCCTTTCTCATAAAAACCCCCTCATTTTCTAAATACTCGTATACTTACTTTATTATATCATGACTCACATAAAGTGTTGAACTGAAAAAAGCTTGTAGAAAAAAATTCATAATTAGAAGTTGTTCAAAAATCCTATTAAAATAATGTTTTGAATTTTTGAGTTGACCTGCTTTCGTATGGAGAGAAACCTCTTTAAACCTACTGTTTAGCAGCGCATTGTACTTTCGCCGCACATGATGTACCAGTATCGGAGCTTCAATAGTACGTTGCCGTGGAGAACTTAACCAATGCTAGTTCTTTTTATCGGGCTTTTTGAATATATACTATATCGTAAGAACAAAGTACTAATACATTTAAATGTGTTTCGACAAAGAGTTTCTGATAAATTCTACAAAACAAGGCTATGGTAGACAAAACTAGTCAATTTATACTTCCTATGTTCTAGTATAATAGATTTACATTCAAAATGTAAGCGCTCTATCAAAGCGAATTTGGTCAGGTGATTTGAAGAGGGGAGAATAGGATGAAGTTACCTAAAAAACAAAAAAGCATAATTTATGATTTAGGTTGGGTGGAATTAATAAAGGAAGCTAAAAATAAAGGATTGACTCCAAAAGAGGTCCGAATATTTTTAAAAAATAGTAGTGAGTTAATCCGAAACACGAAATAATATGCTAGAATCTCCTGTCAAATATATGCTATAATTTGATAGGAAAGAGGGTGAATGGACTTGATCGGTGAAAAAATCAAAAAATTACGAAAAGAAAAGAAGATGTCTATTTCTGAACTTGCCGAGAAAGCAAATGTAGCTAAGTCATATTTGAGTTCGATTGAGCGTAATATACAATCGAATCCATCGATCCAGTTTATTGAAAAAGTTAGTAATGTATTAGGTGTTCCAGCAAATGAATTATTGCGTGTAAATGGAATAAGCGATGTGGAAGAATTAGATGATGAATGGTTACAAATAGTTCAAGAAGCCATGGATTCAGGTGTAACCAAAGAGCAATTTAAGGAGTTTCTAGAATTTAACCGTTGGCGAAATAATCAGGAACATTCATAAATTTAAAGTGACAAAACAAAAAATCGTTAAATATGACTTAGGCAGAAGGTGACAATTGAATTCCTTCTGCTTTTTACTTGATAAATATTTCAGTAGCATAAAAACTTCATGACAATTTTTATTACATACTTGCTATTTGAAAAAAAATAAATGATAATTATCTAGTCTTTTTTACACCTTAAATTGAGGTGTTTAAAAAAATAGATAAGATTATGTTTATCCAATGTGTATGAACGGGTAATAAGAACATGTCTATTTATTTTCACATTTACCTGAATGAATGGATAAGGGAGGAGAGGTAAAATGAAAATTATTAAAGTAAAAGACTATGAAGAGTTAAGTAAGAAAGCTTGTGAAGTTTTTGTTCAAAAGTTACAAACAATTGCTAATCCAGTATTAGGTTTAGCAACGGGTTCTACTCCTGAAGGGTTATATGAATGCCTGATTGGGCAGTATAAGCAAAATAAAGTATCTTTTAAAAATGCAACAACTTTTAATTTAGATGAATATATTGGTCTGCCAAATGACCATGATCAAAGCTATCATTATTTTATGAATGAAAAGCTATTTAAACATATTGATTTGCCAAAAGAACGTGCACATGTTCCAAGTGGTGTTGTAGCAGATTTGGAAAAAGAATGTCATGATTATGAGCAAGCAATTAAAGAACAAGGACCTATTGATCTTCAATTATTAGGAATGGGTCCAAATGGTCATATTGCTTTTAATGAACCTGGAACATCTTTTGAAAGTAGAACAGCTATCTATGATTTAACAGAGTCTACTCGTAATGCGAATGCACGATTCTTTGACTCGATTGATGAAGTACCAACAAAAGCAATCTCAATGGGTATAGGAACAATTATGGATGCGAAGGAAATTCTATTTATTGTTTCTGGGGAATCTAAAGCTGAGATTTTAGCAAAAGTACTTGAAGGAAAAGCAGATCCTTCTATTCCTGCTACTGTATTACATTTACATGATAATGTAACAGTAATTGCAGACGAAGCAGCATTGTCAAAGTACAAAGGTTAATGTTGAAGGAATTGTCAGAAAAACGTTTTCTTGACAATTCCTTCATTGCTAAGCATCTTTTATGACTCTTTTGTGGATTCTACATCTATTTCAACATATTTCATATTTGTTTCATTAATTTCTGCTTGGCCACTTGTCATATTAGTCATCCAGTCTTGAAAGATTTCTTCATCTCCTGTTTTTGCATAAATATTAAATTCAACATTCTCTAAATAATTAATTTGATCGACTATATATGCTGATTGGCGCAGTTCATTTTCTAATTTTCCTAAAAGTGGATAATCGATTTTAACAGAAAAACCTTGCATTAATTGACGTTTAACAATTCCTGTTGCTTTAATTGCTTGTGAAGTCGTTGATCCGTATGCGCGGATTAAACCACCTGCACCTAATTTAATCCCACCATAGTACCTAGTAACGACAACAGCAGTATCTTTTAATTGTTGTTTTTTTAACACTTCAAGCATTGGAACACCAGCTGTTCCACTAGGTTCACCATCATCATTTGCTTTTTGGATCTGATCATGCTCACCAATTATATAGGCTGAGCAATTATGAGTAGCATCATGATGCTTTTTCTTAATTTGGTTAATAAATTCTATCGCGTCTTCTTCTGTTTCAACGCGTTTCACATGTCCAATAAATCTAGATTTTTGAATAATTAATTGATCTGAGCCTTTTGATTTGACAGTATAATAACTAGGTAACATCAAATCCTCCTCATAGATTTTATGTAGTAAAATGTTATTAATATATATAGGGAATGATTGTTTAGTTTATTTGTCACATACAATCAACAATATAATAATAGAGTAGTTTAAAAATAATAGGGAAAAGACCCTAAGAAAAACGCAAGCACTAACGTATATTATAACATAGGTTATTTGGAGATGATGATGCAAATGGCTGATATAAAGACTTTAGATCATATTATTGACGAGATGATTGATGTTGTTGAAAATAGTAAAAATGAAATCATCCATATTAGTGAAGAATCAATTGAAGAGTATAAAAATTTACAAGTTGAATTGGCAGAAACGCAAAAAAATGTTGCAAAGTTTATTGAGCAAGGGGACGAGTTAGAACGTAGGGTCCAAATATTACGTCAACGCCTTCTCCGAGTTAATAAATTTTACGATCAATATTCAGAAGAAGAAGTCCGTAAAGTATATGATAGTACACTCCAGATACAAACGGAGTTAACCACACTAAGGCAAAGAGAAAAAAGTTTGCGTGACAAACGGGATTATTTAGAAAGACGTTTAATCATATTAGAGCAGACAATTGAACGAGCAACAGGTTTAACAGGGAAAATTTCTGTCGTACTCACTTACCTTCAAGATGATTTCAAACATGTTAATCAGCTTATTGAAACAGCTAAAGAGAAGCAAGAGTTTAGTTTACAAATTATTCATGCACAGGAAGAGGAAAGAAGAAGAATTTCCCGAGAAATTCATGATGGACCAGCACAAATGCTTGCAAATATTATGTTACGTTCTGAATTAGTTGAACGTATGGCGCGTCAAGGCGAAATGGAACTTGCAGTAAAAGAGCTGAAAAATGTTCGCCAAATGGTTCAAGCGTCTTTATATGAAGTAAGGCATATGATTTATGATTTACGTCCAATGGCATTAGATGATCTCGGACTTCTTCCAACGATTCGAAAATATGTTTCGAATACAGCAGAGCATCATCAACTAAATATTGAATTTTCCCACGTAGGAAAGAAAGCCCGATTAAAATCAGAATATGAAATTGCTGTTTTTAGATTATTTCAAGAATCAATTCAAAACGCAATTAAGCATGCAGAAGCAACGAAGATTAGAGTGAAATTAGAAATTGATGATGATTTCTTAAAACTTACTATCCAAGATGATGGTAAAGGTTTTGACATAGATGAGGGTAAGCGAGAAAATTCATTTGGAATTTTGGGCATGAAGGAAAGAGTTGAAATGCTTCATGGAGAATTAATAATTAAATCCAAACAGAAATTGGGAACAAAGGTATTTATTAAAATTCCATATCAAGCAGAAGCATTAAGAGAAAATTAATATTTGCTATGCGCTTAATTCCTATCTAGAAAACTCACTAATGTTGCAAACGAATTCATATTCTAATACTATTTAAAATAATAGTATCGATAGAAATAATCATAGTAAAAAACAAATTACCCAGTAAGAAAAAATACAAGGAAATATGGATGTAGGAGGATAAAATAGAGATGAATCCTAAAAAGACAATTGATATCGTCCTAATTGATGACCACAAGTTATTTAGAGAAGGTGTAAGAAGGATATTGGATTTTGAGCCAATGTTCAGCGTAGTAGCTGAAGGTGGCGATGGGAATGTTGCGGAGCAATTAATTAGCCAATATAATCCAGATGTAGTGCTAATGGATATCAACATGCCTGATATAAATGGAATTGATGCAACTGCAAAGCTAGTTGAGAAATTCCCAGAGACAAATATTATTATTCTTTCTATTCACGATGATGAAAGCTATGTGACACATTCATTAAAAATAGGTGCCAAAGGTTACCTGTTAAAAGAAATGGATGCTGATTCTCTGATAGTAGCAATTAAAGTGGTTAGTGCGGGTGGATCATATATTCATCCAAAGGTTACTCATAATATTGTAGAAGAGTATCGTAAATTAGCAGCACAAAACGGGATTAACTCTTTAGCAACTGTGGAATATAGTCGTCCACTTCATATTTTAACGAAAAGAGAATGTCAGGTACTACAGCTACTAGCAGAAGGGAATAGTAACCGTTCTATTTCAGATAATTTATTTATTAGTGAAAAAACGGTTAAAAACCATGTTAGTAATATTTTACAGAAAATGCGAGTGAATGACCGAACACAGGCAGTAGTAACTGCAATTCGAAATGGTTGGGTAGAGGTTTAACTTAAAGTGTATGTTTGTCTATAAACATTATATATCCTTCAAAAATTAGTTTTTATATCTAATTTTTGAAGGATTTTTTCTTAATAATTTTATATTGTTAAGCCCTTTATTTTAAGAGTCATAAAACTATTATTCTAGATGCTTAAATAAACAGATTTAACAGTAGAATAACAGGTGATTTTTTCTCTAGTATCATGTAATATCAAGATAAGTTATCTTGATTTAGTAGGGATTTTACCTTTCAAAGAATACTAAGGCGAGATAGATAAAGCCGTGTAAATGGAGGGGATAATAGTGAAAATTGCAGTAATGACTGATAGTACAGCATATATACCAAAAGATTTGGTGGAAAAATATAATATCCATACGGTACCACTAGCCGTTGTTTTTGGTGATGAAATATATCGTGAAGAAGTTGATATTTCACCAGAGGAATTTTATCAAAAGGTGAGAGAATCAGAAAAGCTACCCACAACCTCACAGCCTTCTGTCGGAGATGCTGTAACGAAATTGGAAGAACTGGCAAAGGATTATGATGCAGTAATTTCCATTCATATTTCTAGCGAATTAAGTGGTACATACAATGCAGTGATTAGTGCAGGAGAAATGGTAGAAGGAATTAAATTATATGCCTTTGATTCTAAAATCAGTGCAATGGCGTTAGGCTTTTTTGTGCTAGAAGCAGCGAAATTAATTGAACAAAATAAGACACCTGAAGAGATTTTGAAATACCTTCATGAATTCCATGATAAAGTAAATGCTTATTTTATGGTTGATGATCTATCCCATTTACAACGTGGTGGTCGTTTAAGTGGAGCACAAGCATTTATTGGAAGCCTGTTAAAAATTAAACCAATCCTCCATATTGTAGATGGCAAAATTCTTCCATTTGAAAAAATTCGAACGACAAAGAAAGCACTTCAACGTATCTTGAATTTGCTAGAAGAAGATATACAGACTAAAACAGTAAAAGAAGTTGTATTTATTCATGCTAATAATGAAGCTGCTGCATTGAATTTAGAAATAGAATTTAAGCAAAAACATCCAGAAATAAATACATTGATAAGCTATTTTGGTCCAGTATTAGGCACTCATTTAGGAGAAGGAGCTTTAGGTATTCTTTGGTACACAGAATAGGATGTAGAGTCTGCTCTAGAAATATAAAGCTATGTTCATACTAAAAATGAATGCTTTATATTTCTAAGCAGATTAATTTTCTCCGTTATAGGCGTGCAAAATCTAAAAAAAGAAGGTGGCTTATGAAAGCAGAATTAAATTATGAACAACTTGCAAAAATTTATGCCGGAAAATTATTACTTCGCTCGGAGATCGATTTACATGATCAAACCCTCCATACTTTACTTCAGAGTTCTACTTTTAGCACGCTCCCATCCATTCTTCAAAAACGTTTTTCCAATCAATGTCAACGTTGTGGCAATCATGATATAAAATACTTTGGTCTGATAGATTGCTTGCTTTGTGGGCATATTCATTTATATTGTCGTAAATGTATTTCAATGGGGCGTGTATCAGCATGTCAGCCTCTGTACTTATGGACAGGAGATACCCCTGCTTGGCCAATTATTGCAGAACCATGTACTTGGAAAGGTGAATTAACAGAAGCACAGCAGGTTGCAGCTAATCGAGTGAAACAAGCGATTTTACAGAAAGAAAAGGATCTCTTAGTATGGGCGGTAACTGGTGCAGGGAAAACTGAAATGTTATTTCCAGGTATTGCTGAAGCTATAGCAAAAGGACAGCGAGTATGTATTGCTACTCCTCGTGCTGATGTCGTCCGAGAGCTATATCCTCGAATTAAATCCGCCTTTCAAATGACTGAAATCCAAGCCCTATATGGAGGCAGTGAAGAAAGAGATGGAATAGGTCAACTTATCATTGCAACAACCCACCAACTCCTACGATTTAAGCATGCATTTGATGTCATCGTTTTAGATGAAATGGATGCTTTTCCTTATACGAATGATCCGTCCTTACCATTTGTAACAAGTAGAGCCTTGAAGACGAACAGCACAATGATTTATTTAACCGCAACTCCAAAAGCCTCTGATCAAATCAAAATCTCCAGACAGAAATTGCCCCATGTTTTTGTCCCTAATCGTTATCATGGACAAGCTTTGCCAATTCCACAGTCTATTCCATGTTTTTCCTTGAAAAAAGATATCCAAGCCAATCAAGTGCCCAAAGCTTTACTTAAATGGATAAAGCATAGAAACAATCCTCATAGACAGTTACTTCTATTTGTTCCAACAATTCAAATTGCCGATCAGTGGCAAAAATTCCTGCCAGAGCTTTTTCTTCAGCACCAATTAATTCAAGATAAATCAGAATTAACAACAGTCCATGCTAGTGATCATGATCGAAAAACAAAGGTTGAACTATTTCGAGAGAAGAAGTTGAAAATTCTTGTGACTACAACGATTTTAGAAAGAGGGGTTACCTTTCCGTCTGTTGATGTAGTGGTGGTTGATGCAGGTCATGATGTTTTTGATGAAGCGGCACTAGTGCAAATTGCTGGACGAGCAGGTAGAAGTGCGCTAGATCCAACTGGAGAAGTATTATTTATGCATACAGGAAAAACAGAAGCCATTATAAGATCCATTCAAATGATTAAGCAAATGAACAAACGAGCAGGACTTAAATAAGGGAGGTATGTAGGTGAATTGTTTATATTGTCATGAAAAACAGGTAAAAGAAGTGAATTGGGTTAATCTTTTCTTTAGTGAAAAGAAAAGTGAATTATGTACGAATTGCCAAGAAAAGCTAAGTTTCATTAAAGAGCAAATATGTGAAGCTTGTGGAAGACCCACAGATGCAAAAATATGTGGAGATTGTTTGCATTGGCAAAGTATTTATAAAAATAAAGAACAACTAGATCCATTGAAATATAATCGATCCATTTATATTTATAATGATTTCATGCGAGAAATCATAGTAAAATGGAAGTATCAAGGAGATTATGAACTAGGAAATATTTTTCGAGATATATTTAGAAAGTATTTTTTACAATATTTTTCAATGCTTCCTAAAGATGCAATCATTGTACCTATACCTTTAAGTGAAGAACGAAAGCGTGAAAGAGCATTTAATCAGGCCTTTATGCTAGCCAGTTTTTTACCATGGAAAGTGGAAGATATATTAACAAGGGAGCATCGAGAGAAGCAAGCTAAAAAGTCTAGGCTTGAACGTATGCTAGGAGATAATCCATTCTCACTAATAAAACCATTAAACAAAACAGTCGTTATTGTCGATGATATATATACAACAGGAACAACTTTAAGGCATGCAGCAGAATTATTGAAGAAGAATGGGTGTCCTGTTGTTTATAGCTATACATTAATTAGAGGGTAAATATAAAATGAAATAAAAAGATTATATGGAAGAGCAGGTGGGATTGGACATGGCAGAATTAGCAAATTGTTACAATTGTAATGCAGTATTTGTTAAAACCGCGAGAAATATTTGTCCGAAGTGCTTTGCGGAGGAAGAAAAGGCTTTTGAGGTAGTTTACCAATTTATTAGAAGAAGAGAAAATCGAGAGGCAACTATTTCGGAAATCGTGGAAGCTACTGGAGTAGAGGAAAAATTAATTATAAAATTTGTAAAGGATAAACGTCTTCGTACAACGATGTTCCCTAATCTGTCTTATCCATGTGAGAAATGTGGAACGAAAATTGTAACAGGTCGTTTATGTCAAGAATGCTCAGAGAAAATTATTAAAGATGTCTATTTACATGAATTAGAAGAAAAGGCAATGGAAAAAGAGAGAGAAAGAATTAACACATACTATACATTAGATAGAGATAGAAAATAAATTGCAATAAACGCTTTATAAAGAGTGAATATATACCGATAATAAGATAAATAGGGGTGATGAAATGAAAATTCAGGGACCTAATTTTTCTAAAATCCATGCATATCAAAATCAAATGCAGGTAAAAAAAGAACAAGCGAAAGAACATGTGTCTAAGGAAGATAAATTAGACATATCGAATGAGGCAAAAAAATTACAGATGAATCAGCAAAAAACTGAAGAACGAGATAACCATATTCAAAATATAAAAAGCTCGATAAAATCCGGATCGTACGAAATTGATTATCAAAAAACAGCTAAAAAAATGCTTAAGTTTTGGTCGAGGTAATTCTAGAGGGGAGAAAATATTTTGTCTACACAATCCATTATCGCTGTTCTTCAACAACTTATAGAAATTCATCAAGATATGATTAAGCTGTCGGAAGAAAAAACAGAGATTATTAAAGAAGGATCCGTTGAAAAATTGCAAAAACAGCTTGTGCGAGAACAAAAGTTAATTCGCTTATTGGAGCAAGCTGAAAACAACCGTCAGCAGGAAGTTATAAGTTGGTATCGGCAAGCTGATAGACCACTCGAAGAAATAACGATTACAAATATTTTAAATGTTTTAGAGGATGAAGAAGAACGAAATGCGCTAGAAGAGGCAGCAGTGCAATTAGCAAATGCAGTGATGAAATTAAAACAGCAAGAGCAATTGAATCATTCCTTATTACAGCAGTCTATGCAATTTGTACAATTCTCTTTAAATATGATAAATCCAACAATTGAAAATTTTAATTATGGAAATCAACAAACAGGTAATAATAGATCTGTTTTTGATTCAAAAGCATAAATGATAAAGGGGTACATACATGAGTACATTTCATGGTTTAGAAATGGCAAAGCAGGCATTGTACGCTCAACAGTCTGCGCTATACACAACAGGACATAATATATCAAATGCCAATACAGAGGGGTACACAAGGCAACGAGTAAACTTTCAAACAAACACTCCATTTCCATCTCCAGGACGAAACCAACCAAGTATTCCTGGACAAGTCGGTACAGGAGTTAAAACAGGATCCATCCAACGTATTCGCGATAAATTTTTAGATTTTCAATACCGTGCTGAGCAAAGTAGGGCAGGATATTGGGATACAAAATCACAAGCGTTAAGCCGTATGGAAGCATTATTGAATGAACCATCAGATAGCGGATTATCAAAAACAATGAATGATTTTTGGGATTCCTTGCAGGATTTAGCTCTTCATCCAGATAGCGCTGGAACTAGATCTGTTGTTGCTCAACGGGGAATTGCAGTATCGCAGACGTTTAACCATTTATCAGAGAGCTTACATGCCATTAGAAATGATTTGCGTAACCAAATTGATCATACTGCTGAAGATGCGAACTCTTTACTACGCCAAATTCACAGTCTTAATGAACAAATTAAGAAAGTAGAACCACATGGATATTTAACAAATGATTTGTATGATGAACGGGATCGACTTGTAGATGAACTATCACAAATGATGAACATTCGCGTTTCCTATGAAAAAAGTAGTGAGAGTGCACTAGATATTGCAGATGGCTTAATAACTATTGAATTGGTAGATAGTAAAGGGGCTTCTTTAGCTGGTGGACCAGTTTATTTAATGGAAGGAACAAAAGAGTATCCAGAAGGGCATTTCGATGATGTTATCACGATTGAATATGAACCGGATAATCAGAACCCAGATGCTGTTTCAGCAATTAAAATTAAAGATTTTGATCAGTTAGATGATTTAGCATTCATGGACACAATCGGCTCATTAAGAGGTTTGATAGAATCTTATGGATATATGGATAATGGGGAAGTTCAGGGCGAATATCCAGGAATGATTGAACAACTCGATCAAATGGCTTTTGAATTTATTAATGAATTTAATCGTGTGCATCGATTAGGTTATGATTTAGAGGGTGAACCTGGTGAGGACTTCTTTGAGAACTTAACAGATGTAAAGGATGCCGCTAAAAATATCGCTGTCCGTCAAGAGATTGTTGATAATAATAAATTAATCGCAGCAAGTGATGAAGAGGATGTACAGGGAAATGGTAGAAACGCTCTTGCATTAGCTGCGGTGTTTGACGGAAAGTTAACTGGATTAGATGGAAAATCACCGAGAGGTTTTTTTGAAGCAATAATTGGAGATTTAGGGGTAAGAGCTGGAGAAGCTAATCGGATGAAAACAAATACAGAGATACTTCGTTCACAAATTGATGAAAGCCGTATGTCAGTTAGCGCTGTGTCTATTGATGAAGAATTAGTCAATTTATTAAAATTCCAGCATGCTTATAACGCAGCAGCGAGAAGCTTAACAGCAATAGATGAAATTTTAGAAAAAATCATTAATGGCATGGGATTAGTAGGAAGGTAAGGTGCATATAAATGCGAGTAACACAAGGAATGCTTTCTAATAATATGCTTCGTAATTTAATGAATAGCCAAAACAAAATGGATAAATACTTCACACAGCTATATACTGGGAAAAAAATCAGTCGTCCATCTGATGATCCTGTAGTAGCAATGAAGGGAATTAATCACCGTACACAAGTAGCAGAAATTGAGCAATACAAACGCAATATTGGTGAAACACATACATGGATGGATAATTCGGATGCTGCATTAGATAAGGCAACACAGGCAATGCATCGTTTAAATGAACTGGCTGTTCAAGCAAATAATGGAACATATGATGAAGAAGAATTTATTAGTATTAAGGAAGAGGTAAAACAATTAAAAGAACATCTTGTTGATATTGCTAATACAAATGTTAATGGAAAATATATTTTTAATGGAACAAATACAAATGAAAAACCGATTTCCATGACAAATGGAGAGATTGATAGCATTGAGTATAATACAAACCCTATTTTAATTGAGGTTTCTAAAGGTACATCTATTCCTGTAAATGTAGATGGTTCTAAAGTCTTTGGGCAAGATTTCTTTGATAAATTAGATAATTTCATCGAGTCTCTTGATGCCCTTGGAAATGATGAAGTTAGTGATATTGATGAAAGTATTGAAGACATCAATGAAATGATGAATGGTATTGTGAATACACGTGCAGAGTTAGGGGCACGTATGAATCGTATGGAGCTTGTGGAAAATAGAGTGAAAGAGCAAGAAATAATTGCGACGAAGACAATGTCAGATAATGAAAATATTGATTTTGAAGAAGCAATTACAAATTTAATCACACAAGAAAGTTTACATCGAGCTGCTTTATCAGCAGGTTCAAGAATTATTCAACCAACGCTAATAGACTTCCTAAGATAAGGTGATAATCAATCTCTATAGCCCTGAGCCCGATTGGGATATCAGGGCTATAACATTTATATAATAGGGGATGTTCAAAAAGTCCAACAAAAATGACACGTCGAATTTCTGCGTTGACATCATTTTTCCCATACTCACGTATTTAAAAGCATAGAGGAACTTCTGTTAAAACCGCCCACGTCCTGTGGGCAACACAGAAGTCACCACATCCTGTGGAAGCCCGTTCGTAAAAATGATGTCGCCTTGAATTTCTTGGTCCTTTTTATCACCCTTTTTGAACACGCACTAATAGGGGGATTGAAAATGCAGTTTCCTCAAATACGTATGGAATCACAATTTGCTCAAATTAGTATGACACAGACATCTGCAAAGCTAGAGATTTCACAGCCAAAAGCTGAAATAGCTATGGAACAACCAAAAGCAGAGATTTCTATCCATACAGAACCAGGTAAATTGACAATTGATCAAACACAAGCCTGGGAAGCAATGGATTTGATGAATATAACGAGAAGAAATGAAAAGATTGCTCAAAAAGCTATCCAAGATGTATTAGCGGGTATGGAGAGAATTGCTAGACAAGGACAAGAATTAATGCAAATTGAAAATAATGGTAATCCAATTGTGTCTCAAGCCATTGAAAATGGTCATAGACAGCCAAAGTCAATTGGGCAAAACTACACTCCATTACCTTTCCCAGTGAAAATTAACTATGAGCCAGCAAGGGTACAAACAGGAATCATCGCTAATCAACCAAAAATTGATGTGGTCACTCATAAACCAGAATATACCTATCACCCGGGTACAATAGAGATCCAAATGAAACAGTATCATCAATTACAAATTGACTATGTAAATTTATTTTCAGATTCAATTTAAGAAAAAGGAGCATCAAAACTTATGATAGTTTTAACGAAGTATTTAGGAGAAATGAAAATTGATGAAGCTAATATTATTCATTTTTCTGGAGGGCTTCCGGGATTCTTAGAAGAGACAAAATTCATTTTATTAGATTTACCAGGAAATCCGTTATTTCAATTTTTACAATCCATTCAAACACCGGATTTAGCATTTATTGTTACAGATCCATATCATTATTATCAAGATTACCAATTTGAATTAGATGAGCAGATTTTAACGGCTCTGCAGATAGAGTCAGAAAAGGAAGTAATGGTTCGGGCAATTATTACATTAAAAGAACCTTTTACGGCAAGTACAATGAACTTAAAAGCACCAGTTGTTATCAATCCTATAAGCAAAGCAGGAAAACAATTTATTTTAAATAAGGAACAATATGAAGCTAAAACTCCTATTTTGCCAAAGGGAGGAGAATAAATATGCTTGTACTAACAAGAAAAAAAGGGGAAGCTATCCAAATTGGAGATCAGATTGAAGTGAAGATTCTTTCTATCGATGGTGACCAAATTAAAATTGGGATTAATGCTCCACAAGCTGTTGAAATTTTTCGTAAGGAAATCTATAACGAAATCCTTCAACAGAATAATGAAGCAGCAAATGTAAATGTCGATGTACTATCCTTATTAAAAAATAATGAGGAAAGTTAATTTTTTATACAGTTTATACAAAAACCTAAACATTTATCTTCTTATGTCGATATTATTGAAAAAGAGTAGGGAGTTGGATTGGCATGAAAATAGAGAATACATCAACACAACTATTTTTTTACCAAACATCTCTTTCTGTACAAGCACATAATTCAAATACAAAGGTACTAGAGGATGTTTACTATAAAGCAAATGTAGATCCAAAAGAAAATAAGAATGAGTTGGATATTAAAGCAAAAGACTCCAGTAATGAAACTTTTTCAAGTTTGCAATTTAAATATCATGAAGAGTTAAACGAATATTATGTGGCGGTTATTGATCCTTTAACCAATGAAATTATTAAAGAAATCCCGCCAAAGAATATGCTTGATAAATATGCTGTGAGAGTGAAATATATCGGCTTATTAGTAGATAAACGAGCATAAAAGGAGTGGGTAGCAATGGTTATGCGTATTGGTGGAATTGCATCGGGAATGGATATTGAAAGTATTGTAAATAAATTAATGGAAGCTGAAAGAATGCCATTAGAGCGGATGCAGCAAGATAGAACAACCTTAACATGGCAGCGAGATGCTTTTCGTGATATTAATAAAAAGTTATTAGAATTTGATAATTTAATGTTAAACATGCGATTAAGTAAGACATATCAATCCAAAAAAGTTACTTCTTCACAGGAGGGTGCAGTTACAGCTAGTGGTGTATCAACGACTCCGACTGGTACTTATTCAATTGAAGTGCAAAAGCTTGCTTCTAATGCGATGAATATTGGTCGAGAAATGGATATTGATCCAACGAAAACATTTAAGGAATTAGCGGATGAGGGCGTAGATGTTCCTTTAGGAGAATTTAAATTCTTCACGTTTAATGAAAAAGAGAACATGATGGAAGAGCACACTTTCACAATTACAGAGGATGATACCTTACAATCTGCTTTAAGACATATTAATAATGCTAGTGATAATATAAGTGCTTTTTATGATAAAGAGGCAAAACGTGTGGTATTAGAAACGTCTAGAACCGGAAATCATAATACAACAACTGAATTTAATGGAGCAGAAATTGGTTTTTACGCTGTTAACGAAGGTGAAGGTAAGGAGCAAAACAGATTCTTCACAGATTTTCTTAATCTCGACGCAACAAAAAGAGATGCTGAGGGGAATCTGATTAAAGCTGAAATTGGTGGAGAAAACGCTCGATTTGTTTATAATAATGGATTAGAAATAGAATCAAAGAATAATAAATATGAAATTAACAATATTACATTTGAATTTCATAACGTAACGAATGGTAATGCAAGAATCACCATTGTAAATGATACAGAAGTTGCGTTCGATGCCATTAAGAATTTCGTAGACAAATACAATGAGGTAATTGATTTGATCCATGGTTCACAACAAGAAGAAAGATTTCGTGATTTCCCACCATTAACAGCGGAACAGAAAAAGGAACTTTCGGAAAGTGAAATAAAACAGTGGGAAGAAAAAGCTAAAAGCGGCCTTCTTCGTGGAGAATCATTCCTAACAAATGGATTATCATCTATGCGTCAAAGCTGGTATGCGAAGGTAGATACAGATGGCGCCTATACCTCAATCACACAACTAGGTATCACAACAACGGCTGCATATTTAGATGGTGGAAAACTAGAAATAGATGAAGAGAAATTGATGCAGGCTTTAGAAAATGGAGCAGAGGATGTTAATAAGCTGTTTAACGGGCTAATTACAGGCTTACGTTCAAGTGTACAAAGCACGATGGACAGAGTGGAAGAACGTGCAGGAAAAGGAACTTCTACACTAGATAATTACACAATTGGTAAGAGAATGAAGGACTTAGATAAACGAATCACGGCATTTGAAGCACGTATGATTCGAGTAGAGAATAGACATTGGAGTCAATTTACGGCAATGGAAAAAGCTATTCAACAAATGAATAATCAATCCTCACAGCTGTTTGCTCAGTTTGGTGGATAGAAAAAGGTGTAAGGAGCGTATAAGCATGGCAATGAATAAACATTATGAGGCTTACCAAAATAATGCAATAACTACCGCTTCAGGAGGTCAGCTTACGTTAATGTTATATAATGGATGCATTAAGTTTATCAAGCAAGCAATGAATGATGTCAATGAAAAGAATTTTGAAGGCAAGAATACAAACATTCAAAAGGCCCAAGATATTCTTCAAGAATTAATGCTCACACTAGATCGTAACATCCCGATTGCTGCTGAACTTTTACCATTATATGAATATATGCATTTTCGCTTGACAGAAGCAAATATCCAAAACAGCTCCGCTGATTTAGAAGAGGTATTATCCTATGTGATAGATTTTCGAAATACGTGGAAGACTGTACTACAGACAGCAGGATCCAATCAAGCTACAACAATTAAGGATGCGCAAATATAATGAGTCCTTTACAAGCAATCTATCAAATTACGGTTAAATTAAATCAAACTTTATCTCAGCATATTACTTCGAAAAATCGAGAAGAAATAATTGAGGAAATTTCTAATCTTATTTCTCAAAGAGCTCTGTGGATGGAGAAAATTCAAGGTGAATCAAATTTTTCTACAGAGGAGAAAAAGCTAGGGCATGAAATAATGGAATTGAATTATCGTGTGCAGAAGGAAATGGAAAATTTATTCAATCAATTAAAAGTAGAAATGAAATCGACTCAGAAACAGAAAAAAATGAATAAGAATTATGTTAATCCATACGCTGACGTTCAACTAATGGATGGTATGTTCTTAGACAGCAAACAGTAAAACATAAAATGATTTCCTTGAAGATGAACAAAAAGAAAATTGTTCATCTTCTTTTTTCTATAAAAACGCTCAATACCAGTCTTTTAAGTTTGATTTTTCAAAATATTTTTATGGAATACATCGTTTTGCTAGAAAAACTTTACAAAAAAGTAGTATAATATATACAAAGATAAAAGGAGGACACTTATTATGAACTTTAACATTCGTGGAGAAAATATTGAGGTAACTCAGGCGATTCGAGATTATGCGGAAAAGAAAATTACTAAACTAGAAAAATACTTTGATGATAAGCCTACATCCGATGTACATGTAAGATTAAGTGTCTATAACAATGAACAAAGAATAGAAGTAACTATTCCAATGAGTGATTTACTACTTCGTGCAGAGGAGCAACATGTAGATTTATATGCAGCAATTGATTTAGTAATTGATAAATTGGAAAGACAGATTAGAAAATATAAGACAAAAGTAAATCGTAAATTAAGAGGAAAAGATTCACCTAAATTACTTGCAGCTGAAATCGCAGCAAATGGCGCTGCTAAGGAAGAAGAATCTTCTAATGAAATTGAAATTGTAAGAACAAAACGTTTTGATTTAAAACCAATGGATTCAGAAGAAGCTATTTTACAAATGGACATGTTAGACCATGCATTCTTCGTATTTACAAATGCTGTTTCAGGTGACACAAATGTAGTTTATCGACGCAAAGACGGTAAATACGGATTAATTGAACCGAATTAAATTAAATAAAATAGATGTGTTAAGGCGTCCTCAGAAATTTGAGGACGTCTTTTAGCTTATCATTAATTAATTTATAATATTGATAAAATTCATCGGTTTTTGTCGAATGTTATACAAAAAATAAAATCCTGAAAAAGAAAATAAAAAAAGATTGCTAGATTTTCAAGTATAGATTTACAAAAGTAAATTTTAGTGATCGAAATTTGTCGATTAGAATCAAATTAAAGTGAAATTGTAGTCTTATTTTTCGAAATGTTTATGTTATAAATAAAGAAATAAAAAGAAGGAGGGAAGCTTAGTGACAAAATATGATCAACGGCATTTTGAAATGCTTGTCAATCAAGTGAATAGACATGAAGAAACGATTAAACAATTAATTGAAATTATTGCTGTAACAAATGGAAGGCTAACAGAGCTGATGAAAACTCATTAAATTAAACAACTCCATTTATTAATTACCCTCGAAAGCAATCCTTTCTAATTTGATTTACTCCGTTTTACCTTCTTCGTTTCACTTACTTCAAAAGAGTAGCTAATCCTCAATAGCTGCTCTTTTTTTGCATCTTAGAAAGAATGTTCAAAAAGCCCAATAAAAATGACGCATCCAACAGGGGACTTCGACTAAGTTCCGACACGTTCTGTGTCGAACGTCGAAGTCATCACAACACGCACAAGTCCGTTCCTCAAAGCTACGCCGACTTGAACTTAGGATGTACTAGTGCGGATGTTGCTCTCGTGCCGTTGCGAATTTAACTGATGACGTTCCTTTTTGAACACGTACTTAGAGGGAATTTGAATCATTTTGTATTATTTTTTTGAGAAAGGGTACAAATAGTGATACTTTGTTTTTATTAGATGATAAATGGGGTTTGAACTTGGTTGTTAACTAGTTGTATTAGGTTCTTACTTAATGTTATCATTAGAGAGGACATACTATGTCCGGTCAACTATTTTTAAATGGATAGTAGAAATATCTTATTTTAAAAATAGGAAATGTACCGCAATGTTATTCGCATAGAGGGAAAATGAAATGATGAGCATTTTAATCAATTCTAAATATAGCTAGAAAAAAACACTTGCACGAACTGAAATAAATTTGAACAAAAACTAATTTTTATTCTTAAAAGTTCGTATATTAGCTCTCTAAGGCGACATTGATATATATTGAGGAGCGTAAAAAAATGGCACAAATTTTAAAGAAAATATTTGGTGACGGCAACAAAAGACAAGTTAAACAACTTGAGAAGCGAGCTAATCAAATTGAAGCATTAGAACAAGAGTTTGAGTTGTTATCAGATAATGATTTAAAGAATAAAACATCTGAATTTAAAGCTCGATATGAAAATGGAGAAACTTTAGAAGATATGCTAGTAGAAGCATATGCAACAGTAAGAGAAGCATCTAAAAGAGTTTTGAAAATGCGTCCATACTATGTTCAGTTATTAGGTGCTATAGCCTTGCATGAAGGTAATATTGCAGAGATGAAGACAGGGGAAGGTAAAACATTAGCATCAACTATGCCTGTTTACTTAAATGCAATTGCTGGAGAAGGCGTACATGTTATTACTGTCAATGATTATTTAGCAGACCGTGACTCCACAGAAATGGGAAAGCTATATGAATTTTTAGGCATGACAGTAGGACTGAATCAAAACGGTTTATCAAAGGAAGAGAAACGTGAAGCATATGCTTGTGATATAACCTATGGTACAAATAATGAATTTGGCTTTGATTATTTACGTGATAATATGGTTCTTTATAAAGAGCAGATGGTACAACGTAAATTAAATTTTGCAGTTATCGATGAGGTGGACTCTATTCTTATTGATGAAGCGAGAACACCATTGATTATTTCTGGAACTGCTGAAAAATCTACAGCATTGTATCAACAGGCAAATTCATTTGTAGCAACGTTAAATCGTGAAACAGATTATACGTATGATGTGAAATCAAAAGGTGTGCAATTAACAGAAGAAGGTATTAATAAAGCAGAAGCGTATTTTAATATAGATAATTTATTTGATTTAAAACAAGTTTCCCTAACGCATCATGTTAACCAAGCTTTAAAAGCACATGCTGCGATGCATCGAGATACTGATTATGTAGTAGAAGAAGGCGAAGTAGTTATTGTCGATCAGTTCACTGGACGTTTAATGAAAGGAAGACGTTATAGTGATGGCCTTCATCAAGCAATTGAAGCAAAAGAAGGTTTACAAATCCAAAATGAAAGTATGACATTAGCCTCTATTACTTTCCAAAACTATTTCCGTATGTATAAAAAGCTATCAGGTATGACAGGTACTGCGAAAACAGAAGAGGAAGAGTTTAGAAATATTTATAACATGGATGTTATTGTAATTCCGACGAATCAACCAATTGTTCGTGAAGATCGACCAGATATGATATATAAAACGGCACAAGCTAAGTTTAAAGCCGTAGTAGAAAATATTAAACAGCGCCATGAACTAGGTCAACCTGTTCTTGTTGGTACGGTAGCTGTAGAAACATCAGAACTAATTTCAAAATTGCTTAAAAAAGCTAAAGTACAACATGATGTGTTAAATGCCAAAAACCACTATCGTGAGGCAGAAATCATCGAACATGCTGGCCAAACTGGAGCTGTAACAATTGCGACAAACATGGCTGGACGTGGAACAGATATTAAGCTAGGTGAAGGTGTCATTGAACTGGGCGGTCTAGCGGTTATTGGTACAGAACGACATGAATCAAGACGTATTGATAACCAGTTACGTGGTCGTGCAGGACGTCAAGGAGATCCAGGAATGTCGCAATTCTTCTTGTCTATGGAAGATGAATTAATGCGCCGTTTTGGTTCAGAAAATATGGCGAATATGATGGAACGCCTAGGTATGGGCGAAGACGAGGCAATAGAAAGTAAAATGATTTCACGTGCTGTAGAATCTGCGCAAAAACGTGTAGAAGGAAATAACTTTGATGCACGTAAAACAATCCTTTCTTATGATGATGTGCTTCGAGAACAACGTGAGATTATCTATAATCAGCGTTTTGAAGTAATCGAATCAGACTTGGAGAATTTAAATAAGATAATTGACCGAATGATTAACTCTGTCATAGAGCGTCAGGTTAATTTCCATACACAGGAAGATGAGGAAGAAAATTGGGATTTACAGGCAATTGTTGATTTTGCACATGGTAACTTAGTAAATACAGAGGACATTGCTGTTTCTGATATTAAAGGAAAAGATCCTTCTGAAATGATTGAATTGCTACTTGCTAAAGTGAAGAAACGTTATGATGAAAAAACAGAGGAATTATCTCCAGAACAAATGAAGGAATTCCAAAAAGTTATTTTACTTCGTACGGTTGATTCCAAATGGATGGGGCATATTGATCAAATGGATCAATTGCGTCAGGGAATTCATTTACGTGCTTATGCTCAGGACGATCCATTACGTGAATATCAGCTAGAAGGATTTTCAATGTTTGAAAACATGATTGCAAGTATTGAAGAAGAAGTTGTGAAATACGTAATGAAAGCACAGATTCAAGAAAATGTTAAACGTGAAGAAGTAGCTAGAAATACAAAAGCTGTTGCTGGCGGTCAAGCCGAACAACAAAAACGCAAACCATATGTAAGAAAAGTAAATATTGGAAGAAATGATCCTTGCCCATGCGGAAGCGGTAAGAAATATAAGCATTGTCATGGAATCTAAAAAAAGATAACAAGAAGGAAAGGTATCTGTAGTTAGTTACAGTACCTCCTTCTGTTTTTTATCTATCTTTTTGAACATGTACTTATAATGAATTATTAGAAAAAATCGGATGATAATTTTGTGATTTTTGTAGAAAATAGAGGTGAATAAGATGGAGTTAGTGGAAATTAAACAAGAATTGGATAAAATGACTTCTCGTATTGCTGAATTTAGGGGGTCTCTTTGACTTAGATCAAAGTAAAGTACGTATCCAAGAACTAGAGGAAGAAATGTCTGACCCTGACTTTTGGAATAATCGTGATACAGCTCAAAAAGTAATTAACGAAGCAAACCAACTCAAAAACCGTGTGAATACGATTGAAGAAATGACAGAACGTGTAGAAAATGCAGTAGTTTTACATGAGCTAGTTAAAGAAGAAAATGATGTTGAGTTACTAAAAGAGCTAAATGGAGAAGTAAATGAAATAGGTCAACATATTAATGAGTTTGAACTACAGATGCTTCTAAGTGAGCCGTATGATGCCAATAATGCAATTTTAGAATTACATCCTGGTGCTGGTGGTACAGAATCTCAGGATTGGGCGAGTATGCTGCTTAGAATGTATCAGCGTTGGGCAGAATCAAAAAATTATTCCGTCGAAACATTAAATTATCTTGCTGGTGATGAAGCAGGAGTGAAAAGTGTTACGCTACTGATTAAAGGACATAATGCATATGGCTATTTAAAAGCAGAAAAAGGAGTCCATCGTTTAGTGCGAATTTCTCCCTTTGATTCTTCTGGACGTCGTCACACTTCATTTGTTTCCTGTGAAATATCACCAGAAATGACTGAGGATATAGATATTGAAGTACGTCCAGATGATTTGAAAATTGATACGTATCGTTCAAGTGGTGCAGGTGGGCAGCATGTTAATACAACAGATTCTGCGGTTCGTATTACACATTTACCTACCAAAATTACAGTAACCTGCCAAAATGAACGTTCGCAAATTAAAAATCGTGAAAGTGCGATGAAAATGCTTAAGGCAAAATTATATCAGTTGGAAATTGAGAAGAAACAGCAGGAGCTAGCAGAAATTAGAGGAGATCAGAAAGAGATCGGTTGGGGAAGTCAGATTCGTTCGTATGTTTTCCATCCATACTCTATGGTGAAGGATCACCGAACTAATGTAGAGGCTGGAAATGTTCAAGCAGTAATGGATGGAGAAATAGATGTATTTATTGATGCATATCTCCGCTCACAAATGTAGCTTAATAAATCATGAAGATCTTTAGATTTCATGAAAATGTCATAAATGGAAAAATATTGATATATCAATGGTTTTCAGGGTTCTTCTGTAAAAATAACTGAGCTAGATAGTTTTAAAAAAATAGAACTAGGCTATAATAGAGTATGAAGGTTTTTATACTATATATGTGAAGGGGAAATTTAGTATGAAAAAATGGTTATTAATGATTTTAGTTGGAACTGCATTAGTACTTGGAGCTTGTGGTGGCGGAGATGATGATCAAACATCTGAAGGTGGTTCTTCTAACGGAGATGCTGCTGATGCTGAAGCAATTTACAAGAGCAACTGTACAGCATGTCACGGTGCTGACTTATCAGGTGGAGTTGGTCCTTCATTAGAGACTATTGGTGCATCACTATCGGCTGATGAAATTGCTGATATCATTGAAAATGGTACTGGTAACATGGGACCACAAAATGTAAGTGCTGACGACCGTGAGGTTTTATCAGAATGGTTAGCAGCTAAAAAGTAATTGATATTTGAAAACGTAATTAATGAAAACACCTTAAATATAGAACTCTATATTTAAGGTGTTTTCTTATTGCATAGGAATGTATAAATTTTTCTCCAGGTTAATTTTATTCAGAGGTAGCACTCTGCGCTTTTCGTTTTGTTTTAATAGTTTTATCTTTATAAAACAGATGATTTTCACTTTTAAATAAGTGACAATATTTCTCTTTTATGAAAAGAACCAATCTTCTGATTTACCATATATTCCCTAAAATATTACAAAAGATAACTAAAAACCATAATTGAAATGAAAATGTAATATTAGTTTCCCCAAAAAACTTGCTATAAAATGTTATACTAGATGGCAAATGTTTTGATAGATTTTGACAAAAAAATTTAAAGTTTTTAAAGTTAATTGATTTTAGAAGAAATTTGATGCTTCCTCAGAAAGAATCGTTGGTGTTATTTAGATAGAAAAAATGGAACTCCTCATTTGTTGCAGGTGTTTTTTGCTGTAAAAAGGTGTTTTGAGTTTAATAGAAAAATTGTTGATAACTAGGTAAACATGGTGAGATAGATTTTAAAAAGACTTGTAAATAAGGTGATTAATAGATGATTATAATGAAAGATATTTATAAAAAATATAATAATGGGGTTACAGCAGTAAACGGAATTGATGTACATATTGAACGAGGTGAATTTGTATATATTGTCGGGCCGAGTGGGGCAGGAAAGTCTACCTTTGTTCGGTTGATTTATCGTGAAGAAAAACCTACCTCTGGAGAATTAATAGTTGATGGGCAAGATTTAAGTAAGTTAAAAGAAAAGAATGTACCGTTTTTAAGAAGAAAAGTGGGTGTTGTTTTCCAAGATTTTAAATTACTTCCTAAATTAACAGCATATGAAAATGTGGCATTTGCTTTGGAAGTTATTGAAGAATCACCGAAAAATATTCGCAGTAAAGTAATGGAAGTTCTAGAATTAGTAGGATTAAAGAATAAATCTCGTTCACTACCATTAGAACTATCAGGTGGGGAGCAGCAGAGGGTAGCGATTGCTAGAGCAATTGTGAACAACCCAAAAGTAGTTATTGCAGATGAGCCGACAGGAAATTTAGATTCAGATACCTCTTGGGAGATTATGCGTATTTTTGAAGAAATTAATTTTCGCGGAGCAACTATTGTAATGGCGACGCATAGTAAAGAAATTGTGAACACGATGAAAAAACGAGTCATTGCAATAGAAAATGGAATTATTGCTAGAGACGAACACCGGGGTGAATATGGCTATGAAATTTAGAACTTTGAGACGTCATCTCCGCGAAGGTATTAAGAATATTTTCCGAAATGGTTGGATGTCATTTGCTTCCATTGCTGCGGTTACGATGACATTAATTTTAGTAGGTGCTTTCCTCGCTATTATTTTAAATTTAAATCAAATAGCGCAAAAGATAGAATCAGATGTAGTAGTGAAGGTTTTAATTGATATGACAGCAGATGAAGAAGAGATTCGTGAGCTAGGTGTTGCTATTCAAGGAATGACAGAAGTTGATGAAATTTCATTTATGTCTAGTGATGATGAGTTAGAAAACCTAAAAGAAAGTATGGGCGAAGGAAGAGCATGGGAGCTTTTTGAACAGGATAACCCACTGTATCATTCCTATGTGGTGCAAACAATCATACCGCAAGATGCTGAGAAAGTAGCAAAACAAATTGAAACATTCGATAATGTGCATCAAGTGAATTATGGACAAGATGTGGTTGAACCATTATTCCAATTTAATGATTATGCAAGAAATATAGGATTGGTAATTATTGTTGGTTTAGTGTTAACTGCTATATTCTTAATTTCTAATACGATTAAATTAACGATTATGGCAAGAGGTACCGAAATTGGGATTATGAAACTAGTAGGAGCGAAAAATAGTTTTATTCGTTGGCCATTTTTTATTGAAGGAATGTTCTTAGGAATTTTTGGATCGATTATTCCGATTACATTTATCATGACAGGATATTATTTCCTATACACGAGGGTCAGTGGTCAAACTAAATTTGCATTTATTGAGCTCCTCCCATTCCATCCATTTGCATGGCAATTATCATTAATTGTACTTGCTATCGGTACGTTCATTGGTATGTGGGGAAGTGTCATGAGTATACGTAAGTTTCTTAAAGTTTAATAGTATCAGAGAAATGTTTGGGGTATTTGAGAGGGAGGAGTACAAAGAAATCAATGAAGAAATTAGCATCAGTTTTAACGTTTGTATTTGTAGTCGCAGCGGTATGTTTGAATGGGGAATTGGTTTCGGCAAAGACAGTCAATGATATCGAAAAGGAAATTAACGAATTAGAGAATGAACAGCAACAGATTCAAGAGAAGAAAAATAATTTGGATCAAGATAAACGCACAACAGAGAATCAAATAGAAGGAAATATCAATGAACAAGAAACAGTAAATAAAGAAATACAAGAGCTTGATAAATCCTTAGTTGATACGACAACAAAAGTGCAAGAAAAAGAAAGAGAAATTGAAGAAACAAATAATAAGATTGACGAGTTAAATAAAGAGATTTTAACATTAGAGGATGAAATTGTTGAATTAGAAGATAAGATAGCGAAACGTGAAGTATTATTACGTGATCGACTTCGTTCTATTCAACAAAGTGGTGGAGAAATCTCCTATATGGCTGTTATCTTTGGAGCACAAAATTTTGTTGATTTAATTAGTCGCTCTTTAGTGGTCAATGACATAATGGATCAGGATAAAACTATTATGGAAGAGCAAGCAGCGGATATTGCAGCTTTAGAGGAGAAAACACAACGATTAACGGTAGCGAAAAAAGATGTTGAAGATCAAAAAGTTGCTTTAGAAACACAAAAAGAAGAATTTGTGGTATTAAAGGATCAGTTAAATAAACAAATTGCCCAAATGGAAGAAGTTAAAGAAGAGCTTCTTGGACAGCAAGAGGAATTAGAAGGGTATGCAATGAGCTTAGAAGAAGAGCAGCAAGTGTTAATGGACCAAGAAACAATTATTGCTCAAGCTAAAACAAGTGCTTTAAGTGAAAAAGCACAAATAGAAGAACAAATACGAATTGAAGCAGAAAAGCGTGAACAAGAAAGAATTGCAGAAGAGAAACGAAAAGCAGAACAAGAGCGAATTGCAGAAGAAAAACGACTTGAGGAGCAGGAGCGCTTAGAGAAAGAAAAAACTACGGTAGCGGCTGCTAAACCACAAGTAGAATCCGCTTCTAAAAGTAGTGCACCAGCTTCAAATAGCGAACCAAGCAGTGGTTCTAATGATAACTCTAGTAGTAATAATCCGCCACCTTCAAATGAGGGAGCTTCATCAGGAGGCGGAGGTAAGTTAAGTTGGCCAGCATCCGGGAGACTAAGTTCGACATATGGTTATCGCGATTTTAATGGTGGCGGTTTCCATTATGGTATTGATATTGCTGCGTCACAAGGAACACCGGTTTCATCATCTGCTCCAGGTGTAGTAACAAGAGCAAGTTATTCACCTAGCTATGGAAATGTTGTTTATGTTTATCATAGCGATTTGAATCTAACTACAGTATATGCTCATTTACATAGTATGTCTGTAAGTTCAGGACAACAGGTAAGTAGTGGCCAATCGATTGGTACTATTGGAAATACAGGTCAGTCATTTGGAAACCATCTTCATTATGAAGTACATGAAGGAGCATGGAGACAACATGGCGGAGTAGATCCGATGAAATACTTAAACTAGTTGAACATATGTATAATATAAGGACATTGCACAATTTTGTGTAGTGTCCTTTCATTATCAACATGGAAGAATGGGAAAATATCTGTTGAATGAAAATAAAATATTTAATGAATTTTTGATTCGTTATCTCTAGAGTATAAAAAAATACTTATATCAAGTATAATAAAATCAAACGTTCATAATACTGAGGTGAAAAAGAAACTTGAAAAAGATAAATATTGTATTTATATTTGTTGCAGCCCTAGCAATTGGATTTGTGGGAGCAATCGCTGGAGTAAAGGTTGCTGAACAATTTTTACCAAATGCGCAACAAAATATTGTATTACCAGATTCAAATGCGAATGAAGGAACTAATCAGGGAAGCACTACTGATAGCCATGCACAATTTGATAAATTAGCTCAAACATATGAGCTAATCAAACAATATTATATTGAAGATGTTGAAGATGAAGTACTAATAGAAGGTGCATTACAAGGGATGCTAGAGGCATTAGGTGATCCATATAGCTCGTATATGGACTTAGAATCCATGTCAAGATTTAATGAACAAATTGAAGCTTCCTTTGAAGGAATTGGTGCAGAGGTTAGTATGGTTAATGGAAAAGTAACGATTGTTTCGCCGATAAAGGATTCACCTGCAGAAGCTGCTGGGCTTCGTCCAAATGATCAAATTAACCGTATTGACGGAGATACAATTGAAGATTTAGATTTAAATCAAGCTGTGGAACGAATTCGTGGTGAAAAAGGAACAGAAGTAAAGATTGAAATTATTCGTCCAGGGGTTGAAAATCCTTTCGAATTAACTATTGTTCGAGATGAAATACCATTGGAGACTGTACATGTGGAAAAGGATGAGTCTGATGGTAAAAATACAGGAATTATTGAAATAAGCTCTTTTTCAGAAACAACAGCTGCTGATTTTGCAGAGGAGCTTTCGAAGTTAGAAGAAGATGGAATAGAAGGATTAGTAATTGATGTTCGAGGAAATCCAGGCGGTTTATTACAATCAGTAGAGCAAATTTTAGGTAATTTTGTTCCAGAGGATATACCGATTTATCAAATTGAGAGCGCAGATGGAGAAACTGTTTCTTACTACTCTGATCTACCAGAGAAAAAGCCTTATCCAATTACTGTATTAATTGATGAAGGAAGTGCCTCTGCCTCAGAAATTTTAGCAGTAGCATTAAAGGAAATGGGATATGATGTAATTGGTCTCACAAGCTATGGGAAAGGAACCGTACAACAAGCAGTTCCTTTAGGTGATGGAAGTACAGTCAAATTAACGTTCCAAAAATGGCTTTCTCCAGAAGGAAATTGGATTCATGAAAATGGTGTAGAGCCAACTATCGAACAAGAGCAACCAGAGTATTACCTTGTACATCCTGTTCAATTAGAAAATACAGCGAAGCTAAATGTAGAAGGAGATCATATTAAGAATCTACAGCAAATATTAATTGGTTTAGGTTATGATATGGAAGCAACAGGTATCTTTGATGTCCAAATGCAAAATGCTGTTAAAGACTTCCAGCAAAAGAATGATTTACAGGTTACAGGAGAAGTTGATCAACAAACAGGTGATTTATTGGAAGCTAAAATCATTGAAAAAATCCGTGATAAAGATGATGATTTACAGTTAAATAAAGCAATAGAAGCTTTGTATCAATAAGATATCTTATCCGAAAAATTCGCAACATCGTGTTGCGAATTTTTCATTATTAGGAGAAAACTTTCCAAAATTAAGATATAAGGTTTTCAAGCAAGTTTTCTTTAATTAGTGAATAACCTGTATTTATTTGGTAAAATAAAAAGAAGCGATATAATTGATAATAGGGCATATATCTTATAAAAGCTCGCTAAACCAAGGCGGTGAATAAGTTGTTGGAGATCTGGTTAATTGAATTATTAAAAGCAATAGGAAAACTATTTTTAAACCCTTTATTATATTGGACCTTTTTATTAGTATGGGTAGCGAGTAGTAAGCGAATTCATCATGAGCGTATGAATTTTGGTACAAAGATTTTTAATAGATTTTCAGAATTCAAAGGTACATGGGGTATTTCATTGATTATTGGATTAGTAGTCTCTCTACTAACAATTGGTGTAGGGATGGTCTTTTCCATAGAAACAATTTTATTATTAAGTGGAGTAATTATTTTATTAAGTATTTCTTTTCGTTTTACCTTGTTATCACCTAGTTATACGATTGGAATTACTTTCTTACTATTATTATTTGCACCTTTTCTGCTGGAATACCAAACCTATATAGAAGTAGATTTATTTTCAAAGGTTGATTTCACAACCGTTGCTATCTTACTTGGAGTCTTTTTAATTGTAGAAGCATTACTAACTAGACGTGTGAAAAGAAATGACACATATCCTAGTTTAGTACGTAGTCAACGAGGAAATTGGATTGGTCAGCATCAATTTAAGAAACTGCATTTAATTCCATTCTTTGTAATATTACCGGTTGGAGAAATAACATCTTTTGCAGCTTATTGGCCTTATTTTTCACTGGGAGAACAGACATATAGCTTTATTCTTGTGCCTTTTGTTATTGGCTTTGATTATAAAGTTCGTGGAATTTTACCAGAGATTGCAGCAAAGAAGGTTTCAAAAGGGATATTCTATCTTGGCTTTATTGTTCTCTTAATTGCAGCAGGTAGCATTTACATCAGCTGGTTATCTTTAGTTGCAGTCATTTTTGCTATCTTAGGAAAAGAATATATTAATTATTTGCAAAGAATTGAGGATCGAGATCGATCTGCTTACTATAATAAAGTGGCAGAAGGCTTGAAAGTACTTGCGGTCATTCCAAATACACCAGCAGATCGATTGAATATATTAGCTGGTGAGGTTATTGTAAAAGTAAACGATAAAAAAATTTATTCCATAAAAGAATTCTACCTAGCGTTACAAAATAGCGGTGCTTTTTTCAAACTAGAAATATTGGATGATAATAATGAGGTGCGTTTTGTCCAAAGTGCACTATATGAAGAGGATCATCATGAATTAGGAATTATTTTCCCTCAAGAACCACATCGTCAAAATAAATAATAGAAAACAATCAAAAATGGTTCTAATTATCAGAAATTGATAATTAGAACCATTTTTATATTTTGAAGCAAGGAAAAACGTAAGGCTAAGAGCATGATGCCTCATTCTGAGTTTTGGTACTCGGAGCGAGACATCCCTATCTTTGAATAAGAATTAATTTGTACAAAAGTTTACCTTTCTCTTTAAAAAGAAAAACGCAAATGATCAATCAAATCAGGAATATCGATAAAAGGATTGCGATTTCCTTGAATCTCATAGATTGCTTTATTACGATGCTTTTCATAAAGGCTTACAGGTTCTTGATGATGCCATTTTCTTAAAGTAGGCAGATGAATGCGTTTTAGGTGTTTTTTATGTATTGAATTTGGATAACGCAATAGGAAATAGAAGGTTGCGCGTGCAACGATACCTTTTCCATAAGCCGGTTCGAAACCACTTAAATCTTGTTTTCCGCATATTGATTCTTGTTGAACAGAACTGTTTGATGGATCATATTCATGGAAAGGATAGTTAGATCGTAAATTATTGCAAGTTGGTTCACAGACAAATAAATGATGTAAATCTCCTTTCATTGGTTCTTTTGCATGAAACCAAGATTGAGGAATAACATGTTCTGTGTTAAATCGGTGTTGCTTCGAAATATTCCGCAGTCTTTCAATCATTTCTTCATCAATCTCCTCATGGAGTTCATCTTGATGGAATAGTCGATGGTAGCTATCATAGCGCTTCTGAAGGGTAATAAAATCCTGTTCAATCATAGCTTGGGAATCGATTGGTTCTCCTGAATAAATACTAAATAATTTGCCATTAGGGTGTAAATCAACCCAAGTATATAGAAAATGGTCTTTACTGTAAAAATAAGGATAAATATTTTCATGCGTTTCAGAAACTAATTTATGATATTGTTTAAATAATACTTCTTTACGAATAGATATATTTTTATAATAGCTTTTAATCCAATGTCGATCTTCTTTTTCATGATAGTAAAGATCGGGATTATTACTAATTTGTTGTTGATAATTTAAGAGTCGATAAATGAAGTCCTCTGGATCACATCTTTTCATTTCTTCTAATGCAATAATTTCATTTTTTATCATCAAATCAGCCTCATTTCATACAACAAAGCTTCAAGTTTTCTAGAATTTGAAGTTTAAGTAATTCAGGTGAAAGTAATTTAATATCCTACCATATATTTTTAAAAATTTATGGTTGATTGCCCTGTAGTGGCTATATTATATCATGTTGACAAAATCTGTACTTCAATATTTTAAATGATTTACAATATATTTGAAAAACATTTTCGCGAATGTTTGTTCGTTTTTATGTTAAAATAGATTGTAGAAGTTGAAAATGGGAATAAGTATATAAACGAGTATGTGATACTTATTTTTACATAATAGATCGGAGGATTACTTCGTGAAAGATAAGTTTGAATTAGTTTCAAGATATGAACCAAATGGAGATCAACCAAAGGCAATTGACAGTTTGGTGGAAAGAATTCTAGCTGGGCAACGTCATTCGACGCTGTTAGGGGCAACAGGTACAGGTAAAACCTTTACTGTTTCTAATGTTGTTAATGAAATTCATCGACCTACATTAGTCATTGCTCATAATAAAACATTGGCAGGACAGCTGTATAGTGAGTTTAAAGAATACTTTCCAAATAATGCGGTAGAGTATTTTGTTAGTTTCTATGATTATTATCAACCAGAAGCTTATGTACCTTCAACAGATACATTTATTGAGAAGGATGCGAGTATTAATGATGAGATTGATAAGTTAAGACACTCTGCAACAGCAGCATTATTTGAAAGGCGCGATGTGTTAATTGTTGCAAGTGTTTCTTGTATCTATGGACTCGGGTCGCCTGTTGAGTATGGAAGTCATATGATATCTTTACGTGTTGGTATGGAGAAAGAACGGGATCAATTATTACGTGATCTAGTAAGCAACCAATATGCTCGTAATGATATTGACTTCCAACGTGGTACATTCCGCGTTCGTGGAGATTCTGTTGAAATTATTCCAGCATCTCGTACAGAACAATGTATTCGTATTGAATTTTTCGGAGATGAAATTGATCGCATACGTGTAGTTGATGCCTTAACTGGTGAAATTATTGGGGATATGGAACATGCTGTTATTTTTCCGGCGTCACACTTCGTAACAGGTGAAGAAAAGATGCGAGTAGCAATTGAGAATATCCGTACAGAATTAGAAGAACAGCTGGAGAAAATGCGTGCAAATAATAAGCTTCTAGAAGCACAAAGATTAGAGCAACGCACGAATTATGATTTAGAAATGATGAATGAGATGGGATTTTGCTCAGGGATTGAAAATTATTCGAGGCACTTAGCACATCGTCCAGCAGGTTCTACACCATATACTTTATTTGATTATTTTCCTGAGGATTTTTTAATCGTGATTGATGAGTCACATGCGACATTACCACAAATTCGCGGGATGTATAATGGGGACCAGGCTAGGAAACAAATGCTTGTAGACCATGGATTTCGTTTGCCCTCAGCACTGGATAACCGTCCTTTGAGATTTGAAGAATTTGAGGAGAAGGCAAATCAATTAATTTATGTTTCTGCTACTCCTGGACCATATGAGTTAGAGCATGCACCAGATGTAGTGGAACAAATTATTCGTCCAACAGGCTTGCTTGATCCTGAAATAGAAATACGCCCAATTGAAGGACAAATAGATCATTTAATTGGGGAAATTAATAAACGTACAGCTAAAGATGAACGAGTGCTTGTTACAACACTTACGAAAAAAATGGCTGAAGATTTAACAGATTACTTAAAAGAATTAGGGATGAAGGTTGCTTATTTACACTCAGAAGTAAAAACATTAGAACGAACAGAAATTATCCGTGATTTACGTAAAGGGAAATATGATGTCTTGATTGGAATCAACTTATTACGTGAAGGATTAGATATACCAGAAGTATCACTTGTTGCGATATTAGATGCAGATAAGGAAGGGTTCCTACGTTCAGAGCGCTCACTTATTCAGACAATTGGACGAGCAGCAAGGAATGAGCATGGACATGTTATTATGTTTGCAGATAAAATTACGGATTCCATGCGGGTTGCTATTGATGAAACAAATCGTCGTCGAGAAATTCAGCAAGCATATAATAAGGAACATAATATTACACCAAGAACCGTGAATAAAGGTATTCGAGAAGCGATCCGTGCAACGGTTATTGCGGATGAACAAGAGAAATATGAAGAAGAATATCAATTCACGAAGATGAATAAGAAAGAAAAAGCGAAGGTAATAGAGAAAATGGAAGCAGAGATGCGAGAAGCTGCAAAATTATTACAATTTGAACGAGCAACAGAACTACGAGATATTATTTTTGAATTAAAAGCAGAAGATTAAAAGAAACATATTAATATATTCAAATTGGAAGGAAGGCCGATGATGGCACAAAAATATATCAACATACAAGGTGCACGTGCACATAATTTAAAAAATATCGATGTTTCTATTCCGAAAAATAAGCTTGTTGTAATGACAGGCTTATCAGGTTCAGGAAAATCATCTTTGGCATTTGATACGATTTATGCAGAGGGACAACGGCGTTATGTTGAGTCTCTGTCTGCATATGCACGACAGTTTTTAGGACAAATGGACAAGCCTGATGTCGATTCTATTGAGGGGCTATCTCCAGCAATTTCAATCGACCAAAAAACGACAAGTAAAAATCCTCGTTCAACAGTAGGGACCATTACAGAAATTGCTGATTATTTAAGATTATTATTTGCCCGAATAGGAAGACCAGTTTGTCCAACGCATGGAATTGAAATTAGTCAACAAACAGTGGAGCAGATGGTTGATCGAATTTTAGAGTATCCAGAACGAACACGATTACAAATTCTCGCTCCAGTTATCTCTGGACGAAAAGGAGAGCATGTCCAAGTATTTGAACGATTACGAAAAGAAGGATATGTTCGTCTTCGTGTTGATGGGGAAATGTATGAAATAACAGATGAAATTAAACTAGAGAAGAATAAAAAGCACTCTATTGAGGTTGTTATTGATCGTATTGTCGTTCGCGAAGGAGTAGCAAGTCGCCTAAGCGATTCCATTGAAACTGCATTAGGGCTAGGGGAAGGCAAAATTATTGTAGATATTATTGATAAGGAAGAGCTTGTTTTTAGTGAACATCATGCTTGTCCACATTGTGGATTTTCTATTGGTGAGTTAGAGCCAAGATTATTTTCCTTTAATGCCCCATATGGTGCATGCCCAACTTGTGATGGATTAGGTACGAATTTGGAAGTTGATTTAGATCTTGTGATTCCTGATCGAAACAAGACATTAAATCAGCATGCGATTGCTGCGTGGGAACCAATTAGTTCACAATATTACCCACAGTTATTAAAAAGTGTCTGTGAGCATTATAAAATTGATATGGATACATCAATAAAAGATCTTCCGAAAAAGCAATTAGATAAAATACTATATGGAAGTGGTAAAGAGAAAATCCATTTCCATTATGTGAATGATTTCGGAAATTCACGTAGCAATATGATTGAGTTTGAAGGTGTTGTGACAAATATTGCTCGAAGATATCGAGAAACTTCTTCTGACTTTATTCGAGAAACATTAGAGAAATATATGGCGCAAAAAGATTGTCCTTCCTGTAAGGGATATCGTTTAAACCCAACTGCATTAGCTGTAAAAGTAAATAAACTTCATATTGGTGAAGTCAATACATTTTCTGTAACAGAAGCACTTCAATTCTTTAGTAATTTAGATTTAACAGAAAAGGAAGAGCAGATTGCGAAAATGATTTTAAAGGAAATTATTGATCGTCTAAGCTTTTTAAACAATGTTGGTTTAGATTATTTAACACTTTCAAGAGCTTCAGGAACCCTGTCAGGAGGAGAAGCACAGCGTATCCGTTTAGCTACACAGATTGGTTCTGCACTTACAGGTGTTCTATATGTACTAGATGAACCATCCATTGGATTGCATCAGCGTGATAATGATCGATTAATAAATACACTGATGCAAATGCGTGATTTGGATAATACATTAATTGTGGTAGAGCATGATGAAGATACCATGATGGCAGCAGATTGGCTTATTGATATTGGCCCAGGTGCTGGAGAACATGGAGGACAAATTGTGGCAAGTGGTCCTCCAGAGAAAGTAATGAAGCAGAAAAAATCATTAACAGGACAATACTTATCAGGGAAAGCATTTGTACCGCTTCCATTAGAACGTCGTAAATCAGATGGACGTTTTATAGAAGTTCGTGGTGCAGCGGAAAATAACTTGAAGAAAATTAATGCAAAATTTCCGGTGGGTGTCATGACTGTGGTAACTGGAGTTTCAGGCTCTGGAAAAAGTACCTTGGTGAATGAAATTTTGTATCAAGGTTTAGCTAAAAGTATATATACTGGAAAATATCGTCCCGGAAAGCATAAAGAAATTAAAGGAACAGAGCATATTGAAAAAATTATTCAGATTGATCAATCGCCAATTGGTCGTACGCCACGTTCGAACCCAGCAACATATACAAGTGTTTTTGATGATATACGAGATGTGTTTGCACAAACAAATGAAGCGAAAATCAGAGGTTATAAAAAAGGAAGATTTAGCTTCAATGTAAAAGGTGGACGATGTGAAGCTTGTCGCGGGGATGGTATCATTAAAATTGAAATGCATTTCCTTCCTGATGTTTATGTGCCTTGTGAGGTTTGTCATGGAAAACGCTATAATCGTGAAACATTGGAAGTAGAATATAAAGGGAAGAATATCGCAGAAATTTTGGATATGCGTATTGAAGAAGCATTTGAATTCTTTAAAAATATTCCAAAGCTGCATAGAAAACTGCAAACATTAGTAGATGTAGGATTAGGCTATATTAAGCTTGGCCAATCAGCAACAACCCTTTCAGGTGGAGAAGCACAACGTGTAAAATTAGCCAGTGAATTACAAAAACGATCAAATGGAAAGTCTTTCTATATTTTAGATGAACCAACAACGGGCTTACATGCTGATGACATAAAACGTTTAATTGAAGTATTACAGCGTTTAGTAGATAATGGAGATACTGTTGTAATTATTGAACATAATTTAGATGTAATTAAAACAGCAGATCATATTATTGATTTAGGCCCTGAAGGCGGGGATCGTGGTGGAGAAATTATTGCGACAGGTTCACCTGAAGAAATAGCTGAGGTAGAACAATCATACACAGGCTATTACTTAAAGCGAATTATTGAAAGAGATCGTAAACGTATGCAAGAGTGGATAAAGCACCAAGAAGAAATACCAGTGAAGAAGTAAAGGAGATGAGGTTGTTCATTGGGACAGCCTCATTGGTTTTGAAAATACAATCAAAAATTTTGACGCAAGCGCATCATTTAGGTAATGTAAAAAAGAATAAGATGTTATGGGGGGATATACTCATATGGAACTAATTGATATGAAACGTGTACAGGAAGTATTAGATCAATTTAAAAATAAACCAGTATATATTCATTTAGAAACAACGAATGGATCATATGCTAGTCATTTTGATAATAAAGGGGTTAATGTAGGTGCTTATATTCGTAATGCACGAGTAACATTTAACCAGGCAAAAATTGTTCAAAGTGATAACGTGCTTCGTGTAGGTTTAAAAATTGATATGGGTTGGATTTATGCAGAAGGAGTTTCACATTGGGAAATGTATGAAGAGACAAAGCTACTATTAGCTGGTCATGATGAATTTGGTAGATTAAGAGTAGCTCTACAAATCAGTGAAACACCATTTAAGCACTAAAATCATAGACTAATAAATACGAGAAAGGTGATTTTATGGAAAAGCAAAAGCATGTAGTTGTTATTTATCCACATCCAGATGATGAATCATTTGGTGCAGCTGGTTCGATTATACGTTTCCGTGAACAAGGAGTACCTGTTACATATTTATGTGGTACATTAGGAGAAATGGGTAGAAACATGGGTTCACCAATTATTGCTAATCGTGAAGTATTAGCGGAAATTCGTAAAAAAGAATTAGAAGAAGCGTGTAAAGAATTAGATATTCAGCTACGTTTACTAGGATATCGTGATAAAACATTAGAATTTGAAGACCGTCAAGAAATGGCAGAACATTTAAAAGAGATTTTTGAAGAGATTGAGCCAAGTTTAATCATCACCCATTATCCAGGTCATGGAGTTCATCCAGATCATAATGCATTGGCTGCTGGTGCAGTAGAAGCTGTTCGGTTGATGGAACCAGAAAAACGTCCAACAATTTGGGCAGCAGCAATTACGAGAAATTTCGAAGCAGAACTTGGTCAACCAGATGTAGTAAATGATATTACAGACATATTCGATCGTAAAATGTCTGCAATTTTGAAGCATACTTCTCAAGCAGGAGGAATGCTAGAAAGGTTAGCAGATCCTGAGCGATTAGAAGCTCATAAAGCTCGTTTAGGAAAAGAAAGATATTTCATTTGGGATTTTGATAAACATAAAATTCTTTGCTAATTCACCCGAAGTCAGTTTGAGTTCTCTTATCTGGTAGGGTTAATCTAGAAAGGAAGGTAAGGTGAAAACAGTGAAAAAATTATATCGTTCTCGTTCAAATCGAATTTTGGCAGGAGTATTAGGTGGAATAGGAGAATACTTTAATATTGATCCGACGCTGATTCGTTTACTTTTTGTAGGTGGATTGTTTTTAAGTTTCGGTACCTTGTCTATTCTTTATATTATTTCCATTTTTATTATTCCTAAGGTATGGGAGAATTAATAATGCTATCACAAATGTTTATACGTTGGTTAGTTTCCATTGTCATTAATGCTGTAGCTTTAATTATTGTGGATCAATTATTCACAGGTTTTCATATTGATGGATTTGGCATGGCTATATTAGCAAGCTTTGTATTATCTATTTTAAATATACTTGTTAAGCCATTTTTAATTATTCTTACCTTGCCAATTACTGTTTTCACATTAGGATTATTCCTTTTTGTTGTAAATGCGATTACATTGATGCTAACTCAAGCTTTATTTGGATCCGCGTTTGAGATTGACGGATTTGGTTTAGCAATCGTAGCAGCAATTATTATTTCGATTCTAAATCTTATCTTAAATCGTTTAATTAAAGATTCTGTACGTTAAAAGAGATTGTCGGAGCTTTGTGTTCCGGCAATTTTTTATGGAGATTTTTAATAATTCACCTTCAATTATTCTGTAAAATACTATATAATGACTTTACTAATATTCGTGAATATAGATAATTAATTCTAATAAAATAATAAAATAAGTGTATTTTTATTGAAAAACGAACGAATAATTATTGAATGTATTTTTCGTTCGTTTTTAGTACTGTTAAACCTTAAACTAAATTTATGTTAGGAGTCATATTGTGAAAAAATTAGAGAACAAATGGATGCGGGCAGTACTTCCTGCATTGCTCATTCACTGTAGTATAGGTACAGTATATTGTTGGTCATTATTCAAAGCAGATATTGCAACTTATATTGGAAGGTCTGTTTCAGAAGTGGAGTGGGCATTTAGTTTAGCAATTTTTATGCTTGGAATGTCTGCAGCTTTTGGCGGGCGGTTTGTGGAAAAAGATATACATAAGTCTTCTTTACTTTCTGCTTTATTTTTTGTTGTTGGTATGGTAGCAACAGGATTTTTTATTTATCAGAAATCATTATTTGGCATTTATTTTTCTTATGGTATCGTGATGGGAATTGGACTAGGTATAGGATATTTAACACCAGTAAAAACATTAATGCTCTGGTTTGGAAAACAGAAGGGACTTGCAACAGGTTTAGCAGTTGCAGGTTTCGGTTTAGCAAAAGTAATTGCTAGTCCATTAATGGAAAAGCTGCTTGGTGAAAGAAATAGTGAAGGTGTTTTAGTTCAAGGGACAAATGTTTATATGATGTTTTTCATTCTAGCTGGAATTTACTCAATAATGATGTTTATTGGTTATTTATTACTGAAAAAACCAACTGGATATTCAGAGGAACAAGCAGCAATAGGACATTTTAGTTATAAGCAAATTTTAAAAAATAGAACATTTATTGGCATTTGGCTTATGTTTTATATAAATATTACATCTGGATTAGCGTTAATTGCGCAGGAAAAAGGAATTTTAATGTATATTGGTTTTGGCGCAATTGGATTGGTGAGCTCATTAACAGCTGTATTTAATGCAGGTGGAAGAATTGTATTTTCTTCGTTAGGAGATCGATTAAAAGATCGAAATACTATCTATAAAATCATTTTTATATTATCTATTGCACCGATTTTATTGATTATTGGATTTGATGGATTAGGGAATTCTATTGCGATATTGATTATTGCATTGCTTTGCATAGTTAATGCTGGTTATGGTGGAGGGTTTTCATCCTTACCGCCACTCTTAGCGGACCGTTTTGGTATCAACAGTATTTCGACCGTACATGGCTTAGCATTATCAGCTTGGGCATTTGCAGGATTATCAGGTAATCAATTAAGTGCATTTATTCTAGAAAAGACTGGTTCTTATGATATGCTGTTATATGTAATTTTAATTTTATTTTTACTTGCAACACTAATCAGTGTATTTGTTGTGAGATCGAATAAAGCCTCTTTGGAAAAGGAATTATTTGTTCGAAAGAAAAAACAAATGGTGAGCTAATTTTGAAAATAATAATCTTTAAAAGTGCGTGCTCTAAAAGATAAAAATTGTTCTAAGTCAAAGTCAAGGAGGTTCTGAATGAAAAAAGTTGCTGTAATACAGGATCTATCATCTTTTGGAAAGTGTTCATTAACTGCTGCAATACCGGTTCTTTCTGTGATGGGTGTGCAAGCATGTCCATTGCCTACAGCAGTTTTATCTGCACAAACAGAGTATCCAAGTTATTTTTTAGAAGATTTCACTTCTAAAATGAAATACTTTATAGAGGAATGGACCAAACTTCAAGTTACATTTGATGGAATTATGACAGGGTTTGTTGCTAGTGGAGAGCAAATTAAAAATATTTTTCAGTTCTTAGAAAAGTTCCGTACAGAAAATACAATGTTACTTGTCGATCCTGTAATGGGTGATGATGGCGAGGTTTATGATGTTTTTACTGGTGAATTATTAGAGCAAATGAAGGAATTGGCCAAGCATGCAGATGTAATCACACCAAATGTAACAGAATGCTGTTTGTTGTCAGGAATGGATTATGAAAAATTATCTAGCTATTCTAATGAAAAGGACTATATGAAAGCAGTGAAAGAGGCAGGAAAACATCTTCATGAAATAACTGCTGCCAAAGTCATTATTACAGGTGTTAATCCACCAGTAAAAGAACCTGAACAATCATTCGTTGGAAATATGTATTTAGATAAGAATCACATTTTTAATCAAAAAATAGCATACAACGGAAAAAGTTATTCAGGTACAGGAGATTTATTTTCATCTGTGATGATGGGTGGATTGATGTCTGGATATACAGTTGAAAAATCAATTGAACTTGCAGTTGCATTTCTAACGAGGGCTATTCATGACGCTTCTAAGGCAGAAGTTCCTGAAATAGAAGGAGTTCATTTTGAAAAACATTTGAGGATGTTACTAGGATAAAAGGAATTTCAAGAGTGCTATACATACTATATTTTAATGTATTAGTCGATAAAATTAGACCATTGGGGTTCCAGGTTTATTTTAGCAATCGATTGAAAATATGCTACAATTAAAAGCAGTGACTATGCGTTTTTTTATAGATTAGAATATAAAAATATTTTTAAAGAATGATAGGGGCTATCCTTATAAGGAGCCAATACTCATAGTAAGAAATTTGCTTTCTATGAGAAAGAAAGGATGTCGATGGTGCGTTCAAACGATATACTTAACCATTTTACATGGACTGTCGCAGCAGGAAAGTCAGGTTTAGAACGTGAAATTACTTCAGCAGAATTAAATCGACCTGGATTAGAGCTCGCAGGCTATTTTCAATTTTTTGAACAGAAAAGAATACAGGTGATTGGTAAAAAGGAAATGGAATATTTTTCCACACTAAGTGAAGAGGAAAAGCAAGAGCGTGTGGAAAAGCTATGTGATAAAGATGTACCTGCAATTATTTTTTCAAAAAATAGACAAGCTCCCGAAATATTTCTGCAGTGTGCAGATCGAGCAGAGGTACCAATCTTTGTATCTCCTCAACCAACCACAACATTAATCAGTAGGCTCTCTGCGTTTTTAGAGGCAGCACTTGCTGCGAGAACATCTGTACATGGCGTACTAGTAGAAATTGATGGAATAGGTGTTTTAATTAGAGGCAAGAGCGGGATTGGAAAAAGTGAAACAGCTTTAGAGCTAATTAAACGAGGACATCGGTTAGTCGCAGATGATCGGGTAGAGGTAAGACAAGAAGAAGAGTTATTAGTTGGTAGTGCACCACCGCTTATTCGTCATTTAATCGAGATTCGTGGATTAGGAATTATTGATATTCGTGCATTATTTGGTGCTAGCGCTATTGTCTCTCAGAAGGAGATATCTTTATTAATTAATATAGAGGCTTGGGAAGATAAGAAACAATATGAGCGTTTAGGAATTGAATATACGACAGAGCGAATTTTAGATATTGATATTCCAGAATTAACTTTACCAATTCGCCCTGGTAGAAATTTAGCTGTTATTATTGAAGTAGCTGTTATGAATTATCGCTTAAAGCAAACAGGTATCAATGCTGCATTTGATTTTACAAATCATTTAGAGCAGCAATTAAAATCAAAGCAAAATAGAGCGGATTAGGGGGTAGTATATTGACTTGTAGTGCAGAACCATTAAATCGTGTATTTATATCAATAGGGAATTTTCCTATTTATTGGTATGGAGTGATTATTGCTTTAGGAGCATTTTTAGGTCTTTATTTAGTTACACGGGAGGCAAATAGATTAGGGTTAAAAAAGGACCTATTTATTGATTTATTGGTATTCGCCATCCCAATTTCGATTATTTGTGCAAGAATTTATTATGTAGTATTGGAATGGGATCGTTATAAAGATGGTCCATGGATATCTTTAATTGCTACTTGGGAAGGTGGAATAGCAATTCATGGAGCACTAATTGGTGCTGTTTTAACAGCAATTGTATTCGCTCGTGTGAAGAAGGTATCCTTCTGGCAAATTGCAGACATTGCAGCGCCTGGATTAATTTTAGGACAAGCAATAGGGCGCTGGGGAAATTTCATGAACCAGGAAGCACATGGAGGTCCGATTTCACAGGCTGCATATGAAAGCTTTCACCAGTACTTACCTGATTTTATAATGAATCAAATGTGTATTAATGGTGTGATGTACCATCCAACATTCTTATATGAATCTGTATGGAACATTCTTGTTTTAGTTATGTTATTCATCATTCGTCGATGGAATCCAATGCGTGGAACAGTCTTCTTATCTTATGTTGCACTGTATTCATTTGGAAGATTCTTTATAGAAGGCTTACGCACAGACAGTCTATACTTAATCGGTGAAATCAGAATGGCTCAGGTTATTTCCATTGCTGGTATTGCCATTGCAGTTGCTTTATATTTCTATTTTAAAAAATCAGGTGTGATAAATCGTCATTACGATGGGAAAAAATTAAAATAATTTTAGAAAAAATAAGGATAGAAACCTCATTTACTCAGGTGCTATCCGCGAGTAAAATATACTAGGCTATTCTTATTGTTCAATCCCCACTTGGAAAGAATATATTTCCTGAGTGGGGGTCTTGCGCTATAGTAAAAATTGTCTATACTATTTGATCGTATTTAAGGGTTTTACAGATTAAAATATTTTTGTCCAGGGCTTTTTAATTATATACTAGTGATAAGGAAGAATAGCAGAGAAAGGAATGATTTTCGTTCATGAATATTCAAACAGTGCTGTTCGATCTTGATGGAACGTTAATTGACACAAATGAGCTAATACATGCTTCTTTTGAATATACTTTTGCAACTTATAATTATTCCTTTACAAGGGAAGAAATTATGCAGTTTAATGGGCCACCATTATGGGATACTTTTCATCAACTAAACCCAGAATTAGCAGATAAAATGATGGAAACATATCAAGTACATAATCATAAGCATCATGAGCAATATATCAAAGTTTTTCCAAACGTGGAGGAAACGCTAATAGGTTTAAGGGAATTAGGAATAAAATTAGCCGTGGTAACAGCGAAGAAGCGAGTAGGTGCAGAACTAGGGCTAAAAATTGCTGGTTTAGACAAATATTTTGACACGATTATTACTGTTGATGATGTCGAATATTCAAAACCTCATCCTGAATCCGTATTAAAAGCGATGCAAGCTTTAGACGCTGAAGCACATACTACCATTATGGTTGGTGATAATTATCATGATATCGAAGCAGGAAAAAATGCGAATACATTGACTGCTGGAGTTGCTTGGACATTAAAGGGTAAAGACTTTCTAGCAACCTTTAAGCCGACCTATATGTTAGAAGATATGAAGGATTTGTTACGGATTGTAGGAGAATAAATCATGAGAAAAACTGAGCGTTTTTTTGTCACTGAATCAAATTCATTATGGCAATTATATAAAACCGTTTCCTTTTGGAAAGTGGTGAAAAATTTTATCATCATTCAAATGGCTCGATATACACCATTTTTCCGTGTGAAAAATTGGCTGTATCGCACATTTTTACGCATGAAGGTAGGAAAGCAAGCTGCTTTTGCGCTGATGGTTGTCCCAGATGTTATGTTCCCTGAGAAAATTACTGTTGGAGCTAATAGTGTTATTGGATATAATACAACGATTTTAGCACATGAATATTTAATTAATGAATATCGAATTGGTGAAGTAATCATTGGAAAAGAAGTAATGATTGGAGCAAATACAACCATCTTACCAGGAGTGACGATTGGAGATGGCGCAATTGTTTCGGCAGCCACTTTAGTGCATAAAGATGTTCCACCAGGAGCATTTGTTGGTGGAAATCCAATGCAATTGATTTATACAAAAGAAGAAATGGAAAAAAGAATGTTCACAGATTAAAAATAAAGTGAAACTTCATTCTAAACAGATGTTATAATTTAGGTAGAGAGCTTTGAGCTTAATGAAAATAAACTTTCGCAATACAGTAAATGAATATTCATTATTGCTGTATTGCATTTTTTGTATAACTTAGAAGCAATTTAATTTTATTTCATATAAGTAGTGATAATGGTTTACCAAGAAAGTAGATAGAAATAGATGGTGGGTGATGGGCAATGGTATTGTTTTCAAGTAATAATCGAGTAGATCAAGTCGAAAAGCTACTAGGAGAAGAACTAGAGGTGCTTGTTATTGGTGGTGGAATTACTGGTGCAGGAATTGCATTAGACGCTGTCACACGTGGAATGAGAGTTGGATTAATTGAAATGCAGGATTTCGCTGCAGGTACTTCCAGTCGTTCAACAAAACTAGTGCATGGTGGTTTACGATATTTAAAACAGTTAGAGGTAAAACTTGTATCAGAGGTAGGAAAAGAGAGGGCAATTGTATTTGAAAATGGCCCACATGTGACTACCCCTGAATGGATGCTTCTACCCTTTTATAAAAAGGGATCCTTCGGCCCGTTGTCAACGAAATTAGGTTTATTAACTTATGATTTATTAGCTGGTGTGCAAAAGAAGGAACGGAGAAAAATGCTTAGTGCACATGAAGCTAAAAAAATAGAACCACTGCTGAATGAAAAAGGTTTAAAAGGCGCTGGATATTATGTGGAATATAAAACAGATGATGCACGCCTAACAATTGAAGTGATAAAAAAGGCTGTTGAAAAAGGCGCTTTTGCAATGAACTATATGAAGGCTACTAATTTTATTTATAATGAGAAAAATAAAGTAATTGGTGTAAAAATAGAAGATCAAATTACTGGCGAAACATATGAATGCTTTGCAAAAAAAGTTATTAATGCGACTGGACCTTGGGTAGATGAATTACGTGAATTAGACCAATCTAAGCATGGAAAAACATTGTATTTAACAAAAGGAGTACATCTTGTATTTGATCACGATGTATTTCCTCTACAGCAAGCTATTTATTTTGATGTTCCTGATGGCAGAATGATTTTTGCTATTCCACGTCAAAATAAAGTATATGTTGGTACAACAGATACAACATATAGGGATCATATTGCATATCCACAGGTAACAGAATCGGATCGCGACTATTTATTACAGGCGGTAAATCTGATGTTTCCTGATTTAGAATTAACAGATGATGATGTAGATTCAAGCTGGGCAGGTATTAGACCTTTGATCGCAGAAGAAGGGAAGAGTCCAGATGAGATCTCCAGAAAGGATGAAATGATTCTTTCTTCATCGGGGTTAATTTCTATTGCTGGCGGAAAACTAACAGGATATCGACAAATGGCAGAAAAGGTTGTTAATTTAGTGGTTAGACAGTTTAAAGAAGAAATTGGTATCTTATATTCTCAATCTGAAACGGCCAAGATTCCTATTTCTGGTGGTGATGTTGGTGGCTCAGAGGGATTTCCAACATTTATTAAAAACAAAGTAAGTCGCGGAATGTATTTTGGCTTAAGCCATAGAGAAGCTATTTATTTAATTAAACGATATGGTTCGAATGTAGATATTATTTTTCAATTATATGTACGTGGTTTATCTGAAGCTAGGAAAGAGAATTTAGATCCAGTAACATTTGCAATGCTAAACTACGCAATAGAGTATGAAGCAGCATATAAGCCTGTTGATTTCTTTATTCGTCGAACTGGAGCACTTTATTTTGATATCAGCTGGTTAAAGCGCCATCGTCATAATGTGATTCGATATATGAATAATAAGCTAGGATGGACGGAAGCACAAAAACAACAATACAGAATAGAATTAGAACAATGTCTGATTGAAGCTATTACACCACAAAGTTAGTTATGAGCAGAAAGATAGCAAGATAGTTATACTTCTTATATACTAATGTATGGACAGTTTAGAAGAGGTATCAATGATGCTTAATGAATGATAATAATAATAATTAAACAATATTTCAAAATATGAAATTTGAATAATAAGCAAGTAGAACAAGGAGGATATATCATGACAGAAGAAAAAATATATGATGTAATTATTGCTGGCGCTGGTCCAGCGGGAATGACCGCTGCAGTTTATGCTTCACGTGCTAATTTAGACACGTTGATGATTGAGAGAGGAATGCCTGGAGGTCAAATGGTAGACACAGAAGATATTGAAAACTATCCAGGATTTGAAACAATTTTAGGACCAGACCTATCTAATAAAATGTTTGAACATGCAAAAAAATTCGGCGCTGAATATGCATATGGAGATATAAAAAGCGTTGAAGACCATGGCGATTACAAACTTGTAGTAACAAGCAGCAAAGAATTTAAAGCAAAGGCATTAATTATTGCTGCAGGTGCGCAATATAAAAAGCTTGGTGTTGAAGGAGAAGATGTACTAACAGGGCGTGGCGTATCTTATTGTGCGGTTTGTGATGGTGCCTTTTTCAAAGAGAAAGATTTATTTGTTATTGGTGGAGGGGACTCTGCTGTAGAAGAAGGTCTTTATTTAACTCGTTTTGCTAATAAAGTAACAGTTGTACACCGCCGTGATGAATTACGCGCACAAAAAATTATTCAACAACGTGCTTTTGATAATGAAAAAGTTGATTTTATCTGGGATACAGTAGTGGAAAAAATCAATGAAGAGAACGGAAAAGTTGGTTCTGTTACTTTTAGAAATACAAAAACAGATGAAGTATATGACAGTAAGATTGATGGAGTATTTGTATACATCGGTATGCTTCCATTAAGTGAACCGTTCAAATCATTAGGCATTCTTGATGAAGAAGGATATATTCCTACAAATGAACATATGGAATCTTCTATTCCTGGAATTTTTGCTGCTGGAGATATTCGTGTGAAAGAATTACGTCAAGTGGTTACAGCGACAGGCGATGGAAGCATTGCTGCTGAATCTGCAATTAAGTATATTGAGAACTTAGAAGCAAAAGAAAAAGTAGAAAATAACTAAGAGGTTTCACATAAATATTCACTTTAATGTAGTTTTTATTTAAGGTTGAGAAAAGTAATTTTATTTTAACTTTTCTGTAACATGGGGGAAATAATTATCAGGTATATTAGAGTTAACTAATTGACCCCCCTTTTTAATAGATATTAGTTAATGGATGCACAGGTATTGATATGCCTGTGCTTTTTTTTATGCTTATAAAGTATCTTGCGTGTTTTTCGAGACACATTATTGATACATTACGTCATTTCTTCTTTACTGTTACTTTCCATTAATTAAAGGTATAATAAAGTTTAGGACAAATAGATATAATATAATCCATAGCTATTGATATATCAGTGAATAAGGATGGTTAATTATGAGACATGTAACGAATTGTATTTTAATTCATCAGGGGGATGTATTATTTATTCGTAAACCGAGTCGTGGCTGGTATTCTGTTCCAGGTGGAAAAATGGAGCCTGGCGAAACAGTAAGAGAATCGATTATTCGTGAATATAGAGAAGAAACAGGATTACATCTTATAGAACCAACATTAGCAGGTGTTTTTTCTTTTACAGAACCAAATTTGGAATGGATGATGCATACATTTATCAGTCATGCCTTTGAAGGAACTCTAAATGAATTTTGTGAAGAGGGAGAGCTTGAATGGGTGAAGATAGAAGAAATTCCTAATTTACCAATGGCAGAAGGCGATTATAAGATTTTTGAGCACCTTTTGAAAACGGATCAAGTTGTCTATGGTGCATTTAAATATACAAAAGATCGAGAGTTGTTAGAACATCGGATTGACTCGTCTATTTCATGAGGGGGAAATAGTAATGGTAGATGACACACAACAACAATTAGTTATTATTACTGGAATGTCCGGCGCGGGAAAAACAGTAGCTGTCCAAAGCTTTGAAGATATTGGCTATTATTGTATTGATAATTTACCGCCAATTTTATTACCACAATTTATCGAAATGATGAAGGACTCAAAGAATAACATGAAAAAAATCGCCTTAGTAATGGATTTACGAGGAAGAGCATTCTTCGATTCCTTATTTAAGGCGCTGGATTCGTTAGATGAGATGGACTGGATACAGGAGCATATTATTTTCTTAGATGCAACGGATGAATCATTGGTTAGTCGTTATAAAGAAACAAGACGCTCACATCCATTAGCAATTGGTGGTTTGCCTCTTATAGGTATTCAACGTGAAAGAGAAATTTTAGGTGATTTGCGTGGAAGGGCACAGCGCATTATTGATACAACTACATTAAAGCCAAAAGAATTACGGGAAAAAATTGTTTATCATTATGCGAGAGATCATCAAGAGGTTTTCTCTGTGCATTTTGTTTCATTTGGCTTTAAATATGGAATTTTAATTGATGCAGATTTAGTATTTGATGTTCGATTTTTACCTAATCCACATTATATTCCACAATTACAACCATTAACAGGACTAAACAGCGAAGTATCATCTTATGTATTAAAATGGTCAGAAACACAGAAGTTCAAGGAACGTATTATTGATTTATTAGAATTTGTTTTACCACAGTATAAGAAAGAGGGGAAGTCACAGTTAGTCGTTGCGATTGGCTGTACAGGTGGACAACATCGTTCAGTAACACTTGCGGAGGATTTTGCAAATGAGCTGTCCGGCAAGTATACAACCTATATTACCCATCGTGATATTGATAAAAGAAAGGGATAATTAGATGGAGAAAAATAATACCCCAAATGTAGTAGTAATTGGCGGTGGTACTGGAATGCCAGTATTACTAAGAGGCTTAAAGAATTTGCCGATTCAATTAACTGCACTTGTTAATGTTGCTGATGATGGAGGAAGTACAGGGAGACTTCGTAATGATATGGAAATGCCAGCACCAGGAGATATTCGTAATGTCATTGCTGCATTATCTGATGCGGAGCCCATTTTAGTAAATTTGTTTCAACACCGTTTTTCAATGGGAGATGGCTTATCTGGTCATTCGTTGGGAAACTTATTTTTAGCAGCAATGACATCTATTACAGGAGATTTTTATACAGGAATTAAAGAGATCTCTCGCGTATTAAATGTAAAGGGAGAAATTCTTCCAATCGCTAATGAAAACATGATTTTGCATGCAGAAATGATAGATGGTACAACAGTTTCAGGAGAATCCAAAATACCTTTAGCTAATAAGAAAATCAAAAGAGTATACTTAACACCAGAAGCAGCTACACCTTTACCAAATGCTTTAAAAGCAATTGCTGAAGCAGATTTAGTTGTTATTTCACCAGGAAGTCTATTTACTAGCATTCTACCAAACTTAATTATTCCACAGGTATCTCAAGCAATTAAGGATACAAAAGGAAAAGTTGTTTATGTTTGTAATGTCATGACTCAAGCTGGAGAAACAGCTGGATTTACTGCGTCTGATCATATTCAGGCTATTTGTGATCATATCGGAAACGGTCTTGTTGACTCTATTGTGGTACATAATGAATCTATTAAACAAACAGTTCGTGATGTGTACGCAGAAGAAAATGCACAGCCAGTTATCTATGATACAGAACAATTAATTGAAATGGGCTTGCAAATCATTGAAGGAGACATCATTGATTATTTCGATGGCACTGTTCGTCATAATACAAATAAAATAGCTAAATTATTGTATTCGTTAATTGACTAAATGGCATCCTATTAGTAAAGGAGGGTTTAAGATGTCCTTTGCCTCGGAAATAAAAAAAGAGCTAACAGCAATAGAAATTGATGATTGCTGTGCCCGTGCTGAAATTGCAGCATTAATTAGAATGAATGGGACGATTTCCATTTCACGTGGGAAGTATTCACTTGATGTCCAAACAGAAAATGCTGCAATAGCTCGGCGTATCTACACATTAATAAAATCGATTTATCCACATACAGTAGAATTACTTGTGCGTCGGAAAATGCGTTTGAAAAAGAATAATGTTTATATCGTTCGACTGGTTCAGGAAGTAGGAAAATTACTTTCCGAATTAGATATTTTACATGAGCCTTATGAATTTGTACGAACGATCTCAGATGAAAAGTTTTCTAAACAGTGCTGTAAAAAGGCATATTTACGTGGTGCTTTTTTAGCAAGTGGATCGATAAATAATCCAGAGACTTCTTCTTATCATTTGGAGATCTACAATAATTATAAGGAACATAACGACTCCTTATGTGAATTACTCAATAGCTTTGATTTACGTGCCCGCGTACTAGAACGTCGAAATGGTTATATTACGTATATGAAGGAAGCAGAGAAGATCACAGAGTTTTTGATTATTATTGGTGCTCATAATGCACTATTTAAATTTGAAGATGTGCGTATCGTTCGAGATATGCGTAATTCGGTAAACCGACTAGTAAATTGTGAAACAGCGAATTTAAATAAAACAATTGGCGCAGCTTTTAGACAGATAGAGAATATTAAGCTAATTGAAGAAAAAATGGGCTTAGACCAATTGCCAGATAAATTGCGAGAAGTTGCACTGGTAAGGGTGGAACATCAAGAAGCTTCATTGAAAGAATTAGGAGAACTAGTATCTAGTGGAAAAATTTCAAAGTCGGGAATCAATCATCGATTGAAGAAGATTGATGAGATTGCTGAACGGTTAAGAAAAGAACAAAGTGCAGGAGTATGACAGAAATGTAATCAGTGCATTGAAGAATTTAAATGCAAGCAAGATACTGAGGTTAATGCATAATAAAAACTGCACTTCCAAAGCTTGCTGGAGGTGCAGTTACTTTTCTGAAATAACGCGCCCGGGAGGATTCGAACCCCCGGCACATGGTCCCGGAAACCATTGCTCTATCCAACTGAGCTACGGGCGCATATGAAAAAAGTACAATGGAAATTCATTATGTAGTGAGTCATTTGACCTTAAATCCTCATTGCAATACTCATAATTATAACGTGATTAAGAATGTTGTACAAGCATTTATTCAGCAATATTATGAATCAGGAATAAAACAATGCTATGAAAGGTTTTTATATTCCTTTTTTTGGGAATAATGAAGTTCATCTGCATAAAATAGGTATTCCAATATTTGGATTTGACATCATGATTCTTTTCTATAAATATAAAACATTTGGTTTGACCTTATTTGACCTTTGATGTATGATAAAATTAATTCATCATAAAAAATGAATTAAAATAAAGGAGGACGTAACACTATGAATTTAATTCCTACAGTTATTGAACAAACGAATCGTGGAGAAAGAGCTTACGATATTTATTCTCGTTTATTAAAAGACCGTATTATTATGCTTGGTAGTGCTATTGATGATAATGTAGCAAACTCTATTGTTGCACAATTACTCTTCTTAGAAGCGGAAGATCCAGGTAAAGATATTTCATTATACATTAACTCTCCTGGTGGATCTATTACAGCAGGAATGGCGATTTACGATACAATGAACTTTATTAAATCAGATGTATCAACAATTTGTACAGGAATGGCAGCTTCTATGGGAGCATTCTTACTTGCTGCTGGTGCAAAAGGAAAACGTTATGCACTTCCAAATAGTGAAGTAATGATTCACCAGCCATTAGGCGGAACACAAGGGCAAGCGGCAGATATTGCTATTCATGCTAACCGTATTATTCAAATGCGTGAGAAATTAAATGAAATTTTAGCAGAACGTACAGGTCAACCGATTGAAATCATTGAAAAAGATACAGATCGTGATAACTTTAAGACAGCTCAAGAAGCAGTGGACTATGGTCTAATTGATACGATTTTAGAACGAAAAGATGATATGAATAAATAGTAAGGTAAAAAATAGCTGTCGCTTTATCTAACAAGAAGGAAGCGACAGCTATTTTTATTGAACTTCTATTTCATAGGTTTCATGTTCATGTAAATCTTCATCATCTTCTACATGAATTTGTATCGAATAAGTTCCAGCTTCCTCAAATGTATGTTTACCAACATATTCTCCGGCAACTGTTTCTTCTGCGTCAGCCCAATTCGTATCTGACTCATTTATGATTTCATAACGAACCTTAGCATTTTCGAGTGGCTGATCATCCATTTGTAAATGAACCATTAGCATAATTTCTTCATCTACTTTAGCATCTGTTACTTCCATAAAGTGAAGGTGGAAGCCTTCTGCATGATGGTGGTCGTGGCTATGATCTGCATCATGATCTTCCTCATGCTCTCCAGTTCCGCTACCAACCGTAATTTTTCTCAAGGGCATTGTATGCATTTCCTTAGCTGTCGTATGTGCATAGATAGAGTAAACACCATCTTCTTCAAAAGCTACATCCAATGTATATGTACCATCATTCTGGTTAATCGAATCTTCTGTAATGCTATTTTCTTTATCGTCATCTTTCCAATACTCAAAGTTCAATTCATCCACTTCTGTCAATAGCTCATCACCATACATTACGGTTGCTTTTAAGGTAACTGTTTCATTAACTTCTACATGTTCTGGTACTTCAAATTCCACTTCAACCATAGGCAATTCTTCATCTTCATTATTTTCATTAACTTCGTTGTTTTCACTACCACATGCAACTAAAGCTATTGCTATAAGTAAAAATGAAAATAGTTTTAAATATTTTAGCATTTATAAGAAGCCTCCTAAAAATATGATAGATTTAGAAAACCTTTTTCAAGTCTTCTACAATCTTTTCCATTTCTTCTAAATCTGTACCCATATAATTTTTAATAACTTCACCTTCTGGATTGACTAAAAAGAATCGTACGCCATGTGTGACTTGATCACTATCAGGCTCTTGTTTCACGCCTGTCATAAAAGGATCTAATGCGAGCTCTTGAATTGTTTCAAAGTCATAGCCAGTTAGAAATGTCCAATTAGATAAATCGGCGTTATAGCTTTCGGCATAATCTTTTAGGACTTCTGGGTTATCTACATCTGGATCTACAGTAAAGGATACTAATTCTGCGTCGATTCCTTCATCTTCTAGCATAATTTGTAATTGTGACATGTTATAAGTCATCGGAAGGCAGACGGTCGTACAATTGGTAAATATAAAGTCTGCAATCCACCATTTTCCTTCTAAATCTTCTGAACCAAATGCTTCATTTTCTTGATTGGTAAAGCTGAAATCAGGTGTTTGCTTAGCCATATTCGATTCGATTTCACCTTTTCCACAAGCTGTTAAGAAAAGAATGAATGTTAAAAAAGCAAAAAATAAAACCCTTTTCTTTATCATATTTATCTCCACCGTTTAATCAGTTTGAATGTAACACTAATAAATCATCAATAATTTCATCAAGTGAGTTAATGTCTAGTCCATCATACCCTTTTATCGTCTCACCTTCTGGAGAAACAAGGAAAAAGCGAGTATCATGTAATACTTGATCAGAACCTCTTTCTGGTTCTTTTAAAGCAGCTTGAAAAGACTTGATAGAAAGCTCTTTAATCGTTTGGAAATCATAATTTGTTAAAAAAGACCAGTTGGATAAGTCTGCAGCATACTCCTCTGCATAAGCTGTTAATACTTCTGGTGTATCATAATCTGGATCAACACTAAAAGAAATAAGCCGAATATCTAACCCATTATCAGCTAGACGATTTTGTAATTCAGACATATGATAGGTCATTGGTAGACAGACAGTTTCACAATTTGTAAAAATAAAATCTGCAATCCACCAATCTCCTTTTAAATCTTCTAAGGATAATGATTCATTGCTTTCTGTTGTGAATTCAAAATCGTTTACTGATCTAGACATATTTGGTTCAATTTCATCATAGGAAGCTCCGCATGCAGTAAGAAGTAAAATCATACCAAACATTACGAGTCGAGCGTATTTCATTTACTATATCTTCCCTCCATCATATAGTTTTTGTAACTACTTATGGCAGCAAGACGTATCGCCATTCATTTTCTTTAGAAGTACATTGATTGCATCTTGAAAGTTGTATACACTTCCACCAAATCCTTTAGTAAACTTTTTGGCATGTTCTTCCATTTCAAATGATAAAACCTGAGGTTGACAACAACCAATTTCAATAGAAGTGTCCATCACGTACCATGCGAGTGGGGCACTAATTGTCGTATGCTTTAAGAAGTCATGGCAAATTGCCTGAACAGCATCATCGCCAAGCTGATGATGTCTTAATAGACCACAATGAGCACAACAAGTGACTTCAGTTCGGTTGTTTGACAAAAAGATACGATATGCCAATCTTTTATTAGTAATTCTACCGCAATAAATACATTCTTCATCACTAACTACTTTAGGTTTCTTTTCATTGGCTACAGTAATACCGCCGAATGTTTTTATGACAATGCCTTGATCAATTAATGGTTTAATATCACGATGGATGGTCATTTCAGAAACATTTAATAAAGTACTTAGTTCAGAGATTTTCATATTTTGCTTTTGGAGAATCAGTTCTTGGATACGCTTTTGGCGTTCTATTGGCAACAATGATAGGACCTCCTTTAAATTGGAACACTACGTCTGGCTTTGATAATGTTAAACAAAATATAACATATAAAGATCAATACTAAACATAGTATAACATTTTAGGAGGCCAGAATGTTCGAACGCCTGTTGACTATTATGTGAAACTTATGTGACAATCTTTCAATTTACGCTTCGCCGTTTCCTTAACAAGTAATCCATGGCTCCAGAACCTATAAATACACCGATTAGAATAAGTAACATTCCTCCGATATGATTCATATAGACTGGCTCACCAAGAAATAATGCTACTCCAAGAATGGAGAAGAATGTGTTTAAATTAACAAAAATTGCTGATTCTACAGGACCAACTTGTTTGATTGCATAATTATAGGTCATATGACCAAACGCAGTACAAGCAACTGCACTAAACAAAAAGACAAGTCCGAGCTTCCAGGAAAATAGATAAGAAAGTTGTCCTAAATCTTTTTTCATAAATAGGCTTGTCACAAAGATGAAGAAGGAACCAATAACAAGCATATATCCAGTAAGTAAACGAGGATCAAAGTCTGGATTTAATTTACTGATTAAGATGAAGCTGATTGCTTGAGATAAAATAGCAATAAAAACAAATAAATCACCCATAGATAAAGCGCTAAATCCATCACCAGCGCCTACGGTTGTAATTCCAATTCCTACAAAACCTAAAATAAAACCTAATACACGGAGTCTAGTTACTCGATCCTTCAAGAAAATAATCGAGAGAATAACAGTTAATAATGGCCCAGTTCCTAGGATTAGCCCGCTATTTACTCCAGAGGTGTAATGGATGCCAAGACTAAGAATAGTATGATGTATAATAACGTTGAAAATACCAATAAATATGATAGTCTTTAATTCTTTTCTTGTTGGTAGACGAAACACATTTAGAAAATAAGCAATGACTAATACCGAGATTCCAGCTACAAAAATTCGTACAGCCGTTAAAAGAATGGGGTCGATACTTGAAACTAATACTTTGACTGCTGAAAGGTTAAATCCCCAAAAAACCATCACAAAAAATAAGAGAATATAAATCTTCACATTGGCACCTAATTTCTATTGATCTATGTATTATTAAACTAATCATACCTATTTTTATTTATTTTTTCACTTGAATGATTTTGATAATTGATATTTTTTTCAAGGCTTGTCTTTTTATAGGGGAGGAGGCTTTTATTTTCGCAGAGTTATAAAGAATATTTGAGCCAAGCTACTCAAAATTACATATGTAACTCCTCCCAAGTTGTATTTTTATAGTATGGGAGGAGAGGTATCACTTCACTGGCAAGGAATATATATTAATTCTTTTTGTGAAGTGATTAAATTTTAATGAATCAAATTAGCACCATTTAGGCGGTCGACCGGATTGTGCTCCACCCACTTGGTTATTAGGAGGGCAACAGTGATGCATTGGACTTGTTGCACCAGCTACCGATCCAGGATATGGGCTCATCGCTCCACCTACTGATCCAGGAGGTGGACTCATTGCACCAGCTACCGAATTATTAGGAGATGGCACTTGATAAGACCCTCCATAAATATCAACAGAATTAAACGTATTTGCCATTGTTGTAGAATGTGGATACTCGTGTACATTTTTTACAAGATGATGATTGACATAAGTCGTATTGGAAGGATGTATATGTTTAACAGTTTCCTCGGAACAGCAATGTACAACATTTTCTTTTGTAGGATGCACCATTTGCTTTGTAGGCTGTGGACAATGACAACGACCTCTACGGAAATTTCTCATAAAAATAACCCCTTTCATCTGATAATGACTACCAGTAATAGCCTATGCACAGGAAGAAGGGGTGTATCAGACACGCACCTATATTTAACTTAAAAATTTTAGGCCAACTGCGCCAGATATAATACAAGTTAAGAAGAAAAGTCGTTTCCATCCAGCTGATTCCTTAAAAAAGATAATTCCTATGAGTACAGCTCCAGCAGCTCCTAGACCTGTCCAAATAGCGTATGCTGTTCCCAAATCAATTTCATTCATTGCTATGGATAAACAAAAGAAGCCAAGTCCCATAGCAAGGACAATACCAAATAACCAAAAAATCTTTTTCTGTTGTATGTATAGGTTGATGCATGTTACGCCAATAATTTCCCCAACACTGGCGAGCATCAGAAAAATCCAAGCCATTTGTTAATCCTCCATATATCAATGTAATTTTAATTTGCTTACATCATCATTCAGGTGTCGTTATTTTAATACCAATGACACCAATGATAATTAATCCGATAAATGATGCTTTAGCAACCGAAAATGCCGCATCAAAAAAGATAAAATCAATCAAAGCAATCGCTGCAGCACCGGAGCCTGTAAATACTGCATAAACAGTTCCAGCAGGTAATTTCTCACAAGCTTTTAAAACAAAGAAGAAGCTGAAAACAATCGCTATTCCTGTTCTAAGCCATTCAATAATAGTGTCTGAATATTTTAAGCCAATAACCCAGAATACTTCGACAATAGCTGCAAATAAAACATAGATCCAAGCCATATAAAATCTCCTTCGATACCATATTATTAAAAACACACTTTCTATAGCATATCAAAAATAGATAATATTGTTTAGAGCATAGATTTACCATTAACAAATTCGAATAAAAATAACAGCCCAAGCGTAACGGACTGTTAGGAAAGTTAAGTATTTATCGCCCTTTATAACCTTTTCTAAGGACTTCTTGTACATTATGGATTGTGACATAAGCATTTTCGTCAATTTCGGAAACAATATTTTTTAATTGAACAATTTCCGGTTTGTTGATCACGATATAAATCACTTCTTTATTTGTTTGAGAGTAGCCACCTTTTCCTTCTAATAATGTCAAACCACGTGCCATTTGGTCTGTTAATTCTTTTAATACGCGGTCTGGATAGCTAGAAATAATCAGGACAGCGATACGCTCATTAGCACCTTCAATCATAATATCAATTACTTTAGCACCGACATAAACAGAGACTAAGGTATACATGGCTTTTTCTTGTCCGATAATAAATGCGGAACCAGCAATGACTACGATATCAATAACAAGCATACCTTTTCCTAATGACCAGCCAAGAAATTGATTAGCAAGCTGTGCTAGAATGGCAGAACCTCCTGAAGTTCCTCCTGCACGGAAAATACATCCTAAACCTATTCCAACAGCAACACCAGCAAATAATGCTGCTAATAAAGTGTCTCCATTGACGCCAAGGCCAATATCTACATCAAAATGCAAGAACGTAGATGTAGCGATAATAGAAACAATTGTGTAGTAGACAGTACGTTTGCTGAAAAATTTATAACCAATCGCAAGTAAAAAAGCATTTAATATAAAGTTAACAATACCAGGAGACCATTCAAACAGGTAGTAGGTAATAATGGTTAAACCAATAACTCCGCCTTCTGATAATCTGTTAGGAATTGCGAAATAATTAATTCCAATGGCAAAAATAAGAGAACCAATAATAATTAATAAAATATCTCTAGTCGTTTTCATTTTTTATCTCCCTTCGTTTTAAATTTTGTTATAAGTGTGTGTTCAAAGAGGTCAGTAAAAAGGACCGAGAAGCTAACGCACTTCCACGGATGTGATGATTTCGACGTTTGACACAGGACGTGACGGAACTTAGTCGAAGTTCTATTGCTTACCGTGTCATTTTTGGTGGGTTTTTGAACATCCTCTAAAAATTAAAATGGAATAAATGCCGTATTATCCTCTACATAAAAGCCATTGTATATATTTACCTGTTAAAAAGGAACCCCTTTAATTAATGTTGAAAACGTCTGAATTAAGCGATTATTAGCAGGAATAGAAAAAACTCTCTAAAATTTTGATATCTTTTCTTAAAAGAAAGTATTTCCTTTAGAAAACATAACATTACTCTTAGAGAGTTTTGTCATTATTTATTAAATTTATTATATGCACCATGCATTACGGGTCCAACGAATTCATTTAGCTTCCAGCCATGTGTGATAGCAGCTGCAACAAATGCTTTTGCTAGTTTTACAGCTTCATCTACGGGCTTTTTATTTGCTAAATTAGCAGTAATTGCAGCAGCAAATGTACAACCTGCACCATGTGTATAAGTCGTATTTATTTTTTCATTTTCTAATAATGTAAATTCTTTTCCATCATAGAATAAGTCTACCGCTTTATCATGTTCAATATCACTGCCGCCTTTGATAACTACATTTTTAGCACCAAGTTCATGAATTTTTACAGCAGCTTCCTTCATACCATCAATTGTTTTAATGCGGCCAGTTTTTGCTAATTGACCGGCTTCAAATAAATTTGGTGTAGTAATGATTGCTCGAGGTAAAAGTAGCTCACGCATTGCTTCTGTATTCTCAGGCTGTAATACTTCATCTTCTCCTTTACATACCATTACAGGGTCAAGGACTAGATTTGTTAATTGATATTCATCTATTTTCTTCGCACCTAGTTCAATGATTTCTACAGAACCTAGCATACCTGTCTTCATAGCGTCTATACCAACAGATAAAATCGTATTTAACTGTTTCTCAACAATATGTACATCAATTGGAAATACATCATGCTTCCAATTATTTTCAGGATCCATAGCTACAATAGAGGTTAATGCATTCATTCCATATACGCCATGCTCTTGAAATGTTTTTAAATCAGCTTGAATCCCAGCACCACCACTTGAATCAGAACCAGCTAATGTTAAGGCTTTATTCATTTTCTTTTCCTCCAAAAAGTTATTTGATAAGCATATCATATAGGATATAGCTATTTTTTGTAAATATGTATTTTCTAGCTCTTGCTTATAAGAAAACATGTAGAACAATAAAGGTGAAAAGACTAAAATCAAATACTAAATGGGCAATTCGCATGGGATAGGAAGGACGAAATAGGCGCCACCATCCTGTTAATACAACAAAGCTAATAATCAACAGTGCAATACTTCCACTAAGTATTTTTAGATTACTAAATTGAAATCCATAACGCTGGATGACCATAAAAGCATGAATACAGACAAGCAGATAAGCTGTAGTACCAATCCATTTATGAAATGGAAGAACCTTCTTAGATATCTTGGCAAAAAAGATTTTTCGTTTACGACTAATTTTAGAACGAAGTGTAGAGAATACAGCATGTCTTGTCCAATTGAATAAAATAAAACAGAAAGCAATTCCACCAATAATAATATGTGGCATAAGAGTAGATTGATAGAATTTCCATGTAAATAGTAGAAAAACAATGATATTAATTAAAAACCAAATGCTCATAAAACCACCAACAATAATATGATTTGTATTACGTCTCTATATCGCAAGAATAGCATAGGTTTATGCTAAAATATAGAGTAAGCAGAGATTAAATTTAAGTTTATTTCTGGTTTTGCAATTTTTTAAGCATTGTTGCAACAGGAATAGAAATACCATTTGGTTTAGGAAGCATTTCGGTTTCTGAAATATGAAATCCACGTGATTGATAGAGTTTAATATTACGTTTTACTTCCATTCTCACTTTACATAATATATAAGGAATTTTTTGCTCCTTCGCATATTTTTCTAATGCTTGTATAAGAGAAGAGGCTATCTTTTGTCCACGATAGGAAGGGAGAACAGCTAATCTAGAAAAATATAATTGCTCCTTATGAATTTGAAAGCGCACAGTACCTACAGCAGAATAATCATGATAATAAAGAAATGCTTGTTCATTTTCTTTTAATGATTTTTCTATAGAAGAAATAGTTTCATCTAAAGCACTAGAAGGGGGAGTTTCTTTACGGTATTCTTCATATGCTTGCATCATGATGTTGTGAATAATAGGTGCATCTGTTAAATCAGCCAATATTATTTTCATAGATTTCCTCGCTTTTTGATAATAAATATACATAAAATCGAATTTTTATTCAATGAGAAACTCTCATGATTAGATGGAGAAAGTTGTAAAAGTTGCTGTTAAGCCCTATAATAGGGCTTATCTTTTGGATGGTTGGTGAATTTTTGCTAGATTGGAGATTTAAAGATGGGTAGTGTACAACAAAAGTTAGGCAATCAATCGGTAACGAAGAGTTTTTTTCAATATTTACTACCAACATTTTTTGGCATGATGCTCATGTCTTTAAATATAGTGGTTGACGGAATTTTTGTTGGAAATGGAATTGGTGATGTGGCATTAGCTAGTGTAAATATCGCTGTACCAGTATTTTCCGTTATTATTTCTCTTGCTCTATTAATTGGAGTTGGTGGAGCAACATTGTACTCAATGGCAATGGGTGAAGGGAATGTTCAACAAGCTCAACGTTATTTCATGATTTCAGCAGTATTTATTACAATGATTACTATTATTGTAAGTATATTCAGCTATATTTTCATTGAACCTTTAGCCCTTTTATTTGGTGCTAACGAGGAGACACTACCATACGCGTTGGACTATATGAAAATTTTGATTTTATTTTCATTAGTTATTGCTATGGAAGTGATGCTAAGCATTTTTGTTCGTAATGACGGGAATCCAACGTTAGCAATGATGGGAATGATTGTTTCCGCTGTATTTAATATTATCTTGAATTATGTGATGATTTTTGTTTTAGGATGGGAAGTGTTAGGTGCTGCTATAGCAACAGTAACTGCAACAGGCTTAGGATTGCTAGTTTTAGCAACTCATTTTTTCAAAAAAGGAGCACAGTTACGATTTGTTCGTTTTAAAGTGCGTCTAAAAGAAATTAAAAATATTAGTTTCCTCGGTTTCCCTAGTTTTCTTTCGGAAGCGGGCATGGGAGTTTTCGTAATTGGGTATAACGTTGCAATGGCATATTATTTAGGTACAAATGGAGTAGCTGCTTTCTCTGTAATTAATTATTTACATGCTTTTATGTTTCTTGGCTTTCTTAGCATTGGTTCTTCAATCCAGCCAATGATCAGCTTTTATTACGGATCAAGAAAACTGGAGAAAATTCGTGAAACAGTGAAGATTGCTGAGAGAACGGCAATCGGCTTAGGAATTTTATTTATTTTAATTGGCTATTTTGGTTCAGATTTCTTAGTAAGTATTTTTGGAGTAGACTCTATAGAAATTTATGACCTTGCGACAAATGGAATAACACTCTTCTTTCTTGGCTATTTATTTATGGGAATTAATGCGGTATATATGACATATTATCAGTCGATTGGAAGAGTAAAACCAGCTGTAGGAATTACATTTTACCGAGGCTTTATTATCTTGGCGATTACTTTACTAGCATTACCGCCATTATTTGGGGCAGCAGGAATTTGGTTAGCTTTACCTATTGCAGAAGCAATTGTAGCTATTTTCTTAATTGTATTTGCTAGAAAAGGAATTTCACAAGAAATTAGAGAAAGTGCTTTGTGAGTACAGTAAAAAATCAATGAAGGTGGTTTATCCATGGAAGCTTCTTATTTTCGTACAGCAGAAACATTGATTACAGGTGTAGGCTCTATAAAAGAAATTAGTAAACAGGTAGAGAAATTAAATGCAACAAATGCCTTAATCATTACAGATAAGATCATCCAAGAAACGGGTTTATTGTTACAGGTTACGAATAAATTGGAAGTTCCTATTGATGTAATGACTATTGCTTCTCCAGAGCCATCATTTGAGGATATGGAAGCACTCCGATGCCAATTAATAAATCAGCACTATGATTTATTAATTGGCATCGGTGGGGGAAGTGTGTTAGATACGACAAAAATTCTTTCTGTTATGTTAACGAATAAGGAAAATATTCGTAGCTTTATTGGAACAGATAATATTAAGCAGCCAGGTGTAGCAACTATTCTGATTCCTACTACAGCAGGAACTGGCTCGGAAGTAACAAATATCGCTATTTTTACTGATTTACAAGACAACATGAAAAAAGGGATAGTTAGTCCTTATTTATTGCCAAATGTAGCTATTGTCGATGCAAACTTAACATTAACGGTGCCTCCAGCTGTGACAGCAGCTACTGGAATGGATGCCTTAGTTCATGCTATTGAGGCTTACACATCTGTAAATGCAAATATGTTAACAGATAGCATGGCAATCCAAGCAATTAAATTAATCGGAGGTGCTATCCGCAAAGCCGTTCATCAGGGGAATGATATAAAAGCACGAGCTGATATGGCGATGGGAAGCTTACTTGCTGGAATTGCTTTTGGTAATGCTGGTGTAGGTGCAGTACATGCACTTGCTTATCCACTTGGGGGCAAATATAAAATTCCACATGGTGTATCTAATTCACTTTTGCTCCCGTATGTAATGAAGTATAATGTAGTGGCAAATGTGGAGAAATTTGCTGAGATTGCAGAAGCGCTAGGAGAAAATGCACGAGAAATGTCTTTAAGAGATGCAGCAGACCAAGCAGTTTTTTCATTGACGCGTTTATGTAAGGACATAGGAATTCCTAGGAGCTTAGAAGAAGTTGGCGTTTCCTTAGAGGCTCTTCCAGCTTTAGCTGAGGAAGCAAGCAAAGTAGAGCGACTATTAAAAAATAACCCACGAACATTATCACTAGAAGATATCCAGAAAATTTATGAAGAAGCGTATCGGGGTTAATTACTCCAATACGCTTCTTTTTTGACGAAAATTAATTGATCTGGTTTACGATAGTTTCTACAAATTCGGTTGTTAATGCTTGACCACCAAGATCTTTTGTTTTAACACCGGATTCCATTGTTTGATACAAGCCTGTTTCTACGATTTCCGCGATTTCTTTAAGCTTCGGATCTTGATGACGTTCTGCAAGCCATTCCATTAACATCACCGTAGATAGAATCATTCCTGTTGGGTTACTAATATTTAAGCCTGCAATATCTGGTGCAGAGCCATGTGCAGCTTGGGCCATTGCTAAATGATCATTTGTATTAATAGATGGTGCTAATCCCAGGCTACCGACAAGTTCGCCAGCTAAATCAGAGAGAATATCTCCATACATATTCTCTGTGACAATCACATCAAAATCTTTTGCACGACGAACTAAATGTGCTGCCATTGCATCTACATGATAGGAATCGACTTCTAACTCTGGATATTCTTTAGCAACATCCAAACAAACTTGCAGAAATAATCCCATACTTAAATGAAGGACATTTGCTTTATGCACGATGGTCAATTTCTTTCGGCGTTGCATTGCCATATTGCAGGCAGCATATGCAATTCGTTGGATCGCCTTTTTAGTAAAAACACCAGCTGTCAGTACAACATCTTCTGTAATTTTCCATTCGCCATGGCCAACATGCATATTACGATCTGCATAAAAGCCTTCTGTATTTTCCCGATAGATGACCAAATCTGCATCCTTTACAACTCCATCAATCCCTGGCATTGATTTTGCCGGGCGAATATTTGCATATAAATCAAGGATATGGCGGAGTCCTCCACTTGGGTTAAGTTGTTTTCGATGTTCGGGTGGATAAGAAGAAGAATCATGGGGGCCAAGAATCCAGCCATGTGTATCCTTCAAAGCGTTTATGGTTGACTCTGGCAATGGCCTATTATCTTTCTTAATCGCTTCCCAACCCATTGGTAAATGAACCCATTCCATATTTGTATTTGTTTTCTTAACAGCAGCTGTAAATACCTTCACTGTAGCATCGACAATTTCTGGACCAATGCCATCTCCCCGAAGTACACCTAGACGATAGTTTTTCATTTTATCTACTCCCATCATGAAATAAAAGATTCTTCCTTGCTATTGTTATTTAAACGAATCAAATTTACTTTAATAATATTCAAAATTATATTATATTTAGAAAGGAATAGCTAAAAAATGAAATGCACCATTTCTTATCAAAGACTTGTAAACCTATTAAAATAGAGCATTCATCAGTGGAATAGAAGTTTTTGATAATAAGCAATAAAAATATTAAATTTGAAATCTGGATTCTAATTTTGTATAGTATATTCAGAAAATAGAAAGAGGGAGATATTTTGAAAAATTCACCTAAATTGGCGATGTATGATTTTGGAAAAACAACATTGAATGCGTGTCAATTTGATCTGAGATTTTCTTATTTTACTTATGTTCCAAGTGATTATGATCCAGAAGGGGATCAAATCTATAACTTAGCTGTAATTGTTCACGGAACAAATCGTCCAGTGCAGGAATATCGTGATGCTTTTATCGATTTTGCGGAAGCAAATCAATCCATTATTCTTGTACCAGTCTTTCCAGCAGGAATCGCGTTTCCTGGTGAATTAAGTTCTTATAAATTTATTCATTATGATGGTATTCGTTATGATGATATTTTATTTGCAATGATGGATGAATTAGCAGCAAAATATCGTGTGAGAACAGATAAAGTTCTAATGCACGGGTTTTCCGGTGGAGGACATTTTACACACCGCTTCTTATATTTACATCCTGATCGCTTATTAGCTGCATCTATTGGTGCACCAGGTAGAATTACATATTTAGATGATACAAAGCCTTGGTATCTTGGTATTAGTGATTTTGAAGAAAAATTTGGTGTGCCAGTTCGTTTTGATTTGATGAAGCAAGTGCCAGTTCAAATGATTGTTGGCGGCGATGATGTAGAAATGGAAGAAATTAATGATACCAATGATCCATTTTGGATGGACGGAATGGACGCTTATGGGAAGACAAGAGTAGAACGCTTAAAAGCGTTGCATAAGAATTTTGCAGACCATGGAATCGAAGCACGGCTAGATATCGTTCCAGGTGTTAAACATGAAGGATTTAAAGTATTAGAGCCAGTGAAGGAATTTTTTACTAAATCATTAAAAAAATAAGATGTTCTAACAATTAGTGGGTAAGGTCATGTAAAAGTGACCTTGCCTACTATTTTTCATTTTAGAGGCATAGTCTATTGCTGATCCAAGCGAATATCAATTTATCTCGGTTGTTTGAATTGCTCCAATTCTACTAGAAATCAGCTTTAAAAATCATAGACTTGGAGATTATTCCAAGCATTCATTATAATGAGAAGTATATTGATAATGAAGAGAAATGATGTGAGATAAATGAAAATTTTCCATACAGCTGATTGGCACTTAGGAAAATTGGTTCAAGGCGTTTATATGACAGAGGATCAGGCATATATTTTAGATCAGTTCATTCAAGCAATTATTGAAGAACAACCAGATGTGATTATTATTGCTGGAGATTTATATGATCGTGCAGTACCGCCCACAGAAGCCGTTCATCTTTTAAACGAAGTATTAAATAAAATTGTTTTGGAATTAAAAATTCCTGTTATTGCAATTGCGGGAAACCATGATAGTCCTAGTAGACTTCAATTCGCGAGCGGTATTTTAAAGCAAAAAGGGTTACATCTTGTTGGACAATTACTTAGTGAAATCGAGCCAGTGGTTTTACAGGATGAATACGGGGAAGTTCATTTTCATTTGGTGCCATATGCAGATCCAAGCTTAGTGCGAAATTATTATCAGGATGAAGCCATTAAAACACATGATGATGCAGCGAAGAAAATTGTTGAAAGTATTAAAGAGAAGAAGGATCCATCAGCTCGTCATGTTTATGTAGGGCATGCTTTTATCACGCCAACTGGGGAAGAGGCTGAAAATACAAGTGATTCGGAACGTCCTTTATCTATTGGTGGTGCAGAACATGTATCAGCTCGTTATTTTTTAGAATTTGACTATGTGGCGTTTGGACATCTGCATCAAGCTCATCATGTATTAGCTGAACATATCCGTTATGCAGGATCTCCAATGAAATATTCCATTTCAGAGGGCAATCACAAAAAAGGATTCTATATTATAGAAATGGATGGAGAAGGTGCTTGTCAAATTGAAAAACGTTTATTAACACCAAAGCGTGATATGAGAAGAGTAGAAGCCATGATGGAAGACCTGCTGACACATCCAATTAATGAAGATTATGTATTTGTTACATTATTGGATCAAACGCCAATGCTATCCCCAATGGAGAAAATTCGCTCTGTTTATCCGAATGTGATGCATGTAGAACGGAAAAATACTTTTGTAAAGCTACAAGATGGAGAAAAAGAATCCATTCATCGTAGTAAATTAACAGATTTTGAATTATTTGAAGCCTTCTATAAAGAAGTAAAGGGTGTAGAAGCAACAGAGGAAACCACGGAGGTTTTTAAAGATATTTTAGAAGAAATATTAAAGGATGAAAATAATGACTAGGAAGGAGGACAGCTGATGAAGCCTTTACGATTAACCATGACAGGTTTTGGACCTTATAAAAACACAGAAATTATTGATTTTACTAAGCTAAATGAAAATCGTTTATTTGTTATTTGTGGGAATACTGGTGCAGGTAAAACAACAATCTTTGATGGGATTTGTTTTGCTTTATATGGAAGTGCTAGTGGTTCAGATCGGGAAAATTATATGATGCTTCGTAGTGATTTTGCCGATGATCAAGTACATACGTCAGTCGAGCTTTTTTTTGAAATCCATCAACGCCGTTTTCGCGTTTTACGTCAATTACCTCACGTGAAAAAAGGAAATAAAACGAAAACAGGTGAAAAGTATGAGTTTTATGAAATTATAGATCAGGAAGAAACTCCTGTCGTCGATCGACAAATTGTATCAGAAATTAATTTGAAAATAGAAGAATTAATTGGGTTAACCGAAGATCAGTTTAAGCAAATCATTATGCTTCCACAGGGTGAATTCCGTAAATTATTAACTTCGGAAACAGAAAACAAAGAAGCTATTTTACGGCGGTTATTTAAAACAGATGGTTATCAGAAGATTAATGAAAAGTTGCGTAATAAACGAGCAGAGGTTGAGAAAGCATATGAACGTGAAAAAGCTGCTATTGATACAACAATAAACAATATTTCAGCAACACTTCCTGTACGTGAAGAGTCAATACTATTTCCATCTTTAGCAGCCGAGCATGTTAATGTGGCTCAAGTTTTAACTGGATTAGAAAGAGAAATTTCTTATTATCACCAGAAAATAGAAGAAGATAAAAAAGCTTATCAAGAAGCACTCAAGCTGTATAATGCGAAGACTCAAGCTTTATTTCAGGCTGAGGCCTTGAATGAACGTTTTGGGGAATTAGATAAGAAAAATACGAGATTACAGCAGCTTCAAACAGAATTACCTCATATTCAAACGAAAGAAAAACAATTACTGACTGCCGAAAGAGCAAATCAAATTGAAATCTATGAAAAGCAAGCAGAAGAAGCTGCTAATGAAGTTTTAGGAAAACAGAAAGCTTTAGCAGAAGCGAAAAGCAATGTTGAAAAAGTAACAGAAGCATTAAAACAAGCGGAAATAAAATTACACGAAGAAGAAGCAAAGAAAGATGTTAGGGAAAATATTCGTACAGAGCTGGATCGTTTAAATCAATTTCTTCCAGTTGTTCAAGCAATGGAAGTCGAAAAAAAAGCACTAGAAACATATCAGAAGAATGCGGAAGAGACGAAAAAACAGTTACATCAACTAGAGGAAAATTGGAAAAAGCAAAGTGAAATTATTCAACAAAATGAAAAACAAATTTATCAAGATGAACAAATCATTATTGATCTTCCAGAGAAAATGGAGAAGCGTAGTAAATTACGCGAACATTGGAATATACTTACGAATTTGCGGAAATTAAAACAAACGAATATGCAGATTAAGAAAGAAAAGCAAGAGAAGGACGAAGCTTATCAGCAGGTGAAGAGGCACTATGACTTGTTGGAAGAGAAATGGTTGAACGGACAAGCAAGTATTTTAGCAAATCATTTACATAATGGTGATGCTTGTCCTGTTTGTGGTAGCCTCACACATCCAAACAAAGCTGATCATCAAGAGGAATTTGTATCCCGTGAACAGCTTGAATCTATGCGAAAACAACTTAATGAAGTAAGCAATCATTTAAGTGAAGCAGCAGGTCAGTTGAAAAGTAACCAAACACAAATCGAGCAGCTTCAAGCTTCTATTCATGAAATGGGTATTCAATTTCAATCACTAGAGAAAGTTATTTCTGAAGTTGAATCAGCAGGGAAGCAATTGAATGAAGAAATTATTACTTTGCAGAAAAAGCAAGAATTATTAGCTGAAAATAAGCAAAAGCTTGAAAAAGTGAAACTAGAATATAGGAAATTAGAGCAGCAAAAACATTTATTAGAGAAGGATTATTATGAACAGCAAAATTTATATGATCGAACTCATGCAGTCTATGAAGAAAGAATTCGCCAAATACCTGAATCCTTCCGTGTGTTAGCTACATTGGAAGCTCGTATTCAACAATTACAGAAACAGCAACGTCAATTAGAGCAAGCTTTAGAGCAGGCGCAAGCTAATTACCAAAATCAACGAGATATGTTAACAAATGCTCATGCTACTCTCAAGCATACGGAAACACAGCTTCAGGATGCTAAAACACGAGAAGAAAAATCAATCACTGCATTTGACGAAGCAATTACTCGAGCACAATTTTCTTCTAAAGCAGAATATTTAGAAGCCAAATTACCAGAGTTAGCTTGTACTCAATTAAAGCAGGAAATAGAGCAATTTAAACAAGAAAAGGTTACTGTTGAAAGGCAAGTGAAAGAATTACAAGAATCCCTACATGAAAAAGAAAAAGCTGATTTAACTGTATTAAGTGAAGAAGTACAACAATGGAAAGAGAAATATGAGGAGAAATTAAAAACACTACAGCTATCTGAAAAATATTTCCATGAAGGTACAGAAATAAAAGAGCGCATTGAAAAAACTAGTACACAAGTTACTGCTTTAGAAGCTCGCTATGGAGTGATTACAGATTTATATGATGTCTTGCGCGGACAAAATAGTAAGAAGATATCCTTTGAAAGATATCTCCAAATCGAATATTTAGAACAAATTATTGAGGCAGCAAATTATCGTCTCCAGCAATTATCAAATGGACAATATTTCTTATTACGTAGCGAACGACAAGAATCGCACGGAAGGCAAAGTGGCCTTGCACTTGATGTTTATGATAATTACACCGGTCAAATTCGTGATGTGAAAACTTTATCAGGAGGAGAGAAGTTCAATGCATCACTCTGTCTTGCATTAGGAATGTCTGATGTGATTCAAAGCTTCCAAGGGAATGTTAGAATTGATACGATGTTTATTGATGAGGGCTTTGGCTCATTAGATGAGGAATCTTTACATAAAGCAATCGATGCTTTAATTGATTTACAGAAATCAGGAAGAATGATTGGAGTTATTTCTCATGTACAGGCATTGAAAAATAGTTTCTCAGCAGTATTAGAAGTGAAGAAAAGCAGAGAAGGCTACAGTACAACAAAATTTGTTTTGAAATGAGAATGGAAAAGGAGCAAATAGAAAATCTATCTGCTCCTTTTCTTAAGTTATTTATTTTACACTTCTGGTGTAGGAGTTGGTTCTCCATATCCTTCTTGATAATTTTCCTCAATCATCTCGCGGATTTCTTTGATGCTCTTTCCATTCTGATATTCAACAATGGATTCTACAGCAATAGTTAAGCAAGCATTGCATCTGGTAGCATGATCATCCCATACAATGGAGCCGTCTGCTTCATTTTGATGAATAAAGCAGTCATAGTTATCTTTATGACCAATTGCATCATCACCACAACCACAGTAACAAGGGATATGTTCTAATAATTCTTGATGTTGACTTACCGCAGCATATATATTTCCCATTTCCTCTGCATGATCATTTAAAAAGCTAGGAAGTTCATTAGAGGATGCTGTTTTTTCTCGAAGATCACCAGATGGAGTGTGATGATGTCCATCTTCTTCATGATCAGACGTTGAATCATTTCCAGAACATGCACTTAAAATAAGCAATAGAATAAATATAGAAATCGTTATTTTTTTCAAAAAGAATACAGTCCTTTCTTCATCAACAATAATGTTTGCTACTCTCTATCTTAATATGAATACAATCATGAATCACGGAATTTTATAGAAAAATAAAAATAAAAAGTGATTTGTTACGGATTTTTGAAAAATAAATTTGACAATTATTATGTTTGTATACATAATATATAAAACATAAACAATATACGAACGTTTTAAAAGGAATTAGTATGTGAGCCTTATGATGAAAGAGAGCGAGATTTATAAGCTGAAAAATCTCGTCATTAATAATTCACAGAACCTGTCCTTTGAGTCCTATGCTAAAAACATAGGCGCTTTTTCAGCGTTATGAAATAAAGTGGGGCATATTGTATGTCCAATAATGGTGGTACCGCGGAAGTGAAACCTTTCGTCCTTATAATTATTTTAAGGGCGGAAGGTTTTTTGTATATTTTTTTATATGGTTTTGAATTTTCATGCAAAAAGGTGGCGTATGAATTGGCTAAGAAAAGAATTGTAGTGAAAATCGGAAGTAGTTCATTGACGAATGATAAAGGAGAAATTGATCTAAATAAATTTACGGATCATGTGCAAGCTTTAGCAAACCTCCATGCAGATAAACACGATATTGTCGTTGTATCGTCAGGTGCAGTTGCAGCTGGATTTAAGAAATTGGGCTATAGCTCACGTCCTGTTACTATAAAAGGGAAGCAAGCAGCTGCAGCAGTAGGGCAGAGCCTATTAGTCCAGTCTTATATTGAGCATTTTTCTAAATATGATATTGTACCAGCACAGATTTTATTAACAAGAGGAGATTTCTTAGATCGTGATCGGTATCGCAATGCATTTGCTACTATAACAGAGCTTCTAGATCGAGGCTTGATACCGATTATTAATGAAAACGATACGGTTGCAATTGATGAGTTGACATTTGGTGATAACGATATGCTTTCAGCTTTGGTAAGTGGTTTCATTCATGCAGATCAATTAATTATTTTAACTGATATTAATGGATTATATACTGCAAACCCAAATACAGATCCCACTGCCCAGAAAATTGATTTTCTAGAAGGAATCACAGATGAAATGATGAAAGCTGCGGGAGATTCAGGCTCTAAAGTAGGAACTGGGGGAATGAAATCCAAGCTTCTTGCTGCAAAACGAGCAACTTCCTTAGGTGTATCTGTATTTATTGGGCAAGGGGAAGGACCGGATAAATTAAAAATTATCCTTGAAGGGGAAGGGGACGGAACCTATATTGCTAGTCACACAGAGGGAGCTATTAATACGAAGCGTCAGTGGATTGCCCTTCATTCTGAAAGTGTAGGGAAGCTGTATATAGATCCAGGTGCTGAAGAAGCGATTATGTTTAAAGGGAAAAGTTTGTTACCAGCGGGAATTTTCAAAGTGTCTGGTACCTTCCAAAAAGGAGAAGTAGTTGAAGTACACGGAATGAATGGATTACTTGGAAAAGGAGAAGTAAGCTGTTCGTCAGATGAAGTTATGAAAAAAATTATGAGTAGAAACCAGGAAGAGGCAATAGAGAACTGCGTCTTATCTGGAGAAGTGATTCACCGAGATCGTTGGGTCAAAAAAATTAATGCTTAGGAGGTTATAATCATGAGTGAAGTATTGCAAAAAGGAAAAATTGCAAAAGAAACTAGTTATCAATTAGTAAACATAACGACCGAGGAAAAAAATCAAGCCTTACAGAATATAGCCAAACAATTATTAATAGACATAGAAAGTATTTTACAAGCAAATAAAATAGATTTGTTAGAAGGAAAAGAGAAAGGGCTAACAGATGCATTTTTAGATCGAATTATGCTAGATAAAAAACGTATTCAAGATATGCATGATGCCATTGGGCAGCTAGTTACATTAGTGGATCCAGTTGGAGAAATCTTAGAAACTATTGAAAAAGAAAATGGAATTCATGTACAAAAAAAACGTGTGCCTATTGGTGTAGTTGGCATGATTTATGAGGCAAGACCGAATGTAACGATAGATGCTGCGACATTAGCATTAAAAACAGGAAATGCGATTATTTTACGTGGTAGCTCATCAGCAAAACATTCAAATATAGCATTAGTATCATCTATTCATCGCGCATTAGAACAAAGTAAGATACCTGCAGATGCAGTGCAATTAATTGAAGATACGAGTAGAGAAACAGCGAAAGAATTATTTTGTTTAGAGGAATATTTAGATGTATTAATTCCGCGTGGAGGAAGTCAATTAATTAAAACAGTAGTACGAGAATCTACTGTTCCTGTTATTGAGACTGGTGCTGGGAATTGTCATTTGTTTATTGATCATTCAGCCGACTATCAAATGGCAGAAAACATTGTATTAAATGCTAAGCTTCAGCGTCCATCGGTTTGTAATGCAATAGAATCCCTTCTAATCGAATCAGGTTGGTTTGTAGCTAATGGGGAACGTTTACTTAATAAATTACAGGAAAAAGGCGTATCTATTTATGGAGATGAAAAAGTGCGTCAAGTATGTCCAAATGCATTTGAAGCTACAGAGGATGATTGGGAAAAAGAATATTTAGGCTTATCTATTAGCGTGAAAGTTGTGGAAACTTGCAAAGAAGCTGTGGAGCATATTAATAACTATGGAACAAAGCATTCAGAAGCTATTGTGACAGAAGATAAGGAGAATGCGAAATTCTTTTTACAAAATGTAGATGCTGCCGCAGTGTATCATAATGTATCAACTCGATTTACAGATGGCTTTGAATTTGGTTATGGTGCAGAAATAGGAATCAGTACACAAAAATTGCATGCAAGAGGTCCAATGGGATTGCCTGCATTAACTTCTAGTAAATTTTTTATTACTGGTGAAGGACAAATTAGAAATTAATAAAAAAGAACGCTATAGCCGCTTAGAAAGTGCTGTAGCGTTCTTGTCATTTTAACTCCAAACTTCGTTGGCAATATCAACAATATATTTTAATTTCTTCCACTGATCTTCTTCTGTTAATTTATTTCCATGGTGTGTAGATGCAAATCCACATTGTGGACTAATACAGATTTGCTCAAATGGAATATAATTAGAAGCTTCCTTAATGCGAGCAATAATCTCATCCTTATCCTCAAGCTCTCCATGTTTAGATGTGAATACACCAAGTACTACTCTAGGACCAACTTTTGGTACATGTTTTAAAGGTTCAAATGTTCCAGCGCGCTCATCATCATATTCTAAGAAGAAGCCATCTACTTTTTCTTTAGCAAGTAGGGTAGGTGCAATGAGATCATAGCTTCCTGAGAATGCATAGTTAGAACGGTAATTACCACGGCAAAGATGTGTTGTAATATATAAATCTTCTGGTTTATCATCAAGCACTCTATTGATAACGCGAAGTGCTAAATCAATTAAATAATCTCTATCATATTTTCCATCGTTAAATGGAATGTCAGGAGAAGAGAGACCTGCGATATATACATCATCTAATTGTAGATAGCGGCATCCTGCATCGTAAAATGCTTGGAGTGCATCTTTATATGCTTGTATCACATCATTTGCATATTCTTCGATATCTGGATAGATAGATTCATCAATAATACCTGCATTAAATAGCTGGTTTGGGCTTGGAATTGTTTGTTTAGCAACAGCACGTCCACCAACAATCTCATTAAATAATTTGAAATCCTTAACATGTGGATGATCAGGATTAAATGAAACCTTACCAACGTTGCGAACGTTATATCTTTCTGTTTCTTCACCACCAGCGAATTGGTAACCTTCGTCTGGAACATATCCTTCAATACCATTTAGATGCTCCAAAAAGTCTGTATGCCAGAATCTTCTTCTGAATTCCCCATCTGTAACCGCTTGTAAACCAACTTCAATTTGCTTGTCTACAATTTTTGTAATTTCTTCTGTTTCAATAATGTATAATTCTTCTGCTGAAAGATTTCCTTCCTTAACATCTTTTCTTGCTTGATGGATTCTTTCAGGGCGTAGTAAACTTCCTACATGGTCTGCGCGAAATGGAATTTTAGTCATATTATAATTCTCCCCTTAAATATTTTTAATTTTATTAAATACTTGTTTTAGATCTGCAATGATGTCGGCTGCTTCTTCTACGCCAACTGAAAAACGAAGTAAACGATCACAAATACCACGACGTTCTCTTTCTTCAACTGGCATATCTGCATGTGTTTGTGTCGTTGGATATGTAATGAAACTTTCTACACCACCAAGACTTTCTGCAAATGTTATCAGCTGGATATTCTGTAAAAAAGGATCCACCCATTCTGTTTTCTTCAAACGAAAGGATAACATTCCACCTTTTCCAGCATATAAAACATCTGTAACAATTTCTGGTTCTGATTCTAGATATTTAGCAACTTCCTTCGCATTTGCATCATGTTGTTTCATGCGAAGATGAAGCGTTTTTAAACCGCGTATCATTAACCATGAATCGAATGGAGACAATACAGCACCAGCTGTGTTATGGAACATAGCGAGCTTTTCGGAAAGCTCTTTCCCTTTAGATACGACTAATCCTCCAAGCACATCATTATGGCCACCAATATATTTTGTAGCGCTATGGATTACAATATCTGCCCCCAATTCAATTGGACGCTGGATATAAGGAGTTAAAAAAGTATTGTCAACAATGAGTAAGAGATTATGTTTTTTAGCTAATTTATTAGCCGCTTCAATATCGATTTCATGCATGATTGGATTTGTAGGAGATTCGATAAATAATGCCTTTGTATTTTCATTAATCAATGCTTCGGTTTCTGTTAAATCTGTAAATGTAGAATAAGTTGTATGAATGTTATATGCATCCCTATATTGATCGAAAATACGGAATGTACCACCATAAATATCTTCAATTGCAATTAACTCATCACCAGAGTGAAATAAAGTTAATACAAGTTGAATAGCAGCCATTCCGGAACTACAGGCAAATCCTGCATCACCAGATTCAAGGCTTGCAATACCTTCTTCTAAAATTGTACGGGTAGGGTTTTTCGTACGAGTATAATCGTAGCCTGTAGATAGTCCAATGCCTTTGTGTTCATAAGCAGTGGATAAATAAATGGGCGGATTGATGGCGCCTGTTTTATCGTCGCTTTTGTTTCCAATTTGAACTAATTTGGTTTCTATGTTTGTCATAAGACATTCCTCCTCTCAAAAATTTATTCCAGTGCTAATGGTAGAAAATAAAAAGACCTCTTCTTGAAAGTAGAAGAGGTCTTTAATCAGCGCACTAGATTATTCTCTTCTTATCTTCAAGCATTATGCTACTGGATTTGGCACAGTACTTATAAAAGTCTGTTGCCGAGATATCGCAGGGCCAGTCCCTCCATCTCTCTTGATAAGAAATATAATGATTTAATTGTTGCTCTAACATTACTTTATTTGAAAAAAAATGTCAACTAATATTTGGAAGGTGATTTTAGATTGGAAATTATTAAATAACTTGTAATAGGGAAGAGCATTCAAAATTGACTTTTCTGACATGAATTGATGTATGAAAATACGGAAAATATGTTATATTTAATGCAGAACAGAATTTACATAGAGGGAGAGAGTATTACATGAAGCTTGTTAGTTATAAGGCAAAAGCAAACCAAAGCTCAGCTCGTATGGGGTTTATCGTAGAAAACAAAGTAGTTGACCTTCAGGAAAGCTATCGTCTAGCGATGTTTGCAGAAGAGAATTTATCAGCAATAGAAGAAATTGACAAGGAATTACCAGCATGTCCCAATGCTTTTTATCGAATTGGACAGCCAGCTTTTGATAAAGCAAAAGCTGCTTATGAATATTCTTTACAGGTAGATAAATCAGATGTTATTTCACTAGATAGAGAAAAAGTAACTTTAGAAACACCAATTCCTGAACCACGTAAAATTATCTGTATCGGGCGAAATTATATTGAACATGCCGCAGAAATGGAAAGTGATGTACCGGAATTTCCAGTATTATTTACAAAATACGCTACATCCTTAATTGGACCTGAAGATGCTATTGAAAAAACACCACAAACAGAAAAATTAGATTATGAAGTAGAATTATGTATTGTAGTTGGAAAAGAAGCAAGAGAAGTGAAGAAAGAAGATGCTTTTGCTTATATTGCTGGATATACCATTGGAAATGACACAACTGCTCGTGATTTACAAAAGCGTACACCACAATGGTTACAAGGAAAAGCAATTGACCGTACTTCACCGATTGGTCCATGGGTAGTTAGCGCAGATGAATTATCTGATCCTGCTAATTTAAATGTTCGTTCTTATGTAAATGGTGAGAAGCGTCAAGATTCAAATACGAATAAACTTATTTTTGATGTGCCATTTTTAATGGAATTCATCTCACATTTAGTAACATTAGAGCCTGGAGATATTATTATGACAGGTACTCCAGATGGGGTAGGAGTAGCTATGAAGCCACCTCAATTCCTCCAAGCTGGAGACATAGTTACACTAGAAATAGAAAATATTGGAACATTAGAAAATAAAGTGATTGATCGTCCATAAATGAAAATAGGGATTGTTGAAAAATAAAACCTTCAACAATCCCTGCTTTTTATTTAATGCGATTTTGTAAATCAATTAATGCTTTGTTTAGATCGTCCATCATTTTATCAATAGCTTCTTTTTTAGGAAGGTCAGGATCAAGTGTGATCGGGTCTCCAAAAATAAGATGTGGTTTTCTAAATTTAAATAAGTCACTAAAGTTATTTGGTCCAACATATGCTGCTGGAACAATTGGAGCTTTGGAATGTGTTGCAATGGTAACGGCACCTTTTTTTAATGGAACTTCCTCTGTTGTTCTTGTACCACTTGGGAAAATCCCGACGATTTCTCCATCTTTTAATAATTTACGTGGGATTTTAATAGAGCTTGGTCCTGGATTTTCACGATTGACTGGAAAAGCCTTTAATTTCCCCATTAACCATTTAAGCGCAGGCTTTTGGAATAACTCAACTTTTGCCATGTAGTTAATTTTGGTTGGTAAAATTGAGACACCTAACCATAAAATATCCACCCAACCTGTATGTGTACAAGCAATGATATAGCCGCCATCCTGTGGTAGCTTTTCTTTTTGATGTACTTTTAATGGTCTAAAAATAGTTAAAATAATTTTTAATAAATATGCTGCAATGTAGTAAATCATAGTAGTCCCCATTTCCTATATTCTATTTCTGTATGTTCATTACGATCTATAGGAGAAATATAGAAGCTCCTGTTGATTGCAATTTTGTTTTATCTCTATCATCATTTTACAAGGAATCTCCAATTCGTCAATTGCTGTTTAGATCTCAGTACTTTATTTTAGGTATAAGATGGAAAGAATTTTTCCTTGCATTATGAGGTATTCATCGCTATCATATACATATAGGCTACGGTGTACGTGATAATTCTAAGTTTTAACCTCTATAATTGGAATAGGGAGTTTTAATCGAAGTTGAAATGTCAAGCCCTCAATGTGTAGGGGACGACAGGAAGGCTTCTGCAAACACCCACTTAGCGAAGTGGTGGTTTAAAACTTTTTATTTTTTGTTACGGCAATCGTGGCTTAACCTAAAAAATAAATGATTTGACCAGTTCCTTCTTAAGAAAAGAATATAGGAAGCTGGTTTTTTTGTAGGTAAAAAACTATAGAAAAATAAGCGTTTCATACATAATTGTTTGATTACATAATAGGATTGAATTTAGTCAAAGAAAAACTAGAAATCTTCTAGTTTTTTTAATATGGCTTTTTGAAAGCGCTTTAAAAAGGTGGGAGGGAAATTATTTTTGGACAAGATTCCAATCCAACAACGTTCTACACGAAGTAAATTACCAATTGTTCTCGTACTTATAGCAGGTTCTTTCTTGTCTTTGTTAAATCAGACCCTTTTACTGACCGCTACACCTCAAATTATGCTTGATCTTGACTTAACAGAAAACACAGTGCAATGGCTAACGACTGTTTTTATGCTGGTCAATGGAATTATGATTCCAATTACTGCTTTTCTAATGGAGACATTTACAACAAGGAAATTATTTATGACTTCCATGTGTGTCTTTTTTATCGGAACAGTGATTTGTGCAATTGCACTGAACTTTCCGATACTGATGTTTGGTAGGATTATTCAAGCAATTGGTGCGGGGATTTTAATGCCATTAATGATGACGGTATTAATCATGATTTTTCCTATCGAACGAAGAGGGACAATTATGGGTACAGTTGGATTAGTTATTTCTTTTGCTCCAGCACTTGCTCCTGTGATTGCTGGTTGGCTGATTGAATTTATTCATTGGAGATTTTTATTCTTAATTGTACTGCCATTAGTTATTATTGATATAATTTTTGCTTATTTTGTTTTGAAAAATGTAATTACCCGTACTTTTCCAAAGGTCGATTTTATCTCGATTGCACTATCTACTATTGGATTTGGAGGGTTGTTATTTGGCTTTAGTACGATTGGTAGTAATGAACAATTTAATTATGTCACATTTGGTGTAATTATTTTAGGGTTTATTTCTCTTGGATTCTTTATCCGCAGACAGTTTATACTCAAACAACCAGTTCTAGAATTTCGAGTTTTTCAAAATAAAACCTTTCGAATCACAACCGTCATTGGCATGGTTGGTTTTATGGGATTGATTTCTTCAGAGACTATTTTACCTATCTATATGCAAAACATGGCAAGCTTTACTGCACTAGATGCAGGAATGATGATGTTACCTGGGGCATTATTAATGGGTTTCTTATCACCAATTGTAGGGAGAATCTTTGACCATATTGGAGCTCGTTGGCTACTTATCATTGGTTTAGGAATTACTACGATAACTACATTACTATTTACCAATCTAAGTGCAGATACGACCCTTACCTATTTAACAGTGGTATTTACGATTCGTATGCTAGGATTATCCATGATCCTAATGCCTGCAACAACGGCAGGTATAAATCAATTACCAAGACATTTGATTCCACATGGCACAGCGATGAATAATACGATGCGACAGGTGGGAGCTTCTATAGGGACCGCATTATTAGTGAGCATGATGACATCGCGCTTTATTATTGGTGATGTTGCTGAAAGTAATACAGAAGCTTTTATTCATGGAGTAAATGTTTCATTCTATGCTGCAACAGCGATTACTTTTATCGCATTTATTCTTGCTTTTTTTGTACGAGATAGAGAAAAACATAGAGTGAAACAAGTAATGAGAAAAGCTGTAGGAGAGGAATAGGAAAAGAAGCGCTAAGAAATAGATGCGCTTCTTTTCTTTTGAACTGGAACCTTTTTCGAAGAACTAATACTATGTAAAACCATTCCTAAAATCACGAGTGCCATACCAATAAAGGAAGCCACAGCTGGAAGTGGGGCGCTTAATAAGATAAGCTCGCCAATTAAAGCAAATAATACTTCTCCAGATTGTGTCGCTTCGACACCAGCTAATTTCTGATTATCATTTTTCACGAGCTCCGTTGCATAAAAGAATAATCCGGTCGCAATAACTCCAGAAGAAATTGCCACGATGAAAGTTTGACCGACTTGACTAGCAGTTGGTAAATCTTCAGTTAAAAGTCCATAAACAGATAAAATAATCCAAAACGGCATACTGGCAATAGTCATTCCTAAAATACGTTGAAAGGTTGTTAATTCTCCGTTAGAGATTTGCATCATCTTTCGATTTCCTAGTGGATAGGCAAATGCCGAGATAAGCAGTGGAATGACACAAAGCATCATATGAACCCAAGAAACAGAGGACGCATGTTCAATTTGCATAATAAATATACCTAAAATGATAACGACGGAAATCCATATGCTTTGCATAGGTATCCGTTTTGAACCACTTTTATTAATAAATGGTACTAATAGAGAACCAGCAATAATGGTTAATTGAAATGTAGCAGCAACAAGCCAACCTGGCCCAAAGCTTGAGGCAAAGGTTAATGGTGCATAAAATAGCCCAAAACCTACAGTGCTCCAAAGAATCCACTGTGTAGGATATCGCCTTAAATGTGCCAACACAGGTTTAATATTTTTTTGATAGCCAACAATCAATAATAACATTGGTAGCATGAAGAAAAATCTTAGGGATGCACTCCAAATCCAGCTTCCCCCTTCAAGATCCATCATGCGATTCAAAATAAATGTTACTGAGAAAAATAAAGCAGATAAAATACCGATAAAAATAGCTCTCATCTTCCGTCTCCTTGCAGTAATATTCTATATTGGATAGCGAATTTCAAAGAATTCCTGTCTAATCTAATAATGAAGTAAATCTATTATAGCGCAAACTTGATTTATAGAAGTGAATTATTTTACGATAATTTTAACTAGAAATGAGAGAGGAAACTATATCATGCAGAGAATCCATTCTTTTCCAGCTGTATTGCCGAAAAATCCACGCGTACTTATTCTTGGATCTATGCCTAGTGTGAAATCTTTGGAAAAACAGGAGTACTATGGTAACCCACGTAATCACTTTTGGCCAATTATGTTTGAATTATTTCAACAAAAACCGCTAGAAACATACTCAGAAAAAATAGCTTTTCTAAAAGGGAAGAAGATAGCATTATGGGATGTCATTCAAAACTGCTTTCGCCAAGGGAGCTTAGATGCAAATATTATTGAAGAGGAACCTAATGATATATTCCAGCTGTTAGATACATTTCCAAGTCTAAAGCTAATTGGGTGTAATGGTACAAAAGCATATCAAACATTTCAAAAGCATTTTAAAAATCTTGAAAAGTATGATGTAGAGGTTATCCAGCTTCCATCTACAAGTCCAATTCCCGGTAAATACACTAAATCTTTTTCGGAAAAAGTAGAAGCTTGGTCTATTATTTTGCCTTATTTAATGGGGTAACATTTTCTGCTGAATGATGATATGGATGTTAAAATAAATTGAATCGTTTATAATTAAAATGGAAAGAAGAATTTTAAAACTATTTTAAATAAATATACATTGGAGGGGAAAATGATGAGTATGTTAAAAGAAAAATTATTGCAAAGTTACGATGCGAAATACGATATAGATGGGATTAAAGGAGAGCGAGTAGCTCAGCGTCTTCATGCGATATCAGAAATTGGTCTTAGTCCTGCAAATGGCTCAAATCGTTCTGGATATTCTAAAGAGGAATTGGCTGCGAAACAATTAGTTATCGGCTGGATGAAGGAAGCAGGCTTAGAGGTTCGTCAGGATGAGGCGGGAAATGTTTTTGGACGTCTTGAAGGGAAACAAAATGATTTACCAGTAATTATGAGTGGATCTCATGTAGATAGTGTGCCAGAGGGTGGACATTTTGATGGTCCATTAGGAGTAATTGCTGCATTAGAAGTGGTAGAAGCTTGGAAAGAATCCGGTTATCAACCGATAAAGCCATATGAAATTGTTGTTTTTAGTGATGAAGAAGGATCTCGCTTTATGTCAAGCCTGCAAGGAAGTAAAGCAATGATGGGCTTGGAGAAATTGGAAGATAAATTAGCATTAAAGGATGGAACAGGGGCAACCTTCACGGAAGTATTAGCAGAGGTCGGTTTAGATGCCCAGAAATATTTACAAGCGCAAAGAGATCCACAAGAAATTGATACGTATGTAGAAGTACATATTGAACAAGGAAAACGGTTAGAGAAATTAAACTTGCCTTGTGGAATTGTTACTGGAATTGCTGGCTCTTGTCGTATTGAAATGACTTTTCTTGGAAAAGCAGGACATGCAGGAAATACACCGATGGATGATCGCCAAGATGCGCTATTAGCAGCAAGTGACTTTGTTGTAGCGATTAATAAATTACCACATCAATACAGTGATTCAGCTGTGGCAACAGTAGGGAAATTAAATGTAGAGCCAAATGGTGTGAATGTTATTGCAGGAAAAGTAAATTTATTTGTAGATACTCGTGATATTTACAAAGATAAGCGTGATCAGTTAGTAGATCATATTTTAAAACTTTCTTCAGAAATTGCCGAAAAACATAATGTGACTGTTGAGCATGAAGAGAAGTCACGAGTAACACCAATTCAAATTAGTTCGGAATTACAGGAAAAGCTTGCTCAATCTGTTGGAAAATGTGGAATAGAGCCCTTCTATTTACCAAGTGGTGCTGGTCATGATGCAATGATTGTAGGATCTAAGCTTCCTGTAGCAATGATTTTTGTTCAAAGTAAGGATGGCGTGAGTCATAATCCAGCGGAATGGTCAGAGCTATCTGATTGTGTACAAAGTATTCGCGTATTAAAAACATTTATAGAAGAGCTACAAGAAAATAAATAATAGCTGAAGGGGAGAATAAAATGAACCCAACATTAGAAACGATTATGAATCACCGTTCGATTCGTAAGTTTACAGATGAGAAGCTAACAGAAGAAGAAATTCATACGATTGTAAAAGCTGCGCAAATGGCATCAACATCTAGCTATGTCATGGCGTTTACGATTATCGGGGTTACAGACAAGGAAAAGAAAGCCCAACTAAGAGCAGTTTCTGGTCAACCTTATGTAGAGGATAATGCACATTTATTCGTATTTTGTGCTGACTTAAAGCGAATTCATGACCAATCTTCAAAGGATGAAACAGTTTTAACAAGCTTACAAAGTACAGAAGCATTTATTGTAGCAACTGTAGATGCTTCTTTGGCAGCACAAAATGCAGTTGTTGCAGCAGAATCTATGGGACTTGGAATTTGTTTCTTAGGTAGCTTAAGAAATGATATTCGCCGTACGAGTGAAATTTTAAATATCCCAGAATACGTTATTCCTTTGTATGGAATTGCTGTAGGTTACCCTGATCATAAGCCTGAACAAAAACCTAGATTTCCAATTCCAGTTGTTTATCATGAAAATGGCTATGCTCAAGATGAGAGAGAACAAAAACAACTATTAACAGAATTTGATGAACGTATCAAAGACTATTATGATAGTCGTTCGGAAAATCAAAGATTAGACACATGGACGAATCAAATGGATCGTAAATACAGTAAGTTGACTCGAATGGATGTCACTCAGTATGTGCAAGGTCAGAAACTAAATATAAAATAGAATTTAATGTCGTAGGGAAAGTTTAAAATTCCCTACGGCATTTTATGTTAGTCTGTAAGGTTGAAAATAATGCGTATCTATTTCATCATCCTAAAAATACCACTAAAATAAACAAAGAATCTTTTGTATAATAGATTCATATGATGAACAGGATAAGGGGAGATCGCATGCGCAAAAAAATAAAATACATCGTAATTGGAATCGTCCTCGTATTCTTTGCAATAAATATTGGTGCGAGTTTTTTCTTTTACAACTTAGCTATTGATAGAAATGTAAAAGAATTTTTGCAGGGGAATAATGATCTAGAAGTTTCTGCTGAGGCATTAGAAGTCTTTCTAGATGGAGATTGGCGAGACTGGTCAAAAAATCAAAACTATGAAATTTATAATATAACATCTTATGATGGTCTAGAATTGCAAGGATATTTTCTACCAGCTAAGGAACCTACTCATAAACTGGTAATCTTATCACATGGTTATTTAGGTCATGCAAAGGATATGGCTTTATATGGACAGCATTATTATGAGGAATTAGGATATAATATCTTTTTTGCGGATGCAAGAGGACATGGGCAAAGTGAAGGAGATTATATTGGTTTTGGTTGGCATGATCGCTTAGATTTAGTGCAGTGGGTTGATACATTGGTCGAAAAGCTAGGGGAAGAAACAGAAATAATCCTACATGGTCTTTCAATGGGGGCTGCAACAGTTCTAATGACAGCTGGAGAAGAGCTTCCTGATAATGTGAAGGGAATTATTGCAGATAGTCCGTATACATCTGTATGGGATATGTTCGATTATCAAATTACTCGAATGTTTCATCTACCAGCATTTCCAGTACTTCATTCCACAAGTGCTTTGACAAAAATAAAAGCAGGTTATACTTTTGGTGAAGCAAGCGCATTAGAACAAGTGAAAAAAGCAAATCTACCAATTTTATATATTCATGGAGAAGCAGACACCTTTGTACCAACAGATTTAGCATGGGAATTATATGAAAATACAAATAGTGAAGCAGAAATATATACCTTTCCTGATGCGGGGCATGGAGAAGCATTTGTAATTCATAAGGATGCTTACTTAGAAATACTTGAAAATTTCTTAGACAGCCTTGAAATGGGAAGCTAGATTTGGAATTTTTATGCACTGTCATGGAGGAAAAATAGATGTTAAGTATTGTGAAGAATCCTAAAAATAAAGTATATAGAGAACTACTTGATATCTGTTTTCAATTTTGTGATGAATTTCAACTAGTCTTAAGAACAGATATAGACGAAGATGTCTCAGAGTTGGAAAATGAATTAAAAGTGCTTCAAAATTCATTTACAGTGATGAAAAAAGAATCTGAATGGGCTAGTACGATGTTAGATGGTGCTACAGCAGATGTTTATTATTTCAAAACTACTGAAAACGCAAAAGCAATACTGAAGAAAATGTCTAGTTCTCTTTTTGAATGGCAAATGCCAGATTTACCGGAAGATTTATCTTTCTATCAGAATGGGAAAGTTTGGATGAGCACATCTTCGCATGAAGAACTCTGTTTTATTTATCCTCAAAATAAGCTAGAGACAGAGAAAATCAAAACAATCAATGGATTAAAAATAGAAGAAGTGGAAGATTAATAATTAGTAGTGTAATATCCATTTATTGGGTTTACACTACTTTTTTTATTTAAGCCTCTTATGAAAGAATGTTTTATGAAATTCTCAGTCACTGTTATATGATAATAGTTATGAGAACGGAGATGGTGATATTGATTTTAAAATTGTTATCTAAGGAATTTTCTGTAATACAAGTTTCAGATTTGAGTATGATAGATTTTTCAATAAGTCCATTATTTATTGGGAAAACAGAAGAGGAAACATCTGTAGTTCTTCCTACTGAAAATGTTCCCACACAAACCATCAACCGGGAGGATCATTGGAAAGCCTTTAAAATTGATGATGTTTTAGATTTCAGTTTAGTTGGCATTTTAGCTAAAATATCGACTTTATTAGCTGAAAAATCAATTAGCATTTTTGCAATTTCAACGTATAATACAGATTATCTTTTAGTAAAGAGTGATGATTTAGAGAACGCTATAAAGGTTTTTAGTAATAATGAATATATAGTCAAAATTTAAGTGTTAGAAGATACAATTTCTGGTCTTATTAGGAAAATTTATCATGTCTTGCATCATTAAACATTAAATAAAGGCATTCGGAAAATGTGGTAAACATTTTCCGAATGCCTTTTTAAATTTATTTAGCTAACAGAAATCTTCTTATCTACAATATTAGCATCTTCTTCATATGCTGCTTGTAATTTTCTCGTAATTGGACCTGGCTTTCCATCATTTACTTGCTTACCGTCAACTGAAATAATTGGCATTACTTCAGCTGTACTGCTAGATAAGAATACTTCATCTGCTGTATCTATATCTTCTACGGTAAATGCTTCTTCAATGAATGGAATATTCAAGTCTTTAGCAAATTGCTCTACACGCATACGTACACATCCGTGTAAAATACGGTTTGTTGCTGGGTACGTGTAAATTTTCCCATCCTTCACTAGATATGCGTTGGATGAACTACATTCTGTAATCACACCAGCTTTTTCAAGAAGTGCTTCAAAACAGCCATTTTCTCTAGCTTCTTGTTTTGCTAGAACGTTAGGAAGCAAATTTAAACTCTTAATATAACAACTTTCCCAACGAATATCTTTAGTAATTAGTGCAGAAACTCCATTTGTTAAAAAGTCTAGATTACGTGCTTGATCAGATGCATATGCATAAATATTAGGTACTGTATCTGTTGGGAAAGGGTGGTCACGTAGTGCAGAACCACGAGTTACTTGTAAATAAACTTTACCATCAGCTTTCATATCATTTTTCTCTAATAATTCATGTAATAACTCAGTAAATTTTTCTTTTGAATAAGGCATGTCAATACGAATTGCTTCCACGGAACGATATAAACGATCTACATGTTCTTGAAGTAAATAATATTTTCCTTCATAAATACGTATTACTTCATAAACACCATCACCAAATTGCAATCCACGTTCTTCGAAAGGGTATGTCAATTTGTCACGATGCAAGAATTGATCTTGTGATAAAACAATAGGATAACCAGACATGAACTCTCCTCCTTTAGATAACTACATTTTATATGTTCCTGTTCATATTGTAAATGGTATTCTGCCCCTAAATAAATTATGTGGAGAGAAAACAAGCTAAAGCAAAAATATTTGTATTAGCAGTACATGTATAAGTGATTGATTTTTTTGAAGTTTTTAATTTGCTAGATAATACAATGTTCCTAAGAAAAAAGAAACTAGATTAATATGCTGGAAATATGGTTAAATAGAAAAGTAGAAAGTTTGAAATAAAATCCGCAATAATTATTATTCTTCAAGATATTTAAGAGAAAGGCAATTTAAAAAGGAGGATTTCTGATTTGGAAAATGTAATTGAGCTTAAAAATGTTCGCAAATTATTTAAGCAACAAGCAGCAGTAGAAGATCTCAGCTTTACTGTGAAAAAAGGTGAAATTTTTGGTTTGCTCGGTCCGAGTGGGTCAGGTAAGACGACAACAATAAAAATGTTGACTGGGCAATTAAAAAGTACAAATGGAGAAATGAAAGTATTAGAAAAGGGTCCAAATGAGTTCACATCCTCAGCGTTTAAATCGAGAATAGGAATCTTATCAGATAATAGCGTGCTATATGAGCGTTTAACTGTATATGATAATTTGAAGTTATTTTGTAAACTATACGATGTGTCACTTGATCAAATTGATTATATGTTGAAAGAAGTTAATTTAGCTGGTGAAGAGAAGAAAACTGTTTCAAAATTATCTAAAGGGATGAAGCAAAGAATTTTACTGGCAAAGGCGCTTATTCATAAACCAGAGCTAGTGTTTTTAGATGAACCAACCTCTGCATTAGATCCAGGAAACATGGCACAAATCCATCGAAGCTTAAAAAAGTTAAATGAAGCAGGAACAACTATTTTCTTAACCACCCATAATATGGAGGAAGCAACTGTTTTATGTGATCGAGTAGCTTTTTTACATCAAGGGAAAATTCAAGAATTAGATGAGCCAGGTGAATTACGCTATAAATATTCAACACATGATTTTCATGTGGAAACATTTTCAGGTGAAGTTATCACATTGGCAAATACAGCTGAAAATGGTGAGAAAATAAAACAGTTAATTGAAGATGGGCAAGTAAAAACAATGCAGACTGATAACCCAACCCTAGGAGATATTTTCTTAAAGGTAACTGGAAAGGAGCTAGAGGAATGAACACACAACGAATCTTCGCGATTTTTGAAAAAGATATGAAAGATTTCATGAAAAATACGATGACATTATTTATGCCGATTGTTCCTATTATTCTAGCGTTCTTTTACAGCCGCATTGGTGGCGATGAAGAGATGCCAATAGAAATGATTTATTTAGTCGTAGGTGTTATTTTCTCCTCTGTATCTGCTGGTGGTATCATGATAATGATGGCTGAAGAAAATGAGAAGCAGACATTACGTGGACTTACACTATCTCCAGCCACTATTTTTGATGTGCTTGTTGGTAAAAGTTTAGTTATTGTATTATTAACAATTGCTACAATGATTATTTCCCTAGCTATAATGGGCATGGGGCCAATTTTAGATGTAAAAGTCATCATTGGTTTAATTATTCTATTCTTGTTCTTTTTATTCTTAGGAATTGGAATTGGTTTATTTGTAAAAACAGTTGGAATGACAACCGCTTATTTAATGCCTATTATGTTCTTATTTGGTTTTACACCAATGGTTCAGTTACTTGGCTTAGAAGAGGGAAGCTTAGTACTGAAAATTTTCAACTATTTCCCTATGATCCAGCTGATTGATGCTTATTACCTAGATACATGGACACCAATATTCATTGTTGCGATTTGGGTAATTGTTGCAGCTATATTCATGTATGTTTGCTTTAAACGTACAATGAAGGATGAATAAAAGAGCAAGAAAAAGATTGTAATATTTACACTTTTATCCTATAGTGCAGAAATTCTGTTCTATAGGATATTTTTCTGTATAATGAGAGTAGAAAAATATAAGGAGAGAGCAAGGGAAGGAGGGATAAGGATGAATGTAGAACAGTTGAAAGCAGATCTTATTACATACAGTAAAACGATTGGAATAGATAAGATTGGCTTTACTACAGCAGATGTTTTTGTAGAGTTAAAAGAACGTTTAAGAACGAGCCAAGTTTTAGGTTATGCTTCTGGGTTTGAAAAGGGAACAGTGGAAGAGCGAACAGAGCCAAGAAAGCTGCTTCCAGAAGCACAATCCATTATTTCGATTGCATTAGCATATCCATCACGAATTGAATCACCTCCCAAAAGCACCAAAGAAGATCGCCGCGGTATCTTTTGTCGTGCGTCCTGGGGAACGGATTATCATGTTGTGCTAAAGGAAAGAATAACAAAATTAAATGCATATCTTCAGGAAAAAGTTCCGGATTTAGTAAGTAAAATAATGGTTGATACTGGAGAATTATCAGATCGTGCTGTAGCAGAGCGCGCAGGAATCGGCTTCAGCGGTAAAAATACATTAATTATCACTCCAGAGTTTGGTTCCTTTGTTTATTTAGGAGAACTGATTACAAATATTCCTTTTCCTTCTGATCAACCAGTGGAGGAAACCTGCGGAGATTGTGAAATCTGTTTAACAGCATGTCCAACCGGTGCACTTGTTCAAGGCGGACAATTAAATGCTCAAAAATGTTTGGCGTTCTTAACACAGACCAAGGATTTTTTACCAGATCCGTTTCGTGAGAAAATTGGGACACGTGTTTATGGTTGTGATACTTGTCAGGCAGTTTGTCCTTGGAATAAACAAGTGGACTTTCATTTGCACGAGGAATTTGAAGCTGAACCAGAAATTGCTAAACCCAAATTAAAACCAATGCTTCGAATATCTAACCGAGAATTTCGAGAAAAATTTGGACATATTTCTGGCTCATGGCGTGGAAAAAATCCACTTCAAAGAAATGCAATGATTGCGTTAGCACATTATAAGGATGAAAGTGCAGTTGAAGTATTAACAGAAGTGATGAATAATGATGTCCGTCCTGTCATTCGTGGCACAGCAGCATGGGCTTTAGGAAAAATCGGTTCTAAAGAAGCTTTTATTGCAATTGAACAGGCAATAGATAAAGAAAAAGATGAGCAAGTGCGTTTTGAAATGGAGAAAGGTTTATCGTTCCAGAAACAATAAGAAATGAATAGAGGGGATTAGCATATGAGTGAAACAATCATTTATTATGAAGAAATGGATTCACCCATTGGGCCACTTTTATTAATGGTTCATGATGAAAAAGCTATTCGTATTGATTTTGGTCGACTAACAGATGTCAAAGAAAGAATAGAGAAATGGCTAAACCGCTATTTTCCAAACGCAGTTTTTGTTTGTGAACCAAAGAAATTGCAGCATATAAAGCAGCAGCTAGAAGCTTATTTTGCTAAGCAGCAAACGGCTTTTGAATTTGATTATCAATTCTATGGAACATCTTTTCAAAAACAAGTATGGGAAGCGTTATTTACTGTGCCTTATGGAGAAACAAAGGCATATAAGGATATTGCTATTGCCGTCAATAATCCTAAGGCAGTTCGAGCAATTGGTGGTGCGGTTAATAAAAACCCGATGTCTATATTTTCACCATGTCATCGAATTATAGGAATGAATGGGAAGCTTGTTGGCTATGGTGGAGGATTGGATAAGAAAAAATATTTGTTGAAACTAGAAAACATTTTATAATTTTAATATCACCTTCATATTAGTAAATATGGAGGTTTTTTTATGGACAATAATAAGAATGAGTGGTTGAAATTATTTGCTGTTATGGGAGGAGAAGATTGGTGGGAAAGAAAAAAATTAGAATGTGAAGAGCGTGGCGTAGAAATAATTAAATTACATGCTAGTGCTCAACCTAGCCGACAAATAAAGCTTAATAATGAAATAAAAAATTTTGGGCAAGTATATTTGAGGTTATTAATCCAACAAGAGGGTGAATATTATCATGAAGAGCGTATTATGCCCTATTTGACTATCCGTAATAACGAAGGAGTACGTTTAGTATCACGGTCTAAACAAAATCCTGGTACAGAGTTGAATAATTTATCACATCCTTATCAAAAGAAAGACAGTAAACGAACAACTCGTTTTGTCTATGATCGTTTTGCAGCAGTTCAGTATGCAGAGCGCTGGTGGAATAGTTATAATCCGCAATATGAAATATTTGAGGTGGATTGTACAAATTATGTTTCTCAATGTTTATTTGCTGGAGGTGCACCCATGCACGGCTATCCTAATCGTAGCCAGGGCTGGTGGTATCAAAATAATCAATGGAGCTTCAGTTGGTCTGTTGCACACTCCATGCGCTGGTATTTAAGTGGTGCTGAGAATATGTTGTTTAGTAAAGAGGTAGAATCTGCCCAAGAGTTAAATCCTGGAGATGTTATTTGTTATGATTTTGAAGGGGATGGGAGATTTGATCATACGACAATTGTAGTTGCTAAGGATGCAAATGACATGCCGCTTGTTAATGCACATACAAATAATAGCAGGCATCGTTACTGGACTTATCAAGACTCTCTTGCATGGACACCAGAGACTCAATATAAGTTTTTTCGGATTGGAGAAACATGATATAATCAAGAAGGAAAAAGATAGAGCTTAATAGGAAGTTAGGAGAATTAGCATATGAGTTTACACGTTGTATTATTTCAACCCGAAATACCAGCAAATACTGGAAATATTGCGAGAACTTGCCTGGCTACTGACACTACTTTACATTTAATTCATCCACTTGGATTCTCAACAGATGATAAAATGTTGCGACGTGCAGGACTAGATTACTGGAAGAATGTCGATATTAAAGAGTATCAATCTATCGATGAATTGTATGAAAAATATCCAGATGGTATCTATTATTATATTGAAAACTTTGGTGAAAAATATTATACCGATTATGATTATAGTAGTATAGATGAAGATATCTTTTTTATTTTTGGAAGAGAGACAGATGGAATACCGAGAGAAATGATTTTAGGGAAAGAAGATTATTGCTTACGTATTCACATGAATGATAAGGTCCGTTCCTTAAATTTATCCAATACAGCTGCTATTTTAATTTACGAAGCTTTACGCCAAAGAAACTTTCCAAATATGGATTAAAAAAATCCGTCATCTTATCAAACTGTCCTAGAAGGTTAGAAGGAATCTAACGAGTATAGTTCAGTTTCAGATGACGGATTTTTTATATGTTTTCATTATTGATTTTTCTTTGGAACACCTGGTTTTGCTTCATATGCAGAAGTTAGGCAAGCTACAATAAACACAACACATACACCAGTGATTAGAAATAAATTCATAAAGGATCCTCCTCTTATTATGTATTGCTCTTCATAGTTATTATAATCATATAGGTTGTTTTAATGACTACATTATACATAAAACTTCTCTTAAAGTGAACCTTTAATTGGTTCGAGTTATTTGCAAAAGCATTTTTATTGCTACATAAATAAGCCGAATAGTGAGTAATATTCGTGAAATCATGCAGGAAAAGCGACAATTTTTTTCTTCTATTGTATTCTTGTCGATTTTATGAAAAATAAAGCTCGAACTAAATTGTCATCCTTAAAACTTTTGGTATAATAGAAAGAGGGAATGAAAGGAACAATCCTTTACTTTAACGAAATGCAAAATTTAGGTATATTTGTGTCAATTTATATTATTTTGACAATATTTCGAATAAAGTCTTTTAGTTGATGAAGTTATCTGTCGCTCTTATAATAGTAATGATATATATTTATTATTACTATATCTAATTAAGTTTACTCTAATTGGGGGTATTAAACGTGGTTAAATCTACGGAAGATTTATGGGGGAAGTTTCATGGTCCTAACATAGGTTATGTTGAAGAACAGTATGACCTGTATTTAGTAGATCCCGAAGCTGTAGACCCGTCATTAAAAACGCTATTTGATGAACATGGAGCACCTACATGGCTTTCGCCAGTAACAGGTGAAACTGAAGGAGCAGCTCCAGCAGCAACCTCTATTCAAGATGTGCAAAAGCTATCCTCAGCACTTAAATATGTTGAGGCTATTCGTCGTTTTGCTCATACAAAAGCAGATGTTTATCCTGTTGGTAGTATTGAAGGAGAGGCGAAAAGTCTTGAACCAAGTCATTATGGATTAACAGAAGCAGATCTGAAAAATATTCCAGCTAACTGGCTAGTAGCGAATGTGCCAGCTGGTTTGAACAATGGATTAGACATTGTCAACCACTTAAAAGAACTTTATACTGGAAAAATTTCATTTGAATATGATTATGTAAGCAATGATGAGGAACGTAATTGGCTGCAAGAACAAATTGAATCAGGTAACTATAAATTTAATTTTTCAGCTGATAAAAAGAAAGGACTTTTAGACCGTCTTGCGCAAGTAGAAGGCTTTGAAGCTTTTCTACAAAAGACATTTGTAGGTCAAAAGCGCTTTTCTATTGAAGGACTTGAAGTAATGGTTCCAATGCTTGATAAAATTGTAGAGCAATCTGCAGAAGAAAGCATTGAGAATGTAATGATGGGAATGGCACACCGTGGACGTTTAAGTGTGTTAACGCATGTCTTAGAAAAGCCATTTGATAAGGTATTCTCTGAATTTAATTACGGCTCTGGTAAGGAAATTTTACCGTCTGAATCTTCACGTGAGATTTCATATGGTTGGACGGGAGATGTTAAATACCACTTTGGTGCAGTAAATAATGTTACGACAGAAAGTGGTAAGACAACGAAAGTAACGTTGGCGCATAACCCATCTCATTTAGAAGTTGCTAACCCAGTAGTAGAAGGATTTACTCGTGCAGCTCAGGATGATCGTTCTACAGGTGGACACTCCAAACAAGATGTTTCTAAAGGAGTTTGTGTAGTTGTTCATGGAGATGCAGCATTTATTGGAGAAGGTGTAGTTGCAGAAACAATTAACCTTGGTGGAATTGAAGCATATCACACAGGTGGTACACTTCACATCATTGCAAATAACCTCCTAGGATATACAACAACTGGTAGAGAAGGACGTTCTACTCGTTATACAAGTGATTTAGCAAAAGGATATGACATTCCGGTTGTTCACGTGAATGCAGATGATCCAATTGCTTGTCTAGATGCAGTAAAATTAGCTTTCGAATACCGTCAGAAATTCAATAAAGATTTCTTAATTGATTTAGTAGGCTATCGTCGTTATGGACATAATGAGATGGATGAGCCAAGAGCAACTCAACCACTTCTTTATAAAGAAATTGATGAGCATCCAACAATTACAAAGGTATATGCAGAGAACCTTCAAAAAGAAAATATTATTGCAGAAGATGATTTATCGAAAATGCTTAAAAATGTTGAAGATAAATTACAAGCAATATATGATAGCATGGAAGAAGTAGATTTAGAAGTATCTACTGTTGACATGCCTGCAGAATTAGAAGAATCTCTAGACCAATTTGAAACAGCGGTACCTCTAGAAGAGTTGAAGAAAATCAATGAGGATATGCTGAAACGTCCTGAAAAATTTGCAGGATTCAAACGATTAGATCGTGTGTTCAAAAAACGTGCGACACTTTTCGAAGATGGTCAAACAGCAGATTGGGGAACAGGGGAAGCATTAGCTTTCGCATCTATCTTAAAGGATGGAACGCCAATTCGCTTAACAGGGCAAGATTCTGAGCGTGGAACATTCGCACATCGTCATATGGTATTGCATGATGTGAATAGCGGTGAAAAATATTGTATTTTACACGGTTTAGAAGATACAAATGCATCTTTTGATATTCATAATAGTGCGCTATCTGAAGTAGGGGTTCTAGGCTTTGAATATGGATATAGCGTTCAAGCACCAGAAACACTCGTATTCTGGGAAGCACAGTTTGGTGATTTTGCAAACACAGCACAAGTAATGTTTGATCAATTCCTTTCATCTTCACGTGCGAAATGGGGAGAAAAGTCAAACATGGTATTATTATTACCACATGGTTATGAAGGGCAAGGTCCGGAACACTCAAGTGCACGTTTAGAGCGTTTCTTACAAATGTCTGCAGAAAACAACTGGATTGTTGCAAATGTAACATCATCTGCACAATTATTCCATTTACTACGCAGACAAGCAGCATTGAAGAATACGGATCTAGCAAGACCATTAGTATTAATGACACCAAAGAGTAGTTTATTACGTAATGAACGTGTAGCTTCAGAAATGCAGGAGTTTGCAGAAGGCAAATTCCAAACCTTAAAAGATCAACCGAATTTAAAGGTAAGCAAGAAAAATGCAAAACGTTTAGTAATCGGTAGTGGGAAAGTTATGATTGACCTAGAAGAAGCAATCATTAACTCAGAAGAAAGCTTTGGTTGGTTACGTGCATTAAGAGTTGAACAACTTTATCCATTCCCAACTGAGGAATTGGCTAAAGAATTAAAAGCATTACCGAATCTTGAAGAAATTGTATGGCTTCAAGAAGAACCCCAAAATATGGGACCATGGACATTTGTTGCAGACTACTTAAGAGAACTATTACAAGATGGGCAAACTTTACGTTATGTTGGACGTCCAAAACGTTCTGCTCCTTCTGTGGGTGATCCGAATGTTCATAAGCTATATCAAAACAATATTATTTCAGAAGCTATTAAGCCGTTATAAAGGAGGAAATTCCCGTGAAGGAAATTAAAATTCCAGAACTTGCTGAGTCCATTATGGAAGGTACAATTGCAGAATGGCTAGTAAATGTTGGAGATACAGTTGAAAAAGGTGACGCAGTACTTGAATTAGAAACAGATAAGGTAAATGTAGAGGTGCATTCTGATTTTTCAGGTGTTATTACTGAACTTATAAGTGAAGAAGGCGATGATGTACAGGTTGGAGATGTCGTTGCTAAGATTGACGAAAGCGGAGAAGGTGGCGGATCTGCTCCTGCTGCTACAGAAGAACCAGCAGCTCCTCAAGAAGAAGCAAAAGAAGAAAAAACAGAAGCTCCAGTTGTTGAAGAAAAAGTAGAAGCTGGTAAAGATGTTGTTGCAACACCAGCAGCAAGAAAATTAGCTAGAGAATTAAATATTGATTTAAGTGCAGTTCGTGCAGTAGATCCTTTAGGTCGTATTCGTCCTGAGGATGTAGAAGCAGCTGCGGCAGCTAAGAATGCTCCAGCACCTACTAAGAAAGCAGCACCAGCTCCTAAAGAAGCTGAAACTAGCTTCGATAAGCCAGTTGAGCGTGAAAAAATGTCTCGTCGTCGTATGACAATTGCGAAGCGTTTAGTTGAAGCTCAGCAAACAGCTGCAATGTTAACTACTTTCAATGAAGTAGATATGACTGCAGTAATGAACTTACGTAATGAACGCAAAGAAGCCTTTATCGCTAAAAATGGTGTGAAGCTTGGTTTCATGTCATTCTTTACTAAAGCAGTAGTTGCTGCGTTAAAAGACTTCCCATTATTAAATGCTGAAATTGATGGTACTGACTTAATCGTGAAGAAATTCTATGATATTGGAATTGCAGTATCAACAGATGAAGGATTAGTTGTTCCAGTAGTTCGCGACGCAGATAAGCTAAGCTTTGCTGGAATTGAGAGCAGCATTATCGATTTAGGAACTAAAGCGAAAAATAAAGAATTAGCAATGGGTGATCTTTCAGGTGGATCATTCACAATTACAAATGGTGGAACTTTCGGTTCTATGTTATCTACACCAATCCTAAACACGCCACAAGTTGGTATTTTAGGAATGCACAACATCCAAAAACGTGCAATGGTAATGCCGGATGATTCTATTGAAGTTCGTCCAATGATGTACTTAGCACTTTCATATGACCACCGTATTGTTGACGGAAAAGAAGCAGTACAATTCTTGGTACGTGTGAAACAATTATTAGAAGATCCATATGATCTTTTATTAGAAGGTTAAATAGAAATTTTAAAAGCCATGTTTTGATTATTTTCAATCAAAACATGGCTTTTTTGTAATGGAGTCATATGATATAAAAAAAAAGAATTTCCTTTAGTTACAAACGCATCAACTTTGAACCAGTTGCATATTGTCGTTGTACATATAATAGGCGTATTAATAATGCAATGGAACCAATAGTTAAACCAATAATTAGACCTACCCAATAACCGAATGGTTCAAGTGCGGTGTATTTTGCAAGAAGCCAACCACTTGGTAAACCGATAATCCAATAGGAAATAAGCGCTATATATAATGTGATATTTACATCTTTATACCCTCGAAGTGAACCTTGAATTGGTGGACCAAAAGCATCTGCAATTTGGAAAATAATCGCATAAATAATAAATTGTTTTGTTAAGTCAATGACTTGTGGATTTGAAGAATACATTCGTGCAATTTCATCATCAAAAATAAATAAGATCAAGCCTACAAAAATAGCAATAATAAAACCACTGCTAATCCCTATATAACCAAATGTTCGAGCATGACTAAATCTTCTTGCACCAACCTCGTATCCTACGGCAATTGTTAGAGCCATCCCAACACTAAGTGGAATCATGTATAACAAAGAAACGAAATTCATTGCTGCCTGGTGTGCTGCAATAGTATATGTACTATAAACACTGATGAAAAGAGTTACAGCTGCAAAAATACTAGATTCAAAAAAGATGGAGATACCAATAGGCACTCCTACTTTTAATTGTTCCCACCAATAAGAAAATAAAGGCTTACTCCATGATTTAAAAATATGATAAGGACGAAAGATTTCCGATTTATAGATGATTACAATTGTAATGATACAAACTAGCCAATAAGTGAGTGAAGTAGCTATTCCAGAGCCAATTCCACCAAGTGCTGGAAATCCAAATTTCCCAAAAATTAAAAGATAATTTAACAGAACATTGATTGGTAACGAAATTAAAATAATAAACATAGAAACATTTGTTTTTCCAAGTGCATTCATAAAGTTTCTAAGTGTTGTAAAGATAAATAAAGGCATAATTCCAATACAAATTGCGAGTAAATAATATTTCGCAATATATAGTACTTCAGGTTCTAATGATAATAAGTTCAAAATGGGATTTACTAAAAGTAAAATAGCAATAATGACAATAATTGAAATAAAAATGGAAACATAAATTCCTTGTTGAACTTGTTTTGGAATATCATCATATTTGTTGGCACCAATTAATTGAGCAATAATTGGTGTTAGGGCAAGTAATATTCCAGTCACACTTGTAAAGATAGGAGACCATATGCTAGCTCCTATTGCCACTCCAGCAAGATCAACAGCTCCGGATTGACCTGACATAACTGTATTAAAGAAAGTCATTAAATTTAAGCTAATTTGTGTGATGAGGATGGGAAATAAAATAATGGAAAATAATTTTAGTTTTTCTTTTAATGAAAAAGTTTGATACATATTTCTCATCCCTTTTATTATATTTTTGTTATGATAGATAGGAAATTATAAAATACCATTAAAAACAGTATAGCGTGTTAAATTGGATTGGCAAAGAAAGGAAGTTCAAAAAGATGAAAAAGAAAAGAATTCTTTTTACAGGTGGGGGAACGGCAGGACATGTCATTGTGAATGTAGCATTGATTCCCCTTTTTCAAAAAGAAGGCTGGGAAATAGATTATATTGGTTCAAAAGATGGAATTGAACGAAAATTAATTAGTGAGCTACCAGGAGTTCAATATTATCCTATATCTACAGGAAAGCTACGACGTTATATGTCTATTGAAAATATAAAGGATCCCTTTAAAGTATTGAAGGGGATATTCCAAGCATGGAGAATTATTGGGAAACGAAAGCCTTCTGTTATTTTTTCAAAAGGGGGATTTGTATCTGTTCCAGTTGTACTTGCAGCTAAATTACGTGGTGTACCTACAGTTATTCATGAATCAGATTACACACCAGGGCTTGCTAATAAGCTATCTATGCCATTTGTAAAACAAATTTTAACTACATTCCCTGAAACTTTAAAATATGTAAATCAAAAAAAAGCAACCTATGTTGGGGCGGTAGTACGTGAAGAGCTTTTTATGGGAGATAAACAGAAGGGGTTAAAGCTTACTAATTTTACTACAGATAAGCCTGTTTTATTAATTATGGGTGGAAGTGCTGGCTCCCAAAAAATGAACGAAATTGTTCGAGATAGCTTAGATACATTATTGGATCATTTCCAAATTATTCATATTTGTGGTGAGGGTCATGTTGATGAAAAAATGAATCAAGCAGGTTATGTTCAATTTGGGTATGTAAATGAAGAGCTTAAAGATTTATTAGCAATTACTAATTTCGTTATTTCTCGTGCTGGAGCAAATGCTATTTTTGAATTTTTAGCATTAAAAATTCCTATGTTACTTATTCCTTTGTCTAGAGCGGCAAGTCGTGGAGATCAAATTATTAATGCCAAATCATTTACCAAAAGTGGTTATGCTAGAACAATAGAGGAAGAACAATTAACAAAGGAAAGCTTTATTGATGAAATAACTCAACTTCAAAAGCATGCACCAGCTTTACTAGAAACAATGAAGAATTATCAGAGTGATCAAGCTAGAGATACCGTTATGGCTATCATTAAAGAAAACAGTAAATAAAATAATAGTGACCTAGCACATAAAAGGCTATGCTAGGTCACTATTATAGTATAAAAAATATGCAAATTAAAACTTATTCAAAGTTAGCGCTCTGCACTTTTCCTTCTCTATTCTCTTGTAACAACATCCGCTTTACCAGTGTGTGGATCAATAACAAGTCCATGTACTTTTACCTGCTTAGGTAGAAGTGGATGATTACGGATGATTCGAACACTTTGTTCAATTGATTCTTCTACAGTGTCGAACCCATGGAATTCCTTTTCTAAATAGATGCCTGCATGTTTTAATGTGTCTAGGGTTTCCTGAGTAACCCCTCTTTCTTTCATATGCTCAACAAGGGCAGTTGTATCTACTCGAGACATACCACAATCATGATGTCCAACAACAATAATTTCTTCTGCTTTTAGTTCATAAACAGCAACTAAAATACTTTTCATAATACTATCAAAAGGCTTACGAATAATAGCTCCAGCATTTTTAAGCATTTTCACATCGCCATTTTTCAAATCAAAAGCTTTTAAAAGTAATTCAATAAGTCTAGACTCCATACAGGTGAAAATCACCATTTTTTTATTAGGAATACTGTCTGTTTCATACTGCTTATATTTTTCCTCTGCAACAAATTTTCTGTTATATTCTAGTAATCTTTCTAATGACATGAAAAATTGCTCCTTTATGAAGTTGTTCAAAAAGTCCAACAAAAATGACGCATCGAACAGGGAAACTTCGACTAAGTTCCGACACGTCCTGCATCTAACGTCGAAGTCACTACAACACGCGCAAGTCCATTACTCGAGGCTACGTTGCCTTGAGCTTTCGATGTATATGATGTGCTGCGAAGTACAGGATGTACTATTGCGGATGTTGCTCTCGTGAAGTGGCGTACTTAATCCGTATTCCTTTAAATGTGTTGCGAACTGAACTGATTACAGTTTTTTATCGAACTTTTTGACCATACACTTTATGGAAAGTAAAAATCCTGTTCTTATTTTAAGAGAAAAAGAAAAAATAAGCTACTATTATTTAGAAAAACGTAACTTTCCATTGTAAATATTGATATATAAATATAAAATCCTGTATTCCATTGTGAAAATTCCCCATTACAATCGACTGAACAAAGGAAGAAGGTATATACTTAGGGTAGAATATGTGATTGAGGTGCTATATGGATAAGAAAGAGCATGAAAATCAGGATATTATTGATAAGGATCTTTATGAAGATATAGATGATGAAGAAATGTATGAGTTGGTGCAAGAAGCTAGAAGAGAAATTTTGGAAAAAGAAAGGGAGGAAAAGGAAAATCCACCACCCCGAAAAAGTTTTCCAAAATGGACATTTTGGATTATTGCAATTGCATTGGTTATAAATATTATTGCTTTATTACCACAAACCATATCGATACCAGCTATTGATTTTATTAAAACTTCTATCCGTTTATCTGCACAGGAGGATATTAAGGAATATAAGAAATCAGTTGTTGTGATTGAAGCTGGAGATTCGCGTGGTACTGGGTTTTCTATTTCTGAGGATGGTACCATTTTAACGAATTATCATGTTATTGAAGGGGAAAATCCTGTTACGATCGCATTTCCAGAAGAAGGTTTATACAGTGGAGAAGTGACAGAGGTATATCCAGACATTGATCTTGCGGTAGTAGAAGTAAAAGGGGAAGGCTTGCCCCACCTCACACTAGCTGATCAAACAGATTTTCAACAAGGTGATAAGATTAATTTTATTGGTAATCCGTTAAATTTTAATGGAATTGCTAATGAAGGAGAAATAATAAACTATACTCGATTAGGTAGCTGGGATGAGGATGTTATTATGATTCAAGCACCTGTTTATCGAGGAAATAGTGGAAGTCCAATTATTAATCAAGATGGTTTAGTAATTGGTATTATCTTCGCAACCATGGAAACTGACTCACATGGAAAGGTAGGATTATTTATTCCAATTGACCTATATTATAAATATATAGATGAATAAATTAGTGAATATAGCAACTGCTGTAACAATATATTAATATATTGTTTGCATCATTTTAAAGAGAATATCTCTACAAAAAGGGTTTAGTAATAGCTAGGTTATAATCATTTAGTCCTAGATGTCGAGTAGTTGTTTTGTTCGATATAAAGTAATACAGATTTAAAATAATTGTAAACGGACCGATATACCATATGTAGCATTCGTGCGATAAGATTAATCTTAAATACAAAAATGAACATATGGTGAATGAAAATGTTACAAATAAAAAATAAATTACATAATAAAAAATATTTAACACCCAAAAAAGGATATTTGTTTACGAACAATATGATAGGGGTGCTGAAGATATGATGATTACCCCTATCAGTGAAACAAATAATGAAAAGATGACAATTGAAGATATGATTGCTTCTGTACAGCAAGGGGATATAACGATGCAGAATTATTTATTGCATGCATATCAGCCTTTTATTGCAAAATGTGTATCAGAAGTTTGTAAAAGATATATTGATCGAAGAGATGATGAGTTTAGTATTGGCTTATCAGGATTTAACGAGGCAATATTACATTATTCCTCCCATAAGGGTTGTTCGTTTTTCGCATTTGCTCAATTAGTTGTGAAGCGAAAAGTAATTGATTATATACGTTCGATACAAAGTACAATGATAGTAACTTCTCTAGATGAAAAATACGATGACGAACAAGTAGAAAATACGAATGAAATTATTGTTGCCACAAACTTTTATATGGAACAACAAGAGTCATGGCAACGTAAAGAAGAAGTAAAAGATTTTAGTGAACAATTGAAAGCGTATAAATTATCTTTAATGGAATTAGCCGAGGTTTCCCCAAAACATAGAGATGCGAGGGAATCCGCTATTCAAATAGCAAGAACGATTTATAATGAACCAAAATTACGAGATTATGTAATAGAAAAGAAAAAACTGCCTATTAGAGATCTTTTAAAAATAGTTAAAGTAAGCAAGAAAACATTAGAGAGAAATAGGAAGTATATTTTAGCTATTTTTATTGTTTTAAATGAGGGCTATGTATATTTAAATGATTATTTAAAGGGGACAGGTTTGTGAAACAAGGGATTGTTATGGGGTGTTACGATCGCTTTATGATTGTTTTAACAAAAGAGGGTGAATTTGTTAAAGCTAAACAAATCAGTGATTGTACAATTGGTGAAGAGGTCAATTTCGAGCTTTTTACACAAGATAAACGAATTCATCTTGCTAAAAAGATTACATCACATGTATTAACAGTGGCTTCTATAATGCTATTGATTATCGTACCTCTAAGTTTATTCTACCATCAGCCAAAATCGTATGCATTTATTAATATTGATGCTAATCCAAGTATTGAAATAGAGTTAAAGCGTGATTTAACCGTGAAAAATATAAAACCTTTAAATGTCGATGCCATACATACAATAAGACATTTTGAACAAACAAAAGGAATGGCATTTGAAGAGTTTTTATCTCACTTAATGATGATATGTGAAAAAAGTGATTATCTTGATGATAAGCGGCAAATGTTAATTGGAATAAACTACGGCATAGAAGAAACAGAACATGAGCAAATTGATATAAGTGATTTAAAAACAGACCATGACAACTGGGAAATAGCAGCATATAATGTTCCAAGTGAAGTAAGAGAAATCGCTAAACAATCACATTTGTCTATGAATAGAGTATTAGCCAATAAAATGGAAGAACAAGATGAATCAATTTTACGCATGTTTGAAGAAACCAACCAAGATAGCATTCAAAAGAAGGATATGATCACCACTTTTTACGATGAGTAAAAAATATATCTTTATCAGTCGAATAATACATCTCATAAAAGAAGCTTATTGAAGTGATTTTATCAATAAGCTTTTTTGTGTTTACTACATAACATTCACGTTTTGTGGAATCCTAGCAGAATCAAATAAATAAATAGGTTTGTTGGGCATGATCTAAGTAATGAATTAATCTGTCATGTGAATAAATTAATTGGTTAGGATGATACTGAAAGTCGCATAAAAAATCATAAATTCTCTTTGATAAAAAATCATCATTTGTATGCATCATTAATACGAACAAGTTATCCCATTGCTTTTCTAATAGAAAATGAACAGCTTTATCATAATCCGTACTAGTCATTCACATTCCTCCTATACTTAAAGGCTTCACATATTTTTCACTCCTGTTCAGTGAGAGAACAAACTTTAAATCCCGTAGCTGCTAAAATTTTTCGATAGCAGTTGAACTGTAGCCTAATTAATTTGAAAAACATATTTGGCTTCTCTTTTAGAGTTTCCAATATCATTTATTTTGTTCGTACCCATTAATGGTACTGTTGGTAAAAATAGGCGAAGCATAAAATTTTCCTCTTGAAACATACTAAAAGCAAAATAGGAAGGAGGAACAATTGTGAATAAGAAATTAGTAACAATTGGAATCGCACTAACATTAACACTTGTTGGCTGTAGTACACAACGAGATGATACTAATAACACAGACAACATAGAGCCAACGCGATATAATGAACAAATGAATAGGGCAAATGATGGTAATCGACCTGGGGATGGTACAATTTATCCACGAGGTGTAGGGGATGAGGCGAGAGATAATGGCGATGACATGAATCGTCATGAAAGAACAGGAAATTACTCTGTATCAGAAGAGGCAGCAGATCGTATCGTTGATCAGATGGACGATATTGATCAAGCGTATGTATTGATGACAAATCGTAATGCATATGTAGCGGCATTATTAGATACAGATCGTGCACAAGAACGTATGGATGATCAAACAAATTATGACATTGCAGAAAATACTACTGAAGAAGGTCATATACTAACAGATGATGTGAAAAATAAAATCTCTGAAATTGTTCAATCAGTAGATAGTAATGTAGATAATGTGTATATTACAACAAATCCTGACTTCGCTGATTTAATAAATAATTACATGGCGGATGTTGATGCTGGAAAACCAGTAAGAGGATTTTTTGATCAATTCGGCAATATGATTGAGCGCATTTTCCCTCAAAATAAATCATAATGGATAGATGATAAAGGGTGCCAGGGTCAGCTGTTGACTTTTAGGTGCCCTTTTCCTCGTTTGGAAACTTTATTAAACGATGTAGAAGTAATCAATGAAGAAATGTTTTCTACTACATATTGGTAATTATTATGATAAGATGAAGAAATAGAATTTGATTTAGGAGGAAAAAATAATGCAGAAAACACTTCAATATTTACAAGAAAATAAAGATAATTATCTAAAAATTTTAAAAGATTTTTTATCCATTCCAAGTATTAGTACAGATAGTGCATATAATGATCAAGTTCAAGAAGCAGCAAATTTCTTAAAGAAATATATAAGCGAAATTGGTTTTGATAACGTGAAGCAATTAGAAACAGGGAATCATCCTGTTGTTTATGCTGAGTATTTACAAGCTGGACCAGATGCACCAACTGTTTTAATTTATGGTCATTATGATGTACAACCTGTAGATCCTATCGAACATTGGGACAGTGATCCATTCCAAGCAGAAGTTCGCGATGGTCGTTTATATGCGAGAGGCTCAAGTGATGATAAAGGTCAGGTATTTATGCACCTTGCTGTATTTGACGCTATTTTAAAAGCAGAAGGTAAGCTTCCAATCAATGTGAAGCTGTGTATTGAAGGAGAGGAAGAGATTGGCAGTGCTAATTTCAAACCAGTATTAATAGAACATCAAGAGCTTTTAAAAGCTGATTTTGCAGTTGTTTCAGATACAAGTATGATTACAGCTGGACAGCCAACTATTTTATATGGATTAAAAGGCTTAACAGGATTAGAATTTACAGTTACAAGTGCTACTCATGATTTACACTCTGGAATGTATGGTGGAGCAGTTCGTAATCCATTGATGACATTAGCACATATTCTGTCAACTATGAAAAATGAAGAGGAAGTAGTTACCGTGGATGGCTTTTATGATGGTATTGAAGAACTTTCTGATGAGGAACGTGCATTAATTGCAGAGTTAGAAGGAGAAAATTATCAGGAAACAACTGGAGCTATTGAAACAGTATCAGAGCAAGGCTATAGTGCAAAAGAACATACAATGGCAAGACCTACACTAGAAGTAAATGGAATGCATGGTGGCTATCAAGGAGAAGGTACTAAAACGATTATACCTGCTTATGCGAGTGCCAAAATTACTTGTCGTCTTGTTCCAGGTCAAGACCCTGAACATATTCAAAATTTATTAGAAAAACATATTTTAGAGCATACACCATCAGGAGTTAAAGTAACGATAGAAAAAGGAAAAGTATCTGCAAAATCTTATAAGGTAGAACCAGATCATCCACTTATCAAGCAGGCAGCAAGTAGCTATGCAAAAGCATTTGGTAAAGAGTGTGTGTTTATGCGCATGGGAGGATCTATTCCTGTTGTAGAATGGTTTGATGAAGTTTTTGCATATCCAATCATCCTATTGGGATTTGGGACACCGGAAGATCGTTTGCATTCACCTAATGAAAGTTTTCCATTAGAGAATTTTGAAAAAGGAATGGAAACACTTGTATATTATTGGGAAGAAGTAGCAAACTGAGCAAAACAGGGGGAGAAATGATGAAATATGCTGTTGTAACAGGAGCATCTCGGGGGTTAGGAGAAGCTGTTGCTAAATTATTATTGGAATCAGGTATTCATGTGTTCGGTATTTCACGAAATGAAAATAAGACTTTGGTAGAGGTAGCTAAGCAAAACAATGTGGATTATGAACATTTTAATTGTGATTTAGGAAAGACAGAAGAAGTAAATCAATTACTTCAACTAATGATGGAGCATTTGGCCAAAGTTGAACTAACAAATCTTTATCTTGTGAATAACGCAGCAGTGGTTGAGCCTGTAAATCAGGCGCTGAATATTGCCGGTGAAGATTTAGCCTATCATGTGCATATTAATAATATTGCTCCAATGTTATTAATGAACCGTTTATTAAAGTTTTCGACAGAAACAGACATTTCATTTATTGGAGTAAATGTGACATCTGCAGCAGCATTACGTCCTGTTCTTGGCTGGAGTGCATATTGTAGCTCGAAGGCAAGTATAAATTTATACACTAAAACAGTTGCTTTAGAGCAAGATGAATATCAATCAGGTCATAAAGTTTTTGCTTTTAATCCAGGAATTATGGATACAGGCATGCAAGAAGCAATACGTTCCAATTCGGAAGATGCATTTAAAGATGTAGAACGTTTTAAAAAATATAAAGCGAATAATGATTTGAAGTCTGCTGATACAGTTGGCGGCATACTCGTAGATATCATGCTTGATGGATCAAATCTTGAAAATGGAAAGATATACGATATTCAAGAATATATTGGCGGTTAATAAAGTAAAATAATAAACAAGCAAAATGCAGAGGCTAATTCCTCTGCATTTTATCTTGAGATAAGAAAGTATAAAAATTGCGCAAACTAATGCTTATTCAGAGATAGTGCTGTCTGGCTCCGAGCACCAAAAACTAAGAGATTTCGCGAGCCACCCTACAATAAGTCAACATCAGTTTTGTTTGATAAGGAAGTCCGACTAAAACCAGGCAAAGCCTAACGTCGGATACCCCTAAAGAGGCATGTTTCCTTTATCTCGAGGTAAAGGAAGTTCGACTAACATCGAAGCCCCCCAAAGAACGGGGGTGCAATCTCTACGTTTTTCGACGCATAGGATATGCTACGACATACAGGATGTACTAGTGCGGATGTTGCTCTCGTGACGTGGCGTACTTAATCCGTATTCCCCTAGCATTGTGCTCGTGACGTCACGTTCTTAGCCTGTAAGGGCGCGACTTGCGCTTTTCGTTCTCAACTAGCAAATATCACTGACCTGAATCAAATGGCTTATGATGTCATATTTATCATACTTATCCTCCACCAAATTAATGTGAAATATGATACAATTTATTGTGGATTAGATTAGGGTTAGTGAAGTAATGTAGAAAGGAAGAGATCTATTGATTATTAGAAAAAGCAAGCGTGAAATAGAAGCAATGAAAAAAGCAGGTGACTTACTTGTTTTATGTCATAAAGAAATAGCTAAAATGATTAAACCTGGTATTACAACAATGGAAATTGATACTTTTGTGGAATCATTCTTAAAGAAACATGGAGCAACACCAGAGCAAAAGGGGTATAATGACTATCCTTATGCAACATGTGCATCGGTGAATGATGAAATTTGTCATGGGTTTCCTAGAAATGAGAAATTAAATGATGGAGATATTGTTACGATTGATCTTGTTGTTAATTTAAATGGTGCACTTGCGGATTCTGCTTGGACCTATGCAGTAGGTAATGTAGATGATGAAGGTAAACGACTTATGGAAGTAACAAAAACTTCATTATACAAAGGGATAGAGCAAGCTCAAGTTGGAAATCGTATTGGTGATATTGGTCATGCTATTCAGACTTATGCAGAAGCAGAAGGGTTCTCTGTTGTAAGAGATTTCACGGGTCATGGTATTGGACCAACTATCCATGAAGCTCCTCAAATCCCGCATTTTGGTTTGCCTAATAAAGGTCCTAGATTACGCGAAGGTATGGTTATTACAATAGAACCAATGATTAATGAAGGCAAATGGGAAAGTAAAATGGATGCTAATAATTGGACAGCAAGAACGATAGATAAAAGTCGTTCAGCACAATATGAGCATACGTTAGCTATTACAAAAGAAGGTCCAATTATTTTAACTGATCAGGATAATGATTAAGTTAAACTTGCTATTGAATATGAAATGAGTAGAGCTACTTTCTATAAAAAAGAAAGTGGCTCTTTTGTATGTATAGCAAGGTAAATAGCTTATGGATAATGTTAAAATATGTCTGAATTTGATCAATAAAATATGTCCTTGATTTTAAAATTCCCTTCCAATTTTTCTTATACCAAATAATTGAAACCGCTTTCAATATATAGTATATTTGTTTAATACAGAATAATAAAAATTTTTGCAAGAGGGGGTTGCACTTTTAAATACTTCTGTTTTAAAAAAATGAAGCATCACAGGAGGGTATGAGAGTGAAAAAGTTAGGGAAAGTATTTGTTTTAATTTTGTTAATGATGGCAGTAATTTTGGTAGGTTGTAACAAGGATTCAGGAAATACGACAGATAATGATGATGACACAGTAGAAAACAATGACAATGATAAAGATAATGATGATGCAGAAGAAGATGCCACAGCAGATGAGGGAGATGGTACTGGTGGTGAGATTAAAGTAGCAATCAATGCACAACCACCTTCCCTTGATCCACATATGACTACAGCAGGAGCAACAAGTGATATTAGTAAAATGATGTTTGAAACATTGTTAACAACCGATTCAGGATATAATCCAGTTCCAATGTTAGCTGAAAATGTAGATGTAAATGATGATAACACAGAATTCATCTTTACTTTACGTCAAGGTGTTAATTTCCATAATGGCGAAGAAATGACTGCAGAAGATGTAGTTGCTTCCATGAATCGCTGGTTGGAATTATCAGGTGTTGCAGCTGGAGCATTTGGAGATGTTGAATTTGAAGAAGTTGATACCTATACAGTGAAATTAGTGTTGAATGAACCTTCTTCTATTGCGCTTGGTGTTATGGCTTCTAGTGAGCAATTCCCTGCAATTATGCCAAAAGAAATTATCGAATCTGCTCCGGCAGAGGGGGTAGAGGAATTTATTGGAACTGGACCATATGAATTTGCAGAATGGAAACAGGATCAATATATTCATGTAACTAAATATGATGAGTACGCAAGCCTAGATACTCCGGCAGATGGACTCTCTGGTCAGAAGAATGCTTATGTTGAAGATATTTACTATTATGTTGTGACAGATCCTTCTACACGTTTAGCTGGTATTCAATCGAAAGAATATGATATTGCATATTCTTTACCAACTGATAACTATGAACAATTAACAAATATGGATGATTTATTCCTTCTAACACAACATACAGCTACAATGGATCTTATTTATAATAAACGCGGGGAATTGATGGGGAATCCTAAGATGCGTCAAGCTGTAAATGCGTTGCTTAATATTGAGGAAGTTTTGCAAGCCTCTCTCGTTAATGCAGAACTTTATAGTATGGAAGCAAGCTATATGAATTCAGAAATTGAACAATGGGCGACAAATGCAGGAGAAGAATTCTTTAATCTGAACGATCCAGACAAAGCACAAGAATTACTAGAAGAGGCAGGCTATGATGGAGAAACAATGATTATCATGACTACAAGAGATTATGAACATTATTATAATGCTTCTGTAGTAATTCAAGAGCAATTAGAGAAAATTGGTGTGAATACAGATTTACAAGTATATGACTGGCCAACAATTACGGAACGTAGAGAAGAGCCAGATACTTGGGATTTATTTGTTAATGCATTTCCATTTAAAACAGATCCGACTCAATTATTACAATTAAATCCTAGCTTTGCGGGAGGAATTGCTGATGAAAAAGCGGATGGATTATTGGATGATATTGCTACAGCAACGTCAGAGGAAGAAGCAAGTAGTATTTGGGAAGAACTACAGGAATATGCTTGGGCAGAATATGTACCAATGACCCGTTTAGCTAGTTTTGGTTCGGTGACGGCAGTACTTAATCATTTAGAAGATCTAGAGTCCAGCGTTTCTGGAACTATTTTATGGAATGCTAAAATAAATGATTAATATTAATTAAGAATTTGTTCGATTTTAACATAATAAGTAGAAATCAAAAACTGGGACAATAAGTTTGTAAAATCAAACTGTTGTCCAGTTTTTTTATTTGGATTAAATTATTAGATTAATCCTTCTTTTGCAAAGAATCAAACAGCCGAATTGACTTCATTATTTTTAATCGCTATCATAAAAAGTAATGAACGTATTGATAGAAGATGTATGCCCAATTGTTTAAACGTAAGAATGATGTGAAATTTCAGCTGATTTCATAGGTTTATTGGGGCAAAACCACTTAGGAGGAATTTTGATGACAAAATCGCTAGACGGAAAAGTTTCAGCACATGTAAAAGATACAGTTAACAATCTATTAAAGAATGACGTAGTGCAAAAAGGGATGGAATTTATTAAAGCAGATCATCAACATACAGTGGATGAACAAATTGAAATTACAGAAATTCCAGCACCTCCTTTTAAAGAGCATAAGCGTGCGGAGGATTTAATGCGTCGTCTAAAAGAATTAAATCTCCAAGATGTTCGTATGGATGAAGAAGGCAATGTATATGGTGTGAGACCAGGTACTGGAGATGGCCCTAAAGTATTTATTTCAGGGCATATTGATACTGTTTTCCCTGAGGGAACTGATGTGACAGTAAAGGAAAAAGACGGTATTTTATATGCACCAGGAATTAGTGATGATACACGCGGCTTAGCCGAGCTATTAGGGGTTATCCGTGCTTGCAATGAAGCTGATGTTAAAAATATTGGTGATATTGTTTTTGGTGGAACGGTGGGGGAAGAAGGAGCAGGTGATTTACGTGGAGTGAAAGCATTCTTTAACGAAAATAAAGATATTGATGGTTTTATTTCCATTGATGGCCCTACTCCGGACAATATTGTGTATTTAGGTACAGGAAGTTATCGTTATCAGGTTACATACAAAGGACCAGGGGGACATAGCTTTGGCGCATTTGGATTACCCAGCGCTATTCATGCATTAGGACGAGCGATTGCTGGTATTTCTGATTTAGAAACTCCTAGCGAGCCGAAAACAACATTTACAGTTGGAGAAATTACTGGAGGAACTTCGGTAAATGCGATTGCCTATGAAGCAAGTATGAAGGTAGACTTACGATCCAATGAAAAGAAAGAGTTAGATGAATTAGCAGAGCAATTTTTAGCAATTGTTAAAAAAGCTGCAGAAGATGAGAATAAACGCTGGAACACAGATGAAATTACTGTGGAAATTGAGAAGTTTGGTGATCGTCCACCAGCAAAACAGTCTCATGATGATGAAATTATTCAAGTGGCATGGACTGCGATTGAAGCAATTGGCTCTAAGCCAGTCTTAGATACACCAAGTAGTACAGATTCCAATCATCCAATGAGTATAGGTGTGCCATCCATTACCTTAGGTAGAGGTGGTAAAGCGGGTGGAGCCCACTCATTAGACGAATGGTATGATCCAACAGATGCATACATTGGAGTACAGAAAAACTTCCTTACTTTATTAAGCTTAGTTGGGGTTGAGGGTGTTAGTGAACCATTATTAAGTAAGAAAAAATAAGGAAGCTAGGGGAATGACTACCCCTTAGATAAAAGATGCTGTAGCAGAAATGTTTGCATGAATAATAAGAAATAGACATATTATTTTACAAGCATCCTGTGATTCAGGGTGCTTGTTTTTAGAGGAGAGTGGATATAGATGAATACAGATGAAAAGCTACTAGCATATTTAACAGCAAAATCAGCATATCAATCAAAAGCAATATCAAAGGAACAAGGTTTTACTTTCATCTCCAAAATAACTGGTATTCCTCAAATATGGACATTAAACGGCAAAGGAGAACCAGTACAATTCGCTGAATTGGAAGATAGGGTTTTAAGTGTGTTTCACTCACCAAATGGAAAACAGACGGCAGTTGGTATGGATCATCACGGAAATGAAAAACAACAATTATATTTAATAGAAGAACAAGGAAAAGAAGTATTCTCCCTTATCAATGAGCCAGATTATTTTCATCATATTGGCGGCTGGTCTCCTGATGGTGAGAAAATAGTGTTCTCAAGTAATCGTAGACATCCAGGACATTTTGATTTGTTTACTGTTGATGTAGTATCCAAACAAGTAACAAAGCATTTTGAATATGACGGGAATCTTGTACCTATTGGTTGGTTGCCAAACGGAGAAAGTATTTTAATAAAAATACGAGAGACAAATATTGACAGCTCTATTTACATTTATCATATAGCTTCTGGAAATAAAGTGAAAATTGGAAAGGATCAGGTGCTTGGTCGCTACGATGGAATAAAAGTAACAAAAAATGAAGAGAAAGCATATCTCCTTACAGATGTAGAAGAAGAGACAGTGTATATTGGTGTTGTTGACTTAAAGCAGCCAGAGAATATTGAGAAGGTTGTTCATGTAGAAGGATGGGATGTAGAAGAAATAAGCTTGTCTCCAAATGAAGAGAAATTAGTGTATACATTGAATGAAGGTGGTATTTTTAAATTATATTCACTAGATTGTACAACTGGTATAAAAGAGAATTTGGAAATAGCATCTAAAGGAGTTATTGATTCTATTTCGTGGTTAGATGATGAAACATTTATTTTTACGATGATTTCTCCAGTATCTCCTGGTGATATTTGGAAATATTCATTTGCAACAAATCAATTTGAACGTTTAACCTATATTAGTCAATCAGAGGTAGAGAAAGACTGGATAGAACCAGATATATGCACATTCAAGTCATTTGATGAACTTGAAGTGCCATATTTCTTTTACGAAAAAGAAAAAACAGCAAACCGACCGGTTGTTATTTATGTACATGGTGGTCCAGAAGGGCAAACTCGTGCAGAATACAATCCTGTGATTCAATTTTTAGCAGACCAAGGATTTGCAGTTGCAGCTCCGAATGTTCGGGGAAGTAGTGGATATGGTCGAACCTATATTAAGCTAGATGATGTTAGAAAACGGATGGATTCTGTGGCAGACTTGGCATGGTTAGTAAAGGATTTAATTTCTACACATCAAGTGGATCCGAAAAAAATTGGAGTTATGGGAAGAAGCTATGGTGGATTTATGGTATTAGCGGCATTAACACATTATCCAGATTTATGGGCAGCTGGTGTAGATATTGTCGGAATTTCTCATTTTAAAACGTTTTTAGAAAATACAGGGTCATGGCGTCGTCGTTTACGCGCCTGTGAATACGGAACATTGGAGGATGATACAGATTTCTTTGAAGAGATTGCACCACTAAATCATTCTGAGCGTATTCAAGCACCTTTAATTGTTTTCCACGGGCGAAATGATACACGAGTGCCCGTTAGTGAAGCAGAACAGCTTGTTGCGGATATGCAATCTCGTGGTCAAACTGTTGAATTCACCGTGTTTGAGGATGAAGGACACCAAACGGAAAGAATAGAAAATCATATTACAATGAACAGTGAAATCATTCAGTTTCTAAAAAAATATTTATAATTAGGATGTAAAGACGAATTAGCTATAAAAATAGCAATTCGTCTTTTTTGAGAAAGAATTATGGGAAAAAAATAAAAATTAACAATTGACTTTATACTTGGATATATTTAAGATGATATGTATATATTTTTTAAAAAGGAAATGGGAGGGGTATGAACATGAAGCAGAGACAGAAAAAATTATGGTTATTTGCCTTATTGATTGTTGCGCTATTTTTATTCTCAGCTTGCAGTAGTACTGACGAAGATGCAGGAACAGATACTAAAGGCGGAGAAACAGAAGATCAAAATGATGCTAATGAAGAGGAAAATAATGGAGAAAATGAAAGCGCTACCAATACAGGGGGAGACTTAAATATTGCTGTAAGTGCTCAACCACCAACTTTAGATGCTCATATGACTACAGCAACTGTAGCGCTTGATGTGTCACGAAATATTTTCGAAACATTAGTAGCTGCAAACGAAAATCATGAATCTACACCAATGTTAGCGGAATCTTATGAAATTAGTGATGATGGGTTAACATATACATTTAAACTACGTGAAGGAGTAAGCTTCCATAATGGACAAGAAATGAAAGCTGAAGATGTTGAAGCATCAATGAATAGATGGCTTGGGCTTTCGGCACGTGCTAAGACGCTTTTGGAAGGATCAGAATTTGTAGCAACAGACGATTATACAGTTGAGCTACGATTAGCAGAAGTAGCTTCTGATACGTTGGATATCATGGCTGGTCAAGGACAATTTCCAGCAATTATGCCAAAAGATGTTATTGAATCAGCTAGTGAAGAGGGAGTTCAAGAAATCATTGGGACAGGACCATTGATGCTAGATGAATGGAAACAAGACCAATATGTTAAATTAACTAAATTTGAAGATTATGCAATGCGCGAAGAGCCTTCAAGTGGGTTTGTTGGGAAGAAAGAAGTACTTGTAGACAATGTATACTATCATATTGTAATAGACTCAGCTACTCGATTGGCAGGATTGCAAACAGATGAATATCATTTAGCAGATTCCATGCCATATGATAACTATGAGATACTGCTTAATACGGAAGGTGTAGAGACACATGTGCTTCTAGATGGGTCATTAAATATGTTCTATAACAAGAAGGCTGGAATGATGGCTGATCCTAAGATGAGGCAAATGATAAATGCAGTAGTAGAATCAGATTCTGTAATGCGTGCTAGTTTCGCTAATGAAGATTTATATATATTAAGTAATAGCTTCATGAATCCTGAACAGGTAAATTGGGCTTCAAATGCTGGTGAGGAATCATATAATCAAAATGATCCTGAGAAAGCGAAGCAACTAGCAGAAGAGCTTGGTTATGATGGGGAAGAAATCCGTATGCTTGCGACACGTGATTATGATCACCATTACAATGCCTCCATTGTAATAAAAGAACAATTGGAGCAAGCTGGATTTAATGTATCTTTAGAGGTTTATGACTGGCCAACATTATTACAAAAGCGTGATGAGGAGGAGAGCTGGGATATCTTCTTTACAGGTACAGGATATGTTACAACACCATCACAATTATTAGTATTGAGTAAATCCTATGCAGGCTGGCCTGATGATGAAAAAGCGGATCAGCTATTAGATGAAATTCGTAGTTCCTTAGACCATGAAGATGCTAAAGAAAAATGGGATGAATTACAAGCTTATTTATGGGATGACTATGTATCTTCTACATTGTTTGGACATTACACACGAATTATTGGAGCTTCCGAAAATATAGAAGGCTTCACTGCCTTTGAAGGTATCATTCCTTGGAATGTTTCGATTAAAGAATAAGTAATGAAATAGAAGCACTTTCGTTTATGGCGAAAGTGCTTTTTAAATTTACTCCTGAGAAATTAGTAAACTTGTATCTATTTGCTTAATTATTTATAATTAAATGAGTAGACAAATGTTTTGAACTACTTAAACTTTGTATGAAAAGAAGGGATCTAATAATGAGTAATGACCATGTAAGAGAATATTTAGAGAGCAATGAAGATACTTTTTTTAAAGTAAGTAAATATATTTTCGAACATCCAGAAATTCGTTTCCAAGAGCACGAATCAGCGACATTTTTTGCAGACGAATGTGAAAAGGCAGGCTTTACAGTTGAACGAGGCGTAGCCAATATTGAAACTGCATTCGTAGCTACATATGGAAGTGGGAAACCTGTTATTGGATTTTTAGGAGAATTTGATGCGTTATCTGGTTTAGGACAGCAAGCTTTTGAAACAAAACCAACTCCAGATGGAAATTCTGCAGGTCATGGTTGTGGACATAATTTATTAGGAACAGGTGCATTTGCTGCTGCATGTGCGGCAAAGGACTATTTAGAGAAGAATAATCTTCCAGGAACTGTAAAATTCTTTGGTTGTCCAGCTGAAGAAGGTGGATCAGGTAAGACATATATGGTAAGAGAAGGTGTATTTGAAGGTGTTGATATTGCACTGACATGGCACCCATCTCCAGCAAATAGCATTATGAGTGCTTCTAGTTTAGCAAACTATCAAGTTTATTTTAAATTTGAAGGAGTTTCATCTCATGCTGCTGCATCTCCTCATTTAGGACGAAGTGCATTAGATGCCGTTGAACTGATGAGTTCAGGAGTAAACTACCTACGTGAGCATGTTGTTCCTGAAGCAAGAATGCATTATGCATATACAAATACAGGAGGAATTTCGCCGAATGTTGTTCAGCCTGTAGCAGAGGTTCTTTACTTAGTTCGTGCACCTCATGTGAAGCAAGTGGATGATATCTTCAAGCGTGTTGTGAAAATTGCTGAAGGTGCGGCATTAATGACAGAAACAAAAATGACAATGAAATTCGATAAAGCATGTTCGAACTATATTCCAAATCGTGCACTTGAGAAAGTTCTATATCAAGGCTTATTAGATTCTAAGGTTGAACCACCAACAGAGGAAGAGGAATCTTTTGCTAAGGCAATTTGGGAAACCTTAACACCTGGAGAAAAGGAAAGTTATGTGGACGGGCTAATCGGCTTTGGATATGCAGGTGATGGCAGTGAGTTTGAAGGGAAATATGTTTGTGATTCTATCTCACCATATGAAGCGATGGACTCAGCATTACCTGGTTCTACTGATGTAGCAGATGTTAGCTGGGTTGTTCCAACAGCACAGCTCTCAGCAGCAACTTCTGCATTAGGTACACCATTACACACATGGCAGATGACGACACAAGGTATTGGTACATTTGCGACAAAAGGAATGTTAAGATCTGCTGAAGCAATGGCGAAAGCAGCTATACATTTATTCGAAAATGAAGAGGATTTTAAAGCTGTAAGAGCAGAATTCGAGGAATTTCAAGCGAAAAATCCTTATACTTGTCCAATTCCTGCAGATGTTCAACCTACTATTTTACCGAAAAATTAAAAATGAAAAGCAAGGATTAGAATATTTAAACCGACTTCTGGAACTTATATCTAGAGGTCGGTTTTTTTATCGTAATTTACACTTTAAAATCTAAGTTAGATGATAATTAGCCAACAATTAATCGTCTTTATAAGTGATATTTCGTTTTGTTTTTCTCTTGCAATTATTCTAAAGATTTAGGATAATAAAATAAAGGGATGAAAGGGAGAGTTCCATGAAAAAGCAAAAAAGGCCTTATCTATTTATTATGTACACTGGTCAGCCTATTCATGCTCGAAGAGAAATACCATACGAAATAAAATTAACAACTCGATTACTATTAGATGAACTGTGCTTTCAGTGGAATAAAACAAGATTAGAAGAAGCTATCAATGAATCCCTTGAAACAGGTAATCGCGCAGAATTTTATCAATTAAGTGAAGCATATCGTTTAACAATAAGAGAATAATGTTCAAGCCTCATTTCAATTAGCTTATAGCGATGGAATGGGGTTTTAATTTTTTACGAGTTGTAAAGCCATCATCTCTATTAGGTGGAAGGAGAGGCTCGCCAATGAATCCAGTCTTACTTTGCCTAGGTTCCGTAAAAAAAACTATTTCAAAAAATGAAAAAGAATAAAGAAACTATTCATTATGAAAAAATTTGGTACAATAGAAGATGATGGTTATGATGATAAAGGAGGAAAATACATATGGAGTTTCGTATTGAGAAAGATACATTAGGAGAAGTGAAAGTACCTGCTGATAAATTCTGGGGTGCACAGACAGAGCGTAGTAAACAGAATTTCCCAATTGGAAATGAGAAAATGCCTCAAGAAATCATTCGTGCGTTTGCAATTTTAAAACAAAGCACAGCGAAAGCAAATTGTGAATTAGGCCTTTTAGATAAAATCAAGGCAGATGCAATTACGTATGCAACAGAAGAAATTCTTGCCGGAAATGTAGACGATCATTTCCCATTAGTAGTATGGCAAACAGGTAGTGGAACACAGTCTAACATGAACGTCAATGAAGTAATCGCATTTGTAGGAAATAAGTGGTTAGAAGAGCAAGGTAAAGAAGAGCGTATTCATCCAAATGATGATGTAAACAAATCACAAAGCTCTAATGATACTTATCCAACAGCTATGCATGTTGCATTTGTCTTAAAGCTAGAGGATTATATGCTACCAGCAGTTAAGCAATTAAAAGGTACACTAGAAGAAAAAATGAATGCATTTATGGATATTGTTAAAATCGGACGTACACATTTACAGGATGCGACACCATTAACATTAGGTCAAGAAATTAGTGGTTGGCACCGTATGTTAGAAAAAGCAGAAGTGATGATTCAGGAAAGTGCAAATCACTTAAAAGAATTAGCAATTGGTGGGACAGCTGTAGGAACAGGCTTAAATGCACATCCTGATTTCTCTAACCTTGTATGTAAAGCAATCTCAGAATATACAGGGAAAGAATTCACGTCTGCGTCTAACAAATTCCATTCTTTAACAAGCTATGATGAAGCAGTTTATGCACATGGGGCATTAAAAGCACTTGCTGCAGATATGATGAAGATTGCAAATGACGTAAGATGGTTAGCTAGTGGTCCTCGTTGTGGTATTGGTGAAATTACTATTCCTGCTAATGAGCCGGGAAGCTCAATCATGCCAGGTAAAGTAAATCCAACTCAAAGTGAATCTGTTACAATGGTTGTTACACAGGTAATGGGAAATGATGCAGCAATTGGATTTGCAGCAAGCCAGGGTAATTTCGAATTAAACGTATTCAAGCCAGTTATCGCATATAACTTCTTACAATCTTGTCAAATACTAGCAGATAGTATCGTGTCATTTGATCTTCGTTGCGCACAAGGTATTGAAGCAGATCGTGAGAAAATCGAGAAGAATTTAAATGATTCATTAATGTTAGTAACTGCATTAAATCCGCATATTGGTTATTACAATGCGGCTAAAATTGCACAAACTGCATATGAAGATAATGCTACATTAAAAGAAACTGCTGTTAAACTTGGTTTATTAACAGAAGAAGAATTTGATAAATTTGTTATTCCAGAAGAAATGACATATCCAAAAGCATAAAAGCAGCTAAAAGTGGTTGGGACAAAAGAAGATTTTAACTCAAAAACTGAACAATGTATAAATGAGGTGTAAAAAACTTATTACCTTCTATTGTAATAAGGGATTCGCACATCATGGGAGCAATTATTTGCTTCATAAATGTTTAGAGTTTGTTGGGTTAAAGGTCTTTTGTTCCAACCCTTTTTTGGTATCTTAAAAAATATAAAAGTTTTTCCAAAATTAATTTTTATGCAGAGATAGCGCTGTCTAGCTCCAAGCGCCAAAAACTACGAGATTTCGCGTCACGCCCTACGATAAGTCAACATCGGCTCTGTTTTATAAGGAAACCGACTAAAACCAGGCTAAAGCCTAACGTCGGATACCCCTAAAGGGGCATGTTTCCTTTATCTTGGTTGTGCCACTCCAATCTCTATGTTTTTCGACGCACAGGACGTTGTGCTCGTGACGTCACGTTTTTAGCCTGTAACGGCGCGCTCTACGCTTTTCATTATACAGCCAAGCTTCGTTTTGTTATAGTGGAAAAAGACAAAGGAGGGTGAAAAAATGTCAAATGTATATGATCAAGCATATTTATTGGAGAAAGCAGTTCGCGAAAGCGATGGCTATCAAAATTTAAAATCCGCTTTTGAAACGGTTATGGGTAATCCAGAATCTAAAAAACTATTTGAGGATTTCCGTAATACTCAAATCCAATTACAAGAAAAACAAATGCAAGGCGCAGAAATCACAGAAGAAGAAGTAGAAGCTGCTAAAACAGTTGTAGAAGCAGTGCAGGCACATGATTCTATTTCTAAATTGATGGAAGCAGAGCAACATTTAAATGTGATTATTAATGAAGTAAGTGGAATCATTATGAAACCTTTAGAAGATTTATACGGAGCTCCTGGTGAACAGGAATAGTTAAATCAAAAAATATCCTCCTATCTCATTTCTGAGCAGGAGGATATTTTTTGATTAATTAACGATGAAAGAGCAAGAGCTTTCCATCAGAGGAAACACAACGATGTGTTCTTTCAGCGTTACCTGACTCCAACAATAATTGTTTACCTAATTCTTTTGCCTTTTCATGATTTTCTGCTGTAAATGTCTCTTCCAATAACTTTTTCCCAGTTTTATCAAAAGCAGTTAATATGTATTTATCCATAGTCATTCCCCTTTCTCACAAATCCGCTGACAGTAATGATTCCTTTAAAAGAGTGTTAAAAAAGTTCATCTACTTAACCAATGGTGATTCTTTTTTGAACACACGCTTTAAGGAAGCTTCTATGATGATATTGTATCATTATTTGGAAAAGATGAAACATTCTTTTGGATAAATTCCCTTGAAATAAGATAGGAACGTGCATTCGTAGTGCTTGTTTGATAAACTAGAGAAAACATAACTCGATTTTCTAAATAGAAAGTGTGAAATAAATGACAAAAGAAATTTCCTTTATTCATGCAGCGGATCTCCACTTAGATAGTCCTTTTATCGGCTTGGCAAATTTACCTGAATTTATTTATCAAGCGATAAAAGATAGTACTTTTCAGGCTTTGGACAATCTTGTGCAAGTAGCCATTGAAAAGCAGGTTGATTTTGTTCTGCTTGTAGGTGATTTATTTGATAATGAAAAACAAAGTATTAAGGCTCAGATGCGATTGCGAACGGCTTTTGAAAAACTATCTCATCATCAAATTCCAGTATATCTTTCATATGGAAATCATGACTTTATAAAAGGAAATAAGTATAGGATAACATTCCCAGAAAATGTATTTGTTTTTCCTTCAGAGCAAGTTGAATTTTTTATTTATAAGAAAAAAAGGCAGCCGCTAGCTACAATTCATGGGTTTAGCTATGAAACGAGAGCTGTAACGACAAATAAAACGATTGATTATATAGTAAATGAGGAACTTTCCTCTATTCCATACCATATTGCGATGCTGCATGGGAGTGTAGAGCAGACAAAAGAACATGATACTTATGCTCCATTCCAAATATCGGAATTAAAGCAGAAACCTTTTCATTATTGGGCATTAGGGCATATTCATAAACGACAAATTTTAAGTGAACACCCTCCAATCATCTACTCTGGTAATATTCAGGGGAGACATCGGAAGGAAACAGGTGAGAAAGGCTGCTATCATGTAACGTTATCTGAGTCCGGTGCAGATTTTTCTTTTATTTCTTTAGAGGAGATTCAGTTCATTCATATAGATGTGGATTTAACAGAGATAAATAAGATTGATGAAGTGGAAGAGGTAATGACTTTGGAAATGTCTAAACTTCCTGAGCAAATGAATTATTTAATAGATCTTCAGTTGAAGATTGATGATACAGAAAGACCAGACTGGCAAGAAAAAATAACAGAAGTACTGGATTGGTTAAATGAACAGCAAGAGACAGAGGATTGGAAGTATATTTTTCGTACGAGATATCATGTACAAAGGAAGAATGATGATTTAGCTGGTAATCATTTTATTGGTGAATTAATTCATCAATTTGAAGATATCCCAATAGAAAATTACTTAAATGAACTTCTTACTCATCCAAAAGGAAAGAAATATGTATCTGATTTTTTAGCCACTCATTCTAAAGTACTGTTAAAAGAAGAGGCAAAGCAATTGCTAATTCATGAACTCTTGTATAAGAGAGGTGAATAAAGTTGAAATTTGTTAAGGCGACAATTTTTGGCTTTGGAAAATGGTCCAATTATTCTATTGATTTCACAAAGGATTCCTTTATTTGTATCGTTGGAGAAAATGAATCTGGAAAATCAACTTTACAGAAATTTATTCAGTTTATGCTATTCGGATATCCTCCTAAGAAAAGGAAAAAATATCGTTCCAAAACATCAGGAGCTATGGGAGGTAGATTAACTGTAAATGATCCAGAAATTGGAGAATTTACAATCGAAAGAATTGACGAAGTGCATAATGGTGCTGCTATTTGTATGATGGAAAATGGAGAAAGATATGATGAATCATGGTTAAAGGAAAGAATGAAGGGACTTACGGAAAATATATATCGATCCATATTTTCATTCACAGCGCTTGATTTACATACAATTAATGCAATGGATGATCATGATTTAACAGAAATTTTACTTGGGATTGGTCTAACCGGTTCTAGTGAGATCTACGTCACGGAAAAATATTTAGATAAAGAATTAGGTATTCTCTTTAAAAAGTATGGATCTAAACCAGAAATCAATCAACAAATAGAGAAATTAAATGCTCTAGAGAAGAAACAAGAGGTCTTAAGAAAAGAAGAAGAAGTCTACCAAGAGCAAAAGCATCAAATGGAGAAACTCAAAGAAGAAATCATAGATATCCAAGCGCAATTAACAGAGATAACACAGGAAAAGGAAACAGTAGAAAAACAATTACATGTGTTACCGATGCTAAAAGAGTACCAACAGGTGAAAAATGGCTTGCGAGAAGATGTCGATATGCGTTTTCCTGAAAAAGGCTTAGAACGTATAGAGAATCTGAAAAATAAGTTTCTCTCCTTACAAAGTGAATTAGCCATGTTAAATAGTACACTTAGTAGCCATCAAACAGCCTTAGAAGAAAAACAAGAACACTTAATAGAAGAATCTATTTTCCAGGAGATAGAAGCTGTTTGGTATCGCAAAAATGATATCCTTGAAAATGAACAACAAATCATATCATTACAGAAACAAATAGAACGTATAGATTTGCAGCTAGATTCTTTATTGAGAGAGCTGAATCTTGATATAAATAAAAATAATTTAGAGCAGTATAAAATCTCCTTTCAGCAAGAGAAGCAGTGGAATAAATTAAAGCATGACACAGAGCATGTTTTAAAAGAACAACAGCAATATGAAAATGAAATAGAAGCAGTGAAAAGACAAAGAAATTCTTTATTGAATGATATGTTTACATTAGAAGCAGAGCTGCTGGACGAAGAAGAATATCAAAATTTATCTGCCAAATTACAGGAATATCATCAGCAACAATCACATCAGCAGGACATTAATGTTGCGATAAATAAATGGACGAACAAACGAACACACCAATGGAGAAGAACAAAACAAATACTAATTGGCAGTATTTTATTCGGTGGAATATTAACAGTACTCGCATATTGGTTCTCCATCTCCTTTTTATACAGTATTGCAGGTATTGTTGCCATTATAGGAGTTGGACAATGGTGGATGCAGAGGCAATGGATTTCAGAAACCGATAATGTTTTGCAGACAAGAACAGATGGTGAACTTGATATTTCTATTGAAGAATTGCGTAGCTTGGAAGCTAAATTAAAAAAATACGAAGCACGAAATGAAGATTTAAAAGCGAAGCAACAACAGCTTGATCGTGTGGAAAGTGATTTAATTCGCTTAGAGGAAAAATTAACACAAATAAATAAGCAGTTAACTCATTTAAAGCAGGAGAAGGAAGTCATATGTGAAGCGTATCCTTTTCTAGAGGCGGTAGCAGTTGAATACTGGCCAGATGTGTTTCATAAAGTGCAACGAATTCAACATATAGATAGCGATAAAAGGCAATTAGAAAACCAATATAGTGAGTTACTCAAGCATCAAGAGGAAAATGTTTCTGAATTAGCTCAGATTATGAAGCAGCTAGGTGAAGTAGAGCAAATAAATAACTTACAAGAAAACGAAGTTAATATTAGAAATGGAATAAAAAAGTTGGAAAAATGTGTTCAGGAACAAAATGAACTGAAAAAGTTGCAAAGACATTTTGCGCAATTGATTCAAGAAGAGATGGAGAAGAAACAAGCATTACAAAAAAGTATTCATATTTATAAGACAGAAATAAACCAATTATACCAAGAGACAGGTGTAGATTCAGAAGAAGCGTATTATGAAAAAGCAATTCAAGTAAATCGTCAAAAAGACCTGCTGGATAAACATACCTTATTAACACAGCAACTTTCTCTCTATTTTCAGAAAGCTGATTGGCAGGCTTATGCGAAAGAGAGCTTTACAGAGTTTATGTTAGAATCACAGCGTAATCAAATAATCGAAAAAAGAGATATAAAGGAAAAAATACTAGCAGATAAACAGCAAGAATTAGCAAATTTACAGGCCAAAATAAAACAAATAGAAGCTTCAGAAACTTATTCAAATAGTATTCATCAGTTTCAAATGGAGAAGGAAAAGCTTTATGAGCTAACAAGGAAGTGGGCTGTTCTTAAAATAGCTAATGAAGTTTTACAAGAAACAAAAAGAGAGTATCGTGATAAATATTTAACTGATATTATAGAGAGAACAACAGTATTTTTCTCACGATTAACAGGAGAAAAGTATGTGAAAATTATTGCGCCAAAAGAAGCAGAAAAGTTTAAAGTAATCGATCAAAAGGGTACTATTTTTATAGTAGATGAGTTGTCGAAGGGGACAATTGATCAATTACACATTTCATTAAAACTAGCAATTAGTCAGGTAATGAGCGAGTATTTTCAACTTCCGATTATCATTGATGATGCATTTGTTCATTTTGATGGGGAAAGAGCGAAAAAAATGTTTGATATTTTACGAATGATTTCTAAGCAACAGCAAGTATTGTATTTTACTTGTCAGGAACAATCTACGACATTTCTAGAAGAAATACATTGTATGAAGATACATTAAGAAATGGAGGAGGGGGAGCATGAAGATGGGGATTGGAGAGCTAGCAGTAGGAGAAAATTTTGAAGGATTTTTATTAATAAGAGAAGCGAGTAAAAGCGTTGCGAGCAATGGCAAGCCATTTTTAACACTAATTCTACGTGATCGTACAGGTGAAATAGAAGCAAAGCTTTGGGATATCACAGATGAAGATGAAAGCACATTTACACAAGAAAAAATCGTGCAAATTACTGGAGTAATTAATCAATTCCGTGGGAAAAACCAATTGAAGATTAGTACAATTCGACCAGCAAGTGTAGCGGATGGTGTTAAGGTTTCAGATTTTATTGAGAAGGCTCCAATTGAGCAGGAAGTAATCATGGAGAAATTAACAGAGATTATTTTTGAAATGAAAAATCCAGCAATCCAAAGAATTGTACGTGCATTTATTAAGAAATACCAAGAAGAGCTACTTGTGTATCCAGCAGCAACCAAAAACCATCATGAATATGCATCTGGCCTGGCACATCATATCGTGAGTATGTTAGCGCTAGGTAAAGAAATTTGTCGTCTTTACCCACAATTGAATCAAGATCTATTATTAGCCGGAATTATTTTACATGATCTTGGTAAAATTCATGAATTATCAGGTGTTGCTTCAACGACTTATACATTAGAAGGTAAATTATTAGGACATATCACCATGATGGTAGAGGAAATTGGAGAAGTTGCCAAAGAATTAAAAATCGAAGGTGAAGAGGTACTTTTATTAAAGCATATTGTACTATCACATCATGGGAAATTAGAGTGGGGAAGCCCTAAGACCCCTTTAATTCAGGAAGCAGAAGTTCTCCATTTTATTGACCAACTAGATGCGAAATTAAATATGATGCAACGCTCGTTAGTTAAAACAAAGCCAGGAGAATTTACGGAACGAATTTACCCAATGGAAAATCGCTCCTTATATAAACCATCGATAGAAAATGAATAGAAACCGTTCTATCTTTTCCAAAGCTAGCATATATGTTAGCAAGTCACTAGGACAAGGGAGGATAGTAAATAATGGTTACAATTCCATGGTGGATATGGCTTATCGTGCTAGGCGTTTGTTTTTCAGCTTATATGACTTTTCGAACTGCTCGAGAAGAAAAACAAATAGAGATTCAATTTATTGAAGAAGAAGGTAAGAAATATATGGAAAGAATTGCAGAGGAAAGAAAAAAACGAGGGCTAGTAAAAGAATAAAAATCAAATAGAAACCACCCGTCCTTGATCAACAACTAACAGTTGAATCAAAGTGGGTGGTTTTATTTATTATCCTTCAGTATTAAAAAGTTGTTCAAACTCTTCAATTTTTATATCGATTTTAGCATCATCTAGAAGTTTAGCGATTTTTTCTTGAGCTTCTTCTGGATTAACTTTATTGTTAATTAATTCACGTTTAATTGCTTCTTCACGATCTTCAAAAGCTTCAACATCTTCTTTTTCACGTTTATCATTCACTTTAATGATATGGAAACCATATGAAGTTTGTACAGGTTCACTAATATCACCAGCTTCTAACGCGAATGCTGCATCAAAGAATTCAGCAACCATGTCGCCAATTCCAAAGTACCCAAGTTCTCCGCCTTCATTTTTATTAGCTTCATCTGTAGAATGTTCTTTTGCTAATTCAGCGAAATCTGCACCACCATTAAGTTCTTCTTGAATTTCCAGTGCAGTAGCTTCTTCTTCTACTAAGATATGTTGAGCATCAATTTCGGTATTTTCTTTGTCATACTGTTCTTTAATTTCATCTTCAGTAACTTCAATGCCTTCTGTCATAGCAGCTTCTTGAAGAAGACTTGCTTTCATAAACTTCCTTAATTCGTCTTCATTTGAAATACCTTGTTGTTGAAGGACCATTTCAAATTGGTCACCTAATTGTTCTTTAATTTCTTCTACTCTTTCATCTACATCACTATCTGATACTTCATACTTATCTTCTAGAATTTCTAGTGTCACCATTTCACGTAATACAGACTCTCCATAACGGTCTTTTAGTTCGTTGTAGAAATCGTCTTTCGTAATATCTCCGGCATTGGATGAAACAACAACTTCATCATCATTAGAACTACAAGCTCCTAATGTTAATAAACCAGCGGAAAATACTGTAGCAATTATTAGTTTCTTCATTTTTTAACACTCCTATATTCTGTGATACTTGTATAACCTCTTTTTTAAATAGATAAAAATAGATTATGTTTAGATGTTAAAAATATTCCATTTTATCTAGATTGTCTTCTGGATACACAAGTACTACTTTACCAAAAAACAAAGCTTGTGAACAGTAGGAATAGAAAAATTAATATACGAGTAATAAATTCCACAGTTTTTCCACAAAGTATTTAGTTTGAGGAGATTTTTAGTCAAAAAGAAAAGATTGAGCGGATGGCTCAATCTTGTTTGGTGTCCTTTAATTTATCTTCTAATTCCTTAATACTTGTTTCAATCTGTTCTAGGTATTGATGGATGTTTTCTTGATGAGGTTCTACAGAAACTTTCCATTCTTCAATAGAGCTTTTCATATCTTTTGTTAACTCACCAATTAATTCAATTCCTTCTTTGGAAGTTTTGGTAATTTGATCTTTTAAATGGATAACATCTTGGATAAACTTGTTCATTGTATTTTTCCAATCTGCACTTTGTTCACGAACTTGTTGGCGCAAAACTTTCCCAGAAGATGGCGCACTTAATAAGGTTGCAACAGCAGCGACAGATCCTCCAACTAAAAACCCTATTAATAGTGATTTACCTTTAGCCATGATTAATCCTCCTTTAGTTATAAATACCATTACCCGAATTAATATCTAATCAAACGAAATGACCAAATCTAATAAAGGTTACGTATAGTTTTACCAGTTTAGCATATGTATACTTGAAAAGAGGTCGAAATAAAAGTATTTTATAGACCATTCTGGCGTTGCTTCATACTTTTTGAATATTAATAGCATGATTATTATAGCAAAAAGAAATACTAGTGGAAAGAAGGCTTTTCACTACTTTCTAGCTATAGGTCATACTTGATACATTAATTTGCTACATTCTTATTAATTTCTTGAGCGATATGTTGTAGGTCATCCATGGAATAATCATCTGCATGGGTTTTCCAAATTGCCGAGAAGCCTTCTTCTTCACTATATTTAGGTAGAAGGTGTAGATGGAGATGGAACACTTGCTGGTTCGCCGCAGCTTCATTATTATTCAATAAATTCATACCGATAGCACCGTATGTGTCCTTAATCGCATTGGCAATCCTCGGTACTGCAGCAAAAAGATTACTTGCAACCTCTGAAGGTGTATCATATAGGTTTCTTGTATGTTGTTTAGGAATCACAAGTGTATGCCCTTTAGTAACCTGACTAATATCTAAAAATGCATACACATGCTCATCCTCATACACTTTCGCTGAAGGAATCTCTCCTTTAATAATTTTACAAAAAATACAATCCTCATGACTCATTAAGAAACAGCTCCTTATCATAAATAAGTATTCTTTCAATGTAGCAATGTTGGATGAAATTCGTTCATTGCTCTCCTACATTTTCTAATATAAATTTTAGCATATTTAGGAAGAAAGAACACGTTTTACATAGGAAGAGAGATAAGATGGTAATTTTTGTGCTTATTAAGTAAAAATGCTAAGATTTGAATAGATTTACCTTCATTCACAGGTAAAAAATGGAATATAATTATGCTAGGGTGTAATTACTGAATAAGACAAAGTTTTCAACCTAACTTACAAAGTGCAATTTTATTGTATGGCATGGAGCAGTAAAAATAAGGAGGATATTTTATGACATCTGTACCTTTATTACAAATCAATCATCTTCATGGTGGATATACACATAAAAATGTTTTACATGATGTATCTTTTGATGTCTTTCCAAAAGAAATTGTTGGATTAATCGGTTTAAATGGAGCGGGTAAAAGTACAACAATTAAGCATATCATTGGCTTATTACAGGCAAAACAAGGAGATATTTCAATTGACGGGCAGACTTTTGGACAAGACTCAACAGCATATCGTAAGAAATTTGCCTATATTCCAGAAACGCCTATTTTATATGAAGAGTTAACTTTGCATGAGCATTTGCGCATGACTGCGATGGCTTATGGGCTTTCAGAAGAGGAGTTTGAAAAACGTTTACCACCATTATTAAAAGAATTCCGCCTAGAGCGTCAAATAAATTGGTTCCCTGTTCATTTTTCTAAAGGGATGCGACAAAAGGTAATGATAATGTGTGCTTTTTTGATTGAACCACCATTATATATTGTGGACGAGCCCTTTGTTGGTTTAGATCCACTAGGCATTAATTCTTTTTTACAATGGATGGAGAAAATGCGTGATCATGGATCAGGTGTATTAATGTCAACGCATATTTTAGCTACTGCAGAAAGATATTGTGATAAGTTTATCTTAATGCATGAAGGACAAGTAAAAGCGTATGGTAATTTGGAAGAATTACGTGAACAGTTCCAAATGCCTAAAGCAACCTTAGATGATTTATATATTGCATTAACAAAGGAAGATCATTATGTTTAATCCACTTCTTTTGTTTAATGAGCGTTTATCAAAACATTTTAAAGAAACAAGTCGCTATTTACGTTATATTTTTAATGGTCATACTGCGATTGCCATGTTTTTTCTGGTTTCAGCGATTTCGATTTATTACCAGCAGGGGTTACAGCACCTACCAGAGAATTTCCCAACAGCATGGTTGATTGGGATTATTCTTGGGATAATGGTGACTTTTATTCCTGTACGAACATTTTTGCAGGAACCAGATATAGTTTTTCTAATGCCTGCTGAGCATAAAATGGGGCCGTTTTTTAGAAAAGCTTTATTTTATAGCTATATTGTCTATGCTTTTTTTATGGTTTTTCTTATTGCCGCTCTAAGTCCTTTATATTTTCATTCTTTTCCAGAACAAAGAGGAATCGACTTCTTACTGTTGATTATAGTAGTGTTTATTTTTCAAGGCTGGAACTTATTAGTGAATTGGTGGATGTTAAAAGTAAGAGATATGCGTAAGCGCAGAATAAATCAAATCATTCGATTAGTAGTTAATGTTGTAGCATTTTATTTTATGTTTCAAGGACATTTGCTTTATGCAGCAATAGCGACAGTTATTATGATTGGATTGTTTTTATATGCATACCGAATAGGACAGCAAAGCAAAGGAATTGCCTGGGAAGATTTAATTTCTCGAGATCGCTATCGTATGCAATTTTTCTATCAAATAGCGAATATGTTTACGGAAGTACCACATGTGAAAAGTAAAGTGAAGAAACGAAGTTGGTTAGTAAATCTAATTGCTAATGTACCATTTCAAAATAAATATACGTATGCATATTTATATCGTATTACCTTTGTGAGAAGTGGGGATTACTTTGGAATGTATCTTCGACTAATCATTATTGGGGCTTTATTAATTTATTTTGTTCCAAATGAATGGTTGAAAATCATTTTTGCATTATTATTCTTATATTTGAGCAGTTTCCAGATGGTTGCTCTAACCTTTCATTATCGTACAAATATTTGGCCGGATTTATATCCAGTAGATAAACAAAATCAGCAAAAATCATTAAGTGCATTGTTCTTTCAGCTTGCGGTTATACAAACTATTATTTACAGTATAATCTTCTTACTTATCGGCAATTATTTATTTGCGGCACTTACATTAATTGTTGGAAGTATATTTAGTAGTTTATTTACAAATTACTATGTAAAAGCAAAACTAAAGAAAATACTCTAATATAGAAAAACATTTGTTTTCAGTAAAATACTTGATGCGCTATTGCAAGCATTTACTTATAAACAAATGTTTTCTTTTACTATATAAAGCGGAGAGTAAATATCTCCGCTTTATAGTTTTAAATTTATATTTAAGAAGCTAGTCTAGGGTCTTGTAGCAAACGTTCAATTTCTTCTTTATGATGTGTTTCATCAGAAATCATATCTTCTAACTGAACAACTAGCTCTGTCATTTTTAGCTCTTCAGCCAATTGTTTTCTTGTTTCATATCTTTCAATAGTCTCTGTTTCAGCTTTCAAAACAGCTTTTAATAAATCAGTTACATCAGTAGGTTGAGGTGGCGCTACTGCTGTTGTTGTAGGCGTTCCTCCTAGTGATTTGATTTTCTCAGATAAGTATAGGGCATGTCCTTGTTCATCTGCAATCTCACTTTCGAAAAAAGGCTTCAAAGCGGAACGATATAAGCCAGATACAACGGAAGCGCTATAGGTGTATTGAATCATGGCACCATATTCATTAGCTAAATCTTCATTTAATCCTTGGATCAATTCTTGTAATTTTTCCATAATATCAATTCCTTTCGTCATTGTGTACACTAACATTATTCCCGAAACATATAAAATGAAACATTAAAACAGCACATTAGAAACTTTTACTGGGAGGAAAGTACATGCGAAGAAATAGAGCTATATTTATCGTTGTATTTGTATCATTACTTATTGCTGGAGTAGTTACCTTTTTCGTCATGCTAAGTGATGGAGTGACAGCAATCGATCAATATATAATAAATATGGTAGATACGATAGATTCACCAGCTTTTCATTCATTTATTATGTTTATTACAAAATTAGGTTCACATGTTTTTTTGATTCCATTTACTTTAGTAGTGATGTTTTTCTTGTATTGGTTGTACCGTGATTGGTTAACACCTCTAATATTAGCAGTTGGAACACTGACAGGATTGATATTAAATAGAGTAATAAAAGTACTTGTTGCTAGAGAAAGACCACAAATTTTAGCTGAAGCAGACGCAGAAGGTTATAGTTTTCCATCTGGTCATTCGATGATACCAATTATTTGTTATGGATTATTGATGTGTTTTCTCATATTACATCCAAAAACAAAAGATTGGAAAAATATATATATGATTTTCTTTCCAATACTAATTGTAACTGTCGCATTTAGTCGTGTGATGTTAAACGTACATTATTTTACAGATATTGTAGCTGGATTAATGCTTGGATTGAATTTGGTTATTCTCTTTTTTGCTATCTATCGTTATTTACGAAGAGACAAGATTTCTGAATGGTCGATGGATAGAGAAAGAAAAGAAACCCCTTGATACATATCCGCTTTTTTGTTATATTAAATGAGTAACTAATTGAATAGAAATTTTTGTAGTGAGTATGGAGGAGCAATTTTCAAAAGTACAATTATAGGAGGGAAATGAGATCCTGTTGAATATATTGAAAAGGGGAAATTGCCGAAGCTATAAGGAAATCTCATGTTCTTATTGCTGGGTCTACATTGAAGAAATGTAGGACTGTCATATAGGTAAACTATATGGAGGGCTATCTTACGCTTGGAAACGTATCTTTCTTAATTATAATCTGTTTCTAAAGCAACAACGAATCCCTCGTTGTTGTTTTTTGCGTTTAATGATGGTGCCCTTACACTAAATAAGGGTGGGGAAAATATGGATTTCGGAAAAATTATTACAGCAATGGTGACTCCATTTGATTTAAACGGAGAGATTGATTATCCAGCAACTAAAAATTTAATTAATCATTTAATTGCAAATGGTTCAGACGCAATAGTTGTTGCAGGAACAACAGGAGAGAGCCCAACACTCTCTTTTGAAGAGAAGCTAGCATTAATTCGATATACAGTTGAGGCAGTAGATGGTCGGATAAAGGTAATTGCTGGTACTGGTTCTAATAATACTAGAGAGTCGATTATTTTAACTAAGAAAGTAGAAGCGCTTGAAGTAGATGGAATCATGCTTGTAACACCATATTATAATAAGCCTTCTCAAGCAGGAATGTACGAACATTTTAAGGCAATTGCAGAAATAACACATTTACCAATTATGCTTTATAATATTCCAGGTAGAAGTGTTGTAAATATGGAAGTGGATACAGTTGTAGCATTATCAAAAATTAAAAACATTGTTTCCATTAAAGAAGCAAGTGGAAATTTAAATGCTATGGCTGAAATAATAGAAAGAACCCCAGAGAGTTTTACTTTATACAGTGGAGATGATGGTTTGACCTTACCAGTTTTAGCTATTGGTGGCGCAGGAGTTGTGTCAGTTGCTTCACATGTAATAGGAAATCAAATGCAAGAGATGTTCAGCAATTTTGAAACTGGTCAAGTTAAAGAAGCGGCAAAAATCCATCGTCAATTATTACCATTCATGGAGGCGCTATTTTTCACTCCAAGTCCAACATCTCTTAAAGAAGTCTTAAATACAATGGATATTCCTGTAGGGAGTGTTCGTTTACCACTTGTGCCATTGAATAAAGAAGAGAAACAAGTGTTAAAAAAGTATATACAATTTTTAATAAAAAAAGCTAGCTAAATATGACAAAAAAGAGAAGATTACTTCTCTTTTTTGTTTTTTATATGTTAAAAATGTATAATCGAAATATATTTGTAGATGAAGGAGTATATCCGCTGTGAATGAATCAAAACGTAGTGAAACAATCCTTTTACTAATTTGGACACAAGCAGTTTTAGCTACTTTAGGAAGCCTGTTTTATTCAGAAATAATGGGTTATATTCCTTGTGAGCTATGTTGGGTACAACGAATTTTGATGTATCCACTTGTCATTATCTATGGTGTAGCATTATGGAAGAAAAATATCCAAATTGCGATTCCTGGAATTATTTTTAGTGTGATTGGTATGGGTGTATCAATTTACCATTATGCACTTCAGAAGGTACCAGCATTACATGAAGCGGGAGCAGCATGTGGGAACGTGCCATGTAATATGCAGTATGTGAATTACTTTGGGTTTATTACAATACCATTTTTAGCAGGAACAGCTTTTATGGTTATCACTGTATTACATATTTTTTTATGGAAGTATTCAAGGAGGTAAATGAAGTATGAAAAATAAAATGTTATTAATTGTGGGGGCTATTGTTTTACTCTTTGCTGCATTATACTTTGTAGTCAATTATAAGAATGAACAAGCAGTTGAAAAGAGTGGGAATCCATATGAAAAAGATAGATTAAACCAAGCAACAATTGATCAATTAAATGATCCATTATATCAAAATCAAATTCTTCCAGAGGATTTAGAAGAAAAGATTGAAAATAATGAAGATGTAACGGTTTACTTCTATAGTCCAGTATGTGTTCATTGTCAGCGAACAACACCGATTTTAGTACCTGTGGCAGAAGAGCTAGATGTTGATGTAGTGAAGCTAAATCTATTAGAATTTGAAGAGCCTTGGAATACTTATGATATTGAAGGAACTCCAACAATTATTCATTATAGTAATGGTGAAGAAGTAGCTCGACTTTCAGGTGAAAAAAATGAAGAGCAGATAAGAGAATTTCTTGATATCTATGCAGTTCAGTAAATTGATATAAGATCAAATAGAAAATGACTTTCCAGTATATAAATATTGCTGGAAGGTCATTTTTTATGAAGAGAAAAGCATTTATTCTTCTAAAATTGTCATTGTATAGGTGGCATGAAAAGGTCTTTCAAGGAAATAAGCTGGAGGCATTGTTTTTGTTGGGTCATGTAACTGCGTATATGACTCAGAGCTTTTCCATAATTTAAAGCTTTTTTCAGAATTCCATTGTGTAATTACTACATACATATTTCCTTTTCGAGGTTTTAATAAGCGAAAGGTTTGAAATCCTAAAAAATTTTGAAGGCTACTCAGATTGCGCTTGAAATGATCTTCAAAGACAGGTTTTCCTTCATCTGCAACAGGAATATGATTCATGCTAACATATCCTTCTTTTTGCATTTGACCACTCATTGTAAGTACCTCATATGCGCGTCCAGATGCAAAGACATTCTTTTTTTCATTTTCATAATAGAGCAGTGTATTCGTAGCATTACTCATTAAAGAAAAACTAATATGTGGATATTTATCTAATAATTTAATAAGAAAAGAAAATGTACCTGTTGTCATAAATGCTTTCATATTTATCCCTCCAAATATGGATATCCTTTCAATCGATGATGTCCTTTATTCTACATATATTATACCCCAAAACGGTTATCTATTAGCTTTATATTTCCTAATTTTCCCTGAAAACAGTATTTTGATTTCTTTTAGATTCTCTTCTCCTGTCGTATAATGGTGATATTGTATAGAAGGGGAGAAAAATGAAAGAGAAAATAATCGATTTTTGTCAAAAAAACAAAAAGTATATGCTCTTTAGTCTTGCTTTTATTGTACTATTTGCTGTTTTAGGTTATTTATTTATTCTATTTGGCGGTCGACTTGTGGTAGATGAAAAACAGCTTTTATTAGATGCTACAACGACCATTGAAACAGCAGATGGAACAGTTGTTCATGAACTATATAATGAGCGAAGATACCCAGTAACTTTAAATCAAGTACCTGAACATGTACAGCAAGCTTTTGTCGCTGTAGAGGATGTTCGTTTTTACCAGCATGCAGGGGTTGATTTTAAATCAGTCTTACGTGCTGTATACCGTGATGTGATTGCGATGAATAAAGTAGAAGGTGCTAGTACCATCACTCAGCAATTATCAAAGAATTTATTTTTGCAGAACGATAAAACATGGATGAGAAAAACGAAAGAAGTAATGGCAGCTATTTATCTAGAACGAAATTACACAAAGGAAGAAATTTTGGAACTTTATTTAAATAAGGTGTATTTTGGACATGGTGTTCATGGAATAGAAGCTGCTTCTAGAAAATTCTTCTCCAAAAGTGTGGAAGAACTAACTATAGCAGAAGGTGCGCTTTTAGCTGGAATTGTAAAATCGCCATCAGGTTATTCACCAATTGATCAAGCAGAAAATGCATTAACACGAAGAAATGTTGTCTTAGCGTCAATGAATAATGCTGGAATGATTAATCATGAAACATTAAAGATGGAGCAAGGGAAAACGCTCGGTTTAAATCTAGAGGAGAGACCAAATCAAACCTTTGCAGCTAGTTATATTGATTTAGCTATTGATGAAGCTGCCAGCAAATATCAATTATCATTAAATGAATTAAAAAGAGGCGGCTATCGAATTATTATTCATATGGATGAGCTTATCCAAAAAACAGCTTATGAAGAATTCCAAAACGACGTGTATTTCCCTGGAAATACAGAGGGAGTAGAGGGATCCTTTGTTATGATGGATGTAGAACGGGGGAATGTTGTTGCAGCGATTGGTGGTCGAGATTACCAATATGGTGATTTAAATCGTGTCCTTGTAAAAAGACAACCAGGTTCCACCATGAAGCCAATTGCTGTGTATGCCCCAGCGATGATGCAAGAAAATTATACTCCTTATACAATTCTGCGTGATGATCCTCAAAATTATGGGGATTATGTGGCAAGTAATGTAGATGGTCAATATGATGGCATGGTGACTGTTTATGATGCAGTTGTAAAATCCAAGAATGCTCCTGCAGTATGGCTACTTAATGAAATTGGTATCTCGCATGCGAAAAGCTACCTACAAAAGTTGGGTATTAATATTCCAGATGAAGGACTTGCTATTGCTTTAGGTGGACTTTCAGAAGGGGTAACACCGATGGATATGATGAAAAGCTATCGTCCCTTTGCTCATCGAGGACAGATGATTGAGCCAAATGTTATTAAAGAAATTATTAATCAAAGAGGAAATGTTGTTTTTGAAGAAAAGAAATTAACAGTAGAAGTATTTAACGCACAGGTTGCTTGGAATATGACGAGCATCCTTTTACACACTGTTGAAACAGGGACAGCAAAGGCTGGCAACTACCGTAAGGAGCTTGCTGGAAAAACGGGTTCTACACAGCATCCCTTTGTTTCAGGAATGACAAAAGATGCCTGGTTTGTCGGATATACACCAGAATATGTAAGTGCATTATGGATGGGATATGATGTTTCAGACAAAGATCACTATTTAACAGGTGGTAGCTCCTATCCAACAGAACTAACGAAGAAAATTTTGTCGGAAGTTGATGCAAAACGTCCACTTCAGGAGAAATTTGTCAAACCAGATACAGTGATAGATCTGCCTAAACCAATTCAATTACCAGAAATAAAAGATGTAGAAATACATTATTCCTTTGGGATATTTCCATTTATAAAAGGTAATATTACATGGAATGTAGATCACGCCGATGAACGAGTTGTATATCGAATCTATCGGGAAACAGAAGGTATTGATGAACGAATAGGAGAAGTTGTAGGAGAGAATTCTTTTACTATTGATGATATATCTATTTTCGAATCAGAGAAATTTTATGTTGTTCCATATGATTCAAATACAAAAATAGAAGGAAATCCATCGAAAGTGGTTATACTGTCTGTTAAATGAATCAAATTTATGACAAATAGAGTCCTTTACTATACAGATAACTTAATTATCGCTATAGTAAATTGAGGAATGTTCAAATCCAATCGTGGGTTGGAGTTTTGAGAATATATTAAAAGGATTGAGAATATGTCGCAAAAAATTAACGATACGATTATTAGAGCATATCGTGGAGAAAAAACAGAATACACACCAGCTTGGTATATGCGTCAAGCAGGACGCTCACAAAAAGAATATTTAGAAATTCGTCGAAAGCACACATTATTTGATATCACACATAATCCTGAATTATGTGCATATGTGACAAGACTTCCAGTAGAACAATACAATAATGATGCAGCAATTTTGTATAAAGATATTATGACTCCACTTCCGGCAATTGGGATGGATGTTGAAATGAAACCAGGAATTGGTCCTGTTATTGATAAACCAATTCGAACAAAGGCAGATATTGAACGCCTTGGAACAATTAATCCAGTTGAAGATATTCCATATGTATTAGAAACAATTAAGCTCTTAACGGAAGAGCAGCTTAAAGTACCATTGATTGGATTCAGCGGTGCGCCATTTACATTAGCTAGCTATATGATTGAAGGGGGACCTTCAAAAAATTATGGAAAAACAAAAGCATTTATGTACAGCCAACCAGATGCATGGTTCCTACTTATGGACAAACTAGCTGATATGGTAATTCCATATGTTAAGGCGCAAATTGATGCTGGAGTTTCGGCAGTACAAGTCTTTGATTCTTGGGTTGGTGCACTAAATAGCGCAGATTATCGAAATTTCATCAAGCCTGTAATGCATCGTATTTTTTCAGAGTTGAAGAAGGAAAATGTACCGTTAATTACATTTGGTATTCATGCACGTCATTTATTACCAGAGTGGAATGATCTACCTGTTGATGTTATTGGTTTAGATTGGCGTACATCTATCTCTGAGGCGCGTGAATTAGGAGTAACAAAAGTATTACAAGGAAATCTAGATCCGACTATTTTGTTGGCGGATTGGGAAACAATTGAAACACGTACAAAAGCTATCTTAGATGAAGGTATGAAGGATGGTAAGCATGTGTTTAATTTAGGGCATGGAGTTACTCCAGATATTAAACAAGATACTTTGAAACGATTAACAGAACTAGTTCATACGTATTCAAAAAGATAATGATTCATAATGAGTATAAAAAAGAACGGATACGAACATACGAAAGCATACTTCACCAGAAGAAAGCGACAGTAAACGTAATTCCGTTCTTCGGTGTGAAAACGAAAAACACAAAAATTGTATTAGCGTAACTGAGATAAAGAAAAGTAAGCTAGTTATCAAAGTCTGCTGAAAAAGTAATGACTTTAAAATAATCTTTAAAAATTAAAAAAGAGGTGTCAAGAAATTGAGCAGAAAAAAAGTGGGACTATTAGTTATGGCATATGGAACTCCATACAAGGAAGAGGATATTGAGCGTTACTATACCCATATTAGACATGGAAGAAAGCCTTCTGAAGAAGCGTTACAAGATTTAACAGAAAGATATCGTGCAATTGGTGGTATTTCACCATTAGCAGAAATCACAAAAGCTCAGGCAAATGGTTTGATGGACAAATTAAATGAAATACAAGATGAACTGGAATTTTCAGTGTACATCGGTCTAAAGCATATTGAGCCATTTATTGAAGACGCTGTTCAGCAAATGAAAGATGATGGGATAGAAGAAGCAGTTTCTATCGTGTTAGCACCACATTACTCTAAATTTAGTGTTAATACATATAATGAAAGAGCGGTACAAGAAGCAGAGAAATTAGGTGGTTTAAAAATTTCTTCTGTGAAGCATTGGCATAATGTAGAAGGATTTATTAATTTATGGTCAGAACATTTGACGAAGACTTTGGACAGTATGCCTAAAGAAGAACGTGATCATTCTATGTTAATCGTGTCTGCGCATAGTTTACCAGAGCGCTTTGTAACTGGCGGGGACCCTTATGTAGAACAATTAGAAGAAACAGCACGTCTTATTGCTGAAAAAGCTGGTGTAAAAGATTATCGTATTGGTTGGCAAAGTGAAGGAAACACACCAGATCCTTGGTTGGGTCCAGATGTTCAAGATTTAACTCGAGATTTATATAATGAAGGGAAATATAAAGCATTTATTTATGCGCCTGTTGGATTTGTAGCGGATCATTTAGAAGTACTTTATGACAATGACTATGAATGTAAAGTTGTTTGTGATGAAGTCGGTGCAAAATATTATCGTCCAAAAATGCCAAATACAGAACCGCAATTTATTGAAATGCTTGCAGGAGTGTGCTTGAATCAATTGAAGCGTGACACCAATGAGTAAAGAAAAAAATATTGTCATTGTTGGTGGGGGAATCACCGGTTTAGCAACTGCTTTTTATTTACAAAAGGAAATAAAAGAAAAACAATTACCATACACCATTGAATTGATTGAAGCGAGTGATCGTCTAGGTGGAAAAATTAAAACCTTTCGTAAAGATGGCTTTGTTATTGAACGAGGACCAGACTCTTTCTTGGCACGTAAGCAACCAGCTGTAAAACTAGCTGAAGATCTAGGTATTGCTGATCAGCTTGTGCGTAATGGAACAGGGCAATCATATATCTTAGCAAATAATAAATTGCATAAAATGCCACAAGGTTCTTTTATGGGTGTACCAACAGAGTCAAAACCTTTCTTATTCTCTGGCTTATTCTCGACTAAAGGAAAGATGCGAGCAGGTTTTGATTTTGTTTTGCCAAAAGGGAAAGCTGTAGAAGATCAATCATTAGGAATGTTCTTTCGACACCGTTTTGGTGATGAGCTTGTTGATAACCTAATTGAACCATTATTATCTGGTATTTATGCGGGAGATATGAATAAGATGAGCCTAATGGCCACTTTTCCTAACTTTTACCATTTAGAGCAACAGCATCGCAGTCTTATCAAGGGATTAAAGAAATCTATGCCACCGAAGAAAAAAACGAAAGAAAAACCAAAAGGTGGAATGTTCTATTCGTTTAAAAACGGACTTGAGACTTACATAGATGCATTAAAGCAACAACTGCAAGACATAAAAATTACAATGCATGAACAAGTCGATCATATTGAAAAGAAGGAACAAGGCTATCATTTGCTGTTAAGCAGTGGTATGGTTGCAAAGGCAGATGCAATTGTTTTAACTTCTGCACATCACACAGTACCAAAAATGTTTAGTCAGTATGATTTCTTCCAAGTGCTTAATGATATCCCATCAACATCTGTAGCAAATGTAGCATTAGCTTTTGATGAAAAAGCACTAAAGAAAGATATTGATGGTACTGGCTTTGTTGTAACAAGAAAGAGTGATTATCGAATTACAGCTTGCACATGGACACATCGTAAATGGCCGAATTCAACGCCAGCTGGAAAAGTATTATTACGCACATATATTGGCAAGCCAGGAGATCAGGAAATCGTTGATCTGCCGGATGATGAAATTATTGATATTGTACTACGTGATTTAAATAAAACGATGAAAATCAAGAAGAAGCCTGAGTTCTACGTAATTACAAGATGGAAAGAAGCAATGCCTCAATATACAGTTGGTCATATTGAAAGACTAAATCATATCCGAACAGAAATGCTAAACCATTTACCTGGAACATTCCTTGCAGGTAGCTCTTATGAAGGTTTAGGAATTCCAGATTGTATTGAACAAGGGGAAAAAGCAGTACAGCAAGTGCTTGATTTCTTAAATGATTAACAGATAAAGGACTGGACAAAAAATTGTTCAGTCTTTTTTTATAAAGGAAAGCGAAGTATTAAATTCTTTTAACCCTGCCTAATAGCATAATTGATTTTGTAGAATGTTCTTTTTCACCTAAATACAGTATGATGAAAATAAAGAAACATTAATAAATGAGGTGATAAGTGATGAAATTAACAGTAGTAGGTTGTTGGGGCGGCTATCCAGCAAAAGACGGAGCTACTTCCTGTTACTTACTTGAAAAGGATGGCTTTGTATTAGCTATAGACATGGGGAGCGGTGCTTTAGCAAAGTTACAGCATTATTATTCTGTGATGGACCTTGACGCAGTAATTCTTTCACATTACCATCATGATCATATGGCAGATATTGGTGTGTTACAATACGCACGTCTGACTCAATTTTATGTAACAGGGAAAGATACTATTTTACCTATTTATGGCCATTTAGAGGATGAGGAAGGTTTTGCGAAATTAACACATCAATTTACAAAAGGCGAAGTATATGAACCAGATAAAACATTAACTCTCGGCCCATTTTCCATCACTTTTCTAAAGACAGCTCACCCAGTTCCATGCTATGGCATGCGAATTACTGATGGAGAGACAAGTCTTGTATATACAGCAGATACTGCATTTCAAACGGAATGGATTTCATTTGCAGAAAATGCAGATTTACTTATTGCAGATTGTAATTTTTTTGCTGACCAAGACGGTTCAGTAGCTGGTCATATGACAAGTAAAGAGGCAGCAACTATTGCGCAAAAGGCGAATGTTGGACATTTATTATTAAGTCATTTGCCACAGTATGGAGATTTACAGCAATTATGTACAGAAGCTAGCGAATTTTATCAAGGTACGATAGACTTGGCGACAACTGGCTTTGTATGGGAAAATGAAAAATAATATGCTTATACTTTGAATGCATGTTCTTTTTTTATAAACTAAAGAGAAGACCACTTAATCTATTAAAGAAAATGGAGGTAATGTAGAATGAAGTTTATTGATAATAAAGGAATTACAGATCCTTATATTAACTTAGCAATTGAAGAATATATTTTACAAAATTTCGGAAATGAAGATACATATTTATTATTTTATATTAATGGTCCATGTATTATTATTGGGCGTAACCAAAACTCTGTAGAAGAAATCAATACAGATTATGTAGATAGTAATGGTATTAAAGTTGTTCGACGTCTTTCTGGTGGTGGAGCTGTATACCAGGATTTAGGTAATTTGAACTTTAGTTTTATTACTAAAGATGATGGAGAAAGCTTCCATAATTTCGCAAAATTTACCCAGCCTGTTGTTAAAGCATTAAACAGACTAGGGGTGCCAGCAGAGTTGATAGGACGTAATGATTTAGTTGTAGAAGGACGTAAAATTTCGGGGAATGCTCAGTTCTCTACAAAAGGTCGAATGTTTAGCCACGGTACGCTTATTTATGATTCAGAGATTGAGCATATTGTTTCCTCATTAAATGTGAGTAAAGAAAAAATTGAATCAAAAGGTATTAAATCCATCCGTAGTCGTGTAGCCAATATTTCTGAGTATTTGACAGAGAAGAAAACAATGGAAGAGTTTGTTGAAATTCTTTTATGCTACATATTTGATGTGGCAGATGTAAAGGATGTTCCAAAGTATGAACTAACAGAAAAAGACTGGGAAAATATCTATGAAATTTCTAAAAAACGCTATCAAAAATGGGAATGGAACTTTGGGAAATCACCAGCATTTAATATTAAAGCTTCTCATAAATTCCCATCTGGACTATTAGATGTTCGTTTAGATGTGAAAAAAGGAATCATTGAAAACTGTAAAATTTATGGTGATTTCTTCGGTTTAGGGGATGTTAAAGATATTGAAGAAAAACTAATTGGCGTTCGCCACGAGCGAAAAGCATTAGAAGAAGCATTAACTGATGTCGATGTGCCATATTACTTAGGAAAAATTCAAAAAGAAGATTTAATTCATTTAATTTATTAAGGGAAAGATACAGCTTATGAATGACATAGGCTGTATTTTTCAAATTCATTAAGGAGGGACATAATGAATAAGGATTTTTTAATGGATTTACTTCATACTGCTTCACCATCTGGACACGAGGTAGAAGTACAGAAGAAATGGTTAAACTATACGAAACAATTTGCTGATGAAATAAGAATTGATGATATTGGTAATGCCATTGCAATTTTAAATCCTGACGCAAAATTTAAAATTTTATTAGCAGGTCATTGTGATGAAATTGGTTTAGTAGTTAATCGTATCGATGAAGAAGGATTTTTATACTTTGAACGAGTTGGAGGAATTAACCCGAAAGCAGCAGTTGGGATGAAGGTGAATGTGTTAACCGAAGAAAAGACATTACCTGGAGTCATTGGAGTTAATGCACAGCACCATGGAGGTATTAAAAAGGATTTTACATTAGCGGATTTATTTATTGATTGTGGCTTTAAATCGAAAGCAGAAGCCAATCAATATGTTCATATAGGAGATTACATTGTATATGAATCACAACCGGATACGCTAATGAATCGTTATCTTACAGCTCGAGGCTTAGACAATCGAACAGGCGCATTTATTGTGGCTGAGGTACTTCGCAAATTAAAAGAAAAAAATTGTAATGTCGGTGTCTATGCAGCTAGTACTGTGAATGAAGAAACGAATATGAGTGGTGCTTATTTTGCAGCAGCAGGAATTCAACCAAATGTTGCGATTGCCACTGATGTAACCTTTGCGACAGACTACCCAACAGTAGATAAGCAAAAACATGGAGATGTTCGTTTAGAGCAAGGACCTGTTATAGCAAAAGGAAATATATTAAATAAGAAAATAATTCAATTATTAGAACAAGCTGCAAAAGAAGAAAATATACCACTACAATATGAATTAGTGAACGAAAAAACACATACAGATGTAGATTTAATGCTTTATACGAATAAAGGTGTTCCATCTGCAATGGTATCCTTACCATTACGTTATATGCATGCACCATTGGAAGTAGTAAGCTTTAAGGATTTAGAATATGAGATAAATCTATTAGTAAAAATGATCGCTAATTTAACAGGTGAGGAAAAATTAAGTCCATTAGCAGAAATTTAATTACAAATAGTAGGAAAATAAGACAGTAGAAGGTTAATTTATATTAATTTTCTACTGTTTTTATTGTGGAAAAAAGAATAGAATTCATTAATTTCAGAAAAAATTGACTTATCTTATTAGATTGACTATAATGAAAATTAATCACATAGGTCTATTGTTGGGTAAAATGTTCTAAGGAGGGGAATTTTTTAGAAATAATAGCCCAGGAAACAATAAATCTATGTAAATTTTTTTGAGTAAAATGTTCTTTAAAACGACTGAATTTGATCTTAAAAAAACAGAAAAAGAAAAGGGGAATACAATGAAAAGTACGAGGATATTGCTTACATTGTTTTTAGTATTATTAGTTGCTATTGGGTTAATTGGTTGTAGTTCAAATACTACAAAGGATGATGAAAAGGACGATCAAGACACTGCACAAAATGAGACAGATGATAGTACAGATGATTCTGATGAAGATGCAGATGAGCCTGCTGCTTCAGGGGGAACTTTACGAATTGCCTACTCTGCACAGCCGCCAAGCTTAGACCAGCATTTAAGTACAGCTGCAGCAACGACAGAAATTATGGGAAGTGTTTATGAACAGCTAATTTCTGTAGACTCAGAATACCAAATTGTACCTCAATTAGCTGAATCCTTTGAACAGAGTGATGATGGATTAGAAATCACATTTAAGCTACGTGAAGGGGTTCTTTTCCATAATGGCAAAGAAATGAAAGCAGAAGATGTTGTTGCTTCAATGAACCGTTGGAAGGACTTGCCTGGAGGACGAGGGCAATTTGATGATGCTATCTTTGAAGAAATTGATGAATACACAGTTGTATTTAAATTAGACAAACCTTTATCGACAGCACTAACAGCATTATCTCAAGGTGGAACAACATTTTCAGGAATTATGCCTAAGGAAGTTGTAGAAGCAGCAGATGAAACAGGAGTAACAGAGTTTATTGGAACAGGACCATTTAAATTTGTGGAATGGGCGCATGATCAACATGTAAAATTAGAGAAATTTGATGATTATGTGAGCCAAGAAGGTGAATCAAATGGTCTAGTTGGTGAGAAAGCAGCGTTGGTAGATGAAATTATTTTTGAATTTGTTCTTGATCCATCTACTCGTGTAGCAGGAATTCAGTCAGGACAATATGACATTGTTCATAATATTCCGAATGATAATGCGATATTATTAGAAGGTACTCCAGGGTTAGTAAGTCATGTAGCATCTGGTATTTCGACAATGGTCGCTATTCCAAATAAGAGTCGTGGAATCTTCTCTGATGTACGTGCACGTGAAATGCTAGCTGCATTAATAGATTATGATGAAGTGATGACAGCTGCATATGCTGATCCGCAATATTATCGTTTAAGTCATGGAATGATGTTAGAACCTCAAGAGGCTTACTGGTATAGTGAGCAAGGAAAAGAGAAGTTCTATCAAAATGACCCAGAAAAGGCTAAAAAAATTTTAGAAGAAATTGGTTATGATGGAGAAACAGTTACAATTATTACTGACCGTGAGTATGTAACACATTATAATGCGGCAGTAGTTTTACAAAAGCAATTAGAAAGCATTGGAATGAATGTAGAATTACAAGTATATGATTGGGCGACATTATTAGATAAGGTAAAAGATCCTAACGAAGAGTATGATTTATATGCAATGGGGCATAGTTTACGTGCAGATCCAACTGCAATTTACTATTTTGGTAAAGGTGAAGGCGGATTTACAGAAAGTGAAGAGCTAGATCAATTATTAGAAGAATTTAGAAATCAACCAACTCTAGATGATACTAAAGAAGTATTTGATAGAATTCAAAAATGGCATTGGGAGTATATTCCAGCACTCAAACTTGGGGAAGTAAGTCGTACAGAGTTTTCTACTGATAAAGTAGAAGGATTACGTCACCAAGGAAGAATGTTATTATGGAACGTTTCTAAATCAGAATAAAGCTTAAAGAAGCAATGACATGCGTAGTGAATTTGTCATTGCTTCTTTTCAATAAAATAATTGACTTTTTAGGCACTTGACCCTATTGTACTAAATAGGGAGTAAAAGGAGTGCTGCTATGAATATTGTCGATATTATTAGAATTTCTCTTGTTGTAATCGTATTATTTTTTATTCTAAAACGTTTTCTTCCTGTGGACGGAATGAAAGTAATCACTAGTGAAGAATTAAATGAACGCTTAAAACATCCAACAAAATATCAATTTATAGATGTTAGTATTGCACGTGAATACAAAAACTTTCATATTAAAGGATTTAAAAGTATGCCTTTACGAAGAATAAAAAGAGATGCACATCAACTTAGTAAAGAGAAAGAAACTGTAATTATTTGTCAATCTGGGCATATTAGTAAAGAAGCGTGCCGTAGATTAAAGAAGCTTGGATTTACAGATTTAACCATAGTAAAAGGTGGAGTAAGTATGTGGAGAAAATAATTCTCTACATACTTTTTTCCTTTCTAATTACCAAGTTGTTTCCAGAAGAACTTTTAAAAACAAATCATGTAAATCAGCATTGACATACAAGAAATGTGCATGATGTTCTTCATCAAATAATAAAATATATGGTTGCTCAGTACTCTCATTAGGATAAATAATAATGATTTCATTTATAGAGGATTGAAACCATTCATTATCGATAAAATAATCATCTTTTAATGGGATTTTTAACATATATCCCGCTTTAGGGATTGGACTAACTTGTTTAACAATTCCTGAAATAGTTTCCAAGCAAGCTTCTATATTCATAACAGTTGTATCATGAATTGGTAATGTCTCTACAACCATCCCTTGAACAATATCAAATAGTTCTGCTTGATCCTCTTCTGGTGCTTGTGCCATAAAGCTTGTTACAATAGCCATTGATAAAATAAAATTTTTAAGCATATTATCACCTCTATTCTAGTTTGTCCGTTTATTTTATAAATAGTAAAAAATATGTAGAAAAAATATCGGAAAATTATGTTTTTTTATATCTTTTTTTGTTGTTTTTTGATAAATTAGTTATATAGACCTCTTTCTTTTCATATTTAAATGAAAGGATGATAGTTTTGCAATATGTCAATTCCCACGAAATAACACCTCATACATTAGCAATAATTCCACAGCATAATGAAGAAGGTAAAATGATCTCCTATGTGATTGAAGAACAGGAGGAGTTTTATGTTTCACGACCTCCTAGTAAAATAGTTGATGAAGCATGTAAGTTCTTTGGTTCGTCACTACGCGGCAGACAAGAAGGCACCCGTGCTATTTCTGATTTAACGCATAAAGCTCCTATTTCTATTGATCCTGCCAGTGGTATGTATTTCTTTCCAACATCCTCTCCCATTAGTCCAAATTGCTCTTGGATTGCCCATACACATATTCAGAAAATCCTTCCAGCACCACAAGCACAAACGAAAGTTGTTTTTAAAAATGGGAAAAGCATTGTTTTAGATATTTCGATTGGTTCTATGGAGAATCAAGTAAATCGTACTGCGCAATTTCGATATCTTTTGGACAATCGGATTAAAATGATTTCCAGTGCTCTGCAACGAAGCTAATGATTCGTTTCATGAAATTTTTGTGTTATTTTCACCTCTCTATATAAAAAAAGTTCATGATTATGTTAAAATAGAAAAGGTTTTGCGTTTCATAATTGGTTGTATAGTGAAATGGAATTTTTATCGTTAAAATAAAATGTAGTAATATGCTTTTAAGAAAGAGGTCTATGATTAGAAGATATAGATTATAGATGTTTTGTCTATGCTAGGTAATGGGTATATAATGAGATGGATGATTAAAGCAAAATTTGATGCTCTAGACGGGGAGAAATATATATGCAATACATAAGCACTTTAATTGCAGATTTTAAACAATCGATGGCTGATGACCAATTAAATGAATATATTATGCACTTATTAAGCGAGTATGAGAGTCTAGGACCTATACCTGGGATCTCATTACTTTTTATTGAAGCTTTTCTACCGTTTTTGCCAATGTTTGTGTTTGTTTTGGCGAATGGAGCTGCTTACGGTTTGCTTAAAGGTTTTTTCTATTCATGGATTGGTGCGAGCTTAGGAGCAATTTTAGTATTTTTAATTATACGTAGACTAGGTAAACGAAAATTATTTATGAAAATCAGAGCGAATAAACAGGTGAAAAGAGTAACTACGTGGGTAGATCGACACGGCTTTGGACCGTTATTTTTATTGCTTTGTTTTCCATTTTCGCCATCCTCTGTTATCAATGTAGTCGCCGGTCTTTCTAAAATAAGTACTCAGCAGTTTATTCTAGCTGTACTACTTGGAAAATCGGTAATGATTTTCTCCATTGCCTACATCGGGTCAAGTTTTGTAGAATTTGCTAAGAATCCGTTGAAAACAGTTGCTATTGGGATTGGGATATGTCTGTTTTGGATTTTAGGGAAGTTCATTGAGAAAAAATTACAAGCAAAAAGCGAAGTAAATAAAATATAAGTGAAATTTTTTCTAAAGCTACTATCATTTGTTATTGTAGATTATGTGTTAGGGGCTTTAGTTGCTGTAAGTGACGGTCAATTGAACAGTAAAATTGGCTTGATAGGAATTACAATAACTTATTCAATAGACAGAATCATGGAAGATGGCACAGATTTAGTCATCTTCTTTTGTTTGTTGGCGAATGAATTATTAAGTGTTTTAGAAGCAATACCAGAGGTTTTGAAAAAAGTAATATATTTATTGTTTAGTTAAAAATAGAGGGCTTTCTCACCCTCTATGTCCAATTTGATAAGTATTAATCCTTATTAGCTTCAAATGTAATTATTTGGTTTGATTTATTTGGATATTGTCCATAATTATAATCTGCTGATATTACTATGTTTTTAAATCCGATTTGCTCAAGGATCGTTCTAAATTCTTCAACTCCATACCAACGTAATGGGAATTGTTCGAGTTCCGTTTGTAAAAGTACGCCATTACGCCACTTTTCGTAGCGATTATGGGCTATTGTATATTGATTGATATAGTCAACCTCGACTATCTTATCTTCCAATGTAATCATATCACCATTCTCACATTCCCAAGTTCTTGTTGAAGCTTTATCCACTGATAAATCAGTTTGTAAAAAGATATCTAAAATTAGTCTACCTCCATTGGAGAGATGATTATGGAAGTTTTTTAAGGCCTTAATGGAATCAGCCCTTTGGTGTAACAGCAGAAATGTTCCAGTTGGCACAATAATAGCTTCGTAATTTGTGTTTAAAGAAAATGCCTTCATCTCTCCCTTAAATAACTTAGGATTGAATCCTCTTTGTTCGCAATTATGATGGCAAATTTTTAACATCTCTTCAGAAACGTCAAAACCATCTACTTTCAAACCTTTTTGTAAAAGTGGAATCAGAATACGACCAGTTCCAACTCCAGGTTCAAGGATTTTACCTTTACAAGAAGCTAATCTGTTGCTATAAAATTCCACATCACCAAATGAAAGGCCAATATATTTGTCCATATTATATACTTCCGAAGAAAGTTTACTATAATAACCCAACATAGATTTTCCCCCTCCCGCAATTCTCTTTCTGTTTTTATTATAGCTTATAAATACTTATAAAATGAGATTAAAAATCACTACAGATTGCTTTGGGTACTCTAGATAATAAACTGATGATATACAAAACACTTTGAAAAGCTAAGTATACCAACTGTTATGTTACAATAGGGATAGATAGTTTTTTTGTTATTTTCATAAAAAAAATCAATGAAATAAATGATTATAAATGTAATGAGGCAGGAGCAGAAGAAAAACTAAGCTTGAAATTCGAATAATATTCAAATGTAGCATAGGAAATATACGAAGACTCCTCATGGGCTAAAGTCGATCATATCCTGTCATTCGAGGCTCTCCAGCCGCCCAAGGAAAGCGAAGTATATTTCCGAAGTGGGTATTTGTACAAGTTATGTTTGGGATTAGCTAAGCAATAAATTCTTTTGTCTCAGTCTCTTAAAACTTATTTTTGTCAAAGGAAAATGAGGGGATATATATGGGACTCCGATTTGTATTAGGAAGAGCAGGTGCTGGGCAGAGTAATTATCTACTTCGAGAAGTAAGAGAGAAATTACAGCATGAAGCGCGTGGTCCTGCTATTTTTTATATCGTTCCAGACCAAATGACATTTCAACAAGAATATAAGCTTTACCAAGAAAACCATGTGCAGGGGAGTATGCGGGCGCAAGTCGTTAGTTTTTCACGACTAGCATGGCATATTCTTCAGGAAACAGGTGGAGCAACAAGACCTTTCATTAGCTCTGTGGGAATTCAGATGATGTTACGGAAAATTATTGAAGAAAAACAAGGTGATTTTCAAGTTTTCCAAAAAGCATTAGAAAAGCAAGGTTTTTTAGATGATCTTGAAAATATGATCACTGAATTTAAAAGATATCGTATAAGTCCGGATACTTTATTGAATCAGATGGATCGCATGAATGAATTTGTTCATAAGGAATCTAGTGAACAATCGCTTCTCTATAAACTAGATGACTTATACTATATTTATCAACAATTGGTCTCTCAATTACAAGGAAAATATTTGGACGGAGAGGATCGATTACAATTACTTGCAGAAAAAATCGAGCTTTCGAAGCAATTAGAAACAGCTGAAATTTACTTAGATGGTTTCCACCGCTTCACACCACAGGAATTATTAGTTGTGGAAACTTTATTAAAGAAATGTAAGCGTGTAACGATTGGATTAACGGTTGATCAAGTAGATGAAAATATGTCAGAGCTTGATTTATTTTATCAAACAAACGAAACCTATTGCGCTTTACGTAGTCTCACAGAACAATATCAAATTCCGATAGAGGAAGTCATTCGTTTACGTCCAGAGGATGCACGATTTAAAGAAAGACCAGCAATGCAGCATTTAGAAAATCATTTTGATACAAGACCTTCTCCAGCTTTTTTGGGTAAAGCGCCAATTCAAATGGCAGAGGCTATCCATCCTCGAGCAGAGGTTGAAGGAGTGGCTCAAGAAATTATTCGTTTAGTTCGTGAAGAAAATTATCGCTTTAAGGATATGGCAATTTTTATTCGTCAAACAGATATGTATCATGAACTTTTGTCCACGATATTTGAGGATTATGGTATTCCCTTATTTATTGATGAAAAGAAAACGATGTTACATCACCCTTTAATTGAATTATTGCGTTCGGCATTAGAGATTGTAGAAGGTAATTGGCGTTATGATACGGTATTCCGAGTGATTAAAACAGGCTTTATTCGTGCAGATGATGAAGAGTATCCATTGACGAATGATGCAATAGATGAGTTGGAGAATTATGTTATAGAGCATGGCATTAGATCAAGAGAAACTTGGTTTTCTGATCAGCCATGGATATATCGTAGGTTTAGCGGATTTAGCCAAAGGGCTCAAACAGATGAAGAACTAGAGATGCAGCGTAAAATAAATGCCTATCGAAGACAAGTAGTACAAGGACTACAAACTTTTGATGAACAAATACGTCAGGCTAAAACGATTCGGGAATTATGTGAAACTACTTTTAGATGGTTAGAGCATATAGATGTCCCAAGTCGCTTAGAGGAAATTCGTGAAGCTTATGACGCTAGTGCTGAAAATGAGTTAGCTCGTGAGCAAGAGCAAGTATGGGATGCTATTATTCAACTTTTTGATGAAATGGTGGAGATGGCCGGGGAAGAAGTATTATCATTGTCTTCCTTCCGCTCTATTTTAGATGCTGGTTTAAAGTCGCTTAAGTTTTCGCATGTTCCACCAAGTATAGATCATGTAATTGTTGGAACCATTGATCGCTCGCGTATTAGTGGAATTCGCGCTGCGTTTTTACTCGGTGTGAATGAAGGAGTTTGGCCAAACAAACCACCTTCTGATGTGATTATAAGTGAACAAGAAAGAACGCTTTTAGCTTATCATGGTCTACAATTAGCAGAAAATAGTCAGCGTAAATTATTAGATGAATGGTTTTATATTTATTTAGCTTTTACAGCAGCACGTGATTTTCTATGGATTAGCTATCCAATTAGTGATGGGGAAGGAAAGGCTAAAATACCTTCACAATTAATCAAACGAATAGCAGAATTATTTCCTATGCTTAATTCACCTATCCTACTTGGAGATCCAGAAGAAATAGAGGATGCAGAACGCTTTATTACTACATCAACGACAACTCGTTCTGTCTTAACAGCAAAATTAGCTAAATATAAACGTGGGTATCCAATGAAAGAAATTTGGGACCATGTCTTAAATTGGTACATTTCTAATGAACCGAAGTATGGTACGACGTATCAAGTATTACAAAGTATTTTTTATGAAAATAGACCAAAAAATTTATCTAAACAAACCGTTGGAAATCTTTATGATAAACAAATAAAGACGAGTGTTTCTAGACTGGAAATGTATTATCGCTGCTCTTATCAGCATTTTGCTCAATATAATTTGCAATTACAAGAGCGTAGAAAATATACATTAGAAGCACCAGATATCGGCAGCTTATTCCATGAGGCATTAAAAATGATTACGGAATGGGTACAACGTGAAGGCAATGATTTTGCAAACTTATCGCGTCAAGATGCTAAAGCATATGCGCAGCGTGCATTAAACGATTTAGCGCCTATTTTACAAAATCAAATATTATCAAGCTCTAATCGATATCAATATATAAAAAATAAGCTGTTTCATGTCATTGCTAGGGCGACTTATATTTTAAGTGAACAAGCACGAAAAAGTGGTTTTTCGCCTGTTAGTGTAGAGCTTAGCTTCGGAGAAAATGGGAAATTAAACCCACTGGTGATTACACTTCCAAATGGCTATGAATTATTGTTTAGAGGAAGAATTGATCGAGTGGATAAAGCGATGGTAGGGTCTGATCTTTATTTACGAATTATTGATTATAAATCAAGCGAAACTGGCTTGAATTTAGTTCATGTTTACTATGGAATAGCCTTACAAATGCTAGCTTACTTAGATATTATTCTCGCTCAATCAGAATCTTGGTTAGGTATGAAGGCTTCGCCAGCAGGTGTACTCTACTTCCATGTTCATAATGCGATGCTGAGAGATTTCGAGCAGATGGATGAGCAGAAAATTGAAGAAGAATTATTTAAGCAATATAAAATGAAAGGATTGCTTATCTCAGAGGCTGATGTAGTTAAAGAGATGGATACAACCTTAGATAAAGGCTATAGCCAAATTGTTCCAGCTGCAATTAATGCTAAAGGTGGATTTTATAGCAATGCGAGTGTAGCAAACGAGCAAACCTTTGATGGTTTACGTGCACATATCCATGATTTAATTATTCAAGCGGGAATTGATATTACCTCAGGAAGAATTGATTTAGCACCTTATGAATATAAAGAGAGAAATGCTTGTACATTCTGCCAATTTAAATCAGTTTGTCAGTTTGATCCAAGCTTAACAGAGAACAAATTCCGAACATTAAAAGATAAAAAAGATGAAGAAATTATTCATGAAATATTGCAGAATAAAACACTAGATTTAGAGTAGAGGAGGGAGTAGATGGTAAAGTGGACGAAAGAACAGGAAGCGGCGATCTATGCTACAGGGAAAGATACGCTTATTGCAGCCGCAGCTGGTTCAGGGAAAACAGCCGTACTTGTAGAAAGAATTATTCAAAAGGTCATTTCCAAGGACAATCCAACAGATATTGATTCATTATTAGTTGTTACATTTACAAATGCAGCAGCAGAAGAAATGCGAAATCGTGTAGCAGAAGCCCTGGAGCAAGAGATTGCTAAAGATCCAGCATCAACTCATTTAAAGAAACAATTATCGCTTCTGCAGCGTGCTTCCATATCTACACTGCATTCCTTCTGTATGAATGTTGTTAGAGAATATGCTTACTTATTAGACATAGATCCTGCATTTCGAATTGCTAATGATGTGGAAACAGATCTAATTAAGCAAGATACATTAGATGATTTATTTGAAGAATGGTATGGGAAAGAAGGAGAGGACCGAGAATTATTTCTAGATTTTATTGAACGCTTTTCTAATGATAGAAATGATCGGGAAGTAGAAGCACTTGTACTTTCTCTTTACACATTTGCTATGCAAAACCCATGGCCAGAACTTTGGTTAGATGAATTATTAGCAAATTACCAGATTGCTGATGATTGGCAAGAGGAAGACTTTGCATGGTTGAATTTGATGAAGGATGAAATGCGTTTTGAGCTAGAGGCTGTAGAGCAGGAACTAGAGTTAGCCATAAATCTAGCAAATGATCCAGGGGGGCCAGCGCATTATGTAGAAGCGATAGAAAACGACCAACAGCAAATAAATAAAATAAAAGAGAATATTTCTAGTTGGCAAGATTTACAACCGATGATGACATCTTTAAATTTCAAAAGATTATCGACTAAGAAATATGAGTGTGATGAAGAAAAGAAAGAAAAAGCAAAGAAACATCGGGATGCTTATAAAAAACGATTAGAAGACATAAAGAAGAAATGGTTTATCAGGGATTTAGCAAGCCATGTGGAGGATATGCGTAAACTATATCCTGTATTTGAACAATTAATAAGCTTTGTAAAAGAATTCCAAAAGAAATATACAAAAGAAAAGCAAGAAAGAGCGATTGTTGATTTCTCTGATTTAGAGCATTATTGTTTGGATGTGCTTGTGGAAGAAGATACAACATATGGAGAGTTAAAGCCTTCCTTTGTTGCCCAAAAATTAAAAGAAAAATACACAGAACTATTAGTTGATGAATATCAAGATACTAATTTAGTTCAAGAGACGATTTTACAATTGATTTGTCGTCCAGATCCTGGAAATATGTTTATGGTAGGAGACGTAAAACAGAGCATCTATCGTTTTCGTCATGCCGAGCCTACTTTATTTATTGAAAAGTATAAACGCTATGCCGATGAACCAGAAGTCGGAAAGCGAATTGATTTAGCACGAAACTTTCGTAGTCGCGAAAATGTATTAATAGGCGTAAATTATATCTTTAGACAATTGATGGATGAGAAATTGGGGGAAATTGCTTATGATCAAGATGCAGAACTAATTTATGCCAATCATCTCTATGATCAGCTGCCAATGTTAAATAGTGAGCCAGAGCTTGTTATGATTAATTCAGATAATACTTCAAGTTCAAATGAAGATGAGGCAGAACAGCTAGAAAAAGCCCAATTAGAAGCCAGACAATATGCGAAGTTAATCAAAACTTGGATTGGTGATAATGGTGAAGCACCCGTACAAGTAATTGATAAAGCAACACAACAGAAACGGAATATTCGTTTTAGTGATATTGTTATTTTACATCGTTCCTTAACTTGGGCTGGTGTAATTATGGAAGAATTTAAAAAGCAAAATCTTCCAATCTATGCAGAGCTATCTACTGGTTATTTTGAAGCGATTGAAATTAAAATTATGATTAGCTTCCTGAAGGTTATTGATAATCCAAGACAGGATATTCCTTTAGCGTCTGTACTTCGTTCACCTATTGTTGGTTTAGATGAGGAAGAACTAACACAGATTCGTTTGGCAAAACCAGGTGTGGACTTTTATGAAGCTTTACTAGTATATAAGAAGCAAGTTGATGAGAACCATCAGCTTCATCGATTTTTAAATATGTTAGAAGTGTTTCGTGTTCAATCTCGACAAGGGGCTTTATCAGAGCTTATCTGGCAAATTTATCGGGAGACAGGTTATTATGATTTTGCTGGAGGAATGCCAGGAGGAAGACAGCGTCAGGCCAATTTGCGCGCACTTTATGATCGAGCAAGAACATATGAGCAAACATCATTCCGTGGACTATTTCGCTTCCTTCGATTAATTGAAAGAATGGAGGAACGTGGCGAGGATTTAGGAGCAGCATCTGCACTTAGTGAAAAGGAAGATGTTGTACGTATCATGACGATTCATAGTAGTAAGGGGTTAGAGTTCCCAGTGGTGATTCTTGGAGGATTAGGCAGACAATTTAATATGATGGATTTGCGGAGTAAGTATCTAATTGATAAAGACTATGGATTTGCTACACAATTTATTGATCCAGTGAAACGAATCTCTTATCCAACTTTGTATTATCATGCAGTAAAAAATATTAAACTACGTCAGCTTCTTGCAGAGGAAATGCGCGTATTGTATGTAGCATTAACCCGTGCAAAGGAAAAGCTTGTGATGGTAGGTACAGTTACAGGATTAGAAAGTAAAATAGAAAAATGGCAGGAAACAATCAATCATGATAAATGGGTATTACCAAGCCATATAAGAGTTGCTGGGAAATCCTATATAGATTGGATAGGACCTGCACTAATGCGACACCAGCATAGTGAAGCATTAAGGACAGAAAGCTTTGATCTGGCTCCAACAGAAATTATCAATGATCCATCAAGCTGGAATTTTTCTGTAGTCGAAGCAAGCGAGCTTACAAAAGTTTCAGAACTAGAAGAAATTCCAGAAGAGGAATTAAAGCAGAGAATTGTGAATTGGAAGATACAGCCACTTGAAAATAATGAATTAACAGCTCTGGTTGACCATCGTTTAACCTATCAATATCCTTTTGAGGAAGCAGTTCGTGCACGAGCAAAACAAACTGTAACAGAAATCAAAAGACAAAGGGAGCAACGAGATGACTTTAGCGCAGATCAATTAATTGCTTACCGCACACCAATTGTGAAACGACCTTCCTTTATGCAAAAGGAAAAGAAAGTAACCGCAGCAGAACGTGGTACAGCAATGCATACGGTAATGCAACATTTGCCATTAGACAAAGAATGGACGAGGGAAGGACTTAGACAGTTCCTAGATGTATTAGTCAGAAAAGAAATCATCCATGAAGATATGGTTGAACATATTCATATTCCTTCGATTTTAAAATTTTTAGAAACAGAAATTGCGCATGAAATCAGGCAAGCAGAAACAGTGTATCGTGAAGTGCCTTTTAGTATTGCATTATCAGCAAAGGATGTTTATAAAAATTGGAATACAGATAAAGAGGAAAAAGTCTTAATTCAAGGAGTAATTGATTGTTTGATACCTAAAGAAGATGGTTGGATGATGATTGATTATAAAACAGATGCAATCTTTGATGAAATTACAGAGGAATTAAAGCATGATTTATTTAAACGATATGAAACACAAATAAGTTTATATAGACAGGCTGTAGAAACCATTTGGCAGCAGCCGGTAAAAGAAGCATATCTTTACTTTTTCTCGAAATCACTGCTTATTTCTTGTAATTGAAAATCAATTAGAAATGAGGGAATGAATGAAAGTTATTTTTCGTTCTTATACAGATACAGACTATCAAGCCTTCATGCAAATGGTAATAAAGCTTTATAATGAGGACCCAGAAGGGGATAAGATAACAGAAGAAAAAATCAATGCAACGATTAAAGAAGCTAAAGATCATCCATGCAAAGTAAGCATAAAAATATTCATGATGGGACATTCTTATGCTGGTTATGCAATACTTGTTTATTTTTGGAGCAATGAATATGGTGGCGATGTCCTACACATTGATGAATTATATGTCGAAAAGGAATTTAGAAAGCGAGGAATTGCTACTGATTTTTTGGAAAGTCTTGTGACTGGAGAGGCTGTAGCTTTACAATTACAGACTACTAAGGCTAATCAACGAGCAGAGAAGTTTTACCGACAGCAGGGATTTAGAGCATTAGAAAACAACCATTTATTTAAGAGGATTTAATGATATTCAGTTATGAGAGATGGGGAAGCATTAAAAAAGCGGAGCTGATTTAGCTCTGCTTTTTATATTGTTCTTCCAACAATTCATTTATAATTCGTCCAATGACTTTTCCAGCTGTTTTAGGAGCTGTTTTTCCGGGCAGGCCTAAGCCATGAACTGTTTTTATCCCGACTTTTTCAGCATAAGCAAAATCTGTTCCACCAGGGGCAGAGGTGATATCAATAATCAATGTCTCTTTACTTACCTGATCTAAAAGTTCCTTGTTGAGAATAAGATGTGGGATCGTATTGATACAAATATCCATATCTTGGATTTGCTGATCAACTTCATTTAGCCGAATTGGTTGTAATCCTAATTCTGTAATCCGAGCAATATCGGTTGATTTTCTTGCTGCTACATGAACATGAGCACCAACATTTTTGAATAATCGAGCTACTGTAAAACCGACTCGCCCAAAGCCAAGTACAAGTATTTTGGCTCCATGAATCGTTGTGTCTGTTTCATCTATAGCGATTTTTAATGTTCCTTCTGCTGTTGGAATAGAGTTATAAATTGCTAAATCATCTCGAGCAAATAAAGTAACTAACTTGCGTTGGTTTTCTTCCGCAAGCTGAGTTAGAAAGTCATTTGTTGTACCAGAATAAATGATACAATGCTTTGGAGTTTGATTTAATATTTCTGCGTTTATATAAATTTCTTCTTCCGAATACATTGCTTCCATTTTCCCTTGAGCATTTGTTCCAGATACTGGTAAAACAATGGCATCTATTTTACTGAAATCCATAGTATCTAGGGAATGTGAATGGATGTTTGGCTGTTGAACAGTGAATTGATCATAACCAATAACATGCACATTTGCTCCATTTCCAATAAGATCATCCATAACAATTAGAAATCTGGCATCTCCGCCCATGATTAATATATTCATACCTTGTAACACGTAAACACTCCTCCCGAAAAAATCCGCATATGTCTATCGTATGTATAACTGCCTAAAGAAGTGAAAAATTTTTTGCATAAATTGTTTTTGAAAAAGAAAGTAAGCATGCATTGTGCTTACTTTCCTCTTATTTTTGACTAATTGGCAATTGTTTCAGGTTCTTGATATGTATAGCCTTTTGTATTCACAGTCATTGTTTTAATCTTTTGTTCTTCGACTGGTTTGTCATTTGCGTCACGATCAACGTCAACAATTTCATCAACGATTTCCATTCCTTGAATGACTTTACCAAAACCGGCATAATTACCATCTAAATGAGGTGCATCAGCAACCATAATGAAAAATTGTGATCCAGCTGAATCTGGATGTGATGAACGGGCCATTGAAATAACTCCACGTTCATGGATTAAATCATTTTCAAAGTTATTAGAGTTAAATTCACCTTTTATAGAATAATCTGGTCCTCCCATACCTGTACCGGATGGATCTCCGCCTTGAACCATGAATCCGGGTATTACTCGGTGAAAGATGACGCCATCATAATAATTATCCTCAATTAAAGCAATAAAGTTTCTAACCGTATTTCGAGCGATATTTGGATAGAGTTCAATCTCTATTTCACTTTCATCTTCCATAATTATCGTTACAATTGGGTTTTCTTTGATGTCTGTATCATCTGTTTCTTTTTCTTGTTTACTACAGCCTATTAAAAGGGAAATAGCAGTAAAAGTAATAATTAAAAATAGTAATGATTGTTTTTTCATATTATCCTCCAGTGATTTTTCAAATGTTATCAAAATGCCAATTACATCTAGAGTTATTATAGCATGTCTGTTTCTTTTCAAGGCTATATATAATCATTTTATCTTATGTTATAATTATTACAAATTTTCAAATAAAATAAGTCATTTTCTTATGGGAGAAGGTGCTTTTGGTGGATAAAGGAAAGTTAAAGCGGGAAGGTCAAAAGTGGGTAGATGATGAAATTATTACAAAAGCTCAGCTAGAGCAAATTTTGGATCGTTATCAGAAGCGAGACCCGAATTTTCTTCTTGTTTTATTTGCTGTATTATTAACGGGCTTAGGTTTTCTAACATTCATTTTCTCAGATTGGGCACAGGTACCTCATTTCTCTAGAGTACTTATTGTACTTGTTGTGACTATAGGTTTATATGTATTAGGTGATTTTCTACATCGTAAAAGATCTATTTTACTTGGAATTAGTTTTATTAGTTTAGGTTATATTGTGTTCGGAGCAGGTATGTTCTTGATCTTAAATATATATCAAGTACAGGTATGGTCTGTATGGCCATTTATTATCTGGAGTATCATTGGATTAATCCTATACTTTATTTATGAACATAAACTGCTTTATGCTTTAGGATTAACCGTAATTACAGTGGGACAAATTTACAGTGAAATGAATTTTTCTGATTTCAACTGGATCCTGTTTCTTGTGTTCCTAATTGGTTTTGCACATTTCACATATCATCATGCAAATAGGTTATTTGGTTATTTATTTGCACTCAGCTTTGTATTACAAATGCTTATGCTGATTCTATCGTATTCAAAGGATTATTATTGGTTGATTATTTACATTCTAATCCTTTATATAGTTAGTCAATATATACCGAAGCAACCTTTGAAGGAAGCTTTTTATTACACTAGTTTGCTGAGTATATTTATCTTAGGAATGGCTCAAGCATTTATGCTACAAGATGACTTTTATCTTGGAAGATTGCAGTTTGAAACGATTTTCTTCATCGTATGGGGAATCTTATTCGTCCTTAGTCTATTAAGTAAAATCATGCAAAAACGTCAGCTGGAAATCATTGATCTTATCCTGTTTTTACCTATTTACTATCTGCCATTTCCGTCGATGTTTGCTTTAATTATTCTATTTGTGTTTTCTATTTGTTGGCTTATTATTGGTTATCAACAGGATAATAATAGTCAAATTCAGACAGGGACAATTGCTTTCTTATTAAGTACGTTTACCGTGTATATTCAGTATGCTTGGGATACGATGAATAAATCACTCTTTTTCTTTGTAGGCGGGATCTTGCTCTTTCTTATTAGCTTTATTTTTCAAAGACAGAGAAAGAAATTACTGGAAAGCGGAGGTACAAAGAAATGAAAAGGATAGCATTTTATACGGTTTTGTTTATCCAAATCATTGTACTTAGCTTATTAGCAATACAATATAATTTAATTGATCGAACTGACAAAGAAGTACAATTATTGCTCCAGGATCGTACCTTTTATTCTGAAAGCACACCAATTTATATTAATTATGAAATCGAGGAGATACCAAAGGAAAAATGGGATATTGAAGTAGACCAAGAAGATGTAGATTCCGTATATGTTCTCCTTGAACAAGGGGAAAATGGTATTTCTAATGTTAGCAAAGTGGTTTTAGAGAAACCTAATAAAGATGCTGCTCAAGCTTTTCTAAAAGCGAGTTTTTCATATGAGAATAGAGGAATGTATTATGTTCATTATGAAAGCTTACAGCGTGTAATGGATGAGAGATTGATTGAAGGCATAGAATCAGACAAAGCATTAGTAGCAACAATAAAAATAGCACCATGGGGTCAATCTAAAATCACCTCCATTGAAAATATAGCGAAAGAATGACAAAGTAGGTTAATTATTTTCTTTCCGCATTGTCCATGATATGATATCGAAAGGAAGATTATTTGTAAGGGGGAAATTATTTTGAACACACATCTACATATTACAGCTTGGGCACTGGCTATTATCCTATTGCTTGTAGTCATTGTATTACAGAAAACAGGTAAAGCAAAAGGCGCTAAAATTACACATATGATTTTACGCTTAGATTATCTCTTAATTTTATATTCTGGTGGATCCCTATTAACTAATTATCTTAACGGTGGTGGTCCAATGATGACAGAAGCTATTATTAAGAGTGTCGCTGGACTTTGGGTAATTGTTGCAATGGAAATGATTGCTGTTCGTACTGGTAAAAGAAAAGCAACTAAAGGTGCATGGATTCAACTTATTATCGCATTGATTATTACAATCGCACTAGGATTCGGTAGACTTGAAGGTGGATTATTACCTTAATAGGTAAAATAAAAATAGGTGTCTTAAAAGGCACCTGTTTTTTTGTGATTTTAAAGGATCAACTAGCGAATAATAGAAAATAAACTTTGAACGTTTTCCAACATTTCTCTCTTTTTTATTGACTATCAATTTGTAGCATGAATAATAGAACAGAGATGAAAAATGTGAAATTTCATTTTCAAGGTTTTTTTACAACCAAACTTCAATTTTCTATGAAATATTAATTGATAAAATCAGGTTGTTACGTACTAGTTACATCACTCATTTTATAGTGGGATAAGCATCTAAATATATACAAGAGGAGTAAATTGATGAAAAAAATATTATCTATGTTCATGATATTTTCTATTTTCTTATTCGGACAGCCAGTAGTGGCTCAAGAACAAGAGAATAATTTAGCAGAAGAAATTATTTATAATATTATGGTAGACCGGTTCAATATTGGACATCCAGAACAGAGTGAACAAGTCGATATTCAAGACTTTTTAGCCTATCATGGTGGAGACATCATTGGAATTACAAATAAGCTTGATCATATTCAACAACATGGGTTCACTACGATTACTATTTCATCTGTTTTTGAAAATGCAGAGAAAGGCTATCATGGATATTGGATAGAAGATTTCTATGCGGTGGAAGAGGAATTTGGTTCATTAGAGGAATTAAAAACTTTAGTGGAAGAGGCACATAAACGTGATCTCAAGGTTGTTTTAGAACTAGTAACTAATTACGCGTCTGAGACTCATGAATTCGTAACAGATTCAACAAAAACGGATTGGTTTAGAGAAAACACATTAGCAACAACAGAGGCGACAACTTGGCTAGATGATGTGGTGATGTTTAACCAAGACAATCCAGAGGTACAAGAATATTTAATTGATGTAGCAGAATTTTGGTTAACAGAGACTAATGCAGATGGTTTTAAATTACATGCAGCAGATCAATCATCACCTGCATTCTTAGAACAGTTAGTAGATGCAATTTATAATATAAAGCCAGATGCATATGTATTAGCTGGAGTTTTAGATGAACATGCTGATTTAGAAGATTTACATGCAATAGAAGGAATTAATGCAGTTGAACAAGCAGATTTATTGGAAACATTGGTTGATACATTTTCACAAGTAGATCAGCCAGTATCTAATATTTATGAAGCTTGGGAAACAAATGGTTCTTATACAGATTTATCATATATAGATAATCAGTATACAAAGCGATTCACACATGCATTTTCAGAAAATGAGAGAAATAAAGTAACAGCTTGGAAATTAGCGCTTACTTATTTATATACAACTCCAGGAATACCTTCTATCTATCAAGGATCTGAAGTAGCAATGATTGGTGAAGGGTTTCCTGAAAACCAATATTTAGTTTTATTTAATCATAATGATAAGAACTTAACAGAGTTCTTTGAGAAAATTGCTTCATTACGTACAGAATTTCCAGCTTTACAGCATGGGGATTTTGAACAAGTTGGAGAAAATGGGGCAATGAGTTTGTTTAAACGAACGTATAATGACGAGACAATGTATATTGCTATTAATAATGACAGTGTTTCTAGAGCTGTCCATTTGACGGATATAGATACTGACCTACAATTACGAGGTGTGATTGGGGATAATACTGTTCGCGCAAATGATGATGGAGAATTTATTGTAGGGATTGAACGTGAAGCAGTAGAAGTTTATATGGTCCAGCCAAACCAAGGATTTAACTGGTGGTTTATTGGATTTGTTGTAGGAGTGTTTATTTTATTTGTTATTTTTGTAAATGTCTTAAGCCGGAAGAGTCGCAAACAAGCGCAAGCAAATAAGAAACAATAAAATCCACTTATAGAGGATGTTCAAAAAGTCCAGTAAAAATGCCGCGGTAAGCAGTGGAACTTCGACTAAGTTCCTCTCGCGTCCTGTGTCGAACGTCGAAGTCATCACATCCTATGAAAGTCGTTAGCTTGCTTTTTTGTTCCTTGAAAAAGAAAAGCACTTTTTCTGCGTGCAAGAGCGTCTGCTCATGTATTAAAACCATAGAGGAACTTCTGTTAAAACCACCCACGTCCTGAGGGCAACACAGAAGTCACCACAACACGCGCAAGTCCGCTACTCTAAGCTGCGCTGCCTTGAACTTTCGACGGACACGATGTGCTAGTATCGGTGTTGCTCGCGTGACGTTGCGTACTTAACCGATGACTGCCCTTTTTACTGCCCTTTTTGAACACGCACTTATACTTTTGTAATTAAAAACACATGAATTTTTGACATAGTCAAGAATTCATGTGTTTTTGCATATTTAAGATATGGATTTTCTTTTATAGATAGAAATAGTCAGGATGGTGATACCGATAAACAATAATATACTAGCAACGAGTAGGCCTTCTAAATACATCGGGATTAAATAAATATTCATCCAAGTAGCGAGCCCCATTGCAAATAAGAACATCTCATTGATACAGAAACCAATGAAGAAAATAATAAATCCTATCCGCATCCATTTTTGCTTCGTATCTAAAATGTCTAGCATTTGATATTGAGCCATCGTAAAGATAGATACAAAGCCAAGCAATGTTAAATGTAAATAACCAACAATGATACTTCGAGTGTCATAGACGGAATTAGAAATGGCTGGGAAGATTAATCCAAGTTCCATCGTACTTTTTACAAGTAATAAAATAAGTGTCACATTTAACCAAAAGACAATGAAATTAGAAAAAGCATCAACCACATGCTTCCATACATTCCATAATGCGATTAGAAGGTATAGAATACCAACCCATTGACCAACTCCACCAAGCATTGCAATAAAGGAAACATCAAAGCCTAGATCAGCCCAGAGCACAGATAATAAATATCCAGGAATAAGTGCAATCGCATAAATCCAAAATCCAATACTAATTAATTTTGTTTGAATAGGAATATTTTTCTTCCCTAGAATGATAAGAAACATTCCGATTAAAAAGAAGAATAGCCAACCGTTATACTGGAAATGTAAATAAAAATAAATAGCCATATCAAATAAATGTGAGTCACGTAATCCGCTAGCTACAATTGCTCCAAGTGAAAAAGGTGCCAAAGTTGAAATAAATAATGCAATTAGAGAACCTTTGATAAAAAGGGAACTCACTTTAGAAATATGTAGATTTCTTTTTAAATGCTTATAAATAAACCAGATTACCCAATATTCTACGAAAATATGAACAGTAGATAAAATAATGGAGGATAGACCATAGCCATTGATTAGGAAAGCAATGAACATAATAATGGTTACCACAAATAAAGTAAAAATAATAAAATAGATTTCCTTCTTATTAGGAAAAGAAGTCCAGAAAACAGCAATAAAAACTAAGAAAACACCAAGAAAACACCAAGAAAACACCAACCAAGTAAAGCGATATGTGAATGTCCATGTAATATATTTTCATAGGGAATGCTCGCTAAATGATGCTCAAAAGGCATTCCTCTCATAATTATACCCGTAAAAGCCGTAATGATAAAAAATAGAAAGGTTAAATACACAAATAACTTTGGCATTTTGCCCACTCCACTCCTTTGATACATAAAATTGCATTAATCTATCATCTTAAAAATAGCTCGATAGTGCAATAATAAAAATGAAATTGTCAATAATATATTTTAAAATATGTCAGAATGGAAAACATTTCATTGTTTTTTACTAATGGCGTATAAGTAACCTCAGAAAACAACAAAACAGACCTAAAAGGAAGGTCTGTTCGAATTTCTTAACGATAGGCTTTATTTAAAAAGAATAAAGCAATTGTCCCTGGCCCAGCATGTGCGCCGATAACTGCACCGACCATTTCAATCATTACTTCTTTAACTGGGAAATTTTCTTTAATCATTGCAGCGAGACTTTCAGCCTTTTCTATATCGTCTCCATGGCTGATACCAATAACTTGATTTTCAAAATCTTCTCCACGTTCTTTCATGATTGCAATCATACGGCTTAATACTTTTTTCGAGCCTCTAATTTTTTCAATTGGAACAAGCTTTCCATCATCTACATGGAGAATAGGTTTAATTTTGAGTAATGTTCCTACGAATGCAGCAGATTTACTAACACGTCCTCCGCGATATAAATACTCTAGATCATCTACAGAAAAAATATGCTCCATATGCTCAGCATGGTAAGTAGATACATCAATAATATTTTCCATCGTTGCACCTTCTAAAGCAAGTTTTGCCGCCCGAATAGCAACAAGACCATAACCGATGGAAGCACATTTTGTATTAATAATATGAAGAGGAGCTTCAGGAAAATCTTCCTTCACTTCCTGTTCCATCATTTTTGCAGCTTGATAAGTACCTGATAGTTCAGACGAGAAAGCTAAATAAATTAATGGTTGATTTGCTTCAGCATATTTTTTGAACAGTTCTTTAAATGTTTGTAGGGTTACTTGAGAGGTCTTTGGACTACTTCCCTTGCGCATTTTATCATAAATTTCTTTTGGAGTAATATCAATTCCGTCACGATAATCTTCTCCATCTACATGCACAGTGAGTGGAAGCATTTCCATTTCATATTGCTTTAATTGTGCTTGGGTGAGATCTGCAGCAGAATCTACAAGAATTTTAACATTCATATTTTACCCTCACTATCTATTTTATTTTTTTCGTACAAAGATTAGCTTTGTTCTAGTTTATAGGCTTCTATAGTACTAGTCAAAGTATTTTAAGGGAAGTATTATAAAAATACATAATTCTATCATAAATTCCTTTTAAAAATTGTTTTCTTATTTCAAATAGTTGATTTTAGGGAGGGAAGTAAGCTATAAAAGAATAGAGTGCTTTAGAGAAAGGATTTTGTTTATATGAAAAAAATAGCTTTTGTATTGCTGATCATCATGCTATTCATAGCAGGGTGTAGTGGCGATGGAACAAATGACTCTGCAGATCAGAATGTTGAAAGGGCAGATATAAAATTAGAATTGAGAGAAATTGATGTTAAAGAAGAAGATCAAGTAGTTCATGTTACTGCAGAAGTGTACTCGACTGAGGAAGAATTTTACTATATGGTTGAACAAGGTGAAGAAATTATTATTAATGAAACGGCATTGCAGGCAGAGGGACATCAGGAAGATTGGGCAGAAATTGAATTTGAATTTCAACTAGAGGATGAGGTTTATCTATCGGATGAAGTAACACATATGACGTTTTATGTAAAACATAATGGGGAAAAGATAAACTCACATTATGTACCGATTGAAATAAAACACACTTCCTAATCATGTAAATGTTAATAGCTATTGTTTCCATGTAAAATCCCCATTTCAAAAGAAATGGGGATTTTGTTACTAAACATATAAAATTTAAAAACCGTACTTTTCAAATACTTCAAGTACTTTTGGCGTTAAATCATCCCATTCTGCATCAAATTGTTTGTTCACAGTAATGAAGTTTTGATAGCCAAATACATTATCAACATCTTCAAGTGCTAATAAATCATTCATAATCGCATGTTCACTTGTGTCTCCAGGCATTACTGAAATACTTTTTTCACCTTCAAAAATGATTTTGTCTGTAGTAAATTTTAAAGCATTTGGATTTGGTGTTGCTTCTGCACGAACTCCCATAAAAACCCTCCTAAAAAACTCTTAATTTTAATTACATGTTATCAAAAATTACTATAGTAAAAAAGATGTTATTCTTAGTTTATATTTTTAAATAGTCTTTTAAGAATACACCTATACCATCTTGGTCATTTGTATTTGTTACATGATTTGCAACGGATTTAAGCTGTTTGATACCATTTTCCATTGCTACCCCAACACCAGCATACTCAATCATCTCTAAATCATTATCTTCATCACCAAATGCAATAATATTCTCGCGTGGGATATTATAATAATTAGAAACTTTTTCTAGGCCTACTGCTTTACTTAATCCTTTTTTCACTATTTCTATAATATTCCAAGGTGCAGCCCATGTTCGATGGGAAATAACCTCAGCATGGTAATCATTTAAATGATCGTTTAATTTCTTTACTTGCTCTTGCTTGGGATGGATCAATAAAGCTGTGGGATCAGTTTCTAGAATGTTTTTAAGTTTTCCAATTTTTAGGCTCGGATCTCCAGCTGAGTTAAATACATTAAGAATACTATCATTATGTCTATCTATTAAAACAGAATCAAACATTTGTGCAATAATATTCTCAACATCTAATTCATAGCAGGCATCTACTACAGCTAAAGCAGTTTGATGCGGTAGTGGTTGATGGTAGGAACCGAAGCTTTTATCTTTTGGATGATGGATAAATGCTCCATTATTATTAATGATTGGAGTTGATAAACGCAGGGTATCATAATAAAGGCTACTTGTTCGATGAGATCTCCCTGTAGCAATAACGACAATATGTCCTTCATCTATTGCTTGTATCAGAACTTGCTTTGTTGTATCACTAATTTCCTTTTTACTCGTTAATAAAGTACCATCTAGATCTAATGCGATTAAATGTCGATTATTATTCTTCAATAAAATCACCTCATTCCTTCTATTTTAAAGTGCATCAACAAATAAGTAAAGTTCGTGCTTTGCTTTTCACTGTATATACATATTATGATAGGGATGTAATCTTTAAATAAGGGGATTGAAATATGATTGGAATCTATAAGGAATATATCCATCAAGTGCCTGGATTAGTTGTTGTACAACAAGATAAGAAAGATGAGGCACTACCATTAATTATATATTTTCATGGAATTACAAGTGCAAAAGAACATAATTTACCAATTGCATACTTATTAGCAGAGCAAGGATATCGTGTAATCTTGCCTGATAGTATGCTTCATGGGGAAAGAGAAACTGCTACAGATAAGGAACGTCAACTGGCATTTTGGGAGATAGTCAAGCAGAATGTAAAGGAGCTAGCAGAAATAAAAAATTATTTCGAAGAGCGGTCACTTATCCAGGACGGGAAGATTGCTGTATCTGGAACAAGTATGGGTGGAATTACAACAGCAGCTGCAATGACACAATATGAGTGGATTCAGACTGCAGCAGTGTTAATGGGAACGCCTAAGCTTACAACATTTATGAAACAATTGATTGAAGGAATGAAAGCGCAAGATAAATTACAGATTGATGAAGAAGAAATGAAAACAATCTATGAGGAAACAGAGACTTATGATTTATCCATGCATGTAAACTGTTTGCAAGATAGACCTGTATTATTCTGGCATGGGGAACAAGATAATGTGGTGCCATTTAATTTAACGTATACTTTTTATGAAGAAGTAAAAAATCAATATAAGACTGCTGATCGTATCCGATTTTTAACAGAAAAAAACCGAGGACATAAAGTTAGCCGATATGCGATTCTTGAAACTGTTAAATGGTTCCAAAAATATTTATAATAGTATTTGGAAGTAAAAATAAAATACCAGCATAAATATAATAAAAATTATTCTTCATTTTAATAATCGTAAAGAGAGAAAATGGAGGAAGTTTCACTTTATAAAATGCTGGAAATATGTTTAAATAAAGACATAAGCGAGGAGGCATGAAGAATGGATGAAGCATTAAAGGAAAATATTTTAGGTGCTCTTGAAAATGTTATTGATCCTGAGCTAGGGATTGATATTGTGAACCTCGGTTTAGTATATGAGGTTGAACTAAAGGACGATGGACATTGTACAGTAATCATGACATTGACTACAATGGGATGCCCACTTGCAGGTCATATTGAACAAGATGTACGTCGTGCATTATCAGATATTCCTCAAATTAAGGAATTAGATGTAAGCATCATTTGGGATCCACCATGGCATAAAGATAGAATGTCTCGTTATGCTAAGATTGCTTTAGGTATTCCTGATTAATAGTAAAAGGTTGATTCACATGTTGGATCAACCTTTTCGTTCTATAAGAGGTTGTTCAAAAAGTCCAACAAAAATAACTCATCGAACAGAGGAACTTCGCCTAAGTTTTGACACCCACGATGCTACGACGTACAGGATGTACTAGTGCAGATACTCGCGTGACGTTGCGAACTTAACCGATTAGAATTGTTTATCGAACTTTTTGAACATGCACTATAAAGCGCAGAAGGGATTTATTATGGATAATAAGTTTTGGCTGACAGATCAACCGATTGATCTAAATGATGTGATTTCAAAAGTAATGCGCCCTGAAGCAGGTGCGATTAGTACATTTACAGGTATTGTTCGTGAATTTACAAAAGGGAAACGTACCCTTTTTTTAGAATATCAAGCATATATACCGATGGCAGAAAAGAAGTTAGCGGAAATTGGAAAAGAAATAGAAGAGCGGTGGGGTGATGTGGAAACCGCAATTGTTCATCGTGTGGGACAATTAGATATTTCGGATGTTGCAGTAGCAATAGCAGTTTCAACACCACATCGTGTAGATGCTTTTGCGGCCAGTCGATATGCAATTGAACGAATTAAGGAAATTGTGCCGATTTGGAAAAAAGAGCATTGGGAAGATGGAACAAAATGGATTGGTGATCAAAGGGAACAAAAATCTTATGCAGAAAAAATGCCTACAATGGAGGAAATGAATTGTGATTGAGGTTTTACTTTTTGCGGAACTGCGGGATAAGGTAGGAAAAGATAAAATAGCTTTAGAAATAACACAAGTGACAATTAAGGAATTAAAACGAATATTGGAAACAGACTATGCTTTAAATAAACTTGATGGAATGATGTTTGCAGTAAATGAGGAGTATGCGACAGACGAACAGATAGTGCAATCCGGAGATACTGTGGCAATTATTCCACCTGTAAGTGGAGGGTAAAAGAAAACCCTCCTTTCTAAAATTAGAAAGAAGGGTTTATAATTTCAATTTTTAATTAATCTTCTTGTTTACGTAAAGCAAATTCACCAAGAACTACAACAGCGATGAATAAGATACCTGCAAGAATTAGAGAGTGGGTTAAGTTAAATGGCTCTCCACCCATGTTTGTTAGTACATAAGAAACAACTCCACTAATTAAAACCGCCCAAAACAATGACATAATAAAACGCAAAAGGACCACCTCTTCATTTCTAAAATAGTTAAGACATATGTATTATTTTATTTCCTTTGTGCTGAAAGAACATATCTATTATATAGTTTACCAAAAAGCTAAAAAAATGAAAAGGATTATTTCTATTTTACAAAATCTCTTCCTGTAAAATAAAATATAGTACTTTGATTTAGCTTATTTGAATAAATAAAAGTAGAACTTTCTCAAAAAAGAGTTAATTATTTGAAATTTTTCACATTATACTGGAAAATAGTACTATTACTGTTTAGGAATTCTATCCTATCTACCGTTATTCAGTAGGATGATCCATAGGATGAAGACTACAGTGAATGTTTCAGATTTTTTAGAGAAGCATAATAGTTAGATGTTGATAGATGCCATGTTGGCTTTATACCTACAAGAAGTGATTTACTTCTTATGAGTAGGAAACTTGAAAATCTGATAAATGGATTAGTGAACTAAATACAACTTGAGAAGAATAGAGTTGATATGGAATGCATAATTTGAGGAAATTTTGTCTTGTTTTTATAGGATGTTGTTTTTTATTAGTTGGTTGTTCAAATAATGATCCAGATTTACATATACAAAGGGTTGGTATGCTTGTTGAAAACGAGATAGATACCCATCTTTGGAATCAAAAAGGAGAAGCTGGTTTAGAAGCTATTAAAGATGAATTTGGTGTTCGTGGCTTTATTGTTGAAGAAGTCTCCACAATTTACGATGCTTGGGAAGCTGTTGACAGTTTAGTAGATCGAGGAGTAAATCTTATCTTTGGTCATAGTAGCATTTATGGCGAATATTTTATGGAGATTGCAAATCAGTATCCTGGAGTCCATTTTGTTTATTTCAATGGAAATTATGCAGCTAATAATATCACAAGTTTAAATTTTAATTCACATGCTGCTGGTTTTTTTGCCGGAATGATAGCAAGTGCGATGTCAGAAACAAAACAAATCGGAATTATCGCTGCATATGAATGGCAACCTGAAGTGGAAGGTTTTTATGAAGGTGCAAAATATTTTGATTCACAAATACGAGTCCATGTTAATTATGTAAACAATTGGAATTCATTTGATGCGGCTATAGAAACGTATGAAAAGATGAGAAAAGAGAATGTTGATGTGTTCTATCCAGCCGGAGATATGTATAGTGCAGAGGTTATCCAGCTTGCGGAAGAAGATGGAGTATATACAATTGGTTTTGTCGATGATCAAATGGATATCTCTAGAGAAAGTATTTTAACTAGCACTATCCAAGATGTAGATAAATTGTACTTGCATATTGCCCATAAATTTAATGATGAGGAATTATCTGGCGGTATACGTACATATGGTATGCAAGAGGGTTTTATTTATCTCGGAGAGTATAATTCTAAAGTGCCACAAGATATAGTCGAAATGGTAGAAGCACATATTGAAACATATTTGGAAACCAATTATTTGCCCAATGAAAACTAAAACTGCATAAAGATAGAAAGAGTAGTTCATATATGCAACTTGTTTTCGAGAACTCCTCTTGCAAGTAGATATAAAATCCATTAGAATTAGTACCAAGTCTTAAAAGTAGTTTTTACTTATAAAAGGCTATAATTTCAATTCATGTGGACAATCAAATTCAGAGATAAAGTATGATTACTATTTGAATGTTATAAGGAGATGGCTAAATGAGTGTTGGTGTTTTAGGAACAGGACATTATGTTCCAACTAAAGTATTAACAAATAAAGAATTAGAAGAAATCGTTGAAACAAATGATGAGTGGATTCGCACAAGAACAGGAATTGAAGAAAGAAGAATCGCATCAGATGATATGGATACTGCTGATATGGCGTATTTTGCAGCAGTTGATGCGTTAAAAGAAGCAAATATTGAACCAGAAGAAATTGGGCTGATTTTAGTAGCTACGGTAACTCCGAATAAGCCATTTCCATCTGTTGCATGTATGCTTCAAGACCGCCTTGGTGCAAAAAATGCGGCAGCTATGGATGTTAGTGCAGCATGCTCAGGTTTTATGTATGGAATGATTACAGCGAAGCAATTTATTGAAACAGATGCGTACAAATATGTGTTAGTAATTGGCGCAGAGAAATTATCGAAAATTACGGATTGGACAGATCGTAATACATGTGTATTATTTGGTGACGGTGCCGGTGCTGCTGTTTTAGGTAAAGTAGCAGAAGGAAAAGGAATTTTATCTTTTGAATTAGGAGCAAATGGTGCCGGGGGAGAGCATTTATATCAAAATGCAGGAAGCTATCTAGTACAAAATGGTCGTGAGGTATTTAAATTTGCTGTACGCCAAATGCCTGATTCTGTTGTAAATGTGGTAGAGAAGGCAGGGCTTGCAAAAGAAGATGTTGATTTCCTAGTTCCGCATCAAGCAAATATGCGCATTATGAATATTGCTCGTGAGCGTTTAGGTATTGCAGAAGATAAAATGGCACAATCCATAAAAAAATACGGTAATACATCTGCAGCATCTATTCCCATTGCTTTATCTGAAGAAGTAAAAAATGGTAAAATTAATGATAACGATATTGTAGTTTTAGTAGGCTTTGGAGGAGGCTTAACGTGGGGAGCAGTTGCCTTACGTTGGGGCAGGTAAGAAATGTCTACTTTAGACTTTGTTTGCAGCGTTTTTAAAAAGCATTTATTATTATCATAAGTTTAATAAAAAATGTAGAATAATAGGATTTAATCTTGATGTAGTAGGAGGAATTTTGTAATGACGGAAAGAAGAGTAGTAGTTACCGGACTGGGTGTCATTTCTCCATTAGGAAATGAAGTTAATGAGTTCTGGGATAATATTGCTGCTGGAAACTCGGGAATTGATTATATTACACGAGTAGATAGGGAACAGTTTCCAGTTAAAGTAGCGGCAGAAGTAAAAGAATTTAAAGCCGAAGAATACATGGATAAAAAAGAAGCTAAGCGTATGGATTTATTTACTCAATATGCGGTAGCAGCAGCAAAAATTGCTGTTGAAGATGCGAAGTTGACAATAGATGAATCAAATGCTGAGCGTGTCGGTGTTTGGGTTGGCTCTGGAATTGGTGGTATGGGTACATATGAAGAACAACATAAAAAGTTTTTAGAAAAAGGTTATCGCCGTGTTAGCCCATTCTTTGTACCAATGTTAATTCCGGATATGGCTGCTGGTCAGATTTCTATCCAATTGGGTGCAAAAGGGATTAATACTTGTACAGTTACAGCATGTGCAACAGGTGCAAACTCTATTGGTGACGCGTTTAAAGCTGTAGCACGTGGTGACGTAGATTATATTATCGCAGGTGGTGCAGAAGCGCCATTAACAGAGCTAGCATTCGCTGGTTTCTCAGCAATGAAGGCATTGTCATTTAATGATGATCCTAAAACAGCTAGTCGTCCATTTGATAAAAATCGTGATGGTTTTGTAATGGGAGAAGGTGCGGGAATTTTAGTATTAGAAACATTAGATTCCGCGCTAGAACGTGGTGCTCATATTTATGCAGAAATTGTTGGTTATGGTTCAACAGGGGATGCACATCATATTACAGCTCCCGCTGAAGGTGGAGAAGGTGCTGCCCGTGCAATGAAGCAAGCTGTGAAGGATGCTGGAATTGCAGTAGAAGATGTAGATTATATAAATGCTCATGGGACAAGCACAGGCTTAAATGATAAATACGAAACACAGGCAATTAAAACAGTATTTGGTGATCATGCATATAATGTAGCTATCTCTTCCACAAAGTCTATGACAGGCCATTTATTAGGAGCTGCAGGTGGAGTGGAGTCGGTAATAGCTATCAAGTCAATTGAAAAGGGCATAATTCCACCAACTATCAATTATGAAACACCAGATGAGGAATGTGATCTTGACTACGTGCCAAATGAAGCAAGAAATCAAGACGTTAATGTAGTATTGAGCAATTCCCTAGGATTTGGTGGACATAATGTTTCTTTAATTTATAAAAAGTATAAGTGATAATTGAATAGTAATATAAAAAGAATAAACTGATCAAAAGTCGAGAACAATTCGTTCTCGGCTTTTTGGTGTAGAGAATACTCATAAACTATAAATAGTTTGGTCATAATACCGAGAGAAATTCGTTCTCTATATTTTTTGTTTCATACAAAGATAATTTTCAAATATCTTAAGCTTGTATAGTATGAAAATCCATTAACTCTCATAGTCTATAAAAAGATGTTCAACATGTTGATTTTTTTTAAGGGCTGATGAGGTATTGGTAAATATATTCTTTTATTAATTGGTTTTGGACTAGCTGTTGCTGGTGGTGTGTCCATCATTTTTTATTTAAATTTAATACCTGCTGGATTAAGCTGGAGTGAGTATTTTTTATTTATTTCCAGAAGATTGGAATGTTATTTATTGCCGTTAGGATTCATCATGATGACCTCTGCCATTTATCAGCTTCCTCCTTATAAATAAATCATCTATGTATATTTCCATTGTAAATAGGAAAAAAATAATAAAAATGGTTTTGTTTGGGAGTGATGGAAATGATGTTTGTACACGATATCTGGGTAAATTGGTTTGAGGGAGAAGAGCATGGTTACAATGTATGTCATTATCATGAATGGAGAAAAACAGATAAAATACAATTGTTAGAACGTGTACCATTACTATACATAAGTAAAGATTTATACGAGGAAATTGAAAACCAAATGCTGGAGCTCCCTAAATCTTTGTTGGATATGATCTATCAAGAGACATTTGTTCGTAATGGTCAGAAAAGAACTGTTATCAATTATGCATGTATAGTTACTTCAGGTGAAGATATGATGGCTATAGATACAGCTGATTTTCGAATTCCTATACGAAAAAGCAGACTGATGCCAAAGCATGAACAAGTAATTTTACGTATGATTGAGACAAAAAAGCCTGAGAAATTTTCATTGACAAAAAGAAAGACAAATAGGAAATACCAATTGTTTTCTTTACATCCTAAATGGGTGTATGGATTAACGAGGAGAGAAAGGCAATTAAAGCGTATATTGATGATGGCTTTAGATCAATTGCGTACAGTAAATCAAATTGAAGAATTAAGGTATTGGTTAACAGAGTGGCGTCCAAATGATTATCCACTTATCCGATTTATGAGTAAGAAGGAGACTTGGTTTGCACTATATGAGGGAATTGTTAAAGGATGGAGCCCTCAGCATGAAGAATTCGGTAGTAAGCTTGTAAAGGGATATCCTTTCTTAGCAAGAATGTGGGAAGTAGAACAGCATCAAGGACAAGATATTTCTACTACGAAATAGGTAAGAGCAGTGGAAAGTTTCCCACTGCTCTTAAATTTATTATTTTCTTCCAAGCCCCATTGCATTTTTAGCATGAAGATATGTTTGATTAGCAACTTCAGTTGCTTTGACCGCACCTTGATCTAATATCTCATCTAGTTTAGAAGAGTTAATTAATTCATGGTAACGTTCCTGTATAGGTGTTAAGAGATCGATAACTGCTGTTGCAACATCTGATTTAAATACTCCGTAGCCTTGACCTTCATATTTTTGTTCCAATGCTTCAAGGGTTTCTCCAGTACAAACAGAAAGAATAGACAACAAATTAGAAACACCTGGTTTATTTTTAACATCGTATTTTACAATTCCTTCAGAATCTGTCACTGCACTTTTAATTTTCTTTTCAATTTTCTTCGGTTCATCCAACAAAGAAATAAATCCACGTTCATTGGTATCTGATTTACTCATTTTCTTAGTAGGATCTTGTAAGGACATGATACGCGCGCCTACTTTAGGAATACGAATTTCTGGAACAGTGAATACATCACCAAACCGATTATTAAATCGTTGTGCAACATCACGTGTTAATTCAAGATGCTGCTTTTGGTCTTCTCCAACAGGAACTAAATCAGTTTGATAAAGTAAGATATCAGCAACCATTAAAGCTGGATATGTAAATAATGCAGAAGATACACTTTCCTTACCTGCAGATTTATCTTTATACTGAGTCATTCTTTCTAATTCACCGACATATGTAGATGTTTGAATTAACCATGCTAAGCTAGCATGAGCAGCGACCTCAGATTGAATGAATAAAGTAGATTTTTCTGGGTCGATTCCAGAAGCTAAGTATAATGCCGCTAGTGAGCGAATGTTATGGCGAAGCTCTTTAGGATCTTGAGGAACTGTAATCGCATGTTGATCAACAACACAGAAATAACAATTATTTTCATCTTGTAGTTGAACAAATTGTTGCATTGCTCCTAAGTAATTACCTAATGTTAATGTGCCACTTGGTTGAATTCCTGAAAAGATTGTTTGCATTTTGTTTCACTCCATTTATATTAAATTATTGCAGTTTAACTGACAGTTAAATTCCTAATTCATTGGGAAATTAGCTGTTAATATAAGCTTAGATTGTGAGGCGAAATTTTTTGTTGGTCCGATAAGCATATTCATTTCTTTTTTTCGTATACTTTAAATTATTACAATCTTTACATTTGATTATACTCAATTGATTCTACCACATCTTTTAAAAAATTTCTTATTTGCTTTATCTAAGCAGTATCTTATTACAATTTTAAATTATCTTATTAAATAAACAACCATCTTTTATAAGCTATAACCCATTAAATATGAAATATATATCCTGTTTAACTTGGTTTATAGATTGGATATCTAATTGAAAGTTAGTAAGGGGTTGATAAATCAATTATAATACTTTATCGCTGTTTTTAAACAATAGAGGCAGGAGAGGGGGAGGCTGAACTTTTCTCCAACTCAAAAAGCTTTACTGACAATTAGATTCTAATAATCAATAGGTTGGAAGAAGATTATCAAAGAAGTAATTAGTAGGCAGGTACTATGCAGAAAAATGATGATTAAATTTTGAAATGAACTTCAATAGATAAATAAAAAGAAAGAACATTTTTTATAATGCTCTTTCCGTATGAATTGTAATATTACTTTCTATTCCAAAAACGTTGCTGAGCTATGGCAGAGACAAAATCTTCTCCAAAATTTGGGTTATTTGCGGCAAATACAACACCAGCTAAATTACTTTTTTCTGATGGTTGAATAAAAGACTGGCCCGTTGAGGCAACGCCAATAGGTTTATAATGTTGATATGCTACATGTACATATTCCATGATATCTTGATTGAATTTTGCTTGATTCTTTGAACGTCCACCAACGATGTAGAGTGAGTCAAGCAGATATGGGCTAGTTGTAATAAAGGTATCATCAACATTTAGTTTTGTGCCATCAGAACCTGTAACAGTTCCAAGAGTGGCACTTATAATATCAACAAACACGTCGTATTGTTTCAATATGTTAAGTGCATTTCTTACCTCATTTGCATTAAAATCATTCCCAATCAATACTCCTACTTTTTGTGTATATGCATAACTAGGTGTATTGTACTGACTGAGAGATGGATAGCTTGTGGAAACAGGAACATGAGATCCACTTGGTCTATCAACCCCTATATTATCTGCAATGATGTTAGCCATTTCCTTATCTACATTAACAAGCAGATTAACGTTTTGTTGACGAACAGATCTACTTTTTACTTTTCCAAGCTGGTAGCTGAAGCCTTCAATCGTATGCTGCTTTTCAATTGGAACCATACTATTCCAAAGTATCCTTGGTTGAGTAAAATAATCTTTGAATGAATCACTTCGAGCTCTAATCTTGTAACCATCGACTTTCTCTGGATAACTTTCATATCCGCCTTCCTCTGGAGGTACCGTATATGGGGTATTATTCGCTAGTGAATTTTGATGATAGTTAACCTGGTCAACATCGATCCGGTGTCTCATATAGCCACGCCGTTGATTATTATGGAATGGACAGATTGGTCGATTAATTGGTAAATCAACGTAATTGGCACTACCAAGACGATGTTGTTGTGTATCTCTATATGCCATTAATCTTCCTTGCAAAACAGGGTCATTTGAAAAGTCTATTCCAGGCACGACATTTGCAGGGTTAAAGGCGACTTGTTCAGATTCCGTAAAGTAATTATCAATATTTCTATTTAACGTCATCTTTCCGACAAGTTGAACAGGAACAAGCTCTTCTGGCCAAAATTTTGAAGGATCAAGAACATCGAAATCAAAATTAAATTCATCCTCCATGGAAATCAATTGAACACCTAATTCGTATTCAGGATAATTTCCACAATCAATTGCCTGTCTAAGGTCTCGACGGTGGAAGTCTGGATCAAGGCCACCGATTTTCAGTGCCTCATCCTGAAGCAAAGAATGAACACCAAGGACAGGCTTCCAAACATATCTCATAAAGGTTGCTACATTTTGTTCATTTACAAATAGATATGTGTTGATGGACCATGATTCCATCATTCTATAACTTCTTAAAATTCCGCGATCAGACATGATCCACTGTACCATATGAAGTGCTTCATAATTATTAGCTACGTAATCCCAGAAGCGATCATGAGCACCAGAAGCTGTTGGTATATCATCCGATTGTTTAGATTGATATGCATGCATTGCATCTGGAAATTTCATTGCATCTTGATTAATTAATACGGGCATTGCAATTGTGGTCAAATCGACGTTTCCTTCTTCGGTATACAGTTTTACACCTTTACAACGTAAATCCCTTGCTGTATCATATGAACCTTTAGCACCCTGAACAGTAGAAAAACGGACAGTAACTGGCGTCTTTTTCCCCGCTTCCTGTAAGAATCCCGCTTTTGTTACATGTCTCATGGACTGATAACATTCAAACTCTCCATATGCACTGTAGCCTCTTGCATGAACTACTCTCTCTGGTATCTCTTCATGGACAAAATGGGACATTTTTTCAAGAAACTCATAGTCTTGACGTAATGAAGGTCCCCGCACTCCAGCTTTTAATTGATCCTGATCTTGAGATCTCTTTTTTCCTTCTTGTGTTGTCATTGGCTTGCCTGTGCTTTGTACACGGAATTTATCTAATTGCTCTTGTTTTGCATTGTTATTGGCAGAATTTTGATTTCTTGATGATTTATCATCCATGTAATCACCACCTAAATTTAATTTTTTAACGCTATTTATATGTCTATGTAGTTTTTCAGCGCCTAGAACAGTCGAACTACATCTACATACATTCTTAATATTCCGTCAAGTATTTATGTCTACAAAGGAGATAATTTGGATGATAAATATAATATCTATCTAGGACAAGTACAGGATAGTTACATATTTTGTACTCTATTCCTAATAATAAAGAAGAATCAGAGCAATTATTTGCATGTATTGCATTTGGATGATATTCCAAACAAAATATGAAAAGTGGTGAAAACCAATGGAAAAAAACAGACATGATGGTATGAATGATGCTATGGAAGGCAAGTTTTTGCCATTGTTCTCTTTTACAAGTGGAATGGTGCACGAGATACTAACTGACCTATACTGTTACACAAATCAAATTGTAAATCTGTGCTGTGTAAGAAATCTTGAAAATACAGAGGAATGGGTTTTAGTTGATACTGGTATGCCTGAATCCGCTAACCGTATTGTTGAAGTGGTGGAAAAACTATTTGGGGAAAATACAAAACCAAAAGCAATTATATTAACACATGGTCATTTTGATCATGTTGGTGCTGTGGTAGATTTAGTAGAGAAATGGAGAGTAAAGGTTTATGCGCATGAAGCAGAATTACCTTTTTTAACCGGAGAAAAAAGTTATCCAGAGCCTGATGGTTCAGTTGAAGGAGGATTGGTGGCTAAGATGTCCCCAATATTTCCAAATGAGCCAGTTGATTTAGGAAATAATGTGGAGGCATTGCCTTCTGATGGAAGTGTTCCTCATATGCCTGGTTGGCGCTGGGTATTTACCCCAGGGCATGCTCCTGGGCATATTTCATTATTTAGGGATAAAGATAGGGTTCTTATTGCGGGTGACGCCTTTGTCACCGTAAAGCAAGAATCACTTTATAAGGTGATAACCCAAGACAAGGAAATCAATGGACCGCCAAGATACTTGACTACTGATTGGGATGCAGCAAGGGAGTCTGTTGAAAAATTAGAAGCTTTAAAGCCGACAATTGCAATAACTGGACATGGCCGCCCAATGAGTGGAAAAGAGCTTGTAGATGGTTTGGCTAGGTTAGTAAAAGATTTTGACCAAATAGCAATTCCAGATTATGGACGCTTTGTGAATCGAAAACATTAAATTTGCCCTTTAAAAGGTTTTAAAACAAAAGAAGGAGTGCCAATTTAGGAACTTCTTCTTTTGTTTTGTATTAAGATTAAGAAATTATCATTGTGTGTTTAAATCAATTCTTGGGCAAGAACTTCTAGAAGTAACGCTCATAGAGACGAAAGGTCGTAGAAGTGAAAGACTCCGACTTCAAGCGTAACTAAATGGTCACAAATTATTAACAATCTTCTGCCTTATAATGGTGTAGTGGTGGAGGAACTAGCCACCCTTTATCTTTATTTAACTGTAGTGCTTTAGCTCCAAGTGCTGCTTTTTGAACATGAAACTGACCAAACATCATAGCAATGTCTTCTCTAATGGATTTTCCCATAATTGAACTACAAGCTACCAATCCTGCTGCAATATTCATCGAAATCATAGCAGCTATCTCAGGGTCAGTAAAACGTGCTCCGGCTGGAATGTCTTCTAAGCGGGCATTGGGACGCTCAGGAGGAGTTGGGGGTAATTCTACTCCGTTTTCTTTTAATAATGATTGAATTTGTTTAACTTCTTGCTGTCCACTTTGAATAGCTTCTTCGAGTAATTTTTTTAAATCTTCGTCACCAGCATGATTTAGATGAGTTTGATAACCAGCAATTACTCCTTTAGCTGTTATGAGAAACGACCATGTACTAAACACTTCCCCATAGTGCATTGGTTCATTTTTTGGATTTCCACTTAAAATTCCCATTATAATCCTCCTAATTAAATTCATCATTAGTGCTATCTTGAAAGCACTTATCACTTAGACTGCTCAATCTATTGATATTTAATTCACTATTTGTAAGTGTTTGGAGAAACTATAATTTTGAATCATGAAATTACTAAGAAGAAAATGTTAGAAAACCTTTTATTAATTTGATTAGGGGTTGGTTTATCATTTCATTAGTCTTTAATTATAAGGTCTGTATCATATTTTTCTTATAAATTATATAAAATGATCAGAGGTAAAATATTTGTTCCAAGATTCAATTCTCAGTTGCGTATTGTTTATTTCGCTATTTACAAGATCACGATAACAACAGGGGATATTTTCTTAATCAATATGATTGTCTATTAAAGATAGAAAAGGAATTATTCCTTGCTTGATAGGAAATGAAAAATTGCTTTACCAATAAACGTTTTAATATCCAGTTTTTGGGGCATACTATGAAGAAGGGGACAGCTATTGTATTTTGAAACTTTTATAAAAAAGGTCGAAAAATCTTGAAAATGCTCTACCTTTAGCTTGACAAATATAGTATAATTATTTATATAGTTACTTGGTTGAACATTTATAAGAATGACCATACACACTTTTTAGATGAGGAGTGAAGTTACATGGTAACACTTTATACCTCACCAAGTTGTACGTCTTGTAGAAAGGCGAAGGCATGGTTAGAAGAGCACGATATATCGTTCACAGAACGAAATATATTTTCTGAGCCGTTATCTTTGGATGAGATAAAGGAAATATTGCGAATGACAGAGGATGGTACAGACGAGATTATTTCAACACGCTCTAAAGTATTCCAAAAGTTAGATGTTAATATTGATTTACTTCCTTTAAAGGATCTATTCCAGCTAATCCAAAAGAATCCGGGCTTATTAAGAAGACCGATTATTTTAGATGAAAAACGTCTCCAAGTTGGATACAATGAAGATGAAATTCGTCGGTTTTTACCAAGAACGGTGCGCACATTCCAATTACGTGAAGCGCAGCGAATGGTTAATTAATATTCTATTCATTTTATATGATAATGTAAACGCAGAGGACTTAGGTTTTCTGCGTTTTATTATTTTTAAAGTGCTCTTGCACATGTTATACTGTAAGAGGTATCTCAGCCTGTAAAAGATCAAATACTTTTCTAGGCTTTTTTTATCTGGGTAAACCTCCACTTCCATGTGTAATTTATATGTAAAACGGGAAAAGTCTTTATAAGAGGCAGGTATTTCCCATTTCTTTCCATAAGTAATATTGAAATTCTTTATGAAATGACAAATCCAATGAAATCGTCTATAATCTTAATTTAATTAATTAAATTCTTTAGGCGTTTTAGCTTTTGATTAAGAGATGAATAGAATACAATATAAGTAGAAACATATAAATCCATCCATAGATGGAAACATTTCTTTAATAAAAGAATTTCAATTGAGTAAGTACTCTTACTTTATAGAAGGGAGAGAATTGAAATGGAAATAGAAAGAATTAACGAAAATACAGTCAAATTTTATATATCGTATATAGACATTGAGGATCGTGGCTTTGAGCGCGAGGAGATTTGGTATAATCGTGAACGTGGTGAGCAACTCTTCTGGCAAATGATGGAGGAGCTTAACTACAAGGAAGATTTTTCTTTCGAGGGTCCACTTTGGATTCAAGTTCAAGCATTGGAAAAAGGGTTGGAAGTACTTGTTACAAGAGCTCAGCTTTCCGCTAATGGAGAGAATGTAGAAATACCGGTTGATGGTGAGAAGACAATTGATATTCCAATTGAAGAGAAAATTGAGAATATGTTTGAGCAAGGCTCAGCTAAACTTACAGAAGAAGCTGAACAAGATTGGAGTAATGACGATAGTGATAATGTCATGTGGATAGTTGTAAGTTTTGATGATTTCGAGGATGTTATCCAATTAAGTCATGCTTTTAAAGCAAACCATGAACATATAGAAGAATCACTATATCATTTTGAAGATAACTACTATCTGTGCATTGAATTTACAGAGGATATTTTCAATGATGATGAACAGGAAAACATCATTTGCCAAATTCTTGAATTCGCTAATGAATCAGAAGCATCTATTCACGTCATCGAAGAATATGGAAAAACAATATTTGAAAAAGATGCATTAACTCAAGTGAGAAAGTATTTTCCGGCATAGCTAAAGACACCTGTAAGGGTGTCTTTTTTTAGCTGGAGATGCTGTAGAACTAATTTTCAGAAGTAATCCTCTTCCAATTTCCTCTAATTTATATTTCCCTTATAAAAAATTCTATTTGAGGTGATTTTTAATTATGCTACAAGCAAAAACAAATACAGGAGAGCTCATTATGCTTACCCCTTTTTCACGAAAGGAGATTGATGTGCTACGAAGGAAAGAGTCATTTTACTGTCCAGTATGTGATGAGCAAGTGATTATTAAAGCTGGCAAGCAGGTGATTCCTCATTTTGCTCATCGACATAAGTCAAACTGTTATTTACAAGAGGGTGGAGAAGGAGCTTATCATGAGGCTGGTAAATTACAGCTTTATCATTGGTTACAGCAACAGAGATTACCAGTTAAGCTTGAACATTATTTGCCAGAAATCAATCAACGACCAGACCTATTTTTGGAGTTCAACAATCGAAGGATTGTCATAGAATTTCAATGTGCAAGAGTACCAATAGAACAAATTCAAGCGAGAAATAAAGGATATCTCCAAACAGGTATTGTCCCGATTTGGATATTAGGTGCAAATCTATTTAAACGATTATCAACAAACCATTTGAAGCTAGACCAGTTTCTACGACAGTTCATTCATAAATTCTCCATAGAACATCCCCCAAGCCTTTATTTCTTCCATCCAGAAAATCTGCAATTTGTTTCTTTTCAACATATTTATCCCGCAACAGGTAAAAAAGCAATTGGTACATTTTTATTTCAATCTCTTTCTAAGCTCTTATTTTCAGAAATCTTTGCGGTTAAAAGCTTATCTGAGCAGTTACTTTATGAATTATGGAGTAAAGAGAAGTCTAAGTGGCGTGTCAGCAAACGCATCGGAAAATGGTATAAATGGCTATATGAAAAGGGAACGAATATAGATTATTTACCTTCCTGTATTCACCTGCCTGTACCTGGACAAATATTGATGAAATCTCCCTTATGGGAGTGGCAAAGCAAACTCTGTCTAGAACTAATCCGTCAGATAAAAATTGGTGACATATTTACGTTGCAAACTTGCTTTCATTTACTTAAAGACGATTATTATTCCCCAGAAAACTATCCACTTTTTTCATCCACTATAAACCCAATCGAAGCATATCTTAAACTTCTTGAAGCTTTACAAATTATTCAGGAGGTTTCTCCAAATCAATATATAAAAATTCATCCACTTCTTTTCCATACTAATCTTTTTTCAGCAATGCATGAAGACAGGCAAGTGTGTAATATTTTAAAACAAATCAAAAAACAAGCATAAAATGGAAAAAATTCGTTATACTATAATTGGATTGAAATAGATTTAGAGGAGGAGAAGTACTATGGCGAACAATGAATTAAAGCGTCGTGAGCAAATTCCAGTCGAACGTACATGGGATTTAACAGCCATTTTTGAAACAGATGAGAAATGGGAAGAAAGCTATAAGCAGCTACAAGCAGACCTTCCAAAAATTCAAGAATTTAAAGGTCAGATCGGATCCTCAGCACAAAGTCTATATGATTTATTTAAACTACAGGATAATCTTTCAGAGCGCTTAGGGAAGCTATATACATATTCGCATATGAAATATGACCAAGACACAACTAATGCTTCTTATCAAGCGATGAATGGGCGTGCAGATCATTTGCTTACGATGTTTTCTAGCTCAATGAGTTTTATCGTTCCAGAAATTCTTGAAATTGATGAAAAACAACTGGCAGCTTTTCTAGAGGAAAAAGAAGAACTGCGTCTATACAAGAAAGTACTAGATGAAATTAATCGACAGCGTCCTCATACTTTAAGTGAAAGCGAAGAAACGCTATTAGCAGAAGCCTCAGATTCATTACAAACAGCATCACAAGCATTCAGCATGCTAAACAATGCTGATTTAGTATTCCCTAAGATTAAAAATGAAGCTGGAGAAGAAATTGAATTAACACATGGACGCTACGTAGGCTTTTTAGAATCGAAGGATCGTCGCGTTCGTAAAGAAGCGTTTCAAGCAATGTTTGAAACGTATGGAAAATACAAAAATACATTTGCTGCAACATTAAGTGGAAATGTAAAAAAGGATAATTTTTATGCTAAAGTGCGTAATTATGAATCTGCAAGACAATCTGCACTTGATAGCAATAATATTCCTGAATCGGTATATGATAATTTAGTGGAAGCGGTCAATGAGAAATTACCTTTATTACATCGCTATATTGAATTGCGCAAAAAGGTACTGAAAATTGACGAACTGCATATGTATGATTTGTATACGCCCCTTGTAGACACAGATATGAAAGTAACCTATGAAGAGGCTCAAGAATATGTATTAAAGAGCTTAGCGCCAATGGGTGAAGAGTATATTAATATTGTTGAAGAAGGTTATAATAATCGCTGGATTGATGTAGAGGAGAATAAAGGAAAACGAAGTGGTGCTTATTCTTCTGGAGCATATGGAACAAATCCATATATTTTATTGAATTGGCAAGATAATGTGCATGATATGTACACATTAACACATGAATTAGGACACTCTGTTCATAGTTATTACACAAGGAAAGAACAGCCATTTCGTTATGGAAATTACTCCATTTTCGTTGCCGAGGTAGCTTCTACCTGTAATGAAGCTCTACTCACAGATTATTTAACGAAGCATTTACCAGATGAGAAGCAAAAATTATATATTTTGAATCATTTTCTAGAAGGATTCCGTGGAACAGTATTTCGTCAAACCATGTTTGCTGAATTTGAACATCAAATTCACTTAGAACAGCAAAAAGGGAATGCACTCACTGCAGATCAATTAACAGAGATGTATTATGAACTGAATAAGAAGTATTTTGGTGAAGAGATGCATATCGATGAAGAAATTGGTCTAGAATGGTCAAGAATCCCACATTTTTATTATAATTATTATGTGTATCAATATGCGACAGGCTATTCTGCTGCAACTGCATTAGCGAAACAAATTCTTGAAGGAAAAGATGATGAAGTAGCACGTTATATTAGCTTCTTAAAAGCAGGAAGCAGTGATTTTCCAATCGAAGTATTGAAAAAAGCTGGGGTCGACATGACAACCAAACAACCAATAATCGATGCATTAAATGTTTTTGAAGAAAAATTAGCAGAAATGGAAGCTTTGCTTTCGTAGACTTATACAACAACTAAAATAGATGCTGGATGAAAAAGGCTAATTATTTCAGAAGAAGTTAACCTTTATTATCCAGCATTTTTGCATGCGTAGTTTCTCGATTGAAGTTAGTTGAATGAATTATTTGATTGTAGTATGTGAAATATGATATGTCCGTGGCGTAAAGTCTAATTTCATCACCGTATAACTAGATGTGATTCCGTTTCAAAATAAAAGAACATGTTATTTCGAAGTGAAGAATAGGTAGCAACAATACAATTGGTCTAACTAACATGCAACAAGGAATGTGCTAGTAGGCTAAATTTGCGGACTAGCACATCACCAGCTTCACAACCTCTGGAATTTTTCATTTTATGTTCCTATGAAAGAGGACATTTACTTTCAAAACTTTCTAGTCATCTAACGCATGCCACGATATATATGACGGTGTGTATATGAATAGAGTGTTAAATAAATGGAGACAAAAAGCAATGGCAATATAATGATAAGAGGAATTATTTGCATAAAGGCAAGGATGGTTAAGAAAAAGAGAATTATCGTTACAATGAAAAAGGTAAGTGTTAAAAAATCTTGCAAGCTTCTTCACTCCAATCTAAATTATTGGCCTTTATAATTTTATGAAACTTATGAAAAAAAATGCCTAGCTTAGATAAAGAGATTTTAAATTAAGAAATAGCTGAATCCAATGTGTACACAAGTCGATATTAAGCTGAAACAAAAGAAAAGCCCAATGTGTGTAAAATAGAATCATTGTCGATTTTATGTGGAAAAAGGAAGTGGAATAAGTAAAAGTTCTTGTTTAAATGATATTTTTCCGTAAAATTATTCATAAGAGCATCTTTGGTACTATCCTAACGGTGATATTGGGAGTATTTAATTAAGGTACATTTTTGTGCTTAATCATTTATAGTCTAAAGAGGCCATAAAATATGGTTGTCAAGAATAAGTTCTAGCTTCTGATGCAGCTTTACGTAAATGATGATGAAAAGAGGTATTCCATGCTTAAACTTTGTATTATAGATGATGAGCATTTGGCATTACAATATTTGAATTTTATGCTGAATAAAATAGAGGGGGTACGGGTTAAAGGCATATATAGCAGCCCGAAACATTTAATTGATTACGCTGAGAACCATCACATTGATGTAGTATTTATGGATGTACAGATGCCTGGTATTAGTGGATTTGATTTAGCTGAGCAATTATTGAAAATCCAGCCTTCCTTACATATTGTGTTTGTGACTGCCTATGAAAAGAATGCGGTAGAAAACTTTAAAGCAAAAGCATTAGATTACATATTGAAGCCGATACAAGAGAAAAACTTAAGCTTATTAATCAACCAAATTAAAGAAAAAACACTCTAAAGACTAATTTCTAATTCTAAGAATAAAAAGATTGATTTTTAATTCGTAAACAATTAGATAATGGAATAAACCGTGGATGAGCAAAAGGAATTTGGTCTAATAACATCACTACGCAGGTTGCAAAGGTTATATGGAGTGTAGAAACTGATTTATTTAACAATAACCTTCAAATAGTTTAAAAATCTTGGCTAGCAGAGATGGAACAGGATAGAGCTTAGTAAGAAAAATTTTTCTACATTAAGTTCGACATTAGCTGATGAATCAATGATATAGAAAGAAATGTTGATCTCTAGGTAAGTTCCACTTTTTTGCTATGAAACAGAGTAGCAAAAAAAGGAGAGGGCTATGATTCGAAAAAAAATATTATTTACACTACTATTTATTATTTTACTTACTAGCTTTCGTTTGATATGGCTAGCTTTTTTTGATGTGGAAAAGATTAGTTCTATTCAAGATGGACAGATCCATTTAATGAAACAGAAAACAGGAGAATTGGAAATTATAAGACTGAGTGAGGATTGGGAATTTTACCCTGACCAATTAATCACTCCTGAGGAAATAAACCATGCTGGTGCTCCTCAAGAAAATTTGTCTATTCAGTTTCCAGATGGTTGGTTTACCTATTCACAGAATCAAGAATATTCCTATGGTACATTTCGTTTGCAGGCAACACTTGATGAAGCACTTGTTCATCAGCCTTTAGCTTTTTATATGCCCAGACTCCCTTCGGCACATAAAATATACATTGATGGAAAGTTGGTGGGGGAATCTGGTAATCCAGCAACCCAGGTGGAAGACTTTTCATTAAAAACACTCCCTTATGAGGTAATTTTTCAAGCGGAATCATCAAAACTTGATATTCTTATACAAGTTAGTCATCTTAATAGTCCAATTAATTATAGTGCGCAACCATTACTATTTGGTACCGCAAGCGATATTTATAGTATATTACATGTGAATATGCTGGCAAAAATAATCGTGATTATTTTTACACTTTTGTTCGCTAGTATAGCTATTTTTTTGTTTTGTATGAAATATAGACCTAAGCTAATGTTTTATTTTGGGCTGTTAATGACCAGTCTTGCTCTAATGGTATACTTTGATCCAGAGGGAGCTGTTTTGTTGCCGCAACCAATGGGAGAGATTGTTCGTGTTAAATTAAATTTTTGCTTACATGTTTTGATAATGATTTCGTTATTTAAGTTTAGACAGCATTTCTTAGCATACAATACGCCAAAAATACTCGATCGAAGTGTATTTATTCTAATTATGGCATATAGTTTGTTTGTCTTAATAGCGCCAATTTCTATTATTTTTGCATATCAATGGCTGCTTGGTATTATAGGTATACTTAATGTGCTTTTAGTTGTTATCCAGGTTATTAAAGCGAATAAAGAAGGTTTGCCGGTGCCGGACGCTTTTCTTTTAATATTGGCGGGAATTGCTGTATTTAATAATGTGATATGGGCATTTTTAAAGCATCGAATGGATCTGGTACTTTATTTCTACCCTCTAGACCTACTAATTGCTTTATTTCTTTTTACATGTTTTTGGGTTGGTATGTTTTTGCATCATGTAAAGGATATTGAAGAAAAAAACAAAAAACTGCATCAATTCAATAAGAGCAGAGATGATTTTCTTGCGAATACCTCGCATGAAATGAGGAATCCATTGCATAGTATGATACATATTGCACAATATGTATTAGATAATCGGGAGAATAAAATCATAAACAAAGATCGCCAGGATTTGATGTTGCTTATTCAAGTTGGAAAAAGAATGTCGATGTTGATCAATGACTTGATTGACTTGTCTCAAATAAGAGAGCATAATTTACGACTAAATAAAAAAGTTGTATACCTTCATGGGCAGGTCAAAGTTGTGTTAGATATGTTGGCACATGTAATAGAAGGAAAGCCAGTACAAGTTCTTAATCAAGTAAGTCCATCATTTCCGCCGATAGTTGCTGATGAAAATCGCCTAAATCAAATATTATTAAACCTAGTGCATAATGCACTTAAATTTACAGAAGAGGGTACGATTACGATACAAGCAAAAGTGGCAGGTGATATGGCAGTAATTGAAGTTATTGATACAGGAAAGGGTATTGATAATGTCGATTTTGAAAAAATTTTTCATCCATATGAGCAAATAATGGATGAAAAGAAATCCTACCAAGAAGGAAAAGGATTAGGTCTGGTTATTACTAAAGAGCTTATCGAACTACAAGGTGGTACGATCCATGTAGAGTCGAAATTAGGAAAAGGGAGTACATTTCGCTTTACACTTGCATTATGTAAGAATAGTGCATTAACACCTAAGAATACCAATCGAATTGAATCAAAAGGAAAGAATGTACGGGAACAGACAAATCCTATACAGAAATCGCCTGAACAACAGTTTAGCATACTAGTTGTGGATGATGAACGAATCAATCAGACTGTGATATCCAAAATATTAGATAGAAATCGATATGAGATTACTTTTGCTGATAGCGGAGCAGAAGCACTAGCGTATCTAAATAAACAACAATTTGATTTAGTGATAAGTGATGTAATGATGCCTATGATGTCAGGTTTTGAGCTGACACGAGAAATAAGAAAACATTATAATTTATCTGAATTACCTGTTTTGTTACTCACAGCAAGGGCCAGAACCGAGGATTTAGAGACTGGCTTTTTAGCAGGAGCAAATGATTATGTAGTGAAGCCAATTGAACCCTTAGAATTGCGAGCAAGGGTACGTGTGCTCACTGATTTGAAAGTTGCTGTCACTGAGCGGTTGCACATGGAAGCAGCATGGATGCGAGCTCAAATTAATCCACATTTTATATTTAATACGATTAATGCGATTTTCAGTTTAATAGAGTTCGATCAAGACAAGATGCGGGAGTTATTTGGACATTTTGCCTATTATCTACAAACGAGTTTTGATTTTCAGAATGCAGATCATCTTGTTTCGTTAGATAAGGAGCTAAATTTAGTAGATGCTTATTTGGCGATTGAACAGACACGTTTTGGAGATAGGATCCATGTTCATAAATTTATCAACGTGGATAGCACCTCTGTGCTTATCCCACCTTTGTTGCTTCAAACTTTAGTAGAAAATGCGGTACAGCATGGAATCTTAAACCGTCAAGAAGGTGGTAATATTACTATCGAGGCGGAGGATTGTGGAGTTAACTATGAAATTAGAGTGAAGGATGATGGAGTGGGAATCCCGGAAGAAGTAAAAGAGATGTTGCGTACTAAAGTTCGAGTCGATAAATTTGGTATTGGATTATGGAATACAGAAAAAAGACTACAGCAGTATGCTGGTGAAGGATTATCTATCACAAGTGAAGATGGTAAAGGCACTACAATTCAATTTCAGCTACCAAAGAAATGAATATTTGAAATGTTATACCTCTAACTCCACTTGTATAGAATTTTGTATTTGTTAAAGAAATGATCATGTGATCTGACAGAGCAAGATTACATGGCTGTAAAGTATACTTTGAAGACATGAAATTTTCTAGAAATCTCAGGCAACAATACAAATAAAGATGAATAAAAGTATTGATCTAAGGGATTGCAGAGCTTAGAGATGCCACCAGAGAGACAATGCAAAACAACGCTTCATCAGGCTATAGCTAATGCCAAATATAATTACTGATGGGCGCATAAATTATAACGTTCAGTAAAATTACGTAAAGATAATAAAATTAAGATTATCTCAGTTTTATGTTTATATAGAAAATAAGCAAGTGAGTTCCCTTTAGAGTATAAGTAAACTAAGAATACATCTAAGAGGGAACTCACTTGCTTATTCTAATAATGTTAAAACTTTCAACTGATATTTCAGTTTTTTATAGAGTAAGAAAGTATATAAAATTTACGCAAATTAATGCTTATTCAGAGATAGCGCTGTCTGGCTCCGAGCGCCAAAAACTAAGAGCTAACGCGAGCACCCTACAATAAGTCAACTTCGACTTTGTTTTATAAGGAAGCCCGACTAAAACCAGGCTAAAGCCTAACGTCGGACCCCTAAAGGGGCATGTTTCCTTTATCTCGGTTGGCCACTCCAATCTCTATGTTTTTACGACGCATAGGATGTGCTACGACGTACAAGATGTACTAGTGCGGATGTTGCCACAGGAAGTGGCGTACTTAATCCGTATTCCCCTAACGTTGCGAAACGACGTCGCGTTTTTAGTCTGTAAGGGCACTCTGCGTTTTTCGTTCTTCTTTAATATATTTCCAAACATCATCATAACAGTCAGGAATGCATTTCACTTTTTGCATCATTTGTAGCTTCTTTAATTGACGTAATGTGTCTGCTATAGACCAATCATAAATAATTGATAGTTCTTTGGTTCCAGCTATTTTATAATGAGCTAGGAAATCTTCGAGACTAGGTTTTTCTACAGGATCTATATCTGTATGCATCATCTCTTCTAAAATAGAAACATAAATATCATAACTATAAATACCAGAAACTTTAATACCTTGCTCATCTACTGCTGCTTGGTTAAAGAAAACAAAGGTTGGTGTTGATTGAACTTCCATTTCTTTTATAATTGCTAAATCACATTGTAATGCTTTACTTGTTGTTGCAGAGCAGATATCATTTTTGAATTCCTGTACATCTAAATTTGCATCTTCGGCACATTGGATGATCAATTGTTTATCAATGACATCCATCTTTCTTAGAAAATAGTATTCTTGTAATTGACGTAAAAAGTTCTTCCCTGCATTTTTTCCTTGAAGCTCCGCAGCTTTAATAGCTAATGGAATCCATGAATACATATTAGTAGGATAACTAGATTTATGATTTTGTTCTATATGGCTTTCGTTGAGTACTTTTAAATGGCAGCTTAAAATGGTGCGAAATGTAAATAAATGTCCATATTCAAGATATAGCTTCAATAGATAAGGTTGTAAAGACCAACACTCTGAACAAAAGGGATCAATAAAAACATAAATTTCGATTGGTTTATGAACAGGGTTCGAATATTTTTGCGGCGATGTGTTTGTATGCTGAAAGTTATTTAATGGTTTAGCATGTGTCCAACTCACATCGATTCTCCTTTCTATTGTTCTTCAGTATTTACCATATGTTGCCCTACCATTGTTAAACGTTCAAAAATAGCGGTTTTATATGGCTCTGCTATTTCAGCTTCTTCTAAAGCGCCGTGTAAGCAGGATAGCCATGCTTCTTTACGTTTAGGTGTTATTTCAAACTCCATATGACGACGGCGAAGCATCGGATGCCCACGCTCCTCTGAATAAAGAGCTGGCCCACCAAAAAATTGGATAAAAAACAATCGTTGTTTTCGAGCTGATTCTTCTAAGTCTTCTGGAAAAATTTCTAATAAATCGGGATTTTTTCCAATTCTTTTATATAGACCATCTATAATTCTTTCAATTGGTTCTATTCCACCAATCGCATCAAATATTGTTCCAGGTTTCATCGTCATGGATTACTCCTTCTCCAAAGGGTTGATTATATTTTAGCAATGCAGAAGTCATAGGGCAAATGATGTGATTTCCAATTTCTATTTTGTCAGGATTTAATAGATGTAAATGAAAAGAAAGACGAAAGAAAATTAAGAGAAATTCCGTTCTGATACCTTCTTAAAAAGATATGCTTCTACATAGAAATTATAAGACATACTTTATGCTTTAGGTTTTAATTTTACTTGTGTCTCTTGAGGTAATGTTTTAAAAAAGCGTTCAATCTTTGTAGGTGTATCTCGTGTGATAATTCCATGTGTAGTAAGGATTTGCTGGAATTTTTTTGAGCCGACTTGTTGATTTGGCGCTTCTAGCTCCAATTCGTAATCTTCTTTGCCATTATAAATGCTATGATCAAGAACAAGGGTTACCTCCTGATCAGTTGTTTCATAACGAGTGGTTGTTAAACTTCCAAAGAAAATCATGTCTTTTAATGAAATACCAATTTTATTGATTTGCTTTTCCACATGCTGTGCACTAGAGGGTTCTCCTTGCATCCATGCTTCAAAATCTTCCTCTGTCAATCTATCATGTGTTTCTAAAATGCCATCTGGGTGTGGCTGCTTTAATGTTAATTGAAATTGATTGTTTTTACTACGAATTCGTAATGCATATCGATGTGTAGCAAGTTCGAAATTCTCTGTATCAAAATAATAATTTGTCTGTGATTCGGGTTTTTCTGGAAAAGGATATTCATGTAGTAATCGTATAAATTCTTCTTTAGTTAGTAAATTTTTATATTCAATCTCTATTTCTTGGCTCATTTCTGCCCACCATTTCAATGATATATTTTTTATATTTATGTTCAGCGTAATGAACATGGCTAGTGAGTATTATTATCCGAAAATGAAACTACATTTGCAAAAGAAAACCATTGATTATGGTATGATGAAAGGAGGAGAGAATATTAAGCTAATGATGATTCTTTAGTAAATCAAATTTTCTTGAATGAAGATGGAATGTCATATAGGTGGTGAGCATGATGAATTGGGAAAAATTTCTTGCACCATATGCGCAAGCTGTGGAAGAGTTGAAAACCAAATTAAATGGGATGCGTATTCAGTTTGAAAATGAATCACAGCATTCACCAATTGAATCTGTAATAGGAAGAGTGAAACCGATACGAAGCATCTTAGAAAAAGCGAAGATGAAGAATGTCCCGCTTAATCAAGTAGAAGAAGAATTACAAGATATTGGTGGAATACGTATTGTATGTCATTTTGTGGATGATATCTATACAGTAGTAAATTTAATTTGTGCTCGTCATGATTTCACTGTTATTGAGGAAAAGGATTATATTCAAAAAAATAAAGAAAGTGGATATCGCTCTTATCATATTATCATTAATTATCCAGTTGAAACGATTCATGGGGTGAAATTAGTACAGGTAGAGATTCAAATTCGTACATTAGCGATGAATTTTTGGGCAGTCAATGAGCATTCGCTTAATTATAAATATAAGGGAGCAATTCCGCTTGAAATCAAATCTAAATTGAAACGTGCAGCAGAAGCCGCTTTTAAATTAGATGAGGAAATGTCAATGATTAAAAATGAAATACTAGAAGCACAACAAATGTTTAATCGCTCTGAAAGGGAAGAGGGGTTATACTAAATATGAATGAAGGAGGGAATATTACGATGAAGTTTTCCATTGTATCAAGAGGTGATGAACGTTCTCAAAACCTTACAGAATCAATTATTGCGTATTTAGAAGGTTTTTCTTTAATATATGATGAAAAAGAACCTGAGCTTGTTATTTCTGTTGGTGGTGACGGAACTTTTCTAGAAGCTTTTCACCGTTATGTTCATCGATTATCTGAAACAGCATTTATCGGAATTCATACAGGACATCTTGGGTTTTATGCGGATTGGACTCCAGATGAATTAGAAAAGCTTGTGATCGAAATTGCGAAAACACCATATCAAATTGTAGAATATCCATTATTGGAAGTTATTATTTGTCAACGTGGCAATGAAGAAGGAGAGCGGGTATTAGCATTAAATGAAGCAACTATTAAAACGGCAGAAGGATCGGTTGTATTCGATATTGATATCAATGGAGAGCATTTTGAAACCTTCCGTGGGGACGGGCTTTGTATTTCGACACCAACTGGTAGTACTGCATATAATAAAGCTTTGGGTGGGGCAATTATCCATCCATCCCTTGATGCAATACAGGTAACAGAAATGGCATCTATTAATAATCGTGTTTTCCGAACAATTGGTTCTCCCTTAATTTTACCAAAACACCATACTTGTGTATTAAAGCCAGGTATTAATAGTAGCTTTTTAATTGCGAGAGATCATTCAACCGATACATATCAGGATGTAATCTCTATCCAATGTCGGGTAGCGAAAGAGAAAATTCGTTTCGCTAGATATCGTCCATTAACTTTCTGGAATCGAGTGAAGGAATCATTCGTATCAGCAAGTGATAAGTAATCTGTATGAAGTAGGGATATGATGAGAAGAATAATTGAAGCAGCATATGATGGCATGATGTTAAGGGATTATTTGCAGAAAGAGTTGCATTTTTCAAGAAGGATCATTAAAGGATTAACCTCAACACCTGGTAATATCTGGATTAATAATGAACCACAAACGGTCCGCTATACATTATGTGTAGGGGACCGTTTATTCATCCAGTTTCCACCAGAGGAACGCGGAAGTGTATTACAACCTGAACCAATTCCACTAACAATGATTTATGAAGACGATGATTTAATGATTATAGATAAACCTGCTGGCATGGCAACACTACCATCATCTGTTCATCGCTCAGGAACATTAGCAAATGGAATTCTCGCCTATTATGATAAAAAACATTTACCTTTTACTGTGCATATTGTAACAAGGTTAGATCGTGATACATCTGGTATTGTTCTGATTGCTAAGCATCAATATAGCCATTCCTTACTAGCAAAAGCGCTGAAAGAAGGCAATGTGATGCGAAAATATTTTGCTGGTGTTGAAGGCAAGCTTTTGCCAAAACAAGGAACAATCAATGCACCAATTGGACGAGATACTAGATCAATTATAAAACGTTTAGTGACAGAAGAAGGGAAAACGGCAATCAGTCATTATCAAGTAAAACAAGAAATGGGCAGTTATTCACTGGTTGAAATTAAATTAGAAACAGGAAGAACACATCAAATACGGGTACATTTTTCCTATATTGGACATCCACTTGCAGGTGATGATTTATATGGCGGAACACGTATAGATATAGCTCGTCAAGCCTTGCATTGTAGCGAAATTTCTTTTGAACATCCCATTTCAAAAAAGATAATGCATTTTCGTTCTTCCAATCCAGAAGATATAGAAAAATTGTTTATGTGAACACTGAATAGGATATAAGTAATAAATATCATTTAATATAAGGAGCATATACTAAGAAAATGTAAAAAGCAGAGAAGGTGAAATACATGGACAAGCATACAGACAATGAAAAAGACATTAAAAAAATCCAATTAGCATTAACTAATAAACATATGGATCAATTTCGCCAGTTGTTTTTAGATGAACACCCATATATTCAAGCGCAATTTTTTATCAAACAAGATGAAGAAAGTCGTCAATTGATTTATGCACATTTATCAGCAGAAGAAGTTGCCTTGTTTATGGAAGATATTGACCATGAAGATACAAAAACTTTTATTATGGAAATGGATACACCATTTGCCGCCAGCGTATTAGCAGAAATGCCAGCAGATGATGCGGTAGACATTTTAAATGAATTAGATAAGGAAGTAGTTGTCAGCTTTTTAACCATTATGGATGAGCAAGCTGCAGATGAAATTAAGCAGCTTCTACATTATGAGGAGAAAACTGCTGGTAGTATCATGACTACAGAGTTTGTTTCTTTAATAAAGTCACAAACAGCCAAGCAGGCGATGGCACGAATTAAAGAAATTGCTCCAGATGCAGAGACTATCTATTACATGTATGTTGAAGACGCTAATAAAAGATTGGTTGGCGTATTATCCTTAAGAGAATTGATAGTTGCTAATGAGGAAACATTAATGGAAGAGATTATGGATGATAACCTTATTTCTGTTTCTGTTGGTGCTGACCAAGAAGAAGTAGCGCGGATGATGCGAGATTATGATTTCCTTGCATTACCTGTAGTCGATTTTCAAAATCATTTATTAGGGATTATTACGGTAGATGATATTTTGGACGTTATGGATGAGGAAGCTAGCGATGACTATTCAAAATTAGCAGCGATTTCTGATGTTCAAAAACCTGATGATAGTGCTATTGTAGCGGCGAAAAAACGTTTGCCCTGGTTAATTATTTTATTATTCCTAGGAATGTTGACGGCAAGTCTTATCGGTCAATTTGAAGAAACATTAGAACAGGTTGCTTTACTAGCAATATTTATTCCACTTATTGCAGGAATGGCTGGTAATACAGGAACACAATCATTGGCAGTTGCTGTAAGAGGACTAGCAACAGGTGATTTTGGTCAACAAGGTAAGTTGAAATTACTTTTGCGAGAAGCAACCACTGGTTTGATTACTGGTTCAGTTTGCGGACTCTTAATTGCAATCATCATTTTTGTTTGGAAGGGAGAAATCTTTTTAGGTATTCTTGTTGGTTTTGCCATTTTAACTACTTTAATTGTGGCAACATTATCAGGCTCCATTATTCCAATCATTATGGATCGACTTAAAATTGATCCAGCTGTAGCATCTGGTCCGTTTATTACTACAATTAATGATATTATTTCAATTTTAATTTATTTTGGCTTCGCAACAGCATTTATGAAATATTTAATATGAAGAAATAGTAGGAGAAAGTCCGCACACTTAATTGGTGCGGGCTTTCCTTATGAAAAATAAGTATGAGTACACGGATGAATGCCCATTATCATATATTAAGATGAATAGTTGAATAAAGGAGGAAGAGTAGATGGATAAAGAAAGATACGCAAATGCACCATTGCTTTTTATTCATCAAGCACAACATATAAATCCGGAAGTACAAATGCAATATAATTATGTATCCAATAGAAGAAGTGAGCGAAGAGGGAAAGATAAGCAAGAAGAGAATATAAAAAAGGAAAATACATCAAATACTAAATTTAAGGATCTACCTGTTAAGGAAAAAATTAATTATATTCAATCCTTGCCAGATAATGCACCGAAAATGTATTATCATGTGCTTACGAAAGAAAGGAATTACCGCGGAGAGGTTGATGAGGTTCTTGAAAATGAGTTAATTCTTTCGTCCAGTGGAAATGAATGGAAGTTAGATATTGATAAAATTACTGACATTCAAATTATTGGCTTTTAAGGAGGATGAATCCTTTTAAAATGCAAAAAAAGAAAAGAGAGAAAAACCCTCTTTTCTTTTTTAAGTTGCATTTACATTGCAGAAATTGCTGGTAAACATGTAATGTGACAGAAACAATTCGCATCAACAGTAATACAGATACCAGTTGCTCTTAAATGACGTGTTTTCTGATCTGTAGGATCATTAGGATTACGATCATCATCTTGTGGATCTCTTAATAATTCTAGAACGGCACAGCAATTTTTATCTACACTTTTCACGCGGAAATAAAAGCTGCCTACTACGTTACCGATCTGATTAGAACGCGCACCGAATCCTTTAAATGGCTTACAGGTACCTTTACAATATAAAATTACAGGTACTGTATCTAATCCATTTCTTTCCTCGTTTTCACCAAGTAAATCACGAATTGAACGTTCACAGCTCGTATCACAGCAGTTTTCAACGATATCTGTTTGTGCTCGTGCAATCTCTTTTAATGTATCACATACACAATTTCCAGTATGGAATTCTTTCCCACAACCCATAAACAATTTCCCCTTTCTTGTGATGATTGACTACTCTAGTCTGTATTAGAATATGTTTTAGGAAACTGTTCGTGTGGGCAAAAATTTAAATATAAATCTTAAATAAAATCAAATAAAAGGTTTAATTGATTCATTTTTCGGAAAATATAATAAAGAAGAATTTTATTTAGAGGATGTATGAAAATAGCAATGTGGAGGGATATTAAATGGGATATTTATTACCAATTACATTGAATAGATATAGGGATTATCATGTTCGATCAATCATGGGAAAAGAAAAAAATTATCACATAGAAAAAGCAGCTAAGGTAACTCCAACGCCATTTAATCAATTGTTAGAAGAAGAGAAACGTAAATACCAAAGATTTAATCGCAGAGATAAGAGAAAAAATCTTCACAGATATTCAGATAATCAACAAAAACCAGTAGCAGATGAGTGGGGAGGTCATCTTTTTCATAAACGTGTATAAATAAATTATTTAGGTTTTACTTTTTTATTATATTCTTTTGTTTTAATATTTGTATAAGGTAGGATGAATAGACCTTTACCTTCTAGCCATTCCGCATAAAAAACTTCTGTGATGGACTTGTATTGTTGACGTTGTAATTCTGCTTTCACCCATTGTTCAGTCATATTTAATTCGGCAATGTTGTCTTCTATAATTTCACCATCAGAAATAATGGTTATAGCTACATGAACATCTGCAGCTGGAATTTCTAAATCTGATTTTGTAGGTAGTTGTAACGGAGCTTTTGTTAGTACAGACAATTGTCCATTTGTTTCTAAAATAGCATATTCTACATCTTGAACAGCAAAAACATCTTTATTTCGTAGCATATGTTGAAGCTCACCAACATCAATTTTATTTTTTTTCATTTCGTCATAATTAATGAGACCTTTATCAATGATAAAGGATGGTTTACCTTCTAAAATATAACGAGAGCCTTTAAACTTTTGAGTAATTAGTTCAATGACATACAAAATAAGCCCAAACAAAATAACAACATATGCGATATCCAATATTCCAGCATCTGGATCAAATAAAGCATTACCTACTAATTCACCAAGTAATACTGCTGCAATAAAATCAAATGCAGTAAGCTGAGATAATTGCCTTTTACCTAAAAAACGTGTAACCGCAAATAAGGCAATAATTCCAAACAACATTTCAAAAAACAAGCCTAACATGATGTATTGACCTCCCATTTCATATACAATCCCGCTCATAACTTATAGCGTATCCAGAATATGAAATATCATGCAGAAACCACTTTTTTCTATTTTAATTAAAGTTGCTAAAAAAATAAGACCGAAAAAACTGTGATGACAGTTTTTTTCAGCCCTATAGTATTAACCCCATTGATTAAAGATAATATGTCCAATAATTGCTGGTCTCCAATAACGAATTTCTGCTATTTCATCAGAGCTTAATGAAGATTGTTCTTCGTCAAAAGGTTGGTTTAACGTCTCTGCATCAAGTACTTGATAGTATGGAGAGAGATATTTTTTCCACTCTAATACATCAATAAAAATAGCTTCACCATGTTGTATCTCTGATGCAAAAGCAATAAAAGGAAAATGCTGATGCAGAAGAATTAAAAAATCTTTATGATTATGTAGAGTTGTAATTTGAGCAAGATGATAATTATTCGGATATTCTGCTTCAGTCCACTGGGTAACAAGTCCACCAGTTTTTAAAATAATGTTATAGCACAGCTGTTTAAATAATTTTTTATCTACTTCAGGAAGCGCAGGTTCTCCAGCTTTATGAAATCCAGTTATACCTCTAGGTAGTCTCATCATTCTCCCTCATTTAACTGATGAAGGTAATTTTTTGGTCATCGTTACATGTGGGATTCCCGCATCATAAAACTCATCAGAAACAGTCTCATAACCTAGCTTCACATAAAACTGTTCTGCATGTGATTGAGCATTTAGCTTAGCTTTTTGATAACTATGTTCTGCAATAACTTCTTCCATAGCTAAAATCATTTGCTGACCATACGACTTTCCACGATATTCCTTTAGAACACAAAGCCGCTCTAGCTTTCCGTATCCATCTACCCAACGTAATCTTCCAGCAGCAACAGCCTTATCATCTGCATACCCTACAAAATGAATTGCTGTTTCATCAAATTCATCATGCTCGATTTCTGGATCTACTTTTTGCTCTTCGATAAATACGGTTCCACGAATTTGATAAGCATCTTTTAATTCAGCTTCAGATTTTACAATTACAATTTTCATTTTCATCCCTTACTTTCTGTATAAAATAGTAGTGAAATGTTAGGCTGTAGAGAGGGGTATCTCTACAGTATTAGTTAAATTATATAGAAAACATTAGTTTAATAACATCTGGTAATTCCTTTTGCCAGTATTTCCATGTATGATTTCCTTCAGCTATTTCTTCATACGTATATTCGTCTGTCTTACTTGCTAAAACTTCTTCAAGTTCACGGTTTGGAGCTACAAAGTCAACCGAACGATTAAAGGAAGTTTCAACAGCAGTTTCTTGTAGACCGATAGAATGATATACATTTGTTAGATCATTGGCGCTGTAGCTTACACGATTCATCACTTCCTCATCGATGTAAGGAGACTGCATAATTACATGAGTAAAAAGGTCAGGATGAGAAATCCCAGCCATTAAAGCAATTGTTCCCGCTAAGGAATCCCCCATTAATGCATGAATAGACTCATTTGGATTATATGGAAGTAATTCATCTAAAAATGGAATAACTTCATCTGTTAGAAATTGCACATAAGCATCATATTGATCACCATTTGGATGGTATTTACGTTTACGATCTTCTTTATCTAGATAATGAATTCCGACGAAAATCGTATTTATAAGCTCGCCACTTTCATGAAGACGATCGCTAATAGTTGCAACACGACCGAGTTGAAAATAATCATTTCCATCTTGCATAATACAGATTGTATAAGGATCAGCAGAAGAGAGTGTTTCTGGTTCATATATTTTTAATTCTTTTTTCTCCTGAATAAACTGGCTATCAATCTCTTTTGTATACATTGTTCCTTTTCTTTTCAATAAAAGCACCTACTTGCTATCATAGTATTATTTGATTATAGAGGTTGAACACGCACTTATAACACTTCATAATTTTTGCTAAGGCATTAATCTCTTTAATTGATTTTGATAAAGCTGATTGTATTTCCCTTGTTGCTCTACTAATGCATCATGATTTCCTCTTTCAATAATTTTTCCATTTTCTAGCATGATGATTTGATCAGCTTCCTGGATTGTATTTAGACGGTGAGCGATAACTAAACTTGTACGTCCGTTCATTAATTTCTTTAATCCTTGTTGAATTTTCATTTCTGTAATGGTATCAATATTACTTGTTGCTTCATCTAAAACTAATAAGGAAGGTTTTGCTAGGAATGCTCGTGCAATGGTAATTAATTGTCTTTGTCCCTGGCTGATTCCTGTTCCATCCGTATTTAAGATTGTATCATACCCTTTAGGAAGTTCCATGATAAAATCATGTGCATTTGCATTTTTAGCAGCCTTTATAATTTCTTCATCTGTTGCTTTTAAATCACCATAGCGAATATTTTCACGAATCGTCCCATGAAATAAGAAGGGATCTTGTAAGACAAATGCCATATGGGAGCGTAAATCATTCCGCTTAATCTGCTTTAAAGGAATCCCATCTAATAATATTTCTCCACCTGTATAGTTATAAAACCGTGATACTAAATTAATAATTGTTGATTTTCCGGCACCAGTATGACCGACAAAAGCAATGGTTTCTCCAGGTTGTGCTGTGAAATTAATATTTTGCAAGGTTAATTCTTTTTCATAAGCAAAGGAAACATCTTTAAACTCAAGACGTCCTTGGATATGATCAAGCGTTTTTGCATCTTTCTCATCTGCTTCTTCCTGTGTTTCATCCATAATATGAAACACTCTTTCTGCTCCAGCAACAGCAGACAATAACACATTAAATTGGTTGGAAAGCTCATTAAGTGGACGTGTAAATTGTCGTGCATATTCTGTAAAAATAACAATGACTCCGACAGTTATATATCCATTAAATGCAAGAATTCCACCAAACAATGCAATTAATCCGAAGCTTAAAAAGTTCAACATATTCATTACTTTTGGAATATAACCAGAGAATACCATAGACCAGAAGCCAGATAATTGTAGTTGATCATTTTTTTCACGAAAATCTGTATTTACTCGCTCTTCCTGTGAAAAGGTTTTGATGACATGATGACCTGAAACCATTTCTTCCACAAAGCCATTGACCTCACCAAGACGATTTTGTTGGAGCTTAAATAAAGGACCTGTACGTTTAGTAATCCAGCGCATACAGATAAACATGACTGGAATAATAGTCATTGTAATGACAGTAAGCAGGGGACTTAAATAAAGCATTACACCTACAGTCCCGATTAATGTAAGCACACTAGCAAAAATCTGAATAACAGATTGATTCAAGGTGATATTTACATTATCAATATCATTTGTCACCCGACTCATTAATTCTCCATGTTTTCGCTTATCGAAAAAGGAAATTGGGAGCTGATGAAATTGCCGAAACAATTCATCACGCATTTTATACACTGCATTTTGTGCAATTCCAATCATCCAATAGTTTTGTAAGAAAACAGATACCGAATGCATTAGATAAACCCCAACTAGTAGAAGCAGTAATGTGCCTAAGCCATTTACATTTTGCTGTACAATAAAGTCATCGATTGCCATACCTACCATAAATGGTCCTAATAAACTTAATGCGGAGCTTATTAGCACCATTGAAATGACAAGAGTCAATTTTCCTTTTTCTCGTGTTAAATAAGACCAAATTCGTTTAATGGTTTTCCACATGTTTTTTGGACGATTTTTCTTATCTCGCTTAACCTTCGATAAGGGAATTCTTTCATATTGAAAAGGCTCTTTTAGTAGTTTAGTAAACATTACGAAGCTCCTTTCCAAATTGAGATTCAACAATTTGATAATATAATTTAGAGTCCTTCATTAACTCTTCATGTGTTCCAATTGCTAATACTTTTCCTTTATCAAGCAAAATGATACGGTCTGCCCGCATAGCGGTAGCAATCTTTTGCGTGATAATTAAGGTCGTGCAATGATCACGCTCAATCGCATCAAGTAATCGGGATTCAGTGTCTATATCAAGTGCACTAGTACTGTCATCAAGCATTAAAATTTTTGGCCGACGAATTAAAGCTCGAGCAACAGAAATACGTTGTTTTTGTCCACCAGATAAGTTTACACCTTTTTGGCTCACGACTGTCTCGTATTTTTCAGGAAGTGCCATGATTGTTTCATGGATTTGTGCATCCTCCGCCGCTTGGATAACTTCTTCTTTGGTAGCATCCTTTTTACCCCAGACAATGTTATCTGTGACAGAGCCACTAAAAAGTAAAGGGTTCTGTGGGACATAGCCAATTTGCGAACGAAGATCTTCTAAATCATAAAGCTGAATATCCTTGTCATCAATGAAAATCTCCCCAGATTTAATATCATATAGTCTAGGAATAAGCTGAAATAATGTAGATTTTCCCGAGCCTGTAGCACCTAGAACAGCTATCTTTTCACGTGCATTAATTGAAAAAGATATATCCTGCAATACTTGTTGATTCATATTTGGATAAGTAAAGGAAACGTTTTTAAAATCAATTTTTCCATCTTTAATGATATCAGGATTAGCAGCTCGATCCTGAACCTTTTTTTCATTAATAGCTAATACCTCACTCAGACGATCAGAAGAAGCCTTGGCCCGAGCAAAAGCCATAATGATAAATGAAAACATCGAAATCGACATTGCGATTCGTAAGGCATAGTTTCCAATTGTTACGACATCACCGACAGAGGTTTCTCCCGTCATAATTTGTTTATTTCCAAACCAAAGAATGAAAATTAAACTTAGGTTCATCACAAATAACAGAATAGGTGTGGATGATTCTACAAAGCGAAAAGTAAACCGCGTAGAATCAGCAAGCTCTTCATTAGCTTTTGTAAATCTTTTTATTTCAAAAATTCTTCGTACAAACGCTTTAATTAAGCGCATACCAGCCAAGTTTTCCTGTAATAGTTGGTTGACGCCATCAACATTATTTTGTACACGATGAAAATATGTACTAGCCTTACGTAGTACCCATAACATAAATAGAACAAGTAAAGGTACTGTAACAAGAAAGATTGCTGCTAGCTTTGCATTTACAATAAATGCCATGATAACGCCACCGATTACCATTAAAGGTGCACGTGTCATAATTCTTAGTGCCATATAAATGGTATTTTGAACTTGACGAACATCATTTGTAAATCGGGTAACAAGTCCAGAGGTTGGGAAGCGTTGTAGCTGACTTAATGAGAAGGAAAGAATCTTTTCAAATAATTTCTCTCGAATGTCATATGCAAAGCGATTGCTCGCATGAGAAGCATAAAAGGAATTAATAATTCCACAAATGAAGGCCAAAAGGGTAAGGCCTAACATAATTGATCCCCACATGATAATATTGTCCATGTTTCTATTCATAATCCCATCGTTTATCATTAATCCAAGAAAGAGAGGAAGTAATAATTCAATGATTAATTCGATGAACGTTAGGGAATAAGCAATAACGATTGGAAATTTATAAGGTTTTAAAAACGCCAAAACTCTTTTCACAAGCATCCCCCATAATCGTATTTTAAATTTTCTTTTTATTAATTATAGAACAAATAAAAAGTGGATTCCACGAATCACGCTTAAAGTAGGAAATTTGCTTTGAATAGATTCTTCCAATACACTTAAAGTTATGTGAAAAGAAGAAGATTTATCTGGAAAATAAAAGAGGATGTTCAAAAAGTCCAACAGAAATGATAGGGCGAATAGGGGAACTTCGACTAAGTTCCAACACGTCCTGTGTTGAACGTCGAAGTCATCACATCCTATGAAAGTCCGTTCGTAAAATGATATCGCCTTGAACTTTCGACGCACAGGATGCGCTACGACGCACAGGATGTACTAGTGCAGATGTTGCGAACTTAACCGATGATGGTCCTTTTTGAACACGCACTAAAAAGAAATCTTTTTAAGTATCTGGATAGATAATTTGAGAAAGGAGAATCATCTAAATGGAAAACTTACAAGAAAAAGTAAAAAAAGTACAAGCACAATTACAAGAGAAACAAAATATGTATATTGATGGTGAATGGGTAGACAGTGCATCAGGAGCAACAAGAGAAATGATTAACCCAGCAACGGAAGAGGTTATTGCAACAGTCGCAGATGGAAATGAATCAGATGCTGCGCAAGCAGTAGAAGCTGCTTATCGTAGCTTTTATCAGGATGGTTGGTCAGAAAGCTATGCGCGCGATCGGGCAGATAAGCTATTTGCCTTAGCTAATTTATTAGAAGAACGAGTAGAGGAATTTGCGATTATTGAAACATTGAATGCTGGAAAAGTGTTGGATGATGCTATTTATGATATTCACGATGCAGTAAATCAATTGCGCTATTATGGAGGACTAGCTACAAAGCCAAACGGACAAACCTTTGATGTTCCTGATAATGTTCAAACATTGGTTATTGCTGAACCCGTTGGCGTAGTTGGGGCGATTGTTCCATGGAATTACCCATTATTAATGGCAATGCAAAAACTCGCTCCTGCTATAGCCGCTGGATGCTCTATCGTAATAAAGCCTGCGGAGACAACACCACTAACTTTAATTAAATTTTTTGAACTGATTGATGAAGTTGGTTTTCCAAAGGGAACAGTGAATTTAATACTTGGAGACGGAGCTTCAGTTGGAGCAGAGATTACAAGACATCCTAAAGTAGATAAGGTTACGTTTACAGGTGGAAATGCAACTGGAAAGAAAATCATTCAGGCTTCAGCAGATACGATTAAGAAAGTAAGCTTAGAATTGGGTGGAAAATCACCATTAATCATATTCGATGATGCTGATTTTGAAGCGGCAGTGGATCATGCATCTTTTGCTATTTTCTCAAACCAAGGTCAAGTATGTTCAGCTGGATCAAGACTCATTTTACACGAGTCCCTGCACGATAGATTTATGGAAGCCCTTGTTGCATTAACAAAGAAAATTAAAGTAGGCAATGGATTAGCTAAAGAAACAGATATGGGGCCGCTGATTTCTAAAGAACATTTTGAACGAGTGCTTAACTATATTGCAATAGGTAAAAACGAAGGTGCAGAACTAGCTTGTGGAGGAAATCCTATTGATGGAAAAGGCCATTATTTAGAACCGACCATTTTTACGAATACTACTCCAGATATGCGAATTGTGAAAGAAGAAATCTTCGGACCAGTCTTAGTTGTACAAACATTTAAGACAGAAGAAGAAGCTATTGCACTTGCCAATGATAGCATTTATGGATTAGCTGGTGGTGTATTCACAAATGATTCAGCAAAAGCAATGCGTGTTATTAAAAAAGTACGTGCTGGAATTACCTGGATTAATACGTACCATAATACGTATAATGAAGCGCCATGGGGCGGATATAAGCAGAGTGGAATAGGTAGAGACCTAGGAACCTATGGCTTAGACCAGTACCTGGAATATAAACAAATTAATATGAGCCTAAATGTAGCTCCATCTAATTGGATTAAAAATAGAGATTAAAATAAGCGAGATTCCTAGATATGATAGGAATCTCGCTTTATAGCTGTAGTTGACTTTAAATAAAGAATCACCTATAATAAATTCTGCATCTTCAAATATATCTGATTCCGTAGCTCAGCTGGGAGAGCGCCACCTTGACAATAATAATTATTACGAGCCGTTAGTTCAGCGGGAGAATACTTCCTTGACAGGGAAGGGGTCACAGGTTCAAATCCTGTACGGCTCATAGATTTAAGCCACTTCATATTCTTGTGAAGATGGCTTTTTATTTGCTTTCAAAAATGTGTAGAAATTTAGAGGAATGCAGTCGGAATCATATAAATTATAAAAAAGGTTGATAGCAAATCAAGTTTTTTTATGGAGATAGATAAATTAAAAGAAAAATCCGTAATGAATAAGCTGTAGATAGGTAAGAAATGAATAGAATAGAGAATTCTTATTTGGAACAGCGATTTTTAAAAGATAAATAGAATTGAAATAAGTACATCCTGAGATAACTGTTGTCTGTTTCAAGGCTATTGACTTGGCATTTGTGTTTGTTAGAATTGATTTAATGGAGAATGACGACAAAGGGGCTCAATTATGAATAAGTTTTTGAAATTAAGTGTATCGAGTATCATGGTTGGGGGACTGCTTGTTGGTTGTGGTGATTTGGCAACAATCAAAAATAAGGAAGAAGTAGAAAGTGATACAGTAGCAACTGACAAAATAGATGAAGTTGTTGCGGAACAAGAAAAAGATGAGTTGCTTCTGTGGGAAAGCAGCGAAAACTTTGGTGAATGGATTACGAAATCTATCGAAATTCTTGAAGGGGATTTGGACGATCCAAGAATTGAACAATCAGGGAATGACGAGGGATTTACGTATTATTTGAAGTCAGAAGCAATTTCGGAATTGAAGCTCGAAATGAGACCATGGGTAGAAGGTAAAACAATAGGTGAAGACATGAAGAATTTGGTCATGCTTCAATCGATACTTGGTCATTTGCAATTTGTTCGAACTTCACATTTAGGATATAGCGGAGAAGCGATAGAAGCGGTTGAACTTGTAGAACAATGGGAACAAACGCCTGACGAGATGAGGGAAGCCAACAAATACATGAAGCAATTATTGCATGACCTTGACATTGCGGTCAATCACGATGGAGAAGGAGAAACATATGGCGTAACACATACGTTGGATGGCGACAAAGTTTTAGAAATGGAGAAGGCTTGGAATGGTGGCGCTATTCCTGCCTCGGATCTTGAAATTGAATTTTTCACTTATGGAGACGACTTAGACTCGAATTATGATTCACTTGAAAGTTTCGTTAATGAGCTTTCCAAAAATTGGGCGCACGATTCGCAATTCCGAGTAAATCAAATGGACTATACTGCTGAAATGCAACTTGTAGAACAAGCGCTTTATGATATAGCATACTTCGAAAATGAAATTGAAGAATTAGGATTATCTGAACAATTTGGAGACCTGCAACAAACTGGCTTCGAAATGGTAGTCAATGATTATGATGACCGTGACACGAAAATTCACGATGAACTAGCGGTAAAATACGAAGAAATTTTAAAGGTTATAATAGAAGAATCAAATGGAGCATTTAAAGATTTCGAAAGCGGCGATTAATTTCGCCGTTTTTTCTTGGTTTCATATCTTTCTTAGGTTATAGCCTAGATATCTAGTAAATTTTTATATTTTAATTGTTTTTAAAAACTTTAAGAGAAAAAGATGGACGAATAGTTAGATAAAAGTATCTAAATGATTTTAAAAAATATAACCTATCTCTTGCCGATTTCCAAAAAGGGGACATGCTTTGACTCCATTTACCATGAAAGTAAAATTGCAACTGCAATTAGTAACAATATGTACAAACTTTTAAACTTATGTTCTTTCCACATGCTAACTAAAATATTTACTCCTGCAATAGCCATTAGAATAATCCCTATTTTATTTAATATAATTAAATAAAATAGGTTTCCTAACAGAATAAGCAAATATCCAATTATAAGTAAACCAACGGTAAAAAAGAAACTCTTTGATTTTAAATCTCTTTTAGCCTCGTTTTTCTCTTTTTCACTCATTGTTCTATACTCTTTAACAACAAAAAAGGTAGTAGCTCCTAAAGTAATTAACAAGAATACAAGGGTATCAACGTTTACTGCCAAATAATCTCTCCTAAACTATTAAGATGTTTCATATTACCTGATATTTACATTACTTGATGGTGTAAAAAGAATAATTAAAGGTGGAACAAAAGAAACTATTATTTACTTATGTTTAGTTAACAAATGTAGTATGTTTAGCTTTCCAATCTTCCAACTTGATGAAAACCCAAAAACCATAGATACCTAGTGTAATAATAGTTAGCAACCACCATTTAATCCAATTTCCAAATAAGCCGATGGCAGAACCATTAAATTTCATCCTTTTACCTTCAATAACAGTGTGATTAATTCTCCATCCATAAATCATCGTAACTGCCCAAGGATAGCAAATTCCTAAAGTACAGATAGTTACTAAGGCACCTAATATTACCCAACCTACAAATTGTAATAATCCCCCATCAAAAAAAGATGTTCTTCCTCTGTGTACTTGAATGGTTTGTGTAGACATACTTATCCCCCCAGTATTTTTTATAGTGATTGATAAAAAAATATAATTGCTACAAAAGAATTAATATATAAATTCTTTTGTAATTAAATATACCTATATAAAAGTTGAAATTTTTTTGAAGTGAGAATTAACCATAGTATGTTAGATCTCATCTCTCACGAAATTCCCCGAACTGAGACTAGTTATTTTGTAATAGATAATATTATATTAACAGAAATAAATGAAAAAAGGTAATCTTGTTATTTTTCGAGTTAATTTCTTTCCAAAAGAGCTTTATAAGTAGGTCAATCGAGAACATCATAAATGAGATGAATCAAAGCATTAATTTGTATAACTGAAAAAAGAGCCAAAAGAATGTTGAGGTTATTTTAACAGTCGCGAGTATTTGGTGATAAAATAAAGCAGCTCATAACAGCTTATACATGAAGGACTGTTACGAGCTGTATATAGATTGCTTACTAGGGGAGAAGTTGTATCTCAAACAAACTAGAAAAACAATTTTACTCCTACTCTAAAAAGTGGGTTTTGATTGGTAAAAGTAATTTGGTGTTACAATATCATTCTTATATGGTTTATGGTAAATATGAGTTGTTGCAGGAGATACTGGCGGAATAAGCCATGTCCAGTTCCCTGTTATTGATCTGCCATGCTTTTCTTCGTTCTTTTCAAAGCTTTTAAATTGTTTTGCAGCGGTATGATGATCAATTAAAGTCACACCAGCTCCTCGATAAGAATGTAGTACCGCAATATTTAGCTCGACCAAGGCTTTGTCAATCCATAATGGGTTTTGTTTCGTATTTAACTTCATTATTTCTGCCATTTTAGGTAATAAATTATAGCGATCACTATCTGCTAAATTTCTAGCTCCAATTTCAGTTCCCATGTACCAGCCATTAAAAGGAGCCATAGGGTAATCAATTCCACCTATTTCCAAGCGCATATCTGAAATAATGGGAACAGCATACCATTTAACATTTAAGTCACTAAAGTCATCGAATTCTGGATGAGTTATTGGTACCTCTTTGATAGTGTGCTCTGGTATTTCGAAAATTTTAGGTTCTTTTCCTAATTCTTGTATAACTAAAGGTAGGATATCAAAATCACTATGCTTTCCTTTCCAGCCAAGTTCTTCGCACATCTTAGTAAGCTCTATTGATGTTGAATCGCCAATCACTTTATCCCCAATTTGATATCCAGCATAACGAATTAATTGATGATTCCATATTCTGATTGGGTCTTTTTCAGTTTTACGAGGGGCAAAGATTGTAATGGTAGATTGGATTTTTCCATCATTTGTAGCAAACTTAATATGTTCAATAAGTTTCTCATAAGCTTGCTCTGTTGTATGTACATCTCTTGCATCAAAGACATTTAAAGTATTCCAAAGTAGTCGGCCTATGCAACGATTGCTATTCCGCCAAGCCATTTTTGCGCCATGTATTAATTCAAAATCTTCATGAGTGTATGTTCCAGTAGCATTTATCTCATTTTTAATATTCGTAATTCTTTTTTGTTGTTTTTCCTTAGATATGCCAAGCTCGTCATAACAATTTTGTATGAATTTCGTAGCTTCTATAAATAAATGATTAGTTTTAGTAGATTGAATCATCTGTATCAACTCCATTACCTTAAGTTTATCATGTGTGTATATTTGTAATAACAATAGGTGTGGAGAATCTATGAATTTTTTGTGGAACGGTAAATAAGTAGAAGAAAAATTACAATAACTTTTTCTTCTACTTACATATAAAATAGTATTGTTTTTTAATAGGGTTTCCAGCGGAGTTTCTCAGCTTCTCTATATCTACGGTCTACAGCATCCCAGTTAACAACATTCCACCAATTATCTACATATTGGTCACGGTTATTTTTGTACTGTAAGTAATAGGCATGCTCCCAAACATCAAGAACGAGGAGAGGCACGACATCCCATTGACTTAGATTTTGATGTTTTTCTGCCTGTAAGATTTCTAGACGATGTGCCCTAGGAGACCAAACGAGAATTGCCCATCCGACACCTTCTACATTTTTAGCTGCTTCAGAAAAATGTTTTTTAAACTTTTCGAAACTGCCAAAAGATTCATCGATAGCTTGTTTTATTTTACCAGACGGGACTCCGCCGCCTTTAGGACTCATAATTTCCCAAAAAATGGTGTGTAAATAATGGCCTGCCCCATTAAAAGCAGCCTCTCTTTCCCAATGTGTAATTAATTTATAATCATTCTTTTTTCTAGCCTGAAGCATTTGACGTTCTGCTTCATTTAATCCATCTACATATTTTTGATGATGCTTTAAATGATGAAGTCTCATGATCTCTTCACTTATATAAGGCTCTAATGCATTATAGGCATAAGGAAGAGGAGGCAATTTATGTTTACCAATTCCAACCTTCGTTCCACTGTTCTCGCCCCGTAGTTGCTGATCGTCATTATCTGCATCCGGAAGCTTTTCTTCACGTTCTTCACGACTTGGTGATGGATTTAATAGTAGCTCCCATTCATCGTATAAGTTTTGAGCGGTTTGATATAAGTCATCTAATGTTTCATCTCTAGATTCTTCCTCAAGGGATCTTTTGAATTGTTGAATCTTATTTCCCCATTCTTGCTCCTTTTCTTCAGAAGGAAAATTTAGGCTTCCTTTAAGCTGTTGAGAGTTCTGATACACGGTATCACACCAATTAATTAAATACGATCGATAATTTTGTTGCGTTTGTTCCACCAACGAACACCCACTTTCTGCTGTTTGTCATTAATATATTAATGAACTAGGTGAATGGTTCATATGGAATAAAAATAGGAACAATTTGCTTGTCGATAATTATTTAGATGGATAAAAATGAGTCGATGAAACAAGAGAGAGCATTAGAATTTGGAACATTAAACAAGCTATAAACCCATTGTAGATAAGGTTTATAGCTTGTTTTTCTAAACTGTTTGCATATGATGAATCTTATTTGCGACTGCTTTTGTTAACTCTTGTGCTGTTTTAGGTACGAAGTTTTTTAAAATAGGATTAATGAGTGGGCCCATCATGCCTTTCGCAGTAATATCAAGATTACCGGTCATTTTTGTTGTGGAGTCTAAATTTGCTTCCGCTTCAAAGTATCCATTACCCTTAAAGTTTTCGTTTAATCCAGTTAAGTTAAAGGATATACGATTGGGCTCTTTCCATTCTGTAATATCAATTTGTAGCTTAACGGTTTTCTGTATGATTCCAATATCACCCTTAAACACCCATGTAGACTGCTTATCATTTATAATTTCATGTGCAATATACCCTGGGACTAATGGAGCCCATTTGTCCATATCACTTACGAAATCCCAAATTTCATTTATTGGTGCCTCTAATTCTGTCACGTAAGTTCCTGTTGACAATATTATATCCTCCCTCAAAATACAATCAAATTAACGGTTCTTCTTGTTTGTTTTCTCAACATGAAGCCCTGCTAAATAGCTATATGTTCTAATTCATTCAATTATTCCAATGTTATATGGATATCTTTTTCTTTTTTTGTTTTTTTGCTCTAGTCCTATTAAAACAAAGCAAGATATATTTTATTCATCTTGAGCATAAAGATGATAAACAAATAAATCAATTAATGAAACAGTACGAAACACGTTAGCTGTACATGCATAAACTAAGATAGATTTAGCAAACATTAAAGCAGCATAAAGAACAATAGATCGTATAAAACCAAATTATTTCAAACAAAAGCGAAAGTAGGGCCTGTTTTAAAACGTTGAGATTGCATCCAATTTCGGAAGAATTCAATCCCAATTGAGCTTCCTTTAGTTGAGAGATAGAGACAAAGAGCACTCTCATATTAACTCCTCTTTTTTGGCAATCGAATTGGATAGGAGATTTACGCATTCTTATCTTTTAAGAAAGGAGATTTTACAATGGAAAGTATTTTAGTATTAGCGACATTGATTGCCCCAATAGTCACTGGATTAGTACAGGCTATTAAAGTCGCATTTCCTATTAGGAAAAGCTTGTTGCCATTTGTAGCTGTTGTGGTAGGTATCATATTAGGGTTTGTGGCTTACCCATTTAGTGATGTGGAAACTGCCTCTAGATTATGGGCTGGGGGTATGGCAGGACTTGCATCAGTTGGCTTGTTTGAATTAGGAAATCAAAGGAATGGAGAAAGGAAAGAGTAGCTATGTAGCTGCTCTTTTTTTAGGTGAGAGGTTATAAAGTTTTTGCCTAAATGTGTCTTATATCTAGATTTGAGCGTAACTGCCCTTTTCTTAATAGGTAATTACAATGTACAAGTTTCATTTAACAACATACATAAAAGTAGGAGGTGTTTTTTGTGATGAAAGTTTTTATCGATCCTGGACATGGTGGTGCTGATTCAGGTGCATCTGGAAATGGAATACGAGAAAAAAATATTGTATTAGATATTGGTAAGAAATTACAATCGAAATTAGAAAAATATCCAGATATTCAAGTGCGTTTAAGTCGTACAACGGATCAGTATGTGACATTAACTCAGCGTGCTAATAATGCGAATGCTTGGAATGCAGATCTATTTATATCCATTCACATAAATGCTGGGGGAGGAACAGGGTTTGAGTCCTATATTTTTAATGGTAATGTATCTTCTAGAACAAAAGATGCCCAAACTATGATACATGAAGAAATTATTGAACAAATAGGTGTTGTAGATAGAGGAAAGAAGACAGCTAATTTTGCTGTGCTACGTCAGACAAATATGCCTGCAATCTTAACAGAGATGCTATTTATTGATACAAAGGCAGATGCCGATAAACTAAGGGATAGTCAGTTTATAAATAAGGCGGTTACTGGTTATGAATTAGGTATTTTAAGATTTTTTGGTTTAGAAAGATCGTCTGCAGAAGGGGGCAGACCAAAACCTACAAAATCTGATCTGTTTATTCGTCAAGTACAGCAGTTTGTGGTTGATTATGGTTATAACATCACTATTGATGGAATTGCTGGACCTCAGACAAAACAAGGATTAATTAAAGTGCTTCAGGCTGAGCTTAATAAACAGTTTGAAAAAGGTTTAATTATAGATGGTATTCTAGGACCTAAGACATCTGCTGCACTTGTTACAGTAAGAAAAGGAGCAAGAGGGAATATTACCAAAGTGCTACAAGCATTGCTCTATATAAACGGTTTTAATCCTGGTCCGTTTGATGGGATTTTTGGTGAACAGACTTATAAAGCAGTTCAAGATTATCAAAGGTCTAACAAGCTATCTGTGGATGGTATTCCAGGAAGAGTTACATGGACAGCATTGCTTAAATAGGGTTACTTTATTTTAATAAAATGATTGCTAACATGCCATAGGAGTATTCACTCCCATGGCATGAAAAATTATTTGATATTTTATGATAAAAGCATTAGATTAGACATGGTGAATTAAATTTTACTTTTTACAATAAGGTGGACTTTTTATTTGAAAATCAAACTTACATAAACACTGTTTTTCAAGAATTACGCAATCTATTTTACCATTGCGAAAATGGACAAACATAATAATTTTTTACTAAATAAGCTTATTTAAGATTAAAAGAAGGGGAAGAAAAATGAAAAAATTATTTGTGCTACTCCTATTAGGACTACTTTCATTAGTTTTAGTTGCATGTAGTCAAAAGGATATGGAATCAAACACTATTGCTACTAGTGAATTAACAGAGAGAGAAAAAGCTATACTTTCGACTACTTCAGATAAATCATTTGTATTTGATTTTAATATAGACAGCGAATATGAGGAAATAACTGTATGGGTTGAAAAATTTGAATCAGGTATTTTGGTTGATGATGGATTAGGACATATAACAACACAGGCTGGGGAAAATGGATCTATTATTTTTACAACTTCAAAAAATGATAATGAAAAGCAGAATATCTTTAATATTGGAATTAGTACTGATGAGAGCACGTCTTCCATAATTATTTCGGATACAGCTTTAGAGGAAATGGCAAGTGTGTGGAACCATATTCCAGAAGAGAAGTCTTTAGCTAATGGAGAGGTAGTATTGGCAAATATTTGTTATTCGGATGACGAAAATGGTATGCAATCACTTACAACAGATTTTTATGATGATGTTGATGGTCATATGGGTGAGCTAGCAGAATATGATGTTGTCTATTTACTTAAAGCTGAATTTCTCAAGTAAACATTAGGGAAATAGTTTAATTGAGTATTACACCACGATTTCAAATTTGCATTTATCAAAAAGGATTATTACAAAAGATATGGAGAGCTATCGTAATTTTATCATCGACTCTTTAATGAAAAATCCAGCATTTAGTAAGATGGATACATTGTAATGAGTACAGAAAAAAGAACGCTTAGTCTCCCTATTGAAGAGGGGTAGGGGGAAGGAAGATGAATAAAGTAACTATGGAAAACAGTGTGAACCAGGCAAAGGTACTTCCAGCATTTCGTGTGGCTCTGCCAGCTACTATACCTATTTTTGCAGGTTTCACATTTCTAGGGATTGCTTATGGAATATTAATGAATTCATTAGGATTTAGTGCTATCTATCCTATTTTAATGAGTTTACTGATCTTTGCGGGATCAATGGAATTTGTAGCTGCAAATCTTTTGCTAATGGCTTTTAATCCATTAAACGCATTACTACTCACCTTAATGGTCAACGCTAGGCATTTATTTTACGGTATTTCCATGCTTGAAAAATACCGTGGAGTCGGGAAGAAGAAACCATATATGATTTTTGGACTCTGTGATGAATCATTTGCGATTAATAGTACAGCAACTATTCCACCACAGATTGATAAAGGATGGTATATGTTCTTTGTCACAGTATTAAATCATTTTTATTGGGTGTTTGGTGCGGCACTTGGGGGAATTTTTGGTTCTTATCTTACATTTAATACAGAAGGCTTAGAATTTGTAATGACAGCACTTTTTATTGTTATTTTTATCGAGCAATGGATGAAGGAAAAGGGGCATCATAGCTCGTTGATAGGGCTTGGATTATCGGTTTTATGCTTGATTTTATTTGGAGGGACAAACTTTATTATTCCTGCGATGATTGCAATATTAGGGGTACTGACATTAATGCGTTCAACTCTCCAAAAGGATGAGGTGAAGGCAGTATGATGAGTACCGCGCAGCACATTATCACAATTGCAATGATAGTACTTGGGACAATGTTAACTAGATTTATTCCTTTTATCGCTTTTCCTTCTGATAAGCCTACTCCCAAGTATATTCAATATTTAGGAAAGGTATTGCCTGCGGCTGTTATTGGATTACTTGTTGTTTATTGCTTTAAAGATGTTCGTTTAACTTCTGGAAGTCATGGGATTCCAGAATTGATCGGTGCAGTTATTGTAGTAGTTTTGCATTTTTGGAAGAAAAATATGTTTATTTCTATTGCGGCAGGAACTATTGCTTATATGTTTTTGGTACAAATGGTATTTTAAAGAAAGGTGGTGTTAAATCATGAAGCTTGAGACAAATTTATCAAAAAGTTTAATCGAGAAATTTGATTTATTAAAAAAGCGCTGTTTATTGGTTATAGAACAACTGAATGAAAATGAACTTGTTTGGCAACCTAATAATGAGAGTAACTCCATTGCTAATTTATCCTTACATATTCGTGAAACGGTACGATACCGGGTAGAATCTTTATATTCAGAAATAGTAGTAGAGCGTGAGCGGAATAATGAATTTGAAACAGGATTAATACTATCGAAAACAGAAATCGTTACTCATGTAACTGAATCATTTGTTATCTTAAAGAAATTAGTCCAAGATCTATCAGAGGAAGAACTGTTAGAAAAACCTTATCTAAATAATAATACGCTTTCGCATAGCGCCATGAATAAAGATGCAACGGTTTTAGATGTGTGCTTGCAAATGTTAGCACATCTTTCTGAACATGTGGGACAAATCTTTTATATTGTAAAATTAATCAAAAGTGATCAATATATAACAACTACTTTTCCCAAAAAGCGATAAAAAAACAAACATCCAGTTATCTTCAAATTGGGAAGATGCTGGATGTTTGCTTATTATTTATTTCGTTAATACTTTATTAATTACGCTAAATAAACCTTTGATAGATGAGACCATGATATCTGTGTCGATTCCGCTTCCCCAGTATACCTGGCCATCCTTTGCACGGATACCGACATAGGATATTGCTTGGGAGCTTGAACCAATTGTTAAGGCATGCTCGTTATAAGTTAAATCTGTGTATTCAAGCTGTAAATGTTCTTTTAATGCATTACTTATCGCATCAAAACGTCCGTTACCTTTACCGCGACATGTAATCTCTTCTCCATCGACTTTAATAGTTACCGCAGCATTATATTCACCGTTTTCGGTATATTTAAAGCTGACATATTCTACCGGAGTACTGATATTAACATATTCCTGCATAAATAAATCGTAAATTTCTTCTGGTGAAAGCTCTTTATGGCTTTGGTCAGATACATCTTTCACATGATAGCCAAATCCTTCACGCATTTCCTGCGGTAAGTCAATGCCATATGTTTGTTGCAGGATATAAGCAACTCCACCTTTACCAGATTGACTGTTGATGCGGATGATATCTCCTTCATATTGACGTCCAATATCATGTGGATCAATTGGTAAATAAGGTACAGTCCAAAAATCACGTACTTCATTTTCACGCCATTTCATACCTTTTGCAATCGCATCCTGATGTGAACCAGAGAATGCGGTAAATACTAGCTCACCTGCATACGGTTGTCTTTCATGGACAGTCATTCTTGTTAAACGCTCATATTTTTTGATGATTGCTGGTAGCTTTTCAAAATTTAATTTTGGATCGACGCCGTGGGAATACATATTTAAGGCTAGTGTGACTATATCCACATTCCCAGTTCTTTCTCCGTTTCCAAAAAGAGTACCTTCTACACGGTCTGCTCCGGCAAGCAAAGCAAGTTCTGTATCTGCAACTCCAGTTCCACGATCATTATGTGGATGAACAGAAAGAATTACATTATCTCTTGCCTTTAAATGGTCGCTCATATATTCAATTTGACTTGCGTATACATGTGGCATAGACATGGAAACAGTAGCTGGTAGATTAATGATAATTTTATCGTCAGCAGTTGGATTCCAAATATCAATAACACGATTACATATTTCTAATGAAAATTCGATTTCTGTACCCGTAAAGCTTTCAGGAGAATACTGGAATTGGAAGTTCCCAGGTGTTTCTGCTGCATATTTTTTCAGTAATTCTGCACCTTTCACAGCAATCGCAATAATTTCTTCTTTAGATTTTCTAAATACTTGATCACGTTGAGCAACAGATGTTGAATTGTAAACGTGAACAACTGCTTTTTTTGCACCTACTAATGACTCAAATGTGCGTTTGATAATATGTTCACGAGCTTGTGTTAATACTTGAATAGTCACATCATCAGGAATTAAATCTTCTTCAATTAATTTACGTAAGAAAGCATATTCTGTTTCTGAAGCAGCAGGGAAGCCGACTTCAATTTCTTTGAATCCAAGATCTACAAGCATTTGGAAGTATTCTAATTTTTCTTCTAACGACATTGGAATAATTAATGCTTGGTTACCGTCACGTAAGTCAACACTACACCAAATCGGCGCCTTGGTAATATATTCTTTTTCTGTCCATTTCAAGCTTTGGACGGGAGGCATAAAATAGCCTCTTGAGTACTTTTCTACATTTTTCATTTTTAACTCTCGCTTTCTATATAAATTATTAGTCAAATAAAAAAGTCTCGTCTCTATATAAATAATAAATAGAGACGAGACTATACTCGCGGTACCACTCTAATTGATTAATGATTAATTCATTAATCCGCTTAAAGTTCTTATTAACGGTAGAAAACCGACTACCCTTACTTCTTGTTTTTCAGGGTGGTAGCTTATGGACGAGTTCAAAGGGAATAATTACCGATTTACACCAACCATCGGCTCTCTAGACAATTATTAAACCTTCTACTACTTCCAATCTTAGCATATAAATATTTCATCTCAGCGTTTAATCACTGAGACAATTTGGAGAAAAGAATCTCCTTTTCTATGATTCATCCTTATTATGTGGATGAGCTTTGCTAATCAAGTTAAATTACATACTATAGTATGCATTAATAGCTGTAAAGTCAATAGTTATTTAAGTTTTAAATTAAACTTATGACAAATTGTGATAAAAATTAAGCTGATTTCCAAAGTTTTATATTGCCTTTACTCTCTATGTAGCAAGGTATATGAAATTTTCTCTATGCTATTAGGATCATGGATGGGGGAGAACATATCCAACTTTTCATTTAAATGATACAATGTCCATGAAAGTGAAAAGAATGGAAGTGATGCATCATGACAAGAACTCAAGCCAATTTAATTTTAGTTACGATTACAATTAGCTGGGGTACCTCATACATATTTATGAAAATGGCTGCAGATACGATGTCTGCTTTTTCAATTGTAGCTTTACGATTTGGAATTGCATTTATCCTAATGTTTTTACTTTTTTATAAAAAAATGCTTAAAGTGGATCGACGAACTTTACAATATAGTTTTGTATTAGGAGCACTTCTCGCAGCAACTTTTATTGTTTTCATCGCTGGAGTTAGAACAACATCAGCCTCAGTTGCTGGCTTTTTAACAAGTACAACAGTTATGTTTGTCCCATTATTCCAAATGATTATAACAAGGAAATTGCCAGTTAGAAAAATCAGGATCGCTGTTCTACTTGCTTTTATTGGATTGTTACTCTTTAGTATCAAAGGTGATTTTTCATTATCAACAGGAGCACTTCTTTGTTTAGCAGGAGCAGCAATTTATGGAGTTTACATTATCGTAACAAATAAGTTTGCTAAAGAAGTAGACGCTTTTGTCCTCGGTATTTATCAACTTGGATTTACTGGTGTGATTGCGTTAATGTTTGTCTTTATTGCTCAAACTCCATTAACACCGCCATCTAAAATGGAATGGATTGCAGTGCTGGGTTTAGCTATAATTTGTACAGCCTATGGTACAACCATGCAGCCTGTAGCGCAGAAGTATACAACAGCGGAAAATACAGGCTTTATTTTTGCACTTGAACCACTATTTGCAGCAGGATTTGCCTTTATTCTTTTAAATGAAACACTGACTGGGCAAGAATATATTGGTGCTGCTTTTATTTTGATTAGTGTATTAATAGCAAATTATACTCCACGGGAGAAGAAGGTAGTATCAACTTCATAATATGTTAAAATAATAACTAAATAAAGTTAATAGAGGATGTTCAAAAAGTCCAACAAAAATGACACGGCGAATTTCTACGTTAACGTCCTTTTTATCGACTTTTTTGCACATGTACTAATAGAGGAGGGGCTAAATTGAATGAACCCAGTAAATTTATTAAATTTTTAGGTGGAAAAAATTTAATATTTTCCTTGGTAGTATTAGTTTTATTAGGATTAGTAATCATTGTTTTTGATAAAATATCTTTTCTTTTTGAACCAGTGTTTATTATCATGGCAACGATTACACCACCTGTAATATTAGCTTTTATTGCTTTTTATCTATTAAATCCAGTTGTAAATTTACTTGAAAAAATTAAGATTAATCGACTTTGGGGGATTATTCTCCTGATTATTGCGTTTTCTGGTATCATTACAGGTGTTTTCATGCTCACTATACCAGTAATTCAGCATCAAATTATGGAGTTAATTACAAATTTCCCAGGCTACATAGAAACGATTAATGAGACAATTAATACACTTGTAAGTAATTCAATTATTGAAAATTATTATAATCAAGCACGCTTATGGGTAGAGGATAATATTGGTAATATTCCATCTACAATTGGAACATATTTAGGTAGTGCAATTGATAGTATCGCAGGGTTTGCTCAAGCATTGACAACCGTTATTGTATCACTTATTACTTTTCCATTTGTCTTATTCTTTTTATTAAAGGATGGGAAAAAATTTAGAGAATTCTTTTTAAAATTATTTCCAAAAGGTTTTAGAAAAGACGTTGATCAAATCATTAGTAATATGGACACACAAGTAGGTTCATATATTCAAGGACAGATTTTTGTAGCCTTTTGTATTGGTCTTTTATTATTAATTGGGTATTTAATTATTGGCTTAGATTATGCGATTACATTAGCTATTATTGCTGCGGTAACTAGTGTAGTACCTTATTTGGGACCAATCATAGCAATTACACCAGCAATCATTATCGCAATTGTTACTTCACCATGGATGCTAGTGAAATTAGCTATCGTCTGGGCGGCAGTTCAGTTAGCAGAAGGAAATCTAATCTCACCAAACGTGATGGGAAAAACAATGAAGGTTCACCCATTAACGATTATGTTCGTCCTGTTAGTTGCAGGAAAGATTTTTGGATTAGTTGGGGTAATTCTTGGAATTCCAGGTTATGCGATTTTGAAGGTGCTCGTTACCTATGCATTTGGCAAATTTAAACTTCATTACAATAAATACTATAAAGATGGATATGAAGCAGTAGAGCCAAAAGAATAATGATTTATGGATAATAATCTGAAAGGAGGTGAGTATGTATGTTTTTAGAGGTACTAAGTGATTTATTTGCAAACTCACCAGTATTTTATATGTATTTTGGAATGTTTATTTTTACAGTTGGATGGAGTCAAATGCTTATCTTCCAGCATCATCGTTTACATGTGCATATGAATGTGACCATTAATGAACTTCAGAAAGTTGAAGTTGATAATAGGATGTTTACACAACCGCTTATTCAGCATGTTTTATTTATCAACTGGTTTATTAAGAAGTTCAAACGAGCAGATAAATCTAGTACAGATCAAGAAGACACGTCTCTCTCTTATTTTAAAAATAGATTTAAAATAAGAGGAGGACAAAAATGGAGAAAAACAACATACTTACATCCTTTGCAGGAAAAAGCATTATATTAGGAGCTATTCTTTTATTATTTTTGACAGGCTGTGGTGGTGGCGATTTTACACCAATTGATGCATCAACAACAGGCTTTTTTAATCAATATTTCGTCTATCCATTTTCATTGCTGATAAAGGGTGTTGCAAGCTTTGTAAATGATAGTTATGGATTATCAATTGTACTAATTACATTAGGATTAAGGCTTGTGATTATGCCTTTTATGGTAAAACAACAGAAGCAAGGTCAGCATTCTCAAGCAGTAATGAAAATAATCAAGCCTGAGATGGAACAGATACAAGAGAAGTATAAAGATAAAAAAGAAGTTGAACATCAGCTAGAAATGCAGAAAGAATTAAGTGAACTATACAAAAAGCATGATTTTAATCCTGGAAAAATGATGTTAGGTTGCCTGCCATTAATTATCCAAATGCCATTTCTGATTGGATTTTATTATGCGATTCGCCGCACACCAGAAATTGCAGAGCATACATTTCTTTGGTTTAATCTAGGGGAAACTGATTATATACTGATTGCAATTGCGGTATTGGTCTACTTTCTACAAGCGCGTGTTAGTATGCTTGGTTTAGATGAAAAAAGTAGAAAAACAATGGCAATGATGGCGTATTTCTCACCAATTATGATCGGAATAATTTCCTTTGTTGTACCTTCAGCTCTAACAATGTACTGGGCTGTAGGAGGAATATTTATGATTATCCAAACTTTGTTTATCAAGAAGATTATTTTAAAACAAATATAGGCTTACTAGGAAGAGACTGGGACAAAAGGAAAAACTAAGCTTGAAATCCAAACAATATTCAAGTGAAGCGTAGGAAAAAGTCTGAAATAAAGACCTCAAAGGTATCATTTAATTATAGACATGCCAAAGAAACCATCAAAAGATGATTTTTAAAAAATGGATTTGAATCAATTCTAGGTAGCGGTAGGTCGCTCTAGAATGCGAAATCCTTGAGATTTTGCGAATGAAATTGCTTGTTCAACCGTGATTTCACGGCTTACTGGAAGAACATCTACTGTTTGGTATAATTCCGGATTATAAGGTTCTTTCTTCTTTAAAATATGATATATTGCAGTTAATAACATTCGTGCGATGGCGATAATCGCACGTTTGTGACCGCGTCGCTTTTTTATGTTTAAGTAGCGGTTTCGAATTTCGGGATGTTTATCGCTCTTCACTACACTAAGACAACATTGTACGAGGAGAGGTTTTAAATATACTCCTGCTCTCGAAATTCTAACAGACTTTTTCTTGCCGGCACTTTCATGATTGGTTGGTGTTAACCCTGCCCATGAACATAAATGCTTGGCTGTCGGGAACACGTCCATCTTCACACCTATTTCTGAGATAATAGTAATGGCAGAAAAGATGTTTTTAATGGACGGAACAGTCAGAAGTAAATTTATTTCTTCGGTGTAGGGTTCGGCAAGAAAAAGAATCATTTTCTCAAGCTCTTGCTTCCGTTCTTGAATATCCTCATAATGTTGTTTTATCACTGCCATTTTTCCAGCCTGTTCAGGAGTGATAAAACCATCCACCGCAAGCTTTAGTTCTTCGACTTTATGTTTCATTGCCCCAAAAACTAATGGTTCGATATCAAAATCAGTATGAGTTGGATGGTCTAAAAGTTTTTGAATAATATTCATAGAACCTTTTCCAAACGTGTCACTGACAGTGTTGGCAAGTTGAATGTTAGAGACAGTTAAACTATTTTGAAAACGATTTTTTTCACTGGAACTAAAATTAGTGAGTTTATAGCGATAACGCATTAAATCTCGAAGCTGTCTGATTCGAAATGGTGGCATAAAACTTCCAGCTACCAAGTCATGTTTGAATAAATCAGCTATCCATTTCGCATCTTTCTTATCTGTTTTTTTTCCCTCGAATCGCTTTCACATATTTAGGATGTGCTAAGGTGATATCACAGGAATCCTCCAATATATTAAACACAGGAATCCAGTATTTTCCTGTTGATTCCATGCAGACATCTTTACAACGATGTTCATCAAGCCATTTGGACAGCTCTCTCAATCCCTTTGTATAGGTTGAAAAGCGACGGCTTTGATAGGAAGTAACTCCATTGGTTGTGGAAGCAATCACCGCCACCACAAAATTTTTGTGGACATCAATACCACAACAAATAGGGTAGACAATTTTTAAAGCCATAAAAAGACTCCTCTCTAGAATATATAGAGACAAGCCACAGGGACTGACTACCCAGCTGTAAACGTATTTGTTTTCTCCAAAGATAAGTCTTCGTGCTCGATAGGCACACTTATTTGTGCTTAAAAAGGTAATCTACACATATATATACGCGGTCATCTCCTATTCGAGACAATCCACTCCCTACGACGTGATTTGTAGTATGTGACACATCTCTATATTTTTAGATTAATGATTCTGAGTCAGAAAGCAAATTTTATTTCCTGTCGTTTTGTGCCTCAAGCAAAGCGAGAGGCATGATTATATATACGTAGACTCCTATGGGAGGAAGGCCTAGGTGAGACCCCACAGTGCGTAGCACGAGGCAGACGAGTACGCCACATCCTGTGGCAACGTCTGCATTAGGACGTCCTGTCCGTCGAGGCTTTCCAGCCGCCCATGGAAAGCGAAGTATATTTCCGAAGCGGTTATTTGCACAATTTATGTTTGGAATTAGCTAAGTAATAAATTCTTTTGTCCCAGTCTCTCTTAATAATTTGCGGAGAATTTCTTGTGTAGTCCTTTTGTCCTGTTTTTAATTTTAGTGATATGGATATATCTAAGTCCTTTTTTCTCAGATATACAAAGAGTTATATTTTCTTGTAATCCTATGATCTAGCTGAAACAGGTAAGATGAATAATGTAAAGAAATAGAAGGAAATACGTAGTTTTATTTTAGGGTATTCATAGAAATACCCTAGTAATTTTTATCACATCATTTGCAAAATCTAATTACCTATGTAAGCATAATATGGTGTAGGTAAGTGTTAAAACTTACCTTTTTTAGATGGGTTTATAGATTTGAATATGAAAAAGAAACCATAAAAATATTCAATTACTTAGGAGGTAGAAAATGACTTATAAAGATTCAGCATATACGGTATCTGATGCAGTTGTTGAAGAATTAGTTGGAGCAGGAGTAGAAGTGATCTTTGGGATTGTAAGCATACATAATATGCCAATTTATGATGCAATCTTGCGTGATGGTCAAATTCGCATTGCTACAGCTAGATCTGAAGGTGGAGCAGTAAATATGGCTGATGCTTACACGCGTGCTACAGGAAAATTGGGTGTTGTTATTACAAGCACAGGAGCGGGCGCAGGAAATGGTGCTGGTTCTCTAACAGAGGCTTGGAACTCAGGTACACCACTCCTACATATTACAGGAGAAGCAGATGCTAATTATATCGGAACAGATCAACGCTACATTCATGAATCAAGAGACCAACTACAAATGATGAGTGGAGCTAATAAATCAGCTTACTTATTAAAACGACCTAAATTAATTACTCCATTTATGAAAAAAGCCATTCAAGATGCTTTAACAGTTCCTAAGGGACCAGTTACCGTGCAAATTCCAACAAACTATCAAGCACTTATTATTCCAAAAAACGAGCTAGTCTACACGAAAAAATGTGATGAAAAAGAAGAGCAAATAAACATCCCTGATGCTATTATCAAAAAAATTGTAACTGCGAAGCGTCCAGTGATTTGGATAGGGGATGGAATTATTCATTCAGGAGCTTCTGCTGAGTTATTAACATTAGTTGATAAGCTTCAAGCAAGTGTAGTTACTAGTGAATCAGGAAAAGGTGCGATAGATGAGGCTCATCCATTATGTATCGGTAACTTTGCATGGTTTCCAGAGGTAGAAGAACATGTAAGTAAAGCGGATTTACTGCTTAGTATAGGAGTTCGTTTCAGAGGAACAGAGACAAATAATTGGACAACACCAGTTCCAGAAAACCATATTAATATCGATGCCAACCCAGAGGCATTTAACCGTAGCTTCGATACGCAGCACTTATTAGTAGGTGATGCAAAAGCAGTTCTCCAAGAAATAAATAAACAATTAGTAGATCAATCAATCACTGTGGATTCAACATATGTCGATGAAGTGAAGCAATTACGTCTCAAGGTTAGAGAGGCTTTACGTCAAGTTATTCAGCCGTATGATGAATTTGCAGACATTATGAATAAACATTTGCCACAGGATAGTATTCTCATTACAGATGTTACAATTCCTGGATATACTTGGGCAAATAAATTAGTTGATGTTCATGAACCAAGAAATTATTTATATATGACTGGTGGAGGAATTGGACAAGGTCTTCCAATGGCAATTGGTGCTAAAGTGGGACAACCGAATAAGCCTGTTGTGCTTGTCGCTGGCGATGGAGGATTCATGGTTAATTCTAATGAAATGATCACTGCAACACATGAATCAGCACCAGTAATTACTCTGCTATTTGATGATGGTGGCTATGGAATTTTAAAATATTATCAGGAAGCAGCATATGGTAGACAAGTAGGTGTCGACCTCGTTAATCCAGATTTTGTGATGCTAGCAAAATCAATGGGACATGAAGCAGAGAAAGTCACTTCTGCAGCAGCATTTGAGGAAAGTTTGCAGAATGCATTAGCAAGTAATAAATCATACTGTATTGTGGTTGATGTGGAAGCAGTTGGCGTATTGGATTATGAGGATTCTCCAGAATATATTCGCTCTTTCCGTCCACATGAATAAGAAGAAGGGGGTTATCTTTTGAAAAAAAACAAACCATATTTCGTTGTTGAATGGAATGATACAGAAACAGATGCACAAGGATGGCTAGTTGTTCATAATTTTGTAAAAGGATATACAGGTGGAGGTACACGTATGCACCCATCTGTTACAAAAGAAGAGGTTGAGAGACTTGCTGAAGCAATGGCATATAAATATGTAGCAAGCGAATCGACAACAACTGGTGGATGTAAAGGTGGAATTTCATACGATTATAAAGCACCAGATGCGTATGATGTCTTAAGAAGATATATGATTGCAATGCTACCATATATTGATCATGGAGTATCTTTAGGTAGTGATTTAGGGACAAAATATGAAGATGTTTTGCAGATATTTAAAGAGTTTGGTATCGATATTCCACTAACACAATCCATGAAAAAGGATCCAGCTGTTTTAGAAGGAATTAAGAGATATGATAAGCTTTTACTAGAAAAAGTAGATGGTCTCTTATTAAATGATGTGGTAACAGGCTATGGAGTAGCATTTTCTGTAGATGAAGCTTGGAAGTTTAACCATGCTAGTAAAGGTGCTAAAGTAGTTATTCAAGGCTTTGGTAGCGTAGGAGCTAGCTGTGCATTAAAGCTATCTCAATTAGGCTATAGCATAGTAGGTATCTCAGATGCGAACCTACTAGTAACCTGTGAAGATGGATTAGATGTACAGAAATTGATAGACCATAAAAATAATTATGGAGAAATGGATCCAGCTTCATTTGCAGATCATTATGAGACACGCCCCAACACAGACTGGCTTGAAGTAGATTGTGATGTACTTATCCCTTGCGCATTAGAAGATGTCATTCATGAAGGAAATGCACAGGACGTGAAAGCAAGTCTAGTTGTTGAAGCGGCAAATATTCCAGTATCTGCAGCTGGAGATGAAGTGCTAAAAGATAAGAAGATTGATATTGTCAATGATTTTGTAGCAAATTTAGGTGCAATAAGAGCTTATGATGCAGTTATTTTTGGGTTAGTAGAACCAAATACGCAAGCAGTTATCGATGATATTGAACAGCTATGTCGAAAAAATGTACAGAAGCTATTTACTGAGGCTAAAACACAAAATCGTTATCAACGAGATGTTGCTTTTGAATTATTTAAACCAAGTAAAAGTGATTTTGTTGAATATACCGCTCAATTTAATAAATAAGATTAATACGGCTGACGAATTTCAATCTATTTTCGTCAGCCGTTGTTTATTTTGCTAGAATAGAAACAAGAAATAACTACTTGGTATAAGAGAGTGGTGAAACTGTGACGTTAATGAACGTAAATATAAATCAAGCTGGTTATGAAGAGAATGTTGCTACTGTGGAGAACATTCATTTTAACATTGAAGCCTCGCAGCTGCTTGGAATGATTGGACCAAACGGAGCCGGGAAGAGTACAACCATTAAAACAATACTTGGACAAGTTGCTTTTTTTGAAGGGAATATTGAGCAAAAGGAAGGCACTACTTATTCCTTTATTCCTGAGCGTCCTATTTATTATGATGAATTAACCCTATGGGAGCATTTTGAATTTGTTGCTGCTGTGGAAGGATTAGGTGAAGAGAGCTTAATTTATGCCAAACAATTTTTAGAGAAGTTTAAATTAATTGACCATCTGCATGAATTTCCTCGTAGCTTTTCTAAAGGAATGCAACAAAAAGGGATGATTGCTTTGGCATTGTTTACCAAGCCAGACATATTGATTATTGATGAGCCCTTTATGGGACTTGACCCAAGCTCAACGAAGCTATTATTAAAATTAATAGATGATGAATGTAAGAAGGGCACAGGGGTTCTAATGTGTACACATATTTTAGATACAGCGCAACGTATTTGTGATTCCTTTATTATTATTGAAAAAGGATTAATGAAGGCTAATGGAAATTTACAAGAAGTGCTGAAACAATGTGATGTACATACAGGAAGCTTATATGATTGTATTGCAGATGAGGAAGATATAAATGAAGAGTAGAAGCTTATTTCTCACTCGCTGGATACAGGATATAAAATATCAGTTATCTGTTTATCGACTTGTCATAGATTGGACGGTTATTATTTATGCTACCATTCCAGCACTTGCTATTTTTATTTATGCGTACCACAGTTGGTGGCTGGAAATACCGAATTGGGTTCAAGATGTACCAATGTCAGGTGTCTTTCTCCTGCTCTTTCTATTTCTATGGTATGGTGCGTTTCGTACTTATGTTAGGGAAGCAGATCTAGTATTTCTACTTCGAAAGCCTAGATTATTACTTCATTTAAAACGTTTTGGATTGGGTTATTCTATTGTTAAACAAATTGTTCCAGCTAGTATTTTAGCTCTTGTGCTTGCACCCTTCTGGTTTAAGCATTTTCAATGGGGATTCAGCCAATTAATATCCTTCGTATTACTATGGACTGCATTAAGATGTTTTGTACTAGGTGTAAAGGGTCAATTACAACAAGAAAAACGCTTTTGGAAGAATCGTATATATTGGTTAGGGTTAATACTGGCAACAGCGCTTCTTTGGGTAATTAGCTATTATTGTATTTTCTATGGTGGTTTTTTGCTTTCTATTGGACTTTTTATTATCTTTATTGCTATAGCTTTTTATGTGATTAGAAAGCGCTTCTTAACCCTACATACACTGGAACAAGATCTATTAATAGAGAATCATCAGCGTAATAAAATAGTAAATACCATTTTTAATTTGTCCTTTGAACTAGAGGGGATGCCTAAGCGAACATCGAGTCGCAAAACACCACTTTTATTTCGAAAATCACAACGAATTTTCTCCAATCGTACAGCAGAAAAAGGGTTTCATGAATTATTTATGAAAGCCTCGTTAAGGGAAAGAACATATTTATATAAGTATTTACAAATTATTGGTTGGACAAATGCAGCAGTTATTCTTTTTCCAAAATGGTGGATAAAAATATTGATTCTTGTGATAGGATTATTTGTCTTAAATGTATGGTTGAAGGAGGTGTGGGATAAAGTGATCGGCTCACATCCTTACACCAAAAAATACAATGAAGAAGCGGCTTATCGTAAAGCAAGAGGTCAAATGATTGCTGTCTGTTATATCCCATATGTTTTCTTCTTACTATTTGGAATATTGTTCAGTTTAATTTTTTGATAAAGGAAAAAGCGAGCATAGATAAGATAATAAATCCTTGTCCATGCTCGTTTTTAGATCATTTATAAAGTTAATGCATCCATTAATGCTTTAACACTCTGCTGTTTGGCAAGCTGTGGGTTATGCCCAGACCAGAGGGACATATAGGCTGTGTTATTTAATAAAGCAGCTTGTTTACGAATAGATTGGGTTAAGGCATTTTGAACTGGAAAGGGAGGGAGTAGATGTTCATATTTCTCCATGTATTGCATGAAGTCATTCTGAATTCCTTGTGCCCATTTTCCAGAAAATGCACAAGTTAATTGTAAATCTGTTTTGTTTGCTTGAATAATAGCAGACTTATATATAGGGTGAGCGCCGCTTTCTTCACATGTTAGAAAAGCTGTGCCCATTTGTACAGCATCTGCTCCTAGCTCTAATACAGTTTTTATCCCATGCTCGTCCATAATGCCTCCTGAAGCAATGAGGGGGATATCTATCGCTTGATTGGTTTGGCGAATAAATTCATTTAACTCAATTCCAGCTTTTGGCGCATTTGCAGTAAAACTACCACGATGTCCACCAGCCTCCTGCCCTTGTAAAACGACCATATCAAAGCCAACTTCTTCCACTAGTTTTGCTTCTTCTAGCGTTGTAGCAGTACCAATTAACAAAATATTTGCCCCTTTTAATTGTTCAATTATCTCCTTGGATGGAATTCCAAACGTAAAGGAGCAAATAGGTACTTTTTCAGCTATAATTATTTCAATTTGTTGCTGAAAGCTTCCTAAAATCTCTTCATAAGTAGGGATAGAAGGAACTGTAAGATTATCTAATTCTAATTGTTTGCATATAGGATCTAATAATGTCAATGCTTGATTTATATCTTGCGTATGAACGACAAAGGATTGTGGGGTAAATAAGTTAATTCCAAACGGCTTTTCTGTCAGTTGTTTGATTTCAGCTATTTGTTTCTTAGTTTGTTCGGGTGTCAGATAGCCTGCACCAATCATTCCTAAGCCACCTGCATTTGCTACTTCTATAATCAGTGAAGTAGTTGTGATACCTCCAGCCATTGGTGCTTGAATAATAGGATAGGTAATATTCAATTGTTCTGTGATTTTGTTTGGTAACATAATCCATGCCCCTTTCGACAGGATAAAGCTATTTTAATTCCTTCCAATTATTATACCAAACAAGGATTGCTTTGCTTGGCCTTTTGTTAGCTTGCTGACATGCAGCATCATAAGTGCGAAATTGATGATCTACGAGTACTCCGTAACCTAATTTCGCATATAACTTCATTAATTTAAGATGTGCACTCATTTCTAATGGTGAACGTTTAGTGATTTCTACTAACCAATGCTCCATCGCTTCCGTATTTTTGGTTTGATGAAAGTATTTAGTGATAGCAAAAGCCCCTTTGAGCCATTTTTGCTCTAGTTTCTTTCTCCATCCTTTTAACCATTTGTATTCAAAGCCTGGCAAGTAATTCCCTTTACACACCCTTAAAACTTCTTCATAATCTTTAATCGTTTCCCTATGTAGTGGAGGAAGGTTTAAGAATTTCTCTTCCCATTGAAAAACATCAACTTCAACTTGTTTCGTTGTTAAGCAATAACCATTTCCATGATTAAGAATTTGAAAATGGTTGGGCCATTTAGAAAGTGCTTTTCGTGCATGATATACCGTGTTATATAACTGTGAATATACACGTTCTTCATTAAATTTAGGCCAGAATGTAGAAGCTAGGTCAGATTTGGAAATTATTTCATCCTGGTGATGAAGCAAGTATAAGAATAGCTCTTGAGACTTACTTGTTCTCCAAGGAATATCTTCTACCATATTATTGATATGGATAGCGAATGCACCACAAAAATGAATATGGATGGTTTGTGATAAAGGTAATGAAGGTTCCTTTTTTGTTTCTTTATCTTTTTGGATGCGATTTACAGTTGTAATTAATTTATTAAAATGAACTGGTTTTAATATATAGTCTGTTATATTTAACTCATATGCTTGTGTAACATATTGTTCATGAGCAGTAACAAAAACAAATTCAATATTAGGATTAATCGTATAGATTTTTTCTGCTAATTCTAAGCCGTTCATTTCGGGCATCTCTATATCTAAGAAGACGATATCTATTTGTTTTAATATGTCGGTTTCTTTATCTGGATCAAAAATAGTGTATGAATTCAATAGATTAACCATTTTTGTTTGATTTAGCATAATGGTTAGAGAATCAATTGCAAGAGGTTCATCATCGATTATGATAGCATTCATAGCTACAGCCCTCCTTTGTTTGGTAAAAAACATTTTAGTTTTCTTTCTTAACCATATATCGGATATAACTTGCTGTTATTATAGGATAAAAAAATGCACAAAAAATATACATAAATTGGAAATATTTGAAAATGGGTTAAGTCAATCAATGCTGTTTAGAAAAGTGATTGAAAAATATGTCATTTTAGCTTAGAAATAATTTGCATATTTCTAGTATTTAGAAGTCTAATGATTCAATCTGAAATCCAGCACGTACTAATTTAGCGAAACATTAAGATATGACTATTTCATGTATAAAATCTTGACGTTTTATTAACTATTTTCTTAGGAAACTTGATACAATAAACATACTACGATAAAATTAATACTTCGGAACATAATACATCTTCGTTCCACAAAGTTGTATTTAATTGTAGTTTATATTACTATTTTAAAGGGCTTTGTATTACATGTAACATTGTAATTCATTGTCTTTATTTGTAAATATGAACGAAGCTTACATTGACCTTAAATAATAATGTTTGATTTTTTTAATACGTTTCAAAGGAGAATACCATTGAAAATAGGAATTGATAAAATAGGTTTTTACACCCCACATCTGTATGTCGATATGAACGAATTAGCTAATGCGAGAGGTGTAGAACCAGAAAAATTCACTGTCGGAATCGGACAAAGCCAGATGGCTGTTACACCAATTACACAGGACGCTGTATCACTAGCTGCAAATGCTGCATTACACATTATTGATGAAGAAGATAAGGAAAAAATTGACTTAGTTATTTTCGGAACAGAGTCAGGTATTGATCATTCTAAATCAGCAGCAGTTTATGTACATCATTTATTAGGGATTAATCCACAAGCTCGCTGTATCGAAGCAAAACAGGCTTGTTATGGGGCTACAGCTGCTATTCAATTAGCTAAAGGTCATATTGCATTACATCCCGAGAGCAAGGTACTTGTGTTAGGTGCTGATATTGCTCGTTACGGATTAAATACTCCTGGAGAATCTACACAGGGTGCTGGTGCAGTTGCTCTATTAATAAGTGCAGAGCCTAGAATTTTAGCATTAGAAGAGAAAAGCGCATATTTCACAGCGGATATTATGGATTTTTGGCGTCCCATTTATTCAGATATTGCTTTTGTAGATGGAAAGTTTTCAAATGAACAATACATTTGGTTTTTCAATAAGGTATGGGAGCAATACCAAGAGAAAACAGATTTAACTTTAAATGATATTAACGCAATTTGTTATCATCTACCGTATACGAAAATGGGCTTAAAAGCATTAAGAACAATAATAGAACAAGCGTCAGAAGAGCAGAAAGAGCAATTACTTTCGAACTATCAAATTAGTACAGCATACAATAGGAATGTTGGTAATATCTATACAGGTGCGCTATACTTAAGCTTACTTTCTTTATTAGAACAAAACAAAGATTTAAAAGATGGATCACGTATTGGTCTATACAGTTATGGCTCAGGTGCTGTTGGTGAATTTTTTACAGGGATTTTACAGCCAAACTTTAAAGAGCATTTGAACAAAGAACAGCATACAAGCTTGTTCGCCTCTAGAAAACAAATTTCGATTGAAGCATATGAAGAGATCTTTGAAGAAGAATTGCCTACTGATGGTTCAACAACGGAACTGGACATCACACAGGATCCAGCACCAATTTGCTTAGCAGGAATCTCTGATAATATGCGTCAGTATGTGAATAAGTTAACAAAGTAATACGCTTTTTATATATAGAAGGAACCTTATAGCGTATCACTAAAAAAATAATTGGAGAGCAGAAAATGAGTTATTTAGATGATAGTTTGTCTCTACATACAGATTTATATCAAATTAATATGACAGAAACCTATTGGAAGGATAACATGCATGAAAAACGTGCAGTCTTTGAAATTTACTTTCGAAAACTTCCATTTGAAAATGGTTTTGCGGTATTTGCAGGGATAGAAAGAATCATTAATTACTTACAAAACTTCCAATTTTCGGAATCAGATTTAGCATATTTAAAGAATGAACTTGGGTATGAAGATGATTTTATTGATTATCTAAAAACGATACGCTTTACTGGCAATATAAAAGCTGTTTGTGAGGGAGAAATCGTTTTTGCAGATGAGCCAATTATTCAAGTAGAAGCTAATTTAGCAGAAGCGCAATTAATAGAAACAGCATTGCTAAATATTGTGAATTACCAAACATTAATTGCTACAAAAGCAGCTCGCTTTAAACATATTGTAGGAGACCAAGTTTTAATGGAATTTGGTACACGTAGAGCCCATGAAATGGATGCGGCAATCTGGGGTACACGAGCAGCATTTATTGGTGGATTCAGTGGAACAAGTAATGTGCGCGCAGGAAAGCTCTTCGGAATCCCTGTTGTTGGAACACATGCACATGCAATGATTCAGGCATATCGTGATGAATATACAGCATTTAAAAAGTATGCTCAAACACATAAAGATTGTGTCTTTTTAGTGGATACATATGATACATTGCGCTCAGGAGTTCCTAATGCAATTAAAGTTGCTCAGGAACTGGGAGATCAAATTAATTTTATCGGTATTCGTTTAGATAGTGGAGACATGGCATATTTATCAAAACAAGCTCGCAGGATGCTTGATGAAGCAGGCTTTCCAAATGCAAAAATATTTGCATCCAATGATTTAGATGAAGCAACTATTGTGAGTTTACAATCACAAGGTGCTGCTATTGATGTATGGGGAGTAGGTACGAAACTGATTACTGCATATGATCAACCAGCATTAGGAGCAGTATATAAAATCGTAGCTATCGAAAAAGAAAATGGAGAAATGGTTGATACGATTAAAATCTCTGCTAATCCAGAAAAAGTAACTACTCCAGGAATTAAAAAACTTTATCGTATCATTAATCGAATTAATAATAAATCAGAAGGAGACTACATTACTTTAAGTGATGAGGATCCTAATCAGGAAGAACGTTTGAAAATGTTCCATCCTGTACATACGTATATTAGTAAATTTGTAACTGATTTCGACGCAGTCGATTTGCATCATGATATTTTTAAAAATGGCGAACTTGTTTATAAGCTTCCAGAGCTTAAAGAGATACAAGCTTATGCAAAACAACAATTAGAATTATTCTGGGATGAATATAAGCGAACAATTAAACCAGAAGTATATGCAGTTGATTTGAGTCAAAAAGCTTGGGATAATAAAATGGATAAAATTCGCGAAGTACGTGAAGAAGTTATCTTAATGGCAAAGAAAAGATAGTTGAATGAGCGGGTAAAGTTATTGGGAAATAACTTTACCCGCTTTTCGTTCATTTATCTATAAAGTTTGTTACTATTTAATGTAAAGTAATAAGTCTGGGAAGTGATATTATTAGAAAAAGGATTATCGTATTAGGGGTATCAGTATTAGTAATTGTAGTTCTTTATTTCATTAAAAATGCTGTAGGATCCACCACATATGCAGAGCTTTTAGAGGAACTGATAGGTGAAGACGCAGAAATAACGGAAATAAAATTATTTACTGACCAAGAGATGCTTGGTAAAGTTTTTACTACAACAATAGAAAACGAAGATATGATAGAGGAAATTCTTCAATCTCCCTCCATGAAATTAGAAAAAACTTCCGAAGATTCACCGCTAATGTTAGAAAATACAATGTATATACACTTAAAAAGAGACAGCAATGAAATAATAGAAGGAGATAGCGTAAGATTGAGTTTTAATGACAGGTTTCTTCAACTTGGAAATGATAGATATGAGATTGTATTTGGAGAAGAAACTGAACTGAATTTATATAATGTGATAAGAAATGCAGACATTGAGTGGACTGCTATTGAATGAATAGCATGCGCTGTTTAAATCTCCATCTGTAAGCCAATCAGAATGTAACAATGTCATTGCTTGCTCCATATTTTTTGTGAGATTTATTATTATATTAATTAAAGTGGAAAGGGGTATTATGAGAAGAAAAATTATAGCAATAGGAGTAATACTAATATTATTATTGGTGTCATATTTTTCCCATAAGTTGACTTTTACAACATATAAAGACCTTATGGAAGATTTTATAGATGAAAATGCAGAGGTCATTGAAATAAAAATAGCTAGTAGATCTGATATACAACAGAGAAGCTTTTCAACTGTTATAGAAAGTGAAGAACTGATAGAAAAAATTCTTAAAGAACCTTCCATGCAATTGAAAAAAACAAATGAACCACTACCTATATTAGAAAATAGTCTATTTATAGAATGGAAAAGGGGAACAGGAGTAGATGGAACCGAAACAACAAAAGAGAATAGTAATTCGATCTTCTTTAATCAGAACTATCTTGATATAGGAGGTAATCATTATAAGATTTTTCCTGGATTAGAAGATATAATAAATCCATTTGATGCTGTAAAGGTTTTGTTTAGAGGAGAAGACCCAAGAAATTTATTTGATGTTGTAAGGTATGCAGAATTGGAATGGGTTGAAAATTGATTTAAGTACAATCCTACGTTATTTGCTAATCCATAAGAAATCTCCTCTTTCTAGAGAGGAGATTTCTTATGGATATTCATAGCTACTCAATAAACTGATAGCCTTTTTCCTTCAATGTTTTATCTATCCAGCTACGATCAACAGTTCCAGCTTTGATTTCTTCAATTTGTTTTTCTTCTTTTGCTTGATAAGCATCAATCTTCGGTAATAGACCTTCTGTTTCGGCAAGTGGGACAACAACAAGACCATCTTCATCTCCAACGACAAGATCCCCAGGATTAACAATCATACTATCAATTTCAACAGGAACATTAATTTCACCTGGTCCATCTTTATAAGGGCCCAGATGTGTTACTCCTTTAGCATAAATAGGGTAATTTGCCTCTTTGAATGCTGCAACGTCACGGATAGATCCGTTAATGACAATACCAGCTGCTTGTTTCTCCATTGCAATGGTCATCATAATTTCGCCAAATACGGCGTTCTTTAATTCACCACCAGCATCGACCACAAGTACATCGCCAGGTTCAAGCATATCTAATGCTTTATGAATAATTAAATTATCTCCAGGTCGTGTTTTTACTGTTAATGCTGTACCAACTAGTTTCCCGTCTCCATGAAGAGGGCGTAATTCAGCAGTTCCACCTCGAAGTCGATCCATATTATCACTAATATGAGGAGTAACGACATGCTGATATTTTTCTAATAATGCCTTGTCTGCGCGATTACGACGATAATATATTCTTTTTTCACTCATAATTATCCCTCCGTTTTTTTGAAGTCTCTATTTAATATATTCTATCATAGACACTACCTATTGTATTAAAGATATGAACTAAAATTCTGAATATGGCGTATGTTTGATTAAGAAATGTCTATATGCTATATTAGTGTTGTTTAAAGTTGAATGAAGGATGCGTTTTCTGGGCTTTAAGAAAGTAGATAAATTAGGCATGTATTTATTCTTGTTTAGGAATATTCATGTCCAACTTTCTTATACGCTAATGAAAACGCTTTAATTAATTTTAAGGAGGGAGTATGTTGACAAAGCTGCTTATAAAAAATGCAAGATTAGATGCAGGATATGAAACTGATTCGCGTGGAGTTGTACATACATTAACGGAGAAGAAAGATATTTTGATTGAGGAAGGAAAAATCACTCAAATTAATGACTCCATTGAAGCTAATGATGTTGAGGTGCTGAATGCGGACGGGAAATTACTTTTACCTTCTTTACGCGAAATGCATATTCATATTGATAAAACATATTTTGGTGGACCTTGGAAAGCACCAAAGCTTCCAACCAAGTCTAGTGTGGCTTTTAGAATTGAAGAAGAATTAGAATTACTACCAAAACAATTGCCATATGCTGAGGATAGAGCAAGGTATTTTGTAGAGCATTTGATAAAAAATGGACATACTCATATTCGAACACATTGTAATGTTGATCCTGGTATTCAATTAAAACATATGGAAAATACGTTAAAGGTACTTGAAGATTATAAAAATGATATTTCCTATGAAATTGTGGCATTTCCCCAGCATGGTCTTCTACGTAGTGGTGTTGAAGGTCTTATTCGTGAAGCAATGAAAATGGGAGCAACCTTAGTGGGTGGGGTAGACCCTGCAACAATTGATCGTAATATTGATCGCTCTCTTGAAACAACCTTTGACATTGCTGTAGAAGCAAATGCTGGCATTGATATTCATTTACATGATCCGGATACATTAGGAATTTTCCAAATGGAGAAAATTGTAAAACTCATAAAAGAAACAAAGCTACAAAATAAAGTAACAATTAGTCATGCGATGTCTTTAGGACATATTAAAGCAGATAAAGTGTTATTAAAGGATACTGCACAAATGCTCGCAGAGGTGGGGATTGATATTACATCGACCATTCCTATGAATAGTGGAACTATCCCTGTTTTAGAGTTATTAGAATATGGAGTGCCGGTTAGTGTGGGACATGATAGTTTAATGGATCACTGGAGTCCATTTGGTACAGGGGATACGATTGAAAAGTTAAGCATATTTGCTGATCGTTTCCGTTTGGTAGATGAAAAGTCTTTAAGTAATGCTTGGAGACTAGGAAGTGGTGGAATTCGTACATTAAATGAAAATGGGGAACAGCAATGGCCTAAAGTAGGAGACGAAGGAAATGTATTGCTTGTTGATGCATCATGCTCTGCTGAAACGGTTGCCCGCAGAAAACCTATTACACATACTATCTATCAGGGAAGAATCATTAGTAGCTTAACAAATTAAGGAATGGAGGTTTTGGATATGCAATCCTACTGGTTAACAAATGTTAGATTAGAAACTGGAGCATATACAGATGCAGAAGGTTATGGACATACACAAACAGATTTATTTGATTTAAAAATTGAGAACGGAAAAATCACCGAGCAAGTAAATAGTGCTCAAGCAAATCATGACGATACGTTAGAAAAAATAGATGCGAATGGGAAGTTAGCTGTTCCGGCATTTAAAGAAATGCATAATCATTTAGATAAAACATATCTTTCATTGCCTTGGAGATCTACCAAATTAACAGATAATCTAAAAGACAAGCTACATAATGAAGCTATGGAGCTTGTAGAGATTTCTCCAACAACAAAGCAAAGAGCTTCTGCCATGATTGATTTATTGCTGTCCCACGGAGCAACTCATATTCGCACACATGTAAATATTGATGATTATATTGGATTAAAGAATTTAGAAGGCGTATTAGCTGCATTGGAGGAATATAAAGGCATTGTAACTCATGAAGTTATCGCATTTCCACAGCACGGGCTATTAACTGGAAATGTACCAAAATTAATGCGTGAGGCAATGCGTAATGGTGCTACAATGGTTGGGGGATTAGATCCAGCAGGTATAGATGGAGCAATTGAAAAATCGCTCGATCTAGTTATGGATATTGCTGCTGAATTTGATGCAGATATTGATGTACATATCCATGACCATGGTCATGTTGGTTGGTATACGATTGATAAATGGATAGATATGATAGAGGATGCAGGCTGGAAAGGACGTTGTGCTGTCAGTCATGGATTTTCATTAGGTGGAATTCCAGAAGCCTTACAACATGAAGCAGCTAAACGATTAAAGAGTCAAGAAGTCTCCATTATGTCTAATACTGGTCTGGCACGAGTATTACCACCATTTGATATTTTAGATAGCTATGGAGTCCCTATTCATTTTGGTTTTGATGGTTTTTATGATTCTTGGAGTTCATTAGGCTCTGGAGATTTATTGGAGAAAGTACGTAATCATTGTATAATGAACCGTAAAATTGATGAGCATAGCATTCGTAAATCACTTAAATTTATTACAAAGGGAATTACACCGTTAAATGATGAAGGGAAAAAGGTTTGGCCACAAAATGGAGATGCTGCTGACTTTGTTTTCTCTGATGCTAGTTGCTCAGCAGAATTAATTGCTCGCCTGCCAAAAGAACGTACAGTTATGGTTGCTGGTAAAGTTGTTATTGGCGAACTATAAGCCTATTTGTTCATAGTCATTACAAATAAACTATACGCGTCTCTTTCTCACTCATAAGATGCTATATGCATGTATGAGTGAGGAGGGGTGTTCTTTGTCTAGAGATCATTATTATAATTTATGTCAAAAACATGTAGGACGTTGTGTTGAAATTAGAACAAATGATGGAAGGGTTCATAGAGGTCGAATACGTAGTGTGGATCGACGGTATGTTTATATGGAACCACTAGGAGCTAGAGGTCGTGGATTAGGAGGCTTAGGATACGGCTATTATGGTGGCTATGGTCGTGGTGCTGGCTTTAGTATTGCACTAGGATTTATCACAGGTCTTGTTTTATTTCCACTTTTATTTTGGTAAACAAAATGAAGCTTTAGTCTGTGGGAATTTTATTCAATATAACTGGACGCATAACTCGCTTCAAGAAACGCACATATTTCTTGAAGGGAGAGCGGACAGCTCTTCCACTGATATACTGCTTGTAATGTGCAAAAAGTGAAGCTCGCAGACGTAACAATAGTGTACAACCTATATATCGAAAACACCCACGACTTTATATTAGCAATAACGCTTGAAATCATTTCAAGTGTTATTATATTTTTTGTAAAAAACAAAAAAGCAGCAAGCCTTTGGGGAAAGGGATTGCTGCCTCTGATCAAGAGGTTAACAGAACCAAGCTGCACCTACAATTATTAACAAAATAAACAACACAACGATTAACGCAAATCCACGACCAGAACCGTAGCCACAACATTCAGCTCCACCAACTGGGCCGCCATAGTCACAACCCCAAAAATTCATTGAAATCCCTCCTTAATTATTAATAAGCTTTAGCAAAATCCTACGTAAGCTGTTCCTACAATGATTAAGAGAATGAATAGCACTACAATTAGCGCAAATCCTCCACCATAACCGCCAACATTTTCACCCATTCGTTATCCACCTCCATTGCTTTTGTACCCAATATATGTTTATTTCCTAATAAGGGTATGGTCATTATCCCAATTTTTGATTATTTAACTTCGTAGCTTTACTAAAATTCCCGCTCTTATGAAGAGGAGTACAAGTGTCACTAAGTTTTGAAATAATCGCGACTAAGGTTCTGTTGTAAATGGAACCAAGTCTTCTTTATCTGGAAGGAATGCTTGAGATGCTTTCATTAAGAGTTGCTGTGAATTATAATTTTTGTCATGACAATATTTTTCTACCAAGTAATAACCTACTGCATAACCAACCATGCGGGGGAGAGGAGAATGACCATATAAAATTTGTAGATGCTTCTCATCCGACCTTCGTAAAGTAAAATTGGGGAGTATCCACCGTTTATAATAATCTTTTAGCTGCTCTATGGTGTAGGCTTTTGTCCAAAAAGCAGTATGAGATTTACCAAATCGCTCCATCACAGCGTACTCAGCAATACCTTCCATGATAATGGAATCTAACAAGGTGTAATCATCATGGGGTTTTGACTGATATTGCATCCGACAAACATGATTATATTCATGAGTAAGAATTATTCTAGCGTCTAATATGGTGGACCTATCTGATAAAAATAAAAATAATTTATCAGAAAAGGCAATTCCTGATTTTCCTTGAAAATTTTCTTGAAGGGATAAAGCATTAGTATCCGCAGGGAGAATATAGATAGGGTGGGATGGTCCATTCCAATCATTAACTAAATCATGAAACTCTGCTTTAAGTGTTTCCCAAATGTTTTCCTCTAATAAATGATTGGTGATGTCTCTAATTTCTTCGATATTGTTAAAAGGATGCATACCATGTAGGACAAGATAATGATAGACTTCGTTGATATCAATATTTGGAAAAGATGTTATTATCTGCTTTAAGATAGTTGATGGGGATACTTTATCATCACGTAGCCAGTTGTCTGTTGCGATGATGGTCAATTTAATCACCTCTAAATATCATATGAGTATAATAATTTGATGACACATCAAAACAGGATTGACGAATAAATCATACCTCGCCAACCCTGTGTGATAGATGACGCCGATTCCAGTAGAATTGGTTGTATCAAAGTTTAATAAATCTTTGATTTTATCTTCAGGAATACCAACTCCATCATCACTAATTTTTACTATTGCTTCTTTGTCTTTACGCGTTATCTGAATCGTAATTTTACCACCAGAGAGACGTTGTAATATTCCATGTCTGATTCCATTTTCTACTAATGTTTGAATGGACATGGAAGGTACATAAATATGATCTAGCTCATCCATTATCCATTCCACCTCAATCCGATCACCAAAGCGCTCTTTCTCGATATACAGGTAGGAATGAACAAAATCGATTTCTTCTGATAATTTTACTAATGTTCCTGTTTCTAAGAATCGAAAGCTTTTCTCCAAATAATTAGTAAATGTTTGTAGCAGGGTAATCATACGGTTCTCATCCATATAGCTTAATGAAATAATAGAATTCAATGTATTAAACAAAAAATGTGGTCGAATCTGTGCATGTAACCAAGCTGCTTCCATATCAAAATGCTCTTGAATGGAGCGCTTTAATGCCGTTAATGCATGCACACGGGATTGTAGTTCTATAGCATCAACTGGTATGGTTACATAATCGTTTGCACCAGCTAGAAATCCTTTTAGAATGTCTTCAGATTGATTACGAGCAATCAGTAGAAGGATTGGCAAATCGGAAATAGAATCATTTTCACGAATAGTTTTAGTTAATCCATATCCAGAAAGCCTTGAATTTGATAACCTTGCATTGACAATCACTAAATCCCATTGTTCGTTTTCAATTCGTTGTAAAGCTTCTTTTCCATTAGAAATAGTAATAATTTCATATGCAGGTGATAAAATGTTTTTTAATACTTTTAAATGCAATGGATCATCATCAATTACTAAGATTCGTGCACCTGAAATAATTGCTAATTGCTCTGAAATTTGTCTAATTCCTCCTGTTGTCATTAAGAGGGAATCTTCAGTTGAAATAGAATCTGCATGAGCTTTCTGTTGTCTTGTCTTAGGCTGATCCTGCTTTAATTCACTCATATAGCTTATTGGAAGCGTGAAGATGAATTTAATCTTATTCCTATCCGTTTGAGCATTGATTTTCCCACCATGTAATTCAACTAATTGCTTGCAAATTACTAGTCCAAAGTCAACTTTTTCCTGTGTTATAGCAGTATAGGATTCTGAAAGTTTTCCGTTGCTTTCAACAGAAACATGAACATGCTGTTGCTCTTTTGTGGCGTCGATAATTAAAGTTTCCCTTGTTCAATGGATTTCATTGCATTATGAATAAGATTAAAGTGAAAATCGATCGTGACGCATCAAAAGAAGCTTTACGAGGTTATGAACCAACGTTACATGAAATTGGAGACGACAATACCGTAGATTCATCTACATGGGAAGCAACATCTCGTCATCTAGAAGAAGATGGTGAGCGTGACCCAACATTAGACTTTGGATTCGTTAAGACTAAGAAGGTAAGCGTAGGAGACTATGTCTGGATTGATGTAAATGGTGATGGTCTACAAGATGATACGGATATTAAGCTTCCAGGGGTAGTATTAGAAATTTTTGAAGAAGATGGAGAAACACCAGTAATAGATGTTTATGGAAATAAAGTTGGTCCAACAACAACAGATAAAAATGGCTACTATATCTTTGAAAACCTACCAGCTGATAAAACGTATGTAGTAAAAATTAATCGTGAATTATCAGCGAAAGCATTAGAAGGTTTAGAGCCAACATTACATGAAGTTGGGGATGACAATTCCATTGATTCATCAACATGGTTTGCGGTATCTCGTCATTTAGTAGAGGATGGTGAGCATGATCCAACGCTAGACTTTGGATTCATCATTCCAACTGAACCAGAGGAGCCAGTTGATCCTGAAGATCCAACAGATCCAGAAGAACCTTCTAAACCAGAGGAACCGACAGATCCAACTGATCCTGAGAAGCCAACTGATCCAGAGAAACCAGAAGAACCAACTAAACCTGAACCAAAAGATGAAGATAAATCTGATAAACTACCAGAAACAGCAACAAACACATTAATATTAAGATCTTATAAAATGAGCTTGTATTAATTATCGCTGGAGTTCATTTCATCTCCAGAGGAAAGAAACTAAATCAAGAAGAATAATAAGAAGGAGAAAAGTCGCTTAAAGTCTATTTAAGTGGCTTTTCTCATCTATTATTTATATTTATGGCTGTCCAGTGTAAAAATACTACAATTAATATTTAGATAAGAAAGATACATATGCTTTTAAGGAATTTTCGATATCAGAAAGATGAAGAGATTTCAAAGAATAGAGCTTAACAAGCTTTCCGAACTAGATTATACTTATGTTAGTATTAAATTCTGTTATATGTCTTAGAGAGGGGAATGGTCATTGCGAGCAATACTGATTGATGATGAATTATTAACCCTAGATTTTTTAGAGAGAAAATTAAATCAGCTATCAAAAATTAACGTAATCGGAAAATATACAAATCCACATGAAGGGCTTATTGCAGTAATTAAGGAAGAACCAGACATTGTATTTTTAGATATAGAGATGCCAGAAACAACAGGGATGACATTGGCAAAAGAGATTCAAAAGGCATTCCCGACGATTAAAATTGTATTTGTTACTGGATTTGAAGAATATGCGGTTAATGCATTCGAACTACAAGTAGAAGATTATGTTTTAAAGCCATTTGACGATGAAAGATTGATGAAGACAATTGCTAGAATTTCTAATCATACTATGAAAAAAATGACGAAACATATTAAAATGATATGTTGTTTTCAGCAGCTTAGCTTCACTTATTATGGCACAAAACAAGAAGCAATCGATGTGAATTGGCGTACATCAAAAGCAAGAGAGCTATTTGCTTTTCTTGTTCATCATCGTGGTCAATTTGTAAGAAAAGATATTATACTAGAGCATTTTTGGGCAGACTCAACAATAAAAAATGCATACGCACAGCTTTATTCAACGATTTATCAAATCCGTAAGTCGTTGGCAACTGTTGATTTTAATATTAAAATTATTAGTTCAGATAATAGTTATAAGCTAGAGTTGAATGACGTAGTAACAGATGTTGATCTATGGAAAAAAGACTTAGAAGAAATTCCTTTTGTGACGAAAGAAAATATCAAAAGGCATAAAGAGCTTTTAGAATTATATCGCGGAGATTATTTTGAAGAAGAAGGTTATCTTTGGGCAGAAAATGAGAAGAATAGATTGCATGTTGATTGGCTGGATCATCTAATGAAGATCGCAGATTATTACATAAACATTGAAAAACATGGAGAAGCAATCATTTTATATTTGAAAATGCAGGAAATACTTCCTTATAAAGAGGAGAGCTATTTTAAACTAATGAAACTATATCATACATTTGGTGATCGTTATTCTGTTATGGATCAATATAAGCGGTTAAAAGGGATGTTGAATGAAGAATACGGCACAGAGCCAAGCCAGGAAATTGAACAATGGTTCAAAGAATGGGAACAAGCACAAGCTAAGAAATGATAAGATCTTTGTATATATAAATTACAGATTAAAGAATCTCCATCTTCTTTCTCAGAAAGATGGAGATTCTTTTTGACCTGTTGAAAGTTACTTATCATCATTAGATAATTTTAATATATTAATTACTTTAAAGAAGATACCTAATACAATTGCTACAATGGTTGCTAACCCCATCCCTTTTAATGCTACTTCGCCAATACTAATAGTTGCACCACTAATTCCAACAACAAGCACGACACAAGTTAGAATGAGGTTCTGAGATTGACTATAATCAACTTTAGCTTCTACAAGCATGCGAATTCCACTAGCAGCAATAATTCCGAATAGTAGAATGGAGATACCGCCCATTACTGGTTTTGGAATAGATGAGATTAATGCAGCTAATTTTCCGCAAAAGGATAGTAAAATTGCGATACTTGCTGCCCCACCAATGATCCATGTAGAATAAACTCTTGTAATTGCTAAAACACCAATATTTTCACCATAGGTTGTATTTGGTGTTGAACCAAAGAAACTGGATAATATGGTGGAAATTCCGTTCCCAGCAAAGGAACGATCTAGACCAGGATCCTTCATTAAGTCCTTTCCAACAATATTACTTGTAACAAATAAATGACCGATATGTTCAGGAATTAATACGAGTGCAGCTGGAAGAATAATAAGAATTGCTGACCAATCAAATTTCATCGTATAGAATTCTGGTGCTGTAATCCAAGCAGCTTCTTTTACTGGATCTAGATCTACTAAACCAACGTTGTAAGCAATAATATAACCAATCACAATCCCTAATAAAATAGGAATAATTTTTAGGAAACCACGTAAAGTGACCCAACAAATAATGGTAATTGCTAATGTGGAAAGAGCAACCATTGCTACTTTAGGATCCATTACCCAGGTACTTGGATCAGCATCATCTCCTGGAATCCAACCTGCCATCTCTGCAGCAACAGGTACTAGCTCAAGTCCAATGACGGCAACAATAGCTCCCATAGCCGCTGGAGGGAAAATTACATCAATCCAAGAGGTTCCTACATATTTAACAATAATTGCAACAAGTGTTAACACAATACCTACAGCTAGAAAGCCCCCAAGAACATAACCATACCCATCTAAGCCATTATGCATGCTAAGTACGACTAGAACAGGTGAAATAAAGGCAAAGCTTGAACCTAAGTAAGCTGGTATTTTCCCCTTTGTTAGGAAAATATAAATGAGTGTTCCAATCCCGTTCATTAATAAAATAATTGCTGGATTAATTCCAAATAAAACTGGGACTAGTACAGTTGAACCAAACATTGCAAATAAATGTTGAAGACTTAATGGAAGACTTTGCAATAATGGAAGTCGTTCATGTACTTGAATTTCATCGTATTTCTTCATTTTCTAATCCTCTTTTCCTTCGTATATTTTTGCATATGGAACAGAAAAAACACCTAGTCTAGAGTTAGCCAGGTGTGGAAGGTGGATGGAATATAAATATCCATACTATTATTCATTTCTCCACCTTGCCAGCCTCTCCGGACTGTATTAAAGGTCTTTCAAAAAACTTATTGATTGTATGTATTGTCACAGTAATTGCAAGAATTGTCAATAATATTTTAATGGTAATTATTAAAATGATAAATCTTGTAGAATGGAATGCTGATTATTGTAAAAATAGCATCTGAAAACATATTTTTTATCATGTAACTAGAAATGAAAATTAAAGGGTGTTTCCCTGAAATGTGTCGAACAAAGAGTAGTAGAGCCCCAAACCAAGTATTTTGGGGGAAGAACAGTACCCAGGTCTATTTAGAAAAGCAGCAGTATATTGGTATCGAATTACAATATCACATTGTTTTAGTGATGGTAATAAAAGAGTGGCAATTATTTCTACCGATTTATCCCTGAGGTACAATGGATACAAAATTAAAGTTGATCAAGAAACTTTATATGCGTATTGTTTGCGAATCGGTGATCATAACACAAGACCTACACTTGATAAAATAGAAGATTGACTAAAAAGAAATGTTGTACCACTCAATTATTTTAACTAAGGATTATTTTATTTTTAAATTATATTGTAACTGATGATTAATCAAAGAACACCTCACATTAATTTGTGAGGTTTCACCTATAATATAGTCCAATTTTAGTACATCACTCACTTATCTTAGCTAGCGGCATTTGTTTTCAATTCTTTATTTTGACAGAGATTATATGAAATTTCTTCCACTTTTATTAGGCAGTTTTGTTCTGGAAAAATTAAAAGGAATAAAAGCGAATAATTACTGAAAAATAATGGAATTCGTTCGCATTATCGTATAAACTTTGATATTATAAGTTTGTCTTTATAATTGTCCGATTATGGAAATTGAACAAAAATCATTTTTATGATTAGGAAGGTGAATGACAATAATGAATATAGTGAGACCAAAGATTGTTGTTCTTGGTGCTGGTTATGCTGGACTAATGACAACAAAGCAATTAACAAAAGTTTTATCCCCAGAAGAGGCGGAAATTATCCTTGTAAATAAGCATAACTACCATTATGAAACTACATGGTTACATGAAGTTGCTGCTGGTACAATTAATCATAACCAGGCTCGTGTTATGTTAAGTGATGTAGTAAGTCAGAATCGCGTGCGTTTGATTTATGATGAGGTTGAGAAGGTAGATAAGGAAGAGAAGAAAGTTGTTTTATCGAATGCTGAATTAAGTTATGACTATTTAGTTGTAGCTTTAGGATTTGAATCGAATACATTTGGTATTAAGGGAATGGAAGAGAATGCATTTGCTATTAAGGATATCGATTCTTGTCGCTTAATTCGTGAGCATATGGAATATCAATTTGCTAAGTATAATAATAATCCAGATGCTGAGGACCATAGCTTAACTATTTTAGTAGGGGGCGGTGGATTTACTGGTATCGAGCTTGTAGGTGAGCTTGCAGAACGTGTTCCTGAGCTATGTAAGAAGTATGATATTGATCGCTCTAAAGCAAAAATTATCAATGTTGAAGCTACTCCTTCTATTTTGCCTGGCTTTGATGAAGAGTTAATTACATATGCAAAGCAATCTTTAGAAGCTCGTGGCGTTGAATTTCGTTTAGGGGCAATGATTAAAGAATGTACAGAAGATAGCTTTATCGTTGGTGAAGAAGCAGAAGAAATTAAAGCAGGTACAATTGTTTGGACTGGTGGAGTAACTGGTAACTCTGTTTTAGGTGCTTCAGGCTTTGAATTAAACCGTGGAAAAGTTTCTGTTACAGATGATTTACGTTTACCAGAAGATGAGAATATCTTCGTTCTAGGCGATTGTGCATGGGTTTGGAATAAGGAAGCGGATCGTCCATATCCACCAACAGCACAAATTGCACTTCAACAAGGTGTAGCAACAGCGAAGAATATTAAAGCATTAATGTACAACCAACCATTAAATAACTTTGAATTCCATGACAAAGGAACGGTTGCTTCTTTAGGTAGCACAGATGGAATGGGTTCTGTCTTTAATGGTAAAAAATTATTCGGTAAGCCAGCTGCAGTAATGAAAAAAGTAGTGGATAACCGTTCTTTATTCTTACTTGGTGGTGTAGGTTTAATTCTGCGAAAAGGTAAATTAAATCCATTTGATACGCTATAAGAGCGTGTTCAAAAAGGTCATTTCTACGGGACTTTTTGAACAACCTCTATAAAAAGTAAGCAATAAATGGCTGAATAGATTAGCTAGCATTTTCAATTAGTAAACGAAGAAAACGCTAAAGAATGGGAGGTAAACCTAAGATGAAAAACGGATTTTTTAGTTGTTTAGTATTAGGTGTTGCTGCGTTAGTAGGGTATACGATTATTACAAGAACTTTAGAAGAACAAAAAGACTTCAGATAAAAATAATCAAGGCATTGGGAGATGGTGATTCTACTCCTGATGTCTTTTTATTTGCATAATAACCGACCATTATGAAGGGACTCTCGACGCAAGCTTCTACTTTTCTGAAAAAGGGGAATCTTGTTTTATTTTATTTTCTAAGCTATAATAATGATTAGCAAAAAAAGTGTATAAAGCCTCAGGGGGAGCCATATGGCTGAGAGTGAATGTGGGAATAATCATTCAGACCCTTTGAACCTGTTAGTTAATACTAGCGTAGGGATGAGAGCTTATTTGATGGAGCAAGAGCGTAAGGAAGAACCCATCAGAAGCTTCCCTTGGCGTTGCTTTTTTTGTGGAAAAATAAAGGGAGGCATGTTTGATGAGTTCAAAGAAAGTGCTATTTCTAGTAGAGGTAGCCATTTTTACAGCACTTGCATTGGCGCTTGATCTGATTCCGTTTCTAAGCTTTAAAATTTGGGGGCAAGGTGGATCTATTTCCTTTGCGATGATACCAGTATTTATTATCGCATTCCGCTGGGGATTAAAAGGGGGATTATTATCTGGATTTTTATTTGGGATACTCCAAATCCCTTTTGGCGCTTGGATTCTAACACCGTTGCAAGGTTTTATTGAATATGGATTAGCTTTTACCGTCATAGGCTTCGCAGGAGTATTTGCAAAACAAATTCAACAAGCTGTGAAGGATGGAAGAGCCGGAAAATATTTCACGTATATTTTGCTAGGCGTATTATTAGGAACTACCTTACGATTTATTGGGCATTTTATAGCAGGAGTTGTATTTTTTGAAAGGTTTATGCCAGAGAATTTTACAAATATCTGGTTCTATTCCTTTGTATATAATTTCTCTTATTTATTCCCTTGCTTTATTATTTGTAGCGTCGCTGTCTTTTTCTTGTTTTATAAACAACCACGTACTTTATTAAATACAGCATCTTAATATTTGTATACTCACTTCTTCCATGAAGTGAGTTTTTTGTATTGAAAACAAGTCCTAACAACATTTGAAAAATGGTCACCTAACCACTGACATTCGCATAGATTATAGCATTCTATGTAGAAAGGAAGAAACCTATGGATTTGTTGTTTTCACATTGGTTATATGCTGCATTTACGCTAATAATAATTATTACAATGATTTTTAGGAAAGGTGTAGTTTTACCAACATTAATAGGGACATTTTTGGTTGGATGGGTTTATAAAGGAAATATTGTAGATGGATTTACTTCTATATTTCAGGCTAATTTAGTTGCTGCAACTGAATTATTTAATATTTTCTTAATCATTACATTTATGATGGCATTACTTCATTCCTTACGAGATATTGGAGCTGATCAGAAGATGGTTCAGCCGATTCAGAAGGTAATGATTAATGGTCATGTTTCCTTTTTTGTATTAATTGCTGTAACGTACGTTATTTCCCTTTTCTTCTGGCCTACTCCTGCTGTTCCACTGATTTGTGCATTATTGGTTCCAGCTGCTGTTCGTTCTGGTTTACCAATTATGACAGCTGCTGTCGGAGTAGCACTAGCTGGGCAAGGAATGGCTTTATCATCAGACTATATTATTCAAGTAGCGCCAAGTATCTCTGCCGCATCAGCAGGATTAGATACAAGCATTGTTGCTGATAAAGCATTTATTCTGTCACTTATTACTGGAGGTATTGCGATTTTCCTTGCTTATTTCATGTATCGTAAAGGAATTCGTAGTAAAAATCATCCAGATAGTGAATTAGAATTACAGGCAATACAAGAGGAAGAGGATATGCAAAAAAGGGAAAGTACGATTAAAAACTTTACCTTTTGGAGTAAACTCTTTGCGATTCTCGTACCATTGACTTTAACAGCAGTAGTTGTTTATATGATCTATACAAAATTGGCATATGGAAGAACAGGTGGTTTAGAAGGTGGCGATGGTGCAGCGTTTATTGGTGGAGTTGCAGTTATTCTCCTTGTCCTTTCTACAATTGCGTTTGGTAGACAACATGCATTAGATTATGTAAGTAATCATATTACTAATGGATTTATGTTTGCATTTAAGGTGATGGGCCCAGTTATTCCAATTGCAGGATTCTTCTTTTTAGGAAGTAATGAATTCTCAGGGAAAATTTTGGGAATAGAAGAATCTCCACCTGCATTTTTATTTGATCTTGTTGAATCTGCTCAACAATTTATTCCACAAAGTGCTCTTTTCGCTGGTATCAGTTTATTAATCATTGGGATCATAACGGGATTAGATGGCTCAGGATTTTCAGGCTTACCGTTAACAGGAGCTTTAGCAGCTACATTAGAAACTAATGGAATGGATGCTAGTACACTTGCAGCGATTGGGCAAATGGGAGCGGTATGGACTGGCGGCGGAGCAATTATTGCTTGGTCCTCACTAATCGCTATTGCCGGTTTCTGTGGAGTATCTGTCATGGAGTTAGTAAGGAAAAATTTTATACCTGTTATCATAGGTCTTGTTGCAAGCACGCTTATTGCTGTGTTCTTTTTATAAAAATTTTCTTCTATGTAAGTAAGAAATTTCAACTTCTTACTTACATAGATTATCGATTTTTAATGGACAGGCTTGGGTTCAAGATCATGGATAAAAGGTAAAATGGAAGTTATAATAAATGAGTATTTTTATCTTTAAAAAGAGGTAGGTGTGTTGAGATGAAAAAAGCAGCACCATTTTTGATGTTTCAGGGAAATGCAGAAGAGGCAATTAACTTTTACGTAGATAAATTTAAGGAAGCAGAACTTAAAAGTATGACTTACTATCAGGCAAATGGAGCGGGAACAGAAGGAGAGGTAGCAAGTGCTGTCTTCGCTGTTAAAGGACAGGAATTTATGAGCTTTGATAGTCCAATTAAGCATCAATTTGATTTCACACCGTCCTTTTCTGTTTTCATTACTTGTGAATCAGAGGATGAAATAGATACATTATATGCTAAATTGTTAGAAGATGGACATCCATTAATGCCGATTGGGGCTTATGGTTTTAGTAAGAAATTTGGCTGGGTGAATGATCGTTTTGGTGTTTCCTGGCAATTGAATCTAGAGTAATAAATAAAAAGATGCAAAAAATTCAAAGATAAAAAGGGGGCTACATCATGAAACAGCTTTTTATTAAACAAAAGGTCTTCAGTCTAGGTGAGAAGTTTACGGTTAAGGACGAACAAGAGAATGATGTATATTTTGTGGAAGGTAGCTTTATGCAGATTCCAAAGGTATTCTCCATTATGAATGAAATACGAGATGAAGTTGCACATATTACAAAAAAAGTGTTTACCTTTTTGCCGAAATTTGAAGTTGAGGTTGATGGGCGAAATATCTTAACCATTAAGAAAGAGCTCTCCTTTTTAAAGGCACGCTATTCGATTGAAGCAGCAGATATTGAAGTACAGGGTAATTGGTGGGATATGGATTTTCAAATCATACATCAAGGTGAAGTCATTGGGCAAGTAAAGAAAGAATGGTTTACTATAGCTGATAGCTACACGGTTCAAGTAGTGGATGAAGAGATGGAAGCTATCGTTATTGCAATTGTTGTGGCTATTGATTGTGTGAAAGCAGATCAATCATCTTCAGCCTCTGTCAATAATTTCTAAGCATATCCTTTTTTCTTATGAATGTGTGTTTTCTTATATGAATGCAAAAATCCAGCGAATGAACCAAGATGCTCATTTGCTGGATTTATTGTTACTCACTATCATTTTGTACAGTTGGTGGAATGGTTGGCCACATTGGAGTAATGCTAAGGCTATTTAAGTTTACTTTAAAAGCGAAGACATCATATCGATAGTAAAAAATGATTTTCTCGACAAGTTGATTATCTGTACTATAGGTTAAGCGAGATGCCTTCAGCAGAGGAGAGTCTTGTTGAACATTGAGTATTTTGCCAAGTTCTTCACTTGCGGGACATGCTTCAATTGCCTGTTCTGCTTGACTGAGCTTGATTCCTAATTTGTTTTCAAGTAATTCATAAATTGTATAATGTTCAAGTTCTTGATTACTTAAATGTTTGCCTAGTTCCCAAGGAATATATGCTTTTGCTAAGGCGATAGGTTTCTTTTCCACGAAATGAACTCTCTCAATTGCCAAGGTATCAATTTTTTTAGTTGTTTCTTTCACTAGAAAGCTATCTTCAGTCTGTTGTTTTTTCATTTTAATAATTTTTACTTCAGGGTCGTAGCCGCTTTTCTTAATAATATCAGATAGGCTTTGTAGCTCGTCTAACGTTTGTTCTACTTTTTCTTGTCTCACATATGTACCTTTACCTTGACTAGTCACTACAAGACCTTCATTTTCTAGTACTTCAATTGCTTTTCGAATGGTTATTTTACTGACGTTAAATCGCTCTTCTAGCTCTTTTTGAGTCCCAATTCTTTTTCCAGGTTGAATTACTTCAGAGAAGATATCCTTCTTTAATGTTTCTGCGATTTGAAGATAGAGTGCAATTGGGTTTTCTCTTGAGATAGTCATTAATACCAACTCCTACAAATTACAAGTAAATACAGCGACGTATATGTTCCTATGCTAATTTAAGTATACAGGATTATTACTAAATTACTATTTTTTTCATAGGCTAGCTAGGTGTTTGCATGAAAAAAACCACTTTTCTAAGTAACTCGAAAAGTGGTTTGTTATCTAAGCATGCGCTTTAGTAAAAGAAGCAAAAGAGGCAACAACTTCGTCAATGTCTTCATCGGTAATTAGGTAATGGACAATCATACGAACTTGCTTTTTACCAATGTTTTTAACTTTGATACCTTTCTTGAGTAGGTAGTCGATTAATTTTTGTGAATTCCAATGATCTTTTTCTAGTTTTGGTGAGACGATATTTGTCTGTACATCAGCTAAATCAATGGATAAACCGTCTAATTTCGCAAGTCGTTGAGCTAGTACTTTGGCACGGTCATTATCTTCTTTTAGACGATTGACCATATGCTCTAAGGCATAAAGAGCAGGTGCTGCAATAATACCAGCTTGTCGCATTCCGCCACCGAGTCGTTGACGGTTTAAAATAGCTTTATCAATAAATGCTTTAGAACCAGCAAGAATAGAACCAATTGGACAGCCTAATCCTTTTGTAAGGCAAATTTGTACAGCGTCCACTTCTTGGCAAATTATTATTGGATCTACATTTAATTCAACAGATGCATTAAACAATCTTGCACCATCCATATAAATAGGCAAATGATATTCATTTGCTAATTTGCGGATTTCCTTTAAGTTTTCTAATGGAATGATTTCGCCTTTATTCAGGTTATACGTATTTTCAAGGCAAATTAGACTTGTACGTGGTCTTTGAATATCACCGACATTAATAGCGTTTTCTATCTTTGCTAGATCATAGCTACCGCCATTAACTGGAATGGGGCGAATTTGAACCTGAGCTACTGTAGAAGTTGCTGCTCCTTCTAGTGTAAAGATATGAGAGTCTTCACCCATAATAATTTCTTCTCCTCGATTACAGAAGCTCATAATTGCTACTTGATTCGCCATTGTTCCAGATGTAACAAGTAGGGCAGCTTCCATTCCAAGCAGTTTTGCAAATTCTTTCTCTAGTTGATTAACTGTTGGATCTTCACCCATAATGTCATCACCTAATTGCGCATGAAGAATGGCTTCTAACATTTCTTGTTTTGGCAATGTTACTGTATCGCTTCTTAAATCAATCATTTCTTTTTACCTCCATTAAGCACTTTCTGTTCCTTTATTTCCAAAGAAACGGTTGACGATTAAGGCAAGAGCTCCGTCCCCAGTAATATTTGTTGCGGTACCAAATGAATCCTGTACCATAAATAAAGCTAGCATTAAACCTAGTCCAACCTCATCGAAGCCTAAAATCGATTGTAATATCCCAAGTGTTGCAAGTACTGAGCCTCCAGGGACTCCAGCAGCGCCAGTTAAAACGATACCAAGTACGATAATAAAGACGATAATCAAATTGATTGGTGGTAATTCGCCAAGGGTAATAATTGAAACAGTAATGGCACTAATGGTTAATGTTAATGCAGCACCAGCTGTATGAATATTTGCATATAATGGTATCACGAAATCGGCAATTTTTTTATCCATATTTGGAATTGTTTTTGCCTGTCTTAAGGATACAGGCATTGTAGCTGCGCTAGACATCGTTCCAAGTGCGGTTACATATGCTGGTAACATTGCTTTAAATGCCACAAATGGATTTGCTTTTGCTATAAAAGCAGCTAAGCTAAATTCAATGGTTAACCAAACTAATTGAAGCAGGATAATAAGAACAAGCATTTTTCCAAAGATAACAATTGCTGAAGTCATTTCACCTTTGGCTGTAATACCAGTAAAAATACATAAAATAAAAATAGGGATAACAGGAATAATAAATTTCCGAATGACAACATCAATAATATCTTTAAATTCATCAACTAAATTGGCGATAAGCTTTGATTTTCCCCAGCTTGCTGCTAGACCAATTACAATTGCCAGAACTAATGCGGACATAATATCCATCATTGGTGGAAAGGCAATTTCTACAAATGGTTCTCCAATTTCTGCACCTTCAACATCCGTAAATGTTCGATTAGCAATGAATTTAGGAATAATTAAATAGGAGCTAACTGCTGCAATTGTACAAGCAATAATTGTATCAACATAAGAAAGTCCAACAGAGAATGTCAATAACTTTCCAGCATTCTCTTTCAGTTGAGCGATGCTTGCTGCAACAAACGCAAAGATAATAAAGGGAATGAAAAACTTAATTAAATTACCTAAGAAAACTCTACCTGTTTCCGTGATGCTGATTATCCATTGTGGTGCAAATAAACCAATTAAAATACCAATTATAATTCCAATTAAAAGTTTCGGGATTAGACCTAATTTCACAAGTAATTCCCCCAATCTATATTTTTAAATATTGCAAAAATAATAAGAAAAGCTTCCTCCTTTCAATTTAAATTAATTATATTATATTACAACATATAATATGACATCATATGATAAGTTGTCAATGTGATGATAAAGTAAAATTTTGTTTAGGGAAATATAGCGGTTAATTATATAGTGATGAAATTAAGGATAGAGAAGGAGAGGAGTTTGAATAAAGGGGAAGCATCAATAAAGCCAGCGAATGAACAAAAACTGCCCATTCGCTGGCTTTATTAGATGCTACTTTTCTTCGTATAAATGCTAGAGTAAACAAAGATAAACATAAACGCTATATCTATATTTCTAGAATAAGAAATCAAGTTGGAGCATTTTAGATATTATTGTTTCGCAAAGTATTCATTTTGCAGAAGTCCCATATGAATGATGTCATGCCACTTGCCATTTCTAAATAAACTTTGTCTACTGTTTCCTTCTTGTTGAAAACCAATCTTAGTGTACAAATGAATAGCCCTATCATTAAAAGAAAACACATTAAGGGAAACTCGATGAAGGTTCATTTCATAAAAAGCGTAATCCAGTAGTAATTTCAATCCTTCTGATCCATATCCTTTACCCCAATATTCCTTTTCTCCGATATCAATAATACATTCAGCATTTCTATTTTTATAATCAATGTTAATTAATGATACAATACCAATCGATATCTCGTTTTCTTTTTCAACCATGATATAGCTTTTGGCTGTAGAAGATCCCAATATCACATGATCTACAAATTCTTGCGTTGCATTTATCGGATAAACATCCAAAGAAGGATTGGTGGACTGTATAACTTCTATATCATTTCTCCACTTATGATAAAGTTCTGTATCTTCCTTTGTCACTTTTCTCAATTTTATTCTTGATGATTCAAATAACATAACAACCACTCCTTATTTTGTGGATTTTGGATTAATTAATTTTTCTAAAGAGAAAAGTAAGACAGATAATTGATCCTTTACTTTTGTTTGTTCATATCCCAATTGAAATGTGTCCAACATCAAACCATTTATAAATGATATGAGATATCTAGCAATCGAACAGGTGGAGTGTTCAGGTCTAAATTCTCCTCTATGTGTTCCTTCATTTAAAACTTCCTCTATAACTGCAGTAGTCTGATTGTAACGTTCTGCAATGTAAGGGAAATTGTCTTTGTTATTGGCATAATTGGAGGATAAAAAGAATTCCGCCTTTGCATAGAGTAATGTTTGATCAATTGTTTCAATATAAATATGCTGTTCTTCAATCCAGTTTTTTAGCTGTTGCCATAGTGGAGTTTCGTCGGAGAGCATAAAATACTGAATATCTTTTTGGTCATCATATTTTAATACCTCGATAAAAACATGATCAATATTATTGAAATAACTATACAATGCACCCCTAGATATTTTGGCTTTGTCCATAATATCTTGCATAGATGTGTGAACAAATCCTTTTTCGATAAACACTTTCTTAGCTGCTTCTATCAATTCTTTTTTTCTTTCCTTTTTATATTTCTCACTAACTTTTGGTGCCATAAAAGCTACCTCCTTAATAATTGAGAAAAAAACTATACACTATTGTCGTTTTATATTGTGAATTATACCGACAATAGTGTATAGTTTCAACTATGTTTTGCGATAACTATGGAAATTCATTTGTAACAATTAGTCATAAAAAACCACATTCTTATCAAGAAGAATGTGGTTAAGTATTTGTATTAGTATAAATAATTTCTTCCTTCTAAAAAGTTCAATCATGCTTCAGTTAATTTATACTAAATTCGATTGATAGCTTCTATTTTTTCTTCATATAAAATGCTAGAGCGAACATCATTAGCGCAAATGCGAGGACAAAAGGTATCCAGCTGTATATCCATAGTTTTAGAAGAAGCAATAGAACAAAAGCGCCAATTGCTAAAACCCAGATAGCTGCTGTTATGATACCAAAGGCTGCAGCATTCCCTGAGTTTTGAAATTCTTTTGCCCATTCCATTTCTGCTGTTTCAACTTTTTTCACCCACGATTTACGGTGATCTGCTTCAGTAATTATTAAATAACTCAGTACTCCAATGCTTGGTAAGGCGAAAGGAATTAAAACTCCAAATGCAGCAGCTAATGATTTTGCTTCTCCGAAGATTAACATAGGTACTAATAAGGCACCAAATAACAAAACAAAAGTTGCGATTCCATAGATAGAAGCACGCACTGGTCGCATTGGATTTCTAGTGGCTGTTTCTTGTGTTAATGCCATGTACACGAATCCTGCTATTGGGATAGCTAGGAATACGAATAGGGAACCGATAAAAGCTTCAATTTTATTGGATGCAAAAAATCCTTGGAAAGCAATAATGATTCCAAATAATGTCAGCACTGCTAAGATAGTATAAATTGCTGCTCTAGGTTTTGAGATAAAGTGACGTAATGACATGTATTGATATTCAAATACTTCTTTCTTTTTTGATAAACTCATTTCATCAGCGATTTTATTTACATCAGCAAATTCTATTTCAATTTTTTTCATTGCATCATTTCTTGTGGTACCTGAAGCGATTAAATTATCAACCCGTTCTTGGAGATTGGTTAATAATTCTTCTTTGAAATCATGTAATTCAGCAGTATCTTCATAAGCTTCAAATGCTTTATCAATAAACAATTTTAATTCCATTTTTACTCCTCCATAAATAATTTTTCTAAAATTTGCTTGGTAAACTCATAGTCCTTCAGTTTTTGTTGATATAATAAGCGGCCAACATCTGTGATTCGATAATATTTTCTCCGACCGCCCTGGGTTTCATCTCCCCAATAAGATTCAATGAATCCGTCTTTTTCCAAGCGTTTATAACTAGAATAAAGTGTTGTTTCTTTCAATTCATATAAGTTATTTGTCTTCTGTAATACGCGATTATAAATTTCAAACCCATAACGATCACGTTTTTGTAAACTTGCAAGCACAATTGTATCTGTGTGACCACGTAAAATATCACTTGATAATCTTCCTTCCATTAGACTCACCATTCTTTCTTATCATAGTACTACGACTGTCGTATATAATGTTTTAAAAAAGAGATGCAAAGATAGTGCTGATTGTTTTAATTGTATGTCATAGTACTACGACTGTCAAGTATATAAAAGTACTTAATTTAAAAGGAATGAAAATCGATATAAAATTCTTATTAAGAAACATTGTCACAACCTTGTCAAAAAGAGCTTGTTTATAGTGGGAGATGAGACCGCTCTCTATACTTTTTCATTTACTACTTTGTTATACTGAAAATAAATAAAGAGAACTTAAATAAACTGAATATTAATATTTGTCATCTTGATAATTGGATTTCGTGGATGATTATTGAATCTCTATTTCGCTACTGAATGAACGAATAACATGAGAGGTTAGAAATTAGTTTCATCTAAGTTTTATTCACCTCTACAGTAGGGAGGGTTCATAGAAAAGCAATCTGTTAGACAAAATTTAATTAATATGTGGTTTCTTCAATCTTCATTGAGACGTCTCCTGCTTAGGAATGGATTTATTGTCAGAAAATATTGTGAATTTTTTGTGTGATTGGCTTAAGGATATTTATTTTAAAAAAGATGAATAATGATTTATAAAGTAATATTTAACAAGCCAGTAGCTGTAGGGTTTCTACTGGTTCCGTTCTATATATACCAACTTGAATAATGAAAGCCACAGGATTAGCAGTCACATTTATTTCATCTATTGGGGGAACAATAACAAGAAAAATTTGATTATAGTAAGTGTTATTGTTGCACTACTTAAGGGAAAAGTAAGACATTAAGTTAAATACAGAAATTTTAACTCTTTTCATTTCAGCTATAGCATTAAAACTTGAATTGGCGAATGATTTTAGTGTGATAATTGCAAGAAGGAGAGGAAATGTATGTTATTTGATGATCCAGTATTTATGAGTCGAATGTTAACGATATTAACATTATCTTTTCACATTATTTATGCAACCATTGGTGTCGGTATACCATTAATGATAATGATTGCACAATGGATCGGGATTCGCAAAAATGATCAGCACTACATTTTAATGGCAAGAAGATGGGCTCGTGGATATGTTGTTACAGTAGCAGTTGGTGTTGTAACTGGTACAATTATTGGTTTACAGCTTTCCTTGTTATGGCCTAACTTTATGGAGCTTGCTGGTCATATTATTGCACTTCCTTTATTTATGGAAGTTTTTGCATTTTTCTTTGAAGCTATTTTCTTAGGAATTTATATTTACACTTGGGATCGTTTTAAAGACCAAAGAAAGCATTTCTTATTGTTAATACCTGTCATGATAGGTGCTGGTATGTCGGCATATTTCATTACAGTTGTAAATAGCTTTATGAATGCACCACAAGGATTCGATCTTGTGGATGGTGCACTAACGAATGTTAATCCGATATTAGCGATGTTTAACGTAGCTGTACCAACAAAGGTATCTCATGTACTGGCTACTGCATATATGACTTCTGCTTTTATTCTTGCAACTATTGCAGCTTTCAAATTGATAAAAGGCTCCAAACATGCTTATCATAAAAAAGCTTTGTATATGACAATGAAGATTGGTTTAGTATTTGCTTTAGCTGCAGCAATTATTGGTGATTTTTCAGGGAAATATTTAGCAGAATATCAGCCTGAAAAATTAGCAGCGGCAGAATGGCATTTTGAGACGGAAAGTGAAGCACCTTTAGTGTTATATGGTGTATTGGATGAAAATAATGAAACACGCTATGGTTTAAAAATTCCGTACGCATTAAGCATTCTCGCGCATGGTTCACCAAACGCTGAGGTTACTGGTCTAAATGAGTTTCCTGAAGAAGAGAGACCACCATTAAAAATCCATTATTACTTCGATATTATGGTTACGATTGGTGTGTTTATGATTGTTGTTTCATTGCTATTCTGGGTTGGTGTAAAACGGGGATGGCGTTTTGTAGAAGGAAAAGGATTCAGATGGTTAATTGTCGCAGGAGGTCCATTATCCTTTCTTGCAATTGAGGCAGGCTGGTGGATGGCAGAAGTAGGTAGACAGCCATGGATTTTACGAGGGATTATGACTGTCGATGAGGCAGCTACAACTAGTGATTATGTTGGTTTAATGTTCATTCTCTTCTTGATGCTTTATACGGTACTCGCGATCGGAACTATTGTTATATTAAGACGTATTTTCCTTCATAATCCGATTGAGAAGGAATTAGAAACACTAGAGCCTGTTAAGGATGGTGAGCGATAATGGGTTTAGAAATCTTAGGTATCACTGTACTATGGATCTTTCTTTTTGGTTATTTGATTCTTGGGTCTATTGATTTTGGTGCTGGATTCTTTAATGCGTACAGCATATTAACTGGAAAAGAGAGGATTCTCTCAAGTATTATTCAGCGATATCTCTCACCTGTCTGGGAAGTAACGAATGTGTTTTTCGTATTCTTTTTCGTTGGAATGGTTGGTTTCTTCCCACAATCTGCATTCTATTTCGGTACCATTTTACTTATTCCCGGAAGTATTGCCCTCATTTTAATGGCGATACGTGGTTCCTATTATGCTTTTGAGACTTATAGTTCTAAGGGACATAAAGGGTATGCATTTATGTATGGTGTTGCAGGGATCTTAATTCCAGCTTCATTATCTGTTGTATTTGCTATTGCACAAGGTAGAGTTGTTTCCATTGAAAATGGAAATCCAGTACTTGACTATGCGGCATTATTTACAAGTCCATTATCATGGTCAATTGTAGTACTTGCGTTAATTGCTGTTCTATATATTTCAGCTGTTTTCCTCACTTGGTATGCACACCAAGCTGGAGACGGGGAAGCAAGTAATTTAATGAGGAAATATGCTCTTATTTGGGCAGTGCCATTAATCATTGCAGCTGCAGGTATTATTTTTGAATTAAGAGCTGCTAATCCGGAATTGTATTCTAATATATTAAATCTATGGTGGATGTTTGCCTTCTCATTTATTTTATGGTTATTAACCCTATGGCTTGTATGGCAAAGAAAGAATTATGCTACTGCAGTTTGGCTCTTGATCGGTCAATTTGCTTTTGCCTTTTTTGCGTACGGGATTGCTCATTATCCTTATATTCTTTATCCACACGTAACAATTCATGAGGGGTTTACAAATCAATCTATGGCTATTTCATTAGTTATTGTATTTATCCTTGGACTTGGACTATTAATCCCATCCATTTATTTACTATTGAAGCTTGTTTTATTTAATCAAGACGACCAAAAAAATAAGAAAGAGTGAGAAATATATGTTGAATGATTTCCTGATTTTTATTGCTCCTGTTCTTATGATAGGCATAGCTATGTTCCTTTCTTTTTTCGTATCAGTGAAGGATGAAGCTGTTAGAGATGATCTAGAGTCGGATGATAATGGAAAATAACATATAAAATAAATCTATAAAGATAGAAAAGATGAAGTAAAGGATAAAAGTAATGATTTTTATGTAGGGGACATGAACATGAAACATTTAAAGAGTGCTGTTTCATCACAGAAAAAAAGCTTTATCAGTTTCTTTATATTAGCCATATTGACAGGTGTTATGATTATTGGCCAAGCGTACTTACTTGTCACTATTATTGAAGATGTCTTCCTTAATAATCAGACTTTTCGTGTGATACTTCCGTTATTAGGGATATTATTGCTTGTTTTGTTTGCGAGGGTTTTATTCAGTCATATCAGTACACGCATAGGAATTCGAATGGGATCAAGGGTAAAAAATGATTTTCGTACAGAGCTACTGCACCAATATGCTCAAAATCCTATTCAACTATCCCAGCGTGGACAATCAGGAAAAAAGGTTAGTGTCATGATGGATGCAGTAGATGAAGTGGACAGCTATTTTAGCCAATACTTACCACAGATGATTCAATCTGCGATTATTCCATTTATGATTTTAATCTTTATTTTTACACAGCATGCTAATACGGGATGGATTATGCTGATTACGACACCTTTTATCCCTATTTTTATGATCATTATTGGGATGCAAACGAAAAAGAAATCCGAAGATCAGCTTGAGAAGCTCGGAATCTTTTCAGGGAGATTTCTCGATACATTACAGGGGCTTGTCACCCTTAAATTATTTGGCCATGCTAAAAAGCAAAAAGAGATTATCGAGAAAAGCAGTCTTAACTTCAGAGAGGCCACTATGGATATCTTAAAGGTTGCCTTCACGAATTCATTTATGATGGAGCTCATCTCGATGTTAAGTATCGGTATTATAGCTCTTGAAGTAGCTTTACAATTAATTGTATTTGATGGTATTTCCTTCTTTACGGCATTCTTTGTGTTAATTCTCGCTCCTGAATTTTATTCCACATTAAAAGAACTTGGTAATGCTTTTCATAATGGACGTAGTAGTATGGGAGCAGTAGAAAAAATAACAGATGAATTAAATGAAGAAGAACAACCTGTTAATAAAGGAGTATTAACCTTTCAGAAGGAGAAGGCACCTCCAGCAATTACTCTAGAAGAAGTAGACTTTAGTTATGGTGAGGAAGAATTCGAATTAAAAAATATAACTGCTCAGTTTCCACCATATAGCCAGATTGCGATTGTTGGTCCAAGTGGGGCAGGAAAAACGACTTTATTACACATCATGGCCGGTCTTATTGTTCCTTCGGCAGGAAAGGTCATTGTAAATAATCAACCTTTAACAAGCTATCAAGAAGAGGAGTGGCTAAATCAATTAAGCTATATTTCACAGAATCCCTATATATTTTCTGGTACGATTACAGAGAATATTGCGATTGGTGGAGGTAGCGAGACTTCTGAAAAGGATATCACAGCCGCAGCTGAACAGGCAGGGCTTATGGGCTTAATAAAATCATTAGAGAATGGTTTTAATACACAGGTGGGAGAGGCAGGAAGAGGATTATCTGGTGGTGAGAAACAGAGATTAGCACTTGCAAGGGCTTTTTTGAAAAAGCCATCTATCATTCTGTTTGATGAACCAACGACTGGACTTGATCTATATACAGAGCGGATTTTACAGGAATCTATTAATAAACTGTCAAAGCAAGCTACCATCATTACAGTGGCACATCGACTTCACACGATACAAGATGCTGACCAGATTCTTTTTCTAGAAGATGGAAGGTTACTTGGGATTGGCACACATGAACAGTTGATCAATCATGTACCTGCATACCGTGACATGGTTGTCATTCAGCGGGGAGGAATGGCGCGATGAAAGAATTAGCCATAGTCACCAAATTAATGCTGAAGGAAAAAAGAGATATTCTATTATCGATTCTTGCTGGCTTTATTGCAGGGATTGCTGCTGTAGGACTTTTTGCAGCAAGTGGATATCTTATCTCTAAAGCTGCTCTAGAACCGCCATTGTATGCTTTAATTATCTTGACCTCAACTGTGAAGCTACTCGGATTTACGAGAGCATTAACACGATATGTAGAACGATACTTTTCACATCGTGCCACATTTACCATTTTAAGTAATCTAAGAGTATCTTTTTTTGAAAAGCTCGAACCATTAGTTCCAGGCGTTTTTCAAAAATATCGGAGTGGTGACTTACTAGCCCGTATTGTGGGAGATGTTGAAGCATTACAAAATTACTTTTTACGAGTTTTCTATCCACCAATTGTGTTAATGATGGTTTTTTTAAGTACGGTTTTATTTACGCTTTATTTCTCAATATATACTACGGTTATTTTACTAATTGGCTTTGTTTTAACGACATTTGTTTTTCCTTTACTGTTTGCTTTGAGACAACGAAAAATTAATAGCAAGGTTAGAGAGGTTAGGGGATTACTGTCCATGGAAGCAACGGAGTTTTTATATGGGTTTCGCGATCTAAAAATATATCAGAAGCTGGAAAGAAAAGAACAACAAATTAATGAAGTGTCGAACAGTTATATTCATGAGCAAGAAAAAGAGCAAATCCATATTGCTTCAAGCCAATCGGTCAACACCTTTATTTCATTATTCATAGCCTGGCTTGTTTTAGGAGCAGGAGCTTATGCTGCCTCCATTGGAGAAATGGACGGAATCTTTTTGGCTATGCTAGTCATGATTGCTTTAACTGTATTTGAAGATGTAGATACAATGGCCATCTTTCCAGTATATTTAAATGATAGTAAACGGGCAGCAAGGCGTTTATTTTCTGTTGTTCGGGAGCAAGAATTGGATAAGCCTAAACATCAAAAATGGATGGAGCTTCCTAGTAAAAAGCCATTCTCTATTAAAATGGAGCACGTTAGCTTTACCTTTCCAGATGAATGGAGGAAATCTATTGATGATATTACTATTCATTTGCCAGCTGGATCAAGAACCGCGATTGTTGGTCCAAGTGGTTCAGGAAAATCAACATTACTTCATCTCCTTTTAGATATATATACTGTTGATCAAGGAGAGATTTTAATTGATGGTCAATCCATTTCTCTCATCCATCAGGAGGAGCTATGGAACAAAGCGAATGTAGTGTTGCAGGAGAATCACTTTTTCTATGGAACCATTCGAAGCAATTTACAGCTAGCAAGGAATGATGTAACGGATGAAGAAATGCAGACGGCTCTTTTCAATGTAAGGCTTGATCATTTTACACTCGATGATCCTATATTGGAAAAAGGAGAAAATTTATCAGGTGGGGAAAAACAACGTTTAGCAATTGCTCGTGCTATGCTGAGAGGGGAGAGCTGTTGGTTTCTCGATGAGCCAACATCTTCTGTTGATGCATTAACAGAGCAGTCGATTTACAAACAGATTTTCGATCAAGCTAGGAATGATACATTAGTGCTCATCAGTCATCGTCTTAATGGAATTGAAGAAATGGATCAGATTATTGTCATGGACCAAGGGCGTATCATGGAGTCCGGAACATTTGCAGAGCTCATGAAGAACAAAGGATATTTTTATGAAATGAAAAAAATTGAGAAGAGCCTGTTATAAGATAGTCTAGGAAATTGAAAAAACATACTAAAATCAGTGGGTAAAATCATCGACGGGTGAACTTATCCACTAATCTTTTAGTATGTTTTGTCTTCATAAAAATATTTATTTAGCTTTCTTTAATAACCTAACATCAGCTTGGGTATTTATTAAAGCTTCATTTAGAACCTCGAACTTTGCATCTATCTTGTCTACTTTACTATCTAACTTATTTACCTTAGTATCCAATTTATCAACTTTACTATCTAACTCATTTACCTTAGTATCCAATTTATCAACTTTTTCATTTGTCTTTTTCATTTCTAAGGATAAATTGTTTACTTCTGAAGATAAATCCATTATCGCCTGAAGAAGTTGTTCATTACTTACTTCATTACTCAATATATTCCGCTCCCTTATTTCTAATTCATATTAGAATAATTGTATCATAATAAAGAAATAAATATTAGAGTTTATTAGATTATTGCTTCAGATTATCTTTACGATCAAATGATTCTCCCAGCCTCTTCTTTATCTATTAATCAATCACTGCAGCCATATGTGCTTTTGTTACAGACCAATGAGAGGTTGTCCAATATTTTTTCTTGTTTTTAATGTAGATGATTTGCGGTGATTCATGCTTTACATCTAAATCCTCTGCAATTTTATTTGATACAGGACGAGATTCTCTTACTTTTACAAGTGTATAATCAATCTCTTGATCTGGTTTATCTGCTAGATAGTTATCATATTCATCTAATGCATTGAAGCTTACTGGACAAGTTGTGCTGTGCTTTAGAATAACTTGACCTTTTTCAGCTGATTTTTCTAAAATAGCATCCCATTCCTCAATTGTTGTGATTTCTTTCCATTCCATATAAAATGCCCCTTTCCAAGTCCGTTGATTGTTAATCTATTGATAAGATTTTCTCTAGTGTACATCAACAGGCTCTAGGATTCAAAAGAATAGTACTCAACTTATGCTGGTCTAATTTTAGTAATCGCATCTGACTCATAAATATGAACCCCTTGCATCTTACTAAGTGCTGCATTTTTCATTCCTTCTGCAACTATTGCACTATGAATAGGTTCGTATTGCTTCATAGGTCCAATGAAAAGAAAGGGTAGTGCTTGGGTTAGCTTTTCCGTTGCTTTTTCCGCTAAGCGAAATTCATTGCGATGACCAAGCAATAAGGACGGTCTGAAAATATGAAGCGCATGAAGTGGTAGCTTCTTTAATTCTTCTTCAATAGTTCCTTTCACCTTTGAGTAAAAGATACGAGACTTTGCATTAGCACCAGTGGCAGAGATAATTAAATAATTATCTACTTGATGCTTTACTGCAAGCTTTGCAGCAGCTAATGGATATTCTAAATCTACCTTTTTAAAATTTTCCTGTGATCCCGCTTTTTTTATCGTTGTACCTAAGCAGCAAAACACATCATTTACCTGAAATGCTTCTTCATTGCTTATCAGTTGATCATAATTAACAATGATTTGCGTTAATTTAGGATGTGTAAAAGAGACAGGATGACGGACGAGAATTCTGACTTCCTCATATGCTTTTGACTCTACTAACTGTTTTGTTAACTCTGAACCAACCAATCCAGTTGCCCCTAAAACTAAGGCTTTTCTTTTCATCTATTTCACTCTCCTTACATTTATAGATCATTATACGAAAAAGTTTAAAAATGGTGGTTTTGTACCTTTTAAATAGATAATTTCAATTTTCCTTTTAATGTGTGGGACAGGAGAGATAGGAATTGTAAATAACTCTCCAGCAGCTCGTTCATTTTCAAAACAAAGCTTTGGTAAAAAGCTAATTCCCATGCCTTTTAAAACCATAAATTTTACGGTTTCAATATTATCTACTTCAAACACAATATTTGGCTTTAAATTCTGTTCTGCAAAGGTTTTTTCCACAACACTTCTATCAAATACTCCTTGAGAGATGGTAATAAATGGTTCAAATGCAATATCTTTTAAAGTTACTTCTCGTTTTAACGAAAGTAGAGGATGGTTTCGAGGTACAACAAGTGAGTATGGATCCGTATGAAATGGAAGGCTATTAAATCGTGAATCTGGTCTTGATTCTATAATTCCAAAATGGCATTGGTTGTGGATAAGTCTATTTAAAATATCCTTTGTAGGCCCTGTGACAATATTTACAGAAACGGTAGGATACTGTTCTTTGAAAGAGGCTAATATTTTAGGAAGTAGGCTAGTGGATACAGATGTAATACTTCCAATAGTTACTTCTTTTAATTCTTGTCCTAAATTAATTTTAGCTTCTTTATAAGCATTGAAAATACGATAAGCAAAAGGAAGAAATACTTTTCCTTCATTTGTTAAAGTTATCCCTTTTCGATCGCGATGAAACAATGTAGTATTCATATCCTTTTCTAGTGTTTGAATTCTAGCTGTGATAGTAGGTTGTGTTAAATAAAGAGCTTCAGCTGCTTTATTAAAACCTGACAAATGGTACACATAGATAAATGCTTCAATATTACTTATATTCAAATGTAACACCCCTTTTCAAGAATTTTGCTAGGACAAACAATAGTTGAATAGAGAATCTCTATCGTAAAAATGGATGTTGGTCGATTCTTTCTATTCATTATAATAACACGGATTGAGTAATGTAGACATCTAACTTGGTATAAGAAAAGGAACAATACAAGGTGATAAGGGAAAAATACTACTTTGAACGGGAGTATTTTTGACTTGTTAAAATAGATTTATGAACCCTTTTTATATCCATAATTAATAGAAAATTCCAATTAGACTATAAAGCGTTTTCATTTATACTGAAAAATATAAGCGTGAAACTATATATTTAGGGGGAGAATCAGATGAGAAAATTAACAGTAATATTTTTGGTCTTTACATTTGTTTTTTTATTAGCTGCTTGTGGAGATGACACAGATAGCGGTAGTGAAAATAACGGAAATCAGGTGGAAAGTACAGAACTAAAGATTGGTATTAATGCACAACCAACAACACTAGATATTCATAAAACAGCAAATATATTAACAAGGAATATTGTGAAGAACATTTATGAGACACTGATTACATTTGATGAGGATTATGAGATAGTTCCGATGTTAGCAGAATCTGTTGATGAAAGTGATGATGGAAAAACATATACCTTTAACTTACGACAGGGAGTATTGTTTCATAATGGCGATGAAATGAAGGCAGAAGATGTGATTGCTTCCATGGAAAGGTGGTTAGAGAGTACACCTCCTGCTCAAACCGTTTTAGGAGATGCGAATTTTACAGCAGCGGATGATTATACTGTAGTTCTAGAGTTGGAAGAGTCATCAGCACTTGCTTTACCAGTTATAGCAAGAACATCACAACAATTCGCTGGGATTATGCCTAAAGAAGTAATTGATTCTGCAGATTCAACTGGGGTTACAGAATATATAGGGACAGGCCCTTACCAGTTTGAAGATTGGAAGGAAAGTCAATATGTTAAATTAACAAAGTTTGAGGATTACCAAGTTTTAGAAACAGGTCATCCAGTCGTTCAAAAGGATGCGAAAATTAATGATGTCTATTTTTATATTGCATCTGATGCAGCAACATTATTAACAGGTGTTCAAACAGGTGAATATGACCTGGTATTAGATATTCATACGGAACATTATGAGCAGTTAAAAAATGATTCGAATTTAGAAGTGGATGTTGAGCTGTATGGAGAAAATGGATTATATTTTAACAAGCATGAAGGTTTATTTACAGATCAAAAGATGAGGCAAGCAGTTAATACTGCTCTTAATTTGGATGATTTGATGCAGGCAGCATATGGAAATAAAGATTTATATGAGCTTGATTCAAGCTATGCATCAGAGCATCAACAAGGCTGGTACAGTGAAGCAGGTAGTGAATTTTATAATCAAAATGATAAAGAGAAGGCGGCACAACTATTAGAAGAAGCTGGCTATGATGGAGAACCGATTCGTATCATATCTTCTCGAGATTATGAATATGTTTATAATTCTGGAGTAGTAGTTATGAATGAGCTTGAGAAAATAGGGGCAAATGTCGAATTAGAAGTTTATGATTGGGCTACATTGATGAGTAAACGTGATGAGAAGGATGCATGGCATATCTTTATTGCAGGTGGTCCATTCCAATCTATTCCGATTGAAATGAATGTTTTTTCACCATCTTATTTTGACGGTCCTTTAGATGATACGATTTATGGGTTAGTGGATGATATTATTCATGCAGATACAACAGAAGCGGCTCAGGAAATATGGGATGAGCTTCAAGGTTATACTTGGGAATACTTACCTTTTATTAAACTAGGGAACTTTTCAAAGTTAAATGTAATATCTAAGGATGTTAAAGGATATTCTCGTTTTGAAGGACCTATCTTATGGGACTTGACGATTGAAAAATAATTGCTAAAAATGCTTCATATATATGATTAAAAAAGGATGGAAAAAGTAATGACAATCACATGGCCAAATCAAAAACGTATGGCAGTTTGTTTAACATGGGATTTTGACGGAGAATCTGCAGCGTATGTGCGGTATCCGAAACAGTCCCGAAAATTATTAAGCGAGCTACATCAACGAAGATATGGACCAACACTAGGTATGAAAAAGATATTAAATTTGCTGGACAAATATCAGTTATCTGGAACATTTTATATTCCGGGTTACACAGCAGGCGTATATAGAGAAGTTACAAAGTCGATTAGAGAACAGGGCCATGCCATTGGTTTACATGGCTATATACATGAATCCTTAGATGATCTAAGTCAAAAGGATGAAGAAGATATTTTATTAAAGAGCAAGGAAATGCTTCATGATATATTAGGATATGCTCCAAACATTTATCGTTCTCCATCATGGGAGCTAAACCGCTGGACACCAGATTTGCTGATTAAACATGGTATACTTTCGGATTCAAGCTTAATGGATGATGAAATTCCTTATGAACTGAAAACAAAAGGCGGTTCAATTATCGAAATTCCGATTCAATGGATATTAGATGACGCAGAGTATTGGGGACACACACGTGCAAGTCGAAATAAAACAATTGTTGATCCTGATACGGTATTTAAAATTTGGAGCAGAGAGTTTGATGGATATTATGATTCAGGGGGATGCTTTGTATTAACTTTACATCCATTTATTAGTGGTAGATCAGTATATATGCAAACAGTGGAAAAGTTAATCAAGTATATGAGACAATTTCCAGATATTTGGTGGACCAACCTTGAGGAAGTAACCAGGTATTGTGATGAACTTAGGAAAAAAGGAGAGCTTGAGATAAAAGAATCTCCTCCAGCAGAACCTTTCGGATATGAAGCTTTACTTCGAGGATAGTCCAAGGTTTTGTTGGATACAAGGAATGAGAAAAGTATAAAAAAGAGGTCCGACACAGAAAGTCAGTTTTCACTGACTTTCTGTGTCGGACCTCTTTATGTAATAGTTCTTAAAAAAGATATAAAACTCGCTTTTTCTAATAAAATGGAGTTAATGCACTCTCCAATACAATGGGAAAGTAAAACTAAAATTCAAATTAATCGTAAAAGACGAACTTAAATTAAAGCTATTTTAGTATAATTATAATGCAGAATATTTTCACTTTACATAATATACTAAAGAGGTTGAAAAAACATTTTATTTAATATATAGTTCTAAGCATGGGAAAAAGTAAAAAAATTAGCGTTTGACTTTATTCACAAATAGATAATAAAATGGCGAGTATGACCCAAGATATCGTATGGTTATAAGTGATATCATCTCTAAAAAATTCAAAATACCTTTAAGGGTGGCAATTAGTCAGTCAGTTAACTAATGAAGGTTTTATTGAATTAATACATAACTAAGGCGCTATTGTTTCTATATAGAAAATACTTTAGAAGCATTTTTTATCAAGAGAAAAAACTAATAAATAATTGGTATGATGTGGATTGAATTTCAAGTAATTGCTTCAAATAAAAAACTTGGTTAGAAATTTTAAGTTTTGATTCATTTAAATTAATGCATTGATATTCTATATTTAATTTTTTAAAACAAATTATTGAAATAGAGTGATAGTAAATGTTAAAAAAATAAAACAGAAATAAAGGGGATTCTTCTGTCAGGTAATTACATCGTTTAAGGAAGGTGGTGAAGGAGATTAGGAAGCAATGTCTAATCTGATAATTGACAAATAAGTATTGGTAGTCATGGTATTTCTATTACTGGAACATCTGGAAAAACTAGTTCTTTAACCATTAATAAGCGTATAAAAGAGATGGGGAATGCTATTAAAACGGTTGATAATAAGGTTCCTGTAATTCCTGCAACTGGTCAACAAATCATCAACTGCCCAAATCAAAAGGCGTTATATAAACGCTTATAAAGCGGTGGCAGACGGTAGATTTATCAATTATTGTTTACAACATTCCGGGTCGTACAGCAGTTAATTTAGAAGTAAATATATTGGCTTGTTTGTTGAAAGGTTGCGACAATATAATTGGCGTAAAAGAATCAAATAAAGACTTGGAACAGAATTATGTATTCTTTGGGAAAGGATTTCTTACTATTCTTAGGCATTTTATTATTATGTTATCTCATGTTAACTATTGGTGCTGCTGGATCAATAAGTGCTACTACAAATGTTGCGCCTAAACTAGTGACTAATGTGTGTAATGCTTGGTTAAAAGGCAGGGCATTGGATCTGCATTACAATTTGCTACCTTTAAATGATGTATTATTACAAATCCAGGTCTTGTAAAAGGTGGCTCTCAGAATGATGGGTAAGATAAATTCTAATTTAATGTTACCAATGTACTTACCCGCCAACGAACTACAAGACGAGATTAGAGATACATTGGAAAAGTACAATATGATTTAAAAACAATTTTTCATTATACTTATTACCTTAAAATTACATGACATATTTAGAGAAATAATGGATAAAAATAGTAAATTATTGATTTCAGGAGGTAAATGATGCAATTAAAGAAGATTGGGAGCTTGTTACTATTGTTAACGTTAGGTATTGCGCTGATTAGTTGTTCAACCAGTACGGGTGATGTTAATCAAAACAAGAAAAAAGATGAAGCACTACAAGGTGGAAAGTTAGACTTCGCTTATCATGTTCAACCATTGACATTAGATCCTCATTTTACTACCTCAGATGCTACAAGAGATATTTCAAATCATATATATGAAGGATTACTGACCCTCAATTCCAGCTTAGAAGTAGCCCCTATGTTAGCCGAAAGCTATGAAGTTAGTGAAGATGGTAATTTAATAACTTTTTATTTGCGTAAGGGAATAAAATTTCATAATGGACAAGAAATGAAAGCAAAAGATGTGATAGCCTCATTAGAAAGATGGCAGTCATTATCATCCCAGGCATTAACGTATTTGGCCGATACCAAATATGAATCAAAAGATGATTATACGGTTATTGCACATATAGATAATCCAACGACATTAGATTTGTATATTTTTTCGGATATTACACAGTTTGCGGCAATTATGCCGGAAGAAATTATTAAAAGCGCTAGTGTTGACGGGGTAAATGAATATGTTGGTACTGGTCCATATGCGTATAAAGAATGGAAACAGGATCATTATATTCATTTAGAAAAATTTTCCGAGTATCAATCACGTAATGAACCTGCTGATGGTATGGCAGGTGAAAAGAAAGCATATTTGGATGATATTTATTTTCACATCATTACTGATCCCTCCACGCGCTTGGCTGGTCTGCAATCAGGTGAGTATGCCATTGCAGGTGATATCCCACCAGATAGTGCTTTAAAATTACTAGATAACCCAGATTTTAAAAATTCTATCGATTCAAGTTCATTTACACCGATGGTATTTAATAAAAAAACGGGTGTATTTTCCAATCAAAAAGCTCGTCAAGCCGCTAATGCTGCTATAAATGCTGAAGATGTCCTAAAAGCGGCTTACGTTGATGAACAGTTTTATGAAATGGATCATGCACTTGTTAAAACAGAACAAACGGGATGGTATTCGGATGTTGGGAGCGATATATACAACACTTACGATCCTGAGTTGAGCAAAAAGTTACTAGATGAAGCGGGATATAATGGAGAGGAAGTAGTGATGTTAACCAGTCGAGAATATGCTAATTATTACAATATGTCTCTAGTTATTCGAGAACAACTAGAAGCTGTGGGGATGAACGTCAAACTGGAAGTGACCGATTGGGCTACAGTACTTAAATCTCGTGAGGATGAAAACAAATTTGATTTATTTTTCACTAATTTCACGATTAGACCGATACCGATTCAATATCTTTTTATGAATTCGGAATGGCTTGGCTGGACTGATAGTGATGATTTGAAAAGAATTTCTGAAGGGATCTTATATGCAAGCTCTATTGAAGAAGCTCAAGAATATTCCGATGAACTTCACCAAGTCTTTTGGGAGTATTTACCCGTATTTAAGCCAGGGAATATTGCGCTTATTACTTCTATGAATAAGAATGTGGAAGGATTTCAATCTATTTCAAATCCTATTTTATGGAATGTTTCCATTACTGAATAACATGGACATATGTATACCATGTAAATGGGAATAGAAAGTAATAAGGAGTAAATTCGGAAAGAATGATAAGTCTATTAACCTCTGTCAATTGGAGGTTAATAGACTTTTTTTAAAGATGAGGGCATTTATTTAGGTTCGTAGAAGAGCGAAAACAAACCAGCCAATTATCTGCTAAATATTTAGTCGAAGCTTTATGGGTTGATACATAAGGTCTAAGTCGCTTACTTCTTTCATGCTGAATTTTATTCTTTTACACTTGTGTTCCAAGGAATCGTACCTCGGAATACATTAAAGCCTTCAAGCTTATCTGAGGTTGCAATAATGCTTCTATAATGACCGAATGAAACAATCGGTACATATTCATCTAATAAGTAGCCTTGTAATTCATCCCAAATTTCATCTGCTTTTTCCTGTGATTCTGCTGCCCTAATGGAGCTCAATAGCTCGATCATTGTTGGATCATCTGGCCACCCTGCAAAATCTGTATTTAATGCTAATAGCTGGGATGGTGTTGTGACATAACCCGTACTTGTGAAAAAGATATCCCATTTATCTGGATCTGTCATGTTTTCATTTAAAGTAGGCCAATCATAAATTTCCAGGTTGACGTTCATACCAGCTTGTTCAAGTTTTTCCTGCACAACCACTGCTGCACTGTAATGGTGATCATAATCACGAGTCGCCATCATTGTTACTTCTTCGCCATTATAACCAGCTTCCTCTAATAACTGTTTGGCTTTTTCCGCATCGCCTTGGTTATAAGAATCCTGACCATTTTCACTTACAAAATAAGCTTGTTCAGGGTTGTTATAGCTTGAATGAATATCATATAGATCTTCATGAGCAAAACTAGCTAACATAATTTGGTCCATATCTAACGCTGCATTTACAGCTTGTCTAATTGTTTGATCAACCATGATCCCTTCTTTTTTGTTGAAAAACATTGAATTTGTCCCAGACAGATAAGTGTATGTTTCAACGTTTGGTGTATCTAGTAGTTGTTCATAATTGTCAGGTGACATTTGTTCTGCAATATCATATTCGCCTGTTTGTATTCCAGCGATTCGTGTAGAAGTATCTGATACAATATGGTAATAAAGATCATCAACGAGCGCTTCCTTTTTCCCAGCATAACCGCTTGTTTCTTCTTCTGAAGCCTTGTAATCTTCAAACTTTGATAAATGAATGTACTGGTCTTGTTTCCACTCTTCAAATTTAAATGGACCTGTCCCAATCGTTTCTGTAACACCTTCTGAGGTTGCGGACTCAATTATTTCTTTTGGCATAATCGCCGCAAATTGTCCTTGCCCTGCCATCACATCTAACGTATCAGAAGCACGTTCCTGTAAATTCAATTGAACCGTATACGGATCCACTTCTTCAAATGTTGCTCCACTTAAAAGCATCTTAGCTCGAGATGATTGCTCTAACCAACGATTCATTGACGCAACCACATCTTCAGAAGTCATTTCCTTATCGTTGTGGAATTTAACACCCTCTCTTAGCTTGAATGTATAAGTTTTACCGTCATCACTTACATCAATTGATTCAGCTAACATAGGAACAGATTCATAGTTTTCATTCATTGTTACTAATGTTTCGAAAATATTTCTTGTCACATCAAGAGCTACGGTTGCTGTTGTCAAATGTGTATCAAGAGTAGGGGGCTGGGCTGCTACCGCAATATTTAATTCTCCACCACTACTTTGTTCATTATTTTCCACTTCATTATCTGGGGAAGCAGTATCATCCGTATCTGAAGAGTCTTGCTGTTCAGAACTACATGCTGCCATCACAAGTCCAAACGTGAAAATTAAGAAAAGTATACTTATCAACTTTAGTTTCATTTATATTTCTCCTCCTAGCTCTATTGCAACAATAGTCATCAACTATTATTAATAAATATTTGCAACAGATTCAGTATTTGAAGTTTTTATGGAAATTATGACTATGACATGATGTAAAAAGCTATATATTCTTGGACTATTATCACCTCTCATGGACATGTTAAACATATTTCATGAAATATGATACATTACCAGATTTGTTTAACCCGGAAGGTTATGTATTGCACTTGTTTCACCTTCCACTGGCTTATTATAAGAACGATCAATTTTAAACGCTTCAATTGAAATGGAAGGTTGCTTGCCTTGTGCTACTTCTGCCATCACCATACCTATTGCTGGAGATAAAGTAAATCCATGTCCACTAAATCCGGCGGCGATTAAATATCCTTCAACCTCTGGGATAGGACCTAGTATTGGAATATTATCGATACAATATGCTTCCGCACCATAATAAGTAAAATCAATTTCATATGCTTCTACTGCTGGCAGGAGGGAGAGCACTGTATTTCGCTGTTCTTCTAGTTCTTCCTCATTAAAGATTCCAGTATATTTGTCTGGACCTGGTTTTGTTATATAGCCTCCACCAGCTCGTATACGTCCGTCAATGGTCTGTTTAAGTGATATTTTAGTTCCTTTTGCTCCAATTGTTGGTCCTGGCAAGGTGGATAAAGGAGCCGGATATGTTGCAGACATTTGCCGAATAGAATGCTTAATTTGCGGAAGTGAAAGTCCTAATGTTTCGTGTAATGCTGGTGTCCATGCTCCAGCTGCGTTAATAACGGTGTTAGCATGTATAAATCCATTACTAGTTTCTACACCGACAACCCGATTGTTTTCTTTAACGATGGAATATACTTCTATCCCTGTGATAATTTCTGCTCCTAGACGACGTGCTTTAGAAGTATAAGCAACTGTTGTTAACAATCCATTTGCTTGACCTCCACTTGGATAGTGTATTGCTTTTGTAATAGTGGGGGAGAGAGATGGAACTAATTCATTTAATTCTGATCCAATCACAATCTTAGCTTCGATTCCATTTTTCAAATCATCTATTACTTGCTTTTCAACCTCGTCCATCATGTAGCGATCATCAAACAGCATGATTTGCCCTGCTGACCCATATTCTAAATTGGCTTCCAATTCTTCCTCTAAAGATTCCCATCGTTTAATACTTGCTTTTGCTAAATCTAACTCTCTAGGGTCACGATTATTTAATCTTATCCCACCAGCACTGGCCCTAGATGCAGCACCTTGATTAGCAATACTTCCTTTTTCTAACTGTTTTACTTTAACACCGTCACGAGCTAAGTGATAGGTTATCGATGATCCAATAACTCCTCCACCAATAACAATTACATCTGCATTCATTTCTTTGCATCCCCTTAGTTAATTTTAGAAATCTAATTAAGCAGTAATATGATGAACCACCCTGAAAACAGGAGGTTGATAAACTAAAATTCACTTTCTATTTTAGATCTTATGATTACCAGGACTATTAAAATATGCCTTGGATTGTTTAATAAGCTTTTCGATAAATAACTCTTTATTCTGCTTATGATATGCGATATAAGTATGTCGAAAGGAAAAAGGATTATCTGCTAGGTTAATCTTCATTACTTGCTTATTTTTCACTTCGTAATCAACATATGATTCTGGTAGGAAGGTTATCCCGAGATTAGATTTCACAAAAAACTTTATGAGTTCAGAATGATTCGCTTCCACCTTCGTTTTATAGGTTAGATTTAAGTCGAAAATGGCTGCTTCCACCATATTGCGGAGATTGGATCCTTCCCGATAAAGAATAAGTGTTTCAGAACATGCTTCTTCAAGTGTTACCGATTCTCTTTTGGTAAATGGGTGATGAGGTGGCACGATTAAACAAATAGGATCCTTATAAATTTCGTCAAATACTAAACTCTCATCATTCACTGTATATCTTGTAAAACCAATTTCTAATTCCTGATTTTTTAATGACTGTATGATCATATCTGAATTACTGACATAAAGATTCATTGACGAATCAAGGTTATGATTCAAATAATTGGAAAGAAAGGATGGAATCATACTTTGACAAAGTGCTAATGAAATGCCGATATTGTATGTCACATCAATTCCCATTTTCGTAACTTCGATAGCCTTCTTTCCTCTTGAATATCCCTCGAATACTTGCATGGCAAAAGGGAGAAATGTTTCTCCTGCTTTAGTTAAGTGAATCCCTTTATTGTCTCTCTTAATTAGTTTTTCACCAAGATCTTTTTCCAATTGATTCATCCGATGAGATAAAGTTGGTTGCGGAACATAAAGATTTTTTGACGCTTCTGTAAAGCTACCATAACGAATAATTTCAATAAATGATTCAATAGCATCCATATTCATATTTAATTCCACCTTGCTCTTGGCAGTTATTTATTGGCATCATTGACAATCTGAATAACATAATTCATTAAATTTTCTTTACTGTCAGATAATAACGCTTTAAACTTATTTTAAAGACTTTATTCAAATAACTCAAGAATTGCATCTTTTAGAATGATGATTGAGTTATTTGTAAAAATGATTTTAAAAGGAGATTTAGACGATGAATCAGCTAAAGCCTAATTATCCATTTTATACGTTTAAAGGAACACATAGAGAAATTGGAATATGTTTTCGTAAATGAAGAGAACCAACAAAATAAGTAATGAAGGAGGGAGCTAGTGAAGGTATGACAAAACAAATTGTAGTGCTTAGCGATTATGAACGTATTTATCCATCATCTCCTAAAGTTGCAGAGTTGGAGAAAAAAGGTTATTCCATCACTTATCATCATCACAAAATAACGGAAGAAGCAGAGGTTGTGTCCCTTTTAAAAGAGGCAGATATCGCTGTACTGATAAGAGAGCGTGTCAATCTTTCTGCTGATGTGCTTAAGAAGCTTCCTTCACTTCAAATGATTTCACAAACAGGCGGTGGAGCGGCTCATATTGATCTTGATCAAGCTGAAAAACAAGGTATCACTATTACGTTGACAGGCAGCACTTCACGTCCATCTGTTGTGGAATTAACATTTGGTCTGATGATAGCGTGTGCGCGCCAATTCACGCCTCATCAGCAAAACCTTCAGCAGGACAAATGGATCCAATATCCAGGAATGGAGTTGCAGAACAAACGTCTTGGGTTATTAGGGTACGGGAAAATTGCGAGGGAAGTAGCTTTGGTGGCTGAAAGTTTTAATATCGAAGTGGTTGCATGGAGACCAACTGGGAAAAAAGGAGATGAACATATCTCAATACTTGAACTAGAAGAAGTTCTATCCACGTCAGATATCGTCTCTGTCCATCTTAAATTAGTACCTGAATTAAGAGGCATTTTAAATCAGCAGCACTTAAACCTTATGAAAAAAGGGAGTATTTTTATAAATACCGCGCGTGGAGCTCTAGTCGACACCAAGGCGTTAGTTGAGTTATTAGAAAGCGGACATTTATACGGAGCGGGCATAGATACATTTGAAGAAGAACCTTTAGTACAGAACCCTTTTAAAAATTGCCCAAATGTTGTCTTGACGCCCCATATTGGCTATGTGACAACTGAAGTTCTTGAGCGATTTGCGGAACAATCCTTACAAAATATATTAGATCATGATCTAAAAAGTGAGATGAAATAGTGATGAATACAACGGAAGCATGTGGAATTTTTATCGAGAATTTTGAATTATCATCGGTAACTCAATCGGCAATTGAACATACAAAGAATGCAATCATCGATACGATTGGTGTAATGATAGCAGCAAAGGATGAGCCTGTTGTCACTAAGCTATTGAAATATTTAGAGCAAGCTAATCTTTTGCAGCAGGAAGGTGGACAAAGTACGATTATTCCATTCTCATATAAAACCAATGCAAGAGATGCTGCATGGGTAATGGGAACATTAGCACATGCACTAGATTTTGATGACACATCACTTGTAATGAAAGGACATCCGTCAGCAATTTTAATCCCAGCAATCCTGTCATTAGCAGAGAAATATAACCGATCGGGAAAAGAAGTGTTGGAAGGATATATATGTGGGTTGGAGGTTACTCATCAATTAGCCAAACAGCATGCAAGTCAAGGATGGCATACAACTGCAACATATGGCACGCTTGGTGCGGCAGCTGCGAGTGCGAAGATCATTGGGCTTAGTCAACAACAAATCCGTTATGCGCTTGGAATAGCAGCATCAAGTGCAAGTGGACTGCGGGCTAATTTTGGAACGATGACGAAACCACTTCATGCTGGACAGGCAGCAGCGGCAGGAGTTTTCGCCGCATTACTCGCTGAACAAGATGTAACGGCAAATTCAAACGTTCTAGAAGCTGACTTTGGCTATGGAGATGTGTTTCATCATGATCAGGATTTTGAAAATCTGTCGTTTTCAGTGGATAGCTTATATTTAGAATCGAATGGATTGAATGTTAAAATGAATCCTTCTTGTTCCATGACACATCGACCGATTGATGCTGTATTTTCACTAATCACAAAGCATCAGTTAGATCCTGAGCAGCTTGAAACAATCGAATGCTCTATTTCAAAAAGAGCGGCTTCCATTTTAAGATATCATCAACCTAAAGATGAGATGGAGGCGAAATTTAGCCTTGAATATTGTATTGCATCAGCTGTACTGAATCAGGAAGTAAGCTTAGCTCAGTTTCATGATGATCAAGTAAAGAGAACGGATATTCAAAGGATGATGAAACAGGTTATTATTTTGGCTGAAGAAGATAAGGAAGAGGAAAAGGCTACTGTGACGATCAAAACAAAGGAAGGGGATATCTATACGAAAACAGTCACCCATCCGATTGGATCAAGTCAAAAAGCTTTATCACGAGCGCAATTAAAGCAAAAATTTTCGGAATGTGTTAACCACATCATGACAGACGAACAACAGCATTCCGCATTTGCTTACTTAGAGAAGCTGGAAGAAATAGATGATATTAGAAGACTTCTTAAATCATTAACTTTGGAATTTCAAAAGAATTAACTTTTTTCCATAGAAACACCAATTTAGGTAGTAGGAGAGATAGAGATGATAACAAAAACATTGGTCAGAAATATTCTAAATACAAAGATGGAAGATATTCCGGGAGAAGTACGTGATCATGGAGTAAAGAGCTTACTTAATTGGATGGGAGTCGCGATAGGAGCAGCTCATCATCCATCCGTTGAAATGGTACTTTCATTAAAAGAAGAGCTAGAAGGGAGTAGTCAGGTATCCATTTTCGGTCGAAGTGAAAAGTGTGATCTCTTGCTAGGGGCGATGATTAACGGGATGACATCACATATTTTTGATTTTGATGATACTCATTTAGACACCATTCACCATCCAAGTGGTCCAGTTGCACCTGTTGTATTTTCACTAGCAGAGAAACACCATATAAGCCCAGCTAAAATGCTTCACGCTTTTATTTTAGGCTGTGAGGCTGAACTTAGAATTAGTAATGCGGTGTATCCGAGTCATTATCAACTTGGTTGGCATATCACAAGTTCAACTGGTGTTTTTGGGGCAGCAATCGCAGCAGGTATTATGCTTGATTTAAAGGAAGAAGAGCTTCTGTATGCGTTAGGTATTGCTGGCACTCAAGCATTTGGTTTAAGAGAAATGTTTGGAACAATGACGAAGCCATTTCATCCTGGTAAAGCAGCACAGAACGGTTTAATGGCTGCTTTATTAGCTAAAAAAGGCTTTACCAGCTCTAGACAAGTTTTAGAGGCTAAGCGAGGATTTGCAAATGTGTTAGCCCCTGAACATGATTTAGAGAAAGTCAATATCAATTGGGGCAAAGAATGGGAATTACTCAAGAACACCTTCAAACCATATGCTTGTGGGATTGTTTTACACCCTTCCATTGATGCTTGTATTAAATTAGGGAAGAAGGTTGAAGCAGAGGAGGTTGATTATATTGAGGTACATGTTAACCAATATGTGCTAGAACTGACTGGGAAGCCTAACCCACAGACAGGATTAGAAGGAAAGTTCAGCATTTACCATTCAGCAACAGTTGGGTTTTTAGAAGGTGCGGCAGGAGAGAAACAGTACTCAGATGAAATGGTAGCCTCACCTAGAATTATTGAATTTAGAAATAAAATTCGCCCAATTGTTATAGAAGAGATGAAAGAAGAAGAAGTGTATGCGAAATTAGTTAAGAAAAATGGAGAAACTATTGATATTAAAATTGAGAATGCGACAGGGAGCTATGAAAATCCACTGTCAATGGAGGCATTGGAAAGCAAATTTACTGTACTAACAGAACCAATCATAGGCAAAGAAAAAACAATTAAATTAATTGATGCTTTAAAAAATCTTGAAGCTAGTGATAGTATTGCTGAAATATTAGAAAATGCGGTTTTAAAGCCAACATGGACACAAGTAAAAGAAAAGTAAGAGACACCATGATTTGATGGGAAAACTATCAAAAAATATGACAGACACTTGGATAATGCGTATCAAACAAGGGAAACTGGGAGGATTTAGATGTACAGGATAAAGGGATTTAATCCTTAAAATGAAGATGGCGTCGGTTATCAACCCAAGGGTTAGGTAATTTGTTTCATAGAGAAAATAGGCATATTCTCAGATTTTTAGTTCTTCAATACCTCCATTTCTTGCTTGATGTATGTATTCTTTTAAATAATCGACTGAAAATTCAACAGTTTCTACCATGTGGATATGATAAATCTGTACTGGCCCCATAAAGTTAGACTAAGTATTTAAGCAGCTAATTGGCTGGTTTGTTTTCGGTATGCTACCGGATTCATCTCAGTCAATTTTGCTTTGATTCGCTTATCTGGGTAAGTCTTGAACAAAAAGAAGCATATCTAGGTAGACTTTTTACGCTTTAAGTGCAGATTCTATTTCTTTATGTATTTTTGCTGGATCTGTTTGAGGTGCAAATCGGTCAATAACTTCACCCTGTTTATTGATGAGGAACTTTGTAAAATTCCACTTAATTTGATTAGACATCAATCCCTTTGCATGCTCTGTTAAATAGATAAAGAGAGGATGCGCTTTTTCTCCTTTAACCTCTACCTTACTAAACATTTGGAAGGTAACACCATAATTTTTTTGACAAAAAGATTGGATCTCATCATTCGTACCAGGATCTTGGTTTCCAAATTGATTACATGGAAAGCCGAGAATGTCAAAACCGTCATCTTTATAGGTATCATATAATTTTTGTAAACGATCAAATTGAGGTGTAAATCCACATTGGCTTGCAGTATTGACAATTAGCAGCACTTTCCCCTTGTAATCTGAAAGAAGTTTTTCCTTCCCATCAATTGTTTCAGCTGAATATTGATAAACGGTCATAGTGACGCCTCCCTTTGTGAAAGGATAGCAAATTAGCATCCCAAATTAAAGTTATTTCAACTATTTAATCATGACAATCTTAGGAGAGCCACGATGAGTTTGCAAAATCAATCGGTCTGATAACATAGTACAATTCGTCCATTATTTAATTTATAATTAAATTTCAATTCCCTTACTTCAGTTTATTCAGAATATTATTTGACCTAAAATTCTATATTTGCTATGTTATTGATAATGCTTAATATGAGCTACTAAATCTAAATTACAGAAAAATATGTAAAGCGAGTCCTAGATTCAAACCAGTTATATAGACAGAGCTGTTGTAAAAACTCGTGTCCTTGTAACTGTTTTTTTTTTATTTTATAAAAAGCTTGATGGATTAAGCATTTTAAAGGGAGGGAGCCACAGTTCAAAACATGAAAACCTTTTGTTAATGGCATGCAACTTATAGTGCATCAAACAAAGGTAACTGGGAGGATTTAGATGTACAGGATAAAAGGATTAGGAATAATGTTTATTTTGTTTTCACTTATTGTCATCGTAGGATGCAACGCAAAATCAGATACAGGTCAAGATCAGGATACTCAACCTCAAGGTGGGGAAATAAAAGTAGCATATCCTGCTCAACCCCCTGTGCTTGATCCACATGTTAGTAACGTTATAGCGACAACAGATATTATGTCCCATGTTTACGAAACATTGCTAACCGTCGATTCTAATTATAGTGTACAGCCCATGCTTGCTGAATCATATGAACAGAGTGAAGATGGGCAAATGGTGACGTTTAAGCTTCGCGAAGGTGTATTGTTTCATAATGGTGAGGAAATGGTAGCGGATGATGTAGTCGCTTCCATGAAAAGATGGAAAGATAGTGTCGGAGCGAGAGGGCAATTTAATGAAGCAACATTCGAAGCGCAAGATGATTACACAGTTACTTTAACATTGCCAAAACCTATGTCAACGGTTTTTGTGACGATGTCTTATATAGGAGCAGGATTCCCAGCTATTATGCCAAAAGAGGTAATTGATCGCGCAAATGACACGGGTGTTGAAGAATATATTGGAACAGGTCCATATCAATTTGAAGAATGGCAACAAGATCAACAGGTTCATTTAACAAAATTTGAAGATTATCAATCTCGCGAGGAGCCCGCTAGTGGATTTGCTGGCGAAAAGGAAGCAGTAGTTGATGATTTGTTTTTTGTTTTCACACCAGATACTTCTACTCAAGTGGCTGGAATACAGTCTGGAGAATATGATATCGCGTTTGGTGTGCCTTATGATGTAGGGGATCAAATGCAAAATGAAGCCAATTTAGAAAACACTTCTTTTCCTAATGCTTATATGGCAATCCACTTTAATAAGAGAAATGGACTGTTTACCGATGTCAAGGCGCGTCAAGCAATAGCAGCAGCTTTGGATATGGAGAGCATCATGATCGCACCTTTTGCGAATGATTCATATTATTCTTTAAGCCATAATCTGATGATGTCTCATCAGAAGGGACAATGGGATAGTGAGGTTGGTGAAGATCAATATAATGTGGTAGATATAGAAAAAGCAACACAATTATTAAATGAAGCAGGTTATAATGGTGAGGAAATCACATTTATTACAACGAGAGACTATGAAGAACAATATAATGCGGCTGTCGTCATACAAGAGCAGTTAGAACGTATTGGGATGAATATAAAACTAGAAATATATGATTGGCCTTCTTTATCAGCGAAACGTGAAGATGACACCGCTTATGATATGTTTATGATGGGGAATGTTCCTGTACCAGAGCCAACGTCAAATGTATATTTAATGAGCGATTATAGTGGATGGACAGATAGCCCTGAACTTGATAATATTATTGAAGAATTTAGGGAGCAACCTTCTGTAGAGGAGGCCAAACCTGTTTATGACAAACTTCAAGAATGGTTTTGGGATTATATGCCAATTGTAAAAGTTGGCGATTACGATAAAATTGTAACACTACAAAACACTATCGAAAATTTCAAAGAACAAAATGAAAACCATCGTCTTATCCTTTGGAACGTTTCAAATAATAAATAATACAAGCATGAACAAAGACGGTCTTAATGGCCGTCTTTTATATTTGCGCCAGGGCATGATGATACACATCAATCAATAACTAGAGAAGCACAAGTTATTTATCACGTGGTAAAAGCTGAAGGAAGTGCATAGCAAAATCTTGGCTCAACGAACAGCAATCTGGTATGAAGGTCCTGTAGGCGATCAAGTCAAAAGTTAGAACAGTTTTTCTTCAATAATAAAAAAAAGTAGCACAAAACTATGCCCTTAGTTTTGCGCTACTAATGTTAGTGTGTATAGAGATAAAACAACTACTTACACATTTTAGTTTACACTTCCATCTGAACTAACTAGATTCTACAGCTATGATTAATCCACCAATCTTTACTATTTTAAGATAGTTGGTTGAACATTAGCTGGAATCGGGCAAGTATATGGATGAGCAGCTTTGAATGCTTCAAATTCTTCTCTTACTTTTTCGTAGTCTTCTTTATTATTAAATAAGTGTATTGCTGCTTTAGACATAGCTTCCGCAACTCTTAACATGCCATTATAGGCAATACTGCTTTTTCCTTGCGCCGTCATTTGCCAGGTGTGAGCAGGCGTTCCTATCGCACATGTTGCTGTAGCCACTTGAGCGGTTGGTACGACCCAACTGACATCTGCCACATCTGTAGATCCAGCCATAGATCTATCTGCTGGTGTATAAGGAGAAATTAAATCGGATACATATTTTCCTTCAAATTCACTTCCATCACCATTGTATCCATAATCTGTCATTGTTGTTAAGTAACCCTCTTGCTCATTTTCTGTTAATGATTCCCAAATACCCTTGGCAAATGCATTTTCTTCTGGAGTGGGTTCTTGCAGACTTGAATCTTTTAAACTATCATATAATATTTCTTCCAGCTTTCGATTCGGTATATAATTAGAACAGGCCTTGTCAAAACGCATCGTCATTTTTGTTTCCGTCATTAAAGCTGCACCTTCTGCAATTTTAATTACTCGTTTAAATATATCATCGACTTGATGAACTTCAGGTGCGCGAAGTAAATATAATACCTCTGCATTTGCTTGAACAACATTAGGAGAGATACCGCCAGTATTTGTCACTGCATAATGCATACGTGCTTCAGGTACAACATGTTCACGCAAATAGTTAACCCCTGAATTCATTAGCTCTACTGCATCTAACGCACTGCGTCCAAGATGTGGAGATCCTGCGGCATGTGACGACACCCCTTCAAATTGGAAATAGACTTGATAATTAGCTAAACTTGACACGCTCATAATTCCATTCATATCTGCAGGATGCCATGTTAAGGCAATATCAACCTCGTCAAAAACTCCTTCTCTTACCATATAAGTCTTTCCTGATCCACCTTCTTCAGCAGGACAACCAAAGAATTTAACCGTTCCAGGCAAATTATTTTCTTCTAAATAATTTTTGGTTGCACATGCTGCTGCAAATGCACCAACACCTAATAGGTTATGACCACAACCATGACCATTCGCATTCCCATTTGGTTTTGGGCTTGTTTCATTTGGAACCTGACCTAAACCAGATAGTGCATCATATTCTCCTAAAAATCCAATGACAGGACTACCACTTCCATAGGTTGCAACAAAGGCTGTTTCAATATTTGCAACACCCCGTTCCACTTCAAATCCTGCTTTTTCACATTCTAAAGCTAAAAATTCTGCTGATTTATATTCTGCAAATCTTAATTCTGGATGATCGAAAACATAATCACTCATTTTTGTGAATGCATCGTAATTATTTGCTAAATACTCTTTTACTTGGTCTGCTGCATTTACTCCCATTGATGAAACACTCCTTAGCTGTATATACAATTAAATATTTCATTTAAAGACTTTTATTCAGAAACTGTCACATTCCAGAAAATCGGGCCTGAAGTTGTCTCAATACCTTGTACCTTTGAACTACTTCCGTATAAAGTACTGTTACCGCCTAACTGAACAGCAGGTAGAAGTTCTTCCCAAACATAGAGCTGTAAATCATCCCATAAATCATGAGCTTCTTCTATTGTTGGTGCTGTTTCAATGGCTTTCATTGCTTCACCAACGAAATCATCATTTACTCCACCTGCCCAAGAAGAACTTAATACAAGAAGCTGTGGTGGCGTGCTAACAGTTGTAGAAGACGTAATAAATCCATCCCATTCACTTAGCTTATTATCACGTAGATCAAGCATGGTTGGCCAGTCATAGACCTCTAGTTTTACATTCATTCCAAGCTGCTTCAATTGTTCTTGAATAACGACCCCTATATTATAAAGATAGAAATAGTCACGTGTTGTAATGATTGTAAATTCTTCACCATCATACTCACTTTCTTCTAACAATTGTTTTGCTTTTTCCATGTCATTCTGATTGTAATACTCGCTTCCAGCTGTGCTTGCCCAATTGGCTATATGAACATCCATATACCCTGAGTCCAACCAATAGAAATCCTCGTTAGGATAACCAGCCATCATAATCGTTTCTGCATCTAGAGCCGTATTAATAGCTTGACGTAATTTAAAATCAGATGCTGGACCCTCCACATTGTTTAAACCTAATAGATTATTGGCTTCTGGTTCAAGGATTGTTTCGAGATTTGGGTCATTTTGTAATTGTTCATAGTTATCTAAAGGCACACCATAAACAAAGTCATATTCACCCGTTTGTAATCCAGTTAATCGTGTAGAAGGGTCAGTTACGATATGAAAATAGATCTCATCTACTAATGCTTCTCTTTTTCCAGCCAAGCCATCTGGTTCCATATCGAGAGGCTGATAATCTTCATATTTTTCAAATTTAATATAGTTATCTTGTTGCCATTCTACAAATTTATATGGACCTGTCCCAATATATTCTGTGACACCTTCAGCTGGAGCAGAATCGACAATCTCTTTTGGCATAATTGCTGCTCCTTGTTTAGATGTGGCAATGGTGTCTAAAACAAGAGCAGAAGGGGACTGTAATTCTAGTACAACGGTATAGTCATCTTCAGCCGTCCATGTTGCACCATTAAAGATATTTCCTGTTATTGATGATTTTTCCAACCAACGTTCCATAGAAGCAATAACATCTTCAGCAATCATTTCTTCTCCATTATGAAATAGGATGCCTTGTCTTAAATGGAATGTAAATGTTTGATTGTCCTCGGTTTCAATGGATTCAGCCAACATTGGTACTGGACTAAATTCAGAGTCGGTTGTCACAAGACTTTCAAAGATAAGTCTAGATGTATCACGAGCATTTGTTGCCGTGCTTGTTGGTTGATCAAGTGAAGGTGGGGAAGCATCAACGGCAATGTTTAATGTTCCGCCAGCCTCTTGTTCGTTGTTCGTATTATTATCGGATGTATCTGAACTACATGCGACAGCAAATAATAAAGAAACGAACATTATCATAAATAGCCCTTTTCGTATATTTAACCCCATTATTTTTCTCTCCTTAGTAAGTTATAATTTTAAAAATGTTTCCATAATCATTTCCGAAATATTACATACGAGAGACGATGGTTATTAACACATAATTTTTTTAGCGGTCTTTTGTAAAATGCATGTTGAGAAAATATCGTTTTAAAAAAACGATAATATTTTTCCTATAAGCATAAGGGAATAAAAATACTTTCAATTTGATGATAATCAAGTATGACTTAAAATTTTTCCTTAAAGTCATATATACATTCAAAAAAGGAGGACAAAAAGACCCAAGTCACCTAAATTGTGACGTCCCGGGATTGTGCAGGATGTGCTGATTACTGTAAAGCGCACAAAATATGTACGTAAGCAATTTCAGCACTAACGAAGAAATTCGATGTGTCTTTTTTTACGCTGTTTTTTGAATAACCTTTATGAGTTATTCATTTATTAAAACAAAACTTCTTTATTCAACCTCTATAATGAACTTGACCATCTGATCTCAGTGCATTATTTAAGTGTCACACTTGTCTCTGATGTATATCTCGGATTGTAAAAGACCAGTCTGGTTTTTTAAAACTATGGTGTGTATTTTTAACCAGATCTTTAAGTAGATTAGATTATCATACCCCCATTCTTTTTCTACAGTACATTTTCGTGCTAATGTCCCAAGCATGTAGCAAGTTCAATTTTTTACACAATTAATATACTAAACTTCATAAATTTGCATGTCAAATTAGCAATTCAGTGAAAGTGGTGCCAATTTCCTAATGCTTTCATATAAATAGAGAAGAAAAAAATTTAAAACGCTACAAATTTTAAATAGAAGAGGGGGGAAGGAAGGGTGATTCCTATTGTTTTGGCTTACATAAGTTTCTTTCAACTAACTAGATTAGGTAATGGAATTTATGAGATTATCAAACCTTTGAATGAAGACCTACAACGCTAAAAAACAAGAGATTTTTTCCATAAAATACCGCTTGATCGCATAGTAAGATTTTGAAGGAAGTATATATTTTAAAAAGATAGAGATAGGAAATTATATAAATTCCCCATCTCTATCTATTTATAATTAGATTCTATATGATTAGTCTAATCTACCCTCTAGCTAGATTTAATCAATCTTTAAAATATTTGGTCGAACATCAGCTGGGATTGGACAAGTATATGGATTGGCTGCTTTAAATGCTGCGAATTCTTGCTGTACTTTTTCCAAATCCTCTTCATTATTTAATAAATGTATAGCTGTTTTTGCCATTGCCTCAGCGGATCTTAGCATTCCTTTATGTGCAAAGCTGCTTTTTCCTTGTGTAACCATTTGCCATGTATGCGCAGGAGTTCCGAGTGCACATGTTGCTGCAGCCAATTGAGCCGTAGGAACAACCCAGCTTACATCGGATACATCTGTGGATCCAGCCATCGCCTGATCAGAAGGAGTATAAGGTGAAATTAAATCGGATAAATATTTCCCCTTAAATTCACTACCATCTCCATTATAGCCAAAGTTTTCTGCCATTTTTAAGAAACTCTCTTGTTCACCTGGAGTTAAAGATTCCCAAATTCCCTTGGCAAATGCGTTCTCTTCTGGAGTTGGTTCCTCCACATTTGATTCTTTTAAGCTATTATATAAAAGTTTTTCTAAATGACGATTAGGAATATAGTTCGAGCATGCTTTATCAAAGCGAATGGACATCTTTGTTTCTGTCATCAATGCAGCACCTTCGGCAATTTTCACAACACGTTTAAATATATCATCAACTTGTTTTACTTTTGGTGCTCGAATTAAATATAATACCTCTGCAATTGGCTGAACAACATTAGGTGAAATTCCTCCAGCATTTGTAATCGCATAATGCATACGTGCTTCGGGTACAACATGTTCACGTAAATAGTTTACTCCTGAATTCATAAGTTCTACAGCATCTAACGCACTTCGTCCAAGGTGAGGAGAGGCCGCAGCGTGTGAGGAAATCCCTTCAAATTGGAAATATACTTGATAGTTTGCAAGGCTTGATTGACTCATGATGCCGTTTGAATCTGCTGGATGCCATGTTAAGGCAATATCAACTCCATCAAAGACACCTTCTCGCACCATAAATGTTTTTCCTGATCCACCTTCTTCTCCAGGACAACCAAAGAATTTAACCGTTCCAGGCAAATTATTTTCTTCTAAATAATTTTTTGTTGCACATGCAGCAGCAAATGCACCAACACCTAATAAATTATGGCCACAACCATGACCATTAGCATTCCCGTCTGGTTTCGGACTTGTCTCATCTGGTACTTGGCCTAAACCAGATAATGCGTCATACTCTCCTAAAAAACCAATGACTGGTGATCCGCTTCCATAGGTTGCGACGAAGGCTGTTTCAATATTTGCCACACCACGCTCCACTTCAAATCCTGCCTTTTCACATTCTGAAGCTAAAAATTCCGTTGATTTATACTCTACAAATCTTAATTCTGGATGATCAAAAACATAATCACTTATTTTCGTAAATGTCTCTCGCTGATTTGCTATATATTCCCTTACGTGATCTGTTGTACTTACTCCCATTGATAAAATTCCTCCTTAGATGTATAAAAAATTTAAAAAAATCCGTATCTATTTAGCAGGGAAGGGATGATTGTTTATTGGTGACATCCCTCACTTACAATATAAATTGTACTTATTCAGAAATGTAAACATTCCAGAATATTAAACCTGTATTATTTGTAATTCCTTTTACTTTTTCGTGATGTGCATATAAGGTACTGTTACCTCCTAATGGGATAACAGGTAATAATTCCTCCCAGGCATAAAGCTGTAAGTCGTCCCATAGTTTCTGAGCCTCTTCTATCGTTGGTGCAGTTTCAATAGCTCTTATCGCTTCACCAACAGAATCATCATTTACTCCGCCACCCCAAGTAGGACTTAATGCAAGAAGCTGTGGTGGTGTGCTAACTGTTGTTGAAGCAGTAATAAATGCATCCCAAGCACTTGTATCTGAATCACGAAGCTCAAGCATAGTTGGCCAATCATATAATTCAAGGGTAGCATTCATTCCAATTTGTTTTAATTGTTCTTGAATAACGACCGCTAAATTATAAAGCTGACCATAATCACGTGTTGCCATGATTCTAAACTCTTCGCCATCATAACCCATTTCTTCTAACATCTGTTTAGCTTTTTCAGGGTCATTTTGGTTGTAGTATTCACTTCCAGCTGTGCTTGCCCAATTCTTTATATTGACATCCATATATCCAGAGTCTAACCAGTAAAAGTCTTTATTAGGGTAAGCAGCCATCATAATCGCATCCATATCAAGAGCCGTATTAATAACCTGACGCATTTTTAAATCAGATGCTGGACCTTCAACATTGTTTAAACCTAAAAGATTATTTGCTCCTGGTTCAAGAATTGTTTCTAGGTTTGCATCGTTCTGTATCTGGTCATAGTTGTCGTACGGAATACCGTAAGCAATATCATACTCGCCTGTTTGTAATCCAGTTACTCGTGTAGAAGGATCTGTGACAATATGGATATAAATTTCATCTACTAATGCTTCTCTTTTACCAGATAACCCATTTGTTTCCAAATCTACAGGCTGATAGTCTTCGTATTTTTCATAATGAATATATTGGTCCTGTTTCCATTCTACAAATTTGAACGGGCCTGTTCCTATGTATTCATCGACCCCTTCAACTGGCGCTGATTCGATAATTTCTCTTGGCATAATCGCAGCTCCTTGCTTGGAGGAAGCAAGTGTATCTAAAGCAAGAGCGGAAGCGACCTCTAATTCTAATACAACAGTATGGTCATCTTTAGCAGTCCATGTTGCTCCAGTAAATATATTTCCTGTTATCGTCGATTTTTCCATCCAACGATTCATGGATGCGACAACATCTTCTGCTGTCATTTCTTTTCCATTATGAAATTTAACGCCTTGTCTTAAATGAAATGTATATGTTTGATTATCCTCGGTTTCAATTTTTTCCGCTAGCATAGGAACTGGATTGTATTCCAAGTCAGTTGTAACGAGACTTTCAAAAATAAGTCTAGAAGCATCACGCGCAGCAGCAGCAGTACTTATTGGCTGATCAAGTGTCGGTGGAGGGGCATCCATAGCAATGTTTAATATTCCTCCTGTTGTTATTTCTTCATCGCTTTCCTCGTTCTCATTGGTGGATTCATCCTCATCTTTTGAAGAATTTGAACTACATGCAACAACTAATAATAGAGAAGCTAACAATAAAAAGAGAATTCCTTTTCGATTAATAAGTCTCATTATCATTTTTCCCCCAATACATTAAGTCCTGATAAAATTCTGTGATTTTGGCGTTTTAATACAGGTAAAACTAGGGACTAGAGTTGTTATTGAAGATGTGCAATAGCTTTGAGAATAGCTGATTTAAAATGTTATACGTGAGGAGTGGCATCAGCACCTTTCTTCATAAAAGAAGTAATTTTGGGAAAATAGAAATTACTCTGTTAAAAAAATGATACACCTCGGAACTTTGCGTGTCAATTTGGAAAATTTAGATAGTAATTTTAAAAATGAGGTGCCGGAGGTTAAAGAAATTACTATCTAGTAAGGGCTTGAGTTAAATGATATTTTCCATCTGTACACAAGAAAAAGGGGCTGTCCAATAAGCCCCCAAAATAAAACAAGAGGAAGAAAAATAAATCATTTTTCTCTTCTTGTTTTTCATTTGTAAAAAATTCCTGAAAAGTAGCCTGCGAAGCTCAGCTATTTTCAGGATATTGTGGGCTATTGCCACGATCCCGAATTCTGTGTGGACTTTATCGATACCCCGTAAAGAAAATCTACGGAACGACCGATTGCCCTTGATGTGACCGAAAACACTTTCTACTTCCACTTTTCGTTGGGCGTAGATTGCTGCTTCCTCTTCACTTTCAAGGGCTGCTTTTGCCTTAGCTTTCATTTCTTCAAAGATTGTATTCCAAAAAATTTGTCTGTTCCCCTTTGCCTTCGTACACTGGGGCTTCAATGGACAATCCAAACAACTTTCACATTCATAAATTTTATAACTCTGCACATAACCAGACCTATTCTTCCGATTGAGATATTTTTTGAACACGACTCTTCGGTTATTTGGGCAGATATAATCATCCTCATGGGCACGATAGGTCCAATTTTTAAAGTTTTTAATGTCTTTTTTGTACGCTCTTTTTTGTTCTTTGAGATAGGTGCCATAGGGTATTAAAAATTCAAAACGAGGGGATTTCTCTTCACCAATCGCATATAAATAATTTGCTTCACTTCCATAACCTGCATCGGCAATGATCCGTTGAGGCATCGGAAGGTTAGAAGCTGCCAACTTCTCCAAGTGTGGAATAAAACACCGAGTATCATTTGGTCGTTGATGCACGGAGTAATCGACAATCAATTGATTTTCTGTGGCCATTTGTACATTATAGCCTGGCTTCAACTGTCCATTTCTCATATGATCTTCTTTCATCCGCATAAACGTGGCATCCGGATCTGTCTTGGAAAAGCTGTTTCGATCTCCTAAGATGGTTTGATAGGTCTGATACTTTTCCATACGTGGAAGAAAGTTCTCACGTATTTGTTTCATTGGTTTTTTTAAGGTGCTACGACGAGAGCGGAGCTGTTTTCGAAGCTGACTTTCTTCCGTATTTTCGATAGCTTCAGAAAGGGCATCTACTTTTTCTGCTAGTTGATTGGCAATCGCTTCTAAGTCTTCCGCAGTCGCTTCTTCTTTAGAATGGCTTATCTCTAGCTCTTCCTGTGCGGCAATCGTATCGATATGTGCCAACGTTTCCTGGATGCGTTGCTTTAACTGCGCCTCCCATCGCACGGTTGATTTTTTCCATACGAAAGAATACTTATTGGCATTGGCTTCTATCTTTGTGCCATCCAAGAAGTAGTTTTCCATCGTAATCCATTGATCTTCTATCAGTTGCAGAATCATCGTTTCAAATAGCTGATCCATCATGGCTTTCATTCGCTTCCCACGAAACGCATTGATGGTGCGAAAATCAGGGGTTTGCATACCTGCAAGCCACATAGTTGGTAGATTTTCTTTGGTCATTTTTTCGATGTCTCTACAGGAATATATTTTTTGGCTGTAAGCATATAAAATAACTTTCAGCATCATTTTGGGATGAAAGGCTGGTCTACCTCCACCGCTATAATAACGATAGAGCTGTTCCTTTGGGATACGCTCCACCATTTCATCTACCACTCGTGCTACATGATGTGTAGGGATATAATCTTGGATATCAAAAATCACCGTGCTTTGTCGGTTATCGTAAGGTTTAAATAAGGGAGTTGCTGGGTTAGAAGCTGTAACTTTTTCCTCGATTACCTCTAGAGGAAGTGTCGTTTGTGTGGTACAATTTGTATGAGATTTCATAAAAAATCGCCCTTTCTGAAATGTTGTGTGGTAACTCCATTTTACAAGAAAAGGCGATTTTTTTATATGTTTTTTAGGAAGAATAAAGAAAAAAAGGGCCGTCATAGAAAAGCAGTTTTCACTGACTTTTTGGACAGCCCCATTTCATAGGAGAGTAAGAAAGTATAAAAAATGCGTAAAATAATACTTACTCATAATTGGTGTTGTCTAGCTTTGAGCACCAAAAACTAAGAGGTCTCGCATCATGCTTTTAGCCTGTAAGGACGCTCTAGGCTTTTCTTTCATAATTTTATGGTTGTGTAATTGATTCTTCGTTCAAATCTGGTTTGCGATTAGTTGGGATTAGAAGAGACAGAATAATGGTCAATATGGATGAAATAAGAACTCCCCAAAGAATTCCAAATGCAAGAGATGCAGCAGCTCCTGAAACTAAGCCGATTCGACCGCCCCAAACGGATACACCACTATTTTGTGTTCCCATATTAAATGCTTCTTGTTTTTTCCGTTTCCAAAGTAATCCAATAATTAAAACAGGTATAACGCCACCACCAGCCATGGTATAAGCAAGGCTAAATAGGTCAATGATCGATTCTGACCAAACAGCAGCCCCTACAGCGACAATCCCGACCAGCAGGATGCACCAACGAGTAAACTTGATGTAAAAATCATCTGTTCTAGCTTTTGTATTAGGGATAATTAAATCATTGGTAATGACTACTGACGCAGAATGTAACAAGGATGATGCACTTGAGATGGCTGCGAGATAAATAAGAATAAAGAATCCTAATGCTACAAATTGGGTCATTTCCTCCAAAATCAACCATGAGATAGCTTGACCAGGATCAAGATTCGGATTCGTTACTTTGACAACCAAACCTGAAATAGTCGCTAAACATGTTAAAATAATTGCTGCAATTCCACTGTAGAACATAGCTCGACTTGCATCCTTTGGCTTTTTAGCAGCAAAACATCTTTGCCAATAGACCTGTGCGGCAAGCACACCTAAGGTTCCTGTTAAAAACAATGTAAATACCTCTCCAAAGGATAAGGTCATTTCTGCTAGATGACCAGCACCTACATCAGCAAGGCGTGTTTTTAATTCGGAGTAACTAAAATTAACCTTGGCAAATATTTTCACATAAATCCAAATAGCAATGGCAATGAGCAATGAGCCTTGAATTAAATCAGTCCATACAACCGAATACATACCACCAATCATCGTGTAAAGTATGAAAACACCTGAAAATACGACGATCATAAGGGTGGGATCAGTTCCCGTGAACACTGAAAATAAGGCACCCATTCCTTTTGCTTGTCCGCCAACCCACGCAATCATAATGGAGGCTGTTAATAGACCAACCAATGCCCTGGCAATCTTATCACGTAATAATAAATCATTCATTAGCTCTGCAAGTGTTTTATAGGCGAATTTTGCAGCAAACCCTGCGAATACTAATGCGAAAATTATTTTTGCTCCTTGCTCTCCAATCACAAAAGGAATATTGGCTAAACCAATTTCATATCCCTTAGAGGAGTGACCAACAAAATTTCCAACTCCCATAATAGTGGCAATATCAGTAAATAAGAGCAAAATAAACGGGAGAGTTCCTCCTGCAATAGCAAAATTAGTAAAACTAGTACTGGCTTTTTTCCTAAAAGCAAGTGACATACAAATAAAGAAAATACTTAATACAATAGTTGAGATCCAAGTTAATGTTAATAGACTCATATCATTTCTCCTTTCCTTATAGTTGATGTTCAAAAAGGAGGTTAAAAAGAATTGGGTTCGTTAAAGTGGCAATATCAATTACACTTCTATTCTATTCATCTAAAATTACAGATGTCATAAACGTCACTAAAAAGTATTCGAGGAACAGATGTGTATTGGATGTGCTGATTTTTAAGTTACTTACTTGAAGTAATAATTTTAGTTGATAATCAAGTGCTAATCATAAGCTTTTTTATAGAAAACAGTGACTACCATGTTGGGTATAAGTTGACTCTGGACTTATTTGAATATCCCTTGCGTAATATATTTTTGCCGAATTTTTGAACCACTTCTTAATAGCAATACCTTTGTGAAAATATTTCCTTTTTGTACAGTGAATTACTTTGGACATTTGAGTTATATAAATTTATATGGATAAAAACATTAATTATTACTAAAAAGCTTTTCTTGCCTGTATCTTGTGTTATTGTTTTTTGGTTTTTTTGATGTTTAAATCACTAAATTAATATACGAAAAATAATAGAAGGAAAAATTCTGTTAGTAAATCTATTCAACCATTCTTTTCCTCCTTCCTCATTAAATAAATATTTCGAAAAAATCTCATTATCATGAAGATACATTGTATATATAATTAAGAAAAGTCGATATATTGACAATGTTATTGGTTTTGATATGATGAAAGAGAAGATTGCGCTTACATAATAATATAATAAATATCAGTTTAATGAAATGGGGATTGTTAGATGAAAATGTCACTTGATCATCTCGTTTTACGTTTTCCAGGGCCAACACCATTACCACCAAGTGTAGAGAGAGCAATGACCCTCCCAATGGTTGCAAGAGGGCCTGAAATGACAGAGGCTATTGTAAGTCTTTCTCCAAAGCTTAAGCCTATATTTGGAACCAAGCAGGAAGTTGCTGTCATGTCTGGTAGTGGAACAGCAAGTATGGAAACTGCGATTGTTAATGTAACAAATTCTGGTGATGAAGTTTTAGTACTTGTTACAGGACGATTTGGAGAATTGTATGCGTCCATGTGTGAAGCACATTTACTTCATGTGCATGTATTGGAAACAGAGTGGGGAGAAGCAGCAGACCCAGAAGCGGTAAAGGATTATTTAAAAAGTCATCCAAATATTAAAGCTGTTTTTGCGACATTTTGTGAAACATCAACAGGTGTTATTAATCCAATGAAGGATTTAGCGGCTGTTGTACATGAATATTCGGATGCTGTGTTTATTGCTGATGGCGTTTCAAGTGTGGGTGGTATTGCAGGAAACATGGATGAGTGGGATATTGATATTCTAGGAACAGGTTCTCAAAAAGCGATGATGACTCCTCCAGGATTAGGTTTTGTAGCTTTTAGTGAACGTGCCCAAGAAGTTGCAAAGCAAGTTACGCGAGGAAGATTTTTCTTTGACTACAATAAATATATTGAACAATTAGCAGAGGGACAATCACCTTTTACACCTGCAGTTCCATTATTAAATAGTTTAAATGCTTCTCTTGATTTAATGCATGAAGAAGGCATAGAAAATGTGTTTGCTCGTCATCGTTTATTAAGTGACATGACTCGTGCAGCGTTTAAACAATGGAATATTCCATTAACAGCTAGTGATGAAACCGCTTCTCCAACAATAACAGGAGCAAAAGCAGATGATTTTGATGTAGAAGAGCTATTAGCTGTTGTGAAAAAAGACTTCCATATTGCAATTGCTGGTGGACTCGGAAAAATGGCAGGAAAAATGTTGCGTATTGGTCATATGGGGTATTGTTCTCCAGCTGATGCGCTACAATATATCAGTGCCCTAGAAATTGGACTTGTAAGAATTGGTAAGAAAATCAATTTAGGCGAAGGTATTCAAGCAGCGCAGGAAGTTTTCTTGTCAACTAAAAAAGTATAAATGCTTTCTTAATAAATCAAATTTTTTTAGAATTTATTAGTATTAGCGTATAATTATAAGCAATGGATCAGTTTAAAATCTGTATCCATTGCTTTTTTTATAAAAAGACTTCGTTTATTATGATTTTATGAAAATGGAGGAATGGAATAATTATGAAAGCATTTGTTTATGAATATGGGAAGTTAAAATTAAAAGAGATGTCTACTCCAGTTGCAAAGGTTGATGAAGTTGTAGTCAAATTAAAGGTATCTGGGTTAAATCGCAGAGATTTATATATTCCAAATCGTTTAGGGCCAGATAAAGAGGCATTAATTTTAGGTTCTGACGGAGCTGGGGTAATTGAACATGTAGGTGCAGAGGTAAAAGATATTAATGTAGGTGACGAAGTAATTATTAATCCAGCTTTACGTTGGGAGAAGAATAGTGATGCTCCACCTGCTGGATTTGATATTCTTGGAATGCCTGATCATGGCACATTTGCAGAACGAATTGTTCTTGCTGCTAATCAGGTAGAGAAGAAACCAGCTCATTTAACATGGGAACAATCAGGCGTTTTAGGTTTAGCCGCATTAACTGCCTATCGTGCTACTTTTACAAAAGGTCAATTACAGAAAGGACAAACCTTATTTGTTCCTGGTGTTGGTAGTGGTGTTGCAACCTTTATTGTATGTTATGCTAAGCATATTGGTGCAAGAGTAATTGTAACTTCTAGAAGTGAGGAAAAACGTGAACATGCATTAAAGGTGCTTGGAGTCGATAAAGCCATTGATACAAATGGAGATTGGCAGGAAGAGTTGAAGGGTGAAACAATTGATTTAGTTATCGATAGTGTTGGGGAAGCGACATTTAACCGATCCTTGGAAGTATTAAAGCAAGGAGGGAAAATAGTTGTTTTCGGAGCAACAACAGATGATACTGTTCAGCTTAACTTACGTGAATTTTTCTACGGTCAATATCAATTAATTGGTTCGACAATGGGGAGTAGAGAAGAGTTTAAAGCAATGCTTGAGTTTATTGCAACACATGGGATTTATCCAGAAATTGCAAAATCATTCCCATTAGAACAAGCAGAGGCTGCTTTCCAAATGCTAGACAAAAGTGAACAATTTGGAAAAATTGCTTTGTTAATAGAAAAGTAAAAAAAAGCAATTAATGAACAATAATTTATAAGAAAAAGGTATAGTGGATAGTCATATAAAAATGATTAATACTATGTCTTTTTCTTGTTGTAAAATGTTAAATCACAATCATTATTTAGATTTAATGTTAAATTTATAAAGAGAGAGAATCAATCACATGTATTTTTTTATGATCGTTTTATGCTTAATATGGGGCTTTAATTTTGTAATTATGAAACTAGGAAATGACTTTTTTCCTCCCGGGGAGTTTGCTACACTAAGGTTTTTGACTGGTGCAATAGTACTTATTCTTGTATGTGTATGGAGAAAAACACCACTTCCTCATAAATCAGATTTAAAATGGCTTATTTTATGCGGTTTTTTCCAGACTGCTTATTTTAATATCGCTATCCAAATATCACTTAATTACATTAGTGCAGGTCTTACTTCTGTTTTAACTTATAGTATGCCGCTTTTTTTATCACTCATGGCTCATAAATGGATTCCTGGAGAAAGGCTAGCAGTAAAACAAACTATTGGAATTATTATCGGCATTATGGGACTGTTTATTGCGATGAATATTCAATCAGGAGGATCCGTATGGATTATGTTACTTGGTCTAAGCTCGGCTGTTTCTTGGGCGATAGCTAATTTACTTTTTAAATTGAAATTAAAGCATAGTGATACAGTGCAATTTACGACTTGGCAAATGACAATTGGGGCGCTAGGATTATTAATGTATACTTTATTATTTGAACATGGTGAATCTCAATGGGGAGTAGTGCCAGTTATTTACATATTGTATTCTGGTATTATTGCCTCTGCACTAGCCTTTGTGATGTGGAATTACATATTGCGACGTACAGAAGCGAGCAAGGCTTCAATGTCTTTGCTATTAGTACCAATTATGGGAGTAATTTGCGGATATATCTTTTTAAATGAAAATCTAAGTATGGTAACAATGATTGGGGTTTTCCTTGTATTATTAGGAATACGTTTTGTAAATAGTCCAAACCAGGAACGAAAAGCGCAGAGCGCCCGTACAAGCTAAAAACGCGACGTCACGAGCATAACGTCCTGCACTAGTACATCCTGTACGTCAAAAAACGTAGAGATTGGAGTGGCACAACCGAGATAAAGAAAACATGCCCCTTTAGGGGTATCCGACGTTAGGCTTTAGCCTGGTTTTAGTCGGGCTTCCTTATAAAACAGATAAAACAGAACCGATGTTGACTATTGTAAGGTGGCTCGTTAGCTCTTAGTTTTTGGCGCTCGGAGCTAGACATAGCTAGCTCTGAATAAGAATAATTTGTGCAAAACTTTTATACTTTTTTATCTCCCAAAAAAGTGAAGATAGTATATCACGTAATGTTTAAAATGATTATCGGTAAAGAATACAGAAAAAGGAGCTATCATGCATTGATGACAGCTCCTTTTCCATTCTTATCCAAACTTCTTCATTAAATATGCCATATGAACAATACCTTCTTCAAAATCTGTTAGACGAATAGATTCATTTGGCGAGTGGGCTTTTGAATTTACCCAGCCAACTCCTGTACTAACTACAGGTACTGCTAGGCGATTCCCAAATTCATACATTGGGCCTGTTCCCGCTGAATTTGGTGCAATTACTACTTCTCTTTCATAGGTATCTTTGGCTGTTTGGACAACTAAATCTACAAAAGGATCATCAAAATCAGAACGATATGCAAATTGTCCATTGAGAGAAGATACTTTTACATCGGTGAAGCCATGTTTATCTAAATGACGACGTACACATTCCACAATGTGGTTAGGGTCTTGTCCGGGAACTAAACGGCAATCGAGTTTTGCCATTGCCTTTTTCGGAAGAACGGTTTTACTTCCTTCACCATAGTAACCACTTTCTAACCCACAAATAGTCATTGTCGGATCAAAAACCATTGCTTCACGTGGGTCCTGATTTTTATTTTTAGTAATTAGCGGTCGCTTTAAACCGTATAATTTTTCAAGAGCTTCTTCATTAAATGGAAGGTTACGAACAATTTCTAGCTCTTTTTCTGTTGGCGGAATGATTCCGTCATGGAATCCTTCTACAATAATTTCATTGTTCTCATTTCGCATAGAAGCTAATGCATGTACAAGGCGCCAAGCAGCATTGTCCACATATGCTCCAACAGACGAATGTAGGTCGAAATCAGCCCCCTCACAGATTAGATCCATATAAGCCATCCCTTTAATTCCAGCAACCATGCTAACACGGTCTTGTTCATCTTTGCCACCAAATTCCCAAATACAAGCATTTGCTTGGAATAAATCAGTATATTTAGCGAGATAAGGAGTTAGATTAGGGCTACCAATTTCTTCTTCGCCTTCAATAAGAAATTTAATATTACAAGGAAGTCCATCTTCTAATTCTTGTAATGCTTTAATTGCAGAAAGACGAGCGATTAAGTCCCCTTTATTATCTGCTACACCTCTAGCAAATAAAGTTCCATCTACATTTGTTAAGCTGAAAGGTTCTGTTTTCCATTCTTCCAGTGGTTCAGGTGGTTGGACATCGTAATGATTGTAAAATAATAATGTCTTATTAGAATTTCCATTTTTCCCCGCTGCAAAGAATCCATAGATAACAGGATTTCCACCAAGGTCATCAAGTATCTTTACTTCACCGTTTAATTCTTCAATAAATTTCACAACTTGATTAACAGCTTCAGGAATTCCCTTGTTTTGTGCAGAAATAGAAGGGGTGCTTATATACTTACTCAACTTTTCAACAGACTCACTTAAATTTTTATTTACTGTAGTTCGTAAATCCTGTAAAAATACTTCACTCAACGGATAATTCCCCCTTTAAATTAATTATATAAGATCATTCCAATTGGAATGATCTTATAAAATACAGACTATTTATCTGAATTATATCATTTTTAAGAATAAAGGGGAAAAGAATCGCATTGTCATGTTAGTTGCTTTTTGGTTTAAATAAAATAGCACCAATAACCCCAAAGATAATCGCAGCAGAAATTCCGGCACTTGTTACTTCAAAAATTCCAGTAACAACACCAATGATTCCGTGTTTTTCTCCTTCAGCCATTGCACCATGAACTAAAGAGTTTCCAAAGCTTGTTATTGGTACAGAAGCTCCGGCACCAGCGAAATCTATTAATGGCTCATACCAACCTAAACCATCTAAAACAGCTCCAAGTATAACGAGAAAGGTCAATGTATGTGCTGGAGTTAATTTAAATACATCAAACATTATTTGGCCGATTACACAAATTAATCCGCCAACAAGAAAAGCCCAAAGAAAAATCATAAATACTCACTCCATTTCAATGGATACCGCATGAGCAATAGTAGGTATCGATTTTTTTTGTTGAATAGATAAAGGTGAGTGGAGAGAGCCGGTTGCAGCGATTAATACTCTGCGAACAACCCCAGATTGCAGTAAGCGGAAGATATGACTATATAGTACAACAGCAGAACAAGCTGCTCCACTACCTCCAGCTAAAACTGGTTGTTCATCTGTGTAGATGAGGACACCACAATCAAGAAATTGCTGTTCGGGCAATTGGATGTCATTATCTTCTAAAAGCTGTAAGGCTGTTTGTCTCCCGATTTTTCCAAGATCACCTGTAATAATGAGATCATAATAATTAGGAAGAATTCGACGATCATTTAAATGCGCAATAATCGTGTCTACTGCGGCAGGAGCCATTGCTTCTCCCATATTAAATGGATCAGTAATTCCAAGATCAACTACATTACCAATCGTTGCAGAAGTAATTTTAGGACCTTTTCCTAATTTGCCAACCACCGCACAGCCAGCACCTGTTACTGTCCATTGAGCAGTTGGGGGAGATTGTCCACCATATTCAGTTGGGTAGCGAAATTGTTTTTCTGTAGCAGCGTGGTGGCTAGAAATACCACTTAATATGTAGTCTGCTCCACCGCCATTAATAATCATTGCAGAAAGGGCTAAGCTTTCCATAGATGTTGCACACGCACTGAATAAACCAAAATAAGGTAATCCTAATGTTTTAGCTGCGAAAGTGGTAGGGGTGATTTGATTGATTAAATCTCCACTAATAAAAAATTGCATACTTTCCTGTGAGAGACCACTTTTTTGTATAGCTATTTTGCTGGCATCTTCCATTAAAATAGTTTGTGCTTGTTCAAAGGAAGGTTGGTCTAACCACACATCATCATAAAAATGATCGATATCTTCACGTAAGTTTCCTTCTGCTTCTAATGGTCCTGCAACAGTTCCAGTTGAAACAATGACAGGTTTATTTTCAAATAACCAGGTTTGATTTCCAATAAGCAATTAGATGACACCACCTTTAATAAGTAGGGTTTTAATTAAAGCAATTATAAAAGCAGAAAAAACACCATATACAATAACAGGTCCTGCCAGCTTTAACATGTTTGTTCCGACACCTAGAATAAAACCTTCTGTTCGATGTTCGATTGCCGAAGAAATTACTGCGTTTGCAAATCCAGTTACAGGAACAGCAGTACCGGCTCCAGCGAATTGTCCAAATTGATTATAAAATCCAAAACCAGTTAAAAGCATGGTAATAAAAATTAATGTTGCAACCATTGGATTACTAGCTGTTTTTTCAGTGAAATCAAAAAAGTAAATGTAAAACATCATAATTGCCTGCCCAATTACACAAATTAATCCACCAATCACAAATGCTTTCAAACAATTTTTTAATAAGGGACGTTTTTTATTACTATCTTGTTCATAGGTGACATATGATTGTCCTTCGGATGGAAGGTTTTGTTTCTGTTCATTAGCCATAATGTTTTTAACTCCTTAGTTTATCGCAGTATAGTCCTCATAAAATGAAGTTTTTTATAGAGGTAAGAAAATATAACAAGTTGCGCAAATTAATACTTATTCAGAGCTAGCATTGTCTAGCTCCGAGCGCCAAAAACTAAGAGCTAACGTGAGACACCCTACAATCTCTACGTTTCTAAGCAGTCGCTCTGCGCTTTTCTTATTATGTTTCTTCTTTTTCTAAATCAATTATTTTTTGTAAAGCTTGCTTAAATTCATCCTCTGATAATGTATCCTGTTCTTCCTGCAATTTATTTAATTCCAGCATTATTTTTAAATCTGTGGATACAGTAACATCATAGTCAGGGAAATTTTTCTCCACTTTCTCTTTGATTGATTTTTTAATTTTCTTTAATTGAAAATTCTTTAATGAATTTACTTTAAAGGCGATAACAAGATTCTCTTCATTAGCTATAGCCTGAACTTTATTTACATCTCTTTCCTCAGAAACAAGTGCTATTGCTTCTTCAACAACAGGTGGATGAGTAGCTGAGGATGCTTGGGGATTATTTTCATCATTATTATTGGAACAACCGATGAGCGTCATACTTAATAAAAGTATCAAGAGAATACGAAACAAATTCATCACCTTTTCTATTAACGTATACAAATGCGTTTAATTATTCGTATTGTGTGTTATGTTTTTGAAAATATTCATTTAATGGAATAAAATTTTAGACAAATGACCAATTGACAGAAAATTCATTTGATAAAAACCCATTGATATGAAAATATATTAATTAATTTGTATTTTTGGTAGACTAGGGTATATAGAAGGTAATATATAAAGACTAAGACGAAAGAAAAAGTTAAATCTTGTCTACATCTAATAAATATTTAGAATGAATAATAAATACTTTTGTCCAAAACGCTATAATTGGAGGGAAGAATATGGTAGAGATTCGTAAACCAATTCCTGTAAATAGAGCAATAGAAAAAGTAATGAAACATAAAAAAAATGGTGAAATAGAAACGATTTCTTTTCATGAATGTGATTATCGACGATTAGCCGAGCCTATTATTGCAGATAATCCTATTCCTGCTTTTGATAAATCTCCTTATGATGGATTTGCTTTAAGGGCAGAAGATACATTGTTTGCGTCCCCAGATAATCCGATTGAATTTGAAGTGATTGATCATATTGGTGCTGGTATTGTGTCTGATAAAACATTAGAGAAGGGGCAAGCTGTTAGAATCATGACAGGAGCAGAGATCCCAAAGGGTGCTGATTGTGTAGCCATGTTCGAGGTTTGTCAGCAATGGGAAGATGCAGATAAAAAGTATATGGCAATTACAAGTAAATTTGAACCTGGTACAAATATTATTGAAAAAGGTTCTGAAGTGGTTGCAGGGCAAGTGCTAGTCGAAGCAGGAGTTTTAATTGATGCAGGTGTTAAAGCTTTACTAGCTACTTTTGGTTATGCAGAAGTAAAGGTTGCGAAACAACCTGTTATTGGTGTGATTGCAACGGGTACAGAATTATTAGATGTGCATGAAGCCCTTGAACCTGGGAAAATACGTAATTCCAATGCATATATGGTATGTTCCCAGATATTACGGTCTGGTGCAAAGTATCAATACTTAGGTAAGCTTGCAGATGATTTTCAAACAGGCTATGATACGATTAAAGTCGCATTAAATAAAGTAGATGTGCTCATTACTACAGGTGGAGTATCTGTTGGTGATTTTGATTTAATGCCAGCCATATTAAAGGAACTAGGTGCAGAAATATTATTTAATAAAATTGCCATGCGTCCGGGTAGTGTGACAACAGTTGCTGTAATTGATAATAAGTTTTTATTTTGTTTATCAGGAAATCCTTCAGCTTGTTATGTTGGTTTTGAATTATTTACTAGACCAATTATTCAAACCTTGTTGTATAATAAGAGGCCATATTTAAAACGAATTAAAGCTACATTTGTAGATGACTTACCAAAGGCTAACCCATTCACGCGATTTGTCCGTACCTATATCGCGTATGAAGAGGGAAAGGTTTGCGCGAAGCTAGCAGGGATGGATAAATCCAATGTGGTAAGCTCTTTAGCACATACTAATGCATTGATGATGCTTCCAGGAGGGACATCAGGTTATACTTCTGGTGATAAGGTTGAAGTGTTGCTGTTAAATGATATGGAGGGTCAAGAAGTATTCTAGTGATAGATTGGAGAGATTGATGTGAAATCAACACAGATAAGTCCAATTAAAGATCATTTTGGAAGATTGTTACGGGATTTAAGAATTTCGGTGATTGACCAATGTAATTTTCGTTGTGGCTATTGTATGCCAAAAGAAATCTTTGGACCTGACTATGCATTTTTACCAGAAAAAGAATTACTGTCCTTTGAAGAAATAACTCGTCTAGCTTCTGCTTTTGCTAAATTAGGAGTTCATAAAATTCGTCTTACTGGTGGAGAACCGTTGATGCGTCGTAATTTAGATGAATTAATTGCTAATTTGATTCAAATGGATGGTATTGATGATATTGCCTTAACAACAAATGGAGTTTTTTTAAAACGTGATGCTCAAAAATTAAAGGACGCAGGCTTAATGCGTGTGAATATTAGTTTGGATGCTATTGATGATGAGGTATTTAAAGAAATTAATGGAAAAGGTGTAGTTACTTTACCTGTTTTAAAGGGAATCGAAGCAGCAGAACAAGCAGGTTTGAAAGTGAAAATAAATATGGTTGTCAAAAAAGGAATGAATGATGAACAGATTATTCCAATGGCAAGATATTTTAAGGATACAAATGTTATTTTAAGATTTATTGAATTTATGGATGTTGGAAATCATAACGGATGGGATTTCAGTAATGTAATTTCAAAAAAAGAAATTATTGAACACATTCATAATGAGTTTCCACTAGAACCTTTAGAAGAGAATTATTATGGAGAGGTTGCTTCAAGATATCGCTATCAAGATGGCGGGGGAGAAATTGGTGTTATTTCTTCTGTTTCTGACTCCTTCTGTGGGGATTGTTCCCGTATGCGACTTTCTGCAGATGGGAAATTATATACATGTTTATTTGCTTCCAGTGGGTTTGATATGAAAGAGAAACTCCGTGCTGGAATGACTGATGAAGAATTAATTAATGAAATAACAGGCATTTGGGGAGACCGAAAAGATAGATATTCTGAAGAACGTGCAGATTTAATAGATCAAGACCGTGAAAAAATCGAAATGTCTTATATTGGTGGTTAGAAATATTAACTAATTAAGTTGCGCTTTCAGACAGGAGTTTGTTGCTATGTTAGAAAAAAGAAGGAAAAGAACGCAGCAACAATGGGGACATCGTTTTACGCCAGTGCAAATGATTTTAGTCTTTTATTTGATTGCTTTAATCATTTCTTCTGCTTTACTGGCATTACCCATTGCTCATAAAGAGCATGCGACATTTTCCGCAATGGATATCGTTTTTACTGCTGTTAGTGCATTAAGCGTAACAGGATTGAGTACAGTTGAAATCAGTGAAACATTTAGTACAGTTGGAATTATCTTTCTTGCCATTATTATGCAATTTGGTATGTTTGGTATCATGGCAATGGGTACATTAATTTGGATGTTTTTGGGCAAAAAAATTGGTTTACGTGAACGACGTTTGATTATGACGGATCAAAATCAAACTAAATTCTCTGGAATTGTTCGTCTAATGAAACAAATTCTTATTTTGCTCATATCTATTCAATTGATTGCTTTTCTAGTAATAGGAACTTATTTTTTAAGCTATTTTTCAACAGCAAAAGAAGCCTATTATCATGGTTTTTTCTTAACCGTAAGTGCTATTTCTAATAGTGGATTTGATATTACAGGAAACTCAATGATCTCTTATCATAATAACTATTTTATTCAGATTGTTATTATGTTACTTATTGTAGTGGGGTCCATCGGTTTTCCAGTGCTTATAGAAGTAAAAGATTATTTACTGGCTAAACGTGAAGAGAGAAAGCGCATGCGCTTTAGTCTATTTACAAAAGTTACCACATTGACTTTTTTTGTGTTAATTATTGTTGGAGCAATTGTTATTTTTCTACTTGATTTTGCTGCTTATTTTAGTGATAAACAGCTTGTGGAATCTTTTTTCTATGCGTTATTCCAGTCTGTTACCACTAAAAGTGCTGGTTTAGCAACATTAGATGTGAGTCTATTGACAGAAGAAAATCAGTTGTTCATGTCATTACTTATGTTTATTGGGGCTTCTCCAAGTAGTTCAGGTGGAGGAATTCGTACAACAACCTTGGCGTTAGTGATCATTTTTATGATTACTTATATACGAGGTGGAAAGAGTGTTCGACTTTTTAAGAGAGAAATTTATGAAGAAGATTTAGTAAAAGCAGTTACCGTGACATTAATGGCTATTATTATGATTCTGATTTCTGTCTTTATTATTCTTGTTATTGAACCATTTTCTTTGAATCAAGTGCTCTTTGAAGTAACCTCAGCCTTTGGGACGACGGGACTTTCATTAGGAATTACTCCTGAGCTATCTCATACAAGTAAAATTATTTTAATGATATTGATGTTTATAGGAAGAGTAGGAATTATTACATTCCTATTTATATTTAATAGCAATCGAGCTGAGCCGAAATATCGTTATCCAAAAGAAAAAATGATTATAGGATAAGTTTGATTTCCTATTAGGTAAAAATATACTTTCAATACTTTTCATTTCTTGTTATGATAGAAAAAAAGTAATAGATATTAGTTGCTTTAGATTAATTAGCAAAAGTGTTTGGCCTGATGAACTTAAAAAACTAGGTATAATTATGATGAGGTGTAATGGATTAAGGAGGTGCATTTCCATGTGGGAAACGGTATTTGGTATCATTTGTGTTGCTATTCTTGCACTAAACGTTGGTTTTATGCTTCTTGATAATGAAGGTTAATAAAAAACAAAAGTATCTCCAAATGATAGTAAATATCATTTGGAGATACTTTTTTAGGTTAACAACGTATTATTTAATAATTTGCATCTCCTTAATAGGATAGATAACAAATTCTGATCTTCCAATAATATCATCGCCACTGATAAAACCAAGGCCGTTTCTACTGTCTTTACTAACTGCCCGATTATCTCCCATCACATAATAGCTGTTTTCAGGGACTGTAATGGGTCCAAAATCACCAGTCAGGTATGCAGGATCATCCGGAAGATATAATTGGTCATATTCTTCATCATTAATATAGAGTACATGATTACGTATTTCGATTGTTTCTTCTGGTAAGGCAATAATACGTTTAACATAATTTTTATGTGTTCTTTGAATAATTACGACATCGCCTCGTTTCGGCTGACCAACAAAATAGATGAATTTATTAAAAATAATTCTCTCTCCACTTTGTAATGTGGGCTCCATACTGTCTCCATCAACAATAGAGGTAGAGAATACAAAAGTTCTAATAAAAACGGCGAGTAGAATTGCAATGAGTATTGCTTTTCCCCATTCTAACCATTCATTTCTATATTTCATAATGTTTACCCATGTCCTCCCTTCTAAAACATCCATGTATAAGAAAAGTATAAGAAATTACTTATTAGTACGTGTGCAAAAAGGTCAGTGAAAAGAACTTTCATCGGTTAAGTTCACAACATCACGAAAGCAGCACTGACATACTCTATTGTTTCTTTATAAAAGCTTCCTACTACTAATATAACAGACATTTTGTGTTTTAACTGATAATTTACCTAAATTAAACATTTTTATTATAATTTATTGAATAATTATGGAAAAAACTGGACATCCTACGTGTAAAAATTAAAAAGGGTGTAATGAAGATGCGTGCAAAACACTTAGATTATGAGCAACTAGTTCATCATTATAAAGAAGAAATACTAAAAGATCATAAGCGGATTGAACAAATTGAAATGAAGTTTGAACAATCACATATGATCGAAGTACAGAATAAGCGGAATCAATATTTGAAGAAAGCAGAATAACAAGGTTTAAAGAATTCATTATATAGCTGTACAAAGAATATACGCAATTACAGGAAGAATTAACCCTGTTATTTATAGTGAAATAGAAATAAAGAGAGGTAAAAGGATTTGACAGTATGATAAATATATTTTTAATCCATTGGCAACATCTTAAAATGATGCTTTTACTATTCCCAAACGAAAAATATGTTTATTATATCTTATTGATTAGTTTGCTTCTTTTTATTTATTTTCTTAGTCAGTCGCTAATATTATTCTGCATCCAATTGAATCTCCAAAGGCTATTAAGCTTTTTAGCGAGTAGTTTGATACTCGTTTTATTGGTGATGCTCATTGTTCCTCATATGAACATGCCTGCTAATGATTCTATACAAGTCGCCGTCATCTTGATGGAAGTAATTATAGGATTCGGGCTTTGCATGATCCTATTTCATGGTGTCAAAAAACTACGGAAGAAAAAATGGTAGAAGATTAACAAGCAGCCGAATAAAAGATATATTCTTATTTATTCGGCTGCTTGTTATGCGTTGTTCTCTTTCGATTTCCATGAGATTTCGTAGGAGGCCATTCCATTTTACCAAGTGCGGAGGGAATATAATAATTGGGAGCTTTTTGTTTATTTGATTGATGTGTAGTATTTTTCTTTTTTTGTTCCCATCCGATATATCGATAAATGATTTTCTTAGCATAGGACAATGACATTTTTGTTTGTGGATTTCGATAATTTTGATCGATGGATCCTAAATGTTTTAATTCTTGAAAATCCTTTTTAGTTGGCAAGGTATGAAAATAATAATCGTCCACCTTTATAAGCAGGGTAGAATGCTGATTGCTTAATTTTGGATGCTCAGAAAAATGTAAGCCAATTCGTTTTGCTTTTTTTTCCTTTACAAGCTGCTCAATTGCTTTTTTCTTAATTTGATATAAATGCTGTGGCTGTGGCGCTGTCTTCGCATGGCGATTGATCGTATAGAGTGCTTGGGCAATTTCTTTAAGCGTTGTGTTGCCTTGCATACTTCTTTTCCTCCTTCATAATAATTGAACTTACGATAACATGGAGTGGTTGACTAATGAATAAACATGTAATTCAGGTTTACAAAAAAAGCGAAAAGGAAGTCGAGTTGTTCCAATACCACGATTCACATGGAGAATGAAGTCAGATGGTGAGAATGTGTATTTTCCATGGATGTAATTCTGTGCATAACTTGGAGTATATAAATGTCCAATAAAAGGAAGACGTACTTGTCCCCCATGACTATGTCCTGATAATTGTATATCTATAGGATAATCTATTGCTACGTCAGCCATATCAGGTTCATGGGCTAGGAGCATAATAAAGTTATCAGCTTGTGTATCTTGCATGGCATTTTTAACATCTGGTACACCAAGTATAGCATCATCAATACCAGCAACGATAATTTTGTCTTTTCCTTTTTCAATGACTTGATGTTCATTTAGTAATAATTGAAAGTCAGCCGCTTCCATTAAATCATGAATAATATTTGTTCCATATCCACCATGATCATGATTCCCATATACCCAATATTTCCCATAAGGAGCCTTTAATTGCTTTAAAATCTGAATTAATTGATCATGATTTTTATAAGTCTGTGGTTCATCAATTAAATCACCAGTAAATACAATCATATCTGGATTTTGTTTATTGATTGTCTCGACTAAATCACTAAGTTGTTCTAAGGAATAATGGAAACCAACGTGAGTATCAGAAAATTGAACGATTTTAAAGTATTGAAAGGAGGGAGGGATTTTCTTGGAATCGATAGTTTGCTTATTAATTTGAAGCATATTCGTCTCTAACTCTGAGGCATAATAGTAACCGCCAGTAGTTACACCTACTGTGGCAATGAATGCGCCTAACATTTTCTTTAAAAAAGAGCGACGATTCATGAAAATACTCACCTTCTTTATCTATAAAATAAAGCTTATACATTATGTTTTTAATGTTTTTTCTGTGCATATTTGAGATTATAAAAAAATCTGTGACATTAGAATCTGAACAAGGAAGAAAATTCTGATGAATAAAAATTTCCTTTCATATATTAAGTAAAATTATAACATGATTTTTAGATAACTAAAAAAGGAATTAGCTGGATTTATCTAAAAATGTTAAAGAAAATAGAAATTTGTCGAAAGGATTTATATGAAATAAAGAATTTTGAACAAAAATATATTATACTGCGAATCTGTACTCCTTTATCAGTAACTGTGGTAAACTATACTTATAGCATGTTAACTCCTTTTTAGGGATCCGCCTCCCAAAAAGTAATATGTTTCGAAAAGGAGAGTTATAAAATGAGTATGATTCGTGAAAAGAAAGAAATAGACGATATTATTGTTGATGATTTGATGATACCATCAGAAAAAGTAGCACATGTGCAGTTGAACAATCCTTTAGAGCATGCCTTGTTAGTTTTAGTAAAATCAGGATATTCGGCAGTACCAGTTCTTGATTCAACTTATAAATTAGTTGGAGTTATTGGTAAAACAGTTATTTTAAATCAGATTATTGGATTAGAAAGATTTGAAGTTGAAAAATTATCAGATATAACAGTCCAAGAAGTGATGGATGCTGATATTCCAAAACTAACAAGAAAAGACAGCTTTATTAATGGTTTAAAAGCAACGATTAATCATCCTTTTGTTTGTGTGGTAGATGATGAAGGTTATTTTGATGGCATATTAACAAGAAGGTCTATTTTAAAGCAGTTAAAGAGAGATTATTATTCATCAAGAAACAAAAATTAATATCTTAAGTATGTGTTCAAAAAGTTAAGTGAAGAGAGTAATTTGGTTTTGGGAATAGATGTTAGGTTCTTCCTTTTTACTAAACTTTTTGAACATCCTTTTATATGAATTGGAATGAAGGTATTCTAATTCAGTTATAAGTTAAGCTTTTAGACCCCTTGCCAAGAAATTGTCAAGGGCTTTTTCGTACATATATATTCAAGAGAATAATTTAAGAAATGTTGTGATAGATGTGGAAACAATGGCAGCAAAAGAGAAGCAAATGAAACGACCTCTTGTTTTATTTTCAGTTATGCTAGGTATGTTCTTATCAGCAATTGAAGGGACTATTGTAGCAACAGCCATACCTACGATTGTAGCAGATTTAGGTGGGTTTTCTTTATACAGCTGGGTGTTTTCCTCCTATTTGCTCACTAGTGCTGCTACTATCTTAGTTTTTGGAAAGCTTGCGGATATCTTCGGACGTAAACCAATTTTTATTATTGGTGTCATTATCTTTTTAATTGGTTCAACTCTGGCAGGGTTGAGTACATCCATGTTCATGCTTATTATTTCTCGATTTGTGCAAGGGGTAGGTGCAGGAGCTTTAATGCCAGTTGCAACAACGATAGTAGGAGATATTTATACGAAAAGTGAACGAGCAAAGATTCAAGGCTATTTATCAGCAGTTTGGGGTATTTCTGCTGTTTCAGGACCATTACTTGGAGGGCTTTTTGTTGATATCTTAAATTGGCGTTACGTGTTCTGGATGAATTTACCTCTAGGAATATTAGCAATGTTAGGGATCTGGTTCTTCTTACATGAGCAGATGGAGAATAAAGAGAAGAAACCAATTGATTACAGTGGAGCAATACTGGTAGTCGTTTGTGTCAGTACTCTAATGTATTTATTGGTAGAAGGCGGTATTGGAATCGATTGGAATTCGTTTATTGCATACATATTAATTAGTGTAACGTTTCTTTCTTTTGTATTATTTATGATTATTCAAAAGCGTGCTGAAGATCCAATGATGCCACTAATAATCTGGAAATCACGGATGGTTTCTGTTGCAAATATTGCCTCCTTAATCGCTGGTATGATTATTATTGGTGTTTCCAGTTATTTACCAGCCTTTGTTCAAGGAGTAATGGGATATTCTGCAACTGTTGCTGGATTTACGTTAACTGCTATGTCGATTGGTTGGCCAATTGCTGCAACTATTAGCGGCCGATTATTACTAAAGGTTGGATACCGAGTTACTTCAGTTTCGGGTGGGTTTTTCCTAATTATTGGAGGGCTATTATTTTTCCTGTTGACTCCAGAAAAGGGACCACTCTGGGCTGGAATAGGTTCATTCTTTATTGGGATAGGTATGGGATTAACAAATACCTCCTTTATTGTAGGAATACAAAATGCTGTTGGTTGGGAAATCCGCGGGATAGCTACAGCTTCCAATATGTTTATGCGATCATTAGGTAGTGCAATTGGTGCCGCTTATTTAGGCGGTTTATTGAATAAAGGAATATTAAAGCAAATTGAAAGTCATGGATTAGGGGGAGAATTAACTGTTGATTCCACTAATTTATTGCTTGATCCTAAAGAGAAAGTGAATTTATCTTCTGAGATTATAAATGTGCTAGAAAATGCATTAACTTCTGGCTTACATATTGTTTATTTAGGTATTTTTATCTTAGCTGTCATTGGATTTATTGTAATTTGCTTTATTCCAAAGAAAGAAATATAACTGTATATTTGTGTGAAAACTCGGATATGATTATAGAGGATGTTCAAAAAGCCCAATAAAAATGACGCAGCGAACAGAGGAACTTCGACTAAGTTCCGACATGTCCTGTGCCAAACGTCGAAGTCATTACAACACGCGCAAGTGAGTTACTCAAGCTACGCCGCCTTGACCCTTCAACGCACACGGTGCACTACGACATACAGGATGTACTAGTACAGATGTTGCTCTCGTGACGTTGCGAACTTAACCGATGATGGTCTTTTTTATCTTCTTTTTTGAACGCGCACTTATAGAGAATAGGGAACTTGTTACAGCATTTCGACAAGTGATGGGTTATTTTATATTAATTCTAAAATAGTATTGACTGGAATTAAAACTATCCATATAATTGTCTATGGACTATAAATAACGTAATAGTATTTGGAGGGTTTCAAATATGACAGAATTAAACACACAAGCAGTAAGAATGGTAGCTAAACAAGCACCACGTTTTGAAATGGAAGCAGTTATGCCAAATAAAGAATTTGGTAAAGTAAACTTAGAAGCAATCATGAAGGAAGACAAGTGGACTGTATTATTTTTCTATCCAATGGACTTTACTTTTGTATGTCCAACAGAAATTACAGCGATGTCTGACCGTTATGATGAATTTGAAGATTTAGATGCAGAAGTTATTGGTGTATCTACTGATACAATTCATACACATAAAGCATGGATTAATACTTCCCGTGAAGATAATGGATTAGGAGAGTTAAACTATCCATTAGCAGCTGATACAAACCATACCGTTTCTAAAGACTATGGTGTTCTAATTGAAGAAGAAGGAATTGCTCTACGTGGATTATTCATCATCAGTCCAGAAGGAGAGTTAATGTACCAAACTGTTTTCCATAACAATATTGGTAGAGACGTAGATGAAACTTTACGTGTATTACAAGCTCTTCAAACTGGTGGACTTTGCCCAGCTAACTGGAAGCCTGGACAAAAGACTCTTTAATTAATAGTTCTCCAATAAATATTAATTTTCAGGAGGTAACAAAAATGATGAAATTACGTGAACAAATGCCTGAATTAGATGGAGCAACTGTTTGGTATAATAGTGAACCAATTCAAAAATCAGATCTTATCGGAAATAAACCGACATTAATTCATTTTTGGTCTGTTAGCTGTGAGCTATGTAAAACAGCAATGCCAAATATTAATGAATTTAGAGATGAATACAAAGATGAATTAAATGTTATTGCTGTTCACATGCCCCGTTCTGAAAACGATCTTGATTTAGATCTTGTTCAGAAAGTTGCTGAAGAGCATGATATCACACAGCCAATTTTTGTTGATAGTGATCATGCATTAACAGATGCATTTAAAAACGAATATGTTCCAGCATATTATGTGTTTGACACAGAAGGTCAATTAAGACATTTCCAAGCTGGAGACGGCGGAATGAAAATGTTGACGAAGCGTGTAAACAGGGTGCTAGGAAAATAAATTATTAGCTAAAAACTTCTATGATTATTTAAGTCATAGAAGTTTTTTGTTTTATAGAAGAAGGTTAACCTTTATTTATATGGCTTATTGAATGAAGTTCACTTTACGTAGTAAAATAAGGTAAGATACATCTATAAGATAAAAAAGATTAGGAGAACAGGATATGAAAAAGGAATTTGCAGTCATTGGTCTAGGGAGATTTGGCAGCAGTCTTTGTAGAGAATTATGTATGGAAGGCATGGATGTATTAGCCATTGATTTAGATGAAGATAAAGTGAATGAATTTAGAAATATCGCATCTTATGCAGTTATTGCTGATTCGACAGATGAAACTACATTAAAAGAGCTTGGAATCAATAATATTGATCATGTTATTGTTTCAATTGGTGAAAATATTCAAGCAAGTATCCTAACTACTGTTATTTTAACAGAGCTAGGGGTAAAGAAAATTACAGTAAAAGCACAAAATGATTATCATGAGAAAATTTTAAAAAAGCTAGGTGCACATCAAGTAGTTCATCCTGAGCGAGATATGGGAAGAAGAATTGCTCATAGTATTATTTCCAACAATATACTAGACTATTTAGAGCTTTCTGAGGAGCACAGCATTATAGAGGTTATTGCTGGAAATAAAATGATTAATAAGACATTAGTGGATTTAGAAATTCGTGCTAAATATAATTGTAACGTGGTTGCTATTAAGCGTAACAATACAATCAATGTTTCTCCAGCAGCAGATTTGCAAATAGAGAAAAATGATATTCTAATTGTAATAGGGGCAGACAAAGATCTTTCCCGATTTGAAAAACGTTTAGTTATTGATGATGAGTAAATGGTTTTGTAAAATATTTTAACAGCTTTAGGTATAAGGGGAGAAGCTTAGTGTATAACTAGGCTTTTTTCAATTGCCTAGAGAGCCTATTTTAAGAAGTACTCAACTTATTCATGGACTATTATTGTAGTCGCAATTTCTATTTCTCTATTATCTATCTGGCTTGTCCATACTTGCAATAAATCATCTATTTCTAAGCCTTGAAAATCATTTATTTTACCTCTGAAATCGGTATTTTCATCTACAAATATCTCGTAAGCTGGATATTGTGCCGTAGGATCTGTGGCAGGAGGGGTGATCATAATACTGTTTTTCTTAATTTCATAAACAAACATATTGTGGTAATCAGCTTTTTTATAAGTGAGTTTCTGATTTTGATTCTGAATAAATATATTTTCTATTTTTATTTTATCTTGATTTAGCTTTTCTTGTTGATGAACACATCCCAAAAGTAACATAAGAAATAGAAGCATCCATAACCCTTTTTTCAAATGGAATCAACCCTTTCTATTTTGAGCTATAAGTTCATTATATTGGCATTTTAAGAAAATCCTAAAATGGGTCAATTTTTAATCGTCTCGCTTTTTCATAACTAAAAACACCTGCTAAAAGGATTTTTTAAAATCCATAAAGCAGGTGTTTTATTTTATACTTCCATAATGATTGGTAAAATCATTGGGCGTCGTTTTGTTTTTTCGTATAAGAATGGTGCAATTGTATCTGTTATTTCATTTTTAATTTCAGACCATTGCGATGTTTTACGTTCCATTACTTTTTTCAAGTGTGAGGATACAAGCTGTTGAGCTTCATTGATAAGATCTTCTGATTCTCTCATGTATACAAACCCACGTGAAATAATGTCTGGGCCTGAAGCAATTTTGAAATCTTCCATATCAATACTTACAATCACAATAACCAATCCTTCTTCAGACAGGATACGGCGATCTCTTAAGACGATATTACCGATATCACCAATACCACTACCATCTACATAAATAGAGCCAGAAGGAATTCTTCCAGAGATGGATGCATTATCTTTACCGATAGCTAATACGTCGCCATTGTCCATGATAAAGGAATTATCAAATGGGACATCACATGATGCAGCAAGCTTTGTATGCTCTTTTAGCATGCGGTATTCCCCATGGATCGGTACAAAATATTTTGGTTTCATAAGTCTTAGCATTAGTTTTTGTTCTTCTTGACTTCCATGTCCAGATGTATGAATCTTACTTGAGGAGCCTTGAATTACTTCTGCTCCAGCTCGTGTTAATTTATTAATAGTACGACTCACACTTACATTATTACCTGGAATAGGTGTGGATGAGAATACAACTGTATCTCCAGGAATAATTTGAATTTGGCGATGTGTTCCATTCGCAATTCGGGATAAAGCAGCCATTGGTTCACCTTGAGAGCCTGTACATAAAATAACAATATCCTCAGCAGGTGTACGGTTAATTTGGTTCGGCTCAATAAATGTATCTTTTGGTGCTTTAATATATCCAAGTTCTTGGCCAATAGTAATAGAAGATTCCATACTACGCCCAAAAATAGCGATCTTTCTATTGTTCTTAACGGCTGCTTCAACTACTTGTTGGAGTCGGTAGATGTTTGAAGCAAATGTAGCGAAAATAATTCGTCCATCTGTCTTTGCAAAAACATCGTTAATATTGCCACCAACCACTCGCTCAGATAATGAAAAACCAGGTACTTCAGCATTTGTACTATCAGATAGTAAGCATAAAACGCCTTCTTCACCAATTTGAGCCATTTTTGTTAAGTTGGCTGGTTCTCCAACCGGTGTAAAGTCAAATTTGAAATCTCCTGTATGAACAATATTTCCTTGAGGAGTTTTTACAACGATACCGTATGAGTCTGGGATACTATGTGTTGTACGGAAAAAGCTAACAGATGTTTTACGGAATTTGATAACATCATCTTCTTGTATTATGTTTAATTTTGCATTTTTTAATAAACCATGTTCGTCTAACTTATTTCTAATTAATCCAATCGCAAGTTTTCCACCATAAATGGGAATATTCAATTCACGAAGTAAATAAGGGATTCCTCCAATATGATCTTCATGTCCATGAGTAACAAAAAGTCCTTTGATTTTATCTTGATTTTGCACAAAGTAAGTATAGTCTGGGATTACGTAGTCAATACCAAGTAATTCATCTTCTGGAAATTTAATACCAGCATCAATGATGATAATCTCGTCTTGGAATTGAATGGCATACGTATTTTTCCCGATTTCGCCTAGACCACCGAGTGCAAAAATAGCAGCTTGATCATTTTTTACAAATTTCATGATTTATACTGTCTCCAATACAAACTGCTCAGATTGTTTTTCATATTCTAAATGGGCTTCGTTTAACTCTTGGATTAATTCAATATTATAGTTGCGATTAATTAGTTTTTTTCTTACATCTTTAACAGACCCTGCTTCTACGTAAATCGTTTTTGTACGTTCACGAACAGGAACTTCTATTAAGTCTTCTTGAAATAGTACTTTAAAAATCATTTCATCTCTCCTTGTTATATCTTTCACTTCGTACTTTTTATTTATTGCAATGGTGTAATTCCGTTTCCACCAATTAATTTCCGTAGCAAGTATCGTATCTATATAGTATCATTATTAAAAGTGATTGGTACTGTTAATGGTTATGGTAATCTTTTTTATATGTTGTTGGAACACTACCCCGGCCTAAAAAATCCTTCCAACGCTTTCTCAGCTTTTCCTTTAGGCGCTTTAACATAAAAATGCACGACTCCTTTCTTTATTTCTAAGAAAAGCAATAAAAAGTTTATACCGATCCAATCCATCTTACTTTCATTATAGTATTGTTTTAAAAATATTGAAACGAAAATATATACATTTAGTAAAAATCTTTTTTATTATACATACGAAAATGAAGTAAAGAATAAGCTTTTCTTCAGTAAGTTTCTTTATTTTTTACTTGGAATATTTTTTTATACATATATTCATTTAATACCAAAATTATAGAGGAGAATATGGGATGGAGAATAAAATTGTTTTTTTCGATATTGATGGAACACTATTAAATACAGAGAAAAAAATCCCACAAACAACGAAAGCATCCATTGAAGAATTAAAGAAGAATGGAGTACATGTAGTTATTGCCACAGGCAGACCTCCATTTATGTTTGAACAAATTCGTGAAGAATTAGAAATAGATTCTTATGTTAGTTTTAATGGTCAGCATGTTGTCTATAAAGGTGAAACAATCTATAAAAAGCCAATGAAGAAGCATGAAATTATTCATTTACACGAGGATACACTTCAAAGTAAAATTCCGATGGTTTATTTTAGTGAATCGGAAATGCGTGCAACAGTGGGAGAGCATCAATATATAAAAGAAGGATTAGGCAAATTAAAGTTTTATTATCCTGAAAAAGATGAACATTTTCCATTTAACGAATCCATTTATCAAGCGTTGATGTTTTGTGAGAAGGGGAAAGAGGATTCATTGATACAAAAGCATGCAAGCTTTTACTTTTTAAGATGGCACACTTATTCTATTGATATTTTACCGGTTGGTGGTACAAAAGCGATTGGAATTGAACATATGATGAAGGCAAGCGGATTAAATCATGCGGATAGCTATGCTTTTGGGGATGGTTTAAATGATTTAGAGATGCTTCAAGCAGTTGGTACTGGAGTTGCGATGGGAAATGCTAGAGATTCTTTAAAAACGATTGCTGATTTTGTAACAGACAGTTCGGATAATGATGGAATCTTTAAAGGGTTAAAGCAATTAAAATTGATTTAAATGTGGGAGAGCTTTTTTGTTAGTATGCCCAATTGCTGATAATATACGATAAAAATCGGAAGGCTAAAATAGTCCTTCCGATTTTGTATTTAGTTCTGCTTATTCGATTGCTATTGCATTTGCCGGTGGAGTGTAAGGAGATTTTTTATTAATATGATCATAAAACATAATTCCATTTAAATGATCTATTTCATGCTGAAATACTACTGCAGCATAACCTTTTAATCTTAATTTAATAGGTTCTCCATCAAGATTTATTGCCTTGACAGTGATACGAGCATATCGCGGAATATATCCTTCAACTTCTCGATCAACAGATAAACAGCCTTCTCCGGTGGTTAAATATGCTTGCTCCACAGAGTGGCTAATGATTTTGGGATTAATTAATCCATAGTTATATTTTTTACCATTATCATCCTCAAAATACACCGCAAACATTCTTTTATTAATGCCAAGCTGCGGAGCGGCTAAACCAACTCCTGAGCGTAAATCATATTCCTTTGATATTTCAGGGTCTTGACTATTTTTTAAGAAAGTCAGCATGTTTTGTAATAGTTCCACATCTTCTTCTGATGGTGGAAGAGGTACTTCAATAGCAGTTTTTCGTAAAGCAGGATGCCCCTCACGGACAATATCTTTCATTGTAATCATATATGCCACTCCTTGAATTTACATTGCTAAAAATACTTTAACACAAAACTAGAATAAAATGCTTGCAAATCATTTAGAAAATTAAGTTTTTCTTTAAATAAACATATAAAAAAACAAAAACGCTCAAAAGAATATTTTAGATAATATGTTGTTCCACATGGTATACTGTCTAAAAAAGAAATTAGCAGGATAGAGGGGAGCTATAAAGTTGTTTAAAAAGAGTTTTTTATTAATTATTCTTGCTTTCGTTTTTTTAGCAGGTTGTAGTGGAGATGGCATTGAAGAAGAAATGTATGTACATATGGAGAAATCTGTAGAGTTAGAAGAAGATTTTGAAAAGGTACAGGAAGAAATTAGTGAGTTAGAGAAGAAAGAGCAAGATATATATAGTGAGATTTTTGAAATAGCGATTATTCATTATGAAGAAATAAATGCCCTAGCTACAGAGGCGATTCAATTTATTGAGGAACGTGAGCAAAAGGTGTTGGAAGAACAAGCAAGTATTGAAGCTTCCTATGAGGAATTTATGAAGGTTGAATCCCTGATTTCAGACATTGAAGAAGAGGATGTAAAAGCCACTGCTGATGAATTGTTGGAAACAATGACTCAACGTTTTGATGCTTATGGCGAATTATTTGAAGCATATCAAGAGTCTATGGAACAAGAGAAGAAACTATATCAAATTTATCAAGAAGAGGATATTATTCAAGAAGAGATTTCCAATCAAGTAGCAGAAATGAACAACAGTTATACAAAGATTATGGAAGTAAATGAAAAATTTAATGAGTTAACAGATCAATTTAATGAGCTGAAACAAAAATTTTATGAACAAACTGATATTATCGTGCAATTTGAATAAGTAAAATATGAGTTGAATGAAACACTTGGAGATTAAGACAACTTGGAAGATTGCTTAGCTTTTATAGCGAAAATCCTTAGTTGAGCTTATGCAGGTAGAAAGTTTTAAATTTTTTACCTGTAAAACACCTTCAAGTGTTTTTTTTATGTAAATCATTCTTCTTTTAGGAATCACTGTACTTCCACAAAATTTTATTTGGTTATATTTCATCCAGCATAGAGTTTTTATAGCCTAGAAAAAACAGAATTACTTTTACTATTCAAAAAGTGTCGAGAGATCATTGATTTGAGGATTTCAACAATATAGCTGTCTGAATATAAAGCTGTATTAAGGAAATTGATACAGTTTTATGTTCAGAGTATAACAGATTACTGAGGTTTACAAATATGTCTTTTTAAAGTAAAATCAGTTAAAATGATTGACCAAAGTAGTATGCTTGATATAAAATTTAATCAAGTGGAAAATTGTACTATTGTTTTTTTCTATTCCTATATAACAGTTTTTATTGTCAGACAAAAATAAATAGATTACTAATATATTTATTTGGGTATTCCAATAATAGACGAACCCAAACATGGGAAGGATAGAAAGGAACACGAAATATGGTAAACGAAAGGTAGAGGTGACTGTTTTGAAACATGTACTGGAAACAATTGAAAGTCAGTTCGAAACGTTTCAAATTCTTAATGAAGAAGGAAAGATAGTAAATAAAGATTCAATGCCTGACCTGTCAGATGATGATTTAAAAGAATTAATGCGCAGAATGGTATATACAAGAGTATTGGATCAGCGTTCTATTGCATTAAACCGTCAAGGACGTCTAGGTTTTTATGCACCAACTGCTGGTCAAGAAGCATCTCAATTAGGTACGCAATTTGCATTAGAGAAAGAAGATTTCATTCTTCCTGGATATCGTGATGTACCACAGTTAATATGGCAAGGACTTCCTTTATATCAAGCATTTTTATTCTCCAAAGGACATTTCCATGGAAATCAAATGCCAGAAGGTCTGAATGCATTTAGTCCACAAATTATTATTGGTGCACAATATGTGCAAGCTGCTGGTGTTGCATTAGGTATGAAACTACGTGGTAGCAAGTCCGTAGCGATTACATACACTGGCGACGGTGGTACTTCTGAAGGAGACTTCTATGAAGGATTAAACTTTGCAGGTGCATATCAAGCTCCAGCAATTTTTGTTGTGCAAAACAACCGTTTTGCTATTTCTGTTCCAGTTGAAAAACAAACAGCTGCAAAAACATTAGCTCAAAAAGCGGTTGCTGCAGGTATGGAAGGATATCAAGTAGATGGAATGGACGTTCTAGCTGTATATGCGGTGACAAAACATGCGCGTGATAAAGCAATTAATGGTGGAGGTCCTACATTAATTGAAACACTAACATATCGTTATGGTCCCCATACAATGGCAGGAGATGACCCAACTCGTTATCGTACAGATGATCTTGATTCTGAATGGGAGAAAAAAGATCCAATTGTTCGTTTCCGTAAATTCTTAGAAAGCAAAAAGCTTTGGACAGAAGAAGAAGAAAATGAAGTAATTGAACAAGCAAAAGAGGATATTAAAGAAGCGATTAAGAAAGCAGACACATATCCAAAACAAAAAACAACAGATTTTATTTCTAATATGTTTGAAGAGCTCCCAAGTCATCTCAAAGAGCAATTTGAAGAATATAAAGCAAAGGAGTCGAAATAATATGGCTCAAATGACAATGATCCAAGCAATTACAGATGCACTTCGTATCGAATTAAAAAATGATGAAAATGTGCTAGTTTTTGGTGAAGATGTAGGTCAAAACGGTGGAGTATTCCGTGCGACTGAAGGTTTACAAGCAGAGTTTGGTGAAAATAGAGTATTCGATACACCATTAGCAGAATCAGCGATTGGTGGTTTAGCAGTTGGTTTATCTACACAAGGTTACCGTCCAGTGCCAGAGATTCAATTCTTTGGATTTGTATATGAGGTAATGGATTCAATTAATGGACAATTAGCTCGTATGCGTTATCGTTCTGGAGGCACACATCATGCACCAGTAACTATTCGTTCGCCATTTGGTGGAGGAGTACAGACTCCTGAGTTACACGCAGATTCATTAGAAGGTTTAGTTGCACAGCAACCTGGATTAAAGGTAGTTATTCCTTCTACACCTTATGATGCAAAAGGTTTATTACTAGCATCTATTCGTGATAATGATCCAGTAATATATTTAGAGCATATGAAATTATATCGTTCATTCCGTCAAGAAGTACCTGAGGATGAATATACGATTGAGTTAGGAAAAGCAGATATTAAACGTGAAGGTAAAGATGTAACTTTAGTTGCTTATGGTGCAATGGTTCATACATGTTTAAAAGCTGCTGAAGAATTAGAAAAAGAAAATATTGATGTAGAAGTTATTGATTTAATGACTGTTTCTCCAATTGATGTTGAAACAATTGTTGAATCAGTGAAGAAAACAAACCGTGTTGTTGTAGTTCAAGAAGCACAGCGTCAAGCTGGTATTGCGGCAAATGTAGTTACAGAAATTCAAGAAAGAGCAATCTTACATTTAGAAGCACCAATCTTACGTGTAACAGCTCCAGATACAGTTTACCCATTTGCTGCAGCAGAAGATGTTTGGTTACCAAATCATACAGATGTAGTAGAAAAAGTTCATGCGGTTATGAATTATTAATATGGAAAGGAGGCAATAAATTATGGCATTTGAATTTAAATTACCAGATATTGGAGAAGGAATTCACGAAGGAGAAATCCTTAAATGGTTTGTAAAAGCAGGAGATGAAATCCAAGAGGATGATCCATTATGTGAAGTGCAGAATGATAAAGCAGTCGTTGAAATCCCATCCCCGGTTGACGGAACAATTAAAGAGATACATGTAGATGAAGGTACGGTTGCAGTAGTTGGCGATATTCTTGTAAGTATTGATGCTGAAGGATATGAGTCAGAAGAATCTGAGAGTGAGCCTGCAGCAGAAAAAGCTGAAGAGACAACAGAAACTAAAGAAGAAAATGTTGAAGAGGCAAAAGAAGAAAAAGCAGTACAAGAGGAGTCATCAACTGATAAGCAGTCTGATGATAAGAAAATTGTTATTGCAATGCCTTCTGTAAGAAAATATGCACGTGATAATGGAGTAACCATTCAAGAGGTTAATGGTTCTGGGAAGAATGGACGTATTCTAAAAGAGGATATCGACAAGTTCTTAAGTGGCGATCAAACTGTTGAAGCTTCTACGGAAGAGACAAAAGAAGAGGCAACTGCTACAGAAGAGAAAACAACAGAAAAAGCTAAACCTGCTACTCGCCGTGGTGAGTATGTAGAAACAAGAGAAGCTATGAGTCCAATTCGTCGTGCTATTGCTAAAGCAATGGTTAATTCGAAGACCAAAGCACCACATGTAACATTAATGGATGAAGTAGATGTTACAGAATTAGTTGCACATCGTAAGAAGTTTAAAGAAATCGCTCAAAAAGAGGATATCAAGTTAACTTACTTACCATATGTAGTAAAAGCGCTTGTTTCAGCATCTAAGAAATTCCCAATTCTGAATTCTATAGTTGATGACGAAACAAACGAAATTGTTGAGAAGCATTATTATAATATTGGTATTGCAGCAGACACAGAGAAAGGTTTGTTAGTACCAGTTGTAAAAGATGCAGATCGTAAATCTATCTTTGATATTTCTAAAGAAATTACAGAGTTGGCAGAAAAGGCTCGTAGTGGTAAACTATCTTCTGAAGAGATGCAAGGAGCTTCTAACACGATTACGAATATTGGTTCTGCAGGTGGACAATGGTTTACTCCAGTATTAAACTATCCTGAAGCAGTTATTTTAGGAATTGGACGCATTGCAGAGAAACCAGTTGTACGTGATGGAGAAATTGTTATTGCTCCAGTATTAGCTTTATCATTTAGCTTTGATCATCGTATCGTTGATGGTGCTACAGCTCAGCATGCTCTAAATCAAATAAAACGATTATTAAATGATCCACAATTAATCATGATGGAGGCGTAGTTCTATGGTAGTTGGAGATTTTCCTGTTGAAACAGATACTTTAGTAGTAGGTGCTGGTCCTGGTGGTTATGTAGCAGCAATTCGTGCAGCACAACTTGGACAAAAAGTTACCATTGTTGAAAAAGATAAATTAGGTGGAGTATGCCTGAATGTTGGTTGTATCCCATCTAAAGCGCTTATCCAAGCTGGACATTTAGCAAGTCATGCTAAAGGCAACGAAGCGATGGGTATTACAACTGAAAATGTATCAATTGACTTTGGTAAAGTACAAGAGTGGAAAGGTACTGTTGTTAATAAATTAACTTCAGGTGTTGAATCCCTTTTAAAAGGTAATAAAGTAGATATCGTAAATGGTGAAGTTTACTTTGTAGATAGTAATACAGTAAAAGTTATGGATGAAAATAATTCACAAACTTATAAATTCAAAGATTGTATTATTGCGACTGGTTCTACACCAATCGAAATTCCTAGTTTCCCGTTCTCTAAGCGTGTACTTGATTCTACGGGAGCACTTTACTTAGATGAAATCCCTGCTAAATTAGTAGTAATTGGTGGAGGATATATTGGTACTGAATTAGGTACTGCTTATGCTAACCTAGGTTCTGAAGTAACAATCGTTGAAGGTGCAAAAGACCTTTTAGGTGGAACATATGAGAAACAAATTACTCATTTTGTTAAAAAACGCTTAAAAGATAAAGGTGTTAAATTAGTAACAGATGCTATGGCTAAAGGTGTAGAAGAGACAGAAAATGGCGTAAAAGTAACTTATGAAGCTAAAGGTAAAGAAGAGGTTGTTGAAGCGGATTATGTATTAGTTACTGTCGGTCGTCGTCCTAATACAAGTGAACTTGGCCTTGAGCAAGTAGGTATTGAATTAGATGAGCGTGGTTTAGTGAAAATTGATAAACAATGCCGTACAAATGTGAGCAATATCTATGCAATTGGTGATATCGTTGCAGGTCAGCCATTAGCACATAAAGCATCTTATGAAGCCAAAGTTGCTGCAGAAGCTATTTCTGGCGAGAAATCTGAAATTGACTATATTGCAATGCCAGCAGTAGTATTCTCAGATCCTGAGATTGCAACAGTTGGTTATACAGAAGAAGCTGCTAAAGAAGAAGGAATTAATGCAAAATCAGCTAAATTCCCATTCGCAGCAAATGGTCGCGCATTATCATTAAATGATAGTGATGGTTTCTTAAAGCTAGTTACTAGAGAAGAAGATGGTTTAGTAATTGGTGCACAAATTGTTGGACCAAGTGCTAGTGATATGATCGCTGAAATTGGTCTTGCGATTGAAACAGGTGTAACTGCTGAGGATATTGCATTAACAGTTCATGCACATCCAAGCTTAGCTGAAATTACGATGGAAGCTGCTGAGGTTGCAATTGGCAAACCAGTTCATATGTTAAAATAAATTTAATCGAAAATCGAGCTTGCGTCATGCAGCTCGATTTTTTTTGAATGTTTCCTCTATCTGCTTAAACGAGGGCTATCGTATGACGAGAAGCATACATTTTGATACAATTATTGCATACGGGGTGGGGGAGGATGCGGATGGATAAAGAGAAACGCAAACAATTATTTCAACAAGCTAAGGCATGGGTCCTAGCTGCTGGGGAAATGATTCGCAAACAAATAAATGAACCACTTGAAATAAATATAAAGTCTAATCCAAATGATTTAGTAACATCAATGGATAAAGCGATAGAGAAATTTTTTGTGACGAATATTAAAGAATATTATCCCGATCATGCTATTTTAGGTGAAGAAGGATATGGTGATGAATTAACTTCACTATCTGGAACCGTTTGGATTATTGATCCTATTGATGGGACGACAAACTTTGTCCATCAAAAACGAAATTTTGCTATATCTATTGGAATTTATGAAGAGGGTATAGGAGAAATTGGGTTAATATATGATGTGATGAAGGATGATTTATATAGTGCCAAAAGTGGGGAAGGTGCATATAAAAATGAGCAGAGATTATCGCATCATCCTGTACATATAAAAGAAGCTATTCTAGGCTTAAATCATCATTGGTTATGTGAAAATAGGTTAGTAGATGAAAAAGTCATGCAGAAGTTAATTAAAACGATTCGTGGAGCTCGTTCATATGGTTCAGCTGCTTTAGAGCTTGCTTTTGTTGCTGAAGGAGTGACAGATGGCTATTTATCCATGCGACTTTCACCTTGGGATATTGCTGCAGGAATTATTTTAATCCAGGAGGTTGGTGGGATAATATCTAATTTAGAAGGTGAACCTTTGAATCTCTTGATAAAACAGCCTATCGTTGTTAGTAACTCACATATTTACCAAGATATAATGGAAGAATTTATAAAAAAAGGTAAAAAATAACGCATAAAGATAACTATCCCAAATAAATTAAAATCAATTTATTTGGGATATAATTCCTAATGGGCGCTATTTTTCCTTTTTAATGATATTCCATAGCTCATAATAACAAATCCTAAAACAGTAAATAGAGCGATAAACCAAATACTACGGAATGCGATGGCAACACCAACGCCTATAAACATAGAAATAACAAGCATTGCTAATAATAGCATCGAAATATTAATTTTTTTCAACAAAAGTCACCTCAATCATTTACATATATTAGTATATATGATTTAAATGAGATATCAAGCTATAGATAACTAGCATGTCTAGAAAAGATTTAGTATGATAGAGATAGATTTTATCTTTATTTAGCAAAGAACTTCTTGGAGGAGGTATCCTAGCTTATTGGACATCAAACTCTGGTTGAATAAAAAGTAAGGCGTAATTTTTATATTGTAAGAAGCTCGTTGATCTCGATTGGTGAAATCGTATAAAAAACTTAAAAAATTTAGAAGTAATTGCGTCGAAGTATAATTGATGTAAAAGTTGATGGGGGAGACAGATGGTAAAAAGTTTTATATTTGAATTTTTTATAGAGCAATTTGGGACAAATAATATTTTTTGGTATTTTTACATTGTTAATCTTATTTTATCTGTTATTGCATATAAACTAGGCTTCGCTAGAAAATTGCCATTAGGAAAGTCAATTATTGTTTATATATTATTAGCTATAGCTACATTTATATCAACAACTTTTAGTTTATTACAATTTCCAATTACAGAAAGCTTGATTATTGTTTCTATTATAATGGGAATTTATCGCTTGCGTTTGCATCGTGAACGATCAGCAAAAAATAATTAAACAACACAAAAATACACAAGTCAGTAATGGGTAATCACCATGTTGACTTGTGTATTTCTATTTAAGAAAATCATTTTCTTGTTTTTTCTCTTCATAGAAGCGAAATTTACCTGTCGAATGCCGTGCAATTGTTTTCTCACTAATACGTTCATAACAAACACTACATAAATATAAATTGGCACGACGATTTTTTAATCTTTTCGCTTGTAAGGAATCATCGCTAATTTCTTCTATAAGATCACATAATGTGCATTTAACCTGCATTCTTCTCACCTCGACTACCAATAAACTATATCATAATATAGCCAGAAATGTATATATTTTATGTTTAAACAAATAATAAATGGGGAAGAAAATAACCATACAGCAAAAAATAGTTATTAAAGGTAGATTTTATTATCAGAATTATCTTTAATACTAAAAGGAGAGGCGAAAACAAATGAAAAAAAGTATAATTGCATTTGGAGCTGGAACTGCTGGGTTAGTTGGCTTATTATTAACTAAACAAGAAAATCGTAAAAAAGTAAGAAAGACATATCATATGATTGTAAATAAAATAAGAGGTATTCAGGAATACCCTACAGTCGTACAAGCGGGAATCCCAGATCAGGTAGATCGTGAAGATATCGCTCAGTTAGAAAACGCGAAAATGGTTTCTGAGGGTTCACAATATGGGGTAAACTACTATAACAGGCAGGTTCAAGAAGAAAAAGCAGAAAAAATGCAAACACAATAATAATGAGTAAGCAGTACTTCCTAATTAATTAGGAAGTACTGCTTTTTTAAAGAAATTATTCTTGGATCTGTTCATTACGAATTTGATTTAACTTTTCTTGATCATCATTTGGAATATCTTCAGGCATATCTCGATCCTCTGGTGGTGGAGCTTCTTTAATTGGATAGTCTGGCATGTATCTACCAATAATTGCTGCTAATTCATCCATGATTCCTCTGATAGGATAGCCTTCATCTATCTTTTGTTTCATTGCTTTGAATCGGTCAGGTAAATCTGCATCAGCAATAATAATTGCTTCTTTACCATTTGGATCATGTTGAAGTGCTTCAGAGACAGAGTACTTAATTGTACCAACACGTCCTCTATCTAAATCACCATCCACGTCAATAGCAACAACTGCATATGGACCAATAACAATGGAATTTGCCCGATTAACATTAGGAACATCACTAGCAATTTTTGATAAATGATTTGCTACTTCATTATTAACGCCCGTATCTGTAGTACGTTCTGTATTATTTCTAACTTGTTGTTGATTTATTTCATTTGCCGAGTTCTGTTGTTCATTATCTGCACGACAGCCAGTAAATAGAGTAATTATTAATATGCAGAAGATGATATATTTAAGTTTCAACAGCCATTCCTCCTTTAAAATAACTATCTTTATTTTGGATGAATGTTGTTAAAAATATGCATAATAAAAGTCGAACCAAACTAGATTCGACTTTTAAAGGACTGCTTATTGGATAATAATTTTTTTAATGCTAGTAAATGGTTCATCTTGATTAGAGCCGTCTTTTAAATAAACATGAACAGGACCATTTTCCTTAATAGGTTTTCCATCAATAGAGAATAATAAATAACAATTCTTTAGCTGTTCTAAAGAAATCATATATTCTGCATCCTCAGAAATTAAGATCGCTTTTTCTGCATCTTCCTTGACTTCAGCATGTTCAATAAATTCTTTAATTGGCATGACATAGGAAGTAGATAAAAGCTCTTCTCGATCATATTTTTTTACAGTGTTATTTACAGGTGGCTTCACATTTTGTTCGTAAATAGCTGCATTTAACTGATCAGCTGTACGTAACTTTTCTTCGACCTCTTCCTGTACTGCATCTGGATTAAATGCATCTGCTAGTTTAATTTTTCGATCGTCAAATATCCATACAGATGGATCAAGTGTTATGGAATAATTTATATTTCCTGTTAATTGTACAATCATGTTAAAACTCCCCTCATGAAATTCCTCTAATAAGAATAACAGAGTTTTTGTTTTTTATCATGAAATTAAGAAATATATTTTTAATAAGCTAAATTAAGCAAGATTTATAACTTCTCAAAACTTATTTTCCATATTCTAACTGGTTGTGTATCATTCTCAAAGTACATTTCTACAATATGTTTCTGTGAATATGTTATTCTATGGGGAGGAGGGATTGGAATGATATATATAGGTGTAACAGGTTGGGGAGACCATCATTCACTATATCCACCTCATATAAAGCCAAAGGATAAACTAGCAGAATATAGCAGCCATTTTCTCACAGTGGAAGTAGATGCATCATTTTATGCCGTACAGCCAATCAAAAATGCTTTAAAGTGGGTAAATGAAACACCAGATCAATTTCGTTTTGTTGTAAAGGCATATCAAGGGATGACTGGGCATCAAAGAACAGATATCCCATTTGAAACGAAGGCCGAGATGTTTCAAGCCTTCAAGGAATCGTTAGAGCCTTATCAACAAGCGAATAAACTAGCAATGGTTTTATTTCAGTTTCCACCTTGGTTTGATTGTAAGAAGGAAAACGTGAACTATTTAAGATACTGTAAGAAAATGATGGGCGATATTCCAATTGCATTAGAGTTTCGTAATCAATCGTGGTTTAGTGAGAAATACCGTTCGAGTACTATTCATTTTATGAAAGAACAGGGATGGATTCATACGGTAGTGGATGAGCCTCAGGCAGGAGATGGATCAGCTCCAACTGTGCCAGTAGCTACAGATTCAAATATGACATTGATTCGTATGCACGGTCGAAATGTTCATGGTTGGACAAGACCGAAAAATGCAGAAACAAATTGGCGCGAGGTGCGCTACTTATATAAATATAACGAAAAAGAGCTTTTAGAATGGAAGGAACATGTATTAACTCTGGCAAAAAGCTCAAAAGATATCATTATTTTATTTAACAATAATTCTGGTGGCGATGCAGCAGGCAACGCAAAGGACTTTCAAAAAATGCTTGGAATTGAATATGAAGGATTATCGCCTAAACAGCTTGATCTATTTTAAAGTAGGCTGAGTATGTGATTTCGCAGTGAACCATAAGGGAGAGGGTGTATATGGAAAAAGCAATATATATTATTCGACATTGCGAAGCCATAGGGCAGGGTAGAGAAGCATCATTAACAGAGAATGGTTTTCGACAAGCGAAGATACTTTCAGAATGGTTAGTAAACAAACGAATTAGTCGAATTATTTCTAGCCCTTATTTACGTGCGGTACAAACAATAGCTCCTTTCTCTGAGAATAATAATATAGAAATAGAAACAGATAATAGACTAATAGAACGCATATTAAGCACTCAAGATTTTCCGGACTGGTTAGAAAAGCTAGAAACTACTTTTTCTGATTTTAGTTTAACTTATGAAGGCGGAGAATCAAGTGAAGAGGCTACAGCACGAATTGTTGAACTTATTAATGAAATTAGTACAAGTGACCATGAAAGTATAGCAGTTGTTGCACATGGTGGAATTATTGCTCTATTGCTTCATTACTACGATAAGAATTTTGGGTTTGAACAATGGAAGAATATGTGTAATCCAGATGTATTTTTATTACGTTTGTCAGAAAATATTCCGAGCTGTGAACGGATTTGGGAAGAATAGGAAAATCCCTAGATATACATTAAATGTGTCGAAAAATGTACCTAAATGAAGTTTCGATTTATTATAAGAAAAAAGATATGACTGTCAGAAAGAAACAATAGCAAATATAGTTGCATTTTTCGTTTTCTAGCGATAATATTAAAAGAGAAGGAACCTTTATGAGAGCAGACATAAAGTAGGCTGCATGAACATATTGTGTTTTAAAGCAAAAGTTTTCAAGTAGAAGGAAAACTTTTACCACTATTAAGTTTTCTATTGGAGAGGATATGTCCGATGCAAGATATTACTATTGATCATCGTGAAAAAGCTTATGCTCTATTAAAAGAGGACGCAGATAAAATTCTACGTTTAATAGAGGTTCAGATAGAGAATTTAACGATGCCTCAATGTCCTTTATATGAAGAAGTACTAGATACACAAATGTTTGGGTTTTCAAGAGAAATAGATTTTGCAATTCGCTTGAATTTAATTAGCGAAACAGCAGGAAAAGAACTTATTGGAAACCTAGAAAAACAGCTCAATAGATTACATGAAGCTGCACAGAAGTAGGATCAATTTAGTCTATTGTTAAAAACTTTGCCTTCATAATTGAATCGGCAAAGTTTTTTTATCTTAATGATAAGGTTTATGGTAGAGGTGGAGTAAATGGTTAGGAAATTGAAAAATTACGATTATATATTATTGATTACTCCAGTTTTCCTAGCCGCATTTGGAGTAATAATGGTATATAGTGCCAGTATGGTAAGTGCAGTTGTTGAAGGTCTTGAAAGTACTTTTTATTTAAAGAAGCAAATTCAGTGGTTTGTAATTGCAATGGGTGCTTATATTTTCTTTTTAGCATTTCCATATCAGTATTTTAAACGTTTAATGAAGATTATTATTCTTGGTTGTATTATTTTATTGTTGATGGTTTTGTTTTTTGGAGAAACAGTACATAATGCAACAAGAGCTGTAAAAATTGCTGGATATTCTTTACAACCAGCAGAGTTTGTTAAATTAGGGTTGATTATTTACTTAGCTGCAATCTATTCAAAAAAACAAGCTTATATACAAGATTTTGCTAAAGGTGTTTTGCCACCATTAATGATAACTGCTGTAATTATTAGTTTAATTATTATGCAGCCAGATTTAGGTACTTCAGCTATTGTATTTGTAATAGCTTGTTCTATTATATTTAGTTCAGGTGTACGTTTTAAACATCTAGCAGGCTTATTTGTAGTATGTCTTGGATTTATTGCTGTATTAATTCCAAGAATGATTACAGGCGAACGTATTTCACGTTTTGTTGGTGCATATCAGCCATTTACACATCCTGATTCTACTGGGTATCACCTTATTCAATCTTATGTAGCGATTGGAAATGGCGGATTAGGTGGTGAAGGATTAGGACAAAGTGTACAAAAACTGGGATACCTATGGGGAGCTCATACAGACTTTATTATGGCAATTGTGGCAGAAGAGTTAGGTGTGTTTGGAGTTGTTTTAGTACTTGGCATGTTATTACTTATTATATTACGAGGTATCTTTATTGGTAGAAAGTGTAAAGATAGCTTCGGCTCATTCATGGCAATCGGAATTTCTACAATGGTAGCCATTCAAGCATTTGTTAATTTAGGTGCAATTAGTGGAGTTTTACCAATTACCGGGGTTCCTTTACCATTCTTAAGCTATGGTGGATCTTCCTTGCTAGCATTAATGATTGCTATGGGTATATTAAATAACATTGCGAAATCAGTCAAGAAAGAGGAAGCTGTCCAAACAGTAGCAACACCTCCAACAGGTAATAGTTATAATAGAACTACAGCACCATCTGCGCCTACACAATCTTATGTAAGGAAAAATCGATGGCAAAGATAACCATAGATAAATAAAAATGCACTTCCAAATTTTGGGAGTGCATTTTTCTGTGAGGATATAAAAAAGTCGGGAGTATATCTCCCGACTTAAAAGCTTACTTATTTTTTTCTAATAATGCGCTTCTTGTAGATAAAAGGATAAAATAGCTCAACATTCCAAAGAAGCATGTGATGACTAAAGCATGTAGTAAAGCAATACCTAAATTCAATACAGTAAAGATAATCATTGCACCAAAGAATACTTGAAGAACAATTAAGCTAGTTGTGATTGTCCATCCCCAAAACATAATTCCATTACGCGGATAATTACGTACTACTTTTATAAAGAATAGGATTGTCCAAATAAATAAAATAGCGGCTGCTAATCGATGGCCCATCTGTACCCATTGCTCAAAGCTATAATCAGCAAATGCTAAGGGCTGATTATTCTTACAAAAAGGCCAATCGCCACAAACAAGGTCAGCTTGAACATGACGTACAAGTGCACCAGTGTATACAACAAAGCCTGTATATGCTGTTAGTAAATAGATTTCAATTCTATGTTTCTTTTGAATAAATAATGATTTTGTATCAAATTTCTTATCAATTTCAAAAACAAGTAAAGATAGTAAGAAGACAGCTGCAAATGAAATAAGTGAAATACCAAAATGTGCTGCTAAAACAAATTTAGATTGCCCCCACATTACTGCAGCAGCACCGATTAATCCTTGTAAAATTAAAAAGAAAATAGAAAGAAAAGACAGGAATTTAACTTCCCTGATATGTCCAAGATATTTCCAAGCAAGAATACCTAAAGCTAGAATAGTAATTCCCATTACTGATGAGACGAGACGGTGGCTTAGTTCAATAATTAATTCAGGTGTAATATTTTCTGGAATTAATTGTCCATGACATAAAGGCCAACTAGCTCCACAACCGTCACCTGAACCTGTTTTTGTAACGAGTGCACCGCCGATGAGTATAAAAATCATACCTATCGTACTCACAATAGATAGAGATTTTAAAGTTTTGATCATTTTCGTTCCTCACTTTATGCGATTTTGAATATACAAGTTGCTATAGAGTTCATTTCTGAAGGTTAAATATAACTACAGAAAATCTCTTGTGATCTAGTAAATAAAGTATATCTGAATAATAACACAAAAAAATAATACTATTTGGGGATAGTAGTTGCTAAACATTCTGCTTAATCTGTAGATGAAATTAATTTTGTAAGAAAAAATTTAGCTAAATATCACTATACCTTATAGTAATATTATTTATGAAGAGTTTGCAATGTATTATCATTATAAAATAGCAAATGACACAAAATTGTTATACTCTTATACATTTTTATTCGACAGAAATTGAAAAAAGGAAAATCCCTTGCATTGTTCGGTTTTATTTGCTAAAAATAGTGTAGGGGAGTTCTGCTAAAGATCGTAAATATCATAATTGTTTTTTAATAAATGAAGTATAAAACAATATGGTTTATTTATGATATTAGTTGTTATTTAATAAGTAAAAAAAACAGTTTGAAATGAAACATTTTATCCGGAAATTTTGATTTATCACTCGATAAATCAAAATTTTTGTGGAAAAACGAAAGGGGGGAATGTGATTGAACAAAATTGAGCCAGCTAGTCCTAATGTTGTAGGAGAAGGATCTGTTCCTAAAAAAAGAACTACAAATTTGTTAGCTGACTTTAAAGCGTTGATAAAAATAGGCATAGTTAATTCAAATTTAATTACCGTATTTACTGGTTTCTGGTTAGCGCTTTATTTTACAAATAATTCATTTTTAGCAAATCTTGATGTGTTCTTGTTTACGATGATCGGAAGTACTTTTGTTCTAATAGGTGCAAGCGTACTTAATAATTGGTATGATGTTGATATCGATCCAATCATGAAACGAACAAAATCTCGACCAACTGTAACAGGAGCTATATCATTAAATACAACATTATTTATTGGTATTGGATCAACATTATTAGGTCTTATTCTATTATTGAATACAACCGTAGCAGCAACAGTTATTGCGTTTATTGGATGGTTTACATATGTAATTTTATATACGGTATGGTCAAAACGTAAATACACGTTAAACACGGAGATTGGTTGTATCTCAGGAGCTGTACCACCATTAATTGGCTGGGCTGCAATTAGTCCAGAGTTACATATTGTTCCCATTATTTTATTTTTGATTATGTTCATATGGCAAACGCCGCATTTCCTTGCATTAGCAATGAAAAACCATGATCAATATAAAGCTGCTGGAATACCAATGTTGCCAGTTGTATATGGTTTTGAATTTACGAAGCGCCAAATCATTGTTTATATTGCATGTTTAGTCCCATTGCCATTCTTTTTGAGTGCACTTGGCACAACATTTCTTGTGATAGCCACAACTCTTAATATTGGATGGTTAGTAATTGGCTTAGCTGGTTTATTTATTAAAAACGATTTGAAGTGGGCAAATGTAGTTTTCTTTTATTCACTAAACTATCTCCTAATTCTTTTTGGGTTAATGGTGTTAGTGACAATTTTGAATCCCCTTTAGTTCAAAACTTATCCTTACAATATCCAAAAAATATATAAGGAAGAGACAAATAGAAAGAGAGGTATGCATACATGAAAACTTGGTTAGGAAAATCTAGAGCTTTGTTTTTATTAGGCTCATTAGCACTGTTACTTGCCGGATGTGGTAGAGAAAACTTAACTGCTCTTGTACCAAAAGGTTACGGTGCTCAATCATCTATGAATTTAATAATCTTAACTATTGTCATTATGACATTTGTTTTCTTAGCAGTAATGATTGCTTATGTAGTCATTATTCTCCGTTTTCGTAAGAAGAAGGGGAGAGAAGATTTTATACCAAAACAAGTAGAAGGTAGTCACACACTTGAAACGATTTGGACTGCTATACCGATTATTTTAGTATTAATTATGGCTGTACCAACAGTTATTGCTACATTTGATTTGGCAGATACATCAGATCAAGATGAGCATATTAATATTGACGTAACAGGAAAACAATACTGGTGGCATTTTGATTATCCAGGAGAAGAGTTTCAAACAAGTCAGGAATTATATATTCCAGTAAACACAAAAGTATATGTGAATTTAAAAACTGATGATGTTCTTCACTCTTTCTGGGTACCTAGTATTTCAGGAAAATTGGATGCTAACCCAGAGAACTTAAACACATTGTTTATTGAAGCATACGAAGAAGGGGTTTACTTTGGTAAGTGTGCAGAGCTTTGCGGTCCTTCTCACTCTTTAATGGACTTTAAAGTTGTCGTAGTAAGTGAAGAAGATTATGAAACTTGGGTACAGGATATGAAAGACTTTGATCCAGAACAGCTAGAATTAGATGCTGTAGCTCAAGAAGGTAAAGAATTATTTGAAGGAAATAGCTGTCTAAACTGTCACGCGATTGGTTCTCAAAGTGGATATATTGAAAATTCAGTTCCAGTTGGTCCAGACTTAACTGCTTTCGGTACAAGATCTAGACTTGCAGGAATTAAACCATTTACGAAAGAGAATATCGTTGACTGGTTAGTTGATCCTGAAGCGATTAAACCTGATAATAAAATGACAGGCGCTTATCCTGAATTAAGTAATGAGGAAGCTGAGAAGATTGCTGAATATTTATTGCAATTAAATCCTTCTGAAGTGGGCCCTGATACAGTTGGTGCTCAATAACATCATATTAATTTAGATTACTAAAGGAGGTAAATTTCGTGAGTGTAGCAACTGCTGGAAAACAAAAATCCGTTTTATGGGATTGGTTAACAACAGTAGACCATAAGAAAATTGGGATATTGTATTTGGCTGGCGGAGGTTTCTTTTTCTTACTTGCAGGATTAGAAGCACTTATTGTCCGTATTCAATTGATTAAGCCAGAAAATGATTTTATTAGTGCGGGACTATTTAATGAAATGATTACAATGCATGGAACAACAATGCTATTTTTAGCGGCAATGCCGATATTGTTTGGTTTCATGAACTATGTTATGCCACTACAAATTGGTGCACGTGATGTATCGTTTCCATTCCTAAATACATTAGGTTTTTGGTTATTTTTATTTGGTGGTATTTTACTTAATTGTAGTTGGTTTTTAGGTGGAGCTCCAGATGCTGGATGGACTTCTTATGCATCTCTAGCTATGTATTCACCTGGACATGGTGTAGATTTCTATATACTTGGGTTACAGATTTCAGGTGCAGGTACGTTAATGGGTGGTATTAACTTGATTGCCACAATCGTTACGATGCGTGGACCTGGTATGACTTACATGAGAATGCCATTATTTACATGGGCTACGCTGATTACAAGCATTTTAGTTCTATTTGCTTTCCCAGCGCTTACAATTAACTTATTCTTATTAATGTTTGACCGTATGTTCGGAAGTGCATTCTTTGATGTTGCTTTAGGCGGTAACACCGTTATTTATCAGCATTTATTCTGGATTTTTGGTCACCCTGAGGTTTATATTTTAATCTTACCTCTATTCGGTGTATTTAGTGATGTATTCTCTACATTCTCTAAGAAGAGATTATTTGGATATACTGCAATGGTATTTGCAACTATGTTAATTGCCTTTTTAGGATTCATGGTTTGGGCTCACCACATGTTTACAGTTGGTTTAGGTCCAGTCGCAAACTCTATCTTTGCTGTAGGTACAATGGCAATTGCAGTACCAACAGGTATTAAAATATTTAACTGGCTAGCAACAATGTGGGGCGGTAATATTACGATTAACTCTGCAATGTTGTGGGCATTAGGATTTATCCCTTCATTCACAATTGGTGGTATGACTGGTGTAATGTTAGGTTCTAACGTTGCCGATTATCAGTACCATGATACGTATTTCGTAGTAGCTCACTTCCACTACGTAATTGTTGGGGGATCCGTTTTCGGTATCTTTAGTGCACTGCATTACTGGTGGCCGAAGATGTTTGGACGTATTTTAAATGAAACATTAGGTAAAATTACATTCTGGATATTCTTTATTGGATTCCATTTAACATTCTTTATTCAACATTTCTTAGGTTTAATGGGAATGCCTCGTCGTTATTGGGTTTTCTTAGAAGACCAGGGATTAGATTTAGGGAATATGATTAGTTCGATTGGTGCTTTACTCATGGGAGTTGGGGCAATTATCTTCCTAATAAACGTATTTGTTACTATTAAGAGCGAAAAAGTTGGTGCAGATCCATGGGATGGTAGATCACTTGAGTGGGCTGTATCATCACCACCACCATACTATAACTTTGAACAGCTTCCTTTAACTCGTGGATTAGATCCATTATGGATTGAGAAAACAGAAGGAAACGGAAAAATGTTACCTGCTGAGCCTTTAGGTGATGTTCATATGCCAAACGGTTCTATCTTACCATTCTTAATGTCAATTGGTTTCTTTGTTGCAGGTCTTGGATTTATTTTCCAAGTAGATAATGCACTTTGGACTATTGCATTAACTGGTGGTATGGCGTTCTCTATTGGGTGTATGCTTATCCGTTCATTAAAAGACGACCATGGATACTATATCCCTAAAGAGGAATTAGAAAAAGAACTTGAAAGGAAGGCTGATTAATTATGGCAGATTTAAAACCTAAAGTGATGCCGAGTAATCCACATACAGCCACCCTTGAAGGTCGTAACAAGCTCAACGGATTTTGGTTCTTCCTTGGTGGAGAGACAGTACTATTTGCATGTTTATTCGGTGTATATTTAGCACTTAGAAATTCTACTGCTGGTGGGCCTACATCAGAAGATTTATTCGGTCTTGAGTTAGTATTCTTAATGACTTTATTGTTATTAACAAGTTCATTGACAAGTGTATATGCTATATACCATATGAAAAATAATGACTTTAAGAAAATGCAACTTTGGATGGGAATAACTGCTTTACTAGGTATTGGATTCTTAATTGGAGAAGTTTATGAGTTTGCTCATTATATTTCTGATTATGGATTTACTTTCCGTTCATCTGCATTTGGATCTGCTTTCTATGCGTTAGTAGGATTCCACGGTGGACACGTAACATTTGGTATTTGTTGGATAATTACATTAATGATCCGTAATGCGAAAAGAGGTCTTGATCTTTACACAGCACCTAAATTTAATACATTTGCTTTATATTGGCATTTTATTGATGTAATTTGGGTTTTCGTATTTACAGTAGTATACCTAATGGGGAAGGTGGGTTAACTTATGACAAATCAAACTGATTCCTTTAAGAAGCAACAAAATAAGGAAGAAATGAAGCGAATGGTAATTTCCTTTGCTTTAATGATTCTCCTTACAGTAATAGCATTTGCTGTTGTAGCTGCTGGCGGAATTCCATCTATGTTTATTGTCCCAGTCCTACTCATTATGGCAGCTATTCAAGTAGCTTTCCAATTATACTATTTCATGCATATGAAGGATAAAGGGCATGGCATGCCAGCAACTTTAATGTATGGTGGAATTTGGGCAGCATTACTAACTCTTGGTGGATTATTAATCATTAGTTGGTGGTAATTATTTCTAAAAAGATCGGGAAAATACTCCCGGTCTTTTTTTGTATTTAGAATGATTGATTATTTAAATGTTTGAAAGTGAACTCAAGCAAGAAATAGGGATAATCACTTTCATTTGAAAATTTACTAGGATTGTCACATAAAATGATAGCCGCTTGGCAATTTTGCGGTATAATTATAACTATCTAGATGTTTAAAGATTAATTTTGTATGTTTTTTTGTAGCTATGGAACTCTAAGTACTATTTCTATAGAAGACTTTCAAGTGGAGTGATTTACATGACGTGGCTAGAGACGATGTCGTTAGATTTACAAATATTTGGCTTCCGTGCTTTATGGAGTCCATATTATTTCTTATTTTTATTAGCTATAGCAATCGCATATTATTTGATTACAGGTCCGATGCGTGAAAAATTTGGTGCAGAAGATCAGCCAACTGTTCGACAACAAATTGGCTTTTATATTGGATTAATATTACTTTATATTGTAAAAGGATCTCCAATTGACTTACTATCACATATTATGTTGACTGCTCATATGACACAAATGGCAATCTATTTATTAGTCGTTCCTATTTTAATTATAAAGGGAATACCTGTATGGATTTGGAAAAAAGTAGTATATGCTCCAATAATCCGGCCGATTTTTAAATTATTAACACAGCCAATTGTAATTGTATTAGTATTTAATTTGGCATTTTCTATTTATCATATGCCAGCAGTTTTTGATTTTACAAAGTCATCACCAATCGCACATTCTTCTATAGCGATTGCCTTATTTATTTTAGCAATTTGTATGTGGTGGGTAATCTATTGTCCGATTAAAGAATTAGATCGTCTAAATCCATTACTTAAAATTGTTTATATGGTTGCACATGGAGCGTTAATTACACCTGCTTGTGCGTTGCTTATTTTTACAGGAACTCCTCAATTTGCGGCGTATACTTCAGAAGGTGCTTGGATACAGGCAATGGCTTTATGTGTACCGGCAGATGTTTTAAATGGGATTTCTGGAGATTTATCAGGACCTGAGATGTTTTCTCCTTTGAGCACGATGGATGATCAGCAGCTTGGTGCAATTATTATGCAAACAGTAATTCAATTCGTATATGCATATGTAATTGGTAAAGTATTCTTTGCTTGGTTTAAAAAAGGATCCGGAAAAATAGATCCAATACCAACTTCACATATATCAAGTTAATAGGATTAAACGAAGGAAAGGAAATAATATACGATGCCAATTTTACCTACAATTAGTACATTATTTATTTTTATAAGCGCAGTTTTAGTTGTTATTGGTTGGATACTTGTTTCAAAGAAGAAATATCATGCACATAAACGTACAATGATTGCAGCAGCAATTAGTGCATTGCTCTTTTTCATCATTTATATTTCTAGAACGATTTTTGTTGGAAACACAAGCTTTGGTGGTCCAGATGATCTTAAAATTTATTATACGACTTTCTTACTTTTCCATATTACACTTGCCACTATAAGTGCTTTTTTTGGAATAATTACCTTAAGGCTAGCTTTAAAGCGTAACATTACGAAGCATAGAAAGCTTGGACCAATTACAAGTGTGATATGGTTAATTGCATGTATTACTGGAATTATGGTTTATTTTCTTTTATACATCTTTTTTGATGGTGGAGAAACAACTAGTATGATTCGAGCAATTCTTGGATACTAATATGAATATTTTAACGATAGAGAAGGCTGTTATCATTGATAGCCTTCTTTTTTATGACAATTTAAAAACCCAACTACTTAAAAATAAAAGTAGTTGGGCTCCTTTGAATTAAATTATTGTTTTTTAACTTTTTCTACTTCTTTGGCTACATTTACAACTAATTTATGAGCGCGTTCCACAAGACTTTCAGAGAAATTTTCTTCTTTTCCATATTCAATACCATGTGGATAATAATGTTTCCCTAGTAATGGAGTTAAGACTTTAACAACTGCATTACCTAAATCAATATCTCCCTCCACAGCATATGCTTGGATACGTACATAATAAGTAACATTTTTCTCTTGGGAATCAATTCTATAATCATATGTAACTCTTTCATAATCCCAGTGATCACCTTTAATAAAAGCATGCAATCCCATTAAATGGTTTAGTTGTTTTATATCGACTAATGCACCTTCGATACCTGTGTTTTCTAATTTCACTTTTTTCACCTCACGTTTTTACTCACTACAGATATCATAATATGAAATAGCCTAACTTGCAACGGAAAAGCGAAAAGGAAGCAGAGGATTTTAGTGATTAAAACTCGATAATAGAAATAATTTTGACACAACTTCATAAGAATGCTTTATAACCATATTGGAGGAAGGATTTTTCCATTTACTTTAAAACACGATTTAAAAACTTTCGCATAATATAAAAAAGAAAATGTGTGGAGTGATGAGATTGACTAATTCGTTACATCCATCTGTGGAGCAGTTCAAAGTATTTATTAATCAATATCCTCCGTTAATTAAAGAAATAAGAAGAGAGGGGAGGTCATGGCAAGAGATTTATGAAAAATGGGCACTCTTGGGTGAAGAGGATGCCTATTGGGAGAAATACAAGGAGCAACAAACAGAAAAAGAAGGAGCCTTACTGTCACAGATTACTAATTTTTTTAGTGACTTGGATGTAGAAAAGGTTCAAAAATATATTGTTCAGCTACAACAGATGCTTCAATTGTTTCAAGGAGTGCTTATAGATCAAGAACAGGAACAAAAACAGAATCCCGAAGTGAGACAAAGGCAAAATGCTTTTCCATTTTATCGTGATTAAGGAGTAAAAGTATGGATAGAGATAGTTATATTTATTTGCAAAACCATCCTGATTTATTGCAGTATATTCGTCTTCATCCAATATGGTATCGTTATTTGTCCCGTGATCCTCAGTCAATAACTCAATTAGAAAAAGATGCAAAGGAATTTTATGGAAAAACCTTTCCGCAAAGGGTAAAAAAAATCGAAGAGCAAATTCAATTAGCACATCTTTTTTGGGAATTAATTAGCACAAAAGAAGAAAAAGAAAAGGAAGAAGAGAAGGAAGAGAAAGTATAGATTGGAATCACAATATTTTCTTTGTCACTGAGAGGTAAAAGCTTTACTAGGATAATAGAAAAAGAAAAATACTTAAATATATGTACTGCTTAAGACTATTATATTTCCAGATGCCATGAAAAATGATAAACTGTAGATGGAGGTGGAGCAAATATGATAGGTACATTGGAATATGTTGATGTACTTGATCGTGCAGAATTGTTAGGTAAGATGATTCTTGATTCAGACATAATGAAAGCATATTATCAAGCAAAGCACGAGCTAGAAAATGATCCGGAAGCCCAACAGCTAATTAAAGCGTTTAATGATATAAAATTACATTATGAGGATGTGCAACGATTTGGAAGATATCATCCTGATTATAATGAAATCATGAAGGAAGTCCGTGCAAGTAAAAGAAATATGGACTTAAATGGAAAGGTGTCAGCCTTTAAGGTTGCAGAACGTAATTTACAACGTCTCCTAGATGAAATAAGTGAAACATTGGCATTCAGTGTTAGTACACAAATTATGGTGCCAAAAGAAGGAGCTTTATTTGCTGAAGGTGGCTGTGCAAGTGGAAGCTGCGGCACAGGTGGCGGTTGTAGCTGTAAAGCATCGTAAATAGATGGGGAATAATAATGAGTAAGCGAGGATTATAAAGCATGAGAATAAATCGCCAAGGTATAGTAATATGGTATCAGCATCGTAAAAACATAAAGAAAATTAAACGGCATGGTAATTTAATTTACGCATCTAAACGAATGAAATATGCGATCTTATATGTTGAACAAGAGGCAATTGAAGATATTTCTCAAAAGCTCTTAAGTTATCCATTTATTTCAAAAGTTGAGCTTTCACAAAGGCCGTTTATTGAGACAAATTATGACACAACAAAATCAGAATATGATATAGAGGTATAATGATTTAGAAAAAGAAAACCTGCAGAATATGTGAAATCTGCAGGTCCTTTTTGTCCTTATTTCTAAACAAAAAGGTAAAGGGAGAGGAGAAATTCTGAAGAAGCCTGGGAAGAAGCGACTTCTTCAGTTGAAACAAACTTTATAAAAGCTGCTTCTCTACTATTATGTACGATAAATAAACCTCTATTCATTTTATTGTAGAGTTCTATGTCGAAGTTTACATAAATATTTCATTTATGGTAGGATATTAACGAACAGAAAGAGGTGAATTCATGCGAGTTATTGCTGGAGAGTTTAAGGGACGAGCATTGAAAGCTGTTCCAGGTAATTTTACAAGACCAACAGCTGATAAAGTAAAAGAATCTTTATTTCAAATAATCGGTCCATTTTTTAATGGGGGAAAAGCTTTAGATTTATTTGCTGGCAGTGGTAATCTAGGAATCGAGGCACTTAGCCGTGGAGTAGATCATGTGACATTTGTTGATAAGCATCCCAAAGCAATACGAACGATTTATGAAAACATTAAATTAGTAAAAGCAGAAGATCAATCAGCAGTTTTTCGCATGGATGCATTACGTGCATTACATATTTTTGCAGAAAAGCAATCGCAATTTGATATGATTTTTCTTGATCCACCTTATGCAAAAATAGATTATCAAAAAGTGATTGAAAACATATTAGATAAAGATTTATTAGCTGAAAATGGAATAATTATTTGTGAGCATGATCCAAAAAATGAGATAGCTCATGAGAAATTACATAAAATAAAGCAAGTAAAGTATAGTGGAACAATTGCAGTTACCCTTTTAGAGGATGTTCAAAAAGTCCACAAAAAATGAGACTACAATATAGATAGGAGTTTGGTCTAGTTGGCGAAAATAGCAATTTGCCCAGGAAGCTTTGACCCGCTTACAAATGGTCATATGGATATTATCCAGCGAGGTTCGAAAATATTTGATGAAATTATCGTTGCTGTTTTTATTAATTCATCTAAGAAAACATTATTTTCAGTAGAAGAGAGAATTCATCTCATTAAAGAAGCAACGAAGCATCTACCAAATGTGAAAGTAGATGCAAGTGAAGGGTTATTAATTGATTATGCTCGAAAAAAAAATGTACAAGTCATTTTAAGAGGACTACGCGCAGTAAGTGATTTTGAATATGAGATGCAAATTACCTCCATGAACCGCAAGCTAGAAGAAAAAATTGAAACCTTTTTCATGATGACCAATAATCAATACTCCTTTTTAAGTTCTAGTATTGTCAAGGAAGTAGCAACATATCATGCGGATGTAAGTGATTTAGTTCCACCTGTTGTTGCAGAAGCATTAAAACAAAAATTTAATAATTAGAGCTTTAAATAGAAGAAAATCGTATTCCTATTTTGCTTAGGAATACGATTTTCTTCTATTTATAAGTTCGTTGGATATATAAGATGCTTGCTATTCCAATAGCTGTTATGGTGATAAATGTACCATAAATCATCATTTTTTCTAAAGTAAAAGCGAAAAAGGAAAAAACAGGTTCTTGGGAAACAGGCATCGTTTCAAGTTTAGCACCTTGCTTACTTAGATACATTGGCGAAAATAGAAAAATGGTTAGTATACTAGCGATAATACCGTGCATAATTCTTGCAAAAAAGTAAGGAGCGAAACTTATATCTGTCTTGGCTAAGATGGAAGCAACCTGTGCATGTACAGAAAAGCCATTAAAACCAAGTAAGAAACTGACAAGTATTAGTTTTTGGAGCAAACTACCAGCATCCTCATTTGCGATTAAGTAGGACCCTAAAGATAATTCAAATAAACCAGTGAAAATAGAAAAACTAAATTCCGTGGATATGGATAGAGCAGACAGGATGCCTGCGATGGTCCAAACAATAATTTGTGTACTCTCAATGACGATGAGAAGATTGGATAGAACAGAAAATAAGATGATAAATCCTCCAATTAATAATAAGGTTTGAATGGATTGAATGACGGCATCGCTTAATACTGTACCAAATGGTCTTGTATCACGTATCCGAGTAAGGTGCATTTGATTAAAAGCTTGTTTGAGGGAAAAATTTTTTTCGGTAATTTTTTTAGGACTTTCTGATTTAGTCCCATAAAAACGCATACAAAAGCCAATAATCATATTTCCCATATAATGACAAACAGCAATCAATAATCCTAATTGAGCATCATGGAACATTCCAACTGCTACAGCTCCAAAAATAAATAAAGGACTAGCGTTGTTAGAATAAGCAATAATCCGTTCTGCTTCTATTTTACTTAGTTGTTCTTCTTCCCTTAATTTTGCTGTGATTTTTGCACCTGAAGGATAACCACTTGCCATTCCAATAATCCAGGCAAAGCTACCTGCTCCTGGAATATTAAAGATAGGTCGCATAATTGGTTCAAATAATACTCCAATAAAACGAACTACACCAAAGCTGATTAATAGTTCAGATAAAATAAAGAAAGGGAGTAGGGAAGGAAAAATTATTTTCCCCCAGACATTTAAACCATTGAGGCTTGCTTCAAGTGTTTCTTGTGGATAAATAATAAATAAGATAAAGACACTTATTGTACAAAATGCGATCATTAATGTTAAGAACCAATGTTTCAATATTACTCCCCCTATATGGATTAACAAATTCTGTACTTCTATTGTTAGGAATAGTAAAATAACAATAGAATATATTGTAGTTAAGTAAAGGCTTCAAGCAAGTGGATTTCTCCACGAAAGAATAGTTAAATGGATAATTGATTCATGGGTATAGTTGATCTAGAAAAAGCTTTGTAATAGATGTATACGCATAAAGGACAATCATTTATTCCATACACATTTGTAATATTGAGAAAGGAACAATCATGAAAAATACAATAAGACGTTTACTGCTTTTTGGAACGATAACAGTTATTTTAGCTTTCCTTTTGTCGACTTATAAATTACCTTATTATGTTTATCAGCCAGGTAGCGCAGATCCATTAACAGGTGTTGTGGAAGTAGAAGGAGCTACAGCAAGTGAGGGACAAATGCATTTAGTGACTGTAAGTGGTGGGCAGGCAACTCCAATACGATTATTAGCGGCAAAGCTTCTCCCTCATCATGAGATTCGTCGTTTAGAAGATGTACGACCAGAAGGATGGACAGACGAACAGTATTGGCATGCTCAGCTACAAATGATGGATAGTGCACAAAAATCAGCTACAGTAGTTGCTTACGAGGCCGCTGGTAAGGATATTACGATTGAATATGATGGTGTTTATGTAGTGTCTGTAGTTGAGAATATGCCTGCAGATGGTAAGCTGATGATGGGTGATCGAATTGTTAGTGTTGATGGACGTGAAGTAAAAGAAACAAGTGATTTAGTCGATTATGTAACAGCAAAATCAGCGGGAGACACAGTGGAAGTGGAATTTATTAGAGATGAAGAACCCGGTAGTGAAACACTTACACTCGCTCAATTTGAAGATGAAGATAAAGTTGGTGTAGGAATCCAGCTTGTTGCTGATCGTCAGGTAAAGGTCCAACCAGAGGTGACTTTCTCTAGTGGAAATATTGGTGGGCCAAGTGCAGGTTTGATTTTTGCCTTAGAGATTTATGATCAATTAATAGAAGAGGATTTAACAAAAGGGTACCAAATTGTTGCAACTGGTGAATTAGATTTTGAAGGAAATGTCATTCGTATCGGTGGCATAGATAAAAAAGTAGTTGCAGCTGATCGCCAAGGATGTGATATTTTCTTCGTTCCTAATGAAAATGGGGCTAAAGGCTCCAATTATGAAGTTGCCCAACAAACTGCTGAAGAAATTAAAACAGATATGGAAATTGTACCTGTAGATACCTTTCAAGATGCAGTTGATTATATGAATCAGTTAGATCCAAAATAATATAGGAAACACAGAAGAGGTATGGGCATGAATTCCCATACCTCTTCTATGTGGTGAGATAAGCAAGAATAAATTTGCGTAAATTAATGCTTATTCAGAGATAGCGCTGTCTGGCTCCGAGCGCCAAAAACTAAGAGCTAACGCGAGCCACCCTACAATGAAGAAGACTTACTGATTGGCAAGCCGGCAGGCGCAGACAGAAGTAAAGTCGCACTTTCATCGACTAAGTTCGGTCACGTCACGAACACCAACATCGATACTAGCTCGTCGTGTTCGTCGTGTCCCGCCGGTATAAGTCAACATCGGTTTTGTTATATAAGGAAGCCCGACTAAAATCAGGCTAAAGCCTAACGTTGGATACCCCTAAAAGAGCTTGTTTCCTTTATCTCGAGGATAAAGGAAGTTCGAATAACGTCAAACCACCCCCAAAAAGCAGGGGCGCAATCTCTACGTTTTTAAGACGCATAGGATGTGCTACGACGTACAGGATTTACTAGTGCGGATGTTGCTCTCGTGACGTAGCGTACTTAATCCGTACCCCTATGCGTTGTGCTCGTGACGTCGCGTTTTTAGCTTGTAAGGGCGCAACTTGCGCTTTTCGTTCGATACAGTGTGTTAATACATTCTTACAGGACCTGTTATTTCTTGTTTTATTAGCCTTCTCGCCTTATCAGGAGAGAGAACACTGTAATAGGCTGCTGTTGCCTTTTCCTCTGCAGCTAGCAGTCCCACAGGATTACGTCCAATAGAAGTAAGCAAGGGAACTTCCATTTGTTTTTTAATTTCATGTAGATACTCTTGACCCATATTGGAAAAACCTAAGATACGTACATAGGGAACATCTTCTTCTAATGCTTGCATTTGCTCGGTTGTGGTATTTGTTAGTAAATGAATAAATAAGCGCTGGATTCTTGTCCATGTATAACGCTTTGTTTTAATGCGATTAATCCAATCATTCATCGATGTCGCTTGTTTAGCTGTTTGCTTGATACGATGCTCTAGACCTTCATTTACACCTTGTATTTGAGCAAGTTCATCTAATGACATGGTTTGTACTCGATAGTGTAATAAAGGAAAATAATGCTCCAATGTATGCCATATTCCTGCATTTTCCTTATACATTAATAATTGTACTTCTGTACTATGTGGAAAAGACTGTAATAACTGTTGAGATAAACCTTTCTCTTTAACGAGTTCTTTACGGATACTTGTTGCACTAGAGATAGGGTTAGAAATAGCGGTATCATGAAAGTCATTATTTATCCGTTTAATTGTTAGGGGTTCAATAGGTAAATTTTGGTCTAGAATTGTTCGTATATAGCTAAACCCTAATATATTATTTGGCTTAGAAATATCAAAGTCATTATTTAAAGCATCAATTTTCTGCTTTGCTTTTTCACTAGAAACTGGGAATGAGAGCCCTTGTTGTAAAAAGCTTTTTAAAGCCTGCTCGTATTCTTTTTCTTTCTCTTTTAAATTTGTATAACTTGTTATAAAATGAGAAATAGAGCCTGACTCACTACCAAAGCAAATACTTGAAGCACCAATATGATTTAATGTTTGTACAGCGCCTTGTGCGAATAATTCACTGCTTTGTACAGCATACATAAATGGTAGCTCTAAGACGATGTCAACACCGGCTTGTAATGCTGCTTTCGTTCGGTGGAATTTATCGATAATGGCTGGTTCTCCTCTTTGTAGAAAGGAACCACTCATAACAGCAATGATACAATCTGCTTTTGATATTTTTTTGGATTCTTGGATATGATATACATGTCCGTTATGGAGAGGATTGTATTCAACGATTACACCACAAGCTTTCACAGTAACAACTCCTAAATATTGATACCGTCATTATAACAAATATTTATTGTAACGTTCACTATGAAAGAGATGATGTTAGAGAATGATTTTTATTATTTGTGAAAAGCTATTATAAGGTTTTAATCTTGCTGTAAATATGGTATGTTATTTAAGGCTTTATCTTTGATTAACAGAAGCTTGCTGACAGAAAATAACACTCTGGTAGATGTCATAGTTTTATAACCAGAAATGTCTTTTCCTCCATAGTAAGCTCGAAAAAAGTTAGATTAGGAAAAAATATTCTTGTAAAGAAAGAACTATTGACAAAAGTCGTTTTTTCTTTTAAAATAACTTCTGTTGCCCTGAGGTGAATTTGATGAAGTTTTCATTAGCTGAAATAAGAAGAAAAACAGAAAATGCTGTTTTCTATTTTGAAAGAGAAGTGGATGCTTCTGAAGTGAAAAAGCTCCATGAAGATATTCGTGATATATCACCAGTCCTTGTAAAAGGGAATTGTGTGGTAGATGGCGATCGTTATATTATTTCTCTGGAAATAAGTGGAGAATTGATACTTCCTTGTGCCAGAACATTGGTAGATGTTCCGTACCCTTTTCATATTAAAGAGGTGGAAGTATTTTCAATTTCTGCAGATGAAGAAGACGATGATGATGCAGAGGAAATTATTTTTCCAATTGAAGGGGAAGTAATTGATTTAGCGCCTAGTATTCATGAAAATATTTTATTAGCTGTTCCATATCGAGTTTTCTCTGATGATCCAGAGGTTCTCAATCAAGCATTAATGCAAGGTAAAGGTTGGGAGCTAACATTGCAGGACGACGAACAGGATGATAAAAAACGAGAAGATGCAGTTGACCCTCGTTTAATGAAATTGCAATCTTTATTAAATAACAAGAAAGATCAATAATCATGTTGATTATATTTTACCCACTTGAAGGAGGTGTAGGGCATGGCAGTACCTAAAAGAAGAACTTCTAAAAAAGTAAAAAGACAACGTCGTACACATGATAAATTAAGCGCATTAAACTTAATCAAATGCTCAAATTGTGGAGAAGCAACTTTACCACACCGTGTTTGTAAAGCATGTGGTCATTATGATGGGAAAGAAGTAGTAAACAACTAATTTTAAAATAAACATTACTTAACCAGGAGAATTTCTCCGAAGGCAAGATAAGATTATTACTAGATTAGTTCGACGCTTTTCTAACATACAATATATAAAAATCGCTCAGATAATTTATCTGAGCGATTTTTATATATGTAGAGGTGATTCCTATTTTAATTCACTTAGCAATAGAATATTGGGAATAGACGTAGAGAAGTTTCACATGTTGTTGTGTGTGATTATACCAAGTATGTGGAGTGGAAGAGTCGATATGAAAGCTGTCTCCAGGCTCCAGAGTTGCCTCCTTGTCCTCAATTAATACAGTTAGTGTACCTTCTAAGACATAGATAAACTCTTGTCCACTATGTGTAGAAGCCCTTACATTCTCTTCGTTTGGTAGTAAAACAACTAACATAGGCTCAAACATGGGATGTTTTACATTTCCGGACAAGCTTTGATATACAAAATTAGAATTATGGAAATTTAAATCATTCTCTTCCTTGCTTCTAAAAATATGTTCAGTTTCCTTATTTTCGGTAAAGAAATAACTCCGACTCACATCTAATGCATCGGATATTTTTGAAAGTGATTGTAAAGTGATAGAGGATTTTGAACGTTCCACTTGAGACAAGAAGCTAGCAGATAAACCTGTTTTCTCTGCTACTTGTTTTAAGGTTAGTCTTCTTTCGATACGTAAGTCTTTAATTAGTTCTCCAATTCGTTGATCCACACCAAATTCTCCTTTAGTTACGAAATATCTCTAATAATTAATATACCACAGAATATATAAATGCATTAAACTTCCTCCTTTCGATCCTTTTGCGAAGGAGAAAACTTAACAATATATAAAAACATTGATTCTACTAATCTAATAACCCACATACATTGATAATAAAAATATTTAGGAGGAATCAAATGAAAAAGCAAAGACAGGATGCTTGGTCAAAAGATGAAGATATGTTACTAGCAGAAATTGTTTTACGTTATATACGTGAAGGAAAAACACAATTAGAAGCATTTAAGCATGTTGCAGAGGAGCTTTCAAGGTCTGCTTCCGCATGTGGTTTTCGTTGGAATGCTACGGTAAGAAAGCAATTTGAACAAGCAATACGGTTAGCAAAAGAAGAACGTAAATTAGGAAAAGGTCATCAAGATAAAAATAGAGTCCAACCGCCTAATCAAGATACGATAGAACAAGCGATAGCTATATTAAAACAATTAAAATCGCATCATGTGGATAAAAATGATGTAGAGGAATCTGTCGTGCGTCTGCAAAATGAAAATAAAGAATTAAAGGCATTATTAGAACGTTATGAAGCAGCATGGATAGAAATGAGAAGACTATGGGAATGGGTAAATCAACCGACAGAGAAAATTTAAATAGTAAAAGTTTCAAAATTAGTAATGGACTATTTATTTTTATAAACTAGGAATCAGTGGGGGAATTTTCCTCCACTGATATTAGCTTGTGAGATAAGAAAGTATAAATTTGCGTAGATTAATGCTTATTCAAAGATAGTGCTGTTTGGCTCCGAGCGCCAAAAATTATGGGCTAAAGCGAAGCTAGTCTATGATAAAGAAAACTTACTGATTGGCAAGACGACAGGCGCAGACAGAAGTATAGTCATACTTTCATCGACTAAGTTCGGTCATGTCACGAGCACCAACGTCGATACTAGCTCGTCGTGTTCACTGTGTGGAAGTCACTATCGGTTTTATTTTATAAGAAAGCCTGACTATAACCAGGCTAAAGCCTAACATCGGATACCCCTAAAGGGGCATGTTTCCTTTATCTCGGGGTAAAGGAAGTTTGACGCATAGGACGTGCTACGACGTAAAGGATGTACTAGTGCGGATGTTGCTCGCGTGTAGTGCGTATTTAATCCGTGTAACTTACGCATTGTGCTCTTGGCATTACGTTCTTAGCCTGTAAAGGAGCGAGTTACACTTTTCGTTCAATATCTTTATTTGGAAATATCAGAGTCAACAAGTGTTTCCCTTTTTCTCCTCTAGCTTGATTTGCTATAATAAAACAAAATAAGCGGTAGGGATGAGAGGCATTGTGAAGATTGGTATTATTGGTGGGGGATCTATCGGTTTATTATTAAGTAGTTTTTTATCAAAGTATCATGAGGTACATCTTTATGTAAGGAGACAGGAGCAAAAGCATAAAATTAATCATGAGGGAATCTTACTTAATCAAAATCAGATGATTTCCAGTGTAAAAGCATTCTTATTAGAAGAGATGATGGAAGAAGATCTTCTTATTGTTTGTGTGAAATCGAATCAACTGAAAGATGTTTTACCCCAGCTTAAGCAGAAAAATGAGCATACGCCTCTATTGTTTTTACAAAATGGTATGGGGCATATTCATTTACTAGATGAATGGGGTACTCAAGTGTTCCTTGGTGTTGTGGAGCATGGTGCACTTCGGCAAAAGGAAAATCATGTTATACATACAGGATTAGGTGCTATAAAAATAGCAGCTTATCCCAAAGAAAATCAATTATTATACCAATTAGTAAATAGTTTACATCAAAGTGATTTCCCTGTTTATGCAAATATAGATTGGAAAGAACTTCTCCAATCAAAGTTAATTATTAATGCTGTCATTAATCCACTGACAGCTATTTTTGAAGTGAAAAATGGGGAACTACTTACAAATGATTATTTACGAAAAATGGCTTATACATTATGTGTAGAATCAACAAAGCTTTTGAAAATGAATAAAGAGGAGCAATGGAAGCGAATTCAGAAAATTGCTTATGCTACAGCTGATAACACTTCCTCTATGCTAGTAGATATTCAAAGCAATCGTTCTACAGAAATAGAATCGATTACAGGTTATTTATTAACTATTGAAGCTATGGAAAAACCATTAACTCAATTTGTTTATCATGCTGTTAAAGCAAAAGAGATGAAAGGATAAAAAATAATTATTATGTTAGATATATTTAGTTACGCATTAGCTTTTTTTATAATCGCTCCATTTATGGTTACAGCGGTCGTCTATTTTATCAGTTTAAAGTTAGGTAAACATCCAGTAAGAGCTTTTCATAAAGCGATTAATTATTCCACGGTCGTTTACATGATCAGTGTGAGCATGATGTTAAAAGCAATATTTGGAAGCTATTATTTAGCTGCTTCACTCACTTTTATTTTATTGATTTTAGTTACCATTGTTATTATTCAGTGGAAGATACATAATGAAATTCTATTCCCTAAAATGATCAAATTATTTTGGCGAGTTAGTTTCTTAATCTATTTTATGTTATATGTCATTTTTAATATCATTGGAATCCTACAGCGAGTTTTCTTTTATTAGATGTTTTTGCAAACAGATTTCATGCATTATGAAAAGCTTTTCTGTACAATATGAATCAATGGAATGAAATTGCTGTAATTAGAGGTCTGGAAAATATCTTTGTCTCAATCTATTTATCTATTTAAAAATCAGTAATTATCACTTCATTATTGAAGAGTTAATTTATATTAAAGGAGCTTATGTCCTATGCGCGTGGAGCCAATTAAACTACATAATACAAGTAACTTAATCAAACAATATAGAGAAAATGATGAAAGCATCATGCAATATTTCGACTACTCACCGTTTCATTCCTATGGACAAAGAGTGAAAGATTTACAAAAACGTTCTTTTCGTAGAGAACAGTTAGCAGAAACTTTACATGCGATGAATGAAGAGTGGGGGGCACCAACATCCACTTTTGAAAATATAGAAAGATTAAAACAGGATAATAGTGTTGTCGTTATTGGAGGACAGCAAGCGGGTCTACTTACTGGTCCGTTATATACCATTAATAAAGTTATATCGATTATTCAATTTGCTAGAAAGCAAGAAGCAGAATTAAATATTCCAGTTATTCCGGTTTTTTGGATTGCTGGAGAAGACCATGATTATGATGAAGTAAATCATGTATACACACAAAATCAGACGAAAATTAAAAAGGTAACACTTGCCCAGCAGGTTGATGAAAAACAACCAGTTTCAAGCATTAAACTAGAAGAAAAACATATGAATAAATGGCTTAATCAACTGTTTACTCAATTAAATGAAACACAGCACACAAAGACATTATATGATGAAATAAAGCGATGTTTGCATGAATCAAAATCTATGGTTGATTTCTTTGCACGAGTGATTTTTCAATTATTTAAAGAAGAAGGACTTGTGTTAATGGATTCTAATGATACTCGTATTCGTTCTTATGAAAGTGAGTATTTTGAATTGATGATTGAAAAACAGCCTGATATTGCAAAGGCAGTATACCAAACCTATCATTCTCTTAAACAATCTGGATATGCGATAGATTTAGAGCCAGAAGAGGATGATGCGCATTTATTTTATTTACATGAAAATGAACGTATTTTACTAAAGCGTGAAACGAAGGATTTATGGGTGGGTAAACAAAATGAAGTAGAATTATCTACAGATGAATTACTTGAAGCTGCTAGAAAATCCCCCTGTTTATTAAGCAATAATGTTGTTACAAGACCAATCATGCAAGAGCTTGTATTTCCAACATTAGCTTTTATTGGAGGAAATGGTGAGATAAGCTATTGGGCTGTTTTGAAAAAAGCATTTCATAGCTTAGACCTGCAAGTGCCACCTGTTTTACCACGACTATCCTTTACATATGTGGATTATGCTCTACAAAAACGATTAGCAAAACTAACAATATCGATGGAGCATGCTATTTTAAATGGTGTAGACGACCTTAAAGTGAATTGGTTAGCGTCTCATGCGAATCCACCAATTGACGCAATTACAGAACAAGTAAAATTAAGTATCGAAAAGTTACATCAACCACTACAAGAAATCGCGGGAGATATACGCGCTGATTTATCAGGATTAGCAAAGAAGAACTTAGCTTATCTACACAAAGAAGTAGATTTTCTAAAACAACAAATGCTTCGTGCGCTTGAGGAAAAGTATGCGAATGAAATTAAAAGTTTTGATATGATTTCAAACCAATTACATCCACTAGGTGTCTTGCAAGAAAGAATATGGAGTCCATTAGAATGGATGAATAATTATGGATTTGAATTTATGAAACCTTTGATTGACGTAGATTGTTCTTTTGAAGAAGAGCATTATGTTGTATATATCTGATCCCCACCATCTACCACAAAAGATAAAAAGAAGGAAAAACAAATAGATTTTTAGCTTGATAGCACCAGAATTGGAGTATTTCCAGTTCTGGTGTTTTCTTGTGTACAAAGTATTTTTAATACCATATTCCTATTTTTAATAAAACTGTGGTGAAAAGTGGGGGGATGTGGTAATATAAAAACATGAAAGTGGGGGTTCTGTATGTTCATGGGTGAATACCAACACAACTTTGATACAAAAGGAAGAATAATTGTTCCAGCAAAGTTTAGAACGGAGCTTGGCGACCGTTTTATTGTTACCCGTGGACTGGATAAATGTTTATTTATCTATCCAATGGATGAATGGGAAGTTATTGAAGGAAAGTTAAAAAAACTCCCGCTTACAAAGAAAGATGCACGAGCATTTACACGATTCTTCTTTTCGGGTGCAGTGGAATGTGAAGTAGATAAACAAGGAAGAATTAATGTTCCTCAATCACTTCGTACATATGCAGCGTTAGATAAAGAATGTGTAGTTATAGGTGTATCAAATAGACTTGAATTATGGGCTAAGGATGCTTGGGAAGATTACTTTGATGATTCTGAGGAATCTTTTGCTGAAATAGCTGAAAACCTAATGGATTTTGATATCTAGTATTAGAATGGGTGGATGTATGTTTAAACATGAGAGTGTTTTAAAAGAAGAAACAATTAAAGGATTAGCAATTAAACCGAATGGAATTTATGTTGATTGTACAGTTGGTGGCGCAGGCCACTCAATTGAAATTGCATCCAGATTATCCGAAGAAGGTCAATTAATAGCTTTTGATCAAGATACTGTTGCACTTGAAGCAGCAAAGACAAAACTCCAACCCTATCTATCACGTACTAGGTTTGTACATTCTAATTTCAGACAGCTACGTGTAGAGTTAGAACGTCTTGAAATTACAGAAGTGGATGGTATTCTTTTTGACTTAGGTGTTTCCTCTCCACAATTAGATCAAGGAGATAGAGGATTCAGTTACCAACATGATGCAAGGTTAGATATGCGAATGAATCAAGAGCAAGCACTTACAGCTTATGAAGTAGTCAATGAGTGGCCATATGAAAGGTTAGTATCCATCTTTTTTTCCTATGGGGAAGAGAAGTTTTCTAAACAAATTGCTCGTAAAATTGAACATTATCGTGCTACAAAAAAAATAGAGACAACACATGAATTAGTAGAAATTATTAAAGAAGCTATACCTGCTCCTGCTAGGCGAAAAGGTGGACATCCAGCGAAGAGAGTATTTCAAGCAATTAGAATAGCAGTAAATGATGAATTAAAGGCATTTGAAGATGCACTGCATCAAGCTGCAGAAATGACTGCAATCAATGGTCGAATTGCTGTAATTACTTTTCACTCCTTGGAAGATCGTATATGTAAACAAGCCTTTAAAAAATGGTGTACTCCATTAGAGACACCGAGAGGTTTACCTATCATTCCGCCAGAGCACGAAGCACCATTTAAATTAATTACGAGAAAACCAATTATAGCTAATGAAAGCGAACTAGAAGATAATCGTCGTTCGCGTTCTGCAAAACTAAGAATTGTAGAAAAGAAACGAAATTGGAATAATGCATTTATGTATGAAGAAGGGTGGAAATAGATTTGAATACCAATCATGCGAGAAGATGGAATGAAAGTGCACCACATAAACAACCTGTTGAAAGAAAAGTAATTCGTGTAAAAAAACAAAGCTGGATTACAAAAGGTGAAAAAATATTATATTCATTGGTTGGGTCCTTATTAGTTGCTTCAAGTCTTTATATGGTTTCTTTCTCTTCAACAACAGATAGTCTAAATCGTGAAATACAAACATTAGAAAGTCAAGTACAGCATCAAAAAATTGAAAATGAAGGTTTAGCCTTTGAAATTAAAGAATTAAGTAAACCAGAGAGAATTACGAAGATAGCGAAAGAGAACGGATTGAAAATTAAAGATGCTGAGGTCAGACAAGCTAAAGTTTTAAACAACTAGTTAGGGTGAACAATCATGAAGAACAATAATAATACCAAATTAATGACAGGTATTCTTATGATTGTGTTTGTTGCAATGTTTATGATTATTGCAGGGCGTTTCATATACATACAAGCTAAGGGAGAAATTGATGGTGTTTCTCTTAAAGAATGGGCAGAAGAGCAAAGAAAATCTTCCTATGTACTTAAAGCAAGTCGAGGGAAAATTTTTGATGCTAAAGGAATGCCGCTTGCTGCAGATCGTTTAACATATCGCATGTACGCTATTATTGATGAGGACTTTTCACGTGGAGCGAAAGAGAAAAAGCATGTGGATGATGTAGAAGGAACAGCGGAAGCACTAGCACCAATCTTAGAAACGGATGAAGCATTTTTAATTGAACAAATCGAAAATGGTAAAGAAAAAGGCAGCTTCCAAGTAGAATTTGGAAAAGTTGGTAGAGAGCTATCGCAAAAAACAAAGGTAGCGATTGAAGAATTGAAATTACCAGGAATTCAATTTGATGAAGAGCCTGTTCGTTATTATCCAAACGGTGTGTTTGCATCACATATTATTGGTTTTGCTCAAAAAAATAATGAAACGGAAGAATTGCATGGCGTAACTGGAATAGAAAAGGATTTAGATGAATTACTAAGTGGGAAAAATGGTGAGGTTAGCTATCAACGAGATTTATATAATAAAAAGCTTCTCGATCCAGATGAAGTAGTTCAAAAGCCTTTAGATGGCCATGATGTATATTTGACTATTGAGCAAAAAATCCAAACATTATTAGACGATGCAATGACAGAGGTTGAAAGTACTTATGAACCTGAGCGAATTACTGCAGTTGTAATGAATGCAAAAACTGGTGAAATTGTGGCAATGAGTAACCGTCCTAGTTACGATCCCAATTATCCAGCAGATGTAGAAAATTGGTATAACGATGTAATATCAAGCCCATTTGAACCAGGTTCTACCGTGAAAATGTTTACTTGGGCTGCGGCAATTGATGCAGGAGTTTATGAAGGTAGTGAGCTTTTTAAATCAGGAAGGTATCAAATAAACCAACGTATCGAACCTATTGGTGACCATAACCAAGGAGAAGGCTGGGGAACAATTAGCTATGATGAAGGCTTCGCACGCTCATCAAATGTTGCTGCTTCCAAGCTCGTATGGGAAGAGCTAGGTCCAGAGAAATTTTTAGAGTATTTAGAGGCATTTGATTTTGATAAGAAAACATCTATTGATTTACCTGGTGAAATTCCTGGAAGAATTCTCTATAATTGGCCATTGGAAAAAATAACAACTTCGTTTGGACAAGGAAGTACAATGACTCCTATTCAGCAAATAAAAGCAGCATCAGCTTTTGCTAATGGTGGGAAAATGTTACAACCATATGTAATCGACAAAATCGTTGATCCAAACACAGGAGAAATTATTGAGGAAAAGGAACCAAAAGTAGTTGGTGAACCGATTTCAGAACAAACAGCAGCAGAGGTTATTGATTTGTTAGATCTAGTTGTAAATTCTGAAGAAGGTACTGGGCAAATGTACCAACTTGATTCTTATTCGGCGATTGGTAAAACTGGAACAGCAGAAATTCCAGATCCAAAAGGAGAAACTGCTTATTTAACAGGGAAAAATAACTATGTTTTTTCTTTCTTAGGAATGGCACCTAAGGATGATCCAGAATTAATCATGCATATCTCAGTGAAGCAGCCAAAATTAGATGATGGTGAATCGGGATCTGCTCCAGTTTCTTATATTTTTAGAAATGTAATGGAGAATGGTCTGCACTATTTAAATATTGAACCAGATCAAGAGGAAAACCAGGAAGCACAAGTTGTAAAATTACCTAATTTAATTAATGAAAATGTAGAACAGGTTTATCAATTACTAACAGAACAAGGTTTACGAGTTTCCATTGTTGGTAAAGGAGAGAGAATACAGGAAGCAAGTGCTAGACAAGGCACAGAACTGCTTATCAATGATCGACTTATCCTGATAACAGAGGAACCGACAATGCCAGATGTAACTGGCTGGTCGTACCGTGAAATTTTACTATTTGCTGAAATGCTTGATATGAAATTAGAAACTATCGGAAATGGTTATGTAGTGAAGCAAAGTGTGGAAGAAGGAATGGAGTTAAAAGAGAATGATTATTTAGCTGTAGAGCTTCTTCCGCCTACAGAAAAACCAAAGCCAGAAGAAGAGAAGAAAGAAGAAAGACAGGAATAAACACATGTAGGAATGCTAGAAAGACAGTGTTCTATTCGACTTTGTAAGCTCATATAGTTGAACAAGCCTTTTATACTTAAAGGAGATGAATTATGAAATTTGTTTCAACGATGATGACGAAAAAGCGAATAGTTACTGTTTTTCTTTTTGGAATTTTACTATTTATTGTGATTGCTCTACGTCTAGCTTATGTACAATTGGTAATGACAGACAGATTGACATCAGAGGCGAATGACTTATGGAGTAGAGATATTTCGTTTGCTGCTAATCGTGGAGATATATTAGATGCACAAGGAAAACCAATAGCGGATAGTACTGCTGCGCTTTCTGTAATGGTAGTTCCTAGTCAAATTGAGGACAAAGAGACAGTCGCACAGGCCTTTATGGATATTTTGAATATGGATTATAAGCAGGCAATTGAATTTATCACAAAGAGGGAATCGATTGTCCGTGTTCAACCACATGGCAGAAAAATATCTACAGAACAGGAAGAAGAATTAAAGAAATTAGATCTTAAAGGAGTTTATCTCGCAAAAGATTCTAAACGCCATTATCCTTATGATAATTATTTATCACATGTATTAGGTTTTACGGGTATTGATAATCAAGGTTTAATGGGGCTAGAGCTTTTTTATGATGAAAAGTTAAGTGGAAAAGAAGGGAAGCTCTCGTATTTTTCAGATGCAAAGGGAAGAAGACTAGAGGAATCAGCAGATTTTTATATGGCAGCAGAAGATGGTTTGCATTTACGCACAACCATTGATTTACGTATTCAAACAATTTTAGAGCGTGAACTAGATATCGCTGAATCAAAGTATAGTCCTGATGGTGCAATTGCGATTGCTTTGAATCCAAATACAGGAGGAATACTGGGGATGAGTTCACGACCTAATTTCCACCCGAATGATTATCAAAAGGTGGACAGTGAGGTATTTAACCGTAACTTGCCAATTTGGAGCACGTTTGAGCCTGGCTCTACTTTTAAGATTATTACACTTGCAGCTGCTTTAGAAGAGCAAGTAGTAGATTTAGAAAATGATAGATATTTTGATACTGGCAGTATTGACGTTGGTGGAACGAAGTTAAGATGCTGGAAGCCAGGTGGACATGGCGATCAATCATTTTTAGAAGTAGTACAGAACTCTTGTAACCCAGGATTTGTTCATTTAGGACAATTGTTAGGCAAGCAGAAACTATTCTCCTATATTGAAAAATTTGGCTTTGGATCTAAGACAGGAATTGATTTATTCGGTGAAGGTACAGGAATTTTATTTAATTTAGAAAATGTGGGTCCGGTAGAGCTTGGTACAACATCTTTTGGTCAAGGTGTATCTGTGACACCTATTCAACAAGTTATGGCAGTAGCGGCAGCCATTAATGGCGGATATTTATACGAACCTTATATTGCTGAAGCTTGGATTGATCCAGAAACGGGTAAAGCAGTAGAGAAAATGGAACCGAAATTAAAAGAAAAAGTTATTTCAGATTCAACCTCTGAAGAGATACGTCATGCATTAGAAACCGTTGTTGCAGAAGGAACTGGTCGACCAGCTTATGTGGACGATTATCGCATTGGAGGAAAAACAGGAACAGCGCAAAAGGTTGGCCCTGATGGACGTTATTTACAAAATAATTATATTGTTTCATTTATCGGAGCTGCTCCCATAGAAAAACCAGAAATTGTTGTCTATGTAGCAATTGATAACCCTAAAAATGTTGTGCAATTTGGTGGAGTTGTTGCCGCACCAATTGTTGGAACAATTATTGAAGATAGTTTACGCGCTTTAGATGTCCCACGAAGCAAAGATGGTGTTCCTAAAAAATATGCATGGCCAGAACAACCAACAATAGAAGTACCTGATTTGATTGGGATGCAGACAAGTGAATTACTTTCCTTTATGGATGATTTAACGGTTGAAACGAGCGGTGAAGGTGATTACATTATTGCTCAGGAACCGAAAGCAGGAATAAAGGTAGAGGAAGGATCTACTATTCGAGTATTTTTAGATGAAAAGGCTCGTTGATTCATGCGTATCTTTGATATAATATTATGGAAGATGTAATTGGTTAGTTATTTTATTTCGCATGAAGTTAGGTAAAAGTAATAAAACATGCATCGCTATCCTAAGGACCTTGGAAGGCGGTGCATGTTAACCAATTTTTTAAATAGGATTCATACACGAGATATAAAGGGTATTGAAGAATATGTTATAAGATAAACAAAATCAATACAAATATAATTGATACAGCAAAGGTAGGTTAAATGTAAAATGAAATTAGATAAATTATTGGAAATACTACCATTCTTTTCCGCAAAAAATCCAATAGAAGATATAGAAATTAACAATGTTGAAATGGATCACCGTAATATCAAAAAAGGGGATCTTTTTGTTTGCATAAAAGGGTTTACAGTTGATGGACATGATTTTATCGAGCCAGCCATTGAAAATGGGGCAAGAGCTATCATTGCTGAAAAAGAAGTAAACACTTCTGTACCAGTAATTGTTGTGTCTGATACAACTAGAGCATTATCTCTTCTAGCAAATCAATTTTATGATTATCCAACAAATAAGCTCCAATTAGTTGGAATCACCGGAACAAATGGTAAAACAACAATTACTTATTTATTAGAGGCAATATTGAATAAGGCCAACCAAAAAACAGGTGTAATCGGCACAATTCAAACCAAAATTGGAACAGATACATATCCAGTAAAAAACACAACTCCTGATTCGCTACAACTGCAAAAGACATTTTATCAAATGGTGCAGGCAAATGTAGATACAGCTATTATGGAGGTTTCTTCTCATGCACTTGATTTGGGAAGAGTATATGGTTGTGATTATGATATCGCTATTTTTACAAATTTATCTCAGGATCATTTGGATTATCATGAGGATATGAAGGATTATTTACGAGCAAAAAGCATGTTGTTTGCACAGCTGGGTAATGGATATGACAAAGCTAAGAAAAAGTTTGCCATCGTTAATGAAGATGACGTACATAGTGCCATTTTAAAGAAAAGTACTGCACAGCCTGTCTTAACTTATGGCTGTAAAAATACTGCGGATATCATGGCAAAAAATATTTCACTGGAAATTACACACACTACTTTTACCCTAGAAACTCCGGTGGGAACAGTGGAAATAAAAACTCCACTTATTGGAATGTTTAATGTGTATAATATGTTAGCAGCAATAGCAGCATCACTTGCTATGAATATTCCATTAGAGACGATTAAAGCAGCATTAGAAAATATTCCTGGTGTAGATGGTCGCTTTGAGCAAGTAAAGGCTGGTCAAGACTATGCAGTCATTGTTGATTATGCACATACACCTGATTCTTTAGAGAATGTACTACAAACAATTACAGAGTTTGTTAAGGGTAAAATTTATGTTGTTGTTGGCTGTGGTGGCGATCGTGATCGTACGAAGCGCCCATTAATGGCTAATATTGCTGTTCAATACGCAGACAAAGCATTGCTTACTTCAGATAATCCGAGAACAGAAGATCCAGAAAGCATTTTAGAAGATATGGTTGCTGGAATCAAAAAAGATAATTATGAAGTAATTGTTCAGCGAAAAGAAGCTATAGCAAGAGCAGTTGAAATTGCATCTGAAGGTGATATTATACTGATTGCTGGTAAAGGTCATGAGACATATCAAGAAATTAATAATGTACGATATGACTTTGACGATCGTATCGTTGCGCATGAAGCCATACGAGCTAAGGAGAATTAAAACATGTTATTAACAACAAAATGGATTGAAAAACATTTACCAAATGAAAAGGGTAATCTTTTCGAGGAAATCATGATTGAGCATGTTACAACAGATAGTCGCTTACAACAGCCGAATGCATTATTTGTTCCCATTGTTGGCGATTTATTTGATGGGCATGACTTCTTAGAGCAGGCAATCGATAATGGAGCTGTTGCTACGCTGTGGAAGAAAGATAAAGAGCTACCAAGCTTTGTTGCAAGGGATTTTCCTGTTTTCTACGTTACAGATACGTTAGAGGGATTACAGTATCTTTCTCATATGTATCGTAAAGAAATAAATCCGATTGTTATTGGGATTACAGGATCAAATGGAAAAACGACGACAAAAGATATTGTTGCTGCTGTTTGTAAGAAGAAATATAAGACACATTATACAGCTGGGAATTTCAATAATCATATCGGTATGCCGTTAACCATATTAAGTATGCCTGAGGATACAGAAGTACTCGTGTTAGAAATGGGTATGAATCATTTTAAAGAGCTTGAATTATTATCTAATCTTGCTGAGCCAGATTATGCAATTATTACTAATATTGGGGAATCACATATAGAATTTTTAGGTTCACGTGATGGTATTACCCAAGCTAAATTAGAAATAATTAGTGGCCTTGCAGAAGAAGGAAAGTTAATTATCGATGGTGATGAGCCATTGCTCCATATACATAATACGTTTAGACGAACATTAACTTGTGGTTTTCAAGTAGAAAATGATGTGGTTATTAGCAATGTTCATGTATCACAAAAGAATACGACATTTGAGCTTTCTGATCAGCAAACTTATGAGATACCTTTAATTGGTAAGCATCATGCTCAAAATGCGTCTTTTGCAGTTTGTCTAGGGAAGTTATTGCAAATTCCTGTCGATCAAATAAAAGAAGGTTTAATGAGTTTAGAATTAACAGCAATGCGTTTCGAATTTTTAACTGGCAAAAATGATGCGGTTATTATTAATGATGCTTACAATGCTTCACCAACATCGCTGAAGGCTTCCATTGAGATTGTTAAACATTTAGACGGTTTCAAAGAGAAGATTTTAGTGCTAGGGGATATTTATGAACTTGGTGATCGTTCAGAAGAAATGCATCGCTCAATTGTTCCTGTGATAGACGAAAAAATTACTGCTGTGTTAACATATGGGAATGATTCTATTTATATTCATAATGCCATCTTAGAACAAAATAAACCTGTAGCATGTATGCATTTTACAGAAAAAGATGCTTTGTTAAATCATTTGGAGCGCTATTTAGTAAAGGATAATTTAATTTTATTTAAAGCATCCAGAGGTTTGGCATTCGAGCATTTGGTAAAAGACGTCTTAGCAAAATAGGGAATTATAAAGAAAAGCGAAAGTTGCGCCCTTACAGGTTAAAAACGTGACGTCACGAGCACAACGTCCTGCTCTATGGAATATGACGGTTATTGCAACAAGGAGGAAGTAAATTGGAGCTATATATGTTAATTATAACAATTTTGATTGCATTTTTAATTACCGTCCTTATATCACCGATTGCTATTCCCTTTCTTAGAAGATTAAAGTTTGGACAGAGCATTCGAGAAGAAGGACCAGAATCACATCAGAAAAAATCAGGTACTCCAACTATGGGAGGTATCATGATTGTTTTAAGTATTGTCATCACTTCCATCATTGTAGCGTTTAAATTTAGTCCATTTGGCTTTGGTCATGAGATGGGTCTACTTCTATTCGTTATTATTGGTTATGGTTTAATTGGTTTTATTGATGATTTTATTATTGTAGCATTTAAAAGAAATTTAGGTCTTACATCTAAGCAGAAAATGTTTGGGCAATTATTGATCGCATTTATCTTTTATCTATTATTAAGATATTACGAAGTGCCAACTTATATTCAAATTCCTGGAACTGATATTCAATGGGATCTTGGATGGGGTTATGCAATACTTGTTGTATTTATGCTGGTAGGGGCATCTAATGCGGTGAATCTTACGGATGGATTAGATGGTTTATTATCAGGTACGGCGGTTATTGCTTTTGGAGCTTTCGGAGTTTTAGCTTGGTATGGAATTCCACAAAATGATGTAGCCATCTTTACTTTAGCTGTAGTTGGAGCATTATTAGGCTTTTTAGTATTCAATGCACACCCAGCAAAGGTCTTTATGGGTGATACTGGATCTCTAGCATTAGGTGGGGCGATAGCTGCAGTTGCTATTTTAACAAAAATGGAAATTTTACTTGTTATTATTGGAGGAGTTTTCGTTATCGAAACGATTTCTGTTATTCTTCAAGTAATTTCCTTTAAATTAACAGGAAAACGTATTTTTAAAATGAGTCCACTGCATCATCATTATGAATTAAAAGGATGGTCTGAGTGGCGAGTGGTAACAACATTTTGGTTTGTAGGTCTTATCTTCGCTGCTTTAGGCATTTATATTGAGGTGTGGTTAACATGAAAAAACAATTTGATTTTCCTTATGAAAATATTCTTGTTTTAGGCTTAGCAAAAAGTGGAACCGCTGCGGCTAAATTCTTACTAGAAAATGGTAAAAATGTCTGTATTAATGATCTTCAAGCAACTGAAAATGACGTAATGATTCAAGAATTAACAAAAATGGGAGCGAAAGTTGTGTTAGGCTCCCACCCACTTGATATCTTAAATAATGTCGATATCATTGTAAAAAATCCAGGCATACCATATCATATCCCATTGCTGAAAGAAGCAATGGAGCGAAAAATTCCGATTGTCACTGAAATTGAGATAGCTAGTAGTATTACAGAAGGTGCCATTATTGGAATTACAGGATCGAATGGAAAAACAACAACCTCTACATTGATTTATCAAATGCTGAAGCATGATCAGCAAGCAGTGAAAATTGCCGGAAATATTGGTGTAGTAGCAACAGAAGTGGCAAAAGATATGACAAAAGATGAAAAGATGGTTTTAGAACTATCTTCTTTCCAATTATTAGGCATTGAATCCTTTCGCCCACATATGGCTGTATTATTAAATATTTATGAGGCGCATTTAGATTATCACCATTCCATAGAGCATTATGAACAGGCAAAGTTTAATATTTTTAAAAATCAGGAACAGACTGATTATCTAATATACAATGCTGATCAAGAAAGAATTGCCACAGCTGCGAAGCTTTCTAATGCTACACTAGTTCCATTCTCTACGAAACAAAAAGAAGTTTCAGGAGCTTGGACAGATAAGGAATATATTTATTTTAAGAATGAAAAGGTTATTGCAATTGATGAAATTGTGTTAGTTGGTGAGCATAACTTAGAAAATATTTTAGCAGCAGTTAGTGTAGCGAAATTAAATGATGTGAGTAATGAAAGCATTCAATATTTACTCAAGCATTTTACAGGCGTAGAGCACCGCTTACAATTTGTTCGAAAAGTAAATGAGCGCTTGTTTTACAATGATTCTAAAGCAACTAATATATTAGCTACAGAGGTTGCCTTAAAAGCATTTAACCAACCGACTATTCTTCTTGCAGGAGGGTTAGATCGAGGTACGGAATTTGATGAGATTATTCCGTTTCTAAAAAATGTAAAGCATATGATTTTATTCGGTCAAACAAAGGAAAAGTTAAAAATGATTGCTGAGAAGGCTGAGAAATCATTTGAATTAGTGGAAACTGTTGCAGAAGCAGTAGATCAAGCATATAAACATTCGGCAAATGGAGATGTCATTTTATTATCCCCTGCATGTGCAAGCTGGGATCAGTTTAAAACTTTTGAAGATAGAGGAAACATGTTTATCCAAGCTGTACATAAACTTTAGTATAGGGGACATGTTTATTCAAAAGTGAAATCATTATTTAATTCACTAAAACACCCCTAAATTAAAGCTATAAATAGGGGTGTTTTTTTGATGCGAAATATAACCACAAAGAACAAGCCAGATATTTATTTATTGTTTTTCGTAATTTTATTAGTTGGTATAGGGTTAATGATGATTTATAGTGCTTCTCATATCTGGGCAACAGATAAATTTGCTGATCCGTTTTATTTCGTGAAACGTCAAGGACTATTTGCTGTCCTTGGAATTGCTTTAATGTTTTTTGTGATGCAAATACATTATTTACAATGGAAAAAATATGTTTACATCATTTTGTTTCTATCCTATCTGCTCTTAATACTTGTATTAATCCCAGGAATAGGTATTGTTCGTGGAGGTGCACAAAGCTGGATTGGCATTGGAATTTTTAGTATTCAGCCTGCTGAATTTTCTAAGCTAGCACTGATTATCTTTTTATCTACATTTTTAACTTCAAAGAATACGGAAATAACTTCTTTAAAGAAAGGATTTATTCCTTCCTTATTTATTCTCTTTTCTACCTTTGGTTTTATTATGTTACAACCAGATTTAGGAACAGGTATCGTTTTAGTATTAACTTGTATGCTGTTAATTTTTATCGCTGGTGCAAAAATTTCCCACTTTTTAAGTTTAGCAGCTATGGGGGGAATTGCCTTTGTAGGGTTAATTTTATCTGCTCCTTATCGAATTAGTAGAATAACAGCCTTTCTAAATCCGTGGGAAGATCCCTTAGGTGACGGTTTCCAGATTATCCAATCTCTATATGCAATTGGTCCAGGTGGGTTATTAGGAGTAGGCTTTAAAAATAGTCTGCAAAAATATTTCTATTTACCAGAGCCACAAACTGATTTTATTTTCTCAATCTTTGCAGAGGAATATGGTTTTATTGGTGGGGTAGGTTTGTTAATATTATTTATACTAGTGTTATGGCGTGGAATCTATATTGCATTGAAAGCTCCAGATGCTTTTAGTAGATTTCTAGCATTTGGGATTGTAGGAATGATTACCATTCAGGTAATGATTAATATCAGTGTAGTAATTGGTTTGATTCCAGTAACTGGAATTACCCTGCCATTATTAAGTTATGGAGGCTCATCATTAGTTTTATGTTTATTTTCCATTGGAATTTTACTTAATATTAGTAAATTTACCAAGGATTATTAAAAAAAAGACGTTTTTAAAATAGATGTAATATATGTATCAACACTTCTTATGTTATAATAAAAAATAATTAAAATGTCATTAAGCTTCTTATTTATATGACAAAAATTAACTTTTAGAGATAAAGGAAGAAAATCGGATATGAAACAGGAAAAGATTGTTTCCATTGAGGATCGTATTCCTAAATTGAAGCAAGCTAGAAAGAAGAAAGCTAATCGTCGTCTGATTATTTATCTCTCAATCTTTTTTTTATTGATTGCTATTATTGTCTACATGCAATCCCCTTTAAGTCATATTAAAGTAATAAACGTAGAGGGAATCGAACATGTGGATGAACAAGAAATATTAAAAAGAAGTGAATTGAATACAGAAACGAATATTTGGACTGTTACGAAGAAATCTATTGAGCAACGTATTGAAAAGCATCCAGTAGTTTCAAATGTGGAGATTAGAAAAAAGTTGCCGAGCACAATAGAAATTAATGTAACAGAATTCGAAAGAGTAGGTTATGTATTTCAAGATAACGGGTATTATTTATTATTGGAGAATGGAAACATGTTATCAGAGCCCCAACAACCTACTGGCGATGCTCCTCTACTTCTTCAATTTACGGATGAATCCTATTTACAAAGAATGACAGAAGAGCTTAAAAATTTACCAAAAAGTATTTTGAATCTCATTTCCGAAATTTATTGGAATCCTGCTGAAGAGGATGAAAATAAAATCCTGCTTTATATGAATGATGGAATCATGGTAGATAGTTCTATTCGAGATTTTTCTGAGAAGATGAAAATATACCCATCCATCGCCGCACAAATAGAGCCAGGAAGTAAGGGAATACTACACATTGGTGTAGGTGCATATTTTGAAAAATTTGAATAGAAATGATTGAAACATTAAAGATGTATTACAAAATATGGGTATTTTAATCATTACCTTGAGTTTTGTCTAGTAAATTGTGTACTATATTAATATGTATATCAAATGTATATAAAATTAAAGATAACATCAGGATATGGATTCATACAACATAGATAGTGCTGATATAGGAGGTGCCCTTCATTGAATAATAGTGAACTAGTAGTGAGTTTGGATATAGGTACATCTGAAATTAAAGTTATAATTGGAGAAGTTTTAAATGATTCATTGAATATCATTGGTGTTGGTACCGCTGCATCAACTGGAATGAAGAAAGGTGCCATTGTTGATATCGATGAAACAGTTAATTCGATAAGAAAAGCTGTAGAGCAAGCAGAAAGAATGGTAGGAATAGAAATTAATCAAGTTGTTGTAGGGATTAATGGAAGTCATATTCAATTACACCCAACACATGGCGTTGTAGCTGTGCAAAATGAACAGCGTGAAATTACTGACGAAGACATCGCCAGAGTAATTGAGGGGGCACAAGTAATGTCCATACCTCCTGAACGAGATATTATAGACGTAATTCCAAAACAATTTATTGTTGATGGATTAGATGAAATTAATGATCCTCGTGGAATGCTTGGTGTTCGTTTAGAAATGGAAGGGACAATTATCACTTGTTCGAAAACGATTTTACGAAATATATTAACTTGTGTAGAACGAGCTAATTTAGAGATTATGGAAATCTGCTTGCAGCCTTTGGCAGCAGGTTCTATTGCTTTGTCAAAAGATGAAAAGAATTTAGGTATTGCTTTAGTTGATATAGGTGCAGGATGTACAACCGTATCTATTTTTGATCATGGAAATATTGCTACAACAAGTGTTATTCCACTTGGTGGAGATAATATTACAAAAGATTTATCCATAGGGCTTCGAACATCAACAGAAGTTGCAGAAGAGGTTAAAGTAAACTATGGACATGCTTATTATAATGATGCTAGAGAAGACGAGACCTTTGAGGTATCTGTTATTGGAAGTAATTCAAAGCAAACCTATAATCAGCTACAAATTTCTGATATGATAGAAGCGAGATTAGAAGAAATTTATCTTTTAGTAGAAAGAGAAATTAAAAAAATGGGCTACCATGATGTTCCAGGAGGCTATGTTTTAACAGGCGGAACAATGAAAATGCCCGGTGTTTTAGAGCTTGCTGAAGACATACTTAGAGCAAATGTACGGGTTGCAATTCCGGATTACATAGGTGTACGCGAACCACAATTTACAGCAGGAGTGGGAATCTTGCAATTTGCTTATCATAATGCGAAAATACAAGGAAAAGAAATATTTCCTTCTGCAGATATAGGTTCAACTGGATCACATGAAAAGGTTAAGAAACAATCGAAAAAGAAAGAAACTGAAGAAGGTACGAAAAAAGGATCAAAAATTGCTAATTTATTTAAGTACTTCTTTGATTAATAGTACGTTCCTAAAGAAATAGATTAAAAGAAGTTTTTTAACAGTATAATATTCTTGTATTTTGGAGATAGGTATAGGAGGAACGATGATATGTTAGAATTTGATACGGAATTAGATCATCTTGCAAAAATAAAAGTAATTGGTGTCGGTGGTGGAGGAAACAACGCTGTAAACCGTATGATTGAACATGGGGTTGAAGGTGTTGAATTTATTGCCGTAAATACAGATTCACAAGCATTAAATTTATCAAAAGCAGAAATTAAGTTACAGATTGGAAATAAGCTTACTCGTGGATTAGGTGCAGGTGCGAATCCAGATGTTGGAAAAAAAGCGGCAGAAGAAAGTAAAGAGCAAATTGAAGAAGTACTTGAAGGCGCAGATATGATTTTTGTAACCGCAGGAATGGGTGGAGGAACTGGAACAGGTGCTGCACCAGTTATTGCGCAAATTTCTAAAGAATTAGGAGCACTAACTGTAGGTGTGGTAACTCGTCCGTTTTCTTTTGAAGGAAAAAGACGTTCTACACAAGCTATTTCTGGTATTGATGCATTAAAAAGTGCAGTAGATACATTAATTGTAATCCCTAATGATCGTTTATTAGAAATTGTGGATAAAAATACTCCAATGTTAGAAGCATTCCGCGAGGCTGATAATGTATTACGTCAAGGTGTACAAGGTATTTCAGACCTAATTGCAAAACCTGGTCTTATTAATGTTGATTTTGCGGATGTTAAAACGATCATGTATGATAAAGGTTCTGCATTGATGGGTATCGGAGTTGCTACAGGTGAAAATCGTGCATCTGAAGCAGCGAAAAAAGCTATTTCTTCTCCATTATTAGAAACATCTATTGATGGAGCACACGGTATTCTTATGAATATTACTGGTGGAATGAACTTGAGCTTATTTGAAGTTCAAGAAGCTGCTGATTTAGTTACTTCTGCAGCAGATCAAGAAGTAAATGTTATATTTGGATCTGTAATTAATGAAGAGCTAAATGATGAGATAATTGTTACGGTTATTGCTACTGGCTTTTCAGAAGTAGCTACACAAAAAGCACAAGCAACACGCCGTCCAATTCAGAAACCGATTACTGAGGCTCCATCAAGACATGAAGAGCAACATAGACCTGAACCTCGTCATACACAACAGGAAGCTGAAGAAGATGCTTTAGATATTCCAGCATTTTTAAGAAATAGAAACCGTAGATAATATATATTTTTACAAAACTCATTTAAACCGAGAAATAAGGTTTAAATGAGTTTTTTTAATGGAGATAAGCAAGTAAAAAGTTTTGCACAAATTTATTCTTATTTAGAGATAGCCATGTCTAGCTCCAAGTGCCAAAAACGAAGAGCTAACGCGAGTTCCCCTAGACTTAACGATTAGCAAGCCGCCAGGCGCAGACAGAGTCATAATCGCACTTTCATCGACTAAGTTCAGTCACGTCACGAGCACCAACGTCGATACTAGCTCTTCGTGACCGTCGTGTCCTACGGGTGAAAGTTAACATCAGTTCTGTTTTATAAGGAAGCACAACTAAAACCAGGCTAAAACCTAACGTTGGATACCCCTAAAGGAGCATGTTTCTTTTCTCTCGAGGGAAAAGGAAGTTCGACTAACGTCGAAGTCCCCAAAGAACGGGGGCGTAATCTCTACGTTTTTATGACGCACAGGGCGTGTTACGACGTACAGGATGTACTAGTACAGATGTTGCTCTCGTGACGTCGCGTTTTTAGCCTGTAAGGGCGCGACTTTCGCTTTTCGTTCTATAAAAATCGACACTTCAAATATCACTTTCCGAAATCTGTATAACGTCCGTATTGATGTGGATGCTGATACTTCCTCCTTAACTTGTCCTCTTGTTAGTTGCTCTCTTTCCCGACAATCTCCGAGATAATATATTGAATTTAGCTCTATCACACATTCATTTTATGACAGACTTTGCTTTTTAGATGAGCTATACTGCTCCTATAACAAACAATTGTAGTTTAAAAAGATAAGTTTTCCTATCAGCATAAGTAATAAATCAGCTATAGAAAGGACGTGAGCAGTGGCTGTTTATTTAGATGCTATATGGCTTTTAAATTTTATTTTTGATTGGTTGATTTTATTACTCACAAAAGGGATATTGAAGGATCGTACGAAGAATTACCGAGTTGTATTTGGTGCATTTATCGCTTCTCTTATTATCCCACTTCAGATGCTATTCTCCATTAGTTTATTAATGAATCCAGTAGGTAAAGGTCTTTATTCTATATTAATTATTTTATGTTCTTTTCAAATTAAAACTCTTAAACGCTTTTTCACATTACTTTTATACTTTTATTTTATTTCGTTCGCCATTGGTGGTGGATTATTTGCTCTTTACTATTTCCTGAATGAATCTTTTGCATTTTTAGCATCTGTATCGAGAGGATATGGTGATCCAGTTAGCTGGCTTTTTATAGTTATAGGTTTTCCTATCGTTTTATTTTTTACAAAGGGACGTATGGAGAAGTATGCAGTAGAAAAAATCCGCTATGACCAATATTGTGAAGTTCAGATAACTGTGCAAGGAAAGATCATTACAACAACAGGATATATAGATAGTGGTAATCAATTAGTAGATCCTGTTACAAAGCTACCAGTAACTATTTGTGATCAAACAGTACTAAAAAGTTGGTTTTCTGACCATGATTTAAATAGATTAGAAGTGGCATGTCGAGAACTTGCATTTGAAAAAATTCCTGAAGTTTGGCAAAGCTTTATCCGTATCATCCCATATCGTGGTGTGGATGGAAAAAATAATTTCCTATTAGCTATCAAGCCAGATGCAATGATCTTTGTATACGATGGACAAGTTATATCCACTAGAAAAGTGTTAATTGGAATGCAATTTTCAATGATGACTCATGATCAAAGCTATCATTGTTTATTACATCCACAGCTAATCAAATTATTTTCGAAAAATATTGCATAAATGAAAGGGATGAGGAATTTGAAGAAAATGTTTTTTCATTTAAAAATATGGTGGTATCGAGTTCTTACTAAATTAGGATTTAAATCAGATGAGATTTATTATATTGGTGGAAAGGCTTCTTTGCCACCACCGCTAACAAAAGAAGAAGAAATCCAAGTTTTACAATTAATCGCTAAAGGAGAGCAATCCGCAAAAGCAACTCTAATTGAACATAATTTGCGACTCGTTGTTTATATCGCTAGAAAATTTGAAAATACAGGAATTCATATTGAAGATCTGATTAGTATTGGCACCATTGGTCTGATTAAAGCAGTGAACACCTTTGATACTGATAGAAAAATAAAGCTAGCAACATATGCTTCTAGATGTATTGAAAATGAAATTTTAATGTATTTAAGAAGAAATAGTAAAACGAAATCTGAAATCTCTTTTGATGAACCTATCAATATGGATTGGGATGGCAATGAGTTATTGCTCTCTGATGTGTTAGGAACAGAAAGTGATTTAATCTCACAAAAGCTGGAAGCGGATGTAGATAAAGATTTATTAAAGAGAGCATTAAGCACACTAAATGATCGCGAGAAACAGATTATGACCATGCGCTTTGGATTAGCAGGAGAGGAAAGTAAAACACAGAAAGATGTTGCTGATTTACTTGGAATTTCTCAATCATACATTTCAAGATTAGAGAAAAAAATAATTAAACGTTTGAAAAAAACATTAAACCGCATGGTATAAATGTTTTCACGGATTATCGATAATAATTGCCCATTTCATGCTAGAATATTTTCCCTTTAGTTGGTGATACTGACTTTAACGCATCACAACATATGCAGCATCACGAACTAGGAGGACGAATCATGTATAGGCAAAAGGTAGAAATATGTGGTGTAGATACATCAAAATTACCAGTGCTAAAGAATGAGGAAATGCGTGAATTATTTATCGAACTTCAACAGCATGACATTCAAGAAGCGAGAGAAAAATTAATCCATGGTAATCTACGACTTGTATTAAGCGTAATCAAACGATTTCATAATCGTGGTGAATTTGTAGATGATTTATTTCAAGTCGGTGTGATTGGCTTAATGAAATCCATAGATAACTTTGATTTAAGTCATAATGTGCGTTTTTCCACCTATGCTGTACCGATGATTATTGGAGAAATCAGACGCTATTTACGGGATAATAATCCAATACGTGTTTCACGTTCTTTGCGTGATATAGCGTACAAAGCATTGCAAATTAGAGAACAACTAATTCAAGAAACATCCAAAGAACCAACGCCATTAGAAATTGCTAAAGCAATGGAGGTTCCATATACAGAGGTTGTGTTTGCGTTAGATGCGATTCAAGATCCTGTTTCTTTACATGAACCAATCTTTCATGATGACGGTGATCCCATCTATATTTTAGATCAAATTAGTGATCAATCTACAAAGGAAGATTCCTGGGATGATCAACTTTCTTTAAAAGAAGGAATGCTTCAGTTGAATGATCGTGAAAAAATGATTTTAAATAAACGTTTTTTCCAAGGGAAAACACAAATGGAAGTAGCGGAAGAAATAGGGATCTCACAGGCTCAAGTATCTCGTTTAGAAAAAGCTGCAATCCAGCAAATGAACAAAGAAATGTTCAACTAAATAGGATTGAATGAAAAACAAGTAGGTGAAAAGGTGGTTACTCCTAAAAGTTAGGTTTTCTACTCTAACTTTCGGGGGCGGTACCTAATCACTTACTTGTTTTTTTATTTTGTCTAAATAATTATAAAATGTGCGAGTTGTGGATATTTATTCAGCACCATAAGTTATTACGCTAAGAAATCTTGATTTAAGAGAGCTTGCATTGGATTCTTATATTAAGCTTATCTCATTTTTCTAATTAAAATCGTACTTTTATTTTATAATCTAAAAATATTTTGTTGGTACCTAAATGCTTGGCATAAAAGAATCTTGTGCTAGGATTGTTATAGAGGAGTGAAAGAATGTTACCTATATTCAGTTAATTACTAATACTATAATATAGGCAACTAAATGTTCCTTTCGGCATTGTTTGCGTGCTAGACAATCGAACAAATCTGATATTTATTGGAGGTTTTTTATAAGTTACAATTTGTATGCTAATAAGCTTACTATAATAACTAGCGATTCGGATCAACCAGCAAATAAAGATCATTTCAGATAATAGTGTTACTAATAGAGGAGGAAATGATGATGAAGTCTATAAATGGTGGAGCGGTTGCAAGTGAAAGCTATGAAGCATCTCAAGCCGCAATTTCAATTTTAAATAAAGGTGGTAATGCGGTAGATGCTGCCATCGCTGCTGTAGCTGTCCAAGGAGTCACTCGACCATATTCTGGTGGAGTAGGTGGAGGTGGATTAATACATCTTTATCTTGCTAAAGAAAAACGTTTTTTGATCCTCGATCATCGGGTCATGTCATCTTCAAATTTTGGACCAGAATCCATTGTTAATCCAGATACTGGGCGTGCCTACCCAGGAAGTTCCTTTGTGTCAAGCACAATGTCAACGGCTGTTCCTGGTGCTGTAAAAGCATGGGAGGAAGCGTTAGAGAAATATGGAACAATGACATTACATGAAGTCTTACAACCAGCGATTGCTGTGGCTGAAAAAGGCTTTGTAGTGGATCAAAATTTTGTGAATGAAACAGAGAAGAATGTCACTAGATTCAAATTGTTTGTATCCACGAAAAAGTTATATTTAGATGAAAGTGGCAGGCCGCTGAAAGTTGGTACGATAATAAAAAATCCTGATTTTGCTAAAACGTACCGATTAATCGCAAAACATGGTAGTAAAGTATTCTATGAGGGTGAAATTGCTGAAGCTATCATTGACACAATTAAAAATCCACCTGTTGTAGAATCTCCCAATTTTACCGAGGTTGATAGTGAATGGGATCCAACATATGGTGTGATTAAGGGGAATATGGATTTAGAGGACTTAAAAAATTACCGAATTGTTACTACAAATTCAACAAGGATGAACTATCGAGGCTATGATGTTTATGGAGCACCACCAGTATCTAGTGGAGGTATAACAGTTGGTGAAGTGTTAAATATTTTAGAAAAATATGATCTTACCAATTTACCACGATCACAAGCAATTCATTATTATATCGAGGCTTGTCGTTATGCATATGCAGATCGAAGTGCTTACATTGGTGATCCAAAATTTATAGATGTGCCAATAAAAGGTTTACTTTCTAAGGATTATGCAACGGAACGAAGGAATAATATAAAAGTCGATAAAGCGTCTATAGGACAAGTGATGTCGGGTGATCCATGGCCTTATGAAAAGAAACATTCCCAAAATAAAATGTACCCTATAAGATAGACACTTTAAAAAGTCTCTCTTATGGGGTACTTTTATTTATAATGAAAGAAATTGCGAATGGGGCGGATGAAAATGTCGAAAATATTATTTACAGATCAAGAACAGTACTTATTGATGAAACATCCTTATGTAAAAGCGGTTAGTAAAAAGGCAATTACATACACGGATGAATTTAAAGCAATAGCTGTTAAAGAATATGGAGAAGGAAAATTTCCTCGTCAAATATTTGAAGATGCAGGATTTGATATTGAAATCGTTGGGATTGAACGCGCTAAATCGGCTTTAAAAAGATGGCGTACTGCCTATCAAGAAAAGGGTTTGGAAGGGCTTGAGGATTCACGTAACTCTTCTTCAAGACGTCTTCTTGCGCGTGAATTAAGTATAGAAGAAAAGTATGCTCGATTAGAAGCACAAAACGCATTATTACGCGCAGAAAATGAATTACTAAAAAAGATCGATCTAGCAGAAAGACTAACTATATAAAGTCAAGTGGAAAAGTAAAGTGATTTTTAGAAAAATGTATGGAAAAAACTCATGTCAAATAAGCATCAGATAAGCTGCCTTTTTTTCGCTTACTGACGAATTTCATAAGGTTCATTTTTAGTTAATATCGCATGAATGATGTAACAGAGTTTTCGAGACACGGCACCTATTGATGTGAGATGATGCTTTCCTTCAGACCGTTTTTTCTCATAAAAAGCTTTCAAAACAGGATCACTTCTTGAAGCGACAATGGCAGCTTGAAACAGTGCTTTTCTAAGATAAGGAGAGCCACGCTTGCTCATGACATTATGGGTTGAGTCAAATTGGCCGGATTGTGATACAGATGCATCAATACCAGCATAAGCGACTAATTTTTTAGGATTAGAAAATTTGTGAATATCACCAATTTCTCCTAATATCGTTGCACCAATTACTGGACCGATACCTGGAATCGTTTCAATAACTGAGTCAATAGATGTCATCAATTGGTTTATTTCTTCTTCTGTTTGTTTTATTTGCGTTTCTAGAAAATTGAGCTGTTCAATCATGGAGCGGAATTGGAAAGTAAATGCATCCTGTGCAAACCGAATTCCAAAGGAGTTTGAAGCTGCTTTCTTTAGCGCTTCGGCTTTAATTAACCCCACACGATTACGGCTTGCTAAACCGAGTGTTTCAGCAAGCATATCGGCTGTAATTTCATTAAATGCATCCGGTGTGGAATATTCAAGTAGAGCAGCTCTTGAAGCTTTCCCAAACACACCAACTTTAGAAAAAACGGTATCGTATTCGGGGAAGATTTGATCTAAAACAGCAATGATTTTACGTTTAAAATCACCAGCAGTTCCAACGAGGTAAGAACGATAACGCGTCAATTGACGTAAGGAGAACATATCCTCATTCGCTAAGGTAGTGTCTTCAAATGAACCGTAACGAATAAGATCGGCTATTAATACCGAATCAATGATGTCAGTTTTTCGCTTTCGAATTTCAGTCCCTTTCCTCCAACCATCAGTTTGGATGGGGTTAATGACATGGACGAAATAATTGGCTTCTTCTAGGAAGGAAAAAAGAGCGAGCCAATAATGACCGGTCGCTTCCATTCCTGTAAGGAAATATGATGGATCATCTGAAATAGCATTTAAACGAGTGAGTAATGAGTGACCGCCTTCAAGTGTGTTAGGGAAAGAAAATCCTTTTAAGACTACTTTCCCTGCATCGTCCATAACAGAAGCAACATGTGTACGTTTACCAATATCAATACCAAGATAAAACATCGCTTCACCTTCTTTACTTGTTTTGGATTGAATGCCACTCAACTGAAAAGCGTCACGACCTTGTGCTAAATACGGAGTAAGGCAATACGCCTTCAACATCTAACTCATTCGCAATCAGCTTAACAGAGAGAGGGATCAGTCTTTCGATAACGAGTTTTATCACCCAAGGTTGGAACGATCCACCTCTCAATCCATTAAGTATATTTTCTCAAATAATTGAGGAAATACCAACTTAGAAACAACTTAGGTTCATAAGGTTTTCCTTTCAAAGTCGGGAGACTAAAACCTTAAATATAATATACAAGGTTGTTGATAAAGGAAAAGAAAAACTAACTGCGGAACAGAAATTTCAGTTAGTCCAATTCGTCATTGAAAAATACGGTTTAAATCGAATGGTGAGGTATCTTTGTGAATTAGTTGGCGTCTCTAGATCAGGTTATTATCGTTATTTTTCAGAAGAAGCACAACTGAATAGACAAGCACGAGATAAAGCAGATGAAGAAGTAAAGGCAATCATTTTAAAAGCGTTCAATTTCCGCCGTCGTAAGAAAGGTGCACGTCAAATCAAAATGACATTAGAACATCAGTATCACATTACCTATAACTTGAAACGCATTCGTCGTATCATGAAAAAGTTTCAAATTATTTGTCCCATTCGAAAAGCCAATCCTTATCGAAGAATCGCGAAAGCAACGAAAGAACATAGAACACTACCGAACCTATTAAACCGTGAATTTAAACAAGGAATCGCTAGAAAAGTATTATTGACAGACATTACCTACTTGAGTTATGGAAAAGGAAAACGTGCTTACTTATCCACTATCAAAGATGCCGAAACCAATGAAATTTTAGCCTATGAAACATCTGATAGAATCACCCTAGATATTGCATTAAATACAGTCAAGAAGTTAAAAAACAGTAAGATAAAGTTGGCTGAAGACGCATTCATTCACTCAGATCAAGGAGTTCACTATACGAACCCCCATTTTCAAAAGAAGGTGAAGGTAATGGGGCTAGGTCAGTCAATGTCCCGCCGTGGAAACTGTTGGGACAATGCCCCTCAAGAATCATTCTTTGGGCATTTTAAAGATGAAACAGACTTTAAATCGTGTGAAACATTAGAAGAGGTAAAAAGAGAGATTAAGAGTTATATGATTTATTACAATCATTATCGAGGTCAATGGAACTTAAAAAAGATGACGCCTGCACAATACAGTCATCATCTTCTTCAAGTTACTTAATTCCCTAGAGTCTTTTTAAAAATGTCCTTTACAAAGGGTACACTTTAAAATGCTACGAAGGCTTCTGTAATAACAGATGATGCCGATGAACGAATCAACGGGAAAAACAAACCAGAGGGATCAACCATCCATTTATCTGTATCAGATCAGGAAGGCAATATCGTTAGTTATACTTCGACGATTATATCATTTGGTGGAAATGGTATTGTTGTTCCTGGTTATGGATTTATTTTAAATAATGCGTTAATAGGAATGTTTTCTGCAAAGGATAAAAGCAGTCCTAACTATCCAGCACCAAACAAAAGACCTTTAAGTAGTATGTCACCAACAATCGTTATGAAGGACGGGAAGCCTGTAATAACTCTAGGATCACCAGGAAGTGAAACAATCATGACAACTGTTTTACAAACGATTATTAACTATCTTGATTTCGATATGAATTTTCCAGAAGCAATCGCCTCACCACGTCTATCGCAAATGAATAATGAACATGGAAAGACACACTATGAAGAAATTTTCCAAGATAAATACATGATCCAAGGGAAAAATTTGTTGGAAGATTTGAAGGAAATGGGGCATGAATTTAAACTAGAAAAGAATCCTCAAGGGCTTGGAACAACAACGGGTTTAGAATTCTTACTGGATGGTCGCGTGCGGGCAGTAGCCGAACCAATTAGAAGAGGTGGAGGACATGCTATGGTTCAATACCCTTCTAAAGAAACAGGAGTTTCTCATATTGCAGAGTAAGAATAAAGTAGTCATTTAAATGGGTTGAGTTATTATCTAATATTTAGCGGTGTTAAAAAAATTCTTAATAAAAAATTGAATGATGGATATTTATTCAGAGTAGCCATTTCTAAAGCAAGCATACTTACAGAAGTTAAGATCGTGAAGTTTTGATTTTAACATGTAAGGGTGCTTGCATTATTGTTTTTTGCGTAGAAATAACAATATAAACCTGCCAACTGTTTTGATTATTTTCGTATGTTTATATGTTATGGCATATATATGTATAGAGGTGGGTGATAGGATGATAAAGCTATCGGAATTACAATTAAAAGAAGTAATTGTTGTTCAAGGCGGTAGAAGATTAGGTTATATTTACGATTTAGAAATCAATTCATCTACAGGCTATATTGAAGCGGTTATTATTACGAATAAAAATAAACAACATATTTTCGGCAAAGCAGAAGAATACATCATTGATTGGAAGCAAATTGTTACGATCGGTTTAGATGTTATTTTAGTGCAATATGATGATGGGGAGGTATAATAGGGTATAAGTAAAAATACGACAAACATAACATATTTGCAGTTTCAGTGATCGTAAATATATGGAGGAAAGGATGCTTAAAATGTCAGATATATTCAAACAAGCTGCAGACAAATCTTATTTATTTATCGATAAATGGCAGAAACAGCATCAACAATTGCAAGTAGGATTTACAATGAAAAATGGCGGTTGTAGTAAGCACCCATTTGCAACATTTAATATGGGCTTACATGTTGATGATAATTATGAAGATGTTATTAATAATCGTAAACGTTTAGCAGAGAAACTACAATTTCCTCTTTCTTTATGGGTTTCAGGTGAACAAACACATCATAATGAAGTATATGTTGTCGAGCGAAAAGACAAAGGGAAGGGATCAGTGGCTTATGATACTTCACTTAAGGGAATTGATGGATTGATAACGAAAGAAAAGGGAGTACTTTGTACCGCTTTTTTTGCTGATTGTGTTCCTTTATTTTTCTTTGATCCTGTGACTGCATATCTGGGTATTGCTCATGCAGGCTGGCGTGGTACGGTTGGCAAAATTGCTGAAGAAATGGTGAAGAAATTTATAGAATTAGGGACTCAAATAGAGAACTTGCAAGTCGTTATTGGTCCATGTATCTCGCAAAAGCAATATGAAGTAAATGACTTTGTTATTCAGCATATCCCTAAGGTTTTACAAAAAAATGCTGTAATAGCAAAAGAAGAAGGAAGCTTTTTATTAGATTTAAAACAATTAAATATGGAAATCCTTTTACAATCTGGTGTATTACGTCATAATATAGAAGTAACAAACTATTGCACATTTACAGATGCTGACAGTTTTTTCTCACATCGTCGTGATCATGGACAGACTGGGAGAATGCTGGGATATATTGGATATAAAGAAGATGAATGATAGTAAGGAGTAGAGATTTCATGGACATCAAAACAAATTTAGCTTATATACAGGAAAATATTAGAAAAGCATGTGAAAAAACTAACCGTGATTTAAGTGAAATTACCATCATTGGAGTAACGAAATATGTTACAATAGAACGAACAATAGAAGCAATGGAAGCAGGAGTACATCATTTTGGCGAAAATCGTGCAGAAGGACTCCTAGAAAAGTATAATCATATCGATCAGCCTGCCAAATGGCATTTTATTGGAACCTTACAAACAAGAAAAGTTAAAGATATTATTGATAAGGTAGAAGCAATTCATTCACTAGATCGTGAATCGCTTGCGAAGCAAATTAATAATCGAGCTAATCGTGTCATTGATTGTTTTGTACAAGTAAATGTCAGTGAAGAAGAATCCAAGCATGGTTTAGCAGTAGCTGATGTCATTCCTTTTGTGGAATTACTGGCAGCATATGAAAATATTCGTGTTGTTGGATTGATGACAATGGCACCACATGTGTCAGATGAAGAAGTGTTAAGAAAAACCTTTAAAGACTTGGCACAATTACGCGATGTAATTATGACGAAGAATTACGCTCATGCTCCATGTAAGTACTTAAGTATGGGAATGAGTAATGATTATGAAATTGCAGTGGAAGAAGGAGCAACCCATATCCGTATTGGATCAAAATTAGTTGGTTCATAAAATTTGGCAATCTGACTTTTAAAGAAATCAAATAAAGTTCAACTTAGTCATATGTATACAATAGGGTTATTAAGTTGATACTGGAAGATTGCTTGAAAAATGAGGTGAAATAAAATGGGCTTTAAAAATAAGTTTAAATCTTTTTTTACTGTAGATGATGAATATGAGTACATTGAAGAGGAAGTACCATATGAGGAAGAAGAGCCTAGACAGCAGTATCAAAAGAAAGATAAACAAAATATCGTAAATTTGGCTACGGTTAAACAGCCTACGTCTAAAGTTGTATTAATTGAACCAAGATCTTATGGTGAAGCACAGACGATTGCGGATAATATTCTTAATCGCCGTTCTGTTGTTATTAATTTAGAACGAGTGGATAATCATCAGGCAAAAAGAATTGTCGATTTTTTAAGCGGGACTGTCTATGCTTTAAATGGTGATATCCAAAAATTAGGTACACAAACTTTTCTCTGTACTCCTGATAATGTAGAAATATCTGGCACTATCTCTGATATAACAGTAGATGAGGATGACTTTGGTAAAGGATGGAAATATTAGATGGATTTGTTACATGTTATATTATCTAACGCACTATATATCTATAGTTTTGTACTAATTATTTATATTTTAATGTCATGGTTTCCAGGTGCACGTGAATCGTCTTTCGGGATGCTTTTAGGTTCAATCAGTGAACCTTATTTGGAGCAATTCCGCAAATTTATTCCGCCAATAGGTATGATTGATATTTCACCAATTGTAGGTATTTTTGTCCTACATATTGCTAGAATGGGATTAGATACATTATTTAATTATTTTTAAATATGAGTATTTATCAGCATTTTAGACCAGAGGAACATTTATTTATTGATCATGCATTGGCTTGGAAAAAAGAAGTAGAACAATCCTATCGAATGAAATTAACCGATTTTTTAGATCCACGTGAACAGCAAATTCTAAGTATGTTAGTTGGAACGAATCAAGATGACTTTGAATTACATTTTCATGGTGGAGGAATGTATACAGAAAGAAAGCGAGCAGTTATTTGTCCTTTCTATGAAGATGTTGATTTCTCAACTTTTGATTTAGTTCTATTGGAAGCGACATTCCATCAGAAATTTATTTCGCTTACACATCGAGATGTGATGGGAGCATTTCTATCCTTGGGAATAGAGCGGAAGAAATTAGGTGATATTTTTATTGAGGATAATCACCTACAAATAATTACTACAGCAGATATTGCTACTTATGTGGAAATGAATTTAACAAAAATCAAAAATGCTTCAATAAAATTAACAACGAAACCTTTTAAAGAGCTTCTAGAGAAAGAAGCAAATTGGATTTCTGCAGATCATACGATTTCTTCTTTACGTTTAGATAATGTAATAAAAGAAATTTATCGCATTTCTCGAAGCGAGTCTGCTAATTTAATTAAAAAGAAGCTTGTAAAAGTTAATTTTCGTGTTGTAGAAGACGCAGCTTATCCATTGTTTGAAGGAGATTTACTTTCTGTCCGAGGTAAGGGAAGAAGTAAACTTGTTGCAATACATGGTAAAACGAAAAAAGATAAATTTCGCGTGACATCAGCAATTTTAAAGTAGTGATTGCAGAGAGTGGTTTCTGAAAATGAACCCATTATAAATTCACACTTGTATAGTTTTGTATAGTAATATAATATTTAAAACAACAAGTGAAGTCATTATTAGACAAATTTTTCAAGGAGGTGGCCTTGTATATGCCATTAACACCTTTGGATATACATAATAAAGTTTTTGCCAGAAGTTTTCGCGGATATGATGAAGATGAAGTAAATGAATTCCTTGATCAAGTGATCAAAGATTACGAGATGGCAATTCGTAAAACAAAAGATTTGGAAGCAAAAGTAAATGAATTAGAAGAAAAAGTTGGCCATTTTTCTAATATTGAGGATACATTAAACAAATCCATTTTAGTGGCTCAAGAAACTGCTGAAGAAGTTACAAGTAATGCAAGAAAAGAATCGAAGCTGATTATTAAAGAAGCGGAGAAAAATGCGGATCGAATTGTTAACGAAGCATTAAACAAATCAAGACAGATATACTTAGATATTCAAGAGTTAAAGAAACATGGGAAAGTATTCCGTACGAGATTAAAGATGTTAGTGGAAGCTCAGTTAGAATTATTGAATACGGATGAATGGGAAGATCTACTAGGAACAGATGTCCTTGGAGAATTGGAATTAGAAGAAGAATATCAAGAATAAGGAGTTGGCGTCATAAACCTTGACGATAACGCATTTTTTACATATAATTTTTATAAAAATAGCATATGTAAAAACGATGAAAGAGACAGTATAAAAGTAACCACTGTTAAGCGAGTCAGGGAAGGTGGAAGCCTGATACAGAAATACTTTTAGAAAATCACTCTTGAGTTTCCATTTGAAGGATAAGTAGAATTGGACGATTGATTCACGTTACGAAAAACGAGTAAGTTTAAATTTTTTTAAATTTATAAGGGTGGTATCACGAGTCTTCTCGTCCCTTTGGGGGCGTTGAGGGCTTTTTTATACTTTATTTCTTAAAGTATGAAGGAACAGATTTCATATGGATGTTGATCTGACAATGACTAGTTATTAACACCATGGAATATGGATCGCATTTCTCATAAATGCATTTGTCGTAGAGCATGCTATGAATAAAGCTGCTCATATATTTACTTCATACCGAATAATAAGAATATTTTTTAAGATAATTAGGAGGGCAAAGGATGGACTATAAAGATACATTATTGATGCCAAAAACAGAATTTCCAATGCGTGGAAATTTACCGAACAAAGAACCAGAAAGAAGAGTACAATGGGAAGCAGACAATGTTTACGAGCAGAGTCTAGCTAGAGCAGAAGGGAAACCACAATTTGTCCTTCATGATGGACCACCATATGCAAATGGAGATCTCCATATCGGTCATGCAATGAATAATATTTTAAAAGATTTTATTACTCGTTATAAATCAATGACTGGCTATCAAGCACCATTTATTCCTGGTTGGGATACACATGGATTACCAATTGAAACAGCATTAACAAAGAATAAAAAAGTAGACCGTAAAAAATTATCTGTTGCTGAATTCAGACAAATGTGTGTGGATTATGCTTTAGATCAGGTCAATAAACAAAAGGAACAACGCAAACAATTAGGAGTTCGTGGAGATTGGGATCATCCATATATCACTTTAACGAATGACTATGAAGCGGCGCAAATTAGAGTGTTCGGTGAAATGGCAAAAAAAGGATATATTTACAAAGGCTTACGTCCAGTACATTGGTCGCCATCTTCTGAATCTGCTTTAGCTGAAGCGGAAATCGAATACCATGATAAAAAATCTCCATCTATTTATGTTTCCTTTACAGTAACAGATGGAAAAGGTTTACTTGATGAAGGAGATAAGTTTATTATTTGGACAACTACTCCTTGGACACTTCCAGCAAACTTAGGAATCAGTATTCATCCAGATTTAGAATATGATCTAGTGAAAGTTGGTAATGACAATTTTGTCATTGCTCATGATTTATTAGAGGATATTGTTGAAGTTCTAGGCTGGGAAGATGCTCAAGTGATTAAATCCTTTAAAGGAAAAGAAGCAGAACGTATTATTACAAAGCATCCATTCTATGACCGTGATTCACTTGTTATGTTAGGAGAACATGTAACGATTGATGCGGGTACAGGGTGTGTTCATACTGCGCCTGGACATGGAGATGATGACTTCTATGTTAGCCGTCAGTATGATTTAGAACCACTAAGTCCAGTGGATGATAGAGGTTGCTTTACAGATGAAGCTCCTGGATTTGAAGGGCTATTCTATGATGATGCAAATAAAGTGATTACAGAAAAACTTGAAGAGGTAGGAGCTTTATTAAAGCTAGATTTTATTAAACACTCTTATCCACATGATTGGCGTACGAAAAAACCAACGATCACAAGAGCAACAGCACAGTGGTTTACATCTATTAAATCATTTAGAGATGATATTCTAGATGAAATTAAAAAAGTACAATGGTTCCCTTCATGGGGAGAAACACGCATGTACAACATGTTCCGTGATCGTGAAGATTGGTGTATTTCTCGTCAACGTTCATGGGGTGTACCAATTCCAGTATTCTATGGAGAAGATGGTACACCAATCATTACAGATGAAACAATTAGTCATGTAGCTAAATTATTTAGAGAGCATGGTTCTAATATTTGGTTTGAAAAAGAAGCGAAGGAATTACTTCCTGAAGGATTTACATCAGAGCATAGTCCAAATGGTCAGTTTACAAAAGAAAATGACATTATGGATGTTTGGTTCGATTCAGGTTCTTCACACGAGGCTGTCTTAATCGAAAGAGGTCTTGATCGACCAGCAGACATTTATTTAGAAGGTTCAGATCAGTATCGTGGTTGGTTTAACTCATCTTTAACTACATCAGTAGCAATTTCTGGTAAAGCACCTTATAAGAATATTGTTAGTCATGGTATGGTGTTAGATGGAAACGGAAGAAAAATGAGTAAATCACAAGGAAATGTAATGGACCCATCTAAAGTAATTAAGCAATTAGGAACTGATATTTTACGTTTCTGGGTATCTTCTGTAGATTACCAAGCGGATGTGCGAATTTCAGATGAGATTTTGAAGCAGATCTCTGAATCTTATCGTAAGATTAGAAATACAATTCGTTTCTTACTAGGTAACTTAAATGATTTCGATCCAGCAACAGATCGTGTTGCAGTAGAAGATTTACAAGAAGTTGATCGTTTCATGTTCTATCGCCTACAAGAACTAATTACTAAAGTAAAAGAAGCTTACGAAACATATGAATTTTCTACTGTTCACCATGAGATCCATGATTTCTGTTCTACAGAGTTAAGCTCATTCTATTTAGATTTTGCGAAAGATATTTTATATATTGAAGCAAAAGATCATGAACGTCGTCGTAGCATCCAAACTGTTTATTATGATATTTTAGTTGCATTAGTGAAATTAATTGCACCAATTATTCCACATACAGCTGAGGAAATTTGGAGTCATATTCCTGGCTTAGAAGAAAATTATGTGCAATTAACAGATATGCCAGAAGCAGTTGAGATTGCTGACATGGATGAAACCGTTGCGAAATGGAACCATTTCATGAAAGTTCGTCAGGATGTATTAAAAGCACTTGAAGAAGCTAGAGACGAGAAAGTGATTGGTAAATCATTAGAAGCGAAAGTTACAATTACTGCAATGGATGAAGAAACCAAGCAAGTTCTAGCATCAATTCCGTATTTACATCAAATGTTAATTGTATCTGAAGTAGTAATACGTGATCGTGATTCAAATGCCAAGGAATATCGTTACGTTAAAGTACAAGTGGAAAAACACCCAGGTGAAGTTTGTGCACGCTGCTGGGTATCATCTGAAACGGTTGGTCAAGATAAGGACCATCCAACTCTATGTACACGCTGTGCAGAAATTGTAAAAACACATTATGCAGAATAAATTTTTAAAATAATTAAAAACGCCTTAGTTCTAATATGGAGCTAAGGCGCTTTTGTATGTTTAGTTGAAAAAAGCCTGGAATTTACGAATGTTGATTTCCCATGTTTGCTACACTTAAGATAATCTATTAATATTGACATATCATACAATTAGGAGAGATATTTATATGGAATTTGATTTCATTTGGATTGCTATAGGAATTGCTGTTGCGGGATATTTTATCGGTAATGGATTGCAAAATTTCCAAAACCCTGGAGTTAAAAGTGGAATTAGTGATTTCTTTGATGACGATGATGAACACGAATTGATAAAAGAAAATGATGTACATTATTTTATCGGGATTTCAAAGGAAGATACAAAACATTTACTTAAGGATCATCCTGATATTCCACATATCATTATAAATGAGCAAATCTATTACCCAAAAGCACAATTACGTAAATGGTTATTAAGCTTAGGGGAGTAGATAGATAGCTGAATAGCCTCCAAATAACAGCTCTGCCACGAGATAAATTAAATCTTTTATCTCGTGGCAGAGCATTTTTTGTACGTTATAAGTTTCAAAAATAGAATGGTACTACTTCAAGTTATTATAAATAAAAAATATTGGAAAGTAAGGATTATTATTTTGTACTTAAGATGAATATTTATAATAATGAAAAGTTAAAACTCTAAAAAGAAATGAGATGGATTAATTAATGGTTAGATTATTACAAGGTTTAGAAGTGTTTGGTTTTATTTTTATCATTTCATTAAATTTGTACAGTATTCTCATAAAACCCATTACACATGAAAATTTTTTTCCATACTTATTTTACGGGGCAGCTTTTATTACTTTATCCGCATTCACTATAAGAAAGTTAGTTTATGAAAGTAATAAATAATTTGAAGGGGTTAAATTCTTAGATGAGGGATTTGTTATATGAAAGTATCTTGAAATGTAATATTTTTCTTTTGAGATAATGTGATTCGTTGTAGAAGAATTTCATTTTCATCAGGCAATATCGATATGTAAATATCCTTTTCTAACCAATGTATGATAAACTACTTATTAATAATCAGGAAAATAATAGCGGAGGACATAACATGTATAAATACTATATTATCGCACTTATCATTATTGGAATTGATCAGCTTACAAAATGGATTATTGTAAAACAGATGGAATTATATGAACAAATTCCAGTTATTGAAAACTTTTTCTATATCACTTCACATCGAAATACAGGTGCGGCCTGGGGGATTCTGCAAGGTCAGATGATTCTATTTTATATAATTACAGTACTTGTAATTATCGGCGTTGTGTACTATATGCAGAAGCATGTAAAGGGACAATTATTTCCATCATTAGCACTTAGCTTTATTTTAGGTGGGGCAATTGGGAACTTTATTGATCGAGTGTTTAGAAAAGAAGTTGTTGATTTTCTAGACTTTAAAATTTTCTCATATGATTTCCCAATTTTTAATGTTGCAGATTCTGCATTAGTAGTAGGAGTTATTTTAATGATATTGACAATTTTCTTTGAGGAAAAACAGAAGGGAACTTCTAAATAAATGAAAACTATAGAGCATGTAGTAACTGAAGCGGAACAAAATAAGCGAATTGATAAACTACTAACAGAATTAGAGACAGAACAATCTCGTTCTCAAATCCAATCGCAAATAGAGCAAGCCTTGGTGACGGTGAATGGGAAGAAGATAAAATCTAATTATAAATGTCAGTTAAATGATGAAATTATATGGCAAATACCTGAAGAAGAGAAGTTAGATTTGGTAGAGGAAAACATTCCTTTACATATTGTTTATGAGGATGAAGATGTACTCGTTGTGAATAAACCGAAAAACATGGTAGTGTATCCAACATTAACTCATAAACAAGGTACATTGGTAAATGCATTATTATATCATTGTGAACAGCTATCTGATATTCAAGAAGGGCGTCCTGGAATTATTCATCGCTTGGATAAAGATACAAGTGGGCTTCTATTGGTCGCAAAAAATAATCAGGCACATGTATCGTTAGCAGAACAGCTAAATCGAAGAGAAATAAAACGTGTATATGAAGCAGTGGTACATGAAGTAATTGAGCATGATACTGGTCTGATTGATGCCCCAATTGGTCGTGATCCATATCAACGAACGATGATGAATGTTATTGAAGGTGGAAAGGATGCACGAACACATTTTAGAGTACTGCAACGGTTTAATCATTACACACATGTAGAATGTCAGTTAGAGACTGGTAGAACCCATCAAATACGTGCACATATGAAATATATTGGACATCCACTTGTTGGTGATACAAAATATAGTGCTCCTAAAACAACAGATATAGATGGACAAGCTTTATTTGCCAAAACAATAGGTTTCCATCATCCTGTAACAAACGAATGGTTAGAGTTCTCTATTGAACAACCAAAATACTTTCAAAAATTACTGATGAAGATGGAGAAAATATCTTGACATTAGTAATTGAATTTGAAATAATAGTAAAGAACAAAATAAGAGTTCCTTTAATATAGTCCTGTGAGGCTGAAAAGGTAGCGTGAAGATTTATATGTGTATACACATGCCTTTTGTCACAGAAAGGCATTTTTTTATGCCTATAAGTGCGTGTTCAAAAAGGTCATTTTTGTTGGACTTTTTGAAAGACCTCTATAAAGGACGTTTAAAAGTGTAAAAGGTGGGTGAGACAATGATCAAAAAAACAATAATATTGGATCAGCCTGCAATGAACAGAGCATTAACACGAATTGCTCATGAAATTCTTGAAAAGAACAAGGGTGGAGAAAATCTAATTCTTGTTGGAATTAAAACAAGAGGAATTCCATTGGCAAAAAGGCTACAGGAAAAAATCAAGTTGATTGAGAATATCACGGTACCTGTTGGGGAATTAGATATTACATTATATCGTGATGATTTGAAAAAGATTTCTGTAGATGCAGAGCCGCAGCTTACGAATACAGATGTAAAAGAAGATGTTACAGGTAAAACAGTTATCCTAATTGATGATGTTCTTTACACTGGTAGAACGATTCGAGCAGCAATGGATGCAGTAATGGATTTAGGAAGAGCTTCACAAATTCAGCTTGGGGTGATGGTGGATCGTGGCCATAGAGAATTACCGATTCGAGCTGATTATGTTGGGAAAAACATTCCGACATCAGAAAAAGAAAGCATTGTTGTTAAGTTAGAAGAAATGGATAACATTGATGAAGTAGGAATTTATGAAAAATAAAACTTTTGACCTTTAAATAAGTCCAGAGAGATTTACAAGGTTGCTTAAAGAAAAACGTGCGGGAAAATGCACGGATGCCTCTTTGCGATCTTCGCAGAGGCTTTTTTTATGCGAACCTGTCAAAAAGTGAAGAATAATGATGAAAAAGCAAGAGTAAAACTAATCATGCTATTGCTTCAAGTAGAACAGGAGGAGCTAAAATTATGAAACATTTTATTTCAATGAACCAATTAACTAATGAGGATATTTTCAACTTACTGGATACAGCAGAATTTTTAAGAAAAAATGATGTGAAATATGAAGACCAAATCTTTGCAGCAAATTTATTTTTCGAGCCAAGTACAAGAACAAAAATGAGTTTCGAGGTAGCGCAAAGAAAATTAGGTTTAGAAATGCTAGATTTTCACGCAGATAGTTCAAGTGTATTGAAAGGTGAGACACTCTATGATACAGCTAGAACTTTTGAATCTATCGGTGCGCAAGTATTAGTTATCCGTCATGAGGCTGATGATTGGTATAAAGAAATTAATGCAAATATTAATGTTCCAATTATTAATGGAGGTTCTGGTAAATCAGAGCATCCAACACAATGTCTACTTGATATTTTAACAATCTATCAAGAATTCGGACGTATCGAAGGATTGAATATTGTTATCTCAGGAGATATCAAGCATAGCCGTGTAGCACATTCTAACATGCATGCCTTAGAACAATTAGGAGCCAATGTTTATGTAAGTGCAGCGCCGGGATTTGAAGATCCTAACTTAAACTTTCCTAATTTATCCATTGATGAAGCAGTTGAGATTTGTGATGTAATGATGTTATTACGTATTCAACATGAGCGTCATGCAGAAACAAGTGATGTAGGAAATTACTTAGACACATATGGATTAACAAAAGAGCGAGAAGCAAAAATGAAAGATCATGCAATTATCATGCACCCAGCACCAATCAATCGTGGGGTAGAAATCGATTCTGAATTAGTAGAGTGTGAACGCTCAAGAATTTTCAAGCAGATGAATAACGGAGTATATATCCGTATGGCGATTATGATGAAGCTTTTAAAAGAATGGGGGATTACTAATGAAAATCTTATTGAAAAATGCGAACCAACTGAATAATAACACATTAGTTCCAGTAAACGTGTTGATTGAAAATGATAAAATTATCAAAATTGCAGAGGTAATTAATGAAGATGCTGATCAAGTGATTGATTGTCAAGGAAATCTATTAACACCAGGATTGATTGATGTTCATATTCATTTACGTGAGCCAGGTGGAGAACATAAAGAAACGATTGTCTCTGGTACAAAGGCTGCTGCTCGTGGAGGATTCACGACAGTATGCTCTATGCCAAATACAAATCCAGTACCAGATGATGTTGATGTGGTTCGTGGATTAAATGAAAAAATTAATCAAGATGCTGTTGTACGTGTTATTCCATATGCAGCAATTACAAAAGGTCTACAAGGTGAAGAGTTAACAAATATTGCGGAAATTTCCAAAGAGAACATTTTTGCTTTCACAGATGATGGTGTTGGCATTCAGACAGCTGATACAATGCTTCGTGCTATGGAAGAAGCTGCAAAGCAGGATAAAGCAATCGTAGCGCACTGTGAGGATAATTCATTAATTTATGGTGGAGCGGTACATAGAGGGGATGTAAGTAAACGCTTAGGCATTCCTGGAATTCCGTCTATTTGTGAATCTGTGCAAATTGCTCGTGATGTTTTATTAGCAGAAGAAGCAAATTGTCATTATCATGTATGCCATGTAAGTACTAAAGAATCTGTACGTGTAATCCGTGATGCGAAGAAAGCAGGAATTCGTGTAACTGCAGAAGTATCTCCACATCATTTAATTTTAAATGAAGATGATATTACAGAAGCAGATCCAAATTTCAAAATGAACCCACCATTACGTGCTAAAGCAGATCAAGAAGCATTATTAGAAGGTTTGCTAGACGGAACAATTGATTTTATAGCAACAGACCATGCTCCACATACAGATGAAGAAAAAGCAGTTGGAATAGAAAAAGCACCATTTGGTATTGTTGGTTTAGAAACTGCCTTTTCTCTTTGCTACACATATTTAGTGAAGACAGGTAAAATAACATTACAACAATTAGTTGATTTCTTAACTAGTAAACCAGCTGATGTCTTCAACTTACCATACGGTAAACTTGAAGTAGGCACAGTTGCAGATATAACAGTAATTGACTTAAATCGTGAAGAAAAAATCAATAAAGAAACTTTCCAATCTAAATCTAAAAATACACCATTTGATCAGTGGGATGTTTCTGGGGTTCCAGTATTAACAATTGCAGAAGGAAAAGTAGTTTATGAAGATGCCGTTCTCTAAATAGAGGAACGGCTCCTCTAGCGTTTAATGGGCATATAAAGTTTCTTTTCATTATGCTAGAATAGATGTATGAAAAATAATGCTTACTAAGTTTTCTTTAAAAAATAAAAAAGTAGGGTTGTTAGATGAGAAAAGAACAATTACGAATCATTGATATGAAAAACATTGCTCTAGATACATTTGAGCTTAGGGTAGAAAATAGTTATATTAGCCAAACGGCTGTACCTGGTCAATTTGTCCATATCAGTATAGACAACCGTACACTAAGAAGACCGATTTCCATTGCAACAATTGATCGTGACAATGAAATTATTACACTCATTTTTAAAGTTGTTGGTGCAGGTACACATGACTTATCAACGTATGCACCTGGAAAAGTACTAGATGCACTAGGGCCATGTGGAAATGGATTTCCTATTGATGATGTCAAGGAAAATGAAACTATTTTATTAGTAGGTGGCGGAGTTGGGGTACCACCAATTCACTTTTTAGGGCAGGCATTAGCGGAAAAGAATGTACGTGTTATTTCTGTATTAGGATATCAGACAAAAGAAAGTGTTTTTTTTGAGGAAGAATTTAAAGCAATTAGTGAGACACATATTGTTACAAATGATGGAACACACGGACAAAAAGGTTTTGTAACCAATGTATTAGAAGAAATTGGTGAATTTGACCGTTATTATACTTGTGGACCATTACCTATGCTGCAAGCTGTAACGAAGCAGCTAGCATATAAAGAAGGTTTTATTTCTTTAGAAGAACGTATGGGCTGTGGAGTAGGTGCATGCTTTGCTTGTGTTATTCCAACAGATGAACAAGGTGGATATGTGAAAATTTGTCAGGATGGACCTGTATTTGCTGCGCAGGAGGTAATTATATGAGTGAATTAGCAATGAACTTACCAGGATTGCAATTGAAAAACCCAATTATCCCTGCTTCAGGCTGTTTTGGATTTGGGAAAGAATATAGTCAGTTTTATGATTTAAGTATACTTGGAGCAATTATGATGAAAGCAGCAACAGGCACACCTCGTTATGGAAATCAAACTCCTCGTGTTGCTGAAACACCTTCAGGCATGTTAAATGCAATTGGTTTACAAAATCCAGGTGTTGAAAAAATTATTGAAAATGAAGTGCCATTTTTAGCTAATTATGATTTATCAATTATTGCTAATATCGCAGGTAGTACAGTAGAAGAATACGAACAAGTGGCTGCTGCATTTAATGCTACAGATGATGTACATGCATTGGAATTAAATATATCTTGTCCAAATGTAAAAGAAGGCGGCGTACAATTCGGTACAGATCCAGATATGGCAGCAAGTGTAACAAAACGAGTAAAGGAAGCAAGTAATAAACCAGTTTATGTGAAACTATCGCCAAATGTTTCAGATATTGTTGCGATGGCAAAGGCTGTGGAGGCTGCTGGTGCTGATGGGATAACAATGATTAATACACTGGTTGGTATGCAAATTCATTTACCATCTAGACGTCCTTTGCTTGCTAACAGGACTGGTGGACTTTCTGGAGCCGCTGTGAAACCGGTAGCTGTACGTATGGTTTATGAAGTATATAATCATGTTAATATTCCAATCATTGGTATGGGTGGAGTAAATACAGCAGAGGATGTTCTAGAATTTTTACTAGCTGGAGCAAGTGCTGTTGCTGTTGGAACAGCAAACTTCCAAAATCCATTTGTTTGCCAAGAAATTATTGAGGAATTACCTAAGGTTCTTGAAAAATATGGCTTCAGCTCTGTACAAGAGGCGATTGGAAAGGGGCATGAATAATGAATCCTATCTACTTAGCACTTGATTTTCCGACATTTAAGGATGCTAATCATTTTATTGAGGAAAATAAATTGCAAGGAGTTCCTGTGAAAGTAGGCATGGAACTTTTTTATCGTGAAGGCCCTGATATTCTCAAACGTCTAAAAGAGAATAATCATCCAATTTTTCTTGATCTAAAATTATTTGATATTCCTACCACTGTTCATAATGCAATGCGTAATATTGCTAAGCTAGATGTTGACTTAGTTACAATTCACGCGCTTGGTGGAAGTGAAATGATTAAACGAGCGAAAGAAGGCCTGCAAAGTGAATCTAATCATACGAAATTAATTGCAGTAACAATTTTAACTTCTTTTGATAAAGAAACGATTAATCATGAATTATTAATTCCTGGTGAACTTAATGATCATGCTGTTCATTTTGCTAAGCTTGCTCAAACAAGTGGGGCAGACGGAGTAGTTTGCTCTGTACATGAGGCTTCTTCAATTAAGGAAGCCTGTGGACCAGATTTTTATACAGTAACTCCAGGAATTCGTTTGCAGGATTCTAGTCAGGACGATCAGAAAAGAGTTGCTACACCTGGAGTAGCGCGTCAGCAAGGATCAGATTTCTTAGTAATAGGACGTAGCATTACCAAAGCAGAAAATCCATTAGCGGCATACGAGAATGCATTGAAGGAGTGGGAAAATGGGATTAAATATTGAAGTTGCTAAACGTTTATTAGATATTAAAGCAGTACAAATTAGACCAAATGATTATTTCACATGGACTTCTGGAATTAAATCACCAATTTATTGTGATAATCGTCTAACAATGTCTTATCCAGAAGTACGTAATAAAATTGTAGATGCATTTGTTGAGAAGGTTGAAAATTTAGAGCAACGTCCAGATGTTATTGCAGGATGTGCAACAGCAGGTATTCCACATGCTGCATGGCTAGCTAGTCGCCTTGATTTACCAATGACATATGTTCGTTCTTCGGCAAAAGGTCATGGAAAAGGCAACCAAATTGAAGGTGAAATTAAGCCAGGACAAAAAGTAGTTGTTATTGAGGATTTAATTTCTACAGGTGGCTCTGTATTAACTTCTGTTAAAGCATTAGTTGAAGCAGGAGCAGAGGTAGTTGGTGTTTTAGCTATTTTTACATATGGCTTAGAGAAAGCGAAGCAACAATTTGCTGATGCAGAGCTTTCTTTTGAAACAATTACAAATTATGATGAATTATTACAGCTCTTAGAATCAGAAGGTAAAATTACTTCGGAGGAGAAAGCTGAATTAGAAAACTGGCGTAATACGCTTTAATTTAGAATAACCATTTGCTTATGGTAATTACCATGCAGGTGGTTATTATTTTGTTTTTAGGCTAAGATAAAAAGAAACATTAGGTAGGGAGTTAATTATGAGAATTGAGGATTATGAGTTGCTTATTCAGTTAAATGAAATAGGGACCATTCGTGGAACAGCAAAAGTAATACTAGTTTCTCAGCCAGCAGTATCACAACGCCTGAAAATGATTGAGGATTATTTTGGGATGCCTATTTTTATTCGTACGCCTAAACGATTAATTCCTACTCCAACAGGTGAACTTATTTTAGCGCATGCGAAGCAAGTTGTTGAAAAGGAGAAAAATTTATTAAATACACTTGCAGAAGCAAATGAGGAAGTGCGTGGAACTTTATCCATTGCTTGTTCATCTTTAATTAGTCAGAGATTCTTACCTGCAATACTTGCAACATATACGAAGCAATTTCCAAATGTATCCATTGATTTAGTTACAGGAATAAGTGAAGATATCAAACGCAATCATAAGAATTTTCATGTATGTATTATTCGTGGAGAAAAACTAAAGGATAGTACATGCACACGTCTCTTTGAAGACCCATTATATATTTTCGATACAGAGGATTTTTCTTCTAATGATCTAAAGGAACGTCCATTAATTTCGTTTAAAAGTGATGATAGTATGCATGAGCTGGTTGAAAACTGGTTGCAGTTTCAACATCATATTAAACCACAAAAAGCGATTCGGGTAGACCAAATAGAAACATGTAAGCAATTTATGAAACAAGGGATAGGAATGGCAGTGTTGCCTAAAAGTGTATCAGAGTCTTTAATGGAGCACTATCCCCATTTGCCATTAAAGGTAAATGGACAGCTAGTAACAAGAGATACTTGGTTGTGCTATCAGGAAGGAATTACTGGTTTGCCTCAAGTGGCCGAATTTATAAAAGCAGTATTAGCGAATGAATTTCTTGATGATTAATGAAGAGAACATAAGGGAGTTAGATACGATACCTTAACTTAGGTAATATCTAACTCCCTTATTTATTTTACTTTTCTTTCCTTTACAACAGTCGGACTTGGAGTGACAAAGATGGTCTTTTGATTATCGTATGTTACAAATCCTGGCTTGGCTCCATTTGGTTTTTTCACATGACGTACCAAGGTGTAATCCACAGGTACAGAAGAGGATTGCTGTGCTTTGCTAAAGAAGGCCGCTAATTGTGCAGCTTCTTCAAGTGTTTGCTCATCTGGTTGATCTGATTTGATGACAACATGTGAGCCAGGGATATCCTTCGTGTGAAGCCAAATATCATTTCGATGTGCAACACGGTTGGTTAAATAATCATTTTGCTTATTATTTTTCCCGACTAAAATAGGTATTCCATTTGTAGAAATGTATTCTTCAGGTAATGGTTTTGTAAGCTTAATCTTTTTCTTACGTTTTTGCTTACGTAAATAACCTTCTTCTCTTAACTCTTCTCGAATTTCTTCTATATCTTCTACGCGAGCAACATCAATTTGTTGAAGTAATTGCTCTAAGTAAGTAATTTCTGCTTCTGTCTTTTCGATTTCTTTTTGAACGATTTTTTGTGAATTTTGTAGTTTACGGTATTTTGTAAAAAATATTTGTGCATTTTCACTTGGCGATTTATTCGGTTGAAGAGAGATAGTAACTTCTTTTTGCTCCGGATCATAATAGTCAACTACTGTAACCGATTCTTCGCCCGGCTTAATTAAGTGCATATGAGCAGTTAATAATTCCCCAAGACGTTGTAATTGAGCTGCATTTTTAGCTTTATCTAATGTTCGTTCATGAATTTTTTGTTTACGAATATTTTTATCTAATTCATTTTTAATAAATCGATAAAGATCTTTCGCCTGTTGCTTTACTCGATCACGTTCAGCCTTTCCAGAATAAAATTGATCAAGCATTTCGTTGGTACTCGCAAATGTTTCTGAAGCTTGTAAGGATTCCATTGCGATAACATGGAAATCTTCCTTTTCATTTACATAAATGGCAGGTGAAAACTGATTTTCTTTTATATCCTCGATAAATTCATTCGTTTTTTCTATAAATGCTTTTGAATTACGAAACCCCATACGATGAATAACTTCACGTGCAATAAATGGCGAGATTCCTTCAGCAACATTTACAAGCTGTTGATCTAGCTTTCCAGCATTAAAATCTATTTTTTTAACAATATCCTCACCAGTTACTTCTAAAAGATGAAGCTTTTCCTGAGCTGGTGCTTCTGTATAAGGCTGACCGGGTAATATACTACGATATCGATTTTGTGAAGGAGAAATATGCTTCATGCTATCGATGATATGTGTTTTATCTTCGTTTAATAATAATAGGTTACTATGTCTCCCCATCAGCTCAAGGACTAAGTATTTTATTGCAGTATCACCAATCTCATCTACTGAGCGTAGTTTAAAGGTAATAATTCGTTCTAGTCCTTTCTGTTCGATGTCTTCTATTACAGAGCCTGCTAAATGTTTTCGCAGCACCATACAAAACATTGGTGCTTCTTGAGGATTAATATATTTTTCATTTGTTAAGTGAAAACGAGCATAAGATGGATGCGTTGAAATCACAAGATTATATGTTTTCCGGTTACTTCGAATAGCTAAAACAATTTCTGATGTTGTTGGCTGGTATATTTTTGAAATTCGTCCAGATATGATATTTTCATTTAATTCAGTTACAGCTGCTTTTGTAACTATTCCGTCAAACGGCATGGTAATCAACTCCCTTTGTTATTATAGCATTTTTTATCAACTGACCGCATATAAATTGCTAAGAACGAAAAGTCTGATGAGACAAACCTTAAGTAGGACGAGATAGTCATATAATCAGCAATGACAGAGGTGAATGAAAGTTGAACGGTGGAGGTAAATCATTGAACTGGTATCAATTAAATCAAAAACAAATTGAACGAAAGCTACACGTATCTACAACACAAGGATTAAATAAGAAACAGGTAAAGGATAGACAAAAGCAATATGGCCTAAATGTTGTAGCAAGTGATAAGAAGCCATCAAAATGGTTTATTTTCTTAAAACAATTTCAAGATTTTATGGTATTTATTCTACTTGGTGCTACCTTAATTGCGGGATTACTAGGTGAATTTGTTGATGCCATAGCTATTATGATTATTGTTTTTATGAATGCATGTATCGGATTTTTTCAAGAGGCAAAAGCAGAAAAGGCATTGGACAAGCTCCAGGAATTATCAGCACCGATGGCCAATGTACTTCGTGAGGGAGAATGGCAACAGATTCCATCACAGGATGTTGTCGTTGGGGATGTTATTCAAATCGAAAGTGGTGGCAGGGTACCTGCTGATATGCGAATAGTACAAACAAATAGGTTAGAAGTAGAGGAATCAACATTAACTGGGGAATTCTATCCTGTGGCAAAACAAGTTGAAGCAATTTCAGGAGATGGACTTGCTGAGCAAGAACAACAGAATATGGCATTTATGGGCACATTAGTGACAAGGGGTTCAGGAATAGGAGTAGTAGTACAAACTGGGATGAATAGTGCAATAGGAAAAATTGCTTCCTTAATGCTCACAACGAAGAAACAATTTACACCTTTAGAAAGACGTTTAACAGAACTTGGTAAGGTATTAATTATTGTTGTGATTTTTCTAACACTATTTGTAGTAGGGATTGGTATTTATCAAGGGCATCCTGCCTATGAAATGTTTTTAACGGGTATCTCTCTGGCCGTTGCAGTAATACCAGAAGGACTGCCTGCTATTGTAACTGTTGCATTGTCATTAGGTGTACAGCGAATGATTCGGAAGAAAGCCGTCGTGCGAAATCTATCTGCTGTAGAAACATTAGGTTGTACGACAATTATTTGTTCAGATAAAACAGGAACAATTACAGAAAATAAAATGACAGTAACCGATTTATTTGTAAATGGGAAATTTGTTACAGTCACAGGTAAAAGTGCCGATTATGTTGGAGATTTTTATTATAAAAAACAGAAAATAACTAAAGATTTTCCACATCTTCAAACGATACTAATGTATGGAATGCTGTGTAATCATGCGAAGCTAATGGTGAAAAAAGGAAAATATATCGTTCATGGTGATCCAACAGATGGTGCTTTATTAATTGCTGCACGTAAATTTGGAATTATCCATACAGCGGATGAGAGCTTCCGGATTATCGATGAAATTCCCTTTGATTCTGAACGAAAGCGCATGTCAGTGATTGTTGAAGATGAGCATCAACGACGTTTTCTAATTGTAAAAGGAGCACCAGAAACCATCTTACCACGCACGAATTATACTTTAGAAGATGGCAAAAGAAAGAAATTAGAATCTAAGAGGGAAATAGAAAACGCTATTGATATGATGACAAATAAAGCATTGCGCACGATTGCAATTGGCTTTAGACCTTTACAGAAAAATGAAGATTATTCTATGGAATTTTTGGAGAAGGAATTAACATTTATTGGCTTATTTGGAATGATTGATCCACCAAGAGAAGGCGTACAACAATCCATTGAAGAATGTAGACAAGCAGGGATAAAGACAATCATGATTACTGGAGATCATGCATTTACTGCCAAAGCGATTGCAAAGCAAATTGGATTACTTCCAGAACACGGTAAAGTATTAGAAGGCTATGAGTTAAATCAATTATCCGATTCAGAATTACGTGAGGTTATTGATGATGTTTTTGTATTTGCACGTCTCACCCCAGCGCATAAACTAAGAATTGTAAATGTATTACAGGATCTTGGACATGTCGTGGCAATGACTGGGGATGGAGTCAATGATGCTCCAGCTATTAAGGCAAGTAATATTGGAATAAGCATGGGACGGAGTGGAACAGATGTAACACGAGAAGCGTCATCACTTATTTTATTAGATGATAATTTTCGAACGATTAAAGAAGCGATTAAAGAAGGAAGAAATATTTATGCAAATATCTTGAAGTTCATTCGTTATATTTTAGCATCTAATGTTGGGGAAATTACAGTGATGTTATTAGCAATGCTTGCTGGAATGCCACTTCCGTTGGTACCTGTACAAATATTATGGGTGAACTTGGTGACAGACGGGCTACCAGCGATGGCTCTTGGTTTAGATAAACCGCAAGCAGATCATATGAAGCAACCACCGCGAAACCCAAAAGAAGGTATCTTTGCTAACGGTCTTGCATTTAAAATCATTAGTAGAGGAATTTTAATTGGAGTAGTATCACTAATTGCCTTCTTACTTACGTATCATAATGATCCAGAAAATTTAGTAGCAGCAAGAACAGTCGCTTTTACGACGCTTGTTTTAGCACAATTAGTTCATGTATATGATTGCCGAAATGATCGTCAGTTGTTTTCTATTAAGATATTAGATAATTTATTTTTATTATTTGCGGTTATTTCTTCCTTCTTTTTATTACTTGTTGTTATTTATTGGGCACCTCTTCAGCCGATTTTCCATACGACGCCACTTTATATCCATGACTGGTTATTAGTGATAAGTCTCTCTGTATTACCAACATTGTTATTTTATTTCCCTAAGAAAAAGAATTAACTACTATAAAAATAAACAATACTTAAGGTCTAGGGAATGAAAAATAATCAGTCCTTAGACCTGAATTATAGTTAATTACTAAATGAAAATTGTCTTGTCCAGACTCAATTAAATTAATAATTCAAGCATCTTAAATAGGGATGTTTAGCATACCCTAAAAAATAAATGATGGATTTAACTAGTATAATGGTCTTGTATGTTGATGGAACTACCTATAACTAGTCCTCCTCCGTTGCATAAGATGTAGTGATGGAAAAAGGAGGTGTAGCATATGTTTTTTAATGATAATGTAAGAGGTTCACGGGGATGTGGTTGTAATAATAATGAACGCCCTGAAAATGACAATACACAAGTAAGCCCTACAGAAACAGTTGTTAATACTAGAACTAAAAAACGTGTGGTAAGGCATATTCATCCAACAGAGGTTATCAATGTCAATCGAACTGTTATACGAAATGAACATTTCTATCCAGTAACTGAAAGAGAAGTAAATGAAACGGTTGTAGAAGACTATGATTGTGGTAGCGACATCAATAACCCTAGATGTAGAAGACGAGGTAGCGGGAATACTGGTAATAACAACAATAATAGCTGCGGTTGTAAGAACCATCGCTGTAATTGTAGAAATAGATAATTTATATGTTCACCTAAAAAAGCACTCAAATTAATGAGTGCTTTTTTAGTATACTTAATTAATAATAAGATAATTGATGGAATTATGATTTACATGTTGTCAAAAGTAAAAAATAGCAGAGAGTATTAATATAGCAGACTGGGATATAACTAGTTTTACATTCTTGATTTATCGTTAAAAAATGTTGATTGATCAAGGGTTATAATAGCTTTAATCTATTTCTTTAAGAAAAAATTAAAATAAAGTATGAAAGAATCAATCCTTGTCTAAAATAGAATATTTAGATGGACGAAATTCTTTTTTAAAAAAAGAGAGATAAATCATATAAATAGGTGGAATTACAATTGATTTTGATATATGATTTTCTTTACAATATACATTTTCTAATGATTAAGAGAAAAAGTGATAAGATAGAAAATTAAGAAGTGATAGGAGGGTGAACGTGGCCTTACAATTAATCAATATTGGATTTGGAAATGTAGTATCTGCCAACCGAGTTATTTCTATTGTTTCTCCAGAGTCAGCGCCTATCAAACGCATTGTCTCTGTTGCTAGAGATAATAATAAATTAGTAGATGCAACATATGGTAGACGTACAAGAGCGGTTATTATTACAGATAGTGATCATGTTGTACTCTCTGCTGTTCAGCCAGAAACAGTAGGACAACGTTTGCTAAGCAATGAAGAGCAGTCAGATGCGTAATTAGGGGGCAATAGGTTCATGGAAGAAAAGGGAATTCTATTTATTTTATCAGGACCATCTGGTGTTGGTAAAGGCACAGTGAGACAGAAGTTATTCGAACAGGATACGAATTTAAAATATTCGATTTCGATGACGACTAGAGACAAGCGTCCAGGTGAAATAGATGGAAAAGATTATTTCTATAAAACAAAAGAAGAATTTGAACAATTAATTCAAGAAAATCAATTAATTGAATATGCAGAGTATGTAAATAATTATTACGGGACACCTCGAACCTATGTGGAAGAAATGATGGAATTAGGTCATGACGTGTTTTTAGAAATTGAAGTCCAAGGTGCTCTTCAAGTAAAAGAAAATTTCCCACAAGGTGTGTTTATTTTCCTCATTCCACCTAGTCTTGATGAATTACGTGAACGCATTGTTGGCCGAGGAACAGAATCTGATGAATTAGTTCGTAATCGTCTAAATGAGGCTAGAAAAGAAATTGAAATGATGGATGCATATGATTATGTAGTTGTTAATGATCAAATAGAAAATGCTGTTAGAAAAGTTCAAGCAATTGTTCAGAGTGAACATTGTAAACGTGAACGAATTGCAAAACAGTTTAAAAAGTTATTGGAAGGATGATAATATGTTAGAACCATCAATTGATGCATTACAAGAAAAAGTGAAATCAAAATATTCTCTAGTTATTTTATCTGCAAGACGTGCTAGACAATTACGTGAAGAGAATAATTTAAAAATCGAAAAACCTATTTCTCATAAGTATGTTGGTATGGCTTTGGAAGAAGTTCAAGCAGACCACTTATTTGTAGAAGAAGATGCTGAATAAGCATGATGTAAACCCTTTTTATAAGAATAGATGAAAAAGGATTTATAGAATAAAATATATACAAGATAAAGAGATATTGCCCAAAAGCAATATCTCTTTTAAAATTCAATTTTTCAATTTTGTAGGATGAGGAATAAATCTTTAGATTCCACTTTAAAAGCTAAATAATTGGTCTATTCTATTTTGGAATATGGCGCTTATTTAAAAAAACGAACGAAGAATTTCCGTATTTCTTTCGGATCAGGCATATGATCCTGGCCTTTAAGCACATTAAATACAGCATTTGGAATTGCTTCATTTAATTGCTTTGCGATCTTGTGCATCGAAGAAGGGCTTTTTTCACCAACGATTATTTGAGTTGGTGTTTTTAATTTTGAAGCTTTTGTAACTGGTGGTAATTGATTTGCTAGCATGCTATCGTACATGAGAGTTGGAGCAAGTGCCAACATGGTGTTCCATTGAGGTGATTTACGAAACATTCCGTCGATTACTTCGATCGGTGTACCAATTCCTTGTAAGAAAGAACAAAGTGCTTCGTCATGTTTGCCAAGTTCAAGCATTGTATATAATTCCTCACTTATCTTTTTAAATGCTCGCAAATTTGTTTCATTGTCAGCATACGCTGGATCATATAATGCTAACTTACTTATTTTATGACCAAGCTTCATAGCAGCTTCCAGCGCAAGAATAGCTCCTGAAGAATGGCCGTATACATTTGCCTCACCACCCGCTATATCGATCATCGCTTCAATATCTTCAAGCTCACGTTCCATCGAATAAGGTGATGTATTACCACTGTCTCCACGTCCACGTCGATCATAATTATAGACAGTAAATTGTTCTGCAAATACTTTTGCATCGTACAAAACTGGATCAAACGAACGAAAGCAAGTAGCACCCGTTATAAAAAGGAGAGGAGGTCCATTTCCATATTTATCATAAGCTAAAATAGTACCATCTTTTGATTGAGTTGTTTTCATATATTTTGCCACCTTTTATATGTTAAAAGTAAGCCATTTAATTCTCTTCTAATGCTAATAAGTTACCAGCTGGATCTTTAAACAAAGCCACATCCGGTCCTCTATTGCTTGCTTTTCCACGGATAATACCATATTCATCGTGCTCCATTCCATCAATTATCTCGAGGTTAATCTTTTTTTGTTTAAGATCTTCCACCGCTTTATCAATATCTGATACGGTGATACTTAGTACAAAATACTTTGCTGGCTGATGATTTTTTCCGTTAGAGTATATAAAAACTTTTGTGCCTTTAAAATGAAGTGTAAAACCAATTACTTCATCTGTTGTTTTGATATGAAGTATATCCTCATAAAATCTTCGCGCTTCGTCAATATTGTTTACTGTAAAACTACTAATTGCTTCGGCATTTCGAAACATGATTTTCCCTCCTATAAGCGAAAATTAGATGTTTTAAGGTAGATTCAAACAAGATTCCATTTCATTTTAGCACGCCAAGCATACTGATATTTCTTATGGATTGCTAATATGTAAAGGTGAGTATATGTTTATTATGGGAGGCTGTTGTACTGCCAATGGCCACCAAGCATGATATGAATTATTTTGATAAAATAAGCAATTATTTCTGATAATGTTTGTTCCTTTGATAAATCATAAGGGTGACTCCTTTTAAGAATGGTCATAATTCGCTATAATTTAACTTAGTAAGTAGAATTATTTAAGAAGTAGAAAAAGACATTATTTTAAGCAAAGAAATCCAGAGATTATTTCAGTGAAGAAATATAAATAAATATAAAATGTTCGTTCGATTGAGAGGAGATTGACTACCATGTTAGGAAAAAAAGTTCTTTTATGTGTTTCTGGAGGAATAGCAGCATATAAAGCTTGTGACCTTGCTAGTAAATTAACTCAACAAGGCGCAGATGTAAAAGTAATTATGACAGAAAATGCAATGAAATTTGTATCCCCTTTAGTATTTCAAGCTTTAACAAGAAATCCAGTTCATTTTGATACATTTGATGAATTAGATCCAGCTAAAATTGCACATATTGATTTAGCGGATTGGGCAGAAATAGCAATTATTGCACCAGCAACGGCAAATGTGATTGGGAAATTAGCTCATGGGATTGCTGATGATATGCTTACAACAACATTATTAGCAACTTCAGCAGAAGTTTATATTGCACCAGCAATGAATGTGCATATGTATGAGCATCCTGCAGTTATTCAAAACATGAACCAATTAGATCAATGGGGTTATCATTTCATTGAACCTGGCGCAGGCTATTTAGCATGTGGTTATGTTGGAAAAGGTAGACTTGAAGAACCTTTGAAAATTATCGAAGCGATTAAAAACCATCAAGTAAAGCCAATGATTTTAACAGGGAAAAAGGTATTAATTTCGGCAGGTCCAACTCGAGAAAAGCTTGATCCTGTACGTTTTTTTACTAACAGATCTACAGGGAAAATGGGCTTTGCATTAGCGGAAGCAGCAGCAAATTTAGGAGCTGATGTAACTTTAGTTGCGGGACCGACAGAATTAGATATCGTCAATCAACGCATCCATCTAGTGAATATCACTACAGCAGAAGATATGTACACAGAAATGAATAAATACTTTCCAGATAGCGATATTGTAATTAAAGCAGCTGCAGTAGCTGATTATCGACCAAAGCAAGTATTTACAGAAAAAATGAAGAAAAAACCTGGTGATTTAAGCATTGAAATGGAAAGAACAAAAGATGTTCTCATGTCATTAGGTGAAAGAAAAACAAAACAATTTCTAGTGGGCTTTGCAGCAGAAACTAATAACGCAATTGAAAACGGCATGGAAAAGCTAAAGCGGAAGAATCTAGATGCGATTGTGGTGAATAATGTTGCTACAGAAGGAGCAGGATTTGGTGGCGATACAAATATCGTAACTTATTTGAATAAAAATTTACAGCAGCACCAACTAGATATTGCTTTAAAAACAGATATCGCTACATCGATTCTCCAATTCATTCACCAGGATTTAAAGGATGAATCCAATTGAAATATGCAAAAGTAATTGTTGATGTACCAGCTTCTGCAATCAATCAGACATTTGATTATCGAGTTCCAGAACAATTTTCTGATGTGATACAGAAAGGCTGTCGCGTGCTTATTCCATTTGGCCCAAGAAAAATAACAGGCTTTGTGGTGGAGCTGACTAATGAAACAAGCTTAACTAAATTAAAAGATATTATTGATGTTTTAGATATTACTCCTGTTTTGACAGATGAATTAATTGAATTAGGGAAATGGCTAGCAGAGGATATCATTTGTTTATATATTTCAGCATTCCAAGCAATGCTTCCAGCTGTGTTAAAGGCAAAATATGATAAAGAAGTGGTTAAGCTAACAGACGAGGCATTAACAATAGAGCTAGATAATGTTTTCCAAGGCAGAGATAGTGTGTCTTATGACGAGCTTGTTGCTGCAAATATTCGTTATAGTCAATTACGGAAAGCAATAGATGAAGGCTTACTCATGATACATTATGATGTTAAATCCAAGGTTACGAAACAATATCGTACGATGATTCGCTCTGCGTTAGCTACCCATCAATTAATAGAGATTGCAGAAAATGATTTAACACGTGCGAAGAAGCAACGAGAAATCGTTCAGTCTTTTATTGATAACCCGGAAGCTATTGAGCAAAATCAGTTATTGAAAAGAGTCGGGACAGGTTTATCAACATTGAAGGCTTTAATAGAAAAAGGTATTTTACATGCAGAGAAAGTAGAAGTATTACGAAACCCATATGATGATAATGCTTTTGAAAAAACAGAGAAGCTATTATTAACTGAGGAACAGCAAGCTGCTATAGAACCAATTAATGAAGCATTAGATCACAAAAAACATGATGTGTTTTTATTGCACGGGGTCACTGGTAGTGGGAAAACCGAGATATATTTACAAGCGATAGAGAAAGTTATTCAGCAGGGAAAAGAAGCAATTGTACTAGTTCCAGAAATTTCACTAACCCCGCAAATGGTGAGAAGGTTTAAAGGAAGATTTGGTTCCAAAGTAGCAGTACTACATAGTGCCCTTTCACAAGGTGAAAAATATGATGAATGGCGTAGAATTCATCGGAAGGAAGTACAAGTTGTAGTTGGTGCTCGTTCTGCTGTGTTCGCTCCATTTGAAAATTTAGGGATTATTATAATCGATGAAGAACATGAAAGTACATATAAGCAAGAAGATCAACCAAGATATCATGCACGGGATGTAGCAATTTATCGTGGGAATTTTCATCAATGTCCTGTTGTACTTGGCAGTGCTACACCAACATTAGAATCATTTGCCCGAGCGCAGAAAGGTATTTATAAGTTGCTTTCTTTAACAAAACGGACAAATGAGCAAGAAATGCCAGAGATTCAAATTGTTGATATGCGGGAAGAATTGCATAGAGGAAATCGAACGATGTTTTCCCTAGAGTTAAAAGAGAAAATAGAAGCTTGTATCGCTAGAGGAGAACAAATTGTTTTATTGTTAAACCGTCGAGGTTATTCTACTTTCGTAATGTGCCGAGATTGTGGGCATGTTCAGCAATGTCCACATTGTGATATTGCTTTAACCTATCATAAACAGCATCATCGTATGAAATGTCATTATTGTTCCCATGAGGAGCCAGTTCCACAAACCTGTCCAAAATGTTCAAGTGATTTAATTCGCTTCTTTGGAACTGGAACAGAGCGTGTAGAAGAAGCAATTAATCAGCTTATTCCACAGGCATCAGTGATTCGGATGGATGTAGATACAACGAGAAGAAAAGGTGCTCATGAAAAATTGCTTCAACGCTTTGCAAATAAAGAAGCGGATATTTTATTAGGAACACAGATGATTGCAAAAGGCTTAGATTTTCCTAATGTGACATTAGTAGGTGTCCTCACTGCAGATTCGATGCTGCACTTACCTGACTTTCGCGCTGCTGAGCGAACTTTTCAGCTGCTAACACAGGTGAGTGGGAGAGCAGGAAGACATCAATTACCTGGTGAGGTAATTATTCAAACATATACGACAGAGCATTATAGTATTGAACATGCTAAAAACTATGATTTCCTAGCCTTTTACGAACAGGAGATGAGGACAAGAAGAACCTTTCAATATCCTCCATACGTTTACTTAGCGTTAATCAATGTCTCACATCCTAATCAAGTAAAAGTGATGCAGACAACACAAACAATCGTTCAATTATTGCACCAAAAACTAAGTGATCAAACAAGGATATTAGGACCGACTCCGTCACCCTTATCCCGAATTAAAAATAGATATCGTTACCAATGTTTGATAAAGTATAAACATGAACCAGAAATACGAAAAACAATTCAAATGATATTACATCATTTTTCAAAAGAAATGGAAAATGATGATTTAACCATTACGATTGATATGCAACCACATCAATTAACATAGAAAGAAGTGAATGTTTGTGAACATAGTCTTTATGGGGACCCCTGATTTTTCTGTTCCTATTTTACGTCAGTTGATCGAAGCAAACTATCAGGTGAGTTTAGTAGTAACACAGCCTGATCGACCAAAAGGAAGAAAGGGTGTACTCACACCACCACCTGTAAAAACAGAGGCATTACAGCATGATATTCCTGTTTTTCAACCGATAAAGCTATCAGAATCTTATCAGGAAATATTAGCAGTTGAGCCAGACTTAATTATTACAGCTGCTTATGGTCAACTTTTACCAAAAGCAATTCTTGATACCCCGCCTTTAGGATGTATTAATGTACATGCTTCTTTATTACCAGAACTTCGTGGTGGTGCACCTATTCATTATTCGATTCTTCAAGGTAAGAAGGAAACGGGAATTACCATTATGAATATGGCTGAAAAATTAGATGCTGGTGATATTCTGACTCAAGAATCTATTGTAATTGAACATGAAGATAATGTTGGAACATTGCATGATAAGCTTTCACAAGTAGGAGCTAAATTACTTTTAGAAACATTACCTAAATTAATAGCTGGTGAGCTTACTCCAATAAAACAAGATGATTCCAAGGCTACATTTGCGCCGAATATCACTCGTGAACAAGAGAAAATTGATTGGAATCAAAGTAATCTCGAAATTTATAATCAAATTCGTGGATTAAATCCATGGCCTGTTGCTTTTACTACTTATGAAAAAAAAGGAATGAAAATCTGGGCTGCAGAATTAGCTGATGAACACTATGAACAAGCACCTGGGGAAATAATTCAAGTAGATGAAACTGGTTTCGTAGTTGTTTGTGGAAATAAAAAAGGAATTCGCATAACTGAAATTCAGCCAGCAGGTAAACGTAGGATGCTTGTAGCAGATTATTTAAGGGGCTCCATGGATCGTTTAAAAAAGGGAAGCATTTTAGGAGAGTAAAATGGGTAAATTTCTATTAAGAAATACAATTTTAGATATTATATTACGAATTGAGCAAGACAGTGGCTATAGTCATCTATTAATTAATAATGAAATAAAGAAGAAAAATATATCTCCAAAGGATGAGGCATTACTAACTGAAATTGTTTACGGTACAATAGAAAGAAAGCTAACTTTAGATTATTATTTATCTTCGTTTATAAAATCGAATAAAAAGCTAGATACTTGGGTAAGCGTATTATTAAGAATGTCTGTTTTTCAAATGGAATTCCTTGATAAAGTACCATCTTATGCTGTTATTCATGAAGCAGTAGAAATTGCTAAGCAACGAGGACATCGAGGAATTGCTTCCTTCGTCAATGGCGTCTTAAGAAATGTTCAAAGAAAAGGTGTGCCTTCAACGGAAGATATTGCTGACCCGATAAAACGTTTATCTATTGAAACAAGTCACCCAGAATGGTTAGTGAAAAGATGGGTTGCTGCGTATGGGCTAGAAACAACGCAAGCAATATGTGAAGAGAATTTAACGAAAAGACCTATTTCTGTTCGAGTCCAGCCTTTACGAATTACACGTGACGCTGCAATGGAACAATTAGAAGCAGAGGGATTAACTACAGAAAAGTCGATTTTTTCGAAGCAAGGGATTATTATTTTACAAGGAAATGTTTTAAAGAGTTCCTTATTTAAAGAAGGTTTAATCACTATACAGGATCAAAGCTCCATGCTTGTTGGGGAAATGCTTAGCTTAGAACCAGAATTACATGTGCTTGATACTTGTAGTGCGCCTGGTGGTAAAGTGACTCATATTGCTGAAAAAATGTCAGATAAAGGTGTTATTCATGCATATGATCTCCATAAACAAAAGATAAAGCTTATTCAGGAAAAAGCTAAAACATTACAATTAACTAGTATTCAAGTAAGTCAAAATGATGCACGTAAATTACAATCTGTTCATGAAAAAGAAAGTTTTGATCGAATTATTGTAGATGCACCATGCTCAGGATTAGGTGTAGTAAGAGGCAAGCCAGATATTAAATATAGTAAACAAGAAGCAGACATAGAGAGGCTCGCAACGATACAGCTAGATATTTTAGAAAGCGTTGCATCTCTATTAAAGCAAGATGGTTTCTTAGTATACAGTACATGTACAATAGATCGTAAGGAAAATGAAGAAGTTGTTCAACAATTTTTAGAAAATCATCCAGAATTTGAAGTAGATCCATCCTTTTTTAGAGAGTTACCAGAAGAAATAAGAAGTTCTCTAGGTATTACGGAATGGGGATTACAATTATTCCCACAAACATTCCATACAGATGGATTTTTCTTAACTAGATTGAAAAAACGAATGGGATAGACATAATTAAATAATATACATGTTCTTAAGTTTTAGGGAACAGTGGTTTGAACAATGAGGTGAAATAATGGAAGGGCAATTTCTAACAGATCGTGGTCAAGTACGAGAGCATAATGAGGATGCTGGTGGTATATTTTACAGCATGTCCAATCAGATGTTAGCAATTATTGCTGATGGTATGGGAGGACATCAGGCTGGAGATGTTGCCAGTGAGCTTGCAGTAAGCTTGCTGAAGGATACATGGCAAGCGACAGATAAGAAGGAAACTCCTGAGCAAATGGAGACTTGGCTATATTCAATGATCAATGAAATGAATACCGCTATTTATAACCTAGCACAAGAAAAAAGTGAATATCAGGGAATGGGCGCAACCTTGGTTATTGCGGCAAGCGGTGATGACTTTTTGACCATTGCCCATATTGGAGATAGTAGAGGATATATTTATAATGAAATGGGCTTTAGTCAATTGACAGAAGATCATTCTTTAGTAAATGAATTAGTACGAACTGGTGAAATCTCCCAAGAAGATGCAAGAGTCCATCCACGTAAAAATATTGTATTAAAAGCTTTAGGAATCGAGGAGCAGGTAACGGCCGATATACGAAGTTTTAGTTTTGAGTATGGTGATAAGCTATTGTTATGCTCAGATGGATTGACAGATAAAATTTCAAATGAGGAACTATCTTCATTTTTAGAAATGAAGAAGGATTTATCTGTTGTAACAAAAGAATTAATTGATTTAGCTAATGAACGGGGCGGAGAGGACAATATTTCAGTAATCATTATCCAAAAACAGCCTTCGGAAAAAGTAGGTGAAGACAATGTTGGAAGGTCGCCTTTTAAGTGAACGTTATTTAATTGAGAAGACAATCGGTGGCGGAGGAATGGCAAATGTTTATTTAGCCAAAGATACAATTCTCCATCGAGATGTTGCAATAAAAGTACTTCGCTTAGAATATGCGAATGATAAGGAATTTATTACACGTTTTGATCGTGAAGCTCAAGCAGCGACGAGTCTTTCTCATCCAAACATTGTAAATATCTATGATGTAGGCGAGGAAGATCATATTTTATATATGGTAATGGAGTATGTAGATGGTTTGACATTAAAGGAATATATCCAACGCTATGGACCAATTAATGTCCATGAAGCAATTGATATTATGAAGCAGGTGACATCTGCTATTGCCCATGCCCATGCGAATAATTTAGTTCACCGGGATATTAAACCGCAGAATATATTAATTGATACATATGGAAATGTAAAAGTAACGGATTTTGGAATCGCTACTGCATTGTCTGCAACGGCATTAACACAGACGAATTCTATCTTAGGCTCTGTGCATTATCTATCACCAGAGCAAGCTCGTGGTGGAATGGCTACCAAATTATCCGATATCTATTCACTTGGTATTGTCTTATTTGAATTATTGACAGGGAGAATTCCATTTAATGGACAATCAGCTGTATCGATTGCTTTAAAACATTTACAGGAAAAGACACCATCGGTTAAAGAAATTGATCCAAGTATCCCACAAAGTGTTGAAAATATTGTATTACGAGCAACAACGAAGGATCCTTTTCATCGTTATAACTCTGCTTATGAGATGCAAGAGGCGCTCGAAATGGCTTTAGATCCTTCTTTAGTTAATGAAGCCCCTTATGTGCCTCCAGTAGAGGCTGGGGATGAAACGAAAGCAATACCAATCATTACGAAAGCACAATTGCAAAATTCAAATAGTAATGATGATACGATCATTCATCATGCAGAGGAACAAACGAAGAAAATACCAGAAACGAAAGAAGCACCACCAAAGAAGAAGAAAAAACGTAAAAAATGGAAGATTATTTTAGCGATTTTGATAGGTCTTTTCATTGCTGGGATTGCTGCATTATTTATTGTGCCTGGATTATTACAGCCAAAAGACGTTGTTATTCCAGATGTTATTGGTGAGCCATTTGATGAAGCAGAGGAAAAACTGAAGGAATTAGATCTTGAGGTTGAGCAGGAGTTTGTTTCCTCTGATGAAATTGAGGAAGACCATGTAGTAGAGTCAAGTCCAAGAGCAGAGCGTACTGTCAAAGCTGGTTCGACTGTAACACTTTATGTTAGCGAAGGACAAGAAACATTTCCTTTCGATGACTATGTGGGTAGAGATTTTAGTCAAGTAGAGCGTCTTTTGAGACAAAACGGCTTTGAAAACTTTGAAGTAAATGAGAAGTTTTCGGATGAGGATGTAGGAGAGATTATTGCTCAAATTGAGCCAGAGCCAGGTAGTGAAGTGGTGCCTAGTGAAACTGTCGTTGTTTTTGATGTGAGCAAAGGGGAAGAACCAGTCACATTAGATAATCTTGTTGGCATGACAGAAGAAGAAGCAAGAGATTATATCGATGAAAATGATTTGACAATAAATATCACTGCTACTAACTCTGAAGAAGGAGAAGCAGGACATGTATTTCGTCAACAACCGGAAGCCGGAACAGAGCTGAATCGAGGAGATAGGGTTGATATCTATATCTCTCTAGGACCTGAAGTAAGACCACCAGCACATCATACGGTAACATTCACAGTTCCGTATACTTTAGAGACAGAAGAAGGCGAAGATCCAGAGGAACAGACAGTAATCATTTACGTAGATGATATGGAAAATGATTTATCTGAAGTATTCGATGAAACACAAATTACCAGTGATCAAGAGTTTTCAATAACTTTAACGATTGAACATGGTCAAAGTGCTACATATCGGGTAGTAAGGGATGATGAAACATTTATTGAAAAGACGGTTCCGTATTAAAGAGGATGTTCAAAAAGTCCAACAAAAATGACATGGTAAGCAGGGGAACTTCGACTAAGTTCCGACACGTCCTGTGGAAGTCCGCTACTCTGAGTTGCGCTGCCTTGAAATTTCCACGCACACGATGTGCTAGTATCGGTGTTGCTCTTGTGACGTGCGAATTTAACCGATGACGGTCCTTTTTACTGACCTTTTGAACACTTATTTAAAGAGGTGAATTGATGACAGAAGGAAAAATTATTAAAGCATTAAGTGGATTTTATTATGTGCAAACGAATAATGAAGTACTTGAGTGTCGTGGAAGAGGATTATTTCGTAAAAAAAACATTACACCATTAGTAGGTGATCTAGTTGTTTTGGAACGGACAGAAGACCAAAAAGGATATATTACAGAAATCAAACCACGAAAAAACAAACTAGATCGTCCACCTATTGCAAATATTGATCAAGGATTAATTGTTTGTTCAGCTACAATGCCAGATTTCAGTGCTACTCTTTTAGATCGGTTTCTGGTTTTGGTTGAATCTAAACATATCACTCCAATTATTGTCATTACTAAAATCGATTTACTTGATGATGATGAGCTTGAAAATATTCAACACGTAAAACAGATGTATGAGGAAATTGGCTATGATGTTGAATTAGTAAATGCATCTGCCGGCAGTGATCTATCTAATTTGGAAAAGTATTTTGCAAATAAAATAACGACCATCATTGGACAATCTGGTGTTGGTAAATCTTCTTTACTAAATGCTATACATCCATCCTTAGAGATTAAAACCGATGAAATCTCCGTTAGCTTAGGGCGCGGAAAGCATACAACAAGACATGTGGAATTAATTGAAATTGGTGGAGGTTTAGTAGCAGACACTCCAGGATTCAGTTTGTTAGATTTAGATGAAATAGAAGCGGAAGAATTAGCTATGTATTTTCCTGAAATGAATGAAATTCAGCATGCTTGCCGTTTTCGAGGTTGCCTCCATCATAAGGAGCCTCATTGTGCAGTAAAACAAGCAGTTGAGGATAAGACGATTAATCAACAACGATATAATCATTACTTACATTTTCTAAACGAAATATCTTTACGAAAGCCGAGGTATTAATAATGACAAAGATTGCACCTTCAATTTTATCTGCGAACTTCGCAAAACTAGGTGAAGAAATTTTAGAAGTTGAACGAGGCGGAGCAGAATACATTCATATTGATGTAATGGATGGACATTTTGTTCCTAATATTACAATCGGACCGTTAATCGTCGAAGCAATTCGTCCGGTAACTGATTTAACATTAGATGTACATCTAATGATTGAAAACCCTGATCAGTATATCCAAGCATTTGCAAATGCAGGAGCGGATATTATTACGGTACATCAAGAGGCCTCTGTTCATTTACACCGTACCATTCAATATATTAAAAGTACTGGTGCCAAAGCAGGCGTCGCAATTAATCCAGCAACACCTGTAGAAATGATTACCGAAATTTTGGCAGATGTTGATCTTGTACTAATTATGACAGTTAATCCTGGTTTCGGTGGACAGGCATTTATAAATCGAACACTACATAAAATCAAGCAAGTTGCAGATTATCGCAAAGCACATCAACTTAATTTTGAAATTCAAGTTGATGGAGGTGTCAATAAAGAAACAGCAAAGCTTTGTACAGATGCAGGAGTAGATGTATTAGTGGCAGGAAGTGCTGTATTTAATCGTGAAAATCGCAAAGAAGCAATTCAGGAAATCATTGACGCAACAAAAGGATAGAGGAAATAGTTATGTGTACGGTTGGTATTATTGGGAATGGACCAAGACATTTAATTCCTGATTTAACATTATATGCAGAAAAAATAGATATATGGATTGGTGCAGATCGTGGTGCCTTAACTTTAATTGAACATAAATTATCTGTAGATATTGCGATGGGAGATTTTGATTCTACAACAGTAGAGGAAACAGATTATATTAAACAGCATGCGAATGAATTTATGCAATATCCGATCGAAAAGGATAAAACAGATATTGAAATTGCTTTACTTCAAGCCTTTACATACAAGCCGAACCAAATATTTTTATTTGGAGTAACAGGCGGTAGATTGGACCATGAGCTAATTAATATCCAATTACTTTATCAAATAATGAGTAGTGGAATACGTGGAATTATTGTAGATCAGCAAAATGAGTTAGAATTAATTTTGCCAGGAAAACATACAATCGAGAAAAGCGAAATATATCCAAATATTTCTTTTATCCCTTATACACAAAGGGTGGAAGGCATTACATTAACAAACTTTTATTATCCATTAACAAATGAAAATATCACTTGGGGTTCGACTCTTTGCATTTCTAATAAACTTCTAGAAAAAAATGGTACTATTTCATATGACGAGGGCATATTATTAGTTGTAAAGAGTCGTGATGCAGGTTCTCATCCGATTCAAAAGTAAACAAGGTCTGTTTAATGATAGGAGGGGGAACTGTTGAAATTTTATACAATCAAACTCCCGAAATTTATTGGTGGATTTGTACGTGTTGTCATTGGAATATTTCAAAAGCAAAAATGATACAAGAATGGGATGCTAACGAATAAGTATGGTTCATTCGTTAATAGTGAAAATGAAAGTTCCCAATCACTTAAAGAGCGAAAGAGAAGGTCAAATGTAAAAGACTTTTCTCTCTTGCTCTTTTTTACTATGTAAAAGACAAAAAAACATCCTTTTTATAATTGGATGTTTTTTGGTATAGTTTCAAATATTAATTATCAATTAATTATACGCGCGTAACTTTACCTGATTTAAGTGCACGAGCAGATACATAAACACGCTTTGGTTTTCCATTTACTAAAATACGAACTTTTTGTACGTTTGCTTTCCAAGTACGTTTGCTGGAATTAAGCGCATGAGAGCGATTGTTACCTGTTCCAGTTTTACGACCAGTAATAACACATTTTCTAGCCAAGATAATCCCTCCTTACGACTAACATCTGTTCCGTTAAGTAATACTTATATAATTTATCATAGATAAAAGTATAATGCAATTGCTTTTTTCTCTAAAATCCTGTTATATCCAGCGAATAATTCTTGACATTCTTATGGGAATCATACATTCTAAAAAGAAGTTAGCTGTTATATGTAAGATAAAAAAGAAGATATATGAATAATAGGAGGCTCATCATGTCCATTGAATTTAATATGAAAGATGGCGTAATAACCATTACAAACGACGTGATTGCAACTATTGTTGGTGGAACTGCAGTTGAATGTTATGGAATCGTAGGAATGGCTTCTAAAAACCAAATTAGAGATGGAATTGCTGAAATTCTTCGTAAGGATAACTACTCACGTGGAGTCATTGTTCGAAAAGAAGGAGAAGAAATTCATATAGATATGTATATTATTGTTAGTTATGGAACGAAAATTTCTGAAGTTGCCCATAATGTGCAGTCTCAAGTTAAATACAAGCTTCATCAGATTTTAGGGCTTGCTGTTCATTCTATTAATATATACATACAAGGTGTAAGCGTGGCGAATCAGCTGTGAGCATTGAAGGAGGAAATAAAGTGACGTTAGAAAAATTAGATGGGAATATACTTGCTGAAATGATATTTGTCGGTGCCCATCATTTGAAAAGTAATTGTAAAAAAATAGATGCATTAAATGTGTTCCCAGTACCTGATGGAGATACTGGGACGAATATGAATCTATCCATGACTTCAGGAGTTGCTGAAGTGAAAAAAGCGAAAGGTTCCAATATAGCTGAAGTAGCACAGGCTTTTTCAAAAGGACTATTAATGGGTGCACGCGGTAATTCTGGGGTAATTCTATCTCAGATATTTCGTGGATTTGCTAAAGGCATGGAGAACAAGGAGAGTATTCATACAAAGGATTTAGCAGAAGCACTTGATACCGGAGTAAAAACAGCCTATAAAGCGGTAATGAAACCTGTTGAGGGGACCATTCTTACTGTTGCTAAAGATGCCGCTGCAGAGGCTGTCAAATTAGCAGCCAAAGAATCAGATATCATTTCTCTAATGGAAAAAGTAGTAGAAAGTGCAAAAGCTTCTTTAGAGCATACACCAGAATTATTGCCAATATTAAAAGAAGTTGGTGTAGTTGATTCAGGTGGACAAGGACTTGTGACCATTTATGAAGGATTTTTAGCTTCTTTAAAAGGCGAAGAATTACCAGATGCAGTAGAAACAGTTGCTGAAATTGATATTTCTGCGCTTGTTGAGAAGGAACATCATCATATTGCTCAAGATTTTATGAGCTCAGAGGATATTGAGTTTGGGTATTGTACAGAGTTTATGGTGAAGTTTGAAGATGAAAAATTACAGGAAAATCCATTTAGCGAAACAGCTTTTCGTAATGAGTTAAGTAATCATGGAGATTCTTTACTTGTTGTCGCTGACGATGAAATAGTTAAAATTCATATTCATACAGAATATCCTGGGGAAGTTATGACAATCGGCCAACGATACGGAAGATTAATTAATATAGATATTGAAAACATGCGTGAACAGCATGACGCAATCGTTAGCGCAGAAGCAAAAACAGAAGCTCCTCCTGCTGAAAAATCTACATATGGAATTGTTACTGTAGCGATGGGTTCAGGTCTTAAAGCATTATTTGAAAATATTGGTGCTACAGTGGTCATAGAAGGTGGCCAAACGATGAATCCGAGTACACAAGATATTGCAGATGCTGTTAAGCAAACAAATGCAGAAAATATTATTATTTTACCAAACAACAGTAATATCGTGATGGCGGCTGAACAGGCAGCGGAAATTGCCGAAGAGAATGTTACGGTTATCCCAACAAAAACAATTCCACAAGGTATTTCTGCACTATTAGCTTTCTTAGCGGATGAGAAGCTAGAAACAAATAAAGCTAATATGTTAGAAGCCTCTAAGCAAGTAAAAAGTGGACAAGTAACATACGCTATTCGTGATACAAAGATTGATGAAATTCAAATTGAAAAAGGGAATTTTATGGGGATTGCTGAAGGGAAAATTACAGCAACACATAAAAATAAAGAAGATGCTGCAGCTCAGTTATTAGGTAACCTAATTACAGAGGATGATGAGATATTAACGATCATCTATGGTGAAGATGTTGCTGTAAATGAAGTTGAACAGCTTGTAGACAAATTAGAGGAAAAATACAAAGAATTAGAAATTGAAGTGTATGAAGGAAACCAGCCAATTTATTCCTATTTATTTGCAGTAGAATAAACAAATCATAAGCAGAGGGAGATGAAATATTTCCTCTGCTTTTCTAATGGATCTAAAAAGATAATCTGTGTAATTATTCTTTTTCCTACATACAGCGATAAATGACTGCTTGGTATTAATTTGATATAATAGGTGCACTTATTCTGGAAAATAAATGAGGTGAGTACAGTGAAATTTACTTCTGTTTTTGATATTATCGGTCCAGTTATGGTAGGACCATCTAGTTCTCATACTGCGGGAGCAGGAAGAATTGGTAAAGCCGCACGAAATTTTTTAGGAGCAGAACCGACTTGGGCTAAAATTCATCTATATGGTTCTTTTGCAAAAACATATAAGGGACATGGTACAGACTTTGCACTTGTTGGAGGTCTTTTAGGATTTGAAACAGATGATACAAGAATGAGCAAAGCATTAGAGATTGCTAAAGATAAAAACATAGACATTCAATTTATTGAAGATACAGCAGCAACAGAACATCCAAATACTGCAAGAATCATTGTAGGAAATGATAAGGATGAGATTGAAGTAATTGGTATTTCCATTGGGGGAGGCAAAATAGAAATCATTGAACTAAATGGTTTTTCTCTAAGACTCTCTGGTGATCATCCTGCTTTATTGATTATGCATAATGATCGTTTTGGTGCCATTGCAACAGTTACTAGTATCTTAGCTAAGCATAAAATTAATATTGGTCATATGGAAGTGAACAGAAAGGATAAGGGAGAAGAAGCATTAATGGTTATTGAAATGGACCAAAATGTAGATGAAGCCTTATTACAGGAATTAAGAGAAACAGATCACATTGTGAAAATAACCAAACTAGAAAGTTAGTTATCTTAAGGACTGTTATTTTTATAAGAGACAATATAGAGGAAAAGAGGTGCTGGAGATGTTTCGGACAGTTTCGGAGCTTATTGAACAAGCAAATAAAGAAAACATTCAAATATCTGAAATAATGATTCGGCAGGAGATGGAACTAAAAGAGCGCTCCAGAGAATCTGTAATAGCAGAGATGGAGCGCAATTTAGAAGTAATGGAAAATGCAATTGAGCAATCCTTACAAGGCGTTCGTTCTGTTACTGGTTTAACTGGTGGAGATGCCGTATTAATTCAAAACTATATGAATAACCATACGCCATTATCTGGAACAATTTTATTAGATGCTGTTAGTAAAGCGATGGGTACAAATGAAGTGAATGCAGCAATGGGAATTATTTGTGCAACTCCTACAGCTGGTAGTGCAGGCTGTGTACCAGGTGCGCTTTTTGCGGTAAAAAATCAGCTACATCCAACAAGAGAACAAATGATAAACTTTTTATTCACGGCAGGTGCTTTTGGATTTGTAGTAGCTAATAATGCATTTATTTCTGGTGCAGCAGGAGGCTGTCAGGCAGAAGTTGGATCAGCAGGAGCGATGGCTGCCGCTGCTATTGTAGAAATGGCTGGAGGTACTCCAGAACAATCCGCAGAAGCTTTTGCAATGACATTAAAAAATATGCTTGGGCTTGTTTGTGATCCAGTAGCAGGATTAGTTGAGGTTCCTTGTGTGAAAAGAAATGCTGGTGGTGTTTCCCTTGCCATTGTATCAGCTGATTTAGCCCTAGCTGGTGTGAAAAGTAGAATTCCATGTGATGAAGTAATTGGAGCAATGTATCGAATTGGACAAACGATGCCAGTTACATTAAGAGAAACAGGAGAAGGTGGGCTTGCAGATACACCAACAGGTCGTTTTTTACGAGATAAAATATTTGGGAACTTAGCTTAGAGAGGTTGTTCAAAAAGTCCAATAAAAATGACACATCTTTGGACACGCGCTTAAAGGAGTAAAGTTTCTTATTTTAGTTGAAAAGTTTGAACATGAGATGGGAAGAAATGGTTCTGATCTTTATGTTATTAGATAAAGAAAGAGTGATTTCATTTTGTTAACTAAGCCAGTAACGGAGGTAAAAGGGGTAGGAGAAAAATTTGCCGAAGAACTTGCCATGATGAATATCCATTCGATAGGCGATCTATTAGAATATTTTCCATATAATTATAATGTATTTGAGTTAAAGCCATTAAGTGAACTGATTCATGACGATCAAGTGACCATTATTGGAAAAGTTGTTCATCCGCCTCGACTTTCTTTTTTTGGCAAAGGGAAATCTCGACTTTCCTTTGTTGTTGAGGTTGAAAATGTAGCAGTTCAAGCTGTCATGTTTAATCGTGCCTTTGCTCAAAAACAAATTCAAGCTGATGATACCATTACACTGTTAGGAAAATGGGATGCTCATCGTCTACAAATTACTGTAAGTTATTATAAAAAAGGTTATCCTGATCAACAAACAAAATTAGATCCAAAATATACAGTGAAGGGTAAAGTAACCAATGCACGTTTAAAAAAGGTTATTGAAGTTGCAGTCTCTCAATATGCTCAAGAAATAGATGAGTTTTTACCCTCTCCATTTTTAGAAGCATACAAGCTACCTACACGTAGTGATGCTGTGGTAACCATGCATTTTCCGAAAAATAGAATAGATTTAAAGCATGCGCGTCGACGCTTTACTTATGAGGAATTTCTAATCTTTCAGTTGAAAATGAAATTAATTCGTAAAATTTCTCGCGAAGCAACAAAGGGGAATGCACAATTATATGACGAGGAAAAAATTAAGCAATTTATAGAATCTTTTCCGTTTCCATTGACAGGTGCTCAGAATCGGTCCTTACAACAAATCTTAAAAGATATGAGATCACCTTTTCGGATGAATCGATTATTACAAGGAGATGTAGGTTCTGGTAAAACTGCTGTGGCATCCGTATGCTTGTATGCCGCACTTACATCAGGAAAGCAAGCTGCATTAATGGTACCAACAGAAATTTTAGCTGAGCAGCATTTCGCTTCATTGAAGGAATCCTTCGCTGAAAAAGCAAAAATTGAACTATTAACTGGTTCTATTAAAGGCAAGAAACGTCGTGAGATTTTAGAAAAACTAGAGAATGGTGATATAGATTTTATTATCGGAACCCATGCGTTGATTCAAGATGATGTCCATTTTGCGGATCTAGGCTTAGTAATTGTTGATGAACAGCACCGTTTTGGTGTAGAACAGCGTAGAAAGTTAAATGAGAAAGGGTTGGATCCAGATACATTATTTATGACAGCAACCCCAATTCCAAGAACTTTAGCAATTACAGCTTTTGGGGATATGGATGTTTCCACGATTGATGAAATGCCAGCGAATCGAAAGCCAGTAAAAACATATTGGGTCAAAGATAATGTATTAGATCGTGTATTGCAATTTATTCAAAAACGAGTGGCATTTGGTGAGCAGGCTTATGTGATTTGCCCTTTAATTGAAGAATCGGATAAATTAGACATTCAAAATGCTGTAGATCTTTATCATCAATTACAGGAATATTATCAACAAGAATTAAACGTTGGCTTAATGCATGGTAGACTTACAAATGATGAAAAAGAACAGGTGATGCAAGACTTTGCTACAAATAAAACACAGGTCCTTATTTCAACAACGGTTGTTGAGGTTGGTGTAAATGTTCCTAATGCAACTGTCATGGTTATTTATGATGCACAGCGGTTCGGCTTATCTCAATTACATCAGCTTCGAGGAAGAGTTGGAAGAGGAGATCAGCAAAGTTATTGTATTTTAATTGCAGATCCAAAAGGAGATGTCGGTAAAGAACGGATGCATATCATGACCGAGACGAATAACGGTTTCGAGCTATCTGAAAGGGATTTACAATTACGTGGACCAGGAGATTTCTTTGGAACCAAGCAAAGTGGGCTTCCTGAATTTAAAGTTGCAGATATGGTGCATGATTTCCGCGCACTAGAAATAGCACGGAATGATGCAGATGAAATCATTGAAATGCAATTATTAGAAAAAGATCCAGCCTATTTTCCATTAAAAAAATATTTATTACAAAATGATTTTTTCCGAGAAAAGTTAGATTGATTTTAAAAGGAAAAATTTTTTGACACTATATTTTCTTAGTGATTTTTGATGAGAAAATAATAGATATGATGCCAATAAAAGGATGTCTTGCATAAATAAGGAACGTATTATATATTACTATTAGTATCAAGTCATAGTATGATGATAATGGGGTGCCTTAGATGAGGAAACCTAAAGCGGAACGACAGCTTTTATTAACAGAAACGATTAATGAAAAGCCATTTATTACAGATGAAGAGCTTGCAAAACAATTCGAAGTTAGTATTCAAACGATTCGCTTGGATCGTATGGAACTAAATATTCCAGAGCTTCGCAAACGTATTAAATCTGTGGCAACATATAAATGGAATGAAAAGAATGATCTAAAAGCATTAACCATTGAGGAAGTAATTGGTGAGATTATTGATTTAGAATTAGATAAGCGAGCACTTTCTATTTTATTACTACGTCCGGAACATGTTTTCTCGCGAAATAAAATCGCTAGGGGTCATCACTTATTCGCACAAGCAAATTCACTTGCAGTGGCAGTAATTAATGATGAACTAGCTTTAACAGCAAAGTCGGAAATCAAGTTTATTCGTCAGGTTAAAGAAGGCGAGCAAGTAGTAGCAAAGGCAACAGTGGTAGGTAATGAAGAGGCTCTCACATTAGTGCGTGTGGATAGTTATGTAAATAATGAGCTAGTTTTTACGGGACTTTTTCATATAGTAAGAAAGTAAAAAAATGCGTAAATTAATTCCTATTAGGAGATAGCGTTGTCTAGCTCCGAGCGCCAAAAACTAAGAGATTTCACGTCACACCCTACAATAAGTCAACATCGGTTCGTTACCTCACCGTGTTTCCTTTATCTCGGTTGTGCCGCTCCAATCTCTACGTTTTTAAGCGGGCGCTCTACGCTTTTCTAATATGTATCGCTCAACTGGAAATAAAAGGGGCAAAGACAAATGAAAATAGCTATAGATGCAATGGGGGGAGACCATGCACCTAAAGAAGTAGTACTTGGTGCAATGGAGGCTGTTTCCCAAATTGAAAATTTAGAGATTGTCTTAGTAGGCGATCAAAGTAAAATTGAGCCATTTTTAACAAATGATAATAATATTACGATTATACATACAACAGAAGCAATTACTGCTGACGATCAGCCAGTTCGTGCTGTTCGTAAGAAAAAAAATGCTTCCCTTGTCTTAATGGCAAATGAAGTGAAAGAAAAGCGTGCTGATGCCTGTATTTCTGCCGGAAACACAGGAGCATTAATGAGCGCTGGTTTATTTGTCGTAGGTCGTATTCCTGGAATCGATCGTCCAGCATTAAGTCCTACATTACCAACAGTAGATGGAAAGGGATTTGTATTTTTAGATGTTGGAGCAAATGTTGATGCAACTGCTGAGCATTTACTTCAGTACGGGATTATGGGGTCTATCTATGCAGAAAAGGTTCGTGGCGTGAAGAATCCAACAGTTGGCCTATTAAATGTTGGAACAGAGGATGGTAAAGGCAATGATGTCATGAAAAAAGCCTTCACTTTACTGCAGGACTCACCAATCAATTTTATTGGTAATGTAGAGGGTAGAGATTTACTTCAAGGTGTTGCAGATGTTATTATAGCTGATGGTTTTAATGGTAATGTTGCATTAAAAACAATTGAAGGAACTGCGATTACTGTATTTTCCTTACTTAAAGACACATTCATGTCATCACTTAAAAATAAAATTGCTGCAGGTATTGTGAAGAAGGATTTACTAGCTTTAAAGAGTAAGCTAGATTATTCCGAATATGGTGGTGCTGGTTTATTTGGACTTGCTGCACCAGTTATTAAAGCACATGGTTCATCCAATCATACAGCTATATTAAATGCGATAAAACAAACCTGTTATATGGTAGAACATAATGTAACATCAACAATTGAACAAACGATTACATCAATGAAAGAGGGGGAGAAAGAATGAAGAAAATAGCATTTATGTTTCCTGGTCAAGGATCGCAGCATGTAGGCATGGGACAAGATTTCCACGATACATACGAAGAGATTCAAGCATTATATGAGCAAGCAAATGAAGCACTAGCAAAAGATATAAAGCAATTGATGTTCAGTGGACCTGAAGAAGAATTAAAAGAAACAGAAAACACGCAGCCTGCGCTTTTATTATCTAGTGTAGCTGCATATCAATTATTACAAAAAGAAAATATTCAGCCAGAAATGGTAATTGGTCATAGTTTAGGTGAATATAGTGCATTAGTGGCAGCAGGTGCAATTTCGCTACAAGATGCATTGCCATTAGTAGCTACACGTGGGCAATTAATGGAGCAAGCATTTCCAAAGGGCAAAGGATCTATGGCTGCTGTTCTTGGTTTGACAGAGGAACAAATTAAAGAGGCAGTTCAAGATATTTCAGAGGACGAGGTAGTAGATATTGCTAATTTAAATTGTCCAGGACAGATTGTTATATCTGGTACGAAAGCAGGAATTGAGCAAGCAACGGAATTATTGAAGGAAGCAGGAGCAAAACGTGTAGTTGAGTTAAATGTTAGCGGTCCATTCCATTCTCGTTTAATGAAGCCTGCAAATGAAAAATTCCAAGCTTATTTAGATGAAATAGAATTTAAAGATGCAGAGATCCCGGTATACGCGAATGTAACTGCAGAGAGTGTTACAAATCATGATGAAATAAAGGATTTATTAATTAAGCAATTGTATTCTCCAGTGCGTTTTGAAGAATCTGTAAAAAATATGATTGATGCTGGAGTAGATGCGTTTGTTGAGGTAGGAACAGGTAAAGTTCTATGTGGATTACTTAGGAAGATTGACCGTAAAATTCCTACATTTTCTGTACAAGATCCAGAGTCCTTACAACAATTTCTTGCTTGGTATAAGGAGGATGAATAAATGTTAACAGGAAAAACAGCTTTAGTAACAGGCGCTTCAAGAGGAATTGGTCGTGCAATTGCTTTAGAATTAGCTAGCCAAGGTGCAAATATTGCAGTAAATTATGCAGGAAATGAAGCAAAGGCTGAGGAAGTAGTAAAAGAAGCAGAAAAGCTTGGAGTAAAAGCAATTAAAATCCAGGCAAATGTTGCACAAGATGATGAAGTCCAAGCAATGATTAAATCAGTTATTAAAGAATTTGGTAGTTTAGATATTTTAGTAAACAATGCTGGAGTTACAAAAGATAATTTATTAATGCGTATGAAGGAAGAAGAATTTGACCAAGTTATTGATATTAATTTAAAAGGTGTATTTCTTTGTACAAAAGCAGTAACGAGACAAATGATGAAGCAACGTGCTGGGAAAATTATTAATGTAGCTTCTATCGTTGGAGTTAGTGGAAATCCAGGTCAAGCAAACTATGTTGCAGCTAAAGCCGGTGTAATTGGAATGACAAAATCAGTTGCTTTAGAGTTAGCATCAAGAAATGTTCATGTTAACGCTGTTGCACCAGGGTTTATTGCGACAGATATGACAGATGCATTAACAGAAGAACAACAAAAAGCAATCATGGATTTAGTACCATTAGCAAAATTTGGTCAGCCTGAAGATGTAGCTAAAGTTGTACGTTTCTTGGCTTCAGATGATGCAAACTATATTACAGGTCAAACCATTCATATTGACGGCGGAATGGTAATGTAATATAAATAAAATTAGATTTTGAAAGGAGGTGAACAGGATGGACGGAATTTTTGAGCGTGTTAAAGAAATTATTGTAAACCAACTTGATGTTGATGCAGATCAAGTAACAATGGAGGCATCTTTTGCTGATGATCTTGATGCTGATTCTCTAGATGTAGTTGAGTTAGTTATGGAACTTGAGGATGAGTTTGATTTAGAAATTGCTGATGATGAAGCTGAGAAGATTGCTACTGTAGGTGATGCTGTTGAATACATACACAGCGTATCCTAATTTCATTTTAAGCATATGACTAAAATGGTTCGATGAAATTGTGAATTCGTCATTATAAGTTCTTAACTATTTTAGCAAGTTCGGAAAGTCTCGCTATGTGCGAGGCTCTCCACATTTTACCTAAGGTGGCAGAACACATGAATATCCAGAAATTAGAGGAGCAATTTGGCATTACATTTCAAAATTATAATCTTGTGAAGCAGTCATTTATTCATTCATCATATGTGAATGAGCATCGAAAAGAAAATTTTCTAGATAATGAACGTCTGGAGTTTTTGGGAGATGCTGTTTTAGAGCTAGGTGTATCCCAATATTTATATCATCAATATCCAGCTATGCTGGAAGGGGAAATGACAAAACTAAGAGCGGCAATTGTTTGCGAAGCGTCATTAGCTAATTTCGCATTACAGTTGGAAATGGATCAGCATATTTTATTAGGAAAAGGCGAAGAGCAAAGTGGAGGAAGAAATCGCCCTGCTTTATTAGCAGACGTGTTTGAATCTTTCTTAGGAGCTCTTTACATTGATCAAGGTTATGATCAAGTAATTACTTTCCTAGATTCATACGTTTTCCCCAAAATTTCGATGGGTGCTTTTTCACATGCGATGGATTATAAAACACAATTACAAGAAATGGTGCAGCAACAGAAAAATCAAAAGATTGAATATCAAATCATTGAGGAAAAAGGACCTTCTCATAATAAAGAATTTGTCGCGCAGGTTCGTATTAACGATCAAAATTATGATGTAGGTGTAGGTCGAACAAAAAAAGAAGCTGAGCAACGTGCTGCGAAAAATGCATTAGATACCTTTATGGAATAGAAAAAGTCTTTTGCTGAATGAAGGTAAATAAAAAAGGTTATGAGTCACATAGAGCTGTGAATCATTAACCTTTTTTTAAAAACCGAATTATTTTTTGCGCATAGAGCTTAATTCATCAACAAATGCTTGTGTTTCCATAATACTTAATTTGCCTTTACGAAGAATCATATCATATAAATCTTTTAATTCATCATATTTGTTAATATCATAATCATCTGGATCGAAAAGTGCATGATTAGCAACAGCTAGCTTATTTGTCATATCCTTTAAAATAAATTCTAAATTCTCTTGAGAAACTTCTGTTAAATTCATTCGAAAATATCCCCTTATGCTAAATTTTTCATTCTCTAAGTATAAAGAAAAGAAGAAAAAGAAACAAGGGATTCTTAACTTGAACCATATGAGTGAAAAGAATGAGCTGGAGTAGTAAAAATACATAAAAACTTTTCTTACACACTCTAATTTTGAATAGAATTAGAATTTTCTAGATGATAAAGGCTTGATACCATGACTATATGGTAAAATAGAAGGACCTATAAAAGATTGTTTCAACAAGATATCTATTAGAAGACGTTCAAAAAGCCCAATAAAAATAACACATCGAACAAGAGGAACTTCGACTAAGCTCCGACACGTCCTGTGCCGAACGTCGAAGTCATCCAACATGCGCAAGTGTGTAGCTTGCTTTTCAGTTACTCAAAGCTGCTTCGCCTTGAACTTTCGACGGGCACGATTATGCTACGACGTACAAGATGTACGATGTACAAGTGCGGATGTTGCTCTCGTGACGTTGCGAACTAAACCGATGAACGTCATTTTATTGTACTTTTTGAACACGCACTATTAATATCTTGCTTGGATAAGGAGAGTGTGTATGTACCTAAAAAGATTAGAAAGTGTTGGCTTTAAATCCTTTGCTGAGCGAATTAGTGTGAATTTCGTTAAAGGGGTTACCGCAGTAGTCGGGCCAAATGGTAGCGGAAAAAGTAATATTACAGATGCTATCCGTTGGGTACTTGGGGAACAGTCTGTGAAATCATTGCGTGGTTCGAAAATGGAAGATATTATTTTCCAAGGCAGTGATACAAGAAAGCCGTTAAATGTCGCAGAAGTAACTTTGGTATTAGATAATAGTGACAAGGCTTTACCAATTGATTATGAAGAAGTAAGTGTAACCCGCAGAGTGTATCGTTCAGGAGAAAGTGAATTTTATATTAATAAACAAGCATGTCGCTTAAAAGATATTATTGAGCTTTTTTTAGATTCAGGATTGGGGCGTGACGCTTTTTCTACAATTAGTCAAGGAAAAGTAGAAGAAATTATCAGCTCCAAGCCTGAGGATCGACGAACGATTTTTGAAGAAGCGGCTGGTGTTTTAAAATACAAACAAAGAAAGAAAAAAGCAGAGCTTAAGCTTATGGAAACAGAAGAAAACTTAAGCAGGGTGCAGGATATTATTCATGAAATTGATTCACAAATCGGTCCATTACAAAAGCAAGCAGAAATTGCAAAAAAATATTTAGAAAAGAAGGAAACGCTCAAACAGGAAGAAATCTCTTTATTAATTACAGAAATCGAGCAAATCAATGAAGTATGGAAGAAGATTTTAGCAGAAATAGATGAAGATAAATTACATGAGATAAAGCTTCGAACCAATATTAATCAACAAGAGGCTATTGTGCAGAAGAAAAAGCAAGAAACACAAAAGACAGAAACAGCAATTGAACAAAGCCAAAATGATTTATTGGAAATTACGCAGCAGCTAGAACAATCTGAAGGAAAAAGACATCTCCTTGATGAACGACTGAAGCATGCGGCGGATAATAAGGAGAAGCTAGAAGAGCAAATAAAAGAGCTACATCATCAAATCGATAAAGTAATGACATTGTTTGAAAGTGAAAAGTACCAATTATCTCAGCTTCATGTAGATAGAAATACAACCAAACAAAAGTTAGATGAATTAAAGTTAATTTTGACAACAGATAGCGATGAAATAAGTCAGCGAATCGAAGGCTTAAAAGCAGATTATATTGAAGTGCTAAGTCAGCAGGCTGCTAAGAGAAATGAAAAGCAAACCATAACACAGCAGTTAAATCAATATAACGGGAAAGAAACATCGCTCAAACAAAAGCATCAAGAGTTACAAATTAATTTAGAAAAAGCTATTGGGGAGCATACACAGCAAAAGGTAACATTAGACAAGGAAAAAGAGGCATTTCGTAATCAACAGGAAAATCTAAAGCATGTAAGGGAAGAATTTGCTAATCGCAATATTGCATATGAAGAAGCGCGTGAGAAATTAAATACAGGCTATCAAATGATCGCAAAGCTTAAATCACGAAAAGATATTTTAGAAGAAATGAAAGAAGATTATCAAGGCTTCTTTCATGGAGTAAAGGCTGTTTTAAAGGGCAGAGAGAATAACACATTAAATGGAATATTTGGTGCAGTTATTGAGTTAATAGATATTCCAAAAGAATACATTGTGGCAATGGAAACCATCTTAGGTGGACAAGCACAGCATATTATAGTTGAAAATGAACCTGCCGCTCGTGATGCAATTAAGTGGTTAAAAAAAACTGCCCAAGGAAGAGCGACTTTTCTACCGTTAACGACGATAGAACCACGATTTATTCCAAGTAATTTATTGCAATCAGTAACTAATCATACTGGATTTATTGACATAGCAGCAAATCTAGTTGAAACAGATGATAAGTTCGCTTCAATTATTAAATATTTAATGGGAAATACGGTACTAGCAAGAACTTTAGAGGATGCAAATGATATTGCTCGTATACTTAAGCGACGTTATAGAATAGTAACATTAGATGGTGATATTGTTAATCCTGGTGGTTCGATGTCAGGTGGTGCAGTTAAGAAAACAAATCAATCCCTGTTCTCACGTGAAAAGGATATTCAAGAAGCAAATCATAAATTACAGGAATATGAAGAGAGAACCCAAGCATTTGAAGCACAAATTACGGAGAATAAGCAAAAAATTGACGAATTAGCAGAACAAATTAAACAAGATGAAGTGATGTTGCAAAACCAGCAGCAAACTGTACAAACACTAGAGGTAACCTGTAATGAATTAGAAACAAAGGTAAATTCAACTCGCGACCAATTGCGATTATTTACACATGAACAGCAAGCATTTAAACACGATTTTGATGATTTAGTGACAAGGAATAAGGAAGTAGATAAAGCATTAAAATCAATGGAAGAGCAGCTTGCTAAAGTGCAAAAAGAAGTAGATTTGCTTACAAAAAAAGAAAATGAATTAAGAGAAAACCGTAAGCAATTACAGGAAGATTATCATCGTTATGAAGTCACACTAGCGGAGCAAGAGGAGCGGTATCGCAGTCAAAGAGAGAAGACAAAGAATCTAGAACAGCAGTTTAATGAATACAAAGAGCAACAAGCAAAATATGAAGAACAACTATCTTATGCAAACAGCTCACAAAATAGCGAAGAAATGAAAGCGCAAATGGAAGAGCAAATAGCAACCCAATCTGCAAAGAAGAAAGAATTGCAAAATAAATTAAATTTACTACGCTCCGAGCGGCAAAAAGTAATGCAATCGATAGAGGATATTGAAAGAGAGCTGAAGGAAGAAAATTATCAGCTTCAGCAATTTATGCAAGCTTTACAAGAAAAAGAAGTGAAAGCAAACCGTCTTGATGTAGAGCTAGAAAACCGCTTACAGCATTTACAAACAGAATATACGATAACATATGAAAAAGCTGCAGCAACTTATGAGAAAACAATGGATGTTAAACAAACACAACAACATGTAAATCAAATTAAAAGTGAGATACGAAAATTAGGTACGGTCAATCTTGGAGCGATTGATGAATATGAGCGCCTTTCTGAGCGTTTTGATTTTCTGACAGAGCAAAAAGATGATTTAGTAGAAGCAAAAACGACCTTATATACCATTATTGCAGAAATGGATACAGAGATGAAAAAAGCATTCAAAGAAACCTTTTATCAAATTAAGGATGGCTTTGCCCATGTTTTTAAAGAGCTATTTGGTGGCGGATTTGCCGAATTGAATTTAACAGATCCTAATGATTTACTCCAGACAGGTGTAGAAATTATTGCACGACCACCAGGGAAAAAGCTCCAGAATCTTGGATTACTTTCTGGAGGAGAAAAAGCATTAACAGCTATTGCATTATTATTTGCAATTCTACAGGTGCGTCCTGTTCCATTCTGTATTTTAGATGAAGCAGAATCGGCACTAGATGAGGCAAATGTAGTTCGGTTTGCTCGTTATATAAAACATCACCGTGGCGACACACAATTTATTGTAATTACACATCGGAAAGGTACAATGGAAGAAGCAGATGTACTTTATGGTGTTACGATGCAAGAATTAGGTGTATCACGTTTAGTGTCTGTAAAGCTAGAAGATTCATTAGCATTTATATAATATGAATTTAATTATGAACAAAGGGAGATAGCACGATGAGTTTTATTCAAAAGCTAAAAAGAAGATTTTCGGAGAATTATGAAGAGGAAGATGTTTCCGTAAAATATAAGGAAGGAATGGAAAAAACAAGAAGCTCATTTTCAAGTAAAATAAATAATTTAATTGCCCGTTATCGTAGTGTTGATGAGGACTTCTTTGATGAATTAGAAGAGGTTTTAATCTCAGCCGATGTTGGTGTGAATACGGTAATGGATTTAATAGATGAACTGAAAATGGAAGTTAAAAGACAAAATATTAAAGAATCAGGGCAAATAAAAGACGTTATTTCCGAAAAATTAGTAGAAATTTATTATGGAGATGATGAAGAGGATGTTGCATCACTTAATTTACAAGAGGATGGTCTATCCATTATTCTAGTAGTTGGAGTAAATGGAGTTGGTAAAACTACCTCTATTGGTAAGCTAGCACATCAACTAAAGACAGAAGGAAAGCATGTTGTATTAGCGGCAGGAGATACATTCCGTGCTGGTGCGATTGAACAGCTAGAGGAATGGGGAAAACGTGCTGAAGTAGAAGTAATCAAGCAAAATGCAGGCAGTGATCCAGCAGCAGTTATTTTTGATGGAATTAAAGCAGCAAAATCACGTAATGCAGATGTATTAATTTGCGATACAGCAGGACGCTTGCAGAATAAAGTCAATTTGATGAATGAATTAGCAAAAGTAAAACGAATTATTGAGCGAGAAGTTCCAGGAGCACCACATGAGGTTTTACTCGTACTGGATGCAACGACTGGACAAAATGCATTAAACCAAGCAAAAACATTCTCTGAAGTAACAAATGTATCAGGTGTAGTATTAACAAAACTTGATGGTACTGCAAAAGGAGGAATTGTCTTAGCTATTCGTAATGAATTGACAATTCCTGTGAAATTTGTTGGTCTTGGAGAAAAAGTTGGTGACTTACAAGCCTTTGATGCCCATGCTTTTGTGTATGGTTTATTTGCAGATTTATTAGAGGCTGATGCAGAGTAAGCATATGATGGTTTACTTGACAAAAAGGTATGTTTCGCTAGTATAGGAATGTAAAGCTTTTTTACTTAACAAGGTGGGATACACATGTTAGAAAAGACAATGCGTATCAATTATTTAGTTGATTTTTATCAATCTCTCTTAACGCCAAAGCAATATGATTATATGCGTTTATATTATGATGAAGATTTGTCTTTAGTTGAAATTGCGGATTTATTAGACGTTTCCAGGCAGGCTGTTTATGATAATTTAAAACGAACAGAAATGATTTTAGAAGACTATGAAGAAAAGTTAAAGCTATACGATAAATTTCTAAAACGAGCGGAATTAATAGAGCAATTAGAAGCAGAGATAGATCAGAAAGAGAAGCATGAGAAAATCAATGATATTATTGTTCAACTAAAAGACTTAAGCTAGGAGGAACCTTCTATGGCATTTGAAGGATTAGCTGATCGTTTACAGAATACCATTAAGAAAATTACTGGAAAAGGTAAAGTCAGTGAACAAGATGTAAATGCAATGGCTCGTGAAGTGCGCCTGGCATTGCTTGAAGCAGATGTTAACTTTAAGGTAGTTAAAGATTTTATTAAACGTATTAAAGAAAAAGCACTTGGTCAAGAAGTACTAGGTAGTTTAACACCGGGTCAACAGGTGGTAAAAGTTGTAAAGGAAGAGCTTACAGCATTAATGGGCGGAGAGCATAGTAAAATTGCTGTTGCAGATCGACCACCAACTGTTGTCATGATGGTTGGGTTACAAGGTGCAGGTAAAACGACGACTACAGGTAAGCTTGCGAATTTATTACGTAAACAATATAACCGAAATCCTTTATTGGTAGCTTGTGATATTTATCGCCCGGCAGCAATTGATCAGTTAAAAACATTAGGAAATCAATTGAATATGCCAGTATTTTCTATGGGAACAGATGTAAGTCCAGTGGAAATTGCTAAAAAGGGAATTGAAATGGCAAAGGAAGAGCATCATGATTATGTGCTCATTGATACAGCTGGACGTTTGCATATTGATAGTGACTTAATGAATGAGTTAATTGACGTAAAATCTGCTGTAAAACCAAATGAAATCTTTTTAGTTGTTGATGCGATGACAGGACAGGATGCTGTTAATGTTGCTGAAAGCTTCAATGATCAATTAGATGTAACAGGTGTTGTATTAACAAAACTTGATGGGGATACACGTGGAGGAGCTGCTCTATCCATTAAAGCAGTTACCGATAAACCAATTAAATTTGCGGGAATGGGAGAAAAGCTTGATGAGTTAGAAGTCTTCCATCCAGAACGTATGGCTTCACGAATTCTTGGAATGGGTGATGTTTTAACATTAATTGAGAAAGCCCAGTCTCAAGTAGATGAAAAACGTGCGAAAGAATTAGAAGAGAAAATGCGTACGATGTCCTTTACATTTGAAGACTTCTTAGAACAGATGGGGCAAGTACGTAATATGGGACCACTTGATGATTTATTAGCAATGATACCTGGAGTTAATAAAATGAAGGGTGCTAAAAATCTTCAAATTGATGAGAAGCAAATTTCTCAGATTGAAGCGATGATTCAATCCATGACTAAAGAAGAACGAAATAACCCTGATATATTGAATGCAAATCGTAAACGTAGAGTTGCTAAAGGGTCAGGAACTACGATTGCACAAGTAAATCGATTGATCAAACAATTCAATGATACGAAGAAAATGATGAAGCAAATGACGAACATGCAATCAGGGAAAAAAGGAAAAGGAATGAAATTTCCATTTATGTAATGTAAAAACACTTTACATGACATAAAAACTCTGTTAGAATATGAAATTGTTGGGTAGAAATGTTATGTATTCTATCTTCCTGTAACGTAACGAAAGCTCGCGTCATGTTAATGACAAGAACTTAGTTTTTTAGATTATAAATTAAATGGAGGTGCAAGCAAATGGCAGTTAAAATTCGTTTAAAGCGTATGGGTTCTAAAAGAAAGCCATTTTATCGTATTGTTGTAGCTGATTCACGTGCTCCTCGTGATGGACGTTCTATTGATTTAATTGGAACTTACAATCCAGTAGCTAACCCTGTTGAGGTTAAAATTGATGAAGCTAAAGCATTAGATTGGATGAGCAAAGGTGCTAAGCCAAGTGACACGATTCGTTCTTTATTCTCTAAAGAAGGCATTATGAAGAAATTCCACGACCAAAAAAATTCAAAGTAAAGGGCTTGTGATATCATGAAGCTTTTAATTGAATCAATTGTTTCAAGACTTGTCGATTATCCAGAAGACATTGTAATTACAGAAAGGGAAGAAGATACCAAAATTGTCTATCACCTAACTGTAAATGACAAAGACGTTGGTAAAGTTATCGGGAAAAATGGTCGTATTGCTAAAGCGATTCGTACAGTCGTTTATTCTGCTAAATCAAGTGCAAGTAAACGAATATACTTAGATATCATGTAAGGGAGGGGAGGAATTTAATTCCTTTCCTTTTTTTATGTAATATAAAAAAGGCATTCCTGAGTAAAATATAGCTATTTAGTTTCGAGTACAAAAAAACTAAAAAATTTTACCGTCTAGACTTGTGATACAGAAATAAAGTATTTATATTAGCCTTTACGTTTTTTCTAGTTTTAAGCTTCGTCAAATGGTAACATGTAGATAACAATTATTTGATGAGAGTGGGGCTTTTCATTTGAAAATAATTAAGAAAGTACAAGTGAAGCAAATCGTCACTGAAAATAGTAAAGCCATCATTAAAGAAAGATTTCTCTCACAGAAAATGCGGCTTGAACAAGAGTGTCAACAATTAATGTTTGAGAAAAGAAAATTACAAAATAAAGCACAATTTTCCAAGCAAGCAGCAGAAAGAAAATTCCAGCAAGAAATTGATAAACGCAGAGAAGAAATAAAGCAGGTCGATTTTAAACTGGAGCAGTTAGATATAATTGAAATAGGCAGTGAGCTAATCGAAGGTGAAGTTGAAGCTCTTGTTGAAGTAGAAGAAGGCACGCATTGGGATGACATTATGAAAAATCAATCGATTGTTATACAAGATAATGTCGTGATTAGAATTGATAAATAGCAAGCAGGTGATCTCATGGGAGAAAAAATGTTCAAAGTAGGAAAAATTATTAATACACATGGCATACGTGGCGATGTAAAAGTATTACGAATTACAGATTTTGAAGAACGTTTTGAGGTTGGGTCTACATTGTATCTTGTAGATGCAAAGGAGCAAGAAAGTATTCCTTTAGAAATTGAAACACATAGAGTTCATAAAGGATTTGATTTATTACGCTTTAAAGGTTACGGAAATATTAATGAAGTAGAAGTTTTTAAAGGATCGTTTTTAAAAATAAAAGAATCACAATTAACGGAGTTACCAGATGGGGAATACTATTATCACGAGATTATTTCCTGCGAGGTTTATACAGTGGATGGAGAACGCCTCGGTAAAATTACCGAAGTGTTAGCTCCAGGAGCCAATGATGTTTGGGTTGTAAAACGCTCAAAAGGGAAGGATGCACTTATTCCCTATATCCCACAGATTGTAAAACAAGTAGATATATCAGAAAAGAAAGTCATCATTGAGCCAATGGAAGGATTGTTAGACTGATGCATATTGATATTTTAACATTATTTCCAGAGATGTTTCCTCCTGTGTTTGATGCTTCCATCTTACAAAAAGCACAAGATAAACAGAAATTCACTTATAATCTGGTTGATTTTCGTCAATATACCGAGAATAAGCATCATAAAGTAGATGATTACCCATATGGCGGTGGGGCTGGCATGGTTTTATCTGCTCAGCCAGTTTTTGATGCTGTTGCAGCATTAAAAGAAAACGACTCACAGGGTAAAACAAGAATTATCCTTATGTGCCCCCAGGGAGAAAGGTATACGCAGAAAAAAGCAGAGAATTTAGCTCAGGAAGACCATTTGATTTTTATTTGTGGACATTATGAAGGCTATGATGAGCGAATACGTGAACATTTAGTGACAGATGAAATATCAATTGGAGATTATGTTCTAACAGGTGGGGAACTCGGAGCAATGGTTGTTGTGGATAGTATTGTACGACTACTTCCTGATGTATTAGGTAATGACGACTCCGCTCCAAAAGATTCTTTTTCAACAGGCTTACTAGAGCATCCGCATTATACACGCCCTGCCGATTTTCGAGGGATGAAAGTTCCAGAAGTGTTATTATCAGGAAATCATGCACATATTGAAAGCTGGAGAAGAAAGGAATCCTTGCGACGAACTTATTTGCGTAGGAGGGATTTGCTAGATTTACAACAGCTTACAGAGGTAGATAAGCAATTTATTGAAGAAATAAGAAATGAAAAGAAATGAAGCTTTGTTTTATAGTTGTTTTCGAAAAAAAGGTGAAATCAAATCTAAAAAATATATTGACAGCTTTTTTTCATTCTGACATAATAAGAAAAAATAAATAAAGACCTTTAATAATAGTCCTGTGAGACTAGGAAGGATACGATTAGCATTATAATCATGGTATAAGTATGCCCTTTTCCCACGACAGGAAAAGGGCTTTTATATTTATTGAAAATGCTGAGGAAAAATCAGTCCTGCTGAAAAGAATATGGCAATAACTTTTAATCAAATCCAGAGAGATTTGAAAGGTTGTTTAAAGAAGATGAATGCTTATACGGTATTTGTCTTGCTCTCTGCAGCCTTGTAGAGAGCATTTTTATTTTAATGGGGAAAAATGTTTATTACCTATTGGTTTTATAAGGAAAATAGAAAAGAATTCTGCCATTCAGGTGATGAACAATGAATTTATAAATTAGGAGGAAAATCATGCAAAAACGTAATTTAATCTTAGAAGATGGAACAGTTTTTGAAGGGTATGGTTTTGGGAGCGAAGAAGTTTCCAAAGGAGAAATTGTATTTAATACAGGAATGACTGGATACCAAGAAGTAATCACAGACCCGAGTTATTATGGACAAATTGTAACAATGACATATCCTGTAATTGGTAGCTACGGAATAAACAGGGATGATTATGAAACTGTTACACCGTTTATTCATGGATTGATTGTGAAAGAGTACAGTGAGCATCCCTCTAATTTCCGAAATGAAGAGACACTTGATAGCTTTTTAAAAGCAAATAATATCCCAGGTGTTGCTGGAATTGATACAAGAAAATTAACTCGAATGATTCGTAAGCATGGAACGATGAAAGCGGCTATTATTTCTGCAGAAGAAGATGCAGAAAAGGCATTAGAAGAGCTAAGAAATACTGCACTTCCTACAGATCAAGTAAAGCAAACTTCCACAAATAATCCTTACGTTGTTCCAGGAAGAGGACACCGTGTTGTATTAGTAGATTTTGGAGTAAAGCATGGAATTCTCCGTGAATTAACCAAACGTGATTGTCAAATTACGGTTGTTCCTTATAACTACAGTGCAGAAGAGATTTTGCGACTTCGCCCAGATGGTATTATGCTGACAAATGGACCGGGAAATCCAAAAGATGTACCAGAAGCAGTTGAAATGATTAAAGAAGTCTTAGGCCAAGTGCCTATTTTTGGAATTTGCCTTGGACACCAACTTCTGTCTTTAGCTTGTGGGGCGGATACAGAAAAAATGAAATTCGGTCATCGTGGATCTAACCATCCAGTAAAAGATTTAAAAACGGATAGAACGTACCTTACTTCTCAAAATCATAGTTATGCAGTTAATCCAGCTACACTAGAAAATACAGGATTAAAATTAACTCAAATTGCTATTAATGATGAGACGGTAGAAGGGGTAAAACATACTATCCATGAAGCGTTCTCGGTGCAATACCATCCAGAGGCATCTCCTGGACCTGAAGACACAAACTATGTATTTGATGAATTTTTAAAAATGATGGATAAAAAAGCTAAAAAACAGGGGGTTCATATTCATGCCTAAACGTACAGACATTCAAAAAATTCTTGTCATCGGATCTGGTCCAATAGTGATTGGACAAGCAGCAGAGTTTGATTATTCTGGAACACAAGCCTGTCAAGCTTTAAGGGAAGAAGGATATCATGTTATTCTTGCTAATTCTAATCCAGCAACGATTATGACAGATAAAACAGTAGCTGATAAAGTATATATGGAACCTTTAACAGAAGAATTTTTAACTAAAATTATTCGCAAAGAACAGCCAGATGCTATCTTACCAACACTTGGTGGACAAACAGGATTAAACCTTGCTATGGAGCTTGTTCGTAAAGGAGTTTTAGAAGATCATAATGTACAGCTATTAGGAACAGCGCCAGAATCTATTCAAAAGGCAGAGGATAGAGAGCTATTCCGTACTTTAATGAATGAATTAAATGAACCAGTTCCAGAAAGTGCTATTGTACATACGGTAGGGGAAGCTGTAGATTTCGCAAATACGATTGGTTACCCATTGATTGTACGTCCAGCATATACACTTGGTGGTACTGGAGGAGGAATGTGCTATAACGAGAAAGAGCTAAGAGAAATTACACATAATGGACTTGCACTTTCCCCAGTTAATCAATGTTTAATTGAAAGAAATATTGCTGGCTTTAAAGAGATTGAATATGAAATGATGCGTGATCATAAAGATCAAGCTATTGTTATTTGTAATATGGAGAATATTGATCCAGTTGGAATCCATACAGGAGATTCCATTGTCGCTGCGCCATCACAAACATTAAGTGACCGTGAGCATCAGATGTTGCGTAATGCTTCCTTGAAGATTATTCGTGCTTTAGAAATTGAAGGTGGATGTAATGTTCAGCTGGCACTTGATCCGTACAGCTTCCAATATTATGTGATTGAAGTAAATCCGCGTGTTAGCCGTTCATCTGCATTAGCTTCTAAAGCAACTGGTTATCCAATTGCTAAGATTGCAGCTAAAATTGCGGTTGGTTACACATTAGATGAAATAATAAATCCAGTTACAGGAAAAACATATGCAATGACTGAGCCAACATTAGATTATGTAGTAACAAAATTCCCTCGCTTCCCATTTGATAAATTTACTTCTGGAGATCGTAGCTTAGGAACACAGATGAAAGCGACTGGTGAAGTGATGGCAATTGGCCGTAATCTAGAAGAATCTTTGTTAAAGGGAATTCGCTCTCTTGAAATGGGTACAGAGGAGCTTTATCTTGCAAAAGCAGAAAAGCTAGACGAAGAAACATTAATTAAGCGTATAGAACGTGCTGATGATGAACGTATTTTCCTTTTAGCAGAAGCATTACGTCGTGGCTATTCTATCGATGAAATCTTTGAAATTACAAAAATTGACCGCTTTTTCTTAAACAGCATAAATAAAATTATTGAAATAGAAAAAACATTAGCTGAAAATAAAAATGATCTCACTGTATTAAAACGCGCTAAAGAATTAGGAATTGCTGATGCTCAGATTGCTCGTTTATGGGAGATGCCTCTTGATGAAGTATATGCCTTAAGAAAAGAGGAAAATATCTTCCCAGTTTATAAAATGGTAGATACATGTGCAGCAGAATTTGAGTCAGAAACACCATATTTTTATAGTAGTTATGAAGAAGAAAATGAGTCAATCGTAACAGATCGTAAGAAAATTTTAGTACTTGGTTCTGGTCCGATCCGAATTGGACAAGGTATTGAGTTTGATTACGCAACAGTACACTCTGTATTTGCGATTAAAGAACTTGGATATGAAGCAATTATTATGAATAACAATCCTGAAACAGTGTCTACTGATTTCACGATTTCTGACAAGCTTTACTTTGAACCATTGACATTAGAAGATGTAATGCATGTGATTGATCTGGAAAAACCAGAGGGTGTTATTGTGCAATTTGGTGGACAAACAGCCATTAATCTTGCAGCAGGTTTAGAGCGTCGTGGTGTGAAAATTCTAGGTACAGATTTAGAAGCAATTGATCGTGCAGAAGACCGTGATAAATTTGAAATCCTATTAGATGAGCTCGGTTTGCTTCGTCCACAAGGAAAAGCAGTACCAAAATTAGACCAAGCAATTGAAACAGCTAATGAGATTGACTATCCAGTGCTTGTACGACCTTCCTATGTTATTGGTGGGAGTCGGATGGAAATCATTTATAGTGAAGCTGAGCTGGAAAATTATTTAGCTAAATCCGATAATATTGATTCTGCTCATCCTATTTTAATTGATAAATACTTAACTGGTATGGAAGCAGAAGTAGATGCAATCAGCGATGGCGAAACAACCATTATCCCAGGAATTATGGAGCATATCGAACGTGCAGGTGTCCATTCAGGAGACTCTATGGCTGTATATCCACCACAACGATTAAGTGAAACAGTAAAAGAAAAATGTTTAGAAGCAGCGGTGAAAATCTCACAAGGCCTTAAAGTAAAAGGTTTAATTAATATCCAGTTTATCATTCGAGATGAGGATGTTTATGTACTTGAGGTAAATCCAAGAGCGAGTAGAACAATTCCTTTCTTAAGTAAAATAACTGATGTAATGATGGCAAATATTGCGACAAGATGTATCTTAGGTGAAAAATTAAAAGACATGGGTTATGAAACAGGTATCTTACCTGAGCAAAACCTTGTTTCTGTCAAAATTCCTGTATTCTCTTTTGAAAAGCTACGTAGTGTGGATACTATTCTTGGACCAGAAATGAAATCTACTGGAGAAGCTATTGGTTATGATAAAACATTAGAAAAAGCATTATATAAAGGCTTGATGGCTTCAGGGATAAAAGTTCCTCAAGAAGGTGGCGTTTTATTTACGGTTGCAGATAAAGATAAAGCAGAAATACTGGAAATCGCGGAACGGTTCCATCAGCTTGGCTTTGTCCTTTATGCAACACAGGGAACAGCAGCTTATATTCGCAAAGAAGGGGATATTTCTGTTATTGAGGTAGGTAAAGTTGGAGTGGATGAACCAAATGTACTTTCTATAGTTGAGGAAGGAAAAGTACAATTTGTCATTAATACATTAAACTCTGGACAAAAACCAAGATCAGATGGCTTTTTAATCCGTCGTCAAACAGTAGAACATGGAATTCCGTGTTTAACTAGTTTAGATACAGTTGATGCGATTATTAATGTGATTGATTCTACAACCTTTTTAGCAAAACCGATTAGCCAAAAATGATTGAAATGCTATAGTGGATAATAAGAAGAATCAGGAGATATAGTATTTAATACTTGTTCAAACCTTCCATCATACAGCTTGAGGTTAACAGGTTATAGAAGAAGTAAAAAATGTAAAGAATTGATGAAAATAAGTTGTATATCAATTCGTTATATGATATATTTTATTTTGTGCCATACTGAATTGGCGTATTACCGATGTTCCGCTATCATTCATAAAAATGGTAAGAACATTGAGGTGGAAGGAGTGAAGCGGAATGCAAAAATTAATGGAAGAAATTACAAAAGATCAACTTCGTAATGATCATCCTGAATTCCGTCCTGGAGACACAGTTTCTGTACACGTAAAAGTTGTAGAGGGTTCTCGTGAACGTATCCAGCTATTTGAAGGTGTTGTAATTAAACGTCAAAATGGTGGAATTAGCGAAACATTCACAGTAAGAAAAATCTCTTATGGTGTTGGAGTAGAGCGTACATTTCCATTACATTCACCACGTGTTGCAAAAATTGAAGTTAAAAGACGTGGTATTGTTCGTCGTGCTAAATTATACTATCTTCGTGAATTACGTGGAAAAGCAGCTCGTATTAAAGAGCGTCGCTAATTTTCACTGGCAAAGACGATTTCAAACGATAACAAATGATTCGATTTTAACATATTTTAAGAAACAAGATAAAAATCGACTGGAAAGGGCTTCGCAAATTTTGCAAAGCCCTTTTTTCAATAGATAGAAAGTATAAAATCTTTGAGCTGTGAAAATTTTTTAAAATAGTTACGTCCAGTCTGGCGTACAGGACATGCTCGTATAAATGCTAGGACAAGACGTTGCGTTTTTAGCCTGTAAGAGCGTGACTTGCGCTTTTCTTAATCATTTTAAAATAGCTAAAGTGAGCATCATCAGCATTTTTCTTATAGAATATAAGAGAAGGAATATAAGATGGGGGAATAACATGGCAAAGAAGAAAAATGGGTTATTTGAATGGGTAAAAATAATATTAATTGCTTTTGCTTTAGCTTTTTTAGTTCGAACGTTTGTTGTATCCCCAATTGTAGTTGATGGTCCATCTATGCAACCAACATTAGAAGATCGAGACCATATGATTGTGAATAAGCTAAAATACCGTTTTAGTGATATGGAACGGTTTGATATTGTTATTTTCCATGCTACAGCAGATAAAGATTTTATTAAGCGAGTTATTGCTTTACCTGGTGAACATGTTGCGGTATCAGATAACGTTTTATATATTGATGGAGAACCGGTAGAAGAGCCGTTTATTGATAAGGATAATAACTGGCTACATACGGAAGATTTTCGCTTAGAAGAGCTTCCAGGAGGCTATGAGAAGGTTCCAGAAGATCATGTCTTTGTATTAGGAGATAATCGAAATAACTCGACAGATAGCCGTTCATTAGGAGTTATTCCAATGGATGAAATTATCGGGAAAACAAATGTTATTTATTGGCCAATTAAAAGAATGCAAATAGCGAATTAAAGAAGAGGGGTGATGCTATGACAATTCAATGGTTTCCAGGCCATATGGCAAAAGCAAGACGAGAAGTAGAAGAAAATTTAAATGTAGTTGATCTTGTAATTGAACTTGTCGATGCTCGTTCACCAATTGCATCCCAAAATCCAATGCTACAAGATATTACGAAACAGAAAACAAAAGTGATTCTGTTAATGAAAAAAGATCTAGCAGATCCTAAAGTAACAGAGCAATGGATTCGCTATTTTGTGAAGCAAGGACATTCTTCTATGGCAGTTAATGTAAATGATACGTCTGATATAAAAAAGGTAATTCAGCTTGTTAAAGAGGTTGGAAGCGATCGATTAAAGAAGCTAATGGATAAAGGGGTTAATCCTCGGCCATTAAGAGCAATGATTATTGGGATTCCAAATGTAGGGAAATCATCCTTAATTAATCGTCTCGCTAATCGAAAAGTTGCTCGAATCGGTGATCGACCAGGAGTAACAAAGCATCAATCATGGATCAAAGTAAGAAATGAATTTGATTTACTAGACACACCTGGTATCCTTTGGCCAAAATTCGATGATCAAGAGGTTGGCTATCGATTAGCAGCAATTGGCACGATTAAAGATAGTATCCTTTCCCTGCAAGATATTGCTGCATATGTGATTAAATACTTACAAGAATACTATGAAGACTTATTAGAAGAAAGATTAGGCATAGATGCAGATATGTATGATATGTGGGATGTTTTTGAAAGAATTGGTAAGCGACACGGAGCTCTTGAAAGTGGAGGGCATGTGAATTTTGATAAAGTCGCAAATATTGTACTAGGGGATCTACGCTCCGGACGTTTAGGAAGAATATCATTAGAACGAGCAGAAGGTTAAGGAGGCTAATTTGCCTCCTATCATCCTTCTGTTTTTTTTAGAGCTAATAAAGGATAAGGAAAATCTAGTTGTAATTATGCTGAGGTGTAATGATAGTATATAAAGCCAATTTTTTATTAACAATCTCTTTTGTCATGACGATATATTATTAAAGAGGATGAGTATTTTGAAGAAACCATTATCAATTAGTGAGTTAAAGACATTATTTCATGCAGGAAAATTTAATGACGCTTATGTGGACACCTTAAGAAAAGATAGTAGAAAAGGGGTTCAGCAGCTGATTAAAGCTTTCGAGAGACAAAAAGCAGAATGGATGAAATTAGAGAAAAGATTTATAGAAATGACTTGTTATGAACAAAAGGCAAAAGAAGCTGGAAAAAAATATATTGCGGGTGTAGATGAAGCAGGACGTGGACCTTTAGCAGGACCGGTTGTTGCGGCCGCAGTTATTTTGCCATTGAATTTCAAATTATTAGGATTAAATGATTCAAAAAAATTAACTAGATCTGAGCGAAAGCAATATTTTGAAATTATTAAAGAAAAAGCGATAAGCTATGAAGTATCTGTTATTACAAATAATGAAATAGATCATATCAATATATTAGAAGCTACCAAAAAAGCAATGCGGCTTGCGATTACATCCTTACATATTCGGCCAGAGCATGTCTTAATTGATGCTGTAGAGCTTTCTTTAAAGGATATAACAACAGAAAGTATAATTAAGGGAGATCAGAAAAGCATTTCTATTGCAGCAGCGAGTATTTTGGCAAAGGAAACAAGAGATGTATTAATGGAAGAGCTTCATGAGCAATATCCTGAGTATGGTTTTATACAACATATGGGATATGGAACAAAAGCACATCTAGAGAATCTTGCTAAATATGGAGCATCTCCAGTGCATCGAAAATCATTTGCACCAGTTAAAAAAAGTATGGGATAGGGGGTTATTATGATTAATATTCAACATATTGATCGCAATCAATTTTTAAAATTAATAAAAACCCCGTTACAGCTAAAGCCTGGACAAATCCTTCAAGGTAAAATTACGAAAATTTTTCCAAATAATAAGGCAGAAATACAATTAGGTAATCAAACAATGATTGCTCAATTAGAGGCCCCTTTACAGACGGGTAAAGCTTACCATTTTCAAGTGCAAGGGAAGGAAGATATTGTCCACCTAAAAGTATTGAGTGAAATGAAGCAAGGTAAGGATATAGGTCAGCAAGCAGAGCATTTATTGAAGCAATTAGGCATGAAAGGAAACAAGCTTCAATCAGAATTTGTTCAGTTCCTATTAAATGAAAAAATACCTTTCCAAAGAAGTCAATTACAGCAATCCTTTCAATTATTGACTGGGACTACAGATAAATCAACGACATTTAGTTTATTAAAAACAATGACTTCTAAACAAATCCCAATTTCCGAGGAATTTTTTCAAGCTTTATATACAAGAGGAAATCATAATCTTTCTGAACTTATAAATGAATTGAAATCCTATTTAGAACAACAGAATTTACCAGTAACGATACAGAAAAAAGCATTAGCACAATTGACTCAATTTTTATCACAACCAAATACTCCAAATCCGTTATTAGCTTTATTTATGCAAGGTTCCGAAGAGGAACGGTTAAAGCTATTTCAAATGTTAAAGTCGCTAGGAATAATAGGGCAAAAGCTGGATTTTTCGGCATGGAAATCACGAATGCAAAATTCACAAATGGGAGAAATAAGTAATGATATGGCTTCCTCGGTAAGGAGTTTACATGAAGGAATAATAAAGCAGGAACTACTTGCTAATGAGGAACAGATTCGAAATCAATCCCAATTGATACTACAAAAATGGCATCATATCATCCAAACAAATCGTCCTATGGAAGCTTTAAATTTCCAGTTATTATCACATGATATTGCAAATCGTATCGTTGCACATGCCTCGTCAGGACTGGGACAGGCGCTTCAAACTTTATTACAAAATAACCCAGCATCATTGCAAGAATTGATGCAAGCCTTACAAGTATTACAAGCACCAACCTCGATAGATACAAAAGTTACCGAGCTACCGGGTGCCATTCGGAATTTTATTATTCAGCAGGATGCTCAAATTTTATCGGGGAATGGGAGACAAATCAGTAGCAATATTCAAAGTTTTTTAGATCAATGGCTACATCTAATGAAAAATACAATTGAGCTTCAGCAACCAATGGAAAATAGAGTATTTCAAGCATTTCAGCGAGACTTAGCAGAAAATATTATTCCAAGTATACCAAGAAATACAGCACAATGGATATTATCTACCTTACAAAATAGCCCAACATCTATTCAACAAATTGCTCAATATTTACAAGCCTTACAATTACCAAATGCAATGGAAGCTTCGACTCCTTTATGGAGTACAGCTAGTCAAACACTGATGGAACAAGAACTTCAGTCATTGCTAAGAAATGAGACAGCATTAAGAAATGGTATCCAAACAGTGATGCAACAGTGGCCAGTATCACCAGATTCATCTTCTTTTTCTTTATTTGCACGGGATGTAATGGAGCATGTTCTACCAAATGTATCAAGAAATTTTGCTCAAGGACTTGATTCCATGCTGCAAAATAATCCAAAATCGATACAGCAGTTGATGCAAACGATGCAGTTATTTGCTGGAGAAGATGTTTACCAGCAGGCGAATCACTTATTAACAATGCGAGAGCCTATGCAATTTCATTTTACAAAAGAACAATTCATGACTCAATTAAAGCAATATTTGCAGCTCATGGGTTTTTCAGAAGGAAATGCACAGACAGAGGTACAAGAGACCTCTATCAAACATATGCTCACGCAATTATTACAACAGGGTGAGCAAGGTGTAAATCAGCGCGCGACGCAGCTAATGCATATGGTTAATGGTCTACAGTTAACAGCTCTAAATGAGTCTAATAATTTGATTCATGCTAGTCTACAGCTACCTGGTAAGATGTTTGGTTTACCAGAAGACTTTCAGCTTGAATTTGAGGGACAGAAAGCAGTTGATGGAAAGTTAAATAGTGATTATTGTCGAATTGTATTTTTCCTTCATTTGGGAAATTTACAAGACACGACAATCGATATGCATGTTCAAAAGCGGGTGGTTAGTATCACTATTTTTAATGATAATACACAGCTTCAAAAATTAGGTTCTCGCTTCCAGAAATTACTTGAGGAAGGATTAGAGGAAATAGGTTATGTCCTTTCTAATGTGACATATAAACCGTATAGTCAACAGAATACAGTAAAGCATGTAACGACACATCAAAATCAATCAGTAACTGTGGAAGGAGTTGATTTCCGCATATGACAAAGGATCAGAAGCGCAAAAAAGCTGTAGCATTAAAATATGATCAAGATAAAGGGGCTGCACCAATCATAACCGCATCTGGTAAAGGTCTTATTGCAGATGCAATAATCGACAAAGCTGCAGAACATCAAATACCGACATTAGAGGATGAATCATTAGTAGAAATCCTATCACAGCTTGATATTAATCAAACAATACCAGATGAGCTTTATCAGGCAGTTGCTGAGGTTTTCGCATTTATTTATCACACAGATAAGAACGTTGAATATTCGGAAAAAAACAAATAAGGTAATACCGCGATTTAACGGATTTTTTGTCTTGTTAAATTTATTTTTTTTTACTAGAATAGAAATCATAGTGATTTTGAATGGAGGATAAAGAATGAACATTCATGAATATCAAGGAAAAGCAATTTTACGTAGTTATGGTGTAGCTGTTCCAAATGGACATGTTGCCTTTACTGTAGAAGAGGCTGTTGAAGCAGCAAAGAAATTAGGAACTGAAGTATGTGTAGTAAAAGCTCAAATCCACGCAGGTGGACGTGGGAAAGCTGGCGGTGTTAAAGTAGCTAAAAATTTAGATGAAGTACGTACATATGCTGATGAAATTTTAGGCAAAGTTTTAGTTACTGCACAAAACGGTCCAGATGGTACAGAAGTAAAACGTCTTCTAGTTGAAGAAGGATGCGATATTCAAAAAGAATATTACATTGGATTAGTACTTGATCGTTCAACTTCTCGTGTTGTAATGATGGGTTCTGAAGAAGGTGGAACTGAAATCGAAGAGGTTGCAGCAGAAACACCTGAGAAAATTTTCAAAGAAGTAATTGATCCAGTAGTTGGATTAGCTCCATACCAAGCAAGAAGACTTGCATTTAATATTAATATTCCAAAAGAATTAGTAAACAAAGCAGTGAAGTTCATGATGGGACTTTACCAAGCTTTCGTAGAAAAAGATTGTTCAATTGCTGAAATTAACCCATTAGTAACAACTGGTGATGGAGAAGTTTTAGCACTTGATGCGAAGCTAAATTTTGATGATAACGCATTATATCGTCATGCAGATATTGCTGATTTCCGTGATTTAGATGAAGAAGATGAAAAAGAAATTGAAGCATCTAAACATGATTTAAGCTATATTTCTTTAGATGGTAATATCGGTTGTATGGTTAATGGTGCTGGGCTTGCAATGGCAACGATGGACATTATTAAACATTACGGCGGAGACCCTGCTAACTTCCTAGATGTGGGGGGCGGTGCTACTGCTGAGAAAGTAACAGAAGCATTCAAAATTATTTTGTCCGATTCCAATGTTAAAGGAATTTTCGTTAACATTTTCGGTGGAATTATGAGATGTGACGTTATTGCTGAAGGTGTTGTTGAAGCAACGAAACAAGTTGGTTTAGAGATTCCTCTTGTTGTACGTTTAGAAGGTACAAATGTTGAGTTAGGTAAGAAGATTTTAGATGAATCGGGCTTAAACATTACTTCTGCTAGCTCTATGGCTGATGGAGCAGAAAAAATTGTTGCTTTAGTTAAATAAGCAAAGTCATAAAAATAACAGCATGAAATAATCAAGTTGGAATTATTTTATGTCAAATAATAATCGAATGAAAAATTACTCGTAATTTAAGATAGTCTTAGAAAGGGCGGACAAATATGAGCGTTTTTATTAATAAAGATACAAAAGTACTTGTTCAGGGTATTACTGGTGGTACTGCTAAATTCCATACAAAGCAAATGCTTGAATATGGTACTAAAATTGTAGCAGGAGTTACACCAGGTAGAGGTGGATCTGATGTTGAAGGAGTACCTGTTTTTGATACGGTTTCTCAAGCAGTAGATCAAACTGGTGCAACTGTTTCTGTTATTTATGTTCCAGCTCCATTTGCAGCAGATGCAATTATTGAAGCTACAGATGCTGGTTTAGATTTAGTAATCTGTATTACAGAACATATTCCGGTAATGGACATGGTTAAAGTTAAGCGTTACATGGAAGGCAAGAAAACTCGCTTAGTTGGACCTAACTGCCCTGGTGTTATTACTCCAGACGAATGTAAAATTGGTATTATGCCAGGATATATTCATAAAAAAGGTCACATCGGTGTAGTTTCTCGTTCTGGTACATTAACTTATGAAGCAGTTCATCAACTATCACAAAAAGGTTTTGGTCAGTCTACAGCAGTAGGTATTGGTGGAGATCCAGTAAATGGAACAAACTTTATCGATGCATTAAGTGCATTCAATGAAGATCCTGATACTTATGCAGTTATCATGATTGGAGAAATTGGTGGTACTGCTGAGGAAGAAGCTGCAAGATGGGTAAAAGAAAATATGACTAAACCAGTTGTAGGATTCATTGGTGGTGTTACAGCACCTCCAGGAAAACGTATGGGACATGCTGGAGCTATCATCTCTGGTGGAGAAGGAACTGCTGAAGAGAAAATCCGCGTAATGAATGAATGTGGTATTGAAGTAGCAGAAACTCCATCTGTAATGGGAGAAACAATGATTAAAGCTTTAGAAGCAAACGGCTTAGTTGAAAAGTGTAAAACACATTAAGCTTATAAATAAATGAACTAACAAAGAGGAACGTAAAGCATAAGACTTTTCGTTCCTCTTTGTATATTATTTGTTAAGATTTTAAATTTAGAATTAAGGACGTGGTTAATTGTTGTATTGTCGAAATCGTTTAATTCATATGCACCGCTGTCGAGGCATTACGAGAAAAAAGCTAAATTTATTCCTCCAGGTTGATCCAACCCTTCAATCTATCTACGCATTATCACCAACCGAACTTCAAAATAAATTCCTATTTACTAGGAAACAGGCAGAAAACTTTTATCAGGATCTTCATCATCCAATGCTACTCCAACAAATGAAACAAGATTTAGCAACATATAAAGTAATTACAATAAAGGATGAAAACTATCCCAAGCTTCTGAAGTATATTAATGACCCACCTTTAGTACTTTATGCAAAAGGGAAGCTGGAATTCTTGAGTCATCAGCCAGCAATTAGTATTGTTGGGACAAGAATGCCTTCTAATGAAGGGAAGCATAAAACAGAAAAAATTGTTCAACCATTAATAGAAAAGGATTTTATGATTGTAAGTGGTATGGCAAAAGGAATAGATCGATTTGCACATGAAGCCGCATTAAAATATAATGGAAAAACAATTGCTGTATTAGGTGCAGGATTTCAGCATATATATCCAAAGCAAAATCGACAATTGTTTGAAGAAATTGTTAAGAAAGGGTTACTACTTTCAGAATATCCACCACATATTCCACCAGCTAAACATCAATTTCCTGAAAGAAATCGAATTATTAGTGGATTAAGTTATGGTACATTGGTTGTAGAAGCTATGGAAAGAAGCGGAACCTTGATCACAGTTGGCCAAGCGCTGGATCAAGGAAGAGAAGTTTTTGCCATGCCTGGTTCTATTTTAGACCCAAAAACAAAAGGCTGTCATCAACTTATTCAAGATGGTGCAAAACTTGTATATGAAGCAAAAGATATCTTAGAGGATTGGGATAGAATTGGTAAATTTCTATATTCTAGTATAGAATACAAAAAATAAAATTAATATGTAATTAATAATTAAGTTAAAATATAAAGTATGCTAAGTAGTAATGCGATCTAAATAAGTTCCGTTTATTTAAAGAAAAAAAGTTTTATTTCAAAAAGAATATTTGACAAAACAAGAGGAAGTAACTAACATAAGGTTTCACGTAATAATATTGCAATAACCTCATGTGGGAGGAAGATTATATGTCAGATTATCTAGTTATCGTTGAATCACCAGCAAAAGCAAAAACAATTGAAAGATATTTAGGAAAAAAATATACAGTAAAAGCATCCATGGGACATGTTAGAGATTTACCAAGAAGCCAAATGGGTGTGGATGTTAAAGATAAGTATCAACCCAAGTACATTACGATTCGTGGTAAAGGTGATGTATTAAAAGATTTACGAAAGGCTGCAAAAAAGGCAAAGAAAATTTACCTCGCAGCTGACCCCGACCGCGAAGGAGAAGCAATTGCGTGGCATTTAGCATTTGCTTTAAATGTAGATGAAACTTCTCCATGCCGAGTGGTATTTAATGAAATCACAAAAGATGCAATCAAAGAATCATTTAAGAATCCACGTGCAATTAACCTTGATTTAGTTGATGCCCAGCAGGCACGAAGAGTATTAGATCGCCTTGTTGGATATAATATCAGTCCATTATTATGGAAGAAGGTAAAACGTGGTTTAAGTGCAGGAAGAGTTCAATCTGTAGCAGTAAAAATGATTATCGACCGTGAAAATGAAATTAAAAACTTTGTTCCAGAGGAATACTGGACTATTGAATCGACTTTTTTGAAAGATAAAGAAGAATTTGAAGGATCTTTTTATGGAGTAGATGGCAAGAAAGTTGAATTGAAGTCAGAAGCTGATGTTAAAGATATTCAAGCACAGCTAAAAGGAAACGCTTTCTTAATTGATAAAGTAAATAAACGAGAGAGAAAACGAAATCCAGCTCTTCCATTTACTACATCGTCCTTACAACAGGATGCGGCTCGTAAAATTAATTTTCGAGCTAAGAAAACAATGATGATTGCTCAACAGCTTTATGAAGGAATCGATTTAGGACGGAAATCAGGTGGAATAACTGGATTGATTACCTATATGAGAACTGATTCCACTAGAATTTCGCAAAACGCTATAGACGAGGCAAAAGATTATATTAAAGAAGAATTTGGCGATGAGTATGTTGGAGCAAATAAAAAACGTACACAGCAATCCGGAGCACAGGATGCACATGAAGCAATCCGTCCAACATCGATTAAGCGTCATCCAGATGATTTAAAATCTATTCTTACAAATGATCAACTCAAATTATATAAACTTATTTATAATCGTTTTTTAGCTAGTCAAATGGCTCCAGCTGTTATGGATACAATGACAGTACATTTATTGAATAATGGTGTAGAGTTTAGAGCGACAGGATCTAAAATTAAGTTTCCGGGTTTTATCAAGGTATATGTAGAGGGATCAAATAAAAATCAAGAGAAAGAAACATTCCTACCTGATTTAGAAAAAGGTATGGAAGTAGAAGCAAAGAAAATTATTCCAAATCAACATTTTACTCAGCCACCTCCTCGCTATACAGAAGCAAGGTTAGTAGGAACGATGGAGAAAAAAGGTATTGGCCGTCCATCTACATACGCGCCAACATTAGATACAATTCAGCGTAGAGGCTATGTGCGTATTGAAGATAAGCGATTCTTTCCAACAGAGATTGGAGAAATTGTAATTGACCTATTAGAGGAGTATTTTCCTGAGATTATCGATGTTGATTTTACAGTGAAAATGGAAGAAGACCTTGATTTTATTGAGGAAGGAAAAATTGAATGGATTAATGTAATCGATGAATTTTATCAAGATTTCCATAAACGCCTAGAAAAAGCAGAAGAAGAAATTGTGGAAGTTGAAGTGAAAGATGAGCCAGCAGGAATTGAATGTGAAAAATGCGGTCATGAAATGGTTTATAAAATGGGACGATTTGGGAAGTTTCTAGCTTGTTCAAATTTTCCAGACTGTAGAAATACAAAACCTATTTTGAAAAAGATAGGTGTGAAATGTCCGAAATGTAAGCAAGGAGAAATTGTGGAGAGAAGATCTAAGAAAAGGAGAATTTTCTACGGATGTGATCAATTTCCAACCTGTGACTTTGTTTCTTGGGATAAACCAATTGAAAAGCCATGTCCTTCTTGTGGAGAGTTATTAGTTGAAAAAACAACGAAAAAGAAAACAGAAATTAAATGTACATCTTGTGACTATTCAGAAGAAAAAGAAGTGAAAACTGAATAATATTTTCGGCAATCAATGTTCAAATAATGAATATTGATTGCTTTTTATTTAAAATAAAAAGGTGTGAAATAAATGTTTGAAAATTAAAATTAATGGGAATATATATATTTATATGCTAATATACGTCAAAATTCGACATAAAAGTGAATAATTTTTGAACAAGTTGTAAAAAAATATCTACTTTTTTTTATTATAGGGTTTATTTTATAGTAATTATGTCAATATAGATAACAATGTTTATTCATAATTCACCGTATAAATTGAATTGTTTAAAAAACAAAACAATTTATTGACTTCATTTGAAAAAAGAAGTACTATACTCAAGGTGTATTTTTTATGAATTATGAGTAGATAAAAAATGCTTTGTGTACAACTGTTATTATTTTTAACAGCATTATAAAAAACAAATCACCGATCAGAATTTTGTTACAATTGTGTTAATTTTAAGTTTTATGACTTTATTTTATTGCATCTACATTTATAGTATGTTATGATTTTAAATGTTATTCTAAGTGAGGTGAATATTTGGACAATTCCGTAAAAAGTTTTGTGGAGTATTTGCAAATTGAGAAAAATGCCTCGCCATACACAGTTACATACTATCAACGAGACATTGAATTATTCTTGCAGTTTATAAAAAATGAAGGTATAACAAATTTGCCAGATGTAAATTATCAGGTCATTCGTTTGTTTTTAACGGCACTGTATGATAAACAGTTAAGTAGAAAATCTGTTTCACGGGTTATCTCTTGCTTAAGAAGCTTTTATAAGTATTTAGAGCGAGAAAAGCATGTAGAGAATAATCCATTTCTACAAGTGACATTGCCTAAAACGAATAAATCAATACCTAATTTTCTATACCAAGAAGAATTAAAAATATTGTTTGAAACAAGTGATTTATCTACCCCGCTTGGGCAAAGAGATCAAGCCATGTTAGAAATTCTTTATGCTACTGGAATTCGCGTAAGTGAATGTCAGGGATTGAGGTTAGAGGATATCGATTTTTCTATTGGATCAATGTTTGTCCGTGGAAAGGGGAGGAAAGAGCGCTATGTGATTTTCGGTCGTTATGCGGAAGAAGCATTACAACTCTACCTTCAGGATGGGAGAGAAAAATTACTTGAGAAAAATGAGCAGCCAACAAATGTTGTTTTTTTAAATGCAAGAGGAAAACCTTTAACAACAAGAGGGATTCGAGCTGTTTTAAAAAAAATAGTTGAAAAAGCTGCTTTATCAATACATTTACATCCGCATATGCTAAGACATACTTTTGCAACGCATATGTTAAATGAAGGAGCCGACTTGCGAACTGTTCAGGAATTGCTTGGTCATGAAAATTTATCCTCAACACAAATTTACACACATGTAACAAAGGATCATTTGCGAAATGTGTATATGAAAAGTCATCCAAGAGCAAATTTATGGGATAACTAGTTTAGAAACCATGGAGGCAGGGTAGAAATATGACGGAATCAATACATGCAACAACTATTTTTGCTGTAAGACATAATGGTAATTGTGCAATGACTGGTGACGGTCAAGTTACTTTGGGCAATGCTGTAATTATGAAGCATAAGGCAAAAAAAGTAAGGAGGTTGTATAACGGTCAAGTACTTGCCGGCTTTGCAGGATCTGTTGCAGATGCCTTTTCTTTATTTGAGAAATTTGAAGGAAAGCTAGAAACCTACAACGGGAATTTAGCCCGCGCTGCAGTAGAACTAGCGAAAGAATGGCGAAGTGATAAAGTTTTAAGAAGGCTTGAAGCAATGCTGATTGTTATGGATAAGGAACAAATGCTTTTAGTGTCTGGGACAGGTGAAGTAATTGAACCTGATGACGGAGTATTAGCTATTGGTTCTGGAGGAAATTATGCATTGAGTGCTGGCAGGGCATTGGTGAGACATGCAAGTCACTTATCAGCAAAGGAAATTGCTTTAGCAGCACTAGAAATAGCTGGTGATATTTGCGTCTTTACAAATGACCAAATAACTTTAGAGGTACTTGATTAATAAGGAGGACGATTGTGAAAATGGCAAAAGATTTCACACCTAGACAGATTGTCAATCAATTAGATCAGTACATAATTGGTCAACAACAAGCCAAAAAGTCAGTTGCTGTAGCTCTGCGAAATAGATACCGTCGAATGAAATTAGACGGAGAAATAAAAGATGAAATAGTGCCGAAAAACATATTGATGATTGGGCCAACAGGAGTCGGTAAAACGGAAATTGCTAGAAGACTTGCTAAGTTGGTCAAAGCACCGTTTATTAAAGTAGAAGCTACGAAATTTACTGAAATTGGTTATGTTGGTCGTGATGTAGAATCAATGGTTCGCGATCTTGTGGAAATGTCTGTAAGAATGGTGAAGGAAGAGAAAATTACAGAGGTTAAGGATGAAGCAGAGGTTGCTGCCAATAAGAAATTAGTATCCTTACTTGTGCCTAAAGTAAAAAAAGAATCTACAGTAAAAAACCCGTTTGAAATGCTTTTCTCTGCATCAGATCCAGATGATGAACAAACAAATGAAGATGAAGAGAAAAATGAAGAATTTAGAAATAAACGTCAGCGGGTAGCACATCAATTAGCTTTAGGGGAATTAGAGGATCATATCGTTACCATTGAAATAGAAGAGGTCCCGCCATCTATGTTTGATATGCTGCAGGGTTCAGGAATGGAAAATATGGGAATGAATATGCAAGATGCTTTAGGTAAATTAATGCCAACCAAAACCAAAAAGCGCAAGCTCCCAGTCGCTGAAGCGAGAAAAATATTAATTCAACAAGAAGCACAAAAGCTAGTTGATATGGATGAAGCAACCCAAGAAGCAATTGAACGTGCTGAACAAGCTGGGATTATCTTTATTGATGAGATAGATAAAGTAGTAAGTAAAGAGAACAATAATGCGAATGTTTCTCGAGAAGGTGTACAACGAGATATTTTGCCGATTGTAGAAGGTTCAACGATTGTTACAAAACATGGACCTGTAAAGACAGATCATATTTTGTTTATAGCAGCAGGAGCCTTTCATATGGTGAAACCTTCTGATCTTATTCCTGAATTACAAGGTAGATTTCCAATTAGGGTAGAACTGGAAAAACTTTCGGTAGAAGATTTTAAACGAATTTTAAAAGAACCTTCGAATGCTTTAATTAAACAGTATGAATCCTTGTTGAGGACAGAGGATATTCAAATTATTTTCAAGGAAGAAGCAATTCAAAGACTTGCTGAGATTGCTTATGAAGTGAATCAAGAAATGGATAATATCGGTGCAAGAAGATTGCATACCATTCTTGAGAAATTATTAGAAGATTTATCTTTTGAGGCCCCAGATATTAATATGGAGCAGATAGAGATTACAGCTGAATATGTTGATCAAAAATTACATGCTATTGTTAAAAATAGAGATTTAAGTCAATTTATTTTGTAAAAAACGAAAAAATATTGGAGGAATGAAGTTATGGATTTATTAAACCGTGCAAGACAAATTAATGCTATGTTACAAAAAACAACAGGAAAAGCAGTTAACTTTAATGATATGTCAATTACAATGGCGGAAGTAATTAAGAGTAATGTATTTGTCTTAAGCCGTCGTGGGAAATTATTAGGGTATGCAATTCACCAAGAAATTGAAAATGAGCGCATTAAGGAAATGTTAGAAACAAGAATGTTCCCTGAAGAGTATACACAAGGCTTATTCAATATTCATGAAACAACAGCAAACCTTGGGATTGAAAGTACTCATACTATTTTCCCTGAGGAAAACCGTGAATTATTCCAAAATGGTTTAACAACAATTGTGCCAATTATTGGTGGGGGAGAACGTTTAGGAACATTAATTTTAGGACGTCTATCAGAAGAGTTCAATGCTGATGATTTACTACTAGCAGAATATGGTGCAACAGTGGTTGGTATGGAAATCCTACAAGGTAAAACAGAAGAAATTGAAAAAGAAGCTAGAAGTAAAGCGGTAGTACAAATGGCTATCCGTTCTTTATCATATAGTGAATTAGAAGCTATCGATCATATTTTTGAAGAATTAGATGGCAAAGAAGGTTTACTTGTTGCAAGTAAAATTGCAGATCGCGTTGGTATTACAAGATCAGTAATTGTAAATGCATTAAGAAAATTAGAAAGTGCAGGAGTTATTGAATCTCGTTCATTAGGAATGAAGGGTACTTATATTAAAGTACTTAATGATAAATTCTTAGTTGAATTAGAGAACCTGCGTTCAAGATAATAAGCTTATTTATATCGAAAGCATTTGTCTTTCTATTTAAAGAAATAGAGAGATGAATGCTTTTTTTATGTTGTTTTTAGTAATTAAAAAATTTATTCTGTATAGTTCTTGTAAATATTAATTTTTTTCTACTTTTAGACACATATAATTAAAAAGGCCTATGAAATTTATACCAATTATGTGATAATATAGAAAAGTGTCGAAAAAAGGTAAACTTTAGTATATGTATAGTTAAATTTAAATGATTGAATAAATTTTTTGAAAAAAATTGAATGGAGAAAGCAAAATGAAATTATTTGGTGGAACCTTTCAGGCGTTAGAAACATCTCTGGATTATGCTATGTTAAAAAATCGAACCATTTCCAATAATATTGCTAATGTGGATACACCAGGTTATAAGGCTAAAGATGTCGATTTTAAACAAGTATTTTCCAATGCGTTAGCAAGTAACATGGAAGCAAAAAGATCACATGAGAAACATATTCCATTTTCAAATGACGGGCAAGCATATTCTATAAGGAATCGTAAGCATACTTCTTATAATCATAATGGAAATAACGTGGATATTGACAAAGAAATGGCAGAATTAGCAAAAAATCAAATTTATTATCAAAGCTTAGTAGATCGAATCAATGGTAAATTTAGCAGTTTACAGACAGTTGTTAAAGGAGGAAGTTAGTGATGTCTATTTTTAATGGGCTAAATACAAGTGCAAGTGCACTTACTGCTCAACGCTTTCGAATGGATGTTGTTTCCGCGAATTTAGCAAATGCGCAAACGACTAGGGCAACAGTGAATGATGCAGGAGAATTTGAACCATACCGTCGTAAAATGGTTGTCTTACAATCGGATAACCAAAATTTCAAATCTATTCTACAAAAAGCGACAACCGCAAAGAATGATACTTTATCGGGTGTTAGAGTGTCTAGAGTAGTTGAAGATGAGACTCCATTTAAATTAGAATTTAATCCAACTCATCCTGATGCAGATGAAGCTGGATATGTTCGTTTACCTAATGTCGATCCATTAAAAGAAATGGTTGATTTAATGGGTGCAACAAGATCTTATGAAGCGAATGTCACTTCACTAAATGCAACGAAAAACATGTTAATGAAAGCATTAGAGATAGGTAAATAAAGATACGAATGAGCTTTCATCAATGAATAAATAATGAAGGAGCATAGAAGATGCCAAATGAAATAGCAGGTGTATCTAATGTTCAACTGCCATTAATGAAGTCAAATGCAGTTACTACACCTACAGAAACTCAAGTTGATTTTGGAAAGGTATTTAAAGGCGCTTTAGAAAATCTTGATAACATGCAAAAAGCATCAGATGCTAAAACTGAGGCGCTTATTCGTGGCGATATAGATGATCTACATGATGTGATGATAACAGCTCAAAAAGCGAGCCTTACATTAGAAACAACAGTCCAAATACATAGAAGAGTTATTGATGCATATAACGATGTTATGCGTATGCAGTTATAATTTTAGGTGTTACATAGAAGACAGTAAATACATCAAGAAGTATTCATAACTAAAAAAGCAAATAAAAAACTTAGTATTTTTATAGTAGTGTATTTAGCTAACTATAACTTACTAAGTTTCCTTAATGGGAATTAATACATATTAAAGTTAATTATTAAGTAAGAATCTGGTGGCGAACATATGAATGAAAAAATACAAAAATATACAGAAAGTACGAAAGCTTTTTGGAGCAAACGTTCAAAAGGTCAAAAAGGAATATTCATTGGGTCCTTCGTTCTAGTAATTGCTATTATTATTACTATTTCTTTTCTTACCTGGAACGAAAAATTTGTTCCGCTCTATTCTAATCTTTCATTACAAGAAATGAGTCAGGTACAGGCGGAATTAGATGCAAGAGGAGTTCCGTATGAGATCGGAAATGGTGGAGCAACAATTAGTGTTCCTGAAGAAAGAGCAGAAACTTTGCTTGTAGAATTAGCAGGACAAAACATACCTAGTACAGGAAATATTGATTTTTCCTTTTTTAGTGAAAATGCATCTTGGGGAATTACTGATAATGAATTCAGTATTATGAAACTGGATGCGATGCGTACAGAGCTGGCGAAATTAATAAAAAGTGTAGATGGAATATCTGATGCAAATGTGATGATTACATTACCGCAGGAATCTGTGTTTTTAAATGATGCAAATGAAACAGCGACAGCTTCTATTGTGATTCATACAGAACTTGGACACCAGTTTCAAGAAAATCAAATTGAATCATTATATCATTTAGTCTCCAAAGCGATACCTAATTTACCGAAAGAAAATATTATTATTAGAAACCAATATTTAGAGTATTTTGACCAAGCATCTTCTATGGCTTCTAGTGATCAGGGAATTTATACATATCAGCAAGGTGTGAAGCAAGATATAGAGAAAGATATCCAGCGCAGACTCCAACAAATGATCGGGACAATGGTTGGAATGGAAAAAGTAATTGTCTCTGTAACAGCCGATATTGACTTTACAAATGAAAATAGAGTAGAAGAACTTGTAACACCGGTAGACTTAGAGAATATGGAAGGATTACCAGTGAGTATAGAGACAATATCTGAAACCTATTCTGGAAATCAAGATATTGGTGGCGTTCCAGGAGCTGGTGATGAGGATATCACTGGTTACCAAGGGGTAGATGGAAACTCAGATGGGGATTATGAGCTTTTAAAGGAAACGATTAATAATGAATTTAATCGTATTCGTAAAGAAATTGTCGAAAGTCCTTATAAGGTACGTGATTTAGGAGTACAAGTGGCAATTGACAATGTATCAAGCATAGAGGGAGAGACTGTTCAATATTTAACACAGCAAGAACAAAATTCAGTTGAAACAGGTATTTCTTCTATTATTAATTCAATTATTACAACTTCTATTGATAAAGATTATGGAGATATAGATCCAACTGAAAAAGTTTCGATAGTATTCCAAGAGTTTTCAGGAGTAAATACAATAGGACAGGAAGGAATGACTACAGGAACCTCTATTTTCTCTTCGGGATCAACATGGTTATATATTGTTGGTGCGATTTTATTGATTGGAATAATTATAGTAGGAATTGTTCTTATGAAGAATCGTCGTAAACAAGAAGAAGAGGTTTTTGAATCAATAAGTAGTAATGTAGCTACAGCTTCACCTGAGATTCCTGATTTACAAACAGAAGGAAATACAGAAACAGATATACGCAAGCATCAACTAGAGAAATTAGCAAAAGACAAACCAGAAGAATTTGCTAAGCTGCTAAGAAGCTGGATGGCAGAAGATTAGGAGGAATTCAAAGTGGCTAGACATAAACAAGGATGGACAGGGATTCAAAAAGCAGCAGTACTCTTAATATCCTTGGGCCCAGATGTAGCATCTCAAGTGTTCAAGCATTTAACAAATGAAGAAATTGAGCGATTAAGCTTAGAAATATCATCTGTTAAAAAGGTTGAAAATGAATTAAAAGAAGATATTTTAGATCAGTTTCATCAGATTGCTCTTGCACAGGACTATATCTCACAAGGCGGGGTAGGCTATGCCAAAATGGTTCTTGAAAAAGCATTTGGTAAACAAGAAGCAGAGAATATTATTACCAAATTAACATCTTCTTTACAAGTTAGACCATTTGATTTTGCGAGAAAAGCAGATCCTCAACAGGTTTTGAATTTTATTCAAACAGAGCATCCGCAAACGATTGCACTTATTTTATCTTATTTAGATCCAGAACAAGCTGGACAAATTTTATCTTCGTTACAAGAAGATATGCAAGCAGAGATTGCTAAGAGAATTGCTACGATGGATTCGACATCTCCTGAAATAATTAGTCAAATTGAGCAAGTTTTAGAAAGAAATATTTCAACATCCATTACAGAGGACTATACGCAAACTGGTGGAATTGAATCTGTAGTAGAAGTATTAAATAGCGTGGATCGCAGTACAGAACGGGTTATCTTGGATACATTAGAAATTCAGGATCCTGATTTAGCAGATGAAATTAAAAAACGTATGTTTGTATTCGAAGATATTGTTATTCTTGACAGTCGGGCAATTCAACGCGTTATCCGTGAGGTGGATAATGAGGATCTACGCTTAGCGCTTAAAGTATCTAGTGAAGAAGTTCAGAAGGTTATTTTCAAAAACATGTCTACACGTATGGCAGATACATTCAAGGAAGAAATGGAATTTATGGGACCTGTCCGTCTGCGTGATGTAGAAGAAGCACAAACGAGAATAGTTTCTATTATTCGCAGGTTAGAGGATGTAGGAGAAATCGTAATTGCTCGTGGTGGAGGTGACGACATTATTGTCTAGTACACCACCTTACATAGATGAAAAGAAGAAAATTAAGATTAAACCAATCCATCAACTTCAAAAAGTGCAAAATAGTGAGACAGAAGTAAAATCTGGATCACTGAAGGATACTTATGAAGAACAATTAAAGCGATTAGAACAAATCAAGCAGGAACAAGCAGATTTGCTTGAGAAGACAAATTTAGATATTGAAAAACAACGGAGTAAATGGGAAGCAGAAAGAAGCTCACTAGTTGAACAGGCAAAGCAAGAAGGGTATTCACAAGGGTTTGATGCTGGAGAGAAAAAAGGTTTAGCTCAATATGAAGCATTGTTAGATCAAGCAAATCAAATTATTGCCCAAACAAAAGCAGACTATGACAAAATGCTAGATGCTAATGATGAGGTGCTTGTCAAGCTTGCTATGGTGAGTGCTGAAAAAATATTAAAAATAAAGCTAGAAGAAGATCCATCATTATTTTTATCCATTGTTAAAGCCGTTATTAAGGATTCAAAGGATCAAGTAGAAATATCTATTTTTCTTCATCCAGAAAACTATAAAGTGGTTATTGAAATGCGGGAAGAATTGTCTCAAACACTTGATGGTGATGTGAAGCTATCTATTTATATTGATCATCATTTGAACAAGCATGAATGTTTGATTAAACATCCCTTTGGACAAGTTAAAGCTGGAATTGATCCAGAGCTAAAAGAGTTACAGAAAATATTGTTAGAGGTAGTGACGGAGGATAAGTAATGAATATTACCCGTTTATGTGACGCTATCGAACAAGCCAATACATATAAGTATTTTGGGAAGGTATTAAGAGTAGTAGGGCTGATGATTGAATCTCGTGGCCCTGCTGCAAAAATAGGAGAGGTTTGTTATATCCATACGTCAGCTTCTCAATCGATTCTATCAGAAGTAGTTGGTTTTAATGATGAAAGAATTATTTTAATGCCTTATGCTGAGGTGACCGAAATCGCACCAGGTTGTCTAGTAGAAGCAACAGGTAAAGCCTTAACTATTAAAATAGGAAAAGGTTTAATTGGTCAAGTAGTTGATTCCTTAGGGCTTTGTCTAGACAAATCTAGGTTGCCAAATAGTTTAGAGGATTATTTAACGGAACGACAACCACCAAATCCAATGCAACGAGCACCGATTTCAGAACCGATTGAAATAGGTGTAAAAGCAATTGATTCTTTATTAACGGTAGGTCAAGGTCAAAGGATTGGTATTTTTGCAGGTAGCGGAGTTGGAAAAAGTACGCTGTTAGGAATGATTGCTCGTAATAGTAATGCTGATTTAAATGTGATTGCTCTTATTGGAGAACGTGGCCGGGAAGTGCGTAACTTTATTGAAAAGGATTTAGGTCCAGAAGGGTTGAAACGATCAATTATAGTCGCAGCTACATCTGATCAACCTGCTTTAATGCGAATAAAAGGAGCATATACGGCAACCGCAATCAGTGAATATTTTAGAGACTTAGGATATAACGTAAATTTAATGATGGATTCTGTTACAAGGGTAGCGATGGCACAGCGAGAAATTGGTTTGGCAACTGGAGAACCACCAACAACCAAAGGATATACTCCGTCCGTTTTTTCCATTTTACCGAAATTGCTTGAGCGAACTGGGATGAGTGATAAAGGCTCAGTCACCGCATTTTATACTGTATTAGTAGATGGGGATGATATGAATGAGCCAATTGCTGACACTGTCCGTGGTATTTTAGATGGCCACTTTGTATTAGATAGAAAATTAGCAGAGCAAGGTCAATATCCAGCTATTAATATTCTAAAATCTATTAGTCGTTTAATGAGTCAGATTATTGATTCGGAACATAAAAATATGGCACAAGAATTCAGAAGATTAATGGCAAATTATGAAGAGAATAGTGAATTAATTCAAATTGGTGCCTATAAAAGAGGAACAGATCAAGCGATAGATCGAGCTATTCATTATTATCCAAAAATCCAAGAATTTCTAAGGCAGCAAACGATGGAAGATGTACCATTCATTAAAACTGTTGAAATGATGAATGAATTGCTCAATGGAGGGGTCTAGTTTTGGGACATTTAACATTGTCTAAAGTACTACAGGTTAGAGAAAACGAAAAAAAGGATGCAGTGCTTGTATATAATCAAGCGATTGAAAAATTTGAGAATGTCGCAACAAAGCTATATCAGATATTGCGAAAAAAGGAAATGGCAGAACAAACAGTAGAAACATATAAAGAAACTATTACACCAATTGATTCAATCATAGAACAAATGACTTATATTGAATCACTAAATCAGCAAATTATATCCTTGCAAACAGCAGTTAATGAAGCTAGAGAAGAAATGGAATTAAAGCAATTATTATTAACGGAATCACATAAAGAGGTTAAAAAGTTCGAAAAATTAATTGAAAATAGGTTGTTGGCAGAGAAAAATGCACAGATGAAGCTGGATATGGCAGCAATGGATGAAATTTCGATTCAACAATTTATTAGTAAAAACTAGGTGAATGTAATGAAAAAAGATGGAATAAAAAAGACAAATCCATTCTTAGCGTTTTTATTAGTTGTTGTTGTTCCCGTTATTGTAACAACGATATTGGTTATTATTATTTTATCAGTTGCTGGTGTTAATGTCATTGATTGGACGAAGGACAAGGCAAGTAATATTCCTGGTATATCAAAACTTGTTACAACAGAGGAACAAAAGCAAGATAAAGTAGCATTAGAAAGAGCTAATAGTCGGATTGAAGAACAAAATGGAAAGATTACTGAATTAGAAGCTGAGATTAGTAGTCTAGAAGATACAATTGAGCAATTAAATGATGAGTTACTCCGAAATGAAAATGAAAGAGAATCCATGGAGAACATAAATGAAACTTCAACAAATACAGAACAAGAAGATGAAGCTACCGATTATATAAAAGAAATGTCTGCATCCTTTAAAAAAATGAAGAAAAAACAAGCAGCTTTAATATTTGCGGAATTAGAGGAAGAAATAGCATTGGCTATCATGTATGAATTACCGAATGATGTACGTGGTGGAATTATTGAGTCGATGGAACCAAATAAAGCAGCTGATTTAACCGCTAAATTCATTAATAGGGAATAAAAATTTGGACGTTATTTCATATTTGAAAGGGGGTGAATAGAAATGAATGCGATACGTTTATTTTTTCCTGAGACATCATTTAATATGAAGGAAGCTATGAAAGGAATCAAAAGAGATGCTTCTGATTTAACATCCTTTCAACACATGTTATTTTCTCAAACGGAAGAAAATGCTGCATTGATGGAAGAACTTCTTATTCTAAATAAAGAAGCGAGTTATGCTGATTTACCATTTGAAGAAATGATATTAGATGGGGAACATGTAGAAACAGAAGAGCAAGAAGTAGAAATTGATGATTTAATAGTAGCTCCTATGCCAATAGCAGAACAAACTGTTATTCCAGCAACTTCTGTTTTATCGATGATGAAGACAGATAAGGAGATAATGGAACAAGAAATGCCTACTCAACGTGTTGAAGCTGCTATGGTGGATGAAGAGATAGAAGAACAAGCAGAGAATATAGTAAGACACGTAAATAATGACGTATCATTGCTTAAAGAGTCAGCTAATAATACATCAGCTTTACCTAGCTTCGGAGATAACCAGCAAAAAGAATTAGCAAGGATGACTGAGCAATTAATGGCTAAGGTTAATGCCTCTTTTGATAGAAGATCAGTTCATTATTACGCTACATCTAAAACTTTTACAGCGATAGACGAGATCCAGATCCAACAACAAATGTCTGATATCGTTTCACAGTTTCAACATTTAGTAGAAAGTGTAGAAGAGCCTGAAAAATTCATCCATATCGCTCCAAAAGTAATAGAGCTATTAAAAAAATGGACAAATTTAGAATCAGTACATAAAACCGATTTTACTTTGGTTGAACAAGAGCCAAAGCTAAATGGAATATGGCAAGAATTAGTTCAGCGATACAGTGTTCGTAATGGAATGTATGCTAATGCTCAATATGCCTTGGATGCAGAGGTTACTGCAAGAGATGTTAGTAAATGGATGCAGGCTCTCTATGTAAATGAACAGCAAGTAATGAATGAACCAGTCATACCAGTAGCAAATGCTCCAACACAGACAATGCCAATGTCTAAAGTAGAGCAATATATTATTCACTTAAACCATCAAAACACGGAAGAAACAGTGGAACAGCAATTGATTAATCGTTTTAATCAGGTAATGAAAGCAAGTCGATTCTTAACATTTAAAAATGGTGTTAGTCAACTAACTTTTTCCATTCGTCCAGAGCATTTAGGGGAGATGACCGTTCGACTTATGAAAGTTGATGGGGACATGGTAGTAAAAATCATAGTCAATTCACAAGCAACAAGGCAGATGTTAGAAACGAATATCCACCAGTTGAAAAACACATTTGCACCACATCAGGTTGTTATTGAAGAAGTAGATTCAAGAGAACAAGTTGTTCAAAAAGAACAACCAGATCATGAACAAGCTTTTAAAGAAGAACAGGAAAAATCAAATGCTTCAGAGCATCAGCAACAAAATAATCAAGAGGATGAAGACGCAATAGATTTTCAAGAGGTACTTATGAATGTGAAAGTGTAGGTGAGAGAATTGGCTACAATAGATCCATCCTTATATTTACGAAATCAAACAACAGGACGAACACCAAGTCCAGAGCTTGGAAAAGATGAATTCATGAAGATATTGATGGCACAGCTACAAAATCAAGATCCATTAAATCCAATGGAAGATCGCGATTTCATTGCACAAATGGCTACCTTTTCTTCATTAGAGCAAATGATGAATATGGCAAGCTCTATTGATCATTTAGTGCAAAATCAATTGATATCACCTGTTATCCAATATAGTCATATGATTGGGAAAGAAGTAACCTATCAGTCATTTGATGAAGAAACGGGGCAGAAAAAAGATATTGTGACAAGCAAGGTAATTGCTGTAAGCCAAAAGGATGGTTGGGCGATTTTAGAATTAGAAAATGGTGAAAAGGTATATGCTGATGCAATCATGCAAGTAAAAGATCCATCCGCAGAAAAAGTAGAAACACCAAAGGAAGATGATGGAGAGAGTAACAATGAAGAATAATATCCATATTCGACCTTTACAGCAGCCTTTACCGATATCAACAAAGAAGTCGGTACCTAAACAGCCAACAACTTCATTTAAAGACATCTTAGTGGATGCTCAACAATTAAAAGTTAGTAAGCATGCAAAGCAACGATTGGCTGAACGGAATATTGAAATTAATGATCAGCAATGGCAAAAGGTTCATGAAAAAGTGAATGAAGCTCAGAAAAAAGGTATTACGGATTCACTTGTATTAATCAAAAATGCTGCATTACTTGTAAGTGTAAAAAATCAAACAGTAGTTACTGCGATGAGTATGAAAGAAGCATCATCAAAAATATTTACAAATATTAACGGTGCTATTGTTGTGGAAGACTAGGCTGGACCGATGATGGAGGCCTATCAGAGTTGTTGACGGACTGATACAGCTCAAAAATTAATGAATGATAAAAAAGGGGATAAAAAATTATGTTACGTTCAATGTATTCAGGAATTTCAGGATTAAGAGGCTTTCAAACAAAATTAGATGTAATCGGAAATAATATTGCTAACGTAAATACATCAGGATATAAAAAAGGTCGTGCTGTATTCCAAGATATGATGTCACAAACAATGAAAGGCTCTCAGCCTGGTGTAGGTGGTCGTGGTGGAATTAACCCAATGCAAGTTGGTTTAGGATCTCAAATCGCATCTATTGATAATATTCATACACAGGGATTCCGCCAGTCTACTGGTAATCCGTTAGATTTTGCAATACAAGGTGATGGAATGTTCATTTTGAAACAAGTTCCAGAAGGTGGACAGCCAGAACAAGATTCTTTTTATACAAGGGCTGGAAACTTCTATTTAGATGATAACAATGCCATTGTAAATGCTGACGGATATTATTTAATGGGATTCCAATCTGTTGCGAATGCCTCCGGTGAAACAGAACTTGATTACTCTCTACCTGTAAATAAAATCATCATTCCTGATGATGCACAAAGCTTTAGTGTTGCTCAGGATGGTTCTGTTAATTATATTGATGCAAATGGGCAAGCTCAAGTGGCTGGACAAGTAGCACTTGCAAGATTTTCAAATCCAGCAGGGCTAGAAAAATTAGGAAATAGTCTATACCGTGAAACACCAAACGCAGGTTTGTTTAGAAATGCAGGTACAGATGTTGTTGCAAATGCACAAGGGTATTACGTACCTGGAGATTCGGCAAATGGAATTGGTAATGTGATTGAAAGTGCTTTAGAAATGTCCAATGTTGACCTTGCTGAAGAATTTACAGAGATGATTGTTGCACAGCGTGGTTTCCAGGCAAACACAAGAATAATCACAACTTCTGATGAAATTTTACAAGAGCTTGTTAACTTAAAGAGATAATAAGGAGGTAGAGGGTGGCATTTAGTTGCCACTCTCGCCAAACAATGATAAATCTAACACGTTTAAATGGAGATTCATTTTTATTGAATCCAACAATGATTGAACAAGTACAATCTCATCCGGACACAACGATTACACTTTGTAATGGAAAGAAAATCTTAGTAAAGAATTCGGAAAAGGAAGTAGAGCAACTTATCATTCAGTTTTACCATAAGATTGGCGTAATTGGCACATTGTACGAGGTAGGTGGGACAAATGAGTAAAATGGTAAAAATGATGATCACATCATTAGTTATCATTTTGGCATTAGGAGCTGCCACGATTCTCTTTATTTTGAACCTTAATAATAAAGATGATAAAAGCAGTGCGGAGACACTTGATGAAATGGTGAAGTATGCTTATGAGTCTCCAGAAATTACAACAGATTTATTGGATGGTAGCTTTGTAAGAATTCAGTTTCAAATTATAACAGATGGAAAAGCTGCTCAAGAAGAAATCTCTAAACGTGATTTTCAACTGAAAAACATTTTAATTAAAGAATTAGCTAAATTAGATGAGGAAGATTTCAAAACAGCTTTAGGTGAACTCGAAGAAAAAATAAAAGATAGATTAAATGAATTGATGACTGAAGGAAAAATTATCGATGTGTATACCATTAATAAGATTCTTCAGTGATTATTAAAAATGGTTTGTTTAAGGGGATGTTTAAAAAGCCCAACAAAAATGACATGGCGAATTTCTGCGTTGACGTCACTTTTACGATACTCACGTATTTAAAAGCATACAGGAACTTCTGTTAAAACCACCCACGTCCTGTGGGCAACACAGAAGTCACCACATCCTGTAGAAGTCCGTTACTCAAAGCTACGTCGCCTTGCACTGCTTGGTCCTTTTTATCGCCCTTTTTGAACACGCATTAGTAAGGGGGGATTTTATTGGTAGATGAGATACTTTCGCAAAATGAAATTGATGCCTTATTATCGGCACTAACATCAGGGGAGATGGATGCTGAAGAATTAAAAAAAGATGAAAAAGAAAAAGTTCGAGTATATGATTTCAAACGTGCTTTACGTTTTTCAAAGGATCAAATTCGTGGGATAACAAGAATTCATGAAAATTATTCACGATTACTAACTACATTTTTTTCAGCCCATTTAAGAACATATGTCAATATTTCGGTTGCTTCTGTTGACCAAGTACCATATGAAGAATTTATTCGTTCCATTCCTAATATGACCGTTTTAAATGTATATAGTGTAGAGCCGCTAGAAGGTAGAATATTAATGGAGGTCAATCCAAACATTGCCTATAGCTTACTTGATCGGCTTCTTGGTGGGAAAGGAAATAGTGTGACGAAGGTAGATAATCTTACAGAGATTGAAACAATGCTGATGTCTCAACTTTTTGAAAAAGCAGTAACAAATTTACAAGAAGCTTGGGCAAGCTTAGAGGAAATTCATCCACTATTAGAAGATTTCGAGGTGAATCCCCAATTCTTACAATTGGTTTCTCCAAATGAAACAGTAGTAGTAGTTTCGTTGAATACAGAAATAGGGGAAGAAAGTGGAATGATTAATATTTGTATTCCACATATTGTACTTGAACCGATTATACCGAAGCTATCTGTTCATTATTGGATGCAAACAGAATCTAAAAAGAGAGATCCTGAAGCTTATAAAAATATCAGTCGTAATGTAGAAAAAGCAAAAATAGAAGCAAAAGCTATTTTAGGAGATACAACAATTACAATTAACGAGTTCCTACACTTGAACAAAAATGATATTATTTCATTAAACCAGTCGCTTGATCAACCTTTAACACTGGCTGTGAATGAACAGCCAAAGTTTTATGTTCAACCAGGGGAATACAAAAACAAAGTTTCTGTTCAAATCTTAGAAGAAATAAAAGGGGGGAATTAAATTGTCAGAAGGTATGTTAACACAAGAAGAAATTAATGCATTATTAAACATGAATAATGATTCTGATAATAATTCTTCTTCAAATGATGGAACAACAAAAGAGAATTTACATGATTACTTATCAGACATTGAAATTGACACACTTGGAGAAATTGGAAATATTTCATTTGGCAGTGCTGCAACTACATTATCTACATTGCTCAATCAGAAAGTAGATATTACAACACCAGAGGTTTCTATTATTAAAAAAGCAGAATTACTTAAAGCATTTCCATTTAAACATGTTGGTGTACAAGTAAACTATGTAGATGGATTTACAGGTTCCAATCTTTTTGTTATTAAATCAGAAGATGCTGCTATTATCTCAGATATTATGCTTGGAGGAGACGGCTTAAGTCCGAAGTCAGATTTAAATGAAATTCATTTAAGTGCTGTACAAGAAGCAATGAATCAAATGATGGGTGCAGCGGCAACTAGTATGTCAACTATATTTAATAAGTTTGTAAATATCTCACCCCCAACCATTGAATTGAATCAGGAGAATGAAATTGAAGATATGGTTCAGTCAGCGGCAAAAGATGAGGATATATTTGTAAAAGTTTCATTTCAACTTATTGTTGGTGATTTAATTGACTCTAATATGATGCAATTAATCCCATTCCCATTTGCACATGATTTAGTAGATGAATTATTAAATGGACCTAAGGAAGAGGCAATTGAAAATACAGCTGAAGTAGAAGCCGTCGAAGAAGTTGCTCCTCCAATAGAACAGGTTGAAAAAGTGGCACCAACAAAAACAGAAGAACAAGCAGATCCTCAGATGATAGGTAATCCAATTGATCAAAGTTCAACAATTCAATCAGCTTCTTTTTCTCAATTTGAAGCAGTGAACTTGAATCAGAATGAACAAAGAAACTTGGATATGCTATTGGATATTCCATTACGAGTAACAGTAGAACTGGGACGAACAAAAAGAACAATCAAAAATATTTTGGAGTTAACTACAGGTTCGATTGTTGAATTAGATAAATTAGCTGGGGAACCAGTAGATATTTTAGTTAATGAGAAATTAATTGCTAAAGGTGAAGTAGTAGTAATTGACGAAAATTTTGGCGTTCGAGTAACAGATGTTATTAGTCCAAATGAACGTTTAATGAAATTAAAGTAGGAGGAAGAATAATGGGACAGAAAATATTAATTGTAGATGATGCAGCATTTATGAGAATGATGATTAAAGATATTTTAACTAAAAATGGTTTTGAGGTTGTTGGAGAAGCGCAAGATGGAGCAGAAGCAGTTGAAAAGTATAAAGAGTTAGAACCAGATCTAGTGACAATGGATATTACAATGCCAGAAATGGATGGTATTACTGCATTAAAGGAAATCAAACAAGTAAATCCAAATGCTAAAGTAATTATGTGTTCGGCTATGGGGCAACAAGCAATGGTGATTGATGCTATTCAAGCTGGGGCAAAGGACTTTATTGTAAAACCATTCCAAGCAGATCGAGTAATTGAAGCTATTCAAAAAGCATTGAGTTAAGGAACGAGTGACTAAGGTGATAAAAAGATTAATAGTTTTTTTTGGTACACTTATGTTTTTTATAGCTTGTTTTAACATACATATTACCTTTGCAAAAGAGCCAAATGCAAAGGATTGTTTAGAGGGTACTGTTGATTGTAATGAGGAAGAACAGCGAGATGGAAATATTACTGATGAAGAAAGTTTAAATAATACACTTCAGCAAGGTTCTTTAGGATTTGACTTATTTAAAATGGTGTTTTTCTTAATTATCGTTTTAGCATTGATCTATTTTTTATTAAAATTTTTAGGCAAGCGTACGAAAATGTATCAGCAAGCGTCGGCATTAGAAAGTTTAGGCGGGATTTCTGTTGGACAAAATAAATCGCTTCAAATTATCCGTGTTGGTACGAAAATCTATTTAATTGGTGTTGGAAATAACGTAGATTTACTGCAAGAAATTGACGATGATGATTTAAAAGAACAGTTATTAAATCAAGCAGCAGAGCGAGCACAGGGCTTTTCCTCTATCCAGTCATTACTCGGGAAGCTCAGTGGAAATAAGAAAGCAGTAGAATCAGAGGATAAGGAATTCAAGCAATCTTTTGAGAATGAATTGGAAAAAATCAAGCGAAATAGACAAGAATTGATTCGTTCACACCAGAGGGATGAGCGCAATGAATGATGCTATTCAGATTTTCTCAAATGCTGATCCTTCGTCCATTTCTACATCTGTAAGACTATTATTATTAATTACTGTATTATCGATTGCTCCTGGGATTCTTATTTTAATGACTAGCTTTACAAGAATTGTTGTTGTTTTATCTTTTGTTCGTACATCACTTGCAACACAGCAAATGCCACCAAATCAGGTGCTTATTGGTTTAGCTCTATTTTTAACTTTTTTTATTATGGCACCTACGTTTAGTCAAGTATATACCGAAGCACTAAATCCGTTATTGAATGAAGAGATTACATTAGATGAAGCATATGAAAATGCTAGTACGCCAATAAAAGAATTTATGGCAAAACATACAAGAGAAAAAGATCTAGCGTTATTTTTAAATTATTCACAGACAGAAGAAAGACCAGAAACCGTGCAAGATGTTCCATTAACAGCACTGGTACCTGCTTTTGTAATTAGTGAATTAAAAACCGCATTTCAAATGGGTTTTATGATTTTTATTCCGTTTTTAATTATTGATATGGCTGTAGCTAGTGTTTTGATGTCGATGGGAATGATGATGTTGCCTCCAGTGATGATTTCATTACCTTTTAAAATTTTATTATTTGTATTGGTAGATGGATGGTATTTAATCACACATTCACTGTTGGATGGTTTCTAGCAATGAATAAACTAAGAGATCATCATGATATTTTAGATAATTTTTCAGTAGGTGGTGGCAACGCATGAGTCAAGATTTTGTATTATCCTTAGCAGAAAATAGTATATTTACAATCTTACTAACCGTTGGCCCACTGCTAATTCTCGCGCTAGTTGTTGGTTTACTTGTGAGTATTTTTCAGGCGACAACACAAATTCAAGAGCAAACACTAGCCTTCATTCCTAAAATAGTAGCTGTGTTACTAGGTGTTGTATTCTTTGGTCCTTGGATGTTAGGTAAAGTGATTGAATTTACTTCAAGCTTATTTCAAAATTTAAACCAGTTTGTAGGGTAAGCTCATGCTAGAATTTATTAATTTAGATATTGTACCGATTTTCTTATTAATTTTTGTTCGAATGACCGCTTTCTTTGTTATCTTACCGTTTTTTTCTTATCGGACAATTCCTGTGCGAGTTAAAATTGCATTCAGTTTCTTTCTAGCAATTATCATCTTTTCTTCCATGGATACAAGCACTATGATGGTAGGGGATTTTTATTTATTATTGTTAATTAAAGAAATTGTGGTTGGTTTATTGATTGGTTTTATAGCTTATTTAATTGTTACAGCTGTGCAAGTAGCGGGTGGTTTTGTCGATTTCCAAATGGGTTTTGCGATTGCTAATGTAATAGACCCACAAACTGGTGTACAAAGTCCACTGACAGGACAATTTTTTTATATTATTGCTTTGTTATTCTTGCTATCAGTTAATGGTCATCATTTGTTAATCGATGGAATTTTTGCTAGTTATCAAATGATTCCAATTGATCAGATGGTTTTCTTCGGTAGTGAAAATATTGCGATTTTTGTAATACAAGCTTTTAGCAAAATGTTTTTAATTGCTTTTCAAATGGCAATTCCAATTGTTGGATGCTTATTTTTAGTAGATGTTGCTCTAGGTATCATTGCTCGAACAGTTCCACAGCTGAATGTTTTTGTGGTTGGACTGCCACTTAAAATATTTGTTAGCTTTGTAATTATACTGCTCTTTTTACCTTTATTTATGGCATTGGTGAAAATGTTATTTGAGACGATGTTTTACACCATGAGAGGATTAATGCAATTATTCGGAGGTGCTTAAATTGCGTCTAGAACTAGATTTACAGTTTTTCGCAGGTGAAAAAACCGAAAAAGCTACTCCGAAGAAAAGAAAAGATGAACGACGTAAAGGTAAGGTTGCTAAAAGTGCAGATGTGAATACGGCGATATTGTTATTATTTTCTTTTATTATGCTTGCTGTTTTTGGAAGCTTTATGAAGGAGGAAATGACCTCAGTCTATCACAAAAGCTTTACAGAATATATTCATTGGGATGTTACAGAACAAACAATACAAACAATTATCTTTGAAGGAGTGACAGAATTAGCGAAGATTGTAGCTCCTATTATGGTGATTGCTATTATTGCGGCATTAGCAGCTAATCTAATGCAAATTGGCTTTTTATTTACAACAGAGCCATTGAAGTTTGATTTAAAGAAAATTGATCCAATTCAAGGGGCTAAACGTATTTTCTCAGTCCGTGCGCTCGTTGAATTGTTAAAATCCTTATTAAAAATTGTGTTTATCGGAGCTGTGACCTTTTTCGTTATTTGGCTCTTTAAAGATGAGATTATGATGCTTCCATTCAAGCATCTAGATGGTGGACTTGCCTTTTTTGGGAAAGTAACAATAACGATGGGGATTGCAGCAACAGTTATTCTATTGTTTCTTGCTGTTTTCGATTATGCTTATCAACGCTTTGATTATGAAAAGAATATGCGGATGTCTAAACAGGACATTAAAGATGAACATAAAAATATCGAAGGAGATCCGTTGATTAAATCAAAAATTCGTGAACGTCAAAGACAGATGGCGATGCGAAGAATGATGGCTGAAGTACCAAATGCAGATGTTATTATAACGAATCCAACACATTATTCTATTGCAATTAAATATGATGAAGAAAAAGCAAATGCACCTTATGTACTTGCTAAAGGTGTAGATAATATTGCTTTGAAAATAAGGGAAATTGCCAAAGCAAATAATATTATGATGGTGGAAAATAAGGTACTAGCAAGATCGCTTTATGATGTAGTAGAAATAAATGAGATTATTCCAGAAGAATTTTATCAAGCTGTAGCTGAAATTCTGGCTTATGTGTATCAGTTAGAGAATCGAGTTTAATAGAAAGGGGGAAATATCCATGAAACTTCGTGATTTATCTGTTTTATTAGGAGTTATCATGATTATTGCAATGCTTGTTGTACCTTTACCTGGTTGGTTACTTAGCATTCTTATATTGATAAATATTACTTTAGCATTAATTGTCATCCTTGTATCGATGAATGTACAAGAAGCATTACAGTTCTCCATTTTTCCTTCTTTATTATTACTTTTAACTTTATTTCGATTAGGGCTGAACGTATCAACAACAAGATCTATTTTATCTAAAGGAGAAGCTGGTGGAGTAGTTGATACATTTGGATCCTTTGTAATTGGTAATAATGCATTAGTTGGTTTTGTTGTATTTGTCATTCTAGTAATTATTCAATTTATTGTTATTACAAAGGGTGCTGAACGAGTGTCAGAAGTTGGTGCACGTTTCACACTTGATGCAATGCCAGGAAAGCAGATGAGTATTGATGCAGATCTAAATGCAGGTTTAATTTCAGAACAAGAAGCTAGACAGCGACGTGAAAAGATTGAACAAGAAGCTGACTTCTATGGAGCCATGGATGGTGCGAGTAAGTTTGTTAAAGGAGACGCCATTGCTGGAATTATTATCGTTTTAATTAATATTTTATTCGGTGTCGTTATTGGAATGGTTCAAATGGGACTATCTCTTTCTGAATCAGTTGAGGCCTTTACAAGACTTACTGTAGGGGATGGGTTAGTTAGTCAAATCCCAGCATTATTAATAGCAACTGCAACAGGTATTATTGTTACTCGAGTAGCTACAACAGGTAATTTAGGAAGCGATGTATCTGGACAATTATTGCAATATCCAAAGCTACTCATCATCGCTGCAGGTGCGATCTTCTTATTAGGATTAACACCTATTAATTTCTTCTTAACTACATTTATATCTGGCTTTCTAGCTTTAGGAGCTTATCTATTAATGCAACAAGCGAAGGAACCGGATATACCGGACATCGAAGAAGAAGTGGAATCAGAGAGCTCGGCAATGAAGTCACAAGAAAATGTGATTGAATTACTTAATATGGATCCAATTGAATTTGAATTTGGTTATGCACTAATCCCATTAGTTGATGCGAGTCAAGGAGGGGATCTACTAGATCGAATTATTATGATTCGTAAACAATTGGCAATTGAATTGGGTGTAGTAATCCCTGTTGTTCGAATCAGGGATAATATCCAATTAAATCCAAATGAATATAGAATTAAAATAAAAGGTAATGAGGTTGCTACTGGTGAGTTGATGTTAGATCATTATTTAGCGATGACACCTGGTATTACAGAGGATGATCTAGAAGGTATTGATACAACAGATCCTGCATTTGGCTTACCAGCTAAATGGATTAGTGAGGAAGTAAAGGATTTAGCAGAGCTATCGGGATTCACCATTGTTGATCCACCATCTGTTGTTTCTACACATATGACGGAAATTTTTAAGCGTCATGCATATGCACTATTAGGACGCCAAGAAACAAAAGAATTAGTAGATCATTTAAAAGAGAGTCTACCAATTTTAGTAGAAGAAGTGACTCCAGAGCCATTAGCTATTGGCGATATTCAAAAGGTATTAGCGAAATTATTAAAAGAGCGTGTTTCGATACGTAATCTCCCTGTTATATTTGAGACATTAGCAGATTACTCGAAATTAACAGATGATACAGACTTACTAGCGGAATATGTTCGACAGTCATTAGCAGCACAAATTACACATCAATATGTCAATGGTTCAGATATGTTAAAAGTCATCACGGTTTCAGGACAAGTAGAGAAAATCATTTCGGAAAATATTCAACAAACAGCACATGGGAATTATTTATCTCTAGAGCCAGAAGTACAGCAATCTATTATAAAAACTATTCATGAAGAAGTTGAGAAATTAGCATTGCAAGAAGAGATGACTATCGTTATTTGTTCACCAGCAGTTCGAATGTATTTAAAGCAATTAATTGAACATTATTTACCTGATGTTACGGTTTTATCTTACAATGAATTGGAGCCAAATGTGCAAATTCAAAGTGTCGGAGTGGTGAATGTAGCGTGAAAATAAAAAAATATATTGCTAATACAATGGCTGAAGGTATGAAAAAAGTGCGAGCAGAATTAGGAGTAGACGCAGTAATTTTAAATTCTAAAGAGATTACACAAAAAGGAATGCTCGGAATTTTTAAGAAAAGAAAAATAGAAATCATTGCTGCTCTTGATCCTCAACCTATGATAAACAGGCCTGTTAAGCCTTTATCTTTTCCTAGGGAAGTGGAATTAAGGCAGGATAATAACAAGTATGAATCAGCAGCAGTATTACAGGAAATTAAAACACTTAAACGTATGTTTGAAGCAAATGCTCGAGTGAATTCAACATTCACAGGCGATTATGAAGTGGTCTATAGATTTTTATTAGAACAAGAATTAACTGAAAGCGTGGCAAAAGACTTAATTGGACATGTGATAAAAGTACAGCAGGAGGTAGGAACAGAGCCGAGTGTTGAAACAATTATTAATGAGCTTCAAAAAGAGCTTATGAATCGCATACATGCGATTCACATGGAGCAAACAGTCAAAGAACAGCAAATAATTCATTTTGTAGGTCCTACTGGAGTAGGGAAAACAACTACTTTAGCAAAGGTTGCAGCACAAAAGATGCTGATAGAAAAAAAGAAAGTAGCTTTCATTACTTCTGATACATATCGAATTGCGGCAATTGAGCAATTAAAAACATATGCACGTATTTTAGATATACCGCTAGAAGTAGCTTATCAGGTAGAAGATTACAAGAATGCTATTGAAAAATTTTCGGATTACGATGTTATTTTAGTTGATACTGCTGGAAGAAATTATCGTGATAAACAATATGTAAAGGAATTATTTCAGCCCCAAGGTAAACCATGTAAAACATTTATTGTTTTAGCTTTAACAGCTAAACCTAAAGATATCATTGATATCTATCAACAATTTGAGCACTTACCAAATAAAGAGATTATTTTTACAAAGATTGATGAAACAAGACAATACGGTAGCATGGTGAATTTGATGTTAGAGAAACAAGTGAATATTGCTTATTTAACGAATGGACAAGATGTTCCAGAAGACATTTTTATTCCGACACCAGAACGTATTAGTAATTTAATAGTAGGTGGTCTCATTGATTCATGATCAAGCGGCGAGTCTACGGAAACAAATAAACGGAAATTCGAAAATAAAAAAAGCAAAAACAATTGCCATTATTAGCGGTAAAGGCGGAGTAGGAAAATCGAATTTTGCTGTAAATTTTTCATTAGAGCTATTAAATCATAAACATAAAGTGTTAATCATCGATCTCGATGTTGGAATGGGAAATATTGATATTCTACTTGGCTTACAGTCGAAAAAAAATATTATTGACTTTTTAAATAATCAGAGTTCGATTTTTGATATGATAGAATCAGGGCCAAATGGCTTAGCATATATAGCTGGTGGGACAAGTTTATCAAGCCTTTTTTCTATAGACCAGCAGAAAATGAATCATTTTTTAACAGAATACGACAAGCTACAAGAGCATTTTGACTATATTATTTTTGATATGGGGGCTGGTGTTTCTGAAGCGAGTATGTTCTTCATATTGGCCTCCGACGAAAGCATTTTAATTACAACTAGTGAGCCAACCTCTATCACTGATGCATATGCGATGACAAAACAGTTGATTAGTCATGGAAATAGACACCCCATCCATGTTGTCTTAAATCGTTGTGAATCAGATAAACAAGGGAAACAGACCGCGAATCATTTTCAAAATATTGTTTTGCAATTCTTAGAAACAAAAGTAAAAATAATGGGGGTTTTACCAGATGATAAAACGGTCATACAAGCCGTTATGCATCAAAAACCATACTTATTACTCAGTAAAAAAGCACCTGTTTCCGTGGCGATGTCAAAAATTGTTAGTAATTATTTAACAAATAGTAATGAAATTAATCAGCTAAACTCATCATCCTTTGTTCATCGATTAAAAAAGTTTTTTAAAGTGAGGTGAAGATATCATGAAGGTAATTCAAGTACTTGTAGTAGATGACTCAGCATTTATGAGAAAAATAATCACAGAAATGCTTGAAAGTGATTCTCGTCTTCAAGTTGTTGGCACTGCCCGAGATGGAGAAGAGTGTTTACAAAAAATAAAAAAATTAAGGCCAGATGTTATTACATTGGATATAGAAATGCCAGTGATGGATGGTATTACGGCATTGAAGAAAATTATGGACGATAATCCTTTGCCAGTTGTCATGTTATCAACCTTAACACAAAGCGGCACGATTAAAACATTTCAGGCTATTGCAATGGGAGCCGTTGATTTTATTTCCAAACCGTCTGGTGCGATTTCCTTAGATTTAGGTTCTATTAAGGAAGAAATTATTTCCAAAGTTGTTGTTGCTGCAGCTGCTAATATTAATAAGCCTATAGCCCCTGTACAAGGAAATACGACAAAAACAGTATCGCAACCTTTTAATAATAAAATTGTTGCAATTGGAACTTCAACAGGGGGACCAAGGGCTTTAGAACAACTCCTAATGGGGATACCTAGTGACTTTCCAGCACCTATATTTATTGTGCAGCATATGCCTGCTAAATTTACAAAATCTCTTGCAGAGCGGTTAAATTTTAGTGCGAATATAACGGTGAAAGAAGCGGTACATGGAGAAATTATTGAAAGTGGGATTGCTTATATAGCACCTGGAGATTTTCATATGAAAATACGAGAGGTAGGAACATCTTATGCTATTGAATTAACTAGTGAGATGTTAATACAAAGATATCAACCATCCGTGGATGTGCTATTACAATCAATTGCAGCCTTACAAAAGACAAATAAAACGATTGCTATTTTAACAGGTATGGGAAAAGACGGATCACAAGGAATTAAAGAGATAAAATCTGTAGATAAAGCCTCTTATATTATTGCAGAATCAGCAGAATCATCTGTAGTACATGGTATGCCTAAAGCTGCGATTGAAACGGGATACGTTGATAAAGTACTACATATCAATCAAATAGGTGAAGAAATCACTCACGCTGTTAATAAATCAAGGAGGGATTGAAGTGGATACATCCCAATATTTAGATGTCTTTATTGATGAAAGCATGGAGCATTTAGACGTTCTTTATAATCAATTACTTGAGTTAGAAAACAATCCAGAAGATAAAACTATTATCGGTGAAATTTTCAGAGCAGCTCATACGATAAAGGGCATGTCTGCGACAATGGGTTTTCAAGATTTAGCAAATTTGACCCATAATTTAGAGAATGTGTTCGATGCAATTCGCTATGACAAGATAGAAGTGCAAGCAGGAATCATCGATGTTCTATTTGAAACGGTTGATCATTTAAATGCAATGGTGAAGGATATTATCAATGGTGGAGATGGCACTCGTGATGTAACTGAAGTAAATGTGAAACTAGAAAACATTGAAAAGGGAAACTTTTTTTCTAATACGGCTTCTGATGTAGTTCCCGAAGAGAAACATGCTAACAATGGAAGTAATCTACATTCATTTACCTCTTTAGATGAGTTTGAGTTAGCTATAATGGAAGAATCTTTGGAAAGAGGATATAAAAACTATGAAGCGACAATCTATCTGAATGAGGATTGTTTATTAAAAGGCGCGAGAGTATTCATGGTTTTTGAAGTATTGGAGCAGTTAGGTGAGGTAATAAAATCAGAGCCTCCTGTTAACGAATTAGAAGAGGAGAATTTTGATTTATCTTTTACCATATTGTTAGTGTCCAAAAGCTCCGCAGATGAAATTGTACATAAAATAAACAAAGTTTCAGAGATTGCTAATGTTGAAATTGAAGAGTTTTCATTAGAAAATTATAAGATAAATCGAAATGAAGAACAGGAAATAGGAGAAGTAAAAGAAGAGAAAAAAGAAGAAAAAGGTTCAACTTCTACCGATAGTGTAACTACGACTGCAAAGAAAAAACAATCTAATGTACGCAATACAATCCGAGTAAATATTGAACGCTTAGATATGTTAATGAATCTATTTGAGGAGCTCGTTATTGATCGAGGCCGTTTAGAACAAATTTCTGAAGAATTAAATCATAATGATTTACGGGAAACGGTTGAAAGGATGTCCAGAATTTCTGGTGATTTGCAGGATGTTATTCTGACGATGCGAATGGTGCCAATTAATCAAGTGTTTAATCGATTCCCAGGAATGATTAGACAAATCTCCAGAGATTTAAATAAAAATATTGCTATCGATATCATTGGTGCAGAAACAGAATTAGATCGAACTGTAATTGATGAAATTGGTGATCCACTTGTGCATTTAATTAGAAATGCAGCAGATCATGGAATTGAGCTTCCAGAAGATCGAGTGAAAAAAGGAAAGACGGAGCATGGAACAATCACATTAAAAGCATATCATAGTGGAAACCATGTATTTATTGAAATTATTGATGATGGTGCTGGTATCCCACGTAATAAAGTGCTGAATAAAGCAATTGAAAATGGAATTATTACAGAGGCTGAAGCTGAAACATATACAGATCAGCAGGCTTATGAACTAATTTTAGCTAGTGGTTTCTCCACAACACAGCAAGTTTCTGATTTATCTGGTCGTGGGGTAGGATTAGATGTTGTAAAAACAACCATTGAAAGATTGGGAGGATCCATTTCTATTGAAGCAGAACCAGATAAAGGATCAACATTCTCGATACAGCTGCCTTTAACACTTTCTATCATTTCTGCTTTACTTATTGAATTACAAGAAGAAAAATATGCGATCCCATTATCTTCTGTGATTGAGACTGTTATTGTACATAAGGATGAAATTTTCCATGCTCATCACAAAATGGTAATTGATTTTCGTGGAAAAGTGGTACCACTAGTTTTCTTGAATGAATTCTTTAATGTACCAAAAATGAAGGAGCAGGATGATTATCTTTCTATCGTTGTTGTAAAACGTGGAGATAAGTGGGCTGGTTTAGTAGTAGATACCTTTATTGGTCAGCATGAAGTCGTATTAAAGTCATTAGGCAATTATTTGACAAATACAAAAGCAATTTCTGGAGCGACTATCCTTGGAGATGGACAGGTAGCTTTAATTATAGATAGTAATGCATTGATAAAGTAAGGGCGAAAAGAGTGTTTGTAAACTCAAAACAAAGGAGGATGAACAATGACAAATGAAATTAACGGTTCGAAAAAGGTTATTGTTTTCCAATTAAAGGATGAAGAATACGCAGTTTCTGTAGACCAAGTTGGTTCTATAGAAAGATTACAATCAATTACAAGAGTGCCTCAAACCGCTGATTTTGTAAAAGGTGTTATCAATTTAAGAGGAGTGGTTACTCCAGTGATTGACTTAAGAGCACGTTTTGGAATTGAAGAATCAGAGTATACCAATGCAACACGTATCATCATTGTGTATTTAGAAGATATGGAAGTTGGACTAATTGTTGATGTAGCAAATGATGTTATTGATATTCCGGAGGATTCGATTGGAGCTGCACCAGAGGTTGTTGGAGCCGTAGATGTGGATTATATTGCGGGCGTCGCAAAGCTAGAAAAGCGTTTATTAATTTTATTGGACATACAAAAAGTATTATCAACCGAAGAAGTTGATGAACTTAAGAAAGTCGAAGGATAAGTAACATGGATTTTAAAGACCTTTCACAAATCCATCTGGAAGTATTGCGAGAAATCGGCAATATTGGAACTGGAAATGCAGTAACTTCGATGTCTCAAATGGTTAATAAGCGAATTGATATGAAGATGCCATCTGCTAACGTTGTTACATTTGATGAAATGATGGAAGTAATAGGTGGTCCAGATGAAGTGGTTGTTGCAATGCTATTTCAAATACAGGGAGAGGCAAAGGGAACTGTGTTCTTTATTCTCTCTGTGGAAGAGGCGGAGCATTTAGTAAGCGAAGTTTCTAATGGTGCGACCTTAAACTTATTTAATGGGGAAGAACCAGATGAATTTACACTTTCTATTTTAACAGAAATCGGCAATATTATGACCGGATCGTATTTATCAGCTCTGTCTGATTTCTTGAAGGTTCAAATGTTGCCATCTATTCCACATTTAGGTGTTGATTTAGCCGGTTCCATCTTAACAGCAGGTTTAGTAGAACTATCAAATGTCTCAGACTATGCAATTATAATTAATACAGAAATAAATGATGGTGATTCGAAAGGCATTCGTGGACACTTCCTGTTAATTCCAGAACATGAAACATTGGTTAAAATATTTGAAGCCTTAGGAGTTAATGGTTATGAGTAGTGTTTCTACGATTGTAAAAGTTGGGATTTCTGATTTGAATATTGTTAAGTCACCTAATACAATTCGAACTTCTGGACTTGGATCTTGTGTAGGAGCAGTAATTTATGACTTACAACAACAAATTGCGGGATTAGCACATGTGATGTTACCAGATTCCACGCAAACAAAACAAACCCCAATTAATTTACATAAGTATGCGGATACCGCGATTCCGGAATTAGTAGAGCTACTACTAAAAAACGGTGCAAGAAAATTTGCATTAAAAGCTAAAATAGCTGGCGGTGCTCAAATGTTTTCATTTGGATCAAATTCAGAAGTTATGAGAGTTGGACCGAGGAATGCAGAAGCTGTACAAAAGGCTATCAAAGCATATCAAATTCCAATTGTAGCTTCTGATATTGGAGGAAATAGTGGAAGAACGATTGAATTTTCCCCAGATACTGGAAAACTGAAAATTAAAACAGTAAATCATGGAGAACAATTTATTTAAGTGATTATGATAATAACAATACTTTATAATCATATTATTTTTAGAAAAAACTTTCTCTTACATAAAAGTAAGATGAGAGGGGAGCGATGATCATAGCTGCTTTAAACTCTTCTCTTGAAACAGATGAACAATTGTGGAATGAATGGTTTGAAACAAAAGATGATGAAATTGCTAATGCACTAATTCAAAAATATGTGTATTTAGTTAATTTTCATGTGGATAGAATTGCTTTTAATCTTCCTAATAATGTAAGTCGTGATGATTTATTTAGTATGGGCCTCCTTGGATTATATGACGCACTTAATCGTTTTGAACCAGAGCGAGAGCTTAAGTTTGATACCTATGCTTCCTTTCGAATCCGGGGTTCTATTATGGACGGGCTACGCAAGGAAGATTGGTTACCGAGATCTCTTCGTGAAAAAACAAAAAGAATTGAATTAGTGTCTCAGCAATTGGAACAGACTTTACAAAGAGCACCACATGCAGAAGAAATAGCAGAGGCTGCTGGGATCGATAAGGTAGAAGTAGAAGAAGTTGTAAGAGATTCATTATATGCTAATGTTCTTTCGATTGAAAAGAACGTACAGGATGAGAATAATGAACAGAGTGACTCGCTAATTTCGCGAATTCAGGACGATTCCTTACAAGCCTTGGATGAAGGATTAATACATAAAGAATTAGTTGTAGAGTTAGTGAAGCATATTAAACTACTTAATCAAAATGAACAGCTGGTTATCAGCTTGTTTTATCATGAGGAATTATCCATGACGGAAATTGGGGAAGTATTAGATTTAACCACATCAAGAATTTCTCAAATTCATAAACAAGCTATTTTTAAATTAAGAAAAACATTAAAAAAAGTACAAGCATAGAGATATTGTATAAGCTTATTTAGCATGGTTCTTTTTATTTGATCCATAAATGAAAGGGGGTAAAGAGTTGAGTTCATTAGATGAATTTTTTCAGGTTACACTATCCAATGATAAAATGACTGCTCAGATTGATTGTAGTACCTCCTACGAAGAATTACAGTTCCAGGTGGAAGATATCCTTCTATTTTTAAATGAGAAAAATATCACACATGGTATTGATCACGAGAAAATAGAATTGCTATTAAAAAACTTACCTATGAAAGAGTTTCCTATAACAGTCGCAAATGGATCGGCTCCGATTTATGGAGAGGATGGACAATTCTTTATGGAGTCTGAGAAGAGCTCTACAACAAGTAAAAGTCAAGCTCGACATTTTAGAGAGTTTATGCATATACCTTCAGTTCAGCAAGGAGAAAGAATCGCGCAAATAACATTGCCAACCAAAGGAAAACCAGGGAAAAATGTGTTAGGACAAGCTGTTCGAGCACTTCCAGGCAAACGTGTTAACATAAAGCCAGGATTAAATGTTGTCTTTAATAAAGAAGATTTATCCTTCTATGCTGCGACGGAAGGATTAGTAAGTATTCGAAATAAAAGAATTGATATTAATCCTATTTATGAAGTAAATGAAACATTATCAATGAAAACAGGAAATATTGATTTTGTGGGCTCGGTTATTATACGCGGTGATGTTCCTACTGGTTATACAGTAAAAGCTGGTGGGGATGTAAAAGTTTTTGGAATTGTCGAAGCAGGAAATGTCATTGCTAAAGGTTCTGTTTATGTTTCAGAAGGTTTCTCAGGACTTAAAAAAGGGAAAATTATAGCTGGTGAGAATCTTGAGATTGGTTATATCAATCAAGGTATCGTAGAAGCAGGAAATTCAATTTTAGTAGATAGCTCCATCATTCATAGTGAATGTAAAGCAGGTAATAAGTTATCTAGTAGAAATGGTAGCATTATTGGTGGAACACATTTTGCAGGAAAGAAAGTAGAAGCAAAGGATATTGGTAATCGATTAAATACAGTGACAGAAATTCGTTTAGGAAAAAGTAATACTGACTTAGCTGAAGAAGAAAAGTTGATTAAAAGAAAAGTAGAGCTTGAATCCATGCTAGAAAAAATAAAATTAGTAGGCGAAAAGCTTAAAAGCTCCCAGCATCTAGATGATAGTAAAAGAAAGATAACTTTATTAAGGCAACGAAATTCCCAAAAACAAATTCAGGAACAACTCGACGAAATTAATCAGAAAATCGAAACAGCAAATAAGCTCTTTGAAAATGGTGAAATTGAGCTAATTGCGCTAAACTGCCTATATTCAAATACAATTATTCAAATTGGTAAATATAAACGGAAAATTGAAAATGAACGAAGAAATATCCGAGTGATCTTAGAACAGAATGAAATTGTTTTATATGATAAGGGGTGACTAATATGGGATTAAAATCCATTGAAATGCAAGTTGCATTGCCTCGAACTGTAGAAGCACAGAAAATGCAGGAACAGTTAACCAGACAAAATGAACAGTTTCAAGCAGCATTGAACAGTAATCAAGTTCAAGAGCAAGAAAGAAAGCGAAAGCAAACTCAAGAAATAGAGCAATTAAAACTCAAAAAAGAGAAGGAAGAAAAAAACCATTCTGCAAGAAAGAAAAATAAGCAGACGAAAGAAATGGATGAGCAAAGCTCTATTGAACATGAGTATTTAGGCAAAATTATTGATGTTAATGGATAGAAGGGGAAATATATGGTTATCATTATTACAATTATCATCATATTCCATCTTGTGCTTTTTGGATTCATGTTTTATCTCTACTACCAGCTGCAATCATTAAAAAAGGCGAATAATGAGGATATTACACAATTGATGGACACATATTTAGATGAAATAAAATACGAGAATGAACGCTTGCAATTACAATTAAAAGCATCGCCTCATAATCAGGAAAAGCAAGCCAAAAATTCTTCTATACAATTCCCTCCACCACCAACTCAACAAGTGACCCATCATGAGCAGGAGGAGACTGTGGAGAAATGGCCAGAGCATATTAAGCGAGAAGATAAAGCAGAAACTCCTTCGATAGAATCACAAGTACTACAATTACACCAGCAAGGCTTGTCAACAGAAGATATCGCTAAACAATTAGGCTGTGGAAAGACAGAAGTAGCATTAATTATAAACTTTCATACAGAACGAAAAGCGTAGAGCGCCCTTACAGGCTAAAAACGCGACGTCCTGTCGCAACGCCTGCACTAGCACATCCTATGCGTCAAAAAACGTAGAGATTGGAGTGGCACAACCGAGATAAAGGAAACACGGTGAGGTTACGAGCCGATGTTGACTTATTGTAGGGTGTGACGCGAAATCTCTTAGTTTTTGGCGCTCGGAGCTAGACAGGGCTAACTTTGAATAAGCATTACTTTATGCAATTTTTATACTTTTCTATCTCATAAAAAAGATAAAACTTGCTTGTATCGACAACATATGTTATATTAATTTCTGGTATAAATATTGCTTATAGAGCCCGTTCAAAAAGCCCACTAAAAATGACACATCGAATTTCTGCATTAGCTTGCTTTTCCGTTGCTCATGTATTGTAACTATAGCAGAACTTCTGTTAAAACCGTCCACGTCCTGTGGACAACACAGAAGTCACCACATCCTGTAGAAGTCCGCTACTCTAAGCTACGCTGCCTTGAACTTTCGACGCACAGGATGTGCTAGTATCGGTGTTGCAACAGGTCGTTGCGAACTTAACCGATGATGGTCCTTATTACTGACCTTTTTGAACATGTACTTAAATATAAGTGATAAAATACACACGCTTAGGGATTTAGATGATGGTGCCAAATATATGGTCTTATCTAGATAGGAACTGAGCGGAGGATAAAAAACCATTAGGAGGAAAGAAACATGTCAGTTATTTCTATGAAGCAATTATTAGAAGCTGGTGTACATTTCGGACATCAGACTCGCCGTTGGAATCCAAAGATGAAAAAATATATCTTCACGGAGCGTAATGGCATTTACATCATTGATTTACAAAAAACAGTTAAAAAAGTGAACGCAGCTTACAAGTATGTTCGTGAGATTGCAGAGAATGGTGGAACTGTTCTTTTCGTAGGTACGAAAAAGCAAGCTCAAGAATCTGTTAAAGAAGAAGCAACTCGTTCAGGTATGTACTTTGTTAACCAACGTTGGTTAGGTGGTACATTAACAAACTTCAAAACAATCCGTCAGAGAATCAATCGCTTAAAAAGCATTGAGCGTATGGAAGAAGATGGAACGTTTGAAGTACTTCCTAAAAAAGAAGTAGTAAATCTTCTTAAAGAAAAAGAACGCTTAGTTAAATTCCTTGGTGGAATTAAAGATATGACTAAATTACCTGATGCATTATTCGTAATTGATCCTCGTAAGGAAAAAATTGCAATTGCAGAAGCTCGTAAATTACATATCCCAATTATTGGAATTGTAGATACGAACTGTGATCCAGACGAAATTGATTATGTAATTCCTGCAAATGATGATGCAATCCGTGCTGTTAGACTTTTAACAGCTAAAATGGCAGATGCTATTTTAGAAGGTAAGCAAGGTGAAGAGTTAGAAGTTGAAGCACAAGAGGAACAAGAAGTAGTAGCTGAAGAAACTTCTGAAGAAGTAGAAGCAACTGAAGTAGAAGCTAAGTAATAAACAAACAGAAAGGTGATAAGGGGATATGCCTTTTATCACCTTTTTTTCAAATAAGAATGGATAATTTCATTCTTACTGTATAAGTATAACGAGCCGCAAATTATTTTTAAATAATGTGGATAGTAATGAAAAGATAAACTGTTAAAATAACTTAATTATTTATAGGAGGATTTAGAATGGCGATTACTGCTAAATTAGTTAAAGAATTACGTGAAATTACTGGTGCTGGAATGATGGATTGTAAGAAAGCACTTCAAGAAACAAATGGTAATATAGATGAAGCTGTTGATTATTTACGTAAATCAGGTACAGCTCAAGCTGCTAAGAAAGCTGGCAGAATTGCTGCAGAAGGATCTACACATATTGCCGTTTCAGGTAATGACGCTGTAATTATCGAAGTTAACTGTGAAACAGACTTTGTAACGAAAAATGAATTATTCCAAAAATTACTTGTTGATTTAGGAAAGCATGTTTTAGAGCAAAAGCCTGCAACAGTTGAAGAAGCATTAAGCCAAAAGTTATTTGGTGAAGGTGAAACAATTGAAGACCACTTAAATACTACAATTGCTACAATTGGCGAAAAGATTTCATTCCGTCGTTTTACAGTTGTAAGTAAAACAGATGCAGATGCATTTGGTGCTTATTTACACATGGGTGGACGTATTGGTGCTTTAACATTATTAGAAGGTACTACGGATGAAGAGGTTGCTAAAGATGTTGCTATGCACGTAGCTGCAGTTAACCCTAAATATGTTTCTCGTACAGAAGTAGCAGAAGATGAAGTGAATCGTGAACGCGAAATTTTGAAAGAGCAAGCTTTAGGAGAAGGTAAGCCTGCAAATATCGTTGAAAAAATGGTAGAAGGTCGTCTTGGCAAATTCTTTGAAGAAATTTGCTTACTTGATCAGAGCTTTGTTAAAGACCCAGATGTTAAAGTTAAAAAGTTTGTGGAAGAAAAAGGTGCTACAGTTAAATCTTTCGTAAGATATGAAGTGGGCGAAGGCTTAGAGAAGCGAGAAGAAAACTTTGCTGAAGAAGTTATGAGCCAAATCAAACAATAATGAAGAAAATTGAAGTAGGGAACAAAGCACTGTTCCCTACTTCTCCATGTATACATTTGAGGAACCCACTTGATGGGGAATATATCTAGATTTTATTTATCTGTGGAGGTTATTATGACAACAGCTCGTTACCGTAGAATTGTGTTAAAATTAAGTGGAGAAGCATTAAGTGGAGAACAAGGCTTTGGAATTGAACCAAAAATTATTCAATCTGTTGCAAAACAAGTGAAAGAAGTTGCCGACATGGGCGTGGAAGTAGTAGTAGTAGTTGGTGGCGGAAATATTTGGCGTGGTAAAGTTGGAAGTGAAATGGGCATGGATCGTGCAACAGCTGATTATATGGGGATGTTAGCAACGGTAATGAACTCACTAGCACTTCAGGATAGCTTAGAACAGCTAGGTATACCTACTCGCGTACAAACTTCAATTGAAATGAGACAGGTTGCAGAACCATATATTCGTAGAAAAGCAATTCGTCATTTAGAGAAGAAACGTGTTGTGATTTTTGCTGCAGGTACAGGAAATCCTTATTTTTCTACAGATACTACAGCAGCATTACGAGCAGCGGAAATTGAAGCAGAAGTTATTTTAATGGGTAAAAATAATGTGGATGGTGTATATAGTGCTGATCCTAAACTTGATAAGAATGCCATTAAATATGACAATCTATCATTTATGGATATGTTAAATGAAGGTTTAGAAGTTATGGATTCGACAGCATCTACTTTATGTATGGATAATGATATTCCACTTATTGTATTTTCAATTATGGATGAAAATAATATTAAACGCGTTGTGCTTGGAGAATCAATTGGGACAACTATAAGGGGGAAATAATAATGACAAGTGATATATTAAATCAAGCTCGTGAAAAAATGACACAAACTGTACAAGCATTTACGAAGAGTTTGGCGACAGTACGTGCAGGTCGTGCAAACCCCAATTTGCTTGATAGTGTTTTTGTTGATTATTATGGTGCGACAACTCCGCTTAACCAGCTGGCTAACATATCAGCTCCAGAACCAAGAATGATTACAATCACTCCATATGATAAAACTGCAATTGGTGATATGGAAAAAGCAATCCAAAAAGCAGACCTTGGTTTAACACCATCTAATGACGGAAATATTATTCGTATTACTATTCCTGCATTAACAGAAGAAAGAAGAAAAGAACTTGTTAAAGTAGTTGGCAAGTTTACAGAAGAGTATCGAGTTCGTATACGTAATATTCGCCGCGATACAAATGAACAGTTTAAAAAAGCTGAAAAAGATGGCGAAATTACAGAAGATGAATTACGTAATAACCAAGATAATGTACAAAAAGAAACAGATAATTATATTGCAGAATTAGAGCGATTAGCTAAAGAAAAAGAAGCAGAAATTATGGAAGTTTAACTGAGTATCACAAAAACTTCTTCCGCTATAAGTAATGAGATGAACTTAAGGGATATAATTATAAATTTGCCTTGATGAATTCGATTTTTAAGTGTCGTTTATAGTATGTATAAACCCTCTTTTAGAAGAGGGTTTTATTTTTTTTAGATAGTGATATAATTATGAATCATCATAGTATATACTTAGAAGAGTACGTCTATTTGTATGGAATTAAGAAATGATTACAAATCAACAAAGTATAGATGATGAATGAGCGGCTTGCTTAAGGAATGTGTTCTGCTTTTCCTATAGTCTGAACCCACAGCTTCCTCGGTTGTTATATTTCTTCTGCTAGTGTAGCTCAATGATAAATATTAATAATAAAATATACATAATAAGCTGGTAGTAGAAGATAGTCGAATCTTAAAATAAAATCAGATATGGAAATAATGTTGCTTGAACAGTGATTGACTGCGACAGATATCTTTATGGCAAGAATTTATTTTTTGAAAGAGAAAATGTTTTCTACACCAAATAGACTTAATTTATTAGTCGGAGGCAAATGATGTCAATGAAACTTCCTTTTTTTAAAAGTAAACAACCAGAACAAAATGATTTGGAATTAATTAATGTACCGAATCATGTTGCCATTATCATGGATGGCAATGGTCGTTGGGCCAAAAAGAGAGGTCTCCCACGAATTGCCGGCCATAAGGAAGGTATGAGTGTTGTCCGAAAGATAACAAGGGTTGCCTCAAATTTAAATATAAAAATATTAACCTTATATGCTTTTTCAACAGAAAATTGGAAAAGACCGAAATCAGAAGTTGATTTTTTAATGAAATTACCAATTGATTTCTTGGATATTTATTTACCAGAAATGATAGAAAATAATGTCCGAATAGAAACAATCGGTGATTTTGATACTTTACCAAAATCGACTAAAGAAGCAATTCAACATGCAAAGGATAGAACAAAGGATAATGATGGATTGCTCTTAAATTTTGCTTTAAATTATGGTAGTAGAACAGAAATATTACGTGCTATTAAGCATATTGTAAGTGATGTAAGTGAAAAAGATTTACCCGTAGATGAATTGGATGAGCAATTCTTTGCAAAATATCTATATACGGAAGGATTATGTGACCCTGACTTACTAATTCGCACAAGTGGAGAACAAAGATTAAGTAACTTCTTACTCTGGCAATTAGCATATACAGAATTTTGGTTTACAGATGTATATTGGCCAGAGTTTACTGAAGGCATCTTTAAAGAAGCTTTACTTGATTATCAAAACAGAAAGAGAAGATACGGGGGTATTTAGGGTGATACATACATGAAACAACGAATTATAACAGCTATATTTGCAATGATTATTTTTGTACCTTTTGTACTTTATGGTAAATGGCCATTCACGTTATTTATCTATTTTTTAGCAACTGTTGGTTTGATGGAACTTATTCGTATGAATAAAGGTATAAAAGAAAATGGAATTTTTCCGATTATTTTATCTGTTTTATTTATGTGGTTTCTTTTATTACCTGAAGACACATCAATCCATGTAGAACAATGGTTGACAAAAATAGATGCAGTTATCTTATTTGTCATGTTATTATTAGCATATACAGTACTTTCGAAAAACAAATTTACATTTGAACATGCAGGTTTTATTTTAATAACAACACTTTATATTAGTATGGGCTTTTATTTTCTAAATGTAACAAGAGGAGAAGGTCTTAACTTTGTTTTATTTGTTCTATTCTTAATCTGGTCAACAGATACAGGTGCTTATTTTACTGGAAGAGCATTTGGGAAACATAAGCTATGGCCAGTTATTAGTCCAAACAAGACGATAGAAGGAGCTATTGGTGGAATTGTTTCTGCATTGGCTGTAGGAATTGTCTTTCATCTGGTCTATCCATTTACCATTTCACTTGGTGTATTATGTCTTGTGATTGTTACTATCTCTATTGTTGCACAAATTGGTGATTTAGTTGCTTCAGCATATAAGAGACATTTCCAAGTAAAAGATTCTGGTAAATTACTTCCTGGTCATGGTGGGATTCTAGATCGGTTGGATAGTTTGTTATTTGTAGTTCCATTCTTGTATTTAATTCATTTTATTTCATAATATATAAGGAATAAGATGAACGTTTGAAAAATAAAGTGAAGTGTTGTAGCTTTTCTTTCTTCTACAAATATTTAGATGGGCTATTAACGTAAAGAAAAGATAAATATCAAGAAAAGAAAGGTGCTCTTAATGAATACGATAATTGCCTTTATTTTTATGTTTGGATTATTGGTGTTTGTTCATGAATTTGGCCATTTAATTTTAGCAAAGCGCACAGGAATGCTAGCTAGAGAATTTGCGATTGGATTTGGACCGAAAATATTTTCATTTACTAAGAACGAAACACTTTATACGATTCGTCTTCTACCATTAGGTGGTTATGTAAGAGTAGCAGGTGAAGATCCAGAGATTATTGAATTAAAACCAGGTCACCATGTTGGTTTAGAATTCGATGAGAATGGAAAAGTAGCAAAAATTATTGTAAATAATAAATCAAAACATCCTAATGCTCGAATTATCGAAATAGAAAAAGTCGATTTGAATCATGAATTAATGATTGAAGGATATGAGATTGATGAGCCTTCAGAATTATTACGTTTTGAAGTAAAACGTGACGCATTTTTTGTAATGGATGAAACAGAAACACAAATTGCTCCATATGATCGTCAGTTTGCTTCGAAATCAGTTGGACAAAGAGCAGCTCAGCTCTTTGCTGGACCATTCATGAACTTTTTATTAGCGATTGTGATTTTTATTATTTTAGGTGTCGCTTATGGGGTACCTTCAGAACAAGCTATTATTGGTGAAGTGGTAGATGATAGCCCTGCAGCAGAAGCAGGCTTCCAATCAGGGGATAAAGTTATCCAAATAGATGACCAAGCAATTACGACATGGGAAGAATTTACGACCATTGTAAGAGAAAGTCCAGAAGAAGAATTGCAAATGACTGTAGAACGAGATGGCCAGCAAGAGAATTTGCTTGTTATACCACAAGCAGAAACAGCAGAGAATATTACTTTTGGTCAAGTAGGTGTTCAATTAGCATTTGAAAAATCATTATGGAAGTCTTTAACAAATGGTGTTTCACAAACATATGAAACGACAAAGCTTATTTTAACTAATTTATTTATGTTAGTGACTGGTCAGCTGTCTATCGAAATGTTATCTGGTCCAGTAGGAATCTATGATGTGACAGATCAGGTTGTTCAAACAGGATTGCATAATTTCTTGATGTGGACAGCAATGTTAAGTATTAACTTAGGAATTATCAATTTAATTCCACTTCCTGCACTTGATGGTGGTAGATTACTTTTCATTGGAATTGAAGCAGTTAGAGGAAAACCTATTGATCCGCAAAAAGAAGGAATGGTTCACTTCTTTGGATTTGCTTTATTGATGCTTTTAATGATTATTGTGACATGGAACGATATCCAAAGACTATTTTTATAAGAAATAACTAAGACAATGAAGCTTCTGATGGATTTCCATGTAGAAGCTTCACTCTTTCTATGAAGAAAAATAAATGCACAGAGGGAGGACTTGAGATGGACATTTCAGGAAAAGAGAAAATGCTCCTGCTCTTACAACAAATTCAGTTACCTGATGAGATGGTTAATGCTCATTTTCTAGAAAGTTCGATAAAAAAGGTGGAAATTTTTAAGCAGACCAAGACATGGCATTTTCATATTCATGTTGGTCAACTATTACCAATAAATGTGCTAGAAGTATTCCGTAATCAATTAGCACAGTCCTTTCAACATATTGCTTCTACAGAAGTTACAATTTCTGCTGAGGATAATCAATGTTCGGAAGATTTGCTCCTTGATTATTGGAAATTCTTTATTCAGCAAACACAGTTATTACCAGCACATAAAGAATTACTCAACGGACAACTCCCACAAATCACAAATCAAAAAATAACTATTTCTGCTAGAAATGGTGCAGAAGGAAGTTCATTAAAACGAAACCTACAAGAGAGCTTCCATGTTTTCTGTACGAAGAATGGAATTCCTACATATACAGTGGACGTGGAAATTAAAGCAAATGAAGCAGATGTACAGGAGTTCCGTAAACAGCAGGCAGAAGAGGATAGAAAACTTGCGTTCGAAATGGTACAAAATCAACAAAATAGAGAAGAACAGAAGAATAAGATGGAAGCTGAGAAACCATTAGCAATTGGTTATCCAATTAAAGATGATCCGATAAGGATGGAAGAAATATTAGAGGAAGAGCAACGAATTACTGTGCAAGGTTATATATTTGCAGTAGAAGAACGGAAGCTTCGTTCAGGACGTACATTATTAATTGTAAAAGCTACTGACTACACAGATTCATTAGAAATTAAAATGTTCTCACGAAATGATGATGATGTTAAAATCTTTTCACAAGTGAAAAAGGGTATTTGGGTAAGGGCAAGAGGAAAGATTCAAACAGATATGTATTCTAATGAGTTAGCAATGATGGCTTCAGATATGGAAGAAGTAAGAGTACCAACTCGTCAGGATTTAGCAGAGGAAAAACGCGTGGAGCTACATGCACATACAACAATGAGTCAGTTGGATGCAGTTGTTTCACCTGGTAGACTTATTGAACAAGCTGCAAAATGGGGACATAAGGCAATTGCGATTACAGATCATTCGGGTGTACAAGGATTCCCAGAAGCGTTTTCTGCTAGCAAAAAAAATAATATTAAAGTACTTTATGGATTAGAAGCCAACTTGGTTGATGATGGGGTTCCAATCGCTTACAATGAAGCACATTTGGAACTAGATGAAGGTACCTATGTGGTGTTCGACGTAGAAACAACGGGTCTCTCTGCAGTATATGACACCATTATTGAGTTAGCAGCTGTTAAAATTTATAAAGGAGAGATCATTGATCGTTTTGAATCCTTTGCTAATCCACATCGAGCCTTATCAGATGTTATCATTGATATTACTGGTATTACAGATGATATGTTAGTGGATGCGCCTGAAGTAGATAAAGTTTTAACTGACTTTAGAAACTGGATGGGAGATGCGGTTTTAGTTGCACATAATGCTACTTTCGATATTGGATTTTTAAATGAAGGCTTTCGTAAATTAGATTATGAGAAGATTAGCAATCCGATAATTGATACGCTTGAGTTATCTCGCTTCTTACTACCTGATCTAGGAAACCATCGTTTAAATACATTATGTAAATATTATGATATCGAATTAACTCAGCATCACCGAGCAATCTATGATGCTGAGGCTACAGGTTATTTGACTTGGAAATTGATTAGAGAGCTAATAAAACTTGATATTACACATCATGATCAGTTAAATCAGCATATGGGCGAAGGAAATGCTTATCAGCGCTCTAGACCATATCATTGTATACTACTTGCTCAAACGCAAGAAGGAATGAAAAACTTATATAAAATTGTGTCTCAGTCACATATCGATTATTTCTACCGAGTCCCAAGAGTACCAAGATCTTTACTAAACAAACTTCGTGAAGGAATTCTAGTAGGTTCTGGATGTGATCAAGGAGAAGTATTTGAAACAATGATGCAGAAGTCTGTTGACGAGGCAGAAAATGTAGCTTCATTTTATGATTATATTGAAGTACATCCACCTGCCAATTATTCACATCTTATTGAGCGAGGACTTGTACAAAATGAAGCACAGCTCTTTGATATCATTAAGAAATTAATTGATCTAGGAAAACGTCTAGATAAAAAAGTAGTTGCTACAGGGAATGTCCATTATATCGACAAGCATGAAAAATTATATCGACAAATATTGATTGCTTCACAGAAGGGTAATCCTTTAAATCGAGTTACGCTACCAGATACATCATTTCGTACAACAGATGAAATGTTATTAGCCTTTCAATTTCTAGGTCATGACATGGCGCATAAGATCGTAGTGGAGAATTCTAATGCGATAGCAAATATGATTGAGGATGTCGTACCTATTCAAGATAAGTTATATACACCAGAAATTGAAGGTGCGGAGAATGAAGTTCGTGAATTAACGTATTCTATGGCACATCATATATACGGAGAACAATTACCAGAAATTGTCTCGGAGCGAATAGAAAAAGAATTAAGTAGTATATTAGGTCATGGCTTCGGTGTTATCTACTTAATTTCTCATAAACTAGTGAAAAAATCATTAATGGATGGATACTTAGTAGGGTCACGTGGATCGGTTGGATCTTCACTTGTAGCTACAATGATGGAAATTACCGAAGTAAATCCATTACCAGCACATTATGTATGCCCAGAATGTCACTATAATGAATTCATTACAGATGGTTCTTATGCTAGTGGCTTTGATTTACCAGATAAAAAATGTCCGCATTGTAACCATGAGCTAGCAAAGGATGGACAAGATATCCCATTTGAAACATTCTTAGGGTTTAAAGGAGATAAAGTTCCAGATATTGATCTTAACTTCTCTGGAGAGTACCAGACTCATGCACATAACTACACGAAAGAGTTATTTGGTGAAGATTATGTATATCGTGCGGGTACGATTGGTACGATTGCTGAGAAAACAGCCTTTGGTTATGTAAAAGGATATGCATCAGACCATCAGCTTCATATGAAAAATGCAGAAATTGAAAGACTTGTTCAAGGGTGTACCGGTGTAAAAAGAACAACTGGACAGCATCCAGGGGGGATTATTGTTGTCCCTGATAATATGGAAATCTATGACTTTACACCAATTCAGTTTCCAGCAGATGATCGAAAAAGTGAATGGCGTACCACTCATTTCGACTTTCACTCGATTGATAGTAATTTATTAAAACTGGATATACTTGGACACGATGATCCAACCGTAATTCGTATGCTACAAGATTTAAGTGGATTAGATCCACAGAAGTTAGCTATAGATGATGAAAAAGTAATGAGTATATTTTCAAGTACAGAAGCATTAGGAGTGACCTCAGAGCAGATTGATTGTAAAACAGGTACACTCGGAGTTCCAGAGTTTGGTACATCTTTTGTACGACAAATGCTAGAAGAAACAAAACCAAAAACCTTCGCTGAATTGGTAATCATCTCTGGATTATCACATGGTACAGATGTTTGGCTAGGTAATGCACAAAACTTGATTAATGACGGAATTTGTCAATTACCAGAGGTTATCGGTTGTCGTGATGATATTATGGTTTATTTAATGCATCAAGGCCTAGAAGCATCTTTAGCTTTCACCATTATGGAATCTGTCCGTAAAGGAAAAGGATTACAGGATGAATGGATCGTAGAAATGAAGAAACAGCAGGTACCAGATTGGTATATCGATTCCTGTCAGAAAATCAAATACATGTTTCCAAAAGCACATGCTACTGCATATGTTTTAATGGCAGTGCGTATAGCTTATTTTAAAGTACACCATCCAATTCTCTTTTATGCAGCGTATTTTTCTATTCGTGCAGACGACTTTGAATTAGATGTGATGGTAAAAGGTTCAAATGCCATCCGCAAACGAATGGAAGAAATTAAGGCAAAAGGTAATGATGCAACAACAAAAGAGAAGAACTTATTAACAGTATTAAACGTATCACTAGAAATGTGGGAACGAGGAATTAAATTCGAAAAGGTAGACTTATATAAATCAAGTGCAACAGATTTTATTATTGAAGGAGATTCACTTATTCCACCATTTAGTGCAGTAGAAGGACTGGGGGTCAATGCGGCACACAATATCGTGAAAGTCCGTGAAGATGGCGAATTTTTATCAAAAGAAGATTTACGTGAACGAAGCAGAATCTCCAATACAGTGCTTGAATATTTAGACCAACACGGATGTTTAGAAGGAATGGCTGAGAAGAATCAATTATCATTATTTTAGATAGATAATTGGTTCTGGCCACTGTCAGTAGTTGGATTTCCTTGCAACAAAGAAATCTCTATGTTAAACTGTTTTTAGGTAGTATGTTTGAAATGGTTTAAAGGACTGGAATATCTCTGTTTAATACTTCAATTAGTTTAACTATCCCTTGCCAAGTAATTCGGCAGGGGTTTTATATTGATTGGATGAAAAAATGTAATGAATGATAGAGTTCCTGTCTATACTAGCTATAATGACAACTGAATAAAGGAGGGCCATTGTGAGCAGTAAAATTATTGAATCAACAAGAGAACTGATTTTGCCAATTATCGAAAATGAAGACTTCGAACTGGTTGATATTGAGTATGTAAAAGAAGGTAAGGACTGGTTTCTGCGAGTGTTTATTGATAAAGACGGTGGAATTAGCATAGATGAATGTGGTTTTGTTTCTGCGGCATTAAGTGAAAAACTAGATGAAGTAGATTTTATAGAAGGTAATTATTATTTAGATGTTTCTTCCCCAGGGGTAGAACGTCCTTTGAAAAATAAAACTGATTTTGAAAAAAATGTCGGTAAAAACGTTTATGTTTCTTTGTACGCACCAATTGATAACCAAAAGGAATATGAAGGGGTTTTAAAGCATTTTGATGAAGATGTTGCAACCATTGAATATAAAGATAAAACAAGAAAAAGTACAGTTGAAATTCCGTATGACAAAATTGCAAAGGCCAGACTTGCCGTAGTTTTATAAAAGGGGGAATAGAAGTGAGCAATCAATTGTTCGAAGCGATTGATTTTTTAGAAAAGGAAAAAGGTATTGATAAGGAAGTGCTTTTAGACGCTTTAGAAGCGGCACTTATTTCTGCCTATAAGAAGAATTTTAAGTCAGCATCAAATGTGAAAGTTGAAATAAATGAAGAAGCAGGCAAGCTTCAAGTGTTCATCTGCAAAACAGTAGTGGAAGAAGTAGAGAACATACAAGAGGAGATTTCTTTAGAAGAAGCTAGAGAAATTGATCCAAATTACCAGGTTGATGATGTAATTGATGTAGAGATTACTCCGAAAGACTTTGGAAGAATTGCAGCACAAGCAGCAAAACAAGTTGTTACACAGCGTGTTAGAGAAGCAGAGCGCGGTGTGATTTTTAGTGAATATGTAGACCGTGAAGAAGAGGTCATGACAGGTATTATTCAGCGTAAAGATAAGCGATTTATCTACGTAAACTTAGGTAAAATCGAAGCAAAATTAGCAGAAGCTGAACAAATGGCGGCAGATGAATATGAAATTCATGATCGTATTAAAGTGTTTGTTACGAAAGTGGAAAACACAAGTAAAGGACCACAAATTTATATTTCACGCTCTCATCCAGGTTTACTTAAACGTTTATTTGAGATGGAAGTACCAGAAATTTATGATGGTACAGTAGAAATTAAGTCAATTGCTCGTGAAGCAGGAGATCGCTCTAAGATTTCCGTTTATGCAGAAAACCCAGAAATTGATCCAGTAGGCTCTTGTGTAGGGCAAGGTGGCCAAAGAGTTCAAGCAATTGTTAATGAACTTAAAGGAGAGAAAATTGATGTTATTGAATGGTCAGAAGATCCGGTAACATATGTCTCTAATGCATTAAGCCCTTCAAAAGTAATTTCCGTTATGATTAATGAAGAAGAAAAGTCGACTACAGTAATTGTTCCAGATTATCAACTGTCTTTAGCAATTGGAAAGCGTGGACAGAACGCACGCCTAGCAGCTAAGTTAACAGGATGGAAAATTGATATTAAGAGTGAATCTGTTGCGAAAGAAGAAGGATTACTAGTAGAAAAAGAAGAAGATTTATTAGATGACGACGATCTTTTGTTTGATTAATGGAGGAATGCCAAATGGTGAGAAAGAGAAAAGTACCTCTTAGAAAATGTATTGTTTCTAATGAAATGAAGACAAAAGAAGAAATGATTCGTATTGTTCGAAGTAAAGAAGGGGAAATCTCTGTTGATTTGTCTGGTAAAAAAAACGGGCGTGGAGCTTATTTGTCAAGAGATTTAGCAGTTATCGATAAAGCAGAGAAAACGGGGATTTTAAATAAGCAATTTGCAACAAATGTGGATGCTAGTATTTTCGAAGAGCTTAGAGAAATCATACAGGGTAACGAAAATGAAAAATAATTATTTAAATATCATTGGTCTAGCATTTCGAGCTGGAAAATGTTCAATCGGCGAAGAAACAATTGTAAAAGACATTCAAAAGCAAAAAGCAAAATTAGTATTAATTGCAAATGACACAGGAGCACAGACGAGAAAGAAATTGACGGATAAATGTACTTCTTATCATGTTCCTTATGAAATTGTTGATGATCGTAATACATTATCACATGCTATTGGAAAAACACACAGAGTAGCTATTGCCATTTTAGATGAAGGATTCGCAAATAAAATAAAGTTGTTACTCTAATTAATTACGGGGGTGAACGTATGAGTAAAATGCGCGTTTATGAATATGCAAAACAAAATAATATTACAAGCAAAGAAGTTATTGAACATTTAAGAGAATTAAATATAGAAATCACTAATCATATGTCTACTGTTTCAGATGAAGCAATTGAGAAATTAGACAGTAAGTTTAAGCCTAGTGAAAAGAAGGAAGAGAAACCTAAGCAATCAACAAATAAGAAAGAAAATCAACAAAACAAGCCACAGCATAAGCAACAGAATAAAAACCAAAATAAAAATAAACAGCAAAATAAACAACAAAATAAAAATCAAAATAAACCACAGAAAAATGAGCAACCTAAAGAAAAGCAGGTAGAACAGAAAGAAGCAGATACTACAACAAAGCAGATTTCTTATGTGAAAAAATTAACAGTGGCTGAATTAGCTGAGAAGCTAGGAAAAGAAACAACAGAAATTATCAAAAAGCTAATGTTCCTAGGTGTAATGGCAACGAAAAATCAGGACCTTGATGATGATACAATTGAATTAATTGCATCTGAATATGATTATGAAGTTGTTAAAGAAGAGGAACCTCTTGATGATTTAAATTTCGATAAGTATATTACTGCTGATAAAGACGCAGATTTAATTGAACGTCCAGCAGTTGTTACCATTATGGGACATGTTGACCATGGTAAAACTACTTTATTAGATTCGATTCGTCATACGAAGGTTACAGAAGGCGAAGCAGGTGGAATTACACAGCATATTGGTGCTTACCAAATTGAGCGTCAAGGGAAGAAAATTACTTTCTTAGATACACCAGGACACGAAGCATTTACAAGCATGCGTTCTCGCGGTGCAGAAGTTACAGATATTGCAGTATTAGTAGTAGCTGCAGATGATGGAGTAATGCCACAAACTGTAGAAGCAATTAACCATGCAAAAGCAGCAGAAGTACCGATTATTATTGCAGTAAATAAAATTGATAAAGAAGCAGCAAATCCAGATCGAGTAATGCAGGAGTTAACAGAACATGGATTAGTTCCTGAAGATTGGGGCGGAGATACTATTTTCGTACCACTATCTGCGATTAAAAGAGAAGGTATCGATGATTTACTTGAAATGATTTTACTTGTTGCAGAAGTAGAAGAATATAAAGCAAACCCTAAGAAAAATGCATTTGGTACAGTAATTGATGCACAGCTTGATAAAGGCAGAGGAGCAGTTGCAAGCTTACTTGTACAAAATGGAACATTACGCGTAGGAGATGCAATTGTTGTAGGAAATACGTATGGACGTGTTCGTGCAATGGTTGATGATACAGGTAATCGTGTAACTGAGGTTGGTCCATCTACTCCAGTTGAAATTACTGGTTTAAGCACAGTGCCTCAAGCAGGAGACCAATTCCTTGTATTTACCAATGAAAAGCAAGCTCGACAAATTGGGGAATCTCGTCAGCAACAATTCATTCAAGATAGTAGACATGAGCAAAGTGCTGTTAGCTTAGATGACCTGTTTGAGCATATTAAACAAGGCGAAATGAAGGAAATTAATATCATTATTAAAGCAGATGTACAAGGTTCTGCAGAGGCATTATCCGCTTCTTTACAAAAAATCGAAGTAGAAAATGTGAAGATTAAGATCATTCACTCTGGAGCTGGGGCAATTAATGAATCTGATGTTATTTTAGCATCTGCATCTAATGCCATTGTAATTGGTTTTAATGTTCGTCCTGATATTAACGCTCAAAAAGCGGCAGAATCTGAAGGTGTAGATATTCGTCTCCACCGCGTTATTTATAATGCAATTGAAGAAGTGGAAGCAGCGATGAAAGGTATGCTTGATCCAGAATACGAAGAAAAAGTTATTGGGCAAGCAGAAGTACGTGAGCTATTTAAAGTATCTAGAATCGGAACAATTGCTGGTAGTTATGTAACAGACGGTAAAATTGGCCGTAACTCTAGCGTACGTTTAATTCGTAATGGTATTGTTTTATTTGAAGGAGAAATTGATGCATTAAAACGCTTCAAAGATGATGTAAGAGAAGTTGTACAAGGATACGAATGTGGTATCACTATTAAAGATTATAATGATATTAAAACTGGTGATATTATTGAAGCATTCGTAATGGAAGAAATTAAGCGTTAATGATTCTTTATCTAGAGGTTGAGTGCACAATTTATGCATCTTTTTCTCTTAAGGATAAACGTTCTGTAATCAAGCGAATGATTGCTAAATTAAGAAAAGATTTTAATGTTTCTGTGGCAGAGCTAGAATTTCAGGAGCTGTGGCAACGAGCAAAATTAGGAATTGTAACTATTTCTAATGAAAGATTACATGCAGAACAGACATTAGCAGCAGTTATTCGAACAATTGACTCATTTCCAGAAATCGAACGAACTATTACGAAACAAGAAATCATTTAATTTGGTAAATCGTATCTGATAAATGATGTAAAGTATGAGGTGAAAAGTATGAGTAATATTCGAGCTAATCGTGTAGCAGAACAAATAAAAAAAGAATTAGGCGATATCCTTAATAATAAAATTAAAGATCCTCGTGTTGGTTTTGTCACGGTTACAGATGTAGAAGTAACTGGTGATTTACAACAATCAAAAGTTTTTATTTCTGTTCTTGGAGACGAGAAGAAAAAGGAAGATACATTACTTGGGTTAGCAAAAGCAAGTGGTTTTATTCGCTCTGAGATCGGCAGTCGAATACGCTTAAGAAAAACTCCGGAAATATCCTTTGAATTTGATAATGCGTATGAATACGGATCACATATTGAATCTTTACTTCGTGATTTGAACAATAAATAAAGCCTAAGTATGTGGAGCATGTAGGAAAACCAAAGCTGGAAAGTGCTAATGATTTTAATAAAAATAATACTTTCCTCCCTTGGTTTTTCAAGCATGTTTATTTGTTTAGTCAGTACTTGGCAGAAGAGGGATTATCTATGCATGGAATTTTGCCATTATGGAAACCAAAAGGCATGACTTCACATGACTGTGTGATGAAAATACGTAGAATTTTTGGTACAAAAAAAGTTGGACATACAGGTACATTAGATCCTGAAGTAGAGGGTGTATTGACTATTTGTATTGGCAATGCAACGAAGCTTGTACCTTTTTTAACGGTATCTAAAAAAACATATATAGCGGAATGCTGCTTAGGTGTTGCGACAGAGACAGAAGATGCACATGGAGCTATTATTGAAGAAAAAGAATTTGTGGAAAAGGACTTCAATGAGCAAATCAATCAAACATTACAGAAGTTTCAAGGTGTTATCACACAAGTTCCGCCGATGTATTCTGCAGTAAAGGTAAATGGGAAAAAATTATATGAATATGCCCGTGCAAATCAAGAAGTAGAAAGACCTATAAGACAAATCACTATTTTTCATCTAGAGAGAATACCTGTTACCAATCAAGCAGAAAATAAATTCTCCTTTAAGGTCGTTTGTTCCCAAGGCACTTATATTCGCACATTATGTGTAGATATTGGTCGAGAACTTGGCTATCCAGCACATATGTCACATTTAATCCGTACAGAAGCAGGAAGCTTTACACAAGCTGATACATATACTTTTGAAGAACTAGAACAAGCAAAACAAACAGGAACAGAAAGAGAATTACTAGTTCCTATGCTAGAAGGTATTAAAGACATGGTGCAAATCGAGGTAGATAATGATATAAGAAAACGTGTATTAAATGGTCAAAAGCTACCTATTTTTCATCAGCAAATTCCGACTGGTCCATTTGCAATTATATCTAATAATCAATTATTAGCAATATATCAAATTCATCCTGAAAATAATGAAGAAATCAAACCTATTCGAGTTTTTAACAAGTAAGGAATGTAGGTGAATCGAATGAAAACTATTCAACTGACATATCCAATGTCAATACAAGAGGAAATACCTGCTACCGTTGCTGCTATCGGTTTTTTCGATGGTATTCATATTGGACATCAACAGGTTATAAAATCAGCTGTCTTAGAAGCAAAACAACGGAATATGGAAAGTGCTGTCATTACATTTCATCCTCATCCATCAGCAGTGTTGAAAAAAGAAGCAGGACAAATACAATATATTACTCCATTGGCTGAGAAAAAAGCTATTCTAGAGAATTTATATGTGGATCGATTGTATATCATTACCTTTAATCAAGAATTATCACGCCTATTACCAGCGCAATTTATCGATTATTTTATAGTTGGATTAAACATTAAGCATTTAGTTGCAGGCTTTGATTATACATATGGATTTAAAGGCAAAGGAAATATGGCTACCATTGATGAATACGCTCAGGGGAGATTTACACATACAATCATTGAAAAATTAGATCTAATCGATGAAAAAGTAAGCTCGACCCGAATTAGAGAGTGTTTATCGGAAGGTGATATTGTCACTGCAAACCTATTACTTAGCCGACCATTAAGAATGTCTGGTATCGTAGAAAAGGGAGATCAGCGGGGGAGAACAATAGGATACCCTACTGCAAATATTAAGATAGATGATCAAGCATTATTGCCAAAATTAGGAGTCTATGCAGTTCATGTTTACCATCAGGATAAAAAATATTATGGTATGGCAAATATAGGGGTTAGACCCACTTTTAAAGAGGGGTATGTTCAGCCTTCAGTAGAAGTAAACATACTTGATTTTAATCAAGAAATATATAATAAAGAAGTACAAATCGAGCTCCTTCAATTTATCCGTCCTGAGAAAAAATTTGAAGGTATAGATATGTTAATTGCTCAAATTGCAGAAGATGAGAAGAAGATTAGAAGCTTTTTTGCATAGCAATTTCTAATCATTAACAGGTGAATGAATCAAGAATCTTTTAAAAATTACAAGAGGATTTATTAAGTAAATCAGTAGAAACAGGGGTAGTAATATCACCCTTTCTACTGATTTTTTGTTTGCTCTAAAAGCGTAAAAATTGCTGTTTTATTGATGTAATTCTGTATTCAGCTTTCTAGCTTTTTCTCAGTACATTAAATAGTTAATGTGAATTCGACACTATTTTTTATGGATTTCTTTTATAAAAACGAGATATTATCTATTTAAAAACTATTGACAAACTATTCCAAGATAATCTAAACTTTACGTAAAGGAATACGTATTCCTATTTCATATAATATATAGGAGTACGTATTTTTTATTAGTAAAGGAATACGTATTCCTTAGGGAGGAGTATCATTATGATTAAATATTTAAAGCAAGGAAAGACAGAAGAAGAAGTAGCATTAAATAATCTAAAAGTTTCAGCGATTGTAAGTGATGCCATTAAGCAAATAGAAGAAAATGGCGATATTGCAGTCCAAGAATTGTCGAAGAAATATGACGATTGGGTTCCAGAAAGTTTTAAACTATCTGCTGAAAAAATTCAGGAAATTATTACAAAGGTACCAAAACAGACTATTGATGACATTAAATTTGCACAATCTAATATTCGAAAATTTGCTGAAGAGCAGAGAAAGGGAATATCAGATATTGAAGTTGAAACATTACCAGGTGTTGTATTAGGACATAAAAACATTCCTGTTGAAAGTGTAGGATGTTATATTCCTGGAGGAAGATATCCTATGGTTGCTTCCGCTCAGATGAGTATATTAACTGCTAAAGTTGCTGGTGTAGAGAGAGTCATTGCGTGTACGCCTCCAATTCAAGGTAAGATTCCTGAAGCTACTGTAACAGCTATGTATTTAGCAGGAGCAGATGAAATATATATTTTAGGTGGAATTCAGGCAATGGCGGCAATGGCAATTGGAACTGAAACTATTCAAGCGGTAGATATGATTGTAGGTCCTGGAAATGCATATGTTGCAGAAACGAAAAGGCAGTTATTCGGAAAAGTAGGTATTGATCTATTTGCAGGTCCAACAGAAACTTTAATTATTGCAGATGATACATCTGATGCAGAGCTAATTGCAACAGATGTTTTGGGACAAATTGAGCATGGGCCTACTTCACCAGGCGCAATAATAACCACTTCTCAAAAATTAGCTGAGGAAACTTTAGAAGAAATTGAAAGGCAACTAAAGCTTCTTCCTACTAAAGATATTGCCAGGGTTGCCTGGGAAGATTATGGAACATTAATAGTGGTAGACACTATTGAAGAGGCATTAGCAGCTGGGGATCAACTAGCCTATGAACATGTCCAGGTATTAACCGAGGATCCAGATTATTTTTTAAATAACATGAAAAACTACGGTGCACTTTTCCTCGGTCCCGAAACAAATGTAGCGTATGGAGATAAAGTGATAGGAACAAATCATACGTTGCCTACACAGGGGGCCGCTCGGTATACAGGTGGCTTATGGGTGGGTAAATTTCTCAAGACTTGTACGTACCAAAGGATTTCTGAAAAAGCGAGTGCTTATATTGGAGAATATGCAGCTAGGCTCTGTCAATTAGAGAATTTTGCAGGGCATGCAGAACAAGCTTTAATTAGAGTGCGTAGATATGGAAATAAATAAGTATTGCGTGATATAGAAATTCTTATTTTTAAGTATTCAATTAGTACTTATGAAAACTAATTATTAACGGTTTTAAAATACATCATAAAAACAGCTGACGATATTGTTTTACATTCAATGGAACAAAATCTTGGGGAGGTTTATTTTTATAATGAGGAAAATATGGATTTTCACATGTTTTTTGACGTTAATAGTCTTAGTCGGATGTAATAATAGTTCAGATTCAACTGCTCCAAATTCAAGTGAAGGGGTAGTAGAAGGCGGTGGTGAACTTATTTATGCAATAAATACGCAACCACCAACAATTGATCCAGTTATGTCTACAGCTGCAGCCACTAGAGATGTAGCTAGAAATATTTTTGAAACACTTGTAACATTGGATTCGAAATATGAAGCTGTACCCATGTTAGCTGAATCATGGGAGGCTAGTGATGATAATAAGACATATACATTTAAGCTAAGAGAAGGGGTTATATTTCATAATGGCAATGAAATGATTGCTGAAGATGTTGTGGCATCTATGAATCGCTGGAAAGGTATGTCTTCAACTGGACAATCACTTTTAGAGAATGCGGAATTTATTGAAGTAGATGATTATACAGTTGAGTTACAGCTAGAAGAACCAAGTATTTTTGCTGTATCCATACTAGCAGGAACAACACAGTTTGCTGGAATTATGCCAAAGGAAATAATAGAAGCAGCTTCTGCAGAAGGAGTTCAAGAATATGTTGGTACTGGACCATTTGAATTTGCTGAATGGAAACAAGATCAATATATTCATTTAACTAAATACGATGGTTATCAATCACTTGATAGTCCAACTGATGGTTTAGGTGGAAAAAAGGAAGCTTTAGTTGATGATTTATATTTTCAAATCATAACAGATCCTTCTACAAGGCTTTCAGGTATCCAAACGGAACAATATGATATTGGATTTGGGTATGAACCTGATATGTATGAGACATTAGATAGTAACCCAAATCTTACTGTACATTCTCCTTTAGCAGAATATATTGCATTAGTATTTGATAAAACTGATGGAGTTTTTACTGATGTAAAAATGAGACAAGCCGTTAATGCAGCAATAGATCTCGAAGAGGTGGCAAAAGCAGCACTTGTGAATAATTATGGTATGGGATCCAGTTACATGTTTTTAGAAAATTCCAGTTGGTATACTGATGCTGGAGAATCGTCGTATTATGAATATGATCCTGAAAAAGCTGAACGTTTATTAGAGGAAGCAGGTTATAACGGTGAAGAAATTACCTTTCTAACTACACGTGAATATTCGTATATGTTTAATGGTGCAAATGTAATCTTAGAGCAACTTAAAGCAGTTGGTATGAATGTGAATTTGCAGGTTTATGATTGGGCAACAGTTGTTAGCATGCGTAATGATCCAGAACAATGGGATCTTTTCATCACTGGACTTCCTCCAACTATCACACCAATAGAACAATTATTTTTAAGTGAAACTTGGGTGGACGGACCAGAAGATGAAGAATCTCAAGCTCAATTACAAGCTATCGTTCAAGCGGATTCACAAGAAGAAGCAGTGAAGAAATGGGTAACACTTCAAGAATATTATTGGAATATCCTTCCGATTATTAAAATTGCGGATAGTCCTGATATCTTGGCCTCTACCGATAAAGTACAAGGTTTAGAGTATCTCAATGGACCTATACTTTGGAATACATCAGTAGGCAAGTAATAATTCAACATAGTTATAATATCGACAGTACTAATAAGAATAACTGTAAAACTTAGGCTAAAAATAAGATAGTGAGAAGGTGTATGTAATGAGAATAGCTATTTTAGAGCTAAAACAAGAAAGTAATAGTTTTTGTTATGTAAACTGTCAATTAAGTGATTTTAAAAGAGTCTATTATTATTGTGGAGAAGAGATTATTAAACATCGTGGTAGCGCAGGAACTGAAATTAACGGCTTTCTCGACATTTTAAATAAGGAAGATGTAGAAGTGGTTCCTATTATTGCTACACATGCTTATTCTTCTGGTCCCGTAACGCAAGATGCTATAGATAACTTTGCAGAAGAAATTTCCAAACGTTTGAAACAAGCAGGACCACTTGATGGGGTTTTAGCTGCCATGCATGGTGCGATGGTTAGTGAAGAAGACGAGGATCCTGAAGGTTCTATTTTGAAAATGATTCGGAAGATTGTTGGAGATATCCCAGTGATTGCAACAATGGATCTCCATGCGAATATAACCCAGCAAAAGATCAAGTCTGCTACTGGAATCATTGGTTATCGCCATTATCCGCATATCGATACACGTGAGACTGGCCAGAGAGCAGCATCGTTATTATTAAAAACGGTACGTGAAGAAGCAAATCCTATTATGGCTATGGCAAAGGTACCAATGATTGTTCCATGCAATACGGATTCTAAGACTGGGCCGCTTCGAAAAATTGTAGATGAAGAACATTGCTTGGAAAAGGAAGAAGATATTTTATCTGTCTCGGCATTTCCTGTACAACCATGGTTAGATATATCTGGAATAGGTTTTTCAACAATCGTCATTACAAATAATAATACAAAAAAAGCTAAATCTGAAGCTATTAAACTTGCAAAAATGGGTTGGGATTTGCGACATGAGTTTTATGTAAAACCATATGAAGTTGATGAAGCTATTCGTTTAGGATTAGAATCAGTGGAGAAAACAGTTTTATTAGTTGATACTGCGGACGCTATAGGAGCTGGTTCTACAGGTGATAGTACTGCTGTACTTGAAAGAATGCTAGCATGCGATGTCCAGGAAAAGTGTATTTTAGGTATTGTTGATCCACAAGTAGCATTAGATGCTGCAACAATGGGTGTTAAAGAAAAAGTTCGAGTAAAAGTAGGGAATCAGATTGACCCAAGACGGGGAAAACCAGTAGAAATTGAAGGTATTGTGAAACATATTTCTGATGGAGAATTTTTATATAAAGGATTATATGGAGGTTCATATGGAAATATGGGTTTGTCCGTTGTTTTAGAAATTGGGAATATTTCATTGTTAGTTTCCACATATCCAACATATGAGTGGGATGATGCGCAATACCGTTCGATGGGGTTAAATGTTGAGGAAGCGAAGTTAGTAGTGATTAAACAACCTGTTAACTTTAGAACTACTTACAAGCATCTAACAGATAAAGTATTTATACTTGATACCCCTGGACCTGCTAGCCCCAATTTTAAGAACTACTCATATACGAAAGTTACCCGTCCATTACACCCGCTTGATGAAATGGAAAGTATGGATCTACAAATAATAGTGAGGGATTCTCGTCATTTAACTATTTGAAATACTTAACAACATATATAATGTTTTAATCAATAGCGTAAAAGGATCTGAAAATCGATATACATGGCTAATGTTCCTCAAACGGATTTCGAAACTTATATTAAATACGGAAGCCAACTACGTTTACTAGTATGAAGACTCTCTTTCATGATGTATTTCCTATGGACATACATTCATGAATGAGAGTCTTTTTTTACTTTAAAAGTTAAATACAAAAATTAAACTGAATAAGACAGCAAACACATCCATCATATTTCGCTGTTGTGAATTCGATTAACCTATATATACGTGTATTCATTTTAATTTTATACTATAGTTAAGATAAAATGTGATTTCATAGCTAGTATGTTCACACTGGATTACAACTTATTTTAATATAGAAAATTTCTAAAGGGTGCAAGGATATTAAAAATTAGACATATCTAAATCTATATTAAAGAAAGGTGGTTAATTTGTTGAAAGATCGACATATTAAAAGTAAAAGAAAAAAAGTCAATGCTGCAGAAGTTGCAAGGTTAGCTGGGGTATCGCAGTCAACTGTTTCAAGAGTTTTTACACCTAATTCTAGTAAACCAGTTTCAGAAAGTTTACAAAGAAGAGTATTAGATTCTGCAAAACAACTTGGATATCGTCCGAATGCGCTTGCTAGAGGACTAATTACAAATAAAACTAATATGATAGGACTTGTGATGGGAGATATTGAGAATCCTTTTTTTTCAGGAATTCTAGAAAAATTGACTGGAAGCTTAAAAAATAAAGGATTTAATATTTTGTTTGTTCATACTAAAGAAGGATTACTTCAGGAGGAAGAAATATCACAATTTCTAGAATATAATGTGGATGGAGTAATCGTGACAGATGCGCTTTTATCGTCAAATGTTGTTGGACAATTATCAAACAATCAAATTCCTGTCGTATTGTTATACCGAGATATAGAGGGCTCGCCTTGCCATTTTGTTGGCTGTGACAATTATTCTGCTGGACGTGAGATAGGTAAATATTTATTTAATCAAGGACATCGAAAACTTGCTTACATGACTGGTCATGAAGATTCTTCAACAAGTCGAGATCGTCAAGAAGGTTTTTGTGCGTTTCTTCATGAAAAAGGAGTAGCACCAGTTATTGAAGCTGGAGGATACTCATATAAAGCTGGATACCAAGCTGCATTACGGCTTTTATCAAATAATAGAGATCTAGATGCCCTTTTTTGTGCGGACGATATTATGGCTGTAGGTGTAATTGATGCTGTAGAAACGTTAGGGATATCTATTCCTAAAGAATTATCTATAGTTGGTTTTGACGATATTCCTATGGCTTCTTGGAATCCATATGCTTTAACAACATGGAAAGTTCCAGTAGACGAATTGATCGAATTAGCTATTTCTATTTTATTAAAAGAAATCAATGGAGAAAATGAAGAAATTATGCGCGTTTTGCTTCCAGGAACATTTGTGGAAAGAAAGTCAGCATTACCCAAGAGTCAGTAATTAAATCATTTTGTATGAGTTTAAAAGAACTTGGATGCTTAGCGACCAAGTTCTTTTAGATTCTTGAATGGGTAATTGTCGTAACCTTTTTATTTGTTGATTGCTAAAAATTTAGTTTAGTCATTGCGTTTCTAATTTTGATATAGTAGAATTTTAAAGGGTGATTGGTTAGCCCAGTTGTCCGATTGTTTGTAATCGCTTTCGTTCAGAGTGATACATATAATAGATAGGTGAGAGGAGTGGGGAATTTATGGATTCAAATAAGACATTGCCAGCACTATTATCAAATGAGGTGATAGAAAAAGCGAAGCAACTTAATTCTACAACAATTGCTGATGCTCTTAGAAATAATGGCGTAATGGATTATAAAATTAAATCCGTTACAAATAATGCAAAAGTAGTTGGTACTGCTTTAACAGTTAGTTTGCATTCAGGAGATAATTTATTTTTACATGAAGCCATTCATAAGGCAAAACAGGGATATGTTTTAGTAGTTGATGGTGGAGGTCATGTGGAAAATGCATATTTAGGTGAATTAATGGCATTCTCTGCAAGAGCAATGGGAGTAGAAGGAATCATTATTGATGGTCTAGTAAGAGATAAAGAGATATTAAAAACATTAGATCTTCCAATTTATGCAAAAGGATTTATTCCAAGTGGACCATTAAAAAATGGACCAGGGGAAATCAATAAGCCAATCTCATGTGGCGGGGTTTCGGTAGAGCCAGGTGATTTAATAGTAGGCGACGAGGACGGGGTTGTCGTTGTACGGAAAGAAGAAATTGACCGAGTGCTTACTGCTGCTGAAAATAAATTAACATATGAGCAGGAACGCTTAAAGCAAATCCAAGCTTTTGAAAATAGTAATGATTCAAGCATATCTATTAAGCCTAGCTGGTTAGATGAGAAAATCAAAAGTAATTCATAAGACAGAAAGTGGGAAGATAAGATGCAAATAGGCTTTATTGGTTATGGAGAGGCTGCTTATGAGATGTCATATGGTCTCCACCAAGAAGGATTAAAAAAAATTGTTGCATATGACCCAATGTGGGATGATGCACAGATGAAATCATTAATTGAAGAAAGAGCTAATCGAGCTTCTGTCAAGCTCTTGCCGACAATTCAGGAAGTGGTTCAACATGCTAATATATTAATCGTAGCGGTTCCAGCGGATAAAGCTTATGGTGTTAGCCAAACGATTGCTCCTTATCTAAACAAAGGAACGCTTTATATTGATGTATCAGCATCTACACCTGATATAAAAAAAATGATAGCTCAAGAGATTGAACAAGTAGAAAGTAATTTTGTAGATGTAGCCATGATGGGGTCTTTGCCTGTACATAAACATAAAGTTCCAATCCTTGCTAGTGGAAAAGGAACGGATGAATTTATTCGTTTAATGTCTACGTATAACATGAATATTGAAAAGGCAAGTGAAGTTGCTGGGGACGCATCTGCTACAAAATTAATTCGCAGTATTTATATGAAGGGGGTTTCTGTATTATTAATCGAAATGCTGGAAGCCGCTCATCATTTTAATGTAGAAGATATCGTTACAGAATCTATTTTTGAAACAATGAGTAATAAAGATTTTAAAGAAATTATGAATCGATTAGTTACAGGGACTTCCATCCACTCTAAGCGACGTGCTGTAGAATTACAAGGAACATTAGATATATTAGATGCTGCAAATATAAATTCAGCAATGACGAAAGCTGCGAAAGAAAAACTTGATTTGATCACATCACATGACCTTAGAGATAAGTTTAATGGTGAAAATCCTAAATCATGGCAAAAAGTTATTGAAGCATTAAAAAATGTTTAAATAACTAAAAGTCTTATAGAAATAATAGAGTTTACCGCTTTCTTTTGTTTTATAGTATAATTTTCTTTATCTAGTTGAGAATTAGATAAAAAAGATTGTTCAAAAAATCTACAAATGAAAAGATAAAACTTTAGAGGTGGGAAATTTGGTTAATTCAGGATTTACAGAGATAAAAAAAGAAAGAATGTATGAAAAAATAGTACGTCAGGTTGTAGAGTTAATTAAAGAAGGAGAGCTAAAGCCTGGTGATCGCCTGCCAGCTGAACGTCAGTTAGCTATTACTTTAGGCTGTAGTCGTACATCTTTAAGAGAAGCCTGTCGTGTTTTAGAGTCAGAAGGATTAATTATCTCTAAACCAGGTGGAGGAAGATTTATTCAACATATTGATCAACACTTAGCACCTAACTATGAGTTTGATACCGTAAATTTAATTAAAAAAACAGCTATTCTTCACTTTTTAGAAGTGCGGGAAGTATTGGAACCGAAAATTGTCGAATTAGCCTGCGAAAGAGCGACAAAAGAAGATCTTGAAAAAATGGAAGCTATTTTACAGCAAATGGAAGAAAGCTTGAAATATCCCAACATGCTTATTAATGAAGATCATAATTTTCATTTAACTTTAGCAGAAGCGACACAAAACTTCGTGTTCGTCTCATTAATGAAATCTAATTTAAACATGATTAATCAAACTAGAAAACAAATATTAGGTTCACATAAACGTTATGAAGAGGCATTACGTGAACATCAGCTTATCTTTGAAATGATTAAAGAAGGCAATTCATCTGGTGCTGTTCACGCGATTACAGATCATCTTCAAACATTAAGAGCAGAACTTTTAAAAGAAACTTCATAGTTGAGGTAGATACAATAGTGGGGAAAATTTTTTACTTAACTGAAGGTAGAATAGAAATACTTCAGTAAAAAGCCAAAAAATCTAATACTGTTTGAAGTATTAGTCTGCCCATAAAAATGGACTGCCCAGCAGTCCTTTATTTTGAAATGTTAATAACAAAGCTACTCTCAATATAAATAGAAGATAGTGTATAGAATGATAAATTTTCGTAGTTTATTAAATATAAAGATTAGGTATAAAAAGGGAGGAAATATAAATGATTTCATCAAGGCCGATAAAACTAATGCTATGTTTATTTTTATTAAGCATTGTACTAATTGCTTGTTCATCTGGAGAATCAGATAATAAAACGGATACAGATAGTGCTGAGGGGAACAATGGAATTGGAGAAGATATAAAATTTGCAATACCAGCAGCTCCACCGCACCTAGATTCCCATGCATCTCCTGCACAACAAATTGCCGATGTAGGTAGACATATATTTGAAACTTTAGTTACCATCGATTCAGAATTCAATGTTCAGCCAATGCTTGCTGAATCATGGGAACAGAGTGATGATGGGACAACACTAACTTTTCATTTAAGAGAGGGGATTCTTTTCCATAATGGGGAAGAAGTAAAAGCAGAAGATGTTATTGCTTCACTAGAAAGATGGGTTAGATTATCTAGCCTTGGTAAGGCAGATTTTGAAGGAGCAACAATGGAAGCGCCAGATGATTATACAGTTGTTATTACACAACCAGCACCTGTATCAACGGCTTTAACAACATTAGCTTATGGTGGAGGAAATTTTGCATCTATCATGCCGAAAGAAATAGTTGAAAATGCATCAGATGCTAGCGTAGAGGAATATATTGGAACAGGTCCTTTTAAATTTGAGGAATGGAGACAAGATCAATATATTTATCTAACAAAATTTGATGATTACAAACCACTTGATACTCCAGCGGACGGATTATCAGGGAAAAAAGAAGCATTAGTTCAAGGTATTCAATTTATCTTTGTCCCAGATGCATCAACTCGCCTTGCAGGTATTAGAACTGGAGAATATGATGCGGTTAAAGAAGTTCAGCTTGATATGGCACCACAGCTTGCTGATGATCCAGATATTTCTACTTTTATTGATCCATTTGGACAATTAAATATTTTTTATAATAAGGATAGTGGGTTATTTACAGATGTCCGCGCTCGTGAAGCTGTTGCAACAGGAATTGATAAAGAGGCTATGCTTTTAGCAGCTGTTACAAATGAGGATTATTACACACTAGACCATGGATTAATGATGAATTACCAATCAGCACTTTGGTCAAGTGATGCAGGAAAAGATGATTATTTTGCTGATCGAGATATTGATGCAGCAAAACAATTATTAAATGAAACAGACTATGATGGCGAAGAAATTAAAATTATTTCTTCTAGGGAAAATATTGTCTTATACAATGCAGCTGTTGTGTTAAAGGAAAATCTAGATGAACTGGGCCTTAATACTTCTTTAGAAATTTATGACTGGCCAACTTATTTAGATAAGCGTGATGATCCAGCTGCTTTTGATTTACTCGTTGGTGCAAGCACTCCTAAACTTGATCCAACATCAATGGCTTACCTAAGAAGTGATTTTGTAGGCTGGACTGTAAGTGAAGAACTTGATGAGATTATTGAAAATTTTAAGAGTGCCCCTTCGATAGATGATGCAAAAATTATTTATAATGACTTACAAGCATGGTTTTATGAGTATATACCTGTTACTAAAGTAGGCGATTATGCTAATGTAAATGCTACTAGAAATAATCTTTCAGGGTATGATTATTTAGATGGCCCAATGTTTTGGAATGTAACAAACAGTAAATAAAGTAATGTAAATGATTTATATTTCAACCTCATATAAGTACATGTGAAAAAGCTTATTATGTAATTTTACTTGCAAATTTTCTTGAAAAGATGTACGATATAACACGTAAAACCATCGCTTGGCAATTCGATTCTCCGACGGTTGCTAGGAGATTGGGGATATAAAAAAATAACTGGAGGTGCCTAACATGGCAATTTCAAACGAAAGAAAAACAGAAATCATTAATGAGTTCAAAACACACGAAAACGACACTGGTTCTGCAGAAGTGCAAATCGCAGTATTGACTGCAGAAATCAATTCTTTAAACGATCATTTACGTGTTCATAAGCATGATCACCATTCTCGTAGAGGATTATTAAAAATGGTTGGTAAGCGTCGTAACTTATTAAGCTACCTACGTAATAGAGACATCGCTAGTTACCGTGAGTTAATTAAAAAATTAGGCTTACGTCGCTAGTCACTGAAAAAGCAGGAGAAATCCTGCTTTTTTTTAAGAGATAAGCTCATGCCTCGCCTTATCTAACTTCTAAAATATTGTCTCTTCCATTCTTACGCCATAAGGTCATTCTATATAAACGGATGGGATTTTCGAAGATGAACAATCGAAAAAGTGGACATGTGTCATCTAGAAGTATAAAGATTGCATTTCGTTTACTTTGATCCAATAATGGTGCCAAGGTGAGTTGAATAGAATGAAACTGGTGAAAATACTTTCCTACATGAGAATATCAATTATCAATTATTGACCCTGCCTAATTTGCTTTAGTACCTCTTTAAATTAGAGGCAGGAATTTTTATGAATAATTATAGCATGATAAAATTTACATTTTGAATAGATAGCTTTAAAATAGACTTAGTATGAGTGTTGAAAGGAGTACGCATGAAATGACAGAAAATAAACACGTATTCTCCACTGAAATATCTGGAAAAAAATTAATTGTTGAGGTTGGAGAATTAGCAAAACAAGCAAATGGCGCATGTATGGTGCGTTATGGAGATACAGCTGTGCTATCAGCAGCGACAGCTTCTAAAGAACCAAAAGATTTGCCATTTTTCCCATTAACGGTTAACTATGAGGAAAAATTATATGCAGTGGGTAAAATTCCGGGAGGTTTTATTAAGCGTGAAGGAAGACCTAGTGAAAAAGCTGTTCTAGCTTCTCGTTTAATTGATCGTCCTATTCGTCCGTTATTTCCTGATGGCTTCCGTAATGAAGTTCAAGTAATTAGTACAGTGATGAGTGTGGATCAGGATTGCTCATCTGAAATTGCAGCAATGATCGGATCATCTATCGCATTAGGAATTTCTGATATTCCGTTTGATGGACCAATTGCTGGTATTAATATTGGACGAGTTGATGGAGAATTTGTAATCAATCCAAATGTTGAGCAGCAAGCAAAAAGTGATATTCAACTGACTGTTGCAGGAACAAAAGATGCAGTGAACATGGTAGAAGCCGAATCGGATGAGGTACCTGAAGATGTAATTTTAGATGCAATTATGTTAGGTCACCAAGAGATTATTCGCTTAGTTGAGTTCCAAGAAGAAATCGTAAAAGCTGTTGGCAAAGAAAAATCAGAAATTGTTTTATTTGTTGGAGACGAAGAAATTTTTGCCAAAGTAGAAGCAGATGCAAAAGAAAAATTAGTTGAAGCAATTAAGGTTGTTGAAAAGCATGCTAGAGAAGAAGCTATTAGTGCTGTGAAAGACGAAGTACTAAGCGCTTATGAAGAAGCAGAAGATGAAGTAATTAAACAGGTGAAACTTGCTTTAGATAAAATGACAAAAGCAGAAGTTCGTCGTCTTATTACCGAAGAAAAAGTTCGTCCAGATGGTCGTAAAATAGATGAAATTCGTCCATTATCCCATCGAGTGGGTGTTTTACCAAGAACACATGGTTCAGGCCTGTTCACAAGAGGACAAACACAAACCCTAAGTGTTTGTACATTAGGTGCTTTAGGAGATGTACAAATTCTAGATGGTCTTGACCTTGAAGAAACAAAACGTTTTATGCATCATTATAATTTCCCACAATATAGTGTTGGAGAAACAGGTCCGTTACGTTCGCCAGGTCGTCGTGAAATTGGACATGGTGCATTAGGAGAACGTGCATTGGAAAAAGTAATTCCATCAGAAGCTGACTTCCCTTACACGATTCGAGTGGTTTCAGAAGTTCTAGAATCTAATGGTTCTTCATCACAAGCTAGTATTTGCTCAAGTACATTAGCGATGATGGATGCTGGTGTTCCAATTAAGGCTCCAGTTGCTGGGATTGCAATGGGATTAGTAAAATCTGGTGATGATTATTCCATTTTAACAGATATTCAAGGTATGGAAGATGCATTAGGTGATATGGACTTTAAAGTAGCAGGTACTACGAAAGGTATTACTGCACTGCAAATGGATATTAAAATTGAGGGTCTATCAAAAGAAATCTTAGAAGAATCATTAAACCAGGCTAAAGTTGGACGTTTAGCTATCATTGAGTCAATGATGCAGACAATCGATCAACCAAACACAGAGCTTTCACCATATGCACCGAAGATTTTAACAATGAAAATTAACCCAGATAAAATCCGTGATGTTATTGGACCAAGTGGAAAACAAATCAATCAAATTATTGATGAAACTGGCGTGAAAATCGACATTGAGCAGGATGGAAATGTATTTATTTCATCTACGGATGACGAAATGAACCAACGTGCAAAACAAATTATTGAAGATCTAGTAAGAGAGTTAAAAGTTGGAGATATCTACTTAGGTACAGTACGTCGAATCGAAAAATTTGGCGCATTTGTAGAATTATTCCGCGGAAAAGACGGCTTAGTACATATTTCCGAGTTAGCTGAGGAAAGAGTTAAGAAAGTAGAAGATATTTTATCCATTGGTGAGCAAGTGATGGTTAAAGTAATCGAAATTGATCGTCAAGGTCGTGTCAATCTTTCTCGTAAAGCCGTGCTTAAGGAAGAAGAAAAAGCAAAATAAATGGCTATGATTCATTTTGATGAACATAACAAGTCTACCCTTCTCATATAAATAAATGAGGAGGGTTTTCTATGCAAAAGAATAAAATAATCATTCATTTTATTGTTTTCACCATTGCATTTTTTATTGCTGTCCAAGTTCATCCAGATAAACATATCTTCCCAAACGTTTCCAATGTACTTCCAGCAGTAGCGGTAAAAGAAAAAAATTTACGAGAAGAAATTGAGGAAAAGAAAGAGTCATATGAAGAGCAACCTCAGGATGCGTATATTGATGAGGTATGGAAAAAGACTCCAGGAAGAAATGGACGAAAAGTAGATGTGGAGAAATCACTAGAAAAGATGAAGAAAGAAAATAGATTTGATGAATCGCTTCTTGTTTATAAAAATATAAAACCAAAAGTAAGTATAGAGGATTTACCTCCTGCGCCTATCTATCGTGGCCATCCAGAGAAGCAAATGGTAAGCTTATTAATCAATGTAGCTTGGGGGACGGAACATATCCCAACTATATTAGAAATATTAGAGGATCAAAAAGTACGAGCTAATTTTTTCCTTGATGGGAAATGGGCAAAGGAAAACATGAAGATGGTGAAGAAAATAGCTGAGGCTGGACATGTTATTGGCAGTCATGCATATAATCATCCTGATATGGCAATGTTGACAGAGGATCAAATGAAAGAAAATATTGAGCAAACAAATAATATTATTCAATCTATTATTGGACATCCCCCAGAATGGTTTGCGCCTCCAAGTGGAAGCTTTAATGATAAGGTAGTAGAGATAGCACATCAATTTGATATGGAAACAATCCTGTGGACAGTGGATACGATTGATTGGAAGAAGCCATCTGTTTCTGTTATGATTAATCGTGTTATTTCAAATATCCATCCAGGAGCAATGATATTAATGCACCCAACACCTTCTGTTGCGAATGGATTAGCGGAATTAATAGATGAATTGAAACAAAAAGACTATCAAATAGATGCTATTGATAAACTATTAGATGAATCAAGATAGGCATGCCCTATGTTTGTGGAGGAGATAGAATGGTAGTAAAGCATACAGGAAAAAATGGTTTAAGAATCGTATTAGAGAAAGTGCCTTTTGTTCGTTCGGTATCCATAGGAATTTGGATTTTAACTGGCTCACGTAATGAATCAGCAGAAAATAACGGGATTTCTCATTTCTTAGAACATATGCTATTTAAAGGGACTAAAAAACGAAATGCACAAGATATCGCTGAAGCATTTGATTCGATTGGCGGACAAGTCAACGCATTTACAGCAAAGGAATACACATGCTATTATGCAAAAGTGTTAGATCATCATAAAGAATATGCATTAGAGATTCTATCAGATATGTTTTTTAATTCTATTTTTGATGAAGAGGAATTAGAGCGAGAGAAGAATGTAGTACTAGAAGAAATCAAAATGGCAGAAGATACACCAGATGATATTATTCATGATTTATTAGAAAAAACATCATTTGCTAATCATCCATTAGGAAATCCTATTTTAGGTAAAGAGGATACTGTTCAAGCATTTCATAGAGAAAAGCTACAAGAATACATGAAGAATCACTATATTCCAGAAAATATGGTTATTTCAATTGCTGGTAATGTTGATGAGTCATTTATTCAAACAGTAGAAGATGCTTTTCATCATTTTCAGGAAACTGGTACAAGTATGAAGGTAAAAGCACCTCATTTTTCGGCAGGTAGAATTGAGCGAAACAAGGATACGGAACAAGCACATATTTGTTTAGGATATCGTGGACTTGCTTTGGAGGATGAATCTATTTATAGTCTTATTATGTTAAACAATCTTTTAGGTGGCAGTATGAGTTCACGTCTATTTCAAGAAATTCGTGAAAAACGCGGTTTAGCATACTCTGTTTTTTCCTATCCTTCCACTTATATGGATAGTGGTTTACTGACGATTTATGCAGGGACAAGTAAAGACCAGCTATCCCTTTTAGAAAATACCATTCAAGATACGATTGAACAATTGGTTAAAAACGGAATAACAGATAAAGAGTTAACCAATAACAAAGAACAATTAAAAGGAAACCTTCTTTTAAGTCTGGAAAGCTCTAGTAGCATTATGTCTCGTAATGGAAAAAATGAGCTATTATTAGGTAGAGAGCGTCCAATTGATGAAATGGTGCAAGCTATTGACATGGTTACAAAGGAATCCATTCAATTTGTGATTGAAAAGATCTTCAAACAATCAGCATCCAGAGCATTGATTTTCCCTAATTAAATAACGAAAAAACATAACTCTCCCTTTCCACTCATAAACATAAGACAATAATAGTGGAGGAGGGAGTTTATGCGTTTTAGCGAAATTAGCAGTAAAGAAATAGTCAACATTACAACAGGAACTAAATTAGGAATGCTAGGACATACTGATTTAGAGATAAATGCAGAGACAGGAGAAATTCGTGCATTTATTTTGCCAAACTACAAATGGTTTGGCATAAAAAAAGAAGCAAGTGAATTTAAGATTAATTGGAATGCGATAAGCAAAATTGGTGAAGATATGATTATGATTGAGGAACAAGAAGGTTAAAATAAAGTTTGCCGTAGGAGTAGAAATTAGACTTCTACGGCTTAAAAGCATTATTTTTAATAATTATCTTACGAATCTAATAAAAGTATGATAGAATCAACTATTATAATTTAATGTGTTAAAGAGGTTGGGAAGAAGGACAACCTAGTTAAATGAATAGTCATTTTATTAAAAAGGGGAGAAGAAGACAATGGCTAAAAAAGCGGCGTATAATGTAGCGATTTTAGGTGCTACTGGAGCAGTAGGTCAAAAAATTTTAAACCTATTAGAAAAGGACAAATTACCAATTAATGAATTAAAGTTATTATCTTCAGCACGTTCTGCTGGAGCGAAATTAACTTTTCTAGATAAAGAGATTACCGTAGAAGAAGCAACACCAGAAAGTTTTGAAAATATTGATATTGCATTATTTTCAGCAGGAGGCAGTGTTTCTAAGAAGCTTGCACCTGAAGCAATTAAACGTGGTGCAGTAGTTATTGATAATACAAGTGCATTCCGTATGGATGAAGATACGCCATTAGTAGTTCCAGAGGTAAACCCTGAGGCATTAAAAGATCATAAAGGATTAATTGCCAATCCAAACTGTTCGACGATCCAAATGATGGTTGCATTAAAGCCAGTTAAAGATGCATTCGGTCTAAAGCGAATTATTGTATCTACATATCAAGCGGTATCTGGAGCAGGCTTACAAGCAATTGAAGAATTAAAAACACAAACAAAGCAATATTTAAATGGTGAAGAGATGGAAGCAAATATTTTACCAGCTGGCTCAGATAAGAAGCATTTTCCAATTGCTTTTAATGCGCTTCCTCAAATTGATGTATTTGGAGAAAATGGATATACAGCAGAAGAAATGAAAATGATTAATGAAACGAAGAAAATTTTGAGTGCACCAGAATTATCTGTTGCTGCTACTTGCGTTCGTTTACCAGTTGTTTCATCGCATGCAGAAAGCATCTATATTGAGCTGGATCAGGAAGATGTAACTGTTGCTGACCTTCACAAGGTATTTAGTAATGCAGAAGGACTTGTATTAGAGGATGATATTACAACTCAAACATATCCAACACCACTTGCAGCTGCAGATAAAGAAGAAGTATTTGTTGGTCGTGTACGTAAAGATTTAGATCATAAAAATGGATTCCATCTGTGGGTAGTAACAGATAATATTGTAAAAGGTGCTGCATTAAACACGATTCAAATTGCTGAATCTCTATTGGAGCAAGATTTAATTTAGGATAAATGTATAAAAGCACTCTTCTTTTGAACATACTATGAATAATCATAGATGGATCATAGGGGGAGTGTTTTTGAATGAGTGAAAAAGAAAAGGAAAAAGAAAATTCAAATCCAGCAGTATCATCACCACTAATGGAAACAATTCAACAGCTTGGCCAAACTAATATTCCGCAAGCGCCTGACTCAAATGTACATGTGTTAACGATCATTGGACAAATAGAAGGACATATTCAATTACCACCACAAAATAAAACAACGAAATATGAGCATCTACTGCCACAAATTATTGCGATTGAACAAAATCCAAAAATTGAAGGATTAATTTTATTGCTTAATACTGTCGGAGGAGATGTAGAAGCAGGGCTTGCACTTGCTGAGATGATAGCTTCCTTATCGAAGCCAACTGTTTCCATTGTATTAGGTGGTGGTCATTCTATTGGATTACCAGTAGCACTATCGGCTGACTATTCTTTTATCGTTCCAACAGCTACGATTACTATTCATCCAATTCGTTTGACAGGATTAGTTATTGGTGTGCCACAAACTTTTGAATACTTGGATAAAATGCAAGAACGTGTGCTTAATTTTATTGTTATGCATTCTGAGGTAGGAGAGCATAAGCTTAAAGATTTAATGTTTGCAAAAGGAAATTTAACTCGAGATATAGGAACAAATGTAGTAGGAAAAGACGCTGTCGAATATGGATTAATAAATGAAGTAGGCGGAGTCAAAGAAGCAATGGAAAAAATAACAGAATTAATACAATCAGAGAAAAAGGTGGAAGAAAAATGATTTTATATACCCCTTTATCCATGGAAGAGATTTTTCCAGCGACTGATTCATCAACAACCCAATTGATCCAATATGAAGGTAAGCATTGTTACGCAGAACCTCTAGAGGACGGGCAATATAAATTAGTTCAATTACTATCTACCAATCCACATGACTTTCTAGAGGTAAATTATATGCCAGGACGTGTAATAACAAAGGATTTTTAAGTAGCATTTAAGCTGATTAGATTATCTAATTCACTTGAGCTTGAATTTTCACTTTATGCTATAATGATGAAAAGACCGTTGAGGTTGAGACAAAAATTTTTTAGTTTAAAAGAACCGAACAAAGTTCAAATAAAGCGTAGGAAATATACGTAGACTCCTCGTCGGCTATGGTCGGTCACGTCATGAGCACCAACGCCGACACTGGGACATCGTGCTCATCTTGGGAGCAAGGCCTAGGTGAGACCCCACAGTGCGACAACCACGAGGCAGACGAGTACACCACGTCTGCATTAGGACGTCCTGCCTGTCGAGGCTCTCCAGTTGCCCATGGAAAGCGAAGTATATTTCCGAAGCGGGTATTTTCAGCATCTTTGTTTGGGAACTACTAACTAAAAATGTCTCAACCTCTTGTTATTCTTTTTTTAGAAGATGCAAGTATAAAAGTATTGCACAAATTTATTCTTATTCGGAGATAGCGCTGTCTAGCTCCGAGCGCCAAAAACGAAGAGCTAACGCGAGCCACCCTACAATAAAGAAGACTTAGCGATTGGCAAGCCGACAGGCGCAGACAGAGCTAAAGTCGCACTTTCATCAGCTAAATACGGTCACGTCACGAGCACCAACGCTGATATTAGGACATCCTGTCTGTCGTGCCCTGCGGGTGAAAGTCAACATCGGTTTTGTTTGATAAGGAAGCCCAACTAAAACCAGGCTAAAGCCCAACGTTGGATACCCCTAAAAGGGCATGTTTCCTTTATCTCGGTTGTGCCATTCCAATCTCTACGCTTTTACGACGTACAGGACGTTGTGCTCGTGACGTCGCGTTTTTAGCCTGTAAGGGCGCTCTGCGCTTTTCGTTCGAAAGTTTAATAATATGTGAGGATACAGTCAGTTGCTATGATATCCTTGCATTTTTACTAATGAACAAAATGAAAGAGGTGAAACAATGGCAAAAAAGAAAGCAAAGCCTAAGAAAAATGCACGGAAATTTTTAAAGCTTGAATTAATAGGACTATTATTTATCTTTTTAGCAATATTTGGAAGTGGCGCAAGTGCGATTAGTGATGGCGCTTTTCCAAGTATATTAGAGAACTTTTTTCGATTTTTCATTGGGATTTGGTATTTTGTAGCGTCTATAGCATTGCTTGTTATTGGAATTTACTTAATGGTAAAAAGGAAGTATCCGTTATTTTTTACGAAAAAATTATTTGGTTTTTATCTTGCTTTCTTAGGGGTTTTACTGTTCACACATATCCAAGTATATGAAAAGCTATTATACATAAATCCAGATATCTCTATTTTTTCAGAAACATGGGAGAATTATTTTGCTTACTTAGATGGAGAAGTAAGTGCAAAACAAATTGGTGGCGGAATAGTTGGTGGACTATTGTTCACCATTACAAAAGCTTTATTTTCTACCATTGGAGCAAAAATTGTTTCCATATTTATGGTCATGGTCGGATTCGTATTCATGACGAATTATTCTCTTGGAGAATTATTCTCGTATTTTGGTAAAAAAATAGTTCAGACAACGAAGAAAAGCAAAGCATTTATTCAAACGAAACAAAAAGAAAGAGCAACGAAGAAATTAGAAATACAATCATTGGAAAATGAAAAGCAACAAGAAGAACAAGTCATTGAACCACCAATTGAAGATTTTGTAGATGTGGCATACTCCTTTGAGCACCAACAAGAGGAACAAAATCAACAAGAATTATCCAAGGAGAAGGATAATGAACAACAAAAAATAGAAGAAGCTGAAGAAGTTGTTATTCCGCCAACTACGACAGTGACGGAAAACTATGATTATGAGCTTCCAACAATCGATTTACTTGGAAAACCGGCCTATAATGCGCAGCAATATGAAAAATCTCATATTCAATCAACCGTAAAAACACTAGAAAAAACATTTCATAGTTTTGGAGTAAAGGCTAAAGTTACTAAAGTGCATGTGGGTCCTGCTGTAACAAAATATGAGATTTATCCGGAAGCAGGTGTGAAAGTAAGCAAGATTGTGAGTTTACATGATGATCTGGCCTTAGCTTTAGCAGCACAGGATATTCGGATTGAAGCTCCAATCCCTGGAAAGTCTGCAGTTGGAATTGAAGTACCGAATACAGAAGTCGCCATGGTATCATTAAGAGAAATTTTAGAAGCAACAACAGCCAATTCTTCTAAACTACTATTTGCTTTAGGAAGAGATATTTCAGGTGAAGCAGTTGTAGGCGAATTAAATAAAATGCCTCACTTATTAATTGCAGGTTCTACAGGAAGCGGGAAAAGCGTTTGTATTAATGGAATTATTACGAGTGTATTGATGCGTACAAAGCCACATGAAGTTAAGTTAATGATGATTGACCCGAAAAAAGTAGAGTTAAATGTTTATAATGGAATTCCTCATTTATTAACACCTGTGGTGACTGAACCGAAGAAAGCTTCACAAGCATTGAAAAAAGTAGTTGCAGAAATGGAAAGAAGATACGAATTGTTCTCAGAAACGGGTACACGTAATATGCAAGGATATAATGATTATGTCCATAAGCATAATGAATATAGTGAAGAAAAAATTTCTTTATTACCTTTTATTGTAGTGATTGTTGATGAGCTTGCTGACTTAATGATGGTTGCTGCTAAAGATGTAGAAGATTCGATTACACGATTAGCTCAAATGGCTAGAGCAGCAGGAATTCATTTGATTATTGCAACACAGCGTCCTTCTGTGGATGTTATTACAGGAGTGATCAAAGCAAATATCCCGTCAAGAATTGCTTTTAGTGTATCTTCACAAATTGATTCACGTACCATTCTCGATATGGGTGGAGCGGAGAAACTACTTGGTAGAGGGGACATGCTCTATATTCCAGTAGGTGCATCCAAACCAATAAGGGTACAAGGGGCATTTCTATCAGATGAAGAAGTTCAACGTGTTGTTCAGCATTGTATTAGCCAGCAAGAAGTAGATTATGTCGAAGAAATGATTCCAGAAAATACTACCGAAGTAACAGAACAAGTGGAAGATGAGCTTTATGAAGATGCTGTCCAAATGGTAGTAGAGATGCAAACAGCAAGTGTTTCTTTACTACAACGTAGATTCCGAATTGGTTACACTCGAGCTGCCCGTTTAATTGATGCGATGGAGGATCGAGGGGTAGTTGGACCTTATGAAGGAAGTAAACCAAGATCTGTCTTAGTATCTGTTACGGAGGAAGAACAAACACCACCAAATACGAATTGATATTTCTACAATTTATTGCTTTTAATCCTTTTCTTTGTAAAACAGTATAAGGAATTTAGGAATTTTAAAATGTATAAATATTTTCAAATGTCGAAAGAAATGTTATATTGATTTTATATGTCTATTAGAGATTGTTGAACACACATTATTATGAAAGATCATCTTAAGAGGGGGGACATTATGTCTACTACATCTGATTCCCGCCATTTTTATTTTCAAGTTATTGATGAAATTAAACGAAGAATTGAAAATGGTGTTTATAAGGAAAAACAAATGCTTCCATCTGAATTTCAATTGACCAAAGAATTGGGTGTTTCGAGAACAGCACTTAGAGAGGCATTACGAATTTTGGAAGAAGATAATATTGTTATTAGGAGACATGGTGTTGGGACGTTTGTCAACTCACGTCCAATTTTCAGTTCAGGTATTGAAGAGCTTTATAGCATACATCATATGATTGAAAAATCGGGTAAAGTGCCAGCATCACAGTATTTATCTACAGATATTGTCGTTCCAACTGAAGAGGAACGTGAGAAATTTGCTCCGCTTGAAGTAAATGAACTAATAAAAATAGAGAGAGTACGTACGGCAGATGGTGCTCCTGTTGCATTTTGTATAGAGAAAATTCCAGCACAAATTATGTCAATAGAGAATATATTTAAAAATGATTCTTTATTTTATATTATGGAAAATTACGCTAACAAAAAAATTGCATACGCTGTAACAGATATTGAACCAATTAGCTATCATGATCGTATTTTTGATATTTTAAATTGTGAACCAGATCAGTCATTGCTGTTATTAAAGCAAATACATTATACAGAAAACGATGAGCCAATTCTTTATTCGGCACATTATTTTCGACCAGATGTTTTTAGATTTCATGTGTTACGCAAAAGATCTTAATCCAGAGATAGAACTGACTTGCTAAACGATTGTTTCAAGTCAGTTTTTTTGTGGAGTAAGGAAATAAAAAAATTACATAATTTAATTTTTTTGCAGAGATAGCACTGTCCAGCTCCGAGCGCCAAAAACGAAGAGCTAACGCGAGTCACCCTACAATAAGTCAATATCGGTTTTGTTTTATAAGGAAGCCCAACTAAAACCAGGCTAAAGCCCAACGTTGGATACCCCTAAAGGGGCATGTTTCCTTTATCTCGGTTGTGCCACTCTAATCTCTACGTTTTTAAACGGGCACTCTGCGCTTTTTTTATGGTTAACTGGAGCTTGATTGGGTATGATTATAGTAATTGGATAAACGCAGTTTTAATTAGGAGGATTTTCATGACAATGATTCAAGAAGAAACAATGAAGTTACAAGGTTATCATTTACATCTTGTTCCTACAAAGAAATACAAAACGATTACAGTAGTAGTCAAATTTAAAGGGATTTTAGAGCGTGAACAAATTACAAAACGTGTGCTTCTACCATATATACTTAGAAAAGGAACAGCAAATTATCCAACAGAGAAGCTGTTTCAAGAAAAATTAAATCAACTATATGGCGCTGTACTGTCCATTGATGGGGCAAAAAAAGGGAATCAACATATTTTAAGCTTTCGCTTAGAATTCGCTAATCAAAAATATATTGCTGATGAAGCCTCAATTTTAGACGAAGCTATTCGTTTATTACATGAAGTAATTTTTTCGCCTTCTCTTGAGGGAGAAGCATTTAAACAAAAAACAGTAGAGCGTGAGAAGGAGTCATTAAAGCAAAGAATTGCTTCCATTGCAGATGATAAAATGGCATATGCTAATCAACGTTTAATTGATGAAATGTGTGAGAACGAAAGGTTCAGCATTCATTCTAGTGGTTATATGGAGGATTTAGAGGATATTGATGCAGAGAATATGTATGCATATTACCAATCCGTTATTCAAGAAAAGATGGATATTTATGTAGTAGGAGATATTCAAAAAGAAGCTATTGTCCATAGTATTCGTACATCATTTGACCGAGAAAATACTTTGATAGCAACTCAAGCAATAACACCAGAAGAACATACTACAAGTGAAGTAAAAGAAGTAATAGAGAAGCAGGATGTGCAGCAGGCCAAGCTACATATTGGTTATCGAACGCACACCACATATCAAAGTGAGGATTATTTTGCTTTACAAGTCTTTAACGGCATTTTTGGCGGGTTTCCTAGCTCTAAGCTATTTATAAATGTACGTGAAAAAAATAGTTTGGCTTATTATGCTTCCTCAAGAGTTGAAAGTCATAAAGGGCTGTTATTTGTAATTAGCGGAATTGCTCCAGCAGATTATCAAAAAGCACGAGAAATTATCGAGCTCCAATTGCAAATGATGCAATCAGGTGATTTTACAGAAAATGATGTAGAAGAGACAAAAGAACAATTAATTAATCAAATATTAGAAACGCTTGACCATACACAAGGTATTGTTGAGATGTTATACCAGGAAGTAATAGGAGAGAGAGATCTTCCACCACATGCGCTTATTGAGGGAATTAAAGCTGTAACCCGAGAGGATATTATTCAGGTTGCTAATAAAATTAAGCAAGATACCGTTTATTTACTAACAGATAAGGGTGAAGTAAATGATTAAGAAAGTATATGATGCGATAGATGAAATAATTTATAGTAAAAAATTAGATAATGGTCTTACAGTCTTACTCTTGCCAAAAGAAGAAATGTCAAAAACCTATAGTTTATTTTCAACGAATTATGGGTCGATTGATCAGTCATTTGTTCCATACAATAGCACAGAGAAAATTACTGTTCCAGAAGGGATAGCACATTTTTTAGAGCATAAATTATTTGAAAAAGAAGATCATGATGTATTTGCTGATTTTGGAAAGCAAGGAGCATCTGCAAATGCATATACATCTTTTACGAATACAGCTTATTTGTTTTCTGCGACAAGCCAAATCGAACAGAATTTATTAACATTACTTGATTTTGTTCAAGATCCTTATTTCTCTGATCAATCAGTGGAGAAAGAAAAAGGAATTATCGAGCAAGAGATTAAGATGTATGATGATCAACCTGGTTGGCAATCATTTATGGGCACAATGAGAGCAATGTACGTACATCATCCTGCAAATATTGATATTGCTGGAACAGCTGATTCGATTAAAACAATCACGAAAGAGGATTTATATACTTGTTATCACACCTTTTACCATCCACAAAACATGACCTTATTTGTTGCAGGTAATTTTAATCCTGAAGAGATTATGCATTTAATTGAGGAAAATCAAAGTAAAAAAGAATTTCCAAAGGCAAAAGAAATCGAGCGATTTTTCCCTGAAGAGCCATCTCAAGTAGCAACAGAAGAATTAGTTGTTCCATTACCTGTATCTATTCCAAAATGTACAGTTGGTATTAAAGAATTGACAAGGGAATTAAGTAAAGAGGAATTTCTTTTTCGTGAGCTGATGTTAGAGATTGTTCTCGATCATTATTTTTCTAAAGGAGGCTCCTTTTATCAAACGCTTTATGATGAGCAACTGATTGATAGCAGCTTTGGCTGTAGTGCGACATTAGAGCGTGGATTTGGTTACACGATGATTAGTGGAGATACAAGTCGACCAGATGACTTTGCAAATAAGGTAAAAGAATTATTATTGCAAACAAAAACCGATGTATTAACAGCAGAAGAGTTAGAAATACTGAAGAAAAAGAAAATTGGGCAACTCTTAAGTGGCATGAATTCTTTGGAATTTATTGCGAATCAATATACACATTATTATCAGTTTGACATTGATTTATTTGAGATGATTCCATCTATTCAAGAAATCACCTTAGAAGCAGCTAATAATTTCTTACAGAATTGGATTGATGAGGAACGCTTAACTGTATGTAAAGTAATGGAAAAGTAGGGTTTCTTATGAAAAAAAGAAATATATTAATCATAGGGGCGAGCGGGGATATTGGTTTATCCATTGCAAATAAGTTATTAGAGCAAGGATACCAGCTTATCTTACATTATTATTCCAATTCAGCTGTTATCGAAGAATTATTTAAACATGAACAGGTGCTTGCCAGTATACAAGCAAATTTATCGAAGGAAGAAGAAATTAAGTTATTTCTAAAACAACTTGCTTTTCCAGTAGATGGAGTAGTCTTTGCTAGCGGTAAAGCACAATTTGGTCTTTTCCAGGATGCATCAGAAGAAATATTAGATGAAATGCTGACTCTTCATGTAAAAGCTCCTTGGATGATTACACAGCATGTACTACCAAGTATGATTCAAGAACAATACGGTAAAATTATTTTTATTTCTTCTATCTGGGGAACAGTAGGTGCGAGCTATGAAGTAATTTATTCAACTGTCAAAGGAGCTCAAAATAGTTTTGTAAAAGCTTTAGCAAAAGAAGTTGCTCCAAGTAGTATATCTGTAAACGCAATTAGTCCTGGGTTCATTGATACTAAAATGAATAATCATCTTACAGAAGATGAAAAAGAAGCTATCCTTGCAGACATTCCAATGCAACGTGCTGGAAAAGCAGAAGAGATTGCAAATACAGTAAATTTTTTATTGGGAGACCAGGCAAATTATATTCAAGGTGAAATAATTCATATCACTGGTGGCTGGTAAGACAAATTATTCCTTTCTATCGTATAAATTTTGTGAAATACAGAATACTAAGCTTGAAAACGATAGGAGGTATGAAAGATGTCTGTACTAGATAATTTCGAAACATGGAAAGACTTCTTAGCAAATCGACTTGGTGATGCTCTTCAACAAGGATTAGGGGAAGAGACAATCACAAACCTCGCTTATGAGGTTGGGGATTATTTAGCTAGCAACGTAGAAGCGAAAAATCCTGAAGAAGCAATGCTAAGAGAGTTATGGAATGCGGCATCAGAAGAAGAACAACATGCAATAGCCAGTACAATGGTAAAATTAGTTCAAGATAAAAGAAAAGCGTAATTCTAGGCAGGGCTACAATAAAATATTGTAGCTCTTTCTTTTATGGCAAAAGCGGAGAGCTAAGCATTTGTATTATATACAATGATATCTGAACATAATTTATTATCCTAAAATCTTTACATTTTCTAAACGAGAAATATGGATACATTTTCTCTTAAAAAGCTCAATAATTAATTATAAAAGCACATTGCTTTTATGTATTTCTTTATGTAACATGTAACATAGGTATGCAACCATATTTGTATATAATTTAATGATTATTTAAAATACTTTTTTAAAGATGATAATTTTTTGATGGGATGAAGAAAATCCATAGATAATAAATAATTAAGAAGAATGAATAAATAGAATTGGAATATATATGAGTATATATTAGCGAAGCAAAAGGTTTAGTGAGAACTTCGACGTTATCAAAAAGCACAAGGCACACGTTGCAGGAGCAAGAATGGACATCCTGTAAAAAACCGAGCTTAGTCGATAAAAGTGCTGTGAAGGCAATCTGGCGCCTATTGGGCCTGGCTTGCTAATTTTCTTTAGATAAATTGAAATGAAGCTGGAAGGTGTTGAATGATGGAGGTAGGAAATGTTTTAAAGGAGGCAAGAATCGCTAAAGGTCTCTCTTTAGAAGAAATACAAGAACAAACAAAAATTCAAAAACGTTATCTTCTTGCTGTAGAAGAGGATAATTTACATTTATTGCCCGGAAAATTTTATGCAAGAGCATTTATTAGAGAATATGCTTTAGCAGTTGATCTTAATCCAGATGATTTGCTTGGAGAAGCTGAAATAGAAGTGCCGAAAGAGATTACTAAAAATAATGTTACCTATTCACGTATGTGGTCAAGAAAGGTAAATTCTCAGACGAAAAACACGTCTTCCTTTTCTTTTGTTCCACTATTTATTGTAGTGTTATTAATTATTGGTATTATATTTGTTGCGATTACCCTGTATCAAAAAGCAATGAATGATGACGCTGATCCAATTGATCCAGATAATAGTAATGGTTTTATTAGGGATAATACAAGTGATGATACAAATGATTCAGATGATGTAGATGCTGATACAGAAGAACCTGAAGAGGAACCGGAGGAAGAACCAGAAGAAACTAATCCTGAATTTGAGTTAATTGATCAGCAAACAGGAAGAAATACGACTTCAACTTATGAGCTGAAAAATGCAGGAGATCAAATTACACTAGAATTGAGCTCTACTGGTGAAACTTGGTTGGATGTCCAAGACAGTGATGGAACATCTATCTATACAGGCACATTAACAGAAAGTGAATCACCTCTTGAATTTGATATTTCGGATGAGGAAAAAGTATATATTCGAACAGGTTATGCAGAGGCATTAGGTATCACAGTAAATGATACTCCGCTTGATATTGAAACTCCACCTAGTGTCCAAATTTTTTGGATTCATTTACAAGAAGGAGTAGAATAAAGAAGATTAGCGTTAGATGAAGTTTTTAGATTTCATCTAGAATTAAGTCTTATTTATTTCTAAGTTGGAGTAAGGAGTTTTAGAAATACAAAGTTAAATAGTTAAAGCCTTTCCTTATCACATGGAGGAGGGCTTTTCTTTCCCATATAGGAGGTACAATTGATGAATATCCCAAATCGAATTACAGTTTTTAGAATTCTTTTAATCCCAGTATTTATTTTATTATATACGGTTCCATTTAATTGGGGAGAATGGGCTATTGGTGATCAGACATTGCCAATTGCTCATTTTATTGGTGCTTTAATCTTTATCTTTGCAGCAGGAACAGATTGGTTAGATGGTTATTACGCTAGAAAATATAATCTAGTAACGAATTTGGGTAAATTTTTAGATCCACTAGCAGATAAATTACTTGTATCTGCAGCTTTTATTTTATTAGTTGAAATTGGACTTGCTCCTGCTTGGGTAGTTATTGTAATTATTAGTAGAGAATTAGCTGTTACAGGTTTACGACTTGTTGCAGCAGGTGAAGGAATTGTCCTTGCGGCTGGGAATATGGGTAAATTAAAAACCGTTACTCAATTATTAGCTATTGCTTTACTGTTATTAAAAAACTTTCCATTCGAGTATATTAACTTCCCGCTTGGAACAATCATGCTATATATCGCATTATTCTTTACAGTAGTTTCTGGAGTCGATTATTTTATTAAAAACTGGCATGTCATGAGGGATTCAAAATGAGACAAATAAACTGTGAAATTATTGCTGTTGGTACAGAATTACTATTAGGGCAAATTGCTAATACAAATGCAAAATGGCTTTCGGAACAATTAGCAGTATATGGGATCAATACGTTTTATCATACGGTTGTTGGCGATAATCTATTTCGTGTAGAGGAAGTATTTCGTCAAGCCCAACAGCGCTCAGATGTGATTATTGTTTCTGGTGGTCTTGGTCCAACAGATGATGATTTAACAAGAGAAGCATTTCAACAGCTTACTAACTTTGAATTAGTGGAAGACAAGGAGTCAATGGATAAAATTGAAGATTTCTTTGTTAAACAAAATCTTGAGATGACTCCTAATAATAGACGCCAGGCAAGAGTTTTTGCTAATGCTGAAGTATTGCAAAATCGGGTTGGAATGGCTCCTGGGATGCGAGTTATATTTGACGATAAGATCTGGTTTTTTCTACCAGGTGTACCAAGGGAAATGAAGCAATTAGCATTAGATGGTGTTTTTCCTTATTTAGTAAGCCAATTAGACGCTCAGGTAACCATTCAATCTATGGTTTTAAAATTTATTGGTATTGGTGAATCGGAGCTAGAACATAAATTACAAGATTTAATTCGTGGACAAAACAACCCAACCATTGCGCCACTTGCTCAAAAAGAAGGGGTTGTCATTCGATTAACTGCGAAGGAACAAACAGCAGATCAAGCAAGAGCATTACTAGAGGATACGAAGGAAAAAATTCTTGAAAAAGTTGGTCAATATTTTTACGGACTTGACAATCAAACACTTGAGGAAAGATTATATTTAAAATTAAAATCACAGAATAAACGTCTTGCTGCCGCGGAGAGCCTAACTGGTGGTATGTTTACAGAAAAATTGGTTTCTATTATCGGTGCATCAGATGTTTGTTTAGGTGGGATTGTTTGTTATGATACAAGTGTGAAAAGAAATGTACTAAAGATTCCTGCTGAAATTATTGATAATCAAGGTGTAGTAAGTGAGGAATGTGCCCTAGCAATGGCCAAAAATGTTTCAGAAATACTAAATTCTGATATTGGCATTAGTTTTACAGGTGTAGCAGGGCCAACCACTATAGATGGACACCCTGTAGGTACGGTATATATTAGTATTTATCAAAAAGACGGTAAGCAGCTTACAGAAAAATTTGTATTTCAAGGCGATAGATTTGCTGTCCGTAGGCGTTCTATGTTAAAAGGATACGAGCTTCTATTAAACTTTTTAAATTCGTAATTTGATCATGCTTGTCATAGAGAAAATTAAATTTTTACATAGGTATTTTTTATTTTTCATATAAATGTTAATACGAAAAAATAAGAACATTCATTCGCATTTTTGTTGGCAAAAGGGAATAAAAGGTGTATGATATACATAGTTAATTGAAGGAGGTTTTACACTTTGAGTGATAGAAAACAAGCTTTAGACATGGCGTTAAGACAAATAGAGAAACAATTTGGTAAAGGATCAGTTATGAAACTTGGTGAAGATGCAGAACGAAAAATCGCAACCATCCCAAGTGGATCCTTGGCTTTAGATATTGCATTAGGAATAGGTGGGTATCCTAAGGGACGTGTAATTGAAATTTATGGACCAGAATCTTCTGGTAAAACAACGGTGGCCCTCCATGCGATTGCGGAAGCGCAGAAAAATGGTGGACAAGTTGCTTTTATTGATGCAGAGCACGCACTTGATCCTAAATATGCAAGAGCGCTTGGAGTGAATATAGATGAGTTATTATTATCACAGCCAGATACTGGAGAGCAAGCATTAGAGATTTCAGAAGCTCTAGTACGAAGCGGTGCTATTGATATTATCGTAATTGACTCTGTAGCAGCACTTGTGCCAAAAGCAGAGATTGAAGGAGAAATGGGCGATGCACATGTTGGTTTACAAGCTCGTCTAATGTCCCAAGCATTAAGAAAATTATCTGGTGCGATTAATAAATCAAATACCATTGCTATTTTTATCAACCAAATTCGTGAAAAAGTAGGAATCATGTTTGGTAACCCTGAAACAACACCGGGTGGAAGAGCCCTAAAATTCTACTCTTCCGTTCGTTTAGAAGTAAGAAGAGCTGAAACTATTAAGCAAGGAAATGACATGGTAGGTAATAAAACAAGAATTAAAGTTGTAAAAAATAAAGTAGCTCCACCATTTACTCAAGCTCTTGTTGATATCATGTATGGTGAAGGAATCTCTAAAGAGGGAGAGATTTTAGATATTGGTTCAGAATTAGATATTGTTGAGAAGAGTGGAGCTTGGTATTCTTATGAAGGCGAAAGACTTGGACAAGGTCGTGAGAATGCAAAACAATTTTTACGGGAAAATGAAGCCGTAATGAATACAATCCATCAAGCAATTAGAGCCCATTATAAATTAGATGAAGTAGAAACAGCAGATGTTCGTGAAGAAGTTCCTGAACAAGATGCTTTAGATTTATAAAATCTTGAATTTGAAAATGAAGCAGACAATCTGTATTTTGGCAGACTGACTGTTTCATTTTTTTCTTTTAATAAGTTTTATTGTTATATGATAAGGTAATAATAGTTCTAAAAAGGGAGAAAGAAAATAGTTAAAAAAGAAGAAACAGGGTCATATCTTAAGTTTACAGCATTGATTAAACAGAAGTTTGGAGTGAGAAGATCATGAAATTTAGAAATATATTTTTCCTATTGCTTATTTTCGGCGTACTATGGTATATCTACGCTGATCATTATAAACAAGATGGCGTGACCGGTGTATGGAATGGGATGAAACAAGATTTTTATGATATTCGTGATAGTGAATTCTTTCATACCTCAATGGAATATGCTAATGATTCTATTGGACGGATAAGCAACTTTATTTCTGACCAAATTTCAAAGGATGAAAAGAATCCTGTAGCTCCCAAACCTGAATTACAAACACCACTAGAACAAACCTTTTCCATTCATAATATTGAAATAGCAGAAGAAAAAGCAGATGTAGAATCAAACCTTCCAGAGAACACGAGAATAACTGCGAATGAGTATAATAGAGATTGGCATACATATCATGAGCATTATCAGAACTTTGTAATGGTTGCTTATGATGCAGAGGATAAAGTATCTGGTTTATTTACAAATCAAGATTTATTAAGCTCTAAGGATGGAATTACATTGAGTAATACAAAACAAGAAGTAAGAGAAATGTATGGAGAGCCGATTCAATCGATACAAAAAGGAATGACACGTTATCGACTTAATGAAAATGAAGAGCAGGATACTTTTAAAGTTGATGGGAACTACGTTACTTTCTTTTATGATAAGCATCAAGGTGAACAAATTGCGGCTATTCAAATTATCTCAGAAGAAATGGAAGCAGAAAAGAAATCGTATTATGGAGAAACAAATGCAGAAATTGCGCAAGGATTTGAGTATCAATTGTTTGACTTAACGAATGCGGCTAGAGCTAAATTTGATAAAAGGATACTCGATTGGTATGAACCAGCTCAGTCAACAGCTCGTAATCATAGTCTAGACATGGCTTCACATAATTATTTTAGTCATGATAATTTAGAAGGTTTATCTCCATTTGACCGATTAACAAATGATGGTATCTCCTATAGAGCAGCAGGAGAAAACTTGGCGATGGGGCAGTCAAGTAGTATTTATGCACATCAAGGGCTAATGAATTCAGAAAATCATCGAAAAAATATTCTACATGATGATTTCCGATTAATGGCAGTAGGTGTTGCACAGCATGAAGATGGTCAACCTTATTATACAGAAGCTTATTTAACTCAATGATTGAAGGTTTCGTCTATTGGTCAAATTGAGGAAATAGATAAAATGCATAAATTAATTCTTGTTTCAGAGCTAGCCATGTCCAGCGCAGAGCGCCAAAAACTAAGAGATTTCACGTCACACCCTACAATAAGTCAACATCGGCTCTGTTTTATAAGGAGGCCCAACTAAAACCAGGCTAAAGCCTAACGTTGGATACCCCTAAAGGGGCATGTTTCCTTTATCTCGGTTGTGCCGCTCCAATCTCTACGTTTTTACGACGCATAGGATGTGCTAGTGCAGGACGTTGTGCTCGTGACGTCACGTTTTTAGTCTGTAAGGGCGCTCTGCGCTTTTCCTAATATGTTAAAGTATGAGAAAAGGATTTAAGTTGGAACGTTTACTTGACATAAATTCACTAGACAATTAAAATTAACATGTATAGTTATATTATTATACCTTTAAGATGTTTTCATTTATTGAATCTGTAAAATGCCGACAATAATGAATCAAACAACTTTATAGCAATAGGAGGTGAGACTGTGGACAGTCCTTTAATCATCTCCATTTTGCTTGCCCTAATCCTGATCGTCGGTATTGTTGTTGGTTATCTGATTCGTAAATCTATTGCAGAAGCTAAAATATCTAGTGCTGAAACTTTAGCGAAACAAATTGTTGATGAAGCACATCGAAATGCGGAAGCGTCAAAGAAAGAGGCACTTCTAGAAGCGAAAGACGAGATTCATAAATTACGCCAAGAAGCGGAAGTTGAAATTCGTGAGCGTCGCTCGGAGGTTCTTTCACAAGAAAATCGTCTAATGCAACGAGAAGAAAATCTAGATAGAAAAGGTGAAACGCAAGATAAGCGTGAGCTCATGTTAGAGAAGCGAGAGCAAACTCTAACGGAAAAACAACAACAAATTGAAGAAATGGAAAGCAAAGTGGAAGCGATGGTCCAGGAGCAGCAAACCGAGCTTGAACGCATATCAGGATACACTACTGACCAAGCAAGAAAGATTATTTTAAATCGTGTCGAACAAGACGTTACTCATGAATCAGCATTATTAATTAAAGAAATTGAAAACCGCGCAAAAGAAGAAGCGGATAAGAAAGCGAAAAATATTCTTTCTCTTGCCTTGCAACGTTGTGCAGCTGATCATGTGGCAGAGACTACTGTATCAGTAGTTAACCTTCCAAACGATGAAATGAAGGGTCGTATTATTGGACGTGAAGGTCGTAATATTCGAACGTTAGAAACATTAACGGGAATTGATCTCATCATTGATGATACACCGGAAGCAGTTATTTTATCTGGATTTGATCCAATACGTCGAGAAATTGCTCGTTTAGCATTAGAAAATCTTGTTCAGGATGGAAGAATCCACCCGGCAAGAATAGAAGAAATGGTCGAAAAAGCGAGACGAGAAGTTGATGAATATATCCGTGAAATCGGTGAAGAGACCACTTTTGACATTGGTGTTCATGGAATACATCCAGATTTAATTAAAATTTTAGGTCGTTTAAAGTATCGTACAAGTTATGGTCAAAATGTGTTGAAACATTCGAGAGAAGTTGCACATTTAGCAGGGTTACTAGCTGCTGAACTTGGTGAAGATGAAATGTTAGCAAGAAGAGCAGGCTTACTTCATGACATTGGTAAAGCGATTGATCATGAAGTTGAGGGAAGCCATGTTGAAATCGGTAAGGAATTAGCAATGAAATATAAAGAGCCAGAGGTAGTAATTAATTCTATTGCTTCACATCATGGCGATGAAGAAGCTACAAGTGTAATTTCTGTTTTAGTTGCTGCAGCAGATGCTCTCTCAGCAGCAAGACCAGGAGCAAGAAGTGAAACATTAGAGAATTACATTAAGCGCTTGGAAAAACTAGAAGAAATTTCTGAATCATTTGCTGGTGTTGAAAAATCATTTGCTGTTCAAGCCGGACGAGAAATACGAATTATTGTTAAACCAGAGGAGATTGATGATGCAGCGTCAATCCATATTGCAAGAGATATTCGAAAACGTATTGAAAGTGAACTCGACTATCCAGGGCATATCAAGGTAACAGTAATTAGAGAAACAAGAGCTGTAGAATACGCAAAATAATATACGCTCTTTCAAATAAAGTGGTCAATCGACCACTTTATTTTTTTAGGAATTATTATAGTGAAAAAGGCTCTTTACAGATTGGATGGGTTGAAATGAAGATTTTATTTATAGGTGATGTTGTAGGTTCACCAGGCAGAGATATGGTCAAGACCTATTTGCCGAAGCTAAAGGAAAAGTATCGCCCGACAGTAACAATCATTAATGGTGAAAATGCAGCGTCGGGAAAAGGGATTACAGAAAAAATTTATAAAGATTTTTTATCTTGGGGTGCTCAAGCTGTAACGCTTGGTAATCATACATGGGATAAAAAGGATATTTTTGAATTTATTGATGAAGCGAAATACTTAGTTCGTCCAGCAAACTATCCGGCGAATAACCCTGGAAAAGGGATTGTCTATGTAAAAATAAATGATATAGAAGTAGCAGTCATTAATGCTCAGGGAAGAATATTTTTGCCAGCTATAGAAGATCCCTTTGATAAATTAGATGAACTAGTGACAGAAGCAAAAAAACGAACAAATTATATTTTTGTTGATTTCCATGCTGAAGCAACTAGTGAAAAGCAGGCAGTTGGTTGGTATTTAGATGGAAGAGTAAGTGCTGTAGTTGGCACACATACACATGTACAAACGGCAGATGAACGAATTTTACCGAACGGTACAGCATACATTACTGATGTAGGAATGACAGGACCTTATAATGGAATTTTAGGTGTAGAAAGAGATAGAGTCATTGAAAAATTTAAAACTAATCTACCAACACGTTTTGAAGTTACCAAAGATGGGAATAATCAATTAAATGCGGTATGTATTACTTTAGATGCTAAAACGGGTCAATCCAAGAAGATCGAGCGAATTTTAATTAATGAAGATCATCCATTTTATGGGTGAATATTTGAATAATTGTAAAAATTATTGCATAATAAAAGATAAGTAATAAGTAATCATCCCTAAGAATATACTAGTCGAAGAACTACATTAGCAAATGAAGGAGGTACTAGTAATGGATGTATTAAAGGTTTCAGCTAAATCAAATCCAAACTCAGTAGCAGGTGCACTCGCAAATGTATTAAGAGAACACGGTTCAGCGGAGCTTCAAGCAATTGGTGCTGGTGCAATTAATCAGGCGGTGAAAGCTGTGGCGATCGCTAGAGGTTTTGTTGCACCGAGCGGCATTGACTTAATATGCATACCAGCGTTTACTGATATTCTTATTGATGATGAAGAACGTACTGCAATAAAATTAATTATAGAACCACGATAAGTAAGAATTGCCTTAAGGGTGCTGCATAGATTTGCAGCACCCTTTTCCCTGTTTTTCCACTCATAACTTTCTTGTTTGATTATTTGTTGGTATCCATGGCTATCCGTAATCATGAGGTTAGGGATCATAGAGAGTTTTTTCATGATCGGAACCCAATTTAACTTCCTTAATTTATTTTTCTATTGTAAAGCTTTAAATAACATGAATTTATATTTTCGATCAGCAGTTGTATATAAAGGCTATTTTCTTTCTATTCTTTGAACGTTTTTTCTTGTTAGTACATTTTTTCGGTGCATTGTATTTAGTTATTCATTTAATCATGAAATGTAGTTTAATTTAATTGTTATTTTAAAGCTTTTTCTGCTATTATAGGACATGCGATAATACTAATAGTTTGAGGAATGAATGGTAACATACAAAATATATATAAATTGCCTACATATCAGTGTTAACAGCACTTTTTTATTCCACAGGCATAAATACAATACTGTAATGAGCGGTCATAAATAATTTATTATTAGAATATTTTTGTAGAAATCAATTCATTATAGAGAGATTTTTGGAAAGGAGATTTATTTACACTATGAACGAAGAGCAAAGAAAGTCACAATCGCAGATTAAACAAGTGGAATCTACAAAAGTGGAAAAGCCATTAAGTGAAAAAACAACTGCTGATTTTGCAAAGTATTTTCAAACTACTTATCAACCGCCTGATATTCGTAAAGCGCGTAAAAGATATCGTGAGAAAATTGAGGTACATTATGATTTTGAAATACCTGACGATATGAAAGAGATTGGGGAAGGGAAAAAATTCCTTATCCAAACATATGGCTGTCAAATGAATGAACATGATACAGAAGTGATGGCAGGAATTTTAACAGAGATGGGTTATCAAGCAACTACCGTGACTGAAGAGGCTGATATTGTCTTATTAAATACTTGTGCAATCCGAGAAAATGCGGAAAATAAAGTGTTTGGTGAGTTAGGTCATTTAAAGCCTTTAAAAATGGAGAAGCCTGACCTAATCATTGGTGTTTGTGGTTGTATGTCACAGCAGGAATCTGTTGTAAATAAAATTATGCAGAAGCACCAGCATGTGGATCTAATTTTTGGAACACATAATATTCATCGTTTACCACATTTAATTAAGGAAGCATTTTATAGTAAGGCAAAAGTGGTAGAAGTATGGTCGAAGGAAGGAGATATCATTGAAAACCTTCCAAAAGTACGTCATGGAAAAATTAAAGCATGGGTAAATATTATGTATGGCTGTGATAAATTTTGTACATACTGCATCGTTCCAATGACTCGTGGTAAAGAGAGAAGCCGTCGCCCAGAGGATATTATTCAAGAAGTACGTCGTTTAGCGGCAGAAGGGTATCAAGAAGTGACATTACTTGGGCAGAATGTAAATGCATATGGAAAAGATTTTGAGGACATTGATTATACCTTCGCTAATTTAATGGATGATATGCATAAGATCGATATTCCACGTGTTCGTTTTACAACATCACATCCACGTGATTTCGATGACCACTTAATTGAAGTATTGGCACAAGGTGGAAATCTACTTGATCATATACATTTACCTGTTCAATCTGGAAGTAGTGAAGTATTACGCAGAATGAATCGTAAATATACAAGAGAAGAATATTTAGAATTAGTTAGAAAAATAAAACAAGCAATTCCTAATGTAACATTAACGACTGATATTATTGTTGGTTTCCCGAATGAAACAGAAGAACAATTCGAAGAGACAATGACATTAGTAGAAGAAGTTGGTTTTGAATCAGCTTATACATTTATTTATTCTCCGCGTGAAGGTACTCCTGCAGCGGCCCGTAAAGATGATGTATCAATGGATGAGAAAAAACGTCGACTATATCGTTTAAATGAATTAGTAAATCATCAAGCAGCAGATTCGATGCAAGAATATCAAGGAAAAGTTGTTAAAGTCCTCGTTGAGGGAGAGAGTAAGAAGGATCCAGATGTTCTTGCTGGTTATACGGAAAAGAATAAAGTTGTTAATTTCCGTGGGCCAAAATCAGTAATCGGCCAAATTGTTGATGTAAAAATTACAGACGCAAAAACATGGTCTTTAAACGGAGAAATGGTTGAAAATCAAGTTGAGGTGAACTAACATGGCAAAATACACAAGAAAAGAAGTATTAGAAGAAGCAAAGCAATTAGCTGCTATGCTTGCACATACAGAAGAAATTGAACGTTTCAAGCAATTAGAAGCACAAGTAAATAATCATGAAAATTTACAAAAAATGATTAAAGCATTGAAAACTTTACAGAAACAAGCAGTTAACTTACAAGCATATGAAAAAATGGAAGCATTGAAAAAAGTAGAGGAAGAAATTGAACGCTTGCAAAACGAAATTGATGCTATTCCAGTTGTTCAAGAATTTAAAGAAAATCAAATTGTAGTAAATGATGTATTACAGCTTGTAACAGGTACCATTGCACGTGAGATTACGAATTCTGTTATTGAAGCAACAGGCGGAGATTTGATGTCTGGTAAAACAGGAAAACAAATCTAAAATTTAAATAGTTTACTGAAATCCGACGATACGATTAATGTATTATCGGATTTTTTTGTGGAGAAAAATTTATTTTAAACTATTAACATTCCTCAATATACATAATCCAAGAAATAATATATGATCAAAAAGAAGTGGGCTATTTTAGCTATTTAGAGTTGATTAAAAGGAGCTATCGATGATGAAAAAATGGAAACATGCTACATTATTGTCTGTAATCGCTGGAGGATTGGCGACATCTAGTTTTATAAATATTGTAGAAGCAAATAATGACTCGAATGCAGAGATAATAGAAGCAATCGAGACAGTACAGCAAGAGTATACTGAAATTACTGGAGATAATCTGGAATTAGATTCATCTGTTATTGCTGAGGAAGAGGCGCAAGAGCAGTATCAAGAAGAATTAGAGCAATCATTGGAAGCAATAGAAAACGTTGAAGAAGAAATAACTGAGTTAGCGGAAGAATTGGTCAATGCTCAAGAAAAAGAAGATGAAAAAGCTGTAGCGCAGATAGAAGCGCAAGTAGCACAAAAGCAAACACAGCAAGTTCAAATTGCGGCAATGGGATCAAATTTAAATGGACTTGACCTTAGCTCAATGGATCTAGAAACAGCTTTAATGCATGTTCAAACACAAAGGACACAACTTTTAGATACGCAATTAAAGGAACAGCTACAAGCCGTACAAGCTAGAAATGACGAAGTTGCAAGATTACATGAACAAATTCGTTTGGCTCAAGAAGCAAACGATAAAGCATTAGAAGAATCATTAAACAGGGCTATGGATGTTTTACATAATACTCAACAAATGGACATGCTTAGGTTACAATCTTTATCTAATAAACGAAATGAAGCATTTGATCTAATGACTAATTTTATCAAAAAAATGCAAGAATCAAGAAGCTCCATTATTGGCAATATGAGATAAAGTATTTTTATAAGGAGAGTAGAGGATGAAAAAGAAGGCAGTACAATTATGGCTATGGCCTGCTCTTATTCTTATAGGAATAGCTATCTATTGGGTAAGTCAGAAAGAAGATGAGCCAACTCTGGCGAATACTGAGGCAAAAATCATTGAAATTGGTGTAATTTTACCATTAACTGGAGAGTTGTCATCAAAAGCTGAAATGATAAACCAGGCATTGAATATCTCAGTAGCAGATACGAATGAATTCTTAACAATAGCTGGTTTTGAATTTCAATTTCGTTTAGTAGTAAAGGATAGCCAAAGTGATCCAGATGAAGGACTAAAACAAGCCAAACAACTTTATAAAGAAGGAATTTCTATCTTTATTGCAGGAGCTAGTCAGGAAATAGAAGCTTTAAAACCATGGGCAGATACAGAGGATGTTGTAGTTCTTAGCTACAGTAGTACAGCCCCATCACTAAGTGAAGCTAATGACGGGATCTTTCGCATTGTACCAAATGACCATCATCAAGCTAATGCACTTGCGACATTATTGACTGATGAAGAGATAGAATATGTGATACCAGTATACCGTAATGATATCTATGGAAATGAATTACTACAATTATTTGTGGAAAATTATAAAATGCTATCTCCTACAGGCAATATAGCCGAACCAATTCAATATCAACCAGATAAAACTGATTTTGAAGTAATAGCTAAGCAAATTGAGGATGCCACGACACTAAATGATACAAAGACGGGTGTTATGCTGATTGCATTTGATGAAGCAACTGAAATATTTAAAGCATCGAAACATCTAACCGCTGTTCAGTGGTATGGTACTGAAACTTTAACACGTAATGAACCGTTAATGGCAGATAAGGAAGCTTTTGATTTTGCAAAGGAAGTAGCATTTACAGGTTTATCTTTTAGTGCACCAGAAACGGATATTTATCAAGCCATTGCACAAAAGATTGCCGATCAGGCTGAAGTGGAAGTTATACCAACAGCTGTATTTGCATATGACATCATTGGATTGCTAATGTCTGTTTCTCAAAAAATGGATATACCAGGTGATCCGATTGAGCTAAAGGAAAACCTTATTTCTCTTTCAGAAAACTATGCAGGAGCTACGGGATGGATAGTGTTAGATGATGCTGGCGATAGAAAGTACTCTAATTATGATGTATGGCAAGTAGATAAAGCATCAGAAAATAAATGGATAAATCGAGGCACTTATCAAAGAGATCCTGGTTTACCAGGCTATATTAATTATAAATAAAAAGTGGTTCTGTTCATTGCTGATCGCAATGGATAGAATCACTTTTTTTGATGGGTATGAAAGTATAATGAAAACTGACTTCCTACAGGGACATTTGCATGATAGGAACATATCTATATAAAAGACTAATTACTTTTCTGTTTTTATGCTTGGAGAGACAAAATTAATAAAATATATCATGAATTTCTAAACTTCTTCTATTTTTAATTATGAAATGTAAGAAAGCTCTATGCACTTTAGGTAAATGCCTTGCATAAAATGAAATGGAGAAAAGAGGAGGTTGCGTGTAAATGTCTTATTTAGATAAAGATTATCGTGAAATCATTACGAAAGCGGTTTGTGGAAAAGGGAAAAAGTTTGTAAAAGATAAGCACAAAATAGAACCGCTTCATCGCCCATCAAGTATTCTAGGTTGCTGGATTATCAATCATGAGTATCAAGCAGTCCAAAAAGGACGTCATAAAGTAGAGATTAATGGAAGCTATGACATCAATATTTGGTATTCATACAGTGATAACACGAAAACAGAGGTTGTAACAGAACGTGTAAATTATTGTGATGAGATTCCTTTAACTATTCGTGATGATCATTGTATTAGTGATGATTTTGAAATTATTGTCCGTGTTGTCCAGCAGCCAAATTGTTTGGAATGTGTAATTGAAGAAAAAGGCAATCGAATGGTTGTAGAAGTAGAAAGAGAATTTGTTGTTAAAGTTATTGGCGAAACAAAAGTATTTGTCCGTGTTGATCAAAAAGCATATGAAGATAAAGACAGTGACGACTGGGATGAAAAAGTCACAGATGAGGAATTGCGTGATGTCAGCCCTGATTTTTTACGGAAGAAAAGAGCATAAACTCTTAACAACTAATAAATTTAGAATCAATACAAAGAAAAAACATGTAAAAAGAAATGCTGAATAAGGGAGAGGTGAAGTTTAATCATGCATTTGCAGATAACTAACAACCTCTCTTTTTTTGTTATTTGAAAAAAATGCTTAAACGCTAGAAAATTTAGATGTAATTATGTCTGACGTAATTGGTCTAGTGATATGTTATAATTAATCTAACTAATTTTGTGTATTTGGAGGACAAATCATGGCAAAGCACACACCAATGATGGAACAATATTTACGAATTAAAGCTGAACATAGAGATTCTTTCTTGTTTTTTCGTCTCGGCGATTTTTACGAGATGTTTTTTGATGATGCGGTACTAGCTGCAAGAGAATTGGAAATTACATTGACAAAAAGAGATCCAGGGCAAAATGAACCAATTCCAATGTGTGGGGTACCTTATCATGCTGCACAAAATTATATCAAAATATTGATTGATAAAGGCTATAAAGTGGCTATTTGTGAACAAGTGGAGGATCCTAAAAAAGCTGTAGGCGTAGTAAAACGTGAGGTTGTCCAAATCATTACACCAGGAACGGTGATGGATCATGGAATGTTGAAGGAAAGTGAAAGCAATTATATTGCAAGCCTTACACATTTCAATGATGGTTCTTATGCGATTGTCTATAATGATTTATCAACTGGTGAGAATAGTATTGCATTAATTGAAGAAGGCTGGGATGCAGTCTTTCATGAGTTATATAATCAATCGGTAAAAGAAATTGTTATTTCATCAGAGCTTCCAAATGAATTCCAAGAACAGCTTCGTGAGAGACTGCATGTAACGTTATCCTACCAAGATGAGGTTAATTTTAATGCAGAGTTTCGTAATCTTTGTGATCATCTGTTGAATGATGAACGTCTGATGAAGGCATTTAGCCGTCTATTAAACTATATTCAACATACACAAAAGCGATCTCTTGATCACTTACAACCAGCAAAAGTAATTAAATTAGATAATTACTTAAAACTAGATATGTACTCCAAACGTAATCTAGAGCTTACAGAAACAATTATGAAAAAAGGAAAACATGGCAGCTTATTGTGGGTGTTAGATCGCACGATAACCGCAATGGGAACTCGTTTATTAAAAAAATGGTTAGAACGTCCTTTATTAAATAAAAAACGTATCGAAGAAAGACTAGCAATTGTATCAAGTTTATATGATAACTTTATGGAAAGAGATAGCTTAAGAGAGACATTAAAATCTGTATATGATTTAGAACGTCTAGCGGGAAGAATTGCTTTTGGGAATGCGAACGCTCGTGATCTTATTCAATTGAAGCAATCTTTACAAAATATCCCAGAAATTCTTTCCGTGCTTGAGCTATTAAATGATAATCAAGAAATTAAGAATTTAATGGAGCGCCTTTTCTATCCAAAAGAAATTGTGGAGTTACTGGAGACAAGCATTATTGATGAACCACCTATTTCAGTAAAAGAAGGTTCGATTATTAAAGAAGGTTGTAATGAAACATTAGATAAATACCGTGAAGCTGCTAAAAATGGCAAGAAGTGGATTACAGAGTTAGAGATTGCGGAGAAAGAAGCAACAAATATTAAATCACTTAAAATTAAATACAATCGAGTATTCGGTTATTTTATTGAAGTGACGAAAGCTAATCTATATCTTATTCCAGAAGACAGATATGAACGTAAGCAAACATTGACAAATGCGGAGCGCTTTATTACTCCTGAATTAAAGGAAAAAGAATTACTTATTTTGGAAGCCGAAGAAAAAAGTGTTGAATTAGAGTATGAATTATTTACAGAGATTCGTGAGAAAATCAAAGATCATATTCCAGAGATTCAATTTTTAGCAGAAGTGATTAGTACGATTGATGTTTTACAGTCTTTTGCGACAGTTAGTGAAGCGAATAATTATACACGACCAAATTTTGTTGAGAAGGAATTAAAAATTACCCAAGGAAGACATCCGGTAGTAGAACAAGTGATGAAAAACGGATCTTATGTACCTAATGATGTTTCCTTAAATGATGAACGAACGATTTTATTGATTACAGGACCAAATATGTCTGGGAAGAGTACATATATGCGTCAACTTGCTCTAACAGTGATTATGGGACAAATTGGATGCTTTGTTCCTTGTGAACATGCTGATCTATTAATATTCGATCAAATATTTACAAGAATCGGGGCAGCGGATGATTTAGTTGCAGGCCAGAGCACTTTTATGGTAGAAATGCTGGAAGCTAATCATGCTCTGCAACACGCAACTGAGAATAGCCTTATTTTATTAGATGAAATTGGTAGAGGGACAAGCACATATGATGGAATGGCACTTGCCCAAGCCATCGTCGAATATATTCATCATCATGTTCATGCAAAAACATTATTCTCTACCCATTATCATGAATTGACATCCATGGAGGATGAGTTAGACCGATTGAAAAATATTCATGTTCGGGCAGAGGAGCATGATGGAAAAGTAGTATTCCTCCATCAAATTAAAGATGGAGCAGCAGATGAAAGCTATGGGATACATGTTGCTAGATTAGCCAATTTACCAGCAGGATTAATTTCTAGAGCAACAGCAATTTTAGAACAGCTTGAGGATAAAGAGAAAGTAAATACGGTTAAAGAAACATCAGAAGAAATGGAAGTAGGACAGCTATCTTTCTTTGTAGAAAACAAGCAAGCGACAAAATCTGTCTCAAAAGAAATAGTTTCTTCTGCTCATAAAAAGGTTATGGAAGAACTAAAGGAGATTCCTTTGTTTGAAATGACTCCATTAGATGCAATGAATGCATTATATCGCTTGCAGAAACAAATACAAGAGCAATAGAGAGAGGGTGGAAGCATTGAAAATTATTCAGCTCCCAGCGTCACTTGCTAATAAAATTGCTGCAGGAGAGGTTGTTGAAAGACCCGCCTCAGTTGTAAAAGAGTTAATGGAGAACAGCATTGATGCAAAAAGCACATGGATTAAAATTGATTTAGTAGAAGCAGGTCTTGAAGAAATTAAGATCACGGATAATGGGGAGGGGATGTCTCCAGAGGATTGTGAACGTGCCTTTTTAAGGCATGCAACGAGCAAAATAAAGTATGAAACAGATTTATTTCATATTGGTACTTTAGGCTTTCGTGGTGAAGCATTAGCGAGTATTGCTTCAGTTAGCAATCTAACTATTAAAACATCATTAGGCGAAGAAGCAGGAACGCTACTACAATTAGAAGGTGGCGAAATTACGCATCGAGATCGTAGTGATGCCAGACAAGGTACGGAAATTACTGTGCAGCAATTATTTTTTAATACACCTGCACGGTTAAAGTACATGAAAACACTCCATACTGAATTAGGGCATATTACGGATGTCCTGAACCGAATTGCTCTTGCAAATCCATCTATACGAATTGAAGTAACACATAACGGGAAGCGATTATTCCAAACGACAGGATCTGGTGATGGACGACAAGTGATTGCGAATATTTATGGAATGAATGTAGCAAAGCAAATGCTAGCTGTAGAAAAGCGAACATTAGATTTCCAGATACAAGGTTTTGTTTCTAAACCAGAATTAACAAGAGCTAGTCGTTCATATATTTCTATTATCATTAATGGTAGGTATATCCGTAGTCATGCATTAAATCATGCGATTACACGTGCTTATCACACATTACTTCCAATTAATCGCTATCCAGTTGCTGTCTTAGCTATACAAATGGATCCAATCTTAGTTGATGTGAATGTACATCCAACAAAGCTAGAAGTACGTTTTAGTAAAGAAAAAGAGCTAATAGAGGCCATTGAAGTAATGATACGTGATAACTTTCGTAAACAAACATTAATACCAGAAATAAAGCCTAAACCAACGACAGAAGAAAGAAAATCAGTTCAACATGAGCTTGATTTCAATCAATGGCAAAAACATGTAGTTCCGGAACCATACAAAGTAAATGAAACAATGCAAATCCACGAAACTCCAGTTTTTGAGCATAAAAGTATTACTGAAGAATTACCAAATCAAATAGAACAAGAAATTCATATAGAGCAAAAAGAACCAAAAGAAACTCCGTTACCTGTTCAAGAAAATTCACCGCAAATAGAAGTAGAGCCACAACAGCGTGTTCCAGTTATGTATCCTGTTGGACAAGTTCAAGGAACTTATATTATTGCTCAAAATGAACAAGGATTATATTTAATTGATCAGCATGCTGCACAAGAAAGAATTAAATATGAATTTTTTAAAGAGAAATTAGGTAAAACCATTAATGAATCTCAGGAGCTGCTTATTCCACTTACCTTTGAATTTTCGAAGACAGAAGCTATTTTTATTGAAAAATTTAAAGAAGAATTTGAAAAAGTAGGTTTATTTTTCGAATCGTTTGGTCATCAAACGTATATTATTCGCTCTCATCCTACATGGTTTCCAAAAGGATTTGAAATAGAAATTATTCAAGAAATGGTAGAACAAATCATTCAAAATGAAAAAATTAACATCGAAAAATTACGTGAAGAGGCTGCAATTTTAATGTCATGTAAACGTTCGATTAAAGCAAATCACTATTTAAATGATAAAGATATGTTTCGCTTGCTTGAAGACTTACGAAATACAGTTGACCCATTTACATGTCCACATGGCAGGCCGATTATTATTCATTTTTCTTCATATGATTTAGAAAAAATGTTTAAACGTGTGATGTAGTTATTAAATCGTAATAGGAGTAGAATATTGAAAAAGACTGTGATAGTGATTGTTGGCCCAACTGCGGTTGGAAAGACAAATTTAAGTATTGAAGTTGCTAAACAATTTAACGGTGAAATTATTAGCGGTGATTCCATGCAAGTATATAAAACGATGGATATTGGAACTGCAAAGGTAACCCCAGTAGAAATGCAAGGGATACCTCATTATCTGATTGATCAAATAGAACCGAATGAAGCATACTCTGTAGCTGATTTTAAAGAAGATGTTCAAAAATATATTCATGAGATTTCAGAAAGAGGAAAATTGCCAATTATTGTTGGGGGTAGTGGACTCTATATTCAAGGAGCGTTATATAATTATCATTTCTCTGATAAACAACGTGATGAATCAATTACTAAAAGATTAGAGGAACAGCTAGAGAAGCATGGTATTTCTCCATTGTATGAGTATTTACAGGAAGTAGATCCTGCTCAAGCAGAGAAAATACATCCAAATAACCATCGTCGTGTTATTCGAGCATTGGAAATTTACGAAACAACTGGGAAGAAGATGTCTGAGATAGAAGCAACACAGACGAAAGAATCTCCATACCATATTATTTTTATTGGTTTAGAAATGGAGAGAAAATTATTATATGAACAAATTAATCACCGTGTAGATCTGATGATGGAGGCAGGATTGTTAGCTGAAGTAAAAAGACTTTATGAGCTTGGATTAAAGGATTGTCAATCTATGAAAGCCATTGGTTACAAGGAATTCATTCCTTATTTCGAAGGATTTCAAGAATTAGAAGAAGCAATCGAACTACTCAAAAGAAATTCCCGTAGATATGCTAAACGTCAATATACTTGGTTTAAAAACAAAATGGATATTACTTGGTATTCAATGAATCCAGATGAGAAAATAGAAAATTACAAAAAAATATTAAAAGATATAGAAGGAATCCTTAAAAAAATATAGAATGTTATTTATTAGATAGAAATAAGGAGGAATCGCTATGGCACAATCAGTAAACATTCAAGACTTCTATTTGAATCAACTTAGAAAGACACACGGGGCTGTAACAGTGTTCTTAACCAATGGATTTCAATTAAGGGGAATAATAAAAGCCTTTGATAATTATACGGTCTTACTGGAATCAGAAGGGAAGCAGCAACTTATATACAAGCATGCGATTTCAACATATGCACCACAGAAGAATATATCTTTTGAAGAAGAATAATAAAAATCGTTTTGTGAGGAAGTAAGTAATCCTTACAAAACGATTTTTTATGAAAAAAACTGGGCGAATGTCACAATTCTGATATGAATTCATATACTAGCTTACACAGGGGTGATCTTGTGAAAGTGAAGGCTATGGAAGCAAAAACATCCAAAATTAATATTGTTCTCCAAGAAGAGAAAAATGTTTTATATCAACGGGAGAATGAAGTAAGTCATCCTTTATTAGAACAAATCGATAAAGCATTTGCAGATTTAATTAATATGAATGAAATAAAGGGCACATTAAAGGAAATTTGCGCGATGTTATGGATTAATCAGCAACGAGAAAATTTTGGTTTACTAAGCAGCAAACAAGTTTTGCATATGCTATTTACAGGTAATCCTGGTACAGGAAAAACAACCGTTGCTCGTAAGCTTGCAAAAATTTATTATGAATGGAATTTTTTGTCTAAAGGACAATTTATAGAAGTAGAGCGTGCTGACCTTGTTGGAGAATACATTGGGCAAACTGCACAAAAAACAAGGGCATTGATTCAGAAGGCACAAGGTGGGATCTTATTTATTGATGAAGCTTATTCTCTTTCAAGAGGTGGAGAGAAGGATTTTGGAAAAGAAGCAATCGATACACTCGTAACACATATGGAGAATAATTATACTGATTTTGTACTTATTTTAGCAGGCTATCCGAATGAAATGGAAAATTTTTTGAATTTAAATCCTGGACTACAGTCAAGATTCCCATTTATTATTGATTTTCCTGATTTCTCAGGTAAAGAATTACTTGAGGTAGCTAAAAAGATGGTTATGGCAAGAGAGTTTTCTTTAACGAAGGAAGCGGAATGGCATTTGCAAAAGCATTTTCATGAAAAAACAAGCACATCAACCCGCCATTTTGCTAATGCTCGTTATGTACGAAACACAATAGAACATGCGATTCGTAAGCAGGCGGTTCGTTTAATGAAAAAACAACCTTTAACTGCAGAAGACCTCATTTTTTTATCAAAAGAAGATTTTTCTTTTTTATAGAATTTCCCCAAAGCATTACCTATTGCTATCATATTTTCTAAATTAATGTAGAATAAAAGTAATCTATATGTAAAGGACGGAAAAAAATTATATGAATGAAAAAGAAAAAATTCTTATCATGGCAGTAAAAAGACCATTCGAAAAAGAAGAACGATTTTTATCCTCCGTTGACGAGTTAAAATCATTAAGTGCAACAGCTGGTGGTGAAGTGATCGAAGTAATTACACAAAATCGTCAGCAGATTCATCCAGCTACTTACTTAGGTTCAGGAAAAGTGAATGAAATAAGAGAAAGAGTGGATAGTTTAGAAATCGATCTTGTTATTTCTAATGATGAGTTATCTCCTGGGCAGTTACGAAATTTAGGAGATTTATTTGGAGTACGTGTCATTGATCGGAGTCAATTGATCCTAGATATATTTGCTATGCGTGCAAAGACAAAAGAAGGTAAGCTACAGGTCGAATTGGCACAATTAGAATATACATTGCCGAGATTACGAGGTATTGGAATTGAACTATCTCGTCTTGGAGCGGGAATTGGTACACGTGGTCCTGGGGAAACAAAACTTGAGACAGATCAACGACATATTCGTAGACGTATTGATGAAATTAAACGTCGACTTACTTTAGTGGTAAAACAGCGTGAACAATATCGAAAGCATCGCAGGGAAAAGGGCGTATTTCAAATCGCTATTGTCGGTTATACCAATGCCGGTAAATCAACCATCTTTAATCGGATTACAAATAGTGATTCATTAGAAGAAGATCAGCTTTTTGCTACGCTTGATCCGTTAACGAGACAGCTCCCATTGCCTTCAGGCTTTCAAACATTAGTTACGGATACGGTAGGATTTATTCAAGATTTACCTACTTCATTAATCGCTTCTTTTCGTTCGACTTTAGAAGAAGTTACTGAAGCAGATTTAATCTTGCATGTTGTAGATAGCTCACATCCTGATCAAGAGCAGCATCAAGCAACAGTGTTAAAAATTTTGGAGGATTTAGAAGCACATCAAATTCCCATGTTGACGGTCTATAATAAAAAGGATAAAATAACATCGGATTTTATTCCATTACATCAACCAAGTATTGTTATTAGCGCATATGATGAAGCTGAGTTAGAGCGTTTAATTATAAAAACAGAAGAAACAATTTGTGAAAACTGGGAGTCATATGCTTTACGTTTACCAATGAATGAAACAAAGAGATTACACCGTCTATTAAATGAATCGATTGTGAAATATAATCAATTTGATGAAGAAACAAATGAATATGTTGTCCATGGTTATATATCAGGAGAGCATCCACTACAAGGCTTTATAAAGGAGAACAATATCATAAATGATGGAACGAATCATACAACAAGTTGAAGCAGAGTGCGTGGCACTACATGAACAAGTAAATAAAATGGTAGAGATAAATCAAAAACGAGTCTTAGAAGCATTTAAAAATAATCGTATTGGCGATTATCATTTTAACTCTACAGATGGTTATGGCTATGATGATCTAGGTCGTGAAGGTCTAGAAAAACTGTATGCAGAAGTATTTGGGGGAGAAGATGCACTTGTGCGTCCGCAAATTATCTCTGGAACACATGCGATCTCAACAACCTTATTTAGCTTATTGCGTCCAGGTGATGAGCTATTGTATATTACAGGCGCACCATATGACACGTTAGAAGAAGTAATCGGAAAACGTGGAAATCAATCAGGTTCTTTAAAGGATTACCATATAGAATATAATGAGATTCCCTTACTGGAAAGTGGAAATGTAGACTTTCAAGAAGTGGAAAAAGCTATTACTAGTAAAACAAAGGTTATTGGGATTCAACGGTCAAAAGGATATAGTGATCGGCCTTCATTTACGATTGATGAAATTGCAGAAATGGTTAATTTCATAAAAGGAATAAATGAAAACATCATTGTCTTTGTTGACAATTGTTATGGAGAATTTGTAGAAGAATGTGAACCATTACATGTAGGAGCTGACGTTATTGCTGGTTCTTTAATTAAAAATCCCGGTGGAGGCTTGGTTCGTTCTGGTGGTTATATCGTTGGGAAAGAACATATTGTAGAACAAGCAGCTAATCGTTTAACAGCTCCAGGTTTAGGAAAAGAAGCAGGAGCAACTTTAAATATGCTCCAGGAAATGTATCAAGGATTCTTCTTAGCACCGCATGTTGTTGGGGAATCTATCAAAGGCTCGATTTTTACTGCAAGACTTATGGAATTACTGGGATATACGACAACACCTCATTATCAAGCAAAACGTACGGATTTAATTCAGTCGATTACTTTTAATGATCCAGAACAGATGATTGCTTTTTGTCAGGCGATTCAAGAAAACTCACCTATTAATTCATTTGTTGCCCCCTATCCAAGTAAGATGCCAGGATATGATAATGAAGTAATTATGGCAGCTGGAACCTTCATTCAAGGGGCGAGTATTGAGTTAAGTGCTGATGGCCCAATTAAACCTCCTTATCTTGTGTTTGTACAAGGAGGATTAACATATGCGCATGTCAAACTCGCGATAATAGGTTGTGTAAATAAATTAATAGAAAAAGGTTATATCCAACAAGGTAACTTAATAATTAGTAAATAAAAAAAGCAAGCTTCGTTGATCCATATTAAAATCAACGAAGCTCGCTTTTTATGGTTTAAGGCTATATTTTCTTATCCAAAATGACGATATAATCCAATGACTTTACCTAGAATCGATACATTTTGTAAAAGCAGTGGCTCCATATAATCGTTCTCAGGCTGTAAACGGATATGATCAGATTCTTTATAAAAAGTTTTGACAGTTGCTTCATCATCCTCTGTCATCGCTACTACAATATCACCATTTAATGCTGTGTTTTGCTGTTTAACAATAACCCGATCTCCATCTAGGATTCCTGCATTAACCATACTTTCTCCTTCAACAATTAAAATAAATAAATTATCGTTCTCATTAGCAGCAGAACGTGGTAGAGGAATATATTCTTCTATGTTTTCAATTGCTGTAATAGGAATACCAGCTGTAACTTTCCCAATAACGGGAGCATAGCGAGCTTCATCTTTTGGAACTGAATTTTCCATATCTAAATCCAAAATTTCAATCGCACGAGGTTTGGTAGGATCTCTTCGGATATAGCCTTTCCTCTCTAATCTTGATAGATGTCCATGAACAGTTGAACTAGAAGCTAATCCAACAGCTTTAGCAATTTCACGTACAGATGGTGGATAACCTTTAATCTCAACCTGCTCTTTTATGTAATCGAGTATCATTTGTTGTCTTTTAGCCAGTTTTGACATGTCTGCTTCACCTCGCTCTTTATGTTTGATTGTATTAATTTTATCATTCATAAAATCAAAATGCAAACATTCGTTCGAATAAATTAGTGGAAAAGCTGATAACAAAGGGGAGTGGGGCTGAGCTGTTTCTATTTAGCCCCAAAAATAGCCCCAGTAACATTGTTTCCAAAAAGTTGAACAGCTTTATCTTGAGTTTCTTTTAGTAGTGTATTATCTAGTCGCTCAGCAATAATGTTTCTTGGTAATTCTTTATTTAATGTAAGCAAGCTTATAGAAAATAACTTGTGTGGTAAAGATTTATCAAAAAATGAAATACTTGTAACGATTAATTATAAAGCTTTAGCGGATATTTATTAAAGTTTAATCAGGACAAATAAAAATGTTAGAATATATTAAAGGATAAGAAAGTTAATATAAATATAGAGTACTATAATAGCTTCAGATTAAATTCAAATTGGAGGTTTATCATGAATCCTAAAGTTATTACATTTGATGTATATTCAGCTTTAACTGATCTTAAAGGTAGTGTAGTTCAGGAATTGCAAAATGTTTTACAGGATGAAAATATTCACTATCCTACCATGTTTCAAATGTGGCGCGATAGACAATGGAATTACTTATTGATTACTAATTCTCTGCAAAAAGGATATGTTAGCTATCATACATTAACGACACGCGCACTAGAATATACGTTAAATCAATATAAAATTGATCTGACAGAGCAAGAAAAGGAACAATTAGTAGCCGGATGGAGCCGATTAAAGCTTTGGCCTGAAGCAGAACAAATATTGATGAGGCTTAGAGAAAAAGGGTATAAACTCGGAATGCTTTCAAATGGGGATGAGTACATGCTACGTACATTAGATCAAACATTTAATTTTTCTTTTGATTATATTTTTTCTTCAGATCAGGCAGGAGTTTATAAGCCTAGTGCGGAGATTTATCAACTTCCTTTAAATTTATTAGAGATTTCTCCTGAAGAAGTTCTCCATGTTGCTGGGTCATATATCGATGTTATGGGAACAAAATCAGCTGGGTTGCCATGTGTCTGGACGAATAGGCTTAATGACACTATTTTTGATCCTGCCTATGCTCCAGATTATGAATTGAAAAATTTAGAAGGTTTATTACAATTTTTATAAAAGTAAAGACTTACATATTTTTTAATGTAGATATAATCAAGGCGATGATATTTATCTTTTTTAAGGGTAAATATCATCGTTTTTTTGCTTAACTTTTCCCTATATTTCATCCTTTTGTTCGCATAATAAAACAAAACAAACATTTGTTCGCAAAAACTGTTGACAAGAACAAATGATCGTATTATTATATAAATAACCAAAGGCGAACAAAAGTTCTTATCTGAAATAGGAGGGTTCAAATATGTTTAGTAATTTATCAAAAACAGATTTATTTTATATTGTAGGATTTGGAGTATCACTAGTACTTATGTATTTTGCAATGGTTTCTGTACTTTAATAGGTTATTATCATGAATGCGATTATCTATTGCCGAGTCAGTACAAATAAGGATGAACAAATTACCTCTTTAGATCGACAACGAATAGAATTGATGAAATTAGCAGAACAATACCAATTTATAGTGGTTGATAGTATTTTAGAACAGCAGAGTGGTTATGACATTGAAAGAGAAGGTATTTTACAACTGTTAGATTATTTTACATCAGGAAAGGCTGATTGCCTCCTAATTCAAGATGAAACTCGTTTAGGAAGAGGAAATACAAAGATTGCATTATTTCATCAATTGAATAAGCTAAATATTCCTATCTATACGGTGACTCATCAAGGAGAACTGCAATTATCTGAATCAGACTCAATGGTTCTAGAAATAGTAGGCATTGTAGAAGAATACCAGCGTATGATTCATAATATGAAAATAAAACGAGGCATGCGACGGGCAATAGAAAAGGGCTATCAACCTGAGCAAAATTTGACTAATCGTAATCAAGCACCTGGGAGAGAGCGGATTGAATTTCCTATCGAGGAAGTAATACGTTTACGTGAGAAGAAATTAACCTTTATGGAAATTACAACGATTTTAAAAGGTCTTGGTTACAATGTTTCTAAAGCAACCGTGCATCGTAGATATAAGGAATTTCAAAACTCTTGAAAATGATATAGGGGAAGAGTAAGATAAAGGCAGGTAGTTACTGCCTTTTTTGTTGTATAGGAAAGTATAAAATTTTCCTAAGGTTGGTTCTTATTCCAAGCTAGTGTTGTCTAGCTCCGAGCGCCAAAAACTAAGAGATTTCACGTCACATCCTACAATAAGTCAACATCGGTTCGTCACCTCACCGTGTTTCCTTTATCTTGGTTGTGTCGCTCCAATCTCTACGTTTTTAAACGGGCGCTCTGCGCTTTTCGTTCCTGTTTATAAACGAATTTTGTCAAAATATCTAAATTCATATAATTAATATGTTTGAAGTGCAAAAAACTAAGTAATATTACCTGGATAAATTTAAATAGTTCTTATTAAAATAGGAGGTCATATATAACATGACATTTGAAGAAAAATTAGCAAGAATTAATGAGTTAGCTCATAAGGAAAAAAAAGAAGAATTGACAAAGGAAGAAAAACAGGAGCAACAACAACTGCGTCAGGACTATTTGCAGAATTTGAGAAAGTCTTTTTCCAATCAAATTGAAACATTAACTGTTATCGATCCAGAGGGAAAAGATGTTACTCCAGAAAAATTAAAAGAAATCCAAAAGCGAAACAAATCAAACTAACCTTGTTTTTGTAGGTTTTTCCATATAAAATGAAGGCAATAAGTGAATTTTAATTAAAAGGAGCAAATAAATTGTCAATTCAAGTTGAACAACTATCTATCAATACAATTCGTACTTTATCTATTGATGCAATTGAAAAAGCAAATTCTGGTCATCCAGGACTACCTATGGGAGCAGCACCAATGGCTTATACCCTATGGACTGATTTTATGAACCACTATCCAAAGCAATCAAAATGGTTTAATCGAGACCGTTTTGTTTTGTCAGCAGGTCATGGTTCTATGCTGTTATATAGCTTACTTCATTTATCTGGTTACGATGTGACAATGGATGATATTAAATCCTTCCGTCAATGGGATTCACGTACACCAGGACACCCAGAGGTTCATTATACGGATGGTGTAGAAGCTACAACTGGTCCATTAGGTCAAGGACTGGCAATGTCTGTTGGTATGGCAATGGCGGAAGCACATTTAGCTGCAAAGTTTAATAAGGAAAATTACCCAATAGTAGATCACTATACTTATACATTAGTTGGTGATGGAGATATCATGGAAGGTATCTCACATGAAGCAGCTTCTTTAGCTGGTCATCTTGGATTAGGTAAACTTATTGTCTTATATGATTCAAATGATATTTCATTAGATGGTGATTTAAATCGCTCTTTTTCTGATAACACAGAACATCGCTTCCAAGCATACGGATGGCAGGTACTACGTGTAGAAGATGGAAATGATACTGCTGCACTTAGAAATGCGATGAAAGAAGCACGAGCAAATACAGATCAACCAACATTAATTGAGGTTAAAACAATTATTGGTTATGGTTCACCAAACAAAGGAAATTCTTCTGCATCACATGGTGCTCCATTAGGTAAAGAAGAAGTTACTTTAACAAAAGGAAATTATGAATGGGCACATCAGGAATTTCATGTACCACAAGAGGTCTATTCTGATTTTAATGAAAAAGTTGTCGAAAAAGGTGAGAAGCGCTTTAAAGAGTGGGAGCAATTGATTGCCTCTTATAAAGAAGCTTACCCTGAATTAGCGCAAGAACTTGAATTAGTAATGAAGGATGAACTCCCAGTAGATTGGGATAAAGATCTTCCTACTTATGAAGCTGGTAAAGATAATTTAGCAACAAGAGTTTCATCAAGTGAAGTAATTAATGCTGTTTCAAAAACAGTTCCAAACTTCTTTGGTGGTAGTGCAGACCTTGCAAGCTCTAATAATACGATGATGAAGGCTGAAGAAGATTTTACTAAGGAGAATTATGCTGGTAGAAACATCTGGTTTGGTGTTCGTGAATTTGGAATGGCTGCAGCTTTAAATGGTTTAGCACTTCATGGAGGATTGAAAGTATATGGCGGAACATTCTTCGTGTTCTCTGATTATTTACGCCCAGCAGTTCGTTTATCTGCAATTATGAAAATGCCTGTTACTTATGTATTTACACATGATTCTATTGCAGTAGGAGAAGATGGACCAACACATGAGCCAGTAGAACATCTAGCTTCATTTAGAGCAATGCCAGGATTATCTGTTATTCGACCTGCAGACGGCAATGAAACACAAGCTGCATGGAAATTAGCATTAGAATCTCAAGATAAACCAACAGCACTAGTATTAACAAGACAAGGCTTACCTACATTAGAAGGCACTGTTGAACATGCTTATGAAGGTGTGAAAAAAGGTGCTTATGTAGTAAGTAAATCTGCAAAAGAAACTCCAGATGCATTATTATTAGCAACTGGATCTGAAGTTCAGTTAGCAGTGAAGGCCCAAACGGTATTGAAGGAGAAAAATATCGATGTGTCTGTAGTGAGTATGCCTTCTTGGGATCGTTTTGAAGCTCAGGATGAAGCATATAAAAATGAAATCATTCCACCAGAAGTAACATGCCGTGTTGGAATTGAAATGGCTTCAACATTAGGCTGGGATCGTTATGTTGGTAATGGAACAATGATTGGTGTGGAAACATTCGGCGCTTCTGCAAAAGGGGATACAGTAATTGCTGAATATGGCTTTACTGTCGAGAATGTTGTTAAGCATGTAGAAGCATTATTAAATAAATAAGTAAATAAGTATTAAAAAGAAGACTGCTTGAGAAGATTCACCAGGTATAAATATCAACCTAGGTGATTTCTCTCAAGTAGTTTTTTTCTTTTTGCTATTCGACAAAACAAGTGCTAGTCCAAAACAAATATTGACAATTATTTTTATGGAAATGGGGTAATATGAAGAGAAGGGAGTGATTACATGCTGCAATATCAAATATTTGCGATAAAAAAAGATTTTGCATATCATTACTATTACAAAGGGGATATATTATATCGATTTATTCAACACTATGTTGAGAACAAACATTGTGAAGACTTTTCTAAGCAGTATCATTATATTACTCGAGATATACCTGAAAATGTATTCCTATCAAATTTAAAGCAAAAAAATATTAATAGTAAAGTTATTGATCCACAAACCATTCAAATATCTGACACCCATCAAAGAATATATCTTCAAATCCATAAGCGGCATATAACGATTTATTGCCCTTCTTTAATTGAGCCAGAAAAACTAATTTTTCCAGTATTACGCAAACTAAACAGACATCTTTTTGTAGTGGGCATCAACGTACAGGAGTATGGTTGGTTAACTTCTTTAAGTAAAATTGAGGATATGCATCATCAGGAGTTGTATTCTTTTCATTGATTTATTATACTGTATTAGGAACGAATGAAGGGGGACAAGCGTGATGCATATAATTTGGATTATTTTAATTGCTCTTGCAGCATTAATTGCCGGAGTAGCATTAGGGTTTTTTATTGCGAGAAAATCAATGATGAATTACTTAAAGAAAAATCCACCAATTAATGAGCAAATGCTTCGCACATTAATGATGCAAATGGGACAGAAACCATCACAAAAGAAAATCAATCAAATGATGCGCTCAATGAATAATCAAATGGATAAGTAAGTAGAGCTAAATGTCTTATATATCAAGGAATTTGGTGAATACGAAGACAGGCAATTTTCCTATAATAATGAGTTTGATTAATTTTCATTGTAGAAAATCAATCAAAAATTGAAACACTTTTTTATTAGTTAACTGACTGATAAGGAGGTGTTTTTTAACGTTATGGTCAATTAGTAAGAAATAACGAATAATACTATACGAGGAGATATTCTAATGAAAAAACTAATTACATTATTATCATTACTCTTGCTACTAGCAGGATGTGGTCAAAGTGATGAGGAGAAAATCAAAGCAAACGAAGAATTTTTTGCACCTCTTGATGAAATAATCAAAATAAGTGATGATGAACTACAAGAAATAGAAGAAGGCATGCTTAGAGTGTGGAGGAAGCATGTAACAAAGCTAGAAGAAGGGTTCAGTAGATATAGTCTTGAAGACTGTAGAGTTATATCGCTTTGCGATGAATACATAACAAAAAGTGATTTTGATTTAGATGTTGGGCGTGAAATTATAGATTATTATAGTGGACTAAGAGAAGGAGAAACTATTAATTATTCTCTGGAAGAAATAAAGGAAAGTATAGAAAGAAGTTTTGAAGAAGATTGGGAACTTAAAATGTATAAAGAGTTTATCACTATTATCGTGTCAAATACGATAACACATAATTTATAAGATTAACATTTATTCTAACGCAATTCGCTTATCATAAATTAATTTGTGCAAAATAATGAACAAAGAATACCTTTTTGTAGTAATGAAATAAATTACTATAAAAGGGTGTTTTTTCTTTGTTTAGATATAATTGTTTTCCTAATGTTGCATGATAATCTATAATAGTCAGCAATTTGTCAAATAACTAACTGTATTATTTTGTTAAAATAGTAATAGTTGTAATATTTCTCACGCAGTTTAAAGAGGAGGAGTTACATGTCTGCAGTGATTAGTGTTTTGATGGCGTTTGGTGGTGGGGTCTTATCTTTTGTTTCACCATGTACGCTCCCATTGTATCCAGCATTTTTATCCTATATTACAGGAATGAGTGTTGGGGAGTTGAAGGAAAATAGAAAGTTTAATTCAAAAGCCTTTTTACATACGATCTTCTTTCTATTAGGTTTTTCAGTTGTATTTATAATGATTGGATTTGCTTATACTAATGTTACAGCTGTTTCCGATTTTTTGATGCAATATAAAGATTTATTCAGACAGCTTGGAGCTATCTTAATGGTATTTTTCGGATTAGTGATTATTGGAGTGTTTAATTTCCAATTTTTAATGAAGGAAAGAAAAATTACATTTAAGAACAGACCAGCAGGATTTATTGGTTCATTTATTATTGGATTAGCTTTTTCAATGGGATGGACTCCGTGCATTGGGCCTATTTTAATGGGGATATTTGGTAAAATGCTAGATGAACCACAATTAGGTATGGTAATGATGATTTCATATGTACTTGGATTTTCTATACCATTTTTAATCCTTTCTTTCTTTATAGGACGTTTAGACTGGATTAAACGACATAGTGTAAGATTGATGAAAATTGGCGGATATATTATGATCTTACTTGGAATTGCACTATTTTTCGACTGGATGACAGCATTTACTTCATTTTTAGCAAATTGGTTTGGCTGGTTCGGATTTTAGCGGTATAATTATGTTTATATGGAGATAAACATTAAAGGGGTCAATCATATATGCATATGTTTTTAGTAATTGGAAGTGTTATTGTTACCATATTTATGGCAACATTGATGATATTTGTTCGCCTACGAGCGGCTAAACAACCAGCAAGTGTAAAAAAAATTATTTTACCACCTATTTTTATGAGTACTGGTGCATTTATGTTTCTTTTCCCTATATTTCAAGTGAGCTGGGTGCAAGTTGCAGAAGCTCTTCTTGTAGGAATGATTTTTTCTATTGTATTAATAAAGACATCGAAATTTGAGATTAAGGATAAAGATATTTATTTAGTTCCTTCCAAATCATTTGCGTTTATTTTATTTGGATTATTATTTGTTCGAATTATATTTAAGCTTATTATTGGAAGTCAGATTAGTTTTGGCGAAACAAGTGGGATGTTTTTCTTGCTTGGTTTTGGAATGATTTTTACATGGCGTATGGCAATGCTTTACAAATATAGTCAATTAAAAAAAGAATTATTGTCGGTAACATAAAGAAAAGATGCTTAAATCGTATTTTCCTTCGATTTAAGCATCTTTTTGTGCTTGTTGATGTTTTTCTTTCCAATTTTCGCGATAATCTTTCTTTGACAAAGCGAATAAATGCTCATATGGTGCTACATCAATATTTAATTGGGCAAGCTTTTTACGCAAAAAGCGATGATCCTTTTTAGGTGTTCCAATAATATATCCTTCAAGAAGAATTTCACGAGTGATTTTTGTCGCATTTTTTTCTAGAGCAACTTGACCGACTTTTCCTGCAATTGTTTGTCTAGCTACATCTCTAAATAATTCTGGTACTGGTGAAACAAGCTCTTCAAGCAAAGCCTTTTGCTCATCATCCCACATATGCTTGGTTTCTTCTATATGATATCGTTCCCAATCCATCATCGAACGTCCATCTTTTTTGGGCAATTGCTTTAGAAATTTTCGAAACATAAAAAATCCGCCTATTGCCATAAAAACAATCATAAAAAGTCCCCAGAAAATGATAAAATAATCTGTGATAACCGACATTTCCTTCACCTATCTTTTATAGAAATTAACGAAACATGCCATTTAATCAATAAATATTTTTCTTTGTTCGGAGAATATTGTACTCTAGTTGAACAAAGATAAAGCTTCTAGTAGGTGTCATAGATTTTTTCAAGATTAACTATTAAAAAAATCTGGACGTAATTACGCCAAAATATAATAAATTTTATTTAATCGAAATTGATTGAATTATTGGCAAGTTTTATAAATATGGTATATTAATTATACTGGTTATAAATAATTCGTGATAATTATTTAAAGTATATTATAGCAATTTTTACAGTAAATAGGAAGAATAGAGACGTTACGAGTAATTGTATAATCATATTTATATTTTTTTCATCATATTACTCCAATAAATGATTGATGCAAATCGAATGGTATTGGGAGATGATAAGATGAACAATAATGATACAGGAATCGAAAACTTTATAGAACCAAGAAGGGATGATATGACAATTTATCAGAGTTTGGGATCATTACCTAGTGAAATTTTACAATGGCTCGATAAAAACAGTATGTCGCATGTCATGGTATGGGATACTGGTGGAAAATTAAGATATATAACAGATTCAATGGAAAATGTTCTTGGATACAAGGCAGAAGAATTAATTGGTAAAACATGGCGTGAAATCGTTTCACCTATGGATATAAAATATATAGAACAGGCTTTTTACGACGAGGGAAACGACGGATTAGAGTCTGAGGATTCTAGTTTTGATGTAAGTATGGTGAATAAAAATGGTCAAGTTATCTGGTTTGAATATCGCCTTGGAAAGGTTCATAGTAAGAAAGATGAGAGCTTTTTTATTACTACAATACAAGAGTTAAAAGACCAGCAAGAAGCAAAAAATCGATTAATTCAATCAGAGAAATTATCTGTTGCTGGGCAGTTAGCTGCTGGAATTGCACATGAGATTCGTAATCCATTAACATCTTTGAAAGGTTTCTTGCAATTATTACAGGCAGGAGTTAGTCAAAAAGAAGTCTATTATAAAATAATGTACGAAGAAATTGAAAAAATTGAAGCGATTACTACAGAGCTTCTGTTTTTGTCTAAGCCAATGACAAACAACAAAAAAGAAGAAAGCGTTCAATCCATGATAAACGATGTAATTATTTTATTACGACTACAAGCAAAGTTAAATAATATTGTAATTGAAACACAAATCGATGAGGATTATTCGATTTTTTGTGATCGTTCTCAAATGAAACAGGTATTTATAAATTTAATAAAAAATGCGATAGAAGTATCAGAAGCTGATACTAAGGTAGTCGTTATAAGTAGAAAAAAGGAAGATTGTATTGAGATTGATGTAGTGGATGAAGGCCCCGGTATACCAGAATCAATTATTCATAAAATTGGCGAACCGTTTTTTACAACTAGAAATGGTGGAACAGGATTAGGGATTATGATAACGAAACAAATTCTTAAGCATCATGAATCAAAATTAGAAATATTGTCGAATGAATCGAAAGGAACAATATTTAGAATTTGTTTTCCAATTTAATTATTTTTATATATAACGAACTGTTTTCTTTTATTTCATAACGTATAAGTAATATTTATCCAATTGAATAAGTTTTTAGTATACGAAAAAGGACGTAAACATTTGTTTTATGTCCTTTTTTTGTATAAGATAGGATTAGGACTGTGGTGTTTAATGACCACTGTGAGTTTTTATTTGATAGTACATTTTAAGTATGTTTGAGAGGAGTAAAAAACCATGACAAAAAATGCATTTAATGCAAAGAAACAGTTTGAATTAGATGGTAAGAAGTATAATTATTATCATCTAAAACAGTTAGAGCAAGATGGTTTAGGAGAAATTGCAAGATTACCTTTCTCTATTCGTGTTCTACTTGAATCTGTCTTACGTCAACATGATGGATTTGTAATTAATGATGATCATGTAAAAAGCTTGACAAAGTGGGGTAAAAAAGAGTGTACGGAGGATGTACCTTTTAAACCTTCCCGTGTAATTTTACAGGATTTCACAGGAGTTCCAGCTGTAGTAGACCTTGCTTCACTACGTAAAGCGGTAGTTGATATGGGAGGAAGCCCAGATGAAATTAATCCAGAGGTTCCAGTAGACCTAGTAATTGACCACTCTGTACAGGTAGACCAGTATGGATCTCCAACAGCACTTCAAGCAAATATGGATTTAGAATTTGAGCGTAACGCTGAGCGTTATTCATTCTTACATTGGGCACAGAAAGCTTTCAATAACTATCGTGCTGTACCACCAGCAACAGGTATTGTACACCAAGTAAACTTAGAGTACTTGGCAAATGTTGTTCATGCATATGAACAAGAAGATGGTTCTTTTGATGCTTTCCCTGATACACTTGTAGGTACTGATTCTCATACAACAATGATCAACGGTCTTGGTATTTTAGGCTGGGGTGTTGGTGGTATTGAGGCAGAAGCTGGTATGTTAGGTCAGCCTTCTTATTTCCCTGCACCTGAGGTAATTGGTGTTAAATTTACAGGAAGCTTCCCAGAAGGAACGACTGCAACAGACTTAGCATTAAAAGTAACTCAGGTATTACGTGAGAAGAATGTAGTAGGGAAGTTTGTTGAATTCTACGGCCCAGGTCTAAAGGATATGCCACTTGCTGACCGTGCTACTATTTCTAACATGGCTCCAGAATATGGTGCAACATGTGGATTCTTCCCAATTGATGAGGAGTCTTTAAATTATTTACGTTTAACAGGACGCAGCGAATCATTAATTGACCTAGTTGAAAAATATTGTAAAGAAAATGATCTTTGGTATTCTGCAGATCAAGCGGATCCAGATTATACAGTAACAATAGAGGTTGATCTTTCTGAACTAGAGCCTAACTTATCAGGACCAAAACGTCCTCAAGATTTAATCCCATTATCTGCAATGCAGAAAGAGTTTAAGAAAGCAATTACTGCACCTGTAGGGAACCAAGGATTTGGTCTTGATAATGAAGAATTTGATAAAGAAGCAACAGTTAAATTTGCTGATGGAAAAGAAGCAGTAATGAAAACTGGTGCAGTAGCTATTGCAGCTATTACTTCTTGTACAAATACATCTAACCCATATGTTATGTTAGGTGCTGGACTTTTAGCGAAAAATGCTATTGAAAAAGGTCTGGAAGTACCTGCATATGTGAAGACATCTTTAGCTCCAGGTTCTACAGTAGTTACACGCTACTTAGATGATTCTGGTTTAACTCAATATTTAGATCAATTAGGATTTAATACAGTTGGTTATGGTTGTACAACATGTATTGGTAACTCTGGTCCATTACTTCCAGAAGTAGAAGATGCAATTGTTAATAGTGATTTAACAGTATCATCTGTACTTTCTGGTAACCGTAACTTTGAAGGACGTATTCACCCACTAACAAAAGCAAACTACTTAGCTTCACCGCCATTAGTAGTAGCTTATGCATTAGCTGGTACTGTGGATATCGATCTAGTAAAAGATCCAATTGGTCAAGATAAAGCAGGAAACGATGTATATCTTAAAGATATTTGGCCAGCAATGGAAGAAATCAAGTCTACCATTAACGAAGTGGTAAATCCTGAAATCTTCCGCAGCGAGTACGATAATGTATTTGCTTCTAATGAGAAGTGGAATGAAATTAACACAACAGATGAGCCATTATATGAGTGGGATAATGAATCTACATATATTCAAAACCCACCATTCTTTGAAAACTTATCTAAAGAAATCAGAGAAATTAAGCCATTAACTGGTTTACGTGCGCTTGCAAGTTTTGGTGATTCCATTACTACAGACCACATTTCTCCTGCAGGTGCGATTGCGATCGACATGCCTGCTGGTAAATATTTACAAGAAAAAGGTGTATCTCCTCGTAACTTTAACTCTTATGGTTCTCGTCGTGGTAACCATGAAGTAATGATGCGTGGTACATTTGCAAATATTCGTATTCGTAACTTACTAGCTCCTGAAACTGAGGGTGGCTATACTACTTACTTCCCAACAGATGAAGTAATGCCAATCTATGACGCTTCTATGAAATATCAAGAAGATGGCACAGGCTTAATCGTAATGGGTGGTAAAGATTACGGTATGGGATCTTCACGTGACTGGGCAGCTAAAGGTACTAACCTATTAGGCGTAGAAGCAGTAATTGCTGAGAGCTTTGAGCGTATTCACCGTTCAAACCTTGTAATGATGGGAGTTCTTCCATTAGTGTTTGAAAAAGGCCAAAATGCTGAGAAGCTTGGGTTAACAGGTAGAGAAACATTTAAGATTGAATTAGACGAAAATGTTCAACCTAACCAGTTAACTGCTGTTACTGCAGTAGCTGAAGATGGAAAAGAAACTAAATTTAATGCTGTAGTTCGTTTTGATAGTGAAGTAGAGGTAGATTACTATCGTCATGGTGGTATTCTTCAAAAAGTACTTCGCAGTAAATTACACGCATAAATCATAATAAATCTTCCTATTCAATCAATTTTTGGATAGGAAGATTTTTTTGCGTTCTAGAAATGTTCCGAAAGCTTTAACAATCTGCTAATGATGTTTCACTATGATAATGGTATCATTTAGGAAAGAGTAGATTTTTAATGGGATGTGATGAAATGATAAAGAAAATAATTGGTATCTCAATTATTGTAGTGCTCATAGGGATTGTAATTTTTAATGTGATTGAAAAATATATATCAGAACCGAGTAGACAAGCAGAGGAAGATACTTTAACTGCACAGGAGGGAACAACCCTTGTACCTCCACAAATTGATGGATTAGCAGTTGGGGATGAAGTAGCTCCCTTCACTTTAGAAACAATGGATGGAAACTATTTAAATATTGCTGATTTAAAAGGAAAGAAAATCATCTTAAACTTTTGGGCATCTTGGTGTGGGCCTTGTAAAGCAGAAATGCCAGATATGCAGAAATTTTATGAGAATCATAAGGATGAGGTAGAAATTATTGCGATTAATATGACTGGTAAAGAGACAAATTTCAGTGATGCAGAGGAATTTGTGGAAGCATATGAGCTTACTTTTCCTATTTTATTAGATCATGATTTAGAACTTAGTGACAAGTACGGAATTATGGCTATTCCAACAACTTATTTTATTGGTACAGATATGACTTATCAATTACCACCAAAATTAGGTCCTATGACTTATGATGAGATGATTGAAAAGATGGAAGATATAAATTAATTTATGGAGAAGTTGAGGTAAAACTCAGCTTCTTTTTAATAGGCAAAATGTATTGAAATTTTAGCACAGATGTATCTTTAGAGAGGAGAAATACTAATACAGGCAATTACTCTCATGACATCTATTTTTAGCTTATAAGAGCTTCTAAGAGGCATTGTAACATACAACAGATTCAAACTATGTTAGAATAGTTATGCATGAAGGAGGTATTTTCTTTGAAAAAGGTTAAGACACCTATTGAGGTTAGATATCAGGAAACTGATCAAATGGGTATTGTTTATCACGCAAATTATTTAGTTTGGTTTGAGATAGGTAGGACCAAATTTATCGAACATTTAGGATTTAAATATGCAGATATGGAAAAAAGTAATGTGGTTTCCCCGGTTATTGATGCCCAAATTACATATAAGAAAGCAATTCGTTATGGCGAGAAAGTAATGATTGAAACATGGTTGGAGCAATATGATGGAATTCGCACAGAATATGGCTATCGTATTTTAAATGAAAATGGAGAATTAGCTGTTTCTGGAACAACAAAACATGTGATTGTTAATAAAGATACTTTTCGTCCCATGTCATTAAGAAAAGCATTTCCAGATTGGCATGCGGCGTATTCAAAACAATTAAATGAGGAATAATCATGGCATTTGGAATTAACCGACAAGAATTATTAATATGGAAAGAACAAGTAGGGCGTGGAGAAATAGCCTTTTTAACACATTATTGGATCGATGAACGTTTTCCAGACTGTAATACCGTTACTAAGGTAGGCTGTAATGATCTTACAAAGCTTATTATCTGGGGAGAACAATATGGTCTACTAGCTGATTGGATCGATAAACGAGGTGGATTTCCCCATTTTGATCTATTTGGTGAAAGACAACTACATATATTGCAAAAAGAAAAACAGTGGTCACATATTGATAAATTTAACCTTCGTAATTAAAAATTAAAAAAGGCGTTTAAGAACGCCTTTTTTCTATGATTACTGAATATTAATTTTTGGTTCTTCTAAGTTTTCATCCCATGTAACGTCGATATTTAAACCTTCAAAAAACCAAGCATCTTTTTCTTCTACATAAAAAGTGATTTGTTCTATTTCCTTGGAAACATGAACTGTCTCAGGTGGATCATCAATTACCGCAATGGCAAAGCCTGGTATATGTCCGCCTCCGCCATATCGAGGATAGAATCGGATAAATGGTGAAGTATTAATTAGTTCGTCCTTATACCATTGTACAGCTTTTTGGTCAACGTTAATATGCATGTTTATCTTCCCCTTTGTAAAAATAGTGAGTTATCGCTTCTTCTTTTTCTCTTCTTTTTCAGGTACTAAATCGATTCCTCCAGGGTGAAATGGATGACATTTACTAATTCGTTTAATGGTTAAATACCCGCCTTTTATAACCCCAAAACGCTTAAAAGCAGTTATTCCATATTCTGAGCAGGTAGGTAAGAATCTACATGTTGGTGGTTTAAGAGGACTGATTACTTTTTGATAAAATTTAATAAGTCCAATAAATATATATTTCATATTATTCCCACCTATTCTGTTTATTCTTCCAGTTTATTATAAGAAATTGACGCAATTGCATCATGCATATGAATGGATTCTTCATTTCGACAGGTTACTTCAAATTGTGTAATGAAAGATGTTTCATACAAGTCAGCAGCAACTAGACGAACCATATCCTCTACAAATCGTGGATTTTCATAGGCTAATTCAGTTACTATTTTTTCATCAGGGCGTTTAAGTACAGGGTGAATTCTTGCACTTGCATTACTTTCAGCCGCCTCTAGTAATAATTGCTTCCAATCATATTGATCTTCATCATAAGTATCAGAAAGGCTAACTTCCATGAGTACTTCTCCACGCTGGTTATGAGCACTATATTCACTAATTTCTTTTGAACAAGGGCAAAGCGTTGTGATAAGTACAGATAAACTTACTTTTACAGTGTAGCCAGTTTCTTTATGATATTGAACATGAATACTTACATCTGCATGATTCATTCCTTTTAAATTTGATTGTGGTCCTTTTCTTTCATAGAACCAAGGGAATGAAACTTTTATTTCGGCATCGTTTTGCTCTAGTCGATCAGCTAGTTCTTTAGTGAATTTCTTTAATGTTTTGATATCTGTTACACAGCCGTCTTCATAATAGAGTTGTAATTGTTCGGTAAAACGACTCATATTTGTACCTTTTGCAGATTGTGCAATACTTGATGAGAAGAAGAAAGTCCCAATGGTTGTTTGTGTCATTGGCTGTAAACTACTTTTCACCGTAATAGGATGTTTTACATTAGAGATTCCAACTACATCTATATGAAAAAGAAAATCCTTTTTAACATTTTGTAAGTCCTTCATTTTATTTTTCTCAGTCGGTTTTGATTTAGGACCTGGAGAGACTGAGCCAAACAAATGATGACGCTCTGTTTTATTTGGTAAATGCCTAGTTGGCATTGGTTTGTCCATGATGAATGACTCCTTCCAACAAAAAGTTCAACAGCAATATGTGTTGAACAAATAGATAATTCGCTATTTCAAAGTATACTTAACGATTTGCTTATTTTCAATTGTTTGAACTGGACAGTAGTTACATCCACTTGATTTTTGGCTCTGTACCATTCCAAATACGCTTTATATTTGCTGCATGTCGATATAATACAAATGCAGTAACAACAACTAATGCAATGGTTAAGCCGATATCCTTTAAGAATAAAGATACAATGACAGCAACTATACCCGCAACAATAGAGGATAGAGATACATATTTGGATAAATATAAACTAAGGAAGAATGTAGCAAACATCATTAAAAATAAAATAGGGCTAATTCCTAAAAATACTCCACTTGATGTTGCAACAGCTTTACCACCTTTAAATTTAGCAAAAATAGGATAAGTATGGCCTAAAATAGCAAATGCACCAATGATTAATGGATACACATCTGCTTTAAAAATAAGTGTAGGAATAATAATTGCTAATGTACCTTTTAAGATATCGGATAAAGTAACAATAAATCCAGCTTTTTTTCCTAATGTACGAAAAGCATTTGTTGCACCGAGATTTCCGCTTCCATGCTCACGAATATCTATATTATAACCAACTTTCCCAACAATTAGTGCAAAAGGAATTGATCCAATCAGATAAGCAATAATCCCAAAAATAATATAATCCATATAATATTTCCTCTCTCATTTTCTCTAAATAAAATTTTCTTTTAAATTTCCTTATCTATGCTGTTTTTCACTAATTGAAATTATAACATTTTTATTAATCATTGTGTGAATTCATTGTAAATATCTCGTAGTATATGTGAATTGCTTGATTTCCATCTGGCAAAACCTTCTTCATCTATCAAGCGTTCGAGAGAAAGGAAAGGAGGGAATTAAATAATAAAGATCTTAAGTAGTTTAATGATGATTTAGATAACATATTAGATGAAGGAAATTATATAAATGCCCGTACAAGCAACTACATGATGAATATTGAACGAGAGTTAATCCGTGACGGATATCACCTATCCGATACGGATTGTTTTATTAATGGATCAACGTTATTTGATAAACATGTAGACATTGACCATATTTCCTCCAGATTTACTCGATTAAAAATAATAAAGTCGTTTAAATCTAAAGGTTTATACAACAATCGCGCCCGATACTTAAATAAAGATTTTATTATAGCTGGAGCATGCTTATTTTCCAATTTATATTTCATCTTTACTCTTAATATAAGAATGTCTAAAAAACAAAAATAAAGGTAGTGCTAAAGATAATCCAACTGTAAACAGAGATAAAAGACAAATCCATTTTTCCTTAATGTTATACTTTCGTGATTCATTGAACATAAATACCAAGAAAACAACACATGAGATTAAAAAATCAACTGCAAAAAAGGCCGATATCGTGTTAGTAAATAATAATTCTATTAATAAACCCAAATTAAGTCCATTATCCTTGATGAACTGAATTAAAAAATAATACGGAAAAACAGTACCAATTAGCCCTAAAATTAAATATAATTTTTTCACTGGATAATTTCCCCTTTTTTAACAAAGTTACTATTAGATTACCATACTAAGACCGTTCAAAATATATATTATTGAAGATTGCTTTACTAAACAATCTGGCCCGATTACTGAATAGGCATGATTGACGTTTGTTAAATAACTTTATTTAACACCACTCACATTTACGGACGGTGTTATACGAGTTTATAGTATTGAAACTACTTTATTGTCATTAATTAGCCAATAAAAACAAAAGACCTCAAGCTTCTCTAATTAACCCACGCTTTTCAATCTCATGATATAACGTTTTGTTTTTAAATATATGGTGAAATTTTTAAAAATCTTATATACAGCAGTATTGTGTGTTGTTACGTTTGAAAAAATTGTGTTATGATGAAGCATAATAAGTTACAGAAAAATAAGACAAGGAATGATTATATTGGTACAGAACCCGACAAAAGAAGAATTGAAAGGCATTTTAGAAGATGCAAAAACAATTGCTGTAGTTGGTTTATCTGGAAATCCTGAACGAACTTCTTACCAAGTATCAGCAGCAATGCAAAAGGCAGGATATCGAATAATACCCGTAAATCCAACAGTGGATGAAGTACTTGGAGAAAAATCATATCCTTCCTTAACAGATATCAAAGGGAAAATTGACATTATCAATGTGTTTCGTAGACCAGAGCATTTGCCACAAGTTGCTAAAGAAGCAGCTCAAACAGATTGTCGTATCTTCTGGGCTCAGCAAGGGATTGTTAATGAAGAAGCGGCGGACTACCTACAAGAAAGAGATTTTACGGTCATTATGGATCTATGTATTAAAGTAGCACATGCTACGTTAGTTAAATAATTGACTTCAAGGATGACTATTATACTAGGTCATCCTTATTTTGTCTTTATTTAGCGAAGTTTGCTATTTAGAAAGGATGTTCAAAAAGTCCAGTAAAATGACATAGGACATCGAAGTCATCACAACACGCGCAATTCCGCTAATCTAAGCTGTGCTGTCTTGAACTTTTGACGGACAAGATGTACTAGTACGGATGTTGCTCTCATGACGTTCCGAACTTAACCGATTGCAGTTCTTTTTACTGACCTTTTTGAATACGCACTTATATAGCTACCTCGTCTAGATATTTTAAAATGATTCTCCATGGATGCATAAATATTTGTCTAAGCTTCGTCAAATTTCCGTTTGAAAACGATGAAAAAACAGATTACCATTGGACAATAGCGGGAGATACCTATACTATTTAAACAAAAGATTTTTTGCATAATACTATTGCATAGATGAATTTCTGTTAAGACCGCCCACGTCCTATGGGCAGTACAGAAGTCACCACAACACGCGCAAGTCCGTGCGTAAAAATGATGTCGCCTTAAACTTTCGACGCACACGATGTGCTACGACGTATAGGATGTACTAATGCGAATGTTTCTCTCGTGATGTTGCGAAATTAACCGATGATGGGCTTTTTTATCGCCCTTTTTGAACACGCATTTATAGATAGGAATTAAAAATCTGTTTTACATTATCAAACATTTGTTCTATGATAAACGTTGAGAAATTGTTTGAGCGGAAAGGAGTAGAGCGTTTTTTGGATAAGGATATAATGACATATACTGATGATTCCATACAAGTATTAGAAGGATTAGATGCTGTACGTAAACGCCCAGCAATGTATATTGGAAGTACTGACGTTCGCGGACTGCATCATTTATTATATGAGATTGTAGATAATGCGGTGGATGAAGCATTAGCTGGCTTTGGTGAAAAGATTAAAGTTACTATTTATAAAGATAATAGTATTTCTGTTCAGGATAGTGGAAGAGGGATGCCTACAGGAATGCACCGTACTGGAAAATCAACACCAGAGGTTATCTTAACAGTTCTACATTCAGGTGGAAAGTTTGGTCAAGGTGGTTATAAGGCAAGTGGTGGTCTACATGGAGTAGGTGCTGCTGTTGTTAATGCTCTATCTGAGTGGTTAGAAGTAAAGGTTCAACGTGATGGTTCTGTATATTACCAGCGTTTTGAGAATGGTGGACATCCAATTGGCACGTTAGAAAAAGTTGGTGAGACGAGAAAAACCGGTACGTTTATTCATTTTAAACCAGATCCAGAGATTTTTTCTGTAACGACATTTGATATCGAAATCATTGCTGAGCGCCTAAGAGAATCAGCATTTTTATTAAAAAATCTAGAAATTGAAATTATAGATGAACGCACAGACTATCACGAAGTTTTTCATTATCCTGATGGGGTAAAATCATTTATTCAATACTTAAATGAAGGTAAAGACACCGTAATGGATGTTGTGGCTTTTGAAGGAAATCAAAATGGATTTGAGTTAGATTTTGCTTTCCAATTTAATGATGGGTATGCAGAGAATATGCTTTCCTTTGTAAACCATGTACGTACAAAAGACGGTGGAACGCATGAAATAGGTGCACGTTCTGCCATTACAAGAGCAGTTAATGAATACGCTCGCAAGCAAAGTTTATTAAAAGATAAAGATAAAAATCTAGAAGGAACAGATATTCGTGAAGGGTTAACAGCTATTGTATCTATACGCGTACCTGAAGAACATTTACAGTTTGAGGGACAAACTAAAGGTAGGCTTGGTACACAGGAAGCACGTTCTATTGTTGACGGGATCGTATCAGAGCATTTGCAATTTTTCTTAACAGAAAATCCAGATATTGCAGGAATGTTAATTAAAAAAGCAATTCAAGCAAAAGAAGCTCGTGAAGCGGCACGAAAAGCCCGTGAAGATGCACGTTCAGGAAAGAAGAAACGTAAAAAGGAAACCATTTTAAGCGGGAAATTAACACCAGCACAATCGAAGAACCCTGATAGAAATGAATTGTACTTAGTAGAGGGAGATTCAGCAGGTGGTTCAGCTAAACAAGGAAGAAACCGCACTTTCCAGGCTATCTTACCATTAAGAGGTAAAGTAATTAATACCGAAAAAGCGAAGTTAGAGGATGTCATGAAGAATGAAGAAATTTCTACAATCATCCACACAATTGGTGCTGGTGTAGGTGGAGATTTTAATTTAGAAGATGTACAATACGATAAAATCATTATTATGACAGATGCGGATACAGATGGTGCGCATATCCAAGTACTTTTACTTACATTCTTCTACCGCTATATGCGTCCATTATTAAACGCTGGTAAAGTATATATTGCCTTACCTCCATTATTTAAGATTTCAAAGGGGAAAGGTAAGAAAGAGGAAGTTGTTTACGCTTGGGATGAGTCTGAGCTCCAACAAGCAACTAAAAAATTTAAGTCTAACTATGTAATTCAGCGTTATAAAGGTTTAGGGGAAATGAATGCAGACCAATTATGGGAAACAACGATGGATCCTGAAACCCGTACATTGATACGTGTTACCATTGATGATTTAGCAAGAGCAGAACGTAGAGTAACCACGTTAATGGGCGATAAAGTATTACCAAGACGTGAATGGATTGAAAGCAATGTAAGCTTTGGATTAGATGAAGACGAAAATATTTTAGAAAATGAGAAAATCCAGTATGAATAATAGGTTAAGTTATTAGGGGTGGATTTGTTTGGTGAAGCAGGAGAATTTTTTAGACCTTCCATTAGAAGAAGTAATTGGTGATCGTTTTGGAAGATATAGTAAATATATTATTCAGGACCGAGCTTTACCAGATGTACGAGATGGGTTAAAGCCAGTTCAACGTCGAATATTGTTTGCGATGCATGAGGATAGAAATACACATGAGAATCCGTACCGTAAAGCAGCAAAAACTGTCGGAACAGTAATTGGTAACTATCACCCACACGGAGATACATCTGTATATGATGCAATGGTTCGATTAAGTCAAGATTGGAAGGTTCGTAACGAGCTTATTGAAATGCATGGAAATAACGGGAGTATTGATGGAGATCCTCCTGCGGCAATGCGATACACAGAAGCGCGTTTATCAAGTATTTCATCCGAATTATTAAAGGATATTGATAAACAAACAGTTGATTTTATTCCAAACTTTGATGATACACACTTCGAGCCTGTTGTATTCCCAGCGAAGTTCCCGAATTTATTAGTAAATGGTTCGACCGGAATATCTGCTGGTTATGCGACAGATATTCCACCGCATAATTTGGGCGAAGTCATTGATGCAGTTATTAAAAGAATCGATAATCCAAATGTATCTATTGATGAATTAATGACAGTTATGCAAGGGCCTGATTTTCCAACAGGTGGTATTATCCAGGGAGTAGAAGGAATAAAGCAAGCTTATGAAACTGGTAAAGGGCGAATTATTGTCCGTGCTAAAGCTAGTATTCAAAAAGCAAAAGGTAATCGGGAGCAGATTGTCGTTGACGAGATTCCATATGATGTGAATAAGGCAAACCTTGTACGAAAAATCGATGAATTAAGTATTGAACGAAAAGTAGAAGGTATTGCAGAAGTAAGAGATGAGACAGATAGAACTGGGTTACGAATCGTTATTGAATTAAAGAAGGATGCCAATAGTGAAGGTGTTCTAAACTATTTATATAAAAATACAGATCTACAAGTATCCTTTAATTTTAATATGGTAGCAATTCAAGATAAAACACCAAGACTACTTTCTCTACCAGCTATCCTAGATGCCTATATTGTCCATCAGAAGGAAGTTGTAACAAGACAAACTCAATTTGATTTGAAAAAAGCAAAGGATCGTGCTCATATTGTAGAAGGATTGATGAAAGCAATCTCTATTTTAGATGAGTTAATTGCAACGATTCGTTCATCGAAAAACAAACAAGATGCAAAAAATAATATTATTGAAGCATATGATTTTACGGAAAAACAAGCAGAAGCTATTGTGATGTTGCAGTTATATCGTTTAACAAATACAGATATTACAGCATTAGAGAAGGAAGCTGCTGAGTTAATCCAAGAAATTGGAAAATATGAATCAATTTTAGCGAGTGAGAAAAAGCTATTTCAATCGATTAAAAAAGATCTTCTGTCGTTGAAGAAAAAATATATGACAGAACGCAGAACAATTATTGAAGAGAAGATTTCTGAGCTTAATATTAATATTGAAGTAATGATTCCTAGTGAAGAGGTACTTGTTTCCGTAACGAAAGAGGGCTATATTAAGCGTACTAGTCTTCGCTCCTATGGTGCATCCAATGGCGAAGATTTTACTATTAAGGATAGAGACTATCTCGTTGGCTTAATTGAGCTAAATACGACAGATACGATGTTGTTATTTACTGATAAAGGTAGATATATCCCGATTCCTGTACATGAATTACCTGATATTCGCTGGAAGGATCTTGGGGAACATGTTTCTAATCTGTCTGCGATTGATAATAATGAAAAAATAGTTAAGGCAATTCCAATTCGTGCATTTAGTGAAGAGGAATACTTGATTTTCTTTACGAAAAAGGGAATGGTAAAACGAACAGTATTAAAAGAATATGACTCAAAACGTTATGCGCGTCCATTAGTTGCAGTAAATCTAAAAGCAGATGATGAAGTTGTCAATGTATGTCAATCAGATGGGAATGCACAAATATTCATCGCTTCTAATCGAGGCTACGGACTGTGGTATGATGAATCAGAAGTTTCAAGTGTAGGACTACGTGCACAGGGAGTTATTGCCATTCAGTTAAAGGATGAGGAATATGTAGTGAACGGTCATGTATTCTATTCAGATGATCATCCATCCATTGTACTTGTTACTCAACGTGGAGCATGTAAACGCATGAGCTTCTCTGAATTCCAAAAATCATCGAGAGCAAAACGGGGTCAAGTTATGCTGAGAGAATTAAAAGGAAAACCACACCGAATTCGTGGTTTCTATACAATTAATGAGAATGATACGGTTCAATTTAGAACAGAAACAAATAAAATATCAAGTGTTTTCCCACTTGAATTGGCATTAAGTGAAAGATTAAGTAATGGATCCTTTATTATTGATTCCGATCAAGATGGGGAAGTTGTCGAAGTTTGGAAAGAAGTTAATTATTTAAAGGCATTTGATGAAGAATAAAAGCGAAAGGTGTACCTTGTGATCTAGCTCAAGGTACACCTTCTGTTTATCTGTAGACTAAAAGTATATTTCCACACTGGAATGTTTTTGTCTCTACTAAGTTGAGCTTTTGTTGGAAATTATTGAATAATCTCTGTCCTTTTCCAAGTAAAATTGGATTAACGATTAATCGATACTCGTCAATGAGATTCTGTTCAATAAAAAACTGAGCAATATTAGCACCTGCAAATAAAACCAAATCTTTTCCAGGCTTAGATTTTAGATACTCCATTTCTAAAGCCACATCTTCTTTTACAACTCTTGCATTCCATGATTCTTTTTCCAATGTACGTGAGAACACAATTTTTTCTTTTTGATTCATTTTTTTAGCAAAAGAACGGGTTTTCTCTGTATTTGAATCATCGAATTCAGCCACTGGCCAATACTGAAGCATCATATCATAGGCAACTCGCCCATAAAGTAGCGTATCTACAGTATCTAAGAAATCATCCATATAATCATGCATCTCCTGATCCATTACATGCCATGAGCAATCTCCATTTTCACCGGCTACAAAACCATCTAATGATACCACCATCGATAAAACAATTTTCCTCATTTGGTTATCACCCTTTTTAATATGAATAGTTATATTCTAATTATAAGATAGAGATGGAGTAATGATTTCTTTTCGATTGCTTTTTTAGCTAGTAAATTAGTATAAGGAGTTTTTCTTATTTCAATATAGCTTCTTCTTTCCTCTGATTATATATTTTTGTTCCTTCTTTTCGATCATGCACCAAAGCAAATACCCAAAATAAAGCAAGAATCAATAAAATAATGGAGCTAGCAATAAACACGGCTTGTAGACCATATGTGAATGAAATAATTGAAAATGCTAAGATTGGTCCAGCTGCGGAGCCCAGATCTAAAACAATAGAATAAAGTGTAATAAATGAAATAATGGACGATGAGCTTGCACTATCAGAAGCAAATGCATCACTTACTGTTGTTAAGGATGTTGCTGCCAACATCACAACAATACAAACAATAATCCAGATGATGACATTCATATTTAAAGCTAACAAACCAAAAGAAATGGCAGCTATAACTAATGAACCAATATAAATTGGAATTCGTCCTTTATATCCATCTGTCAAAGCCCCAATTTTACTAGCAAGGAATGGTTCCCACATCCAACGCAAAGCTTGAATAATTCCAGCTAAAGCTGTTACTGTAAATAACCAACCAAAGATCATAATATTTTCTCCATAATTAAATTCTAATGCTGTGCTTATTATAGAAGCAAATACGCCTTGGAATAATAAAGCAATAATAAATCCACTAGAAATAATTAATAAAGTTCGCTTATTTAATAGATAACGAACAAATGCTGAACCATTTATAGAGGCTGTAGGATTATCTATATCTGTTGTATGTGTGTTTCCGGAAACTGCCATCCAAATAAGTGGTATTCCAATCATTGACATAAAGCCAAAAATAATTGAAGTAGTGGAGAAGCCCATAAATGGAACAATAATTCCACCAACAAGCATACCTACTAGGCTGCCGATTCGATAAATTCCGTTATATAGCCCAATTACTCTCCCTCTATTAGCAGCTGTGGAATAGAAGACAGCTGTAGACATACCTCCAATTTTTAATAAAGACCATGCAATTCCCCAAATACAACGTAAAAGAATCCAAAGAACAAAGCCACTAGCAAGCCCATACCCTAAAGTAGAGATAACAGCTAATACTAAAGCAATGATAATTCCCGTACGCAATGATGTTTTTTTATAAAAATAACCAATAAACGGATGAAGAGGAAGGCGAACAAACCGGTTAATGGATAGAATCACACCAACTTGCCATAAAGAGTCTAATCCAGCTTCTTTATAATATATTGGTAAAACAACATAGAGCATGGAATCACCAATTAATGCTAATGCTGTTGCAACAGCAACAAAAGTAACTACTTTATTCGTTGGTTGGTCAGATGTACTTTTCATCATATCTCCTTCTTTATTTCGAAATACGTAATAATTTCATCATAACGGGAATGGATTTCAAAAACAATAACAATTTAGATTTTTTAAAATTAATTATATAGATTACAATAATATTATTATGTAAACTAAAAAGTCATTATTTCAGTATAAAACAATTAGTGATAATCTTATAATGGATGAATGGAAAGAGAGGTATCATGATGGATGATTGACTTTTTCGCGATGCAATGGGAAAATTCGCAACAGGAATTACCATTGTAACGCTAGAAGATAATCATAAAATTTTGGAGATGACAGTAAATGCATTTATGTCCGTCTCTTTGGAACCAAAATTAATTGCAATTTCTATTGATGAAAGTGCAAGTGTGTATGAAGAATTACAGGAAACAGATAAATTTGGCATTAGTATATTAAGCACGGAGCAACAAAATATTTCGATGTACTTTGCGAAACAAATAGAAGAAGTTACGATCAATTATGAATATCGTGATGGAGTTCCTATATTACAAGATGCACTTGCTACCATCATTTGTCGTAAATTAAAGCAGGTGACCATCTTATCTTTATTGCAGAAGTGACAGATATACAACTAGCTGAACTAGAAGATCCGTTATTGTACTTTGGTGGAAAATACTGAACGCTATAACTATTATCATACTTACATTAAAAATATTCAGTATTTTGACGTCATGATACTGAATATTTTATTTTTAAAAAGTCAACATCTAAGTTAAAATAAATAGGTAAGGAGACATATGAAAATGGCTACTTTTTCAAACTATGAAGAAGTATTATAGAATTTTTTAATTTATTTTATCTTTTAGCGAATATTTATTTAAGAGAATAGATATGAAAAATTGATAGTTATAAGCTACAGGATGTCAAAAGTTTAAAATTTATATAGCTGAGCGTAATTGAAGTATATATTACTATGGGGGAGTTGTTTAAGAGAAAATGCAACAAGATGATAAGAGGGTTTCTAAAGTATATATAGATATCAATGGAGCCAAGCAAGGTTTAATTATTGAAACAACAGATGAAAATCTACCAGTTTTACTTGTGGTGCATGGAGGACCAGGTTATCCATTATATCCAATTGCTCGAGCAAATAATGTTCAGCTATATCGTCTCTTCACGGTTTGCTATTGGGATCAACGCGGTACGGGCATGTCTTATACATCGGACAAAAAGAGCCTAACAATCGATCAAATTGTAAATGATACCGTTGAAGTCAGTAATTATTTGATTCAAACATTTTCTAAAGAAAAAATTTATCTGATGGGACATTCATGGGGTACAATTATTGGTAGCAAGGCCGCTAGTATCCGTCCAGATCTTTTTCAAGCCTATATTGGTGTAGGACAAATTGGGTCACAGAGTGCATCTGAGAAAGAAAACTATAATGTTATTTCAGAAAAAGTCGAAGCTTCGGGAAATGAAAAGTGGATTTCTGAGATCAATAGCGTAAATTATAGTGATAACTATTATAAAGATCGAAAATACTTTTCAATAGTTGATAAATATAGAACTAAATTTGGGTGCGGTTTTTTACGTGAAGGATACCCAAATTCACAAGGATTAAGAGATATATTTGGTACACGCCAATATTCGTTCAAAGAAAAAATGAATGTTTTTCGAGGTATTGCAAACGCGTATCAAGCCTTTGGTGAGAAGATGGCTAAGACGGATTTGGCAACTGAAATTAGCGAGATAAATACCAATGTCTATATATTTCATGGAAGGCATGATTACATAACCACGCACCATCAAGCATTGCGTTTCTACGATTATTTGAAAGCATCTAAAAAGAGCTTCCATACTTTTGAAAATTCTGCACACACACCTTTTATTGAGGAACAATCAGCATTTTTAGAGAAATTGCAAAATGAAGTATTAAATAGTTAGTGATTTAAAATATTTACGATTTTTATTGTAGTTCTTTAATGGTCATCTGAACAGTTTTACCAACAGATGGCTTTTTTAATGTCATTATTTAGGAATTAATCATTTTTTTCAACCAAATGAAATAAAATGCAGGTTCATTTATTCAAAATTATTTACTGAAGTTAAGCCTTATATAGGAGAAAATAGATGATATAATAAATAAAATTATCCATTGAGATCAGGATAGAAAAGGAGTTCCAAATTGATAGGAATTAAAATAAGCAGTTATGTTTATCTGGCAGAAACCGTTTCGATTATACGGAAATTTGATAATAGCATTTCTATAAAAGAAATTAAAGATAATATATCTAACCAAAAATATGTATTGGAATACGATATTTATCAATTTGATATTACAGAAGAAATTCAGCACATAGATCGGAAAGACACCATTATGGAGCTGGTTAGTAATTTATTGAATAATAACATTTCCATAAGTATCTTTATAGAAGATGAGGAAGTGAACTTCGATTTTTTCAAAAACTATCTTGAAAGTGCGAAAGAAATAGAAAAACAGACAATGTTGGATATGGAAAGAGAAGCAGAAAAATAGTTGATAGATTCCTGATGTATGGGAGGAATCAGGTAGAGCTATGATTAAAACACAAGTCAATGTATTGGAATAACGAGTAGCACTTAAAAGCCATTTGAAAGGTATATACCGACCGATGGCGTTTTTTACTAAATAATTATTTTGGATTAGGAGATAGCCCCAGAATCAATAGCTGCAAAAAATGTTCTATTCCTCCATTTTTATAAATACTTGAAATGCAATGATATTGGTGGTTAACTAATGTATATAATGATTATGTAATCTATATATAATATTTAATAATATAAGAACATCCTATCATTTAATTTTAAGAAATGAAGAGTTGTATTAAATGAGTAATTTAAACTGATTAAAAATGATGCAAAGCCTTCTATGCCGTTAATAACAGCTGTACATAATGATTAAAAAAGAGGTATTATTATGCAAATTATTATATCAAACAGCTCAAAAGAGCCAATCTATGAACAGATTTTGAAACAAATTCAAACGAAAATATTATCGGGTGAACTGAAAGAAGGAACAACTTTGCCTTCTATTAGACAATTAGCGAAGGATTTAAAAATCAGTGTGATCACGACGAAACGGGCATATGAGGAACTAGAAAAATTGGGATTTATCTATTCGATGGTTGGAAAAGGTTCGTTTGTGGCAGAACAAAACTTAGATGTTATTCGAGAGAAAAAATTAAGAATGATTGAAGAGCAATTAAGTGCAGTTATCTCAAATAGTCGAGAAATTGGGTTATCCTATGAAGAACTACAGGAATTATTGAAGTTGTTGTACGAGGAGTAGTGATAGGCATGGAAAATGTAATAGAATTAAGCGGCATTTCCAAACAATTTAAGGCATTCTCTATAGAAGATGTTGATTTACAGATAAAAAAAGGGTACATAACAGGATTTATCGGAGCAAATGGAGCTGGTAAGTCAACAATGATTAAGTTGATGATGAATCTTTTAAAGCCAGAAAAAGGGGAAGTAAAAGTATTTGGACTGGATTATGCTAGCCATACAAAAGAGATAAAAGAGCGTATTGGCTTTGTTTATGACAGCAATATATTATATGAGTCATCAACGCTTAAGGATATTAGTAAAATCGTTGCGCCAGCTTATAAACGTTGGAATCATAAGCAATTTAAAGCATATGCAGATCAATTTGAACTAGCTTTAAATAAACCAATTAAGAAATTTTCTAAAGGAATGCAGATGAAGGCAGCTTTAGCGCTCGCCTTATCTCATGATGCGGAGCTAATCATAATGGATGAGCCAACTGCTGGATTAGATCCAACCTTTCGCAGAGAGGTACTAGATATTCTTCAAGATATGATGGTAGACGAAAAAAGAAGTATATTTTTCTCAACACATATTACAAGTGATTTAGATCGTCTTGCTGATTATATTGTCCTGATTGATAAAGGGGAAATTCTTTTTAATCAATCTATTGATGTGCTGCAGGAACAGTATGCATTAGTGAAAGGAAGTACTGATTTACTTGATCGGGATACAGAAGCAAACTTTATTAAAATTGAACGTTCGCTAAGTGGATTTCAAGCTTTAACAAACGATGTAGAAAAAGTACAAACAGTATTTGGTGATCATGTAGTGATAGAGAAAGCTTCATTAGAAGAGATTATGTTTTATGTTAAAGGTGAACGCCAGCTAAGGAATTAACATACCTGCTTCTATTTCTTTTGACAGTAACGTCACGTGCTTTAAATAAGCTATTTCTTATGCAAAATCTTTAAAATTAATAAATGGTAAAGCTTTATTTTTGGAGATCTTAAACATATATTAAGATCTCTTATTTTTTATCTTAAATAATAAAGAAAAGTTATTGAAAAACAATTTAATATTGTATATAGTGTTTATATAGTATATACTGTTTATGTGATATATATACTCTTGTGAAATAAAGCATGTGAGTATGTGCAAGAAGGAGGGCCTTGTAACAGAAGAAAGAGATGGTGCTTATTTTAAAAAGCCAGCCTAAAGCAAAATAAATTACTGAAAATTTTTGTAAGGAGTGTGAATATGAGCAATATAATAGAATTTAAAAATGTAACTAAGCGTTTTAAAGATTTTTCCATAGAAAATATCAATCTACAAATAAAACAAGGCTATGTAACAGGATTTATTGGGGCAAACGGAGCTGGCAAGTCTACAACAATGAAGCTGATGATGAACCTTTTACAACCAGATGTAGGAGAGATAAGTGTATTTGGATTAGATTATGCCAAGCATGAGAAAGAAATAAAGGAACGCATGGGATTTGTTTATGATAGTAATGTGTTTTATGAGAATTTAAATTTAAAAGATATACGAAAGATTGTAGCACCCTCATATAAAAAATGGAGTGACAAGCAATTTTATGACTATATAAAACAGTTTGAACTGCCATTAAATAAAGCGATTAAAACTTTTTCAAAAGGAATGCAAATGAAAGCTTCCTTGGCAATGGCTTTATCCCATGATGCAGAATTTATCATGATGGATGAGCCGACAGCTGGATTAGATCCAGTTTTCCGGAGAGAGCTGTTAGATATACTACAAGATATTATGAAGGATGGAAGACGGACGCTATTCTTTTCCACTCATGTTACCAGTGATATAGAACGGATTGCTGACTATATTGCTTTTATTCAAAAAGGAAAAATTCTTTTTAATGATTCGATAGATGATGTGCAAGAGCGTTATGCTTTGGTCAAAGGAAGTACTACTTTACTGAATCGTGATATAGAAAAAAGTTTTATAAAGATAGAGCGTTCTTCTAGTGAATTTCAAGCTTTAACAAACGATGCAACGAGAGTAAGGGTTTTATTAGGAGATCAAGTAGACATTGAAAGAGCTAGTTTAGAGGATATTATGTTTTATGCGAAAGGAGCGGATCATCAGCATGTTTAACTTGATAAAAAAAGATTTAATCATACAAAAATCTCAATTATTTCTGTTCATTCCAGTTATTGTTTTCTTTGCGATTTTTGGAGGGCATTTGAGTCCTGCTGTCATTTTTCTGGCTGCAAGTACTTATATACCTATGAATGGATATATTTACGATGAACGGGTAGAATCGAATATTTTTCTTAATTCTTTACCCTATACACGAAAAGAGATTGTTGCAGCAAAATACATCGGAGGTATTGTTTATATGATTATATCAATGGGGATAGCTGGAATTATTCTGTATTTATTTAATTACAGCTATATAATCAAAGATATAGCCATCGCCGCTGGATTGTTCTTTGCTTTTGCAGCTATCGCTTTTCCGTTATTTTATATATTAAAACCTGGTTATATAGGAACAGCAGTTTTAATCGGATTTATTTTCTTAGTAGTGGTTATGCCACCAATTATCCGATTCTTAGGAAAACATCTTACAGCGATTACAGAATTTTTTACAAGTTTGTCGACAACAACTCTTTATCTTACTGGATCAGTTATCGCTATTGGTCTATATCTGATTTCTTGGCTGTTTAGTCAATTTATTTATCAACGCAAAGCATTCTGATGGTAGCGTAAGGTAACAGTCTGAAAGGAGCAATTATCATTAGTTGAACAGCTTTTCGTTCTTAAAATTATAAAAAACTAGGGAAGGTTTGGAATGAAAAATTGGTTAATTAATATTGGGTACTTTTTAGTTCTTAATTTAATATTGTTGATTGTGGATGGTACGCCTCTTGTTGATAATTTTACCAAATTTAGTAATTTTGGAAACGTAGTTTTACAGACAGGAATTTTTACAAAATGGTTCAATTTTTATGATACTCCATTCTTTAATGTGGTTTTATTGTTCGCTTTAGTTCATATAATAACATTTCCTTTTTATCAAATTCTTTTTAAGAAACCAGCTAGTAAGTAACTTTTTTAGTCTTAAAAAAAATAATACCAGATGAAAATATCCAGAGTTATCGAAGAGTACCTTTTAAAATATATTATATTTTACTGACGATAGTTGAAAAGCTGTCGTCTTTTTGTTTGAAGTAAGAACTACCTCTGAGGAATTTAAAATAAAGTTAATAAATTTTAGATAATGCTTTTAAGATTCAATTTAACGAATAAAAAATTACTTTCCTTCGTACATACATCAGGTTGAAATACATTAACTCTTTTCATATTGCTTCGCTAATTTTCTCTCATTTGTAGTAATAGCGAACGAGGCAGAATTGCTCTTATTGTTTTTTTATAAAATAATTGAATATTTATTTAGTAAAATGTCGATTTGTTCAGTATAATAGATGGGTAATATCAATGGAAAGGGAATGTACAATTTGACTTCGATAGATATAAAATCAAAACAAATCACATTACAGCATATTGTTGCACTTTATGATGTAATGAAAAAGCATCAAGATGATGTGAATGCAGGAAAGCTTTTGGATCTTTATGAGAAAATGAATAAGGATCAATTTATTATTAGTTTTTCAGGACATTTTTCAGCTGGTAAATCTTCCATGATTAATGCTCTATTAGAGGAAGAAATTTTGCCAAAAAGTCCAATCCCAACAAGTGCCAATATTGTTGAGATTACGAATGGAAATGGAAATGCTAAAATTCATTTTTATGATGAAGCACCAAAGGAATATCAAGCGCCTTATGATATTGAGATGATTAAAGAATATTGTAAGGATAAAAATACAGTAAAGAAAATTGAATTAAGTACATCGAAGGATATTATTCCTGAGGATTGTATCATTGTGGATACACCTGGGATTGATGCAGCTGATGATGCAGACCGAGTGATTACAGAGTCTTTTTTACATGTAGTAGATAGACTCTTCTATGTGATGGATTATAATCATGTGCAATCTGATGTAAACTTACACTTCTTAAAACAAATTCAGGAAAAAGGAATTCCATTCTTTATTATTATCAATCAAGTAGATAAACATAATGAAGCAGAAATTCCTTTCACGTCTTTTGATGAAAGTGTTCGTCTTACTTTTGAACAGTGGAATCTAGAACCAGAGCAAATTTTCTACACTTCCTTATTTGATCAAGAGAATATCCATAATCAATATGCAATCGTAAAAGAAACCATTTTTAATATATTAGAAAATCGTAAACAAGTAGAAAACACATTAGAGCATGCTATAAATGGTCTTCTTAAGGATCATAATAAATTTTTAAAACAATCCTATGATGAGAAGCTAGCAACATTTGCGACTGAGGAAATGGATGAAGAGGAAGCAAATGAATTACGTGAAGCGAAAGCAAAATTATTAACGATTCAGAACCAGCCACAGCAATTGGAAGAAGAATTCCAATTTGATTTATCAGAAACGTTGAAAAATGCATATTTAATGCCAGCAGCTTTAAGAGAGAAAGCTAGTGAATTTTTAGAATCACAGCAAAAAGATTTTAAAATAGGTTTCTTTGGAGCGAAAAAGAAGACAGAAGCAGAACAAGAGCGGAGAATGAATGAATTTTTAGAGGAATTACAAAAGAATATTGAAACTTCTATTCAATGGAAGCTACGTGATAAAATCATTGCTTTACTATCAAAATATAAGGTATCTAGCCCACAGCTAATGGAGTTTACGAAGCAATTTTCCATTACATATACAGGAGAAGACCTGCTTTCTCAAATCAAAAGAGGTGCAAAGTTTAGTGGGGATTATGTTCTAAACTATACCAATGATGTGAGTGCACATATTAAGGGGAAATTTAGAACACAAGCGCAGCATTTATGGGAAGAAATTCAACAGGAAATTCATCAATCTGCGGAAAAAGAAGCTACTCAATATGAAAAACAAGCTTCTAAATTTGAAGAATTAGCTGCTGTAGAAGCAGAGAAGGCGAAGCTTGCTGATGAACTAGACAATAAAAAAGAAGTAGCAAAATCTACTTTAGAAGAGCCACATGCAACAGATGCAGCTTTGGAGCTTATTGAGCATGATCGCAAAAATAATATCCAAGTCTCTCAAGTAGTTCAATACGTTGAAAAAGAGAAATCTGCAGCTAAAGCGGTAGAGAAGAAGGAAGAGCCAGTTATTTCACACAGCAAGAGTCAGCATTCTATTGCAGATGTGATTGAATCCATTGAAAATACGATTGCTACCGTTGAAAATGTACATGGCTTCCAAGAAATTATTGAGGATTTATTAGACAAGAAACGTCGTTTAGATCATCGTACATTAACTATTGCATTATTTGGTGCTTTTAGTGCAGGTAAATCATCTTTTGCCAATGCATTAATAGGTCAAAGTGTATTGCCATCTTCACCGAATCCAACTACTGCTGTAATTAATCGTATTGCACCTGTTACAGAAGAACATAAGCATGGTACGGTTGTTATTCAACTGAAGAGTGAAGAAACATTATTGCAGGATCTTATTTCGATTACAAAGGATTTTTCACCTGAAAGTGAAAATCTAGATACGATGGTAAAATGGATTCGCGATAAAAAAATGATGGAGCATGCTAGTATCAATAAAACATATCAGTCGTATTTACGTGCCGTATTAGCTGGATATGATCATAATAAAAATGATATTGGTAATGTAAAAACAATTACTTTAGAAGATTTTGCAGAATATGTAACAGATGAAACAAAGGCTTGTTATATCGAGCTTGTAACCCTTTATTATGACTGTTCTCTAACGCAGCTTGGCATTACGTTAGTAGACACTCCTGGGGCAGATTCTGTTAATGCAAGACATACAAATGTAGCATTTGATTATATTAAATATGCGGATGCTATCTTATATGTAACTTATTATAACCATGCTTTAAATAGAGCAGATAAAGACTTTTTAATGCAGTTAGGTCGAATTAAAGAATCATTTGAACTAGACAAGATGTTCTTTATTATTAATGCATCTGATCTTGCAGCAGATGAATCAGAGCTATCATTAGTTAAAGAATATGTACAAGAACAGCTCTTACAGTTAGGAATTCGTTTTCCTAGAATCTATCCTGTTTCAAGTAAACGTTCGTTAGAAGAGAAGCAGAGTAGAGAAGAGCTTAATGAAAGAATGGAAATCTTTGAAACAGAGTTTTATCAGTTTATTAACGAAGATTTACCTTCTTTAACAATGGAGTCGGCATTATGGGATATAAAGCGTGCCTATGAATGGATGACGAATTATATTGAAACTGTTCACTTAAGTACACAAGAGAAAGAAACGTATCAGGCTGACCTACAAGAAAAGAATGGTTTACTTATTAAAGAAGTCGAAACAGTCAATGCGACGATGTATGAGGAGAGAATTATTCAACGAATCGAACGTCAATTACATTATGTAAAAGAAAGAATGGGCATTAGGTTCCATGATATGTTTAAAGATAAATTTAATCCAACCACGATTAATGAATCCGGACAAAAAGGAATGCGTCAAATAGAAGCTTCCTTGAAGGAGTTATTAGATTATACAGGTTATGAATTGCTTCAAGAAATCCGAGCTGTTTCTTTGAGAATAGAAGCGTTTATCAAAGAATTAAGTAAAGAAGTGTATGAGGATTTAAGTAAGCAGTTAAAAACAATTGATTCGAAGTTCTCCTTACCAATGATGGCTAGTGAGGAGTTAGTTACACCAGCTTATGAGCAAGCATTTTTAAATATTGATTTTAGTGAATTTAATAAAGCGATGAAACGCTTTAAGGGGCCTAAAGCATTCTTTGTAGAGAATGAGAAAGAAATAATGAAAGAAGATATCTATGAATCCTTAGTCCCTCATATCGAAGATTATATTTCTACTAATAATCAAACAATGGATCAAGCATATAAAGAACAGTGGCAGCAAGTAATTGAAGAGCGCAATACACAAGTGAAGAAGAATATTCAAAACTATATTGATAATTTACTTGCGATTACTTCTGAAACAGTGGATATTGATATGCTTCAAGAAAAACAGGATCAATTAGCACAAATTATTTCTGAGAAGTAAGAGAGGGGCGAATGAAATGACAGAGAGAATCTTACTTGTAGATGGAATGGCTTTATTATTTCGTGGTTTTTACGCTACATCTTTTACAGGAAATTACATGATAACAAGTAATGGCACACCTACAAATGGAGTGTTTCAATTTCTACGCTATTTTACAAATGCGATTGAAACTTTCGAGCCTACACATGTCATTTGCTGTTGGGATATGGGAAGCAAAACATTCCGTACAGAGATGTATCCAGCATATAAGGGGAATAGAGAGGCTCCACCAGAGGAGCTTATCCCTCAATTTGATTTAGTAAAGGAAGTTGTAGAAGCATATCAGGTTCCTAATATTGGTTTAGTCAATTATGAGGCAGACGATTGCATTGGTACATTTTCTAGAAAATTTAGCAATACCCATGATGTACTTATTCTTACAGGCGATCATGATATGCTGCAATTGGTTGATTATCAAATTAGTGTAGCTATTATGCGTAAAGGAATCGGAAATTATGAAGTGTATAACCAAGAGAACTTTGCAGAGAAAATGGGGGTTATTCCAAGCCAAATCATTGATATGAAAGGCTTAACTGGTGATTCTGCTGATAATTATCCAGGTGTAAAGGGAATTGGAGAAAAAACGGCACTTAAACTATTAAGTGAGTATGAAACAATTGATAATTTACTAGAGAATGTACATCTGCTAACAAAAGGCTTGCAGAAGAAGATAAACGAGAACATGGATATGCTGCACCTTTCCCGTGAACTAGCTAAAATTAAATGTGATGTACCGATAGAATGTACTTTAGAACATGCGATTTGGAAATATGAAAAAGAAAAGGTAAATGATTTTCTTACAGAACTAGAAATTCGCAAGGCAGAAACGTTCTTAATCTAAATAGAGACATAAGGGGGCAGCAAATATGAGTTTTTCTAAAGAAGTGATTCAGCAGTATACAGAAAAATTTCCACTTTTAAATCAAATTATTGGTTTAGAAGAAGTAGTATGGTTTAATCCAAAGATTCGTAGTGTAACAGAGGTAGATGCAACAGAGCTATCGATTTATGATATGAAAGATTCAGAGAAGCTTTGGCAGCGTTTTGCTCCATTTCTAGAAAAGAGTTTCCCTGAAGAATTAAAGGAATCGAAAGGAATTATCGAATCTCCTTTACGTCAAATTAATCAGATGCGTGAGCAATTAAATGATGTATTTTCATCTAATATTGAAGGAAATCTTTTCGTGAAATGTGATAATGAGCTATCCATTGCTGGTTCCGTAAAAGCTAGAGGTAGTTTTTTCGAAATATTACATTATGCAGAAAGACTAGCAATTGAAGCAGGATTAATTACAAAAGAGGATAATTATGAAAAATTCACAGAGCAACAATTTAAAGATTTCTTTAGCCAGTATTCCATTGGTGTTGGTTCAACTGGAAATTTAGGCTTAGGTATTGGCATCATGAGTGCGAAATTAGGATTTAATGTATCTGTATTTATGTCTGCTGATGCAAAACAGTGGAAAAAAGATCTTTTGCGAGAAAAAGGTGCTACTGTTTATGAATTCGATGGAGATTTTAGTGAAGCAATTAAAATCGGTCGTGAAAAAACATTAGAGCAGCCAAATGGTTATTTCGTAGATGATGAAGATTCTGAGCATTTATTTTTAGGATATAGTACAGCTGCATTTCGTCTAAAAAAACAATTAGACGAACAAGGTGTAGTAGTAGATAAAGACCACCCATTATTTGTTTATTTACCTTGTGGGGTAGGTGGTGCTCCAGGTGGAATTATGTTTGGCCTAAAACAAGTATTCGGAGATCATGTGCATTGTTTCTTTGTCGAACCAACAGAAGCTCCTGCTGTACTAATCGGCCTGTTAACAGAAGAAAAAGATAAAGTTTGTGTACAGGATTTTGGCATTAGTAATCGCACTGAAGCAGATGGACTTGCTGTTGGAAGAGGTTCTCGTTTTGCAACAATGATTAGTGAACAATTAGTGAGTGGAGTATATACATTAGAGGACAAGCATTTATTTGAATTCTTAGCACTGCTAAAGGATAGTGAAAATATTTTTGTCGAGCCTTCAGCTACAGCCGGATTCTATGGACCAAAACAAATCTCAGGTACAGATTATATAGCTAAGCAAGGTTTGAAAGCAGATCAAATTACACACATTGTTTGGGCAACAGGCGGATCATTAGTACCTGAAGAGGAGCGTCAGGCGCTTTATCGTAAAGGGAAAGATAGTTTAGAAAAATAATTTAACCTATATAAAAAGCTGAGCAAAAGTATTATTTCAAAAATGTACATGTGTAATTCCTTAATTAGGAGATAAAATTTTATAAAAACACATCGTATTTCTTTGAATTTGAATTCGTTCAATAATACTTACGGCTCAGCTTTTTATTATGCTGTTATAAATTAGCCAAAGCAAAAAGCATATTAATCTGTTATCATTAAATGAGGAGACAATAGGGGGGATAGTTTGGATAGAAAGCAAAACAACACTATAAATATGCCAGATTGGCGTAAGTTTCGTAAAATGATTCGAAATATCAGTATTATTTTGATCTTACTAATTGTGGTCTTCACATTAGGTATTCCTGCATTTCATTGGTTAATCGAGTACATTTGGATGGATTCATTAGGATTTGGTAAGGTATATACAACCATTTTAACCAGTAAAATAATGCTTGTTGCAGTAGGTTTTATTTTGTTTGCTCTTACTTCATATTTTACTTTATTTTGGATTCGTCATGCTTATTTAAAACAATTTCATGCATCAAAGCTACCATCAATCGTTTCGAATCGAAAAATAAGCAATGGAATGATAATTTTCGTATCCTTTATTATGGGAGTAATAGGTAGTAGCATTGTTCAAGGTATTGGTTGGGAACCATCTTTGAAATTGTTGAATCAAGAAAGCTACGGAATTACCGATCCATTCTTTGGCATGGATGTTTCATTTTATGTGTTTACATTACCATTTATTAATTTTGTTATTTATGTATTATTAAGCTTAGCAATTTTTTATTTAATGATTGAATTTGCAGCATATGCATTTTTTAACATGTATCGCGAAAATCGTACGGCACAGCTTCATTTAGGAGTGACACTAGCATTTATTGGATTATTACTTGCTGGACAGCATCTATTGGCACCATTTGAAACATTGCTGACAGACCAAGTGAATATTTTCCAGAAGAGTGTTGTTCACGGGCTAAGTTTCACAGATAAAGTAATCAACATACCCAAATCTTATCTATTAGCAGCTGTTGTACTATTTGCAGCAATTTGGATGATTACAATTATTGTTCGAGGTAAATTACATAAAATTTTCTTCCCAATTGTGTTATATGTAGGATTGGTTATTATAGGACAACTTGCATCAGTTGTTGTTCAGAACTTCATTGTTGCACCAAATGAGTTTGCTCGTGAGACACCGTATTTAGAGCATAATCTTAATTTTACTCGAGCGGCATATGGTTTAGATGAAATTACAGAGGAAGAACATCCTGGTAATTATTCTCTAGATGAAGATATGGTGACAAGAAATGAGTTAACACTTGATAATGTGCGTTTAAATGATTCACGACCATTGCTAGATATTTATAATCAATTACAAACCTTCCGTACATATTATAAATTCAATGATATGGATATTGATCGCTATGAAATTGATGGAGAATATGAGCAAGTCTTTATTGGTGCTAGAGAACTAAGTACAAATGATTTACCTTCTCAAGCGCAAACCTGGGTTAACCGCACACTTCGTTATACACATGGTTATGGTGTTGCGATGAGTCATGTAAATAAGGTAACGAATCAAGGACAACCAGAGTATATGTTGAGAAATATACCTTCTGAAGGGGTTTTAGATGTTACACGTCCGCAAATCTACTTCGGTGAGGAACCGTATGGAAATGTTATCGTGAATTCGAAGGTAGATGAATTTGATTATCCAACGGGTGATGAGAATGCGACAAATCGATTTGAAGAAGATACAGGTATCAATTTAAGTGGCATCAATCGCTTCTTATTTGCGGCAAGTGAGAAATCCTTCCGCATGCTGTTTTCTGATCGAATTACAGGTGAAAGTCAACTATTAGCCACAAGAAATATTATGGATCGTGTAGAAAGAATTGCACCATTTTTTGAATATGATAGTGATCCGTATATCGTTGTTCGTGATGATGGAACATTAGTATGGATTATTGACGCTTATCTAACTGCTGAGCATTATCCTTATGCAGAAACATATAATGGAAATAAAAGCTATATTCGAAACTCTGTAAAAGTAGTAGTTGATGCATATTCTGGTGAAGTGAATTACTATATTGTAGATCCAGATGATCCATTATTAAAAACATATTCGAAAATGTTTCCAGATTTATTTACAGAAGAAATCCCTGAGGATATAAAGGCGCATTTCCGTTATCCTGAAATGCTATTTAAAATTCAAGCGAAAATGTATGGAACCTACCATATGTCCAATTTAGAAGTATTTTATAATCGAGAGGACTATTGGGAATTTCCTACAGAGAAATACTTTAATCAAGATATCGAAATGGAACCATACTATATTACGATGAAGTTGGAAGAGGAAACCGATGAAGAATTTATCTTAATGATGCCGTACACGCCCAAAAAACGTCAAAATATGATTGCTTGGATGGGTGTTCGAAATGATGGAGATAATTATGGTGAAATCTTTGTATACCGTTTTCCAAAGCAAAAAAATATTTATGGTCCGCAACAAATTGAGAATAGAATCAACCAAGATAGTGTTATTTCACAGCAATTAAATCTATGGTCTCAAGGCGGCTCAGAGGTTATTCGAGGAAACTTATTGGCAATTCCAATTGAAGACACCGTTTTATATGTAGAACCTGTCTATATTGAATCATCTAATGAAACTTCATTACCTGAAGTAAAACAAGTTGTAATGGCATATGAAGACCATATTGTAATGGAAGAGACATTTGACAAATCATTAGATAAGATTTTACAACTAGTAGACTCTGGCTACACATCAGATGATAAAGAGCAAGAAGATGAAAGTCCAGATAGCTCTCCACAACCTATTGTCGGTGCAGAAGAGCAATTATCACATATTGCAGAACGCTTCACTGCATATCAAGAAGCATTAGCAAATGGAGAATGGAAAGCAGCAGGAGAAATTCTGGAAGAAATAGAACAAATGTTAGAAGAAGTAGAATAAATTTTTATGCAAGCACTCAATTTTGGGTGCTTGTTTTTTATTCCAAATAATATGAATAAAAGAAAATAGGAAGGAGAGGATAAGAGTAAAAAGAAGGTGAACACATTGAAGAAAAAGGAGAAAGCTAAAGAGCAACAGCAGAGTAAATCAGTAGAGTTTTCCAATGAGTTTCTAGAAGGGCTAGAAGAAAATATGAAAAGCCCGCAGCAGGATAAAAAGAAGCTCAAAAATTGGCGTCGAGAAAATAAGAATTAAAGAGAAAGAGATTGGGAAGAAAAACCATCATATTTTTCCCAATCTCTTTTTCCGTGTTATTTTAATGTGATATTATATTTTTCTAATATATTTCGCGGTAATTCCATCCTTGTTGTTTTTAATGGGTTAACAATTTGGCATATTTTTAAATCGCCAACTAATGATAAAAGCATTCCAGCCTCTGCAGCTGATAGTTTTACTTGCTCTTCTAAAAAGGCATGCATATTCTCAGTTGCACGAACCGAAGCTTCATCTAATGTGTCTGCTGCAGCAATTGTCATTAAATGTGTATCATTAGTTAAGAATGGAAGTGGGTATTCCTGACCCTCAAGTACAGTTACTTTTACTGTTGTTTTGGAAGGAATTTCCAAACCGCAAATAAGTACTTCACCATCGCTCATTACTGCATGGGCATCTCCCATTGCAAGCATTCCTCCGGCAACATTGACAGGTAAATACAATGTTGCACCTTTAGTAATTTTTTTACAGTCCATATTTGCACCATGATCTCCAGGCGAACCAGTTGGAATATCACCTTCTTTTGGAGCTGTACCAATAACACCAATCATCGGATCAATAGGGATTTCAATATGCTCACTAAAAATAGCTTTTCCATCTCTTATTGGGATTATTTTAGTGGTTTCCTCGTTAATTCTATTTTTCAATGAACCAAGACCTGGTACAGTAGCCATCACACCTTGATCTGCAATCTCAATATCTAAAATTTCTACTTTTAAAGTATCTCCAGGGTTTGCACCTTCAACATACAGAGGACCTGTAGCAGGGTTAATCTTATCCCAACCAACCTTACTGAATTTATCTGCTGTCGTCTCTAGTTTATTACTAAAACAATCATAAGCTTCAAAAACAACCGTGCTACCGGAAGGAACCGTTTCAACAGCTTCATGTTCTGGTGACATGGATATTACAAATTTTTCTTTAGGAATTATTTTCATGAAAAGTACCTCCTGTTTTTATATTATATTTCTCAGTATAACAAACTCGTCTTTGAAAACGAAATGAAGTATCAGAAAATTAAGTGCTTTCTTAATCAAATGAAAAATATGTTACAATAATATGAACTTCGTTAAAAAATACAATAAACCAGTAAGAAGGGGGAGTGAAGCGGATAATGCCTACAGTAAATCGGCAAAAGAAAATACGTTCATTAAAAGATGGAGCTTTATGGGGGATTTGCTTAGGTCATACATTTACCCATTGGTATTCAGCTAGTTTTTATATTTTATTACCTTATATTACGTTAGAGCTTGGTTTATCTGTTGCCCAAGCAGGTGCGCTTGTTACGGTAATGTTTATTGCTAAAACATTGATTGGTATGCCGATTGGTGCGATAACAGATATGACTTCTAGGAAGAATTTATTAATGGCTATTTCACTTTTGTTATCAGGAATACCATTTCTTTTTATGGGATTATCACATGCGTATTGGCTGATTATGTTGCTAGTTATTATTATGGGAATTGGGAATGAGATGTGGCACCCAGCATCATTTGCGACATTGTCCAGTAGATTTCCAGCACAAAAAGGTGTTGTTTTTGGATTACACGGAATGGCAGCTAATTTAGGAGATTTATTAGCACCTATCATTATTGGAGGGTTAATTGCAACAATTGCTTGGCGTGAAGTTGTATTTTGGAATGTTGCTCCTGGAATAATCGTTAGTATTATTATATTAATCTTATTGCGTAAGGTAGCAGAAGATAAAAAGCAAACACAACAACAGGATGATACTGTTACAATAAGTGATTACATAAAAAGCTTTAAGCAGGTTATCCAAAATAAAACAGTATTATTATTAGCTTTAGCGAGCGGCTTTCGCTCTATGGCGCAAACAGGATTAATGACATTTTTACCATTATATTTAGCGCTAGATATGGAGTTATCTCCATTATGGGTAGGTGTGTATGTTTCCATTCTACAAGGTGGAGGTTTATTATCAGCACCAATTGTAGGGGCAGTATCTGATAAATATGGTGCAAGAAAAGTTGTAAACTCTGGAATGATATTGACTTCGGTGATGGTTCTAGTAATGACATTTATCCAAATTAATTGGTTATTAGTAGGATCCATTGCGGTGATCGGATTCTTTTTATATGCACTTCGTCCAGTTATGCATGCCTGGGCCATGGAAACTACACCAGATGAGATGGCAGGTACTACAACAAGTTTGGTGTTTACATCCCAAGCCTTAATGGCATCCGTATCGCCAATGATAGGCGGTTTCTTAGCAGATATGTACGGATTTACTGCTGCGTTCTATTTCATTGCGGCTGTTATTTTAATTGGAAATTTCGTAATAGTAATTATTCCTAAATCTGAAAATGTAGCTTGATAAGACCTGACTTTTATAGCTAATTTTTTAAAAATTTCTTCCCATTTTCTCGGCGTTAAAGCTGATTTTCCTATATCGATTGAATACAATCAAAAAGATAGTTACACTTAAAGATAAGTATTGAACATTTTACAATTGTACCAATGTGCAGAGAAAAAGAGGGATAAATACATGAAAGCTTACTTAACCATTTTTTTGAGCCTTTTCTTAGCTGTTATTTTAAGTGGATGCGGAAAAGCAGAAAAAGACCCAGTGGAGAATGAAACGGCGATATCTCCTGACCAATTTACAGATCGCTTTTTAGCAGGTGATTTCGAAGCGTTATATAATCAGACTAGTGATGATTTTCAGGATATGGTAACACTAGAATCCTTTATTGAACTCGGAGAGGGTTTTAATGCAGATGTAGAAGGCTTTGAACTTGTATCGGAGATGCCTATAGACCATGTGACAGAATATCAATGGATCAGTGAGCGTGGGGACAAAGGAATTCGAAGTTATTTCTTAGAGGACCACACGATCGAAGGTATGCAGCTTATGCCACTTTCTGTTTTTCCAGAAAGTGATGAAAAGTATACTGAAAACATCTATCAAATGCCAATAAATGAAGAATGGTATACTTTTTGGGGTGGTACCAATGAGCTTGTCAATTATCACTACGCGCATGAAAATCAACGATATGCTTATGATCTCTTAATAGTAGAAGCAGGCAATAGCTTTGATGGTGATTCAGAAGATAATGAAAGCTATTTTGCTTTTGGAAAAGAAGTGCTTGCTCCTTTAGAGGGTGTCGTTGTGTCTACGGAAAATAGTATTCCTGACAATACACCACTTGTTGAAACAAACGCAGAGGAGCCCCTCGGCAATCATGTCATTATCGAACATAAAAATAATGAATACAGTGTGATTGCGCATTTACAGGAAAACAGTCTACAGGTTAGTGAAGGGGATAGTGTAGCAGCAGGAGATGTAGTTGGATTAGCTGGTAACTCGGGGAACTCAAGTGAGCCTCATATCCATTTCCATGTAGCAGATGGCGAGGACTGGGAGAATGCAACTTCCATCCGAATAAATTTTAAGAATGGAGAAGAACCAGTTCGTGGAGAAACAACTACTGGTTTTTGATGCAATAAATCTTAAAAAAGATCAGAATTGCCTAGAATCACAAGCTAGTTTTTTAATAGGGACTGGCTTGTGATTTTAAATTGGTAAAGGGATTAAATCTTTTTTCAGCAAGACTACTCCTAACATTTTTATACTTCTATTCTATAAAATGGATGAGTGTTGAATATTTCCTATCTAAAAAATATTTGAATCAACATACCGATTGCAAAAAGAGCATATGCAAACTGAATAACAACGTACATGGTTAATTCAAAAGGTGTAAGTTTTCTTTGTTTTTTCGTTTTATGTAAATGTCGAAAATAGAAGCTCCCACTAAGAATGAGTAATACAATTGCTATTACAATTAAAATTTCTGAAAAAATCAACATATATACACCTCACTTTCCCTTACTATTAAACATTCCACACTGAATATTGAAAGACAATATAAATCCCTTTTAAATTCATTCTAACATATTCCTCCTACAATAATACTTCGCTCTGTAGTACTGCTATCCATGGTTTTAGAATAAAATAAGCCTAGGGTCTAATTGCATATTTTGAGTTTTTTGATTATAATTTGAATTAACTTATTTAATCGACAGACAGACGGTCTAATGATGGAAGGATGATAGATATGAGGAAAACTAAAGAAGCTCAGGAAAGAAGAAACGAAATTTTAGATGTAGCAGAGGCCTTATTTAATGAGCAAGGTTATGACGCAACAAGTACAAATGATATCTTAAAAAAGATTGGAATTGCCAGAGGTACACTTTATTATCACTTTGAAAGCAAAGAGGCCATTATGGATGGAATTATTGATCGTTATAACAGAAAGGTGGTAGCAGGCGTACAATCAATTGTTGGGAGAAAGGAAATACCTGTTGTCAGTCGATTACTAATGGCAATTACTTCATTGAATGTAAGTGGATCTGTCTCTGAAGAATTGATGACACATATTCATAAGCCACAAAATGCCCTGATGCATCAGAAGATTCAGCAGGTGCTATTTAAAGATATCACACCAATTTTCACAGAAATTATTCAAAGTGGTATAGATGAGAAAATATTTCATACACCTTACCCTTATGAAAGCGTAGAAATGTTATTAGTATATGCTGTTACTATTTTTGATGATGGAACAATTGAATTGACAAAAGAGGAGCAAATGCAGCGAATGATAGCTTTTGCATATAACGTGGAGAGATTACTTGGAACAGAAGAAGGAATGATCAGTCAGCAGTTAATGGAAATTTTAACAAAAGAATAGAGGAAATAGGATGTTTTTTCAAATCATACGAAATGATTTTTTGAGAAATAAATTAATCAGTGTAACAACGATGCTATTCATCACTGCTGCAACAATGCTTGTAAGTATTGTTGCTATTTTAACTGTTAATCTTGTTGGATCTATTGATACATTAACAAAGCAAGCTAAAATACCAGATTTTTTGCAAATGCATAATGGAGATATTGATAAGGAAAGATTACAAAGCTTTGCAATTGAACATAAGAATGTAAAAGATTTTCAAGTACTGGACTTTCTAAATATAACAGGATCAAAAATTCAATTAGGTGAAAATAGTCTGATTGATAATATCCAAGACAATGGCTTTTCAACCCAAAGTCCAAATTTCGATTATTTATTAGATTTGGATGGCCAACCAATTGATCCAGCTGTAGGAGAGCTATATGTACCCATTGGTTATATGAAAGAAGGAATTGCTCAGGTTGGGGATCAAGCTAAAATTGCCGGAAAAGAATTTCAAATCGCAGGCTTCCTAAGAGATGCACAGATGAATTCGCCATTAGCCTCCTCCAAACGTTTTTTAGTGCATGAACAGGATTATCAGGAACTGGCTTCAGAAGGAACCCTCGAATATTTAATCGAATTTCAGTTGAAAGACTCATCTAAAACCAATCAATTTGAGACGGCATATGCGGATGCAGGTTTGGAGGCAAATGGACCGACACTAACTGGTGGTTTATTCAAGGTTATTAATGGATTATCTGATGGCATTATGATAGCAATGATTCTATTAATAGGCTTTTTAATTGTGATGATTGCCTTTATGTGTATTCGTTTCACCTTATTAACTAAAATTGAAGAGGATTATCGAGAAATTGGAACAATGAAGGCAATTGGTTTACGGTTAGCAGATATTAAGAAGATTTATTTAGCTAAATATGCTGTAATTGCTTTGGTAGGCTGCTTAATAGGCTTAATTCTATCCTTTATTTTCAGTCATCCATTATTAGAAAATATTCGACTTTATATAGGTGAAAGTGATTATGCTAGCTGGAGTATTTTACTTGCGGTTTTTGGAAGTGGGTTTGTTTTTCTACTAGTTATTGGTTACATCCATTTCTTATTAAGGCGCTTTAGAAAAATATCTGCTGCCTCAGCAATTCGCACGGGGAGCCCAGAGGAAAAAACTGCTCGTAGAAATTACTTTTTTCTTAGCAAGAACAGGTTGCTACCAACCAATGTATTTATGGGAATAAAAGATGTATTTTCTAGGAAAAAGCTTTACGTGACGATGTTTATTGTATTATTACTTTCCTGTTTTATTATGATTGTTCCTTGGAATACTCACCAAACAGTATCTTCACCATCGTTCACAAAATATTTAGGCTTTGGAGATATGGATCTCATGATCAGTATGTATCAATCCGATGAACCATTAAAAAGCGAGCAGCAGGTTGTAAATTATTTAAATGAAGATAGTTCTATTAATAAATTTGTCCAAATCATTTCAAAATCTTTTAAAGCAAAGACAGAAGACGGTTTAGAGGAAAAAATAGTCATTGAACTTGGTGATCATGCTGCATTTCCAATTGAATATAATACCGGGAAAGCGCCAGAACAGCCTAACGAAATTGCTTTATCCTCTATGAATGCAGCAGCGTTTGAAAAACAAGTTGGTGATACAATAGAGATTATTACAGATAATGGAACAAAGAATTTTGTTGTATCTGGAATTTACTCCAATATTTTAAATGGCGGTAAGACCGCAAAGGCAAATTTTTCAGATGAAACGGCTCCAACGATGTGGCTGAACTATTATATCAAGCTAAGTGATACCAGTCAGATTGCTGCAATCGCTGAAGAAATGTCACAAGCATTGCCTTTTGTAAAAGTAACAGATGCCAATAATCATAAGCAGCAGGTATTCGGCACGACCATGGCGTCCATTAAAACTGTAGCAAAGGTTGCGTTGATTGTTGCTTTATTTATTACAGGATTAGTGAGTATATTATTTATGAAATTATTAGTGGCTAAGGATAAACCAGCCATTGCAATGTTAAAAGCAATTGGCTTCACCAATCAGGATCTTGCTAATCAATACGCAGTTCGTGGAATTTTCATCTTAATCATTGGTGTTGCCGGAGGAAGTATCCTAGCAAGTACCTTGGGTGAATCGATCACAGGGATGGCAATCTCCTTCTTTGGTGTGGATTCACTCACCTTTAGCAGTCATCCACTGATTTATTTGGGCTTTCCTGTATTGATGTTGTTTGTCACTTTGTTAGCTACTAAGCTCGGAACCAATCAAGCTGGGAAAATTACAATTGCAGAAAATATAAAGGAGTAAATTATGAAAAAAATAATAGATGGACAACAAATTCATAAGTCATTTGCTACGGACAAGAAAAAAGTTAATGTTCTTCGTGATGTATCTGTTAGCCTTTATGAAGGCGAGTTTATCTCTGTTATGGGACCTTCAGGATCAGGAAAATCAACGCTACTCTATGCTTTGAGTGGAATGGATACAATTGATAGTGGCGAGGTAATATTTAATAGTCAATCTCTTACAGCATGTGGAGAAACAGAGTTATCAGATATTCGCAGACAACAAATGGGTTTTGTCTTTCAGCAACCAACATTTTTGAAAAATTTAACTATTATTGATAATATCGTACTTCCAGCAATGCGAGATAATCGAAAAAAGAGAAAATCAATCGTAAATAATGCGCAGCAGCTTTTGGAAAAAACAGGGATTGGTGATTTAGCCTATCGAATGCCAAATCAAGTGTCTGGAGGACAGCTACAAAGAGCGGGAATTTGTCGGGCTTTAATTAATGAACCGAAAATTATTTTTGGAGATGAACCAACTGGAGCACTAAATTCAAAATCTGCTGAGGAAATTATGAGGTATTTCCTTCAAACAAATCAAGCTGGCATGACGATTTTATTAGTGACACATGATGCGAAGGTTGCTGCTCAAAGCGAACGGGTATTATTTATGAAAGACGGGCAAATTGTCGATGAATTACAGTTAGGAAAGCTGTCGAATCAAGTTTTGGATAACCGAATAGAAAAAGTAACAAGGAAAATGCTCAAGGTAGAGATGTAGATCGTGCAGGCGCTACTCAAACACCTGAACTTAAACAAGTACATTTATTTTTTTATTAATTGCTTTTATAACTACTCTGATTATTCGAACTGTTTAGTTAATGTTCGATTTGAGAATTAGTAATAATAGAGACTAACTGAAAAACCCTTTTGATTAATTATTCAAAAGGGTTTTTACTATTTATTATAAAATACGGATAGAAAGTTGACTAAGCATATTTGAAGGTTAATCAAGATTTGGAGATCGATAACTTTTATTACAACATAGAGAATAATTCCTTGACTATATCCTTAGTTTAACTTATTCTATTTATAGACCGACAGTCAGTCTATTAAATTGTAAAAAGGAGAGGTGTAAATGAATAACGTAGAAGTAATTATCAAGGTATCGGAAAACTCTGGTGTTAACGTGAATGATTGTGAAAAGGTACTGAATGCGTTAGAGAATTTATTAGATGATGAATTATCTAATTCCAAAAGTATGGCCGGGGCATTTGAAAAGATTTATAAACTGATGACTTACTTTAACAAAAAGGGAAGGACATAATGGATCCTATTATTATGGTTAAGGATTTCACCAAAAGTTATGGAACATATCTTGCGGTTGATCATATTTCTTTTGAAGTGGAACGAGGTAGTATTTTCGCTTTTTTAGGACCTAATGGAGCTGGTAAAAGCACAACGATAAATACGCTTTGTACGATACTAGATAAGACTGCAGGATCGCTAATGATTGATGGGAAAGAAATAGAACAAAATAAAGATTATATTCGTAGCATGATAGGTGTTGTGTTCCAAGACCAAACGCTTGATATCAAAATGACAGTTGAAGAAAATTTAAAAATGCATGGGCATTTTTATAGTATCCCTAAATCGGTAATTAACGAGAGAATTGATTTTGTACTTGATTTAGTTGAATTAACTAAATGGAAAAAGGCAGTTACTAGTAATTTATCGGGCGGAATGAAACGACGGGTAGAAATAGCTCGTAGCTTGCTGCATTTACCAAAATTATTGTTTTTGGATGAACCGACAACAGGATTGGACCCTCAAACAAGGGCAAATATATGGGATTATATTGTCAAATTACAGAAGGAAGAGGATATTACTATCTTTTTAACAACGCATTATATAGATGAAGCTGAAATAAGTGATAAAGTAGCTATTATGGATCATGGAAAAATTATTGTTTTTGATGATCCAGAAACATTAAAAAAGCAATATACTCGCGATAAGGTAGTCATTTTAAGCTCAAATCCAAAACAATTAAGCGACTTACTCGAAAAATATGACTTAGTTTATGTTAAAGAAAAGAACCATTTCTCCTTAGAAGTAAATGATTTATCGATATTGACTAGGGTCATAAATGAACATCAATTATCCATTATCGATTTTGAAGTTCGCAAAGGAACATTAAACGATGTTTTTCTCGAAATTACGGGAAAAGATATTAGGGAGTGAATATAAGTGCGTATTATAACTGCATTATGTATGAGAAATATTAAATTGTTTCTAAGGAATCGAATTCAATTAATTTTAGTCTTAATCATGCCCTTTTTTTACTTATATTTATTAAGTACTATTTTTAAAAGTACAAATATTTCTGATCCAACAAACTATGTACTATCAGGAATTGTAATCATCGTTGTATTTCAAACATCTCTAAATATTGCTACCTCAACAATTGATGATATGGTATCAGGTTATATGAAGGAAGTGCTTGTAAGTCCGGCAAAGAGAATCCAAATAGTTCTCGGTCAAATTTTATCCTCGACGATTATTGCTACATTGCAGGGGGTACTCATCTTGATTGTTGGTTATTTTATTGGTTTGAAATATGAATCTATATTTACACCACTTGCTGTCTTAGTATCCATGGTATTTATTGGTCTTGTATTTTCGGCTTTTGGTTTGTTTCTGGCAGCCTCAATTAAAAATGCTCAAACCTTTCAAATTACTTCGATAGCAGTTACAACACCAATTACATTTTTATGTGGAGTTTATGTACCTCTTAGTCTTCTTCCAAATGGTTTACAATTTATAGCTATGTTAAATCCGATGACATATGCTGCGTCTTTTTTTAGAGCATTGAGCTTAGAAAGGTTGTCTTTAATAACCTTTACTAAAGTAGATTTTTCAAAAATGGATCGAACACAAATAAGTAAGAATATTTATGAACAATAAAATAACTGTGAAAGATTACTGAAAGCACTAGAGAAGGAAGAGAGGAGACTTTAAATGAAAAAATTTAAATTAATTACCTTAGCAATAATTCCAATTAGTATTATTATCTTTTATATGTGGAGGTTTGCTTCACGAAAACGTGAAATACCTTGTCCATTTTGGTTACGAGGTCTAGTGGAGATTGATAATCCATTTACCAAGGCTAATAAAGCTAGCGTTATTATTCGGCAATCTAACATTGAACCAGGAATGCATGTGATTGATTTTGGATGTGGTCCTGGTCGGCTTACGATTCCTCTAGCAGAGCGTGTTGGTGCTGATGGGAAAGTGTCAGCAGTTGATATTCAAGCTGAAATGTTAGCAAGAGTTGAGAAAAAGGCATCACACAGAAATCTGAAAAATATTCTATGTGTACAAGGAAGAATAGGAGAGGGAGAACTTCAAATTCCTCAGTCTGACCATGCTGTGATGGTGAGTGTTTTAGGAGAAATTCCAAATAGGCAAGCGGCTTTTAATGAAATATTTAATCTGTTAAAGCCAGGTGGGGTACTAACTGTGGCAGAAACAATATTTGATCCACATTTCCAAAAGAAAGAAACAGTTATCCAGTTTGCTAAACAAGCGGGATTTCAGGAAAAGGATTTTTCAGGTAATTGGTCAGCATACTCTGTGTTGCTGTCAAAACCAGTGATCAAATAATCATAAAAAAGTCGAATTCCAGTGTGTAAAGGAATTCGACTTTGAGTTATAGTTAAAACTTTACAATAAAAGAGATAGTTGTTCCTTGATCTATTGCACTTTTAATCTGGAGGCCTCGTCCAAAATGTCTGATTAATCTTTGATTTGTATTGATAAGTCCAATACCTGTTCGGCTATTATTTTTTCTCTTTAATAAATCTTTTAGTTGATCATCGCTCATTCCAACACCGTTGTCTTCAACAGCAATTTCTGCATAATCATCATAGACAGAAATTTTAATAATAACCTTTCCGCCTTTTATACGTTTCATAATTCCATGTCTTATAGCATTTTCAACGAGAGGTTGAATGGTTAAGAAAGGAATTTTTATGTCCTCATCTATATCGACCTGCCATTCTACCTGTAGTCGATCTCCAAAACGCACTTTCTCGATATTGAGATACGAACGAATAATATTTAATTCATCTTCTATTGGTATAAGCTCGTCAATATTTTGTAATCGAAGCTTACTTCTTAGAAATTCGCTTAGCTCATGTAATAAATCATTCATTTTATTTAAGTCAATTGCACTTAAAGCAATGATCGAATTCAATGTATTAAATAAGAAATGAGGCTGAATTTGAGACTGTAACCATGCGGACTCCAATTGTAATTGTTCTCGAACCGAAATTTTCATCATAGCAAGCGTGTTAACTCTAGATCTCAATTCCAACATTTCAACAGGTTTCGTTACATAGTCATTAGCTCCAGCTAAGAAACCGGCCTGCACATCTCTTGGATCACTTCTAGCAGTAAGTAACAGAATAGGGAGTTCTGTAATAGTATAACGCTCACGAATTTTCTTCGTTAACTCATATCCCGACATTTGTGGTAGCATTACATCAGAAATGACTAAATTCCATTCTTTTTTTACTAATTTTTTAAGTGCTTCTTTACCACTCATAGCTGTAGTAATTTCATATTGCTCAGCAGATAAAATGGATTGCATAACCTGTAAATTTATTGGATCATCATCTACAATTAGTATAGCTAATTGGTTTTTTGGCGTTTGTTGTAGTTGGGATAGACCTAACCTATTTGCGATTTCTATCTCTGTTAAATCACTAGAAGGCTCCAATAAATAATTAGTTGAGTCTTGCACAGAGTTAACCATTTTTTCCTCGCTATCCTTATCAAATGTAGCTAACGGTAAAGTAAAGGTAAAGGTTGAACCATCTCCAGGAGTTGAAGTTACTTCCATTTCTCCACCATGGAGTTCTACTAATTGTTTACTAATACTTAATCCTAAACCGAATCCACCTTCAATCATTGATTCATCTGTTACTTGTTCATAAGGTTGGAATAAACGCTGGAGAAACTTTTTATCCATGCCTTTTCCTGTATCAACAATACTAATTAAGGCTTTATCATCTTTAATAGCTGCACGAATGCTAATGGTACCTTCATCAGTGAATTTGATTGCATTATGAAGTAAGTTAAAAATCACTTGTACAATTCGATTCTCATCTGCATTCACAGGTGGAAAATCCTCTGGAATTTGATTTATGATTTTCACTGGTTTGACTTCAACAGTAAATTGCAATAAATCAATAACTCCAGTCACAACCGGCTGTAATACAATATTCTTTTTCTGAAGGAGGGGGCGTCCTTCTTTCAAATGGGCTACATCAAGTAAATCATTTAATAATAATGACATTCTTCTTCCAACCGTTAAAATGGTTTCAAGTTCATAAATACTTTGATCTTTCAATACCCGTTTTTCCCGAAGTAGAACAGATTGCGACATATTAATCATTCCATGAAGCGGATTTTTAAATTCATGGGAAGTATTTGCCAAAAATTGATCTTTCTGTTCATTCATTTTTTGTAATTGAGTAGCTAATTTCTCTGTCTTAGAATGTGTTAAGAAATAATTTCTTAACCAAATAGATGCAAAAAGACCTATGGCAATGATTAAATCAAATGGATAATAAGTTACGCTTATTCCAATTTCTCTCCAGTAAATAAGCCATGCAAAGTGATGAAGGGCTGCAATAAAAGAGAATAATAATAAAGTATTTTCCGTAACATCCTTATATATGGTTTTTACAATTGCAGTAATAGCAACCAATATTGCAATCCCAGCTAATAAATAATAAACAGGAAACATGGCAATGACTTGGCTAGGTGTTAAAAACAAGGTTATGATAGAAACTCCAATACTTATAATCGAAAAGAACGGATTTATTTTATCCCAATATGGAACCCTAAAATGATTTGTACATTGTAATAATGCTAAACAGACAATAGGAACCGTAGCATTTGCTATTCGGAAATCCCAATCATATCCAATATAAAATAATAAATGAAATAATTTCTCATCACTACTAAATAAATTCATTATGGCAAGACAAAATACTAATACAGAAAAATAAACAAGTCTTTTATCCCGATTACCTAGAAAAAATAAAATAAGAGAATAAATTGAATGCATTAAAAATATAGCAATAGCTACTACTTGCATAGCTATGGAAAATGTTCGATCCTTGGAAACTGCCTCTTCTGATCCAAATTTAATCGAACGAATAATTCCACTCTGTCTAATATCCTTGAAATTTGCCGCTTGAATAACAAGCTCAATCAAACCATTCTCATCTGGAGAAAAGGTCGTTAAATAAGGCAGGTTTTTAGCATGATAATCTTCCTTTGTTTCCCCAACTTCACCTGATCCAGCCAGCAACCTTCCGTTCACATAGACTTCAGAAGAACTACGAACACTTGGTACATGGACACTATAATTTGTTTCATCTTCTAGATCTACATAGATGCGTAAACGATAAGAACCATATCCATATGGACTTGGTTTCTCACTATTAAGCTTTTCATTCCATCTACCAGGTACTTGAATAAATTCGCTTGTTTGTTCACTAGTACTTATTTCTTCTTCATGATCTATTAACCATTGAGAAGGGTAGAATTCCCACTCACCATCAAGTAATAAAACTTCATCAGCTTTCCCATGCCAATTCAGTAAATATAATTCACCATTCTCTATAGATATATCAGAAGGATTATGAAATGTATTCATCCATAAAAAACGAGACCCTGATAAAACAATTACAAATATAATAGATACTAATAAAAAGTATTTTTTTCTCATTTAATCATCCAACGAATCATCCCGCAGAACCCTTTCTAAAATTTCTACTATCAAACATTTATCTATTTATCTAATATACTATATTTTAATACTGGAAAACGATAGACAATAGTAATTTATAAATGTTTTTGATAAACGGGTGGGTTAAGTGAGATATTATTCATCTTGGGCTTTTTGGAAAGTTACTCTCCCCAGTGTGCTCAGTAGGGAAGAGTAGACTTTCTAAAAAAACTTTATTATTTTTATTGACTCTGTAATTTATTTGCGATATATTAGGTTTTCTATCTACATACAAGTTTGGGATGTGTTTATATAATTTTTTATTTTTTTATTGACACAGTTAATAACTTACGATATATTAGAATTTCCCGATTCGTTCTATAAAGTAAGTTATTACTTTAAAAACGTTAACGATAGTATTCTTTTTCCCAATCTGTAACGTAAACACGATAAGCATCCCATTCTTTCTTTTTGCTTTTTAAATAACATTCGAATGCATGGTTACCGAGAATTTCTTTAATTAGTGTATCTTGTTTCATAAGATCTAATGCTTCTATCAATGTGCCAGGTAAAGTCTCAATGTCTTTCATTTCAGATTCAGATACGTGATATAAGTTTTCATATCGAGGATTAGGTATTTTTGATTTTTGTTTAATCCCTTCTAGACCTGAACGAATTAATACAGCTAATGCTAAGTATGGATTTGCACTAGGATCTGGATTTCTGATTTCAACACGAGTTCCATTTCCACGAGCAGCAGGAATGCGAATCGTACAAGTACGGTTTGATGGACTCCAGGCTATATATACAGGTGCTTCATATCCAGGTATTAGACGCTTATATGAATTTACTGTTGGGTTAGTAATTGCAGCATTTGATTTTGCATGTTCTAATATACCAGCGATAAAGTGTTTTGCAGTTTCGGAAAGACCTAGTTCATCCGATTTATCATAGAATGCATTTTCTCCATCTTTAAATAACGAAATATGACTATGCATGCCACTACCATTATCCTTGTTTAAAGGCTTTGGCATAAAAATCGCTTCTAGATCATGTTTATCAGCAATATTTTTTACAACCCATTTAAAAGTTTGAATAAAATCAGCCGTTTTTAAAGCATCCTCATATTTCCAATCAATTTCATGTTGTCCTGCCGCTACTTCATGGTGACTGGCTTCCACTTCAAAACCTAATTCTTCCAACATTAAAACAATTTCACGTCGACAATGGATACCTTTGTCTGACGGAGCTAAATCAAAGTATTCACCATCATCATTCACTTCATCTGTTCCTTTTTTGAAAAGAAAAAATTCTGGTTCTGGTCCTACAAAAGGTTCATATCCCAATTCTCTTGCCTCTTCAATAACCTTTTTTAACATACTTCGTGGATCTCCTTCAAAAGGAGTAGCGTCTGGGTGGTGCACACTACAGATTAGACGTGCTACTTTTGCGTTGCCTTCTAATTCAGAGGGGAGAATACACCAAGTATCTAGATCAGGGAATAAATACATATCACTATTTTCAATACTCGCAAATCCTTCAATAGATGAGCCATCAAACATAATTTGATTGCTTAAGATTTTCTCCAATTGACTTGACGGCACCTCAATGTTTTTGGACGTACCAAATAAGTCTGTGAACTCCAATCGAATAAAACGTATCGATTCTTCTTCGACTTCATTTAAAATCTCTTCTTTTGTACTCATGTCTCTTTCACTCCTTTTGATTTGAGGTTAGATTTTTAAATGAAAATCGCGTCTTCTTCTATCGGAAAGAAAACGCGGAAATCATTTGAAAAATCATTTTCTTAATTTAGCACACGATTTTTTCTAACGCAACTATTTTATAAAATTTTTTTCCAACAAAATACTATTTATTTGTGCTGAATTGGTTTATTTAGTTCTTTTTAGCGTACTAAAAATACTGATTCTATACCGATAAACACGTCGATGATTCTTATTTGAACAGATAATCATTTGGTAAAAATAAAATAATTCAGAAAAAACAATTTTATCTTCTGGCTTGACTCATGATTTTTAAGCTTGTAATATGTGTGAATAATTTTTACAAGATTTCAGATCATGAAACAAGTGGAGGAGAGTAAATGACTACAAAATATATTTTTGTTACAGGCGGGGTCGTTTCAGGATTGGGTAAGGGGATTGTTGCCGCTTCTTTAGGACGTCTTTTGAAGGATCGAGGTCTTAAAGTTAAGATTCAAAAATTTGATCCATATCTTAATATTGATCCCGGTACGATGAGCCCTTATCAACATGGCGAAGTATTTGTAACCGATGATGGAGCTGAAACGGATTTAGATTTAGGTCATTATGAACGTTTTATAGATGAAAAATTAACTGTTAATTCCAGTGTAACTTCTGGAAAAGTATATTGGGACGTGCTTCATCGAGAACGAGATGGCGAATATTTGGGTGGAACTGTTCAGGTTATTCCTCATATTACAGATGAGATTAAGAGACGTATACGTGATAATAGTGACCCTAATCCAGACATCATCATAACTGAGATTGGTGGAACGGTGGGAGATATTGAATCACAGGCATTTATTGAGGCAATTCGTCAAATTGGTAATGATTTGGCTCGTGAAGATGTTATGTATATCCATGTTTCACTAGTAGTATCACTTCCTGGATCTAATGAATTAAAAACAAAGGCTACTCAGCATTCATGTAAGGAATTATTGTCAGTTGGTATTCAGCCAGATGTCATTATTTGTAGGTCAGATCAACATATCCCAAAAGATATTCGACGAAAGATTGCTCAATTTTGTAATGTATCACCAGAAAATGTAATCTCAAATTCAAATGCAAATATCCTTTATGAAGTACCACTGATGTTAGAAGCAGAAGGTTTGGCTGATGCAGTTACCAAAAGATTAAATCTTGGTTTATTAGAATCTAACTCTAAAGAATGGGAGAAGATGCTAGAAAGAGCAAAGACCTCAGACAAATCTGTAACCATTGGTTTAGTTGGAAAATATATTGATTTACATGACGCGTATTATTCTGTTATTGAAGCACTTACACATGGTGGAATTGAAAATGATGCAAAAGTAAATATTCGTTGGATTGATGCAGAAGAGGTAAATGAAAAAAATATAAAAGAAATGCTTCAAGGCTGTAATGGGATTATTGTACCAGGAGGATTTGGTGAAAGAGGGATAGAAGGAAAAATTTCTTCCATTCGTTGGGCTAGAGAGAATCATGTCCCGTTTTTTGGTATATGTCTAGGTATGCAAATGGCTGTAGTGGAATTTGCTCGTCATGTTGCGAATTTATCTGATGCACATTCCAATGAATTGAATCCATCTACGACAAACCCAGTGATTGATTTAATGGTGGAACAGCAAGAGGTAGAGGAATTGGGAGGTACAATGCGCTTAGGTGCATATGCTTGTAATCTCTTAGACAATAGTTCTAGAAGTTATCAAGCTTATGGAGAAGATATTATTTCTGAACGTCATCGTCATCGCTATGAATTTAATAATGCTTATCGTGATATGTTGACTGAGTCGGGTCTTTCTATTGTTGGATTATCTCCAGACCATCAATTAGTAGAAATTGTTGAATTAAAAGATCACCCTTGGTTTGTTGGTGTTCAGTTTCATCCGGAGTTTAAAAGTCGTCCAAATAGAGCACATCCTTTATTCCGGGATTTTGTCAAAGCTGCGGTGAATAATTCTAAGAAGTAATATTATAGGTATAATGGAATGGGCCCTGAGAACTGTTTAATAGTCAGTTGGAATGGGAATTATCTGATAGCAGAGACTTTCGTTAGGAGGAGTTAGAATATGTGTGGAATTGTAGGTTATATTGGAACACAAGATGCCAAGGAAATTTTATTAAAAGGTCTAGAGAAATTAGAGTATCGTGGCTATGACTCTGCAGGAATGTCTTTATTAAATGAAGAAGGAAGTCATTTATTTAAAGTAAAAGGACGAATTGATGCTTTGCGTCAAACAACAGACAAAACAGTTAAATCTACAATGGGAATAGGCCATACACGTTGGGCTACCCATGGAGTTCCTAGTGTAGAAAATGCTCATCCACACCAAAGTTTATCAGGGCGTTTTTCACTGGTACATAATGGTGTGATTGAAAATTATCGTCAATTACGAGATGCATATTTACAGGATATTCCTTTGAAAAGTGAAACAGATACAGAAGTGGTTGTCCAATTAGTTGAAAAACTTTATAAAGAACAAAATAGTGTGATAGAAGCATTTCAACAAACTATTAATCTCTTAAAAGGCTCTTATGCAATAGCTTTAATCGATGAACAAGATCCTGAGAAAATTTATGTAGCAAAAAATAAAAGCCCACTTCTAGTTGGATTAGGAGACAATGATTTTAATGTTATTTCAAGCGATGCAATGGCTATGCTTCAAGTTACTGATCAATTCGTTGAGATAATGGATGAAGAAATAGTGATTGTAGAACGTAAGAACATTACTATTCAGAAGCTTGATGGCAGCAAAGTGGAAAGAGATTCATTTATAGCTGAATTAGATGCAAGTGATATAGAAAAAGGAACCTATCCTCACTTTATGTTGAAAGAAATAGATGAACAAGCACTTGTGATTCGGAAAATTATTGAAGCATACCAGGATGAACAAAAGCAAATTCAGATAGAAGACACAACACGTAATGCGTTGAAACAGGTAGATCGAATTTATATAATTGCTGCAGGAACTAGTTACCATGCGGGGCTAGTAGGAAAACAATTCATTGAAAATCTAGCACGAATTCCGGTTGAAGTGCACATCGCAAGTGAATTTGCTTACAATATGCCATTATTATCTGAAAACCCATTATTTATTTTCATTTCACAAAGTGGAGAAACTGCGGATAGTCGCTCTGTGCTTGTCCAGATTAAAGAAATGGGTTATCCAACCTTAACCATTGTTAATGTACCTGGCTCTACTTTATCAAGAATGTCAGATCATACACTATATTTACATGCAGGACCTGAAATAGCTGTTGCTTCTACTAAGGCATATACAGCACAACTGGCTGTTCTTGCTATTTTAGCAGCAGACATGGCAAACACAAAAGGTATTCAGCTTGATTTTGATCTCCTGCAGGAATTATCGATTGTATCATCAGCAATTGAAACATTATGTGACCAAAAAGAGAAGATAGAGAGCATAACAGAACACTTTTTAGCGTCAACAAGAAATTGCTTCTTTCTCGGACGCGGCATGGATTACTATGTAGGTCTAGAAGGAGCCTTAAAGCTTAAGGAAATTTCCTATATACAAGCAGAAGGCTATGCAGGTGGAGAATTAAAACACGGAACCATCGCATTAATCGAAGAGAATACACCAGTTATTGCTCTAGCTACACAGAGTTCACTGAACGATTCAATCCGTTCAAATGTAGAAGAAGTGATTGCCCGTGGAGCAAATGTTTGTGTGATTAGTACGAAAGATCTAGAAGGAGATGCAGATTCATTAATTATACCAAAAGTCCTAGAAATTTTATCCCCACTTGTATCAGTAATTCCATTACAATTGATTGCATATTATGCAGCACTTCATCGTGATTGTGATGTGGATAAACCACGTAATTTAGCAAAGAGTGTTACGGTGGAGTAAGTTTGGTGGATTAAAGTGCCTATGTAATTTGAAATGAAATTTGATAAAAACAACCCTTTAAGCTATTGTGTTCTTAAAAGGTTGTTTTTTATTCTGAAAATAAAGTGAACTAACTGTGGCATTAAAATGAAAGTACGACGTTTATAAAAATGTTGCGATGGTTTATCCCTTTGGATATGATGATTCAAAAGGGTATTTTAACGGAAGACACTTATGCAACAAATGAACCATTTAACTGAATAATTGTTAAGGATAAAGAGGGAAAGAAGGGTTGTATTATCATGACCAATACTGATACAGCATTAAGGGATAATATTAGATTTCAATTTAGTATTTCTAGACAACTTCTCGAATACCATCTTTCATCATTAAGTCAGGATGAGTATATGTGGCGTTCCCCTAATAGTGGACTGTATATTCAAGAAGTAGATGGAAATTGGTATGCTGACTTACCTGAATCTGAAGCTTATGATATTGGTACACCAAGTATTGCTTGGACATTGTGGCATATAACATTTTGGTGGGAAATGGTTTTTAATCATTCGTTTGGTGATGGCACTCTAACCAAAGAGGATATAAATGTTAATAAAAATGTAGAATCAGTCAAGTCAACTATCAACTCTCTGATAGAGAGATGGGAAAAGACATTATCAAACGTAACAGAAGAAGATTTAAATAGTAAACATTACAGTAAATTCCCGTTTAATAATGAGGTGGAATTTCATAAATTAGCCTCTTGGCTAAATCTCGAATTAATGAAAAATGCTTCTGAAATTGGTTATGTTAGATTCGAATATGCATCATCATTTGATAGATAGAAAAGTGCACTTAGTAGCATGATATACACTCAAAAATTTTAGGATAAATAACTCAAGTGGAAATTGATCAAACTTTTTTATAAAAATTCTCCGGAACGAAATATTTTGAGAGCCTGTTTTAATCAATTTTTTTCAAAAGCAGACTCTCATCTTTTTATTAAATCAGGCTTTATCGCCCCATTTCGATCGGACTTTATTTTAAACCAACACCCTATAAAAAATTAACGTTAAAACCCGAATCTCCAGTGGAAATATTCTTGGAAGACCTTCGGGTTTTTTACGCCCAAATTGGTTAGAAAATCCAAAATTACTACCGCTTTATGCCTCCTATTTTTTCAATGGGTATATAATAGGGAGCACGTAATTTTTATGATATAATTCAATAAAAAATCAATCGTTTTATCCTAGCTTAATCCTGATCTATGCTATGCCTTGCTATTTTGCCAGAAACCTTTATTTTAACTGAAGCTGTGGAACGTGGGTTTGTCGTGATTGAATTATGAGATTTTTCTTTTGGTTATACGTAAGTAGAAAAGGGAATTAAGTTTATTTCTTACATAATTTACAAGATAAGAAGACATACAAAGAGAATTAGGGATGAAACTTAGGATGCCTTTATTTTTTTAAATCAATAAAGTTTTTGGAAATGAGATATTAATTATAAAAGTTAACGGAGGTCTACTATGGAGAACAAACAGTGTGACATAATACAGACAAAAGATGTTAAGGAAAAGAAACTAGAAGTGATTGACGGATTCACGATAAAGTATCATGCAAACGGTAAAACGATATGGTCAAAGGGGAAAATGATTGGAGATCAGACAGAAGGCTATTGGGAATGGTATCGTGCAAATGGAACTATAAAACGTTCAGGATATTTTGAAAATGGCGAGCCTGTTGGCGAGTGGATTACTTATGATAGCAAAGGTGAAAAATACAAAACAACTAATCGCGACAAGTAACAACTAATTGGATAGCTTCACTGTTATGTCTATAATAAATTAATGTTCCTTAAATAAAATTAATGTTAAAATCCGAAGGCCTTTCCGGTTATTTCCACCGGAGCTTCGGGTTTTTTTACGCCCAAATTTGGTAGGAAATCCAGTTGGCAGAGACATAATTTTCGTATCAAAATTTAGCAATATAGTATAAAAGTATGGGAGAGAAGCGATTAGTGTAGGATTTTTTTAATTGGGTATAGTAAATTATGGACATCATAGTGAAAGATGAAAACATGAAATGCTAGTATGTGACTTTGAGTTTGACGATTATCTGGCAGCTATTTTAAACAGAACTACTGTTTAGTGAAGACTGGTAGACGGGAAAGAAATATTTTTCTATCACTCTCAACTTACATTAACCTGAATTATTCATAGAAAATCGATAATAAACTGTTATCGCCTGTTTAATCAGCTTTTTTGCTAAAGATCTACTCATCTAAAAAGTGAAAAAAGAATCCATTTCTGCTAAGGTTAAAGCGCGAACAAATAACCAACAGAAAGGATTCTTATAATGGCTACTTTATCGCAATTAACGCTTGATTTCAATCACCAGATTAAATTGTCAAATAATGGAGGTTCCCTTTCTTCCGATACAGGTGAATTCCTCTTTAGAGAATTCGATGAAAGGATCGGTTTTTCAAAAACATTAGCGCAACATCTCCATTTGAAAGACGAGAGACTTTACTATGTTCATTCAAACGAAAATTTGCTCCGTCAAAAGATCTATCAAATCATTGCTGGATATTCTGAAGATGATGCTGCTGACCAATTGACAAAAGATCCTGTGTTTACTCAAGTGATTGGAACGGATGCGCTAGCTTCTCAACCAAGTTTATCCCGTTTTTTCAAACGGTTTGATCATCAATCGGTCGAACAATTAAATCAGGCCAACCAAGAACTTATGGACAAAATGCATCAATTCAGAGATTCAAAGGCACTTATCTTTGATTTGGATTCTACTCATTCAGATACCTATGGTAATCAAGAATCTGCGGCTTATAATGCCCATTATGGAACAATCGGTTTCCACCCACTGGTTGCTTTCGATGGGGTAACTGGTGACTTTATCAAAGCGAAGCTGCGTCCTGGAAATGTCTATACGTCAAATGGTGTGGTGGATTTTATTCAGCCACTTCTTGAACATTACAATGAAAAATTCCCAGAGACGACACCATTTGTTCGTGGTGACAGTGGTTTTGCAGTTCCAGCACTATATGATCTGTGTGAAAAAGAGTCCGTTTATTATGTGATCCGGCTCAAATCAAATGCGAACCTGCAACGATTGGCGGATGAACTCTATCCTTCATCTGTACCTTCTGATGTTACGAAGACGGAATGTTATTATGAAGAAACTGTTTATCAAGCAAAATCATGGTCAAAACCTAGAAAAGTGATTATAAAGTCCGTACGCCCTGCAGGTGAATTATTTTTTAACCATTCGTTCATGGTGACTAATTTAGTAGATGCCTTTTCTCCAAAGGATATCGTCCTTGCTTACCAAAAAAGAGGCACAATGGAGAACTACATCAAGGAAGCGAAGAATGGTTTTGGCCTAGATAAAATGAATAGCCATTCTTTCCAAGTAAACGAAGTAAGAATGATGTTGAGTTTACTCGCCTATAACTTAACCAACTGGTTGCGTACGCTTTGTTTTCCAAAAGAACAAAAAAAGATGCAAATAGAAACCATACGAACACGGATCATTAAAGTTGCCAGTAAATTAGTAAAATCAGGGCGATCCCTTTACTTTAAATTATCATCGAGTTTTGTTTACCAAAAATTCTTTTGGACAGTACTTCAGCGAATTCAGAACCTGAAACTGGAGTAAATCCATCAAGTAATGATCTTTTTAAAAATGTAATGTCAGATCAAGGGGGCAGTCTGCCCAAAAGCAGGCTATTTGCAATGGTTCATTTTAAAATCAAAACTAAGGATGCGAAATTACCATGATTTTTTAGTGGGAAGAGAAAATATTTGATATTGTCTTTATTCATGAGTTGATTTTAAAAGTGTGAATAATTCAGGATTAAATTTAAAAGGAGATGAGCTTTTGACTGTTGATAATAACGCTTTTATTCTAAATGATGGTTCAGTACTTCCACATATGGGATTAGGTACGGTCGGTATTGGAGGTGAGCGGGGTACATTAGAAATTTTAAGCGCCCTAAACCTAGGCTACCGTTTAATCGATACTTCAACAAACTATAACAATGAAGGTATTGTTGGTGAAGCTGTGCGTCGATCTGCACTCTCTAGAGAAGAAATTTTAATTAGTGACAAATTGCCCGGCTCTCACCATGAATACGATAAGGCGTTTATCTTTATTCAAGAATCTTTACGTCGCATGGGACTTAAATATTTTGACAAGTATTTAATTCATTGGCCGAATCCTAAAGACGGTAAATATGTAGAAGCTTGGAAGGCTTTAGTAGATGCTCAAAAACAAGGATTAATCAGAACTATCGGAGTTTCAAACTTTGAACCGGAACATCTTGATGATATTATCGCGGAAACAGGTGTGACTCCTGCTACAAACCAGGTGGAGCGCCATCCGTATTTTAATAATAACCGTATGGTTGAAGAAAATGAAAAACGGGGTATTCTTACCGAAGCCTGGAGCCCTTTTGGTCGAGGGTATTTGAATGATGTGCTACAAAATGCCACAATTAAAGAAATTGCGGATAAATACGATAAAACTCCGGCACAAATTATTTTAAACTGGAATTATCAGGCTGGCGTATTTGCTATTCCAAAATCGAGTAATCCAATGCATCAAAAAGATAATATCAATAGTACCAACTTTAAATTAGCTCCTGAGGATATTGAAACAATTGATTCATTGGATAAAGGGGAAGCTGGACGTGTAGAAGACCAGAATCCTAACGAATATCACGAATATGTGTAGCGAGGACACTATATGAGTTAGATATTCTTGAGCGATAGATAAAAGGCAGATCTGTTTTAAGCAGACCTGTCTTTTATTTTAAAAATGTACCGTTAACGTGCTTGTGTAAGAAAGATTAATTTAACTTTATCTTAACATAAAAAACACTGAAGCTATTTTTTAGGAGAGAGTGAAGCTGATATTCTGCTAATACATACAATCGGAGTCCAATGGTTGCCAAATCATCAGATGCTAGAGTTTAGTTTTCAACCAGATCAAATATTTAGTAGTGTAGGCGATTTCATACAATACCTACAAACTATAGATATGAACTACAGGTCTTTTACCTTTTAGACGTATTGAAAGCTGTTTGCTCTTCCTGTTATTGGGGAACCATATTGACATGCTATTTTAAATGGAGGAATTTAACATGGGAAAAACAATTTTCATTACTGGTGCAGGAACCGGACTTGGCAGAGGTGCAGCAATTGGTCTCGCCAAAAATGGTCATCGTGTGATTGCGGCTACAGAGCTGACTTCTCAAAAAACCGACCTCTTGCGGGAAGCAAATGACAAGAAACTGGATATAGAGGTGATTAAAGTCGATATAACGAACCCTATAGATCTGGGACAGATTGGGAAATATGACTTTGACATATTTGTTGCAAATGCTGCCGTTAATGAAAGAGGACCACTCGGGGAGGTGCCGATGGAACGATTTCGGGCACTTTTTGAGGTAAATGTTTTTGCAACGTTGGAAACAGTACAGATAGCTGCACGAAAGATGGTTGAAAAGGGGAGCGGGAAAATCGTTATCATGAGCTCAAGATCTGGAGTTATCGCATCTCCAACAAGCGGCCCTTATGAGGCTACAAAGCATGCGATTGAAGCGATTGCCCGTACCTTGCAGATGGAACTGAAAGGATATGGAGTAAAAGTTGCCACCATTAACCCTGGTTCCTTCAAGACAGGTTTTAATGATCGTTCGGCTGAGGAGCTATGGAAATGGTACGATGAAGAGGAAAATTTTACGAAAAAAAAGGATATAAAAAAGGCGGAAGAAGGGTTAAAGAACCAGTTTGATCCTAAAGATATGATTGCGAAAATGGTTGAAATCATTCCAGCTGACCATCATAAATTCCGTACCGTCTATCCTCAGCAAACGGAAAAAGAGATGAAGCAAGAAGAACAGAAGTGGTGGGATGTGGAAATTTAAGGGAGAAGCTATAGGAAAGAGAAAACTTTGACTTTATTTGATCCCCTTTCAAAATATAAAACAATATCAAAGCTCTATCTTTCCTCCCGCACTTAGTTTATATTTGCGAGCTTTTTTAATCAATAACCATAGCAGGAAGAACAGTCCCAGGTAACCGGATAACGGATACAGTACTGACAGTAATTTTCCATAGCCCACTTGACCTATCAAAAAGATGACAAACAGGATTATCAAGACAGCATGCTGATAAATGGGCTATTCAAAACAGAATCCGATTATTACTAAGGTTGCAGAGGGTCTGAAACTTAAAAACCAACACTGGAAAGCAAGTAGATATGCAGTATACGACGATATTAGGAATACTGCCTTGTTGTAAAAAGCTGGTGTATCCATGTCTGCAGCAGCCATTAAAAAGGCAAATCAATATTTACTTAATCGACAACAGATGAAATATGGCGATTGGAGTATCCATAAACCTTGTGGATGGAATTTCTCCAATACCAATAAGTTTAATTCCAATCTGGATAATACAACTGTTGCGTTAAGGTCTATTCATTCTTTTGCCCGTAAAGATCCCGTCTATCGTCAAGCATGGGATCGTGGGATTCATTGGCCGGTTTCCATGCAGAATGATGATGGTAGCTGGCCTGTTTTTGGGAAAAATGTAGATAATACGTTGCTTAATTATAATGTTAATTTTAGACCATAAGTAAACCGGCCATGGTAAAAGGCGGTTTACTTAGTAGAATCAGCAGTATAACTTTAAATGATTAAAACTTCCGTTTATGAAAAGGGATACCCTCGCCATCTTCACAATATGATTTGAGACTATAAAGGAAAATAGCCCAGTTGTAGTTACAGGAGCGATAAAATGGTGTTACTTCTTTCCAGTCCATATGACGCAAAGTGATAAAAGATTTTCCGTTCTTCTCTTGAATATCAAAGGAAATAATCGTACCAATCCATTCTGGGTCTGAATCTATACACTGCCAAACGACTTTTTTATTAGTGATCAATTCCTCTATTTTCATCTTAGTTATATCATTGCTACCAAATCGAAATTCATTAATAAAGCCAACCTGATTATTAACAACGAGTTCATTCGTCCATATTTCTGCTAGTCCTTTAGCAGTGGTTAGAGTTTCATACACTTTGGACGCTGGTACATGTACAGTTTGCAAGTGCTCAATATTCGCCATTCCTTACTCCTTTCTAACTGCGATAATTTGTGTTTCATGCTTATGATAACATTTGATGGATATAATTGTTTCTTTTGGATTGCTATGTTGCAGCTGCAATTATGTCAAGCGACTCTGGCGAATTTGGAGAGGAAAAATATTTTATATTTATATATTAAAGGTTTTACTATGATATTATTATTTTGAGATATTAGAGAAAATTACTAGCTAAATCAGCAACAGAATAAATGAATTTTTCATAGCGATATAAAGGGAGATGCATAAATGAAAAATATTTTTGATCCATTGCACACAAAAGAAATTTTAGATCGCATTGACAAATTAAGTCCAAATTCAAGACCCCAATGGGGAAAAATGGATGTTGCTCAAATGTTAGCTCATTGCTCAGCATTCCAAGATATTGCAATGGGAAATTCCGTTCCAAAGAGGGGTTGGTTGGGCATATTAATAGGACCGTTTGTGAAATCACTTTTTTACAATGACAAGCCACCAGCCCACAATATGTCTACTATCCCAAACATTTTGATTACAGACGAAAGAGAATTTGAAACAGAAAGAGGAAAACTGAAAGAAAAAATTATAATCTTCCAAAAGAATGGACCGGAGAAGTGTACTACCCATCCCCACGCTTTTTTTGGCAAACTTACTTCTGAGCAATGGGGGAAAGGCATTTACAAGCATCTTGACCATCATTTAAAACAGTTTGGAGTTTAGTTAGTATTTATTAATATAGTGAGGTGATTATTATGGATGAGTTACTCACGCAAATAAAACATAAACATGGAAGGATAATGGAGGGAAGACAATAAAACATTCTTACTTTGTAGAGTTAGATAAATAAATTTTATAATTTCTGTGTTATTTTTTCTCAATTATCTTGGGCACTGCTCCCTTTGTTTTTGTATTCAATGGTAGTTTACTGCAATAAATAGTGAGGATTTTTTAGTAAGACGAAAAATAGTGATAGGTATAATAGAAGAAGCAATAAGTAATATGAAAGAGAGTTGAATTTGTTATGGATAATCAAATAACTACAAAGTTTATGATACTCAAGTCAGCTAATGAGGTGTTTGAAGCGATAGTAGATCCTGTGAAAATAGGAAATTTTTGGTTCTCATCGAGTTCTGAAAGATGGGAACAAGGTAAATCCGTTACATTAAGATATGATGAATACGAGGCAGAAGGTGTTATCAACGTACTTGAAATCGAGCTAAACAAGAAGATCGTATTTTCGTGGGGTGAAGAATCAGGTGAGGAAACGATCGTTACCATTACATTAAAAGAGCTTGATAAAGAGAGTACACTTATTGAAGTAAACGAATCAGGCTTTCATAAACATGATCCTGAAATAGTAAACAAAATGCTAGGACAAAAAGAAGGTTGGGTATATATGTTAGCTTGTTTAAAGAGCTATTTGGAACATGGAGTTAGTGATTTAAGAGCATCATTAATTCATTAGCCTTAAAAAACTTTTTATTGTCTTGATAAAAAATAACAGTGCTTAAATAAACATTCCCAAACCCGAAGGTCTTCCCAGTTTAATTCCATCCAACCTATGGATTTCTATGACCAAATTTCGGTAGAAAATCCATAGGATGTGAGAATTTGGGATGCAAGCGTCAAGAGAGTTTGCCAAGAAAATCATATTATAAAAATATATCTACGCAAAAAATATGATATTATATTTCAATAAAAGAATTTTCAAATCAACGATATATCAAAATTAAATAATAAACAGAGGAGGATTCTCTAATGAGTAACATGATTGTTTATGGCAAACTAAATATGTAGGGAATGGCAGTTAATTTGTGTAGGGCCCGGAGGGCCCTACACAAATTAAAAAAGCCACTTGTCAACTTCTCAAAATAACTTTAAACTCCTCGTTGGACCAACAACGTTTAACAGGAGGCTATTAGGAGATGTTAGCAGTGGCACAAATTGATTATATCAGACATGAAGTGAATCAAAAAGGTGGAACTTATTCCAGTGTGGCAAGAAAGATGGAGCTGGATCCTCGTACAGTTTCTAAGTATGCGAATCAAGAAGAGTTTCCAGTAAAAAAACCACAGAAAAGAAGCTCTAGAGTGATGGATCCAGTGAAGCCTATTTTAGATAAGTGGATTCGAGAAGACTTAAAAAAGAAAAAGAAGAATCATAGAACTGCCAAAAGAATGTACGAGCAGTTAGTTAAGTTTCATAGCTTCGAAGGTTCTGCACGTACAGTTCGTGACTATGTTTCAAGAAGGAAGAAAGAGCTAAAAGAATATATAGAAGGAGCTTCATTACCTCTTGAATCCATACCAGGAACAGCACAAGTTGATTTTGGTACAGCACCCTTCTTATATGAATCAGAGATAATAGACCTACCGTATTTAGTGATGTCATTTCCGTACAGTAATTCATTCCTGTTTCAGGTATTTCCTTCGGAAAACACTGAGTGTTTACTAGAGGGTCTACAACGTATGTTTCACTATATGGGTGGTGTGCCGACAACGATACGATTCGATAACTTATCCCCCGCTGTGAAAAAGATAAAAGGTAAGGGTGAACGTGAACTCACTGATACATTTGAACGTTTTGTCTTACACTATGGGTTCAGTTACGAATTTTGTAATCCTGGGAAGGGGAATGAAAAAGGACACGTTGAAGCAATGGTGAAATATGTTCGAAATAACTTCTTATTACCCGAGTGCACCATAGTGGATCTCGACCAATTTAATGAAACACTTTGGCAATGCGCAGAGGAAGACCGAAATCGTCCACACTACTTAAAAGAAACGCTTCAATCAGAGTTATATAAGGAAGACAAAAAGGAATGGCTTATCCTTCCTGAGAAGAAGTTTGAATGTGTGCGTTATCAGGAAGTGAAGGCAGATAAATACGGGATTATAAACATCGATAACAAGGAATATTCAACGTCGCCTAGATTTGCCAAGCAGCGCATAAATATTTGTGTAACCTATAACTCTATTATTGTATTGAACGAAGAACGTCAGGTTATTGTAAAGCATTCTCGTTTATATGGAGTAAAAAGAAGGTCGATGAACTGGCAACCATATTTACACTTACTATCAAAACGTCCAAAGGCAATTAAATATTCTAGTTTATATGACCAATTTCCCCTTGAATGGTCCAACTTTTTAAGAGATTGTACAGAAGAAGAGCAGAAAGAAGTTTTACGTCTTTTAGCTACGCTCTTAAAAAATGATGATTTTACTTTATTGAATGAGGCATTAGAGTTAGCTTCTTCACATGGTCATCCTAGTGCGGATCAAATCAAGCATTGTTTCTATTCTCTACTAAATCAAGGTACATCTTATGAGGCGATTACTCCTCGTCTTAATGTTCCAACAGTACCTAGCGCAACTCGTGGGCTTTCTCATTACGATGCTTTCTTTCAAGGGGGTACGAGTGAATGAACGAGCAAATACAAGCCTACGCAAAGCGACTAAAGTTAAGTTGGATTAGAGAGAATTTTAATCAAATAGAAGCAGAAACAAATGAAGAGTACCTATTAAAGCTTTTTGAAAAGGAAGTCCAAAATCGAGAAGAAAGAAAAGTTAATTTATTACTAAGTCAAGCTCAGCTACCGAAGACAGGTTCTACTCCTTTCCAATGGGAACATATACAAATTCCACAAGGAATTGAACGTACAGCTGTCATTAATGGTGACTTTATTAAGGAGAGGGAAAACCTTATTTTATACGGTGGTGTCGGTACAGGAAAGACTTATTTGGCAACATTACTATCCTTAAATGCCATACATAGATTTGGCAGCCAGGTAAAGTTCTATACAGTGGCAGGCTTGGTTAATAAACTAATTGAAGCAAACCAGAAAAACACTCTACCAAAGCTGATGAAACAAATCGAAAAGCTAGACCTTTTAATACTTGATGAGCTCGGCTATATTCCGTTAAACAAAGAAGGAGCAGAGCTTTTATTTCAAGTGATTTCTATGTGTTATGAAAACCGAAGTATAGTGATTACAACCAATCTTCAATTCGGTCAATGGAATCATGTTTTTGGCGACCCGATTCTAACAGAAGCTGTCATTGACCGCCTGATTCACCATTCTCATTTACTTGTTTTTAAAGGAGATAGTTTTCGTTATAAAGAGTCTTTATTGCATCAATAATTTGAAGTGACAAGTGGCATGCATATTTAAATGCCATTTGGTACATTTTTTAATTGCCAAATACAACATGATTGCGTATCTTTTTGGCAGACTTTTAGGAGCATTTTTACTTTCTTTATTGCTTACTGGAATTTGGAGTCTGATCTACCGTGCGATTAAAAAGAAACCCATGCCTAAATTTTGGTTAAAGCTCTTTATTATTGCTGTTCTTCTAACAATAATTTCGATGGTAGGAGTAATGAATCAACAGAATATATAAAATATAGATACTCGTTTAATTGATGATGTAAGCTGAACAATAAAACAGAAGTTTATAAGTATTTTAGACTTTACTCCTAGGTCGTGGTTGCCAATTGAGTTACTCCTGGTAGAACTCAATCCATGATGATGAGAATAGAAAGAATGCGTGCCAAGTAAAACTTCTTTATTTTTCAGGAACTTTTATAATCAACAAACATAGCAGAAAGAACAGTCCCATGTAACCGAATATCGGATATAGTACTGACAGTAATTTCCCATATCCCACTTGGCTGATTAAAAAGATAACAAATAAGATTATCAATACAGCATGTTGATAACGGAGATGGAATGCCGACTGCAGCTGACGTGTAATTCCAAAGACATTCCCAACAACCGTATTGAAAATCTCGCCGTAAATAACGATTAAAAACAGGACGTGAATAAGAGTTCCAAAATGTTGGACGACTTCAGCCATAGGAATTTCATAATGAAATGTGTCCGGAAAGACCGATAATGAAAAATGAATCGATAACAGGATAAAGAATAAAGTCAGTCCACCCCAAAACCCGCCCCAGCGTAAGATATGTTCATCCTGAATTTCTTTTCCCAACGGTACAAGGACAACCTGTGCTGTCATCAGATTAAATGCTGCGTACGCAAAAGGGGATCCTGCCCAAGAAAGGTTGTCCGATAACTGAACAGGAAGGAGATTTTTTACCAGCAGATGCGGATGCTCGCCCGCAATAGAACTAGCTACAAACAGGACGAAAAGGATCATTAATGGAACAATGTAGGAGTTGATGGCGAATAAGCCGTTTAGCCCTTTCAACACGGTGATGTAAGAGAGAATAAGCGTAATGATAATTCCCAATTGAATTGGAAGGCCAAGCTGTTCATGAAAAACAGCGCCCGCCCCTGAAAGCATGACCGAAGTGACACCAATCACGACGAAGAAGATAAAAAGATTAACCGCTCTGGCAAAGTTGTGGCCGAAGAGATACTTATTTAATTCCTGATAAGAATAGGCCCCGATTCGAGCGGATATAATCATTATTTTAGTTCCAATCAGAATAAAAAATAGTCCGCTGATTGCAATGCCAATGGATCCTAAAGCCCCATAGACACTAAAAAACGTGACAATTTCTTTCCCTGATGAAAAACCTGCCCCCATAACAGTTCCGACATATGTTGCAGCTAATAGCAATATAGAAATTTTTCGATTCCGCATCACGCCACCTCATCATCATTTCTATGATAATGGAGGCGGGTAAAGACCAGCTTTTCAAATTTTAATCTTAAAAAAGCGAAAAACTTTCCAAACAAAGACGAGGAACAATATATATCAAAAATGAATAAGCATGATTTCAATCTAGATGATACAATTACTTTCAGAAAATCAATTGTTGGAGGAACTATAAAAGACATGACCAAAATCTCAGACGGTTTTCTTCTGCTAAAAATACATTAAAGTTCGACAAACAGATTAAGTCCCAGTAAGTAATTTTAGCTAGTAAGTATGAAGCTGGTATTGGTAAAGTAAATGAAAAATACTGAACTAAGAATTGGCTAAATCTCTCCAAATTGTATTCAAAACGATTTTCCTAACCCATTTTTAATCAAACTTTATTACTACTCTTCAATTTTGTAGGTTGCAAATAAAGTTGCGTCATTTTCCCCCTTTGGATATTATTATTTAAATGGTGTTTTTATGTCGAACATTTAAAGTCGAGAAGTGGAGCTAAGGTTAAAAGTTCCAGACGTTTCTTCTTTAGATCAATCAATAAGATGAAAAGGGATAAAAATCAGTAAACAACATGAGTTTTTAGTGAATTTAAGACATAACTACTTTTATATATCTGAATTTTCCGATGGTATCTTGGACTTTATTAGTGCCTTGAAGGAATTTTGATTTGGACGCTAATATGCACGATATATTAGTAAGAGAAATGGAAGGTGTGTATGTATTTATATTGGATATGGTTCTTGTTTCATGTAGCGACATGGATGTTAGGTTTTGTATATTTCGGAGATAATATTTCAGAAATGACATGGAGGCTACTTGGTTTATCGATATTTTTTATTCTATTCTTTATCATGCCTCTAGTTAGACAACATCCAATTATTATTACGTTTTTGCTTTCTATTAGTTCAGTAATTTCTGTAATTACGTTATTTCCAATGCAGCAGGAAAGTTTTAATCCGTTTTTGTTGCTTATTTTATCTTTATTGATTGGAGAAGCTTACTTTCGGTTGTCAAACCGTCTGGCCAGTATTGTCGCTGGAGTTTCTGTAATCGGAGTAATAGTTATCCTTTTGAATATAGTTCCTTCAATATCTATCATTAGTTTAATTTTGCTTTATCTTATTCTCTTCTTTGCTGCCGTTATCCTTTTTAAACGAACAAAGAATGATAGAGATGATCTTTTTGCCAGATATGATGCGTTGCTTAGTGAATATCGAAATATAAAAAGACGCCTTGCTTCTGAAGAAGAAACAGCGAGGCAGGAGGAACGTGTACTGATTGGTCATGAAATTCATGATTCTGTTGGTCACAAGCTGACTGCTCTCCTTATGCAGCTTGAAGTATTTCGGTTACAAGCTTCAGAAAGTGATAAATTGCATGTTGAATCGTTGAAGAAACTTGCAAACGAAAGCTTGGAAGAAACACGAAATGCAGTAAAAATGTTGAAAAGCAATGATGTTGGTGGGCTTCCAGGAATCTTACGTTTGATTCGTAAATTGGAAACAGAAAGTTTTATTCGAATCCATTTTTCAGTGAAGCATGGCGCATTTGCGGCACCACTTACTGGAGAGCAGTCCTTTGTTATCTATCGTTCTGTTCAGGAAGGATTGACGAATATTATGAAGCATAGTAATGCTAGAGAGGCAGAAGTTATGTTTGAAACGCCTGGGGGCAGTGTTTTTCGTTTTGAAATTAGTAACCCTGTAAAAAATGATAATCGATTTCAAGAAGGTTTTGGTCTAGCTTCCATGCGAGAACGGATTGAAAAAGTTGGTGGCGAGCTATATGTGGAGAAAACAGATGGTCAATTTATTGTTCGAGGTTTATTAAAATTAGCGGAGCTGGGGGAAGTTTATGATTCGAATACTACTAGCTGAAGACCAAGTGATGGTACGAGAAGGATTAAAAATGATGATGGAGACGGATGAGGAAATAAAAGTAACTGGAGAAGCAAGTAATGGGAAGGAAGCAATCGAGCTTTGTGAGAAGCAGTCATTTGATTTAATTATTTTAGATATTCGTATGCCTGTGATGGATGGGATTGAAGCTGCCAGAACGATTCAGAGTCGCTGGCCAGGGTCAAAAATTTTAATTTTGACAACTTTTGATAATAATCAATATGTGATGGATGCTTTAAAAATTGGTGTTAATGGATATATCCTAAAAAATGCTGATACAGATTCATTGATCCGGTCGATTCGCAGTGCATTACAAGGTGGATTAGCTGTAGAGGATCAGGTTGCTGCCAAGGTTATGCCACTATTACTTAACCAACAAGAGGAGAAAACCGTTGATCCGTCCTTAACACCTCGAGAACGTGCTATTTTAACGTGCATTGGAGAAGGGCTTAATAATAGTGAAATCGCAGAACGACTTGGGTTATCAGTAGGGACAGTGAAAAATAATACAAGTCAAATTTTAAATAAATTAGAACTGCGTGATCGGACACAATTAGCCATTTATGCCATTCGACATAACCTTGTTTGAGCATCGTAAAAAATAAAATGACTAAAGTAATCCTTATTAAACATGTTAGTGACTAAAGACAGTAGTGATGCTGTCTTTATTTTTGTATGCTTTAAATACAATCAATTAAGGGAGTGTGTCCAGATGATCGAAACGATTAAGTTAAGTAAAACATATAAGGGCAAAAATGCCGTAGACGAAATTGATATCTATTTAGATGAAGGAGAGTCAGTCGGCTTACTTGGTCCAAATGGAGCCGGGAAATCGACTACAATTTCCATGATATCCTCCTTACTGAAACCAACTTCCGGTGATGTAAAGCTATATGGTAAAAGTACGATTAAAAATCCCGCTGAAATTCGAAAGGTTCTTGGTGTTGTACCACAGGAAATTGCATTGTATGAGGATCTTTCTGCTTATGAGAATTTGAAGTTTTTCGGCGAAATTTACAAGGTGAAAAAAAATAAACTTGAGCAACAGATTCAAAATGTACTTGAAATGGTTGGATTAAAGGAGCGGCAAAAGGAACTTGTAAAAACATTCTCTGGCGGGATGAAAAGAAGAGTGAATATCGCAGCCGCATTGTTACACAATCCGAAAATCCTTATTTTAGATGAGCCAACTGTCGGAATTGATCCACAATCGAGAAACCATATTCTTGAAACGGTTCGTAAATTGAATGAAGAGAACGGGACAACGATACTATATACGAGTCATTACATGGAAGAGGTAGAGCAACTGTGTAAACGGGTCTATATTATGGATCACGGCAAAGTGGTAGCTTCAGGAAGTAAGGCAGAGCTATTAAGCATCCTCTCGAGTGAAGATACGATTCAAGTAAATTTAAGTGAAACAAGTGATAAATTGATTGAGAAGATCCGGTCAATAGAATATATCCGTCGTGTAGATGAAACAAGTGAAGGAATCCGAATTAGTGCAAAAAAAGGGACTAACATACTTAGTGATTTAGTTCGTACGGCAGAAAGTGAAGGGATTCAATTAACAAATTATCAAATGGAAACACCCAGTCTTGAGGATGTATTTTTACATTTGACTGGTCGAACATTAAGAGATTAGGAGGAGGTAAAGGAAGATGCGTTCATTTTTGAAAAAAGATTTACTTGTCTTTTGGAGAGACCGTAAAGAAGTGCTTATTTCTTTATTAGCACCAATTGTGCTGATTATTGTTTTAAACTTTGCCTTCTCTGGTTTATTTGGTGAGGATGCTGAAGTATTGGATATTGATTTAGGAATTGTTTTAGAAGATGATGAGTCTCTTGGGCTTGAGCAGTTTACGGAAGCCGTTTTAGAAATGGATTTATCGGAAGAAGAAAAGACAGGGATAATAGAGCAGGGATCATCTATTTCTCCAAGCGGCTTAATGACATCCTTTTTTAATGATCCAGAATTAAGTGGATGGATTACGACAAAGCAATTAAGTGAAGAAGAGGCAAAGGAAGAAGTTAAGAACGGGAATTTGGATGCAATTGTTAAGATTCCAGAAGGATTTACGTATAGTGTCCTAAGTAAGCTTATGCTTGATCAGTCTGCAGAGGTTGATCTTGTTCTCCAGATTGAAGAGCAATCTACAGAATCGGATACTATCAATAACATCATTTCAAATTATCTCAATACTCTTAACTTTCAATTTGCACTTCAAGGTGTAACGGACGGTGAATTACAGGAACTAGTATTGCCTGAAGGTGGTAGAGAAGTAGTTGAAGGAGCCGAGTCGTTTGGTATTTCGCAATATTTTACAGTTGCAATGAGCTCTTTGTTTGCATTATTTATAGCTTCAACTGTTGCAATGAAGACTACCATGGAAAAAAGAGAGCGCGTATTCAACCGGATTATATTAACGAATACAAATCCAATTTCCTTTTTAATGGGAAAAACTATTTCTACTTTCGGCTTCACATGGTTACAATTAATGATTGTATTTGGAGTATGTCAATTGCTGTTAAATGTGTTTGCAGGAAAATCAATGGCATTTTGGGTTGGAGCCATCGTAATTATAACGTTCTTCTCCTTAGCAGTAGCCGGACTATCCGCAGTGTTCACGACAATCACATTAAATCTAAGTAATACAGATGCAGCTAATGGAGCATTTAATTTGGTCATTATGTTACTTGCTGCAGTTGGTGGGAATTTATTTCCGATACAGGGACTACCAGAATGGTTACAAAGTGTTGGGGAATGGACACCGAATGGATTGAGCTTGTCCGTTTTTATGCAGTGGGCGCAATTCGGTGATCCTCAGACTTTAATTATTCCGATGGTGAAGTTATTTATGTTTTTTATTGGTTGTCTTATCATTGGAATATTTCTATTTCCTAGAAGGGGGAGAGTATAATGTTCCCAGTATTTAAGGCGCAATGGAGGAAAGATAAACGGAAGCCGTTGTTAGTTATTCTTTTTCTTGTAGGAAGTATTGCATTAACACTTATTTTTTCGAGTAATAATATGACATCCCAAACAACTATAGCGATATTTAGTAATGAATCAAATAGTAGTGATGTAGTTGATAAATGGGAACCTTTATTAAATCGCAGTGAATCCTTTAATTTTGTTATAGTAGATGAAGAAACTGCACGTACGGATGTGTCAGAGGGGAGAAGAGACATAGCAATTAACTTGATGGAGCATGATTATCGATTCATTACAGCCTATGATATTCCAACCCTACCACTGATTGATCAGTACGTTAAAAAGATATTTATAGAGGAAGCGCAAATTGAAGCAGCAGCAGGTTCACAGGAAATTGATGAGATTAAGAATTATGTAGAAGGCTATTTGGAAGATCCACCATTGCAAATTCATACGGAATCACTGGATGGAGGAGAAGTATCTAATCATGATATGGGGATTCAGTTATTGTTTGGATTTACGCTTTTTATGACGATGTTTACCATTGGATTTAAAGTGAATGGAGTCTTGTCAGATAAGGTAAGTGGAGTTTGGAATCGAATGATTTTATCACCTGTAAGTAAGACAGGAATGTACATGGGACATCTTCTTTATAGTTTTTTGGTCGGATTTATTCAGATCACTGTTGTATTTGTGATTTTCCACTATTTACTGAACTATGATTTAGGTAATAATTTCGCTATGCTTCTTGTAATAGCTGCAGTTTATGCACTGAGTATCGTTAGTATGGCGATGTTAATAACAGGGTTTGTGAAAACACCAGAGCAATTTTATATGATTTACCCTTCTGTTGTACCAATTATTCCTGTTATTAGTGGTGTTTATATGCCACCAGGAACAATAAGTAACACAGTTCTCTTGTTTATTGCCGATTTATTTCCGTTGACACATGCAATGGAAGCGATGATGGGTGTTACGTTATACCATGCAGGCTGGAATGAGATTGCTTTGTCATTAGTACTAATGCTTTTAATTGGTGTCATCTGCATGGGGGTAGGAATTAATTTGGTAGAACGAAGGAAGGATTGAAAATTTAAAAACGTGATGAAGGCATGATGTACACCCCAGAAGTTAGACCAAAAATCTGACTTCAGGGGTGTTTTTGTATGGCAAAATATGATTTAACATTTAAATTAGCTGTTATTAGAACTTATTTAAATGGTGATGGGTATCTTATAATCGGCTCTTGTATCATCATTAAGACTGCCTGTATTAAAGAGCAGGACATTATATTTACTATGTGGAATATTTAATAAAGATAAAAATTTAAAGGAGGGGTTTTTATGAGAAATCCTATTTTAAAACAAATCGGAACAGTATTTATCCCTGTAAGCAATATAGAGAAAGCAAGAGATTGGTACTGCGATATTTTGGGTTTGAATACAGATAGAGAAATTCAATTTGGTCATCTTTATGTTATACCCATGGAAGGTACAGGGATAGTTTTAGATAGCAGAATTTATTCAGAGGAGAGAGTATTTAGAACTCCAGCATTCCATTTTAATACAGAAAACATTGATGAAGCATTTCGGTTTATGAGTAATAAGGGCGTTAATTTGATTACTGACATTGAAAATAACCATTATTTTAATTTTAAAGATCCTGACGGTAATATATTAATGATTTGCAGATGCTAATTTTTAGTTAGCAGATAAAAATTTCACAGAAAAGATTAAAAATGTTTCTAATCTTGTTAATACATAAAAGTTAGAGTCTAGCTTTCGGAACCTAACTATTTTTAATTAATATCGAAATAATTGTTGACTCTTACCTTAGGTAGGAGTCTATTGTTTATTTATAGGGAGGTGACTTCAGTATGCTAACAGTGAAGCAAGTGGCTGATTTGACGGGAATAACGGTCAAAACGCTCTATCATTATCATAAGATCGGTTTGTTAGAGCCTAGTAAAATTACTGATGCCGGATATCGATTTTATGGAAAAAATGAACTAGAAAAATTACAGCATATTTTGTTTTATAGGGAATTAGATTTTTCATTGAAAGCCATTCGAGAAATATTGTGTGAAAAAAAGAACCGTTATCAAGTTTTAATGGAACAAAAAGAACTGTTGGAGAAGAAAAAAGAGCAAATCAGCCTTATATTAACTACGATCAATGAAACTATTTATTTTGAGGAGCGTGGAGAAGTGATGGATGAGCAAAGTATGTTCAAAGGATTAAACAAAGAACAATGGCAGGATCAATTAAAAGAACAAAATGAGTATTTAAAAGAAAACTATCAATATGAAATTCCTACAAATGATGTAAACAGTGAAGAATTAGATGAGTCAGCAAGGGAGTCAAAAGCATTTATGGATAAAATGGCTTTTGCGTTAAAACAAGGATGGCCGGTGGATGATCCAAGAGTGAAGCAGCAGATATCTGATCATATCTGCTATATCAATGATTATATTATGGAGTTAGATTCGAAAGGTTTTGTGGAATCTACATGGTTTTTTATTACTGATGAATTTCATAAAAATATGCTGGAAGAGCAACAAATTGGCTTAAGTTATTATTTATATGCTGCTTCTGTGAATTACGCGCAGTAGGTTTGGGATTTGAAGAATAGGGATGGAAGCTATAGTAAATGAATTGATAAAGCATTATAATGGTTTTAAAAAAACAGGGTTGCTCTATATAATGAACACCCCTGTTTTAATTTGTAATATAATAATTTTTGATTAGTGAATATGTAGTTTATCAATCATATTTATAACCTCTTTATCATTACCTGGATCAATATGGATGAGCTCTGTATTTTCAATAATATCTTCTCTTTCTTTTTGGATATCATCAGCAGTAACATCATCAGGTCGAGACATGCCGCCATACCAGCGATATGGGATGCTATAGAGATTAATTGAGCCATTCCCATTTCCATTATAAGTTATTATACCATCGACTATTCGGGAACCTCGTAGCTGAATAACATCTTCAGGATAATTAACATCAATATCATCTTCCTCTGGATTCAATGATGATCCGGCTGGGATATGTGTCACGTCTATTTCTTCTACATCTTGATTTGCTCCAAGCTGCAACCACACACGAGCATATTCGATTTCTTTAGAAGAATATCCGGATAATGGATTATCTTCCGGATTGCTAGATTTGTTATCAGCGTTACTTTCATTCTCGTTTTCGGACACAGACTCTTTAGCAGATGTGTCATTAGAATCTTCTGTTGTAGACTTTGATTCATTCTCGTTTGTTTCTTCCTGATTATTCGTTTCAAGAGCGGCATCTCTTTCTGAATCGGCCTCTGTTTCTTTTGAATTATTATCGCACCCAGCCAACAGCGAAATAAGTATTACTAGAGTAATATTAAAGATAAAAACTTTTGTAAATCCTTTCATAATGTAATACTCCTTTTTGTCTTGAAAAATTTGAGGGTATTTTTAAACATGTGCTAAATATGACTAGAAACATTTCACATCACTATCTTCTAAAAACCAAACAGATAAACCAACCAACTGAGATTACATCATAGTGAAGCAAACTAGTTAAATCTCTTGGAATTGAACTATATCGTAGTAAAAGAAGTAATAAAAATATCATCATTATCAAGGCTTATTCTCTCTACCGTAGTAGAGTATAACATTCTGTATGAATCAAAACCAAGGATTTGAGGCTGAGCAATTTGTAGAAGGCAGTTAAGAAAATGGTCAAGAACAATTGATAATAACTGATGATGGCATAGGTTTCAATCTGATAAAAAATCCAGCAATTTTAGAATGAATTAAAAAACTTCTCTGTTATTTAAAAATTGGACTGGAAAATCACTTTAAATCAATTTACGCTAGAGATAATATATCTTTAAATTTGGAGATTTTTTCTAATATCCCTTTCATATCAATTTTTTCTGAATCACTTTTGTCAATATGAGAAGGAGAGGTTTGACTATGAAAAAGTATAATGACATAATCTTTATTGCTAAAAAGTATTTTAAGCTAATCCTTATTGCTAGTTTCACGTATATATCTTTAGTTTTTATAGAGATGGTTTTGTTGCAGATTATTTTCCATCCTTAATTATCTGTACATGTGTTTTTGCATTTATATATATTGACAGCTTTTCCTATCTCTTTAGTTTTAAATAAAAGAAAGAAGAGATACAGTATTATTGATTTAATTGTTTACTTAATTGGTTCTCTATTAACTATTATATTTTTTGATAATTCTTTTTTGGCAAGCCTAGCAAATTTGACATGGCATATTTTTATGATCAAACTTATTTTATGGACCGGAGCGGCTTTGAGTTTCTGGTTTTGGAATTCAATTTTTATACTAAAGAATGGGGAGAAATGAGGAAGCTTAGAAAAGTCAATTGGATTATTATTCTAATTACTTAAATATACAAAGGAGTCATATGAATGATTATTTGGCTAAATGGGGCATTTGGGTCAGGTAAAACGACTAGCGCATTTGAATTAAAACGAAGGTTACCCAATTCTTTTGTTTATGATCCAGAAAATATAGGTTATTTTATCCGTGAAAACATACCAAAAGAATTGCATGAGTCAAATTTTCAAGACCATGAGCAGTGGAGAATCTTTAATTATGAAATGTTAAAATACATTTCTAATACATATGAAGGTACTGTTATTGTGCCAATGACCATATTTCATCCCCAATATTATGAAGAAATAGTTCAAAAACTAATAGATGAAGGTATTCCTTTAAGGCATTTTATCTTATATGCTGATAAAAATACCTTATTGAAACGCTTGAATAAACGGCTTGAACGAGGTGAAACCTGGGCAAAATCTCAAATTGATCGTTGTATTGAGGTTTTTAATACAGAAATTACGGAAGAAAAAATAATAACAGATAATAAAAGTATTGACTTCGTTGTGGAAGAAATTGCAAAAAGAAGTGGAATGAGCCTTTTACTAGATAAAAGAACTTACTTGAAAAAATTAATTGATAGAGTGGCTGTACTGATTAAACATATAAGGTAAGGAAAAAGTATAATATTAATAATTAAATTGGATTTCAGGAGATGAATTTTTTTGTTGGAAACAAAACGATGTACTGTGAAAACCTTTCAAAAATCTGATTGTGTTGATGTGGAAAAATTATATGTAGATCCTGAGGTAAGAAAATTTCTTGGTGGTGTTCGTCCAAAAGATTCAATTAAAGTAGTATTGAACGAAATGCTTGATACAAGTGATGATTCTTTTTATTGGGTAGTTAGAGAAAAAGCTACAGATAACTTGATTGGATTAGTTTCACTTGACCCTCATCATGATGGCTTTTACCATGAAGTTTCCTATCAATTTTTACCGAATTGGTGGGGAGAAGGTTATGCAACAGAAGTAGTTCAATTGATAATTGATTATGCTTTAAATGAATTAAACTTTTCAAAAATAGTTGCTGAAACGCAAACTGCAAATACGTCTTCGTGCAAGCTCTTAGAGAGATTAGGTATGAAATTAGAACAAAAAATTAGTAGATTCGGAGCTGAGCAAGCAATTTATTCAATTAAATCGTGCTAATGTAATAATGGAAAGGAAAAAAGGATGTTGCGTAAAAGCGACATCCTTTTTTGATTCCAAAATTATGTATGAGCTTCCTTTAATTTGAAAATTCCGAAAATTATAGACGGATTAAAGGTTGACATTCAAATAGAAAAAGACTAAAATATATAATCTGATAAATAATATTTAATTATAACATTATTTTAATTGAAAGTCAATAGTTTCAAGAGAAATATTTTTAAAGGAGGAAATATATGTTTCTACCCAAAATATTAAATTCTTTAGATTCTTCGATGTTGGAACAGTATACGGATGAAGTAATGGTGGTAAATCAAAAAGCCAAGGAATTTGGACTTGAGTTAACTCGCAATGAAATAAAAAGTCTAATCATTTCTAGAAACAAAGTGCTTCAAAGCTATGGTCGAGTAGAATTAAGTGTTGAAGTAATAAAAGAGTTAGCTGAGGTATTTTGTGCCTCTCCTTATGTAGACAATAAAAATTATGTAGCCATTTTATATGAGCTACAAGAGATATTTTATTACTTAAAAAATGAAACGGAGGATAAAATTGGTGATTCCCCGTTGATTGATATTATGAAGGATTATTTTGATGATATTTGTAATGGTTCTTTGGAATTTTTAAAGAGTAGGCTTGATGAATTTGCAGAACGATTTAGAAATGATGCTCGATTTAGAAGATCTATTCTTGAAAGGGATGAATTATAGTGGGATCAGAAGAACAATGCGGTAATCAGACCTTAGTTACACAGGGAAAGATGAATCAAGCTCATCTGTTACAAAACCAATATACGATATCTATTTTGAATGAAGGATTACGGGTAGGCTTGTTAAGTAGTAAAGAAGTCTATCATACCCAAGAGCAGTTGATGTCCATATTAAGAATTCTAATTAAGCGATACACTCAAGGTGAAAGTTCTTCTGTAACGTCTGAAACAGCTGGAAGTATCTTAGCTTCTGTTTTATATGCTGTTGATGCGTATTTATTGCATTTGAACAATCCAGAAAAAGCAATCGATATATTAAAAAAAGACAATGTGCAAAATGTATATGAACAGGGTATAGACTTAATTCACCAGTGTTTTGATGAAACAAGGCAACTCTATAAAAAGCTCAATCATAATAAATTGGATGTTGAGGTAGAAGCTTATAATCTGACAATTGATGAATCGATTCCTGTCTTTCTTAAAAAATATGGTATTATTTTTGATGCTCATAATACAATGGCAAGCATTGATTATCCGTTAGCGATTGATGATATGAGCATTCAGGGTGTTTATTACCTTAGGCAATATTTAACTCACTTAAAATTAGAAACTCAATTTTGTTATTTGTTTAGCAAGGATGATCTTCAACAGCTTTTGGTTAACTATGGGAGAATTTGTGGATTCGACTATCGGATAGAGCTATTCAATATATTTGAGTTGGTATTAAATAATGCGATCTTTTCCATTTTATCAGGAGGACATGCTAACCAAATAAAAATATCAATAAATCAATATAAACAGTTAGAAAAATTATTTAATAAATTGGATGATAGTCAGGCCCAGTCCATTATTTTAAAAGCTGTAGACCAATTACAATATCATTTCAATATTAATGATCTGAAGATGATTGATTATTTGCAGCAATGTGGAATAAATCTAGTGCAGAGGGTTAAAAATGTTGTGAAGCATAATCAACTTGGAACGGTAGTTATTGTTGAAAAAGAATTGGAATCAAAATCAATTTTAACCACATTCAAAGCATCCGATAGAATGAGTGATAACGATTTTCGAGTAATAGTTGAAAGAATTATGAACTGTGAAAATACTAAGGATAAGGTTGCCATGATTCAGGACAATTTCCATTCCCTTTATGATTATATAGATATGCTAAATGCTGATTGTTTATTGAATGATGAATATGAAGTACTCTTTAAGAGTTTTGGAGATATAGAACTAGCTGTCCTAATGAAAATTGTATTTTATGAGGAATTACGGAATGATTCAACATTTTTATCTTCTTTTCATATGGTGGATAAGGATCGCGAAAATAAATGGCAGATTTATTTTATTGAATTTATTCAAAACATTGATATTGATAGAAAGAATGCGATTGAGAAGTATGTTTCTGATATTGATTATGAAGAAATTAGTTTCTACTAAGTGCTGAGTGAGTAGGTATAAGAGGGCGGAGTGCCTTTGTTAATAGGGATTTCATTCTCTTTTCTATTTAATTTAATATTAATCCTTCCAAAAATAGTTTTATTTAACAGCAGTAAACAGGAAGTTAATGCATAGGAGGAGTAAATTTAGAAGAAATTTATCTAACTAGCTATTTTCTGGAGTTAGTATCTCAAATAGTTTTTATGCAAAAGGCTATTTAGATTTTTTTGCATCTAAGTTTTCTATTGTTTTAAATAGATTAACGCATTTTTCACCTTCTACTTTCCAGGCTTTGATACAATTTATTTGCTTCATACTATCAGAATTTTAAAAATGATCTTGAAAATAAAAAGGATTTTATATATAAATGTCGAATAATTTTTTAAAGGGAGAAACATCAATGTAAGTGTACACCTACGTTAACTCATCCATGACTATCCACAATTCAACCACGATCCCGTTATGTAAGATTCACCTACTTTTATTGTAATTTTGAGGGGGTTGTATATTCGTAAGGATCTTTAAGTATGTTATTAGAAAAATAATAGTTGACTGCGATCCAAAGCCTTAAGCAATTGTCCATCTAGATTATAATCAGGAGGAATAGGGATGAGAAACTTGAGAAATAGTATGCTGATGTTAGTATTCGTTTTGACGATTTTAATTACTGGATGTAGTACAGATTCTTCTAATTCTAATGATGACACAGGAGATAACGAGAGCTCTGGACAGGAAGCAGGGGGAACTTTAAATATTGGACTTGATGCTCAGCCACCGACATTGGACTTACCAACCTCAGGAACGATTGCAACACGTGATGTGGCAAGAGTAATGTTTGAAACACTTTTGACAACTGATGCTAACAATCAGGCAGTTCCAATGTTAGCAGAGTCGGTTGATACAACTGATAACCAAACATATACATTTAAATTACGCCAAGGAGTAAAGTTTCATAATGATAAAGAAATGATTGCTGAGGATGTAATTGCATCGATGGAAAGATGGGCCGGGAGATCATCGAATGCGGGGAGCATTTTTGAAGGTGCTACATGGGAAGCGGAAGATGATTATACTGTTGTTTTAACATTAGCTCAAGCCTCGGCACTAGCATTGGATTCCATGGCGGCTACGAAAATGGGTGCAGCTATTATGCCGAAAGAAGTCATTGATGCGATACCAGAAGATGGTGTAGATGAAATAGAAGAATATGTTGGAACTGGTCCATATAAATTTGTTGAATGGAAACAAGATCAATATATTAAATTTGAAAGATATGATGATTATCAAGCAGTAGAAGCTGAGCCGGATGGTTTATCAGGTAAAAAAGAAGCTTTATTTGATGAGATTTATTTCCATATGGCTTCAGATTCTTCTACAAGATTAACCGGCCTTCAATCTGGTGATTATGATTTTATATTTGGAGTTCCTTATGACAGCTATGATCAACTGGAAAGCGATCCAAATTTAAAAACATATTTAGCGGTAAATGGAGTGGAAGTGTTAAAATTTAATTCCGTTGAAGGTCTGGGAACGAATGCTGAACTACGTCAAGTGATCAATACAGGATTAGATATTAATGCAGCCATGATGGCCGCATTCCCAAGCGAAGATTTGTATTGGTTACATTCCGGATATATGGATGAGGATCTTGTGAACTGGGCTAGTGATGCAGGTAGTGAATACCATAATATTAATGATCAAGAAAAGGCAAAACAGATGTTAGCGGACATGGATTATGATGGAGAGCCATTCCGAATTCTTACCACACGGGATTATGCTCACCTTTATAATGTTGCTGTTGTTGTTCATGAACAATTAAGAGGGCTAGGAATTAACGCTGAACTAGAGATTTACGATTGGCCAACACTCGTCGATATCGCAAATAACCAGCCAGATCGATGGGAAGCCCATATGATTTCTTACTCTGTTACCAGTACACCACCACAATTTTTGGGGTTAGATCAAATTTCAGGTGGAGGCGTACATGACGAGCGTGTTATCGATTTGATGTCACAGATTGAAACAGCCCCAACATTAGAGGAGGCTAAAGAAATTTGGGATGAGTTACAACTTTACTCCTGGGAAGAGTTGTTACCGATTATACAGTTTGGTAGTTTCCATAGCTTATACGGCTCTAGTGATCGCATTGAAGGAATCACAACTTATTCTGGTCCAGTATTTTGGAATGCCGGTTTTGTAGAGTAAATGAATAAGGAATAGAAAAGGGCATCAAAAAGAACAAATGTTAAAAGTTCTTTTTGATGTCTGTTTTCACTTTTTATAGTTAAATAAAGGTTTGTTTTTTCTGGTGTTCTTAATTATCGGTCTTGTTTTCATATTTGTCAGTTGTTCAAATCACACAGCCAACAATGAAGATCAATCAACCATGGTAGGGATTATAGCAAAAATAGAAGATAAACAAATACTATTAAAAGGAATGACAAATGAAGAAATTCAAGGTTTGTCTGAGGAAGAAATGATAAAGAAAGCACAAAACGCTGCTTATTTTGAATTGAACCAAGAAGTGAAAAATCTAAAGGTCGGTCAAAAGGTAAAAGTTTTGATAGAAAGTTTGAACTTCAAACCCGGCGTACGCAACCAGTAGTAAAGTAGAAATATTAGATTAAGCGTACAGCTGTGTTTATCTCTAACAATTAAAGTTTTTATTGTCGAGTTGATTGGCTGGATTGAGTTCTGTATTCGACTAGAAAAAATCCAGCCAATCAGCTGCTTAATATTTGGTCTAACTTTAGGGTTTCAGTCCAGTTCTAACTTTGCGCTGACTACTCAGAAAAGCTATAACACTTATATTCATACTGGTTTGGTGGACCAATAGCTATCCAAAGTTTTCCTTCATTTGGCACACCAATAGCAGATGCACATGTGATGTTGTCAGTATCTTGCTTTGTAGGATCTTGCATTTCTTCATCTCCCAGTATGCGGCAAATACAGTTCGGATAATTTTCTCGATCACGGAAAAACTCTTTTATTTTCTCAACATCTATTTCCCCTCGGTTTTCATGAAGAAGCGAATTCATGCGCTCTAATCGAATTTGTGAATTTTTTAATGAGCTGCCAGTGGATCTTTCCTCACTCAATAAGCTATCTGCTACATAATGGTTTGTATGTGCTAGAATCCCATTTTCAGGCTTAATAACAGCATCTTTCATTGGAGTATTTTCATAGTCAGCCATTTCGCCATTTTTGTCCATCATAATAATATTTCGTGCTGAAGATCGTTTTAAATTGCTTAATTTTTCAACAGCTTCGTCTACCGTTCGACATGTTAGTGCCAAACGAGAAAACATATATCTCGGCAAGCCTTCTCCCCAGCCATCAGAGGTAATCGCATTGGCAAATACGGCCATTCCTTCTGTGTTGATTCCAATATGTGATATTTGTCCTGCAGGGGTAAACATTAATATTTTTGAACCAGATTCAGGAATTATTTCTAACACGACACCGATTTCTCCATAAAAAGATGGTAAATCAACATTCTGTCCAGCCAATGGTATTCCATCTTTAGTCACCTCAGATGAAACTGCAAAGGTTGTACACTCATTTAAAGCTTTAACATGATTGTTCATTTCAGCTCGAACCTGCAGGAGATAGGCTTCTCCTAAGGAAATACCAGCTCCTTCTGCCATACCTTGTATTTCCTCATCCAAGAAAGGTGCATATTCTTGTACATAGGCTTGATAGGAGAGGGCTTTTTCTTTAACAAATTCTAAAGAAACTTTTGTTCCAATTTGTAGCTTCTTTTTAACAGAAGTAAGATGTTTATAAATTAATTCCTTACATGATTCTCCATATTGTCTACCAATCTCTCTGTGTGTTCCTTTAAGTTGAAAGAATGGAAAGTGTTTTCTTTTAGTGCTTTGATCGTTTTTAATCATTAAAATGACGCCTCCTCTAAAGATGTAGTTTCACTAAGTTTCTTCATCATTTATCAATTATTTAAATTAAACTTATTTACTATTTGAGACATTCCATAGAATAAAGCCACTTTGGTACTGAACATTATCTACTGTACTTCTCGTTGCAGATATCGCTTGATTTTCTCCAACTTTGATAGCTGGTATATAATCCCAATACCATTTTTGTAAATCATCAAATAGATCCTGTGCATCTTCCAAACTTGCTTGGCCTCTAAATTCCTTTAATAAAGTTTCAAGCTTCGGATCTTCAGCCCAACCTGCATAGTCTTTTCTTAAGAAAACTGTTGTTGTAGGCTCTGGAACAAGCGTATTTCCAATAACATAAATCTCATATGCCGTTTCATCTTCTCTTTCAGACATAAGTGATGGCCAATCATATACTTCTAATGTCGCATTTAAACCAATTTTTTCCAGTTGATCTAAAAGAACGACAGAGGCATTATAAGATGTATCACCATCCCGAGATGTTATAATTCTTATTTCTTCTCCATCATATCCCATTTCGCTGAGTAATTGCTCCGCTTTCTCGGGATCATTTTGGTTATATATTTCTTTTCCACTATCACTTGGCCATTGTTTTAACTGATCTACAAACATGAAATTGTGATTGAGTGTATAGTATTCTTCATCAACAAATGCTGCTTTTAAAATACTTTCTATATCTAATGCAGCTGCTACCGCCTCTCGGGCTTTAACATCTGTGAATAGACCCTGTCTTTTATTAAAATGGATGACTAAAGATGAAGCGGTATAAGTCATTGTATCGACATCTGGGTCATTATCTAATTGTTCGACATTATCATATGGAATCGATTCTGCAATATCGTATTCCCCTGATTGAATCCCCGCTATTCGCGTAGATGCATCTGTAATAAACATAAAGTGAATATCATCTACAAGTGCTTCTTTTTTTCCAGATGATCCGTCAGACGCTTCTGTACGAGGGTTATAGTCTGCAAATTTAGTAAGGTGTATTTCTTGATCTTGCTTCCATTCCTCAAATTGAAATGGTCCTGTTCCAATATACTCTGTAACTCCATCTTCACTAGCGTTTTCAATGATTTCCTTCGGCATAATTGCGGCAAGGCCAGTTCCACTATGCGCAAGCGCTGGTAATGCGGTTGATAGCTGTTCAGGTAACTCTAAAACGACTGTATAATCATCTTCAGCTTTGAAAGTTGCATCGGTGAATTGGCTCCTGCTCCCAGCACTTTCTTTCCATCTGTTCATGGAAGCGACAACATCATCAGCTAACATTTCCTCACCATTATGAAAAAGAACTCCTTCTCTTAATTGAAAAGTTATAGTTTTTCCATCTTCGCTTTGTTCCCATGAATCTGCTAACATCGGTTGAATATTATAATCAGAATCAACTGTTAGTAGTGTCTCGTACACGTGACGCATTATATCAGAAGTCGCTGTGTTTGTATTGACATGTGTATCTAATGAGGCTGGTTGTTGGGAATAGGCAAATCTTAGTTCTCCATTTGTCTTTGCGCTAGTTTCTCCCTGGCTAGGCTCAGAAGCACAACCGAACAAAGTAAATAACACGATAATTAGCATGATAATTTTGCCATATTTCATAAAAGACTTCCTTTCTGACTGTTTTGTTAGTTATGATATTATTTTTCTTTACTTGTAAACTTTAAATTGCTAATCATTGATTTAATTCAGTCTCACTGTATTTTTTTGTGAGTTACTATGTTTTCTTTGTTATTTCAATTGTTTTTCCTAATGTGAATATTCTGTTAATTTTAACATCACAAAATCTACTATTCATAAAACCTTTCCTAATAATTAATATAGGGTTTCAAACATTGCAGAGCTTTAATGAATCATTGGAAAGGGGTAGCTGATTTCAGGTAGGATACGCCTTTTCGTAAGCTTTTTGGTTTTTAATTAGTTTCACCTCCCAATGTACACATTATCATATTCTGAAAAGGAATACAAATCTAGAGTATTCAGTTTATCGTGTAGAACTTTTATAAAATGCTTCATCTGACTAGATAATAAAACATTAAAAAAAATATTTTATCTCATAAGAGGCCTCCATGTTGAATTGCTAAAGTTGTTGAAATAGGTATATTCATTGTCTTTGCAAATTTCTAAAGATATAATACGGACTAAGATAAACAAAAGCTAGGAGGAGTAATTATGATGTTTGATTTGACAAATAAAATTGCTATAGTTACTGGTGGAGCTAATGGTATCGGAAAAGGGATAGTAAAAACTTTAGCTAAAGCAGGAGCAAAAGTTATGATTTGTGATATTGATAAAGAAGCAGGTGAAGAAACCGCTAAAGCCGTTGGCGGGGAATTTTTCAATTTAGATGTTACAAATAAAAGCAATGCTGAAAAAGTTGTTCAAGATATTCTAACTAAATACGAAAGAATTGATATCTTAGCTGCCAATACTGGAATTTACCCAGAAGTATCAATTGAAGATATGGAAGAAGACTGGGATAAAGTTCAAAGTATTAACTTAAAGGGAATATTTTTTGTCATAAAACCAGTATTGAAAGCTATGAAAGAACAAAATTATGGAAGAGTTATTCTTACTTCCTCTATCACTGGAGATATTACTGGATATCCAGGTGGTGCATTTTATGGAGCGACAAAAGCTGCAATTCTTGGATTTATGAGAAGTGCGGCATTAGAATATGCAAAATATGGTGTGACTATCAATGCAGTTCAACCAGGGATGATTGCGACAGAAGGTTTAAAAAAACAACTAGGTGTCTTAAGTGACAAGGGTGCTGAAGTTGTTCCAATGAAAAGATTAGGAGAGCCAGAGGATATCGGTGTAGCAATTTGCTTTTTTGCATCTGAGGAAGTTAAATATATTACAGGTCAATCCCTTGTCATAGACGGTGGTCAAGTCTTACCTGAAACACCTGATGTAATTTTATAAGTTGTAATAAGGGGCTGTCCAAAAAGTCAGTGAAAACTGATTTTCTATGACGGCCCTTTTTTTCTTTATTCTTCCTAAAAAACATATAAAAAAATCGCCTTTTCTTGTAAAATGGAGTTACCACACAACATTTCAGAAAGGGCGATTTTTTATGAAATCTCATACAAATTGTACCACACAAACGACACTTCCTCTAGAGGTAATCGAGGAAAAAGTTACAGCTTCTAACCCAGCAACTCCCTTATTTAAACCTTACGATAACCGACAAAGCACGGTGATTTTTGATATCCAAGATTATATCCCTACACATCATGTAGCACGAGTGGTAGATGAAATGGTGGAGCGTATCCCAAAGGAACAGCTCTATCGTTATTATAGCGGTGGAGGTAGACCAGCCTTTCATCCCAAAATGATGCTGAAAGTTATTTTATATGCTTACAGCCAAAAAACATATTCCTGTAGAGACATCGAAAAAATGACCAAAGAAAATCTACCAACTATGTGGCTTGCAGGTATGCAAACCCCTGATTTTCGCACCATCAATGCGTTTCGTGGGAAGCGAATGAAAGCCATGATGGATCAGCTATTTGAAACGATGATTCTGCAACTGATAGAAGATCAATGGATTACGATGGAAAACTACTTCTTGGATGGCACAAAGATAGAAGCCAATGCCAATAAGTATTCTTTCGTATGGAAAAAATCAACCGTGCGATGGGAGGCGCAGTTAAAGCAACGCATCCAGGAAACGTTGGCACATATCGATACGATTGCCGCACAGGAAGAGCTAGAGATAAGCCATTCTAAAGAAGAAGCGACTGCGGAAGACTTAGAAGCGATTGCCAATCAACTAGCAGAAAAAGTAGATGCCCTTTCTGAAGCTATCGAAAATACGGAAGAAAGTCAGCTTCGAAAACAGCTCCGCTCTCGTCGTAGCACCTTAAAAAAACCAATGAAACAAATACGTGAGAACTTTCTTCCACGTATGGAAAAGTATCAGACCTATCAAACCATCTTAGGAGATCGAAACAGCTTTTCCAAGACAGATCCGGATGCCACGTTTATGCGGATGAAAGAAGATCATATGAGAAATGGACAGTTGAAGCCAGGCTATAATGTACAAATGGCCACAGAAAATCAATTGATTGTCGATTACTCCGTGCATCAACGACCAAATGATACTCGGTGTTTTATTCCACACTTGGAGAAGTTGGCAGCTTCTAACCTTCCGATGCCTCAACGGATCATTGCCGATGCAGGTTATGGAAGTGAAGCAAATTATTTATATGCGATTGGTGAAGAGAAATCCCCTCGTTTTGAATTTTTAATACCCTATGGCACCTATCTCAAAGAACAAAAAAGAGCGTACAAAAAAGACATTAAAAACTTTAAAAATTGGACCTATCGTGCCCATGAGGATGATTATATCTGCCCAAATAACCGAAGAGTCGTGTTCAAAAAATATCTCAATCGGAAGAATAGGTCTGGTTATGTGCAGAGTTATAAAATTTATGAATGTGAAAGTTGTTTGGATTGTCCATTGAAGCCCCAGTGTACGAAGGCAAAGGGGAACAGACAAATTTTTTGGAATACAATCTTTGAAGAAATGAAAGCTAAGGCAAAAGCAGCCCTTGAAAGTGAAGAGGAAGCAGCAATCTACGCCCAACGAAAAGTGGAAGTAGAAAGTGTTTTCGGTCACATCAAGGGCAATCGGTCGTTCCGTAGATTTTCTTTACGGGGTATCGATAAAGTCCACACAGAATTCGGGATCGTGGCAATAGCCCACAATATCCTGAAAATAGCTGAGCTTCGCAGGCTACTTTTCAGGAATTTTTTACAAATGAAAAACAAGAAGAGAAAAATGATTTATTTTTCTTCCTCTTGTTTTATTTTGGGGGCTTATTGGACAGCCTCTTATTTTTTTAATAATTTCCGCGTATTTGCTTATTCTTCCTTAAATGATGCCCCCAACATTCTGTTAAAATCTTTCTTGCGGCAAAGACAGCAATAGAGGATTCATCTAACTTTGGCGAAACTTCTACAACATCAAAGCCTATTACAGGTAATTCAAACAAGCCATATAATAAATCTAAAAGTTCACGGCTATCTAATCCTCCAAACTGAGGGGTTCCAGTACCTGGAGCATAGGCCGGGTCCAGTGAATCAATATCAATAGTAATATAAATATTCTCGAAATCCTTCATTTTTTCTTTGATGACTTCTATTGTTCTTTCCACACCATTGCTTCGAACTTCCAATGCTTTAATAATGTTCATTTTATTTTTCTGGATGAAATCTAATTCTTCAGATTCTACCGAACGAATTCCTACAAAGAAAATGCTTTCAGTGCCTTGGATATTTTCTAATTCTAGCGCTCGTCTTTCAACAGACCCATGTGATTCTAAATCTCCACCCATTTCATTACATAAATCAAAATGTGCATCGATATGAATGATTCCTAAAGGTTTTTTTAGTGCTTTATTTACTCCACGCATCACTGGAATAGTAGTTGAATGGTCTCCACCAATCATAGTTAATAATTTCCCTGTTTTGACTATAGAATAAGCAGCATCTTCAACTAGTTTAAATTGTTCGTTACGATTTTCTGCTGTGATATCTCCTTGATCAAGAATTTGAAGAGAAGTAAGATCTTCCCATCTTTCTGTGGTTGGTGGAATAGTATAGGTTATGTTCCGAATAGCACGAGGACCGTCCTTCGCACCAGATCGAAAACTTACACCTCCATCATAAGGGATACCAAAAACAACAATATCTGCATCTTCCATCTTAATATTAGGACAATTTAGACCAGCCCAGATTGTATTTTCTTTAATCATTTCTTGAACGGTATTCATTATATTAGCCCTCTTTTCATCTTATTTTTATACTATATTAAACTCTATGTTACTCTATTAACATATGAATGAATAGCATAGTTACAGATCTAGTCATAAAACGATTAGCGTCATATAAATGACAGAAAGAAGGAAGCTTTATGAAAAAGAGTATCTGGCAAGAAGATGAAGATTGTAATCTGGAACCAATTACTAATGAGATGGTGGAAAAAGCAGAAAAAGAATTAAAAGTAAAATTACCTGAAAGTTATATAAACCTTTTAAAAGAGCAGAATGGTGGGTATATCTGCTATGATTCATACCCAATAACTAATCCAACATCATGGGCAGATGATCATATTAACATAGATTATATTAGAGGAATTGGTGGAGAAGAAAGCATTTTGGAAAGTGAGTATTTAATTGAAGAATGGGACCTGCCAAAGAAAATTGTTCTTATTTCAGGAGATGGACATATTTGGATTGCTTTAGATTACCGAAATACAAATGAAAATCCATCTATTATCCTCATTGATAATGATGGGGAGGATATTATCGATCTAGCTCCCAGTTTTGAATTATTTCTAAATGGATTAACGGTTTGGGAAGAAGATGAATATGAATAATTTTAAATTTGCGCAGATAATAATGTGTTTAAAACGGAGCTATTCAATTACATAGGACTACATAAAAATCGATTCCTAAATGTAGAAGGGATCGATTTTTTAGCTTTAAATTTTTGCTAAGAATAAAGATTTTACTCAAAGTTCCTTCAATAAATTATAAAAATATCGTTGACTATTCAGTTGAACTGTATTAAGTTAGACTATATAGTTGAACTTAATAGAAGGTGAGAATATGAAGCATAAATTATTACCGTTATCTGAAACCATGCATTATATTTTATTAGCTCTACGTGAGCCACTTCATGGTTATGCCGTGATGCAGAAGATAGAAAAGATGAGTGATGGAACAGTTGTTTTGGCAGCTGGTACATTATACGGTGCAATTGAAAACTTGCATAAACATGGTTGGATTGAACCTGTTGGAGAGTCAGGTCGAAGAAAGGTTTATATGATAACTGCTCAAGGAAGTGACATTTTGAAAATGGAACAGAGCAGGTTATTACATATTTTATCCTTGTATGAAGGAAGTGAGTCGCTTGAAGAAATTTAAGGTGTTTTTCGATATTGAAAAAGAAGAGCAATGGCTGAACGAGCAATTACAACAAGGTTATCGCTGTATAAATATTAGTGGTTTAGGCATATATACTTTTGAAAAAACGGATAAGAGATACGTGATACGACTGGATTTTCAAGATTATTTGCCAAGGAAAAAGTTAGCGGAATACAAAGGGATATATGAAGATTTTGGTTGGACCTATATAACAGGTTCTTGGCTTGGTGGAAGGTATTGGCAAAAAGAAGATGATGTTCAAACTGAAATCTTCTCAGACCGTCAATCAAAGGGGAATTATTATAAAAGGTTAATGGCTTATTCATTTATATTAGGTATGCTGTTATTGCCTTTTGCGTACATGCCCTACAATGAATTATATCATGAAGGCCTTTGGAGTATGAATGGTGCATTATTTTGGAAAGCATTTCTCTTTGAAACTCCATTTGTCTTTTTGAAGCTACTTCCCGCATTTATAGTCATTTTTTTGTATGGCAGTTTCTATAAATCCTACCGAAAATATTTGGCGTTAAAAGGATAAGTATAAACTTATTTATTATTAAAGAAATTATTATTCTACAAAAGTGATTGTTGTCAAATATCACATAATTGAGCAGTGTGGAGGAAGAAAAATGAAAATAGTAGAGCTACCAATAGAATTTGAATTTAATGGACAGAAAAACTATATTTATCCTAGTTTAATTATATCGGGTAACGAACTAACTTTAGTCGATACAGGATATTCAAATTTTTTACCTCTAATTGAAAATGAAATTTTAAAAAATGGATATGAAATGAAGTATTTAAAGAATATAATCATCACTCATTATGATGATGATCATATCGGTTCTTTATACGACTTTAAAGAAAAATATCCTTGGATTAATATGATAGCCAGTGAAATTGAATCAAAATATATTAGTGGTAAAGTGAAGTCAGAGAGATTAGTTCAAGCCGAAGAAATGCTAGTAAATATGTCAAGTGATGAGATCAAATTTGGTAACTGGTTTATACAGCAATTAAAGAAATTGAAGCATGTTTCAATTGATGAAATGGTACATGATGGTGATCTGATTCTAGATAATAAATGTAGAGTAGTAGCAACACCAGGGCATACTTCAGGGCATATTTCATTATATTTCCCATGTTTAAAAAGTATTATTACAGGCGACGCAGCAGTCCATGAAAACGATGAATTGGTCATTGCCAATCCACACTTCTGTTTAGATTCAGAGAGTGCAGAACACTCTTTAAACAAGATTAAAAATATGAAAGCTGATACTTATTATTGTTACCATGGTGGGAAGCTAACTTTGTGATTATAGATGAAAAAAGAATCATAAGGAAGGAGAGATTAGCATTGAGAGTACTATTAGAATTACTCCGGATAATATTTATTGTTATAATACTTAGTGCAGTGGGCTGGACAATTATAGGAAATATTTATACGGTCAATGAAGCAACAGAATCTTATTCATGGCTCGGTGCAATCGCGATTTTAATACTTCTTTTTGTATTGTACAGAAATAAGTGGCAATTCTCAGGGTGGCATAAAAAAGGAAGTTTAAAACTTTCAAAGTCTGTTACAGCAACTTTAATTGTAAGTTCTATATTGTTAATCATCTCTCCATTTGTAATGGCAGCCCTGTCAAGTTAATGATAGTATTAGCGGCAGTGGATTTACCAAAATGATAAACCCTACAATAAAAATAACTCCTAGATAGAAGACACTACTTTATCAAAATTTGTGTCTTTTATCTAGGGGTTTTTGCTGTGCAATAATCACCCATTTTTATTTGGAAAATTAAATATCCGCAATAATAATCAAAAAATCTCCTTTTGATATTTGTTATTCTATGAATGAAGGGAGGAAGCAGCCATTCCATACGAAGAGATAATTAAGAAAACGATAGATTATATTGAAGAGCATTTGCATGAATCATTAACGATGGATGATATAGCAGGTCAAGTGGGCTTTTCTAAATTTCATTTTCATCGAATTTTCCAAGCAGCGGTTGGAATGTCTATAACTGAGTATATTCGAATAAGACGATTGGCAAATGCTTCAGCGACTTTACTCTATACAAATGAAAGAATTATTGATATTGCATTTTATTATCATTTTGAGTCTCAGGAGGCATTTACAAGAGCCTTTAAGAAATATTATCATTTGCCACCTGGACAATATCGGAGATTGATGTCAGATATGCTAAAAAATAAGGAGGAGCCTTATATGGAGAAACAAGTAAAAGGTTGGTTTTTAAGTGGTTCAGATCCGTTTAGTTATGAAATGGGTACCGATCATGAGGTTGTTCATCAGGGAAAAGCATCAGGTTATTTGAAATCCAAAACAGTGCTGGATTCAACAAACTTTGCTACGATGATGCAGCAATTTAAAGCAGAGAAGTTTATTGGTAAACGAATTAGACTTTCATGTTTTTTAAAAACTAAAGATGTAGAAGCATTTTCTAGTGTGTGGATGAGAGTAGATAATGCTTTTGGCGATGTATTACAATTCGATAATATGAGTAATCGTCCAATTGAAGGGGATACGAACTGGAATCGATACTCCATCGTTTTGGATGTTCCGACAGATAGCTCGATTATATCTTTTGGAATTATTTTATCAGGTCAGGGTCATGTATGGGCGGATCAGTTTACCTTTGAAGAAGTAGATAAAAATGTGGAGACAACTAATATAGAGATGCAATCAGAATTATTAGATGAGCCAATGAATTTATCCTTTGAAGAGGAAATTTATTAAAGATTATCGGGAAATCCAGACCATACGTTCAACGTGTGGTCTGTAACTTGTAGCTTACGAGCAGCTTAACAAAAATAAATATTGTTAATGTTCTCGTAAGCATCTGTTTAATTTCATGAAAACTTTCATTGTTATGCTTTAATAAGGCTTTAGAAAATAAACGGAATGGAAATCTTTTAGTAGGGGGAGATTTTTTGACAGAAACAGCTATGAAATTAATCAATTTAAAGAAATCTATCGGGAAAAATCAAATCATTAAAGGATTGGATTTTGAGATTAAATCTGGGGAAGTATTTGGATTCATTGGGCCAAATGGAGCAGGGAAAACGACAACGATTCGCATGATGGTAGGATTAATGAAAATAACGGAAGGAGACGTGCAAATACTTGGAAAAAGTATTAGAGATAACTATAAAGAAGCGATACGCGAAGTAGGAGCAATTGTCGAAAATCCTGAAATGTATCCATTTATGACGGGGCTGCAGAATCTAAACCATTTTGCTCGAATGATTCCCGGAATAAAAAAGGAAAGAGTTCAAGAGGTTATTTCCTTAGTTGGACTTGAGAAGGCAATTAAACAGAAAGTTGGAAAGTATTCATTAGGGATGCGTCAGCGATTAGGAATTGCTCAAGCATTATTACATAATCCTTCTATCCTTATTTTAGATGAACCAACCAATGGTCTTGACCCTGCAGGTATACGAGAAATTCGTCAATATATCAGAAGACTAGCAACGGAGGAAAATGTATCTGTTATTATCTCAAGTCATTTACTATCCGAAATTGAACTGATGTGTGATCGGATAGGAATTATAAAGAATGGAGAACTTGTTGCGATTCAAAATGTGGGTGATTCAACAGATAATGAAACGCAATTAAGCCAGATACAGATGGAAGTAAAACCTGCAAAAAGAGCTATTGAACTAATGGAAGAAGAACATGAGATTAATGCCGTTCTTTCTCGTGGTTTAATAACATTTAAAATTCAAAAAGAGAAAATTCCTAATATCATTCAAACATTAGTAACAAATGATATCTTGGTTTATCAAGTTGCGGTTTCACAGGGAACATTAGAAGATAAATTTTTTGATTTGATAGGGGAGAACATTATTGGTTAACTTAATGAAACTCATACATAATGAAATAACTAAAATATACATACTTAAATCAACTTGGATAATGTACATTCTTTTAGCAGTAATCATTTTGGGGATTGGGATTATGGTTAATTCTGTAGGTGATATAACAAAAGGTTATGGCGAGTCAACATGGCGAGCGGAGCTAGAAGAGGAAAATGAAAATCTTGTCAAAGAGATGGAAGAGGAATCATTTTTACAAGATATCAATACGAGTATAATTGCTCAAAACAATTACTATTTAGAAAATGACATCAAGCCAGCGGGTTATGGAGCATGGCAGTTTGTGATGGAGAATGAGCTCTTGGTACCCATTGTTAGCTTATTAACGATTATAATAGCAGCTGGAATTGTTGCAAATGAATTTAGATGGGGCACTATAAAGCTTTTACTTATCCGACCAATTTCCAGATCAAAACTATTACTATCTAAATATATTGCTGTGCTTTTATTTGCTTTGAATACACTTTTGTTTGTAGTTATTTTTTCGTGGATTATTGGTGCAATATTCTTTGGCATGGAGGGACTGAATCCTTCTATTGCAATAGATAAAGGAAACGGCTTGGAGTATGTAGCAGTTATTAATGAGGTCATTTCGGGATATGGATATAAATTGGTGAATCTAGTTATGATGGCAACCTTTGCTTTTATGATATCTAGCATTTTCCGCAACAGTGCTCTTGCAATAGGAGTAGCAGTATTCTTGATGATGGCTGGGAATTCCATTGTTATGTTTTTTGCGGAGCGTACATGGGCTAAATATATTTTATTTGCAAACACGGATTTAAGTCAATATTCAAATAGCAGTGAGCCTTTGATGGAAGGCATGACACTAACATTCTCTATTATAGTATTGCTCGTTTATTTCGTTGTATTTTTAGTAGCTTCTTGGGGTGTATTTACGAAACGTGATGTTGCGGGGCAATAGGTCAGTCGGGAGGTAGTGCTTAATATGCCTATTAAAAAGATATTTATTTCAGTCATTTCCGCAGTGCTAGTTTCAATGATTGCTGTTGGAGGAAGTGTTTTAGCAACTTTTCTCTACTACTACTTCATTGGAGAGCACTTTGGTGAAGTAATTACTATGGCACGAATAATATGGTTTTCTATTCTATTTGTCTTATCCTTTTTAGTTATCTTTTTTGGATTAGATAAAAAATAAGATGTTAATCTTTCTGTCACGCCCAAACATACTAATATTAGTAGCACAAAACTATTATTTTGGTTTTGTGCTATTTTTTATGAGCGATTTGCATAAATATAAAATTTTAAGATAATATTGCATATTCCGATAATTTATTATGCATTTAGAATTATTTAAAAATAGATATTAGAAAGAGGTGTTTCCATGAGCTTGGTTTGTGACAATTGTCATAAAATATACAAAGAGGATAATATTCAGTGGCGATGTAGTTGTGGATCTTATATTAGTTATAAGTATAGTCCATCATTTACAAAAGAAGATATTATAAGTAATCGATTCAATATGTGGAGGTACGATTTCGCTTATCCTCTCAAATATGGTGAATTGACTGTGACTTATAATGAAGGGCTTACTCCGTTAGTAAATGTACCTACAACAAAATGCCGTTTGAGAGCTAAGCTTGATAATCTTATGCCTACTAGCTCTTTTAAAGATAGAGGAACCGTAATGGTTGTTAATAGTTTAATCAAACACAATGTTCAAAAAATTACCGAAGACTCTTCTGGAAATGCCGGAGCTTCTGTTGCAGCATATTGTGCACTTGCAAATATTCAATCTGAAATATATGTACCTAAAGGAACTTCTATTGGGAAATTAGCACAAATCCAAGCCTACGGTGCTTTGATACATGAAATAGAGGGGAATCGTGAGGACGTAGCTGCTGCCGCACAAAAAGATAGCGAATCGTATGCAGGACATAATTGGCACCCTTTATTTATTCAAGGCACAAAATCATTAGCATATGAAATATGGGAACAAAACAATTTTGAGTCTCCAAAAAACATCATATCAGTTGCAGGAAATGGAAGTGCCATATTAGGAATTTATTATGGATTCAAAGAGTTGCTTGATAATCGACAAATCAGTAATATCCCTCGATTATTTGTTGTACAAGCTAAAAATTGTAATCCTATTTATCGAGAATTTTTCAACATTGGAGATCCACTTTCTTTTAGTAATACGATAGCAGAAGGCATTGCACTTTCTTCTCCTAATAAAGGAAGTCAAGTAGTAGCAGCTGTGCGAAATACAGCTGGACAAGTGCTAGACGTAAGTGAAGAGGAAATAATTTCAGCAGTCAAAGAACTTGCTACTAAAGGCTTCTATGTAGAGCCTACTTCTGCTGCTGCATATGCAGGAATTTGCCAACTTGTAAATGAAGGGACATTTCAAATCGATGATGATGTAGTGATGATGATATCAGGCGATGGGCTAAAGGCTAGTTCGACCATTTCAAAAATGATTAATGAAACAAATATTAACTTCTAAAATAGAATAACATTAACACTATCAATGCCTTCTGATTTTGTTGATGGATTACTACAATGATTATGATGAAGGGTGGTAGAATAATGACTACTAATAAAAAATCAGGGGGAATAAGAATTTGTCTGGTTCTGAGCAGGTAGTAGAATTTATGAAAAATCTTGACCATCCACTTAAAGAAGAAATAGAAGAGGTCCGAAGTATCATTTTAAGTACAGATGGTAAAATTACGGAACATATTAAATGGAATGCACCTAGCTTCTGTTACGAGGGTGAAGACCGAATTACGTTTAATCTTCATGGAAAAGGATTTATTCGACTTATATTTCATTGTGGTGCTAAGGTGAAAGTTCGAAAGACTAAAGAACCTCTGATTTTAGATTCCAGCGGTATGTTAGAATGGAAAGCAGCGGATAGAGCTATAATGAAATTTACTGATAAAAATGATGTTATAGCTAAAGAAGAAAAATTGAGAGAAATAGTAATAGAGTGGATTAAAGCTATTTAAGGTGAACGAGGTTTGCAAAAATGACTCAGCTTTATTTCAAAGCTACAGATTAAAAAGCACTGGTTAAATAAAATTAGCCAGTGCTTTTTAGCTTATTTATTCAAATAACTCTTGAGGATTATCTACAAGAGCTTGAAATCTATCCATAAATAGAGCTGCATGATAACCGTCACAGACAGAATGATGAACCTGTAAGGATAAAGGTAAATAAATATTGCTGTTCTCATTAATGAATCCACCTGCAGTTACTATTGGCAAAAAGTAATTTGAATTATTATTCATGTTTAAGTTAAAACCAGTAAAAGAAGTCCATGGAATCATAGAAATGTTAACGATATTTTCAGGTATAGGTGTTTTCGGAAACATTTTTCCTGTTGCATTGTACAGCTCCGTATCAGAAATGTAGTCATCATGAAACTTTTTAAAATCCTCACCTGTATTTGTGTAAATAGTGGAGAATAAATCTGATTTTTTATCAAAGATTGTATACAATGGAACTACTGTATCCCAGTATCCAAACTCCCCCTCAGCATTAAAGTTCATTCTAAAATGTTTATTTGAGTTTGTCACATGAGTAACTAAAAAAATGAATACGGGATAGAATTTATATCCTTTTTCTTTTGTCATTTTATATAGCTTAGTAATATTAATGTTTTTAGTGATGCTAAAGCTTGTTTGTTGGTTTGAGAAATGATTAAAAACTTCTTTTCTCTTCCAATTTTTTATATCAATTTTATTGAATTTCATCTTCTAAAAGCCTCCTAAAATTTTAGTGTTCGATAATTTTAGGAAGCTAACTCAACTGCTTTTTTCATTAGTATCATTCCTTTTACTTAGTATAAGTTAATCTTAACATATTATTTTATATGCTTTATATTCTTCCTTGGAGTAAATCAACAAGCTAGGTGAATTTATCGCCAACTTATTTTAATTTGAAATATCTAACGTATCTCAAACCATCACAACAGGAATGGTCATAGCTAGCAAAAGTTACGAAGCACAACGTAACATGTGTTGGGAGAGGTAGGATTAATGATGCAACAGCAGTCATGCAAAACATCAATGGTACTATCATAACCGGAAGCTAAATGATGAATACATATTGAAAATAGGAGTACTAATCACTAACCCTAATAGTCATATAGTTGGTGAATTGTTAAGAATTAGTGATGGGTGTAACTTAATCATGATATACTTCTATTAATTGGGTTAAGGGGGAGCGGATAAATAATGATCCAAGAATTAAATAGATTCACGGATTTATTGCTGTTATTAGAAATTTCCGATTTAATTAATATTTTATTAATCATAATTACTATAGGCACAGTAAGATATGCTAGTAAAACTCTATTGATGGAGTACTCCTCACAAATAATAATAAGTAGATACAGAATTCGTTCTCAAAATAAAGAAGGTGAATCTTATACATGGGAGGTAGATATAGAAAATAAAGGAAGAGGATATGTTGTTAAAGGATTTATCCTATTATCGATTAAATCAAGCGAAAGAAAGTTTTTAAAGCAATATCATTTATCGCAACCATTGTTAGACATTGACCCGGGTGAAAAAGATGTTATTAAGCTAGAGTTAAAGAAAACTGACCTAGATGGATTTGATTCATATTCCGATGGAACAAGATTAGAAGTATACTATCAAGATGCGATGAATAACATATATGTTGTATCACCTGGATCGGATAGAAATAATAAACACTTAGAAAGATTTGAACAGTTACCTAAAAAAATTATTTTCCCATCTCCACGTTATTTTATATACAAACACAAATTCAAAAAAGCCATTAAACAAGAAAATACATATGTAAGTAGAAAAAAACAAGAAATAGAACATAGTAAGAATGAAGCTATAGAGGTATATGAATCAATTGGAAAAAACACAGATGCCAATTAATTGATGTCAAAAGAGGATGCTTAAGGTAAGTAGCATATGCTAATGAAAAATTAAATGATCTAACGACGATATAGAAACGATAAAAAATAAAAAGATTTACAAACACGATATATCGTATGTTTATTAATAGCCTATAGTTAACATTTTTTATTTAAACGTCTCAATCATGAGATGTTTTTTCTTTTGTGTTTATCAGGGCGTATTTTTTAATCTGATGCAACATATTTTTGTATCAGCTAGATATCTATAATAGTGAAACAAGGTTTCTATAGACCCACCCGTGTTTGATGCTGTATCATATTTTAGATGAAACTAGTGGGAGGTCTATAGGTGGAAAACCAAAAATATAAAAACTTAAAATTAGGAGAACGTGCCGCAATTATTAGCATTATTGCATACGTGATTCTTTCCATAATAAAATTGACTGTGGGGTATATTGGTAATTCTACTTCCTTAAGGGCAGATGGCTTAAATAATACAACTGATATCATAGCATCTATTGCTATACTTGTAGGGCTTAAAATATCTCAAAAACCGCCAGATAAAAACCATAAGTATGGTCATTGGAAAAGTGAGTCTATAGCAGCATTGATTGCAGCATTTATTATGATTGCTGTAGGGCTACAAGTGTTAATCGACGCGACCGTCTCCATGTTTCAAGCACGAGAAGAAGCTCCAGATATTTTAACTGCTTACGTAGGGATTTTCTCTGCTATATCCATGTATTTTGTTTATTTGTATAATAAAAAATTGGCGAATAGAATTAATAGTAAGGCTGTTATGGCAGCAGCAAAAGATAATCTTTCGGATGCCTGGGTTAGTATTGGTGTGGCGATAGGTATATTCAGCTCACAATTAAATATGCCATGGCTAGATACTGTAACTGCCCTTATCGTAGGGTTGTTAATATGTAAAACTGGTTGGGACATTTTTACGGGGGCTTCTTATGAATTATCTGATGGATTCGATGAAGATAAAATTCAACTTTATAAGAATGAAATTTTAGAAGTGAACGGGGTAAAAGGAGTCAAGGAAATTAAAGGAAGGAACTATGGAAATAACGAGATATTAGATGTAGTAATATTAGTTAATTCAATTTTAGATATTAAAGAAGCGCATGACATAGCCACACAAGTTAACGAAGTTATGATGAAAGAATTTGATATATATGATGTTCATGTCCATGTAGAACCTGACCAATAAAAAGAAATATTATCAAAAAACGCTCTTTCAAGGGCGTATTTTTTATGCTGTTGGATCAGATATACATAAAGCAATGATGACAGGATAACAACATGAGATAAACAAGCACTTTTTGTAGTGATGGATCACCTGAACCGGAAAAAAGATACAGCAGTAGCTACATGCATAAAATAATTTAGCTTATAAGCATGGCGTATGGTAACAAGTTCACTGTTGACGGTTTTCCAGATATAAATAAGCAGTTTTAATCAGATGGTTTGTCCAATCAACTTTTAAAAATCTCCATATATTAAAATAAGGCTACTGGTCTTAATACTATTAAGGAGAGATTAATTATGTGTTGCGAAGATTCTATCAGGGCGTTATATAGGAGTAGACGTAGAAGAAAACGTAGAATATTTATTTGTGAATGCTGGGAAGTAGATAGATGCAACCATCATCATCATTGTGGATGTAGCTGTAGCCATCGTTGTCGACCTGAATTTGAATGTAGATGTAGAGAGAAATAAGATTATCCATCCCTTCACATTGTGAGGGGATTTTTTTATTTACTCCTTATTTTGTTGGTGAAAACATTACATACATATTTTACCACTTCTAATTAAGAACAAATGTTCCTATAATAACATTAGATGGAAGCATATATTCGTATTTATAGGAGCGATATGAATGGAAAGGTTTAGTGAAGATATAGTGATGATGGATTACACAAAAGAGCCAAGTCGAGATATCATGTGTATTGATGCTAAAAGTTTTTTTGCCTCCGTCGAAGCATCTGAACGTAATCAACATCCTTTAGAAGCAAGAATCGCTGTTGTTTCCAAACCAAATAATCAGGGTGGCTTAGTGTTAGCCTCGTCTCCACTTGTTAAAAAAGAATATGGAATTAAGACAGGAACTAGAGTCTATGAAATTCCTCGTAATGCCAATATAGAAATTGTAGAACCGCGCATGGCATTATATTTAGAAAAAAATTTAGCTATCTTACGTATTTTTAAACGATATGTTGCAGATGAAGATGTGTTGGTTTATTCAATTGATGAGTCGTTTCTTGATGTATCAAAATCTCACGCATTATTTGGATCGACAGACGATATTGCGCAACGTATTCAAGACGATGTATGGAACGAATTACGACTCGTTTTAACGATAGGCATAGGTGATAATCCTCTGTTAGCCAAACTTGCACTTGATCATCAGGCAAAACATGATGATCAAAACAGATTTATTGGTACGTGGAGATACGAGAACGTCCCCAATACCGTGTGGAAAATAGAATCTTTAAGTGATTTTTGGGGAATTGGCAGCAAAACAGAACAAAAATTAAGACGAATAGGCATCCATAATATATTTCAACTAGCACAATACGATGTGAATAAGTTAAAACAAAGATTTGGGGTATTGGGACAGCAACTTTACTTTCACGCTCATGGTATAGATAGGACTATGTTATCTGATGTCTATATTCCTAAAAGTACGTCTTTCAGCAGAAATCAGATATTAAATAGAGACTATACCAATAAACATGACATTGAGATTGTTATTCGCGAAATGACTGATGAAAATGTTACTAGATTAAGAAAGCACAAGCTAGTCACTGGTGTAGTGAAGCTATACATTGGATATTCAAAAAATATTAATCAAAGCGGATTTAACCACCAAATAAAAATTGATCCTACAGATAACTCCAGACAATTAAAAGGATACATGCTGTTAATTTTTAATAAATATTATGAGTATTTTCCTGTACGAGTGATTAATGTTACATTTGGAAAGCTACAGCCTAAACGATTATTACAATTGAGTTTATTTGATTCCATTGAGGATACTATTATTAGTGATAATTTAGACGATACAATAAGCCATATACGTGCCAAATACGGCTATACATCATTACTACATGCTTCTAGTCTAACGGACGCTGGAATGGCTAAGTTTCGTGCTAAATTAGTCGGCGGCCATAGAGCGGATAAGGAGGAAGATCAATGAGACAATTTTCCATACCAAAACGATGGAATGTTATTAAAGTTACACCAGAACAATTTGGATATGAAGATAGGGGTATTGTTAAATGGTTTGGTATGATGCTGAGCGACCATTCAGAAGCGCTAAAAAAAGAAGAAGTAGACAGACAAATGCTAACTGTAGCTCCTAAGAATAAAATGACGGAAATAGAGATTTCAAAAGCGTTATTCCATGCTAATGCAGATGATTACCCAATTTTGATTCAAGCAAATATCATAAAAAATGGCAATTATTACAAAGATATTGAGTGCAAAGTGCTAGGCTATGATGATAATCAAATATATTTACTGCTCAGAGATGGACGCACAGTTAGTTGCACACTAGATCAAATAAGAAATGTGGAATGTATGGATTCTTTTGAATGGTATGATAAGATGCATTAATATGAATAAGCCCCTCACTTTGATCAGGTGAAGGGCTTTATATATTATGAAGTAATTTTTTTCTTCGCAGTTGTTTTTGTAGCTGTCTTTTTCTTTACTGGTTGTTTTTTCGGTTTTGACTTAGGATTATCTTTTTTTGCACGATTAAGCGATTCTTGGAGCGCATCCATTAAATTAATTACATTATCTGGTTTAGCTTTAGATTCTCCACCAATTTCAATTTCTTCATTATTTTTCTTCGCTTCGATTAATTCCATAAGTGCTGTACGATAATCATCTTTGTATTTTTCTGGTTCAAACTCTGTGGTCAACTGATCTATAAGCATCTTCGCAGTGTCTAATTCTTTTTTCATGACACTTTCTTTATTAGGCACATTTGGCACATCTTTAACGTTACGTACTTCATCTGGGTAATGAATTGTTTCCACTACTATGGCATCTTTATATACTCGAATTACTGCAAGTTGTTCTTTGGAGCGAATCATCATCTTCGCAATCCCGATTTTTCCAGTATCGGTTAAAGCCTCTCGCAATAGCGCATATGCTTTTGAACCCCCTTCGTTTGGGGATAAATAGTAGCTTTTCTCAAAATAAATAGGATCAATTTCTTGCAGTTGTACAAAATCAATGATTTCTACAGCTTTATCTTCCTGTTCCTTTTTGAGAGCTTCCAGTTCCTCATCATCTAAGATGATAAATTTATTTGCAGCATATTCATACGCCTTAACAATATCCTCATTTTTAACTTCTTCCTCACAGTTAGGGCAAGTTTTTTCATATTTAATAGGTGTCTTACATTTCTTATGCAGCTGTCGCAATTTAATATCCTTATTCTCAGTTGCAGCGTGCATCTTAACAGGAATATTAACTAGACCAAAACTGATTGTTCCTTTCCACATTGTATGCATTTTCTATCTCCTTTTTTAACTTATTTTGCTATTTAGTTAGTTTTTTATACAAAAAATGAGACATCCTATTAAGTAGAGGTGATACATGTGGATTGGATGAAGCCAATAGAAAGAACAGATATTCCAGAAGGTGACGAATGGATATATGAAGTAAAATATGATGGATTTTTTTGTAGATTAAAATGGTTAGATGATAAGAACATTATTTTAATAAGCAAAAATAATCAAGATATCTCCAGTAAGTTTCCAGAGATTATTAAAGGCTGCTTGGATAATTATAGTTACTTTAAACACAAAATTCCTCTTGAATTAGATGGAGAACTTGTCATCTTGAATCATCGCTACCAAGCTAATTTTGGTCTTATACAGGCTCGTGGAAGAATGAAAAGCGTTGAGAGAATAGAAAAACGGGCAAAACAAAGACCAGCTACTTTTATGGCATTTGATATTACAGAAAAAAGCGGAAAGAGATTGCATCAACAAAATTTATCGTTTCGTAAAGTAATTCTTCATCAACTCCTGCAGTCAATTCCTGATAATCCGATTTTAAAATATGTAGAAACCTTTACATCCATTCAAGAAATCCAGAAGGTTGTTTCTACATCTAAGAGTGAAGGCATCATTGCAAAGCGAAAAGATAGCGCTTATCAAAAGGGAAAGAACCATCATGACTGGTATAAGATTAAAAATTGGAGAGTGATTCAGGGGATATTAACAGAGTATAATCCTAGCAATGGATATTTTACTGTTAACGTATTAGATGACGAAAATTTAATAAAGATTGGCATATGCAAGCATGGGTTATCAAAAAAATCAGTGGAAACTGTTCAAAATCTCTTTAAAGAGCAAGGTAATTTTTCTAACGGTACTTATCACTTACCCCCAGCAATAACTAGTACAATCAATACATTAGATTTACATGGTGGGGAGTTGAGAGAACCTAATTTTAAAAGCATTAATCCAAATATTCCTTATACAGAATGTACACTGGATAAATTACAACTAGATATGGCTCAAATGCCAATAGATGTGTCCAATACCGATAAATACTTATGGTCAGATGTTTATACTAAAAAAGATCTTCTAGTCTATATCCGGGAAATATCACCCTGGATGTTGCCATTCTTAAAACAACGTGCTTTAACAATTATCCGTTACCCAGATGGGATTAATAAAGAATCATTTTTTCAGAAAAATCTTCCTGATTATGCACCAGACTATTTATTATCTAATGATGCTGATTTTATCGTATGTAATCAGCTAGAAAGCTTAGTTTGGTTGGCAAATCATGGTTCTATAGAGTATCATGTACCGTTTCAACAGTTAGGGCAGACTACACCATTAGAAATTGCATTTGACCTTGACCCGCCCGATAGAGAACATTTTACACTGGCAGTAAAAGCAGCGCGATTGATAAAACAGATATTAGACGACCTAAAACTTGTATCTTATGTAAAAACGTCGGGAAACAAAGGTCTGCAAGTGCATATTCCTATTCGTAGTGGGAGTATGACATATGAAGAGACAGGCGTTTTTACGGAGGCAGTTGCAAAAACTTTGGAACAGGCATACCCGAACGATTTCACTACGGAACGTCTGAAAAAGAATCGTAAAGAAAGATTATACATTGATTATCTACAGCATGGTAAAGATAAAACATTAATTGCTCCTTATTCACCTAGGGCGACAAAAGAGGGAACAGTTTCCACTCCTCTATATTGGCATGAAATTCATCAAGGTTTAGATCCAACAGCGTTTACAATCACTAATGTAGCAGATCGAGTAAGAGAGATAGGATGTCCATTTACTGATTACTTTGAGACTGGAATTAAGCAACAGATGCGTAAAGTAATAAAAATGGTTAGGAACTAAAAAGAGAGCAATTGCTCTTTTTTTAGTATTGCAATTGATTTATAAACATCCTTATTTTCGATACAATTACCACGAATTTCTGTATATATCTCGGTCCTCCATATAAGTGCTACTAAATGTAATTTGCTGTTCATCTTCTGTTCACATTCGATAGATAAGCTATAGATGTTAACAGAGATTGGAGGAAATTAGAGATGAATATTGCATGGAAAGAAATAAAGAAAAATAAAGTAAGATTTTTGATTCTAGGTTCAATCGTTTTTCTTGTTAGTTTATTAACATTTATCATATCTGGTTTGGCAAATGGATTATCGCAGGACAATGCTGCTCTCATTAAAGATTTACCAAAAGGGCAATTTTACATGAATGAGGATGCAGATGAAACTTATAACCTATCAAAAATAAATAATGATTTACAAGAAGAGATATTAAATGAACAAAAAGATGCTGTGGCATTTTCTATTCAAATGGGTTTTCTAAATGACAAGGATGATAAACAACAAAGTGTTGCGTTTGTTACTTCTACCGATTCAGGGTTATTTGAAAATGTTAAACCAGGAGAAGTTATATTAGATAGTTCATTGAAGGATAAAGGTATAAAAATTGGGGATACATTAACGAATAATCAATTTAGTGGCGAGTTTATCGTAAAGGGATTTGTTGATCAAAAGAAATATAGTCATACCCCTGTCGCTTATATAAACATGGAAAATTATCAAGAAATTTATCGAGTTATGGAAATGCAATTACTTTTTATACCAAGGGGAGATGCTTCACAAAAATTAACTGGATTACAATCATTTTCAAATAAAGATTTTCTTAATACGATCCCAAGTTACAATGCAGAACAAATGTCTTTAAATATGATTGTTTGGTTTTTAGTTGTAATTAGTGGAATGCTGTTTGCTATCTTTTTCTATATGATGAACGTTCAAAAAATTGGTTTATACGGTATTTTAAAAGCAATTGGTGTAAAAACAAGTAGATTATTTAAAATGATGTGGACACAAATGCTTTTTATTACAATCATTGCACTGATTATGTCGATTACACTAAGCCAAATTTTCAATATGGTTGCACCTGAAGGAATGCCCTTTCATTTAACCTTTGCAACAACAGTACAATTATCTATCGTCTTTCTAATTATTGGCTTTATTGGAGCTACACTCTCAGGTTTACAAATCAAAAAAATTGAACCATTACAAGCAATACAACAAGGAGAGGTTTAATATGACAATTATCACACTTGATGAAGTAAGAAAAACATTTACTAATGGTGAAATAGAAGAAGAAATATTAAAAGGAATAAATCTTTCCCTTAGGGAAGGGGAGGTAACCGCATTAGTAGGTGCATCAGGCTCTGGTAAAAGTACGCTCCTTACAATAGCGGCAGGCCTACAACCTGCTTCAAATGGGAAAGTTATATTTGATGGTAACAATATGACTGCTATGAATGCTGAACAGGTACGTAAAATAAGATCAAGTAAATTTGGCTTTATCTTTCAATTTGCTCATCTTGTTCCTTTTCTCACAGTTAAAGAACAATTAGTGCTCATGCTAGATGTTTCTGAAACAAAATTAAAGAAAAATGAACAAAAAAGGGAAGTTGATAGAATCCTAAAATTAGTTGAAATGGACCATCGTGAAAATGCTTATCCATCTTCCTTGTCGGGTGGAGAGAGGCAACGAGTTGCAGTCGCTCGTGCAATCATTCATAAACCTAAAATAATTTTCGCGGATGAACCAACTGCAAGTCTAGATTCGAAAAAATCTAAAGATGTTATAGCATTGATTCGAGAGTTAACTAAAAACTTGAATATTACTACATTAATGGTTACTCATGATGAAGAAATGCTCTCATATGCTGACCAAGTTATTAAAATGAGTGATGGAATCGTTTTACAAAGTAGAGATTAAAGTTCTACATAATATAGGGGAAAGCTTAATTAACAGCCTAAACGTTTTTAAGTGGCTGTTAATTTGCTATTATTTATTAGATATACTTTTAATCGAATAGATGAACAAAAAACTAATATTTTGATTAAAATAGGAGAATACAAAATGACAACTATTCTAATTGTAGATGATGATATTAATATTTTAAAGCTAGTAAGTATTCACTTATCCGAATCTGGGTATAAAATATTTCAAGCAAAAGATGGTATTGAAGCATTGGGAGTTCTTAATAGAGAATCATGTGATTTAGCAGTAGTGGATGTGATGATGCCTTATATGGATGGTTATGCATTAACAAAGGAAATTCGAAAGAAATATGATATTCCAGTAATTCTTTTAACAGCTAAAAGTCATATTGAGGATAAAGAAGAAGGATTTAGATCAGGGACAGATGATTACCTGGTCAAGCCATTTGAACCAAAAGAATTAAACTTTAGAATAGAAGCTTTATTGCGACGATGTGATAAACAATTAGATGAATCTATTATTCGCTTAGGTAGTACAACTATAAATAAAAGAAATTATGAGGTTCAGATTAGGGATAGAACGATTCTTTTACCTTTAAAAGAATTTGAACTATTGTATTTTTTGGCTTTAAATTCAATGCAAGTATTTTCTCGCGATCAACTAATAGAGCATATTTGGGGTTTGGATTACGAAGGGGATGAACGAACAGTAGATGTTCATGTGAAAAGATTAAGGGAACGATTTTCTAAATTGACGAATGATTTTCAAATTAAGACAGTACGTGGAATTGGATATTCACTGGAGGCAAATCGCAGATGAGATCACTTTATGTGAAATTTGTTGTGATAACCATTGGCATTATGATTATTAGTGGAATTTTTGCTTTTTTAATTTCCAATGCGTATTATCAGCAAAAGTTAAAACCTTATAATGATCATAAAAACACAAAGATTGCATTAGATATTGCTGAATTTACCGACAATCATCCGGAGATAAATCTTAATGAGTACTTGGAAAATATCTCTTCTATTGGCTACCAAATTTTCTTGGTTGATAATTCTGGAAAGGAATCCTATTTTGGTGCACCTTTTAGGGAATATAATCTAGCTAATTCTACTAAAGAACAAGTATTAAACGGAGAAATTTTTCATGGTATTCTAGATTTTCCACAGGAAACATTTGTTACAGGTTTTTTTGCAAATGAATTAAAGAATACGATTGGTGTACCGTTAACACATAATGAGGAAAAGTATGCTCTTTTTCTAAGACCAGATATTAAGCTTCTTTTTAATGAGATGCATATTTTATTTGGCTGGTTACTAGCATTAACGATTATTTTAAGTATCATTATGGTTATTTTTAGTACTAAATATTTAATTAATCCAATCTTAAAACTTACAACAGCTACCAAATCACTTGCTAATGGCAATTTTAATGTTCATCTTGATATTAGTCGCCATGATGAGCTAGGAGAGCTTTCACATAGTTTTTCACAAATGGTTAAAAAACTGGAGCAAATGGATGATATGAGGAAAGAGTTCACCTCGAATATTTCCCATGATATACAGTCACCTTTATCTAATATAAAAGGGTATACAAATCTATTGGAAAATGACTCAATAAGTCAAGAAGAAAGAAGCACTTATATTTCTATCATCAACGGAGAAATTCAAAGGCTCTCTACATTAACGAAACAATTACTACTACTTGCTTCACTAGATAGTGATGAGGATATTTTGAAAAAAGAGTCATTTAATGTTGGAAAACAAATGAAGGAACTAATACGCAACTATCAGTGGCAAATGGCTGAAAAAGATATTACGCTTGAGTTTACATTACCAGATGTAGAAATCAATGGAGATAAGTCTTTACTTCATACGGTTTGGGATAACTTGTTAACCAATGCCATCAAATACAACAAAGTGAATGGAAATATTGAAATATCAATTGAAGAGAAAGAAAAATCCGTATTGATAACCTTTGAAGATACAGGAATAGGATTAAGTGATAACGTGAAAGAAAGAATCTTTGATCGTTTTTATCGAGTAGATACCTCACGGACACATTCAGTTGAGGGGACTGGATTAGGATTATCAATTGTTGCTGCCATTGTTAAACTGCATGGTGGATTAATTCATGTGGATAGTATAGAAAATAAAGGAACTACCTTTGCTATTGAACTACCTGTAAATTAGTATTATTTATATATAAAATCAGGCAAATTGCTCTATTTGTTTTCAACTTAATTTTTATAAACGTCTGTTCACACTCCGTTCATATTCAGGAAGTACATTATAGATGATTAATTTATAAAAATATGATGAACAAATAGGAGAGAAGTCAGTATGAATAAAAATAGTAAAAACTTATTACGATTTGCAGGGATTTTTGGGTTGATTGGAGCAATATTAGGCGCACATATGGCTGGTTCAGGTTCATATGCATTTAGAGCGGTTCATGCACATATTCTTGTTGTCGGTTGGTTAACTCTTTTTGGATGGGCAGTTTTCTATAAGATTTTTCAAACAACAGAAACCGTTTTGACAAAGCTGCATGTTTGGAGTGCGATAATAGGATCTATCGGCTTAACAGTAGGAATGTGGTTATATATGGTTAAACCATTTAATCTACCTGAAGGTGTCACTTTATTCATTTATATCGGTGGGGGAGTAGCATTACTTCTGAGTTTTCTACTGTTTTTCCTGTTAACATTATTTATTAAGGAAAAAAAATAGTTATCTTTGAATTACACTGGTAATTGGGCCAGATGATTAAGAACATGGCAATTTTATTGTATTAAGTCGCTCAACTCTAAATACAAAATAGAATGTTTATAAACAGAAAAGTCCGGACTAGGATTCATAATTCTTTAATTAGAATTTGAATGACTGCGAACTTTTCTTCATTTAAATACCTTTATTGAATCAATGAAACCCTAAAATTTATTCGTCTCGATTTTCTTTCCCAATATTGCATAGGAAATCGTAATCGTATATCGTTTTATTTAGTTATTTGGTTCATCAACTTAAACTATTAAACTAATTACAGGAGGTATTTAATTGAATGAATAAACTTGACCAGCTAAATACTATCAAGGAAGACTTTATTAATTGTCAAAAAGTCCTACTGGCAATTGGAGATGAAACACGTCAATCAATTTTATTAGTTTTAATGGGAACAGATTGTCAAACAGGATTGCGTGTAGGTGAAATTACTGAACAAACACATCTTTCGCGACCTGCAGTGTCACATCATCTTCGGATTTTACGAGATGCTGGTGTTATTTCCATGCGTAAAGAAGGTACAAAAAACTTTTATTATATTGACGTACGTACAAAGTTAAGTTTATTAAAAACACTTGTGCTAGATATTGATAAATACATGCAGAATTTTTACTAAACGTGTTGAAATACAAATAGACATGAGCTGGAGGTATGGACAATGAAAGCAATGATTATTGATAGATATGGAAAAGTTCCAATGCGCCTAGTAGAAATACCCACACCTGAAATAGATGAACATGAGGTACTTGCAGAAATTCATGCAGCTAGTATTAATCCTATTGATTTCAAAATACGTGATGGGAAAGTGAAATTACTACTTAGATATAAAATGCCTCTTATCCTTGGTAATGACTTTTCTGGTGTCATAGTAAAGATCGGCTCAAAAGTGACACGTTTTAAAGTTGGTGATGAAATATATGCACGTCCACGTAAGAGTAATATCGGTACTTTTGCGGAATATATCTCCATTCATGAAGATGATATCGCCTTAAAGCCTAAAAACTTGAGCTTTGAGGAAGCAGCATCCATCCCATTGGTTGGATTAACTTCTTATCAAGCCTTACATGATATAGTGCAATTACAAAAGAGACAAAAGATTTTGATTCAAGCAGGAGCTGGTGGAGTTGGTACTTTTGCAATCCAACTGGCGAAATTAATGGGTGCGACTGTTGCTACAACTGCCAGTAAAGCCGGTTCGGATTTAGTAAAATCTCTTGGTGCAGATAAAATCATTAATTACAAAACAGAGAAATTTGAAGATATCCTGGAAAATTATGATGCGGTATTCGATACACTTGGAGGCAGTACACTCGAAAAATCATTTAGAATTATAAAAAACGAAGGAAAAATTGTTTCCGTTTCAGGATTGCCAAACGCTCGATTTGCTAAAGAATATGGTTCCGGATTTTTTAAAACCTTATTGTTTTCAGTAGCAAGTAGTAAACTTACGAAACTTGAAAAAAAGCATAATGTTCAATATACGTTTTTATTTATGAAGCCGAGTGGCGAACAATTGCGTATTATCGGAAACTATATAGAGACTGGTAAAATTAAACCTGTTATTGATAAAATTTATTCTTTTGAAGATGCTCAAAAGGCGATGGAATATGCAGAGTCAGGAAGAGCTAAAGGAAAAATAATTCTAAAAATGAGATAGTTACTAAATATAGAAAACTGTTCATGCTTGTCTAATCAATGTCATTGGGATTTACTTCTCTGGAACTTAGTTACACCATATAGAGTGAAAAAATAGCTTTGCTTACTATCCAACAGACAATATCTTCCTAGAATGATAAAATTAATTTAATTTATTTTTAAGGAGAATTATACTTGAAAGCGAAATGTGTTAAGTTTTACGAATTTGGCGAACCTACAAACGTTTTAAAAGTGGAAAATAAAAACATTCATCCTCTATTAAGAGGAGAAGTTCTTGCCCGCATGAAGGTTCGCCCAATTAATCCTTCTGACTTAATTCCAATTAGAGGAGCATATTCTCATAGAATCTCTTTGCCAATCATTCCAGGCTATGAAGGAGTTGGAGTTATTGAGGATGTGGGGGAAGGTGTTTCTAGGCAATTAATAGGAAGGCGTGTTTTACCATTAAGGGGCGAAGGAACTTGGCAGGAATTTGTTAGAGCTTCTGCTGATTTAGCAATTACAATTCCTAATTCTATTAATGATTATGAGGCATCCCAATTGTATATAAATCCGATAACTGCATGGGTCGTTTGTACAGAAATCCTAAAGCTAAAACCTGGTGATACTTTACTTGTCAATGCAGGCGGATCATCTATCAGTCGAATCTTCGCTCAACTATCTAGGATTATTGGTTTTCGAATGATAGGAGTAACAAGAAATAATCATTATACAAGTGAGCTACTTCAGTTAGGCGCTTTTGCTGTTATTAATACATCTCAAGAACCGCTATATGATTCCGTTATGGAATTAACGAATAGATTTCGTGCGACTTCCGCAATTGATTCAATCGGAGGTCCAGAGGGAGCAGAATTAGCATGTTGTGTTCGACCTAAGGGTGACTTTTTAACTATTGGTCTATTATCAGGAATTCCTGTAGATTGGAAGGCAATATCACAAAAGACAGAAGTAAATTTTAAATTATTCCATTTACGACATTGGAACCAACAAATATCTATACATACTTGGCATGAAACCTTTGAAAGGCTTATAACTTTCATTACTGAGAAAAAATTAGCATTGATGAGGAATGGATCTCAATACAACTTGTTAGATGTAAATGAAGCTGTCCATATGTCTGATTCTCCTAGACAAAATACAGGGAAGATCTTTTTGACAAGTTGAAGAAATGATTAATTAACCACTTAAACTTGAAGAAGACATAGTGTTGAGTACGAGTAGGTTGTTAAATTTTATACAACCAAGCGTAAAAGTCGAATTAAATATGCTCAGGTATTAAATATTCACAAAGGAAAAATAGGTTAAATGATCACTCATACTTTGTCTATTACATATAAATAAGAGATTGCAACTTTAAAGAAGGAGAATGTTTATTATGTATAGACAAAGGTTAACGGCGCAACAAGCGCAAGAAATTGCTCTTCAGCGAATCCCTGGGCAAATTCTTCATGTTGATATGGATTTGGAGCATGGGGTTTTTGTCTATGAAGTCTTTATTTTAACAGCAGAAAATAGAATTTATGAAGTAGAGGTAAACGCAAATACAGGGAACATAATAAAAATTGAAGAAGAAGATTTTGATTAAACTCGTTTGTAAATGTACAGGAGATTATTCATGTATCCAAGGGAAGTTGATTTTATTTTCTTAGCTAATTACTTAGAAAAATCTTGACATAACCCCAATGGTCCCTATAGCCCCCAAATACCAAATTGATTCAAAAAAGTGTGTTATACACGAGCTGCATATTGATTCTAACTAAAATAATAGTAGCACAAAACCAGAGGCCGATTTTGTGCTACTAATGTTATTAGGATGTCTAATTTTTAGAAAAGCCTTGCTTCTTTTGCGGCTGAAATACTTGCTTCTGCAAACTCAAATGGATTCATGTCGATATCCTCCCAATGCAAATACATCAATCGTGGTTCTTCAAACAGCCAATGGTTATGAAATGCTGTTACGATAATCCCCCTTTTTTGTAATGCATGGATCATTGGATTAACCTCTCTTTGAAGAACTACAGTCTCACCTAAATTAAGGCCATTATTTTCAAAGGATAACATAAATGGAAGAGCCAGTGGTGAACGAGTACGACGCCCTAGAATAGTCACTTGAATATCTCGCAGGCGCATCACTACACAAACAGGAGTTGATTGAATAACCTCCCCACCGATAATATTTGCAAGTTTTTGACAAGTGGATGCATTCTCTCCTCCCGTATTACAGTGACAACCATCTTTGTCAAATTTTTTATGATAATTTTCTTCATCTCCAAAGAAGTCTTCAAAATTATATTTTCTTCGACTCACTAAAACCATCTCCTTTTCACACTAAATAATATATTCAGCGATGTTATGTATGAATAAACATATCATGTAGGATAAGTGCGTTTTTATTTATATTGTTTTTTTTATACCTATTCTTCTATCTTATTGACTCAAGCATTATAACCAATGATTTCTTAATAAAGTAGATCAATAAATAAGCATATGTAATGCCACTTTATAAGTTTAATTACTGATGCGGATTTTGAGAAATCAGGAAGAACTTCATAGACTCATATGTGGAAAATTTAAAACAGATCACATAAAAAGGGAGACGACCCTGTTAATACAAGAATCATCTCCTATATGTGACATGAAGGCAATTTAATATTTTGATTAATACCTCAAACAGTGCTATTTCTCACTATTTCTAGCACACGAACTTCCTTCTCTTTTTCCAGTCCAGCTTGCCATTCGCCATGTCTTTCATGTAAGCTCCATTCAAGCGTATCCATTATTGTTTCTTTCATTGGACGAAAACTTAATCCTGCCTCGATGGCTTTGTCACTGTTCGCACACATCATACCATTCATATTTAAGGAATCGGGAAGCCAAAAGGGTAGTTCTATCCAAGGCTCAATTTGATTTTCCTCTAAAACAGATTCCTCCACCCAGCAAAGCTCTGTCTTTTCTGGTGAAACTAGCTTTTTGCAAGTTAAAATAAAGTCTCTAAATCCAAGAGTCTCTTTTGGGCCAACTGTATTAAATGTACCTTTCACTCCTTGCTGAATAGCTTCAATAATCCATGATGCTAAATCACGCACATCAATAAACTGAACTCTTTTACGGTCACTCACATTGGGAACGAGAATCCTTCCTCCTTGATTCATTCTCCAAGGCCAATAAGTAAAGCGGTCTGTTGAATCATCTGGCCCAACAATAAGCCCTGGTCGAATAATAAGTGATTTATCATAAAAATCCTTGTTTATAATAACCTCACAAGTAGCTTTATTGCTCCCGTAATCGCCCTGATATAGTTCATGGAGGACATTTGATTCGAACACCGGTCCTTTATCCAGATTCTTATAAGCACTTATGCTTGAGATGAAAACATAGCTATTACAACGATCTATTAATTGTTGTACAGAACGCTCTACATCATCTGGATTTCTACCTGATACATCTATGACCACATCCCAATTATCTGTGAGCTTTTCAATATCATTTATACTGCGATCACCAACGATATGTGTGACACCTTTTACTCCTTTTAGAAATTCTGGATTTGTTTTACCTCGATTGAATAATGTAATATCCATTCCTTTATTCAAAGCTTGTTTAGCAATATGTTTTCCTAAAAATAATGTCCCACCTAACAATAGTACTTTCATTAATCTCATTCCTCCCCTAAGATACAGTCAATAATTACTGACATTCTTGATCAGATGCTACCTTTTCATAGGAACAATCCGCATACTAAAACTAAGCAACCATTTTTTTACACTCCTTTTTAATCGCTCCTTTCATTTTTTATAACGGAAAATAGAGCAAAAGGATACGATTTTGAGATAAAGAAATTGAAAATGGAAAAAGTTCTATGTTATTAATTATATTATCAAAATTATTAGTAATATGTTTAACATGTACAAGTAATTATGTAGGGGATTGAGAACATATAAAGCTGTGCAGTCAGATATGATATATTTAGACTAACTCCAAATCGAAAGGTTGTATAAAGATGGCTCATCCTAAAAGTTCCATTCTTATTCAAAAAAATGTAGAAGTTATTTGGAATGCTATTACAAATGACGAAAGTTTTTCAGAGTGGTATGCACCTGGTTCGAAGTGGTCGATTCCGAAACTTGAAGTTGGAAGTAAAGCAAATTTTACCCTTATGCCAAATGTTTAGTGCAAAATAAAAGTTAAGAGTATTGCAACAAAAATGTTAGAAGATTGTACAAAGAAAAAGGCTTGCCAGTCCCTTCGAAATACCCTACCGTTATTGGTGTCGAATCAATCAATGGTGGGAGGACGAAAGGATGCTAGCAATGCCTGAAATTAATCATATCAAAAAGTTAAGGAATATTAAATCACTGTCAATCAACGAAATTTCTAAACGGACTGGTTTTAGTTGGGTAACGGTAAAAAAATACGCTGATGAAGATCAAATACCCCAAGAAAAAAATATAGTAAGGAAAGGCATGATGTACGAAGATAAATGGGGAGAAATTGTAATCGATTGGTTAAGTGAAGATTATTCGCTAAAAAAGAAACTTAGACGGAACAACAAGAACATTTTTGAAGGATTAAAAAAGATGGGTTTTACTGGTTCTTATCGAACCATTTGCAATTTTATCAAGGAAGAATGGAAAGAAAAAATACTAGAAGATTCGGAAGGATTGAGAGAAGAATATGAAAGGTTAACTCATCCACCAGCTGAAGCACAAGTGGATTTTGGCGTTACAGAAGCCATCGCAGATGGCAAAACAAAAGATATCCATGTTTTGGTGATGAGTTTTCCTTACAGTAATGCAGGTTATGTCGTACCACTACCAGCCGAAAATCAAGAATGTTTTTTAGAAGGTCTGAAAGTACTTTTTAACCAAGCTGGATTTGTACCTAGGAAGCTCCGTTTAGATAATCTTTCAGCTGCAGTTGTAAAAGCAAGAGGACGTGGTCGAGAAACAGTCTTTAATGAAACATTTTTACATTTCGCAAATCATTACGGTTTTGAAGCACAAGCTTGCAACGCTAGGAAGGGAAATGAAAAGGGTCATGTAGAAAACAAGGTAGGATATATTCGCTATAATTTTTTCACACCGTCCCCTATCATGAAAGACTTCGCTCACTTACGTGATCGTTTATTTGAAAAGTGTAAAGAGGATCAACAACGGTCTCATTATATAAAAGGCTGTTTAATTACAGATTTATTTAAAGCAGAAAAGAAATATGGACTGGCATTGCCCGAATCTGAATATCCAGTTTTTAAACAAGCGATGACTTCTGCGAATAAATACGGAGAAGTGCGAATTGACGAAACGTTAGTCCATGTACCTAAAAGTTATCATTACGGTAAGTTACAACTCATTTTATATTGGAATACATACAAAGTTGTTTCCCTGAACGGCGAGCTACTTTCCAAAGGGCCTAGACCATACATGAATCAAGAAAGAGAAATCCCATGGCAAGCTATTCTAAAAAATTGGAGAAAAAAACCACGTTCAGTTGTATATTCAAGATATTTTTCATACTTACCAGGCCGCATTTCTTATTACTTGAACATAGATTCGATGAAACTAAGAAAAGAACGTATAGATTGGTTATTAAACTTGATTATTCATCATGATATGAGAGAAATAGATTTAAGGTTTTATGAATTATTACCCGAAGAGTCACTTTATAATAATCATTCTAGAGACTCAATAAAACATCCCTATGATGTAGATTGGAATATATATGATTCGTTAAGACCTACCGGTCAAACAGATGTGAATGAAGGTGCTCAGCATGACTGATAGGGTTAAAGAAAAATGTAAAGTTTTACGTTTAGCTTATATTGCCGATATATACGAGAAAATTAGCTTTGAGAATCCAGAGCAATATTTAGTAGATGTATTAACCCAAGAAATAGAGCTTAGAGAAATAGCAAAAGCAGAACGTTTAATAAAAAAGGCAAAATTTATGAATAAGAAAGAACTAACGGATTATCAATGGGATGATCAAATCCATTTTCCGCAAAATTTTAATAGAGACACTCTTGAATCCCTTAGTTTTATTAAAAGGGAAGAGAATATAATTCTAACAGGAGCACCAGGAACTGGAAAATCCCATTTAGCAACAGCATTGGGAAGAAAAGCTTGTAGAAATGGATATGAAGTTCGTTTTTACAGAGTAGCAGATTTAATTGAGATATTGGAGAAGTCGTGGACCGAAGGTCGATTTCAGACCTTCCGCAATCGCTTTCAAAAGGTTGATATGATTATTCTAGATGAGATGGGATACGTGCCATTTAGTAAAGATGGAGCTGAATTATTATTTCAATTAATTTCCGATTGGTATGAACGAAAAAGTCTCATCATCACATCAAATTTAGAATTTAGTCAGTGGAATAAAATATTTGTGGATGCACGTTTAACTGCGGCTTTAGTAGATCGAGTAATCCACCACGCACATATTTTGAGCTTTACTGGTGGTAGTTACCGTGTAAAATACGCTTTATCAAATCGTTAATCAAATTAAAAATAAGGGATGGCAAAGTTCTAAACTTTCCACTGCATTTTTCTAAACTTTTTGCTTGCAAAATACACCAAATGCATACAATAACCTTAAATTAGGTGAAAGTATTCTCATGGACTTTACCATAAAAGAGATTAAGAAGAATAGAATCTTTTCACTTTATTCCAATGAAAAGGATATCCTCCTTAAGTTTGAATTAATTCCAGAACCTGACGGAATTCAAGTTAGCTTAAATATGGAAGGTTTTGAACAATCACTAGAGAACTTGAAAGCTTTTCTTGAAGGCAAGGACTTACCTTACGTTTAATTTGATAGCTTGTGTAGTTGCTTAGAAATGTTTTTTCTGTTTTCTTTTTGGGAATAGTTTTCTAGTTGTTTAAAGTAGGAGTGGAATAAATAATGCGAGCATATGCACAGTTTATTTTACTAAGTTTCTTCATTTTAGTCAGTACGACTGCATGTAATGATTCAGATACTGAAGAGACAAGTAATGCACAGGAAAACAAAGAAAATGAACAACAAGAAGTAGATCTAGAAGATGCATTTTCGCCTAACGAAGATAAAAACCGAGAAGAAGCCAAGGATACCAGTGAAGAGAATAAGGAAAACGAAGGAGTGTCCGAACCCGGCATTTATGATCCTGAGGAAGTGAGTGGACGAGAAAATCCAGATGCTGATGGAAATGTTGTATATCCTGAAGCTTTAGAAAATCTAGAGCTACCTTATATATATGAGAACACTTTAGTATATAGTGGTACAGTTAATCCGGATCAGGGAATTCGCTTTGAACTTCTACAGCCCGATAGTGCTAATAAGGAAACTGTTGATCCAGATGTGTCAGAAGAAGGGTACTTTACGATTGCGCTTAACGGAACAGAACTCGAAGCTGGGGATGAGTTAATCATCTATATTATTGGAGACATGCCTCATGAACAGCAACTTGTTCTCCCAATTCAACCAGCAGAGGAAGGCATGGAATTGGTAGAGAAAATATCGGAGAAAACAGCTGTCGAGGAAATTAAACAAGTCACTGATTTGCCGGAATTCTACGAGAATACAACAACGTATTATGGTAAAACCTCACCCGAAGCTATTGTGAATGTTTCAGAGATAGACCCATTTACAGGAGATACAATGGAATTAGAAGCTGATGAGAACGGTGATTTTAGTGGCGATTTTTCTAACTTTCCATATCAAGCAAAAGGTGAATCTGGACTGCAAGAAGGACAGATGTTGTTGTTTACGATGACAGATGTCGATGGACATGTAGCTTTATTTCTAAGTGAAATTCAACCGCCTTCTGATGATCCCCAATTATAATGGGCAAGTATCTAAAAATGATGGACGAATGATTTTCAATGCAAGAATGTTTGGAGATATAGTACCAAAAAAGAATGAAAATTTATAAGGGAGAATCCATTTCGAACAAACTCTGTTCAAAATGGATTTTTTCATTATGCTTTTAAAACTGCATGCTTTTCCTGTTGGCTGATGGAACTTGTTGAGTTATTGATGCGAAGTGTTTGGAACTTATATAATTTTTTCCACTGATTTTAAAATAAATCTTGAAGAAAATACATAAACAAATTAACATATAAGTAATTACTTATATGTTAATTTGAAAAGGAGGGAAAATCCAAAATGACTATTGAGATGGAAGAAGCAGCTATAATACTAAAATTATTAGGTGATAAAACTAGGTTGACGATGATGAAAATACTTGATGAAGGGGCATGTTGTGTATGTGAATTTGTTGAGATATTTCAAATGACACAACCTGCCATTAGCCAGCATTTAAGAAAATTAAAGGATATGGGATTGGTTAAAGAGGAGAAAAAAGGCCAGTGGGTTTTTTATTCCATTAATAAGAATAGTAGCTTTTATTCATTTGTGAACCAGATCCTTATTGAGCTACCTTGTCAAAAAGATAAATTAAAAGCTTTAGAAAAACAGGGCAAAAGGATTTTGTGTTGTTAAAATTGGAGGTTTTACATTTTGTCAGGAACACTTATTTTGGCTTTAATGATTTTTATTTCAACACTTATTCTCGTGATATGGCAACCTAAAGGGTTGAATATAGGTTGGTCAGCTTGTGGAGGCGCTGTGATTGCTTTATTAGTTGGTGTTGTGAATTTTAGTGATGTTGTTGAAGTAATTGATATTACATGGAATGCAACATTAACTTTTGTTGCCATTATTCTTATCTCATTAATTTTAGATGAAATCGGATTCTTTGAATGGGCAGCATTACACATGGCTCGTGTGGCAAAAGGGCATGGAATAAAAATGTTTATATATATATGTCTTCTAGGGGCTATTGTTGCAGCCTTATTTGCGAATGATGGTGCAGCATTAATACTTACACCAATTGTTCTTGCAATGGTTCGAAATTTGAACTTTAAAGAACAAATGATATTTCCTTTTATAATGGCGAGTGGCTTTATAGCTGATACAACATCTCTGCCATTTGTTATAAGTAACTTAGTTAACATTGTTTCAGCAGATTTCTTTGGGATTGGGTTTGCAGCATATGCCGCAAAAATGATGATTCCCAATTTATTTTCACTTTTGGCAACCATCATCGTATTATTAATTTATTTTAAAAAGAATATCCCACATCATTATGATTTATCGAAATTAAAATCGCCAAGTACAGCAATTAAGGATTTAAAAATATTTCGATTATCATGGTATGTACTTAGTTTATTAGTTATTGGATATTTTACTAGTGAATATCTCAACATACCAGTTTCGATTGTTGCAGGAGTAATCGCGATTTTCTTTATTGTTATAGCAAGGAAAAGTACTGTGCTTAATACGAAGAAACTAATTAAAAATGCACCATGGAATATTGTATTCTTCTCTATTGGAATGTATGTGGTTGTATATGGATTGGGGAACGCTGGACTAACAGTTGCACTTGCGAATATCATTCAAATTGTAGCAGATCAAGGTTTGTTTGAAGCAACGATAGGAATGGGATTTATTGCTGCTTTCTTGTCATCCATTATGAATAATCTGCCTACTGTTATGATTGATGCTTTAGCAATTGCTGAAACCAATACTTCTGGTGTATTGAGAGAAGCATTGATTTATGCGAATGTTGTTGGGTCAGACTTAGGTCCAAAAATTACGCCAATAGGTTCATTAGCTACATTAGTATGGCTTTATGTATTATCTCAAAAAGGAATTAAGATTTCATGGGGAACTTATTTTAAAACAGGAATTATATTGACTGTTCCAATATTATTTTTTACATTAATTGGATTGTACATAACTTTATTAATTCTGTAACAACAAAGTACTGTCCATATTATAAAAATATGAAAAGGGAAATTTATATGACTAAAAAAATAATTTATTTTTTATGTACTGGAAATTCATGTAGAAGCCAAATGGCAGAAGGCTGGGCGAAAAAATACTTAGATCCATATGAATGGGAAGTTAAAAGTGCTGGAATTGAAGCACATGGACTAAATCCAAATGCAATAAAAGCAATGAAGGAAGTAGGAATTGATATTTCTGGTCAAACATCTGACCTGATTGACTGGAAAATGTTGAATAATGCTGATTTTATTATCACACTTTGTAATCATGCAGACGAGAGTTGTCCAGTTACACCACCTCATATTAAGCGAGAACATTGGGCGTTTGATGATCCAGCAGGAAAAGAGTGGTCAGAATTTAAGCGTGTTTGCATCGCAATAGGTGAAAAAATTAAGCATTTTAGTAAATTTGAAGGTTGAAAGCTGTTTTCATTTTTCGATTTAAAAATTATCTCAATCATTGTAACAAGAAATTTAGCTATATAAGGTTTGATTTTTAAATAAAAAGTGAAATATATAATAAAAAATTTGAAAGGAGATGAATTTTAATTGAAAAAGATATTATTTGGAATGCTAATCATTGTAGTATTAGGTTTAACAGCTTGTGGCAAAGAAGAGCAATTGGATGTTACAAATATGTCATTGTCAGTAGAAGAGGCGCTTGAGACATTTCATAGTACTTATTCAAACGTTAAATTATCTGCTATTGAAGTAACAGAAGAGAGGTCCAAGCTTGTTTATGAGATAGATGGTTTTGATGATACTAAAGAATATACCGTCCAAGTTAGTGAAGAAAATGAAGTGGATCATAAAAAAGAAGAGGCTCGTGAAAATGATGAGCAATATCAAGAATTAGTTTTAACTGATTATATAACGGCAGAGGATGCACTATCTAGAGCAGCACAAGTATCTGAAACAAAGGATTTGATTCCTACGAGCTGGAGCTTAGATACAGAAAATGGCACTGTAGTCTATAGTATAAATTTTGAAGATGCGAAAAAAGAAGTAGAAGTTACCCTGGATGCTCAAACAGGTGAAGAATTATTTGTAGAATTAGATGATTAAAAAAGTATTTCTAAGTTAAAAATGTTTATAGATACTTTTGCAAATGGTGCAACTAAAAACTAAAATTCAGGGTGAAGTCCAGTAGGGTTTCGCCTCGTTTTTATTTTAAGAAGAATTATAATTCACTTCGGATACTTGAACATTTATCTAAATTTTAACTAAAAATTTCAAAGTGATAGGTATGTACTGCTTTCAAAATACCAAATAATAACATAAAATCTAAATGTGACTGTCTATACTGCTATTGCGTATATTTTCCATTGTGGAATTAAAATAAGCTAAACTTTAAACCAGAAAAGAATAATCTTATCAACTTCAGAGATGGAGCAGAAGGAGGTCTAGAAATGTCTAATCATTTAATGTTTCATAGAGAAATAAAAGATTATTGGTACCCAAAGTATAATAAAAATGGTTATCCGCATGTTCAGCAAGGATTTATCCTTCACCCTAAGAAGAAAGAAGAATTTGATCCTTTTATTTTAATGGCGGAGGATTGGTATAAGCGAGGAACCTTTCCTGACCACCCCCATCGTGGATTTCAAACGGTAACATATGTGATAGATGGAAGACTTGAACATATTGATAATGCAGGTGGATATGGGGTTTTGGACGCTGGGGATTCAGTACATGAATGCAGGCTGGGCAGCTCGATATGCAGAGGATGCGTTTGATGATGATCTTATTCATACTTTGCAGCTTTGGTTAAATCTTCCGAAACGATTAAAGCATACAGAAACAAGCTATCAAAATATTTATATTGAAGATGCACCAGTAGTTTCTTTTGCCGGAGGGCAGATCAGAGTATATTCAGGTGAGATTGCGGGAGTAAAAGGGCCGATGCAAAGCTTAGTTCCAATTACAATGGCTGAGATCACCCTTCAAGAAGGAGCTACATATAAACATCTTTTACCAGAAAATCATAATGCATTTCTGTACATGTTAGCTGGTGAAATGGAGTTTGGAGAAAACAATACGAAGGTAAGTAAGACTGGCGCAGCTACCATTACATATAACGAAAAAGGTAATGAGTCTAATTCAAAAAGTGAATTAAAGATAAAAGCAACATCTCGAGCTAAAGTATTAATTTATTCTGGAGTTCCGATTCGTGAAGAGTTTATTGCTTATGGACCATTTGTTATGAATACAATGGATGAAATCAAACAAGCCTATCAAGACTTCCAAGACGGAAAATTCGGGGCGCCTGCTGTAAAATAAAAATACATCTAATTTTTAGGAGGAAATAAAATAATGAACATTGTCACCATCGTAGGAAGCATTAGAAAAGAATCTTATAATATGAAATTGGCTAAAACATTGCAAGAAAGATACAAAGATAAATTAAATATTAACATTATCGATATTGCTTCCTTACCATTTTTTAATCAAGATGAAGAGGAAAACCCACCGCAGATTGTAAGGGAATTTAAAGAAACAATTGCCAATGCAGATGGTGTTATTATCGTTACACCAGAATATAATTGGTCCGTACCCGGCATCTTAAAGAATGCTTTAGATTGGACTTCTAGAGTGGATAAAGTATTGATTGGTAAGCCAGTAATGGCACTAGGTGCAAGCATGGGAATGCTCGGAACTGTGCGTGCACAAATGCATTTACGTGAAATTTTAAGCTCTCCAGGTATTCAGGCTAAAGTACTACCACCAGGTGGAAATGAAGTACTTATTGGTTTCGCTAATCAAAAATTTGATGAAGAAACCAATCAATTAGCAGAAGAAGGAACACTTAATTTCTTGGATAGTATCATAGATAAATTCACTAATTTTGTGAAGGAAGCATAAATTTTACTAACTATATAACATAATCAGGACTGGAGCCAATAGGTTTTCAGTCTTTTTTTGTTTTCTATTTCACTCCGGCACTCGTTCAATCAAAACAGCTTGATAGGGGCTGTCCAAAAAGTCAGTGAAAACTGATTTTCTATGACGGCCCTTTTTTTCTTTATTCTTCCTAAAAAACATATAAAAAAATCGCCTTTTCTTGTAAAATGGAGTTACCACACAACATTTCAGAAAGGGCGATTTTTTATGAAATCTCATACAAATTGTACCACACAAACGACACTTCCTCTAGAGGTAATCGAGGAAAAAGTTACAGCTTCTAACCCAGCAACTCCCTTATTTAAACCTTACGATAACCGACAAAGCACGGTGATTTTTGATATCCAAGATTATATCCCTACACATCATGTAGCACGAGTGGTAGATGAAATGGTGGAGCGTATCCCAAAGGAACAGCTCTATCGTTATTATAGCGGTGGAGGTAGACCAGCCTTTCATCCCAAAATGATGCTGAAAGTTATTTTATATGCTTACAGCCAAAAAACATATTCCTGTAGAGACATCGAAAAAATGACCAAAGAAAATCTACCAACTATGTGGCTTGCAGGTATGCAAACCCCTGATTTTCGCACCATCAATGCGTTTCGTGGGAAGCGAATGAAAGCCATGATGGATCAGCTATTTGAAACGATGATTCTGCAACTGATAGAAGATCAATGGATTACGATGGAAAACTACTTCTTGGATGGCACAAAGATAGAAGCCAATGCCAATAAGTATTCTTTCGTATGGAAAAAATCAACCGTGCGATGGGAGGCGCAGTTAAAGCAACGCATCCAGGAAACGTTGGCACATATCGATACGATTGCCGCACAGGAAGAGCTAGAGATAAGCCATTCTAAAGAAGAAGCGACTGCGGAAGACTTAGAAGCGATTGCCAATCAACTAGCAGAAAAAGTAGATGCCCTTTCTGAAGCTATCGAAAATACGGAAGAAAGTCAGCTTCGAAAACAGCTCCGCTCTCGTCGTAGCACCTTAAAAAAACCAATGAAACAAATACGTGAGAACTTTCTTCCACGTATGGAAAAGTATCAGACCTATCAAACCATCTTAGGAGATCGAAACAGCTTTTCCAAGACAGATCCGGATGCCACGTTTATGCGGATGAAAGAAGATCATATGAGAAATGGACAGTTGAAGCCAGGCTATAATGTACAAATGGCCACAGAAAATCAATTGATTGTCGATTACTCCGTGCATCAACGACCAAATGATACTCGGTGTTTTATTCCACACTTGGAGAAGTTGGCAGCTTCTAACCTTCCGATGCCTCAACGGATCATTGCCGATGCAGGTTATGGAAGTGAAGCAAATTATTTATATGCGATTGGTGAAGAGAAATCCCCTCGTTTTGAATTTTTAATACCCTATGGCACCTATCTCAAAGAACAAAAAAGAGCGTACAAAAAAGACATTAAAAACTTTAAAAATTGGACCTATCGTGCCCATGAGGATGATTATATCTGCCCAAATAACCGAAGAGTCGTGTTCAAAAAATATCTCAATCGGAAGAATAGGTCTGGTTATGTGCAGAGTTATAAAATTTATGAATGTGAAAGTTGTTTGGATTGTCCATTGAAGCCCCAGTGTACGAAGGCAAAGGGGAACAGACAAATTTTTTGGAATACAATCTTTGAAGAAATGAAAGCTAAGGCAAAAGCAGCCCTTGAAAGTGAAGAGGAAGCAGCAATCTACGCCCAACGAAAAGTGGAAGTAGAAAGTGTTTTCGGTCACATCAAGGGCAATCGGTCGTTCCGTAGATTTTCTTTACGGGGTATCGATAAAGTCCACACAGAATTCGGGATCGTGGCAATAGCCCACAATATCCTGAAAATAGCTGAGCTTCGCAGGCTACTTTTCAGGAATTTTTTACAAATGAAAAACAAGAAGAGAAAAATGATTTATTTTTCTTCCTCTTGTTTTATTTTGGGGGCTTATTGGACAGCCTCTTTGAGATAGGAAGAGTAAAGATGAATCTTTATCTCGTAGCAAAATTTGCTATTAATGGAGAATTATACTCACTTTATTTATTGGAGGAATGTAGGGGATTAGATATAGGTAGACCACTTCTTTCTGATATTGCCGAACATTTTAAAAGAAAAGATATCAATTTCATGTTTAGGTGCAATGCCTAATGCGATTGCTAATATGCAAGCTTTTACGAGTAAATATCCTCCTTCACCTACTGCGTTTTTCGTCATACCGGCAATAGGATTACTTGCTATTGATTTCGGAAACAGTATCTTGATAACAGCTTTCATGAATTTAGTCTCTTAGTTATTTCAAGTAGGAAAGTTTAAAAGATTAATATTATATTCAACAATTAAAACACTAAACAATGAAATTGATAAATATATATCTTTTGAAACCGCTAACTATTTCTGATTAAGCTTTTTCAAATTTAATGTTATAATCGTACAAAAGACGGGTGGGACTATTTAAAGGGGAAGGAAGATGTGGTTTCTGACATGAATATTAATCATAACACAAAATCGGTACAAGCCTTTGAAATAATGCGAGATTTGATATTAAATGGGACATGGGAACCAGGTTTCAGTATAAAAATACGTGAGACGGCTAAATTACTTGGAATAAGCGAAATGCCTGTAAGAGAAGCGGTTAGAACATTGGTTGAAAATGGACTTGCTGTACATCGTCCTCATCGAGGAGCAGTAGTATCAAAGCTATCTGTTAAAGAAATCCAAGATTTTTATAGAGTACGAATTTTATTAGAAGGTGAAGCAGCCAAATTAGGCGCTGAACAAATAAATGATAAACAATTAAAAGTAATGAAGCAGCACTGGACCTCCTTGAAGAAAGTAGTAGATGCGGGAAATGTGATAGAAGCATTAAACATTGATGCTGATTTTCTAACTGCATTATATGAAAGTAGTGGAAATCGTGAATTAGTTAATATAATCCAGTCCCTTTGGAATAGAGTTCAACCATATAGAATTCTATGGGCATCTAAATCTAAAGAAAAGTCTAGCTTAGTGATTTGGAAATACAAGCCAATGATTTTAGAAGCAGCTGAAAGAAAAGATGGGGAATTGGCAAAACGACTTACTATAGATTCCTTACTGGAAGCAGAGAAAGAATTAGAAAAATTATTGATGCATGATTGATATATTTGAGGCTGGAACATAAAAACCGTGAAAGCTCATGTGCACCCCTGAAGTTAGACCAAAAATCTAACCCTTGGGGGTGTTTTTGTATGATAGCTATTATCAAATCATTTGCAGCTTCATACAGAAATTTAAAATAAACAAGTAATGAACTAAAACAAAACCTATAAAAGTACAAGCAGTCATAAAAAAGTGATTCTACTTTTCTAAAAAATTTTCCTCATTTTCTGTTTCTTGTACTTCAGAGCCTTCAGATTCCTTTTTCAATTGCTTTTTTCTAATAAAATACACAACTACTAGCAAAAGAGGTATAAACAATCCCACCGAAAATGAAAGGAGTAAGCCAATTGTCTCGTTCCAAGTTTTTTGGTAGACGACATTAGGATAGAGTACAAGAGAAAGGACCACTACAACTCCACCTAAAGGCATTGTTAATGGACGATAATTTTTCAAATTAAATATTTGTGTAATCCCTAGAACAGAAGCATAAAAATAGGCGGTTGTCTTAAAATATAGCGCGATAATCCATAATATACTCATTAATGACTCAATGCGTTGAATAAAATCTCCAACATTTATTCTTTTAGCCAATTCATAGCCTGGAAAAATCTCTTCTGCTGTACCGTAAGCACCTAATACCAAGATACACAAAAGTGTAAGGATAATAATCATGATTCCGCCTATTAAATTTCCAATAAAAAAGAACTTTTTTCCTTTTTTAATATCGTTAATAAAAGCAGGAAAAATCATTAATAAAACGATTGCATTGATAGAAGTTACTTCAATAACTGACAAAGATGATTTAAAAATCTTTTTGGGATTACTCTCAAAAATCGGTTGTATATTTTCTAACTTTATTTCAGGTATAATAAAGACTATTAAAATGAAAAAAAGTACTATAAATACAAGGATAAATACTTCAGCAGAACGAGCGATGGTTTCTATTCCAAGATAGACCCCCATCACAATGATTATTGTCATAAGGATATTCAGGGCTGCCATTGGAGTGTCTGGCATAAAATGTATGTTAAGAAATGTCCCAGAATAAAATAAAAGAGTTGCAGCATAGATAAAAGACATGATCACAAACACTAGTGAAGTTAATTTACCTACCCATTTCCCTAAAATTTTTTCGTTAATCTGGACAAATGTAAGCTGAGGGAACCACTGTCCTATGATACAATATAGCCATATTATTAATAATCCGATAAGCGTCCCTAATATTGCAACAATCCAAGCATCTTGTTTCACTTCACCAGCTAAAATTGATGGAATGATTAAGATACTTGTACCTATGGAAAATAAGATGACGAGTAGTAGAAATTGATATGCATTTATTTTTTCATTTGGAATCATTTCATATCAGGAACTCCCTTCTATTAGAATATTTTACATATAGCAAGCCAAGCATCATATAATGGATTGAAACAAATTGTATTGGATATGAGATCGTTATTCCCAATTCATACCCCGTTCAAAGCAGAGGAAAAATAATAACTCCTTTTTATATTTTTCTTCAAGAAAGGGGGAGTTTAACTAGAAAAATAGCAGTTGCAACTAATTAACTCCCAATTATTATGATTTAGTCATTTATTTTTTCTAAAAAAGAGTTATTTATGGAACCTGTATGAAGAATTTTAAAGTCTACATTAATATTTACTGTTAAGTCAGGGAATTTTTCATCCCAATTTTTTTGTATCTTATGCCACTCTTTCGGATTAGATCGATGAATAGCTTGACCAAACCCGCAAATGTCTGTCTCATATTTCTTTTGTGATGCTTCAATAGTTTTCTCGATAGTTTCTTCCAGTTCTTTTTCAAAAATTTCTTCAAGCTCATTAATTGTTTCTAATTTCTCAAGATCAATTTCACATTCTACTGATCCTACGTTTCCTTCAACTTTCACATTGATGTCTACTTCAGGTTCTCCATTTTTTATTGCACCTTTCACATTAGACTTAGAGCGGATGATATCTATAGTCGCTTTTCCGTCACTAGGGCAATCAATAGGTCTTACAGATGTTGTTACCTTGTTTTTGATGTAACTAAAGCCTATCGTTTCTTGCTCCGTTAACCAGCCGATTAATTTATCTCTTTTAAATACGGCTAGATCATCATATTGAATTGTAGCTGCAGGCTTAATTGATTCTACATTTTGTTTGTTCGATCCTTTTTGAGGATTTCCTATTAACTGAATTCCTGTTACTACAGCTTCCTTACCTTCACTAATAAGGTCTGTTATTAGCTCATCTAAATTGATACTTCTCGTACCAGCCCAAACTTTTTCTGACATTTCAAGGCTATCAAACATTTTATTAGCTGGTATATTTTCTAAAGTTGTTGTGATATTTAGTATTTCTGAAGCAGCAACATCTTTAGCAATAACAACATAGAAATCTGGTCGAAGGTCTGGATCCCTTGACAGAAATTCCAAGGATTCGGCTATTCCTTCTTGAGCTAATTCTTCACTAATTACAAGGATTTGAAGGTGCCCAGGATATATTTTTCGGGGTGATTCCTTTGTCATTTTCCTAAACGCTTCAAAAATTGTTTCTCCTTTTTCTTGATAGAGTGTGACTGCTGAACTACCAGTACCTCTATTCATAGTTAATTCAGAAGGTACAACTACTTGAGCAGATACTAGAAATTCATCTTCCACTTTATCAATTCCTAACGCTAATGTAATGGAGATTTCATTTAGTTCCTGCCGATCCCAACATCCTGTAAGAAAGAACAGAGTTAGGATTAGAATACAGAACATGTATTTATTCATCGCTAAATTCCTTCTTGTCTCTTATTTTCTGGGTGGCTCAGGTTTTGCAAAAGCTGAACCTTGCTGCCTAACCCTATTTTTTTGACTAAGTAATCCAGGTCGAGTAATTCTTTTCCATAAATGCGCAACAATAAACGTATCCTTTTGATCCGATACATTAAAAGGTGCTATCGGAGACATATATGGTACGCCAAAAGAACGTAAACTGCATAAGTGAAGAATTAGGGAAATTAAACCAATCGTAATTCCAAATAAACCAAATGAAGCAGCTAAGCCCATAAACCCAAAGCGAAGTATCCTTACAGTAATTGCCATTTCATAAGAAGGTGAAGCAAAATTTGCTATGGCAGTGATTGAAATAACAATTACCATCATCGCTGAAACAATTCCCGCTTCAACTGCAGCTGTACCAATAACAAATGCTCCTACAATCGAAATGGCTGATCCTATGGCGCGTGGCATTCTTATACTTGCTTCTCGCAAAATTTCAAAAACAACTGCCATGATAATTGCTTCAACAAATGCAGGAAATGGGACACCTTCTCGTTGGCCCGCCAAACTAATAAGGAGGGCAGGCGGTAACATGGATTGATGAAATGTTGTGATTGCAATAAATAATGCTGGTGTCAGCATAGCAGTTCCAAATGTTAAAAACCGGAGAAGTCGAGTTAAGCTCCCGATAAAATTCTTCTCATAGTAATCTTCAGGAGATTGAAAAAACTGAATAAATAATGCTGGTACGAGTAATACAAATGGTGTTCCATCTACCAAAATAGCAATGCGTCCCTCTAGCAGCTCTGCAGCAACTACATCTGGACGCTCTGTGTTAAAAACAGTGTTAAAAAGAGAGTAAGGTGAATCCTGAATTAATTCCTCTATGTATCCACTTTCGAGAATTCCATCAATATCAATTCGATCTAAACGTAAACGGACTTCGTTCAATATTTTTTCATTTACGATGTCATTGATATAGACTATAGCAATGTCAGTTTTTGTACGTGTCCCAATGTTTTCAGTTTCCATCCAAAGATTAGGATCCTTAATTTTACGACGAATTAAGGCTGTATTGACACGCAAGTTTTCTGTAAATGCTTCACGTGGCCCTCTAATTAGTGTTTGGGTCTCGGGTTCAGTTACCCCTCGCTCAACCCAATGTTTATTGGAGATACTTAACCCTTGAGCATAACCATCGATTAAAACGATAGTATCCCCCGACAAAAGACTGTTGAATAAATGATTGAAATTATCTATTTCTTTAATATCTCCTACTGTTAATGCTGCATCTTTTAAAATGTTGATGAGATTTTGTTCAGAAGAAATTTTTCTCAGTAAATCAAGTTCTTTAATATCTATCATGAGAGTTTCTAAAATAAAACTTTGTAATGAGGCTGTATCGGTTAATCCATCTGTGTATATAATTGCAGCTTGAATGGTGCCTTTTTTCCCAATTGGGATTTCACGAATAACAATATCTGAACTTTTTCCAAGTGTATCGTTTACGATTTGTATATTTTGTTGGAGACTAGTTTTTAAAATATCTTTTTGTTTGGATTCCCTCACTTGACTCGACGAAGAGCTATGAGGATTCATTGTTTTTCCCTTTTTCTTTAAAAACCACATAGTTTCTCTTCCTTTTTATAGTATCTAAAAGTTATTATTATCTATTAGGATCATTTCATTAATAAGGATTAAGCCTTATTGGTTAATCATGGATATTAATAGTTAATATTAACTTCTTCAATTTTTTTTATACTTAATAAATTGTTGACATTGTAAATACAATATTTGTTTAGATGAATAGAAAGAAAAACATAATTATCTCACTGGACTTGCTAATGCATTCACAGAAGTGTAAGCTATAAATTTTTCTAAATACCTTGCAGAAGGAAGACTAGAAATTAAATATATGTTGGCCAGTTAAAAGTAAGGTTATTTGAAAAATACATACTCTGGGTTATTCTAAAAGTAACTTTGGCATCTTTTCTATACTATTTTTCAGAGGTTTGTAAGATGAAAATGTCGAAAGCCCATGTATTGTAAGACGAGAATTCTAAAACAAAATTGGAGGTATTCAAATTGATAAGAGCATTAAAAAAGGATGAGAAATTGCCATTGGATCTTTTATTATTAGCAGACCCATCAGAAAAACTTGTCAGGGAATATATTTCAAGAGGTAAGTGCTTTATTATGGAACGGGATGGAATAATTATAGGGGTATATGTACTTCTTCCAACTCGTCCAGAAACAGTAGAAATTGTAAATGTAGCAGTAAAAGAAGATTATCACAATCAAGGTTATGGAAAACAACTTGTCCTTCATGCGATTGAAATGGCAAAAGATGAGGGGTATAAGACGATTGAAATAGGCACTGGAAATTCCGGAGTCATTCAATTGGCGTTATATCAAAAATGCGGTTTTAGAATGACTTCTATTGATCGCGATTTCTTTATTAGGCATTATGATAAACCTATTTTTGAAAACGGTATCCAAGTCATCGATATGGTTCGGCTTTCACAGGATTTATAAAGTTGCTGTCTTGGAGCAGTTTTTAATTGAATTTTATTTGTTATGATTATAGGTAAGTTTATAAAAATAGATCGTTTGCGGTAATAAATCCTAAACAATATGAAGAGGGGGAGATATGAAAAAAAGCTGTTTTTAATTCATTCACCTTGCCTGGTGGAAGCGAATTAATGATTAAAGAAATTTTAAATATATGGGCGGTTTTATACTGAATACTGCGATAGCTGAATGGGTTATTTTGAAAAAGGATGAGGCCTTTTTAAAAGTAAAAAATGATTTATCTTGCAGTTTTAGTGGATAAATGAAAGCTCAGATTTATAAAAAAGAAATTAAAATGTTGATGTGTACCCCTGCAACTAGATTAAATAAATTTAATTGCGGGGGTGTTTTTATGGTTAAATAGGTGAGGTATTTAAGTAAAAGGTGGTTCACCACCCATGCATTAAATGGCCACACGATGTGATAAAATTTAAAATTAATCAGTTTTGCTGAAGTAATTATAATTTGGAGGTACATATTAGGTTTGGAAAAATGGAATCAAGTAGTTATGTCTTTATTCATTTAATAATAAAATGTACATAAATTCTTAGAAAGAGGAGTATCGACTATGTTAATATATAATTTGCAGATAAAAATCTGAAGTTTGTTATGATAAAAGTTTCTACGGAACAGAAACAATTAAATTGATTTAAAAAGGAAATTATAAGGTTTTCCATTATAATTTGGGTGAGAAACTTGATGATTGATTAATATGGAAAAAAACTTAATAATAGGTGTGGCTAAAAGTGAATATTTAGTTACAGGAAATTTAATGAAAACCCTAATACTGTTCAATTATTTAACAATTATTTAGAAACTTAAAATCTAATGGAATAGACAATAAAGGGAGGAAAAACATGACTAAAGAAAATGTAAAAAGGGAAATTTATTCTTGGATTAAAACTTTAGTGTTCGCATTAATAATAGTTTTTTTAGTTCGTAATTTCTTATTTTCACCAACAGTTGTTTCAGGAGAATCAATGTCACCAACATTTGAAAAAGATGATAAAGTTTTAATAAATAAGCTATCAGATATTGACCGATTTGATATTGTAGTGTTTGATGCACCAGATGAGGATTCTTTTTATATTAAAAGGGTTATTGGTTTACCTGGAGATACCATTGAGGTAAAAGATGATATTTTGTATATAAATGGTGAAGCAATGGAAGAACCCTATTTAGAAGAAAGTAAAAAGAGTAATAATTTAAATTTTAATTTTACAGCAGATTTTACGCTACAGGAGCTGACTGGTGAGGTAAGTGTACCTGAAGACTCCATTTTTGTTTTAGGAGATAATCGGATAAATAGTAAAGATAGTCGATTTTTTGGATTTATAGCTAATGAAGCAATTATTGGAGAAGTAAAATTTCGATATTTTCCATTCAGTGACATGGGTGTGCCAAAATAATAGGATTTTTATAAAATAATTTAAAACAGGAACCTACATTCAGGCTCCTGTTTTAAATTATTTACATAACAGAGTAAGTACCATCGATTGGAAGAATGGTTCCTGTTACAAAGGATGCGGCAGGGGAAGATAGGAAAGCATCAACTTTTCCTATTTCTTCAGGTTTTCCTAATCGTTTCATCGGTGTACGTTTGATAATATCATTTATTGGATAGTAGATATGAAAAGAACCTAGCTTGAGCATTTTCGTAAGCTAGGTTTCCCATATCATTTATTCTCGTAAGCCAGCTGATACACGTTCACCGAGCTCACGAGAAGCAAGAGAAAGGTATTCAATTGTCTTGACCTGATATTCCCTTCGTACTCCTGTCAGTCCAGTAACTAGATTTGAGACAAGTTGAGATTTTCCAGATTGTGATAACAATTGATAAAAAGCACCTGCCTGTGAAAAATCATCTTGCTTTTCGATATCCGAACGTACAAGCTTTCCTTCTATAAATCTTCCTTCTCCACTAGTCTGCAAATCACTAGGCCGCCAATTCCTTTGATCATTCACTGGCACATCCCGGAATCGTGGACCGATACGATAACGTTGAGAATCCCAATATACATTCGCCCGCCCTTGTAATATCCTATCATCAGACAATTCTGCGCCTTCTAATAAATTCGATGGGGAGAATGCAATTTTCTCCACCTCCTCCATATAATTTTCAGGATTACGATTGAGGACCATTTTTCCAATAGGGTGGAAAGGATACATCTTCGAATCCCATATTTTTGTATCATCAAGAGGATCGAATGGTAGCTGCTCAACATCTTTTGGGTCCATAATTTGTACATATAGACCGTATTCTACCGAGCGTCCGTTTGCGATTGTTTGAAAAAGATCTTCCCCAGCGTAATCAGGGTTGACTGCTGCAATCTTCTCTGCTTCCTCACTTGTAATGTATTGCACACCATCAAATGGAATCCAATGATATTTAATATAATGGCGTTTTCCTTCTGAATTTCTCCATACATAGGTACTGACACTATGTCCTGGAATTCGTCGAAAGCTTTTGACCGTGCCGTGATCGGAAAAGAGGCGGACAATAAAATGAGTGGATTCTGGAGTACTTGCGACAAATCGCCACAGCGAGTTCGGATCCATTAAGTTATTCCGTGGTGATGGCGATAGAGCTGCAATGCTTTCTGGAAAACGCATCGGATCACGCAATAAAAAGACGGGGATATGGTTACAAATTAGATCAAAAATCCCATCGTCTGTATAGAATTTCGTTGAAAATCCACGTATATTTCGTGATGTATCTGGTGTACCTTTATTGCTTGCCCCAAGTGAAAAGCGAACTGCGACAGGAACGGTTTGACCGGGCTGCTGAAGGAAGGGTAATTTTGTGTATTGACTCATACTGTTCATCGTTTCAAAATATCCGAAGGCACCATAGCCTTTCACATGTAAAGGACGTTCGATGATTTTCCCGTGAATAAACGTTTCTAGTTTTTCATGTAAAATATTATCTTGCTCTAGTATTGGACCATTCTTACCAACCGTTTGAGCATATCTTGGAGCAGCGTTATTAGAATACCCATGTTGACGAAAGGAATAATTGTTTCCTGTTGTTGCCTCAGTATTTTGAGCAGGAATATGTCTCTCTGTTTGAGGATTTTGATTATTATCGCTCATTATTTCCTCCTTATGGAAAAATGTTCTACATTATATTGATATGAATGATGCTTGTTTCAATATGCAGTATTAGCAAAGAATAATCGAAAGGAATGAAAATAAATTGATGAGAAATGAGTTATAAAAATAGATTTTTTCCTGAAATGGAATTACAGCTGAATGAGGATATCCAAGTTCAATAAAAACCTAATTATTTTAAATGCTCTTTTTCTAAAAAATTGACCTGTTAGATAAATAAATATACAATATCATTAACCTAATAGGTAAATGATATTAAAGGTGATATGATGCTACCAAAAATGAAAAGCTTAGACCCGAAAAGAAAAGATGCTATTTTAAATGCAGCGTTAAAAGAATTTGCTGCGAAAGGATTTGATGATGCCTCAACAAATGTAATTGCAAAAGAGGCGGGGATTTCAAAAGGATTAATGTTCCACTATGTAAATAGCAAAAAAGATCTTTTTCTATTTCTTTATGATTACTGTACGAAGATGATTGATGAAGAATATCTTAATTTAATGAAATTTGATGAACAGGATATTTTTGAAAAACTTCGACAATCTTATTTGCTCCAGCTGGAATTGATACAAAAATATCCTTGGATTTTTGAATTTATTAATCTTTCTTCTGTTACAAAAGCTGATGAAGTGAATAGAGAGCTGGAAAAAAAGACGAATGAAAAACTTTCTTTATGTCAGGAGACAATGTTAGATGTCGTAGATGAATCTAAATTCAAAGATGGGTTAGACATAGAAAAGTCGAAGCAGCTTATTTTATGGTCCAATATTGGTTTTACCAACCAAGTACTAGAGGATATTAGGAATATGAAAACTTCTGAATTAGATTATGACCATATTATTGCAGAACTAGATGGATACCTCGATGAGCTCAAAAAAGTTTTTTATAAATGAATAGTTGGAGGTATTGGTTGGGCAATGAAGCTTAATTTTTTCAACAGTAAGCAGCTATTTGAAAGCTTTTCTTCTGGGGATAAATTTTATTAAATAAAGGCTGGAGAATCGAGGGATGCTATGAATCGTCAATCATTGATTAAAAAGTTTGATAAGCAGGCAGAAAAATATAATAAACGACGTAAAAATGATCCATTATATAGATTTCGTCAAAGTATTTTTCAAGAAGCAGAGGGAAGTGTTCTGGAAGTAGCTATTGGCTCAGGTCTTAATTTTCCTTTTTATCATCAAGATATTGAATTGACAGGAGTAGATTTTAGTCAAGAAATGTTAAAAAAAGCAGATCATGCAGCAAAAAATTATCCATTCCAAACAACACTAATGCAAAATGATGTTGAAACTATTGAGTTTAATGATAATAGCTTTGACACGATCATATCTTCTACTAGTTTCTGCGCCTATCAAAAACCTGTCGATGTCTTAAATAAATTTCAAAAATGGTGTAAACCAGAAGGAAAAATACTATTGCTGGAGCATGGCATTAGTACAAATAAACTTTTGGCAGGATTACAAAGAATTTTTGATCCATTGGCACTACGGATGGTAGGGTGTCATCAAAATAGAGATATTTCTACTATAGTAGAAAAGTCTGATGTAAAGCTTATTAAAGAAAAGCGTTACATGGCAGGTTCTTTGTATTTGATATGGGCGAAACCATCAGAAAGAATAAATTTTAATGGTTAACAATAAATCAAAATAGAATTTAGATTATCTTTCGATATTATGAAGCTTTTTTATTCATCAACCAGCTAGGTATAAAACAATGGTGTATAATATAAGCAAAAATTTATATATGAGGTCATAAACATGTACAATGAAACAGCCCAAAATATTAGAATAAATTTAAAAGCCGATTGTTCGAGTTGCTTTGGACTTTGTTGCACTGCGCTTAACATTGTAGCATCAAGTGATTTTGCAATAGATAAACCTGCTGGGACACCTTGTTCTAATCTACAAAAGGATTTCCGATGTAAGATTCATACAGATTTAAGAAATAAAGGATTTAAGGGATGTACAGTGTTTGATTGTTTAGGCGCTGGCCAAAAGGTCTCTCAAGGTACTTTTAAGGGGAAAAGTTGGCAAGAGCATCCTGAAATTGCTGATAAGATGTTTCATGTATTTCCCATTATGGAACAATTATATGAAATGATAGCATTTACTGCTGAAGCATTATCTTATAATCTCTCCCATTCGTTGCAGAATCGGTTGAATAAACAACTAGAAAATTTACAAGACTTAACAGATATGGATGCTGATGGATTATTGGCTTTAGATATTATACATTGCCGGCTACCTGTAAATGAATTACTTTTAGAAACAAGTGAATATATCCGAAATGAATTAAGTTCAAAGGTTTTTATGATTAAGAAAAGAAAACAATATAGAGGTATTGATTGGGTTGGAAAGAATTTAAAAGGTAAGGATTTAAGAACAGCCGATTTAAGAGGAGCTTATTTAATTGCTGCAGATTTGCGGAATTCGGATTTAAGAGGTGTTGATTTTATTGGAGCTGATTTGCGTGATGCTAATTTAAATGGTGCAGATCTTTCTACAAGTATGTTTTTAACTCAAATGCAAATTAATTCAGCTAAAGGTAATGATAAAACGAAATTACCGCTACATATTCAACGGCCATTTCATTGGACTAGCTAATCTTAGTGAAAATATATTTAGACAGCTCTGTTTTTATATTTATGTATATTAAATAAGTCCTAAATAAAATTTGAAAGAAGGATGATTATGTTTTATATAGCACTTCTTCGAGGGATTAATGTAGGTGGAAATAATAAGATTAATATGGGATTACTTAAACAAACATTTGAAAAAGTTGGAATGAGTGATGTGCAAACTTACATTAATACAGGAAATATTATTTTTTCAAACAAAGATCTATCCAAAACTGAACTCTCACGTGTTTTGGAGGAAGCGATTTATGATGATTTTAAATTACAAATTAGGGTAGTCGTTCTTAGTGATGAGGATCTTGAGCAAATCATTAAGGCAATTCCTGATACATGGAAAAATGACAAAGAAATGAAAAGTGATGTTATGTTTTTATGGGATGAAATTAATAATGAGTCTGTACTTGAAAGTCTAGTCATCAAACCAGATATTGATACGGTGAAATATGTTCCAGGAGCAATTCTATGGTCTGTCGATAAGAAAAATGTAACGAAAAGCGGTATGTCAAGAATTATTGGTTCAAAATTATACAAACAAATTACAGTAAGAAATGTTAACACCACTCGTAAGATATATGAACTTATAAGGGCTCAGAACAGTTAGGCGAAATCACCTTATATATTAACCATAGATGCAAGGAGGGTATTATGTATACCATTGGACAAGTAGCTAATTTTTTAGGTGTGTCCAGAGATACTTTGAAATTTTATGAAGAAAAGAATTTAGTAAAGCCCAAACAGGATATGAAAAATGGTTATAGAAAATATAGCCATTATGACATATACGATATAGCAACAGTAAATTTCTATAGGGAAATAGATATTGAAATTAAAAAAATTCAAGAATTAAGAAAAAGCAAGAGTGTAGAAGGAATAAAAACATTACTAGAAGAAAAAGAGCGAGATGTTTTAAGGGAAATAGAATATCAAAAACTCCTTTTAAAGAAACTTCAACTTGTAAAAGAAGATTGTAAGAAGGTTCCTCAATTCTTAGGAAAATACTTAGTAAAAGGAATGAAGCCTTTAGTAGTAAAAGGGGAAATAGAGCATTTTACGATGTATGATCAATATGATGTTTTGAAACAGAATACAGACAGTTTAAAAAGAGCAGTTATCCTAACATCTTTAAGAAGAGCAATACGTTTTGATGACAAAGGAATGACAGAAGATAAATTTATCATTGTAAGGGAAATAGAAGACTTCGATCAGGAAATAGCTGGTGAAATTTTAGCTTATCCAAAATGCATATATACGGTTATTGAAAATGGAAGATGGTCAACTGGTGGAGAAAATATTGATCATCATGTGGAAGCAAGTTTAAGAAAAGCAGCAGCAGAGAAGGGTTACGAACTTTTAGGGTTAGTTTATATAAACATATTACTTACTACTTATGAAGAAGGACTTGAACGTGTGTTTTTAGAAATCTATGCACCGATAAAATAATACAAGTATTGACCCATGAGTAACTCCCGGGTTTAAGCTGTAAGTATTAGTAAATAGGAGCTTGATGATATTTACTAAAAACTTAGTTTAAAGTGGGGAGTATGTATGGATAGTAAAAAGAAGTTAAAGAGACCAATAACAAGTTTTATTTTATTAAGTAATATCATCTTTTTGCCGCTATTTTGTCTAATAGGGTCTGCACATATGTTAGGTTTGTCGGCATGGATCATTGATGTTTTGTTTTGTATATCAGCTTGGTCCTCAACTTTTGCTTTTGCCATACTATTTCGCAAAATTTATCCCGGAGTGCGTTTTATTGAATTTGTAAAAGACAAATTTAAGGACAAATTAAAAGCATCAGTTATTTTTACTGCTAGTATAATACAACTTTTTATATTTTTACTGATTTTGTTTATAGTGACTAGTGGAACTGAAGTAACTTCTACTTTCACTGTTTCTTCATGGGGTATGCTGATTTATTTCTTTTTTAAAAACCTTTTTGCAGGTCCATTAGGAGAAGAATTAGGCTGGAGGGGCTTTGCTCAAATTGAACTTCAGAAGAAGCATTCGCCATTAATGGCCTCTCTCATCATCGGATTTTGGTGGGGGATGTGGCATTTGCCTATCTGGTTTACTACCGGGCTTGGAGGCATTGATTTAATCAAGTACATATTACTCTTTATGGTAGCAATCATAGCGACTAAAATTGTCATGACAGCCTTTTATAATTTAAATCAGAATTTAATTATCCCAATCATCATTCACCAATTTTTTAATTTTTTTGCCGGCCTAATCAATGGAAATATCATAGATATAATCATGTATAATGCAATTTTTTATTCAGTATCTGCAGTTGTAATTATAATGGTAAATCCCAAGAAAGCATTATACGGAAAAAAGTTTTGACATGAAATTGTTGAAGAATTTCATCTTATTTATAATTCAAAAACACATACTTAAAATGGGAAGGTATAGATTATTTATCTATTTCCTTCTCATTTTTATTTGATGTAAACAGCAATATTATCCTGAAAAAAACTTCATTAAAGGCTCATCGAACACGCAATTTTATGTTGTTCATATATTTTATTTTCATCTTTACAAAGTGAGAAAAGAATGTATAATTAATGATACATATCATGTGATATATATTAAACTTGTAAGGCGATTCTAAGTTCCATACCTAAAGAATGACGAATGAGGGGAGAAAGATAATGAAGTTATTAAAAGTGGGTTTTATCTGTTTGATTGCAATGACACTGCTACTTTCTAGTTTTAATACATTAAATGTGTTCGCTTCTACTGAGAATTTAGACAGTAGTGATGTAGAAGCATTTTTGGATGGAATTATGCAGGAGAAGATGGAAGAGTTTCATATCGCAAATGCTACTGTTTCTGTTGTTGCTGATGGAGAAGTAGTTTTGGCAAAAGGATATGGTTATGCAGATTTAGATAACCAAGAGCCTGTTGATGCTGAGCATACACTTTTTCGTATAGGCTCCACTTCAAAGCTATTTACATGGACAGCAGTTATGCAATTGGTGGAACAGGGAAAATTGGATTTAGATACAGATGTGAATGATTATCTTGATTTTGAAATTCCTGATGAACTGGAATATAAAACACAAGGCTCATCTGAATTTAATGCGATTACGCTCAAGCATTTGATGAGTCATACCCCTGGATTTGAAGATTATTCTTCAGAGATTTTTAAGCTATCTGAAGATCAAATGGTACCACTTGATGAATATTTACGTGAAAAGTTGCCAGCACGTATTTTCCCAGCAGGAGAGGTGATTGCATACTCTAATTATGGTACTGCCTTAGCTGGTTATATTGTCGAACAAGTTTCTGGGATGCCTTTTGCTGAGTATATTGAAACACATATATATGCCCCGCTAGGAATGGAGCACAGTACGTTTAGGCAGCCTATATCGGAAAATCTAGATGCGAATATAACGAAGGCCTATCGCTATGTTGATGGAGATTTTCTAGAGGGAGAGTTTGAATTTATTCCACCTGAACCCGCTGGAAGTATGAGTAGTTCTGCTCATGATATGGCTCAATTTATGTTAGCTTTTTTACAAGAGGGAGAATATGACGGAGAGAAAATTCTAGAAAAAGATACTGTCAAAAAAATGTTCGGTCAGCTATACAGCCCGCATCAGAATCTACAAGGAATGGCGCATGGTTTTATAGAAGGTATATTCAATGAAAAACGCACTGCTTATCATCCAGGTAACACAATGCTTTTTAACACAGGATTCTATTTGTTGCCTGAAGAACAGATTGGAATTTTTATTTCCCATAGTGGTGGAAGCTATCTTGCAAATAATGAAGTGTTTCAAGCATTTATGGACCACTATTTTCCTGTGGGTGATGTAGAGACATTCCTTCCTACTGATGGAATGCTTGAACGGTCGAAAAAGTTTAAAGGTGAATATCAACAGAACAGAAAATCTTTAACCACTGAAGATAAATTTCTAAGTCTTTTAACGGGAGTGATTTCTGTTGATGTAGATGATGATGGTTATTTAATGGTCACTCACTTAGGGGAAACCGATCGTTTTATGGAAGTTGAACCAGGCCTGTATCATAACCTAGAAGAAGGCAGATCCCAAGATCCTGCCGGTGCATTTCAAAATATAATATTTGGAACAGATCCTTTTGGAAAAATCATGCTGATGACAGATGGACCAATGAGTTATTCTAAAGCTGATTGGTATAAGTCTGGTGGATTTAATTTTATATTAATTATCTTATCGATCCTGTTTATTATTGGAAGTTTATTCTACTGGGGTATAAAGTCGATTATTCAAAGGTTTCGTGGGAAAAAAATTGAACAGACATCATTAGCTTTGACAGCTAAAGGCATGGCGATCATATATGGACTTCTGACAATCGTTTTTTTAATAGACTTTATGAGCACAGGCAATCTACACCCTATCTATCAATTACCACCAACGGCTTATGGTGAGACTTCTCCATGGAGTGCATTTACTGTATTCATACCTTATCTCATGATTATTATTAGCTTAGCTATCGCCATTTTTACAGTGCTTGCCTGGTGGAAAAAGTTTTGGCAGAAACCAGGAAGAATCCATTATTCCTTATTTGCTGGAGCAACAATGGCTTTGCTGTGGATCTTTGTTTATTGGAATGTTATATAGTAAAAAATTGGTTTACTTTACAGAGAGCAGTCTCCATGTGTAAAATTTGATATATAACAAATATTTTACAATTATTTTTAAGAAGAGAGATGTAGTTATGGCTCCAAAGAATAAATTTTCCATGGAACAAATTATCAACGCTGCCTTTGAAATTGCTAAAAAAGAAGGAATAGATGGTATTACGATTAGGAAAGTAGCAGATCTTTTAGGTAGCTCGATTGCACCTATTTATGTGAATTTTAGTGATGTGAAGGAACTAAAACAAGCAGTGATTAAAAAGGTCGTTCAACTTAGTCAACAACTGGTATACGAACAAAATTCGGGTAGCCCATTCCAAGATATAGGGCTTGCTAGTATTCAATTTGCTAAGGAGTATCCTGTGCTATCAAAAGATTTTATCATGAAGCCAAATGAATATGTTGGAGACTATGATGAAGGAATGGGTAATGAACTTGTAGAACATATGAAAAAAGATCCTGACTTAGTAGGGTTTACGGATCAGGAACTTATGATGATCTTATTTAAAATGAGAGCTTTCCAAACTGGACTCACTATTATGATTTCTAATAAGACAGTCCCAGAGGAGTTTGATTTGGATGAAATGCAGGCAATTATGAACGATGTCGCTCTAGATGTGATTATGGCAACTCGAATGCGAAAACAAAAGGACCAATAAGAAAAAGTAGAGGATAGAAATACAATGATTATCATGTTAATCATGATTGGAGTATTTATCTTAATAGGAATTGTTCTAATCAATGGTAAAGGTTCATTTTTAATTGCTGGTTATAATACAATGTCACCAGAAGAAAAGGAAAAATATGACACTGTTTCTCTCTGTAAGTGTATGGGGAAAATGATGTTTGCTTTGTCATTTAGTATGTTATTTTGGGTGTTTAGTGAAATATATGAAATTGATTGGCTATTCGTTTTTGGCTTTGTTTTATTTATTGGCATCGTTGTATTTATGCTGATATACATGAATACTGGAAACAGATTTAAAAAATAGATAGGAAGTCCTGTTCATATAAAGTGAATAGGATTTCCTATCTATTTTATTTACCGAAATTTGAGAATGGGGGTCAAGATGTGAAGAAAGGGGAAATTCGTACTTTAGCTATTTTCGTATTTAAAAACGATAGCTTAATACTTGTAGCTAAAAGCTTTGATAAGGTGAATGAAGATTATTATGGCCGGCCAATCGGTGAAGGAATCGAATATAGGGAGACTTTCAAATTACTTTGGAAGTCCATTGATGACTTTAAAAATAATAAATTAAGATTAGTCCCAGAAAAATTATTTGATTTGCTTCGAGATCCAAATTAAGTGAATGATTCATGTGCAATTAGATTGAGTGTGATAGATAGTAAATGGAAAATGTTAATAACAAAATTTGAAGAGTAATATAAGCCAAGTTCAAGACTTAAAATCTTGAACTTGGCTTTTTCATGTTAGTAATCTATATACGATATTTAAGAAAAATTTAATAAGTGTTTTAGAAATAGCTAATACCTGACATCTATTATTTGATTATCGGAAAAAGAAAGTGAGCTAGCAAGAAATATATTTTGGAAGGGAAGAAATTTCGTATGATAAACAAACAGAATGCTATACTCAGTTTAGTTTTAGGGGCTTTAGCACTTATTAGACCTTTAATGAAGATAACTGGATTAATCGATATATTTGGAAGTGAAGCCGTCGGAAGTATTGTAATGACAGTACTTATTTCCGTAGTTTGGATTATTATTGTCTTAGCGATAAAGGTACAAAATCCAATTCAAGTATTGGTTTTTGCTGGGATTAGCTATGCAGCCTTTTCTATTATCTTAAGTGGAATCTTATCGCCAATTTTAACTGGTGAATTACAAGGACCATTAACAAACCCGATTGCATTAGTTAGTGTTTTTATCACCAATATTATTTGGGGATTAATACTAGGTATTATTGCTTCAGTAATATCTCACCTAGAAAAATAAAGTTTTATTAGACCTGCATATCCAGCTACACTACTATAAAAGCTGTATTTCATCTTTAAGCATTATTAAAAGTGGAATGTAGCTTTTTAATATCTACCCGTTTTAAAGATCTTCCTCAATCATCACCTTTTGAAGCTTTTGTCTATACGATTATTTCTTGTTTCAACCTTCTTTTATTAATATCCAGTTATTATAGCAATCTCCGTTGTTCCATTTCACAAGACATTGTTATTCCCTGTTTGAACCTCATCTACCTTGTATACTCCTCAACATTAATGTCGAACATTTAAATCATGAATAAATTAAATGTTCGTGTTTAGATTAAATAAAATTGTTTTTAACATTATTTATTACTTGACTTACAATATAAACCGAACGTATACTTTTAAAGGTAAATAGGCAAAGTAATTTAAAATGAAGAGAAAGGCGTGGATATGTTCATGGGTGTAACAGCTATTGTAGGTGCAAATTGGGGAGATGAAGGAAAAGGAAAATTAACTGATGTCTTAGCTACTGATGCAAATTATGTTGTTCGATATCAAGGTGGTAGTAATGCTGGGCATACAATCATTAACGAGTTTGGAAAATTTGCCCTCCATATGCTTCCATCAGGTGTATTTTATCCGAATGTTGTAAATGTAATTGCTCCTGGTGTTGCTTTGAATATGGACGATTTTTTCCGTGAACGAGAGGAGCTAATAAAGAGAGGAGTTCCTGAACCTACTTTACGTATTTCGGATCGAGCACAAATTGTTCTTCCTTATCATAAGCTTTTTGATGAATTAGAAGAGCAACGATTAGCTGACAAGAAATTTGGGTCAACCAAATCAGGAATAGCACCTTTTTATGGCGATAAGTATTTAAAGCTTGGTATCCAAGTTGGTGATCTATACAATCCTGACGAACTTAAAAGCCGACTTGAAGCGGCACTGGTTTCTAAAAATATTTTGCTTCAACATTTATACGGTCAGCCAATTTTAAAAGTAGATGATTTGTTAGAAGATTTACTCAAGCAAGCAGAAGCGTTAAATCCCTTCGTTTGTAATACAACAGAGCTACTAAACCAAGCATTAGATCGTAACGAAACGATTTTATTGGAAGGTCAATTAGGAGCGCTTCGTGATCCAGATCATGGTATTTATCCGTACTCCACATCTTCTTCCACTCTTGCTGGCTTTGCCTCAGTTGGAGCGGGGATACCACCGTATGCGATTAAAAATACGCTAGCTGTAGTAAAGGCTTATTCAACTTGCGTAGGAACAGGTCCATTTACAACAGAAATTACAAATGATGCGGCAGATGAATTGAGAAAGCTTGGGGGAGATGCAGGAGAGTATGGTGCAACTACAGGACGCCCTCGTAGAGTCGGTTGGTTTGATGCTGTAGCAACAAGATATGGATGTCTTATTCAAGGGGCAACAGAGGTTGCTTTGACCAATCTCGATGTTCTTGGTTATTTGGATGAAATCCCGATTTGCACGGAATATGAATTAGATGGTGAAAGAACGGCAGAATTTCCAGCAACTTCAAAACTAATGCAAGCAGTTCCTATATTCAAAAAACAAAAGGGGTGGAAAACGGATATATCAGAAGTTCGAGAATTTGATGAATTGCCGATAGAAGCTCAGGAATATGTGCTTGCTGTTGAGAAGTTAATCAATACGCCTATTCGTTGGGTATCTGTAGGACCTAAACGTGAGCAGTTGATCGAAAGAAAATAAGTACTGAATAACAAGAGTGAAATCGTCGTCTTAGGTGTAAAGGAAATATGCTTGTTTTGGAAGCAATATGTAAATTAATTTAACCATTGGATGGCTGATGAGGTTATAACTTGCTCATTTGAGTGATTCAAGAAGAAGGCGAAACAACCAAAGTATAACATCAATAACTTACTTGATAACAACATGAGAATCTAGGGGGATAAAATAATGACAAACAATTATATTCAACAATTATTTGCTGAACGTATCAGTAAAAAGAAATCTAGTTTAGACGAAGATGGATATAAATTTGGCAAAATTAAGCGAGTGAAAAAAGAAGCTATGTTGGCTAATCCTGATATGGAACTTATCGATTTAGGTATTGGCGAGCCAGATAAGATGGCAGACAATTCAATTGTTGAAATACTGAAGCAAGAGGCACAGAAACCAGAAAATCGTTTCTATGCAGATAATGGAATTGACGAATTGAAACAGGCTGCTGCTTCCTATATGGAGAATGTTTTTGGGGTCAGTGACCTTAATCCAGATACGGAAATCAACCATATCATTGGCTCTAAATCAGCCTTAGCTATGCTGCCAGCTGCTTTCATCAATCCTGGAGATATTACACTTATGCCATCACCTTGCTACCCAGTATTAGGTACCCATACAAAATATTATGGAGGTGAAGTGATTTCCTTTCCATTATTAGAGGAAAATGAATTTCTTCCTAACTTGAATCTGCTAGATGAAGAAATTTTGAAATCAGCAAAACTACTTTATTTGAATTATCCTAATAATCCTACTGGGGCAGTAGCGAATAAAGATTTCTTTGAGCAGGTGGTCCAATTTGCCAAACAATATGAGCTTATAGTTGTTCATGATGCTGCCTATGCTGTACTTGTATTTGATGATACGAAGCCACTAAGTTTTCTATCGATTCCTGGTGCAAAAGAAGTCGGGGTAGAGCTACATTCATTATCGAAGTCATTTAATATGACAGGATGGCGTATTGGCTTTATCGCAGGAAATGCGGAAATCGTTAAAGCTTTTGCAGAGATTAAGGATAATAGTGATTCTGGGCAATTTATCCCGATACAAAAAGCAGCAGCCTATGCATTAAATCATCCTGAAATTACAAAAGAAACAGCATTGAAATATTCTCGCAGACATGAAAAATTGACAACCGTACTGAATTCATATGGATTCAATGTTACGAAACCAAAAGGCTCTTTTTTCTTATATACCAAAATACCTCAAAGGACTGCTGACGGAACGAAATTTGATACAGCAGAACAGTTCAGCCAGTACCTATTAAGAGAACATCTTATTTCCACTGTTCCCTGGGATGATGTAGGACCGTTTGTCAGACTTTCAGTTACATTCCAAGCTAGTGACATACAAGAAGAAGACCGGATCATCGAGGAAATCAAGAGACGTGTTTCCAGAGATCAGTTCATATTTTAAGAGAGCTTTAAAATCCAAAAGAAAGTGGATTTTATATGGTTAATTGCCGATCGACTGGCAGAATATTTATTTGGCCCTTCATCAGTACAAGTATTTATGTTGAAAATAATTGGATAAATTCAAGGAGGCAACAGAATAAATGATCGAGCGTTATACAAGAGAAGAAATGGGCAATATTTGGACGGAAGAAAATAAATTTAAAGCTTGGCTGGAAGTAGAAATACTTGCCTGTGAAGCATGGAGTGAATTAGGCTTCATTCCTAAAGAAGATGTAAAAAGAATACGAAAAGATGCATCCTTTGATATCCAACGAATATATGAAATTGAAAAAGAAACACGACATGATGTTGTAGCATTTACACGCGCAGTATCAGAAACATTAGGAGAAGAAAGAAAGTGGATGCACTATGGTCTAACTTCAACAGATGTTGTTGACACAGCACTTTCCTATCTTTTAAAACAAGCAAATGAGATTTTAAGAAAAGATTTACAACGTTTTATCACTATTTTAGAAGTGAAAGCGAAAGAGCATAAACATACGGTTATGATGGGACGTACACATGGAGTACATGCGGAGCCAACAACATTCGGTTTAAAAATGGCTTTATGGTATGAAGAAATGAAGCGTAACCTAGAACGTTTTGAATTTGCTGCAAAAAATGTGGAATTTGGTAAGATCTCTGGAGCAGTTGGAACGTATGCTAATATTGATCCATTTGTAGAGGAATATGTTTGCTCTAAGTTAGGTACATCACCAGCACCAGTATCAACTCAAACATTACAGCGGGACCGTCATGCAGCTTACCTATCTACATTAGCATTGATTGCAACATCCATAGAAAAATTTGCAACAGAAATTCGTGGATTACAAAAAACAGAAACAAGAGAGGTAGAAGAACGTTTTGCAAAAGGACAAAAAGGATCTTCAGCTATGCCACATAAACGTAATCCAATTGGTTCGGAAAACATGACAGGGATGGCTCGTGTTATTCGTGGTTATATGGTGACAGCTTATGAAAATGTTTCCTTATGGCATGAGCGTGATATTTCACATTCTTCCGCTGAGCGTATCATTCTACCAGACGCAACCATTGCACTAGATTACATGCTACACCGTTTTGGTAATATTGTGGAGAACTTAACGGTATTTCCTGAAAATATGAAGCGTAATATGAATCGTACATACGGTGTTATATTCTCCCAACGTGTATTGCTATCCTTAATTGATAAAGGAATGGCACGTGAGGAAGCCTACGATATCGTTCAGCCAAAAGCAATGGAAGCTTGGGAAACAGCTACGCCTTTTAAAGCATTAATAGAACAGGAAGCACGTATTACAAGCAAATTAACACAAGAAGAAATTGATGATTGCTTTGACTATACCTATCATTTGAAGAATGTCGATCAAATCTTTACAAAAATTGGACTGGCCTAGGAGGAATTCTAGCATGGAGCTTGAGCTTTTATATGAAGGAAAAGCAAAGAAAGTCTATCAATCGAGTATGAATGAAAATCATCTGATTCTCTCGTATAAAAATGATGCAACAGCTTTTAATGGGGAGAAAAAAGCTCAATTTACTGGAAAAGGAAGACTTAATAATGAGATCTCATCCATTCTTTTCAAAGCATTAGAAGAAAGAGGAATCGAGTCACATTTTATTAAGCAATTGGATTCCATTACCCAGATGGTTCAAAAAACAGATATTATTCCGTTAGAAGTGGTTATTCGAAATATTGCTACTGGCAGTATTACAAAACGTTTGGCAATTCCTGAAAAATCTCCTTTTGAACCAGCGCTCGTTGAACTATTTTATAAGAATGATGAATTAGGTGATCCATTGATTAACGATGAGGAAGCCATTTATTTAACAAACCTTACAGTAGAGAATTTGAATGAGATCAAGGAAAAAGCAAGAAGTATTAATCAAGTGCTAACAGAGATTTTCGCTACTATAGGTGTTCGATTGATTGATTTTAAATTGGAATTTGGTAGAAATCAAGATGGGGAAATTATACTTTCCGATGAGATATCACCAGATACATGTAGGTTATGGGACATGAATACAAATGAAAAGCTCGACAAAGATGTTTTTCGTCAAGGCACAGGGGATTTAATCACTGTATATGAAGAAATATTAAATCGTTTGGAGGAACAGTTATGAGAAAAGTTCAGGTTTATATTACATTAAAACATGGTGTATTAGATCCGCAGGGAAAAGCGATAAAAACCTCTCTTGATTCTTTAGGGTATCCAGATATAGAAGATGTTCGAGTTGGAAAATATGTAGAACTGCAAGTAAAGGAAGGGCCAGAGTTAGAATCAAAAGTAATACAAATGTGTGAACAGTTATTGGCTAACCCTGTAATTGAAGATTATCGTATTGAACTAGAGGAGGCTTAATAGTCATGAAAGTGGCAGTTATTGTTTTTCCAGGTTCCAATTGTGATATGGATATGTATCATGCAGCTAAGGAGATTGTTGGGGCTGAAGCGATCCTTGTTTGGTACACAGATACACATTTATTAGAAGATGTAGATGGGATTCTTATACCAGGTGGTTTCTCTTATGGCGATTATCTACGCTGCGGTGCTATGGCAGCTAACTCAGATATAATGAGCAAAATCAAGGAACACGCAGAAAAAGGAAAACCAGTATTAGGTGTTTGTAATGGCTTTCAAATATTAACAGAAGCTGGACTTCTACCAGGTGCATTAATGCGCAATAAGAACCTTTCTTTTATGTGTCATTATGAAGAATTAGTTGTTGAAGATAATGAGTCAGCTTTTACTACTTTATATGAAGAGAAAGAAATAGTCCGTTTCCCAATTGCTCATGGAGAAGGCAACTATTTCTGTGATGAGGAAACATTAAAGGAGTTAAGAGCCAACAATCAAATTGCCTTTACATATAAAAACAATCCGAATGGCTCTGTTGCAGATATTGCTGGTATTCGTAATAAAGCTGGTAATGTGCTTGGTATGATGCCGCATCCAGAACGGGCTGTGGAAGTATTATTAGGAAGTGAAGACGGCTTAAGGCTATTTCAATCTATGATTGCGAATTGGAGGAGCGGCAATGCAGTTAACGCATAATATTGATCCAAAGACAATTGAACAAGAGCAAATGTACCGTGAAATGGGTTTAAGTGATAAGGAGTTTGAGAAAATCAAAGTAATTCTTGGCCGTCGTCCCAATTTTACAGAAACGGGTATCTTTTCTGTTATGTGGTCAGAGCATTGTAGCTATAAAACATCAAAACCACTGCTAAGAAAGTTTCCGACAGAAGGTCCGCATGTTCTGCAAGGTCCAGGAGAAGGCGCTGGGGTAATTGATATTGGCGATGAGCAGGCAGTTGTTTTTAAAGTAGAAAGTCATAATCATCCATCTGCTATAGAACCATATCAAGGTGCAGCAACAGGTGTTGGTGGAATTATCCGTGATGTATTCTCTATGGGCGCTCGTCCCATTGCGTTAATGAACTCGCTACGTTTTGGACTGTTAACAACAAATCGTAGTAAGTATCTCTTTTCAGAAGTTGTTGCGGGTATTGCTGGTTATGGGAACTGTGTCGGTGTTCCAACAGTGGGGGGAGAGATACAATTTGATGAAAGCTATGAAGATAATCCACTTGTAAATGCAATGTGTGTTGGACTGATTAATCATCAGGATATACAAAAAGGAATTGCCGCGGGTATTGGTAATACTATTTTATACGCTGGAGCTCCAACATGCAGGGACGGTATTCATGGTGCTACCTTTGCCTCAGATGACTTAACAGAGGATTCTAATAAAGATCGTCCAGCTGTACAGGTTGGTGATCCTTTTCTAGGTAAATTATTAGTTGAAGCATGCTTAGAAGTAATTCATTCTGATGCACTTGTAGGGATACAAGATATGGGTGCTGCAGGCTTAACCTCATCTGCAAGCGAAATGGCAAGTAAAGCTGGGAATGGAATAGAAATGAATTTGGATCTCATCCCGCAACGTGAGCAAAATATGACTGCTTATGAGATGATGCTTTCTGAATCTCAAGAGCGTATGCTGCTTTGTGTAAAATCAGGTCATGAGCAAGAAATTATAGCTATTTTTGAAAAATATGGACTGCAATCTGTTCCTGTTGGAAAAGTGATCGAAGAAAAAGTTTTTCGTATTACACATCATGATGAGATTGTAGCGAATATTCCTGTTGATTCTTTAGCAGATGATGCGCCAGTATATCATCTTCCATCAAAGGAAGCCGCATTTTATAAAGCATTTCAGCAAATGGATGTTAAAACACCAATTGTAGAGAATTATGGAGAAACTTTAAAACAATTATTACAACGCCCAACCATTGCAAGTAAAGAATGGGTCTATGATCAATATGATTCAATGGTACAAACTAATACAGTTGTTAGTCCGGGATCCGATGCAGCAGTAATTCGTATTAAAGGTACGGATAAAGCATTGGCAATTACAACCGACTGTAACTCTCGCTATATTTACTTAGATCCAGAGAAAGGTGGAAAAATTGCTGTTGCAGAAGCTGCTCGTAATATTATTTGCTCAGGAGCAAAGCCATTGGGATTAACAGACGGGCTAAACTTTGGAAATCCAACAAATCCAGAAATCTTTTGGCAAATGGAAAAAACGGTAGACGGGATGAGCGCTGCATGTAAAGCGCTACAAACACCTGTTATCAGTGGGAATGTTTCTTTATATAATCAATCCAAAGGTAAATCTATATATCCAACACCAATTGTTGGCATGGTTGGATTACATGAATCCACTGCACATATTACATCAAGCTTTTTCCAAGAATCTGGTGATTTCATTTATCTTATTGGTGAAACGTATAACGAGTTTGGTGGCAGTGAACTACAATTTATCCATGATGGAAAATATGCAGGAAAAGCGCCACACATAGATTTAGATGTCGAAGTAAAGCGTCAGGAAAAGCTACTTTCTTTAATCCAGCAAGGTAAGATTCAATCAGCACATGATCTTACAGAAGGTGGTTTAGGAGTTGCTTTAGCAGAATCCCTATTCTCAGCTCCATCACTTGGTGCAGAAATAACTCTTTCAGGTGATACAACGATTATGCTATTTAGTGAAACACAATCACGCTTTCTTGTTACTGTAAAACCTGAGAACCAAGCCACATTTGAAGCTGTATTTGCGGATGCTGCAAAACTCGGTCAAGTCACAGCAGATGCTCAGTTAACAATAACAGCAAATAATGAAATTATTCTCCAGGAAGATGTTGCTACGTTAAAGGCACTTTGGAAAGGGGCTATTCCATGCTTGCTGAAATCAAAAGTATAAACGAAGAATGCGGTGTATTCGGTATTTGGGGTCATGATAAAGCAGCAGAATTAACCTATTATGGATTACATTCCATGCAGCATCGTGGGCAAGAAGGTGCTGGAATTGTTGTCAGTAAAGAAGGCAGATTAAAAGGATTTAAACAGCTTGGACTGGTTAATGATGTCTTTAAACACATTAATTTTGATGATTTTAATGGCAGGATCGGCTTAGGACATGTTCGTTACGCAACACAAGGTGGGAACGAACTTGCGAATGTGCAACCACTTGTTTTCCAATCTCTTACTGGTGGGATGGCATTAGCACATAATGGAAACTTAATAAATGCAACAAAATTACGTGAAACGCTTGAAAAAAAGGGGAGTATTTTTCAAACAACCTCTGATACAGAAGTATTGGCTCATTTGATTAAGCGAGATGGTGTAGTGAATGAAGCAACTATTACTAATGCACTTAATCATGTAAAAGGGGCGTATGCCTATTTGGTATTAGAAGATGACACCTTATATGCTGCTTTAGATCCTGATGGCATTAGACCACTTTCTATAGGCAAATTAGAAGATGCATATGTCATTGCTTCAGAAACCTGTGCATTTGATCAAATTGGAGCAACATTTGAACGAGATGTATTGCCTGGAGAGTTAATCAAAATTAATCAGAATGGGCTTACATCCTCTCGATTTGCATCACCTAAAAAAAGAAATCTATGTGCAATGGAATATGTCTATTTTTCTCGACCAGATAGTAATTTGAACAATGTTAATGTTCATGCTTCACGTAAACAAATGGGAAAAGAATTGGCCAAGGAAGCATACATTGATGTGGATTTAGTAATTGGTGTGCCAGATTCTAGTATTTCAGCAGCTATTGGATATGCAGAAGAAAGTAAACTTCCTTATGAGATGGGAATTATCAAAAATCGTTACGTTGGAAGAACATTTATTCAGCCTTCACAGGAACTAAGAGAGCTTGGCGTGAAAATGAAGCTTGCACCTGTCCGGAGTATAGTAGAAGGAAAGCGTATCGTGATGATTGATGATTCCATTGTTCGAGGAACGACGAGCAAAAGAATTGTAAAAATGTTGAAGGATGCGGGAGCAAGGGAAGTCCATGTACGTATTGCCTCACCAGCTATTACAAATCCATGCTATTACGGAATCGATATGCCTACAAAGGAAGAATTACTTAGAGCAAATTATAGTGTTGAGGAAATTAGCGAAATTATTGGGGCAGATAGTCTTGCTTATCTTTCTCAACAGGGTTTAGAAAAAGCAATCATCAAAGAAGAAACGACTGATCAAGGAGTATGTATGGCCTGTATGACAGGTAATTATCCTTTGGCTGTAACAGATGACATATAAAATTATTTGATAAGTACCCTAAATTTTAGTTTTATATCTATTATTTAGGGTCCTTTTTATTTAATGAAAAATTTCCACCTAATTACACAGATAGGCAGTATCCATTAAACATGAAAACTATGCTATAATCATAACCATTAAGAAATGAAAGGAGCATAAACTATGTGTTGCTCTTGTTACTCAGTAGTTGATCATATCCTTATCTAAACAGAAAATATTTTAGATAAGGAGAATAAAAAATGTTAATTCAAAATCAAATGATTCAAACAATAAAAGATAAATGTATTACGGATGAGCTAGTAGCTGCAAGTATGATGTATGGTTCTTTCACAAAGGGTGAAGGAGATAGATACTCAGATATTGAGTTTTATATTTTTATCAAAAATACTGATATAGATGGTTTTAATTCCAAAAAATGGATTTCTGAAATTTATCCAGTAGATTTAATCTTCTACAATGAATTTGGAACAGAAGTAGTAATTTTTTCAAATATGATTCGTGGAGAATTTCATTTCCTTCCAGCGTCAAAAATAGAAATAATTAAGAGCTTCAAACCTACAGGAATCTTTCCAGATACAGCATCTATGTACATTTATGATGAAACAGAAAAATTAAAACCTCTACTTGATGATTTAGGAAGATCTGAACCAGAAAGAATTACTATGGAGAACATTAATTTTGCGTTTAATAATTTTGTAAATGCATGGATGATGGGGATCAATGTTTTAAATAGAGGAGAAGCTGCTAGAGCTTTAGAATGTTTAACATATGTCCAAAAATATATTTTACAATTAATTAGAATGAAAGAAAACAGTGTTGAGAGATGGTTAAACAGTACAAAAAATCTTGAAAAGGATATAAGCAAAAAATTTTATCAAGATTATATTTCAATAACCGCAAAATTGGAGAAAGCTGAGTTGGTAACAGCTTATACCAATGCCTTAAATCTAATGAGAGATTTATATGAAGAGTTTGAAGCTGAATATCCCGTAGATGTAGATAAACCCTTTATTGATAAGTTGTATCTTATAATAAAATAGATGTGATATGAATTCGTTTTGACTAATTGTTCAAAGCGAATTCTTTTTAAAAGAGGGAATTAAAACCTTAATTATTTTCGAGTCTTGTCCGAAGATCGATGTGATTCTGATAAGTATCGTCATATTTGTCGATAAATTAACAAGATATTCTCTTCAATATGATAATTTTTTGATATTTTGTTTGCAAATCCTCCTTCCATATATGATACTAGTCCTAGTATATTTTTAAGGGGGAAATTTTTATCATGAAGAAGGTTTTATTTTTGCTATTTGCACTAGTATTAGCTGGATTTCTAGTTGCATGTGGCGATGAGTCAGAAGAAAAAGAAATTGAAAATGTTAATTCAGAAGGGGAAAAACAGGCTGAACAAGATGATGCTGATGCTGAACAAGACGAAGCTGATAAAGACTCTGAAGAAGCAACAGATGAGGGATCTGAGGACACTGAATCAACTACATATGATGAGGTATTGCTAGATGATGAGAATGCAAAAGTTACATTAAAAAGTATTGAGAAAGTAAGCGATGATATTTTTGGTGATGAGTACCAAGTAAAAATGGAAATAGAAAATAAGCTAGACCAAACTATAGAAGTGCAGTCACGTGAAGCTTCAATTGATGGGTTTATGGTTGATGACATGGTAATCTTTAGTGAGACAGTAGCTGGAGGAAAAAAATCTAATGCTGAACTTTCTATTATGGCATTTGATGATGAACTACCTGAAATGAATGAAAATCTAGAATTTACTTTAGTGGTTTTAGATGATGGTTTTATGGATATAACTTCAGCAAATGTTAATATTGATATTAAATAATCATTGAATAATATTACTTAATTTTGTTGCCAATCCCCCAAAACTCAAGTTTTTCACCGAGTTTTGGGGGATAATTATTTTCATTTGATCATTTCTTAAATCGATAACCCACACCCCAAATCGTTTCAATTAATTGGGGGTTAGCTGGATCTTTTTCAATTTTTTCTCTGATTTTTCTAATATGCACAGTTACAGTTGAGTTATCACCTAAAGCATCATAACCCCAAATACGTTCGAAAAGCTGCTCTTTGCTGAAGACAATATTCCTATTTATTGCCAGAAAGTATAATAAATCAAATTCCTTAGCAGTAAATATTTTCTCCTCGTCATGAACTAATACTTGTCTAGATTCGCTATGGATGACTAAATCATTAATTTGAATACTGTTTTCTTTCTGTCCTTGATTGGTTAAACGATTATATCTTGCAATATGAGCTTTCACTCTAGCTACCAATTCATTTGGATTAAAAGGTTTTACAATATAATCATCAGCACCTCGATCAAACCCACGAATCTTATCTATATCTTCCTTTCTAGCTGTAACCATTAATATTGGAATCTCCAAAGTTTTTCGTAATTCTTTGGCTATAGTAAATCCATCTATTCCTGGAAGCATTAAATCTAAAAGGATAAGTTGATAGGAGTTTGTTTTAGCTAGCTGTAATCCTTCTTCACCAGTCGTCGCAATATCACTTTCAAACCCATTCACTTCCAAATAATCTTTTTCTAATTCAGCAATATTCATTTCATCTTCAATAATCAAAACTTTTTGCATTTATATCACCTTTTTTAATTTTAGATAAATACTTGTACCTTCGCCTAGCATGCTCTCTGCCCAAGCACTGCCACCATGCTTCTCCATAATTTGTTTAACAATAGATAAGCCAAGTCCACTACCACCAGTAGAGGAGTTTCTGGAAGCATCAGTACGGTAAAAGCTTTCAAAAATGAAGGGAAGATCCTCTTGTTTGATCCCACTCCCATTATCATTGATTTCTACAATAACTTCATTAGCTTCAGAGAATAACTGTACCTGAATTTTCTTATTATCCTTATCCATATATTTCATACTGTTTTGAGTAATATTAGTAATGACTCGTTTCAATTTATCTCTATCTGCTTCTACGATATAAGCCTCATTTTTATTTGCTATAAGTGTTGCACTGCCTTGTTCTTTTTCTAAATGAAATGCTAATTCATCAATAAAATCACTAAAAAAAGCGTATAAATCAACCTTTTCAAAATGAAATGAAATCTGTTGTAAATCTAGCCGAGAGTATAAAAATAATTCATCAATTAGTGCATCCATATCATTTGCTGTTTTAGAAATGATGTTTAAATACTTATCTAACTTCTCTGGAGTATTTGCTACACCATCTTGAATACCTTTGATATAGCCTTTGATAGAGGTTAGTGGTGTTTTTAGATCATGAGAAATGCTAGCAATAAGCTCTTGTCGATTTTGTTCATATTTTTCTCGAGCTGCTTTAGCATCTTTTAATTTAATTCGCATCGCGTCAAAGGTATTTGTTAGTTCACCTAATTCATCCCTCTTCTCAGATTTTAGAGGAGAATCTAAATCACCATTACCAACTTTTTTCGCTGCAATAGATAATTTCTGGAGTGGAGAAATAATACTTTTAGAGACAACATAGGTTAGAATGCCGTTTGTAACGACTAAAATAAAAGCCATCGCAACAAAACGGAGACCAATAAACCATTTCATTTCAGCACCTTGCGGATTTCCTTGAAAAACAACGAATAATAGGTATCCCAAAGCTATTTCTAATAAGAAAAAGGAAATAATCGGGATCAAAATCATTCCTATATTTGATAAAATTAAGCGCTTTTTAATAGACAATGATTGTCACCTCCCATTTCTCCTTTAACTTATGATATTACAATTCGACTAAACCTGTAAAACAGTTATCTATTTTTCTGATCTATGATAGGAACAATGATCGCACATAAGCCGGAAGTGTAAAAGGGTAAAAACTTAATACCAAGAGCTTTACCAAAAAAAGTCCAGCCAATAACACCAATAAAACTAGATAATGCAATTCCAAGGATAAAACCACCAATAATTCCGACCAATATAGCTAACATTAATCTCATTTTAAAACCTCATTTCTTTGTTTGAAAATAAATTTCCATGATTGGGTTAGCATGAAAATGGATAGGAGAAATAGTAAAAGACCAATAATAGGATGTAATACTCCAATCCATGGTAGTATTCCTCTTATATTTGCAGTGAAGTACATTAGAAAAATACCTGTAAATAAACCGAATATCTGCCAATATGCCCAGCGTGGTAAATTACTAATAAACGCGAAAATTAGTAGAAGAACAGGTAAAGTAAATCCAAATAAATGTACAAACATCGTATGCTTCATCCAATTTGCAGCATGAAGAAATATCGCCATTCCTGCAAACAAGAATTGAAGTGTTACTGATAAAGTAAAAATGCTTACTAAAATGAAAAAAGTTATTCTTCCAATAGAAACTCGAAGCTGTGTTGATTGCAATTTCATTTCCTCCTTTGTTTTGATTGCTAAAGATAACTTACAAAGGAAATATAAATTGCTTCTTATGAAATTCTTAAATAATTATTAAATTTAGGAGGGAGGAGGAATGTAAGGGAAATCAAATCGATCTCAACCGAAGCAAATATCTTTAGAGCAATAAGTGAAGAAAGATATGCCAAGGAAACATTCAATGGTGAACTATTTCTCCAGTTGAATGATATGCGCCCCAGAAGTTAGATTTATTTGGTCTAACTTCTGGGGCGCATATCAATGCTTTATCCACTTTTATTTTAATAGTGATACATAAAGGTAAGTCATTTATGACTATGACGCACTATCCACAGCTATTTGTAATGCATTTATTGGATTGTCGGTACTCTCATCAATTTCATAAACACTATTACCTTGCTGCCAACGGATAACTGTTTCAGGATGATCTCCAAAGTCATTAATATCAATTACTCCACGCTGATCAGGAGCAGGGAGATAATTTGTTTCTAAATAATCGACTACAGTTCTGGCAAGCTCTTCTCCATTCTCATAATTTCCGGTTGCATATTCAGGATCAGTTGGTGCATTTACTCGAATCATCCATTTCCCTTCATTCCAAGAAATATATTGGTGACCGGTAGCCCCTTCTGAGAGAGCCTTGATACCATACCCAAGTTCAATGTTTGTTTGTTCCACTACTTCATAGTTGTCAATGGCATCGATGGCTTCCTGCTCACTGGAGTAATCTTTTTGTTTTATATTATTATTGGAAGTGCCCTCGCTATCTGTATCTTCTTCTCCTTCTCCAGAAGCTGCTCCATCATTATTAGATTCACCGGCTTCTGTTTGCTGTTCCTCATCCAATTCATATTCTGGTTGGGAGACATCAATTTCATCTGGTGAAGGATCATTCCCTCCTTGACATGCACTTAGGATAAGTAAGATTGTTATTCCTGAGATTACAAAACCCAACCTTTTCAGGCTCATGATATACCACTCCTTCCAGTGTATATATTTCCCTTCTTTTGTAAAACGAATCCTAAGCTTTATAATAGGGAACAAGTAGATATATAGCTCTTTCACAAAGGGGGAAGGGAATTGGATATTGAATTTTATATTTTTATCAAAAACCCTGATATAGAAAAATTTAATTCTAAAAAGTAGATTTAATTCTTTCATAATGAAGTTGGAATAGACGTTGTAGTTTTTTCAAATATGATTTGTAGTGAATTTCATTTTCTTCCAGCGTCAAAAATGGAAAGATTCTTATACAATTTTAAAGGCATGCCTATTCTGTAGCGTTGTTATATAGGGGTTTAGACGCTATACTTAAAGTAAGTATTGAAAACTATACTGAATACTAGGTAGAATTAATGATGGAAAGAGATGAGAGCAAGCATTGATTCCATCTTTTTTGATAATATGGAGGTGTAGATTTATGAAGAAAATTTCTCTACTCATGTTATTTTGCACATTTCTTACTATAGTAGCCTGTAATAAAGAAGCTCCTAAATCAATTTCCATCCCACAACCAATATTTGATTCAGAAAATCTTTCCATAACAGTTTTATCCTCCACCCTAGAAAAGTTAGAAATCGAACTGCAAAACAATACTTCAGTTGATCTAACCACAAGCAATTATTATGTAATTGAACATTATATGGATAGTGAATGGAAAGAAGTACCATTATCGCTAAATGTGGAGGATGTTGAAATTCATCTTCCTGCTAATGAAGCTCATCCATTTACGATTGAATTATATCCGGAGCAACATGAATACGAATTGGGGAAATATCGTGTAGAGAAAACTGTTTCAACCGCAAATGGGGTAATACATCCTATAATTGAATTTCATATAGAATAGTTTCTCAAAACAAGGAAGTATGACTTAAAATAGCAATTAATCCTCAATAATTTCAATAAATCTTACTTTATCAAAAATTTGTATCTCCCAACCTTCAGCATCTTCAATAAGATCATATGAAATTCCCAAATCATCTACATTGGAAAGAGGAAATTTGAGATAAATTTCTTCATTATCTACTTAAAAAACACCTGTTTGTTCACCAATGATCCAGTAGTCAGCATCTATTTTCATTGTCTCTTTTAAAAACAAAATATATTTTTCTCCCTTAGCAAAAGGTTCGACAGAATTAACTAGCACTTCACTAGTTCCATCTTGCTTGATAGTAATTACTGGATTTGCACTTCCTTTGAACACCTGATTAATCTGTGCCTGAAAAACGGTATAAGGCATACCAATTTCCTTATCTGTTTCTTTTACTTTATCCATAATGGTAATTTCAGCAATTAGATTTGCCTGTTCTTTGGCTTCCTCCAACTCAAACGCTAGTACTTCAGCTTCAATTCCAGATTGAATAACATCTTCCTCATAAGTATATTCACTTTTTTCGTCACCCGTGTTGTATATGCCATACACAAATAAATAGATCAATAAAAATAAAATATACCTCATTTTTAAACCCTCCTTTTTGATAAGACGTAAAAAACGGGTCTTATGTTACAGCTTGATTTTTTACAATGAGTTTGATTGAGTAGTATAGAAGGGAGGGCGTAGAATGAAACAAAATTTTGATTTCAAACGCAATCGAACCTTTATTACGCTCGGAATATTTTGGACGATTATCTTTGCAGCAATGAGTTTTTACTGGGCGATGGGTGGTATGGTAGGAGTAAGATCTCTTGGAGGAGCCATATATGAAATGTCGCTTGATCCGGAGCCTTCTTTCATTGTGATTGTATGGCTTACTGGATTTGTAAAATTGCTAGGAGCTATCTGGTTATCATTATTACTTATATCTTGGCGTAATCCTATTATTATTAAAGTATTTTATTTTGTGACAAAAGCAGCTGGAATTTTCTTGTTTTTATATGGCTTATTAAATTTTATTACCATTTCCATGAGCGCATTTGGTCTTTTAGAATTTGACTTAGATACACATGCAACATTTTGGCGTTTAGTATTTTGGGAGCCATTTTGGATGATTGGTGGAATATGTTATTTCTTGGCTGTGAAAAAATAATGTGGCTATTCTATATTGAAAAAATATGAAAACTATGGCAGAGTTAGAGGTAATAATTGAATAAACATGTGGGGGGACCAGTGTTGCTGGTTGAGATAATATCCGTAAGATACAGACCCTTAGAACCTGATCTGGTTGATACCAGCGTAGGGAACATACAGGAAAAGTATTTTATTTTTACATAAAATTGTATGCACCCTAGGCTTCGTATAGCTAGGGTGCTTTTTATTGTGTTTATTTTTAGGAGGAATGCATAATGAAACAGGCAATTCAAACATTTATCGAGAAACCAGCAGCAAGTGAGCAAAACTTTAATGAACTTGCCATAGATCTTTTCAAGCATTTATATAGGAAGAATAATGCTTATCAACAATATTGTAGGAGAAAAGGAATCGGAATTCTACAAGTTCAAACGTGGAAGGATATTCCGAGTGTATCGACAGAAGCTTTTAAAAACACATTTCTAAGTACTGTTCCGGAGAAGGAATGTGCACGTGTATTTATGACAAGTGGAACAACAAGTGGAAAGCAGGGAAAGCATTATCATGCGGATTTAGAAATATATGATCTTTCTGCCTTAAGAAGCTTTCGAGAATTTGTTAGTGACGAAATCCGTCCAATGGCAATTTTATTTCCTAATGTACAAGAAATGCCTAATTCTTCGCTTGCTCATTATTTAGAATTACACCGCAAACATTTCGGTACAGAAGATTCACGACATTTTGTCACAAAAAATGGATTACAACTAGAAGCATTTATGAGGTGGATAAAGGAGCATGCTAATATTCCAGTAATTGTACTTGGTGCTAGCTATAGTTTTGTTCATTTATTTGATGCATTAGAGGAGCAAGGAGAATCACTTCCTCTACATGCAGATAGTCTAATTTTCGATACAGGTGGTTTTAAAAGTTTCTCTCGTACCTTAGAAGAAAATGTGTTTTACAATAAGCTTGCGCAAATATTCCATGTGAATATAGAAAATCTTATTAATATGTATGGAATGACAGAATTATCTACACAGTATTATGCGAAAATTACTAAAAATCAACCAAGTATTAAACAGGCGCCACATTGGCTTCGTTTTAAAGTCGTCGATCCGATTACAGGAGAAGAAGTACCTAAAGGGGAGGTAGGTATATTGGTGCATATTGATTTAGCTAATATTCATTCTGTTCCAGCAGTCCAAACAAGTGATTTAGCGATCGAAAGGGATACAGGATTTGAATTACTTGGTAGACAAGCAAATGCAGAACCTAAAGGCTGTTCCTTGTCTGCAAAAGAATGGTTAGAGGAGAAAGAATCATGAAAATGATTGAATATGGTGGATATCTACCTCCAGAAGCAAGAACAATGGATATAGCAAATCGTGTGCTTACTTTTCAACAAGGAGAAGAAGAATTAGAAATTCATATGCCATATCCTAGCTCTGAACAGTTAACTCAGCTCACGAAAATGATCAAAGCATCACCAATTCAATGTTTGCATACAACTGATTTGATGAAGGCAATTGATAAGACTGTCCATCTATTATTAGATCGTACACATCCACTTCGGCAAAAAGCTGAAAAGCTGTTACCGATTATTACAGGATATAACGCTGAAGTGGTGCGTTTAGGGCTTACACAATCTTTGCAAACCTTTCGTGAGCATGAATTACGTCGCTGGTTAAATGTTAATTTTCAGCAGCCTCACATATTAGATCAATTTGAACCGACTTCACATGGTGGATTTACAAAAGCAATTTCTCCGCAATTAACAACACATATATGGGCAGGTAATGTACCAGGATTACCACTTTGGAGTTTCATTGCAAGCCTTTTAGTAAAAGGTGGAGTAGTTGGGAAAGTTGCTAGTGCAGAACCTTTTTTCATCGGTTTATTCTGCCAAGTTTTAGCAGAAGTAGAACCACGTCTAGCTAATGCAATGGCAATTGTTTCATGGCAAGGAGGGGATCAAGCACGTGAAAAAGCTTTATTTAGAGCATCTGATGTTGTGGTAGGTTATGGAACGAATCAAACTATTATTAACTTACAAGCTCAAATAGTAGCACCTACTCGCTTTATTTCTTTCGGTCATAAATTAAGCTTTGGCTTATTACTGCGTGAAGCATTAGATCATCAAAAGAGTGAAAAATTTGCAGATCAAGCAGCATTAGATATTGTTCGTTATGATCAACAAGGCTGTTATTCTCCACAAACCTTTTTTGTAGAACGCAGGGGGCGAACAACACCAAAGGAATGGGCAGAATTATTAGCAAGGAAATTGCAAGTATATGAAGAACGTTATCCATTGCGTAAGCTCTCTATGGAAGAGGCAAGTGAAAGAATTGCTTGGCGTGATGCGAAAGAATGGCAAGAATCTGCTCAGGTTTTCTCTTCTAAAGTAAGTGCTTGGATGGTAGCGTATGAAGAAAAACTTAGCTTAGAGCCATCCCCATTATCTCGGACGGTTCATGTAATTGCAGTAGATGATTGGCAAGAAGTGTTAGATGTACTTCAGGATAAACGTGATATTTTGCAAACAGTTGGTGTTGGTGCATCTGTAGAAAATTTATTTGCTGTAGCAACAGCGTTCAGTAGATATGGAATAACAAGAGTAACCAGTATAGGCAGGATGACAAAGCTTCATCCCGGTTGGCATCAGGATGGTTATTCATTACTAAGAGAGCTTGTCCAATTAATTGATATTGATCCAGCTACAATTAGAGATTTAGAAGCTTTAAATACATATACAGATTAGGGGGAATACAAAATGATGGAATTAGAATTGCAAGATGTTTCATTTCAATATGAACAGAGAGCTTTCTCTTTAGAAAAAATAAATTGGGTATTGCCTCCGGGTGAAATTCATTGCTGGCTTGGAAGAAGTGGAAGTGGTAAAACAACACTACTTCAAATAGCAGCCGGATTAAAAATACCAACAGCAGGACAGGTGCTACATCAGCAAAATCTAGTAAATAATCCACTTTCAGATATTGGTTTTGTATTTCAAGATGCGACATTACTACCGTGGAAAAGAGTAATAGATAATATTTTATTGCCAATTCAGCTGCAACGAAAAATAGAAGCAAAGGATTATGCATATGCAGAAGAGCTACTTCAGATGTTGCGAATTCCTAATTTAGCAAAACGTTATCCATTAACACTTTCAGGTGGTCAAAAAAGTAGAGTAGCAATTGCACGAGCATTAATTACCAAGCCTACCTTACTTTTTTGTGATGAACCTTTTGCGGCACTGGACTTAATGACAAAGGAAGAATTACAAAATGAATTACTTTATTTAAATGAGAAGAAAAAACTAGCAATGCTATTTGTTACCCATGATATTGCAGAAGCTGCTTTTTTAGCACATCGGGTTGGTGTTATGGAAAATGGTGCTTTTATTTATGATGGCAAGACACCTATATATGAGGAAAATAATACAAATCGACGAAATTCAAAACAATTTCATGATTATTGTCGAGAGATTAGACAGTCGTTAGAAGGTAGTATCTATGCGTAAGAATGCAGCAATAACATCTGTTATTCTTGGAATTTTATTAATTATTGTGTGGGAATATCTTGCGCGAGGACTATCAAATCTTATTTTACCGAATCCAACTGCAGTGTTTTTGAAATTACAAGAAGGTATTGTAAGTGGCGATTTTCTTCCTCATTTATTAACAACATTGACAGAAGTTATGCTTGGTTTATTTATTGGTATTGTTTTTGGTGTGGGACTTGGGATTCTAATAGGAGAGAATGAATTTTTAAGGAAGGTATCTTTTCCCTATATTGTTATCTCCCAAGCGATTCCTAAAATAGCATTAGCTCCATTATTTATGCTGTGGTTTGGTTATGGGATGACTTCAAAAATAGTGATTACAGCTTTAATTTGTTTCTTCCCATTGCTTGAAGCAACAGCAAGTGCTGTCCGCCAAGTTAATCAACAACAGCTTGATTTGTTTCGATTAATCCATGCAAGTCAGATGCAAACACTATGGCATTTAAAGATTCCAGCAGGGCTTCCAACCATTCTACAAGGATTACGAGTTGCAGTAATTTTAGCATTAGTAGGAGCAATTGTTGGCGAATTTATTGGTGCAAATCAAGGATTAGGTGCATTAATTATTGCATCACAAAGCATGATGGATACTACTTTAATGTTTGCTATTTTAATTCTGTTATCGATGATTGGCTTTTTATTATATGGCCTTGTCAATTTATTAGAAAGTAAATTATTACGTTATAAAAAAGGAGATACAAAACATTGAAGAAAATAAAGGTTATCATACTACTTGTTTTTATAAGTTTACTAGTTGCTTGTGGTAAAGGTAATAGTAAAGATGGACAAATAGAAATCACATTAGCTAATTGGAGTCAGCTGATTGTTGAGCAGACTAACTTACTAGTTGAGGAAGAGAAAGGATTTTTTGAAAAGGAAGGAATTGATTTGAAGCTTATTCCAGGTAACGGAGGACAAGATGCATTAAAAACAATGATTGCTGGTCATGCTGATATTGCTTTTACCGATCCGGGGGCTGTATATAGCGCATTAGCTCGAGGAGAAGATTTAGTTATTATTTATACCGTATATCCGCAAAATGTCTTTAATGTGGTAGCTTCCAAAGACGCACAAATTTCAAGAATAGAAGATTTAAAAGGAAAAAAGGTCGGAATTTATAGTCGTGCAAGTGGTACATATCAGAATTTGCTTGTTTTATTACATGAAGCTGGACTTTCAGAAGAGGATGTGGAGTTAATTGAAGTGGGTATTGCTAATTTTGCTCCATTAATCCAAGGACAAGTAGATGCTACAGCAGCAACAGATACAGCCCTTGTTCCAGCCAAAAGAGAAGGATTGTCTGATGTTGAAGTTTTTGAAGTACGTGATTCTTTAAATATCCCAAGCGATTTTTTTGTCGTAAAGCGTTCCACCTATGAAGAAAAACAGGTAGAATTACAAGCTTTTATTAGAGCATATGAGGAAAGTGCGAGCTGGATGATGAATGAACCTGATGAAGCAGCAGAGTTAGCAAAAGAATATGCAATTGATGGAAGAGAACCAGAGATAAATCGTGAAATTATTGATTTACGTAATAGAGCTAGCTTAGACGATGAACAACAGCTTGGAGCTACAGATATAAATATGATTCAAGAAGGGGCAGATGCTTATTATGAACTTGGATTAATCCCTGAAAAGCTGAATATGGAAGAATATATTGAAGAGATTAAGGGGGATTGATAAGTAATGTTGAAACAAAAAGTAGTAATTATTAGTGGATCAAGTCGAGGAATTGGGGCAGCTCTTGCAAAAGGATTTGCAGCTCAAGGAGCTTCCGTTGTCGTAAATTATCGCCATAGTAAAACAGAGGCAGAAAATGTAGTAAAAGCTTGCGAAGCAGCGGGAGGTCAAGCTGTAGCTGTTGGAGCAGATGCGACAACGAAAGAAGGTGCTGAAGCAATGGTTGAGGAAGCAATCCTCTCTTTTGGAAGAGTAGATGTTCTAGTTAATAATGTTTTTGCTCCATATGTTTTTGATGCAGAAAATCGCAAAAAAGCTTGGGAATTGGATTGGCAGGACTACATGCTGCAATTAGAAGGTGGATTAAAAGCAGCACATATGCTAGTACAGGAGGTGCTACCATCTATGCGCCAATTTAACACAGGAAGTATTATTAATATTGCTTCTAATCTAGTTGCACATCCAGTTGTTCCATATCCAGATTACACAACAGCCAAAGCTTCTATTATAGGCTATACAAGAAGTATGGCAAAGGATCTAGGAACATTAGGCATCCGTATGAATGCGATTGCTCCAGGACTGGTTTATCCAACAGAGGCAACAAAACATACGAAAGAGAAATTAAAAAATGAATTAGCAGCCGTAACAGCACTTGGACGAATTGCACGTCCTGATGATATTGTAGGGCCAGCACTTTTTCTTGCCTCAAATTGGAGTAATTTTGTAACTGGTCAAACAATTTATGTAGATGGTGGACTAGTGATGAAATAAATAGTATTTTTAGCAAACCAAAAGAAATCTATATTTAGCATGTATGATAAGCTTAAGAAAAGAGGAGGAAGAATTGATGAAAATTCATCGGATAGATCATATAGGTATTATTGTGAATGATCTTGCTTCTGTCAAAGCCTTTTTTCTAGAGATGGGATTGAAAGAAGTAGGTGAAGCTGAGGTCCAAGGAGAGTGGGTAGAACAAATCATTGGCCTTTCTAATGTGAAAGAGACTGTTTCAATGCTAGAAATCCCAGGTGGACAAACAATGTTAGAATTAGTTAAATTTCATAGACCTTTAGATGAAATGGGTGTTCAACCTATCTCTGCAAATACATTAGGTATTCGACATATAGCATTTGCTGTAGAGGATATAGAAAGCATTGTTAGCAGATTAGAAAAACAAGGTGGAGAGCTAGTAGGCAAAATCGAGAACTATAATAACACATATAAATTATGCTATATACGTGGACCAGAAGAAATTATTATTGAGTTGGCGGAGAAAATAAAATAAAGATAGAAGTACTACAGCTCTTTGGACATTTTGTTCGAAGAGCTTTTTTGTATTTACTAACGTGAACTTTCATGTAGAATTTTTTGCATTTCATACATACTCTTTTGCATGTTATTCCATTTTAGACCGTATCTCCTTATTCATTTGCCATAATGTTAATAGGAGGGAGAGGATAAAGATGCTAAGTATTCAGCATGTTACCAAGCGTTATGAAAAAAACGTAGCTTTAAAGGATGTTTCGCTTACGGTTCCTAAGGGATGTTGTTATGGATTAGTTGGTCCAAATGGAGCAGGAAAATCTACATTAATTAAGATGATCACCTTTATTATTCGAGATTACGAGGGAAGCATCGTATTCAATGACGGACAGATTTCTAATAAAACAAAACAAAAATTAGGATATGTTCCGCAAGACATCGTTTTAGAGGAAGATCTTTCAGCAAATAGTAACCTACGTTTATTTGGTAGATTATATGGACTGAAAGGTAATCAATTAGATCAACGAGCAAAAGAAGTATTAGCACAGATTGGACTTAGTGAAAGAAGTAAAGATAAAGTATCCACTTTTTCAGGCGGAATGAAGCGAAGATTAAATATTGGCTGTGCGCTAATGCATAATCCAGAGCTCATCATCATGGATGAACCTACAGTTGGTATCGATCCACAATCACGAAAATATATTTTCCAAATGATTGAAGAATTAAAAATGGCAGGTAAAACAGTCATTTATGCGAGCCATTATATGGAGGAAGTTGAAAGACTTTGTGATTATACTGCTTTTCTAGACCAAGGAGAAATGATAGAAAATGGAGCTACAGATGCATTACTTCACCAATATGCAGTCCCATCCATTTATCTAAAAGCAAATGGAATAACCGAGGAAAGCTTAGAGAAATACGGTAAGATTTTACGAAAAAAAGATGCATTTGTTATCAACACAGATGATCCTCTTCAAGTAATGGGAGATATTATCTCTTATTGCAGAGAGTATACAATTGATGTAGAACGTTTAGAGCTTGTTCATCCTCAACTAGAAGATGTATTTTTTAGCTTAACTGGAAATAATTTAAGAGATTAATTTTGGAGGGATTCCTATGAATGCAATTATGACGGTGGAATTGAAAAAACATCTACAAGACAAAGGGCTTATCTTTTGGATGTTAGTTTTACCTATTTTATTTACTATTTTATTTATAGCCATATTTACAAGTGGCGCAGATGATCAAATGCGACAAGAGGTTATTCGATCAATTGTTCCAGGATACATTGTTATGTTTGTATTTTTTATTATGATTTCCATGGTGCAAGCCTTTATTAAGGATAGAGATAAAGGGATGGTAGCAAGACTAGCAAGTACTCCAGTGAAAAGCTCTGCCTATTTAGTTGGAAAGTGGTTACCGTTTGTATATATTGTGCTCATTCAGATTATTGTGTTATTTTTATTTGGAAAACTAGTTTATAATGTATCAATAGGAGAACCACTTATTTTAGTCATTTTATCCATATTTATCACATTTACTGTTACCGCAATTGGGCTCGTTATGGCGCTTACTGTAAATACAGAGAATATGGGGATTGCAATCACACAAATTATTGCATTGGGTGGAGCGATGTTAAGCGGTCTATGGATGCCACTTGAAATGATGCCAGGATTTATGCAAACAATTGGACGTTTCTTTCCACAATATTGGGCACATCAATCCTTTCAAGATGCGATGGCAGGAACAACACAGATTTCAGAGTTACTTCAAACATTGGGAATTTTATTTGCTATTGGAGTAGTTGCATTTATTTTTGCGCTCATTCGTTACCCATATTTTCTAAAACGAGCAGTTAACTAAGTTAGATGTCACACATACTTGGGGGATAAGCATGAAAATAAACATTGATATTGATGACAGTCATAAGGAGACTCAGATCACTATTCAAGCAAACGAATGGACACAGGAAATAGAAGAGCTTGTGAACGTCATAAAAAAGAAAAAACAACGTCGATTATTTGCGATTGAAGAAGATCAAACTATTCTTCTTGAACCAGAAGAGATTGATTTTATTCATGCAGAAAAAAGGAAAATATACGCTGCGCTCAAAGATACACGCTTTGAAGTGAAAATGAAGCTATATGAGGTAGAAGAATTTTTAATTCCATATGGTTTCATGCGTTTCTCAAAATCTGTTATTGGAAATATCCATCGTATTGAAAAATTTGAAGCATCCTTTAACGGAAATCTCTGTGTTTATTTTCAATCTGGTAACAAAGAATATATTACCCGCAAGTATGTAAGCCCAATTAAAGATAGATTGATTCAAGGGGGGCAGTAATTATGGTGCTTGAAATTTTAAAGCGTTCTATGATAGGTATAGCCTTTGGAGGGATATGTACATTTATTGCCCTTACCATTATGATGTTGAATGAATTTGATGCCACTGTTACTGAAGTATGGCAAAATATGGGTGCCAGCATGTTATTAGGTATATATTTTGGCATATCCTCGCTTATTTTTGGAAGTAGCGGTAGCAATATCATAAAAAAATCGCTTATTCATTTTGCGCTATCTTATAGTATTTGGCTTATTATTGCTAGTATAGTTGGCTGGGTACCACTAAGTATCAAAGCTGTTTTATGGAGCACTCTAGTGTTTATTTTAATCTATATTTTAAATTGGTTCGGATGGTATAGTTATTTTAAAAAGATAGAAACCGTTCTAAATAATCATTTACAGAAACATAAATAAGGGTTTTTGGCTGAAATGTCTTTTTAAAAAGAGTTTCAGCCTTTAGCGTGTGTTCGAGTTAAAATATTGATTATATTTTTCAATTATATTAATCTGTTGGAAGCTTTCATTCTAGTAAAAGTCAAAACAATAAGGGGCATTTGCATGGAGATTTGGGATACATATGATAAGCATAGAAATTTAACAGGCAAGCAGATGGAGCGTGGAGCTGCATTTGAAAAAGATAACTATCATTTAGTTATTCATGTTTGCCTTTTTAATCAACAGGGAAAAATGTTGATTCAGCAACGTCGTGCAGATAAAGAAGGATGGCCAAGTATGTGGGATATTACAGTCGGGGGCAGTGCCATTGCAGGTGAAACGAGTCAACAGGCTGCTGAAAGAGAAGTAGGGGAAGAGATTTCCTACTCCATTAATTTAGAAAATCATCGACCTTCGTTAACAATTAACTTTGAAAATGGATTTGATGATTATTATCTTCTTGAGGTAGATGTTGATATTACTAGACTTTCATTTCCTACAGAAGAAGTCGCTCAGGTAAAATGGGCATCACAAGAAGAAATTCTTGAAATGATTTCTAAAGGTTCATTTCTTCCTTATCGAGAATCATTGATCGCATTATTATTTGATATGAAATCGAGTAGAGGAGCACATGATGAGGTTTGATGTAAAATAAAAACGAGATTGAGACAAAAGGAAAAACTAAGTTTGAAATCCGAGCGATATTCAAATGAAGCGTAGGAAAAGTCTGAAATAAAGACCTCAAAGGTATCATTTAATTATAGACATGCCAAAGAAACCATCAAAAGATGATTTTTAAAAAATGGATTTGAATCAATTCTAGGTAGCGGTAGGTCGCTCTAGAATGCGAAATCCTTGAGATTTTGCGAATGAAATTGCTTGTTCAACCGTGATCTCACGGCTTACTGGAAGAACATCTACTGTTTGGTATAATTCCGGATTATAAGGTTCTTTCTTCTTTAAAATATGATATATTGCAGTTAATAACATTCGTGCGATGGCGATAATCGCACGTTTGTGACCGCGTCGCTTTTTTATGTTTAAGTAGCGGTTTCGAATTTCGGGATGTTTATCGCTCTTCACTACACTAAGACAACATTGTACGAGGAGAGGTTTTAAATATACTCCTGCTCTCGAAATTCTAACAGACTTTTTCTTGCCGGCACTTTCATGATTGGTTGGTGTTAACCCTGCCCATGAACATAAATGCTTGGCTGTCGGGAACACGTCCATCTTCACACCTATTTCTGAGATAATAGTAATGGCAGAAAAGATGTTTTTAATGGACGGAACAGTCAGAAGTAAATTTATTTCTTCGGTGTAGGGTTCGGCAAGAAAAAGAATCATTTTCTCAAGCTCTTGCTTCCGTTCTTGAATATCCTCATAATGTTGTTTTATCACTGCCATTTTTCCAGCCTGTTCAGGAGTGATAAAACCATCCACCGCAAGCTTTAGTTCTTCGACTTTATGTTTCATTGCCCCAAAAACTAATGGTTCGATATCAAAATCAGTATGAGTTGGATGGTCTAAAAGTTTTTGAATAATATTCATAGAACCTTTTCCAAACGTGTCACTGACAGTGTTGGCAAGTTGAATGTTAGAGACAGTTAAACTATTTTGAAAACGATTTTTTTCACTGGAACTAAAATTAGTGAGTTTATAGCGATAACGCATTAAATCTCGAAGCTGCCTGATTCGAAATGGTGGCATAAAACTTCCAGCTACCAAGTCATGTTTGAATAAATCAGCTATCCATTTCGCATCTTTCTTATCTGTTTTTTTCCCTCGAATCGCTTTCACATATTTAGGATGTGCTAAGGTGATATCACAGGAATCCTCCAATATATTAAACACAGGAATCCAGTATTTTCCTGTTGATTCCATGCAGACATCTTTACAACGATGTTCATCAAGCCATTTGGACAGCTCTCTCAATCCCTTTGTATAGGTTGAAAAGCGACGGCTTTGATAGGAAGTAACTCCATTGGTTGTGGAAGCAATCACCGCCACCACAAAATTTTTGTGGACATCAATACCACAACAAATAGGGTAGACAATTTTTAAAGCCATAAAAAAGACTCCTCTCTAGAATATATAGAGACAAGCCACAGGGACTGACTACCCAGCTGTAAACGTATTTGTTTTCTCCAAAGATAAGTCTTCGTGCTCGATAGGCACACTTATTTGTGCTTAAAAAGGTAATCTACACATATATATACGCGGTCATCTCCTATTCGAGACAATCCACTCCCTACGACGTGATTTGTAGTATGTGACACATCTCTATATTTTTAGATTAATGATTCTGAGTCAGAAAGCAAATTTTATTTCCTGTCGTTTTGTGCCTCAAGCAAAGCGAGAGGCATGATTATATATACGTAGACTCCTATGGGAGGAAGGCCTAGGCGAGACCCCGGACTGCGTTAGCATGAGGAGGCTCACCAGCCGCCCATGGAAAGCGAAGTATATTTCCGAAGCGGGTATTTGCTCAATTTATGTTCGGAATTAACTAAGTATAAAACCTTTTGTCCCAGTTTCGTTTTATTTATTTTTTGCGTGCTTTGAGGAATCCGACAAGAGCATCTACAATTAAACCAACAAGTAGTAAGATTAGTAACCAAAATGTTAGCTGATCCCAAATCTTTGTTATAATATTATATGCTTCAGAATTAACTATAAGCATACCTCGTTGTACTAATTCATCCATAAATTCTGGATTCCAAAAATCAGGTCGAGTAATCAAGATTAATGTAGCTATGATAGAGACTATATTGATGAAAAAGATGTAAGTAGCTAATTTATACGTCCATTTTCCACTCACTAGCTTTAAGACTTCTTTTACAATTCCAACTCCAAATATAAGAATAATAAAAAGCAGGTAAGTTGTATAGGTTTGCTCATTTAAAAAAGGAATAACACCGGAAAATTCATCTTGGAAAGTCCAAATTCCAAAATAATCACTTGAGAAAGATAAGAACACCAGCATAATCGTATAGAAAACAATTCCAGCTATTGAATCACCACGTGGAATTTGTCGCTTTTTTTCTGGTACTTCAGGTAAATCTGCTGGATCCCATTCATTTTCCGTACCCAAGTCGATTGGTTGCCCTGTGCCAAATAAATCAACCATTGCAAAAGAAAATGTCGTCCAACCAAAAGCCATCGGAATTCCAGTTACGATAGAAACAATCATGTCTATAAAATGAGATAAAATATTTGTTGGTTCCATAGCTGTTTGGACGATAAAGCTTATACCAATTCCACCAGCTACACAGATAAGAACAATTTTTAATACTAATAGATACGTATCAAATATTTCTGGACCAATGACATATCTTTTGGTTCCTCGGTATTTATTTGCAAGTTTTTTTGGGTGACCAAGCTCTAATAATATTTCTTTTACTAATTTTTCCTGTGAATCTGTTTCTTGCATTCGTTCTTCCAACATATCTTCAATTAGTCCACGAAGTTCAATTGATATATCATTACGTTGGTTAACCGGGAGCTTTTGGGTTACTGCATAAATATATCGATCAATCATCTCCAATTTTATCATCTCCTTTATTTTCTATGGCATTGTCTAAACTCACGACAATATTTTTCCATTCAAGAACTAACAAATCAAAAACCTTTTTACCTTCTTCACTCAATAGATAATATTTTCGTGGTCTGGATTCATTCGTATCCCATTCACTATCCAATAAACCTTGCTTCTCCAATCTTCGTAATAATGGATACAATGTTCCAGCTTCCACATGTATGCCTTTATCATTTAACATGGAAACTAACGAATAACCATATTGAGGTTCTGAAAGCTGACTTAATACTCCAATTGTAATGGTGCCACGTCTTAATTCTTGCATGATTTTATCTAGTTGTTCATTTGCATCAGTCATATCATCAACTCCTGTAATTTATTATAGTGTATGACGCACACTATTGTAAAGTGTATATTAATAATAAAAATAAAATATTTTAGAAGAATCTAGAACATTTGAAATTTATCCAGATTCTTCTTGGGTTTGATGTTTAAGCTTTTACGGCAGGATCGAAATATAATTTGATACCAATGATTAAAATATCCAGCTAATTTTTGAAATAAGAAAAGAGATAAAACACAGAACATCACAAACTGACTTCGATATATAGAATGACCTAGTTGTTAATGTTTGGTATTATTTTATTTAGAGGTATGTTAGTTCATTTAAAAGCAAACACCATAATTTTTACAAAAAAGTTGTGTTTTAGTCATGCTGTTTTTCAATAGATAGATTAAGATAAATAATAGAGATAAAGTATGGAAGGAGCGTGAAGCGTTTGAAATTAATGGAAAGCTTATATGAAATCGATTGTCGAATTTTCCGTAGTATTAATAAACATCACCATCATAAGATACTAAATAAATTCTTTCGTACCATTACACATTTAGGAGGACCTGTATTTACAATTACCTTTGTATGTATGCTTTTCTTTTTTACAAATGGTACGCTCAAGATGACCGCACTAGCCAGCGCTATTTCCTTAACGATCAGTCATCTTCCAGTTGCTGTGACAAAGAAATTATATCCTCGACAGCGTCCATATTTAGTACTGACCCAAATTAATGTGCTAGCGAATCCATTAAAAGATCATTCTTTCCCATCAGGCCACACAACAGCAATTTTTTCGATAGTTACTCCATTCATACTTTCTTTTCCAACTTGGGCAGCTCTTTTTATCATCATTGGCCTTTTAGTAGGAATATCACGTATTTTTTTAGGTTTACATTATCCATCTGATGTGATGGTAGGAATCATACTTGGTAGTGGTTCAGGAATCATCTCATATGCAATTGTTCAGTCCTGGTTAGTAGATTTTTTCTAAAATAGGGTATAGGTAGTTTGAATAGGGAATTTGGTTTTTGATCTTTTAAAATAGACAGTTATGAAACTATAAAATCTAGTTGCGTTCATGTTTATTCTCATTTAGGATGATTATTAGCAGTTGATAAATTAAACGAAAAGGGGAGATTAGTCATGCAATTTACAAAAATGCATGGTTTAGGCAATAATTATATATATTTTGATCTTCTAAAAAATAATTTAGAAGGAATCGATTTAAATGAACTAGCTAAATCAGTATCAGACATAAATTATGGAGTAGGGTCTGATGGCATGATTTTAATCTGCCCTGCGGAGCATAAAGAAGCTGATTTCCGTATGAGAATCTTTAATGCGGATGGATCAGAAGGAAAAAATTGTGGAAACGGCTTGCGTTGTACAGCCAAATACATATATGACCATGGATATACTTCCACACCAACATTTAAAATCGAAACAAAGGGTGGCATGATCGTAGAAGCAGAAGTATTTCCAAATGAAGGAATCGTAAAAATTGATATGGGAGAACCAGCGTTATTAAAGGAATCAATTCCAATGCAAGGAAATCCAGAATCAAAATCAATAAATGAATCCTTTGAAATTGGAGAGAAGAAGCTTAATTTGACATCGGTATCTATGGGAAATCCTCATACGATTTTATTTGTGGATGATGTGAAGGCATACCCACTTGAAGATTTTGGACCAGTAGTAGAGAATGCAGCACTTTTTCCTGAACGAGTAAATTTTGGTATTGTTCAAGTAGTGAATGAACAAAAAATCGATTATCGGGTATGGGAACGAGGCTCTGGGATAACAATGGCTTGCGGTACTGGAGCTTGTGCAGCAGTGGTCGCTGCTACATTAAATAATAAAGTTTCCAGAAATAAACCAATCACTGTTCATTTACCAGGTGGAGATTTAAATATTCTTTGGGATATGGATAATCATGTATGGAAAAGTGGTCCCGCAGAATATATTTTCCATGGAGAGTGGGATATAAAACCTTTTAGAAAGTAGGGTTAGGTGATTTGTAACTAATCCTATCTCCTTACCGTCTAACAGCGAAAGGAGATGATAATGTGAAACATTTATTCATGTTGACTTTTATAATTATAAGTTTTGTCCTTTTATCAGGATGCGAGAATTCTAACAATGAAGGTTCGAATGAGAAAACAAACTTAACATCAACAACCTATGATATTGTCAATGATCTAGATGGAGTAACAATGAGGGTAAAAGAGAATACTGTTTCATCTACAGGTTTGACTGTGATATTGGAAAATCAATCTGATAAAGAGTGCATCTATGGAGAGGATTTTCTATTGGAAAAAGAAATAGATGGAAAATGGTACCAAGTTCCTATTGCACTAGAAGATAATTATGGTTTCAATGATATTGGTTATGATTTGGCTTCTTCAGAAATTAAAGAATGGACTGCTGAATGGAAATGGCTTTACGGAAGTTTAGGTAAAGGTAAATATAGAATTGTCAAAGATGTCTTAGATTTTAGAGGCACTGGTGATTATGATAAACACCATTTAGCAGCAGACTTCACATTGGAATGAAAATTGAAAGGAGACAAGTATGAGTACAGAAACTATTTTAGTTATTGTTCTTGCTCTTGGAATTATCTTATTTCTCAATATGCGAAATAAAGATAAGCCAAAGAAAACATATCGACCACCAGAAGAAATTGTTTCTGAAGTACAGGAAAAACTCCAAGGTGGCATGAATAAGATTCCAGTTATTAAATATGTTCGCGAAGAAACAGGGCTAGGTCTTGTAGAGGCGAAAGAATTTGTAGAAAGACAAATGAATAGTGAAGCTAATCCAAATAGAAATGATGAAGATATTTTAGAAATTGTACAACAGAAGCTTCAAGCTGGTGAAGGTGAGATTCCGGTCATTAAACATGTTCGTGAAAAGACAGGGCTTGGGCTAAAAGAAGCAAAAGATATTGTTGATACTGTGAAAAGAGAAATGAATGCTTAAAAAATGTACCTTATAATTTAGGGTGCATTTTTTCGTTCTTAAATTTTAGTGATCTAAATATAATCGATATAAAATATATAATTGCTTCCTAGCCAATAAAAGAGTAAAATAAATGATAATGAGAATCGTTATCATTTATTTTGGAGGATAATTATGATACAAGAATATGAAAATTTAGTGGAATTGTTTGTGAAGCATCCCATTGATGTTCTTGGTGTGTATAAAACACGATTATCACCAAATGGGATTTACAAAGGACATAGCGACCAACCTACAACAAAATGTGGTTTTTTATTAGGTATACAAGGTGAAGCATCTTTACTTTGCAATGGTAATAAAGAAATAAAAATGGTACCTGGAAAAGTCTTATTAGGTGGATTTAATATGAGATTAGAAATGGAAACAGGAGATAGGGGTTTCGCTTATTACTTAATCCATTATCTGCCAAGTCCTTCCAATAAAGATAGAGAAAAGATGCTTCATCAGGATCCAATTTTATTTGAACCAGGGCTAGATGCTTATATGATAGAACTAATAGATGAACTACTTCAAAAAACAAAAACTCATAAGAGTATAGAGAAGTTAGAGAAAAAAATTCTGTTTCTTCAGCTTTTACATTTAACTATAACAGCAGATAGTGATTCTCACTTACAAGAAGAAAATGAAATTATTACTAGTGCTTATCGCTATATTCAACAATATTATATGAAGTCATTGACTTTAGAAAAATTAGCAGCACGTTATCATTTAAATGCTAAGTACTTCTCCTATTTATTTCAGCGTCATATGGGAATTTCACCAATTGCCTATCTTATTCAATATCGGATGAGTAAAGCTTATAAAATGTTGGTACAAACTTCTGATTCTATTAGCGATATTGCTTTACGAATTGGTTACACAGATGCTTATTATTTTAGTAGATTATTTAAAAAATATCATGGAATGACACCTACTGAAACTAGAAAGAAAGTGCAGAGTGATTTAAAGAAATAATCCATCATTGAAAAAAATTATAAATAACTATTGACTTCGATAATGATTATCATTATCATTTAATTAACCCCCCCTTAGTTAATTAAATCCAGGACTATTATAAATAGTTCTGGATTTTTTCATGACATTAATATTTATGGAAGGAGAAAATAATAAGGAGTGTAAATGAAAGAGAAGAAATAGTCCATTCTTTTTCGGAAAAATCTCCATTTCTTATTTTTTGTTCAAATGATATATTTGTTATTGATAATGAGAATCATTATCTTCGTAAAGTTGGTTAAAGGAAATAAGGAAAGGTTGTTAATCATGACAGAATGTAAAGATGTAACAATTATTGGAGGCGGATCGGCAGGACTTTATGCCGCTTTTTACAGTGGGATGAGGGATTTATCTACTCGTATTGTTGAATTCAAGCCCCAGCTTGGTGGGAAAATTCACGTTTATCCAGAAAAAATGATCTGGGATGTTGGAGGTATAACACCTATTACTGGTGCTCAATTGATGCAGCAAATGGAAGAGCAAGCTCGTACCTTTGATCCAGAAATCATTTTAAATGAAAAGGTAGAGAAGCTTGAGAAAAATGAAAAAGATATCTTTGTTGTGACTACTAGCTCAGGAAGAGAGTATTTAAGTAGAACAGTTATTTTAGCAACTGGAGGAGGGATTGTTGAACCAATAAAATTGGATATAGAAGGGGCAGATCGGTTTGAAATAACTAATCTTCATTATACGATACAAAGCTTAGAGAGGTTTAAAGGAAAGAAAGTTGTTATTTCAGGAGGCGGAAATACAGCTATCGATTGGGCCAATGAACTAGAGCCAATTGCAGAAAAAGTTACGCTTATCTATCGTGGTGAGGAATTAAAAGCAATGGAAGCACATATTGCTTACTTAGAATCTTCTTCTGCAGATATTTATAAAAATACTACAATTGAGAGAATCATTGGAAATGAAGAAGATCACCGTATTAAAGCAATTATAACTAAAAATAGTAAAACAGGTGAGGAAATCAAATTTAAAGTGGATGATTTAGTTATAAATTACGGATATGACAGAGAATTAAAATTTATTAAAGAAAGTCCTTTACAAGTAGATCTAGAACGTGACTTCTTTGTAAAAGGTACTGCTAAAGCTGAAACAAATATTACAGGATTATATGCAGCTGGAGATATTTTAGCATTTGATGGCAAGGTTGGTTTGATTGCGGGAGCATTCACAGATGCGGCTAATGCAGTAAACCAAGCGAAGGTCTATATTGAACCTGATGCATATTCAAAAGCAAGGGTTTCTTCTCATAATGCTAAATTTGATGCTAAAAACCGTGAATTACTTTCTCATTTATATACCAAAAGCTAAGGAGGTGGAAAAATGAAGGAAGTTCTTAAGCGTTTTATTTCCTATTATAAACCTTATAAGAAGCTTTTTATTTTAACTTTTGTTGCCGCAATTTTTGTTGCATTACTTGAAATTGCCTTTCCTATGATTGTAAATCGTGTGGTCGACACACTATTACCACAAGGAAATTTAACACTAATTTTCTGGGCATGTATTGGTTTACTTGTTATCTACATGTTTAACTCAGGAGCACATTATATCGTAATGTATTGGGGCCATCGATTGGGAATCAATATTGAAACAGACATGAGAGCACAATTATTTGATCATATTCAAAAGCTTTCGTTTACGTACCATGATAATAATAAAACAGGACATCTACTTTCAAATTTGACGAATGATTTATTTGAAGTTGGAGAAGTAGCACATCATGGACCAGAAGATGTATTCATTGCAATCATGACATTTATTGGCTCATTTGGAGCTATGCTATATATTAATGCGCAGTTAGCTCTAATCATGCTGATTATGGTACCTCCACTTACCTTTATCATCGTTTACTGTCAACGTCGCATGACAAAAACAATGAAACTGATGTTTAGCAGAATGGCGAATTTTAATGCCAGGGTTGAAGATACAGTAGGAGGTATTCGATTAGTTCAAGCATTTGCAAATGAAAAACATGAAAGCAAATTATTCCATAAGGATAATTATAATTTCCGAGATTCAAAGCTAGCGGCTTATCGAGTAATGGGAATAAATGGCTCACTTACTTATTTTATTATGAGAGCAATGATGTTAGTTGTCCTATTAGCAGGAGCGCATTTTATTCTTCAAGGAAATCTTTCGGTGGGAGACTTTATGGCTTTTGTGCTATTATCAAACATTTTTTTCCGTCCGATTGAGAAAATCAATGCAATTATTGAAAGCTATCCAAAAGGGTATGCAGGCTTCAAACGTTTTCTAAGCTTGCTTGATACAGATCCAGACATTACCAATAAACCTGAGGCTGAAAATTTAAAACAAGTAACAGGGGATATTGTTTATCATAATGTTCATTTTGGTTATAAAGATTCACAACCAATATTAAATGGGATTGATTTAACTATTAAAGCAGGAGAAACAATTGCTTTTGTCGGTCCTTCTGGAGCAGGGAAAACTACTTTATGTAGCTTATTGCCACGATTTTATGATGTGCAAGAAGGATCTATTACAATTGACGGAAAAGATATTCGTGATGTAACACTTGCTTCTTTACGTAGTCATATTGGGATTGTGCAGCAGGACGTATTTTTATTTTCTGGAACATTACGTGAAAACATTTCTTATGGAAAGCTTGATGCAACAGAAGAAGAGATTATAGACGCAGTAAAGCGAGCTGAATTAGCAAGCTTTGTTGAAGCTTTACCTGAAGGACTTGAAACAATTGTTGGGGAGCGTGGAGTGAAATTATCAGGAGGTCAAAAACAACGTTTATCCATCGCCAGGATGTTTCTGAAAAATCCTCCTATTCTTATTTTAGATGAAGCAACGTCAGCTTTAGATACGGAAACAGAATTATCTATTCAGCGTGCTTTGAATGAATTATCAGATGGAAGAACAACACTTGTTATTGCGCACCGATTAGCAACAATTCGTCATGCGGATCGAATTATTGTTACAACTTCAGAAGGGATTGAAGAGCAAGGAACTCATCACCAGCTTCTCAAACAAGGAGGCCATTATGCAACACTACATAATGCACAATACAGGTTATCATAAAGAAAAGTAATCAGCGATGCTTAAAATACTACATATTGCTGGTGGTGTTGTTTTTCTAGATGGTAAATTGATTGATTCATAAATATTCAACCCGTCAAATTGATCAAGAGATGGCGGTATTACCCAAAGTACCTGAGGCACTAGAAGAGCTAAAGATTAGAGAGCATGTTGCTTATGGGCGTTATTCTCACCAGCTAGCAATGTTAGAAGTGTTTCAGGAATTAAATAAACAAGAGAAGCGAACCATTATTATGGTTATCCATGATTTAAATCATGCAGCTCGTTTCTCTGATTATATGGTTGCTATTCGCAATGGCTGAATTATAAAGGAAGGTACTCCTAATGAAGTAATGAGAGCAGAGGTTCTTCAAGAGGTTTTCCAAATTGATGCAGAGGTTGTTGCTGACCCACGCACAAATAAACCAGTTTGTATTACTTATGATTTACTAACAAAGTCTGCAATAAAACAGTAATAAGCAAACTTCCGATTGGATAAATATATTTCATTTATCCAATCGGAAGTTTTTCTTGTAAAACTGATTTTTTTGCTCCATTGACCCTGTTTAATTCTCCATTCATCCATTCGGAATCTCTGAAAATCCTATTCTAGCAAGCTTTCATACCATTTGATACCACTCACCGTTTTTTAGGTTCCATTCAATGCTTTTTTCCCTCCTTTCATCCAAAAATTAATGCGACAGTGGGATATCTTTTTTATGCTTGGGTCAGTCAAATAAAAAGGAGTGTTTTAATAATGGAATGGTTTCAAGAGTTATTAATCAATTTAATGGAGGCAGATAGATGGATACAATATTTAAGTGTATTTATTACATCAATTATTCCATTTTTTGAATCTTATGTCGCAATTCCAATAGGGATTGTATTTGGATTTCCGAGCGTTCAAGTTGTTATCATTGCTGCTATAGCAAATTGGTTGTCTGTCATGGTATTTATTTGGTTGATTTCTGGTTTGCGTAAGAAAATAGTTAAAAATAAAGATACTGGTAATAAACGAAAAAATCGTGCACAAAAAATATTTAATAAGTATGGTGTCGCTGGTTTATCTTTTGCAGGGCCAATTATTTGCTATCATGTTTGTGCTGCTATCTCCATTGCTTCGGGTGCTAAGAAAGCTTATGTAAGTGTTTGGCAAGCAATAGCCATTACAACTTGGTCGGTAGCATTAGGAGTAGCTTTCCATTATGGTGTGAACCTTCTGGAATATCTCCCTAATCTTAATCCGTTTTCATAAAGACTAACTCTATAAACAATATTTTTAAATAAGGAGTGGTGAAATATGAAAAAAGTGATACAAAAAATTGGACCTGTATTAATGATATTACTCACAATTTTTCCGATTTTGGTGATCTATCAGCCTATATCTAAGCAGGTTCCATCGTTGCCAAATTTTGAAGCTCCTAGCTGGTTAACCCCTGTTGGCTTCATCAGTATTGCTTGCATCTTTGTTCTTTCCTTTTTGATTAAAAATAAAGGGGAATAAAAAATAATGGCTAAATTATTTTACTTTCTATATGATTAGTACTAAGAAAATAAAGGAGTCGTCAACTAGATGGTCATTGCTTTTAATCAGCTAAGGAGAATTGAAAAAAATGTAATCTTATTACCAGAATTTAGCTTAACAGTTCAAAAGGGTGATATTATTACCGTTCAAAGTGAAAACGAGTATATTGGACATTTCTTTGAATTGTTAAATCACCCAGATTATATACCCCAAAATGCAATCACTATACAAACAGGCGGATTTAGAAATGTGCATTTGTTTCAGCAAACAGACGGATTGTATAAACGATTGACAGTTACACAAATGCTGCGCTTTTGGTGTAATTTATATAAAAAAGAGCCAGATTTAGAAAACCTTTTAAATCTTTGTGAATTACAATCCTGTGCTTACAAAAAGGTAAAACACTTAACCTTTTCCGAGCAACAGCGTTTATTATTCGCAGCCGCATTAATCCATCAAACGGATGTGTTTATTTTTGAAGATCCTTCTTTAGGGCTGGATCTTCAATCTAAACATGTATTGCACAATATACTTATCCACCTATCTAATCAAGGTGCTGCAGTCTTAGTATTTACACCAACATTAGAAGAAGCTATCCGTCTTGGCAATTTGGTTTATCGTTATTCTGATCGAGGCATTCAGCAATTGGAACAAGATGCAGAGAAAGTAGAGGAGATTGTTGAAACTGAGCATGAAGAAGAGCCTACCAGTATGCAAGTGCAATTAGATAAAATAAGTGCAAAAATTGAAGATAAAATTATTCTGTTTAACCCACTTGAAATTGATTATATTGAATCATGCGATGGACAGACTTATTTGTTTGTTAATCACGAGGAATTCGCTTCTTCTAGTACGATAAAATATTTGGAGGAGAGATTACAACCCTTAGGTTTTTTCCGTTGTCATCGTTCTTACCTTGTTAATCTACAACGTGTACGGGAGATTATCATTTGGAGCAAAAATAGCTACAGCCTTAGTTTAGATAACTCTGCTAAAAGTACAATTCCATTATCAAAAGGAAATTATAGTAAGCTGAAAGAGCTGATTCGTTTATGATGCAAAAATATTTACATCAATGTAAAACAATACTGTATAAAGATTTATGTGACTTGCGCTGGAATGGACAAGTACTTATCAATATAATTGCTGGAATTGTGGTGATTATACTCATTTCCTATTTTCCAAACAATCAATTTTCAATAGCATTCCTATTTGGATTTATTTTTTGTATGCTAACAATGATTATGCAAGGATATTTAATTGTAGAGGAGCGAGAACAGAAAACGATAAGACGTTTAAGACAAGCTGATTTTTCAATTTAACATTATTATTTTATCCAAAGCTTTGATTACTTTTATAACAACCCTATTCATATTCATCTTGTTCTTTATACTTTCTGGAAACTCTTTTTTGTTTCATTTTAAACTGATTCTCTTATCTCTACCTATAATTGGTCTGTTTCTTATTGCTGGAACATATTTAGGTTTGAAAACGAAGAATACGATTGAAGTCAGTCTTTTTGCCACACCTATTATTGTCTTATATCTTTTCATCAATGGCCTTTTAATGAATAGTAGTAAAGGAGAGATGCCTTGGTTGGCCATTTTTCCAAATTTTCATTTTCATTATGGGATAGTAGCCCTTTATGCTAAAGATCCTTTTCTTATTTATCTAATCGTACCAATTATTTGGTTAATAGGGATTTTCTTCCTTTATACACACTGGTTTAAAAAGCAGAAAAATCGTTTCAATGGTTAGCAAGCTAGCATTGGAACGATTTTTGTATAGAAATTTATTGACATTTTTCTATTAAAGAAATATGATTATGTTAGTTATTACTAACATACATTTTGATGGAATAAAGGTGATACCATGTCTAATAAAAAACTAAGTACTTCTGAACGAATTTTACAAGCAGCACTTCAATTAATGAAGGATAAAGGCTTTCAATTAGTAACTATTAAGGAAATTGCAGATGCGGCTAATGTTAGTGAGATGACGGTTTTCCGTCATTTTGAAACTAAAAAAGGACTCCTGGAGGCTGCGGTCGAAAGAAATACAGTTATTCCCAGTTTTCAAGAAACACTTGAAAAGGATATTGCTTGGGATCTTGAGCATGATTTATTACTATTTGCTCAGTTATATCTTAGCTTGATGGAGCATAATGAATCTATATGTCTACTAGCAGTTCAAGAAAGAACGACGATGCCTGAATTAATTGATTTAATCTCTAATAATACAGAACACCTAAAGGATTTTATTACAAAATATTTTAATAAAATGCAGGAAGAAGGCAAAATGATTGAAGTAGATTCTTACACGCAGGCAGCTATATTTATCGCTACTTTATTCAGCTATTTTATTTCTACTGCCCTATGGCAAGATAAGTTTATGAATATATCTAAAGAAGAATTTATTAAAAATAGTGTGCAATCTTTTTGTCATGGGATTCTTAAATAAAGGAGGTGTTAACTTTGGAAAATTTGCATCGCCGTATTCATATATCTAGGAAAATCTTTCTTATCCTAGCTTGGATATATGTTGCTTGTATTGTTGTTCAAACATTTATTGCAGGGATGGCATTTTTTACTAGTTCTACGTGGAAGTATCACACAACATTTGTCATTTGGTTTCAATTTACTCCCATTATCATGCTGATACTTTCTTTTATAGGTCAGCTTCCAAAGAAAATTCGCTGGCAGGTGGTTGGTTTATTTCTGCTGATTGTACCACTTCAGTATATCAGTATAAATATTCCTGCTATTGCTGCCATTCATCCAGTCATTCCGTTAGTTTTATTTTGGTTAGGCTTGGTGATTATCAAGCAAACAAGAATGATAATAAAGTAAAGTATATTTTTTTGAAGTAAATGTTAGTTATCAATAACTAACTAAAGGAGTGATCAATATGAAAATTATAGTCTTTGGAGCTACTGGTGATACAGGTATTCAATTGGTGGAGCAATTATTAGCCGAAGGACATGAAGTAACCGCCATTGTACGTAATCCGGAAAAATTAAAAATATCAGGAGAAAAATTACTAATCGAAAAAGGGGATGTATTGAATCCAGTTACTTTGAGTGGAAAGATAAATGGAGCAGATGCAGTATTTTCAGCATTAGGAGGAAATCATCGTCAAGCAACAATTGTTTATTCACAAGGAATAGAGAATATTATAACTGAAATGCAGAAATCTGGAATAGAGAGGTTAATTTGTCTATCTGCAGAAACACTCAAATCCAAGGAAGAAGCTACATTTGTAGAACGTATTTTTATTAAAATTTTATGGAAGCTATTTTCTAATTTATATAGAGATATGCAACAGATGGAACAGAAAATTCTTTCTAGCTCTTTAGATTGGACAATTATTCGCCCTCCAAGACTTACAAATGGAAGCAAAACAAATGATTTTCAAATGAGTATAAATCATTCTATTTCAAAAGGGAAAGGGAAAGGGAAAATATCACGTGCTGATTTGGCAGTATGTATGATTCAACAATTAACCAATCAAGATTCCTATCAAAGCATTGTTTACGCTTCGAGTAAATAAAGAAATAGATAAATGACAGCCAAACTCTTTTGTAACGAAGGTTTTTACTTGATGAAGTATTTCTTTTACCAACATTTTAGTATAATTGGTTACATGAAGAGAGAGGGAGGGATTGATCCATGTCAATCATATCATTTCACAAGCCACCTGTATTAAGAGGAGAACAATTAAATTTGATTCCGATGGAGCATGAACATGCGCCATTTCTTTTTGAAATCAATCATCCGGATATATGGGAATTCATGTTAAGTAATATAAAAACATTAAAGGACATGGAAAAATGGGTTGCTACAGCAATTCAGCAACGTGAACACGGAACAGCTCTACCATTTGTAGTCGTTTTGAAAGAAACAAATCAAATTGTCGGTGCTACCCGACTTTTTGATATAATCCTTGGTCAAAAGTCATGCGAGTTGGGACATACTTGGTATGGTAAAGATTTTCAGAAGACTTTCGTAAATTCAAATGCTAAAAATATGCTATTAACCTATTGCTTTGAAGAATTAAAATTAGTTAGAGTTCAATTCACGACAGATGAAAGAAATAAACCTTCCCAAAATGCAATCGCACGATTAGGAGCAGTAAATGAAGGTAGAAAAAGAAATGGAAGAGTACTTGCAGATGGATCTGTTCGTGATGCCATTGTTTATTCCATTACAAATAATGATTGGATTTCCGTAAAGCAAGGATTTCAAGATAGAGATGCTAAGTACTCAATTAAGTAAATGTAGATAAAAATCAAATTCTTCATTATAGAGGAATTTGGTTTTTTTATTGAAAATAGTTTTAAGGTTTCCTGTTCACTTTGAAGTGGGAATGTCAGAATAGAGTTAAAAGAGTGGAGGTGAAGTAAAATTAGTTATGAATTTCATATGGTATCAATGATCATTATTTCATTGATCGCTGTACTTATAATATTCATCTTTCGGAAAAATAAAAGAATTTCTATTCGAATTGGTAGTATTAGTTGGATTGCATTAAGTGCTTATTTTTTTATTGAAGCATTTGTGATTCATGCAACGACTGCACCTTATGATTTTTTAAAACAACCAATGAGTGATTTAGGTGTTACAACTTGCGGAACAGATACGTATGTGCTCGCAAATTATATGATTTGTTCACCTTATCATTGGCTAATGAATTGGACGTTTTTCTTAACTGGATTAGCTATTTTACTTGGTACTGTTTTCCTGTATCCTTTATGGCCAAAAGCCCGTACTACTAAAATAGCAAGCTTTTTCATCGGTATTTTTGGAATAAGCTATGGTATGTCTGGGATTATTCCTGCTGATATTCATTTTTATGGGCATACATTAACTGCACTACCGGGGATGGTTGTGCAAATTCCAGCAATGATCTTAATCAGTATTGTTATTTATAAGAAGATGCCTCGTATATTTTGGTGGACAATACTTTGGTTAATTGTAAACATACTAGCATTACTAGGAATATTCCTCCAGCCAGTATTTAGCAACCTTCCAGGAGGGTTGCTACAGCGTATTCTATATGTTTCGGTGTATATATGGCTAACAGGAATCGCTATTGGATTTTGGCAAAAGCGTCACCGATTTATTGATTAGTGCAGAAGCTTTTAAGGTGTATACAGTAAATCCTAATCAAAAAAATGAATTGATATACTTCCTATTAGTAAGATGATACATTAAATCATTTTCCTAATAGGAGTTTTTATAATTTATCATAAAACTAGCATTATGGTAGACCACTTTTGAACCTTGACCATAAATCATACACTTAATCTTCTGCTAATTTTTTGTACAGATAATATATTTTGAAATTTGAACATCCTTACCTGTTTACGATAATAGCAGTAAGCTAGCATCTCATCTTTCTGTATCTTAATTACTCTTATAAAACGTTGGGTCATCTTTCCATTAGCAGAAATATAAATCATCTCTAAAGTTGCTCCTTTTTTGATTATGTTGTTAAACAACTTCATCTGATTATCACTCCTATTATAGAAACGTACGTTCTATTTTATCACGAATAAAAGAACGTATGTACTGTTATGTTTTACCATTGTTATTTTATGATTTCTCATTGGTAATGAGAACTAATATTCTTATATGGAGGATTATTTTAAAAATGTTACAAAGCTATAGTTAAGTTATGTATCAATTAAAGCGCTGCACCATTTTTTTAATGGGACTTGAAGTTAATATCTAAAGCAATCATTGAAAATTGCTTGAAAAGTATTATTAATAAATGATTTTAAAAAACAGAAAAACATGAGTCCAGCTTAGCTTAGAGCTCATGTTTTAACAAATTTTATTTAATTATTAATGTCCCTTTTTTATTGCTTTTAATAATAAGGCTTCTCCTTGAAATGATTCAATTTTATTATTATTTGATTGAATGCGAAATTTCCATTTCACTTTTTCTGGAGTTTCAAGCATTAAATTGTTTAAAGTTTCTTTCTCTGCACCTGATAAATGCATTCGCTCACACCAATTCTCAAATTCAAATCGCTTTTCAAAACGATGGAATTCTTGAATTTCAAAACCATTTAATTCTAACATGCGAAGCCATTCTGTCTTTTTCCATGCCCGGAAATGGCTATAATCTCTCATTTTTTCTACTTTATTATAAAAATCGTCTAACATATCATCTTCAGGGGCAACATTGTCATCCAATAGGAAAGTTCCATCAGGTTTTAGAACGCGATAAACTTCTTTTATAAAGTCAGTAATGTTTGGAAAATGGTGAGGAGCAATTCGGCAAGTAATCATATCAAATGATTCATCTGGGAAAGGCATTTTTTCTGCATCACCTTCCACAAAAAGTACATTAGAATGACCATTACCTTTTATAAACTTTTCAGCAGATGCTAACATTTCCGGTGTTAAATCCATAGCTGTTACCTGGCGAACAAGAGGTGCTAAAGCATTCGCCGTATGTCCACCTCCTGTGGCTACATCGAGAACATCTTCCACTCCTGTTGCACATGCCATTTCTACTAATTTATTCAAATCCCCACCATTGCGGTGTATTTCACTTTTAACGTAAGAATCAGCGCTACGACCAAATTGATTTTTAACATCTTGTTTGGTTTCCATTTATTTGCTCCTTTTTTATATCTAGATTGGATTTATTAATTCCTTAAAAACTAAGTTCGCACTATTACCTTAGCATAAAAATCTACGAATAGAGTTCTTTTTATTGATCATTTTTTCTACGAGCGGTTATTGTTTCTCCAGCAATGCCCCAATTATCCGTATCCACTTCATCAATAACTACAACAGTTGTCTGTGGATTCTTATCTAAAACATCAACCAATAATTGTGTTGCTCCTTTAATAAGCTCAGCCTTTTTGTCAGGTGTAACATGCTCATTTGTAATTTTTATATTTATGTAAGGCATTAAAATTCCCTCTTTTCATTTAATTTAACGCTCATATCGAATACCACTTATAAGCAATACTGCACCAATGAACACCGCGCTAGCTGCTGCAACTAACGCTGAATTAAAACCTTGTGTATGGGATAATAGAATTCCAGCAAATGTTGGTCCAATCATTTGACCAGCAGCATATACGGCAGTTAAATAACCTATGATTCTACCACTGTTTGATGGGCTCATTTGTCGTGCTAATGTTGTAGCCAATGTGGTAATGCCCATAAATGTAGCTCCAAATAATAAAGCACTTAACATTAAACTAGATTTACTTAACGAGAAAACGGGCAGTACAATACCAATGGATTGTAGAAGCATCGAAAATACTAGTGATTTTACAAACCCCCATTTTTTTGCAAGGTTCGACCAGATGATGCATGATGGAATTGCAGCCAATCCGGCAACCATCCAAACAATAGCTGGGTCATTGCTAAAGGTTGAGGTCTGTTCAGCAATCGATACGATAAATGTTCCTGTTATAATGTAACCTAATCCTTCAAGTCCATAGGCAATAATTAACCAAGGAAGCCATTTGAGGGGAGGTGCTTGCGTAACAACCACTTGTTCTTCCTTTTTCATAATCCTGTTTGGGGAATCTTTTAGCCATAACCATACGAAGATAAAAAGAATTACGCTTATAATGGCTAATCCTATCCATACGCCTTCCCACTCAAATAAATTATTTAAACTAGGAATAAAGAGTGTAGAGAAAAAGATACCAAATCCTACGCCTGCATAAAATAATCCTGACCAATTTGTTTTACCTATAGCAGCTAGTTTATCTAGTACAATACTTGAAGCTAAAACAAAAATGAATGCACTTGTCACTCCTGAAATAAAACGAACGATAAGCATCAAAATATAAGAATGAGAAAAACCCATCAAGCATGTAGTAACTATATTTATCACAAGGCTTGCTCTTAAATAAAATGTTTTATGCTTTTTCAAAGGGAGAACTCCTGCTAAAATTGCTCCAATGAAATATCCTGCATAATTGCTAGAAGCAAGATAACCCGCCACAGCATCAGTAAAAGAAAGAGAACTCTGCATCAAAGGCAGAATAGGTGTATAAGCAAACCTTCCAATCCCCATTGCAATCATCAAGGAAAAAATTCCACCAACCAAAAATAAAAAAGGATGTTTCTTCAATTTTTCACCTCCAACTAAAATAATCTGTATTTCTAATTTTATCTTAGCCGTTTTTTGTTATATGGTATAATACTTAAAAATGATACAGTGATATCGTTTTTTTATATATCAGAAGGGGAAAGAGCGTATGACTATGGATTTACAAGCATTAAACTTTTTTCAAGCTGTTGCTAAATCTGGAAGTATATCAAAAGCAGCGAAAGAACTAAACTACGCGCAATCAAATTTAACAGCAAGAATTCAGCAATTGGAATCAGATTTACAAACAAAACTGTTTTATAGACATAATCGTGGAGCCACGCTAACCGACAAAGGAAAAATCCTACTATCATATACAGAGGAAATATTTCAACTTTTTGATGAGGTTAAAAACGTGATGAATGATGATCAAACACCGAAAGGACCTTTAGTAATAGGATCGATGGAAACAACTGCAGCAGTTCGTTTACCAGTGTTCCTTTCAAATTTTCATCGTCAATATCCTGCAGTTGATCTTACTTTAAAAACAGGTCCAACTGAGCAAAATATCGCAGGCGTTTTACAATATGAATTGGATGGAGCTTTTATTGCTGGACCTATTGAACATCCTGATCTTACTCATAAAATGATAGTAGAGGAAGAATTAGTCCTCATAACAGATGCTTCCCATCAAACCTTATCCTCTATAAACAAAATAGAAAATCGTACAATATTAGTTTTTCGTAATGGCTGCTCATACCGGGCAAGATTTGAAGCATGGTTACATCATGAAGGAGTAATTCCAGAAAAAATCATGGAATTTGGAACACTTGATGGAATTATCGGCTGTGTTTCCGCGGGGCTAGGTATCAGTTTACTTCCTCGAAGTGTAGTAGATAAACATATAAACGAAGAACCCATTATCCAACACGCAATTCCGAATAGATACGGTAAAGTTAAAACCTTCTTTATTTATCGTAATGACAAACATATATCAACTTCTTTGAGAGGTTTTTTGGAAATTTTAAATTAAGAAATGAGATTAGTTAATTTTGGTATTTGTTTTTTTCAGTATGATTAAAAAAACTAAAACAAATGGTTGTATGAGCAGATGATCTATATAATTTAAATTTATTTGGAGGATTTTTTTACGGCAGAAAGAGGGAAATACGCATTAGAAAGCCCAATTTCTCTATTTATTCAAGGAGAAGTTGGGCACTTTTATTTAGAAATAGCATTGGATCGACCGGAAAAAGTAAGCTCTCTTAAGCTCCAGTTACGTCTAACAACATAAAAAATAAAGAGGAAGTAGTTCAAAAATATAGAAAAAAGTATATATCGTTATAATTTTTTCGTATTGGATTTTAGAAATGCTGACACTTACTATTAAATTATAGGCATATTATGAAACGCAAACTAACTTAGAAAATTGTACCGATGGGGGATTTTATAAAAATGGCGAATGAAATACTATTTAGTAAAGAGCTATTAGATGAAATTAGAGAAAAATTTGCATATGTTGATACAGATCCTTTAACACAAAAGAAAAGATTATACATGGATAATGCGGGGGGATCATTAAGATTAAAAAGTACGGTAGAAAAATTTATGCAATATGATTTAATACCAGATCACCCACAACGAGAGCATAAGACAGCGAAATATCTTGCTGATGTGGAAAGTAAAGGATTAGAGGATACAAGATTAATATTTAATGCCAAAGACGGTAGCATTGTAACATGCTTCACTGCATCTCAAGCAATTTTTGAAATCACTGGTAAAATTGCTGAAAATATAGAAGGAACAAATATTGTAACTACTGCACTAGAACATCCATCTGTTTATGATTCTGCAAAGTTTTATGCAGATAAATTAGGAAAAGAACTTCGAGTAGCACCAACCAATCGTGTTACTGGAGGAGTAGATGTTGAAGAAATTACAAAGCTAATTGACCAGGAGACTATTTTCTTAAGCGTAATTTATGCATCAAATATTTCTGGAGCTATTCTTGATATCGAAACAATTGTAAAAGAAGCAAGAAAAATTAAGCCAGATCTTTATATTATTGTTGATTCTGTACAGCATGCACCACATGGACTGATTGATTTAGAAAAAACTCCTGTAGATGTGATGAATTTTGCTCCATATAAGTTTTTTGGAGTAAGAGGATGTGGAGTTGCTTATCTTTCAGAAAGAGCAGCTAAATTACCACATCACCGTTTAATTGGAAAAGAAGAGGGCGATTTACAGCTTGGAAGCCCAGTACCAGCTCATTTTGCTGTGATTAGCGAGATTGTTGATTATGTCTGCTGGATTGGTAGCAAATTTACAAAAGAACAAGGTAAAAGAGCTCTATATGTGGAAGGTATTAAAAGAATTGGTTTACACGAAAAAGGCTTGCTAGAGGTCCTGCTAAATGGGACAGACAAAACAACGGGATTAAGAAACATTCCAGGTGTGACAGTGCATCTTGATTATGAAGATTTATCCAAACGTGATTTTATCATTGCAATTAGCATTGATCAATTGGGATACAAAGAAGCAGTAAAGCAGTATGAAGCAGAAAATGTCATTGTATATGATCGCGTGGCATCAAGTATTTATTCGAAGCGAATGTTAGAATCATTTGGCTTAGATGGAGCTGTCAGAATTTCTCCATTACATTGCAATACTGTGGAAGAAATTGAAGAATTCTTAGAAATTACAGCAAAAATTGCAAAAGCAAATGCTTAGGAAATGGGGAAAAGGACTGAACATGGTGTGTGTTTAGTCCATCCCTCTTAAATATCTGAAAGACTTCTTTGATTTAGAAACTGAATGAAATCCGTGTCGATTTTAGAAAGTGATTCCAGATTTTTATGGTACAACATAATATTTTGGTAGGCATTCTCATCATTAATCTTATAAAAATATAGCTTGTTAGTACTTTCAAGATAGCGAGCAACTCCTGCACGAACAAAAGCAATGCCTTTTCCATTATGAGCAATATAGTAAGATGTAAGCATTTGATCGAGATGCATAGATACCTTAGGATTAAACCCTGCTTTTTTACACATTTTTAATCCTCTTTGGTGCATATCATTGCCCTTTTTTAACAAGACAAAATTCTCGTTTTCAAATGCATTAAGATCTACTTTCAGCTGCTTCTCATTCAAATAGTGACCATTTGCAACTTCATCAAATGTAAGACGATACTTCTTCAAATGTTCATTTATTTCAAGAGCAGCTGGAACTGCTAGCAAAATATGTTCCTTAGCCCAGGCGTAAGAACGAAAGTATTTTGGAATTCCTTTCTTTTCAACATCAATGACCATATCAACGATACCAGAGCGAAGGCATTGCATTAAGTCATCTGCGTTAGCTTCCAAAAGGCTTACAGTATGACCAGGATATTCCTTTTTAAACTCCTGTACAACCTTTGGTAAAATGTACGTGCAAAAGAAGGAAGCACCACCAATATTTAATGTTTTTAAGTTTTCATCACGCAGGCGATTGAAATAGGATTTCATTTTTTGTTCTATGTTCATAATGTTTTCAATAGATTCAATATAATATTCACCGGCTGTTGTTAACTCGATGGGGTTACTGCTTCGATCAAATAAGGGGATTCCAATTTCTTCCTCTACTTTTTTAATCTTAGCACTAAGCGCTGGCTGTGAGATATATAAATTTTCAGCTGCTTTGGAAAAGCTTTTATTTACATATACTGCATAAACATAATCCATATCTTTAAGCATAAATATATCTCCTTATGTATGTCATTATTATTTTTTGAAGCGTAATTAAGAAGTCTTCTTATAACTATAAGGAATAAGAGGATGCTCTGTAAAGTATTAAAAGTATTGAAAAAGAAAAGGATGATGAATAATGGATAGAATAGAGAAAAAGTTTATTAAATTAGGAGCTGAATATGCTCCAGGTCAAGAAGTAAGACAACGTACAGATGATATTAAATTATCCTTCGAAAAAATCCCAGGAACTCCAGTTGATTTTTCACATGGTGATGTAGACGCTTTTGAACCAGTATCTGGATCATTAGATGTCTTTGTTGAAGGTGTTCACCTTGGTGGAAAACAAGCTTATACAGAATATCGTGGAAGTAAGAATATCCGTGAAAATGTTGCGGAGAAGCTTACACGTTTTACGGGTGCAAGTATTGATGTAGATAAAAACTTCATTATTACTCCTGGTACACAAGGAGCTCTTTTCCTAGCAATGGGAGCTAGTGTTATTAAAGGAGATAAGGTTGCAATTGTAGAGCCTGACTATTTCGCTAATCGCAAGCTAGTAGAATTCTTTGATGGTGAAATTGTACCTATTCAAATGGATTATTTAAGCACAAATACTGCTGCTGGGCTAGATTTGACTCAACTAGAAGAAGCGTTTAAATCAGGTGTTAAACTTTTCTTATTTTCAAATCCAAATAATCCTACAGGTGTTATTTATTCCCAGGATGAAATTCATTCTATTGCTGAGCTTGCAAGCAAATATGGAGCAAATGTAATTGTTGATCAGTTATATTCTCGACTAATTTTTGACGGCAGAAAATATACACATTTAGCTGCGCAAAGTAAAATAGATCCTGAAAATGTTATCACTATTATGGGACCATCTAAAACAGAATCGTTGAGTGGATATAGACTTGGTGTTGCATTTGGATCTGCTAAAATTATTGACCGTATGGAAAAACTTCAAGCAATCGTATCCCTACGTGCAGGAGGATATAGCCAAGCTGTTTTAAAAACATGGTTTTCTGAACCAGAAGAGTGGATGGCAGAACGTATTGTTCAACATCAAGCAATTCGTGATGATTTAGTACACAAATTACAGGCTGTTGAAGGATTTAAAGTAAGACCTACGGAAGCGGGAAGCTATTTATTCCCAAAAATTCCTGCATTGAATATTTCTATCAATGAATTTGTTAAATTACTTCGCCTACAGGCTGCGGTTACTGTAACACCTGGCACTGAATTTGGACCACAGTTTACAGATAGCTTCCGCATTAATTTTTCACAGGATCATAAAGCTGCCGTTGACGCAATAACACGTGTTATACAAGTAGTAGAGGAGAATCGTAAATGAGTAAAAAGAATCCTATTCCCCAAGGAAAATATGTTCCAGCTACAAGATTTGGGAATATCATCTATACAGCTGGTATGACACCAAGAAAAGATGGTGTTTTAATTCAAAGTGAAAAAGTAAGTGCTAATAAGCCACTTGATTATTATAAAGATTCTGTTTTACAAGCAATGTCTAATGCATTAATAGCCGCAGAAAATTTATTAGAAGATCAAGAAAAACTGGAAAAAGTCTTATCACTTAATGTGTATGTAAATGCAGAAGAAGATTTTTTGCAACACACAGCTTTGGCAGATTTTGCATCTGAATATTTATTTGAGGTATTAGGGGATGCAGGTATAGGAAGCCGTGCAGCTATTGGTATCGCATCATTGCCAGGTAATGCGCCAATTGAAATTCAATTAGTCGCTGGAGTTTCATCATAAAAAATAAAGATAGAGTCCATGACATCATGGACTCTATCTTTATTTTAAATTTAATTTGATTTAATTCCAGCACCGCAGAGAGGAATAATCACTATTTCATCTTTTGTGCGTTCATACTTTAAATAGCCTGCATAATTAATAGCAGAAGTAATTTCTACATAGAAGCCTTTTGCTGCAAGCTGTTCACGAGCCTCTGAAATCTCTTCTTCTCCAATGGTAATAATCATACCATCTGTCTCGCGAATAGCTTCTAATATTTGCTTCGATCTCGCTGGGGCTGCAATAGCAATTCCTTCTGCTAAAGTTCCTTCATTAATAACAGGATTTGCCACTAATTCTTGATTATTAAATGCTTTAGCTAATGGTGCGCAATTTTCAGCTTGAATAGCTACAATTTTTGGCATACGATCGATTTTCTTTGCTTCTAAAAGCTCTTTAAATCCATAATATACACCTAATACTAATGTTCCATTTCCTACTGGTACAATCAATGTATGTGGAGCCTTTTTTAGCTGTTCAAATATTTCAAAGGCATATGTTTTTGTACCTTCATAAAAATATGGATTATAGACATGACTCGCATAAAATACTTTTTCTTTTTCAACTGCAGTTTGAGCTGCAGCTGCAACATCTTCTCGTGTTCCTTTAATTGCTTTCACTTGTGCTCCATGTGCCTTAATTTGCGCTAATTTTTTAGGTGAGGTATCTGCACTTACATAGACATCACAGTTGATACCAGCTCTTGCACTATATGCAGCAATAGCTGTTCCTGCATTTCCACTACTATCTGCTATCATCTTTTTCACACCTAATTGTTTTGCCATTGTGACCAAGACAGCTGCACCACGATCTTTAAAGGAAAGAGTAGGCATCATATATTCCACTTTCACAAATGCATCTGGTGCTGTTTGATCTAATGGGACAAGCGGTGTTTGTCCTTCGCCAAGGGTAACAGATGACCACCCAACTAAATTTTCTTCCGTATCCATTGAGTTAACATATCTCCAAATGGATGGATGGTCTGTCCAGTTAATATCTGATTCGGATTTTTGTAGATTCAAGAGTCCACCACAATCACATTTCCATAGCGTTTCATGAATAGGATATATTTTATCGCAATCTGAACAAATATAATTGGTCATTTGTATCATCTCCATTATTCTGTATAAGCAATTGCTTCGATTTCAATTTTAAAGCCGAAATGTAAATCTTTTGTTGGCACAACAGTTCTTGCAGGTTTATGTGAGCCAAAAAATTGTTCATAAACCTTATTCACTCGATCCCATAATACAACATCTGGAATGTACAAAGTCATACGCAAAATCTGTTCCTTCCTGCTTCCAGCAGCTGCTACTATTGCTTCCACATTTTTCAAGGCTTGTAATGTTTCCTCCTCAATCGTTCCAAATTTCTTTTCTCCTGTTTCTGGATCAAAAGAAAATTGTCCTGATACATATACAGTTCCTTGATGTACTGTTGCTAAAGCATAGTGGCCATTTGATTTTAAATTTCCAACTTCAAATAAACTCTTCATTTTTTAACTCACTCCTATTCCTGTGCTTTTCCGAAGTTAAACATTTCTATCTATTTCCTATTATAGTGATAATTTTCATCTTATAAAAGAGAAATATTTTGCTTTAGTTAGGCTAGAGCTAAGATTCAATTTATTACTTGAAAAAATATTCGAAATATTATATGATATAGTTATATTTATTAGAAACGGGGGTGGATCGAGATGTTAAAATCAACTGTTTTAGTGCATGGATTTTGGACGGAATTCTTATTTCTTAACCATGCAAAATTTGCTGATGTTGTTATCAACGGGAGAAGTGTGTCCTTTTTTAACAACTTTATAGCAGATTTAAAACAGTGAAAACATCTCTAAATCCATCATTATATTAGAGAGGAGCTTTCATGCTCTTCTTTTTTTATGGATTCATTTATGTAATGAAGTCATGGGAGTGTTTTTCCTATGGCTTTTTTTGCATTTTAAGATTAAAGGAGGCTATCATAATGATCGCATGCAGTATACAAGATGTTACAAGGATATATGGAGGCAACACCATTTTTAAAAATATATCATTTGAAATTAAAATGGGTGATAAAGTCGGTTTAGTTGGCCGAAATGGAAGTGGTAAGACAACTTTATTAAAGCTATTAGCCGGAGAAGAAAATATTGATTCTGGACAAATTCACTGGAAAAAAAGAACTCAAATTGGATATATGAAACAAATGCCAGATTTTGATCACCATATGATGACTAAAGAAATATTACGGATAGCTTTTGCTAGCTTATTACAAATTGAACAGAACATGAAGAAAATAGAATTGCAAATGAGTAATCCCGGAAATAATCAAAAAATGGAGAAGCTGATTAATGAATATGGTCAATTGCAGGAAGCTTTTTTATCACAAGGCGGGTATGAAATCGAATCAGAGATAAAGAAGGTTGTCAGTGGATTAAACATGCTAGATTTATTAAATAAGCAGTTTTCCATGCTTAGTGGTGGAGAGAAAACGAAAGTTGAGCTTGCTTATATTCTTTTGAAAAATCCAGACTTTTTATTATTAGATGAACCTACAAATCATTTAGATTTAATATCCGTGGAATGGCTAGGAAACTTCTTAAAAAGCTATGAAGGAACAATTATAATCGTATCCCATGATCGTTATTTTCTAGATGAGATGGTCAATAAAATTTTAGATTTAGACGAAGGAGAAATTCAACAATTCAATACAAATTATTCAGGATATGTGAAAGAAAAAGAAGCGCTCCTGCTTAAAGAATTTCATGATTATCAAGAGCAGCAAAAGAAAATAAAGAAGATGAAAGAAGCAATTAAAAGACTACGAGACTGGGCAAACAGAGCAAATCCACCTAATGAAGGGCTCCATAAACGAGCAAGAAATATGGAAAGAGCATTAGAAAGAATAGAAAAGTTAAATCGTCCCACACTTCAACAAAAGAAAATGAATTTGGATATTGAATCTTCTAATCGTAGTGGAAAGGATGTTGTTATTTTAGAGGATGTAGATAAAGGATTTGCAAATCACAATTTGTTTGAGCAAGTAAATATGCATATCCTCTATGGACAAAAAGTAGCGATTGTCGGAGAAAACGGTACTGGAAAATCAACATTGATTAAATTAATCCTTCAAGAAACACTTCCTGATAAAGGGGAAGTTAAAGTAGGAAGTAACATTAAAATTGGTTATTTATCTCAGCATGTTTTTACAACACGAGATGATGAATCGATGCTCCATGTATTTCGGGAGGAAGTAAAAGTAACAGAAGGGCAAGCTAGACAAATTTTAGCAAAATTTTTATTTTACGGACACTCTGTTTTTAAAAAGATATCTCAATTAAGTGGTGGAGAAAAGATGAGATTACGCTTGGCACAACTAATGCATCAGGATACTAATTTTCTTATTTTAGATGAACCTACAAATCATTTGGATATTGAATCACTAGAAATATTAGAAGAAGCACTTGAAAATTATAATGGAACAATCCTAGCAGTTTCCCATGACCGTTATTTTCTTAATAAACTATTTGAAAGGATTTATTGGATTAAAGACGGAAAAGTATATGGTTTTGAAGGAAACTATAGCTGGGCTAAAGAAAAAATAATGATGTATTAAATAAACGCCCGTCAACAAATTGGCGGGCATTTATTCTTTTCTTTCGAAAAAATAATGATTAATTAAATAGGCGGCACATATTATCAAAAGAATAACACCTACAAAAAATAGAACTATTAATAAATCAGGAAAGTAATTGGCAAGAAAAACTATAGTAAAAGTCGTGAGTAAAAAAAGTACTATAAAAATGCCGTCATATTTCATTGGGTAACCTACTTTCATTTATAAAAATGATCATATGAATTAAGCTAGCATGTTAAAATAATCGAGATATGTTAAAGCTATTACAGAGCATAAAAAATATTTCTTACAACCCAACTTCAGCATAACTATTCCAAAATATTAATTAAAAATGCGACTAATAGAAAATATTCTGTCCTGTTTCTATCATCTAATTGCTTAAATCAAACAATAGATTTGGTCGTAATAATATATGATATGCTCAAAGTGTGATTAAAATAACATTAATAATTCTGTAAATGCTTTAGCGTGGTAACAAGTATCCAGCTTCGATTACTAAGTACACAGTTTCTCAAATAGTTAAATAAAAAGTAAAACTAGGTAGACTAGAAACTTTTTCAAGTTCTTAACCTACCTAGTTTTTAATTTCATCCAATAACTTATTATTTTTCTTCTGTATACAAACGAATACGTTCTAAACTATTTTTCCAATTCATTTTTATCGCATCCAGTGCTGGATCTAGCTTTTGATTTTTTATAGCATGAATGATTTGTTGATGTTCCATATAAGATGTGTTTTTAGCATCCATCTTACTGAAATAATATATTTCCATTCTTTGAATTCTCATTTTTAAACTGCATAGCAACTTTGCTAGTTCTGAATTATTAGCTAGCTGGATAATTTTATGATGAAATTCATTATCTGCTTCCACTGTACTAAAAATATCTCCACTATGAATTGTTTGATCAAGCTTTTCATTAAACTGCTCTAATTCTTCCACATCTTTTGCAGAAAAATAAGGAAAAGCTTGTTCGATAGCTAAGCATTCAAGTGTCCATACAAGGGGATAAATCTCTTCTGCTTGCTCCACATCAATTGGAGCTACTAATGTCCAACGATTCGCTTTCGTAACTACAAGTCCATCATTTTCAAGTCTTAATAAAGCTTCTCTAATTGGAGTACGACTAATACCAAGAGATTTGGATAAATCAAGATCTCTTAATTTTTCACCTGGCTTCAGTTCTCCGGTAATAATCGAATTTTGGAGTTTATTATATACTTCATCCTTCATAAAGGTACGTTTTAGTTTAGGTTCATTTTTATCTAAGCTCAATGACTAGCACTCCCTAAATATTTCTTTAACATACAATATATCATATTGTACAAAAATGAAGTCTATTCATTAGTATGTGAAATGTGATATATTACTGTAAAGAGTAATATATCACTTTGTAAAGGAGAATATAATGCTAAATTTAACAAAATTACAATATGTAGAAAATAATAACGCAAAATCCGAAAAAGAATCTGTAGCTGTGATGAGCAGTAAAGTAATGGAAGAGGTAAGAAGCTTTCATCAAAGCTTTCCAGAATATCAAATCACGCCATTACATTCTTTAGATCATTTAGCTAAAAAGCTAGAGATAAATAAGATTTGGGTGAAGGATGAATCTTATCGATTTGGTTTAAATGCTTTTAAAGTGTTAGGTGGTTCTTATGCAGTAGGTAAATATCTAGCAAGAAAATTAAATATGGATATCTCAGAGCTTTCTTTTGAAAAGCTGAAAAGTAAAGAGATTAAAGAACAGTTAGGTGATATTACTTTTGTAACGGCAACAGATGGTAATCATGGGAGAGGAATTGCTTGGGCAGCAAGTCAGCTTGGACAAAAGTCAGTTGTCTATATGCCAAAAGGAGCTTCTGAAATAAGATTAAATAATATTAAAGCAGAAGGAGCAAAGGCTTCAATAACTGATTTGAATTATGATGGTACAGTACAACTAGCTAGTCAAATGGCTGAAGAAAATGGTTGGATATTAATACAGGATACAGCTTGGGATGGTTATGAAGACATTCCAACTTGGATTATGCAAGGGTATGGAACGATTATTGATGAAGCTATCGAACAACTTGAGGGAGATAAACCAACTCATGTATTCCTACAAGCAGGAGTTGGCGCTTTTGCTAGTAGTATACTTGGATATTTGGCAAGTAGATTTGGTGAAGAATACCCAATGACAGTTATTGTGGAACCAGATGAAGCTGCTTGTTATTACAAATCTATGAAGATTGCTGATGGGAAAGCTTATGCAGTAACAGGGAGCTTGGACACAATTATGGCTGGTTTAGCTTGTGGGCAACCAAGTAAAACTTCTTGGGGAATTATAAGAGATTATGCAGCGTTATTTTTTGCTTGTCCAGATGAAGTAGCAGCAAGAGGAATGCGAATTCTTGCAAATCCATTAGTTTCTGATCCGCAAATTGTCTCAGGGGAATCAGGTGCTGCAGTTGGGATAGGATTAATGAGCTTAGTAGATAGAGAGAAACACCTAAAAGAAATCCTAAAACTTAATAAAGATTCAAAAGTACTTATAATTAGTACAGAAGGAGACACAGATCCAGATCATTATGAAAAAGTCGTATGGGATGGAGCATATCCATCTATATAAGGAGTGTTTACTAATATGAGTAATGAAAATTTTAAACAGGAACTAATTACTTGGAGACATTATCTTCACGCACATCCTGAAAGTGCTTTTGAAGAAGAAAACACAGCTCGGTTTGTAGCAGAAAAATTACTAGAAATGGGTTATGAAATTGTTACTGGTATCGGAAAGACAGGCGTAGTAGGTACTTTGAAAAATGGTACTGGAACTGGAATTATTGGCATTCGTGCGGATATGGATGCATTAAATATTCACGAAAAAACGGATCTACCATATGCTTCTGAATATCCAGGAAAGATGCATGCATGTGGGCATGATGGACATGTAACAACTGCTTTAGGTGCAGCAAAGCTACTTGCTGATAATAAAAACTTTAATGGAACTGTTCGTTTTATTTTTCAACCTGCTGAGGAACATGGTGAAGGAGCACTCGCCATGTTAAAAGATGGTTTATTGGAAAAGTTTCCAATGGATGAGCTATATGGGTTACACAATAAACCTAATTTGCCTGAAGGAGAAATCCATTCTAAAATTGGTCCTATCATGGCAAGCGAGGATAATTTTGAAATTCGGATAAAAGGGAAGGGAGGACATGCCTCAACGCCAAATATGGGTGTAGACCCATTAGTTACTGCATCTGAAATCATTCTAGCTTTACAAACAATTGTCTCAAGAAATATTGATCCCATTGATCAAGCAGTAATTTCTTGTACAGAAATTCATACAGATGGTGCAGTAAATGTTATCCCTACAAATGTAATCATCACAGGTGACTGTAGAAGCTATAAACCAGAGGTACAATCAATTATAAAAGAAAGAATGCAAGCAATCAGCGAAAATATTTGTAAATCGAATGGCGCAACCTGTGAATTTACCTTTAGAAATTCTTTTTCACCAACTGTGAACTGGGAAGAATGCCATCTCACAGCAATCCAAGCAGCAACAAATATTTTAGGAAAAGAAAATGTGGTAGATCAGGCTCAACAAGTAATGGGTTCAGAGGATTTTGGTTATTTTCTAAATAAAATTCCAGGGTGCTATGTATTTTTAGGGGGGAAACGTGAAGGAAAAGGAGTATATCCACTTCACCATGCTCAGTATGATTATAATGATGATAATTTAGTTCGAGGCGCTGAATTTTTCGCAGAAATAGTGCGTCTGAAGCTACCTAGTTGAATGAAATAATATGTATGTCAGCTCGGTTAAGTTTGTGATGTTTGTGATGTCACAAGCTTAATCGAATTTCCTCTATTCTTGCTTTTATGATAGGTATAAGCGCTACTTTCCTCAATATAAATAACACTTCCTTAATCAAGCTTAATAAAAGCCAGTTATATTAGACTTTTTTTCAAAACCTTAAAAAGTAATATTTTAGATAGCTGTGATATGATATTTTTAAGCATTAGCTAGGTAGGAGGAAAGAATTATGAAATATCCCGTTGTTATTATTGGGGCTGGTTTATCAGGTCTATATACTGCATCTTTATTGTCAGAAAAAGGTGTAGATTGTAGAGTATTGGAGGCTAGAGATCGTATTGGTGGAAGAGCTTTGAGTATTCCCCATCCAAATAATTCAGAGTTAGGAAACTTTGATCTTGGCGCAACATGGTTCTGGCCACAATTTGAAAATACGATTACCCAGCTTATTGAGAAATTAAATCTTGAAACTTTTGTTCAATATAATAAAGGGTCAATGCTAGCAGAGCAGACTATCAATGAATCTCCTCGACGTTTTGAAATCCCAAATAATTCTCATTCTATATCTATGCGATTTAAAGATGGGGTTCAGTCTCTGATTTATGCCATAGCAGATAGTCTTCCTGCAGAGCTGATAGAAGTAAATAAAAAAGTGACAAAAATGTCATTGGTTGAAGAAGACCATATTAAAGTAGAGATTGTACTCTCTAATGGAGAAAGAGAATTCATTTTTGCAAGCGCTGTTATTTTAGCTTTACCACCCCGAATTGTAAAGGAGCATATCGAATTTTCTCCGTCACTTCCAGATAATCTGATTTCAGAAATGATAAATAAACCAACTTGGATGGCTGGTCAAGCTAAATTTATCGCTATATATGATGAACCATTTTGGAGAGAAGATGAACTTTCAGGATTTGTATCTAGCTGGGTTGGCCCTTTACAGGAAATTCATGATGCTTCTCCAGAAACAGGCTCTGGTGCACTATTTGGTTTTGTAGGCATTCCTGCTAAAGTTCGTCAGCAAATTACAAAAGATGAAATGACTGAAATGATTGTCGATCAATTGATTCGTCTGTTCGGCTCTTCTGCACAAAATATAAAGGAAATGATATATAAGGATTGGTCAGAAGAATACGAAACCGCTGTTGAAGCAGATTGGGAACCACTTAGGAGCTTTCCACAATATGGTCCATTGGCAGTCACAGAAGCATGGCAAAAGAAAATCATTTTTGCGAGCACAGAAACAGATGCACAATTTGGAGGACACCTTGAAGGTGCGCTTCGATCAGCTAAGCGCGCTGCTTCTGAAATTATTGAAAAATAAATACTAAATAAGTACTAAACTATTTTCAATTAATAAAGCGACTTTTTGTGGAGGTAAAGGCACTCTGCGCTTTTCGTTCATATTTTCTAAAGCAAAAAGTCCTTTTCTATTTAAGAACAGTTGTAATAATAATTCATATATGATAATATGCTCATATATTGAAATATTGAGGAGGAAATTAATTGGAAGAGTTTCAAGAGAGTGTACTTCCACAAGACCTTGATGATGAAACATTATTTATTGTATCGCAAACCTTTAAAGCATTAGGTGATCCAACAAGAGTCAGAATTCTTCATTTGCTCTTTAAAAAAGAATGTTCTGTAAACGAAATTGCAGAGACATTGGATATACGGCAATCAACGGTTTCCCATCAATTACGCTTTTTAAAAAATTTACGGTTAGTGAAATATCGTCGCGCAGGAACAACACTTTACTATTCACATGATGATGAGCATGTGATGTGCATTTTGGAACAAATGATAAATCATGCTTGTCATAATTAATTTGAAGTAATCACTTATTTTAGATAAGTGATACTTATTATATTGTTATATGCATATATATAGATATAAACATAAAAGGGAGGTTTTAACATGGGACACGATCATCATGGGCATGATCACACGCATGGTGCAAATAAAAAAACATTATTAATTAGTTTTCTTATTATTACAGCATTTATGGTTGTAGAAGTAATTGGTGGTATACTTACTAAAAGTTTGGCACTATTAGCTGATGCAGGACATATGCTAAGTGATTCTATTTCATTATTGATTGCTTTAATTGCCTTTACATTAGGAGAGAGAGCAGCCAATTATGGAAAAACGTATGGCTATAAACGTTTTGAAATACTGGCAGCAATTATAAATGGTGTGACCTTATTTATTATCTCTATCTACATTTTTTATGAAGCTTATCAAAGGTTGTTAGACCCACCTACAGTAGCTTCGACTGGTATGCTTATTATTGCTTCTATTGGGTTAATTGTAAATATTATTGTAGCATTTATAATGCTACGTGGAGGAGATACCGAAAATAACCTGAATATGCGTGCTGCATTTCTTCATGTTTTAGGTGATTTATTAGGATCAGTTGGTGCGATTATCGCAGCTCTTCTTATGATTTTCTTTAACTGGATATGGGCAGATGCCGTAGCAAGTGTGCTTGTAGCAGTACTTATTTTGATCAGTGGATGGCGAGTTACAAAAGCTTCTTTCCATGTTTTAATGGAAGGTACACCTTCTAATATTGATGTAGAAGAAATTGTCACTATGATGAAGGGTGTAGAAGGAATTCAAGGGATTCATGACCTGCATGTGTGGAGTATTACAAGTGGGCAAAATGTACTTTCATGCCACATTATTGTTGATGGAAGCATGACAATAGAGGAAAGCCAATCTTTACTTCGAACAATCGAACATAAATTGGAACATAAGGGTATAGGTCATGTTACAATTCAAGTTGAAACAGAGGACCACCCACATGAAGATTCCATTATGTGCCAAGCAAAGTATAACATGGAAGCACATCATCATGGCCATAGCCATTAATAAGACAGATTCAATAAATAGATAAAATAGAAAATCTGAAAACTTCAATGCAATCTAGTATTGGAATTTTTGGATTTTTTATTTTGGAGTAAGAAAGCCGCAAATTAATGCTGATATACTAGTGCGGATGTTGCCCTCGTTACGTGGCGTACTTAATTCGCATTTCTCTAGCGTTTTTATGCGACTTACGCTTTTCTTTCAGGATATTATCTTAAATGAATAAAACGTAGTATTTTACATACACTATCTTCTGATTTAAAAAATGATTCAAGTAAATATTTTTCATCAATAAAAAAAGGGGGTTACATACTATATAGGGGTATAGTATGATGTTTTTAGAATTAAATTAGTTTTAATCCTTGAAATAGAGAGGAGAATTGAAATGGGAAAGACAGCTGAACAAATAAAGTCCATAGATCAAAAGAAAATGTGTTGTATTGAAAAAGAAGAGTCCAGTACACATATATCAGATGAGCTTCAACGAAAATTAATGAATCGCATGAGCCGGATTGAAGGTCAAGTCAAAGGTGTTAAACGGATGATTGATCGAAATGTATATTGCGATGATATATTGACACAAATGTCAGCAATACAATCTGCATTGCATTCTGTTTCAAGAGTGCTTCTGGAAAATCATATAAATACCTGTGTGATTGAAAAATTAGAGAATAAAGATCCTGAAATTGTCGCTGAGTTTATGACAACTATCTCAAAAATAATGAAATAAAAATTTTTCGCTTGACAATACCTATCCAGGGTATGGTAATATGGAAGTGAATTAAAAATTAGGAGGTAATTTACATGGAAAATATAACACTTAATGTACAAGGAATGTCTTGTGGACACTGCGTGAATTCAATTGAGGGAAGTGTGGGGAAATTGGATGGAGTTGAATCTGTCAAAGTTCATTTAGACAATGGAAAAGTAGATGTAACCTTCAATTCAGAAAGAGTAAATTTAAAAGAAATTACAGAAGTGATTGAAGAACAAGGTTATGATGTTAATTAAAATAAGCGGTCGTGCTGCTCCAGCACGATCTCTCTTTTAACATTTTTAATACCCCTATACAGTATATTGAGAGGTGATGATTATGGGCGCACAAAAGGAAATAAATTTACAAATTCAAGGTATGACTTGTGCTGCATGTGCCAATAGAATTGAAAAAGGGCTTAATAAGATAGATGGAGTAGAAAATGCGAATGTCAACTTTGCGATAGAAAAAACAAAAATTATTTATGATCCTGAAAAAACAAATGTACAGGATTTTGAAGATGAAATTGAGAAATTAGGATATCATGTCGCACATGATAAACAAACATTTGATATATCAGGTATGACCTGTGCTGCATGTGCCAGTAAGATTGAAAAACAATTAAATAAAATGGAAGGCGTTTCTCATGCATCTGTTAACTTTGCTTTAGAAAATGTAGTGGTAGATTATGACAAGGGTCAAGTTACTGTTAACGATATGATGGAAGCAGTTAAAAAATTAGGCTACAACTTAAAAGTGCAAGCATCTAAAGAAGAAACAGCTAATAATAAAGAGGAAGAGATAAAACATCAAACTGGGAAATTTATATTTTCAGCTATTCTAACACTTCCTTTATTGTGGACGATGGTGACACACTTTGAGTTTACATCGTTTATCTATTCTCCAGATATGCTAATGAATCCATGGGTACAATTAGCATTAGCCGCACCTGTACAATTTATTGTTGGAGCACAATTTTATAAATCTGCCTATAAAGCATTGAAAAATGGCAGTGCTAATATGGATGTTCTTGTTGCATTAGGTACATCTGTTGCTTTCTTTTATAGTATTTTTCTAGGCTATGAATGGCAAGTACAGGGTCAAGTTGGTATGCCAGAGCTATATTTTGAAGCTGCGGCAGTTATTATCACGTTAATTCTTCTTGGAAAACTATTTGAAGTTCGTGCCAAAGGAAGAACAGGTCAAGCAATACAAAAATTACTAGGGATGCAGGCAAAAACTGCTCGAGTTATAAGAAACGGTGAAGAACAAGAAATTGCGATGGAAGAAGTTATTGTTGGAGATACTGTTATTGTACGTCCAGGTGAAAAGATTCCAGTTGACGGTCAGATTATTAAAGGAGAATCGGCAGTTGACGAATCAATGATTACTGGGGAAAGTATCCCTGTTGATAAAAAATCGGGAGATGTAGCTATCGGTTCTACTATTAATAAAAATGGATTGTTAACCATTGAAGCTACAAAGGTTGGTAAAGATACAGCCCTTTCTCAAATTGTGAAGGTGGTAGAGGAAGCTCAAGAAAGTAAAGCGGATATTCAGCGTGTAGCTGATCGTGTATCCAGGATCTTTGTTCCAATTGTTGTAGGTATTGCGCTTATAACTTCGCTTATATGGTATTTCTTTGTTGCACCAGGTGATTTACGTGCTGCCTTAGTTCCTGCAATTACCGTATTGGTTATTGCCTGCCCTTGTGCGCTTGGTTTAGCTACTCCAACGTCTGTTATGGCTGGATCAGGAAGAGCAGCAGAGCTAGGAGTTTTATTTAAAGGTGGAGAATATTTAGAGAATACACGTAATCTAAACACGATTGTGTTAGATAAAACAGGAACGGTAACGAAAGGAGAGCCTGAATTAACAGACGTTCTCCCAGGGCAAGGTTTTTCAGAAGAAGAAGTACTTACCTTAGTTGCTTCTGCTGAAAATAATTCTGAGCATCCACTTGCAGAAGCTATCGTAAAAGGCGCTAAAGCAATGCGCGTTCAAATTAAAGAAACAGATTCTTTTGAAGCAATACCTGGATACGGTATTCAGGCCTCTGTAGATGGAAAAATGATTTTTGTCGGTACAAGAAAGCTGATGAAACGAGAAAACATTGATGTTTCTTCTGTAGAAGATAGCATGGTTAAACTTGAATCCGACGGAAAAACAGCAATGTTAATTGGATTGGAAAATCAACTGGCTGGTGTTATTGCGGTGGCAGATACAGTAAAAGAAACGTCTAAAGCTGCTATTAAGAGAATGCATGAGCAAGGATTAGAAGTTATTATGTTGACCGGAGATAATCAACGAACTGCGGATGCGATTGGTAAACAAGTAGGTATTGACCGTGTAATTGCAGAAGTTGTTCCAGAACAAAAAGCAGAAGAAATTAAAAAACTCCAGTTAGAAGGTAAGAAAGTTGCGATGGTCGGTGATGGTGTCAATGATGCACCAGCACTCGCAGTAGCAGATATCGGAATGGCAATTGGTACAGGTACAGATGTAGCCATCGAAGCAGCAGATATTACACTTATGCGTGGAGATTTAAATAGTGTGGCAGACAGTGTACAAATCAGTGAAAAAACGATGCGTAATATCAAGCAAAATCTATTTTTTGCTTTCTTCTATAATACAGCATCCATTCCAATTGCTGCCGTCGGTTTACTTGCTCCATGGGTTGCTGGAGCAGCAATGGCATTTAGCTCCGTGTCTGTTGTCTTAAATGCTTTACGATTACAACGCTTGAAATTAAAAGGAGGCCAGTAATATGTCTATTAAAAAATGGGTTTCCTTAGGGATCATCTATGTAATAGCAGTTTTTACGGCATTCGGTATTATTACAGGACAGAATCCCTTTGCCAGTAAAGGAATGGAACATAATGAACACGGACATGAAGGGATGAATCATTCAGCTGAAGAAATGTCCAGTTCTGGAGAAATCCCTATAGGTCTTAAAGAAGCAGTAGACCCGACATTTGAAATTGGCAGTGAAGTAATAATTAACGCTGACCACATGCCTGGAATGGATGGTGCTGTTGCGAAAATCTCCGGTGCATTTGATACGACTGTTTATACAGTATCTTATACTACAGATGATGGACAAGAAATCGAGAATCATAAGTGGGTGATTCATGAAGAATTGGAAAATCCACAGGCTGCACCACTAGAATCTGGTACAGAAGTTATATTGAATACAGATCATATGGAAGGGATGTACGGTGCTAATGCAGAAATCGAATCAGCTGAAGAAACCACTGTCTATATGATTGATTTTGAAACAACAGATACTGGAGAAGATGTCCAATACCATAAATGGGTAACAGAGGAAGAATTATTGCCTGTAGAGTAAGAGTTATTATGTAAATTCTCTCATAGTACTTGACGAAGTAAATGGAAATGCAATGAATCATAATATGAAAGCAAATCAAAGGAGGAAGAAAGTATGAATCATAGCCACCATCCCCATAATCATTCAGGTAAATCAGAGGTAAAAACAACGGTAACGTATAAAGATGGAAAGATATCTATAACCCTAGAAGATAATACAGGAAAAGTACCAGAACTTGCTTTAGCACATGAAAAAGAAATGCACTTTATCATGGTGTCCAATAATTTGGAACAATACTATCATTTACATCCGAAAAAAGAGCAGGAAGGCCTTTATACCATTCAACAACCTTTAAAGGATGGAACCTATAAAGCTTTCGTTGATATCACGCCAAAAGATAAGGCATATCAGGTAGCTCCCAATACAGTTCAGGTCGGAACTAGTGAAACTGGTAAAGCTGTCTTAGATCATGACTATGATTGGACCAAAGAAGTGGATGGTAAGACTGTTATTTTAGAGGATGTCAAAGCAGAGGCTGGTAAAGCAGTTCCACTAGATTTTAATATGCATGGAGAAACTCCTGAAGCACATTTAGGTGCTTTAGGTCATGTAGTCATTGTGGATGAAGCTGCAGAACACTATATCCATGTTCACCCAGATTCAGAAGATACAACAAGCTTTCATGCTCTTTTTCCGAAGCAAGGAATGTATAAAATTTGGGCAGAATTTCAATTTGGTGATAAGGTACACACCTATTCATTCATTATTGAAGTTAGTAAATAAGTAATGGCATATTACCTGGAGGAGGTAAGTTAATAGATGGCTAAATATAATTTAGAAATCTTTACAAGACCAACTTGTTCAGATTGTCAGGACTTGAAAAACTTTTTGGAAGAACATCAAATTCCACATAAACAGTATGATTTAGCAAAGCAACCTGAGAAAGAAAAAGAGTTGAAAAAGATAACGGGCAATCGAATCGTTCCTGGCATCGTTTTTTCTCAATCTTCTATGTTAGGTTTAAGGAAAAAAGCTAAAAGTATGACAGGATTTGAGCAAAATAAAGAAGAAATAAAAAAGCTGTTAGAAATTAGCTAATAAAAATAAACAGATTCCATAAAGAAATTTGATAAACATTTTATTTCTTTATGGAATATTGTTTTACTATTTTAAATACCCTACATATTGTATATCAGGGGTATAGGGGGAGTCCATATGGATAAGAAGATAAAAATCACTGTCAATGGAGGTATCGGATTTGGATCAAAATTAAATGCCAAACAGCTACTGACCATTTCCAAGTATATGGATGAGAACGAAGAGCTGGAATTAACCACATTTCAACAGCTTTATATAGAAATACCAGAAAACAATAAAGATGAAATTATAAAGGAATTTGAAAAGGCTGGATTGTCTTGTTATCCGGTAGGAAATTATATCAAGAGCTTGAGAACATGTAACTTCTGCAAAGGAGAAGAAAGAGAAGGAATGCCTGTAGCAAAAGAACTCAATAAGCGATTTGCCGGCAAACAGGTTCCTTTTACATTAAAGATGGCTTATACAGGCTGTCCAATTGGATGTGGAGAACCAATGGTGAGTGATATAGGCGTTATGAAGTTTAAAGATCAGTACAATTTATATGTAGGTGGAAAAGGCAAAGGATTTGATGCAGAAGTTGGTACACTTCTGAAAGAGAACTTAGATCCGAAAGATTTATACGAAATCATAGAGATCATTATTGATAGCTATGCACAGCTAGGCAAGAAAAGAGAAACATTCTTTAAATTTTGGAGAAGAATTGGGAAAGAACAATTGGTGAATATATAAATAATGGATTTTTAAGTGCTTTAATACTGGTAACATTGGAGGTAAAAAAACGATGTCTACACATACAAATACCATTTCACAACCAGATCCTAAACGATGGAAGGCACTGTTTCTGCTATGTTTTGCAAACTTTCTTGTAATAATGGATGCATCTATTATTCAGATAGCATTACCTTCTATTAAGGAAGCGCTTGGTTATACGCAAGAGAGCTTGCAATGGGTGATGAGTGCTTTTCTTCTTTTCTTTGGAGGGTTTCTTTTATTAGGGGGAAGATTAGCAGATTTATTTGGTAATCGACGTATATTTAATTTAGGAGTTGTCATTTTAGCTATTTCATCTTTATTTGCGGGTTTAGCCTGGAGTGAAATGATTCTGAATATATCCCGTGCGGTTCAAGGTATGGGATCCGCATTAATTGCTCCTGCAGCACTCTCTATGGTTATGCAACTGTTTTCTTTTAGTAATAAAGAAAAGGGGAAAGCACTTGCCTTTTGGGGGTTATCTGGTGCAGCTGGTGGAGCATTTGGAATTGTTTTAGGAGGAGTGCTTACAGGATTCTTTAGCTGGCGCTGGCCGTTGCTTATTTATGTTCCACTTAGTGCTCTTGTTCTTATTTTAAGCCCAATGCTTTTACGAAAATCTGATCGTATAGTTAAGGGAAATATTGATTATATTGGAGCAGTTTTAGTTACTGCATCCCTTATGTTGATTGTATATGGCATTGTAACAGCAGAACACAGTGGGTGGCAGTCATCGAATACAATTATTTCTCTTATCGTTGGTGTAGTCTTGTTTCTCATCTTCTTATTAGTTGAATCGAAAACGAAAGAAGCTCTATTACCTTTAAATATATTTAAAACACCTCATTTAGGTATTGGGAATATAGGTGTCTTTTTCGTTCAGGCAGCATGGTTCCCATTGATGTATATGGTTATTCTTTATTTACAGCAAGTTTTACAATTTTCTCCATCTGCTGGAGCAATGGCCGTATTACCTGTACCTATATTTATGGCATTTTTCATGGTGGTAGTAGCAGAAAAAGTACTGGCTAAATTCGGGATGAAAATGACAATGATTCTTGGATTTATTATCCTTGGTGCAGGAAATATTTTATTCTCACAATTAGCTACTGTAGATGGAACCTATGTAATAAGTGTATTATTTCCTTCGTTTTTTGCAGCACTTGGTAACGCACTGGCTTATTTAGCAGCTACAACTGCTTCTGTATCAGAAGTCGAATCGGAAAAATCAGGAGTAGCCTCCGGTCTATACAATACTAATTTTCAAATTGGTTCTGCAATCGGTCTTGCAATTATGGTTGCTATCGCTGGTACAACTACAAATTCCAGTAATGCTACTTCTGCAGTGACGGCACTGAATGAAGGATTTCAGCAAGCCTTCTTCTGGTCAGGAATTGTGGCATTTATTGGAGCAATACTAGCTCTGTTGTTTATGCGTTCTAAAAAGTAGAAAGGCTTTATAATACTTTTGATTTAAAGCAGCATATTTAAATATTTGAAACGATTCAAATTAATTTCGATTTTAATGAAATGGCACAAAACTAAGCATTGGTTTTGTGCCATTATTATTTGAGGTGAATTCATTTTTTAATTTTTTATCAACTATCTTGCTTTACACTATATTGTAATGTAAGATAGTATAAACAAAGAAAGAATTTGAGGTGAGAACCTTGTCTACGACTAGTCAAATGCTAAAAGGTTTATTAGATGGAAGTTTACTTGCATTGATCGCAAAAGGGGAAACTTATGGCTATGAAATTACAGAAAAGTTGAAAGAGCATCACTTTGCTGTCGTAAGTGAAGGGAGTATTTATCCTGTATTAATGCGATTACAAAAGAACAATTATGTAACAACTGTGCTAAGAAAATCACCAAGTGGGCCGAAAAGAAAATATTATTCTATTACAAAAGAGGGAAAAGAAGAACTAGAGAGGTTTAAAAAACATTGGAATAAGCTGTCATCTGGTGTATTTTCACTACTAAAAGAAGGAGATGACGAGGATGTTATCTAAGAAAGCAAATCAATTTATGATTGAATTAAAGATGTATTTGATGTCAAAGGGGAAGAAGGATAAAGAAATTAATGAAATTTTAGATGAATTAGAGGATCATTTAATACAAGCAGAGGCAGAAGGTAAAAGTATTCGAGATATCACTGGAGATTCTCCGCGGGCATATATGAAAAGTGTTGGTCAAGAAATGAGCTTTGATGGAAAACAATTCTTAAGTTTAGTTCCTATGACTGCCTTACTATTAATAGCATTTATGGCTTTTACTCCATCTATCCAAGGTGACTTCTCTCTTTCTAAAATAGGTGTGTGGGGAGCAGTTATTGGAATGGTCCTATCATTTGCTCTCTATGGATTTTTATTCACACGTGTTTTGCCAAAGGTTTTATATTCTAAATGGTTTTATGTCATCGTTATGATAGCTTATGTAATTTTAACTGGTTTTTTTGTGCTAGTATTTCTATTTGATAAAAACCCATTTTTTGTAGCAACTCCATTACAAAATAATCTAATATTAATTGGATGTATTGCTGTTTTTATTATTTGGTCTTTATATGCTAAAACTTGGATAACCATTCTTATCCCATTTATTATGTCAGTAGGACCAATGGGTGCTCGCTTTGTTCCTCCAGAAATTAATGAGGATCCAATTTTTATAACGATAGCAATTGTTATCCTTCTCCCGATAACAATTGCTGGATTTTATTTTCTATACCGAAAGGAAAAAGCATAAAGAGTTAAGACTTTTTGTATTGTTGTTTTCTTAACCAATTTGGAAATTCTAAATCTAATTAGGCAAATTGATGAATATGCTGTAAATAAGATATTGAATGTCCAATAACATGGAATTTTGCTAGATGTAAAAAGAAATGGGGGAAAGAAATGGGACAATTTACACAAGCAATATTAGGGGATAACTTTTCAATTATTGTTATTCGTTTGGTTATTGCCTTAATTTTGTCAGGAATCATTGGCTTTGAAAGAGAATGGAATAATCATTCAGCAGGTTTTCGTACACATATTCTCGTAGGTATAGGTTCTTGTCTCATGATGCTCTTATCCTTGTATGGATTCTTACATTTTCTAGAAACATATGATAATGTACGATTTGATCCTGCACGAATCCCGTCATATGTAATTAGTGGGATTGGATTCCTTGGTGCTGGAACGATTATTGTTTATGGTGGTACTATACGCGGTTTGACGACTGCAGCTTCTATATGGGCAGTAGCAGGAGTAGGGCTTGTTGTTGGAGCTGGGATGTATGGGCCAGCACTTGTAGCAACTATTATCATTTTAGTAAGTCTTGTTCTATTAAATCGAATTGAAAAAGCATTTCAATCCAGAAAAAAGACAACGCGAATTGAAATGGTTGTTGAACAGGAATTGGATGTATCAGAGCTGATAAAAATACTAGAATCACATCGAATTACGCTAGCAGATTTGGAAGTAGAGAAAATGAATAATCATTTAAGAACCATTTTTATTAAAATAAATAACGTAGAAGATAAAAAGCTGTTAGAATTATTTGAAGCCATTTCTAAGCTCGATTCCGTAAATCATGTAGCAAGACTAGTGGGATAGTGAGTGAGACATTTGAAAGATTAAGAGAGTATTAAAAAGCCGCCAGTATCAGGTACTGGCGGCTTCACGAAATTTGCGGCGAAAGACCATGGGGTTCACATCCGCATGTAATACGTTGTCCTTCGTCTTATGCAAATCAGCTCATCGCAGAGATAAGTATAGCATTATTTTGGTTAAATTGCTATACCACTTATATTCTTAATAATACTCTTTGTTGTTTCCCTGTAAAATAACTGCATACTACAGCTTTACATATAAGTATCCTATCCATAGTTCATAAATATACGCTATAAACTGATTAAGAATTACAAAGGGCAGACTACTGCTCTTTTTTTTATGAATTTTCCTTTTAACAGATAGTACCTTTAGTCCCTGTCTAGTCCATATTTATTGCATGCAATTAAATAAATATAATTCTTCTTGATTTTTATACTTACTCAGTATATACTTACATAGTAAATATTTACTGAGTAAGTAAAAGAGGAAGGTAGTGAGTTATTATTTGAAGGAATTTATTATTGATTATCAATGGGAATTATTTATTTTTGCAGAAATTATTTCTTGGTTATCTTTGGTTTTATTTTTGCTTATACGATATGCATTTCGACGTTTTTCTATAAGTATTTTATTTCTAATGTCTTTCTTGGTAGCAACAATATTCGAGGTGGTTCTAGCTATATTTGATTATCAAGAAACAGGAGAAATTGCCACCTTTCAAATAATTATTTTTGTTTTTATTCTTTATGCGTTCACATTTGGAATTGGAGATTTCAAAAAAATGGATCGTTATTTAAAAATTAAAATTGGAAAATGGCAAGGGAAAGATCTGTTGACGGAAAAAGATAAACACATGATGAAACAAAACAAGAACCCAGCTTATCTTGCGAGAAAATATCGGCGAACTTGGGCAGCACATGCCGTTATTTTTATTGTGGTACATTTATTGTTTTGGATATTCAACCGCTTACCAGAAGAATCGTTCCTCGCGTTTTTCACACAGGTTAGCTGGATAACGGAATCTGAAGTTTTTCGTGAACCATTTGTTAACCAGATAAGCGCAATTTGGAAAATTATTTTCTTCGTCGATACAATTTGGTCATGGTCTTATACACTATTTCCAGACAAACCTAGTCAACAAAAGGAAAAGGAGAATGATATATGATTGAAGTGACAGATTTACAACGAGAGTTTCAGGGTGGAGAAGAAAGCCTCCAAGTATTAAAGCATGTACAATTATCTATTTCTACTGGAGAGTTTGTTGCCATTATGGGGCCAAGTGGTTCTGGTAAAAGTACCTTACTACAGCTACTCGGTGGTCTGGATACACCTACAAAAGGAGAAGTGCGTATCAACGATATTGCTCTACATGAACTTTCAGAGAAAGAACGAACATTATTCCGTCGTCGCAATATCGGGTTCATTTTTCAAAACTATCAACTTCTCCCAATGTTAACCGTAGAGGAAAATATTGCTTTTCCCTTGGACGCGGACAATGTTCCACAAGTGGAAATAAAATCACGTGTGAATCGGTTACTAAAAGCAGTGGGATTAGAAGGTAAAGGCGATATGTTTCCAAATGTGCTAAGTGGTGGACAACAGCAGAGAATTGCTATTGCTAGAGCTTTGTCAAACCAGCCTCGCATCGTATTAGGAGATGAACCAACAGGAAATCTCGATCGAAAAACTGGTACAACTATTTTAAATCTGCTTTCTAAAATGCATCAGGAAGAAAAACAAACCATCGTTATGGTTACTCATGATATTTTTGCTGCAGGATATGCAGACCGTGTCATTATGTTGAAAGACGGGAGAATAGAAGCGGAAATAGAACGAGAGGAGGCTAATAAAGATGAACTCATGGCGAGTTTCTTGGCGGAACTTAATGCGTAAAAAATGGCGTTCCTTTTTAACGCTTTTAGCTATTATTCTTGGAGTAGCTGCAACGGTTTCAGCCTTTGCTATGGTTCAGAGTACTCAAAGTATTATCTCTGATTATGCAAGCCAAGGTCAGGGCAATACTGATTACTATGTATTTAGCCAGCAAGGTTGGACAGACACCGATTATATTAATCAGCTTTCCGAAGAGCATGTAATAGAAGAAGTATTGGGTCAATCAGATCAGCGATTAATATTGGATAAAGAAATATGGAAGAAAGAAAACGCTCAACTAGATGTCCAGGCAATGGGCATCAATGATTTAGAAAACGCGATTTATGATATTATCGTGTTGGATGGAACATTAGATGGGAACGGTCTTGTGATCGATGAACGTACAGCTGAGCTGTGGAATGTAGAGGTCGGTGATGAAATCAACTTTTCGCTGCATGCTCAAGAAACTGAAGAAAGCGTTCAGATACAAGTAGATGCTGTGGTGGAAAATACAGTTCTACTGACAAATCCGCAAAGCTGGGAAGAAGCAGAAAATAACGAATGGCATGTGTTCATAGGCTTAGATACGCTACAAGCATGGACAGATACAGAAGGACAAGCAAAACAGCTACTTGTACTGGGAGCAGAGGGTATCTCACATGAACAACTAGGGAATCATTTGAGAGATTTCTTTCCAGCTGAAGAGAATATGATTGTCCAGCCAGCTATAGTGGATGAGAGTCAAATTGCAACTGGGTTTGAAGAATTATATGCGAGTTTATACGTCGCTGGTGGTTTAAGTCTACTAATTAGTGCGTTTATTCTATATAACACGCTGTACATCAGTGTAGTAGAACGCCGAAAAGAATTTGCCTTAATGAAAGCAGTTGGTTATACACCAGGGCAAACACGCGGATATATTTTAAGAGAAGTCTTTATTCTCTCACTCATGGGAACAGCTTTGGGACTCGGAGTTGGAGTATTACTCTCCTATGGTTTTATGGAGCTTCTTTCAGAAGTATTTACAAATGTTTTATATGAATTAAAAATAGGAATACCGCTACTCATTGCCGCTGGTGCCGGATTGGTAATTCCAATTATCGCAGCATGGGTTCCTGTTATGAAGGCTTCCAACACAGAGGTAACAGATGTGTTTCGAGAAACCATTAGCAAATCAGAGAGAAAACCAACCTTCTTTTTAATTATAATAGGAATGCTTTTACTAATTCCTGGATTTTTTTGGGATGATATGCTAGCCTTTTTACCTTTGTTTATCGGTATTGCAATTCTGTTTCCATTCCTATTTAGTTCAATAATATGGCTGTTGCTGCCTGTTTCTAAACTATTGTTTCAACGAGCCGGAAAATTTTCTGCTCGTAACTTAAATCGTCAAAAATTGCGGACAGCATTAACAGCAGCTATTTTAAGTTTCGGAGTAACACTACTTGTCTTTCTCAGTTCAATGGCTTTATCTGTAAGTGATAGCATGTCTAAATTAATTGAAGAAACAATTGGTGGAGATGTATGGATTACTTATGATGATTCTATTTCAGAAGAAACATTCCATACCTGGCAAGATATTAAAGGTGTAAAAGACGCAGTAACTTACTCAGCATCTTCATTGCTTTGGCATGTAGATAAAGAAGAAAAGGATATGCGAGTTATGAATGTAAACAGTGTTACCGCAGAAAGAATGGAAAACTTCCCTGTTTTTCAGTATAATCAAGGTTATGAGCAATTGTTGCGTGATTTAGAAGAATCAAATACGATAGCCCTAGGAAGGGAAGCTTTTGAACAATGGGGCGGAGATATCGGTAATACGTTGACAGTAGAAACAGTAGATGGCACAAGGGACTGGACAGTAGTGGGGCTAGTCGATACATCTCGTAATGGAGGATATGTCGGTTTTATCCATGATGAACAGATGGAAAAGCAACTCGGTTTTAATGATCAAAACGAGGCCCTTTTATTAGCGGAAAATGATACGTCATCCTCTATCAAAACAGCAATTATATCAGAAGAGGATGCTTCGCTTGCAACTGTTAAAACAGCGGAAGAACAAATAGATGCATTTCAGCAGCAGACAGAGGATATCTTTTTCATATTAAATGTTTTGATTATCTTTGGAATGGGAATTGCCGGCATCGGTATCGCGAATACACTGTTGATGAGCACGATTGAACGGGTTCCTGAGTTCGGTACAATGAGGGCTATTGGCAGCACAAAATGGCAAATACAAAAGACCATTTTAAGTGAAGCATTCTTTATTGGAACAGGAGCAGCCATCATTGGTAGCGTGATAGGAATAGGAATTATGTTCCTAACATCTGTGCAGGAGAGTGACTTTATGTTAGATATTCCTTTCCGTATTTCCTGGTTGTCTATCCTGTTAGCATTTGTTTTCTCTATCTTAGTAAGTGTGCTCGCTTGTATCCTTCCTGCACGACGAGCAGCAAAAGTTAATATTAGCCGCGCATTGCGGTATGAGTGAGTTGAGTGAGCGATGTCTGTAAAACATGCGATGTTAGCATTATTATATGAGCAGCCCCACCATGGGTACGAAATTAAAACCGGTTTTGATGATCTTGTTCAAAAAAAGTGGCCTCTAAACCCTGGGCAAGTCTATACAACACTTGATCGATTAGAGCGGGACGGGTTAGTGGATTCTCCTGGATCAGATGAAAAAGACCGGAAAATATACAAGATTACGGATGCAGGAAAAAAAGAATTCATGGATTGGCTGTATACTCCAGTCGAATATTCATTATTAAAGAATACCTTTTATTTTAAATGGTTATGCTCCCAAAAAGTAGATGTCGGTCAAGAAAAAGAAATGGTGGAGCATCAACGGAAAACAATTATTAAAAACATTTTACAGCTGACCAAATTTAAACAACAGCTAGAAGTGGAAAATGAACAAGAAAATATGCAATTGTTAGTAGAAGGCGCCTTACTTCATTTGGAAGCAGACTTAAAATGGCTGGATATGATTAAGAAAAAATAAGTATTTACCAAAGTTAGATTTCAAAGAAACTTGCAATATAGTATGTAATTAAATATTTAGCTTATTAAACCCAATTGTTCTTTGATCAATTGGGTTTCTTTTTTGTGTCTTTGGCAATAGCTTGATTACTGGTGAAATAATTCAACTAAGATAATAAATTTCAAAAAAACATACGAAACTCCTTGCACTTCACGTTACGGAAGCATTTATACTTAACTTATAAAGGAGTTGGTTCAAATGTATACCATCGGTGAATTTGGAGCAAAAACCGGATTTTCAACAAGGACGTTACGATTTTACGAGGAGCTTGGAATTCTTTATCCAAGTAAAAGAAATGAGAGCGGTCATCGATTATATGGCTTGGAAGAACTTGCCACTTTACAGCGTATTCAATCATTAAAGTTTATTGGTTACTCGCTTCAGGAAATTAAAGAAATGTTAGATAAAGAAGAGATTACTTTAGAAAACTTTGCAGATTCTCTACCTGTCCAAAGAAAAGTCTTAGTGCACAAACGTGAAGAAATAGACTCGGCCATTGCAGCTATTGATCAAGTACAAGAGCTTTTAGATGATGATTTTCCATTAGATTGGACTGTTCTCACTTCACTACTTCATGGAATGGAATTTGAAGAAGAACAAAAGGCTTGGATGCAAGAGCATTTTCCAGATGATTTTGCATCGTTTTTCACTGATATATCAAAAGAAGAGCGCAAAAAATTAGATAGAGAATGGCTTTCTATCCTAGCTGATGTAAAAAAGTTGATGAGAGAAAATATTCCTCCGCATGCTCAAGAGGCACAACAAGTTCTTTATGATATCAATGAATTATTCCTTAAAATGGTTCCAGAGAATGTCATTGTAGAAAATATTGATAAATGGGAAAAACAATTAGAATCTGCTGAAGCTGACGATTTTATCGCTCCAACCTTCTGGTCAAAAGAGGAAGAAGCCTATATGGAGGATATAGCAAAAGTCATGGAAGAAAATTATAAGGAAGAGAAGTAATCTAAAAATCATCCTCAAAGTTAGATTTTCTACTCTAACTTTCGAGGTTCAGTACCTTATTGGAGTTGTCGGTTTTATTTGTTAGCTGGTGTTTTGTTGCTCGTTGGAAGCATAATTAACAATGATGAATTTCGTGAGTTCATATAGGAAGAGGCAAAGATATTTCCATCATTTAAAGCGTAGTTTCAAATAATATTTAAGCCTTCGCTTATGGTATAGTTGAGCTAAGAGAATACAGAAAGGAGATTTTATTATGAACGGTAAGTCCATTTATAAAGTTTGGGTTAAAGCATGGAATGAGGATATAAATGTGCTTGATGAAATAGTAGATGAAAATTGTATAGTCCATCAAGCAAGAACAGATGGTAAAGATTCAAAAAGCAAACAAGGTTTAGAAGCTATGAAAGATGTAATTATTTCAAGTACTAATTTCTTCGATAATATTCATATGTCTTTGGTTGTTGGACCGATTGAGGAAGATAATTATGTTTCCGCTAGATGGTTATTTAACGGGAAATATAACGGTCAAATGAGTGGTGCAAATGCTGAAAAAGGTAAAGAAGTTTCCTTTGAGGGAATTGATATTTTTCAAATCAGAAATGGAAAAATTGTAGATTATTGGGTATCATCTGATGTTGTTGATTTTATGAACCAGCTAGGAATGTATTAATATAAAAATGAATATTTATCAACAGTAAGATGGATGTGACCCCCAATTGTTAGATACCATCTAATAATTGGGGTGCAGTTCATAGAAGAGATTTTCCATTTATTTATGTGACTCACTATATCTTTTAAAATTATCTAAAATTGCCTGCCAGCCATCTCGTTGCATTTCAATAGAATTTTCAGCTTCTGCTTCAAAAACCTCTGTAATTTTTGTTTTATTTCCTTGGTCAGCGAAAGTGATAGTAACCTTTCTACCATCATCAAGTGTATAAGAAATCAGTCTGTGCAAGTTTACTTCATCGTAGATACCACCAAAATCAAATCCAAAACTTCCATCCTTGGCTTCCATTCTTGTAATAAATTTCCCTCCAGCTCGCAAATCATTCTCAGCCTTTGGCGCATGCCATTCATCTGAAGCAGCAGACCATTTCGTTATATGTTCTGGTTCTGTCCAATAAAACCATGCATCCTCAACAGATACGTGAACAGTTGTTTCAATAGTTATCATTGTCCCCATCACAAAACCTCCCTAAAGGCTAAAGGATTTAACATTCTCTACTTATCATATCACTTATCAAAGATCTAGTTAATATTTTGCATGCAGAAAGAAAATTTTTATTCATCTAAACATAAAAGCATCTTGATGCTTGAAAGGAGGCTCTCTTTTTAATGGGTTATTTTTCCTTTTTATTTCATAATCTATTAAACTAGAAATAATCATCTTGTTAATAAATGGGAGAGGGATATATGAATAAGCAAAAAATAACAGTATCATCTTATGTTCGTCAAGAATACAAAAAAATGTATTCGGGAGGAAATTTGCTTATTGTTTTTATCATTCTAGCTTTAAGCATTTGGGGAACAATCGATAGTTTTTTTGATGCAAATGGTAACAGGGTACTTGGTGTGGTTCCACTAATAACGCCAGCTCTTTTATCTGCATGGTATCTCGTGTCCATTTTAAGAGAAAAGGAACAGCAGGATACGCCTAATATTGTGAGGAAATTTTTAAACGCTACTGCTACGATTTCACTTCCAATCGTTATTGTAAATGTATTAGTACTCCTTATAGCTTGGATGATTCCTTCTATACGTACATTAGTAGAAAATTATGAGGGGTATCATTATTGGTGGGATGGATCTATTAATATGCAAATCATGCTGACAGGTCTTGTTGGGCTAGTTGGGCAGGGACTAGGAGCATTATTTGCAATGTTGGTCATCGTTTTACCAGTACTAGCAATCAAAAAGCCAGAAGCAGTTGCAGGTGGATCAAATATAGAGAGGATAGAGGATAAAGAACAGAGTAATAAAATAGCTAGAAACCTTTATATAGGCTTAGGTATTTTTATGTTAGGTTTAATTTTAATTTTCACTACAGATGGGATGGATTTTAAATTAGCGAGTCTGAGACTTAACATGATTTTAGAATTTGGTTATGCTCCAATGCGGTGGATTATTTGGCTACTCGGTAAAGCATTATTCATTATTGGTATTGCGTTAGTAGCAAAAGCTTGTATATCTGTACTTGCTGCGAAGAAGACGAATTAATATAATGACAAAATGATGGGTGATTATTACTCATCATTTTTGTATTTGATAAGTTTCATGATAAAATCCAACTGCATTATTGTTGGGGACTTTATTATTAAAATTTCTCCGTGTACCAAGTTTTTTCCCTCTTGCATAAGCAAGCAGATCTTCAGTAGATCACTAATATTGCACTTTATTAATATAACCAAATATAATTAATTTCCCCAATATTATTACTAACTTCTGGAGGGGTGTTATGGATAAAATTAAAGTTTTAGTATCTAAATACAATGGTAAAAATCATTATGAATGGAAATCTAAGCTATTAAAAGAAACAGAAGACTATATTATGATTTTTGGTGAGCCAGGTAGAAAGTTGTATCATCATAGCAAAAATAAGGTATATGAATTTGGGACATATTCAATAGAGTTTTTTCAAAAAAATACTTGGTATACGGTAAATTTAGATATTTATGAGAATGGAGATGTAGAATATTATTGTAATATTTGTTTACCTCCAGAGTTCCATAAAAATGAAATTAGATTTATAGATATGGATATTGATGTGATAAGAAGCAAGGATGGCGAATGGTCGGTTGTAGATGTGGATGAATTTGAAGATAATGCTAAGGAGCTTTGTTATTCTTTAGAAGTAAAGGATAAAGTACAGAAGAGTTTGAGTAACTTATTGTATAGGATTGAACAAAAAGAGTTTCCGTTTAATGGTTTTTTTGAAAAGTATATTAATTACCTACTGGCTAAGGAATTTTTATAAGTGATAAACAGTTCTAGTTATTTAAAAGTGTATGAAGAGATATTTAAGATTAGCGCTTTTGAGAACAAGCCTACTTTTAGAGGAGACACAAATGGATCAATAATTTGAATAAAATGGTTTAACGTATATTATAGATTTTCAACACATAAGAGTTTGGGATAAAAGGAAAAATTAAGCTTGAAATCCGACCAATATTCAAATGAAGCGTAGGAAATATACGTAGACTCCTATGGGAGGAAGGCCTAGGCGAGACCCCGGAGTGCGTAGCACGAGGAGGCTCACCAGCCGCCCATGGAAAGCGAAGTATATTTCCGAAGCGGGTGTTGGCTCAATTTAAGTTCGCAATTAGCTAAGTAATAAAACCTTTTGTCCTAGCTTCTTTGTTGTTGATTTATTCCTTCCAGACGTTTTCGTGCAGAACCATATTTTGCTGGGACAGGAATATGGTTAATGGCATTGCCCATACCAAATAAAGGCATATTGATATAAACAGATTCATAATTCCCTGGTTGTATTTGATAAGTTTCATGATAAAATCCAACTGCATCATTGTTGGAGGCTTTATTATTAAAGTTTCTCCAGGCAGCCAAATGCTTTTTACCTCTTGCATAAGCGAGTAAATCTTCAGTAGACCGCCAATATTGCACCATCAACGTTGTTCGTAAACCAAAATAGCTTTCCATAGAAAGGAATCCTAATTCTTCCTTATTTTCATAAAGCTCACGAATCATCCCAGGCATTGCAGTAAAAACAGGTCCCCATTTGCGAATCGACCACCATTTATTAACACGCATACCAATAATAAAAACAACCATATCTTTACTGTTTTCCGTTGTGTATCGACCTTTGTGAATTTTTTTAGGCATTGAGCATTCCTCCTTTTAAAAATCTATAGATTTTTAATTGTTTCCTCACACCATGCTAAAGCAGCTTCCGTCACTTTTTTTCCATAATCAAGTGTAAACAGCCAGTATTTCGCATCATTCTTGTTATTGTCGTAATAAGAAATCATTTCTTCGATTCCTTCGTATTTTTCATATGTTGCTTTTAATTTTTTCTGATAATCTTCTAATAGCTGAAGCGTCTGTTCAACTGTTTGATGCTGTCCAAAAAATAATTTTAGCAGTACTTCATTTCTTTCTACTGGTAATTGCTTTAACGGTTGCTCTAGCCATTCCTTTAATGCTTGCATACCTTTTTTTGTAAGAGAGTATTCTTTACGTGTAGGCTTTCCTTCGTCTGATGTTATTTGAACTGTTGCTAATTCATCTGCTTCTATAAGCTTTAAAGTTGGATAGATTTGTCCGTAGCTAATTTTCCAGAAATGAGTAAGGCTGTTATCAATAAAACTTTTTATTTCATAACCAGATCGGCAGTCTGTTGTTAGGATTCCAAGTATCGCGTATGTTGTATCATTGTATTTCTTCATTTATTTCACCACATATCTTTAAGATATATATCATTTAGATATATAATACATATTTCAATCGAAAAAGTAAAGAGAGATCAATTAAAAAAGAGGCATATATACGTAAAGTAAAAAGAATGTCATAATAAATATAGAAGTATTCATTTTTAACGAAGTAATAGACTAACTTTCTATTTTGATGGGAAAAATAGCAGTGATGCTACTTTTCTAAAGGTGTTAGCTAATAAAATGCTAATAAGGTATAAGGGGAAACAAATATGAGAAGTATGCAAAGCTGGATGATAGAACGATTACTTATGCGTTTTAGTAATAAAAATAGCTTTACGAATAAGAAAAAGTATAAGGCTTTTTTAAAAAAGCGACGAATCGAAAATGAAAAACCATATAAATTATCAAAATATATTCAGCAAAAATTTAATATCAAAAAAGAAATTTTTGCTGAAATGGAATGTTACATATTTAATTCAGACCTTGCCGACTCAAAAAAATCCATACTCTATTTACATGGAGGAGGATATATTAAACAGCCTTCCATATACCATTGGCATTTTCTCGGAAAACTAGCAAAAGCTACAAATGCTAAAATATATGTTCCAATTTATCCAAAAGCACCTAATCATCAATATAAAGAGTCTTTTGATAAAGTTCTGCCAATATATAAATGGATTTTAGAGATATCGAATAAAAAAGATATTATTTTAATGGGAGATTCTGCTGGTGGAGGATTCGCATTAGCGCTAGCACAATTACTTTTAGAGAAAAAATTATTACAACCAAGACATATTATTTTACTATCTCCTTGGCTCGATCTTACCTTGAAGAATCCAGAAGCTTCCAAACTAGAGCGCAAAGATCCAATGTTAGGTATTTATGGCTTGATTCAAATGGGTAAAGCATATGCAGGAGATACTGATCCAAACCATTATTTATTAAGTCCAATCAATGGAAAATTAAAGGGATTAGGAGAAATTACTTTATTTGTAGGGACACATGAAGTCTTTTTGCCAGATGCAAGAAAGCTTATTGAAATGGCTAAACCATTGGATGTAAAAATAAATTATTTTGAATATCCGAAAATGAATCATATTTTCTTGCTCTATCCTACCCCAGAAGCCAAAAAAGCTACTAAAGAAATTGTAAAGATTATTATGCAAAAATGAAAGCTATGAAGGGTAATGAAAATAGAGTATAAGCAAAAACAGCATGTATAGAGGTGTTCAACTTATGAGTGAATGGTACAGACTTGATAATGCAGGTAAAGTGTTTCATGCTGTGTCAGAACCAGCTAATTCTTCGGTCTTCCGAATTTCAACTATTATGAAGAAAACTGTACAATCAGAGAAACTTCAATTGGCATTAGATAAAACGATTAAACGATTTCCCATATTTGCAGTGAAGCTTCGAAAAGGAGCTTTCTGGGATTTTCTAGTAGACAATAAGGAGAAGCTATATGTTCAGCTAGAAAGTCAATATCCATGTGCGCCAATCGATCCATTAGAAACAAATGGCTTCTTACTACGCATTATTTATTATAAAAAGCGGATTTCAGTTGAATTTTTTCATTCCGTTACAGATGGCACAGGCGCTTTAGAATTTATGAAAGCATTAGTTTATTACTACTTAGTTCATTTAGGGGAAGAAGTAAACTATGAGAGTGTGTTGATCGATATTCATAATGAACAAAGTTACTATGAAAGAGACGATAGCTATCAAAACTATGTCACAAATGAAAAAACAGTAATGGCTAAGGAAATATCTTCTTATCAAATTCGTGGAGTACCCATAGATCAAACCATAACAATCCATGGGAGAATGAGTGCAGGCAAAATACATCAGCTTGCTAAAAAGCACGAAACAACAATTACTGTATTTATCACTGCTATTTTAATTGCAGCTATTTATAAAGAAAGATTAAAGTACAGAGCATATAAAGAGGAAATAAAAATTGCTATTCCAGTTAATTTACGAAGCCTTTTTCCATCTAATACATTACGTAATTTTTTTGGAGTAGTTAATATAGGGATGGTTGTTACAGAAAGCACAACATTGGAAGAAATTATTAGAGAAACATCAAAGCAATTACAGGAAAAAGTACAAAAAGAAATTTTACAGCAAAGCATTAATGATAGAGTAAAATGGCAAACAAGATTAACCGCACGTTTTATCCCACTTCCATTAAAATATTATGCGATTCGTTATGGGTACAGAAGCTTCAGTGAACGTACAAAAGCGATGACTTTGACAAATATGGGTATGGTCCGCTTCTCTGAATCTATAGATCCACATATTTCTCATATGGAAATGGTGATGTACCCAACAAAGAAAAGTCCAATCAATGGAGGTATGATTGCTGTTGGGGATGAACTTGTCATCACATTTGCCCGAATGATACAAGAAGCAGATATTATCCGTACCTTTTTTAAAGAACTGTCTAAAACTTATAACTTGGAGATAGAGGTGTACTCCAATGACAATAGATAAAACCGAGAAACATTATTGTACGAATTGTAATATCTATACAAAACAACATTATTGCCCTCTATGTAAACAGGGGCTTTCTGAAGTGATAGAGGAAAACGAATACTATCCAGCCTATGAAATGAAAATAAAGCGACGTTATTTTATCCAGCGTCTTGTTCTGTTTATTGCAATTTTCTCTATTAGTACAAGTCTGTTAATAAATTTATTAACAGACCCAGATACATTATGGTTTTTATATGTGTTAGGTCCAGTATTATATGGTTTATTATGTATTAATCATACTATTTTATCCAAGGCACATACTGGTTCAAAAGTGATTTTTCAAGTGATTGTACTTTCTATCATGCTGTTTATCTTGGACGCAGCGTCAGGAAGCTCAAAATGGTCTATTCACTATGTTATTCCTTTCCTTGTGACCTTGGCAACCTTATTTGTAACTATTATCATTCTTAGAAAGCCAATGAAATGGAGTGAATATATAGGATATATGTCCACAATGGTCGTTTTAGGATTTCTTCCTGTTATTCTTTTTCTAAGTTCTTGGTCAACTGTTTTATGGCCAAGTGCAGTAACTGCTTTATATGCATTACTCACATTAATCGGTATGGTATTATTTTCAGAAAAAACAATGAAAAATGAAATCGTACGGAGATTTCATTTTTAGAGGGGAATCAAGGGGATATCATATGGAAATTGATAAACAAATGAATGATGTATTAAAAGTATTAACAAATGAACTACCAGAAATATTAGTTGGTATTTACTTATGTGGTTCTTCTGTACAAGGTGGATTGAAGGCTAATAGTGATTTAGATTTCTTAGTTATCGTTAAGGAAAAACTTTCTCAAAAATGCAAGCAAAATTTAATCGAAAAACTTAAATCTTTCTCTAAAAAGATTGGAGAAGACACTCATTTGCGATATGTAGAAATTTCTGTCATTGTTCAAGCACAAATTACACCTTGGTCCTATCCACCTACACAAGATTTTATCTATGGTGAATGGCTACGAGATGCTTACGATAGGGGATATATTCCTTTAAATGAAGCAAATCCTGATTTAACGATACTATTGTATCAAGCGAGAGAAGTAGCTAAAAGGCTCTATGGTTCCTATTCACTCCAAGAAATATTGCCCGAGATTCCTTTTACAGATGTGAAATTGGCAATGAAAGAATCAATTGCTGAAATAGCTTGTGATTATGAAGGTGATGAACAAAATGCAATCTTAACGCTTTGCCGGATAATCCAAACATGCTTAACTGAAAAAATCTATCCCAAAGATATTGCAGGAGAAATACAAGCTGAGCAGGCACTTACACAGCATCAAAAACTAATCATTTTAGCTGTCGAAAGCTATTTAGGTGAGAAAGAGATTAATTGGAAGAACTACGATGTTACTGAAACAGTAAATTATTTGCATAAACAAGCGTTAATATATCTTTAAATGATAGAGCATTCAAGGGAAGAAATTCTTTTGAATGCTTTTTCTAGTTTATTCATCTTGACTATAGAAACGTATGTTCTTATAATCATAAATAAGAACATATATTCTTATCGGGAGAGAGTGTGATGAAAAATATTATCATGGTGGATTACTCTAATGAACCACGTAGAAATATCATGTGTATTGATGCAAAATCCTTTTTCGCCAGCGTAGAAGCTTCTGAACGCAACCAACATCCTTTAAAAGCGCGAATTGCGGTTGTATCAAAGCCTGATAGTCAAGGTGGTTTAGTTTTAGCTTCATCTCCTTTAGTAAAAGAAAAATATGGCGTTGAAACAGGAACAAGAATTTACGAAATTCCTCCTGAAGCAAATATAGAAATCGTTGAACCACGTATGGCATTATATTTAGAAAAAAATTTAGAGATATTACGCATTTTTAAACGTTATGTAGCAGAAGAGGACTTGCATGTTTATTCCATCGATGAATCCTTTATTGACGTAACTAGATCCAAGAACCTTTTCGGCGGTGCACACCATATAGCGAAGAAAATCCAGTATGATGTTTGGAAAGAGCTAGGGTTAGTATTAACTATTGGAATAGGAGACAATCCACTTCTGGCAAAATTAGCACTCGATCATCAGGCAAAGCATGATGTGCAAAATGCTTTTATTGGGGAATGGAGATATGAAAATGTTCCAGATACCGTATGGAAAATAGGATCTTTAAGTAAGTTTTGGGGAATAGGACAAAAAACAGAAACAAATTTAAATCAATTAGGAATTCAAAATATTTATCAGCTATCTCAATATAGTATTCATAAATTAAAATCAAAATTCGGGGTCATTGGAGAGCAGCTCTTTTTTCATGCCCATGGAATTGATAGAAGCATTTTATCTGATACCTACAAGCCTAAAAGTACATCCTTTAGTAAAAATCAGATATTAAATAGAGATTATCTTGTTAAATATGATATTGAGATTGTTATTCGAGAAATGACAGATGAGAATGTAGCCAGATTAAGAAAACATCGACTAGTAACTGGTGTTATAAAATTAGCTATCGGATATTCTAAAAATACGATACATGATGGATTCAAACATGAAATGAAAATTGATGCAACAGATTCATCTAAACAACTAAAAGGATATATGCTGCTTATGTTTAATAAATATTATAAGGAAAACACTCCTGTAAGAATTATTAATATAACCTTTGGAAGACTTCGGCCCAAACAAGCTATCCAATTGAATTTCTTTGAAGCCCCAGAAGAAATCATCGAAAATGAAGAACTAGATAGTGCTATTAATATTGTTAGAAAAAAACATGGTTATACTTCATTACTGCATGCATCAAGCTTACTTGAAAGTGGGATGGCCAGATATCGAGCTAAATTGCTGGGTGGCCATAGATCCGGAAAGGAAGAGTGATATGGAGGAAGTTCATATAATACGCATTACACCGGAACAATTTGGATATGAAGATAGGGGTATTGTTAAATGGTTAGGAATGCTACTCTCCGATCATACAGAAGCACTTAAGCAGGAGAGAAAGAAAAATCAATTAAGGGAAATCAAAGCCAAAGTGGAGATGACAGAAGTAGAGAAGGCTAATATCCTTTACAAAGCTTTCACTACGGGTTCTCCTGTTTTAATCCAGGCTAATATTGTAACGAATGGAAATTATTATAAAGATCTAGCATGTAAAGTCTCAGGCTATGCCGATAATCAAATTTATTTTATATTAAAAGATAAGAGAGAAGCTAGTTGTACATTAGAAGAAATAAGAAATGTAGAATTTATGAATTTGTTAGATTGGTACGATAAAAGGGAATAATTAAAATAAAAACCAGGAGGCATAACAATGACAAATCAAAAGATTGTCCCACATTTATGGTTTGACACAGAGGCAAAGGAAGCCGTAGCATTTTATTCTTCCATTTTTCCAGAATCAAAAGTCACACATAGTATGGTATTATATGATACTCCATCAGGAAATGCTGATTTAATATCCTTCGAACTATGGGGAACAAAATTCATGGCAATTAGTGCAGGTCCTTATTTTAAATTCAATTCAACCATTTCTTTTATGGTGAACTTTGATCCATCTCGAGAAAAAAATGCAAGCAAAATAATAGATGAAGTTTGGAATAAGTTATCAGAAGAAGGCACTGTGCTGATGCCACTTGATAAATATCCGTTCAGCGAAAAGTATGGATGGATTCAAGATAAATATGGTTTGTCATGGCAATTAATTCTTACCAATCCAGAAGGTGAAGAACGTCCACCTATCATACCGTCACTATTGTTTACTAATGATGTATGCGGTAAAGCTGAAGAAGCAGCTCGTTTTTATTTATCTATATTTCAAAATGGGAAGGAAGGGCACATCGCACGTTATCCTAAAGGCATGGAGCCTAATATGGAAGGAACCATTATGTTTTCTGACTTCATGTTAGAACATCAATGGTTTGTTGCAATGGACAGTGCGGAGGCTCATTCTTTCCATTTTAATGAAGCAATCTCATTTATGGTCTATTGTGACACACAGGAAGAAATAGATTACTACTGGAATCAACTGACAGCAGTTCCAGCATCTGAACAATGCGGATGGCTGAAGGATAAATATGGCTTATCCTGGCAGATTGTACCTAAGGAAATGGATGACATGATGGAAAATGGAACAGACGAGCAAATAGCAAGTTTGAATCAAGCTACGCTTAAAATGAAAAAACTTGATCTTGCTGAGTTGCGAAAGGCTTATAAGTCAATATAATTATTGAACAGGTTCTATTAAATTAATTTTAGTAGAACCTGTATTATTTTTTTACATTGGTTTTCCCAAAAGAAAATCAAATCGCTATGTTATAATACTAGATAATTTTGAAATTCAGAGAGAAGGGTGCTTCTTGAAAAAAAGCTTATTATATATTGAAGATAACGAGAAAATAGGCAATTGGGTGAAAGAGGAATTAGAAGAGCGAGGCTTTTCAGTACAGTGGTTACTATCAGGAGAGAATGCTGAAAAAGAAGTGCTTCATCATGAAGTAGTTATTTTGGATATCATGTTGCCTGGATTAGATGGATTCACCGTTGGGAAACGCTTAAAGAAGGTAGCTCCTACAGTCCCAATTTTACTTTTATCAGCTCGAACATCGATAGATGATAAAGTGGATGGCTTGCAATTTGCGGATGATTATTTAACAAAACCTTTTCATATAGATGAATTAGTTGCTAGATTGGAAGTATTAATACGCCGAAGTGGAGGGCTACATTCCGAGCGTATTTCCTTAGGAGAGCATATCGAAGTCGATCCAGAAATCAAAATGGTATTTGATAAACAGACAGGAAAAGAAATTATCTTGACAGGAAAACAGCATCAAATTTTAATGTATTTCTTAAACCATCCTAACAAGGTTTTACCAAAAGAACAGATTTATGAAGCAATTTGGGAGGAGCCATATATGACTGGTGATAAAACATTAATGGTTCATATTAGTCGTCTCCGTCAAAAAATAGAGCAGAATCCAGATTCTCCAGAGATTATTGAAACGTTGAAGGGAATAGGTTATCGGGTGAAGCTATGAAACATCAGAATTCATTATTTCGGAATTTTATGACAGGACATTTTATCTTTATTATTTTACCAATGTTTTTCATATTTCTTTTTCTGGGGTTCGTCGGGATTTCTGTGATCAATGAGAATCATGTAGAGGTAAACCGATTTTACATGATTTTACTTCTGTTTGCTTTTATTATTGTTGCATTTGTTATCATGTCTTGGATTTTCTTTTTAAAACTTCGCAAGCGTCTTATTCGCCTCCAGGAATCTATGGCAATATCTGCTGATAATGAAACCTTTCCTAAGCCTGTACCTATTCAAACAGATAGAATGGATGAAATAGATCAGTTAGGGAATTCCTTTAATTGGATGATTAGCCAGCTTGAAGATAGTAAAATAAGAGAATACGAAGAAGAATTATTACGACGCAATCTTATTGCAAATTTATCTCATGATTTGCGAACTCCGCTTACCATTTTGCGAGGGCATGTCAGCAGATTACATAAAGAATCACTTAGTATAGAAGGAAAAGAATCCATAGTAGAAATAGATCATACGATTACAAGAGTTGACGATTTAATGGATGACTTACTTGCCTATACACTGCTTACATCAGGAAAATATCCTTTTCAGCCTAGTTCAACAGATATAATTCGTTTAGTAAGAGCTTCAGTTGCTGCTTGGTATCCTGTATTTGAGGAGAAAAAGATACAATTTGATGTTGATTTGCCAACAGAAGAAACCTTTTACTGGGAAGTCGATTCGAAGTGGGTAACACGTGTCTTAGACAACTTATTTCAAAATATCCTTCGGCATGCTGCTACAGGAAAATATGCAAGTATTGTTGTTGATGACAAAAAGGAGCAAATTATTATTTTAGATAAAGGACCAGGTATGGACCAATCTTCTGATAAGAGTGGGGTAGGTATAGGTTTATCCATTTCAAATTACATGCTAGAAAAAATGAAACTGAAAGCTCAGTTTCTAACCAATGAGAACGGTACAAAAGTGGTTATTTCTAGGGCTTAACCTAAAGCTTACCAAGAATTAACCTACAAGCTAACCGAGATGTTACTTTGCTTCGTTATAATTAGGTCCATAACAGAGAGGAAGTGTTATGGATGATTGAAATTAATAACTTAGTTAAGAAACATGGATCTCAAAAGATCTTGTCAGGCATTAGTTTTAAAGCTAAACCGGGGAGAGTCACTGGTTTCCTAGGACCAAATGGAGCGGGGAAGAGCTCTACACTCCGTATCCTACTTGGATTGGATCGTGCCACCTCAGGAAATGCACAAATTAATGGGGGACCCTTTGCAAAATTAAACAATCCACTAGCAACCATAGGTGCAGCCCTTGATGGATTTGGGGCTCATCGGATGCGAACAGGCCGAGCACATTTGCGTTGGATTGCACGTGCTGCAGGATTGCCTCGCTCCCGTGTAGAGGAAGTATTAGAAATAGTAGGTCTTACTCATGCAGCCGGTAAGCGGATTGGAAATTATTCGCTTGGTATGAGGAAAAGACTCGGTATGGCTGCAGCACTGTTAGGTGATCCTGAGATATTGGTTTTAGATGAACCAGTAAACGGACTTGACCCAGAAGGTATTCGCTGGATTCGAACCTTTTTACGTGAACGTGCTGAATCCGGAAATACCGTACTCTTATCCAGTCATCTTATGGGGGAGCTTGCGGAAACGGTTGATGATGTCGTGATTATTAATCATGGGAAAATTGTTGCTGATGGTACTTTAGAAGAAGTAATAGGTCATCATGCCACACTTGAGGAAGCCTTTTTTGCTCTCACTTCTGGAAGTGCAGGTGATGTGATATGAGGGCGCTTTCCGCAGAATTGTCCAAGTTAGCTTCCTTGCCATCTATCTGGCTTGCTTTTCTTATTGGAATCTTTGGATCAGCAACCATTGCGATTTTAGATAGCCTAAGCGAAAAAGACGATATCATTGCTGGAGTCAGTACACGACTATCAGAAATTGGTTATATAGGATTAGCTTTTGGGATTCCAGGTGTGATTATTATTGGGGTTATTGCTGTTAGTAGTGAGTATTTCACAGAAAGTAGCGAATCTGGTGGGGGACAGCAGCTTACAACAAGCCTAACCGCAGTTTCATCTAGAATTCACTTTTTATTTGCAAAAGCAGGCGCTGTAACAGTGGTAAGTCTATTACTTTCTATCATTGCACTTATTACAACCATGGGAGCAACTTATCTAACTCTAGGTGAATATGCACCAGCAATAGAAATATCGAGATATATTGGTGTTATATGCAACTGGATATTTACTGCTCTTTTAGCATTTGGGATTACCGTGCTAACCAAGAACGGTATTATCCCACTCACGATACTCATCTTAAATGCTTCTGTTGTTACAGTTAGTTATTTGCTTTCTAATATTACCAAGCTAGGTTTTTATTTACCAGATAGTGCCGGTAGGGATATGTTTATGGGTGATGGATATTTCTCACCATTTGTAGGTGGATTAATCATGTTTACTTGGGTAGCTGTTCTTTTCATTCTTGCAACGATTGTATTCTACAGAAGGGATGTTGCATCATGAACGAATCATCAAGTAAAAAAATAACTCACATTCTTGGTGCAGAGCTGTCTAAATTAATCTCATTACCGATGATATGGCTTACTCTAATTGGTACATTCATTCTTAATTTAATTTTAGTCGCAGCTTTTATTTATGCTGAACTACAAGCAGAAACAGGTAGTAATGTATTAGATATTGGACTAGCTTCGATGAGCTATCTTCAAGTTGGTTTTATCATTCTTGGAATTTTAGCCGCTTGCTCTGAATATGTAGGTGGTCAAATTCAAACTACACTAATCGCGGTACCCTGGCGTGGTCTACAATTATCTACCAAGCACTTGGCTTTAGCCATTATTAGTCTTCCAGCTGCATTTATTACTGTTTCAGCTGGGGCGCTTTATGCTTTTATGATGATAAAAGACATAGCAACAGAACTTGAAATAAGTACAATGATCAAAACAATAGCAGGTGCAACAGGATATCTCACATTAACCACGCTTCTTAGTGTAGCAATAGGGTCCTTACTAAAACGAACTATTCCTGCATTAGTTGTACTGCTCAGTTATTATTTTATTGCCAGTCCATTATTGAGAGGATTTTTGTCTGATATTAAAAATTATCTTCCTGATACAGCAGGATCTTACATGTATACGTCGTCTGCTTCAGAAGGAATAAATGGACTTACTTCAATACAAGGAACTGGGATTTTGATGTTATGGACGTTCATTTTAATTGCAGTAGCTGTTGTATTTTACCGAAAACGAGATGCTTAAGTTTATGAAAGTATGTATATCATTTTTAGCTTTGCGAAATAAGTATAATTAAAGGAATAAATGGATTTTAAAACTCACCAAGGAAGTGATAAGAATGACACTACCAAAAGGAATTTATATAATCACTGGTATTATGGCTTCTGGAAAATCAACGATAGCACAATTATTGGCAGAACAGCTGGATAAAAGTGTCCATGTACATGGTGATATTTATCGAAAAATGATAGTAAATGGACGAAAAGAAATGACACCACAGCCTTCTGAAGAGGCACTAGAACAATTAAGACTGCGCTATCATCTGACTGCCAATACAGTAAAAACATATTATGAAGCAGGCTTCACTGTAGTAGTACAAGACAATTATTTAGGAGTAGAAACAAAAACTTTTCTGCAAGAATTACAATCTAAGCCTGTCTATTTAATCACACTTAATCCTAGTATAAATGCAATTCTACAACGAGAAAAACAACGTCATAAAACAGGCTATCATGCATGGCAAGTAGAATCACTTTATCAAGTATTAATAGAAGAAAACCCACAAATAGGGCTATGGATAGATTCATCTGATATGACACCAGAAGAAACTATTACCGAGATTTTAAAGCATGTGGAATCAGCGGGAAGGATCTATGTCTGATTCTTTTCATTAAGATAATTGCCAAACCTGTCTGAGCGTTAGAAATAAAGCAGGCTTGCTAATTTAAATGATTAGCAAGCCTGCTTTATTTCTATCTCTAAACTGTATTAATCTTCTTTATAAGCTTCGATCATATTCGCCATGTGAGCATAGGCACCGCCTGCACGTAAAGCAGCTGTAACGAGAATTGCTTCTGCTAACTCCTCATTTGTAGCACCTTGTTTTATCGCTTTCTTTGTATGGCTATCAATACAATAAGCACATTGCGTTGCAGTTGCTACAGCTACTGCAATAATCTCTTTAAATTTAGTACTCAAAGCTCCTTCTTTTACTGTAGAATCACTAAAAGCTCTATAAGACTTAAAGGCATCAGGATCTAATTTACCTAATTGAACTGTTCTCTTGACATCTGAACGACTATAAAGAATTTCTGACGCATCTTCTTCTTGTGTGTGAAAAACATGAGAACTATGTGCAACAGAACCTCCAGCTTCAAGAGCAGATGCAACAAATACTGCTTCCGTTAATTCCTCTAGTGTTGCGCCTAGTTTCTTTGCATTTTTCGTATGGGTTACAAGACAGTACGGACATTGTGTCACATGTGTAATTGCTACTGCAATAATTTCTTTTTCCTTTTCTGTTAAAGCACCATCTTGAAATACATCCATATTAAATTTTTGAAACGCTTGAAATTGTTCAGGTGCTAAATGCTTAAGTTGTGCAAAATTTCTTCTTAGTTCGAGCGAGTATAAGCTAGAAGACATGTTTGAAATTCCTCCCGAATATTGGTAATTGATTTTCATTTGAAAATGTTCTGTATAATTATCCTATCATTAGCTCCTTCTTTTTAAAAAATAAATGCTCAGAAATCTGTCAATGTTTTCCGTGTTTAGAAGCTTGTAGATTTTGAGTAAATAAAAAATACTTTATAACTTTTCAATTAAAGGAAGAGAATTTTTTAGAAAAAGAAGGAATTTTGAGCAATTTAGAAGAAACTTTTAATATTCGATTGTGGTAAAGTTCATAAAAAGGAGGCGTTTTAAATGGCTACAATGATTTTTGTTAATTTTCCAGTTAAAAATGTTGCTGATGCTACAAATTTTTATGAGAAATTGGGTTTTACAAAAAATAATGATTTCTCTGATACTCATGCAAGCTGTATGGTTTGGGATGATAATTTTTATATTATGTTGTTAGAACATGCTTTTTATCAGCAATTTCTTAAGGATAAAAAGATTGCCGACACACAAAAGGAAAATGCTGCCTTGATCTGCTTTAGCATGGAAAACGCAGAAGCAGTTAAAGAATTTGGACGATTAGCGAAAGAAAATGGCGGCGATGCTTACCATATTGATATGGGAATTCCAGAAGAACAAATGTATGGATTAGAAGTATCTGATATTGATGGGAATATGCTAGAACCAATGTGGATGAAACAATAATAAGTAACGAGATAGTATACAGAAATATAGATAAATCAATAGCCTGGTGCCAATATTTTATATGGCATCAGGCTATTTTATGAATTAGAAAACTCAAAATTATAAAGATTTTATTCACGAGACTAAAGAATTTTTAGATAAAGTTAATAATAACAAGTGATTTGATAATTACAAACATCAAATAAAGAATATTATATGAATAGAGGAGGTTTTAGATAATGAAAGAAATTATTGAAATTTTCAATTTACCATTTGATGATATACAGGAAATTTCTTATGAAATACTAGAACCTATTTATGATAATACCGGAGTATGTATTTTTGAAGGTACAGCTTATTTTGTTGCTTACACAATTTATGGTGCAAGAATTGAAATTCCAGAAAAAGATAGTCGCTTTTTAACCATTAAAGAGTTACTACCAACTAAACTCTCCCTACATGAAAACAAAACGCTTTACTTAAGAGGGTAGAGGAGCATTAGTATTGTGTAAATTAATAATGCTAAAATGGATTATATTTAGTTCGTAAGTTTAATAATATCCCTTTAATTTATAGCCTATCACTTTCTAATTGTTTTGATCTTTTTTGTACTTTTCCTTCGTAGTGCAGCACTGTTACAACAAACTGCTCGATTAATCGAAAGGGGCCAGAATCTTGGTCAATTTAAACAGGGAAATACGATGGAGATGGTATTTTTCTATTTTGCATCCATACAAGGGTTAGTGATGATGAAAATTGCTATGAATGAAGAGTTCATAACTCCACGTCCGGAAATCGTAACATCTTTTTTGATGGAGGATTGTACCTCACTGTAACTTTCTTGAGTTTGATGTAATTTGTTCTCTTAGAAAAATTAAACTTAATATTCCCAGCCATTTTTTCAGCAAGTGGCTCATCATTTCTACTCCATAAGTGCACATAATGTTTTAAAGTTCTATGCTCTAATCCGCGTGATACAACTAATACATCAGCATTAAGCTCATTAATTGATTGGACATAAAAATATCAAAAAGAGATTAACACATGTAGTAATCTCTTTTTAAGATTTTAATAACAACAAAAATATCCTAATATTTATTGTTAGATGGTAGAGTTTGCATAAGTTCAAAGAAATATTTAGAATCGCCAGTATTAAAATAGTTATACCAAGATTCTAATGTGTTTGATTTAAAAACATCTAAGCACTCAATAATTTGTTTCATCCATAGCAAAGCTTCAGTGGAACCAGCAGTAATAAGGTTATTAGATGCAATAGAGGCTTGGTCTATATAAAAATCTTGTCCTTTATAATTAGAACAAATCATTTCAAGGAATCCCGGACCATTACTAGTATGCGGACGGTTATTTAGTATCCCAAAATTAGCAAGTGCTGCAGTAGCTCCACAAATTGCACATACTGTAGCACCTACAGAGAGCAACTCGTTTGCTTTTACGAGAATAGCTTCATGCTTTGGATCATTCCATGTATCTGCACCTGGTAATAACAACATGCTTGTTTCACTTACAATAATGTCATCAATTAAGTAGTCAGGAACTATTGTCATTCCGCCCATTGTACGGATTGGTTGTTTGGAGTAACTAACTGTTTTAATCGATAGGTGATTCGCGTCTTCTTTGAAAAATCTCCTAGAATTCAACTCCGCAGTAACATATCCTAGTTCCCAGTCAGCTAAAGTATCAAGTACATAAATATAGATTGTTTTCATCATTTTCCTCCATTTGATTGTAATAGGTTGATTGCTTGATTATTATTATACTTAGCTATTGTTGACAACAATATGGCAACAATCTAGAATGAAGAAATCTTTTTGAAAGGTGGCTAACAGATGAAAGTTAGCAGGCTTGTTAGCATTATTATGATACTACTCGATAAAGAACGGATAAGCGCACAGGATTTAGCAAATATGTTTGAAGTTTCAACTCGCACCATCTACCGTGATATAGATGCCATCAACATGGCAGGTATTCCAATTCGCTCAACATCGGGGGTAGGAGGTGGCTTTGAAATCATGAAAAACTATAAAATGGATAGCAAAGTTTTTTCAACTACTGATATTTCTACTATTTTGACAGGACTTTCTAGTCTCTCCAATATGATACAAAGTGACGAGCTGATAAACGCTCTCGCGAAAGTAAAAAGTTTTATCCCGGTAGATAGAGTCGACGAGATCCAACTAAAAACAGATCAAATACATATCGATTTAAGTCAGTGGATAGGTTATAGGAACGTACAAGCCTATTTAGAAATCATAAAAATAGCTTTACAAGAAAACAAGTTACTTTCATTTGAATATGCCGACCGTCATGGAAATAAAACGGAACGAGAAGCTGAAGCCTATCAAATTGTATTGAAGGGTAATCATTGGTATTTTCAAGGCTACTGTTATAAAAGAAATGATTTTCGTCTATTCAAATTAGCTCGTATATCAAACCTAAAATTAGAAAAGATTTCCTTTACGCCACGAGATTATCAAAAACCACTATTGGATTTTACTGATATTTTGGCAACTATACAAACAAAGATCAAACTTCGTATTCATAAATCTGTCATGGATAGGGCACTTGATTATTGTAGGTATGAAGATTTTTCTCCAGACGGTGAGGAGTACTACATTGTTACTTTCCCTTTTATAGAAAACGAATATTATTACAATATCCTTTTAAGTTTTGGCGATAAATGTGAATGTTTAGAGCCTTCACATATCCGAACAGAATTGAAACGGAAAATACATGATATAGCTAACTTATATGAAAATTAAATCAAGAATCTCAATTTTATCCTTATACTGTTTAGTTAAATTTGTTGCCAGTTATCAAGATAAAATAGTGCCTTCTAAACTAAAAATGACACGTCCACACTATTCGTCTTTTTTACCAAAAAATATTCCCTGCCAAAACTTTTTCTTGGCGGGGAATCATCTTATTATTTAATACATTTTCTTTATTTTTGAGTAGGGAAATGGGATTTAATAGGCAGTCCCTCTTCAAGTTAAGTTGTATTCTTATTCCCACCCTATAGTAGCTGGTGCCTCTCCGCTTAATAGATTTATGCCCAGTAAATAGTAATCACAAAATAGTGAAAGCCGCAAATGAAATTTATATTTTGCATGTTCGGAAAGGCAATGGGAAATTAGAAAGAAACAGAGAGAGCTTTTCTTTAGAACAAAAGGATTTCTTTGTTATTTCCGGTTTTTGCCACAAAATCCGACTGCCCCAGAAGGTTTAACAGTTGCTGAACTAGTTGCATATAGTCGTTTTCCTCATCAAAAAGGCCTAGGGTTACTAAAGAAACATGATAAGAAGATAATTACATGGGCTATTGATATGACAGGAATGCAAAAAGAACAACCACTTATGGAGACAGTTAATTAAATGGATTCTTGTTATAAATAATGTAGGCTCTATATAATGAGAAAAACCTTCTTTTCCTTACTTTAAAAAATATGTTGAAAAGAAGGTTTTTCATATTGAAAAGACAAAATATATTCTTCACATGCTTTTAGATAATAAAGTAGGCAATGATGGACAAACAAATAGAAGTAATGGTTACCGCAAATAGTGGTTTCAAGGCTTTAGTCCGCAAATCCTTTAGATTGACATTTAAACCTAGTCCTACCATAGCGGCTGTCAATATCCAAGTTGTAGCAATACTAGTACCTTCCAAAACATTATTTGATACTGGAATAATATCCCCAAGAATAAAGCTTCCTACAATACTCATCATAATAAATCCAATTAGAAACCATGGAAATTCAACTTTTCTTTTTGCTTGATCTCCACTATTTTTATTCTTTATAAAATAAATCAAAATGAAGCAGAGAGGAACTAGCAAGAAAACTCGTCCTAATTTTGCTAATAATGCAATGGCTAATGAATCTTCTCCTGCAGGTTCTGCTGCAATGGCAACATGAGCAAGCTCATGTAAACTGATTCCTGACCAAATTCCATAATCAATCGGTATTAATGGTAATAGGGGCCTTACTAGCGTATATCCGATTGCAAACACGGTACCTAACAATGCAATAATACCAACACTAATAGCTGTATCTTCATCCTTTGTTTTCATAATGGGGGCAACAGCAGCGATTGCGGCAGCTCCACAGACACCTGTTCCAATTCCAAGTAAAAGGGAAATATCTTTATCTGCTTTGAGCATTTTAGCGAGCCAAATCATAAGTCCAATTGCAAACAAAATGACAAATGCGTCACGTACAAGCAGCCCTAATCCATCATGCAACACAATGTCTATATTTAGTTTTAATCCATATAAAATGATTGCTAAACGTAGCAACTTTTTAGTGGAAAAAGTAATTCCATTACGTAATAAATCAGGATATCCAAAAAATTGCCTATAAACTACAGCTATAATAATAGCACAGGCCAATTGCCCAACATGGTCAAAACCAGGCAGCATAGCTAATAAGTATCCTAAGAATGCAATAAAAAAAGTAAATAAAATTCCAGCAATCCATTTTATAAAAGAGTTTGCTTTTTGTTTTTTTCTTTCATTCGTTGCTTGATTCACCACAAACTCACCTCCTTTAGTTAGGATATCTCATACAAATACATAAGGAAAATAAATTATAATAATGATGATAATAAGTAAAATGTTATAATAGAATTATTGATCATTAGGAGGATAAAAATTGGATAAGCATCTAGAAATATTTAAAACAGTCGCAGAGAAAGAGAGTTTTTCTAAAGCAGCAGAAGTACATTTTATGACACAGCCCGCAGTTAGCCAATATATACGTACATTAGAAGACAATATCGGAACACGCTTATTAGATCGAAGCAATAAATATGTCCATTTAAATAAAGCTGGTGAAATTGTGTATCATTATGGAAAGGAGATACTTGGTTTATATACGATGATGCAGAATTTAGTTGACGATTTGACGAATACCGCAAGTGGACCACTTGCAATTGGGGCAAGTTATACCTTTGGTGAATATGTTCTTCCAAGAATTATTGCTGATTTAAAAAGAAGTTATCCAGAAATTGAACCAACTATAAGCATTGGTAATACAAATAGAATTGCAAATTTAGTTGATACTCATCAACTTGATGTAGGCATCGTGGAAGGGCATTTTAATAATAAAAATATTATTATTGAGCCAATTGCAGAAGATGAGATGGTTATTGTTTCCTCACCGAAAAATAAACTATTTGATAAAGAGGGAGAAATTAAAATAATTGATTTAGAGAAAGAAACATGGATTGTAAGGGAACAAGGTTCTGGGACAAGAGAAGCAACAGAAAAGATGTTCCAACAACTTAATATTGCTCCTTCGCAACTAATGCATTTTGGCAGTACACAATTGATTAAAGAGGGAGTAGCAGCAGGCCTCGGTATTAGTCTGCTTTCAAAATGGTCGATTCAAAAAGAAGTAAAATATGGTGATTTAAAAATTATTTCTATGGAAGGACTTCCAATTAAACGAGAGTTTTCAATTATTACAAAATCTCCTTTTCAGACAAAAGCGTTAGATGTTTTTATTGAGAGGTTACATGATCATGAAATGTTGACAATGATCTTTTGAGTAATTGGCATTAGTGAATTATTAGAAAAACAGGATAAGAGTTAATGACGAATAGGTAAAAATAGGATTATGAAAAGTAATCTGTCTTGATCGAGCACAAAATGACAAGTTTTAGAGGAATTAATAAGTTAATATGCAATTAAAGGAGTGAACCATATGGCATTGGTAGAATCATTACAAAAGGCAATTGAATACATGGAAACCCATCTGCTGGATGATATCTCGATTAAAGACATTGCTGAACAAGCTCATCTATCTCCCTATCATTTCCAACGTGCTTTTGTTATTCTGACGGATATGACTGTTGGAGAATATTTGAGAAGACGCCGTTTGACCAAAGCAGCTCATGAATTATGCAACAGTCGTACAAAGATTATTGACCTTGCCTACAAATATGGCTATCAAACTCCTGAATCTTTTACTAAAGCATTTCATAGACAACACCAGCTTACGCCGAGTGAAGCACGTAAAGGAATGGGAAATTTACAATCCTATAACCGCCTGGTAATACAGGTGAATGTGAAAGGAGTAGAACCAATGAATTATCAATTGATAGAACGAAAAGCCTTCCAGATTGTGGGGGTGAAAGAACAGCTTAATTGTAACGGAGATATCGGCCCGTCTCGGAATATTGGTCTTTTTTGGACACAGGTCGGCCGGGACGGCACTATTAACCGATTGCTAGGCTTGAATAACGGACAAATATCAGGTTTGATTGGAGCAACAGTGGATTATAGCAAAGAGGACAATAATATTGAGTATTGGATTGGCACTGAACATAAAGGTTCCACACCTGATGGATTATCTAGTTATGAAGTATCTGCCGAAAAATGGGCAATTTTTGAAATCGTAGGGCCAGTAGTTGATGTAGTACCAGAAACATGGAAAAAAATATATTCAGAGTGGTTTCCATCTAATGATTATCAGCATAGCGGTGCACCGTCTTTAGAAGTATACAAAAGCCCTGATCCAACCAGTCCCACAGCCAAAACGGAAATCTGGGTACCGGTAAGACATATTTCGGAATAACTTTTACTTGTAACAACACAGCAGATGCGCTTTAATGACCTCGATGAAAAATTCGAGGTCATTTGTGTGTCCATTACCAGCTTAGGAATATAGGTTTTAACTGAGCTACGATATATTTACATAAAGATGTGGAACGTAAATTTAGAGAAACACGAATATATCAAATTGCTCCAGTAAATAATAATTTGATTTTAGCTTACATGGGCCAGCATATACTTGGTATGCCACGATCTTATTAGATAAAAAAATAAAATAAAAGTTACACTAAAAACGCCATTTGGAAGGAATTTTACCAATAAATGGTGTTTTTAGTTGTAATTAAGCAAAAAAGCTTTTTAATCTAACCTTTCAGATTAATAAAATATGCTAAGGTTAAGCTTAAATCAAAATTTCACATCATTTGGAAATAATTATCGCAATGCGCTCACAATATTTTGTGCACACTAAAAAATAAGGAGGTGTTTGTAATGAGTAAAAAAAATAAAAACAAGAAAAAATATTCATCTGAAGATAACAAAGGTGTTCAGGCCGTAAAAAATCAATTGAATGAAAGCTTTCAAAGTGGAGTCGTTGAAGATCAATTAGAAAACAATAAGGGAATTCATCATTTTAACAATAAGAGCCGATAAAGTATAAAAGACCACATGACATATGAAACATTGGGGCTATATAAAAAGTATAGCCCCAATTTTAGTTTCAATGCTATCCTCAAATCTCTGCACAACTTTTTCTTCTGTTAGCTCCAAATTAAAAAATACAAAAATTTAAATGGTTCCTCAAGGATCCCTAATTTTACAAAAAAGATTGTATTCATGTTGTCCTCAATCAATGTTGTCAGGCTAAAGATAAGAGTAGATAATCTGCTCTCATAATCCTTTTTATGGTAATATTTAACTATAATATGAATATTAGACGGGAAAAGAAAATAAGTCGTTATCCTTTCGAAATGGATGGATTGCTGTGGTATATGCGATAAATGTAGAAAATTTACATAATTCATATGGGAATGTTGCTGTATTGAAAGGACTCTCCTTTAAGGTAAAAAAAGGAGAGATTTTTGCATTACTTGGCGGAAATGGATCCGGGAAAACTACAATATTAGAATGTATAGAGGGAATACGTAAATATAATAGTGCCTCTATATCCGTTGACGGTAGTTTTGGAGTACAGCTTCAGTCAATTACATTGCCCAAAAATATTAAAGTAATAGAGGCGCTAACCCTATTCTCAAAATGGAACTCAGATTCAATCAATTAACAGTTTCTGCATACAGAAGAAATTACAATGGATTAAAAGTTGAAGAACTTAAGGGAGGGGACTCATTAATATGAAACGAATTAATTACTCGATACAGTTAGTAAATCTGATGGAGTCTGTATCGGGCTTAACCCTAAACATCTATCAGTTAACTGTATCATCCACATAATAAATTAAAAAGTGGAGGGATAGTTATTATGAATATAAATGTGTTAAAAAACGAATGGATAAAATATGAAGAAGTGAAATTTGAAGGTTGGGATTTTTCTTGTATACAGGACGATTGGGAAAATGAAACTCTCCCATGGAATTATGCTGAAATCGTAAACAGGTATTTATCTTCAGATTTAAAATTACTTGATATGGGTACTGGAGGCGGAGAATTTCTTTTATCCCTAAATCATCCTTATGAAAAAACATCGGTAACAGAAGGCTGGCAGCCAAATATTGAACTTTTAAAAAGAGTATTAGTTCCTTTAGGGATAAATCTAGCCACAATTGGTGAAGATGGCATTATTGATTATGGTGACAATAGTTTTGATATTATAATTAATAGACATGAATCATTTGATGTTAATGAAGTAAAAAGAGTATTAAAACCAAACGGTATATTTATTACCCAGCAGGTGGGCGGGGAAAATGGAAACCGTTTATCAAATATGCTTATTCCAGGCTTTCAACCAAAATATAGAACCTTAAATTTGAGAAATACTCAATGTGAGCTAGAGTGCAGTAATTTTGAGATTGTGTTCGCTAATGAATATTTTCCTTACCAAAAATTTTTTAATATGAAAGCTCTAATTTACTATGTAAAAGTTATTGAGTGGGAATTTCCGGAATTTAATGTAATGAATAACTTTGAGCAATTGTTGAATGCCTATAAAGAGTTAACATTAAATGGCTATATTTTAAACTATGAGCATCGATTTATAATAGTTGCTTATAATTTTATAAAACAAATAAACCCGTGTTGAAAAAATGTTCAATGCGGGTTTATATCATTTTATAAAGAATAAAGGAGAGCAAGTTAAAACAACTTATGATAAAGAGTTGTTAACTAATATTAAAAAGTTTGCCCAAAAGAATAATCTATTCATAGTAATAGAGCATAGTAAGCAACCTCTTTTCTTTTTAAAACTTCCTAGTTAACATAATATTTATTATAGGAACTAAAATAAAATTTCAATAAAATATCTCAATATCAAAGTTTACTCATGATATTGAGATATTTTTTATTTTTCTACATCCGTATTTAAATCAATAGTTTGTAATGGTTCTTTAGCTGGACCTTGAATAACTTCACCTGTGTATGAAAATCTTGATCCATGACACGGACATTCCCATGTTCGTTCTGTAGTATTCCAGGATACTTCACATCCTAAATGTGTACATGTTGTTTTTACTGCATGAATATTATTTTGCTGATCTTTATATATACCAATTCGCGATCCTTTAATTTTAGTAACAATTGCTTGATCTGTTTTAATATTACTTATACTTTGTTTCGTAGTATCAAATTTACCTTTAATAAATTCCTTTGTTACATTCATATTTGTGCTTATAAATGGTTTGATTGAATTTGGAAATGATGATCTTGTTGGCGCAAAAAATTCAGAATATTCATTTCTACGTTTCATTATTAAATCTGTTATGACCTTTGCTGCAGTGGTACCATTGGTCATGCCCCATTTATTAAATCCAGTTGCTACGAATACATTATCATGTGCTGATGAGACAGTTCCTATATATGGTATGCCATCAATTGTAGTGTAATCTTGTGCCGACCATTTGTTAATGATTTTAATTGGGCCAAATGTATCTTTCGCAAATTTTGCTAGATTTTTAAAATAATTTATCTTTTGGTCACCTTGGCCAACCTTATGACTATCTCCAGCAATGATCCAAATATCTTCTCCATTTAATCGAATATTTCTAACGGATCGGGTTGGAGTTTCAGCATTAATGTACATTCCACCAGGAAAATCTTTTTCTGTTTTTATAGCTAAGACGTATTCACGCTCTGCATACATACGAACAGGATAAAACCCTTGCCCGTCAAAAAAAGGATAATGGCTTGCTTGAATAACGTAGTCACAAATAATTCTTTGATTATTAGCAGTCATTATTGCTGTTTTCTTATTAAATTCCACGTCGATTGCACTAGTGTTCTCAAATACATGTACATCATTTGCAATTGCTTCTTCAAGTATTGCCTTTAAGTACTGAACAGGATGAAACTGTGCTTGATCATGCATGGAAATAGCAAGTTGATATGGAATATCTAAAGGTAAATTATCTGTAAGTTCTCCAGATATATTCAGTTTGTCATATGCTTTCATTTCATTTTTTATTTGTTCTATATAATTATCTGTATTTGTATATACATAAGCATTTTCATTTGTGTAATGACATTCTATTTGATGTGTTTGAATGATGTTTTCTATTAGTGTCTTTGCTTCCGTAGCTGCTTGATAATATTTTTTAGCATTTTCCACGCCAAATTGCTTGATTAATTTATCGTAAATCAATCCATGTTGTGCAGTAACTTTTGCTGTAGTATGACCAGTAGTACCTTGTAAGATTTGGCTTGTTTCGATCAATGCTACTTTTAATCCTTGTTTTGCTAGTAAATAGGCTGCAGTAATTCCAGTAATTCCTGCACCAACTATTCCGACATCGACTTCAAGTGATTCTTCTAATGTAGGAAAAGAGGGTAAATGAACTGATTCATTCCATAAAGATTTTGTTTGCTCGCTCATATGCTATGTACTCCTTTTCAACTGTTACATGTATTATGACCAATTAGTCTTTATTTCATGTAGAATTGAAAAGAATTTTAATAATATAAAAAAACTTGTAGAGAAAAAACAAAACTATCCCTACAAGCTAAAGGTATTAATTATTCAACTTCTTTAAAATATTCTTTGCGAAATCCGCCAATTCGATTACTATTGTCAAAAATAAAATAAAATTCTTCTGTTTCATTTTTAACATCATATATTTTCCCAGGTGTTAATTTTTGATTAACAATAAATTTCTTTGCATTTGTATGAACACATTCAATTTGTTTGATTGTTTTATTTTTCTCCCAATGTAAATGAATCAACTCATTCTACTCCCTTGATGTTTATTTAAAAAGATATAAGTACTCAGCATATCCCTTTTCTTCCATTTTTTCTATTGGAATAAAGCGAATTGCTGCAGAATTAATACAATAACGTAGACCGCCATGCTCTGTTGGTCCATCTGGAAAGACGTGACCCAAGTGAGAATCCCCCTCTTTACTTCTTACTTCTGTTCGAAACATCCCATGGCTTCTATCTGTTTCCTCAACAATCTGATGTCCATCAATTGGTTTTGTAAAGCTTGGCCAACCACAATGCGCATCAAATTTATCCTTTGAGGAAAATAGTACTTCTCCAGAGACAATATCTACATAAATACCCTCTTGAAAATGATTCCAATATTCATTTTGGAATGGAGGTTCTGTACCATTTTTTTGAGTCACTTCATATTGCATTGGCGTCAATTTTTCTTTTAAAGCTTGTATATTTTTCGGTTTTTTCCAATTTTCCTGGATAAAATCAGCTCTTCCAGATCCTTTTTTATATAGATTATAATGGAAGGACTGTTTTTTATAATAATTTTGATGTGCGTCCTCAGCAGGATAAAATGTTACTGCTGGCAGAATTGGGGTAACAATTGGTTTATTAAATTTTCCACTTGCTGCAAGCTCCTGCTTTGATTGTTCAGCAATAAGACGTTGTTCTTCTGTATGATAAAAAATCGCTGTTTGATAGGATTCTCCTCGATCATGAAATTGTCCACCAGCGTCAGTAGGGTCTATCTGTTGCCAAAATGTTTCTACTAATTTTTTATAAGGCATTATTTCAGGATCAAAAGCTATTTGTACTGCTTCACGATGTCCAGTTGTATTCGTACATACTTCTTCATAGGTTGGATTTTCCGTAGTTCCTCCTGTATACCCAGAAATCACTTCATAAATTCCTGGGCGTTGATCAAACGGTTCTACCATGCACCAGAAGCATCCGCCAGCAAATGTAGCTAATTCTTTATTTACAGTCATTCCATTAATCCTCCATTCGCTATTACAAATTATACATATAATCTAGGCAAAGAATTACCTTTCCTTACTGTATTCGATTTTACCATATTTATACTATCTTTGTTGTCTTCATGCACTGGAGGTGTAGATAAATCCTCAACATCAGTTGCTGTTTCCTCTTCTAAATCTATATTCTTAAAAGCTTTCATCATTCGATACATAGCTGGTAAATTTTTAACGAGAGGTCCGTATTGTTGCACTAATGGAGTTGCAGAATCTACTACTTGTAAAACCTGCTGAATATTCCCTAACGATTTTGATAATCCTCCTACCCCTTTATTGATTAGATTAGGAATAGAGCTAATTTTTGATTGCGTTTGTGGGACTGGAGCTTGAAAATTACGTTGTGGAAAGAAAGGATGATTTCTATTTGTGAAATTTTGATTTGTATTTCTTGATTGATTAGCAAAAAGCATAAAGATCCTCCTCTCTATTTTAATCTTTCATTCATTTTACGTAAATAAAAGATATCTCGTATAGGCGAAAAGGATCTTTCTTTCTATTTCCCGGGAAACCGCAGGATGTGGCAATATCAGCTATTGATAGCCATCATAGCGTCTTTTAAATGCTAATAATTTGTCGAATTCACTAGAAATTTATTTATGATTAGCTTCATATATTGCCCAGACTTCATCAAAAACCATTAAAGCATTGTGAAATGGTGTATTCCACTCTAAATAATCACTAATTTCATGATAATTATTTGAATGCTTTGGGAAATCATGATCTTTAAACATCCAATCTGCTAATTTACTTTTTTCATCTGCTACTAGCTTTCCGCGTAGGGTCATCATAAATTGATAAAAAGTCATGTGCATATCACCTTCTTTTAAGAAAGTCTTAAGATTGTTGTTTGCTTTGTCTCTTCTTATAAACTCTTTCAGCTAATAAGATACTGATTTCATAAAGAATGAACAATGGAACAGCTACTACAATTTGTAAAACCACATCTGGTGGTGTAATTAATGCAGCAATAATTAATAAGATAAAATAAGCATACTTTCTTGTTTTACGCATAAATTTTGGTGTTAAGATTCCTATACTAGTTAAGAACATAATGATCACTGGGATTTCAAATAATAATGCAAATGGAATTAATACACGGAATAAAAAGCGAAAGTATTTTTCAACGGTAAATATTTCATTAAACATGCCATTATTTAATGATAGTAAGAATGGCAAAATTAAGTTGGTAAACATAAAGTATCCGAACACAATTCCTAAAATAAATAGGATAAATACTGCAGGAACATATAAAATAGAAAGTCTTCTTTCTGACTTTGTTAATCCTGGTTTAATAAACAACCATAATTGTAAACACAGAATCGGCATGGTAACTATGAGTGATCCTAAGCCAGCAAATGTAAAGTAAACCCAAATAATGTCCCCAGGGCTTGTGATATTCAAGTCAAATGGAATATCTTGTGCAATGAAATAATATATTTCTTCTACAAAAATAAAGATTCCTATAAAGAAAACAACAAAAAAGATAGCTGTAAATAATAAGCGATTACGTAATTCTGCTAAATGTCCGACAATATTCATTTCTTTTTCATTAGGCGTATCTATTTTTTCAGCCATTAATGCTCACTTCCTTTTACATAAGCATAAAAGAAGATGTAAGGATTAAAACCCTACACCTTCTATAAATAAATAACTTTATTTGGATGGATTGTCCTTCTTCGCTTTGCTATCCTCTTCATCATCACCGATAATGCCTTTAGTTGCATTTTTGAATTCTCTTAAAGAATTACCAACAGCTTTTCCAAGTTCAGGTAATTTAGAAGGTCCAAAAATAATTAAAGCAACAACTAGAATTAAAATTAAACCAGGAATTCCAATTTGAGCCATATTTTTCACCCCAATAATTTGATAGTACTACTCTATCTTTAAGTAACTGATTAAATTATAACTTGTCTACATCAAAAACAAAACTAAGTTTACAAAAATCCACATAATGTTCAAATTCTAAGCTTCTACATTATTTTATCATGAGAATAGGAGAATGCAAATTTTTTTCGTTTGATTGGTCTTACTCTTTATACTTTAATGCTTTCTGATATTCCTCTGGTTTATTCATATTAAAGAAATGTTTTGTTAGTATTTCCCCAGCTATTTCTGGATAATCACCAACATATTTAACTTTTAAATAATCGAATAATCTTCTTACTTTCAAGTCATCTTTTGATAGTTGCTGTTGTACATAAGGAAGCACTGTTTTTCTGTATATCCCAGCTAATGGATGAATTCTCTCCTCATATTTTGGAATAATGACATCATTATCTTCCATATTAGCTAATAATAATTGATAAATATCAGCTTGAATAAATGGCATATCACAAGCAGCAAATAGATATAAATCTGCTGGTTGATAATATAAAGCCGATTCGATCCCAGCTAAGGGGCCTTTATCTAGAAAACGATCTTCGTATATTTTAAATGGCAAAAAATCATAATCTGAAGGATGATTCGAAATAATAATAATATCCTTTGTTATTTTTTGTAATTCCTCTGCTATATGTTGAATTGTAGGTTTTCCATTGATTGGAAGTAATGATTTATTCGTACCCATTCTTGAAGATTTACCACCAGCAAGAATGACGCCACAAATATGCAAATACATCTCCACCTTCACACTTTAGATTCGGTCATATACAGTGAAATAATAATCATAAGGGTTTTTATCATCTTTTTCGCCTTTTGTTTTGGATACTTGTTTCCACTCTGACTTAGAAAATTCTGGGAAAAGTGTATCTCCTTCAAAGTCTTCATCAATATGTGTAATATATAAACGATCAGCATGTGAAATAGTTTGTTCGTATAAGTTGCCGCCCCCACCAATAAAAATTTCATCATTAGGATACTTTTCAACTATTTTAAAAATATCATTTAGTTCATGAATTACTTCTACCCCATCTATATTTAATTCTTGGCGAGTAAGTACAATGTTTCTCCGATTCGGTAGTGGTCTACCAATTGATTCGAATGTTTTTCGTCCCATAATAATGGTATGTCCATTCGTTACTTCCTTAAAATATTGTAAATCCTTTGGGATATGCCAAGGCATATCGTTGTCTGAACCAATCATTCTGTTATTTCCTATTGCGACTATTAAGGAAAGCATATGTTACCTCCAATGTATGATAAATTAAGTATTTTCATGCTTGCTATACTGCGATTGGTGCTTTAATCGTTGGATGCGGATCATAATCAACAATTTCAAAATCATTAAGTTCAAAATCAAAAATGGATTGCTTATCACTGTTGATTTTTAATGTTGGCAGTGGACGTAATTCTCTACTTAATTGGAGTTCAACTTGTTCTACATGATTGGAATAAATATGTGCATCACCAAAAGTATGAACAAAATCTCCTACCTCTAAGCCACATTCATGTGCGATTAAATGCGTTAACAGAGCATAGCTAGCAATATTAAAAGGCACACCTAAAAATACATCTGCACTACGCTGGTATAATTGACATGATAGCTTACCATCAGTAACATAAAACTGGAATAACGTATGGCAAGGTGGCAATGCCATATGTGGTACATCCTCAGGGTTCCATGCAGAAACAATATGTCTTCTGGAATTAGGATTCGTTTTAATTGCATCAATTACTTCTTTTAATTGATCCACCCCATTGAAATCACGCCATTGCTTTCCATATACTAAACCGAGATCACCATATTTTTCAGCAAATCCTAGATCTTCAAGGATTCGATTTTTAAAAATATCCATTTGTTTATCATATTCTGCTTTAAATGCAGGATCTTCCAATATTTTATTTCCAAAATCATCCATATTAGGCCCTGTATAGTCTTCGCTTTCCACCCATTTTTTAAATGCCCATTCATTCCAAATATTAATATTATTTTCTAGTAAATAGCGTATATTTGTATCGCCTTTAATAAACCAAAGCAATTCAACGGCTATTATACGAAAAGGAACTTTTTTAGTTGTTAGTAATGGGAAGCCTTTGCTTAAATCAAAGCGCATTTGATGACCAAAAATAGAATAGGTTCCAGTATTTGTTCGATCATCCTTTTCCTTACCAGCTGCTAAAATTTTCTTACATAAATCTAGGTAAGCTTGTTCTTCCGTTATCATTACTTTCCCTCCATTTAATTGTAACTAATATATCTTGTTCATTTATCATACCCGAAAAAAGCATAAGTCACAATCACTCATATTTTGGTCTTGAATGGTCTTAAATCACTGAAACCAAAAGCAAACATTATAAACAATATGATTGTAGTTTTTATAAAACTTTTGATATTCCTAATAGATCTTTTTAACCTTTTTCCATTTTCTACTCTTTGTTCTAAATTTATTTATGGAGCAACTGTGTTTAGCAGTAATATCTAATATTATTTTTTTACTGATGAATAAGAATATTGACTAGCTTTCCAAATGGGTCCCTTACGTAAAAACGCCGTACTCCCCATGGTTCCTCAACTGGTCCATACTCAATTGGGATGCCCGCTTCCTGCACACGAGTTAATGCTTCTTCCAGATCATCAACTTCAATAGATAAATCAGGCACTTGTGTTCCGGAACCTCCCTCTGAAAGAAAGCTAATTTGAGTTTCCATTTTCTCATCGGATCCATAAGTTGCAATAAATCCCATATCCATTAGTTGTTCAAGCCCAAGTACCTCTCCGTAGAAGTATGCTGCTTTGGACTTGTCCTGTGTTTCTACATTCGCAACAATTCGTTTTACCTTCATCTTTATACACTCCCAAAATTTTGACAGCCATTTTATTGCATACCTAATCTGGTAACAATTTAATATTTATTATAGTCAAAAATATAATGAAATTTAAGCTTCGACCCTTTTAGTAAGGCGGAATGTATTTCTGTAGCGATTACTTCTAGTCATTTTCGTTATACTTTTTTCTATGATAAAGAAAGACTGTCTACTTTTATGTAAACAGTCTTTTCTTATTGATATATTAGAATAAGCCTAGAGCTCTTCCATCTTCTGAAACGTCCATATTTAAAGCAGCTGGTTTAACTGGTAAACCTGGCATTGTCATCATATCTCCTGTAAGAACTACGATAAACCCTGCTCCAATAGATGGGCGCATTTCTCGAATTGAAATAGTAAAATCTTCTGGTCGACCTAATAATGCCGGATTATCTGATAAAGAGTATTGTGTTTTCGCCATACATACTGGCAATTTATCCCACCCCTGCATTTCATAGAATGCAGCCTGTTTCTTAGCTTGTGGAGATAATTCAATATCTTTTGCTCCATAAACTTTTTGAGCGATTTTTCTAATTTTTGTTTCTAAAGAATCCTCTAATTCATAAATACGTTTAAAATCACGTTCTTCAGACTCTGCTTTAGCAATAACTTTTTTCGCTAAATCAATTCCACCTGCACCACCTTTAGCCCAAATATCAGCTAAAGCAACATCAACACCTTGTTCTTCACACCATGCTTGGATAAAATCAGTTTCAGCTTCTGTATCTGTAGGGAATTTATTAATTGCAACAACATAAGGAAGTCCAAAAGTTTCAATCGTTTCCATATGTTTCTTCAAATTGCTCATACCTGCTTTTAATGCTTCTACATTTTCTGCTTTTAAATCGTCTTTAGCAACTCCACCATGCATCTTCAATGCTCGAACAGTAGCAACAATGACAACAGCTGCTGGTTCAAAGTCTCCAGCTCGGGATTTAATATCGAGAAACTTCTCTGCTCCAAGATCCGCTCCAAATCCCGCTTCCGTAACAACATATTCCCCTAATTTAGCAGCAGTTTTGGTAGCGATAATACTATTACATCCATGGGCAATATTCGCAAATGGACCACCATGGATAATTGCTGGGGTATTTTCAATTGTTTGAACTAAGTTAGGCTTGATTGCATCCTTTAATAAAAGTGTTAATGCACCTTCTACTTTTAGATCTTTTACTGTAACAGGCTCTTCATTATATGTATAACCAATTACAACCCGAGAAATCTTCTCACGTAAATCATTTAAATCATTTGCTAGACACAGGATAGCCATAATTTCAGATGCTACCGTAATATTAAATCCATCTTGTCTAGGAACCCCCTGTGTAGGCCCGCCTAATCCAACAACAATTTGTCTTAACGTACGGTCATTCATATCCATGACTCGCTTCCACTCAATACGACGTGGATCAATATTCAACTCATTTCCACGTTGAATGTGGTTATCAATTAGAGCAGATAATGCGTTATTTGCTGTAGTAATTGCATGTAAATCACCAGTAAAATGCAGGTTAATATCCTCCATCGGTAGCACTTGTGAATATCCACCACCAGCAGCCCCACCTTTTATTCCCATTACTGGCCCTAAGGAAGGCTCGCGCAAAGCGATGATTGTTTTCTTGCCTACTTGGTTTAATGCTTGGCCTAAACCAACAGATACAGTTGACTTTCCTTCTCCAGCAGGTGTAGGGCTAATCGCCGTTACTAAAACAACTTTTCCGTCAGGACGATCTTTTAGTTTATTCAATAAAGCATCTGATAATTTTGCTTTCGTATGTCCATATGGTTCCCAGTCTGATTCATCTAATTGTAAACCTTCAACAATCTCACGAATTGGTTTTAATGTGGCTTCCTGAGCAATTTCAATATCTGTTTTCATTATATAGCTCTCTCCTTTAATGCAAAATTTTTAATATTACTGATATTATATCGCATTTGCTTTTTTTATGGTATGGAAAGGTTTTGGTTGACACTCATTATTCTTTGTTTAACTAGTGTTTTACCCTAAATCAATTAGTTTGTGAAATAATTCACAACTTTATCACATTTTTTTCATAATTTTGCCATCCCAATTGAACAGTTTGTGAAATGTTGAACAAAGTTATAAAAAATATATTACTTTGTGTGTATGATGAAAGTGTAAGAAGAGCTTTACATATGAAAAAGAGAGTGACTTCAAACACCTATATATCTAGTATCCTATCGACTTTACTCTCAATGAAAAAATCTAAAATGAAAGGAGTGATTAAGATGGCTGGGCCAAAGGTGAAGGAGAAAGAATCAAATGTGAAAAAACAAGTTAATCATGAAGAAGAAACATCCCTCAAAGGTACATTAGCTTCAGTAATGATTTTAGGCGGAATTATTGTACTAAGCTGGATAGGTGTATGGATGTTATTCGTAACCCGTTAAGAAAAGGAGAAGAGGACTATGCATTTTCATAAATATGAAAAGATTTGGTTATTTTTTGGTGTAGGTAGTTTATTAGTATTCCTAACCGTTGTAGGAATTAGCGCATTCTATATGGGCAGTCAACCCCCTAGCTGCGCTGTAACGTTAGATCCAGAAAAAGTAGATGAATGGGAACCATTTAATGAGCCTGGATTAAAACAAATTGGTGATAATGAATACGAATTAGCAATTGTTGCTTCTGCTTTCAACTATGATGTTGGAACAGATGATAAGGTAGTTCAGATTCCTAAAGGAGCAACAGTACATTTTGTAGTTACAACGAAAGATGTGATTCATGGTTTTGAACTAGCTGGTACAAATGTAAACATGATGCTAGAGCCTGGCTATGTAAGTACATTAACAAATACATTTAAAAAAGAAGGTACATTTACCATGGTATGTAATGAGTATTGTGGAACTGGACACCACTTAATGTATGCGACGATTGAGGTGACTGAATAATGATGAAATCTGTTCGAGGTTTACCAATTAAAGATGCAAGATTATCGATGGCACATCTATATGTTGCATTTGCTGCCCTATTCGTAGGTGCTTCAGCAGGTTTATTACAAGTACTAGAACGTTCTGGAAAATTCCAAATGCCATTTAACCTTAGCTATTATCAAATTTTAACAATCCATGGAGTTATTCTCGGTCTAGTATTAACTACTTTCTTTATTATCGGTTTTATGCTTGCTGCACAAAGTAAAACTACAGGTGGATATAATAAAACAGAGCTCATTATTGGTTGGATAGGCTTCTGGCTAATGTTGGCTGGAGTTATTCTTGCAGGTATTTTAATGATTCAAAATGAAGCAACTGTTTTATATACATTTTATGCTCCACTACAAGCACATGCAGGATTTTATTTTGGTTTAACTTTAATTATTGTTGGTACATGGTTAGATGCGTTTGTAATGTTTAAGCGTCATGCTAGATTCCGCAAAGAGAATCCAGGTCAACCTACTCCATTATTAAGCTATATGGGTGTAGTAACAATGGCAATGTGGTTTATTGCGTCCTTAGGAGTAGCAACAACTGTATTATTCCAATTATTACCTTGGTCTTTAGGTTGGGTAGATACAGTAGATGTACTAGTTAGCCGTACATTATTCTGGTACTTTGGTCATCCACTTGTATATTTCTGGTTATTGCCTGCATACATGATGTGGTATGCGGTTATGCCAAAAATTATCGGTGGTAAAGTATTTTCAGATTCATTAGCACGTTTTACATTTATTTTATTACTATTATTCTCTATTCCAGTTGGGTTTCACCACCAATTAACAGAGCCTGGTATTGATCCATTCTGGAAGTTTCTACAAGTTATTTTAACATTTTTAGTAGTTATTCCTTCTTTAATGACGGCATTCTCTATGTTTGCTATGTTTGAATCAAGAGGAAGAGAATTAGGAGCAAAAGGGCTATTTGGCTGGCTGAAGAAAATGCCATGGAAAGATGTTCGTTTCTTAGCACCATTTATTGGTATGCTCTTCTTCATCCCTGGAGGAGCTGGAGGAATTATTAATGCTTCTAACCAAATGAACCAAGTTGTCCATAATACAATTTGGGTTACAGGACACTTCCATTTAACAGTAGCAACAGTAGTAATGTTGACATTCTTTGGAATTACTTATTGGTTAGTACCGACATTAACTGGTAGAATTCTTACACCAGCAATGAACAAGCTAGGTATTATTCAAACAATTTTCTGGACAGTAGGTATGACGATTATGTCTACCGCAATGCACTGGCAAGGATTATTAGGTGGGCCACGTCGTTCTGCATACTCTGAATATGCTGGTAATGCTGATACAGCTGCTTGGGGGCCATATCAAATGGCTCAAGCTATTGGTGGATCTATCCTATTTATTGGTATGGTAATCATGATTATTATCTTTGTTTATCTCGCGTTCTTTGCTCCTAAAGGCGAAGAAAAATTCCCAGTTGCTGCTCTTGCAAAAGATGCAATTTCAACTCCTAAAGTATTTGAAAACTGGAAATTATGGATTGGTATTACTGTACTATTAATCTTGTTCACATATACGATTCCGTTTATCGATATTCTACAAAATGCGCCTCCGGGATCTAAAGGTTTTAAATTATGGTAACAAGGTAGGAACGTATATAGGGTGTAGAGGAAATTTTGCCCTTCCTCTTCCCCTATTCTTTATAAGCCTTACTTTTATGGAGGGAATTTAATTGAAGAAATTATATATTATTTTTAGCGCTTTACTTGTTATTGGTATAACAGCAGGAATATTATATTTAACAGTGATTCGCCCTGGAAATACAGAATTACCACAGGATGTTGTTTTACAAACTGCATTTGAAGAAGAATATTCTTTTGAGGAATCACCAAATAAAGTAAGATTAATAGAATTTATGTATACCAATTGCCCGGATGTATGTCCTGTTACGACATTAGAGCTATCGAAATTACGTAATAAGTTAGAGAAAGAAGGTGTTTTTGGAGATCAAGTAGAATTTCTAACGATTACAATTGACCCAAAACATGATACCCTTGAGGTTTTACAGGATTATGCAAATCGTTTTGAGGTTACTGAATCTGATGAAGGCTGGTATTTCTTAAGAGGGACAGATGAAGATACAAAGAAACTTGCTGACTCCTTAGACTTCCGCTATCGTGATCCAGGAACTGGAGATATTGTTCATACTTCTTATTCCTATTTATTAGACGAAAAAGACAATTTATTAGAGCAGTTTACAATGGGAGATAAATTTGATACAGACAAAGCATTCAATAAAATATTAAAAACCATCAATTAGAAAAAATACCTCCATTAGAGGTATTTTTTCTATGTATATCTAATTCTTTTTACCAAAAAATTGATAGTAATCGGTTTTAATAAATCCATTAAATAATTTTCTTTTCTTCGTTGCCTTATGACCATAATATTTTTCAAATTCTTCAAATGCAGTAATGATATATACACTCCAAGAAGAGTGATTTTTCATCACATCTCCAAGCTCACGATAAAGTTTAGTAATTTGTTCTCGATCACTTAATCGTACACCATATGGTGGATTTGAAACAATATAGCCATTATCTCTTTTAATATTTAAATCACTCACTTGCATTTGTTTCCATTGAATTAAATCACTAAGTCCGGCCTCTAACGCATTAGCTTTAGCAATTTCTACCATACGATGATCAATATCAGAACCAATAATATCTAACGCTTGATCATAATTTGCTAGATCCTCTGCTTCTGTAAAAGCATCATCCCAGTATTTCTGCTTGATAAAGGACCAATCTTCAGATGCAAAGTTTCGATTAAATCCTGGCGCAATATTCTGCCCAATTAATGCAGCTTCAATTGGGATAGTTCCTGAACCACAAAAAGGATCAATAAAGGCTTTATTTGGATTCCAATTAGTTAAAAGAACTAATGCAGCAGCTAAGGTTTCTTTCACAGGAGCATCTCCCTGCCCTACTCGATAACCACGTCGATGTAATCCTGCACCCGATGTATCAATGGTTAATGTAGCAATATCTTTTAATAAAGCTACTTCAATCTTATATAATGCTCCAGTTTCCGGAAGATTAGATGCTAGCCCATGTTTCAGCTTTAATCTTTCTGCAATAGATTTCTTTACGATTGCTTGACAGTCGGAAACACTAAACAGAGTCGACTTATGGGATTTACCAGAAACAGGGAATTGTCCATCCTCAGGAATAAATTGCTCCCATGGTAATGCTTTCGTAGCTTCAAATAACTCATCAAATGTAGTAGCTTTAAATTCACCAACTACTAATTTCACACGATCTGCAGTTCTTAGCCATAAATTACATCTAGGAATAGCATTGATTGGTGCATTAAAAATAACCTTTCCATTTTCTACCGTTGTTTCATATCCAAGTGTTTGTACTTCTTTTGCTACAATGGATTCGATTCCCATAGCGGCTGTTGCGATTAAAGTAACTTCTTTCATCTACACTAAATCCTTTCTTTTAACGATCGGAAATTTTTTCTGTTTTTTGTGAAAAAAAGAGATTGGGACAAAAGTATTTTAGGTTAGTTGTTTCCGAACATAAATGCTAAAATACTCGTTTCGAAAATATACTTCGTTGTCCATTAGGAGTCTACGTATATTTCCTACACTTTTTGTACTTTGTTCGGTTCTTAAACTAAAAATTACTTTTGTCCCAGCCTCTTTCAAAATGTATAAATCATGTAATTGACTATTGAATACATCATAAGCCATGTTCTGTACCATTGTACTACAAACGGCTGTCAGCCTCGTACTCTGGTCGCAATCATTTATCTACAAGCAAGATAGCTTGTCCCTCGTTCGGTTCATTTCCCGATTAGAGGATGCCCCTACCATAGTTTGGGTTGCTCACTCATGGGGTTTACCCGTTCCACCCAGCTTGTTTCCAAACTGGCTACGTCACTGTGGCACTTTCAAGGACTATTTCATATCATAATGACTTAGAAATAGTTCCTGCCGTTAACCTAAAGGTTACCTTGACTTATGTATTCGCCAAGCATGAACACTACAAACGTCTCAGTTTGTGTGAGCATGGACTTTCCTCTACATGCAATAACATGTAGCGATTACGTCCGTATTCAATCATTACATTAATATACTATACCATAAAATAAGGTTTATGAATCCTCTTGTTCAGCAAATTTTTTGCCAAATACTTCTTTTTCTAAATTAGATAAACGTTTTAGAACATCATAATTCACTTGTTGATTTGGCGTATGCATAGCTCTTGTGCGGACTTCACTAGATTGCTTCTGCAATCGATCAACTTCATTTTTCAGTTGTTCTAATTCTCTCTGGAATGCTTCATAATCCTGAATGATTACATCTAGAAATTCATCGACTTCTACTTGATTGTAGCCACGCATGGAAGATTTAAATTCTTTTTCTAAAATATCTTTTGAGCTGAGTTGAATGTTATTTGTATTCATTTCATCAGTCACCTCTTCACTTTCTATCATCCGTAGTTCATTATTTATTTTACTAATTATATATTTCCCTTATTACTTTATTATAACATGAATAAATGGAAGCTGGAACTAATGCCTTCCTTTTCCTTTCCCTTTATCCCGCTTTAAGAAACTAAATAGTAAAGTATTAAGTATATAATCGTCTAATAGCAAGGTTTGAAGTGTTCCAAAACCAAAGCATTACAATTTTTTTATATTCATGTAACAGAAGAATAGACGGTGAAAGAACAATCAATTACACCGAGGCAAATTGATTTTATTTATCAATAAGATTTTCCTTATGAAATGAGTAGGGCAATAATTCTTCCATGGTTAGTGTGATCGTTCGATCTTGTAAATTACTTAAGAAAATACTAGTATGCTTCTGAAAAAATTCACTCATTACTTGTCTACAAGACCCACATGGAGAAACAGCTTCCTTCGTATCCGCTACAACAGCTATTGCTTCAAAGTCACTAAAACCTTCGGAAATTGCCTTGAAAATCGCAACTCGTTCTGCACAGCAAGTAACAGGATATGCCGCATTTTCTATATTAGAGCCAGTAAAAATTTCGCCTGATGTTGTGAGCAACGCAGCTCCTACCTTGAAATTGGAGTATGGAGCATAAGCAGATTTTCTTGCTTGCTTAGCTGCCTTTATTAATTTCTCTTGCATAATTACTCTCCTTTAAAAAGTTTTTCTATGGATATCATTCGCTTTCTTAAGATAAATCCTGAAGCACTTGATTGAAAATATAATTACAAGAATGATAAAATTCCATATACTTTCTTCGGCGCATATCACGATAGTAACTATGCACAATAATTTGCTCATAATTTTCTACTGTTGCTACTAATTGATGTGGATATATTTGAACCTTCTTTTCCTTCATTAATTCTAGAATCTCTTGATGCCATTCATCTAGTAAAGTATAAATCATTTCTGTTTCCTGCTTTACATTAGCAAAGAACTCCTGATCTTTGGGATCTTCTGGAGGTTTTATTGTTTCGAAAGTTTCTAATAAAATTTCTAAATAAGCTTTAAGTTTTTCTGTCTTTTTCAGGACTGTCATGACAACACCCCTCCTCTTAAGCCATATTCTGTTCTAATACTTTACCATGAATGAAAGGTAAATACACGTTTTCAATACTTAAGCGAATTATAAAGGAGAGGTTGTTCAAAAAGTCCAACAAAAATGACACATCGAACAGGGGAACTTCGACTAAGTTCCGACACGTCTTGTGGACAACACAGAAGTCTCTACATCCTGTAGAAGTCCGCTAGCCTAAACTGCGCTGCCTTGAACTTTCGACGTACGGACATACTAGTTGCAGATGTTGCTCGCGTTGCGTGACGTGGCGTACTTAATCTGTCTTCCCCTGGTGTTGCTCGCGTAATGTTGCGAACTTAACCGATAACGGTCTTTTTACTGACCTTTTTGAACACGTACTTTTAGAATTAAAGCAGATCTAACTGTTTTTTGATTTCTTTTTTTATGTGTCTATTTAATTTTTTATCCATGTTCTTTAATTGGTCAAATAAATAATGAACCGCGCTATAATAGTGTTTTTTGGAATAAAAAATAGATTTTCTAATAATTATTCCTCCCTTCTTTTTAAATTTAATTAGCTATTCAGGGAAAATTTTCCTGTTAGTTGACAATACTAGAAAGAAGAATATAGAAAAGGTGTTTTTTCATTGTTTTTTTCAACAAATCACTTGGTATATTCGACAAATACAGCACACTATTGAATGAACCATTGTCTATGAGAAGTTGTTTCATATATAATGAGGTTAGTTTGTATCTTAGGTATAGATATAGCAAACTAGGAGGAAATATCATTGAAGTATCCAAATGGGCAACAAAGAAATATGACTGTTTCACGAACTACAAATAATTATCATAATCGTGGGATGACACTGGAGGAAGATATTAATCTTACAAATGATTATTATCGCGTGCAAGGTCGAGCAATCATTCATAAAAAACCAACACCAGTGCAAATAGTGAAAGTAAATTATCCGAAAAGAAGCGCTGCTGTTATTACAGAGGGATATTTTAGGCAAGCTTCCACTACTGATTATAATGGGATTTATAAACAAAGATATATCGATTTTGAGGCAAAAGAAACGAAGAGTGAAACCTCCCTTCCTTTGGCAAATTTTCATGAGCACCAAATCAATCATATGAAGGAAGTTGTCCAGCATGGAGCAATTTGCTTTATTCTTATTCGTTTTGCCACTTTTAATGAAACTTTTTTATTAAATGCAGAGAAACTTTTTACTTATTGGGACGACCAATTAAAGGGAGGCAGAAAATCCATCCCCTACTCTGCTATTCAGCAGGCGGGTTATCTCATACCGTTCAGGTACCAAGCTAGAGTCGATTATCTTGAAATTATCGATAGGCTCTATTTTAGATCGGAGGAAACATCATGACAGATAAAAAAGAAACTCGTACTGCGCGACGAGAACAACAAATGAAGCAAAAGAAAAATGGAAAAAAGAAAAACGGGAAAAAGAAGCCATTATTTAAAAAGATATTATTAATTATAGGTATTTTAATCTTAGTAATGGGGATTGGTGTAGGAAGTGTAGTTGGTTATTATATTGCTACTGCCCCAGATCTAGACGTAGAGAAATTATCTGACCCCTTCTCTGCTCAAGTACTCGATATGAATGGAGATGTTTTTGCAGAGCTTGGTGATACGAAGCGAACAAAGATTGAGTACAATGATTTACCACAGGTTTTAATTGATGCAGTTACCGCTACAGAGGATGCCCGTTTCTTTGAGCATAATGGAATTGACTTTAGACGACTTGCGGGAGCTGTACGTGGTAATATTGTAAATGGCTTTGGTTCTGAAGGAGCAAGTACCATTACACATCAGGTGGTTGAGCAATCATTTTTAACCCCTGAGAAAAAGCTTAGTCTTAAAATACAAGAACAATGGCTTGCACTAAAGCTAGAGCGTAAATTTTCAAAAGAACAAATCCTAGAAATGTACTTAAATAAAATTTTCTATGGTAGTGGTGCTTACGGTGTAGCTAAGGCTGCTGAAATATATTTTGGTAAAACAGACTTACATGACCTTACCTTAATCGAAGCAGCTATTTTAGCAGGATTGCCACAGCGTCCTACTGCTTATAACCCTTATGAAAATCCAGATTTAACAGAGGGTCGTGTAGATACCGTTTTGAAATTAATGGTACGTCATGGGAAAATTACGCAACAAGAAGCAGACGAAGCTCGTGAAGTAGATATTACTTCCTTGTTAGCAGGAAAGAAACCATCCTCAACTCCATATGAAGCATTCATTCAAAAGGTTGAAGATGAAGTTCATGAAAAAGTAGATGGCGCAAATATTTACACAGATGGTTTGAAAATACACACAACATTAGATCCACATGCACAGGAATATGTAGAATTTCTATTAACAGATAGTGATGATAATCCTATTTCCTATCCAGATGATGAATTACAAGCAGGTATGGCTGTTCTGGATACGAAAACTGGTGAGATTCGAGCGATTGGTGGAAGTAGAAATAATGAAGGCATACGTGGATACAACTACGCTTATAACAATAATGGTCGTCAGGCAGGTTCAACCATTAAGCCTATAGTAGCCTATGGACCAGCGATAGAAAATAACCAATGGTCTACTTATCATCAAATCAACGATGATAAACCATATCCAATTGCTGGAACTGATAAGGAAATTAGAAACTGGAATCGAAGCTATCAAGGCTGGCTTTCTATGCGTTCTGCCTTAGCCCAGTCTTTAAACGTTCCTGCAGTAAAAGCTTTAGAAGAAACTGGTTTCGATAATGCGAAAAAATTTGCTGAAGGTCTAGGAATTGAATTCGCTAACGATCAAATTACTATTGGTGATGCTATTGGAGGTACTCAAACAAGTGTTACTCCATTACAATTAGCTGGTGCCTTTAGAGCTTTTGGTAATGAGGGAATATATAATGAACCTTATGCGGTAACGGAAGTTGAATTTCCTAACGGTCAATCCGTTGACTTAAGACCTAAATCAGAAGCTGTCATGTCTGATTACACCGCATATATGATTACGGATATGCTTAAATCAGCTGTCACGGCATCCAATGCGACAGGTAGAGACGCAAATATTCCAGATTTACCTATGGCAGGTAAAACAGGTACAACGAATTTAGAAGGTCAAAGCGGAGCAAATAATTCATGGTTTAGTGGTTATACAACCAATTTCACCATTTCTATTTGGACCGGTTATAATGAAAATAACAAAATTATTGAAAATACAAAGGTTCCACATGCATTGTTTAAACATACGATGACAGAGCTTTCGAAGGATATAGATACACCTGATTTTGAAATGCCTGATTCTGTTGTAGAGGTGGAGGTTGAAAGAGGAACAAATCCACCAATGCTGCCTAGTCCGCTCACACCTAGTACAAATATCGTAAAAGAATTGTTTGTTAAAGGGCATGAGCCAAGTAAAAAATCAGAGAAATTTGATAAGCTCGATCCTGTATCTAACTTATCTGCACAGTACAATAGTGATAACGAAAGCATTAATGTTTCTTGGGATTACTCAGATGATCTAGATGTTAGTTATGAAGTAAGTGCAAGTGTTGATGGCGGGGAAATGAAGGTACTCTCTACGACCGAAGAAACTTCATTAGAAATTTCAGATATAGAAGCTGATGCTGAGTATGTAATTCAAGTAGTTGTTGTTAGTAATGAAGATAGTAGTAGTCGAAGTGATCCAGCTTCAGTAAAAGTAACGATAGACGCAGAAGAAATTCCAGCAGTTGAATCACTAAGCGCATCCTTTGATGAAGGAAGAGGAATTATTGATGTAGACTGGTCATATGATGGTCCTCCAGCTGCCTTTGAAGTAGATGTAAATGGGCAAACACAAACGGTTAATTCTGCTGGTTTAGAAATTAGTGGCGTTCAAACAGGCAGTTATACAATTACCGTGACACCAATTGGAACAAGTGGCAGTTTAGATGGAGTTCGTGGTGAATCGCGCAGTGTTACCCAAGACGTAAATATTACTGAAGAAGAGCCTGAGGAGGAACCAGAAGAAGAACCAGCAACAGAAGATCCTGAACCTGAAGAGGAACCTGAACCAGACCCGGAACCTGATCCCGAGCCTAACGAGGAAGAAAATAATAATGAACTAGAAGGAAATGCGACGGATACTCAAGAAGAAGAAAACACAGATGAAAATTAATCTGGTGTAGCATAAATGAAGCAGAAGAAAAGGTGTTGATCCCCTCTCTTCTGCTTCTTTTTTGTTTTGAGATTATTTTTTAACTTATAGCTTTCTTCATTCGCTTCTTACCTTCTCGACAAAGTGATAGTAAGGGACATTCTGGACAGTTAGGATTTCTAGCTTTGCAATGATATCTACCAAAAAATATCATTCGATGATGTGTATCACTCCACTCTTCTTTAGGAATTCTACGCATTAGTGTATTTTCTACTTCTAATACAGAGTCTTTCCAGCGGCAGATACCTAAACGCTTAGAAACTCTTTCTAAATGTGTATCAATTGCTATTGCTGGAATATTAAATGCTACAGATAAAACGACATTTGCCGTTTTTCTCCCTACCCCTGGCAGTTCTACTAGCTCTTCTCTTGTTTGTGGAACCTCACCATTATACTTATCTATTAAGATAGCACATAACTTTTGAATATTTTTAGCTTTATTACGATACAAGCCTATGGAACGAATATCCAGCTGTAGCTCCTCTAAATCCACCGCTAAGTAATCCTCTGGTGTTTTATATTTTTCAAATAAGCTAGGAGTTACTTTATTCACCAATACATCTGTACATTGAGCAGATAGTAAGACTGCAATAACAAGCTCAAAAGGGTTTTTATGATTTAATTCGCACTCTGCATCTGGAAACATATCTCGCATGGTATCTAAAATTTCTCTAATTTGTGTATTATTTAGCACGTCTAATCCTCCCCCTCTAACCAATTATAATAAAATGATGTATCTCTTTTCTTCGTTTCAGCTACTGGATTCGTTTGCTGATTGCGAAACATTTTAGACTGCTGCCTAGCTTGTTCTACCGAACGAATTCCTTTCTTCTGCCACTCATGTAAAATACGATCAATATATTTAAAATTTAATTTCCCCATTAGGACTGCTTCACGTAATGCCGCTTTAATAAGAGGCGGGGAAATCTGATCTATATCTAACCAATTATTTATTGTCTCTATCTCAAATGGCGATAATGGTCTACCAAACTCTTGTTCAAATAATAAGAAAATCGTTCCTTCTATATTTTGCTCTTCATATTCAGGCTTGGATGTATATAGCTTTTCCCATAGTGATGCTAAACTATATGCTTCAGACAATTGACCATGCTCATTTTCAAGTTGTTCAATAGCCAATAATCCCTTTTGAATCAATTTACGTAAAATTAAAGCACATTCTTTTTCATTAAGGCTTAAGGAAGATGAAATTTCTGTAGGTGTTGGGAAATCATTTTTATTATTTATAAAACGATGTATTTGTAAAATAACCATAACATCATTTTCATTTAAGCCTATATCTTTAAAAGAAGTTAATAATTTTATTGGGACAGATAACTGATCTGTAAGTATTTGCTGTATTGAAATTTTTTCCATTTTCGTAAAACACCTCTCCCTTCATTATAGCATGAAAATATCTAATCCCTTGCTAGAATAAACAAGGGATTAGATATAGAGTTTTAGATATTTTTATGAAGTGCGCACTTTAATGATTTTCTACAAACCTTTTTATGCGCTCTGCAGCCTCTTCTAATATATCTAATGAAGTAGCATAAGATATTCTGACATGATCAGGTGAACCAAATGCTGAACCAGGTACTAACGCAACCTTTTCTTCTTCTAATAATGCCGCAGTCCACTCATCTGTCGTATTAAATTCACTTTTTCGTACAGCTTCTGTGACATTTGGTAATAAATAAAATGCTCCTTTTGGTTTACGACAAGTAATACCAGGTATATCCGTTAAAAGCTGATATAATCGTTCTAATCTTTCAGAGAATATTTGTTTCATATTATTAATTGCTGTTTCATCCATTTTATATGCCGCTATTGCTGCATATTGTGCAATTGTAGTTGGATTAGATGTTTCATGAGAAATATAATCAGTCATTGCTTTAATAATATATCTAGGACCAGCAGCATATCCAATTCTCCAGCCAGTCATTGCATGTGATTTACTTACTCCATTAATAACAATTGTTTGTTCTTTTAACAAAGGTGAGAGCTCTGCAATGGATACATGCTTGTCCTCTGTATAAATAAGTTTTTCATAAATTTCATCAGACACAATAGTAATATCATGTTTTAGACAAATATCTCCAATTTGCTGTAATTCATCTCGACTATAGACCATTCCAGTTGGATTACTTGGAGAGTTGATAATAATTGCTTTTGTCTTTTCTGTAATTGCTTGTTCTAATTGCTCAGGAATTAATTTGAAATCATTTTGTTCTAATGTATCTACAATTACAGCCTTACCACCTGCTAGCTTCACCTGCTCTGGATAGCTAACCCAATAAGGAGCTGGAATGATGACTTCATCATCTTCATCTAATAAAATTTCAAACAATGCAAATAATGCGTGCTTTGCTCCTGTAGTAACTACAATCTCATTGCTTTTATATTCTAAATGATTATCTTCTTTTAATTTCTTTGCAATGGTTTCTCTCAATTCAATAATTCCATTTGCAGAGGTGTATTTTACTAATCCGCTTTCCATCGCTTCTTTAGCTGCTTCTATTATGACTCTAGGTGTATTAAAATCAGGCTCTCCAACACCTAGACTAATAACATGGTGTCCTTGTTTTTTTAATTCTGTAGCTTTAGCCGAAATCATTAATGTTGATGATGGAGTTAATGTGTTCACTCTCTTGGATAATTTCATGGATTGTTCACCTTTCGATTTTAAATTATGATGAAATGAAATGTTTGATCATACATCAGCCAAAAAATGTCATTGATAATTTTTAATTTAATACAAAAGTTAATAAGAGTATTATGTTAAATCTTATCTATTTTAACATAATATGAATAAATCCCATACCAGATAAAACTGATGCAATTGCATCAGTTTTATCATAACCAATATGTAAGCTTTTAAGCCAAACTAAAGTATTTCTTCCGTTTATCTTAAAGTGCGTGTTCAAAAAGGTCAGTAAAAAGGACCGTCATCGGTTAAGTACGCAACGTCACGAGAGCAACACCGATACTAGCACATCGTGTCCGTCGAAAGTTCAAGGCAGCGTAGCTTAAAGTAGCGGAATGTATGGTTTTAATACATGAGCAGACGCTCTTGCACGCAGAAAAAGTGCTTTTCTTTTTCAAGGAACGGAAAAGCAAGCTAACGACTTGCGCGTGTTGTGATGACTTCGACGTTCGACACAGGACGTGTCAGAACCTAGTCGAAGTTCCTCTGTTCGATGTGTCATTTTTGTTGGACTTTTTGAACATCCTCTTAAAACCACTCTTCCGCTTTCTTCATTAAATTCGTTGTGGAATCATAGGTAATTGGTACAGTTGGTATTGATTTAATAAAAGTTTTTCCGTAACGTGATTTCATAATTCGAGCATCACAAACAAAGACAATTCCCCGATCTGTTTTCGAACGAATTAGTCGACCAAATCCTTGTTTAAAACGAATCACAGCATTTGGTAAAGAGAAATCATAGAAGGCATTCTTTCCACGCTGCGTAACATCCTCTGCTTTAGCTGCTTGAATAGGGTGTGTTGGTGGATCAAAAGGTAGTCTAGCAATAACCACACAAGACAAATCTTCTCCTGGAATATCGACACCTTCCCAAAACGAGCTTGTTCCAAGTAATATTGCTTTTTCAAAGGTCTGGAAATTTTTCTTTAATCTACTTCTGCTCCCACTCGAAATACCTTGGGCAATTAGAACATATTCATCTAAATCCAGCATCTCTTTTAACAGATAATAGGACTTTTTCAACATATCATAAGAAGTAAATAAAACAAGCATCTTTCCTTTTGTTATTTCTGCAAGGGACAGAATAGCTTCACATGTCGAAATAATATAATCTTCCAAATCAGTATGATTGATGTCTGGAAAGTCATCTGGAATAAGGAGCTGTACTTGATTTTCAAAAGAAAATGGTGAATCAATTTTTTTCATGATCAATCGATCTTCAGAAATACCTAAACGCTGTTTGATAAAAGAAAAAGAATCACTAGTTGTTAATGTTGCACTCGTTAAAACAATACTTTTCTTGCCTTCAAATAATTTCTCATTAATGACAGGAGCAATATTTTTCGGTTCTCTATACAAAAACACCGCATTTTTCGCCCCATGTGCTGCTACTTCAATCCATCTAATTTGTTCTGAGTCTTCCTTCATAATGAGCAGCTTCAATTCATCTATATAATTTACTAAAGCGTTTATCAAAGCAGTTACTTCATTTTTATCTGCCTCTTTATCAATATTACCCACAGCATCACTCATGATTTGAGAAAGCTTAGATAGAAAAAGAATCACACGATCTGTTAATTCTATAATAAATTTCCAATTCGTTTGATCTCTTTGAACAGATTGAATTCGATATTGAATTCTTCCTATATCACTAACTGCCTTATATTCTTTCTGCTCCACCACATATTGAAAGATAGAACGAAATAATTCATCTACTTCCTGTTTAGCCAATTGTAGCTGCTGCTGCCATGTTCTTGCTTGATATGTATCTTTGATGAGGTTTTCTGCCTCTATTAATTTTAGAATTGCTTTATTAAGGATAGATGATGATGCTATTTTATTAAGAATATGCTGGATTTGGATATAATCAATTTTCATCCCATAGCGCTCAGAAACGACAGACTCTAGATGATGAGCTTCATCAATAATAGCTACCTCATACTCAGGCAATAATGGGACATCTTGTATAATATCCATCGCAAATAAAGCATGATTCGTAATTACAATATGTGCTTGGTTTGCTTCTTCTCTGGCCTTTTGATAATACGAATGTTCACTCCAGGGAGATTTATGATTCTTTTCTTCTTCACTATTAATGCTTTGAAAAAATAAATACCCACTAGACGAAAGTTGAATCTCATCAATATCACCAGTAGTTGTTTCTGTTATCCATATTAATAAAATTGCTTTTGTTAAAACATGATCATAATTATCTTCCTGTTCTAACTGCAATACCTTAGCAAAGCGCTCTAAGCTAATATAATGATTTTTTCCTTTTAATAGTGCAACTTTAAAAGGAAAGGATACAAGCTTCCTTAATAATGGAATCTCTTCATCCATAATTTGCGCTTGTAATTGTGTAGTGTACGTACTAATAACTGTAGTTTTATGATTGTTTACTGCTCTGTATAATGCTGGGAGCAAGTATGCAATTGTCTTCCCTGTCCCTGTTCCTGCTTCAATTAAGGCATGTTTTTCTGATTGAAAAGCATCATAAATAGTTTCAGATAACTCTCTTTGTCCAGATCTCTCTTCAAAATGATCCATTAATGCTCCCATGGAACCATCTTTACCGATAATATCATCTAGAAAGTGACCAAAGGACGGAAGGGATAACTGATTCTGATTAGTTGACTCTTGCCATTTTTTATATGCAAGTCCTTGAAAGACCTTATATGCCGAATAATTTGCTTGATCTTTATTCTTTGTCTGCTCTTCTGCAAATAAAATAGCGTATAAATCAGATTGTAATTTCTTCTCCAGCTTTAGCAGATGGCTAATTGTTTCTACTGGCAATGATGAAATTTTATTTAATAAAATAATTAATAATTCCGCTGTTACCTTGGCATCTGATAATGCTCGATGTGGTTCATTATGGCCTAAAGAAAAATATTCTGCTAATTGTCCCAATTGAAATCCAGGTGCTTGAGGAAATAAAATTCGTGATAACTCCACAGTATCTAATACAGGATTTTTTAATTTAGATAATCCTAGATTGGCTAATTCTGTATTTAAAAATCCTAGATCAAAAAGGATATTATGGGCTACGATATAGCCTTCTTGTGTTAATTCAACAATTTCAGCAGCTATGTCTTTAAATTCAGGTGCAGACGTTACATCTGTATTCTTTATATTTGTTAGATTCGAAATGAATGGTGGTATGGATTGATTTGGATTAATTAATGTCGTATATTCTTTCACAATTCTTCTATCTTCAACGATAACAATACCAATATCAATAATCCGATCTCCAGATGAAGGAGCATGACCTGTAGTTTCCAAATCTATAATAACAAATTTATCCATAAATCCACCTTACTCTCTATACCGTAATCATCGTTACTGCATTTCCATGTTGATCTAAAATAATATTATCAATTAGTCTAGTCTTATCAAAAAACACAGCTACAGCAATAATGATTTGTCCGTTTAATTGTTCCATTGCTCTTAACTTGGGATAGCTTAATATTTCAATATAGTCAATCATCCCATTCGTTTCATTTTCAATTATTTGGCGCATTTTAGCTTTGATAGCATCCGTATTCAAAACTCCACTTTTAAAGGCTTCCTGCGCTTGTTGTAATGCACGGGAAATCCAAACCGCTTCCTTACGCTCCTCAGCAGTTAAATAGACATTGCGACTACTTTTGGCTAAGCCATCCTGCTCACGAATAGTTGGCAAGCCTATAAGGCCTACTGGAAAATTTAAATCCCTCACCAATGCTTCAATGATAGCAAATTGTTGAGCATCCTTTAGTCCAAAATAAGCTTGATGTGGTGTGACAATATGAAATAGCTTACTAACTACTGTAACTACCCCATCAAAATGATTTGGTCTAGATTTTCCACAAAGCACTTCTGCACGATTGCCTACATGCATTGTTATTTGCTGGTCATCTGGATACATTTCCTTAGCATCAGGCATAAATAAGAAATCTGCTCCAGTGTTCTTGGCAAGCTCGATATCACGTGCTTCATCCCTTGGATATTGATCAAAATCTTCATTCTCTCCAAATTGTAGTGGATTTACGAAGATGCTCACAACAACAATATCATTATCTTTCTTAGCCTGTTCTATTAAAGAAAGATGCCCTTCATGCAGATATCCCATTGTTGGTACAAAACCAATGGTATATTTTTTTCTCAAATATTGAAGTGAGTATTGAAGCTCATAGGCATATTTAATAATTTTCATATCTATCCCTACTTTGGTAATATATTCTTATTTTTTATTAAAAATGAATGATTATCTAATGGGAATTGTTCTGCTTTAACTTCCTTCACATAGTTCTGAATAGCTTCATTACCAATATCATTAAAATTTGCATATTGTTTTACAAATTTAGCTACTCGCTCAACTCCATAATTAAGTAAATCATGATAAACCAAGACTTGCCCATCACAATGAATCCCCGCACCAATTCCAATGGTTGGGATGGATATTTTTTCTGTTATTAATTGTGCCAGTTCTTTTGGCACACACTCTAATACTACAGCAATTGCACCATGTTTTGTGACAAGTTCAGCTTCTTCTAATAATCTTGTTGCTGATGATTCATCCTTTCCTTGAACACGATAACCACCGTCAACATTCACCGTTTGAGGAGTAAGCCCAAGATGAGCAACTACAGGAATACCAGCTTCTGTTAAACGTTGAATGACCTTCAGCACTGTTTCTGAAGCGCCTTCTACCTTCAATGCTTGAGCATTTGTTTCTTGAAAGATCTTTTGCGCATTTACTAGAGTTTCTTCTACAGAAACATGGTAAGACATAAATGGCATATCTACTACAGTAAATGTATTTGATGCACCACGCTTTACAGCTTTTCCGTGATGGATCATATCTGTGATTGTTACTTGTACAGTTGTAGGATAGCCTAATACCACCATACCTAATGAGTCACCAACAAGAATCATGGACGCTTCTGCTTCCTCCACCATTTTAGCAGAAGGATAATCATAAGCTGTAACCATCGTAATTTTCTCACCATTCTGCTTCATCTTTTGAAAATCATTTCTTGTTAACATGAATATTTAATCCTCCTTAAACCATTCAATTTCTGCTGAATAAACACGCTTAATATCTTCATCTTCTGTTTGCATTAACAATGCACCATCTTCAGCTATTCCTAAGAAGAGTGCTTGGAACCGCTGATTTTGCATATTAAGCCACACTCGCTCTCCCATTTTATAACCATAGCTTTCCCATTTATTTTTCACCTTACTAAAACCTTCATGGATAAAAGCTTCATATTCTTTTTCAAACATGGCTAATAGATTTTGTGCTATCTTACGAATATCGCATATTTTATTTGATTCAATTTGAATAGAAGAAGCTCTATGCTGAAGCTCAGCTGGTATATCTTCTATTTCTTGATTTACATTAAGTCCAATACCAATGACTACATAATGAATTTGATCCTGTTCTGCATGCATTTCTGTTAAAATACCAGCTATTTTCTTCCCATTAATCAAAACATCATTTGGCCATTTAATTTGCGGCTGTAGATTGGTCATTTTTTTAATAGCATCTGCAATAACAGTAGCAGAAAGTAATGTTAGCTGTGGAGCTTCATAAGGATAGATGCTTGGTCTTAAAATCATACTTAGCCATATACCTTTTCCAGCCTTTGAATACCAAGCTCTATTCATTCGCCCTTTTCCTTTAGTTTGCTCATTAGCAATGATAATTGTCCCATGCTCAGCACCCTTTTTAGCTAGTTCATGGGCAATATCCTGAGTAGAGCTAACTATAGGCTTATGAATCAATGTTTTAGCAAGCCAATTAGTTTCTAATCCACGCCTTAATGTATATTCATTCATTTCATTTGGATAGTTTAAAATACGATATCCTACTTTTGGTTTTGCTTCAATAACATATCCTTCTGTCTCTAAAGCCTTCATATGCTTCCAAATAGCACTGCGAGAGATTTGAAGCTGTTCTGATAGCGCTTGTCCAGATATGTAGTCTTCTCTACTTACAGCTAATAATTGTATTAATTTTGCTCGGGTGGATTGCATAATATCCATTCCTTTATTTTATTATTTTTATTAGGTAGGCGAGAAAAAACAACCTCATATTCAATGCGCTGAAGTAATTCTTTAATCCAAGGACCTCTGCTTAAATTTGGAAATAAAGTCATTATTTCTCTCCCATTAACCTCTAACTCTCTTGCTGAAGCAATTGGCAATTGGGATCGTAGTTGTTGCATTTGTTCCTGTGTTATTTCATAGGTTGGGATTAACTGATGAGCTAGTCGAACAAAGCTAGCATCCATTGCTTCAGGTAATTGATACACTAACCATGGATTTAATCCTGTTTGTTGTAAATTGTTGTATGCTTGGATAAAAATATTTATTTGTTGTTTTGTTTTATTTGAGCAATTCCAAGCTTTTAACCATCGCCGCACAGCTATATTTTCATTCGAAAAATGCATATATGTAATAAACGCTGCAAAAGAATCAAACTTAGAAATATTTGAAGGAATTTCTTCAAATATTTCCGGATATTGATTAAAAATAGGTAAATATTGGTAAACTTTTGAATCCTTTAAATAAGTAAGTGATCTTTGAAAAAAAGCTCCAGTAATAATCTTCTCCCATTCACTACTTACTCTTTCGATTGCAACAGATTCCAATGACGCTCGTAACTCATTCATATATTCTAATGTAGCCTTTTCTATCCTAAATCCTAGTTGACTAACAAATCTTACCGCTCGCAATATACGAAGTGGATCTTCCAGAAAACGGCCCTTTTCATCAGCTACTACCCGAATGAGTTGCTGATGGATATCCGCTCGGCCACCCCATATATCAATAATTTCACCAGAGCGATTCATTGCTAAGGCATTCATTGTAAAATCACGTAATCGTAGATCTTCTGCAATATCTTTTTGTTTATTATTAGCTGTTATTTGCTTATTTAAATAATGTTTATAGGTGGTTACCTCATAGGACTTCTGCTCATGGCGAACAATAACTGTACCGTGAGCAATACCAACTGGAATCACCTGCGGGAAAATATTTTGAATCTGTTCAGGGAATGCTGAAGTGACAATATCAATATCATGAATCGGTCGATTTAATAAAAAATCCCTTACACACCCACCTACAAAAAAAGCTTCATGCTCATGTTCTTCTAGTCGCTGTAATATTGAATTTGCTTGTAAAAAGGCTTTCGTTTGCAAGGGAAATCACCAATTTTCTATTATTTCTTTAAGACTTCATCATATAAATCAATATATTGTTGAACAATGATTTTAGAATGAAATTCATTTTTAGCACGCTTTAATGCATTTTCTGTGATGTTTTGATATAGATCCTTATCTTTAAATAACTCAATGGCATACTTAGCAGCCTGCTTCGTGTCTCCTAATTCAACAATAAAGCCTGTTTCCTTATGATTAATCACCTCAGGTATTCCACCGGTATTTGTACCGATACATGCCACATTACAAGACATTGCTTCCAGTATTACTAAACCAAAGCTTTCCTGCTCTGATAAAAGAAGCTTTACATCTGCAATGGAAAGTAATTCACTGATATTCTTCTGTTTTCCTAGAAATAGTACATGTTCCTCTATTCCTAATCGATGTACAAGCTCAGATGCAGATGAAGATTCTGGACCATCGCCAACTAATAATAATTTAGCATCTGCTTCTTCCAAAATATGTTTAAAAGTATAAATAATATCGGTAATTCGCTTTACTCTTCGGAAATTTGAGATATGAATAACTACTTTTTCATCTGGTTTAATTTGATAACATTCTCTTAATGAAGGCATATCTTTCTTATAATATTCCTTCTCGTTTACAAAATTATAAATAACAGAAATATCACATTTTACACCAAGTCTACTTTTCGTTACCTTAACTAAATCATGAGATACTGCAGTAACAGCATCTGATTTTTCAATACCATATTTGATCATGTTTTTAAATGTAGAATCATAGCCAAGTACAGTGATATCTGTACCATGTAATGTAGTAATAATTTTCACCTTATGCTCTGCAATTTCTTTCGCTAGAATAGCAGAAATCGCATGTGGCATAGCATAATGGACGTGTAAAATGTCTAATTTTTCACGATCAATTACTTCTGCCATTTTAGCCGCTAATGCTAAATCATAGGGACGATACTGAAAAACTGGATAATGTGTAATTTCTACTTCATGAAAAAAGATATTAGGATATTGAGAATTTAAGCGAAAAGGTAAACTGGATGTTATAAAGTGAATTTCATGTCCTTGTTCAGCTAATAGCATTCCTAACTCTGTAGCAATGATTCCTGAGCCACCGACAGTAGGATAGCAAGTAATACCAATCTTTTTCATCATTTCGCTTTCCCCCCAACAACTGTTCTATAGTTCTATTAAATTTTCTAATCCATAAATAAGCTGATCTAATTTCATTACTTGTAAAACAGAATAATGAATTCCATCCATAAATGATAAACGATTTAATGAATCATGCTTAATGGACAGAGTTTGACCAGCTCCTCCAAAGATAACCTCCTGATGTGCAACAAGTCCTGGAAGTCTGACACTATGAATTCGGATGCCGTCCATATCTCCTCCACGTGAGCCACTTACTGTTTCTATCTCATTTGGATGGCCTTGTTTTTTGGATTCGCGATTTTCTTGGATTAATTGTGCTGTTTTAACTCCAGTTCCTGAAGGTGCATCCATTTTCTGATCATGATGCTTTTCAATAATTTCAACATCTGGGAAAAATTTTGCTGCCATTTTAGAAAACTGCATCATCAAAATAGCTCCAATTGCAAAATTTGGTGCAATAATACAGCCAGTATGATGGGTTTCTGCCATTTCACTTAACTCATTAATTTGTTCTGTTGAAAATCCAGAAGTACCAACAACAGCACGAATTTTATGGTTTAAAGCTGTTTTCGTATGATGAAAACCAGCTTCGGGATTCGTTAAATCGATGAATACATCTGCTTCAACAGAATCAAAGCAAGTATCTGCATCATCAAAAATTGGGATAGATAAATTATTTTTCTGCAATGCTTCTCCAGCGTTTTTTCGATCGATGCATGCAACTAATGCAAATTTCGGTTCCTTTAATATCATTTCAATTGCTTCTGTTCCCATTTTACCACGTGGCCCAGCCAAAACGATTTTTATCGTCATCGTATACTCCTCCTCAAAATGCGTTATTCTTTTTTCGTCCAACGATTTTCATCACGTACTTCAAATTTTCGCATGGATTGTTCAAATGCCTCATCAAGCTTAAAATCTAAGGAATTAGCAAAACATGCTAAAACAAAAATAATATCTCCAACCTCTTCCTCTATGCTTCCTGCTTTTTCAGAAGATTTTTTTGGTTTTTCTCCATGGAAATGACTGATTTCTCTTGCAAGCTCTCCAGTTTCTTCTGTCAGTCGAGCCATCAAGCTTAACGGAGAAAAGTATCCCTCTTTAAATTGTGAAATATATGCGTCAACTCGTGATTGAATTTCTTCTGTAGTATATGATTGTTTATTAATTTTTAAAAACCCCTTTTTGAAAGAACTTCTTTTACTATTATCCATTCTAATGTTAACCGAAATAACAGTTAATTGCCAAATATTTATTCTTTTATCTATTATTAGTTTCTAAAAACTGAAAGATAAACATTTGCTATATGATTATAAAGTGAAATTTTATAAAATGGGAGAGTTTCTTTACCTCATAAAACCTATGAAAAAAGGCTAATAGAAGGCTTAGAGAGAGATAAAATCCGTTTTCTAGGAGCATAAATAAAAAGCACCTCAGTATGAGAGGCTTAATCATTACTGTTTATATTCTTCATCAATCAAAGGCTTCCCTTGCGAATCAACCAAAACAGTTAACCCACCTGCATAACCAACTAAATGATGCATATAAAGAATCCCTGTCTCATTATGACGTATAACTTTGAATTGTTCTAGTTTGCCTTGTTTGTCAATAATCTCAAAACGTTTTTCACTCATTTAAAATCTCCCTCCTTGTCCTTCATCATACGATAAAAAAGGATAATTGAACCAAACTAAAAGCATAAGCACTGGTTCAATCAATTGGCTATCGTTAGTATAAGTTACTAACTTAGTGTTCTAGATTTTCTCAATGCTTGTTGCGAAGGACTTCCATAAAAAAAGAAGCTATCGCCTTCATAGCGATAACTTCTATATTGGATGCAATGAATTTAATCATTACTATTTAAAAAGATTAAAATAAATCTCACGAGCTCTGCTACAGCTACTAATGCAGCAGCTACATAGGTTAAAGCAGCAGCATTTAATACTTTCTTTGTATCCCGTTCTTCATCATTACGGATAATACCTGAAGCGATTACTTGATCCATCGCCCGTGAGGAAGCATTAAACTCGACTGGTAAAGTAACAAGTTGGAACAACACTGCAGCTGCCATGAAGATAATACCTAATAATAATAAATTGGTCATACTAAAAATAAGCCCTGCAAAAATAAGGAAAAAGGAAATATTTGATCCAAAGCTTGCTACAGGAACTAATGCTGATCTAAATTTAAGAAATGCATATCCTTCTGCATCCTGTAATGCATGGCCAACTTCATGTGCTGCTATTGCTGTAGCTGCTTTAGAGTGACCACGATAATTCCCTTGAGAAAGACGAACTACTTTCTTTCTTGGGTCATAATGATCTGTCAAAACTCCTTTTGTTTCCTCAATCGTAACATCATATAATCCATTATCATCTAAAATTTTTCGTGCAACTTGAGCCCCGGTCATATAGGATGAAGTCGCTACTTTAGAATATTTATTATAGGTTCCTTTCACTTTTGCTTGCGCCCAAAGTGGAATAATCATTAACAATGCAAAGTATATTAGTAAAGTTCCTAATGACATAAACAATTCCCCCATATTTTTTTAAATTGACATTATTTGTGAATATAAAATTCCGCATAGAAGAAAGCAAATTCCATATTACTAAGGCACTTCTCCACACACTGTCAAATTTTTATCTATAAGTCAATTTTAGTCAAATTTCGATGATACGTCAACTATTTGACTTATCATTAGTTTGTTTCTTTTTCATACTTTTATACTTTTTATAGCTTACATAAGCTAGCGTTGTGGCAATACAGCCACCTACTATACTGACAATCCATAGAAAGGATTTTATTTCAATAGTAACTGTAACATTTGCTTCTTTAGCAGCAATCTCTGGAGCAAAAAAGATCATACTAAATAATGCTATGAGGATGATTAGAAGGTATCTGAACATGCTTTTTCTTATCAATTCCACTGTCATCACCTCATCGTTAAAGACTTACTACAGGTTATGCAAGGAAAAGAAAAACAATGCCTGTAAAAAAGTTTAATCACTTCTTCTTCGGTATTGTTATTTTATAAGCAATGAAAATAGTTAAGATACTTAACCAGAAGGTAAAATAGCCAATCTCTTGCATATAGGTTGTCAAATCAGAATAAATTGGCATCATTTCAAATACATAATCAATAATGTCATTATGCAGAATCCATAGGGATGCAACAACAAGATGGCGCATTTTAATCTTGTAATAAGGAGCATAAATTAATCCTTGAATAGCCATAGCTCCATGTGAAGCAATTAACATATATCCTTGTGGACTTAGTTCTCCATTTAATATAAGAGTTAGCAGGTTCATCACAACTGCCCAAATTCCATATTTAAATAATGATGTAAGTGCCAAAGCTTCTATATATGGGGTGTTTTTATTAAATAAGAAGAACAATAAAAATATCGTAAAAAATAAACTTGCTGTAGGACTATCTGGAACAAACGGCAAAAAATGCAAAGGAGTAATTGCTAATTGACTCTTATACCAAATATAACCATAAATCGTTCCAAACAAATTGATAAGAAATAACACAAAAATAAATCGTTTGTCGATAAATAAATATTTTAACATAATTGACATACCTCTATTTTAAATGAAATAGGTAAAGTAAAGTACAATTTTCGTCTTTGTAAGAAAAAAACACCTTCACCAATTGTGTTGGCAAAGGTGTTTCTACAATTATTAATTACTCATTTGCTTCATTTACAGATAAGATAAAGTTTACTAGTTGTTCTAGTTCTTCATCTGTACCTTGGAACATGTCTGCTGGCATACCACCAATACCATTTACAGCAATATCAGCAATTTCTTCAGCAGTGTGCTCCGTACCCATTAAGGCTGGTCCAGCACCTGTACCTTCCAATTCTCCACCATGACAGCCTATACAGCTATTTTCATAAACAGCATATCCAGGATCACTTGTGTCGATTTCAACACTTGATGGTGGAATTGGTTTGTTAGATTCAGCACGCTGTTCCCAGTCAACAGCAGCAGCAGACTCATAAGTTAACCAGCTAACTGCAGCTAAAGCAAGTAACATCATTCCAATTGCAACAGGACGTTTAGGAGGTCTTCTACCTGGTCCATTATCTAAGAAAGGAGCAATTAGTAAACCACCAAATGCTAAACCAGGGATAACAAGAATACCTAAAATAACATAAGGTCCACTTGCAAATTGATATTTTAGTAATTCATATAAAAATAAGAAATACCAGTCTGGTAACGGAATATACCCTTGAGTTGTTGGATCTGCTACACCCTCTAAAGGCGATGGATGAGCAAGTACTAAACTTAGGAATCCAATTAAGAATACTGAACCTACTAACCACTCTTTAAGTAGGAAGTTTGGCCAAAATGCTTCAGTTCTACCAGGGTACTCCGAATAGTCCTTAGGAATTTGTGATGTGCGTTCTGCGGAGATACGTGAATCTCCGACAAACTGCATTCCCTTACCTCTTTTCACGGCTTAACCTCCTTTATTTTATAGTGGTCCAGCAATACCTTGTCTACGGATCAAGATAAAGTGTACTGCTAGTAATGCAAATAATGCTGCTGGTAAGAAGAACACGTGAATCGCAAAGAATCGTGTCAATGTTTCAGCACCAACAATTGTTGGGTCACCAGCTAATAATGTTTTTAATTGTGCACCAATAAATGGTACCTGTTCTGCAATCTCAAGACCTACTTGAGTAGCAAAATATGCTTTGTTGTCCCATGGCAATAAGTAACCTGTGAAACCTAAACCTAACATAATGAAGAAGATTAATACTCCAACCATCCAGTTTAGCTCACGAGGTTTTTTATAAGCACCTTGGAAAAATACACGCATTGTATGTAGTAATAACATTACAATTAGAACACTCGCACCCCAGTGGTGCATACCTCTAACAATCTGTCCATGAGCTATTTCGGTCTGTAAATAGTATACAGACTTCCAAGCATTCTCAATATCCGGTACGTAATACATTGTTAAAAACATACCAGATAAAATTTGAATTACTAATACGAAGAACGTAAGACCACCAAAACAGTATACAAACGCTGAGAAGTGATGTGCAGGGTTTACATGTTCTGGTACTTCATGATCTGCAATATCCCGCCAAATAGGCGTAATATCAATTCGTTCATCGATCCAATCATAAATTTTCTGTAACATTGGTTATTACGCCTCCCCTCTTGGTTTTGGTTCACCTAGAAATAAAATTCCATTTTCTACAGCTTGCTCATATTCATCTAATGGACTTAATGGTGGTGTTCCAGGAACATTTGTACCATCTTTGTAATAGCGTCCATCATGACATGGGCAGAAATACTCGTTTGGATGATCTGAGCTGCCTTCCCAAGTTACAAAACATCCAAGGTGTTTACATATCGGGGAATGCGCTACTATTTCGTCGTTTTCATTTTTATATACCCATGCTACTCGGGTTGTTTTTGAATTGTACCAACCATCCTCTAGCTCAACTACCCACTCAACACGTTGTGGATCTGCAGTAATTTCGTCTACAGAAATTCCAACATTCGCTAAATCTCCAGCAGCAGAAGATTTTAATACCGGATCAATAGCCATTCTAAGCATAGGTACCATCATACCTGCAGCCATAAATCCACCTACACCAGTTAGTGTATAGTTAAGAAATTGTCGTCGGGAAACTTGTTGTTTCTTTTCGCTCACGATTTTCCCCTCCCCTCTTATACTTTAATCACGGACATATAAATTTATAAACAGATTACTAGGACAACTTAATGATAGCTCAATCTTTTATTTCGGTCAATCATAATCCCATTGTTGAATAAAAGTTTTCTAAATATGAATATTTCATGACGTTTTTTGAATGATTTTACCAATAAGAACGAATTAATTCGCTTACTTGATTTACTTGATCACGAATAACCATTGCCATTTCAGGTGAATGAATATCTCCTGTTGTCATTCCTGGTAACCAAATAAGATGTCCATCTAGTGCTTGTTCATGCTTCTTCCAAGCAGCATCAAAAGTAATAATAAAACAATGATTAAATGGCTGTGATTTAGCATGTTGAATCCAATTATTAATTCTTTCAATATCCGTATCTTTCTCCTGATCGTTACTTGCAATATACGTGTAGTTTGGAGTAAGCAAAATTCGACCAGTTAATTCTTTTTCTAATTCGTTTGTAAAAATAGTTAAAACCTCGGTTTGAAAAGCATGCTTGGCCATATTATTGCTATCCGTTAACTGAAACGGACTTAATGGAATAAGCAAGGAATCAATATACTCTTTTGCTCCTATATATTGACTCATATCTTTCTGAATCCATCTCATGTTTTTGCCCTTCTTTCATTCCATGATTTAATGATTCATTTGCTCCTTTAATTGTTGAAGCTTTGCAGTTAGGTAATTAAATTTTGATTTATCCAGTTCATCTAGTGCCTGATCAATTTCTACTTCTAAGTTTTTGATCTGTTGCTCATACTTCATATATTTAAGTAAAGCATCTACTTGTTGTGTATCTTGTTGATAATACTTCACATTTGGATTTTCAGTTAGAACACCTGCATAGTATGGACAACTCATGGCATTTGGATAATGAAATTGTATAAATAAAGGTAATTGCTTCTGCATGCGTATATCGTGAAATGCTTTATCTGTGCTGGAAGTATAAATATGATATTTGAAAAAAACAAAGGCTTTGTTGTCAGTTTCTTCACTACTAATAATCATACCGCGAGAATAATCTTCAATGTCCTCACGCACAAAATGAACGAGAGATAAAAGTTCTTCGTCCTTACAAAGATATTTTAAAATCCATTCACTTTCATGATTTTTCAATTGATGTGTATCTAAAAACCATTGGATATAATCTCGTTTATCTTGGGTAGATATGAGTGATTGCATCATTTTGATAATCCAGCTTCCTTCCTTGTTCAAAATAAATTTATATCTCACTTAATCTTTGCACATATTCTTTCATTTCTTCATCTGACGGTTCTAGTTGTAAATATTTAGTAAAAGCAATATTTGCTTCTGTTAATTTTCCTTGTTCTGCTAAAAAATATCCATATTCTTTTAAAAATATCGGATCTTCTTCTAGTAGCATATAAGCATCTTCATACTGTTCTGCCGCTTTTTCTATAAAATCTTCCTCATAGTAAGCTCTAGCTAATTCCCAGCTATAAAGCGGATCACTTGTATCTCCTGCTTGAATTTGCTCTAATAAATCGATAATTTCTGTATACTGCTCATCTTCTTTTAAAAGCTCTACCAAAAACAAAATTGCTTCCTGGTAATCTGGATCTAATTCAATTGCTTTTTTAACATAATGCATACTTGCTTCAAAGTCTTTTAATTTATTAGCTAATACACCCGCAAAATATTGTAATTCCTTATGATGTTCGTCAAATTCAATGCCTTTCTGACATACTTCATAAGCATTTTCAATTAATCCTTCTGCATCATAGGCAGTTGCTAATTCATAGTATACAGAATGATAATACGGATCGATATCTAATAATTTTCCCCAAACTTTTATGGCGATATCCTTACGATCTGCATAGAAAGCAGTTAATCCATGTTTAAATAATTCATTTGGATTATTGGACTTTACCTTTTGGTAGAATTCTAACGCTTTTTCATATTCTCCTGATGCTGCATTAGCTTCAGCTAAACGAGAGATAATTGATATATTAGCAATTTCCTTATGTTGTTTAAAAACTTTTTCATAATAAGTGATTGCCCGTTTAAATTCACCTGTAGAAAAGAAAAATTCCCCTAAAGCAAAGTCAATAATACTTTCTTTAGGCTGAAGTTTCTTTGCCATCATAAGCTTCATTTCTGCAACTTCAAATAATCCTTCAGCTTGATAAAGATCAGCTAGCTGCAAAAGTGCTTGAACATAAGCAGGATCCTCTTCATGAATATTATTTAATATATTAATCGCAGCTTTATCATCCTCTAATTCAACATAATTCTGCGCCAGCATTATTTTCAATTCGCTTTCATCTGGGTATTTATCAATTAGTTCTTGTAATGCCTCATTAGCTTCTGCCAAGAATCCCCATTGCATATACACTTCACAAATTGCGAATTTCTCATCATCTGATGCCGACAGATAATATTGCTGTAATATATTCATTGCTTGATCACTTTGATTATTTTCAAGAAGCTGAATCGCATGTAGAATGGTTTCCAAATAATATCGTCCTTTCTAGGAATCCGGTTCTGGAAAAAGAATAGAATCTACAACTAGGCAGATTCTGTTTTGTTCTAGAGTAAAAAAGTATTAAAAATTGCGCAAAGTAATGCTTATTCAAAGATAGCGCTGTCTAGCGGAGCGCCAAAGAACGGAAACGCAATCTCTAGGTTTTTCGACGTATAGGGCGTACTACGACGTACAGGATGTACTAATGCGGATGTTGCTCGCGTAACGTGGCGTACTTAATCCGTATCCCCTATGCGTTGCGATAAGATATCGCGTTTTTAGTCTGTAAGGGCACTCTTTGCTTTTCTTATTAAGATTGGGTTAATTGATGTAAATCCTCTAAGAAATTTGGATAGGAAACAGAAATAGAGCTATCATCATCTAAAATTACTTCTTCCTTTGCAATCAATGATGCGATTGCTCCCATCATTGCAATACGATGATCACTATAGGATTTTACTTTACCGCCAGATAAGTTTGTATTGCCATGAATGATCATACCATCTTCTAATGGTTCAATTTTAGCTCCTAACGTTGTTAGAACATCGACAGTAGCTTCAATACGATCTGTTTCTTTTACCCTTAATTCTTCTGCATCAGTAATGACAGTTTTTCCATCAGCTTGTGTAGCTAATAATGCAATAATTGGAATTTCATCGATTAACCTAGGGATTATTTTACCATTTATTTCTATGCCACGTAAATGACTATGTTTAACTGTTATATCACCGAAGTGTTCTCCACCAATCATTTGTTCATTAGAAATAGTGATGTTTCCTCCCATTTGTTGTAAAACATCAATAATACCTGTTCGTGTTTCATTTAAACCAACATTTTTAATTGTTAATGTACTATTAGGGACGATTGCTGCGGCCACAATAAAGAAAGCTGCAGAAGATATATCACCAGGCACATGTACATTTGTTCCAGTTAGCTTCTGTTTTCCTTGAATAGAAATTTCTAGTCCATCCACATGAACCTCAGCTCCAAAAGCTGTTAACATTCTTTCTGTATGATCTCTTGATGTATCTATTTCAGTTACCTTAGTTACACCATCTGCAAGTAACCCTGCGATTAAAATTGCTGATTTCACCTGTGCGCTCTTCACAGGTAATATATAATCTATGCCTTTTAACTGCCGTCCTCGAATTCCTAAAGGAAGTAAGCTACCTTCTCCTCTTCCATCGATAGAGGCACCCATTTCTTTTAATGGAATAATCACTCTATCCATTGGGCGTATGGTTAAATGTGGGTCACCATGAATGACAGTATAAAAAGGCAAACTTGCTAGAAGTCCTAACATTAATCTAGCTGCGGTACCTGAATTGCCGAAATAAACTGGTACTGTTGGTTCTTTAAAAGAATCAATACCTTTTCCATAAATTGTAATTGATGATTCCTGATGTTCTATTGCAACACCTAAGGAACGAAATGCTTCTAAAGTATGTAAACAATCATCACTTTGAAGGAAATTAGTAATCTTAGTTGTACCTGTTGCCATGGAACCAAACATAATGGCGCGATGTGAAATCGATTTATCTCCGGGTACTTCCATTTCTCCAGAAAGACCTTTTGTGCTTGGTTGAAATTTTACTTCTGTCATATAGAACCACTCCATTTTTAAAGAATCATTCACTATATTGAACATCATAGCCTTGACTACGTAAAACATCATAGGCACGAAGCTGAGATTTCTTTGAAGATACAGATAAGCGAAGTGCACCAAAGATATCGTCACGAATTTCCAAAATGCGAATGTTAGTAAGACTGATTTGATTATCAGCAAGCAATTGAGCAACAGATGCAATTGCTCCTGGTTGGTCTTTTACATCGACATATAAATCAAAGTAAGACGGAAGTGCTCCACGTTTCGTATTATTTAATCCATCACGATAGCTTTTGGCTTGATGTAAATAGGTCGTCATTTTATCCTTATCATTCTGCTCCAAAACATTCTTTAATGTCTGCATTTCAACAATCCACTCATCTAAAAGCTGAGTCATTTTAGAACCATTGTGATAGAAAATATCTTGCCACATTTCTGGATTACTTGACGCAATTCTTGTAATATCTCTAAATCCACCTGCAGCTAATTCCGGTAGATATGCATGTGTTTCTTGCCATCTTCTTGCCTGATGCACTAATGAAGCGGCTATTAAATGCGGAAAATGTGATACTACACTTGTCATTTCATCATGTTCTTGTGGATTTAAAACGACAAAATGACTTTTGGTCTCTTTTAAAACCTCTTTTAGTGTATCAACATGTTTTTCCGAGCATGCTGTCGTCGGTGTTAAAATATACATCGCATTCTCAAAAAGATGCTCCTTCGCTGCTCGAATACCGTTTTTATGAGAACCAGCCATCGGATGACCGCCGATAAAAGAAATGTTCTTGTTTGATAAATGCTGAGCAGTATCAATAATAGAACCTTTAACAGAAGAAACATCTGTTACGATGACATGATGATCAAATTCAATTGCATTTAATTGTTCCATTAACCCAATTGTTTTTGAAATAGGTGCAGCAAGAAAAATAATATCTGCATGTGTAGCAGCCTCTGTAAATGTAGGATATGATTCCTGAATAATATTATTTTCACGAGCAAACTTAATTGTGTCTTCATTTGTGTCATAACCAATAATGGTATGTTGATTGGCTTTACCGATTGCTTTAGCTATTGAACCACCAATTAGTCCAAGACCAGCAATTAAAATTTTATATTTCATGAGATACCTCTTTATTTGTTTAATTCTTGTTTATTTAAAACCTCTTACTTCTTTATTCTTCCTCTTCCACTAGATCAGGACGCAAGCGAATCGCTTCTTTTTGAAAAATATGTTGGATATCTTGCTGACTTTTAGCTGTATTTACTACCATCATGATTCGGATGCATTTTTCTAAACTATTTGGTACATCGATTTCACGCATACACATGACAGGAACATATTTCCAACCAGGAAATTCGCGAATTGATTTTGCAGGGAAGACAGCATCTATATCACTTGTTACAGAAACAAAAACATGTGAAACAGATGCAGGTATAATATTATTTTTTTCAATCATTTCTTGAAGTAAAGCTTTCGTGTTTTCTAAAATTTCATTTGCTTCATTATTTACAACAGTTGTCGCTCCACGAACACCACGTGTCATTTATCCATCAACTCACTTATAAATTTTTTTAAAAAGCAGTGCAATTTCTCATCATCTATTTCAACAACAACAAGCTGTCCAATGGCTTTCATTAAAACCATTTGAATTTTATGATTAACTACTTTTTTATCTAATTTCATGATATGGATTAATTTTTCAATATCTAAGCTTGGTAATTGCAAAGGATATTCATTTTCTATCAGCCATTGCTTAAACTCCTCATATGGCAATGTCACATCAAATGTCTCTTCACTAACACTCATAGCGAAAAGTGTCCCTATTGCAACCGCTTCTCCATGTGTAATGACACCATATCCTAATTCTGCTTCCAATGCATGTGCTAGTGTATGACCTAGATTTAAGAATTTTCGAATTCCCGCTTCTTTTTCATCAGATTCTACAATTTCAGCTTTTACACGAATCCCTTTTTTCAAATGATCAATAAGTACTTGATTGGATAAATCAGCAAGATTAGTTGCTAGAATTTCCTCAAAGAAATAGGCATTAGAGATAAGTGCTTCTTTTACTAATTCTGCATATCCTGAACGAATTTCACTAGGACTTAATGAATTCAATGTTTCTACATCATAAATTACAGCCACTGGTGGATAGAAACTACCAATTAGATTTTTTCCTAATTCATGATTGATTGCAACTTTACCACCTACACTACTATCATGCGCTAAAATGGTTGTTGGTACTTGAATATAATCAATTCCTCGAAGGAAAGTAGCAGCTACAAATCCAGCAAGATCACCTACTACCCCTCCGCCTAATGCTATAATCAAAGATTTTCTATCTAACTTATGTTTTAATGCTTCAGTTTGCAATTTATAATAGGTTTCAAAGCTTTTAGATTGCTCACCAGAAGGAATAATGACAGAGTACACCTGATCGTCAGAAAAATTGCTTAAAATATCATCTAAATATAATTTAGCAACTTGATCATCTGTTACTACCATAATTGATGAGTAATCCTTCGTCACATATTTTTTAATCTGAAAACGAATATTTTCTGCTACAATAATTTGATAGGAATGTGATGAAGATTGAACAATGATATTATCCATTAAAACACCCTTGCCGCTTCCCGAAATTCTTCAATCGCTTTTTTCAATTGTGGGAATGAATCACTTGTGAATTGGTTTGTTAATGCTTTAGCTAATTCAAATGCTACAACATGCTCCATCACTACCGCTGCTGCTGGAACTGCACAAGAATCAGAGCGTTCAATACTTGCATTGAAAGGTTCTTTCGTTTCAATGTCAACACTTTGTAAAGGTTTATATAGTGTTGGAATCGGCTTCATAACTCCTTTTACTACAATTGGCATACCTGTAGTCATTCCACCTTCAAAACCACCTAAACGGTTTGATTTACGGTAGTATCCCTCTTCCTCACTCCAAGCAATTTCATCATGAACTTCGCTACCGTTTTTACGAGCGGCTTCAAACCCAATACCAAATTCGACACCTTTAAAGGCATTAATACTAAGTACACTTCCACCAATAATTCCATCTAATTTACGATCATAGTGAACATAAGAACCAACTCCTGGTGGCATACCTTCTACATAAACCTCACAAACGCCCCCAATAGAGTCTCCATCTGCTTTTGCTTTATCAATAGCATCCATCATTTGTTGTTCTACATTCTTATCTAATGTTCTCACTGGAGAAGCTTCTGATATTTCCAAACGCTCTTTAGCAGAAAGTCCCGTAATTTCTTCTGCTTTAATCCCAGCAATTTCTTTCACATATCCAGATACTTCAATCCCTAACTGACGAAGTAGAATTTTTGCAACAGCTCCTGCTGCAACACGTACAGTCGTTTCACGTGCTGAAGAACGCTCAAGAACATTACGCATATCACGATGCCCATACTTTAATGCTCCGTTTAAATCTGCATGTCCTGGACGCGCTCTTGTTACAACACGACGAATGTTTGCATCCTCATCGACAGGATCTTCTCCCATAATTTTAGTCCAATGCTTAAAATCATCATTTTTTACAACTAATGAAATTGGAGAACCAAGTGTATAACCATGTCTTACTCCACTCATAATTTCTACAAGGTCTTTTTCTATTTGCATACGTCTACCACGACCATAGCCTTTTTGACGGCGAAGTAGCGAATCATTGATGTCTTCTTGATTGATTGGCATTCTAGCTGGTATACCTTCAATTATTGTAGTAAGTTGCTTACCATGGGATTCTCCTGCTGTTAAATATCTCATGCAACCTTCCCCCTTATTTTCTATTAATTAAAATTTAATATATCATATATTGAATGTTGATAATATTGTTTTCCTTATTTTCTATGTATTTATCTAAGTTTTACACATTTATTTATTTTCAAATCTATCTCGTTTTTTCGTAAAAAAAGGAATCAAAAATAGAAAAATTAAATTGCGCAGGGTTAAAGATCTGTTCTGTACTCCCCACAAATAATATTCCATTCTTACGTAACGCATTAGCAAAATTCCTATACACTTGCTTTTTAGCTTCATCCGTAAAATAAATTAATACATTACGACATACAATTAAATCCATATTACGAGGATAATGATCTGCTAATAAATTATGTTGTTTAAAAGTAATATTGCGCTTTAAGATAGAATCAATATGAAATAGTCCATGTTTTTCTATAAAAAACTCTCTTTTTAACTCTGAAGGTAAATCATTTAAAGCAGATTCTTGATATATGCCTTGTTTAGCCTTACGCAGCACGATATCATCTAAATCTGTTGCGATAATCTCAAAAGTGATCTCAGGAAAGTATTTGGTTAATAGTATGGCTAAACTATAAGGCTCTTCTCCTGTAGAACAGGCAGCACTCCAAATCGTAAGCTTTTTCCTATCCGTCATCAAGTAAGGTAATACTTTATGTTGAAGTGTTTCCCATCGTTTAGGATTGCGATAAAATTCCGATACATTAATTGTAATACGATCTGTAAATTCTTTTAATAATTTCACATCTTTATTTAATGCTTGGAAATAACTATCGTAATTCTGAAAACCCCTTTTTATCCGTAATGCATCTAAGCGTCTTTTCATTTGAGATTCTTTGTATAAATTTAAATTAATCCCAATTTTTGTATGTATTTGTTGGGTAAATTGTTTATAGTCATTGGTCATTACCCTATCCCCCCACTCAGCATATTAAAGCAAATTGATTATGAGCTTTAATGATGCCTCTACCGTAGAAACTTTTCTACTTGCAAAAAAAGCTCCGTTTAGAAAACGGAGACTTTACATCTTTAGCAAGAAAAATATAAAATTTTCCTTTTCTTATTAATTAATAAATCCAAGCACTATCTTGTTTATCGTAAGTAGTTAATTCTGATTCATTAAAGAATAAGTTAATTTCTCTTTCTGCACTTTCTGGTGAATCAGAACCATGAATAACATTCTTACCTACTGTTAATCCGAAATCTCCACGGATAGTTCCAGGAGCCGCATCAGCTGGATTAGTAGCACCCATCATATTACGTGCAGTTTTAATAACATTCTCACCTTCCCAAACCATAGCAAAAACTGGTCCAGAAGTAATAAATTCAACTAATTCACCAAAGAAAGGTCTTTCTTTATGTTCACCATAATGCTCTTCTGCAAGCTCATTAGGGATTTGCATTAGTTTAGCTCCAACTAATTTAAAACCTTTATTTTCAAATTTTGCTACAACTTCTCCAATTAAATTACGTTGAACGCCATCTGGTTTTACCATTAGGAATGTTTTTTCCATCATTGCACCTCTTTAATAGTTTGTGTTTTTTTATTTACCAGTAAAATCGTACCAAATTATGCAAAAAGTTTCAATTGCTACTTATGAACGTCTTTTACCGATTGCTTTTGCAATATCTATCAGAATTTTTTTCGCTTTATAATCTGGAAGAATATCCAAAGCTTCTAAAGCTTTCTGTAAATACTTTTCACTCATTTCATAGGCCTTTTCAATTGCGTTTGTTTGATGTAATGCTGTTAAAATATGATCCAGCTGTTCCTCTGTTACATTTGTCGGATCTGTGAATGTTTTTCTCAATAATTCATCAAATGCTGGATTCTGTTTTGCAATGAGAATTGGCAATGTAATATGTCCTTGGATAAGGTCACCACCTGTTGGTTTACCTAATTCTTTCACAGATGCAGTGAAATCAAGAATGTCATCAATAATTTGAAATGACATGCCAATATAATAACCATATTTATATAAATGATGCGCTTGTCTCTCTGTTGCATCTGAAACAATTGCACCTAGTTTACAGCTTGTTGCAATTAATAGAGCTGTTTTACGTTTAATACGACGAAGATAATCTCTTAATTGCTGATCCCAATTAAATTTCTGCTCAATTTGTTCAATCTCTCCAATACACACTTCTACAATGGTTTTAGAAAGTAGTTGATGAACTTTAGGGTTTCTAATTTGCAAGATGTTTTCTAAAGCTTTTGCTAAAATATAGTCCCCTGTATACATCGCTATTTGGTCACCGTATATATGCTTAATCGTTGGTTTTCCTCTACGAAGTTCAGAATTGTCAACAACATCATCATGTACTAGTGTAGCCATATGGATGAGTTCTAAAGCAACTGCAGCTGTTTTTACTTGTTCTTTATCATAATTGCTACCTAACTGACCAGATAACAGAACAAAAACAGGGCGTATTCTTTTCCCCCCGGCTTTTAACAATTGAGAAGATGTTTTTCTAAGCACTTCATGATTGGCTTGAATGGAATCATGTAAAGCATCTTCAATAGATTGTAAGTCTTTTCTCAAATATCCATACGTTTTTGCAAGTTTCATTCATGTCACCTTTTATCGTTATCCAATTTAAAAACGGTTTGTTGCGAATTAATAGGCTATACCCGCTATTTTAAAGTATTAGCTTGCTTTATATCTAATTATCCTGAAATACATTCTTTTTATGCTTTAAACCCCATATGCATTGCAGCTACTCCACCAGAATAGCTTTTTATATGAACTTTTGAGAATCCAACCTGTTCAAACATCTCTTTTAATTTTTTCTTATCTGGAAATGATTTTGCTGATTCATGAAGCCATGCATATTCTTTATAGCTTTTTGCAAATACCTTTCCTAGTACAGGCATGATGAATCGGAAATAAAAATAATATAATTGCCTATATCCAATTAATGTTGGCTGAGAAGTTTCTAAACAGATTACTTTCCCACCAGGTTTAACAACACGGTAAAGTTCGCTTAAAACAGTTATATAATCTGGCACATTTCTAAGGCCAAAGCCTATGGTTACATAATCGAATGTATTATCTTCAAATGGTAGCTCCATCGCATTTCCATGAACAAACTGCAATTGCTCAAAGGGACGATCACTTTGTGCTTTTCGATCTTCAGCAACTTTCAGCATGTTTTTACTAAAGTCTAAACCAATAACTTCCCCTGTTGGTCCTACCTGGTCTGCTAATGCAAATGACCAATCACCAGTTCCACAGCAAACATCTAAAGCTTTTTCGCCTTCTTGTACTTCCATTCGCTTCATAACATCCTTACGCCAAGCTACATGACGATTAAACGAGATAATGGAATTCAATAAATCATAGCGATCTGAGATTTTTTCAAACACATGATGTACACGTTCTTCTTTTGTTTGTTCTTGCATTACATTAACCTTCTTCCACATGTGCTACTAATGGATTTAGTATGCTTTGTATATTTTCGTGTAGTGCCGAAAGCTGAAAAGAAGATGGAAAAACAAAGGAATCTATTTTTGTAGTGTTCTTTAGAACGAAATGATCAATATCATCTAAAATTGTCTGCTCCATATTAAGATTTAAAACTTGTAAATAGTCCGTTAAAATTTTGGAGTTTCCATGCATATGATATTCTTGTTTTTCCTGTAATAATTTACTTGTAAATAGTAATTCTCCAGTAATACTAGCCATCAAAGTATGATCTACATATTTCGCAACACGGATCAGAAGTAAAGAATTAATTTGTTGAACTGTAGATAAATACTCTTCCATCGACTTGATTTCTTTTAAATGTATTTTCATTTTTAATTCATTAATATCACGGATAGCAGTTGCTAGGGTATGAATAAAATCCAATTCCTCTATTTCAGATAATAATAAATAATAAAGTCCACTATAATAATCGCCTGCTAAAACCGTTAATTGTTTTGTTGTGTTATTCGTTTGCTCTTCAACAATATCATGTGTATCTAGTGCCAACTGTACGAGCATTGTAGCCACAATATACTGCTGTTGTTTTTCTAACGAAAGAGGTGTATTCGATAAAATCATCGATAATAAGCTCAGTTTTTCCTCATCAATGACAGGATGATCGATAAATTGGTCGATGAAGTGATGTTTTATTTTTTTTTCGATACAACCTTTTAATTGTTTATTTGTAAGTGGAGATGTATTCAAATTAATCACCTAAAGCCTTTCGTTATTCTCGGACACATTAGTCAAGATACAACACATTTACATGTAATCTAGCTGAACTATAACTGCGGGGTAATAATGATATGTATATAGAATTGATGAGCGATATGCTTCATTCATGAGGCTGAAACAGATATTCTGTAAAAGGAAAATCTGAACGAATCAAAATGATTTGATCTATTGTAGTAGAGGTAATTCTCGAAATATGCTACTTAAACGAGCAGAAGATTCTCCTCCAGCAAGAATGTTTAAAACATGTCCAAACCTCGTCCAGCGTCTTTTCAGCATGCTAATTAATCATCCAATAAACGATTTCATCTACCTGTTACATGGAATCGGATAAGAGGATTTGATAAATACTCCCACAGCATGATTTTTTTACTTTAAGCTAATTCAGTATATCATTGTTATTATAACACACTTGGCTGTTGCATTGACATGGAATTTTCATACATACCATGCTAAATCATCTAGCCATTCGTAATTTCTCCATGACTTGTTTGGATAAGTGCTTTTCCTCGAACCTTTATTGCAGAAGTATGCTCTGTGAATTGAGCAATCATAATCTCATCTGCGTCTAGTTTTTCAGCATGATGAAAACGCGTGTCAGTTCCTCGTGTTAATCCAATTACATTTACACCGTCTTCCATTGCTTTAATAACAAAAAAATCTGATTTCGAATAATTATTTTCCATATATTTAAATACTCCTACTTAAATGCGAATGGATTGATTTAGAAGAGCGTAATACCAAGATTATTTTTACAAACGATACTAAATCTAATCCTACATCCAACCTTAATCTATTATCAACCATTACGCTTTAGTGTAATTATGTTGCGGTAAAAATTTATAACATCAACTAAAGAGCTTTATATAAAACTTGCTTCTTTCTAAAAGAAAAATTTCTGCCAGATAAAGGCAGAATTATAAGCAAGAAAAAAGGGTACGTATACACGCACCCTTTTATCGCCCTATGTAATTATTTTACGGCATCTTTTAGGGCTTTCCCAGCTCTAAATGCAGGAACTTTACTTGCAGGAATTTCGATTTCTTCTCCTGTTTGTGGATTACGTCCTTTACGAGCTGCACGATCACGTACTTCAAAGTTTCCAAAACCAATGATTTGTACTTTTTCTCCAGAAGCTAGAGAATCAGTGATAGCTTGGAAAACTGCGTCAACTGCTTTACCAGCATCTTTTTTAGAAAGTTCGCTTGCTTCCGCAACGGCATTAACTAAATCTGTTTTATTCAAAACAGTCACCTCCTTAGCATGATGAAATCAATTTAGAACAAATGAATAATCATAATATACATTTGTTCACCAAATTTCTTGATTTTATACTTCAGTGTCCACTAATTCAATGTGTGACAATGCTTATATTAACTGACAATCGCATAAAATTCAACAATATTCTGCGGTTTTTTTGCATTGAAATACAAATTTAATGTTTTTTACCTTGATAAAACTAAAATACATACTGTAATTTCATACTATTTTACTACAAAAATAAGAGATGGTACAAACATTAGTACCATCTCTCATTTATTATAAATATATATTCGTTTTATAAAATAATCGCAATCAAACCGCCTGATCCTTCATTTATGATTCTTTCCAACGTATCTTTTAGCTTGTATCGAGCTGATTCTGGCATTTGTGATATTTTAGCTTGGATACCTTCACGAACAATCGAGCTTAGCGATCTTCCAAATATATCTGAATCCCAAATGGATAGTGGATCTTCTTCAAAGTCTTGCATTAAATAACGAACTAATTCTTCACTTTGCTTTTCTGTACCAATAATCGGTGCAAATTCAGATTCTACATCTACCTTAATCATATGAATGGATGGTGCATCAGCTTTCAATCGAACACCAAATCTTGAGCCATGTTTAATAATCTCAGGTTCATCTAGAATCATATCTTCTACGGATGGAGCGGCAATCCCATATCCTGTCTGTTTCACCATTTGTAATGCACTTGCAACTTGATCATATTCCCTTTTCGCATAAGCATAGCTCTGCATCAATTCAAGTAAATGATCCTTCCCTCTAATCTCTTCACCCACTATTTCTTTTAAAATTTGCTCATATAAAGAGTTCGGGGATTGTAGATCTATTTCAGCTATTCCTTCTCCTAATTCCATACTAGCAAGTGCAGCATGTTCAATATATTCGAATTCTGAAAACTGCTGAACAATCTCATCTACATCGCGCAAGCGTTTAATGTTTTTAATGTTCGTATGAATAGCTTCTTGGTAATTCTTTCTCAACCAATGCTCTTCATTAAGTACCATCACCCAATTAGGTAAATTCACATTCACTTCTAATACTGGGAACTCGTATAAAGCCTCTTTTAGGACACTGAATACCTCTCGTTCACTCATTGATTCCACACTCATTGCCAGGACGGGGATATCATATTCCTTAATCAGCTGGTCTCGAAGTAAAATTGTTTCTTCAGCAGACGGACGTAGGGAATTAACTACCATAATAAAGGGTTTTCCAACTTCTTTTAATTCCTCAACAATTTTTTGTTCTGCTTCGATGTAATTTTCCCGGGGAATATCTCCAATAGTACCGTCTGTAGTAATAATAACACCAATTGTTGAATGTTCTTGAATTACCTTACGCGTACCAATCTCTGCAGCATCATGAAAAGGTATAGCTTCTTCATACCATGGTGTATGAATCATTCGTGGACCATCTTCATCTTCAAATCCTTTTGCCCCTTCAACTGCATATCCTACACAGTCTACTAAACGAATATTTACATCTAGACCTTCTTCTACATGCACAGAAACTGCTTGATTTGGCACAAATTTAGGTTCTGTTGTCATGACTGTTCTTCCAGATGCACTTTGTGGTATTTCATCAAGTGTTCGCACTCTTTCACTTTCATCTTGAATATTTGGAATAACGGCTAATTCTAAAAACTTCTTAATAAATGTGGACTTCCCTGTTCGAACAGCACCGACAACTCCTAAATAAATATCTCCGTTTGTTCGTTTAGAAATATCTTTAAATATATCTACCTTTTTCAAGTTCTCTCCTCCTACCTTCTAAACCCTTCTTTCTTACATTCTATGAATTTGTCCAAACAAAATATGCATCAATTAGCACCTCAAAATGATTGTTTTTATTTTTTTTCAGGTTTATCACGAAATAATTGTGATATCTAGAAGAGGCGAAATGATTCTGCTAAATGAAGAAAAAAGATCTACTACAAGCAATATATGCTGTAGTAGATCTTTTCATTCCTATTACTCTTTTAAAAAAATAACATCACCATTTTCATCGATTGTATAAGGTAAAGAGTACGCTGGAACAAATGGTGTATTTTCTGCAATAATCATACGAATATCGTCCCCTGGTTGGAAGGAATGATCAAATTCATTTATTGCTTTCTGTAAATCAATACTATAATCAATATACAAATCACCATTCGTATCCATAATGATTGGCAAATTTTCTTGTGAATAAGGACTTGTCACATAAGGATAACTATCCAGCTTTAAAAGCTCCTCATTTACACGATGCACACCAGAGATTAATTCCTGACCAAATGGCGGATAAGTATTTTGAGAACGATAAATATCTAATTTCACAACAATTTGTCGAAGTGCTTCTGTTGCCCTTAAATCAATGACACGAACTCGTGGATCTTCCTCAGGCGTAATAATCACATATTGGTAATATCCACCATTTTCAAAAGCACTCCCTGGAATTTCTGTTAAAATCCCACGTTCTCTTAACAAACTAAAATCAATCAAGTATTTTTCAAAAATTGGAGTTTCAGCTGGCTTTGTTTTAATGGGAAGTAGTCCATTTGTCTGCTCCTGATACTGCAAGACTGCACTTTGAACCATTTCCATTTGCGCTTCATTTGGCACTTGATTTTGAGCTAATTCACTCTTTGGATACATACAGCCACTAAGCAAAAGTATGATCAGAATTAGGAAAAATACCTTCTTTGTATATGTAAACACGATTCATTTCCTCCATTTTGGTTAATACTTATTTATCCAGTTGGGCCACTAAACACGATATAAAAGATAATAAGTGCAGCTATAATAAATGATAAATAAGCAATAATAGCAAAGATTACTGATAAAATTCCTTTAAGCTTGTACCTACTTAAATAAATAAAGCCTACTGCTACAAATAATAAGATGATTCCAGCAAAGGAAACCCACATTTTAAGCATAGAAAGACTCATTTTATTCACCTCGTTTTATAACATGAAGTTATTTTTATATATGATAGAAAAAAATAAAATTAGAGAAACTTGTCCTCCTCTAAAATATAGGAACGGGTTATTTTACCAAATAAAGATAAAAAAACTGGAATGAAGGGGGCAAGCTTCATCCCAGCATGACTAAATAACACCTATAGCAACTCTATCCATGAATACTTGTGCAATGTATTTTATGCATATGGATTAATTACGGTATACTCAAAACGCCTACTACTAGCTACTGTTTGAATAGACGATTCAATCCTTGTACATCATCTGGGATTTTATTATTGGTAATAGATTCAACAATTTTCTTCTCTTTTTCTGAAGAAATTCTTTTCCCTGCCATACTTGAAATTTGTTGAACTAAATTTCTAACCGTTTGTTCATTCGAAAAATCTGCATTTTTCACAGATGCAGCTATTCGATATATTTCCTCAGGTCGAATATTTGTTTCTTTTTGAATACGGTCAAATATTCCTTTTTTTTCTTGGCTCACAAGCTCTCCTCCCTACATGTTTACTCAAACGTAGTATATGCAGAGAAAAGAGGAGCTGTGTTAGTCGTTTATATGATTTTCCATCAAAGATTAAATATCCTTCATTTCTGCTTTTTTATCACGATTCATTAAATGCTCAACAACCGTCTTTGGATCTTTATCATTAAATAATACATCATAAAGCCCTGATGTTATCGGCATTTCAATTCCTTGCTTTTCTGCAAGCTGATAGGCAGCTTTCGTTGTACTTACACCTTCTACAACCATGCCCATTTGTTGAAGTATCTCATCCAAACTTTTCCCAGATCCTAACAAGTTTCCTGCTCTCCAGTTTCGGCTATGTACACTTGTACAAGTTACAACTAGATCTCCTACACCAGAGAGCCCCAAAAATGTCAAAGGATTGGCACCTAACGATGTTCCTAAGCGAGATATTTCAGCAAGACCTCTAGTAATTAAAGCAGCCTTTGCATTATCCCCATAACCAAGACCATTAGAAATCCCTGCACCTAAACCAATAACATTTTTAAGTGAACCACCTAATTCTATACCAATAATATCTGAACTTGTATAGACACGGAAAGCTTCATTGATAAATAAATCCTGTGCAAATTTAGAAATTTCTTTATTAATGGCTGATACTGTAACAGTTGTCGGCTGTCTTAGTGCCACTTCTTCAGCATGACTAGGTCCAGAAAGGACAACTATATCCGCGTACGGATAACTAGGTAATTCCTCATGAATCATTTCGGAAACCCGAAGTAAGGTTCCTGGTTCAATCCCTTTAGTGGCATGGATAATAATTCCCTTACCATCCCAAACTTCCTTCAATTGCTGACACACTTGACGAATGGCTTTTGATGGAATAACTAAAAGAATTACTTCCACATCTTTTACAGCTGCAGCCAGGTCTCCATAAGCAATAATATTTTCTGGCAAAGTAACATTATCTAAATATTTTTCATTTTTTCTTGTAGAATTAATTTCCTCGGCTTGTTCCTTACGATGTGTCCATAGACGGACATCATGTCCATTATCAGCTAAGACAATACTAAGTGCTGTTCCCCAGCTACCAGCACCTAAAACCGCAATTTTTTTCATCGATTATCTTCCCCTTAATCTCGTTTACGTGCAAATATTTTAATTGGTGTACCTGTAAAATCAAATGCTTCACGTATACGATTTTCTAAAAATCTTTTGTATGAAAAATGCATTAATTCAGGATCATTTACAAATACAGCAAAGCTAGGTGGCTGTACAGACACCTGTGTGACATATAATATTTTCAAACGATTCCCTTTCACTGTTGGAGCTGGATAAACTGCTATGGCATCCATAATCACATCGTTTAACATGCTTGTTGGAATTCGTTTCACATGATTCTCACTAGCTAATCGAATGATAGGAATTAACGTATGCAAACGTTTTTTCGTTTTAGCAGATAGATAAACAATTGGCGCATAATCCAAAAATTGAAATTCATCACGAACTTCTGCTTCAAATTCCTTCATAGCAGTATCACTTGATTTAACAGTATCCCACTTATTAACAACAATAACAATAGCTCTTCCTGCCTCATGCGCATATCCCGCAATTCGCTTATCCTGTTCTAATATGCCTGTTTCAGCATCAATTAGTACTAAAACAACATCAGAACGTTCAATAGCCTTTAATGCACGTAGCACACTGTATTTTTCTGTAGATTCATATACTTTTCCACGCTTGCGCATACCAGCAGTATCTGTAATGACATAATCTTGGCCATCTTTATGTAAATGTGTATCGATAGCATCTCGTGTTGTTCCACTAATACTACTTACAATAACACGTTCCTCATTTAAAATAGCGTTAACTAATGACGATTTCCCGACATTTGGTCGACCAATTAAGCTAAAATAGATTACCTCTTTATTTACTGGCTCAGCATCAAGTGTTGGAAAATGTGCAATCACAGCATCTAACATATCTCCTAGCCCAATCCCATGTGAACCTGAAATAGGAAATGGTTCCCCAAAGCCTAAAGAATAATACTCATAAATCTCTTCTCTCATTTCTGGATTATCCATTTTGTTCACACCAAGGACAACGGGTTTATTACTTTTATACAGAATTCTAGCAACCTCTTCATCAGCAGCTGTGATACCCTCTTTAGCATTGACAATAAAGAGAATAACATCTGCCTCTTCTATTGCTATTTCTGCTTGATGACGCATTTGTATTAATAAAGGCTCATCACCTATTTCAATTCCACCTGTGTCAATAATATTAAAAGTAGTCGTTAACCATTCTGCTTCCGCATATATTCTATCCCTAGTAACACCAGGAACATCGTTTACAATGGATATTCTTTCGCCAACAAGACGATTAAAAATAGTTGATTTCCCTACATTTGGTCGTCCAACAATGGCAACAGTTGATTTTCTCATGAAAGGAACATCCTTTCTTCTTCATTATTTTTCATAGCTCCACTAATTTTAGCAAAAGAATATTATTTTAACAATGATTGTTAAGGAAAAGTAGCTAGTACAGAACTCTACTATGCAAATCTTATAAAACGCTTTACATGATTTTTCTTGATTTAAAAGTGTATATATCCTGTTCCATCTGCTTCCTAGAAAATGCTTTTATATAGCATCGATGTAGTAAATGAATACTTAACAAAATCAATAGACTAAGAAAGAGATTTTGTAAAAAATAAAGGCTACCAATCTGCTTTTGCAAATGATAAGTATGAAGCACTAATCCATCTATTATTTCTCCAATTGTCATTCCAATTGTCAAAGCTATAATCCTCTCATAAACAGGCTTAACTAAAATAATAATAATACAAGAAATGAAAAGAGAGATTAAAAATGGATAGGCTAAAATAAACCAAATCGGACTAATTCGCTCCCATAATAAAATAGCTGCATAACTTATAGAAATGATAAAAGAAGAAATCATCATATAATAAGGACGATGAATAAATAAAATAAATGGCAATGCTGTTAGAAGGATTAAAAATGCAAGTGATACTTGCTGAAAAGCGTTATGAAGCACAATATGTGAAGAAATCATCGTTAAAAATAAATAAATGAAAAGAATCAATTTAGCTCGACTAGTTTTCATAAAAAAGAATATCAGGATGCTATTAATTGCCCATAATGAATATAATAACTCTATTGAAGACATTGTTTACTCTTCCTTCCCTTTGTATTTCTATTTTTCATTATGGGATAAGAGTAGACAAAATATTCAATTGGAAATATAAAAAAAGCCCTACCAGTTTAGTTTGATAGAGCTTCTTTTTTCAATTGCTTACTTATATTTATTTAGCTTATCGCCAATTAGATCACCAATTTGGAAGCTGGACTGATCTTCTGTTTTCTCATACTCACTAAAATCTTCTTGCTCTTTATCCTCTTCTAATTCTTTCATACTTAAAGAAATACGTTGATTTTCTTCATCAACATGAAGTACTTTCACATCAACCTCTTGAGCAACAGAAAGCACTTCTGATGGATTACCAATATGACGGTTTGCAATTTGTGAAATATGAACTAAACCTTCTACTCCTGGTAAAATTTCAACAAAAGCACCGAAGTTTGCAAGTCTTTTCACTGTTCCAGTTAATACATCACCGTTTTTAACCTTATCAGAAATATTCACCCAAGGTCCAGGTAATGTGTTCTTATGAGAAAGTGAAATTCTTTCATGTTCACGATCAACAGAAATAACCTCTACTTTTATTGTATCGCCTTCTGATACCACATCAGATGGTTTATCTACGTGCTCATGTGAAAGTTGTGAAATATGAACTAATCCATCAACTCCGCCAATATCAACGAATACACCAAAGTCAGTTAGTCGTTGAACAACACCATCTAAAACTTGCCCTTCTTCTAGTGTTTCTAATAACTGCCCTTTTTTCTCATTCGCCTCTTCTTCAACAACTGCACGATGAGAAAGAATAATGCGATTTTGTTCGCGATCTAGATCAACAATTTTCACAGATAATGTTTTCCCAACATAGTCAGAAAAATCATCAACAAAATAAGTTTCTACTAAAGAAGCAGGTATGAATCCACGTAAACCAATATTTACAACAAGACCACCTTTAACTACTTCTTTTACAGTTGTATCAAACACTGTACCATCTTCAAATTTCTGAGTTAACTCTTCCCATGCTTTTTCAGCATCTACTGCTTTTTTAGAAAGAACAATCTCATCATCATCAACTTTCTTAACAATCAATTCAATTTCATCTCCAACACTCACTACTTCATCTGGAGATTCTACATGTACATTTGATAGTTCGCCAATTGGTAAGATACCTTCACTTTTGAAGCCGATATCAACAAGAACTTGTTTATCTTCTAATTTCACTACAGTTCCTGTAACTGTATCACCAACATTAAAATTCACTAAATCATTTCCTAATTCTTCATGCATAATTAGCCCTCCTAAATCAATTAAAAACTTCTATCTTATGTAATTAAAATAGCAGTATACCAAGGATTATCTTTAGATATCGTTTAAAAATTGATTCTAATAATAACTTCTAATAAGATTCATTATTTGACAAGCTTAGTAAATAACTATAACCCAGTTTTTATATAGGTATTAAATATAGTATGTATCTCTATGAATAGTTATTAACTTTATCCAGAATAAAACTAGCTACATCATCAATGGACATGGAAGTCGTATCAACTTCTATAGCATCTTCTGCTTTGATTAGTGGCGCAACTTTACGTTTTGTATCTTGTAAATCTCGCTCAATAATCTCATTTTTAATATTTTCTAAATCAGAAGTAAAGCCTCTTTCTATATTTTCCTGATGACGTCTTTTAGCTCTTTCTTCAGCGGAAGCAATTAAAAAGAATTTCAATTCGGCATTTGGTAGGACGTGTGTTCCAATATCTCTTCCATCCATCACTACGCCACCTTGTTTAGCAAATGCCTTCTGTTTTTCTACCATAATCTCTCGAATTTTCGAATGCTTTGCAATTTGCGATACAGCATGGGTTACTTTTTCAGAACGAATTTCAAGAGAAACATCTTTCCCATCAAGAAATACCTTTTGTCCTGTGTTAGATTGTTTTAATTCAATGGAAGTTTCTAACAGGACAGCTGTTAGTTTATCTTCATTATCATAATGAATATTTTCATTTATTGCTTTTAATGTTATTGCTCGATACATTGCTCCAGTATCAATATAGATATATCCAAGTTTTGTCGCAACAATTTTTGATACGGTACTCTTCCCCGCTGCTGCTGGACCATCAATGGCAATTGTTAATTTACTATTCAATCCTACATTCATTCCTCTCGCTGTCTAACATCTATCTTAAAGACTTTGCAAATATGCTTATATAAATAATACCACAAAAATTTATAAAATTACCATTTAAGTGAATTAGTAACTTATTCATCCAGAACGAAAAACACAGGCTATACTCTTAGCTCGTAAGGATATGAGGATATGCTAAAGCATAAAAAACAAGCAAGTAATCTATCCGTTTTTTAATCAAGCGCTCAATAAAAATTTACCTTTACCCATATAACTAAACGAAAAATCAATATAATCTGAAATCTATAGAATCACAAACTTCTGAATAGTACTTTTAGACTAAAAACATTGATTTTTCTCTTTAATATAAACTTTCAATTCTAAGATGCAATTCCTAATACCCATTATTACAAAAAATTAGCAAAAGAGAAAGAAAAAATTCTCTTTTACTAATTTTTTTGATCTGGAATGAAATTATTTAGATAAAATACTGTTTACTCCGTAAAAACAGCTTCTGGACCAGATATTTTTTCTACTTCTTCTTCCTTCCCATTATCTGCATTGATAAAAATGCGATAAATATCATTATCAAGTGTTCCAATAAACTCATATGTTAATATTTCTTCTTTTTGTGTATTTTCCATTATTACTAATTTCTGTTCCATGATTTCGACATTCGGATTCACATGTGTTTTTGCTTCGTCTAATGTTAACTCAGGTTCGTTAATTTCGCGTTCATGATGATTAATTAAAAAATTCTTTCCAGAAAATCCGATCACTTCTCCGCTATCTAAAGCCACTTTAACTTCTACCGAATCTGGATAGATTTGAACACCATCCTGTTCATATACAAAGGTGTACACACCAATTTGATCATATTCACTACTATTAGAAAGCTTCATATTTTGAAATTGTTGATTTTCTACAAATTTTTCGGCTTCAAGATACCCATCATGTAAACTAATACTTTTTTCTGAGAATGGTCGATGAATGAGTAAGGACAGGATATGTCCGCCATCCTCAATCAAATCAGCATATGCACTTTTTTCTTCATCCTTGTATGTTACTGTATACATCGGAACATCTGCACCATCACTGCTTTTTGATACGGTTAACTCTGTTTCATCATTAACACTAAACACGTTCTTACTCTTTTCTAAAATCTCCTGTTCACTAAGCACTTTTCCATCTAATGATTGATATATCTTTTTCTCAGATTGACTTGGACTGAGTGAAGAAAATGAATTATCACTGGTAAAACCAGAAACATGTTTATCTACAGTTTCAAAGCCATCAATAATCGTGCTATCCATTGGTTCTTCTTCATTGGCTAATGCAAGCTGTACATCCATCCATCGTAAATTATTTTTTAATGTTAAGTGTTGAACTTCTCGTAATTCATCTTTCATTGTTGTCGCTTGTTTATATAATTGATGAAGCGTTGTCACTTCATCATCTGTTAATGGCTCTTCCTCTAAATCTCTTGTTGCAGTACGATAAGTAAAATCACCAATTGATGTAAGAAATTCTACTGTTTGGTGAAAAGGTAATAAAGAGAGTGGTAATTGCCCAACATCTGTATGAGCCTGGGCAGTCAATTGCCATATTTCAATAAGCTGATTAGATAATTGATCTTCACTGCTCATAGCTAAAGTAGAGCCAAGTTTATCTTGGAGTAAATCCATTCGATAGGAAAGATCATGAAAAGCACGTTGATACGTATTTTCTGCTTGAATTAATATGGCATTTTTTTCTTGGTGCTCTAGATAGCCCCAATAGCCTGTACCAATACCAATGACTGCTAACAATGCGATTAATATCCACCGAATCATTATATGTTTCCCTCCTTATTTACAAAAGATATGTTTTCCAATTTGTTTAATTTGTGGTCTAGTCCAAATCCACGCAGATGTTGCTGTGTCTGGGTTAAAATAATAGGTTGCATTTCCTGAAGGATCCCAACCATTGATTGCATCTAATACCGCTTGTCTAGCTGTTTCGTTTGGTGTGAGCCATATTTGCCCATCTGCAACAGCCGTGAAGGCGCGTGGTTCAAAAATCACTCCTGCTACTGAATCTGGAAACGAAGGCCCATTTACACGATTTAAAATTACTGCAGCAACTGCTACTTGCCCTTCGTATGGTTCACCACGGGCTTCACCGTATACAGCATTTGCCATCAATTGAATATCATTTTGTGAAAATCCTTGAGGAACATTCACAGAATGTGTGGGTTGACTATTTCCTCCTTGCGATCCACCTGATCCTTGCTGCGTGGTATTGCCATTGTACTCAGTTACATTGGTTAATTTATTTTTTGTACTTGCTCCAGCCATGCCATCGATTGGTAAACCAAATTCATATTGAAAATTACGTAATGCCCAATAAGTTCTCCAACCAAACACACCATCAATTTCTCCTGTATAGAAACCAATATGCTTCAATCTTGACTGTAGCTCAATAACATCTTCTCCAATTGCTCCATGTTGCAATACTTGTTCGCTAAACGCATCACCAGTATTATCATAAGGTGTTACTAACACAAACATAAATATCAAAAGTATCCATAACCATGTATTTCTATTTTTTTTCTGCATATCATCTTCCTCCTGAATTAACAATCAAATCTATTGCTATTTTTTTACTAAGAAGATTATTTATGCATGTTTTATTAATATCTCTCTTTATACAAAAAAAGCATGAGATTGACAAAAGTCAAATTCATGCTTTTTAATGCGTGATTAAAGGGAGGATGAAAAGGATCACATCAAAATTTAGTTGAAGTTTTTTCTGGTCGATGAGTCATTTTAACCGAATTTTTTAAACATCCTCTTTTAAATAATTATTGTCTTTTTATTTTCCAATAATGGATTCAGCAATCTTTTCACCATGAAAACGCCCATTTTCAATAAAGATTGCATTATTATTAAATCCGGCAGCCACTACTCCTGCAATATAAATCCCTGGAATATTGGTTTCATAAGTTTCTTCATTGTATACTGGAACTCCACTGACAAAATCAACATCTACGCCTACTTGTGTTAAAAATTTGATATTAGGCTGATAACCAGTCATGGCGAAAACAAAATCATTTTCAATTTCCTTCTCTTGACCATTCACTTGATAATGCAAAGTTGTCGGAGTAATCTTACTTACTTTTGCATTAAATTCTAGTTGAATTTCTTCATTGCGCACCAATGAATCAAAAAACGGAAGAATCCAAGGCTTAATACTACTTGAATATACATCTCCTCGATATAATACAGTTATTTCTGCTCCTGCTTTATGCAATTCTAGTGCAGCATCAACTGCTGAATTCTTTCCACCCACAATAACAACTTTCTTCTTATAAAAAGGATGTGCTTCTTTAAAATAATGGGAAACTTTAGGAAGGTCCTCTCCTTCTACATCCATTAAATTGAATTGATTATAATAGCCTGTTGCGATAATTACATGCTTCGCTGTATAACTCTTCTCATTTCCGTATTGATCTTCTACGATAATTTGAAAATGTTCATCTATTTTATGAATAGTCTTTGCTTCTTCATAGGAATGGATACGTAAATCATTGCGCATTGCAACCATTCGGTAATATGCTAAAGCCTGAGATCGTACAGGCTTCTGTCTTTCTGTAATAAAAGGAATATTTCCAATTTCTAATTTCTCACTCGTACTAAAAAACTCTTGATGTGTTGGGAAATTATAAATGGTATGTACAATATTTCCTTTTTCAATAATAAGTGGATTAATACCTCTAGCCTGTAATTCTAAAGCACAGGACATTCCACATGGCCCCGCACCTATAATAATTGTATTTTCAATACTCATTTTATATCTGCACTTCCTTTAGAAAAATTCAAAAAAATATTCTATTATTCTTTCTATCTTGATATATGATTAAAATTTGTCTCCATGATTTAGTATACACTGTGATTATTATGAATCAATCAATATTACTTAGTGTAACCACATGACACTCTGCATTTGTTTGTAGGCGAAAGGGTAATGCGGTATAGCCGTAGCCTTCACTTACAAATACATTTGTATGATTATAATATTTTAATCCCCCACGAGAATACAATCCTTTATTAAATAAGCGAATTTGCCCCCCATGTGTATGGCCTGCTAAAACCGTTTGAATCTTATATTGGATATAAGGTGTCTGAAAGTAAAAAGAACGTGGTGTATGTGTAAGTAGTAATGAATATCCATCTATATCTTCCCAAGGTATTTGGTATCGATATTGTGGTTCTTCATAGAAATTAAAACCAATAAGCTGCATGCTACTGCCATTACGAGTGATTTTTCTAAAATCATCAGCAAGTATAATTACATCAAACGCTGCAAATAAATCCATTAATTGCTGCTGGTTAACTTCTAAATCATTATTTCCCCATACAAAATAAATCGGCACATTAAAACGTTTTAATAGCTGCAGGTTTTGTTTAGTTCTATCTAATGGAACACCATGTTCTGTCATATCTCCTCCGATAAGGACAAGTTCTATGGAGTCCGTAATAGCATCTAATGTTTTTGCCTTAATCTTTCGTCGATGAATATCTGTAATGAAAAAAATTTTAAATCCCTCAAACCCGGCAGGTAATCTTTTATCTTTGATCATAACAAAATCAAGTACATCATGATGAGCTTTAAAAATCATCCATAAAATAAATATCATCGGCAAGCAACAGATGATCATAATTGCAATTAGATACAAAAGCTTTCTTTCCTCTCCTTGATCTGTCCAGTAGCAGTGAATACATTTTATATTATATCGTAAATGTAATACATTTGTGTGTGAAAAAACAGCCAAAAAAACCCGTTAAGTAGCTATGAACCTAACGGGTAATCTGAGCCTATTTTATAACATGTCTTTACGATACAAGTTGATTAGATCTTTTAAAGCAGCAGCTGCTGCACCGCGTGGATGTGATGCTCCACCAGTTGTACAAATCGTACCCATTTCAATTGTTTCAAAAACAATGCCTTTATTCGTTCCATGTATATGTGCGAGTGGATGGGTTAGTTCTATTGCACATGGTTTTACTTCCATGCGAACTTCATCTTTTTCCACCACTGCTTGAGCTAATAATTTAATGGTTTTACCTGCCTGTTTAGCAAGCTCAATATCTGTTTTTGATATATTCTCAATACCAGTTATTTCTACATCTTGTATGGAAAAATCTTTTTCCAATAAGCCATTAGTCAATAAAAGTATCTTTGCAGCACTATCAAAACCTGCTACATCCAATTTTGGATTAGATTCAGCAATCCCATTTTCCTGAGCAATTTTCAATGCCTCAGTAAAGCTCAACTGACTTTCATCCATCGCACTTAAAATATAGTTAGAAGTACCATTAAGCACTCCTTCTATTTTAGTAATTGTTGTTCCAGCTAAGCTAAATTCACCAATATCTAATGTTGGTAAAGCTGCTGCTGTTGCACCACTATATTTAATACGAACTTTGTTATCTTTGGCTTTCTGCTGAATTTCTTTAAAGGAATGAACTAAAGCGCCCTTCGCTACGGAAACAATATCCATCTGTGCATCCATTGCCTCGTTAAAATAAACTAAACCAGCACCACCCGTTTCCGTATTCGTTGGTGAACACTCTACTAAGACATCGCCAATCATACGAGTAGGAAGTAATGATTGTTGTGTTGCTTTAGCATATTGTTTTAGCGCACTTGAGCCTGTACCAAATTTTAATAGCATAGCTAAATCAATACCCTCTGTTGCTGTGATCATGCCTTGACTACTTCCGATCGCACTCACCTTAAATTCAACACCATACTTTTTTAGAAGGTTATCCTTTGACTGATCTATTAACTGAATAAGTTCTCTTGCTACTACACCATAACCTGTAATTGTAATATTTTTTGTCATTTTTTTCTCCGTTAACATGTTTTCTTATATTGATTTTACAGAACCACCATCAACAATAATAGAGCTTCCAGTTACATAGCTACTAGCTTCAGACGCCATAAATGTAACCACATTAGCAAATTCCTCTGGTGTTCCGAATCTTGCAAGAGGAATTGATTTCAAAGCTTGTTCCTGAACTTCATCTACAGTTATCTGCAGTCTTTCTGCCTTCAACTGGTCCAAATATTCAATCCGATCTGTATAAATTCTACCTGGCGCTACAGTATTCACTAAAATATTATAAGGAGCTAATTCTTCGGCTAATGATTTAGCCAAGCCTACAATCCCTGTACGGAAAGTATTCGAAAGAATCAAACCAGAAATCGGCTGTTTAATAGAGGAAGATGCAATATTAATAATCTTTCCTCCCTCTTGCTTTAAATCAGGTAAAACTTCGCGAATCATACGAATATAGCTAAATAGATTCAATTCAAAAGCTTTTTGCCAATCTTCATCAGAAAATTGATCGAAGGTACCTCCAGGGGGGCCACCAGCATTGTTCACTAGGATATCTATTTTGCCAAATACTTCGCGTGTTTTAGCTACTAATGCTTTAATATCCTCTACCTTTGTAATATCAGCAGGATAATATTCAACGCTTCCTGCTTGAAGAGCTGTCAATTCTTCTTTAACAGCTTGGAGCTTTTCAGCATTACGACTCGTAATCATAACATTTGTGCCTTCTTTTACAAGCTGTGTGGCAACTGCTTTTCCTAATCCTTGACTTGAAGCTACAACCAAAGCAACTTTATTTGCTAATTTTAAATCCATTTATTCGCTCCCCTTATTTCATAACTTTTTTAAAGCGTAAAGAGATTCATTAATTCATCATTCCAAAAGTAATAAGCTACGCCTAAAATTAGAACTAAAATAACACAAACAAAGATAAACCGACTTAATGGACGACCCATCATCTTTAAACGAGCACGTTTTGTATTTTCTTGATGCACTTCTTTACGAGGCGGTAAATTTAAAATATCTATGATTGGATCTTCATTTGTTTCTCGAAAAAGTGCATTACTATCTATTTGAATCTGCTGATTATCGGTAGGTACATCATTATTTAATTCATTTACTAATTTTTTTAATTGTGTTGCTTGGTCTTCACTTTTATTCTTGTCTGTATCCAATGCATACACCTCATTTCTGAAACCTAATAAACAAACCGAGTAATAGGTCGATGATAAAATGTGCAGTGATTGTAACAAGCAAATTACCTGTTACCTCATAAGCATATCCTAAATAAAAACTTAGGATCAAAACTGAAATTAATAAAATGGGCTTCTTTAAATAACGAATATGTACAAGGGTAAATACTACACTTGCAATTATAAAACCAAAAGTGGTTTGAATCACACCGCGAAATAATAATTCTTCTGCTATCGCAACAACTGCTGCAATAAAGATAATTTCTGTTACCGTTCTTGTTTTAAATAATTTTTCATTTATACCTCCATCATCCAGAAGATGCTTCGGTAAAACAAGACTTAAAATAATATCAATAGAGACAACAATCAATGCTGGAATAACTCCATAATAGATGATCGCTTTGTCATTAAAGCTGAAATAATCAAGCCAATCTGTAAAATGTTCGAAAAGAAGAAAGCTTGAGATAATACTGATTGTAATAAAAACAAGCTGTGAAAAAATCACTTGAATCATTAATTCTTTATCTGTTAATTGTTTTACAATTTCACTCTGTTTCATCATTTTCTCCGATTAGTAATAATGCTTTTAATTTTCTTTGCCAATCCTGATGAGATGTTCGGATCTCTCTTAATGCTTGAGGGGGTTCCCATTGTTCTAATACGAAATCACAATTACTACAGCAATGCTGCTCTGGTTTATCATATGTATCTTGATAGCCCTTATATAAGCTTTCTCGTAAGCAGTCTGTTTCATGAACCCAATCTAGCATTGCGAAAAGCTGATTTTGTTTTATATTTAATCGATTTATTCTCATATCTACAATGTGCTCAAAAACATTTTGCCAATGTGTTGCTTGATAGATAATCTGATTATTTTTTATTATATCATTTTTTTCTAAATGGTAGTTGATAAATCGCCAATGAATTTCTTCTATGCCAAGCATTTTTTCTATTTCTTTCACCTGTTTTGGCAGTAATTGCTTCTGTAAAGCTAGCTGCTTTAATTGCTGGAAGACTACAGTGATCTGTTCCTTCGTAGGCAATTCATTTGTAATGATTCTTCTAGGTAGTAGCTGGTCATGCTCTGCATAAAGCAATATGCTAAGGCTTGGTTCGCCATCTCTTCCCGCTCTCCCAATTTCTTGGATAAAAGATTCGATTTGAGAAGGTAAATGAAAATGAATAACAGCTCGGATATTTGGCTTATTAATCCCCATCCCAAATGCATTTGTGCAACAAATAATATCTATTTGATCCTCCATGAACTGTTGCTGAATCGTTAAACGATCCATTTGCTCCATTCCACCATGATAGAAGGCAACTTTTCTATTTGTTAGTTGAATGGACAATTGCTCTGCCACTTGTTCACAAACATTTCTACTGGAGAAATAGATTAATGTTGGAACATGATGCTTTTGCAAAAAATCTGTTAGAAAATCTATCTTTTCTAGTTCGTGTGCCACCTGTTGGATAGAAAAACAAATATTTTCTTTATCAATTGGATAAATATGTTTTTTCATATTCGGTCTATTCAATGCTGCTATGATGTCTTTTTGGATATTGCTTGGAGCGGTTGCGCTTAATGCTAGAACGGTAGGATCTCCAAGCTCTTTAATCACATGAGAAAGCTTTAAATAATCTGGTCGAAATTCATGCCCCCACAAAGAAATACAATGTGCTTCATCAATAACAAATAAAGAAATATCTATTTTCTTCAAACGATTTAACACTTGGTCTGCTTGAATAAGCTCAGGAGAAATATAAATGATTTTATATTCCCCTAAATACCGATAAACATCTTGTCGTTCTGCATAATCCATAAAACTATTTAAAGCAACTACCCGCTTCATTCCATTTGCCTTAAGCTGCTTTACTTGATCAATCATAAGTGCAATCAATGGAGAAACAACGATGGTTGTTCCGCTTAATAAACGTGCAGGTAATTCATAGCATAAGGATTTTCCCGAACCAGTAGGAAGAACACCAAGTACATCCTGTCTTTGCAGAATGCTCTCCATAATTTCCTTTTGGCCTGGCCGAAACGAGGTATAACCATAAAATTGCTCTATATATGTATCCAATTTTCGATTGTGCATGATAAAACAACCTATCTCTATTGAACTTTTGAAGCAATGATTAAGCGAATCTGAAAATAACTAATATCGGATGATACTTTGTCTTTAATCGATTTTAATTTCATATCCTTTGTACTAGAAATTACATCTAATATTTGCTGCTGTTTGATATTGTCTACAAATTCATCTATACGAAAGGTAGGATGATATAAAGCAATTTCCACAAAGTGATCCTGAATGGTACTTTCTTTTAAATTTCTAACACCAATAATCTTCTCTATTGAATATCCTTGACTCCATAAACGATAGGTTTCATTAGCGGATTTGGTAATGAAGCCACTGGTTGATAAGTCACTTATTAACTGATAAAAAAATGGATACATGGATGTATTTTCTAATATTAGTTTTAATAGCTGATGAATAATTGCTATAAAGTAGAGAGGGATATCAATTAGCGGAAGCTCATATTTTCTTGCTAGCTGTTGTTCACTTAAGCCGTATGTTTTAAAGCCTGTAAGTCGATCAACAAACATTTCCGCTTCTACTTCTGGCAATTGAGATAAAAGCATATGTAATTCAGCAAATACATTCTCTAATAAAGCAGCTATCGAATCTGTATGGCTAGAGAGAAAATGCTTCATCCAGCGCAAAGTCGTACGATTATCAATAATAGGAATGTATTTAGAATGTCTCTTCTTTTTATTCGTTAACACTTGAATAAGTATTAATATACGTTCATAAAAATGTTGATCAGTTTGAAAATATTTAAGTCCATGAAAATAGTAGAGGGCTACATTCTTTTCTTCTTGACAAAGTAACCTAATTCCTTCTGGTAAAATAGCAATCATATTACTTTCTGTTATTTGGATAGCAGATTTATTTTGCAAAGTATGTACTTTTTCATCAAATGTCTGCCTTCTTAAAGATGGGTAAATTCCATAAAATTTGGTGAGTTGGAATAGGCGTGCATCTTGAAAGGTTTGGGTAGATCGTCTTCCTTTTAATAAATGGAAAATTGCTGAACTCGTCCGTTGTTCATGTAATTTTTCCGTGCATTTTAAAATTAAACTCTCGAATAACAAGCAGCATCTCCTCGTTTTTATAATAGTAGTTTCGAATCATAATGTATTATTATTTAGCATAAGAGAAGAAATTTTAAAAGTCAAAAAAGAGTAGTATACCAATTCATATACTACTCTTTATTCACCAGTTCTATCTAATCAAGTTGATTGCTTCAGGTACCTTGATTGGCTCTGAAACTTGGTATGGCCCTATACTTTCAATTCCTGTATTCTCAAACTGAACTTGTGTAAAGCCATGCTCTTTACTTGTCATAAGCATAGATTCGATCATCAGCATGATGTCTTCATTTTCCATTGTTGTTAGTGGTTCTAGAAATTCCACTCGCAAGAATTCATTTTCTTGACCAATTGTAAATTCCGCTTCTTCTGGAATAGTTGCATAGACATGATAATCCTCAAGACCTTTCTTTAATTCCTCAAAAGATTCTTCTAATGACAAATTTTCTTGTGGAATTGGAACTAGAAATTTCTTGGAATCACTCGATGCTTGATAAACTCTATAATTAGCTACAGGTTCTTTCTCTAAATCCAATTCGTTATCATTGCTTAATGCTCCTAATTCAAAGCTTTCTTCATCTTCTGGATGAAATACAACTTTATCAATCCCATATGGATTGAACATCGCAGATAATATTTTGGAAAATACAGCTGAGTTACTTCCACCTTCTCCAAGCTGGAAATCTTCTGGAAGCTCAATATCAACAGTTTTATTATCTAAGTCTACATCAAATTCTACATCTTCTAATGGAAAAGGAGTCAATCCCCAGGCATTTTCGGATAAAAGATTACTCAAATTATTATAAATAGTATCTAAATCCTCATCTGCAGATACAACAAAACTAAGTGGGATAACATATTGGATCTGATTATCAGCTAATGCAGCATGGACGATTACTTCATTTTCAGCAACTGACGATACCACTAGCGTTTCATCAAAATTTCTATTTTCTAAAGACTCTATACCATCATCATTCTCTATTTCTTCACTATCCTCTGACTCCGAGGATTCTACTTCATCATCCGCTTCTTCTTCCGTTTCGTTATCTTCTTCTATATTTGTATCCCTATCAGGCTCTGATTGCTGCTGAGTGGAAGGTTCTTCTTCTGTTTCACTCTCTTCAGGTGGTGCTTCATCCATTTGCAGCGAATAATTTTCTGCAGAACGTTCAGAATTAGGTAATGTATTTTCTTTCGAATCATTATTTAAAAATGATGGAATTAAAAAAGCAAGTAATATTAACGCAAAAGCAGATCCAAGAATGGGAACATATTTAATTTGACGTTTAGGTTTTTTAACAGGCTTATTTATATTCTGGGAGATACGCTTATAGAGAATTTCTTTATCCGTTTCATCTTTTATTTTCGGTAATTCCCGTAGCTTTTGAACAATTATTTTCTCTTCTTTATCAAAAGACCTCATAAAGCGCTTTCCCCCCTTTCTAAATCATTTAGCCAATATTTTTTTAACGTCTTTAATGCTCGATGCTGTGTTGTTTTTACCTTGCTTTCACTAAATCCTAAGGCTTCAGACGTTTCTTTAATTGAAAAATCATGAATAAATCTTAAAATTAGTACACTTCGTTGATCCACTGTACATTTATCTAAATATGCATATAGCTTCTGTGCATCTTCATTTTTCTCTGCTATCTCTTCAGGTAATGGAGCTAGGGTTGGAATAGAATCACCCTTTTCTCCCCAATCAAAAAACTCTAAAAAACGAGCACTTTTACGCTTTTGTGAACGAAAATAATCAATTGTTACATGACGAGCAATGGAGAAAATCCAAGTTTTTTCACTACTATCTCCTCTAAAGGAATCCCAAGATTTAAGTATTCGTATATAAACCTCTTGAACAAGGTCTTCGGTAGTTTCTTTATCTTTAACCATATAAAAGACAAATCGATATAACTCTTGATGATAATCATCGTATATTCGATCAAAAGTATTTTTCATAAGGTCCTCCATTAATCTCACTATATATGTCGTAATAACCTTATATAATGTTACATTTTTATCTAACTATATCATAAATATTTTCACATCTAAATGGATTACTTAGATTCATATTTTTCTAAATATACGTGTTCAAAAAGGACCGTCATCGGTTAAATTCGCAACGTTCTATTTCAACACCGATACTAGCATGATGTGTCATTTTTATTGGACTTTTTGAACAGCCTCTAAATAAAAAAGTTCAGGCCTCTTATATAACGAGAGACTGAACTTTGATTTATTGATGAAAATAATTGCTTGCATATCTCTTTATTAAATAAGCGATAACTGGATAAAGTAACGCCATGAAAATACCATTACCAATGGCATGATTTGTATCATGCGATAATCCCATTACATAATAAGGCCAAAAATGCCCTGTTACCTGATAGGTCATTAAAGAGATTACAAAACCATAAAAATATCCCGCAATAATGGATAAAATTACTAATATATAAATAGGAATTTTCTTAAAGTATCTTCCAAGTAGACCAGATAATAGACCAATAAGCCCCCAGGAAATAATCTGAGCAATTGCCCACATTCCCATTCCCAAGGTAAGGTTGGATAAAATTGTAATCAATAAGGCTAGAATCACTGCAGCAATACTTCCTAACATTAAACCCGCGATCATAATAATTACTGTCGCAGGCTGAAATCCAGGAATAAATACAAATAAATTTCGACCGACAATAGCAATTGCTGCTAGAAAAGCTAATAATGTAATTTTATAAGTATTCACGGAACATTATTCCCATGATTGTAAATCGAGATTTACTTTATCGCCTGCAGATAATTCAAATTCAGCAGCTCCTACCATAGGCATTTCATCATTCACAAAATACATCCATGCTTTCTTTTCACTTTCATCTGCTTCCAAACCATCAACAGCAGTAATCATTCCGCCAGTTTCTTCAATTTCGAAGTTTTCCTTTAACACGTCCATTAAAATGGCTCCTTCTTCAAAAGATACTTCTTTCTCTGTAAGTACTGTGTCTCCCTCATCTTGAGAAATTGTAATAACCGCTTTCTCTTCAGCAGATTGTTCTGTGTTATTTGAGTTATCATTCGTTTGATTTTGGTTTTCTTCTGTAGAAGAACACCCTACTAATAACATAATTGTAATAAGTAATGACAACATTTGTAGTAAACTTTTTTTCATCTTTTACACTCTCCATCCTATATCTTTAATCTTTTTATGTAAATTCTGGATAAAATCAAAAAACAGCTAACTCGTCTAAGAGCTAGCTGTTTGACAATCTGAATTATTTCATGCACAAAAATATGCAAACCTCGTCTTGCCAATAGCTCTTTCCTCGGAGTTATTGATACAAATAGATTTTGGCAGGTCTTCTGACTTGTAACATCTAACCTACTTTAAGCCCTTCCCATATACATGTATACAGTGGTTTTGCTTATTTCGTAGTTACTTACAGTTGCGAGGACAGTTCTAGATTTTCACTAGATTCCCTTTTACAGGATGTTCAAAAAGTCCAACAAAAAAGACCTTTTCGAACACGTATGTTTATCGTAAATAAACCAAAATCTAATCCATATAAAGTTGTTATTAAAAATATTCTACTTATTCCTTTTGTTCTGGAATACTAAAACTAAAGGTTGTGCCAATATCTACCTTACTTTTTACAGTAATATTTCCATGATGTGCTTCAACAATATTTCTAGCAATTGCTAAGCCTAGGCCTGTTCCTTTTTTCATTCTCGTTCTGGATTTATCCGCTTTATAAAAACGTTCAAAAACAAATGGCAAATCATCTTCTGGGATTCCTTTTCCAGTATCCGCAATATCTACATACATTCCTTCATGGTTATACTTCACAATAATCTCCACGTTTCCTCCTGACTCCGTGTGATTAATCGCATTATCAATCAGGTTAGTAAATACTTGTTCAATGCGGTCGATATCAATAAAAGCATCCTTTTTCGTGATTTGTTTTGTTAGCGTAAGCTCAATTCCATTATCATTTGCACTTCCTTTAAATTTCTTATAAATTCGGTCAACAAATGATTCTACTTCAATGATTTCTTTATTCAATTGAATATGTCCCGCTTCCATTCTTCCCATATCCAATAATTCATTAACTAAACGTCCCATACGTAAAGATTCTTCATAGATAATTTGTGCTAACTCATTTTTGTCTTCTTTTGTTTCCGCAATATCGTCAACAATTGCTTCACTATATCCTTGAAGTAAGGCAATTGGAGTACGTAATTCATGGGATACATTGGCAATAAAATCTTTACGAAGCTTATCTAATCTTCTTTCTTCTGTCATATCTCGAATTACTGCTACAGCACCACGAACATTCTTCTGATCATATAATGGCGTCATAATCATAACCCAATTTCTACCTTGTAAACTTAGTTCCTGAAGTACTTCCTTCTCCCCTTGAATGACTCTAGTGAAGATTTCTTTTAATTCTTCAGGTAATTGATCATTGTCAGAACCTACTGGGAGGCTATTTTCATAATACCAGTCTTCAATAAACTTTTTCGCAGGCGGATTAACCACCATAATATTTCCTTCACGATTGAGTGTAATTACACCATCAGCCATGGAATGAACAATTCTAGATAATTGCTCCTTCTCCTGCCTTAACGCATTAATATGAAAGTCTAATTGTTTACCCATCTTATTAAATGCGATAGCTAATTCACCAATCTCATCATGTGTTAGAATAGGAACTTTTGTTTTAAATTCTCCTCTTGCTAAATCAAATGCAGCTTCTCGCATTTTGATAAGTGGTGAAGTAATCCGTGTAGATAAAAAGAAAGCAAATATAGTTGTTAAAATGATTGCAATACCAGCTGCTAAGAAAATAATTCTAGTTGTTTCTGCTCTTGTTTGATCAATCATATCTAAGGATTGGAAAATAAAAATTGCTCCACTATGATGAGCAACCGGGGTACCAACAACCATGATTTCTTCACTTTCATCTGGTAGCATAATTTGCTTATGTAAATCTTCATTATTATTTAGTACTTTTTCAACATCTTCATTATTTATAAACCATTCATCATCTATTTCTAAAAGTCCTTTATTTGCTGAATCTGACAGCCAAGATGTTCCATCATTAAATACTATCATTACCCTGCTTGCAGGATCTTTAATTCTTTCTGTCATTTCAAATATAACTTGATCTTCCTCATGCTGCTCCACCATATAAGAAACCTTAGTTGCGTTTTGCAGCATTGCTCTTTCTGCTTCTTGCACATGGAATCCTTCGAAAAATTGCAATAATAGCACAGTTAAAATAAAAAGAACAAAGGAAACTAGTAATAAGATAGTTATTGCTAGTTTCCCAACAACGCTACGCCAAAACATTATTCATCATCTACCTCTAATTTATATCCGACACCCCAAACAGTTACAATCATTTTCGCAGCATCTTCTGAAACACTCATTAATTTTTCACGTAAACGTTTAATATGTGTATCTACTGTACGAAGGTCACCAAAGAATTCATAATGCCAAACTTCTTTTAATAAATCCTCCCGCTTGTAAACTTTATCAGGAGATTGAGCTAAAAAGCATAATAATTCATATTCTTTAGGTGTTAAACTAACCTCTTTACCATGTGTTGTGACCCGGTATGCATCTAGATCAATGGTAAGGTGTGGGAAGGCGATAATATTTTTTGAAGACATATCAGCCTCTACTAATTTTAATTCGCTCACACGACGTAAAATAGCCTTTACACGTAATACTACTTCACGAGGACTAAATGGCTTTACAATATAATCATCTGCTCCAATTTCAAATCCTTGGACTCTATTTGATTCTTCTCCTTTTGCAGTGAGCATAAGTACAGGAGTGTTTTTCTCTTTTCGCAATTCTTGACATACTTCAATACCATCCATTTCTGGCATCATGATGTCCAAAATAATTGCATCATAATCATTTTGTAATGCAAGCTCAAGCGCAGTTTGTCCATTGTCTGCTTCTTCAATCTCAAAATTTTCTCTTTCTAAATACATTTTTATTAATCGACGAATACGATCTTCGTCATCCACTACTAAAACTTTTGCAGTATCGCTCATAGAATCACCTCTTAAAATCATTCTCCCTAAAGTATAAACGAAGTTTGAAAAAAAGTATAAGGAAAACACGGCTAGGTTTAGCTGCATTTCCCTTATTTTTATAAATTATTTATATAATCATGTTATGCATAGGAATGAAGTCCGGCTAATACAAGGTTTACAACAATTAGGTTGAACATAATGATTGCAAAACCTATTACTGCTAACCATGCTGATTTTTCACCATGCCATCCGCGTGATAGACGCAAATGAAGAATTGCAGCATAGAAAAACCATGTAACCAATGCCCAAACTTCTTTTGGATCCCATCCCCAGAAACGATCCCAAGCGATTTGAGCCCAAATCGCAGCAAAGATAAGTCCACCTAACGTAAATAACGGGAATCCAATTGCAATAGCACGATATGTAATTTCATCCAATAAATCTGGCTTTGTTTTCATCAGATGCGGCTGTATTGCTGCTCCTATACGTTTTCTTAAAATGAGTCTAGTTAAAATGTAAAAAATACTTCCAGCTATGATCGACCAAATTAATGTATTAAATTTAGTTGGAGCATCTTTCCCTTGCATCCATGATGGCGTACTAATAATTCCATCTAGCTTACCTTCAGTTAACAAAGTTCCATCTGCTGGTCCAGCAATGGCGGGTAGATTATATTCCATCATCACCGTTCTTTCCTGGCCAAGCTCCATAACGTCTACTTCAAAGACTGCTTGATAATCCATAATTTTAAATGTTGTTGTCATTACAATAAAGCCAACAAAAACAAATAATGTAAATAAAATTGTCTCTAACCAAAATGTTTTTTTACTACGAACTGATTGATCAATTTGGCGGATTAAATAAATTAATCCTGCGACAAAACTAATCCCTAGAATCCCTTGAGATAGAGAAACCGTTGATACGTGAATTGGTAACCATGGACTCTGTAATGATGGAACCAATGGTGATATCTCTCTTGGGAACATACTTGCATATGCGATAATAATTAATGCAATTGGTAATGCAAATAATCCTAGTACATTCAAACGATAAATAAAGTAGATTACAATAAACGCAAGTACAATACTCATCCCTAAGAATGTCATAAATTCAAACATATTACTTATTGGTGCATGTCCACTTACTATCCAGCGTGTAACAAAATAACCGATTTGAGAGGCCAATCCAATAATGGTTAGCCAAATAGCAATCGTACCAGTTAGGCTCTTCTTCTTGTTTGTTTCTTTATCCTTAAATGATAATCCAAACATGATTGTTGCAATAGAATAAAGACCAAATGCAGAATATAAAAATATTGCACTCAATGTTACTAAAGTCATATAATCCCTCCTATGGAATAGATTTTAAATTTCCTCATCTTCATCTTCGTCTTGTTGGTCGATTACCATTTTCAGATCTGTGTCTTTAAGAGCGGTTTCTATATCACGTTTGATACCAAACCAGTTTTTATTTGTATGTGCAGCAATAAGCACATCATTGTTTTTAGGATGGATCCAGACTCTTCGATGTTGCCAATACATGCCTTGAATAACTCCAATCATAAAGATTGCTGCTCCAATTCCAAAAAGTGGCAATGTATAATCTTTTCTTACCGTTAATCCACTTACATTATGTGTTTCAAAATCCACAATACCTAGTTTGTATTGGTTTTCACCTGTAGCATCAATGTTCTTACCAATTCCTATAAAGCTAACTTCTGATGTCTCTAAATCTGGTGCATTTACCCTTATTACAAAAGCTGGGTTTCTTGGAAAATTAGTCTCTGAACGTGGTTCACCATCATCTAGTACATAATCAGGGAAATATTGAGCAACTTCAATTTCAATCCCATCTTCTAGTTCATACGTACGCTCTGGAGACGTTAAATCAATTGTAAATGTATCAATTGCTGTCTCTGCTTCATCATCTGTACGATATAATTTAAACGACATATTAGAGAACTCATTTAATTGATAACCTTGTTGATAAAGTGTAAATCCATCAAATTTTAATGGATGATTCATTCGTATTTCATCTTCTATAAATGGTTCAAGTGTCGGTTCGCCAGACTCTTCCCCAGTAACCTTTGAGATGATTACATCTGTTTGGAAATTACTAGGAACCATCTCATTCTGTTTTTCTAGTGCATCCCTAAAACGCTCATCATTTTCTGGATCATATGTTTCTAAAATAAAATTTTTATTTTCAATAAAATATTGATTGTCAGTTCCCGGGATAACTACTTGTTGCCCTTCTCGTACCCACACATATTCATCTAAAAACATAAAGGATGTCATGCGTAACATTGCAGCGAGCAAGATAATAATTAATCCAATATGGTTCACATATGGACCCCATCTAGAAAAACGCCCTTTTTCTGCTAACACATGTCCATCTTCTGTATGGATGCGATAACGCGCTTTCTTTAATCCATTCACAAATTTATTAATATCTTCTTTTGATGCGTCTTTTGTTTCACTAAAATATCTTTGACGATTAACAAATGTTTCGTGACGCTTAGGCTTTTGAAGCTTTAATGCACGATGTAACGGTACTACACGGTCGATACTACAAATTACTAATGACACACCTATTAGTGCAATCAATAGCATGTACCACCATGAGCTATATAAATTATGAAAACCTAATTGATAATAAATTTTCCCAGGCAAACCAAATTGAGCTTCATAATAAATAGCAGGATCTCGAGTTACTGCATTTACTGGAATATACATCTCTTGCGGATAAATAGTACCTAATGCTGATGCAATCAACGCAATAACAATAAGCCATACTCCCACTTTTACAGAAGAGAAAAAATTCCATGTTTTATCAATGATGGATTGATTATATGTTTGTGAACGTCTTGCACTTCCATCGTAGCGCATGTTTAATAATTTTTTCTTATTATTTTTATCTAAATGTTGATTTTCTTCGATCGGTTTACCACACGATTCACAAAGAACCGTACCTTCCGGATTAACGTGCCCACATTCACATTTTATTTTATTCAAATTAATCCCTCACAATTATCATATGTTAACGCTAACTTTCTGGCATAATTTCTTGGAAATATCCTTCAAGCCTGTCTAACGTTAGTGCACCATCAATTTTTTCAACGATTTTTCCTTCTGGATCTATAAAGAACGTACTCGGAATAGGTCCTACTTTATATAGATCTCTTGAAGTTCCTTTTTGGTCATGAGGTATCGGGAATGTTAAATCATATTTATCAATAAAATTATTCACGACTAATTCTGTTGTATCCAGACTTACAGCAATGATTTCAATACCTTTGTCTTTGTATTCTGGATATAGTTCTTGCATATAAGGCATTTCTGCTTCACATGGCTTACAGAAAGTTGCCCAGAAATTCAACATAATACCTTTTCCTTTAAAGTCACTTAAACGAACCTGCTCTAATTCATTATTTTCATTAATTTGTTGTAATGTAAAATCAGGAGCTTGATCTCCGACCTTATAGATAGTGTTATCTTTTTTTGAATTGGAAACTAAAGCGAATACTACCGCTGCAACCAATATGCCTAAAATAATGATACGGAATATATATCTTTTTTGAATTTTTTTCTTTTTAGTCTCTCTAACATCATCTAAATTCAAATAAGTCACCTCCAGTTTTGATTATAGCATTAATTGATTATGGAAGATTTGACTATTTATCAACATTTTCGAGTATTAATTTATTCATTGTTTTCTTCTCCTGCAATGTTAAAGGTCGAGATTGTCCAGGATTTAAGCCATCTAATGTTAAAGGTCCATATTTTTCTCTCTTTAATTTTAAAACAGGAAATCCGATATGTTCCATCATTCTGCGTATATGTCTGTTTTTTCCTTCTGTTAAAGTAATTTCAAGAAGCATTGTTTTTTTACGTTTATCTGTAGTCATAACTTTATACTTCTTCGCTTTGAGCAAATCTTTATCTACTTTAACTCCTTTAATCATCATGTTTAATTGTTCTTTGCTAGGAATACCCTTTATTTTTGTTACATATACCTTTTCCATCTGATGTTTTGGATGCATAAGCTGATTAGCAAACTCACCATCATTTGTAAGTAATAGCAACCCTGTCGTTTGATAATCAAGCCTACCAATTGGAAAAATACGTTCACTGACTCCAGGAAGTAAATCTGTCACAACTTCTCTTCCTTTATCATCAGATACAGCCGATATTACTCCTCTCGGTTTATGTAGGATGAAATAAACTTGCTTTTCTTTTTCAATAGGTATTCCATTTACTTCTATAACATCTTTACGTGAAACTTTTGTTCCGAGTTCTTTAACCACTGTAGAATTTACTTTTACTTTTCCTTCTAAAATTAATTGTTCTGCTTTTCTTCTTGAGGTAATTCCACTATGGGCAATTACTTTTTGTAATCTTTCACCTTGATTTGTCATGATATCCGCCTTCTAGATCAATATTTATCATTATGTCATGTTCCACTATAATGCTGCCAATGAAAATACAAGGCAACAAATTCATAATGATGCTAAAAGTTATTATATCAGTGAAATTAGAATGTAGTCCAACCTTTGGCACATATCAGCATTTTTTTATTATATTTCCATTCAGAAGGCCCCACTTCAAAGAACGAGAATAGCCCAGTAAATAAGTGGGGGTAGTTCAATATATTTGAATAATCAATTATGTCGATAAGTTTCAAAAATCGCTTTTTACAGAATCAAGATAAGAAAATCACTTGGTCTTTAAAACACTAGTGTTCTTGCCAAGAGGATGTCCGCTTCAGGAAGTCAACTCCAGCGGGAAAAGCTTCAGCCTTCTTGGAAGAAGATGCGATTCTTCCAAGAAGGCTGAACTCAAGTTCACGAAAATTGGACTGTATTGCTGGAACGTCTATCTCCAGTACCTTTATACTTTCTTATCCATATCAAAAAAGCAGATAAAGAAATGTAAAAAAACAATTCTTTACCTGCTTATATGGAATGTATTAAATTGATTCATGCCAAGTATTTTCGTTAGTGTATAGGTTAAATAAGTAAGGACATTCTTTGGATCATTTTCTTCATGGGTAGTCTGAATAGCTGAAGTCGTTGAAGAGTTTTGTTGAAATCCCCATTCAAACATTGCTTTATGATCTTCCCAATCATTTGGTGCATTTAAAGTGACAGCAATTAAATATCGATCATCTTTATTTGCTGTCGTAACCAAGGTTCGTCCAGCATTTTTAGTATATCCTGTTTTACCCCCAGTACAATATGAATAAAGATCAGTTAATAAACGATTTTTATTCTTCCATAAATACGTTCTATTATCAGATTGATAATTTTTTGTGCCCGATATTTCTTGAAACTTCTTATTATTCATTGCATATTTCATCAGGAGTGCCATATCATAAGCAGTGGAATAATGATCTTCGTCATGTAAGCCATGTGGATTTGTAAAATGAGAGTTCGTCATTCCTAGCCATTTTGCTTTTTCATTCATTAAAAACACAAAACCTTCTTCACTTCCTCCAATATGCTCACTAATTGCTATAGCAGCATCATTGCCTGATCGTAACAATAATCCATAAAGTAAATCCTCTAATGTCATCACTTCATCCTGCTCCAAGTAGATAGACGAACCTTCCACAAGTGTTGCTAATTCACTTGTTTCTATTTCATCTGAAAGAACTCCAAGCTCAATAGCAATAATGGCAGTCATAATTTTAGTAATACTTGCAATGGAGGTTTGTTCATCCCCGTTTACTTCGTATAATACTTCTCCTGTTTCTTGATCCATTAATATAGCGTTTTGAGCAGACACATATGGCTCTGCTGCGAGCACGCTAGGAGGCTTAATGATTATTAGCACACTCATTAGTAGCAAGATTTTCGTTAATCGCATGAAAGAAACCTCCATAAATAGTATCTATATAATATATGTGGTAGTAAAACAGAATATACCCATGTTGAAATAAAGAAAAGCCAAGCTAGTTGAAAAGAAATCAACAAACTTGGCTTTCTATACATTTTATTATTTTGGTTGTTGCATATCTTCATAACGATCAAAAAACAAATCTGCTTCTTCCACAATATCTTCTAATTCAATATTGTCATTAAGATTTGGTAATTCTTCAATAGAAGTAAGTCCAAAGTAAGTTAAAAAGTCTTTACTTGTGCCGAATAATACAGGTCTACCAACTGTTTCCTTTCTTCCTACTTCTTCGATTAATTGTCTTGCGAGCAAGGTTTGAACTGGTCTGTCGCTATTCACACCTCTTACTTCTTCAATTTCTGTCCGAGTGATTGGCTGCTGATAAGCAATAATTGCTAACGTTTCAAGGGCTGCCTGTGATAGACGAGTATTAGTTGGTGTAGAAAATAAACGTTTGATATAAATGCTGTGGTCTGTCTTAGTAGTCAAATGATAAATTTGATTAGATTTCATAATTACTAGTCCTCGATGGGATTGAGCATAGCTTTTTTGCAATTCTTCAACGGCATGTTCAATAGACCATATTGGTACTTCTATGATTTTAGAAAGCTGATGAAGGCTTAAACCCTCTTCCCCACTTACAAATAGTAGTCCTTCTATGACTCCCATTAATTCTTCATTATTCATCATCTATCCTCCCAACCTAAAACCCTTTCTTACCCTCAGATCACATTAACTTAGCTCACGGAAAATTACTCTGATTCATGATAATAAATATAAAGTGAACTAAAGGATGTATCCTGCTTACAAGTTATTTGCTTTTTTTTCATTAATTCCAAAAGAGCAATAAATGTAATGACAATATGCGATTTGGATTCATAAGAAAATAATTCATCAAATATAATTCCTTGTTTTTCTCTTTTCACTCGATCGATAATTTCTCCCATACGTTGATCCAATGGGATATCAATACGAGTAATTCTTGTTTCCATTGGTTCTTTCCATTTTTTTCGCTTTAACATTTTATTTAATGCATAGAGCATATCAAAAACAGACATTTCAGACTTTGTAACTTCAGGTTTTGTATCGATATGATCAAAAGAAACATTCCCTCTTGTAAATAAGGGCTTTGCTTCTATTTCAATTTCCTTCAATTGGTTAGCAGCTTCTTTATATTTGCGATATTCGATCAATCGCTGCATTAAATCTTCTCGAGGGTCTTCTTCATACTCATCCAAATCTTCTATTTCTGGTTTAGGCAAAAGCATTTTACTTTTTAATTCAAGTAATGTTGCAGCCATCACAAGATATTCACTGGCAATATTTAGTTCCAATTGCTGCATTGTATGAATATACTCCATATATTGCTGCGAAATTTTAGCCACAGGAATATCGTATATATCAATTTCAAATCGATTGACGAGATGTAGTAATAAATCAAGTGGTCCTTGAAATTGTTCTATTTGTACTTGATATGTTTGATTCACTATACCCTGTCCTTCCGCTATCTGGTTATCATTATGTATACTGTAATGCCCATGAAAAAGCAATACTAATGTTTATATTCTTTCGCCTACACAATTAAATATAGAGTTTCATACGTTATTATGGCAAGGAATATTATTATTAACATTTAAAAGGAGGACTTTTTATGAGTGGAAATTACGGCGGTGGTTTTGCGTTAATCGTTGTGCTATTTATCTTACTTATCATTGTTGGAGCTGCTTGGTTTTAAAATGGCATAAATTACCCATCCTCTAACTTTGATACTTTCAAGATTAGGAAGCCTTCGTGAATAAAGCATTTAATCTACTAGAAACTCTAAAATCAGTGATTATAAGCCAAAATGAAATGCGAACAATACGATTGTTGAAGTATTGTTCGCATTTTGGTTTAAACTTATATGCTTTATCTCAGTTTTCTTATTCCGCATCTTGTTTTTTCCCATTGAAACATGCTTCAACATAATTTTTTACTAACTCTGCAGCTGATATTGTGTAGTTTTCTTCGTATTGTCTTTTAATTTCATTTAACATTTTCTTACCAATTCCCATATTTCGATGTGAAGGATTTACAGAAATATGTTGAATAATAACTTCCCCATCAACAATCTTTAATCCAATGGCACCAAGAATATCTTCTTCTTTCCATAAATATAAATGCCAATCTGAATTTGTCTCATACTCTTTCATCGTATGCTGTAAGAGCTTCACATCTTTCTTCTCAGCAGGCATAAAGGAAAGTAATCCCATTGCAATTTTTTCAAAATTTTTCTTGTAAATAATTAACATACAGAAATCCCTCATTAATTTTAAACTTCTTCTTTATGATTTGTCATTCACATAATACTTATAAGTATAGAAATCTTTACAGTAAAAAACGATACATTTTATAGCAATATCTCCTATAGCAAAGGATCTTTCCCTTAAGATAATCTGTTAGCCATATTTTTAAGGTTTCTTCCTTATTGCGGAAGAGATTTCTTTTAGAATCGTATAACCATCTGATTGCTTACCTAATAATGTAAAAGGTATTAAATTAATGATCGCTAACCACAGATTAAATAGCACTAAAATAAATAAATACTCATTTTGAACTTGCACATATAAAAAGTATATGAGACAAGCTATGATTAAATTACAAAATGGTCCAAAAATGGAAATAAGAATTTTCTCTTTTACATGATAGGGTTTATTTCGTTCACTACTTGCAAACCCACCGATAAAATAAATAGGATGCAGTGTCAAACGAAAACCCTGTAATCTAAAAGTATAACTTAAATTCCCACAGCCTAATGATAAATGAATTTTATCTGCACGGACAAGTTTTGCTCCAATGGCATGCCCTGTTTCATGAAAAAGCGTGCCAATTGGAGCAACTATAAGGACGATATATATAATAATAAATATATCCATCAAGAATTCTCTGTAGTAAAGTACAATTACTCAGTAACTACACGAATTTCAGCAATAGCATCACCGTTACTCATTGCTTTTGCTTGTTCAAGTCCAGATGTAACTTGACCAAATACAGTATGAACACCATCTAAATGCGGCTGTGATTCATGTACGATAAAGAATTGACAGCTTCCTGTATCACGACCAGCATGTGCCATAGATAAAGAACCAGGAACGTGTTGATGCGGGTTTCCTTCTGTTTCACATTTAATTGTTTTTCCAGAAGATCCTGTACCATTTCCAATCGGGCAGCCTCCTTGGCTCACAAAACCTGGAATAACACGGTGAAATGTTAAATCATCATAAAATTTATCATTTGCTAATTGCTCAAAGTTTTCCACTGTAATTGGTGCTTCATTTGGAAATAAATCAAACTCGATTTTATCGCCATTTTTCATTAAAATATATCCTTTTTTACTCATTATGCTTCCCCTTTGTTAAAAATATTATTAGCTTTCGAAAATCTATATTACCATTTAATAGAAGGTTTTTAAAGTTCATTCATAGGATAAATCATTTTTCACAACATCTTCATATGTTTCTCTACGAATCACTTCTTTATGCTGACCGTTCTCAACAAATACAACTGCAGCATTTGCTAAACGGTTATAATGACTTGCCATAGCATATCCATAAGCACCTGTAGAGAAGACAGCTAAAATATCATCTGAGTCAATTTCAGGAACTTCTAAGTCCCAAATCAGCATATCTCCAGATTCACAGCATTTTCCTGCGATAGATACTGTCTCAGAATTAGGTTGATTTGCTTTATTGGCAACAACCGCATCGTATTTAGCATTATAAAGTGCTGGTCTTAAATTATCAGTCATTCCTCCATCAATTGCAACATATTTTCTAATTCCGGGGATTTCCTTTGTTGAACCAATTGAATAAAGCGTGATACCAGCATTTCCTACAATTGATCTTCCTGGCTCTATCCAGATTTCAGGTAGAGGAATATCAATTTCTTTCGCATGTGTTTGTGTTGCTTCCACAATTTTTTCTACATACACAGTATATGGTAATGGTTTATCAGATTCTGTATAACGAATTCCGAATCCTCCACCAAAGTTCATGACCTCTGGTACAAAACCAGAATCTTTTTTCCATGTTGCTATTTTTTCAAATAATACTTCAATTGCCTTAGTGAAACCATCCGTTTCAAAAATTTGTGATCCAATATGGCAATGTAATCCTTTAAAACGAATATGGGAGTGATTATGAAGTAATTCAAATGCTTGATCCGCTTGCCCATTATTCAAGCTAAAACCAAATTTAGAGTCTTCATTTCCAGTCATAATATAGTGATGTGTTTTAGACTCAACCCCTGGTGTTACTCGAATGAGTACATCCATTTGCTTATCATGTTCTTTTAAAATATTTTCAAGTAATGTAATTTCATGAAAATTATCAATTACAATACAACCAATATCATTTTCAACTGCCATCTCTAGCTCAGCAATATTTTTATTATTTCCATGTAAATGAATTTTGTTGGTTGGAAAATCAGCCTTTAATGCTGTATATAATTCTCCTTCTGAAACAACATCAAGACTTAAACCTTCTTGTTTCATGATTTGCACAATCGCTACAGATGAAAATGCCTTACTAGCATATGCTACTTGTGCCTCTACTCCTAGTTGCTTAAAGGTATTTACAAAGGCGCGGCAATTTTCACGAATTATAGATACATCATAGACATAAAGCGGTGTTCCGTAGATTTTCGCTAGTTCTGTTGTATCTACATCTCCTATTACTAAATTTCCTTGGTCATTCGTAGAAAAAGAATGATGATAATTCATTGGGTTGCTCCTTTCAACAATACATTAGAATAAAAATACTCTATCATAATGAACTGTAAAACGAAAGAAACAATTATTGAATTCTCGAAAATTATGGCAAAATAAAGGAAAAACCATCATATAGATGGTTAGGAAAGTAGCTTTAATTTTATTTCATCCAAGATTTTTTTCTCTAAACGTGAAACCTGTACTTGAGATATCCCTAATCGTTCGGCTACATGGCTTTGTGTCTGATCCTTGTAATAACGTAAATAAATGATTAAGCGCTCTCTATCAGATAGTTCACTAATAGCTTCTTCTAAAGATAATTTATCAAACCAACGCGTATCTTCCTCTGCGATTTGATCTAATAGAGTAATTGGATCTCCATCATTTTCAAAAACAGTTTGATGAATCGATTGAGGGGTTTTCGCAGCCTCAAGTGCATGAACAATCTCCTCAGAAGAGAGTTCTAGCGCTTCAGCTATTTCACTTAATGTTGGTACACGTAATAATTGTTTAGTTAACTCTTCTTTTTTCTTCCGTACCTTATAAGCTGTTTCTTTTAAAGATCTGCTTACCTTAATACTCCCATCATCTCTTAGAAAACGTTGGATTTCTCCAATGATCATAGGTACTGCATAAGTTGAAAAACGAACATTATAACTCAAGTCAAATTTATCAATAGCTTTCATTAAACCAATACAACCAATTTGAAATAAGTCATCTGCATCATAACCCCAATTCAAAAAACGCTGGACGACTGACCATACTAAGCGGACGTTTTTTTCAACAAGTTCATTCCGAGCAAGATCATCGCCTTTTTGACTTTTCAAAATGAGTTCACGCACTTGTTCATTTGTTAACGGACGACTATTTTTTACTCGAGTATCCATTGGCATCTCTAATGACATACCGTTTGATTTTTTATTAATTGCTTTTTCATTTTAACGGTTGTCCCTTGTCCTACAACAGATGTGATTTCAATATGGTCCATAAAATTTTCCATAATGGTAAATCCCATTCCAGATCTTTCTAATTCTGGTTTAGTTGTAAATAATGGTTCTTTCGCCAATTCAATGTTTTCAATTCCTTCTCCGTAATCAATAATAGATACTTCTATCTCATTATTATTTATTTCACATGTGATAGTGATATCATGATTTGGATTATTTTGATATCCATGAATAATTGAATTCGTTACAGCTTCTGAAATAACTGTTTTAATTTCAGTTAATTCATCCATAGTAGGATCCAATTTCGCTATAAAACTACCTACTGCTACTCTCGCAAAGGATTCATTTTCACTGATACTTGTAAAAGTTAATGTCATCTTATTATTCATGATGCCACCCCCAAAGAATGTAGCGCATATTCCTCTGATGCTTCCTGACGTATGATTTTATATATTCCTGACATTAGAAAAATCTTTTGAATCGATGTTGGTACCGAGCATACAATTAACTCTCCACCTAATTGGACAACTTCTTTATACCTACCAAGAATTACTCCTATCCCTGAGCTATCCATAAAGGTAACAGACTGCAAGTTGACAATAGTATGTTTGATTTCATGCAAATGTAACATATGATGCCATTCTGTCTTTAATTGATCTGCCTCATGATGATCTAGCTCCCCGCCTAGGCGAACGATAAGTACATCTTCTTTAATAGAAAATTGTTTTGAGAAACTCAATGTAATTCCCCTTTCTGATTTCATCTAATAATGCGTGTTCAAAAAATCCAGTAAAAAGAATTATCATCGATTAAGTTCGCAACGTCGCGAGCTCAGGCACAGGCGCTTGCACATCGTGTGCGTCGGAAAATCCAAAGTAACGCGGTTTTAAGTAACAGATTTCCACAGGATGTGGTAACTTCGACGTTCAACATAGGACTTGTCAGAACTAAGTCGAAGTTACCTGTTCGATGCTTCATTTTTATCGGACTTTTTGAACAACCTCTAATACTTTATTTCTCCAATCGAACATCAGATTCCTTTGATAAGACAAACATAGAACTAATTATCTTTTATTTGATAAATTGACTTATTTTTCGCTAAATATTGTAGCGATCGTTTTATAAATGTAAACATAGATGCAGATTTTACTTCTTCGTCAACAATTAAATCTGTTTCAGACAATACTTCTTGTCCTTGCTTAATCACTAAAGATCCAACAGTCTCCCCTTTCTTTAAAGGTAAATTTAATTGACGCTTTAAGTTGATTTCCGTTTTAAGATTATCTGGCTTCTTACCCTTAGCAAAGATTATTTTCGCTGCATCTGCTGTCACTATTGGTGTCTTTTCATTTTCTGCCTTCAGTAAGGATAGTTGTTTTACTGCTTCTCCTTGCTTGAATAGCTCCTCTGTTTCAAATTGATTAAATCCATAGTCAAATAACTCTGTGACTGCTTTATTTCTCTCTTTTACAGTTTCTACACCCATGACAACCGTAATTAGTCTCATATTATCTCTATTTGCTGTCGCAGTAAGACAATACTTTGCTTCATTTGTAAAACCTGTTTTCAAACCATCAACACCCGGATAAGTTCGAATTAACTTATTTGTATTAACTAACCAGAATTCATTTTTCTGTCCTTTTCTTAAATAATCTTCATAAATAGATGTATAGTCTGTAATTGGATGTTTAAGTAATTCTTTAGCAATGATTGCCATATCATAAGCAGTACTATATTGTCCCTTTGCTGGTAATCCAGAGGCATTTTGGAATTGTGTGTTCTTTAATTTAAGTTCTTTCACCTTCTCATTCATTAATTGAACAAATGCTTCTTCTGTTCCAGCTATTCGCTCAGCTAAAGCAACACTTGCATCATTACCAGAAGCAATTGCTACTCCTTTTAACAAATCTTGTACACTCATTTCTTCTCCTGGCTCTAGAAAAATTTGTGAACCACCCATAGAAGATGCATTTTCACTGACATGAACTTTTTCTTCTAAGCTTAATTCCTCTTTCTCTATTGCTTCCATCACAAGTAATAAGGTCATCATTTTCGTCATACTTGCAGGTGCTAATCTTTCATGAGCATCATGTTCAAATAAGATCTCTCCTGTCGATTTCTCTATTAAAATTGCTGATGGTGCCTTTGTGGTAAGCTGGCCAGAGCTTTTCTTCTGCTCTTCTGCAAATTGCATTTGAGGAAATGCAAGCATTACTATACTGCTTATAATTATTAAAACAAGTTGTTTCTTTCCCATATCAGGACCTCCTAGTAATGAATTCATATATGATGCTATGGTTTTTGTAAATTCCTCTTACTAGCTTTTCCATATTTTAGAAATTTATAATTTAGAAACAATAAAAAATCCCTGTTTATTACTTGCAGCTGCAAATAATAAACAGGGTGAAATGATGTATTAACGAATAATCTCATAAATCAATGGGTTCATTTCAGGTTTTTCAGAAGAAATTCGAATACTATTATTTATTTTTTTTATGATGGATGTTAAATTTTCATTGGATACAGTATTGTAATGCAATGTTAGCAGAGGCTCATCTTTTTTTACGGTCTCCCCAACTTTTTTATGCAGTAAAATACCTGCTGATAAATCAAGTACAGAATCCTTTGTCACTCTTCCAGCCCCTAGCATCATTGCTGCTACTCCTATTTCATTTGCAATTAATTCGGAGATATATCCTGATTGTTCTGCATAAATCGTATGGGTATATTTTGCTTGTGGCAGCTGGTCTGGATGATAAATAATCTCTGCATCTCCTCCTTGTGATTGAACAAAGAGATAGAACATGTCTAATGCTTTTCCATTCTCCAAAGTTTCTTTAACCATTTCTCTAGCTATATCTATATTGGTAGTTTTATTTGCTAGTACAATCATTTCACTGGCCACTTTGATAACGATTTCGGTTAAATCCTTTGGACCGATACCTTTTAATGTTTCGATAGCCTCTTTTACCTCTAAAGCATTACCTATGGCATTTCCTAAAGGCTGGCTCATATCTGAAATAATTGCTACTGTTGTTTTATTTACTTGTTTACCGATTGTAACCATTGCTTCAGCTAGCTGTTTAGAAGAAGCGTAATCCTTCATAAATGCTCCAGCACCTGTTTTAACATCTAGTACAATCGCATCTGCACCAGCTGCAATTTTCTTACTCATAATAGAACTAGCGATTAATGGAATAGAGCTTACTGTAGCTGTTACATCACGCAAGCTATATATTTTCTTATCTGCTGGGGTTAATTTATCAGATTGACCAATAATTGCTAGTTTATTTTTATTCACTAAATCATAGAATTGTTTATTTGTCATTTCTACATGGAACCCTGGTATCGATTCTAGCTTATCAATTGTTCCACCTGTGTGCCCTAGACCACGGCCACTCATTTTCGCTACTGGAACTCCTAATGAAGCAACTATAGGCATCGCAATTAAACTAACATTATCTCCAACGCCACCTGTAGAATGTTTATCTACTTTTATGCCAGAGATTTGAGATAAATCTATTATTTCTCCACTTTGTACCATTGCTTTGGTTAAAGCAGCCTGTTCTACTCCATTCATTCCTTGAAAATAAATAGCCATTAATAATGCGCTCATCTGATAATCTGGTATTTTTCCAACTGTGAACCCATGAACGAAAAAGTTAATTTCCTCTTCTGTTAATGCATTACCAAGCTGTTTTTTTTCGATAATATCATACATTCTCATCTTGCTTTCCCCCTAATCTTCAGGAAGCGTTTCTATTATATGTAGCATGAAGCGGATAAAATCCTGCTGCACCTGTTGAGTAGTTTCAATTACTTCCTCATGTGATAACGGCTCATCATATATACCAGCAGCCATATTGGAAATACATGAGATTCCTAGTACACGTATTTTTGCTTGTCTAGCTACAATTACTTCTGGCACAGTAGACATCCCAACTGCATCTCCACCTAAAACGCGGAGCATTCGAATTTCAGCTGGTGTTTCATAAGTTGGCCCAGCATTACCAACATATACTCCACGCTGCACAGCAATATTAAGCTGCTGAGCGCAATGTTTTGCATGCTCGATGTAAGTTCGATCATATGCTTGAGTCATATCAGGAAAACGGTCACCAAAGGTATCGTGATTGGGACCTATTAATGGATTGGTTCCCGTGAAATTAATATGATCAGAAATTAGCATTAAATCTCCTGGACGAAAGGATTCATTAATTCCGCCAGCTGCATTGGTAACAATGATAGAATGTATGCCTAACATCTTCATTACACGTACTGGAAACGTAACTTGTTCCATTGTATAGCCCTCATAATAATGAAAGCGTCCCTGCATAGCAATGACATGCTTTCCTTTTAACTGACCTATTACTAGCTTTCCTTGATGTCCTTCTACTGTCGATTTAGGAAAATAAGGAATATCTTCATAGGCAATACTTATTTTATTTTCAATTTGTTCTGCTAGAATTCCTAATCCAGATCCGAGAATTAAACCTAAGCTTACTTCATTTTTCATTTGTGAGCGGATAAAATCACAAGCTTCACGAATTTTATACATTTCATTCACCTACTTTTATTTCATTTAAAAAGCTACAACCATGTTGCGGCAAAGGAACATTAAAATTATCCGCTATGGTTGCACCAACATCAGCAAATGTGTCGCGAATTGGTAATTCTCTGCCGATTTGAATATCTTGATGATACATAATTAAAGGAACATACTCTCTTGTATGATCTGTTCCTTGATGCGTTGGATCATTACCATGATCTGCAGTAATAATAAGTAAATCATCTTTAGATAAACTTTGTAAAATTTGAGGTAACTGTTGATCAAATCTTTCCAAAGCCTTCCCATAGCCGACGGGATCACGACGATGTCCATATTTGGAATCAAAATCTACTAAATTTAAGAAGCATAAACCATGAAAGTTCATTTCTATTGTTTTTAACAATTGCTGAACACCATCATCATTATCTACTGTCCGAATAGACTTCGTAATTCCTTCACCATCATAGATATCTGAAATTTTACCTAAACCAATGACATCATAATGATGATCCGCAAGTTCATTGAGTACCGTGCGACCGATAGGTTTTAATGCGTAATCATGGCGATTTGCTGTTCTAATAAAAGCTCCTGGTTGACCAATAAAGGGTCTCGCAATAACTCTACCAACTCGATATTCTCCTGATAAAGTCAAGCTTCGGGCAATTTCGCAAATTCGGTACTGTTCCTTGATAGGAATAATATCTTCATGTGCAGCAATTTGTAGTACAGAATCAGCTGATGTATAAACAATCAAAGCTCCTGTTTCCATGTGCTCTTTCCCTAATTCCTCAATAATCTTTGTTCCAGAGGCAACTTTATTACCGATAATCGATCTGTTTGTCGCCCTTGTTAACTCATCTAATAATCCTTTAGGAAAACCATGAGGAAAAGTTTGGAATGGATTCGTAATATGTAACCCCATTAATTCCCAATGACCTGTCATCGTATCTTTACCAAAAGAAGCCTCTTGCATTTTAGTGTAGAATCCTTCAGGTTTAGCAACAGCTTGAATTCCTTTAATTGCTTCTATATTCCCAAGTCCTAAACTTTCTAGATGAGGCATATGTAGCCCATCAACGGCTTCTGCTATATTTACTAATGTATTTGCACCTTGATCATTATAAACTTTAGCATCTGGTGCTTCTCCAATTCCAACAGAATCTAATACAATTAAAAAAACTCTTTTAAAATGATTTTGCATCGAATCATCCTCTGCAAATTTTTCTATGAATATAGTAATCTTTTTTAAGCTCTTGGATGGAAATTACGGTACATATCTTTTAAACGTGCTCGATTAATATGCGTATATATTTGTGTCGTCGAAATATCCTCATGTCCAAGCATTTCCTGTACTGCACGCAAATCAGCACCATTTTCCAATAAATGTGTCGCAAATGAATGGCGAATCATATGAGGAGAAATTTTCTTTTTAATTCCTACATCTTTTGCGACTGTATTTAGGATTTTCCAGAAACCTTGACGGCTTAAAGCTCTTCCATGTTGATTCACGAATAAAAATTGATGATCCTGTCTATATTTCATGAGCGGTGCTCTTGCATGTTGTAAATATTGTTCAATCGCTTGGGCTGCTACTTCACCTAAAGGAATAATTCTTTCCTTTGATCCTTTTCCGATGCATTGAACGAAGCCCATAGTTAAATGTAAGTCATTCAGCTTTAATTGAATTAATTCTGAAACACGTAAACCAGTTGCATACAGTAATTCAATCATTGCTTTATTTCGAATTGTTAACGGTGAATCCGTACGAAAGGTTAATAATTGTTCAATCTCTGCTGAGGTTAATACTTCTGGTAATTTTCTATCTTTTTTCGGTGAATCGATATGTAAACTCGCATCATGATTCACCACTTGATCTCGAATGAGGAATTGATGAAACAAGCGGATGGATGAAATATTCCGTGCAATTGTGGCAGAGGATTTTTGATGATCTTTTAAATGATAAAGGTAACCTAGAATATCTGATCTTTCTACATGATTCCATTCTAACTTTTCTCCAGTTTGCTCAATATATTTCACATACTGAAGTAAATCACGTCGGTATGATTTTAAAGTGTTATCAGCTAAGCCTCTTTCAATTTGTAAATAATGAAAAAAATCTTCTATTGCATCATTTAGCATAGCGATCACCCCTTTGTCTATTGTTCTACTCGATGCGAAATACTTTAATAGCTGGACCACTTGGTTGATCTTCTGGATTATAATGCTCAAATTCCCGATGTATCATTTGTAAACCGAAATAAAAAAACATCGTACACGCAACAAATAGAAGCAATAATTTTAATGAATCAAAAATAAATTTAATCATAAAAGCATACCCTTTCCATAATTATTCATTATGTCTAAAGATATGCCAAAAATAATCTATATTATACGTAATAGGAGTATATTTTTATTCTTCTTCATCATTTTTTGCTTTTTGCTGACACACTCTACAAATACCATGGAATGTTAGTCGATGATCCCTTACTTCGAATCCCCATTTTTCTGCTACTATTTTTTCAACATCTCCTAGTAAATCTTCAATAATTTCTTCTACAGAACCACATTCTAAACAAACAAGATGATGATGAAAATGCTGAACCCCTTCTTTACGTAAATCGTAACGAGAGACCCCATCACCAAAATTAATCTTATCAACAACTTTAAGTTCAGATAATAATTCTAATGTACGATAAACAGTAGCTAAACCAATTTCAGGCTCTTTGTCTTTTACTAATAGAAATATTTGCTCAGCACTTAGATGGTCTTTTTCGTGCTCTAATAACACTCTAAGTGTAGCTTCCCTTTGTGGAGTTAGTTTATAGCTTTTAGAATGTAGTTTCTTTTTTATTTGGTCAATTCGAAGTTCCACGAGTAAATCCCTCCTATACCCATCTTTATTATATGGATACATGAAACCTATGTCAAAATATAATCATTATTAATGAATAAAAATTCTAAATAACAAATTCACAGATCTTATGTTTCTCTTTAAGTACGTGTTCAAAAAGGACGATAAAAAGGACCATCATCGGTTAATTTCGCAACGTCCTGTTGCAACACCGATCCTAGCATATCCTGTGCGTCGAAAGTTCAAGGCGACGCTATGTTTTACGAACGGACTTGCGCGTGTTGTGGTGACTTCTGTGTTGCCCACAGGACGTGGGTGGTCTTTACAGAAGTTCCCCTATGCTTTTAAATACGTGAGTATCGGAAAAATGGCATCAACGCAGAAATTCGCTGCGGCATTTTTGTTGGGTTTTTTGAACATCCTCTTTAAAATATAACCTACTTATTCCTAAAATCAAATATATTTCTGGCAAAATTTCATGCAGTTCTATCTCAAATTACTATACTCTACTATTATAACAGACTATTAAAAGAAAAGTTGTGTCGATTGATATAAAGTTTTTATAAATGAAGTAAGTGCTTGATTAGCTATCACTGCTTCTAAAAAAGATGAACAAATAGACAGAATGACTAAAGCAAAAAATGCTGTTGCATAATGGACAATTGCTTTTTGAATAGGGAAAATATATCGTTTTGAAAATAATTTTTCAAATAAAGCAAAAGTAAATTGCATTGCGAATCCACAAGCAAAAAGGTAAAGAGGAATGGCAATAATATTTTGTGGAACAATGAATAATGTGGCAAGTAAAAATCCATTTCCTCCTAATTGATTTACAAAAAAGCCAACTGTAAAACCAATAACAGCTCCCTTTGCGAATAATAAAATCCAAATAAACGGTACTCCAATAATCGTTAATCCTAATATAAAAATGAGCAATAGATATTTAGTATGAAAGTAAAAGCTATCCTTGAGAATTGCAAAAAAATCAATTTGATCTAGTTTTATTAGATGATGAAAATATTGTTCTAAATAAAAATATAAATCCTGTTTCTGTGTGAAATTCATACTATTAACGATAATGGCACCAAAAATAATTCCTGTTATAAAAAGAATAACTAAGAAAAAGTATAAAGATAGATGTTCTTTCACATGTTCTTGTAGCTGTTTTTTTAATCCACGCATTTGGGAATCCCCCTATATCCTATTCTATGAAAACTTACCGTACTAGAATAAATTTATGAGAATTCCCATGTAAAAATACCATTTAAAAATTATTTTATAGAATCAATCACATGATAAGATACTTTATGGATAGATTTTTTCGAGCTTCTTACACTATCTATCGCTATCTCTATATAAGGACAAACTTGTGCAAAATTTTTATACTTTCTTATCTCTTAAAAAAGCTTATTTTACTTTTCCGTATGTTCCTCCACCACCTGGTTGAATGGATATATTTCCTTTTCTCATTTCAATAATTTTCTTTGCAAGTGATGAAGGAATGACTTCCAATAATTCCTCATAGGTAACTTCATGAAGAATATTCATTTCCGTGTGAAACGCTTGAATTAATTTTTCATATGTTTTTAATCCCAGCTTCGGTAAATACTCTAATGGAACATGATGAAAATAAGGAGGTCGATCCTGCTTAGATGTTGTAGCATTTGCTAAAAATTTAATCCGTTCAGCCACACCCATAATAAATTTTTCTACACCACAAACAGGACATTGCTTCTGTGAATGAGCCTGCTGATGTCCATTCACACAAACTGTGGAATAATATTTACCGAGCATCGGATTAAATCCAAAATTACGAAGAATTTTTCTACCCTCCTGCTCCTTCAAGGCTAAGAAAAACTCCGTGAAATTTGGTTCTGCAAGCAAGATTTCTTGGTATTCCCTACCAATTTTCTTCAATGAATGAGCATCCGAATTAGATAGAAATGAATAAGCATGTAGCTCCTCTAATTGATCAGCCATCGTACTGTCTGAGCTTAACCCTAGTTCTATCCCATCAATTAATGTTGGATCGAAAACCTCCTTCAAAGAGGCCTGTACCCCCTTACCATATAAGCTTTTAAAAGGAGTAAACACATGTGCTGGAATAAAAATACCGGCTAAAGCTTTCACTTTTTGCTGTAATTCGAGTGCTGTACCATAATATCTCTGTGAACTAAGCTGGATATTCGTTACCCTTTCACGCAGCCAAGCCGTGAACTGAGCTATTTTAGCTAATGTTGGTAGAAAACAGAGTACATGGATTGGCCCTTGACAGTTTTCATCATAAATCTCAATTTCTGATCCTAAAAGTAATGTAACATTGCCAAAACGTATTCCACCTTGCGATAATTCTTCAGCTTTTCCTTGTTGGATGAGGTTCTCTATTTCTTCTTGAACAGAAGGAACATGACAATCTACTACCCCAATCAAATGAATTCCCTTACGCACATTTGCCTCTTCTAAAATATTGCTTAAAGTTAACGTTTTAGAGCCAGTTATTTTTACAGGCCGATGGTACATATCTCTTCCAATATGAATATGTAAATCAGCAAAAAAGGCATTTAGCATCATTTTAAAATTCCCATCATTTCTAAATATAAAATGGCATAATTAGTTTTCGCATCGCAAATCCGTTGCTCCTCTACAAATGCTTTTGCTTCTGCTAAACCAACTTCTATAATCTCCACAAATTCATCTTCATCACCTGGCGGAGGATTTTCCATTTTTGTTATATTTTCGGCCAAATAAATATGTATAAGCTCATCCGCAAATCCTGGAGAAGTATAAAAAGAAGTGATAGGTATTAATCGTTCTGCCTCATACCCTGTTTCTTCTTGTAGTTCACGAAGTCCTGTATCTACTGGATCCTCTCCATATTCAAGCTTGCCTGCTGGAATTTCAATGATTGATTTCTCTAATGGTTTACGAAATTGCTCTACTAAAACAATTTTATTTTCTTCTGTAATCGCAACAATTGCAACTGCGCCTGGATGTTTAATAAGTTCACGTTTGGAATGCTTCCCATTTGGTAATTCAACGGTATCCACTTGCAGGTTAACAATTTTCCCTTCAAATATTACTTCTGTTTCCGTTGTCTTCTCTTCAAACTTTTTCATTATATAATCCATCCTTCTTTATAATGCGTGTTCAAAAAATCCGATAAAAATCTATGTTTGCAACATCAAACGATTGGGAACTGATACTACATCCTGTGCTGCGAAAGATCAAGACGGCAGACTTGAGTAAAAGACTTCGTAGAATATATAGGAAACTTAGTCGAAGTTCTCCTGTTCGATGCATCATTTTTATTGAGCTTTTTGAACAACTTCTTTTATTATTGGTTTTATCATAACATAAATCATGGTTTCTTTAGTTGTAATCATTCATGGCAAAATTTACAATGAAATAAGAGATAGGAGGTTTTTTAAGATGAAATATAATCGTCTTGGCAAAACAGATATGCATGTTTCAGAATTAGCCTTAGGCTGTATGTCATTAGGAAAAGATATAACGCATGCTCGTGATATCGTACAGCATGCAGTAAAATCCGGAATTAACTTTTTAGATACAGCAGATTTATATGATTTTGGATTAAATGAGGAAATGATTGGTTCCATCATTAAAGAAAATCGTAAGGACATCATCCTATCTACCAAAGTTGGAAACCATTTTGATACAAAATCCAAGGATTGGTATTGGGATCCTTCACCTGCTTACATAGAGGAAGCTGTAAAGGATAGTTTAAGACGTTTACAAACAGATTATATTGACTTATATATGCTCCATGGTGGAACGATAGAGGATCCAATTGATGAAGTAATAGCAGCATTCGAAAAACTAAAAAAAGAAGGCATCATTAGAGCTTATGGAATTTCCTCTATTCGCCCAAATGTCATTCGGCAATTTGTTGAGAAATCAACAATTGATGCTGTAATGATGCAATATAGCTTGCTTGATCGTAGAGCAGAGGAAGAAATGTTGGAGTTATTGATAGCAAACCAAATTAGTGTACTTGCTCGAGGAACAATAGCCAAAGGGCTGCTGTCTAATCAAGCAGCTGAACTGATTAAGAAAAAGGCTAGCAATGGTTATTTGGATTATCAATTTGATGAATTAATAGAAATACATGAGAAAATCATATCTAATCCAGAGCTTGCTCAACCTCTTTTAGCTTTATCACAGCAATATGCCTTAAAACACAAAGCAATAACAAGTCTTGTTTTAGGTATAAGTAGTACAAAGCAATTATTAGAGGCATTAGAGCATTATAATAACGCCAACCTAACGGATGAGGCCTATCAATTTTTACAAGCAATTACGAAAGCAAATAAGTATTTAGATCATCGTTAAGAGCATGTCAGTTAACCTATGATTTTATTCTAATGATAAAGGTGAGTGAAATAGAATGACATCTGAGATATTTGCCCACCGTGGCGCTAGTCATGAAGCACCTGAAAATACACAAGCCGCTTTTGATTTAGCTGCAAAATCTGGTGCAATAGGAATCGAAACAGATGTGCATCTAACAAAGGATGGCGTTCCAGTAATTATCCATGATGATACCGTAGATCGTACAACAGATGGTAAGGGATTTATTAAGAGCTTTACAATGGATGAATTAAAACAATTAGATGCTGGGTCATGGTTTGGCCCACAATTTACTGGTATGCGTCTTCTATCCTTAGATGAATTTTTACAATGGTTTCAAACAACACCTATGAAGCTAAATATCGAACTAAAAAATCGTCGAGTTTTCTATGAAAATATAGAGGAAATTGTATATCATTGTTTACAACAATTTAATCTCTTAGATCGTGCTGCTGTTTCAACCTTTAATTTAGAAAGCGCTAAACATCTTGCTACCTTTAAAGGCTTAGAATCCGGGTATCTAACATCTAAGAAGCAAAATAATTTAATTGAGAAAATAGCTCCCATGAATATAGACGCATTACATATTCATTATCGTTTATTAAATAAAAAAATAGTAAATGAGGCAAAAGCAGCAAATATTAAAATTAGAGTTTATACTGTTAATGATACAAGAAAAATCAAAAGATGTTTTGATTACGGTTGTGACGGTATTTTCACAGATAATCCCGCGCATGCAGTAAGCTTACAAAAGAAATGGCAGAAAACTAACTAAATTAATTATTGGAGTGGTTCTCTTGGTAAAATTATTCTCCCCTATCACATTGAAAAATATAACATTGAAAAATAGAATTGTAATGTCGCCAATGTGTATGTATTCTTCTATGCAAGAAGACGGCTGTATCACACCATTTCATCTAACACATTATATTTCACGTGCGGTTGGTCAAGTAGGATTAATTATGGTAGAAGCGACAGCTGTACAGCCAGAAGGTAGAATTTCTTTACAGGATTTAGGCATTTGGGATGAAAAGCATGTGGTTGGCTTAAAATCATTAACAGAGCAAATTCATGCTTATGGTTCAAAAGCAGCAATTCAACTAGCACATGCTGGAAGAAAAGCCGAACTGCCTGATCCTATCTTTGCTCCAAGCAGTATTTCATTTGATCAAAACTGGAAACAGCCAAATGAAATGACTAAAGAAGATATTCAGCAAACTATTGAAGCCTTTAAAGAAGGTGCAAGAAGAGCAAAAATAGCAGAATTTGATATCGTAGAAATTCATGCTGCTCATGGTTATTTAATCAATCAATTTTTATCTCCTCTGGCTAATCAGCGAACAGACGAATATGGTGGGAATCGCGAAAATCGTTATCGTTTTTTAAAAGAAATTATTGAGGCAATACGTAGTGAATGGCAAAACCTTCCCCTATTTGTAAGAATCTCTACAGATGAGTATCATCAAGCTGGAAATTCATTAGATGATATTCTATACTTTGCTTCAGAGATGAAACAGCAAGGGATTGATCTAATTGATTGTAGCTCTGGTGGAGTCGTTCCTGCGAAAATTGATGTTTATCCAGGCTACCAGCTCCCTAACTGTGAAGCAATTAAAAATCGGGTAGGTATTTCTACGGGCGCTGTCGGTTTAATTACATCAGGCCTTCTAGCAGAAGAAGTTTTACAAGCAGAACAGGCAGATCTAATTTTTATTGGAAGAGCATTGCTGAAAAATGCATATTGGCCATTGGAAGCAGCAGAACAACTTAAATATCAGCTACAATCTCCTAAGCAATACGAAAGAGGTTGGAACTAAGGAGGTTGACATATGGAATTAACATTTTTAGGGACAGGTGCAGGAATTCCTTCTAAAGAAAGAAATGTGGCTGCACTTGCTCTCTCTTTATTGCAAGAAAATAATACAATTTGGTTATTTGACTGTGGTGAAGCAACACAACATCAAATATTACATACCAATATTAAACCAAGAAAAATAACCAAAATCTTTATCAGTCATTTACATGGAGACCATATATTTGGATTACCAGGCTTTTTAAGCAGCCGTTCTTTTCAAGGTGGAGAGGATGAATTAATTGTTTATGGTCCTCCTGGAATTCAAAATTTCATTGAAACAACCTTATCTATCAGTGCAACACACCTAACCTATCCATTGAAAATAGTTGAGTTTGCAGAAGGTAAAGTTTTGGAGGATGAAAAATTTATTGTGATCTGTCAGAAATTGCATCATGGTATCCCTAGTTATGGTTTTCGGATAATCGAAAAAGATAAGCCTGGCGAACTACTTGTTGAAAAATTAAAGGAAAAGGGTATCGCACCCGGCCCAATTTATAAACAAATTAAAGAAAATGATAAGATAGAGCTTGAAAATGGCAAAATCATTTATCGAAAAGATTTTATTGGCGAACCGAAAAAAGGAAGAATTATTGTTTACATGGGTGATACACGGAGAACACACTTAAATCATGAACTAGTTAAAGATGCAGATATACTTATTCATGAAGCGACATTTGAGAAGGATATGGAAGAATTAGCGAATAAATATTATCATACGACAACAGTTGAAGCAGCAAAACTTGCAAAAGAAAATCATGTAAAACAATTGATATTAACACACATCTCTTCACGTTATCAAAAAGAAGATTATGCACAACTACTAGCAGAAGCCTGTGATATTTTCCCTAATACAATGATGGCCCATGATTTTAGTACTTTTCATTGTTAAACAATTTTAACTAAACATAAAAAGATGATTACTAAAATATATTGGAAATTCCATTCCACTACGATTTCATGTAATCATCTAAATAATCTTTTTGAAAGCTAGTTGTAAAATTGGCTTTCTTTTTTTCTTCTGGAAGAAATGAAACAGTAGGCTTGCCATACTTTTCATTTAATTTATTTACCGTATTCTGTAAATTTGCCCGCTTCTCTTCCTCTTCAAATGTAAAAATATCTAATTGCTGTGCAATACTCTCTTTTTCAGCAATATCCTGCATAGTTACACCTAATAACCGAACTGCTCCCCCATTCCAATGCTGCTGGAATAAATCCCATGCTACTTTAAAAATATCGGAATGATTATCCGTATAGCTAGAGAGTTTTTTACTTCTTGTAATGGTAATCCAATCATCATAACGAACCATAATTTGTATCGTAATACCTAACATATTTTTACGTTTTAATCTTTGCTCAACATTTTGAGCAAGCTGTAATAATAGACCATGTATCTGATGCTCATCAGTCACATCAGCAGGTAAGGTTTTCGAATTACCAATACTTTTACGATCATGTATAGATTCTGGATCTACTTCACGTGAATCAATTCCATTTGCTCTATCCTTTAATCGCTGACCATTTACTCCTAATAAGCGGGTTAATTCATATTCATTATGCTCAGCTAAATCCTTAATCGTATGAACCCCAATTTGTTTTAATTTTTCAGCCGTTTTCTCTCCAACTCCATACATTTCATTTACTGACAAAGTCCATAGTGTATGATGGAGCTCTCTCTTCCTTAATACTGTAATTCCCATCGGCTTCTTCATATCAGACGCCATTTTAGCTAAAAATTTGTTCGGCGCGATTCCAATACTACATGGTAAATCTAGTTTTTCCAAAATACGATTTTGAACAAACTCTGCTATCTCTATAGGTGTTCCTCTATTTTCTACATTTGTAATATCCATATAGCCCTCATCAATGGATATTGGCTCAATAATTGGTGTTATTTCAGATAAAATTTGGAACATCGCCTTTGAAGCTTCCCGATATCGATCAAAATTAGGCCGTAAAATAATTAATTCTGGACAACATTTTTTCGCTTGCCATATTGGCATCGTTGTTTTAACACCTTTAGATCGAGCCTCATAGCTACTTGTAATGATTATTCCTTTTCTTTCCTCAGGATTTCCAGCAATAGCAATTGCTTTTCCTTTTAATTCTGGCTGATAAGACATTTCAACAGATGCATAGAAACAGTTCATATCAATATGAAAAATAATTCTTCGCTTTTTCGATTGGAAGGTTAACAAATCATCACCTACTTCATCATGTATCAAAGAACATTTGTTCTCTACCTATAGTATAACATATTTTAATGGATCAATTATCTTCATTTGCATGACATTGAATGATTTGTAAGATCAATTTTGTTAATTGAAATAAATCATCAATGGATATCGACTCTTGTTTCGTATGAATATTTTTATAGCCTACTGCGATATTAGCCACATCTAAACCATAACTAGCTAAAATATTTGTATCACTACCACTTCGATTAACTATTGATTTATAAGGGATCTTTTGTTGCTTTGTCGCTTGTTTAAACAAGGAAATCAATTGATCATTCTTCTTCATGATATGACTTGGGTTTACTAATTCAAAAATTAGCTGAGGATGACATATAGATAATTTATTTTTGATATAATCCTGTAATTGCAAATGAAATAGTCTGATCTCATCTTGATCGAAAGTTGTTAATAATAATTTTATTTCATTTTTCTTTGTATTTTCAACAGTTCCAAACTGCACCATTGATAAATCACTACTTGAATCGGCACATACTTGATTATATAAATTACGAATTTCTTTATATATATCAATCATCGAAAAATGAGAATCCGATGAATCAAACAATAATTTAATTGCACATTGTGCAGCTGATGCTACTTCAATACTTCCAACACTTCCTTCACTATCAAGAACATAACCAAAATTACTTTGTAGATCCTTTGACTGTAAGGCTTTTGAACCTAAAAAGCCTGATTCTTCTCCAACTGTAAATAATAATTCAATATTGCCAAACTCTATTTTTTCTTCCTGTAAAATATGAATTACTTCAACTAGAGCAGCGATTGCAGCCTTATCATCTGCTCCTAAAATTGTTGTTCCATCTGACTTTATTTCACTGTTACAAATAATTGGATGAATAGCTGTACCAGGTGTAACTGTATCCATATGTGCACAAAATAAGAGACTTGGAATATTTGATTTAGTTCCAGGTAGCCGGCAAATCACATTGCCTGTTTCTAGTTTTGTGATGTTGGTACTATCATCCTCTATTACTTCACAGCCTAGTTCTGACATATGATGTTTTAATTTATTCGCAAAATACTTCTCCTGTTTTGTCTCAGAGCTGGTTTGCACAAAATCTATAAAATAATTGATTAATCTCTCTTTATTTATCATACTTTTTCTCTCCAATTAAATAAAAATCATGAAAACCCTTGTTGAAACTATGTTTTAAAGATAAAATATGTAGTAAGTAGATTCGGGTAAGGGGGCTTAAATATGGCTAAACATCAAACACAACAAAATCGACCAAGAAAAAAATCAAAACGCGAAAAAAGAGTTAAATTTATTGTATACCTAATGGTAATTGCAATGCTACTATCTGTCTTCACAGCAGGCCTTGCAATATTTATATAACAATAACCAAGAATGTTTTTGTTCATGGCACCTAGAGTTGGACATTCATGTCCATGCTATATGTTTACTAATATATTTACAAATTTCCATTATAGCACTTCAAACGTCATTTGAACGGTATTTACCGACAGATGACGTTTTTTTATAGTATGATTAATGATCTTCCATCAAACAAAATCAAAAGAAGCATTTTCCTTTACATAAAGAATGTGAAAAAAGTAAAGGGATGGATGGACAACAATTTTTTACATGGGATAGACGTTATTTTTTATGAGAAGTTGATACATGATAAAAACGGAGAAACCGTCATTGTATTTTGATGTGGAATTTATGAAGGAATAGATTCAAGACGCATAAACAGTTTTGAAGTGGAAAATGAACTATACTATCATGAAACGCTATAGTCAAAGTAAAGGACAAGGCGTCGCTAAAATTCATTATCGAACTAAGCTGGATAATCAAGTTGCCTACAAAGAAAGCTAGGCTTGTTGTTAAGCGACGCACTGCTAGATCCTGTGATGAAGATGCCTGAGAAATTAATCTCCTTTAGCTTCAATCTCTCGCTTTGAATTCTTTCGGTATTTTGATCGGTGCCTTTGGAACTGAGCGGGAATCGTAATTAATGACATCAGATGAATGAAGGGTGACCACAATCATCCCCCCATACCGCTTTGAACGAATCAGAATCGGTTGGTTATATTTATTTTGAAAACGAAAATCTGGCCCATGCCAGCTCACCGTCGCATCACGTCCAGGGGGTACATACTCCACGCGTCGGCTATGCATATAGCGCTCGACGATCTCGAGTCCCGCACCATCAACAGCGTTAAACAATGTTGATGACACTTGACAGATTCCACCACCAACTCCTTCTGATAATTCTCCCCTCACAATAACAGGAGCAGGTCTATATCCCCTCTCTACTGTCCGTTCCCCCACTACTTCGTTAAATGAAAATATCTCATTAGGAAAGATTACATAGTTGTCTAGGGCTTCTGCAGAAAGTTGAATATTGTGAGTGCGATTTTGATTATTCACATTAAAATAAGTGGCATACTGACCAATTTCTTGCACCCGAATATCGGCAAGTAATTCACTGTCCACCTTTGGATAAATATCCAACACTGGTACTTCAAAAGTGGCAGATCTACCTCCTACAAAATAAGTATAAAACTGATTTTGAAATTCTTTTTTGTGCAATCTATACCCTAATTGTCCTGGATTGATCTCTCCTTGTTCATTAATGGTAGCATTTACAGGTTCAGTATAAATTTGTTGATCAAGTTCTTCAGCAAATTGATTAAACTTGTCCATATCTATCATTGGGATTCCAGGGAGAGGTAAAAAGAAGTTTTCACGATCAACTGTAGCAATTGTTTCTCCTTGATGAGTAATGGTTAAACGATCAGATATCTCAATAGATTGGGCAGCGGGCAACACTAATACAACAAGACAAGTGATTAAAAATTGCTTCATAAAGTGGCATACCTCCCATTATAAGTATGAGCAAGAGGAAAGAGATTTATGTACATGATAACGATAGGTTTGAATTCCTGCTCGTTAACGTACTCAGATTTTTTAACACAACCAAAACTTTGGACCTCAGCAATGCATGAAATCATTTTATTTTAATATTTAGAATGATTACTGCGCATCATAATATTTACATATAATCGGGTGATTATAATACTTGTTGGATTTCTATTAGGAGCGTTGGAAATTATCTTAATAAAAAAATTCGGGGTGAACTTATGGGTATTACCTATAATTATCTGGATAATCTCCGCAGGTCTTGCCTTAACAGTAAGTGCCACATTAGGAGCTTTACCATCTTTAATTCTACTTGTCATCGTTCTTATCTTTTACATTAATGACTACTTTCATAAATTTAAATACCGAAACAATGCTGATAAAAAAATGAAAATAAAAGAGTTAAAATAAGGGATTGTATTAACATCCCATACGGAAAATGAAAAAACTATAAATAAGGGATTTCCGCTTTATTTAACTAACCATAAAAAACGAGGTATTCCAAAATTTGGATACCTCGTTTTTGCTTATATTTCTTCGCAATATTCATCAAATAACTGCTGTAATTTACCTACTACATCTACTGCACTGAAGCCTTCAATTTCATGACGTCCTAGCATTGCTTGGAATTTACCATCTTTTAATAATGCGAAAGATGGAGATGAAGGTGGCTCACCATCGAAGTAAGTTCGAGCCTGTTCTGTAGCTTCACGGTCTTGTCCAGCAAACACCGTTACTAAATGATCAGGTCTTTTATCATAATGAATCGCATAACTAGCTGCTGGACGTGCAATTCCACCAGCACAGCCACAAATAGAGTTAATCATTACTAATGATGTACCTTCTCTAGCAAAAGCTTGATCCACTTCTTCAGGTGTTGTTAATTCTTCATATCCTGCTTCTCTCATATCTCCACGAGCCACGTTTACAACGTCTCTCATAAAAGTTTCATATTCCAAAAGGTTCCACTCCTTTTTACTATATTTCAATGATTCTGTATTAGCTTAACAATTTTAAATAATAATATCAATTAATTGAGAACATAAATCCATTAATAAATAGGAAGAGTATCTTCGTTCATATTCTCCAAAATGCCTTTTAACTTAGACATAAATTGACCACAAACTAGTCCATCTAAAATACGATGGTCTAAGGATAAACATAAATTCACCATATCTCTAGCTGCAAACATATTATTAATAATTACTGGTCGTTTTACAATAGATTCCACTTGCAGAATTGCTGCTTGAGGATGATTAATAATTCCCATTGAGTGGATTGATCCAAATGAGCCTGTATTATTCACAGTGAAGGTACCTCCAGCCATATCATCTGCTGTTAGCCTTCCTTCACGTACCTTTGTAGCTAGATCATGAATGTCTTTGGCAATTCCCATAACACTTTTTTCTGCTGCATTTTTAATAACAGGTACAAATAATTCATTTTCTTTTGCTACTGCAATGGATATATTGATAGCATCATGCTGAATAATTTTATCCCCTGCCCAAGTAGAATTAAGCAATGGCACTTCTTTTATTGCTTGAGCTACGGCTTTTACAAAAAATGCAAAATAAGTGATATTATACCCTTCTTTTTGCTTGAAGTTTGTTTTTATTCTCTCTCTGTACTCTACTAAATCAGTTACATCAACTTCTACAGTCATCCATGCATGAGGAATCTCTGTCACAGAATGAACCATATTCTGTGCAATTACTTTTCTTATATTCGTAACCGGAATTTCTTTTCGAACACCACCTGTATAAGGAGTAGGCTTAATTTCTTGTTGTTTTTGTGGTGAAGGTGTTCTTTTCACTGTTTCTACCTTTTTACCAGATGCAATCATTTGTTCAATATCTTTTCGAGTAATTCTTCCACCTCTACCCGAGCCAGATAATTGAGTTAAATCAATTTGATGCTCTTGAGCCATCTTTAAAACCGCCGGTGAATAACGATTTTTCATTGATTGGTCATTAGATACAGGAGTTTCTTCCCACTTCTCCTCAGGTGTTTCTGCTTTTTCTACAGCTACACTTGGTTCTTTACCATCAGCTATTTCAATATGACAAATAACTTCTCCAATAGAAACGGTATCGCCTTCTTGAATAACTAATTCCGTAATTGTTCCAGTAAATGATGAAGGAACCTCCGCATTTACTTTATCTGTCATGACATCTGCAATTGGATCATATTTATTTACTTGATCTCCAACTTTGATATGCCAGCTATTTAATGTACCCTCTGTTACACTTTCTCCTAGCTGTGGCATAACAATTTTTTCAATGGCCATGTCTATTTCTCCCTTCCAGTTAGAACTCAGCTAAATCTCTTATTTCTTCCTCAATTTGATCTGCACTTATTAGGAAAAACTTCTCTAACGTTGGAGCATATGGCATTGCTGGTACATCTGGAGCAGCAAGTCTACGGACAGGAGCGTCTAAGTCAAATAAACAGTGCTCGGCAATAATTGCGGCAACTTCACTAATGACACTACCTTCTTTATTATCCTCCGTAATCAAAAGAACTTTTCCTGTTTTCTTCGCTGCTTCTATAATCGCTTCTTGATCTAATGGATATACAGTTCTTAGATCAACAATATGAACGTCAATTCCTTCTTCAGCTAGCTTATCAGCAGCTTGTAATGCAAAATGAACCATCAATCCATAGGTAATGATTGTAAGATCCGAGCCTTCACGCTTGACCGCTGCTTTTCCAATAGGTAGAACATAATCTTCCTCAGGCACTTCCTCTTTTAAAAGACGGTATGCTCGCTTATGTTCGAAAAATAATACAGGGTCATTATCACGAATAGCGGCTTTTAACAATCCTTTGGCGTCATATGGTGATGAAGGCATAACAATTTTTAAACCTGGTTGATTAGCGAATACAGCTTCAACTGATTGTGAATGATATAAAGCACCGTGCACACCACCACCGTAAGGAGCACGAATCGTTAATGGACATGACCAATCATTATTTGTACGATATCTAATTTTAGCTGCTTCTGAGATAATTTGATTAACAGCTGGGAAAATAAAATCTGCAAATTGCATCTCTGCAATAGGACGTGCTCCATACATTGCAGCACCAATACTAACCCCAGCAATTGCTGACTCGGCAAGTGGAGCATCTATTACTCGATCTTCACCAAACTCATCATATAAGCCTACTGTTGCTTTAAAAACTCCACCCTTTTTCCCAACATCTTCACCAACAATAAATACCTTCTCATCTCTTTGCATTTCTTCTCTCATTGCTGTTGTGATTGCTTGAATATAGTTCATCATTGCCATAGCGATTACCTCCCTTCTTACTCTTCCTCATACACGTATTTTAATGTGGATTCTGGCTCTGCATAAGCTGCATTTTCCGCATAATCCGTTGCTTCATTTACAATATCCATAATGTCCTTATTGATTTCCTCATAGAGAGAGTCATTTAAAACATCATGATTCCGTAAATATTGTGCAAATGTATTAATTGGATCGTTGTTTTTTTCTGATTCCATTTCAGCTGCATCACGATACTGTCTATCATCATCATCACTTGAATGAGAAGTTAGACGATAAGTCATTGCTTCAATTAACGACGGACCTTCTCCAGCGATTGCACGTTCTCTAGCTTCTTTTATTGCTTCATAAACAGCAAGAGGATCAGTTCCGTCAACCGTAACTCCAGGCATTCCATAGCCAATTGCACGATCTGATACACGATTACTCGCCACTTGCTTTTCAGCTGGAATAGAAATCGCATAACCATTATTTTCAACCATCGTAATCACAGGTAGCTTATATACTCCTGCAAAATTTAAACCTTCATGAAAATCTCCTTGGTTTGAAGAACCTTCCCCTAAAGTCACAAATGAAATGACATTTTTCTTCTCCATTTTTGCTGCTAGAGCAATACCAACAGCATGCGGCACTTGGGTTGTTACTGGCGAAGAACCTGTTAAAATTCGTAGCTTTTTACTTCCAAAATGTCCTGGCATCTGTCGCCCTCCAGAATTCGGATCTTCTGCTTTTGCAAAAGCAAATAACATAAGTTCTTTTGCTGTCATTCCGAAAGCTAATACAACACCTAAATCTCGGTAATAAGGAGCAATGTAATCCTCATCTCTATTGAGTGCAAAAGCAGCACCAGCTTGTGCAGCCTCCTGCCCCTGACAGGAAACAACAAATGGGATTTTTCCTGCACGATTTAATAACCACATTCGTTCATCAATTCTTCTTGCAAGTAACATATTTTTATACATCTCTAATACTTGTTCATCTGTTAGACCTAATTTTATATGGCGTTTCTCACCCATATATAGATCCCTCCCTCTAAACTATCCGTGTAACTGCAAGCCATCTACTGCCAGTGCAGCTTCTCCAATTACTTCAGAAATGGATGGATGTGGATAAATATTTTGTGTTATTTCCCAAGGAGTAGCATCTAGTACCTTAGCAAGTCCAGCTTCGGAAATCATATCCGTAACGTGCGGACCAACCATATGTACACCTAAAATATCCTCTGTATCTTGATCGGAAATAATTTTCACAAATCCCTCAGCATCTCCATAGACAAGTGCTTTTCCATTTGCCACAAAAGGAAATTTACCGACTTTAATTTGATAGCCTTGTTTTCTAGCTTCTTTTTCAGTTAAGCCAATCCTTGCTACTTCAGGAAAAGCATAAATACACACTGGTACTTGATTCTGATCTAACGGAAAAGGATTTTTATTTGCCATATGCTCTACAGCAATAATCCCTTCATGTGACGCAACATGTGCTAATTGATATCCACCAATTACATCGCCAACTGCATAAATATGTGATTCTTCCGTTTGGTAATACTTATTTGTTCGGATAAATTCATTTTCAACTTGAATACTTGTATTCTGTAAACCAATATTATCACTATTTGGTGCTCTGCCAACTGCAACTAAAGCAAGCTCAGCAGAAACAATTTGTTTCCCGTCATTGATTTCAATTTCAAATTCAACACCAGCTTCTTTTTTAACAGATTCGAAGTTGATAGATGCATTCGTATAAATTGTAACATCTCTATTTGTTAATGATTTTACAACATTTCTAACAATATCTTTGTCTTCTGTAAATAGGATTTGTTCACTATGCTCAATTACTGTTACCTTCACACCAAAATCAGCGAGCATTGAAGCCCATTCAATACCAATTACACCGCCTCCAACAATCACAATAGACGCTGGAAGCTTCTCTAATTGCAAAATATGATCTGAATGAAGTATATATTTTCCATCTGTCTCTAGTCCTCTAAGCTCTCTAGGTCTAGAACCAGTAGCAATTAACACATTTTTCGGGATTAGAATTGTATTTTCGCCTTCTTGATGCTCTATAGATATTGTACCAGGCATCGGGGCAAAGATACTAGGACCAAGTATTCGGCCATATCCCTCATACACATCAATTTTCCCTTTTTTCATTAAGCTTTGAACACCAGTTAATAACTGATTCACTATATTACTTTTTCGCTCTTCTGCTTTACTGTAGTTAAATGTTATATCCGTTGTTTCAATTCCAAACTGACTTGCTTGTTTAGTCTGTCTAAGCACTTCAGCACTACGCAATAATGCTTTTGTTGGAATACAGCCTTTATGTAAGCATGTCCCACCTAATTTCTGATTCTCAACAACCGCAACCTTCATTCCAAGCTGTGAAGCACGAATTGCAGCGACATAGCCACCAGTACCCCCACCAAGAACGACAAGATCATATTCATTTGTCATATGCTGCCACTCCTCTTTCTCTGTAAAGCCATAATTATCAACGTTTCACCATTCGTAATCTAAGCTGTTTACTTGTTTAGTTGCATAGCTTTGCTTAAATCTGCTTAAGCCGTTTACCTACTTACTCCATTGCATAGTTTTGCCTAGTCAAACGTTGATGTATTTATTCTCTTTATCTTCTACTCAGCACATGACGCGCATTTTGTAAAAATTGTCTAGTAGATTTCCTTACAGATGCAATTCGTTCTTCTGCCATATGGTTAGCAGCCAAGTAAGTTGGCATATTTTCTTGTTCCGCTATCTCATAAACTCTTGTTAAGCTATCATAAATGGTTTCTACCTTCTTCATAGCTCTTGCTTCATTATATCCATGAAGCTCATCTTCTACATTAATAACGCCTCCAGAATTAATCACATAATCTGGAGCGTATAAAATATTATTTTCATGTAAAATATCTCCATGTTGATCTGAAGCCAATTGATTATTTGCAGATCCAGCAATTACTTTTGCTTTAAATTGCGGGATCGTATGATCATTAATAATAGAACCTAAAGCACATGGGGAGAAAATATCACATTCTACAGCATAAATTTCGTCTGTTTCAACAGCTTTTGCACCAAAATTCTTCACTGCACGATCTACTGCTGCTTTGTTAATATCTGTCACAATTAAATTTGCTCCCTCTTCATGTAAAAGCTCACATAAGTGATAAGCAACATTTCCAACACCTTGCACAGCAATTGTTTTTCCTTGTAAAGAATCTGAACCAAATGCTGCTTTTGCAGTTGCTTTCATTCCTTTATATACACCATAAGCCGTAACTGGAGATGGATTGCCAGATGATGCAGACGTACCTGTCACATAATCTGTTTCCATTTGAATATAGTCCATATCCTGTACAGTTGTTCCAACATCCTCTGCAGTAATATAACGACCATTTAATCCTTGTACATATCGCCCTAATGCACGAAACATCTCTGGATTTTTATCTTTTTTAGGATCACCAATGATTACTGTTTTTCCTCCACCTAAGTTCAAACCAGCAGCTGCATTTTTATATGTCATTCCTCTTGCTAAACGAAGTGCATCTTCAATTGCTTCTGTTTCGGATTGATAATTCCACATTCTAGTTCCGCCTAATGCTGGACCTAATGTTGTATCATGAATGGCAATGATTGCCTTTAATCCAGAACTTCTATCCTGACAAAATACAAGCTGTTCATAATCATACTTTTCCATATATGTAAAAATTTCCACGCTGTTGCCCTCCAAAATAAAGTTGTTTTTTTAATAGAATAAATAAACCTATCCATTGCATCATTGGGGCGAGAGTTTTAATAGTTTATTTTTAAAATATACCTTATTCATTCATAATCTATCATCAATATTTAGACTAAAATTCCTATTTACCATTCTTTCCCCATTAAATCCCAATAAAACTTTCTGAAAGTGTAAAAAATAGCTTCATTCTTAAAACATCTTGTAGTAATATTGTACAGAATAAGATGTTAATTGAACAGAACTAAAATTGTTCGCTTTTGTTCATAAATTTAAATGTGTGCTTTTATCTCATGATAAAATACTATAACATTTTTAGCAAACATCCGTTATTTACTGCTACTTCTTTTTCTATTTTGGCAGGCTTTTGATATACTATTTAAAGGAAAAATGTATAAGTACATGCTCAAAAAGGAGAATGAAAAAGAGTGCGTTAATTAAGTTCGCCACATTACGAGCTTAGGTATCAACACTAGCATATCGTGTACATAGAAAGTTTAAGTTGGCGAAGTTTTGAGCAATAAGCTTTCATAGAAAGTACCGCCATTCGATGTGTCATTTTCATCGGACTTTTTGAACATCTTCTATAAGGAGTAGAAAAATCAATGCGAACTATAGCTGCTTTATTGTTATTTATTCCGGGTATTATCTGTGCACTAGGAATTAAGTTAATGAGAGATTCCGTTTTTGCAGAGTATTATCCGATTTTTTTAAATAAAGGAATTCAATTTGTAATAGGCTTAATTTTCTTTATTGGAGGAATTGCATTTATTGGAGGATTTGTTGTTCATCGTGATCGTAAAAGACAGAAAAAAGATACAAAGTAACACATCTCCTTCATATCACTTATTTATTTAATTAGGGAGTTGTATGAATCATGAAAGTTGCAAAATTTGGGGGAAGTTCTGTTGCAAGTGCTGATCAGATTAAAAAGGTAGGAGCAATTATTCAATCTGATACCGAGCGTAAATTTATTGTCGTTTCCGCACCGGGTAAGCGAGATGCAGAAGATACGAAAGTAACAGATTTATTAATCAACTTAGGAGAAGCAATCGAGCTTCAACAAGCAACAGATGAAATTATCGATCGTATTTTAAATCGTTTTAATTCAATTATTACAGAACTAAATCTATCACAAGAGCTATTATCAGAATTATCTAATGCACTACAAGAAATCATAACAGATGCACATATTCCAATTGGTTTAAAACAGGAAATATTAAAATCTTTCGGGGAAGACAGCTCCGCTAAGGTTGTTAGTGCTTACCTCAATACAATTGGATTAAAAGCAAGATATATGAATCCACAAGATGCTGGTATTCTTGTAAGTGATGAGCCTGGGAATGCTAAAATTTTGAACGAAAGCTATGAAAAATTGTTCACATTAAGAGAACAAGATGGAATTCTAGTAATTCCTGGATTCTTTGGTTATACAACAGAAGGAAAGCTAATCACCTTCTCTCGCGGTGGTTCAGATATTACAGGTTCCATTGTTGCAGCAGGTGTAAAAGCAAAATTATATGAGAACTTTACAGACGTTGATTCTGTATTCTCTGTAAATCCAAATATCGTTAATAACCCTAAAGAAATTACGACACTAACCTATCGTGAAATGAGAAAATTATCTTATGCTGGTTTCTCAGTCTTTCATGACGAAGCATTGATTCCTGCTTTTAATGCAAAAATTCCTGTTTGTATTAAAAACACAAATAACCCAAGTGCTAGAGGAACAATGATTGTTGCAGAAAAAGAACCTACAAAGGATTGTGTAGTTGGCATCGCTAGTGATTCTGGATTTGCCAGCCTATACGTCAGTAAGTACTTAATGAATAAGGAAATTGGTTTTGGACGTAAACTTTTGCAAATTTTAGAAGATGAGGGCATTTCATTTGAACATGCACCTTCAGGGATAGATGATATCTCTATTATCATTCGCGAAAGACAATTAACTCCTGAAAAAGAGGAAAAGATTTTAAAACGAATCAAAAATGAATTAAAAGCAGATACTGTTCACCTACAAAGAGGCTTAGCAGTAATTATGGTAGTTGGAGAAGGTATGAATAGTACAGTTGGTGTCGCTCAAAAGGCAACAAAAGCTCTATCGGAGGCTAATGTTAATATTGAGATGATTAACCAAGGTTCTTCAGAAGTATCTATGATGTTTGGTATTCATATGGATGGGTTAGAAAGAGCAATACGTTCTCTTTATGCAACCTATTTCCCTGCATAAAAAAATCAGAAAGCATAATATGCTTTCTGATTTTTTTATGAATTTTGAAATTCATCTTTCTTTTTATCCGGTCTTTCTTTCAAGACGTAAACGATCAGCAATAATTGCAATAAATTCGCTATTTGTTGGTTTGGCTTTCGATACATTTATTGTATAGCCAAAAATTGAGGAAATGGATTCAATATTTCCCCTACTCCAAGCAACTTCAATCGCATGACGAATCGCACGCTCTACACGGGAAGCAGTAGTATTAAAATGTTTGGCTACATCTGGATATAATACTTTCGTAATGGAGCCAAGCAATTCAATATCTTCATAAACCATTGTAATGGCTTTACGCAAATATAAATATCCTTTTATATGTGCAGGTACTCCAATTTCATGAATAATGTTTGTGATGTCAGCTTCTAGATCTTTTTTAGGTTTTAGATAATTTGTGACAGAATGTGTTGTTGCAGAAGAAAGTATAGAGATATTTCTATCTTGTACTTGTCTAATATGATTTGCTAAATTCTCTAAATCAAAAGGTTTTAAAATAAAATATGATGCCCCTAAATCAACCGCTTTTTTCATTACATCTTCTTGAACAAATGCTGTTAACATAATAACTTTAGGTGGTTTTGATAATTCCATTTCTCTTAAAGCTTGTAGCACAGCAAGTCCATCTACGTGCGGCATAATAATATCAAGTACAAGTACATCAGGCTGTAATTCTTGAACCATTTTTAAACATTCTTTTCCATCGTAAGCGCTTCCAATGATGTCAATATCTACCTGCTCATTAAAATAATCTTCCATCAATAAAATTAGCTCTTTGTTATCATCCACTAAACAAACTGAAATTTTTTCCATGAAAAGAACCTCCCTATATCCTGATATTAATTTATATTCGACATAAGGGAATATTTTCCTTTAATTTAACAAAATTATTAATTATTATTCTCAAAACAGGACTTATGACTTATATAAGAAAAAAATGCTGTCAATATTGACAGCATTTGAAAGTTTTTATCACAGCTTAACTAGCAAGAAATGATAATTTATTTTGTTTATTTAATTGGATATTTGCTTCTTCTAACATCCATTCAATATGGACTCCATAACCAGATGTCGGATCATTGATAAAGACGTGTGTGATAGCTCCAACAATTTTATCATCTTGTATAATTGGACTCCCACTCATACCTTGTACAATTCCACCTGTTTTTTCCAATAATTCAGGATCAGTTACTTTAACGACTAATCCTTTAGTAGCAGGAAATTTATGTGGAGTATTATCAATAATTTCTATATCAAATTCCTCTACTTTTTCATCCTTAATTACTGTTAATATTTTTGCTGGTCCTTTTTTAATTTCATGAGACAGTGCAATAGGCATTGGTTGGTCATACAAATTATTTTTAATTGAAGTATCTAATTCCCCAAATATACCAAATGGGCTATTTTTAGTAACTGTTCCTATTTTATGATCCTTTACAGTGAAGCTTGCGTTTTTCTCTCCTGGTGAACCATTGATTCCCTTTTCAATCGAATTCACATTAGAACGCATAATTGTTCCATTATTAATTTCAATCATTTTCTTTGTATCCATATCTGAAATGACATGACCTAGTGCTCCGTATTTTTGACTTTTCGGTTCAAAAAAGGTCATTGTTCCAATACCAGAAGCTGAATCACGAATGTATAAACCAATTCGGTAATCCTTTTCTTTTTCGTCATACACTGGTGAAATAGAAGTATTAAATGTATTATCTCCTCTTTTCACCTTGATCATTAGTGATTTTTCTTTCTTTCCATATTCGTTGATTATCTTTCTAACTTCCTGGACATTTTCAATTTTTTGTCCATTCATTTGCAATATTGTATCTCCTACTTTAATTTCCCCAGCTTCTACATCTGTAGATTGTTCTCTAGAATTAGTTATTTGATGATGTCCAACCACTAATACACCTTTTGTTTGTAAGTCAATTCCGACGGACTGTCCACCTGGAATGACTTTAATTTCATCATCAATTTCTTCGTTAGATGCATAAAGAACGTCATTACTAGCAAGAATAGAACTATGCACCTGATTTATAGGTCGATGGTTGTCTTCTGGTTCGAAGTAAATCAAATGTCCTTGATTATTTTTTTGCAAATCAACATGAAGGAATCCTTTTTCTTTTGTAAAGTTTAAAAAGGGAAAAGAAATAAGGAAACATAAAAAAAATAAGGCTAAACCAAAATATAAATTTTTCTTTTGTTTCATTGCACCACTCTCCTTTTCTTTTTCCCATACCAAAAAGTATTTGTATAACTAATTTGACCTAACAGGTACTTTTTTAAACTGGTTAATAAAAAGAAAAGTTGTGTATCTTTACCTAATTATTTTTCGCATAAAGCAAAACTTCAATATTTAAGCGAAAAGTGACATCTCGACAGATTTTAAAACAAAAAAATGGAGACATAAAAAGCTTGTCTCCATTTCTTGGGCTCTGATTTACTTTGCCAGATTTTTTTTAAATTGTTTAGCTAAATCTAATAATTTTTTACCATGTTCTTTAGCTGTATCGGTAATTTTTTTACCTGTTATCATTCTGCTTAATTCATTGACACGTTCTTTAACGGAAAGTTCTTCAATTGTTGTTGAAGTACGTTGATCTTTCTCAAGTTTTTTGATTAGCATATGTGCATCAGCCATCGCTGCAACCTGTGGCAGATGAGTAATACAAAGTACTTGGGATTGTTCTGAGATGCGATATATTTTTTCTGCCATTGCTTGAGCAACTCTTCCGCTTACTCCTGTATCTACTTCATCAAATATGACACTTGTTACACCTTGATGTTTAGCAAAAATCGTTTTCATTACTAACATGATTCTTGATAATTCTCCACCAGAGGCAATCCGATGCAATGCTTTTAATGGTTCCCCAATATTGGTTGAAATTTTAAATTGCACATGATCTAAGCCATTTTTATGTAAATTAATTTTGTCTATATCTACAGATTTATTAGCCTGTTTTTCGATGTCCACAAAAAATTGCGCATTTTCCATATACAATCCTTTTAACTCTTTATGAATGGACTTTGTTAGAGCATCTGCAGATTTTTTGCGCAATTGGTGTAGTTCTAGAGCCAACTCATATGCTGATAGCTTGTTCTCTTTTAATTTTAGCTCTAGTGAGGCTAAGTGAGAATCTTTATTGTGAATTTGATTAATTTCTTCTTCAATTTCACTTTGATAATCCAAAATTTCATTTACGGTGGTACCATATTTTCGTTTTAGACGATCAATCTCACTAAGCCTTGTTTCAATTTCATTTAATCGTTCTTCATCATATTGCATCTGATCTAGATGATCACGTAATTGAAATGCTAATTCCTCTATATTGTAATAATGATTTGTTAAATCCTTTGATTTAGACTGAATGAAGTCATTGTAATCCTGAATAGATTGTAACGCCATTTGCGCTTCATTTAACCATTCCAGGGCTTTCTGGTCAGAGTACAGCGCATTGTATGCACTTTGCATCCCAATAAATATTTTTTCATAATTAGCTAGCTGACTTCGCTCTTCTTCTAATTCGATATCTTCATCTGGAGATAATTCTGCTTGATTAATTTCATTGTATTGAAATTCAAGTAAATCAAGTCGATGAGATAATTCTTTTTCATTTTCACTTAGTTCTTTATAGCGATTCAATACTTGAAGGTATTCATTATACTTTTGAAGATACTTTTCTTTTATGGAAAGAATATTTTTTCCATCAAATAAATCAAGTAAATGAATATGTTGATCAGCATTCATTAAAGATTGTGTTTCATGCTGTGTATGGATATCAATTAATGTACTACCTATTTCTTTAAGCACACTTAATGTAACTAGCTTTCCATTTACTCGGCAAATACTCTTTCCGTTTGCAGTAATTGTTCGATGTAAAACAATCATTGCATCGTTTACATCAATCCCATATAAAGCGCCTATCTCTACCACTTGATGTTCTGCTTCTTCAATGGAAAATAGCCCTTCAATTTCTGCTTTATCTGCTCCATGTCTGACAAATTGAACAGATGCTCTCTCACCAGCTAATAATTGAACAGCATCAATAATAATGGATTTTCCTGCACCTGTCTCTCCTGTCAGTACAGTGAGTCCATGATCAAAATTAATTGTTAGTTCGTCTATAATTGCGAAATTTCGAATAGCTAATTCTGTTAACATGTTAAAACACACCCCAATTACTTTGTATCATTTACAACATGTTCATAAAACGATCTTTGATATTAAGTGCAATCTCTTCTGTTCGACAAATAATTAAACAGGTATCATCGCCACAAATCGTTCCCATAATTTCATCCCAACTTAAATGGTCAATTAACACTCCTAGCGCTTGAGCATTACCAGGTAGGGTCTTTAATACGATAAAATGGCTTGTATGGTCAATACTAACAAACGCATCCATCATCAAGCGTTTTAGTTTTTGCAATGGATTAAATCGTTGATCCGCAGGCAAGCTATAGGAATATTTACGATTTGCTGTTGGAACTTTTACTAAATGTAATTCTTTAATATCTCTTGAAACAGTAGCTTGAGTTACATTATATCCACTCTCTTTTAATGCATCTACCAGCTCTTCCTGTGTTTCTATCTCATGTTCTGTAATTAATTCGCGAATTTTAATTTGACGTTGAATTTTACTCAATGTTAGACCTCCTTAGCATTTATGATTTTAAACTTACATGTGCTTCCTTAATAACTTCACTAATGTCAAAAGGAAATGCTTGAAGTTCATCATGCTGCCATCCTAGATGAATAAGAAATTCTATATTACCTTCCCCACCAGTAATTGGTGAGTAAGTTAAATTAATTACTTGATATCCCAGATCCTTTGAAAACTCGACAATATCATGAATTACTTGCTCATGTACTTCTGGATTTCGAACAATTCCTTTTTTGCCCACTTGTTCTTTTCCAGCTTCAAATTGTGGCTTGATTAACGCAACTACATCACTTTTCTCTGCAAGTAATGCTTTTAATACGGGTAATATTAAAGTTAATGAAATAAATGATACATCAATAGATGCAAAATTAGGTGAACCATGTTTGAGCATATCTGGTGTTACGTAACGAAAGTTTGTCCGTTCCATTACGACAACTCGATCATCATTACGAAGTTTCCAATCTAATTGATTATATCCGACATCAATGGCGTAACATAATTCTACCCCATTTTGAAGACCACAATCCGTAAATCCTCCTGTAGATGCACCAATATCTATCATCTTCCGCTTTTGAACATCAATATTAAAATATTCTAGCGCTTTTTCTAATTTTAATCCTCCACGACCAACATATGGGAATAGTTTTCCCTTTACAGTAAGAGGTATATCATTTTCAACCTTTACTCCTGGCTTATCCAATCTCATTTCTTCTGAATAAACCAAGCCAGCCATCACTAAACGCTTTGCTTTTTCTCTCGTTTCTGCTAAATTTCTTTCTACTAATAATGTATCTAATCTAATTTTACTCATGATCATTTCCTCTACCTAAATGTTTTAATTTTATACTTATAAAGTATTTTATCATTCAAACCGGTAGAAAGCGAAATCTTCTTCCTATTTCTTAAGAAATTAAAAAATCAGCGAAAGAAGAATAACAACTTTCGCTGATTAGTGATTTGATTACTTATAAATAACGTTTTTCCATCAAATGAATACCTAATCCTGTAAATAAAACTGCCATTAATAGCAAGACACTAATTGGTTGTAACAGCTCTGTAAAGGAATATCCATATACAGCTGCACCTTGAATAATATCTAAACCATATTTCACCGGATTTAATTTAGCTAAAAATAATAAGATTGGATTACTAACAATTTCAAGTGGCCAAAATGCTCCACCAATCATCGCTAAGCTAACTGCGATCACACTAATGCTCGCATGAAACTGTTCATAGTTTTTTACCAATGCGGTAATTAAAATCGACATTGCGACGATTGCTAATGCATACGGAATTAACATAAGTAAAATATTACCTATCTGATCATTGAATGTAATGTCCTTCCAGAAATAAAATACAGCGAATATAATGATAATTTGTAAATAACCTTCAATAAAGCTATAAAGCAAATTAGCAATATACATTTCTGATTTCTTCACCGGAGATAAAATCATTCGATCCCAAATTCCCGTTCGCTTTTCAGTAAGTATTTTTACAACGCCATAGGCAATCGTATAGATAGCAAAGAAAATAGCAAATCCACCAATTCGATGCACATCACCATCGTACTGCCAGGATTCTTCACCTGCAAAGCTGTGTACAGAAACGTCTATAAGCCCTTCAGATACTACTTCTCGATAAGAGGAGATCAAGTCATCTGAATTCATGCCTTTATCCTGAGCTACCTCTTGAATGAAAGTTTCTTGAATATTTTCTGCATAAACTTCTTGAATCGTTTGTTGAATCAAACCTATATTTGGTGATTCAACACCTACTAAAATATGATAATCATCTTCAAATAAGCGTACGCCAACATCTGCTTTGCCTTCTCTAATTTCCTTCTCTAATCTCGTTTCATCAACTGAGTAAAATTGAAAAGCCGCATTCTCTTCTAAAATGCTTTGATAGTTTTCTGCACCTTTTTCTGTATAGATAGGTACTGGAACACCTCCACTCTCTCCCGTACCCCCAAGAGATATTACCCAAGCAAATAAAACAGACATGGCAGTAAACATAAGAAAGGTGTATGGATTTCGAATAAATTCTCGTACTCGTGCTAATAGTATTCCTTTCATCGTGCTGCACCCCTTTTCGGAAAGCTCATCGCAGCGATAATAATCATTACTATACCGAAGCTAAGCATGAAGATAAGATAGTTTGAAACAGCTTCTATACCACTTCCTCGAAGCAACTGAATATAAGCACTTAAGGCAGCACCATTTGGTGTCATATTTCCTATTTGTTGTATGGACTCAGATAATTCACCAACTGGGAAAAAGCTACCACCGAGAAAAGCTAGTACAGATGTGATTACCCCAGTAAACAAGCCAATAATTGCTTCTGTCTTAAGGCGATAGCTAATTGCCGTAAGTAAAACAGCAATTCCTCCAACAGCAATTGAATAACAAGCTGTTGTCAATAAAAAATTCCCTAGATTATTAAAACTTACCCCCAAAACAAAATATGAAAATGTGAAAACACCAATAAATTGAATGAAGGTTAACAACGCTCCTGAAATTAATACACTAAAGAAATATTGCCATCTCGACATATCACTAATAATAATACGATCAAAAATTTGATCCTGTCTTTCTCTGGTTACAAACATTCCAATGGTTGAAGCAATATAAAGGGCTGTAAATACAGTCATACCAACTGTATAATAATCCCCTGAAGAAATCGGATTTGACTGCTCTAAAGAAACACGTTCTCCTATATTTGTTGCTTCTGATATCGCATCCCAATCAAGAGCCAAGTCATTTTGATTGAGAAATGTTTGAACTGCGAGTGTTTCATTAAATTGGTCTAAAATTTGTGATAGAACACTGGAATAGATACCATCTTCCTGATTTACATGTAAAACTAGCTCAGCCTTTTGTCTGTTTGAATCGATCATGTTGTGTAACATATCATAAGTGAAATTTTCTGGAATCTCTATTAAACTGGAATAAGAATCATCTGCTAACACAGTTGTTTTTTCTGCTTCTGATATTTCTTCTAACTCAATCATTTCCTGTAGTTCTTCACCTTGTAAAATCTCTTCACGAAGAATTTTTGTCAATTGCAGGTCTTCTTTATTTCCAACTGCTTCTGCAGGTATGCCACTTGCCTCTATTTCCTGAATAAATTGCTCCACTTCTTCTGCTTCATCTCCATGCGCAAGCCATGCTACTTTTAAATTTATTTGCGGACTGCCACCTTCCATAAAACCAGCTAATGCCATGCTTAAAATAATAATTAAGATGATTGGCAATCCAAATAGATAGAAGATTTGTACTGGATTACGCCAAATGAGGAGCATTTGTTTTTTAACGAGTTGAAATAACATTTATTTTTCCTCCTAATCACGTAATGCTCTTCCTGTTAAATGTAGAAAAACATCTTCTAATGTTGGCGACTTCACATGTAATGAACGTAAATTAATATCATGCTTATCTGTTATTGAAATAATATCTGAGAACAGATTGACCTCTTTTGGAATAATTAAAGTTATCTCCTTCTCTTCCACCTGCATTTGAGTGATAGAAGGATATTCTTTTAATTCCTCAATAAACTTATTACTCCATCGATCAGATTGAATAGATATCGTATTTTCAGAAGAAAGAATTTGTTTAATTTCATCCTTTGTCCCTGAAGCTATTAAACTTCCTTGATCCATAATATAAATACGATCACAGAGGTAATCGACTTCTTCCATATAGTGACTAGTGTAAATAACAGTCATACCCTCTTCTTGATTCAAACGTTTAACTGTTTCTAAAATATAGCTTCTTGATTGTGGATCGATTCCTACTGTTGGTTCATCCATAATCAAAATTTTAGGTTTGTGCAACATAGCCACACCAATATTTAAACGTCTTTTCATTCCCCCAGAAAATGTCTCCACTAACACTTTTCGCTTTTCTGTCAAACCAATCTGTTCTAATATTTCTTCGACTCGTTGCTTTAATACCGGTCCCTTTAACCGATAAATTCTTCCAAAGAAAAATAAATTTTCTTCTGCCGATAGTTGCGGATATAGTGCAATCTCTTGTGGAACAACCCCAATCACTTTACGCAAAGGTGATGGTCTCTTAACAACAGATTTTTTCAAGTAACGAACATCACCCTCTGTTGGTTCTACTAACGTAGATAAAATGGAAATGGCTGTGGATTTTCCTGCTCCATTTGGTCCTAGCAAACCAATGATTTCTCCTTGCTCGATAAACATATTGAATGTCTTAACCGCTTCTATTTTTTTAAACCGTTTTGAAATATCAACTAACTCTAACATTGTGTACCTCCTCCGTATCTATATCTTATTGTATCTTCTTATTTGAATAGGTAACACTGTCTTCCGTCATTGATTTTTCATAAAAAAATGACTAGAGTCATTTTTTAGCATATAAAAATCGAGCGTTAGATTTTCACTCTAACGCTCGATTTAAATCAAATTTTATTCGTATAATAATTGGTTCACTTTCGCATCATCCTCTAGATGTGCTTGTATGATCTCGATTAGTTCATCTTTATTCGAAATGTCACTTAATTCCTTGTCATACCAAGCTTGGATTTCTTCTTTCGTAATTGTATATGCATCGGTGTCAAAATTAAATGTAATCCAATCTACATTTTGTACTAATGCAAATAGGAATGTTGCCCGGTATATCACTATTTCTTTAAAAGCTTGCTCCGATTCTTTTCTATGATAATTTAGAATAATTCCATAGGGTTCTTCCTTCGTTTTAAGCTCAAAATCAATTGAACCTTCAGAACCTGGTAATTGATTAATAATATTCCCTATAGCGCTGTTATCGCCTACCATTGAATCTTTATATTGATAAACATCAGGATTTGCATCTACCTCATTTGATTTACATCCACCTAAAAAAGTTAGGATGAGTAATAATGACAACCATGATTTCACGATTTTATTCAATTGTATTTCCCCTTTATCTTTTCTATGAAATATGATGTTTAACAGCATAAATCGCTAGCTGTGTTCGATCACGTGAATCTGTCTTTTGCAAAATAACCGAAATATGGTTTTTAACTGTACCAACAGATAAATGTAGCTCAGCGGCAATTTCTTTATTTGTTTTCCCTTGTCCGATTTGTCTCGTAATCGCTTTTTCTCTATCAGTTAGCTCAATACCCATTGTAGAAACAGTCTTTTTAGTTTGTTCCAATAACTTTGGCACTACTTTTGCTGATACTTCATCATGTAAAACTAAACCACCATTCATCACACTATACACTGCTTCAATTAATTTACTTCCATCTGATGTTTTTAGTAGAAATCCACTTGCTCCTTCATTCAACGCTTCTAATGCGTAATCATCATCATTAAATGTTGTTAGCATGACAATATATATTTCTGGGTACTGCTTTTTTATTTTTCTGGTAGCTTCTATCCCGTTCATATCTGGCATACGAATATCCATAAAAATAACATCTACATGATGTGCAGCTATTTTTTCCATTGCTTCTATTCCATTACTTGCTTCACAGCTCACACGAATATGCTCATCTTGTTCTAAAATCATTCGTAATCCCTGTCGCACAATTTCTTGATCTTCTACTAGCATTACGTGAAACATCTGATAACACCTCACCCTTAAATAGGTATTCTTCCAGTTAAAACAAATTTATCTGGCAATGGCAGGATTTCTAATTTACCTTCTAATTCCTCAATTCTTTTACGCATATTAGTCAAGCCAAAACCTAACTCAAAAGGTTTATGCTCATAAACCGCATTACTAATTTCAAATTGAATCGCATGATCAGCTGATGTACTTAGTCCTACAAAAACTTCTCTGCTATTAGCATGGCGCATCGCATTCGTAATTCCTTCTTGAATTACTCGATAGAGTGTTACACTTTTGGCATTGGATATTGGAATAGATAATACTCCGTTTTTTATCGTAAAATGAACATTCAAATGGCTCTCAGCCTCTAATTTACGAATTAAATGAACTACTGTTGCAATTCCTTCTGTTTCATCCACTTTAAGTGCCTTCACAGCATCCCTGGTTTCCTGTAGGCTACTATTCGCCAATTCTTTCATCTGTGTTAAATCTAAATTAGGATATTGGATTGCCAGCATTTCAATTTGCATGATTAATGCAGTTAAACGGTGCCCCACTGAATCATGCATATCCCTTGCGATTCTTGTACGCTCTTCCATTTTCACACTTTCTTCTGCAACAATGTGAAGACGTTTCAGCTCTCGATAAGCATCCCTTAATTCTTCATATAAATGCTGATAGTATGTATCCTTGCTCCATTGTTGATGTATAAGAAAACTACATACAAGTATAAAAGTTGTCGTAAAAATCAAATAATAATCAATAGATGAATAGAAGGAGAAAACAACACTTACTATTATTGCTGCTATAGACAGTAGATAAAATTCTTTTGATTGTAACTGTCTTGCACCAAGGATAAGTAAAAACCAGATTAATGCTTGTGCAAATAACGTATGTTCTATAAAAAAGAGTCCTGTACAGAGAATAATAAGATAATTTCCTAAAAATAAATATAAGAGCTTTGTACGGAATGACTGTAGAAAGAAAAGTGCTAAGCTTCCAGCAAATAAAAAGAAGTGATAAGGAAGATAGGTACTATCAAATAAAAGTAATCCTAACCATAATATGAAAAACAATGAAAAGGTCAACCAAAATTGTTTCATGCTATCCCTCTTATTCATCTAATATATTTCTAAGCAATAACTATTTTTATTGTAAAGTGAAGAGGATGCCAATGCAAACCCTTCAGGGAATCCACTGTAAATAAGAAAAGCTGCTAACACAAATAGGCTAGCAGCAAATTACATCCTCTTAATGATCACGTTCTGTAAAGTATTCAGTTAATGCTTCTAAATAATTAGCTCTAACTTCTGCTTTTTGAAGGGCTTCCTTAGCTAAAACAACATATTTATTTTTAATGTCAATTGCCCCTTCTAAACCTAGTAAATTAGGATATGTACTTTTTTGGTTACCACTATCACTACCAACAGGCTTCCCTAATTTTTCTGGATCACCAGTCACATCTAAAATATCATCCTGCACCTGGAAGATTAAGCCCAAATATGTAGCAAAGGAAGATAGATGCTCCACTTGCTTCTCATTAGTATTTGCAAGATAAGCACCTGCAGTAATCGCAAAAGAAATTAATTTTCCAGTTTTCAATCGATGAATTTCTTCCATTTTTTCTAAAGAAACTTGTTTATTCTCAGCTTCCATATCTAATATTTGTCCTGCAACCATTCCACTTGCTCCACTAGCACGAGAAAGTAATTGAACAATAAATACCTTCTCTTTATCTGTTAAAAGTGGATCATTTGTTACAAGTTCAAAACTATGTGTTAATAAAGCATCTCCTGCTAAAATAGCAGTTGCTTCCCCATACACTTTATGATTTGTTAGCTTACCTCTTCGGTAATCATCATCATCCATTGCTGGTAAATCATCATGAATTAATGAGTAAGTGTGAATCATTTCTAATGCACAAGCTGTATTTAATACTTTTTCAATATTATCAGCATACGATTCATAGCTCGCAAATAAAAGAATCGGGCGCAGTCGCTTTCCACCAGCTTGTAAGGAGTATAGCATAGAATCCTTTAAATTTTTGGGGATTTTCATTGCTTCTATACTACGATATAGATGATTTTCAATAATTTTTTTGTTTTTATTTATATACTCTGCTAAGTTAACCTGCACGTTATTCTTCCTCCAACATATCAAAAGGCTGTAATTCTCCGTTTTCGTTCATAATCATCGTCATTTTCTCTTGTACATTTTGTAATTTTGTATTGCAAAGCTTCGATAATTCCATACCTTGCTGATAATAAGAAATTGCTGTTTCTAAAGGCACATCCCCTTCTTCCAATTTCTTTACGATATCTTCTAGCTTTACCATCGCATCTTCGAAAGAAAGCTCTTTATTTTCATCTGTCATCTGGATTCACCTCTATTTCCAACACTTGACATTTTAATGCTCCATCACTCATCTTCACACGAATATGATCATCTATTTGGGCCTTTTTACTCGACATCAGCATATTTCCTGCATCATCATAGGGAATAGCAAATCCACGTTTCATAACTTCTAAAGGATTGAGCAAAATAAGCTTATCCATCTTATTCAATAGCTCCAGTTCCTTTTCTTTGATTATTTTTTCGAATGATTGCTGAAGTCGTTCATGTAAATGGTTTTGCTCTTTTATAGCTTGATTATAGCCTTTTTTTGGATGTTGATTAATAAACCTTGTGAAAAACTGTTGAAATGATACCTGTTTTTCTTTCAGAAGACTTGTTTGCGAACGATTGATACGCTCAAGAAGCATGTCTAATTCCTGTTCTTTTTGTTTAATTAGATTATTCGGATATCGAAAAGCATAGGAATCAGTTAGACGATTTAATTTTTCCTTTTGATTACGAATCAATTGGTTAATTATATTAACCATAGAACGTTGATAGCGAGATATTTGAGCATGTAGCTCTTCTCTTGATGGTACAGCTCTTTCTGCTGCTCCAGTAGGCGTAGGAGCTCTTAAATCAGCAATGAAATCACTGATCGTGTGATCTGTTTCATGTCCGACCGCAGAAATAATTGGTGTTTTCGAATGAAAAATTGCTTCTGCAACTATCTTTTCATTAAAGCCCCATAAATCCTCTATTGATCCTCCACCACGTCCAAGAATAATTAAGTCAAATGCTGCATAATCATTTGCTCTTTGTATTGCATGACTAATCGATTTTCCTGCTTCCGTTCCTTGAACAATAGCTGGAATAATTGTAGTGTTCACAATCGGATATCTTCTTCTAATCGTTGTCAAAATATCTCTAATAGCTGCTCCATTTGGTGAAGTGATAATTGCAATATGCTTTGGAAAGCGTGGTATCAATTTTTTTAGCGTTGGAGAGAAGTATCCCTTCTTTTCCAACTCTTCTTTTAACTGCTCATAAGCTAAATAAAGTGAACCAATACCATCTGGTTCCATTTCTTGGACATATAATTGATATTCACCATACACCTCGTATACAGAAACTTCACCCTTTACTAATACATTCATTCCATTTTCAGGCATAAATTTTAGTGCACGATTTTTATGAGAGAACATAGCCGCTTTTATTTTTGCCTTGTCATCCTTTAATGTAAAATACATATGGCCACGGCTATGATGATTAAAGTTGGAAATCTCACCTTTTAATAAAACATTTCTCAGATGAGGATCAATATCAAATTTTCGCTTTAGATACTTCGTTAAAGCAGTAACGGTTAAATAACGCTCTGTCAATATTGAAGTACTCCTTTAGCTGATTTAATTGTATTTTCAAGTAACATCGTAATTGTCATGGGACCTACTCCTTGAGGAACTGGTGTTATATAAGATGCTTTTTCTTTTGCCGCTTCAAAATCAACATCTCCTGTCAACGAACCGTCCTCAATTCGATTCACACCAACATCAATAACTACTGCACCTTCTTTAATATGTTCAGCGCCTATCACATGTGCCTTACCAATCGCAACAACAAGAATATCTGCATCCTTTGTAAATGCTGCTAAATCAGGAGTTCTTGAATGACAATATGTCACTGTAGCATTTTCATTTAATAATAATTGTCCAACAGGCTTTCCAACAATATTACTACGTCCAAGTACAACAACATGCTTACCTTCTATTTGAATATTTCTTGACTTTAACATTCTAACAATTCCATAAGGTGTACAAGGTAAGAAGGTATCTTTACCTGTCATCATTCGCCCAATATTAATGGGATGAAAACCATCTACATCTTTTGCTGGTGTGATCGCTTCAATTACGCGATCTTCATCAATTTGTTCAGGAAGTGGAAGCTGAACTAAAATACCATGTACAGCATCATCTGCGTTTAGCTTGTCAATTACCTCTAGAAGCTCTTCTTCTGACGCTGTAGCTGGCATTGTAATGATTTCAGAAGAGATGCCAGTTTCTTCACATGCTTTCTTCTTACCACTCACATAAGATTTAGAAGCTGGATTATCACCAACTAAAACAACAGTAAGATGAGGTGTTATTCCTTCATCTTTTAAAGCAGTCACTTCTTGTTTCATTTCTTCACGAAGGTCTTTTGCTAGCTCTTTACCGTTAATTACCTCTGCTGTCATCATAATTCATCTCCTTATTTTTTCTGTATTTTAGATAAAACCCCGTTTACAAATTTACCAGATTTTTCATCTCCAAATTTCTTAGCCAATTCAATTGCTTCATTAATCGATACACTAGTGGGAATATCATCTAAGTAGTTGAATTCATATGTCGCAATTCGTAGTACTGTTTTCTCAACAGATGCAATTCGTTCAATTGTCCAGTTTACTAAGTATTCATTGATCATTGCATCAATTTCTTGTATATGTTCCTTCACCCCATGAATGAGTTGGATAAGATATTCATCATGCTCTTCAGGCTCCAAAAATTCTTCGATTGCTTCTTCTAGATCAATATCGTTAAAATCATGTTGAAAAAGAATTTGCATTGCTTTTTCTCTTGCAGTTCGACGATTCATTTTAAATTACTCCTTTTAGAGGTTGTTCAAAAAGTCCAATAAAAATGACGCATCGATTTTCGGTGTTGCAACAGGATGTTGCGAACTTAACCGATGACAATTTTTATCGGACATTTTGAACACACACGTTTACTGGGTATCCTGTAACCGAATGGCTTACTCTTTTTCTACTGGCTTCGCATCTGTATCCATTTGCACACCAACTACATGAATATTGATTTCATCGATTTCTAACTCTGTCATATTTTTTAATGTTTGTTTAATATTTTTTTGTAGCTTCTGTGCTACCCCAGGAATATTAACACCAAATTTTAACACAACATATAAATCAATTAAAATTCCACGATCTGTTAATTCTAATTTAACACCCTTACTATGTGATTTCTTCACAAAGCGCTCAACCACATCGGAGGCGAAGTTCCCGCGCATGGATGCTAAGCCTTCTACCTCAGACGCAGCAATCCCTGTGATGACTTCTATTACTTCTGGAGCGATTTCTACTTTGCCTAAACTTTCATTATTACTGACATTTAAAAGCGATTTTTCACTCATCGTAACCCTCCTAACCTTGATTATATGTTGATTAATTATTTTCTTCTAATATCGGATATTCCTCTAAGAAATTCGTATTAAATTCTCCCTGTATAAAAACTTCATGATCCATGATGATACGATGAAAAGGAATAGTTGTATGAACTCCTTCAATGATAAACTCATCAAGTGCACGTTTCATTCGATCAATTGCTTCCTTACGAGTTTTCCCATAAGTGATAAGCTTTCCAACCATCGAATCGTAATATGGTGGAATCGTATAACCAGGGTATACGGCAGAATCAATTCGTACTCCCAGACCACCTGGCGCTAAATACATATCAATGGTGCCAGCTGAAGGCATGAAATTTTTAAATGGATCTTCTGCATTAATTCGACACTCGATTGCCCATCCTTCAAACACTACATCCTCTTGTTTAATCGATAATGGTTTATTATTAGCAATATTAATTTGTTCTTTTATTAAATCAACACCTGTAACCATTTCTGTTACTGGATGCTCTACTTGAATTCTTGTATTCATTTCCATGAAATAAAAATTCTCTGTTTTTGGTTCATAAATAAATTCGATAGTACCAGCCCCAACGTAATTCACAGCTTTAGCAGCATTTACAGAAGCTTCTCCCATGCGTTGACGAGTTTCACTAGAAATTGCCGGAGATGGTGTTTCTTCAATTAGCTTTTGTAAACGGCGTTGAATTGTACAATCACGCTCACCTAAATGAATGACATTCCCATGTTCATCAGCCAATACTTGAATTTCAACATGGCGAAAATCTTCAATATATTTCTCAAGATATACTCCTGGATTACCAAATGCAGTTTCTGCTTCTTTTTGGGTAACACGTACGCCCTTTACTAATTCTTCTTCATTACGTGCAACACGGATACCTTTACCGCCTCCACCAGCAGTTGCTTTAATAATAATTGGATAACCAATTGTTTCAGCTACTTTCACAGCTTCATCTGCTGAAGAAACAATTCCTTCTGAACCTGGTACAACAGGTACATTTGCTTGTTTCATTGTTTCTTTTGCAATATCTTTAATACCCATTTTTTGAATGGCTTCTGCAGAAGGGCCGACAAACTTGATATTACATGCATTACATATTTCAGCGAAATCAGCATTCTCCGCTAGGAACCCATATCCTGGATGAATGGCATCTGCCCCTGTTAAGGTAGCTACACTAATAACATTTGCGAAATTTAAATAGCTTTCTTTACTCAGCTTTGGACCTATACAATAGGCTTCATCTGCTAATTGTACATGTAAAGCATCTTCATCTGCTTCTGAATATACTGCGACTGTGGAAATACCCATTTCTTTACATGCTCGAATAATACGAACAGCGATTTCTCCTCTATTCGCAATTAATAATTTCTTAATCAATGACGACACCCCCTATTTTTTCACCCTAAATAGAGGTTGCCCATATTCAACTAATTCTCCGTCTTGAACAAGCACTTCAACAATTTCTCCAGCTGCTTCAGCCTCTATCTCATTAAATAATTTCATTGCTTCTACAATACATACAACTGTATCAGCATTCACTTTACTACCCACAGTTACGTATACATCACTTTCTGGGGATGGTTTACTATAAAAAGTCCCAACCATTGGTGACACAATTTCATAATCATAAGCTACTTCACTTACTACTGCTTCAGCTTCTTCTGCTTTTACAGGCTGCTCCTCTTCTACAACAGGCTTTGTTGCTTTAGAAGCAATTTCTGCTTGTTGCTCATAACTGACAGGTAGAGATGCTACTGTATTGTTGCTATGATTATTTTTCTTTAATGAAACAGTTGCTCCAGCTGACTCATATGTAAATTCATCTATGGATGACTGATCAATTAATTGAATGAGTTCCTTAATTTCGTTTATATTTAACATTGCTTTCCCTCCATTGTTCAAAAGCTATTGCTATTATTATCAACAATAACCTCCTAATAAATCATATTCAAGTCCTATTTAACGATAATAGCTAATGATGCCCTCATTAATTATAACAATCTTATACGGGCAATGCGAATACTTTTATTAACATTATACTGTTTTAGACAGTTAATTGTAAGGAGCTAGTGGAAAAGTATTTTAACCTGAAAATTTAGCTATCAAGAATTGAAATGTTATTCTGGAACAAAAAAATATCCTTCAATACATGCAATCAAAACCACCAGTGTGAACTGGTGGTTTGTTCTGCGGCTAGAAGCCTCTGTTACCGGCCTTGGCCTTAAAGGCCCACTGAATGGGTTTCCCTTTTGCACCACACTTACTCACTGATTCTAAAAGAATCTCTTATTTCTTTTTATTTTTCTTCCCTGTAAATGGATCAAATTCTTCGAATAAAGTTAATTGATCACTCATGTAGTCATCTTTAAGCTGATTTCTTATGTATTCTTGTATTTGATTTTTATTTCTTCCCACTGTATCTACAAAGTAGCCTCGACACCAGAATTTTCGATTACCGTATCTGTACTTTAAATTCGCGTGACGATCAAATATCATTAAGCTACTTTTTCCTTTTAAGTATCCCATGAAGGAAGATACACTTAATTTCGGTGGTATACTCACTAACATATGAATATGATCTCTACACGCATTTGCCTCGTGTATATCAACTTCTTTTCTTTCACAAAGCTCTCTTATAATTTCTCCAATACTTTGTTTGTATTTTCCATAAATCACTTGTCTTCTATATTTTGGAGCAAATACTATATGATACTTACATCTCCACTTTGTATGTGCTAAACTATTCTTGTCCTGCATAGGGCTTTGCCTCCTTCTTTGGTGAGTTTTGGTGGTCGGGAAACCAACCTTAGCTTACCATGAAGAGAGGCTTTTTTTGACCCCACGCTTGAAGCTCTTTAGAACCCCCGGCATAGCCAGGGGTTTTCTAAAATCATAAAAAAAAACTACTCTCTGTCCTTTGACAAAAAGTAGCTTTCCACTTTATTAACGTGTATTCACAATAGTAATTTTCCGCATAAATAGAAATCCGATAAAGTAAAATCCAAGACCAATCAAAGCCATGCTTACAAAAGTTATTATTGTAACATTAGAAAAAAGATTTATAGCTAATTCAATTAACCAGCCTTCAAAAACACCATAAAGTATAACAACAAATAGAATTCCTAACAGACTTCCTCCACCAATTAAGCCAGTACGGTAAAAGATTAATGCAAATAAATATGCTAAGGTCATGATAAAGAACATCACTAACGTATCTACTGCAATTCGCATCGCCCAATTATCTGTCAACACCATGGCTGGATGAACATAAATATAGGTTGTAATTCCAAACGCATGGAATATCCATTCTGTTACCTGCTGCAAGGTGCTTCCTAAAAATGCAATAACAAAAGAATACATCGCCATAAAATATAAGTGCATCAGATACATATTTTTGCGAGTCGCTCCCATTTTCAAGCCAAACGGTACACTTCCTTGGACTAACAGAACCGCGACAATAGCTACATTAAAATAAGTAGCAAACGGTATAGCAAAATACATTTTAAATTCTTCTACTCCAAGTAGTAAATAACAAACAATACCTGATGCGATAATCGCTCCTGTTAATATAGTAAAAAATATTTTTGCTGATCGAATAACATCAGTTGAATAATAATAAAGCAGACCTTTAATTTGATTATTCATGGATTATGCCCCTTTCTTCTCTGTTAAATGGATCATTAATTCTTGAATTGGCACGCCTTCTGTTTCTAAACCCGCTTCCTTTGCCTCTTGTCTGTTTCCAAAAGCATATGCCATGGAATGCCCTGCAAGATCACTACGTTTAATAACTTCTTTATCTGCTAAAAACGCATCTACTTTTTTCTTTGGTCCAGAGACCCCAACCGTTTTTGCTCGTAAATCTTCAGAGCTTTCCTGTAGGATAACTGCACCTTCACTAAGTATGATTACTTCTTCAAACATTAAGCTGACCTCATCAATCAAATGAGTTGAAAAGATAATCGTCCGTGGATTTTCCTGATAATCCTCAAGTAATATTTCATAGAATTTTTTACGAGAAGGAGCATCCATGCCAATATAAGGTTCATCAAATACTGTAATTGGCGCTTTACTTGCTAAGCCTACTGTAATGCCTAATGCAGATTCCATTCCTTTTGATAATGTCTTTACTTTAGCATCATGCTTCAGATTAAAAATTGTTAATAATTCCTCTGCCATTTCCTGATCCCAGTTTGGATAAAAATAAGAAGCAATCTTTAAAACCTGCTTTATTTTAAGCTCAGGACTGAAATTATTTGCTTCTTTAATCAAACAAATAGATTCTGTTAACTTTTGATTATCAAAAGGGTTTTCACCATCAATCATAATATCTCCAGAGGATGCTAATATTTGACCACTTAAAATATCCATAAAAGTTGTTTTTCCTGCACCATTTCTACCAAGCAATCCGTAAATTTTATTACCTTCTAGAGTAAGTGATACATTGTCTAAAGCTCGCTTCTCTCCATAGACTTTACTTAACTGATTTACTTTAATTTCCATCTTCCCCATCCTTCCAATTAAGCATATTCATTAGCTCTTGTTCCTTCATTTGTAGTTTCTGTGCTTCTTTTTTCATTGGTAAGAAATAATTTTCATAAAATGTCTGTTTTCTCTTCTCGATAATAATTTCCTTCGCTTCCTCCGTAACAAACATGCCGACTCCTCTTTTCTTCAACAAAATACCTTCTAAGACAAGCTCATTAATGCCTTTTCCTGCAGTGGCTGGATTAATTTGATAAAACTTAGCAAATTCATTGGTAGAAGGAGCTCGCTCCCCAGCAACTAATGAATCTTCAATAATGGAATCTTCAATCTGCTCTTTAATCTGCAAGAAAATCGGTTTATTTTCATCCAATTTTTTTCTCATTAGCTTCATCCCTTAATTGGTTAATTACTTATGTAACTAACTATAGAACTTATCTTTAAAAATGTCAACCAAAAAAATAGAGAAAATAAAAGAAGGCTAAGAAAAATACTTAGCCTTCCTTGCACTTCACTATTTTTTTATTATGAATAAAGGGGTTCTATCTCTATGTGAGAATAACTTTACTTATTTATAACGAATCAACTTGTCTGTAAACTAACATCCACAGTAATGTCACCAAATTCATCACGTACTAATTGCATAATTTGTACAACTTCTTCATTGGAAAGTTCAACTGTTTTGATATGAACATGAACCTTATTTTCATCTGAACGTACTAATACGTCTTCATATTCTGCTAGGGAATGAATGGTTTCTTCTAAAATAGACTCTTTCGTTTTTACATCATCAAGCTCTTCAATAGAGTTTAGTGCTTCATTCTTTTCTTCCGCAGTTGCAGCACTTGAAGCAACAATTTCTTTTAAACGATCAATCTTCATGCTTCGATTATCTTGAAGTTCTAATCGCAACATTGCAAAGTACTCATCTAATCCAACATTTTGCATATCTTCCATTTCTACTCCTGTTTCATCTGTTAATTCATCTACTTCCGCATCCGAATCTGATAGCGCCATCTCATCATCTATTAACGGCATATTCTCTTTATCCGATGTAATATAATAAACGGTTAATACAACCATTAAGCTTAACATCGTTAATAACCATACCGTTTGTTTTTTTATCATAACATCTCCACCTCTTATTTATTTTTAGATAGTACAGAAATACGATGGGTTGGGACATCTAACACTCTTGAAATTGATTCAATCACCCATGTTTTTGTAGATGCTTGTTCCACACCCTTAGCTGCAACAAGCACGCCTCTAACTTCTGGCTTTTTTATTTGAACGACAAGAGGTGTTTCCTTGTCCCCTTGGCGGATAATAACAACCTGTTGATCCTCTGTTGTATCCTCTACTTTTCTTATGCCACCACTTTTATCTGTTTCATCTGTTACTTGTTTACCTGTCATTGTATTTTTCTCATAGACAGAAATATCTGTAGAATCTAGGTTAACCATTACATCTATCTCTGATATACCAGATACTTTTTCTAGCACTTCTGTTAATTGCTTTTCATAGCTTAACTCCATTTCTCTTATGGTTGTCTGTCTAATTTGTTCTTGTTGTGACGAATTTTTCGCGGCCTCCTTCTCTTGTTCAATAATAATTGGTTGACTCTCCTCTGTTTCTTCTGTTTTAGGTGAAAATACTTTTCCTAAAAGAATTAATAGGAGGCTTAAACAAATCAAAATAATAATGTAATTCCATTTTTTATTAGGCTTCTGATCTCCATTTTCATTGCGAATAAACTGCAATAATTGTTTTATCAAGTTGTCCCCCCTTCCCAATTGATTTGTAATGATTTACCCTCAAGCTCCCAAATCATTTGTAAATATTCTTTAATTTCATCTGTATGCTCGTTTTCCTGATCTAGTACTTGTTTTTCTGGATCAATAATTACTTCATCAATAGGAGAAATATCAACATCTCCCCCTTCTATACTTCCTAAGGTAACAGTTATGCCGTCAAGTCCAGCAAAGGATAATGGCTCGTCAGATTTAAAATCAAAATCAATATCTAAAATAGCGGCTTGATATTCTTCGGCTAGCTGTTTTTCTGCTACTCGAATTAGTTCGATAGAGATCTGTTCTAATATATATGCTTCTTGATTGGACTGTATTTCACTTTTTTGCTGATCTACTTGTTCTTCTACTTCAATATAAGAATTTAGTTCCGTATAGCTAGGTAAAAAGATATCTGCGGGTGTTAGTTTTAGTACATGAAAAATAGGCTGTAAAAACAATAAGATGAGGATTAATCCAAATACTAGTTTGATATATTTTTTCAGTGAAATATCGGGAATAATTAAATCAACAATTGCTGCGATTAACAGATAGATAATAATTTGTCGTGCCCATTCCATAAAAAAAGTCATGAATCCAACTCCTTATTGTAGGAGCAATGTAATATTACTTGCTGCGATAATGATGACGATGCCTAAAAAGAACATAAAGGATAATCCGAGTAAACAAGCTAACATATAACTCATATAATTACCGATCACCTGTAAGCACGTTACAATTTGCTCACTGGCAATGGGTTGAATAATTGCTGCCGAAAATTTGAATAACAATGTGATACTTAGTACTTTCAAAGCTGGAAATAAAACAATTAATAAAGTAATGATAACTCCAGCAATCCCAACTGTATTTTTTAAAATTAAAGTTGCAGAAAGTACTGTATCTGTTGCGTCAATAAAGGTTCTTCCTATTACTGGAACAAAATTCGCAGTAACAAATTTCGCGGTCTTTAAAGCAACACCATCTTGAATCGCATTCGCTGCTCCTTGTACGGAAATAATAGAAATGAAAATGGTGAAAAAGATACCTAAGGATGCTAATGCAATAGTTCTTAGTAACTTTGCAAAATGGGTAACGGAATAATTTGGATTTAAGTTACTGACTAACATGAACAGAGCAGATACAAGTAATACTGGTAAAATAAATTTAGATATGAGTAAACTTGATAATTCTATGAGAATAATAATAATTGGGTGAAAGAAAGCAACAGAAATCAGATTTCCAAATGTCGCCATTAATCCGAGAATCAGTGGAATTAATGCGATCATAAAACTGCTCATTGTTGAGATTGCGCCATTGATATAGTCAAATACAGTGTAAAAACTATTAAGACTTATAAAAATTAATACGAGATATACGATAAAAAACGAGATTCTCTGAATAGAGCTTTGTTCAAAAGCACTATGCATCGTTTCAAGTATGGAAGAAAATATGGCAAGTACAATAATAATGCCCAATAGCTTTCCATTTACAATAAGTTCATGGAAAAAAAATTGAAGGATATTCAGGAAAAATTGAGTGAACATATTTTTATCCACATTATTTAATCCTTCAAAGATAGAAACCTTCTGTAAATCAGGCATAAAATTACCATAATCAGCAATTATTTTTTCCCAAAATACAGTAATTCCATCAAGATTCATATCGCGAAAAATATCTTCTTCCATCTGATCAACTGAGGATTCGGCAATTACTTGAGCTGGAGAAATCAGTGATACGATAAGAAATATTCCTGCTGCTAGTGAATGCTTTTGCATCGAGCACTAGTCCCCTTCCAATAACTAACTAATAGAGATTGTTCAAAAAATCCAACAAAAATGACATGGGCTTTTTTGAACACGCACTAATATTATGTAGCAGGTAAAAAATTTAATAATGCTTCTATAACCGCTGTAATAATTGGGATAGCTAATAATAAAATACTAATTTTTCCAGCTAGTTCAATTTTCGAAGCCAGAGCAGTAAGTCCAACATCTTTAGTCATATTTGCACTAAATTCAACTACATAAGCAATGCCTATTATTTTTAAAATTGTATTTAAATAAACATCATCAATCATTGCTCGATTTCCTAGTGAAGTTAACAATTGAAAAACAGCTCCAATATGATTGATAATCATCAGGAAAATAAAAATCATACTGACTAATACAGTAAAAAAGGCAAAGCTATTATTTATTTCTTTAAGCAATAAAAATAAGATAATTGTGATAAAAACAATCAACACTAATTGTAAGATAGGCATAGGTACATTCCTTAATAGAGAAAGATTGTTCTAATCTGCTCAAATAAATCAGATAAGCCATTAATTACGATCACTAGAACAATAATAAAACCAACTAAGGTTGCAAATTGTGCTATCTCTTCTTTACCCATTTGTTTTAAAATCGTCTGTATGAGAGCAACGATGACACCAATGCCAGCAATTTGAAATAAAATGGTTGAATCAAGCCACATTAGCTGTGCTCCTTTCTAAATAAGCAATATGGTGAAGAAGAGCCCGATTAAAAAACCTAACACTTTACTCATGCTTCCATAACGAAGTTGAAAATCTCTAGCACTTTCTAACTCCTGGTCCAAATGAGCAATAGCTAGTCTGATTTGTTTTTGTTGTTGCATAAAATCATGCTGTCCTAAGGTACGACCAAATTGCTGTAAAATTTCTGATTCATTCGCACCTAATGAAGAATTCTGTAAATAATCACGTAACTGTTCTTCCCACATCTTCGTAAAATCATAAACCTCATGCTTCATCGCTTCACTTAACTGTTGAAAGAAAAGTTTAGCTGGCTCGGCTATTCTTTTTGCAATTAGATTAAAAGCGGATTGCAATGGGAGTTGACTATATAGCATCTCAGCCTCTAATATTTGTAATGCATTTTTCAATTGACGAATATGTGCAGGTCTCTGGTTGATTTTCTTACTCCATTCAAAGCCAATCCATGTACTTGTACTAATAAGTATGAGAACGCCTAGCCATTTCATGATTATTTCCTCCAGAAATCTGATACAAAGTTCTTTCTTCTTGATCCATAATTGTCTCCACTACTCCGGGCTGCTGCTGATCAGATAAGATAAGATAGCGCTCAAACATTTTTTGTTCAAATAAATAATGTAAGGATGGTCTCTTCTTTAACTCTGATAATGTTCGTCCATGTATGGTGCAAAAAATAGTAACACCTGCATTGATTGCTTCCATCAATGCTTGTACATCAGCTTCGCTGCCAATCTCATCAACTACAATCACCTGAGGTGACATAGAACGAATTGCCATCATCATTCCTGCTGCCTTTGGACATGCATCCATCACGTCAGTTCGTAATCCCAATTGATTTTGTGGGATACCATCCACAGATGCGGCGATTTCTGATCTTTCATCAATAACTGCAACTTTCGTAGCTGGAAGCGCTGAAACTCCATTAGCAATAAAGCGGGTAATATCTCTTATCATAGTTGTTTTACCACTTTGTGGAGTACCAATAATTAAACTATTTAAATACTTTCTATCTTGATGCAAATAAGGTATCCAATCTTTTGCTACCCCTATTTTTTCCTTAGCAATACGGATATTTAAGAAAGTAATATGCTGAAGAGCTTTTACTTCACCATTTCTCGTTATTACTTTTCCAGCTAAACCAATACGATGACCACCTTTTATGGTTATAAATCCCTCTCTTAGCTCGTCTTCTAACCGATAAAGCGAATGCTCACTCAGTTGACCAATAATATATGCACTATCTGTTTGCTTTAGAACATATTCAAAGATCCATTCCGTTTTAGCATTAAATATTAATTCTATTGGTTGATGTATTCGTATTCTAATCTCTTGTAGTTTATTCCAGCGCTGACCAATTACTTTTTGAAGTAAAACAGATAATGAGTTAGGGAATATTCGTAGAATCTCTTGCACTTATACCTCCACTCTTTTCTTCTTGGATATATTTCATTTTATGATCCTAGCAAACGATTTATGAATTTGTTGCACAAAAAATAGGTGATAGATATGATCAATAAAACTGATACACATCTATCACCTATTTTTTTTAACATTATCTCTTATGCGCGAGATACATACTTACCTTCAGCTGTGTTAATAATCAATGTTTCACCTTCATTAATAAATAAAGGGACATGTACAATTAATCCAGTTTCCATTGTTGCGGGTTTAGAAGCACCACTAACAGTATCTCCTTTTAAACCTGGCTCTGTTTCAACAACAACTAACTCTACATTATTAGGTAAATCTACTCCAATTACTTCACCTTCGTAAGTAATTATAGATACTTCCGCATTTTCTTTAATGAATTTTAATTCATATTCAAGCTGACTTGCTGGTAATTCAATTTGTTCATATGTTTCTGTATCCATAAATGCATGAGAATCACCAGAAGCATATAAATATTGCATTTTTTTATGTTCAATATGTGCACGGTTTACTTTTTCTCCTGCACGGAAAGTTTTCTCTTGGATATTTCCATTTCTTAAATTACGTAATTTAGAACGTACAAATGCAGCACCTTTTCCAGGCTTTACATGCTGGAATTCAATAACCTGCCATAGGTTACCCTCTACTACAATTGTAAGTCCTGTTTTAAAATCATTTACTGAAATCATAATTATTTATCCTCCTTGTCCGATTGCTCGGAGCTTTTAAGCAAAAATCGCCCTATAAGTATATTAATTCCTTTGATGCATATGTCAAGCGCTCATTTCCAGTTTTTGTAATAACAATATCATCTTCTATACGGCAACCACCAGTATTTGAAATATATATACCTGGTTCTACTGTAACTACCATTCCTGGGGTTAACACCGTCTTAGATCGTATTGATAAGGTTGGTGCTTCATGAATTTCTAAACCTATCCCATGACCTGTTGAATGACCAAAATATTTCCCATATCCTTTACTCGTAATGTAATCACGTGTTAAGGCATCTGCTTCTCTCCCAGTCATTCCTGGTTTAATCTCGTTTACTCCGATCATTTGAGCTTCTAAAACGGTTTGATAAATCTGCATTAATTCATCACTGATATTTCCAACAGCAACAGTTCTTGTGATATCAGAACAGTATCCTTTATAAAGTGCACCAAAATCCATTGTCACAAGCTCACCTGTATTAATCTTTTTCGTGCTCGCTGTTCCATGAGGTAAAGCAGAGCGATATCCTGAAGCAACAATAATATCAAAGCTTGAAGAACTAGCTCCCTGTTTTCGCATAAAAAACTCTAACTCATTGGCAATATCTATTTCAGGAACACCTGGTTTTATAAAAGATAGTATATGCTCAAATGCATCATCAACGATTTTACCAGCTTCTTTTAGAATCTGAATTTCCTCATCTGATTTAATCACACGAAGTTCTTCAATTAGTCCTTCAACTGGCACTAATTCTACCGGAAATACGTTTTTAAAACGTTCATATTCCGCATAAGTTACAGCAAATTTTTCAAAACCGACATTTTTTACTTGTAGAGCTTCCAATTGTGATTTTGCTTCTAGTTCAATTGCCTGTGTATGCTCAATAATTTTAAATTCTTTAGCTTGTTCTTGTGCTTGATCTGTATATCGAAAATCAGTAATAAAAATACCTTCTTGAGGTGTAATTATAGCCATTCCAGCTGTACCAGTAAATCCGGTTATGTATCTCCGATTATATGGATTCGTCACAATTAGGGCGTCTAGTCCCTTTTCACTTAATTTCGCTTGCAGCTTAGCAAGTTTACTCATCTAATACCCCTTTCTTTATTTTTTAAAGAGAAGCTACCTTCAGCAAAGAATCTCTTTCTTTAGTGAACACTTTTAGTCCGTGATAAATGCCTGAGCAGCCAATTGATATCCTAATGCACCTAGTCCTACAATTTGCCCATGGCATGCTGGTGCTGTCATGGAAACATGACGAAATGCTTCTCTCTGATGAACATTAGAAATATGCACTTCAATCACTGGTGTAGAAATAGATTGAATTGCATCATGTAAAGCAATACTAGTATGTGTATAAGCTGCAGGATTAAAGATAATTCCTTTATATACTCCGTCTGCTTTATGCAAGCAATCAATTAGCTCACCTTCATGATTGGATTGAAAGCAATCCAATTCATACCCATGTTTTTGTACGAGTGCACCCACATCATTCTCAATATCCTCTAATGTAAAAGTACCGTAGAATTCTTTTTCACGTTTACCAAGTCGATTGATATTAGGTCCGTTTAATAATAATATTTTTTTCATTTTAAAATGATTCATTCCCTTAAACTAATTTTAAATAGTAACTTTAGTTTATCATAAAAAGAATGGAATGAATAACCTGATTTAAGCTTGTTTATAGACATTTCCAGCTAACAAAATAAAGCAGGAAGTATCTCCATTTCTAAAGATAAATCTTTTTAAAATCTTTTTCTTCTTATAATTTATGTAATTTAGGGTAATAAATACGATAACAACACATTTTACGATTATTCATGTTATGATGTTTGTAATATAATTATATTTCTCAATATCAGACTTCATTATGAAACGTTTAAATTATAAATGTTTCATTCTATATATGAATAGAGAAAAAGGAGGAATTGTAATGCGAAACGTATTTAAAATATTCACTTACGTTATTATTGCTCTAGCTGTAATTGGTTTAATTTCCCAATTAACAACTAACACAGTGGGATTTTTAATAAGCGTATCCATTACCATCATTATTGCTGCAGTTATTTTTATTGTTATTCGGCAGGTGATGATGCCAAAAGGCCAACAAGCTAGTGAAATAAAGAAATACAAACAAGCGGTAAAAGCATCAAAAAAGAAATATCAACAAACAAAAATATCTCATATCAAAAATGTTAAAGACAATAGACCAACTACTCATAGAAAAAAACCCCGTCGAAAAGCCACTCATTTACGAGTAATTGATGGGAATAAATCGAATAAAAAGCCGAATGTTCATTAAACATTCGACTTTTTTTGTGCATTCTATTTAGAATTTTTTTGTTGAATTTCTTTGAGCTGAGCTATTCTTGTTTTATCTTGTTTAAAATAATCAACGAGATGACCAATTCTTTCAATAGAATGCCAGCTTAAATGATGTTCTATCCCTTCCACATCATTATATATATGCTCTTCATCTACTCCGATAATTTCCATAAACTCTTCTAATAAATCATGACGAAATACTAGCTTTTTACCAAATTCCGTTCCTTTGTCAGTCAAAACAAAACCACGATATTTTTCATATATTAGATACTCGTCCTTATCCAGTTTCTGAACCATTTTTGTTACAGATGAAGGATGGATAGAAAACTTTTCTGCAATATCAGATACTCTTGCATAACCTTTCGTTTCAATCAAATTATAAATCACTTCTATATAGTCTTCCATTGTTGGTGTTGGCATGTCTTTTCCCTCCTTCATATATTTTTATAGCAAGAAACTTTTTTGTAAGGCTTACTTTAATCATACAAGAAATAACCTTTTTATACAAATAACGCAGTCTTTACATAAGAAAAGCGAAAGTCGCGCCCTTACAGGCTAAAAACGCGACGTCACGAGCACAACGCTAGGGGAATACGGATTCAGTACGCCACGTCACGCGAGCAACATCCGCACTAGTACATCCTGTACGTCGTACGTCGAAAAAGATTGCGTCCCCGTCCTTTGGGGGCTTCGACGGTAGTCGAACTTCCTTTACCCTTGAGATAAAGGAAACATGCCCTTTAGGGGTATCCAACGTTAGGCTTTAGCCTGATTTTAATTGGGCTTCCTTATAAAACAGAACCGATGTTGACTTTCACCTGCGGGGCACGACGGACACGACGAGCTAGTATCAGCGTTCGTGCTCGTGACGTGACCATATTTAGCTAATGAAAGTGCGACTATGACTCTGTCTGCACCTGACTGCTTGGCAATCGTCAAGTCTTCTTTATTGTAGGGCGGCTCGTGTTAGCTCTTAGTTTTTGGCGCTCGGAGCTAGACAGTGCTGTCTCTGCATAAGAATTAATTTATACAAAACTTTTATTCTTTCCTACTACATGAAAAACTGTTGTAGAAAGGATTAAAATCCTTCTACAACAGCCTGATTATTTCGTATAATTGTCAAAATAACCTTGTATGAAGACAAGAGGTGTACCTTTATCACCGCTACCAGAGGTTAAATCAGATAATGATCCAATTAAATCTGTTAGCTTTCTTGGCGTTGTTCCTTGAGTCTCAACAGTACCTACTAAATCGTCTTCTTTATTATTAATAAATTCTCTTATCGCATTATTAAGATTTTCACCTTTTAAATCCGAAAAGTGATTATCTGCTAGATATTTTAATTTTACTTCATTAGGAACCCCGTCGAGGCCAGTGGTATATGCAGGTGATACTACTGGGTCAGCTAACTCCCAAATTTTACCTGCTGGATCTTTAAATGCGCCATCTCCATAAATCATTACTTCGACTAGTTTACCTGTTTTTTCTTTGAACATTTTCTGTATTTTCTCAACGATAGGTTGACAATCTCTTGGGAAAAGCTTCACTCCATCATCTGTTGATTTATTCGAACCTAGCAAACCAAATTCTCGGTTATAACCACTACCATCAACAGACTCTGATAAAATCTCATCCAAGCTGTAAACTTTTTCTACACCGTTTGCTTTTAAATGTCTTTTCGTTCTTTCTCTCGTATGTATATCACAAGCTAAAACGCTTTTTGTATAATCTAAAATGGTTTTTGGACTATTTGAGAATATAATCTCGCATTCGACACCGTACTGAGAAACAAGAGATTTATAAAAATCAATATAATCTACCCCGGTAAAAGTATGCTTAATATAACCAAAGTTATCACGGAACTGTTGTTCTGTTAATACATCTGTCCAAGGGTTAACCCCTTTTTCATCTAATGTATCAATATCCACAAGATGATTCCCAACTTCATCTGAAGGATAACTTAACATAATAACAATTTTTTTTGCCCCTTTAGCTATTCCACGCAAAATGTTTGCGAAACGATTCCGACTTAGAATAGGAAAAACAATGCCTATAGTATCTTCACCAAATTTATTTTTAACATCCTTTGCAATTTGATCCAAGGTTGCATAATTTCCTTGCGCACGAGCCACAACGGATTCTGTGATAGAAACAATATCGCGATCTTGTATTTCAAAGCCTTCTACTTCTGCTGCTTTTAAAATACTATCTACTGTGATTTGTTCGATATTATCTCCCTCATTAATGATTGGACATCGAATTCCTCTTGTAACCGTTCCAACAACTCTTTCCACAAAAAATCGCTCCTTCACAATAACACTATTTCTAAAGTGCCTTTGTCTTCTCTACTATTGTACTATACACGATAACAATGCTAAATGTAAAATGACAATATGGTAAAGAGATCAAAATGAATAATAATGTTTTTCTTTTTTGTCACAAATCTTTATTGATGAAGAGGCCTGTTTATTTAACGATAGATTATTTCAAAAAAACTTGAAAAAGCTGACTAGAATCATTATGGTATGCTCCCCTTAAGGTAGACAGATAAAAAAATAAAAATCTGTTTATTTAGGGGGGGTTTTTGTGTCCAATAAATTTTATTCTACAGAATTTAAACATGAAGTAGTCATGGCTTATAAAAAAGGAAAATATTCTCTTACAGAAATCTATTCAACGTATCAAATCCCTAAGGTTACCTTATATAACTGGATAGAGAAGTTTGAAGAATCTGGAATAGAGGGTTTAGCAGATTCAAGGACTTGGAAACGATATGCTAAGGAATTGAAAACAGCTGCAGTCAACGATTATTTATCAGGGAAGTACTCACAAAATGAAATCATTAAAAAGTATGGAATTTCTAGTAGAGGGGTACTTCAAAAATGGATTAAAAAGTATAATGGTCATAGAGAATTAAAAGGGACGAAAAGGAAGGGAAGATACTCTATGACGAAAGGGAGAAAAACCACTTGGAAAGAACGAATCCAGATTGTACAAGATGCTTTAGCCGACGAGAAAGATTATCAAGAAACGGCTGAAAATCACCAAGTATCCTACCAACAAGTATATCAATGGGTACATAAATATGAAGAAGGTGGATGGGATGCGTTAAAGGATCGACGAGGACGTTCCAAACGTGTGGAAGAATTAACTCCAGAAGAAAAAATGAAATTAAAGATGCGCCAAATCGAAAAAGAAAATGAACGTTTACGTGCAGAGAATGCTTTCTTAAAAAAGTTAGAGGAGATCGAAAGGAGGAGAAAATAAATCAAGTCAGATGGGAAAATACATATATCGCTATAAAAGAACTGCATGAAACGGATCAACTAAGCATCGTCTTATTATGTGATATTGCTGGTGTTTCAAGAGCTGCTTACTATAAATGGGTCAATCGTACACCTTCCTTTCGAGAGCTTGAGAATGAAAAAATTATCAAAGAAATGAAAGCCCTCCATCATCAGGTGGAGGGCATCTATGGTTACCGACGAATGATGTTGAACATGAATCGGAAATTTGGTCAGCACTTTAACCACAAAAGAATATATCGATTGATGAAAGTCGCTGGGATCCAATCTGTTATTCGAAGAAAGAAGAAACAGTATAAACACTCTACTCCTCAACATGTCGCAGAAAATGTGCTCAACCGTGAATTTACAGCTGAAAAGCCAAATGAGAAATGGGTGACAGATGTCACGGAATTGAAGTATGGCCAATCAAAAAAAGCCTACTTAAGCGCGATTCGTGATCTATATGATGGATCGATTGTGAGTTATGTGTTAGGGCATTCCAATAATAATCCGCTTGTGTTTCAGACTTTTGATCAAGCTGTAGCCCTTTTGGATGGAGAACATCCGCTGATCCATAGTGATCGGGGATTTCAGTATACCTCTAAAGGTTTTAAACAAAGGGTAGAGGAAGCAGAAATGACACAGAGTATGTCTCGTGTTGGTAGATGCATTGATAATGGTCCTATGGAATCCTTTTGGGGAACACTTAAATGTGAAAAGTATTATTTACATAAGTTTGAGACATTTGAAGAGCTATCGAGTGCGATAGAAGCATATATACATTTTTATAATCATGAAAGATATCAAGAACGACTAAACGGCCTTAGCCCTATGGAATATAGAGCTAAAGCCGCTTAGATCCTTTTTATTATTTCCACTGTCTACTTGACAGGGGGCAGTTCATTATCTAATCAGCTTTTTCCTCTACTTATTTTACGATTATAGACCACATTTCAACTGTGCACCACAGCTTGTACATGTATTACATCCACCGATTTCTGCCACATGCCCTTCACGACATACCGGGCAACGATCGCCGATTTCAGAACCTATCGTTACATTCGTCTTCTCCAATTCTTGAATGGTATCGCGAATGATTCTTCTTGGTTCTTCAATTTCTTCAAATTCAAATTCTGCTTGTTCAAATTTGTTTTCTTCTGCTTTTAGTGTAAGTACTTGAGAATCCCTACTACCATCAACATAGACAGTTCCGCCTTTTGCTCCACCATCATATAGACGACGATATACTTGTTCTACCTGCTCAACAGAGTATCCTTTTGGTGCGTTTACTGTTTTCGAAATAGAACTGTCTACCCATCTTTGAATAATACATTGTGTATCTGCATGTGCTTCTGGTGATAAATCCATTGCTGAAATAAACCATTCTGGTAATTGCTCCGGATTAGCATTTGGATTCATTTGTAGATATTCCTCTACAATTGCTGCTTTTACTTCAATAAACTTACCTAAACGTCCACTACGGAAATATGAAAAAGAGAAATATGGTTCTAAACCTGTTGAAACTCCCACCATTGTTCCTGTTGATCCCGTAGGTGCAACAGTCAATAAATGTGAATTTCGAATACCATATTTTAAAATTCCTTCACGAATATCTTCAGGCATTTTTTTCATATATCCAGTATTAATAAATGCATGACGTAACTGCATTGTCTCTTCTTCTGTTTCTCCAATTAAAAATGGAAAACTTCCCTTTTCCTTAGCAAGTTCAATCGAAGCACGATAAGCAGTTGTTGCAATCGTTTCAAATACTTTATCAATTAACTGATTTCCTTCTTCAGAACCATAAACAGTTTCGCAGTAGATAAGTAAGTCATGTAATCCCATAACTCCTAAACCTACTCTACGCTCACCTAATGCTTGTTTTTTGTTATCTTCTAAGAAGTATGGTGTTGCATCAATTACATTATCTTGCATACGTACACCATTTCTTACCGTTTGCTTTAGCTTTTCATAATTAACTTTTTTCTCTTCTTTATTTGCCATTTCAGCTAAATTTACAGCTGCTAGATTACAAACTGAGTAAGGTGCTAATGGTTGTTCACCACATGGATTTGTTGCAACAACTTGAGCTCCATATGCCTTTGCGTTTGTCATATCATTGGCATTATCAATAAAGAAAATGCCCGGCTCTGCTGAATATGTTGCACAAATATTAATCAGATCCCAAAGTGCACTTGCTTTAATTCTTCGGTATACTCGAATTCCATAACCCATTTCTTCCCACTGGCGAACATCACCAACATGATGCCAATTCTCATTATATTCTTTCATTTCTTGCTCATTATAATTTTCAACATCTGGAAATCTTAACTCATAATAACTATCATTATTCACTGCTTCCATAAACTCTTTTGTGATACAAACTGAAATGTTTGCCCCAGTTAAAAAGTCGGGATGATGAACAGAGTATGTACCACCTGTATTTAGCTTCTCTTCCGCTTCTCTAAAAGCAGCCTTCGTAAACCCACCTTGTCCTGGCATTTTCCGATAGTTTAGAATACCTTGATATAAATCTCTTTCCACTTCCGTTAATGGAGTGAATTTCAATTTTTCTTTTGCTAATTGTTTAATTTGTTCATCTTCTGTGTTTTCTATTAAATAGCGTAAGATACGTGGGTTTTGCATTTTCGAAATAATAAATTCTACAATATCAGGATGCGAATCCACTAGCATAATCATCTGTGCTCCACGTCGACTTCCACCTTGCTCTACTAAATGAGTGAGCTTGGCAATATCATCTAACCAGGATACAGAACCTGAAGATTTTCCATTTACACCTCTTGCAAGCGCATTTCGTGGTCGTAAGGTAGACCCATTTGTTCCTACTCCTCCACCACGGCTCATAATTTCCATCACCTGTTTACGATGATCTGAAATTCCTTCACGAGAGTCTTTAACAAATGGCATCACATAGCAATTAAAATAAGTAACTTCTGTATCTGCTCCTGCGCCATATAACACTCTACCAGCTGGAACAAAATTCAATCCTGCTAGTTCCTCGTAAAAAGTCTGGCCCCATTTTTGTCTATTCTCTTCTGTTACCTCTACACTTGAAAGTCCTGTAGCATTTCTTTTCGCTATTTGCTCATAAAAAATTTCTAACGGTTTATCAATGACATCAATATCTCTAATGATTCTTCCTGTTGCCATTTCTGTCTCATCATCCAATACAGAAAGATACTCTTGATCCACTAAAATTTCAGCTGTATTATTTTCCAAATTCAATGCTTGAATAATTCCTGTACCTCTTGCAGGAAAATTAGGATCGGCTTTAACTGTTAATACAACAAAATCTCCTACTTTTAATGTTTTCTTTTCTGTATCTTTAAATGAATAACGATCTAACATAACTAATTGGGATACACCTTGATGTCTTAATTTCATATCTGGTGTAATTGGATGAACTTGCGGAAATCGTTTAATATCTTCATTTAAAGACCCTATATTAATTTTCGTATCTTGTTTCACAATAGTAGACATGATAACCTCTCCTTACAATAATACAATATATTGTGCTTTTCATAAGATTTTAATACTATATATTGTTATTTGACCAAAAAAAACCAATAAAGTCAATATAAAAGAATTATATTTCTATAACAATTTCTAGTTAAATGATTGTTTAAAATCAACAACTTGTTCTATCTTATACAATTTCAGCCAAAAAGAAAAATACTTTGATATTCTAGTCGATACCTTCTATAATCAATAATAGGATGAACAAAACGAAAAGCGCCTGTAAAAATTATACGTGGCTGGGACAAAAGTATTTTTACTAGCAAATTCTAAACATAGATTGCGTTAATATTCGCTCTATCTACATCGTTCGTTTTTTATGCTAATCACTTTCTTTTGTCTCAATTTCTTTGTAAGATTAGGTGCGGACATGAACTCTTAACATAATAGCGTAAGAAATATTCATGTTGAAATTTTACACATTCTTAGAATTAAAACGGGGGAAATAATGATGACCAAATTTTACGTTATTGCTGCAGTTATCCTTCTTGCATTTTTTGTTTTCCGTTATTTTAGACAAAAAACATTTATCAATCTCTTAACGGAAGAACAATTTCGTGAAGGTTACCGTAAAGCACAGTTAATTGATGTGCGTGAACCACAGGAGTTTGAAAATGGGCATATTTTAGGTGCAAGAAATATTCCTGTTACACAAATGCGTCAACGACTAGTAGAAATGCGCCCAGATAAGCCTGTATACCTCTATTGTCAAGGTGGAGCTCGATCCAACCGTGCTGCAAATTTATTGCATAAAAAAGGGTACAAAAAAATATACCAGCTTAAAGGCGGATTTAAAAAATGGACTGGTAAAGTAAAGACAGGAAAATAAAATATAATAAAAAACGCTTGGAGTTATTAGGCTCCAAGCGTTTTTTTATGTTTGCAAATTTATTCTTTTGTATAGCGTAAGATTGGTTTCCTAGCTGCTGTAGTTTCATCCATACGTTTTACAACTGTGTTATGAGGAGCTTCTTGAACAATTTCTGGATTTTCTCTAGCTTCTTTAGCAATTTGAAGCATGGTATCAATAAATCCATCTAATGTTTCTTTAGACTCTGTTTCAGTAGGCTCAATCATCATTGCTTCCTCAACATTTAATGGGAAGTAAATGGTAGGTGGATGATAATTAAAATCTAACAGACGTTTAGCCATATCTAATGTGCGAACACCTAGCTTCTTCTGAACACTTCCTGACAATACGAACTCATGCTTACAATGCTGCGTATAAGGAAGTGTAAATTCTTTCTCTAACTTACGCATCATGTAATTTGCATTCAGTACTGCATATTCACTAGCTTGCTTTAGTCCTATGCCTCCCATTGAACGGATATACGTATAGGCTCTTAAATAGATACCAAAGTTACCATAGAATGGCTTCACGCGTCCAATTGATTTCTCACGATCATAATCAAATGTAAGTAAATCATCTTCACCTTTAACTAATACAGGCTTTGGTAGGAACGGCTCAAGCTCTTTTGATACTCCAATTGGACCAGAACCAGGACCTCCACCACCGTGTGGACCTGTGAATGTTTTATGAAGATTTAAATGCACTGCGTCAAATCCCATGTCTCCTGGACGAGCATAGCCCATGATTGCATTTAAATTTGCTCCATCATAGTAAAGCTTTCCACCAGCTGCGTGTACTACTTTAGCCATTTCTAAAATTTCTGTTTCAAATAATCCAAGTGTATTCGGGTTTGTCAACATTAAAGCCGCTGTATCATCGCCGACTTTACTCTTTAAATCTTCTAAATCAACTAAACCTTTTTCATTCGATTTTACTGTTACAGATTCAAAACCAGCCACAGTCGCAGAAGCTGGGTTTGTTCCATGTGCTGAATCAGGAACTAATACTTTTGTACGATGAGTGTCACCATTTGCTTCATGGAATGCTCTAATCATCATTAAAGCTGACCATTCTCCATGAGCACCAGCGGCAGGCTGCAGGGAAGTCGCGTGCATTCCTGTAATTTCATTCAATGAATTTTGTAAATCATAAAGCACTTCTAGAGCACCTTGTACTGTTTTTTCATCTTGTAGAGGATGGATATTACTAAAGCCCGGAAGACGAGCCACATCCTCATTAATTTTAGGGTTATATTTCATTGTACAAGAACCTAATGGATAGAAACCAGAATCTACCCCATAGTTACGATTAGAAAGTCCTGTATAATGTCTCATAATTTCTAGTTCACTTACTTCTGGTAATTCAGGTGCTGTCTTACGAACATAAGCATCTTCAATTTCTGCTTCTAAATCAAATTCTGGCACATCTAATGCTGGTAGACTATAACTCTTTCTACCTTCTTTACTACGTTCAAAAATAAACGGAAAGTCTTTATTAGCCATGGATATCCCCCAATTCTTTTACAAAAGTATCAATTTCTTCTTTTGTACGAATTTCAGTTACTGCAATTAACATGTGGTTTTCTAAATCTGGGCTTACTTTGCCTAAATCATAACCACCAATAATTCCTTTTTCCAATAGCTTATCATTTACTTCTGAAACAGAAGTTGATAATTTCACTACAATTTCATTAAAAACAGATCCTTCAAATACGACAGGTACATTTGCTTCTGCTAACTTCTGCTTAGCATATCTAGTCTTCTTCATGTTTAACACAGCCATTTCTTTTACCCCATGCTTACCTAAAGAAGTCATGCATACAGAGCTAGCAAGTGCATTTAATGCCTGGTTAGAACAAATATTAGAAGTAGCTTTATCACGACGGATATGCTGTTCACGCGCTTGTAAAGTCAATACGAAACCACGAAGTCCATTCTCATCTTTCGTTTGACCAACGAGACGTCCTGGTACTTTACGCATCAAGTTTTTCTTTACTGCAAAATAACCACAATGTGGCCCACCAAATTGAGCAGGAATACCAAATACCTGTGTATCTCCAACAACGATATCTGCTCCGAATTCACCTGGAGGGGTTAAATAACCTAGTGCTAGTGGATTACTAGATACTAAGAACATTGTCTTTTTATTTGTTTCAATAATTTCTTTAATTTCTGCTAAGGGTTCAATTTGTCCAAAGAAGTTTGGATATTGAACAACGACACCTGCTATATTCTCATCAAGTGAGTCTTTTAATTGCTCAAGATCTGTTAAACCATTTACTTGATCAATTTCAACTACTTCAATGTTCTGCCCTTTAGCGTATGTATGAATAACAGCTAAAGATTCTGGATGAATAGCTTTAGACACAAGAACTTTATTTCTTCTTGTTTGACCAGCACTTAAAGTAACTGCTTCTGCTAATGCCGTTCCCCCATCATACATAGATGAGTTTGCAACATCCATACCTGTTAATTCACAGATCATTGTCTGGAATTCAAAAATAGCTTGAAGCTCCCCTTGAGAGATTTCCGGTTGATATGGGGTATATGCTGTATAAAACTCTGAACGACGAATAACATGGTCTACAACAGATGGAATAAAGTGATCGTATACTCCAGCACCTAAGAACGAAGTATATTCACTTGTATTGATATTTTTGCTTGATAGCTTTGTTAATTCACGCTTTAATTCAACTTCACTTGTTGTTTCTTTAATCTTTAATCCTTCTTTTAAACGAATCTCACTTGGAATATCAGAAAATAATTCTTCTGTAGACTTAACACCAATTGCGTCTAACATTTCTTGCTTATCATTTTCTGTCATTGGTAAATATCTAAATCCCATTATTTATTCCTCCTATTTTCCAGGTTTATAAAATGGTGTTTGAATAACAACCGCTTTTAATTTACGTTTACGTACTTGAACATATAATTCAGTACCAACTTCTGTGTACTCACTGTTCACAAGAGCTAAACCAATATTTTTCTGTAATGTTGGTGATTGTGTACCAGTAGTAACAAAGCCAATCTCTTCGTCCTCATGTAATACAGGATAATCAGTACGCGGAATACCTTTATCTACCATCTCAAGACCAACGAGCTTACGAGTCGTACCTTCAAGAATCTGTTTTGCTAAAGCTTTTTTACCAATAAAATCAATTTCTTTATTCGTCTTCACCGCAAAGTTTAAGCCTGCTTCGATTGGTGAAATAGATTTCGATAATTCTTGTCCATAAAGCGGAAGAGTTGCTTCAAAACGCAGTGTGTCACGGGCACCTAAACCAGCTGGTAATAACCCATCCTCTTTTCCAACTTCTAAAAGTAATTTCCATAATGCACTTGCAGCATCTTTATTAATGTATACTTCAAAGCCATCTTCACCTGTATAACCAGTACGAGACACAAGTGCAGTTTCATTAATTCCTTTAAACGAAACATTTTCCTCAAAACGGAAGAATTTAATTGCGCTTAAATCAGTTTCTGTAGCTTTTTGTAAAATCGCTTCTGCTTTAGGACCTTGAATAGCTAAAAGTGCATACTCATCTGACTTATTTGTAATAACAACATCATCATAATTATTATGTTCAACAAGCCACTCATAATCTTTATCAATATTAGAAGCATTTACAACAAGTAAGTAACTATTCTCTTCTAGCTTATAGATTAAGAAATCATCAATGGTACCACCATCTTCATAGCACATAAATGTATATTGCGCACGCTTAGGCGTTAATTTTGAAACATCATTTGTGACAACCTCTTGTAAAAATTTTTCACTATTTGATCCGTGTACAAATATTTCCCCCATATGCGAAACATCAAAAAGACCTGCATTTGTTCTTACTGCATGGTGTTCTTCTTTAATGCTTGAGAATTGTACAGGAAGATCCCAGCCACCAAAATCAATTGTCTTTGCACCTAATGCTGCATACTCTGGAAATAATGGTGTCCTTTTAAGTTCACTCATCAGATCATCTCCTTATATTAATAAATGATTTACTTCTGAACTGCATAAAAAATAGAGGTTTCACTGATACCCAGGAAACCTCTGTCCTTAAACCAGAAAGTTGCACATCAAATAAACCTATGATGCTTGCTTCTTGGGTGGTCTACAAATTGTAGACGCTCTCCAGAGATGCGTCCTACAAGAGTCTTTTTACCTGAGAGATTCGCCTAAGCTTGCTCCTTCGGTGTTACCTTCGAGACTATTTTAAAATCTAATCTCTTTGTAAGCTCTCCCCTTGTAATCATCCGCGTCATATCAAATTATTCATAATAGTTTGAACTATGTATCAAAAAAATACGAAAACACTCTATTTCCGTCAGTTCATGTACTTACAATAATCTCATTATAGCATAAGTTTTCAAAATAAAGTTAATTAAATCAATATAAAAGCATGTTGTATAAACGAAAATAAAACCCTTAATTTTTTATAAGATTAAGGGTTTTATTTCTGTGACGAACATATGATTTTTTCAGCGTATATTATTAATTAAAAAACTAACTTTCTACGCTTACGCTTTATTTTAGTGTCCAAAACCAGGAACTAAAATAAATTCAGAATACCATGTGAATCCGATGAAGAATAAAGTACAATATGCTCCGAACAAATACATATACATGCGTTCAGATAATTTTAAATAACTAACTGTTAGGAAAAAAGCAGTTTGAACTAAAAATAAAAGTGCAGTATTATACATATCACCGACATAGAACATTACAGTAAAAATACCAGTCCAAAAAGCTAACACACGAAACATACGATCCATGCTATTTTCCCCTCCTTCTATGTAGCCTTCGTTTTTTATTATAAACGAGTATTCTAATATTGTAAATAAATCATACTACACATTTCAAAGTTTTGCTAGCATCGATAAAATTATTCACATTCTTATCAAATATTATGAAATGATAATAGAAAATTATTCATTTATTTGGATTTTATCTTTTTTTAAAATCGAAGAAATTGCCTTCCCTTTTGTTTCCGCTAAAATATATAAGGTCATGCTCTCATGATCTGTCCAAGTACTTGTAACAGTAACTTCCCCTTCTGGAAATGAATAATGGAAATCTCTTCTCACATTTTCATAGGCTTGTTCTTCCTGCATATAAGAGTGATATCCCATTTGCATTAATGATTCGAGCGTTAATTGTTCCAAATGATTATTTGTCATATTCATTTCATGATAAAAAGAAATCGTATAAGGAACGAGAATGATAAAAAATAATGTGACAACTACCATCATATATGGATAAAAGAATCCGCTATTATCAGCTTTGCATAAATCCCAATATCTTCTCAACCTGAGCACCTTCTAGCATTTCAATTTCCACTAATATTCCAAATGATCTTGGTGAAAATTTAACGTTTTTTACATCCCGTAATAATATTTCATTTCCTTGACGATCTACTCTACGTCTAATCACTTGATTATACTTTTCAACTAAAATAGTTTTATCATCTATCACCAATTCCAATTTATCATTAAATGAGCTAACCTCACTGGCTTGTAAAATCTCATCTCGTAAAAAATAAAGAAAATTTTGAGTAGAGAGCTCTTCATATGTTGATTGTGTATGTTGAATAGCTGAAAAAGCATAGATAATAAATGGTAAAGTTACTACAATAAGCGAGATAGAAATAAAGGCAGAAATAAATGACATTCCTCTATTATTTTTGAAAACCGTACAAACAAAATGTTTCATCTTTATTTTTAACATTTTTCCAGCTTGCACATCCTTGTATATATTGCTGATTTGGTCTAAAAGTCAAGCTAATATGAGTATAATTATGATGCACGATAGATTTCACATCTTCACCTGCTAAATAATGTTGTAATTCATCATGTAATGTGGAGCTAATCCATCTACGTTCTGTCAGGACTTTCCTCTCTGTTTCTATCATACTAATTGCAGGAATAAAAATTATAATAAATAGAAAGATAATCGAAGATGAAATAATAACTTCTATCATCATAAATCCTTTACTATTCAACGACATACCCCCTACCTGTTCCAAAAGGAAATACCATTCTATAATTTCTCTGTGGCGTTTTAATTTGGATAGAACCTGGATTTAAAATTCTTCCATGAGCATCAAAATTAATATTATTCATTGTAAAAGATGTATCAAATGTCCATTGTTCAGGATAATCTCTAGCCAATAAAACTGTTTGATTCTCAACAATTACATAGCGGGTAGGAGACAACATAAGGCGAACATTATCTTTGCTTCTCATTGCTATGCTTTGTGCATATAAAACATCAGACTGTAAAGTATCAAAAAATCCTTTCGCTTTTATTTGATTCAGATCTTTTACCAAAAATGGAACAGATAAAGAGAAGATTAATATCCAGATACCAAGAGCAATCAGTAGCTCTATTAAACTAAACCCATGATTTTGTGATTTAATCATTTGGGATAGATACCACACCATCACTATAGATTAGCGATTTTTGGTTAGAGCATGTTGTTTGTGTTTCCGTAATATACCCATCAGTAACTAATTCATTTAAATTACTAGGATATTGTCCATTCTCAACATAATAAAGCTGTACTTGAGACTGCACTACTTGTTTTAGAGCCTCACATCCTTTTTCATTCACCTCTTTTGTTCTTCCACTTAAATTGGGCACAATTAGAATAATTAAAATGGCGATAATTAAAAGCACGATCAACATTTCCACTAATGTGAACCCTTTCTCCGACTTCATCATTGAGATCAACTCCTTAAATAGTTTTTATTAATTCGAACATTGGTAGCATAATGGATAAATAAATTAAAATAATAAAGCTGGCTAAAATAAAGAAAAAAATTGGTTGAAGTAAAGTTAATACTTTCATCATTCTTCTTTGTAGTTCTTCAATCAAAATAGCTGCATAAATGGTGAGTTCTTTTTCTAATGTACGATGATCATTATTTCTCTGAAAAATAAGTGAAATCTTCTGATCGAGTAATTTTAATTGCGTTAGTAAATATTGCAACGGAAAGCCATTTTCAAGATCATATAGCATTAATTTTGCATAATAAGCAATGATTGGAAGTTTTTCTTGTGCGGAAAGACCTGCAACTATCTCTTTCATTGACATACCTGTTTTTAAATATGCACTTAAATGTGTCGCAAAATAAAAAGTAGTTTGCATTCGAAGATAAGAACGATAGATAGGTATTCGCAAATAAATTTTTATTCTAACTTCTATAGAAATTCTTCGCTGAATAATGAACCAACATAGCAAAAGTGCTATACTGCCAATCGCTAATATGAATACGATATTGCTCACTAATTCAATTCCAATAATTGATACATTAACTGCTGTTGTTGCTTCAGGGCTTTGGGAAAATAAATCTAAAAATGTAGGTAAAATTGTTTGTTTCATAAAAATAAACAAGATGGTGAAAATAAGTAGTAGTAATAGTGGATATTGAATAATTTGTTTGAACTTTTTTAAATACTTCATTCGATATTCAAACATCTCAATACATTTCTCTAAAGTACCTAATAAATCTCCATTAATTCGTATGAAATAGAGATACGAGGTTATCGTTGAGTGAAAAGTTATCGTCTTTAATGCCTCATCAATCGTTTTCCCTCCCTTCAATGCATCTATGATTGGCTCTACCACATGAGCAAAATGCTTATCCCACTGCATAAATTCTAACGCGTTTAGTATGGAATATCCTTCCTCTAAAAAATGATGAAGTCTTTTTAGGAATAACAGCTGTAATTCTTGATTAATTTTTTTATGTTTATGGTATATCGCATTGATTTTCGAGAGTGTAGCCATAAGCATATGCCTTCTTTCTTAAATCTCTAAATGTTTGATAATCAGGTTGTACATTTTTCACTCCTTTATTTAATACTTTTTCTATTGTATTTTCTGTTAAAAGTTCCATGATAGCTGCTCGGCGTTGGAAAGCTCCTTTATAATGAATCGGAATTAATTCTAAAGCCGCTATAGCAATAAGCGTTTGTTGAATTTCTGAATACTTAATTCCCATTTCCACTAATCTATAAATTGTTCCTATTGCATTTTTAGCATGAAGTGTACTTAATACTAAATGACCTGTTAATGCTGCTTCAAATGCAAATTTTGCAATTTCCTTATCACGTATCTCCCCAATCATTAAGACATCAGGATCATGCCGTAAAGCTGCCTTAAGCCCAGCCTGATAAGTAACACCCGCTTTTTCATTTACCTGTACTTGTAAAATATGATTCATATTCTTCTCGATGGGATCTTCTAAAGTAATCATTTGATAAGATTTTTCTGCTAATAACGCTTCTAACAATGCGTACATGGTAGTGGTTTTACCACTTCCCGTTGGACCAGTCATTAGGAAAATCCCTGCTTTATTACTTATACATTCTTTTAGTTGCTGCAATTGTTTAGGAAATAAGAATAAATGCTCCAAAGCATAATAATCTTCCTTTGGTAAAATCCGAATTGCTAAACTCTCCATCTGATGAACAGGCAAGGTAGACAAGCGTAAATCATACCTGCCTGAAGAAGTATAATGAGTTATTTTTCCATTTTGTGGATTGCGAATTTGTCCGATATCCATTCCTGAAGCAAATTTATAATATGCTAGTAGAATTCGATATTGACTAGCAGTTATCGTTTTATACATCGTTCTGACCCCATGAATCCGAAAATAAATATCTGTTTGTTTTGTGTAGGGATAGAAATGAATATCTGTTGCCTGCAATTTATATGCATTTGTAAGAATTTTTTCTGATATTTTAGCTGCTACTGACATCTTTTTTCCCTCCTCACTCTTTTAATAAAATCCTAGCTTGCTTGGTGAAAGTGCAAGAGAAGCCAATTTAACGTATACTATGATTACAAATTAATGTCCTGGGGTGAGAACATGAAAAAAATATTTTTAATTGGTTTTATGGGATGTGGGAAAAGCACTATTTCCGCATATATGAGAGAGCACTTACACTTATCTGTTATCGATACAGATAAGTACATTGAAAAAAAATATGATATGGAAATAAAGGATATTTTTTCGACTTACGGGGAAAAAACCTTTCGTGATTATGAAACAAATAGTATTGATGAAGTAAGTGATTATGAAGTTATTTCTACTGGTGGTGGCATTGTAGAAAGAGAAATAAATATAAAAAAAATGAAAAATTTTGGTGTTTTAGTATACTTACATACTCCTTTTACTGAAATTGTAAATCGCCTTAAAAATGATAAAACAAGACCACTTTGGAATAATGATTTAATTACAGATATGGAAAAATTATATCAGCGCAGAAGCAAAATGTATGAAGCTTATAGTGATGTTATCGTGGATACGCACAATCGTAATGTAAATGAGATTGCAGAAGAAATTATTGCTAGCATAAAAAAAGCATAAATGGTGAAAATATTCATACATTGATCAAATATTACCATGCACATCATTAACTGTCATTATTTTAAAATTCATTTTTTATTATTTTTAAATGAGGTGATTTTTATTTCTTATAATGAATTTATTAAGTTTCTTACCAATGAAGTTACAGCTTATTTAAATTTATCAAAAGAAGATCGTAAAGAACGCCGCCAGAGTAAGAAAAGTAATCGCACTCCTTATGCTGAGCAGATGCTTGGGATTATCCCTTTTATTTGCAAAGTACAATTGAATCAAAAGCGCAAGCGCCCTTACAGGCTAAGAACGTGACGTCACGAGCACAACGTCCTGTACTAGTATGTCCTATGCGTCGCAGCACTTCACAATGAGATAAAGGAAGCACCGTGAGGTAACGAACCGATGTTGACTTATCGTAGTGGAGAAGTGCGAAGTTTGCTAGTTGTTTAGGCGCTTTCGCTGGACGTAGCTATTCTGGATAAATATCCACAAATCAGAAATTTTATAAATTCCTAGACAAAGATAATAAAATAGGAAGCAATGACGTAGATTTCGCGTCATTGCTTCCTATTTTATTCTGATACAAATGGATTAAATTGTTTTTCATATCCAATATTCGTCTCTTCGCCATGTCCAGAGAATACTCTAAAATTATCGGGTAATTGATATAGTTTCTCTTGAATACTATGTACAAGAACTTCAAAGCTTCCGCCTGGTAAATCAGTTCTACCTACCCCTTGCTGAAATAGCACATCTCCACTGATAATAAATCCATAATCATGAAAGATAAAGGTGACACTCCCCGGCGAATGGCCAGGAGTATGAATCACTTGAAGTTGGAATGGACCAATAACAAGCTCTCCTGGAACTAATAAATGATTTGGAGCTTCCGTAGAGATTGATTCTGGCAGAGAAAGTACAGAACGGTTTAATTCTGGCTCAGTTAACCATTCTTTCTCCTCTTCATGTAAATAGACATCTATTTCATAATGCTTTCTAAGCGCATCTACCGCACCAATATGGTCAAAATGAGCATGTGTTAATAAGATTGCATGTGGTTTAAGATTATTTTCACTCATAAACTGAATTAATCGCTCTGCTTCAGCACCTGGATCAAAGATCAGGGCGTTCTTATCTTCATCAAAAACAATATAACAATTTGTGCCTAATGGGCCTAACGAAAACCTTTGTAGGTTCATTTTCGTATCTCCTCTCTTTAATCGTACTTATTTATTCAAAAATTGGCTATAGAATATCTCGACAAAATTGTGGATATGCTATAATATAATTGAAGAACGTAATAATTACATAATAGTACAAAAGCCTTTTTAATGGCAATGTAAAAACTTATTAGCAAAGGTGAAGGGGGTTTAAGGCAAATATGGTACTTGCAATTATTTGTTTACTTGTTGCGCTATTATCTGTAGTATCTGTTTTTAGACAACTAAAATATAAAAACTTACTAGCATTAGTATTTTCTGGTGTTTCCGCTCTTGTTTTTGGATTCTTTTCTGTGATGACAATTACTTGTAACTTAATGCCACATCTTGGTATCTGCGGAGCATAATGCTTCTTACAAATTTAGATGCAAAATACTCATAAGGCATATGTTTGATTAGACAATCAAACATATGCCTTTTTACTTTTCTTGAAGAAAATAAAAACTGCATCTCTATTTTAACTAGAGATGCAGCTATTTTTAGTTATTTGAGTCAAAATCTTCAAAGCGGAATAAATCACCGTAAATAATCGCATCTGAGTATTGTAACTCTTTTTCTACAAGTTCTTCAACCTCTGTACACGGAGTAATCACTTCTGATTCTTCACTCTGCTGAGTTAGTTCTTCTCCTGTTTCACGATCATAACAAATACCGCTTGTTGAAACATAGTCTTCACTAATAAAGTCACCATTACGTAAACCAATATAACCTTTTCTATCATCATGGAACAAATCATTACCAAAATACATATCATCTGATGTATCAATTCCTGCTAGATGAAGTAGTGTTGGTTTAATATCAATTTGTCCTGCAACAGTATCCATAACCTGGCCTTCTTCATAGCCTGGAATGTGAATAAAGAATGGTACTCGTTGTAATTGAATATGGTCATAAGGTGTAATTTCATCTTTATCCAAATACATACTCATTGCCCGATTATGGTTAGCACTAATTCCATCATGGTCACCCATAATAACAATAATTGAATTCTCATATAGATTATTTTCTTTTAACAGTTCAAAGAATTCTTCAATTGCCTCATCCATGTAACGAACTGTTGGGAAATAATTGTTTAATGTATTTGAGTTAGAATTATATGGTTCAATCGAGCGATCCTCTTCTCCTAGCTCAAATGGAAAATGGTTTGTTAGTGTAATAAACTTCGAATAAAAAGGCTGTGGTAATTCTTTTAAATATGGGATAGATTGTGCAAAATAATCTTTATCCTTTAATCCCCATCCAATTGAATTATCCTCTGTAACCTCGTAAAACTCTTTATCAAAGAAATTATCTACATGTAATTGTTCATATATTTGGTCTCTGTTCCAGAAACTCTTATTATTCGCATGAAAAACTGCTGAGAAATAATCTTTTCTCTCTAACATCTCCGGCATCGCATGGTATTCATTTCCTCCATGTGTGAAGAAAACAGCTCCTCTTGATGATGGATATAATGAGTTTTCTGTAACAAACTCTGAGTCAGAAGTTTTACCTTGCTGTGTCTGATGATAAAAGTTTTCAAAATAGAATGTACTTTTATCTTCAGTAAGTGAATTTAGGAAAGGTGTAATTGTTTCCCCGTTCACTGTATTATTAATTACAAAACTTTGTAAGGACTCAGCTGAGATAAATATAATATTTCGATCTTCTGCAAGTCCGAACAGCTCTGATTGTTTACTACTACGTATATTTTCTTGAATGTATTCTTTAATTTCTGGAAGCTCATTACCATCTGCTAGTACACGCTGTGATTTTACTTTGGAATGTACAACCGCATCATAAATATGATAATAGAAAATCCCGATATTTTTCACTAAATATTCTCTATCAAATGCACGTGAGAATAATTGTGGTCTTTCCAGTTCTGCAAGGAAGAAATTCCCTGTTAATAATACTAAAGATAAACAAAGGGCAAACATCTTTCCTCGACGATTGTATTGAACTCCTGCCCCTGCTCTCTTTGTTAAATACCAAACAATCACAACATCAACAAAGAAGAGAATATCATAGACTTTAATCAATGATAAAATACTAGAACCTAAATCTGCAGCGTTACTCGTCTGGAATAGTTGTGGTACCGTTATAAAATCAGTAAATGAACGATAAAATACTAGATTAAAATAGATAACTAGTGTACCAATTAACATCGCATAACGAATAAATTTTAACTGTCGTGATGTTTTCTTAAACCAAACACTTAGCCCAAAGAAGACAAAGGCTGCAATAAATGGATTCACGAACAAAATAAATTCTTGCATTGTATTATCTAGCCCGATGTTGAACATAAATCGATAAATAATATAGGTTTTTAGTCCAAATAATATACTTGCGGTCACAAATAAAGGCATTTTTGCAAGTCTATTCATGTTTTCTTCCTCCCAAGCTATTTCATTCACATTTTAAATTCCCTTATTTATAAGGGAATAAACATTCATTTTTAAAATTAGACGCATTCATCATATAAAAAGTTTCAATTTTCTGGTTCATTTTTGGCTTTCCATTGTCTAGCTTCTCGCATTAATATGATTTTAGCAAGCTGATATTCTTCCGCATCAATTAGTTGAGATTTATATAATTCAGTAAGCTCTTCTTGCATTAATTCCATATCTCCTAACCGATCCCCTGTATAGATAAATGCACCAAATCGCTTCAGTAACCTTTGAACATCCAACATATTCTTCATTTTTATCACCAACTATTATTATATCAAATAAAAGTTTAAGAAGAAATGCTACTGATTCAATTCGATCTTAATATTTTCGTGTAACTCTAAATACTCTTCTTTATCAGGTTCCAGTTCTAATGCACGAGTAATCGCCGTTTCTGCAGCTTCAAACTCACCTATTTCTGCATATAAGAGAGCCAAATTATAATGAGATACTGGAAATTGATCATTTATCTCAATACTTGCTTCTAAATCTTCAATAGCACGATCAAAATCCAATAAACGAATATATGCAAAAGAACGTTGAAATAGAAGTTCAGCCTGATAATCTGATGATTCTCCATCTATTTTCTTTGTTGTTTCCTCAATAGCTTCATCATATTTTTCTTCATTAATAAGCTGCTCAATTTGATTTAAATGATCTATTTCACTGTTTGCGTCATTTTGATTTCCATAAATCCATAAACTAGACACCAAAATAAGATATGCAGCTAGCGCCAATATTTGAACCATTTTATTATTTTTGTTCGGTACAAATACAATTGTAGTTGCGATAAATCCGGCAATTAGCCCGCCAATATGGGCGGCATTATCAATTTGCGGAATAGTAAATCCAAACACTATATTAATACCAATTACTATGAAAATATTACTCCCCATTGTCCTAAAAAACAAGTCCCGATACATAATACCAAAAAATAACAACGCGCCAAATAATCCAAAAATAGCCCCTGAAGCACCTGCAGCAATATTTACCGTAAATACAAAGCTAGCAAGGCTTCCTCCTAATCCTCCAAGCAAATAAATAAGCAGAAATCTCCATTTACCGTAAATCCGCTCCACAAGTGTTCCTAAGTAGTAAAGTGCAAGCATGTTCATCAGTAAGTGTAAAATACCTACATGTAAAAACATCGAACTAAACAAACGCCACCATTCACCCTCTAAGATGGCTGGATTATATTTAGCACCAAATTCAATTAATGTGTACGGGTTATTACTTCCCCCATTTATTTCCAGAAGGATAAATATAAATACATTGATAGCTATTAAAATATAAGTAAACATCGGTTTACCATACATTAAAATACTTTCCGCTCTTTTCTGCTGAACCTTCACATATTCACTTAATGCATAAACTGTTTTTTCAATCTCAGCTGCTATTTCAGTTTCTGTAAATGCATGTTCAAAAACATGATGTTCTATTTTCCCATCTATTTTTTCATTCAGAATATTGATCGCATTTTGCCAATTCGTTGCTGTGATCGAATAAAATTTAATTATCTTTCCTTTAGAATCCGTTATATTGTTCTCCACATTTTCTATTGGTGCATGTGATGCGATGTAAATATTATGAAATTCAAACTTACGTCTCGCCTTCTTTTCTAAAAGCCTGACTTTTTGGTCAGCCTCTAGTACATCCATGTTAAATTGATTTTCCCAACCAAATTGATGTGTCGAGAGACGAAGTAATGTATTTGTTCGCTTCTCTTGCTTCTCTACCCATACCTCAGCATTTGGCCTATCAAAATGAAGGATATTAAAGCCGTTTTCCATTACAAGCTGCTGAACCAACTTAAAAAGCATTAATTGTTCATTAAACATAAGACGCCTCCTTCAACAAAACTTAGCTATTAAAAAGCCTTGCATCAAAACCATATTAATGCAAGACTGTCACTTAATCCCTTTATTTTATCGTATCCATTTATTAGCCTATATATAATTCTTCTACGATTTTAACATATTTGTTCTATTGACTCACATCATTAGCAATTTCTACCTGGAAGTAAATTCTATTGATTTCTAAAAGTAAAAAAGCTACAGCACAAAAACTAGCACTGTAACTAAATATAGAAATATTAAGAGCCAATATAGCGATCATAGTAATTTCGGGCCATGACAACATCTTCTGTCCCTTGCACAAGTACACGACCATCTGGAAAAATAACAAATTGAATTTGATTATCAATTTGTACTTTAAGCAAAAAAGGTGTTTTTTGTACCGTTCCTATTTTCTCTAGTATTACGGCTAGCTCATTTAACTCAAAAGCATCTCGTTGGTGGATTTGAACTGTATTTCTACCACATAAAGAAATATTTTGCTCGTGAGCTTGTCTTTCTAAAGCAGGAAACTCTTCTTTCTGACAGGTTGAACAATTTACCATCGACTTTGAAAATTTTATTTCATAGAATTGATTATGCCAAAGATCGATGGTTTGTAGGGTATTTCGTAAATAATCTTCATTCCCTGTCAAATATTTCAAAGCTTCCGTTACTTGATTAGAGGAAATAAGATCCACTATTGGTGAAATAACACCGACTGTATCACAGGTTTGACCATTATTTACTCCTTCATTCACCATACATCTTAAGCATGGTGTTTTTTCCGGAATAAAAAATGCATTCATTCCTCGTGAAGCAACTACTCCGCCATAGGCATAGGGAATATTCCTTTTAAAGGCAATATCATTTAATAAAAATCTTGTTGAAAAATTATCTGTTCCATCGATAATAACATCCATTCCTTCAACAAGTTCTTCTATATTATCATTGGTTACATTACCAATGATTGCTTCTATTTCAATCTCAGAATTTATTTTTTCTAATTTATTTTTGGCTGCAATTACTTTTGGTAAGTATTCTTGAGCATCTTCTTCTTCAAATAGCATCTGTCTTTGTAAATTACTAAATTCCACATAATCACGATCAATCATGCGTATCTTCCCAACCCCTGCTCGAGCAAGGTGATTGCAGGATACTGTACCTAGCGCCCCTATTCCCACAACAAGGACTGCACTGTTCTTTAATTTATTTTGTCCGCTCTCTCCGATAAATGGAAATAAAACTTGTCGAGAGTACCGTTCCATCGCGCTTCCAACTCCTCTTACTTCACAAAGCCACGTTCTGTAATGATATGCTGAACAGAAATATCATATTTTTCCTTAGGAACAGCATCAATAAGCTGTTTATGACTTATTAATGAAATCGTTTTATTTGGAAAGTCAACTAAGAATCGATCATAAAATCCTCCACCAAACCCTATTCGATAGCCATCTTCATCAAATATTAATCCAGGAACAAACAGTAAATCTATTTGGTCTTTGGCAAGCCTATTTTCTTTCACTGGTTTTGGTTCTAATAAATTGAAATATACGGATTCTAATTGATCATAAGATTCAAATGTATAAAAGGTAAGCTCTTTGCTCTTGGGATCACATTTTGGTACACATACAGACTTCCCTGCTCTCCATGCCGCTTCAATAATTGGTCTTGTATCCCATTCCATTCCTTGTGAGATGGTAATCCCAATAGACTTCGCATTTTCCCATAATAAGGAATTGAATAGAGTATTCTGTAAAGTTTGTTCAATTAACAGTTTCTCATCTTGAGCTTGTTCTAATAAGGTACTAATCATTTGCTTTCTTAATTGTTTTTTGTCCACCTTAGTACATCTCCTCTACCTTATTTCCTTTGATAATACAATAAAACTCCTATCACAAAATGATAAGAGTTTACCGAACATTTATTTAGTTTCGCGATGTAATGTATGTTTTTTCAAACGAGGACTATATTTCATTAATTCAATACGTTCAGGATTCGTACGTTTGTTTTTTGTAGTAATATAGTTACGATCACCAGTTTCCGTACAAGCTAGTGTAATGTTTACGCGCATGATTTTCCCTCCAAACTATACAAACTAAAGTTTTCGACTAATTTATTATAGCAGATTACTTCGAACAATCAAGTCTATCTTTTAATTGTTTTTTGCTGCAAAAGCTTTACACACTTCTGCAACCAATGCACAACGATCAACAAACTGATCAAATAGAATATGTTCTATTCTAGCATGTGCACCATCACCAGGAATACCTAAACCATCTAATGTAGGAACTCCAATGGCAGAAGTGAAATTACCATCACTACCTCCACCTACAGCAGAAGCAGAGATTTCAATACCTAGCTTTTCAGCTGCTGTTTCTGCTAATTTAAATAATTTTTCATTCTCAGGTGTTTTCTCAAGTGGTGGACGGTTTAGTCCTCCCTCAATTTCTAATTTAATATGCTTATCTTCTGGAACTAGTGCATTCATAAATGCTTGAATACGATCAGCTTCTGTTTGTGTTTTCACTCGAAAATCAATTTCAATTTGAGCTTTTTCTGGAACTACATTTGTTTTTGTACCACCAGTAATTTGTCCAACATTCACTGTTGTACCTACAGCATAATCCGTTAAATCAGCTACCTTCGTTACTATTCTAGCAATTTCATTAATTGCATTCACGCCATCCTCATGATGGTTTCCAGCATGTGCACTCTTTCCATGTGCGATAACTGTATATCTACCTACACCTTTACGTTCTGTTTTTAACGCGTTAGTTGTTGCTTGTGGTGGTTCTAGAATAAACGCTGCATCACAAGTCTGTGCCACTTCTTCGATGAGCGGACGAGACGTTGCACTTCCTAGCTCTTCATCAGATGTAAATAAGAACACTGGCTCAATTGGTAACTCCCCTTCTTCCAACAAGGTAGCAATTGCCCAGACAGAAGAAAGTAAACCAGATTTCATATCGAAAATTCCTGGTCCATAAATTTTATTTCCATCTTCTTTAATCTCTAAATCTCCAACATTCCAAACCGTATCATAATGAGATAAAAATAAAATACGTGCTTTCTGATTAGATTCATTTAATTCATACAATAGATGTGTTCCATACTCTTCATCGGTATACGTTGTTACTTTAAATAAATCATTGAATTTCTCTTTCATCATTTGCTGAATAACTTCACGACATTGATTTAATTTTTCTATGTCTTTACTAGGAGATTCTGCTTGCACTAACTTCAGTAAATCTTTTTTAATCTGATCAATATTTGCATTTAAAAATACTTGACTATCATTTGTAGAAATAACAATCACCTCTTTGATATAATATATTAATTATAGCAGTACTAATTTTTATATTGCAAATGGATTAGATTTTTTCGCTTATCCTCTACATTACAGTATAAAGCTTAAATATAATAAAATTGATACTAGATTTTAATATTTGCGTGTTTATACTTCTAGCTTTTTATGATATAACTAATATTGATGAACAGTTTGGGGGTTAGACGATGACGATAGTAGTTATTTCATTACTGAGTGTTGCAGTTGTGCTCATTATCATATCTTTGTTTCTCAACGACAGATATGCTGAACTCGAGAAACAAATTGAGCAAGTTTCTATTTCCGCAATGCAAGACACTTACCAATTAAATAAAAAAATCAAAGTTTTAGAAGAGGAACTACTTACAGAAAATTTACCGACGTCGAATGAGACATCGAATGTAGAAAAAAAGCCATTGCTCATTCAAAAAGTAGTCCATCTAAATTTACAAGGATACTCTATTGAAGATATTGCACAACGTACAGATTTAAGTCCAAATGATGTACAAGCCATCTTGAAAAACAGTAAGTAAGGAGGATAATATGAAACAGCCTATCAGTTTTTTTGGAATTGGGATAATCACAGCTTGTTTCGTCTTTTTAATTGCCAATTTCTTTATAGATGATACAGCAGAGACAGCAGAAGAATTAAGCTATGATGAGCTTGTTGCTGCTGCTCAAAAAGAAGGTTATCGTGTTATTTCGGAAGATGATTACATCTCTATGACCGTGAATAAAAATGGTAACGATGAAAAAGCAGAAGATGAAGCAAATGACGAAAACCAAGATACAGAAGAAGAAAATAAAGATGAAGATGCTGCTAAAGAAGACGAAGAAAAAGAAGAAAAGAAAAAAGAAGAAAAGAAAAAAGAAGAAGAGAAAAAAGAGGAACCTAAAAAGTTCAAGCTTAATGTTAAATCTGGTATGCTAAGCCCAGAAATCAGTCAAATTCTTGAAGACAATGATATTATTGATGATGCATCAGCATTTAACAGATTTATAGAAGATGAAGGTTATGCAACATACATTCAATTAGGTGAACATGAATTAACAGATCAAATGACCGATGAAGAAATAGCTGTTGTTATCACTAAAAATAGAAGACCTTAATTAAAGAACAGCCATGATAAAAGGAAATTTCCCTTTTATCATGGCTGTATTTTTATTCTTCATCTTCATTTTCGTGTTCTTTTGAGTCAAAGTAGGCATCCATAATTCTTTTACCAATTTTGTGGTTTACACTATCTCCAGAATTTTTTCCGATATTTGGAACAATAATCGCAAAAGCAACTTCTGGATCATTATACGGAGCATAGCCTACTAAGCTTAAATTCTCTGTATCGTATTTTACACCATCTACAAAAACCTCATTTTCAGCTGTTCCTGTTTTTCCTGCTACCTGATGTGGATTATTACCCCAGTGTGTTCTCGCTGTTCCGCCACTAGCATTAAAAACCTGACGAAATCCCTCTTGTACACGGCGAATTTCTGAATTATCCATATCAATCCGATTTAATACCTCTGTTTCCTGTCTACGATAAACGGATCCTAAAGTATCTTCATATGGAACTGGGTTACGAATTTCTTGCACTAAATGTGGTTTAACCCGGTAGCCATCATTTGCGATTGTTGAAACATATTGCGCTAGTTGTAATGTCGTAAATGTATCATACTGCCCAATCGCATAGTCCATTAATAAACCGGCTTTTCTTTCATTGCCAACATATCCTGTAGATTCAAATGGAAAATCAATTCCTGTTTTCACACCTAAACCAAATTGATGGAAGTAATTACGCATCTCTTGAAACGCCGCTGGGTCAAAGTCTACTGCTTTATCATAACTATAATTGTATTCTCCACCCATTCGTAATGCAATATAAAACATATAGACGTTTGAGGATCTTCTTAGTGCATCATAATCATTGACCCAACCTAAATTGTTATATGATCCTTTTGCTGGTGTTCCTCTAATTTTCATTTTCTGATCGTTAAAGCTTTGCCCAGGTACAATAACACCAGATTCATAGCCGGCTAAAATTGTCGCTCCCTTGACTGATGAGCCTGGACGATGTGCATCATAAATCGTTTTAAAAGCGGCATTTTCCACTTCCCCTGTTTCTCGATTATAATGTTGGCCAGACATTGCCAAAATTTCACCAGTTTTCGGATTCATTACAACAGCAAGCGCATCTTCCATATGTCTGTTCGCATATGGATGAGCTCGAATAATTTTGCTTAATTCGTCTCCAACAATCTCATCCACTTCTGCTTGGAAGTCCATATCGACTGTTAAGATTAAATCTTTTCCTCGTTCACCTGGAACGATGACAGTAGAATCAATCACTGTACCGGATTTACTTGTTGTATATTCAATTTGTTCCTTACGTCCTCTTAAAACATCTTCGTATTGCTCTTCTAAGCCACTTCTACCTACTCGATCATTACGGCTGTATCCTCTTGCTAAATAATATTGTTCTCTTTCTGCTAAGATTCCTTGTTCTTGGGATGTAATCGAACCAAGGAAGCTATTGAAAACATCTTCATATGGATATACTCGATCCCAATCCGTTGTCGCATTAATTCCTGGTAGATCACTTAAATGCTCAGCAATCATTGCATATTCTTCGGGAGTTACATCTTCATTTTTAACAATTTGTGGTGTTAATGCAGATGCCTTGTCTAACTCTCTTTTAATCGCAATAACCTCTAATTCTTCATCCGTAAAGCCTTCTATTTCTTCATCCGTTATTCGTTCTAATATTAAATTATATTGTTCCGCATTTTTTAAATCTGCTGCCTCTTCTTCAGATAATCTCTTAACAGCTTCTTCTTCATTTTTCAAATACCAATATTCTCTTTTATTACGTGGTGTAATAGCATCAATACGTTTTTCATCATCCATAGAAATAAACTCTGCTAATTTTTCAGCTACTTCTAATTTATCTTTAGCTTGAACACCTTTTTGTGGTGTATATGTGATGGAATACATTGGCTTATTATCAACAACTACATTATGATTCCGATCAAAAACCTTACCTCTTGGAACAGGAATTTTTGTTACATCCTGAATCGTTCGATCTATTTCTGTTTGATAGGATTCACCATTTAAAATCTGCACAATCCCTAATTGAATAATCAAAATAGAAAACATCAAAAACACTACAAAAAATAATAAGTTTAATCGAAAGGGAAGTTGTGCTCTTTTTTTCTTTTTCTTCATTTATCTATCTCCCCGTTTATGAAATAATCTCTAACTATTATAACATCTAGCCTATGATATGCTACTGTTTCCTATTATTTTCTTTCAAAATAAAAAGAACACATGGATAATTATCCATGTGTCCTATATATATGTTAAACAATTATTTTGCTGCTTCGTAATTTTTCGCTACTGCATCCCAATCTACTACATTCCAGATTGCTTTAGCGTAATCAGGACGTCTGTTTTGATAGTTTAGATAGTAAGCATGCTCCCAAACATCTAAACCGAATAATGGAGTTTTACCTTCCATAACTGGGTTGTCTTGGTTTGGAGTACTTGTAATTTCTAATTCACCATTATTTACTACAAGCCATGCCCAACCTGATCCAAAACGACCTGCTGCTGCCGCTTCAAAATCTTCTTTGAACTTGTCAAAGCTACCAAATTTTTCATTGATTTTATCAGCTAATTCACCTGATGGATTTCCTCCACCATTTGGAGATAATGTATTCCAAAATAAGCTATGGTTAGCATGTCCCCCACCATTATTACGCACTGCTGTTTGAACGCTTTCAGGTAAGCTATTTAGATTTGTAAGTAAGTCTTCTAAAGACTTATCTTGTAAATCTGCATGCCCCTCTAACGCATTGTTCAAATTAGTTACATACGTGTTGTGATGTTTTGTATGATGGATATTCATTGTTTCCTTATCGATTGTAGGTTCTAATGCATCGTATGCATAAGGTAATTCTGGTAATTCAAACTTTGCCATATTTAGAACATCTCCCTTTATTATTTTAATTTAATGAAAGTTCATTACTTTCTATAGTTAACATTACCAAAACTGGAAGGTTCATGCAAATTTTTAGCTTTAGGTAATGATTAACCTACCCTCTTGTTATAGTATGTACATTCCCAAAATCCATTCCCCTTAAACGTATAACATTTAATTAAAATCTTAATTTAAATCTATGAAATGGATCTATTAGATATTTTTAAGCAAAATAAAAACAAGCTACCCATAATATGCTTGTTTATCAAATGGTGGCTCGGGACGGAATCGAACCGCCGACACAAGGATTTTCAGTCCTTTGCTCTACCGACTGAGCTACCGAGCCATTATTATATGTAATTTTATATTTGCATCTAGCTCCAAAATTGGTTTCGAAGTTTATTCAATGGTGCTTCCTTTGCTCGTCGTGTTGCAAGCTATTTCGATGATGTCGCACTCCTCGCATGCCTGCATATAGAAGAGGTTTCGATGAAGTGTACGGCATGCTCTACCGATTGAGCTACCGAGCCATTTATTATATGTAGATTTATATCTCAATTAATCTAAAAATTCTATGTAAAAATAAAAAAATGGAGGAGGAAGAGGGATTCGAACCCCCGCGGGCTTTGACACCCCTTTCGGTTTTCAAGACCGACCCCTTCAACCAGACTTGGGTATTCCTCCGTATGCTAAATGGTGGACCCTGCAGGACTCGAACCTGCGACCAATCGGTTATGAGCCGATCGCTCTGACCAACTGAGCTAAGGGTCCCTTTACAAATAGGAAATCTTCCTTCCTATAAGTTTCGAATCCGCATCCCAGCTATTTACAAGCATGTAGCATCTATGCGAAAATTTAATTCAAAAAAATGGTAGCGGCGGAGGGGATCGAACCCCCGACCTTACGGGTATGAACCGTACGCTCTCGCCAGCTGAGCTACACCGCCAAAGGCTCCACAGGTAGGATTCGAACCTGCGACCAATCGGTTATGAGCCGATCGCTCTGACCAACTGAGCTAAGGGTCCCTTTACAAATAGGAAATCTTCCTTCCTATAAGTTTCGAATCCGCATCCCAGCTATTTACAAGCATGTAGCATCTATGCGAAAATTTAATTCAAAAAAATGGTAGCGGCGGAGGGGATCGAACCCCCGACCTTACGGGTATGAACCGTACGCTCTCGCCAGCTGAGCTACACCGCCAAAGGCTCCACAGGTAGGATTCGAACCTACGACCGATCGGTTAACAGCCGATAGCTCTACCACTGAGCTACTGTGGAATTATACTAATTTTTTTGTCGTTATTTAATAATTGCGACTTTTTTAATATAACATAGGGAATAATCTATGTCAATATTTTACTTCCTAATAACTTTCTTATTATGTAAGTTATGGTTATTGCGCAAGTTCGACAACAAATATAACTATATCATCACAGAATTGAAATGGCAATATGTTTTATTAGAATTAATTTTTAAAAGCACAAATAAATTATTTCTCTTCTCTAGAGTATCCCAAAACCTGATAACTAAACTATTTAGAAGAAGAAAAAAGGCGAGTTTCCCCACCTCTTTTTCATTCTAATACATGTTCAAAAGGACTCTTCTATTATTTTCTTAATACTTCTTCTGCAATATTAACAGCATGATCAGCAATTCTTTCTAAATCATTGACAATATCAACAAAAATCATACCTGCTGTTGCATCACTTATTCCTTCGTTCATACGAATGATGTGTTTTTTACGGAATTTTTGTTCCATTTGATTAATCAGATTTTCTCTTTGTAAAACGGTTAATGCTTCTTCTTTATCTATATGATTTAATGCATAAATCGACTGTCTTACATTCAATAATGCTAAGTCAAACATATTATTAATATCTTCTAAAGCCTCTTCTGGTAATTGAACTTTATTGGTCACTTGGTATTCAATCGTTTCGATGATATTTTCAAAATGATCTCCTATTCTTTCTATATCGCGAATGGTATCCATTAAACTTGTATGCTCTGCACTTTCTACCTCAGACATTGTTTTAGATGATATGTCAATTAAATATTTTGTAATTTCCTTATCTAAATGATTTAAAGCACCTTCTATTTTCATTGCTGTAGTTGCGTGATGAGGTTGTTTCGTTGTTAAAAATAAGTAAGTTTCATCAAGGCCTTTGCACGCAATATCCCCCATCCGAATCACTTCTGATTTAGCTTGTGATAAAGCTACTGTTGGCGAACGTTGAATAAAAATAGGATCTAAATGCTTCGCTTCATAATCTACAATAATTGCTTCACCTGGAATTAACTTAGTTACTATCCATGCGAGTACACCAATTAATGGTAATTGAATAAATGTATTAAACGTATTGAAACTACCATGAGCAAAGGCAATTGTCATTTGTGGATTTAGATTAAAACTAGCCTGTAAATATGCTACATATGTAGTAAAGAAATCTAAAAAGATAAGAAAAATCACTGTTCCTAGCAGATTAAAAATAACATGTGTCAAAGCCGCTCGTTTAGCAGCTACACTTGTCCCAATTGCAGCAAGCACTGCGGTCATTGTTGTTCCAATATTATCTCCGAATAATACTGGCAGCGCTGCATGAAGATCAATTGCTCCTTCTGAAAAAAGACCTTGTAATATCCCAATAGTTGCACTTGAACTTTGGACAATTAATGTGAAAAAAGTACCTATTACAACACCTAAAACAGGTGTAGAACTCATATTGATCGCTAGCTCTTGAAAGGATGCCAGATTGCTTAAAGGAGCCATTCCACTTGTCATTAAATTAATTCCAAAAAATAATGCTCCAAACCCAAAAATAGCTTGTCCAATCGAAGTAATTCGTTGATGTTTAAAGAAAAAGATTAAGAAACTACCGACAGCAATAATTGGTAAAGCAAAATCTCCAATATCTAATCCAATAATAAAGGCAGTAATCGTTGTTCCAATATTTGCTCCCATAATAACACCAATTGCCTGTCTCAATGTCATAAACCCTGCATTTACAAGCCCAACTGTTAATACAGTAGTACCAGAGCTACTCTGTATAAGCATTGTAACAAGCATTCCTGCTAGCACTCCAAGTAGTGGGTTACTTGTAAATCGATCTAGGATTTCTCTTAATCGTTCTCCTGCTGAATTTTGTAATCCTTCACCTAAATATTTTATACCTAGAAGAAAAATTCCTAATCCTCCGATAAATTCGAATAGGAGTTTCATAAAATCTATTTCCACAAATATCTCAACTCCAATCAAATAACAAATAGACTTCCTGTAGACTATTATTCAAAAGAAAAAGTCTTATGTAAAGGATATACGAAGGAATTAACATTTTCTTTACAACTTCTCTTTTTAGGAATTAATTTTTCTAACTAAAATTCTCGTTCCATCAACCTCTTCTACTCTAATTGGTGTATCTTTTTCAATCCATTCAGCATTTGAAATTCCACTGTATTCTTTACCATCTATTCGTATCGTGCCAATAGGACGTAAATCAGTTAAACTAACTCCTTCTTGCCCTACCAATGCCTTGTATTCCTCGTTCATGGAAGAATAGCCTGCTTCTGAGGTTAACCGATCTGATAATGTTAACTTCGACCAAAGCTTTCTTTTTCTTGTTTTAAATATTTTTAATAACAAGAAGGATGCCCCAGCTCCTAGTAATACACCGATAACTGCATATAATCCAGCAGTTAAGTTTGGTGCAGATAGTGCAACTGCTATAAGAACAGAAACAATCCCAATAGTACCTATTGTCCCATCATTTATGAATTTACCATCTATAATAATCAAAGCTAATCCAATCAAATAAATAATAATCATTAATGTCAATGATTCCGTTTCAGCATAAGTAGTGAAATAAAATGTCATTGTACCAATACCTAAAAGAGCAAATATAGCTCGCATATTAACAAGTATTTCACCAAATAAAAATAATGTTCCTAATCCTGTAATCAACATTGCCATTGGATCCTGTAGTAACCAATCCATTCTGATATCCCCCTTTATTTATTATTATATTTTAAGTATTTCTATTATAACATGTTTTAAAATTTACTATTATGCAAAAATCCCCGGAATAACTGATTTAAAACCTATTTTAAAAAAACAAAGGACGAGGCTGTCCAATAAGCCCCCAAAATAAAACAAGAGGAAGAAAAATAAATCATTTTTCTCTTCTTGTTTTTCATTTGTAAAAAATTCCTGAAAAGTAGCCTGCGAAGCTCAGCTATTTTCAGGATATTGTGGGCTATTGCCACGATCCCGAATTCTGTGTGGACTTTATCGATACCCCGTAAAGAAAATCTACGGAACGACCGATTGCCCTTGATGTGACCGAAAACACTTTCTACTTCCACTTTTCGTTGGGCGTAGATTGCTGCTTCCTCTTCACTTTCAAGGGCTGCTTTTGCCTTAGCTTTCATTTCTTCAAAGATTGTATTCCAAAAAATTTGTCTGTTCCCCTTTGCCTTCGTACACTGGGGCTTCAATGGACAATCCAAACAACTTTCACATTCATAAATTTTATAACTCTGCACATAACCAGACCTATTCTTCCGATTGAGATATTTTTTGAACACGACTCTTCGGTTATTTGGGCAGATATAATCATCCTCATGGGCACGATAGGTCCAATTTTTAAAGTTTTTAATGTCTTTTTTGTACGCTCTTTTTTGTTCTTTGAGATAGGTGCCATAGGGTATTAAAAATTCAAAACGAGGGGATTTCTCTTCACCAATCGCATATAAATAATTTGCTTCACTTCCATAACCTGCATCGGCAATGATCCGTTGAGGCATCGGAAGGTTAGAAGCTGCCAACTTCTCCAAGTGTGGAATAAAACACCGAGTATCATTTGGTCGTTGATGCACGGAGTAATCGACAATCAATTGATTTTCTGTGGCCATTTGTACATTATAGCCTGGCTTCAACTGTCCATTTCTCATATGATCTTCTTTCATCCGCATAAACGTGGCATCCGGATCTGTCTTGGAAAAGCTGTTTCGATCTCCTAAGATGGTTTGATAGGTCTGATACTTTTCCATACGTGGAAGAAAGTTCTCACGTATTTGTTTCATTGGTTTTTTTAAGGTGCTACGACGAGAGCGGAGCTGTTTTCGAAGCTGACTTTCTTCCGTATTTTCGATAGCTTCAGAAAGGGCATCTACTTTTTCTGCTAGTTGATTGGCAATCGCTTCTAAGTCTTCCGCAGTCGCTTCTTCTTTAGAATGGCTTATCTCTAGCTCTTCCTGTGCGGCAATCGTATCGATATGTGCCAACGTTTCCTGGATGCGTTGCTTTAACTGCGCCTCCCATCGCACGGTTGATTTTTTCCATACGAAAGAATACTTATTGGCATTGGCTTCTATCTTTGTGCCATCCAAGAAGTAGTTTTCCATCGTAATCCATTGATCTTCTATCAGTTGCAGAATCATCGTTTCAAATAGCTGATCCATCATGGCTTTCATTCGCTTCCCACGAAACGCATTGATGGTGCGAAAATCAGGGGTTTGCATACCTGCAAGCCACATAGTTGGTAGATTTTCTTTGGTCATTTTTTCGATGTCTCTACAGGAATATATTTTTTGGCTGTAAGCATATAAAATAACTTTCAGCATCATTTTGGGATGAAAGGCTGGTCTACCTCCACCGCTATAATAACGATAGAGCTGTTCCTTTGGGATACGCTCCACCATTTCATCTACCACTCGTGCTACATGATGTGTAGGGATATAATCTTGGATATCAAAAATCACCGTGCTTTGTCGGTTATCGTAAGGTTTAAATAAGGGAGTTGCTGGGTTAGAAGCTGTAACTTTTTCCTCGATTACCTCTAGAGGAAGTGTCGTTTGTGTGGTACAATTTGTATGAGATTTCATAAAAAATCGCCCTTTCTGAAATGTTGTGTGGTAACTCCATTTTACAAGAAAAGGCGATTTTTTTATATGTTTTTTAGGAAGAATAAAGAAAAAAAGGGCCGTCATAGAAAAGCAGTTTTCACTGACTTTTTGGACAGCCCCGTCCTCCATTTCACTAAAAAAGAAAAGGTCGTACAAAGAGAGCCAAAATAATTGAAATTGCTCCTACAACAATAGCTGTATTTCCTAGCCATACAGCATTACGATGTCGAGCAAAGAAGCCAACGATAATTCCTAGGGCTCCTAATATAATCGGTAAAAAGAAAAAAGATAAAACGGATAAAATTAACGCAATCCAACCTGAAAGATTTCTCATTTCAACGCGAAAATCTTCCATTTCATCTACATTTGATGCATCCCACTCTCTAGAAAATTCTTCATCATCTGAATTTCTTTCATCAAAAGATTTATGCTGGTCATTGTAGCGATGATTATTTGTGTTTCTCTCCTGATTTCTTCTTGGATGATTGAAGTAATCCGCCACTTAAATCCCTCCTTTATAAAAATCTAAAATGCAACATTAGTTTATGGATATTTGCCCAAACTTAATATGTTAGTTTATGGCAAGGAATTTTTTCACATTTCAAGGAATGTTTGCATAAGATTCTCTAGGAACAATAAAGGAGCAGATTAACTATGGTAAATCAGTTAAAGAAATTGATTCAACACTACATGACAAACTTAACCGCAAAAGAAGTGCTGACGTATAGTAAAAAGTATAATATTTCTATTTCTGAAGCAGAAGCTCATCAGATTGTAAATTATTTACAAACAACTAGCATTGATCCATTTAAGGCAGCTGATCGAGAAAAAATGTATAATGAATTGGAAAATATTACCAATTCACATACAGCGCAAAAACTTGAGCATTTATTTAACTCCATTATTAAGCTATATGGATTAGAACACCTATTTTCCTAAGAAAAGCAGATGGATTTTCACTCCATCTGCTTTTCTTATGTTTATCCATTTAAAATTTTATTTTTTAAATCAGGATCAAATTCACCTTTACAAATCATTTCAATTTCATATTTATAAGGTGCTTTTTTATTTTTTTTATCTTCTCCAACATAAGGACTTTCTAAAATCTTCGGAAGGTCCATCAGTTGTGGATGATAAACTACTCCATGTAATGCATCAAATCCAATATGTCCAAATCCAAAATTCTCATGTCTATCTTTATGAGCACCTTGTTCATTTTTACTATCATTAATATGGATTACTTTCAAACGATCTATACCAATAATTTTATCAAATTCATTTAAAACACCATCAAAATCTTCACTCACATTATAACCAGCATCATGAATATGACAAGTATCAAGACAAACAGATAAGTGCTCATTATGTGTTACACCATCGATAATTTGTGCCAGTTCTTCAAATGTACGTCCTATTTCTGTACCTTTTCCAGCCATGGTTTCAAGTGCGATTTGTACTTGATCATCCTTCGTTAACACTTCATTTAAACCTTCTATAATTTTCTTAATACCAGCTTCTGCTCCTGCACCAACATGTGCTCCTGGGTGAAGTACAATTTGATGAGCACCAATAGCCGCTGTTCGATCAATTTCACTTCTTAAAAAGGAAACACCAAGTTCAAATGTTTCTGGTTTAGTAGTATTTGCGATATTAATAATATATGGTGCATGAACTACTATATCAGTCATTCCATATTCTGCCATATGTAATTTACCTGCTTCAATATTTAACTCCTCTATTGGCTTCCTACGCGTGTTCTGAGGGGCACCTGTATAAATCATAAAGGTATTTGCATTATACGAAGCCGCCTCTTCACTTGAAGCTAGTAGCATTTTTTTTCCGCTCATTGAAACATGTGATCCAATTTTCACCATATCCGCTCACCTCATATATTATTTTTTACGTTTATTTTTCTTAAGTAATTGCTTTTTAATAGCTTCTTGCTCGAATTTCATTTTCTTTTTATAGCCTGGTTTTACTTTCTTTGGTTTTCGAACGTGCTTCCATGCTTCTTGATCAATAGACGTGCTTTTATCTTTCTTTCTTAATTCCCGTTTATTCCACGGAGCTGCCTGGACAAATTCTCCATTTTTCACATCACAGTAGATAAATTCTATCCCTTTATCCTCTAGCTGTTTAATTAATTTAATATCTTCTTCATCATATAAGCTAATAGCAGTACCTTCTAATCCTGCTCTTGCTGTTCTACCAACTCGGTGGACATAAAATCCCTCTTCCTTTGGTAAATCAGCATTAATTACATGACTTACTCCCTTAATGTCAATTCCTCTAGAAGCTAAGTCTGTTGCCACTACATATTGATAACGTAAATTTAAAATATCATTTAATGCTCGTTTTCTTTCACGAGGAGATAATCCACCATGGATTAAGCCGACCTCTAAACCATTTTCTAATAAAGCATTAGCTAGCTTATTTGCTTGCTCTTTTCCATTTGTGAAAATGATTGCTAAAAATGGATTAAAAGCTTTTGATAACTCTTTGATTATTTTTGCTTTATCTCGATGTTTTATTGCAATCAAGCGATGTTCCATTGTTTCTGGTGATAAATGTCCTTTAATGATTACATGAAGCGGATTATCCATATACTTTCTAAAAAAGTGTTCTAATCTTACCGGAATAGTTGCAGAAAACGCTAATAATTGGATATCACGCTTACAACGTACCAATAATTGGTCAACCTCTTCAATAAAGCCTAAATCTAGCATTAAATCAGCTTCATCCACTACAAAAGCATGAGCTGAATATATGGATAAAGAGCCGTCCTTAACATGGTCTAGGATTCTCCCAGGTGTGCCTACAATAATATGTGGAGGTCTTTTTAATTGCTCAGCCATTTTCAATTTATCTGTTCCGCCTACTAACAGCTTAGTTGACCAAACTTCTTCTTTTTCGGCTAATTGAATCATATTTCTTACCTCATCATATACTTGCTGAGCAAGTTCACGAGTTGGTAAAGTAATAACAAATTGTACTTCTTGTTTAGTTTCATCCAACTTATTAAACAAAGGTAATAAAAAAGCATGTGTTTTTCCAGAGCCTGTATGCGATTGTCCAATAACACTTTTTCCTTTTAAAATTGCAGGGATTACTTTTTCTTGAATTTCCGTAGGCTTTTTAAAATGCAACGCCTGTGTTATATCAATCATCTTTTCTCCTAAAGCAAAAGCTTTAAATGTATTAGTTGTCATTCATTCAGCCTCCCTTCCTACATATAATGAAACGGGTTTGTATTTTCCTTAGAAATAATTACTTCAATAGCTGAATCTGCTAATTGCTCAGCCAATTTTTCTTGAACAACTTCTTTCATAATTTGTTCAATATAATGCCCTGCATCGATAACACATAAACCTAATTCCATTGCATCTTGAGCCATATGGAAAGTCATGTCACCAGTCACATATACATCTGCACCCATTCTCAATGCTTGATGAATATATTTTTCACCGCTTCCGCCAAGAATAGCTACCTTTTTCACTTTTTTATCGAGATTACCTGTTACACGTACATTTGCTAATCCTAAATTTTCTTTCACTTGCTGGATAAACTCCTGAAACGTAACAGCTTGATTTAAGCTGCCAACTCTACCTATACCTAAAGGTGTCTCATCTTTATTAGCAAGCAAATAAACATCATATGCAACCTCTTCATATGGATGTGCTTCTAATAACACATGGATCACTTGCTGGATTTTCTCTTCAGAAACAATAACTTCTACCTTCATTTCTTCTACTCGCTCGATCTGGTTTTGCTCACCAATAAACGGCTTTGTACCCTCTAATGGCTTGAATGTTCCTGTTCCTTCTGTTTGAAAAGTACAATTGCTGTAATTTCCAATATGTCCAGCACCAGCCTGCGCTAAGGCTTCACTTACTTCATCCACATAATCCTCGGGAATAAAAACTGCCAATTTATATAATTTCTTCTCATCTGTATCTTGCAAATTAGCTGTTTTTGTAAGCTTTAATTGATCTAGTAGCATATCATTCACACCGTCAGCTGCGATATCTAAATTCGTATGTGCAGCATAGACTGTAATATCATGCTTAATTAGCTTTTCTAAAACTCTGCCCTTTGGTGTGTTCGTATCTATTTTTTTTAATGCTTTAAATAGCATAGGGTGATGTGCGATGATTAAATCAACCTTTTCTGTAATGGCTTCATCCACAACGGATTCCAGTACATCCAAGGTTATCATAACTTTTTTTACCTCTTTATTAGCTGAGCCGACTTGTAAGCCAACATTATCCCAATCATACGCTAAATTTAGTGGAGCCCATTTTTCCATCAAATCAAATACTTTTTTATTCGTCCATTTCCCCATCGCTTAAAACCTCCTCTATCCATGCTAACTCTGTTTCAAAGGCAGCTATTTTTTCCTTACTCACTTCCGTACCAGCCTTCATTTGTTCAATGATTCTATAATATTTATTTTTTTCATGCTTCCATTTTTTTATAAAGGCTGCGGATTTCTCTTTTAAAAGCCATGGTCCAAAAAATAACTCTTTCTCACTTAATGTATAAGGAGTAGGATCTGTTTTTTTATCAGCAACTATAATCTCATAAATATGGTTATTCTCATCAATAATAGCTTCTTCAGAAATTACATAATCATGATCATAAAACCAGCTTCTTACAATAGGCGCTGCTATATTGGGCTGTGCAATAATTCTTCTAACCTTAGATAGTTTGTTATGTCCTTGATCTAATATTTGCTTGATTAGGCTTCCACCCATCCCGGCAATAACAATTTCAGTAACTTCCCCATCATGGATAACTGCTAATCCATCCCCTAAACGTACATCAATCCGCTCCTCTAACTGATTGGATTTAATATTCGTTTGAGCACTTTCATATGGACCAAGATTTACCTCACCAGCAATTGCTCTTGCAGTAGGATCGAGTTCACAAACATAACATGGTAAATATGCATGGTCAGAACCAATATCTGCAAAAAAACTGCCTTTTGGTAAATAGGTCGCTATTTTCATTAATCTATTAGATAAATTATTCGTTTGATTCACTTTTTCTCCCTCATACCGCTTATTTATAGTGCTTGTTCAAAAAGGACAGTAAAAAGGACAGTCATTGGTTAAGTCCACAACATCATGCGAGCAACATCTGCACTAGTACATCCTGTATGTCGTAGCATCTCGTGTCCGTCGAAAGTTCAAGGCGACGTGGCTTAGAGTAGTGGTGTGATGACTTCAACGTTCGACACAAGACGTGTTGGAATCGAAGTTCCTCCGTTCGATGTGTCATTTTTGTTGGACTTTTTGAACAACCTCTTATAGAAAAATACTACTTTCATCATACTAGTAATTACCGAAATTTTAAAATGATAACCACGGTTTCCAGCACTTTAAGGGGTTATTGATACTTCGTTTTTAAAAGATATAGCACTAATTTTTCTAATGAAAGTAGAAAAGCTTCCTGATTTCTCAGAAAGCCCTTCGTAAAATTATTTTTTATTATTTGTAATTTTCTACTAGCCAGTCAGCTAAAATTTCAGCTTGTGGCGGAGTTGCTTGTCCAGGAGGCATTGCACCTCTACCATTGTTAATAATATCCTGAATTTCTTCTGCTGAGTATTTGCTTCCAATTGCCGTTAAATCAGGTGGTCCAGTTAAGTCTCCACCATGACATGCTGCACAAGAGCTCTGGTAAATCTCTTCTGGGTCATGTGTTTCTTCTGCTGCATCAGCATTTTCTTCTGGATTTTGGATTGCTTCACGTTGATTTACGCCTACGTAAGATAAAATAATTACCAATGCTATCCCTAAAATGGCAATAATCGCATATGGGACTACTGGGTTTTTGCTCATTGTATTTCCTCCTTATGTATTTCCCCAAAATCTTAATATAATAAAGCAAGCTATATATATATTACTCGAAAATCGAAATTCTTTAAAGAGTTATCATAAGAATATTTATAAAAGCCGATTAAATACAGTAAAAAGTATGCCTAAAAGACTTATAAATGACAAAATTTTGTACTTTTTTGCCATACTAAAAGATAACCAGCCCATAAAAGTAATTATAAAAAGCATGGTTATTAGCAATTCATCTACTTGTAATTCTTGTGAAATAAAAGTCAAAATAAATAAACTTAACATGAACGAAATAATTAAAGAAAAATATTGCAAAATACCCTCTTTATTTCGAAAAAAACTAATATATAATATAACTGATAAAATGAATATGCTTGTTAATACAGACAACTTAATTAGTAATGAAATTGGGAAAACAGCTGTGAATAAAAAAGATAATGGTAAGAGTAACAATAGTATCGTGATGTAAATAAAAAGGAGTATATTTCCTTGTTTCTGTTCACTATTACTACCCTCACCTTGTGTATACAGCGCTAATAAATAATCGCAATACTCTACTGGTAAAAGCTTATTTTTTTTCCAATGCTCAATTTCTTGAATAATTATCTTATGTCTATTTTCAGCCATCTTGATAACTCCTATATTAAGAAGTGTGTATACATCAATCCAAGAAATCTTTTAATTGTTTACTACGACTAGGGTGTCTAAGCTTTCTTAACGCTTTTGCTTCAATTTGTCGAATTCTTTCACGTGTTACGCCAAATACTTTTCCTACTTCTTCAAGTGTTCTCGTTCTTCCATCATCTAAACCAAAACGAAGTCGCAACACATTTTCTTCACGATCCGTCAATGTATCCAAAACATCTTCTAATTGTTCTTTTAGAAGTTCATATGCCGCATGATCAGATGGAGAAACAGCTTCTTGATCTTCTATAAAGTCGCCAAGATGTGAATCATCCTCTTCTCCAATCGGTGTTTCTAAAGAAACAGGTTCTTGTGCAATTTTTAAAATGTCACGAACTTTTTCAGGAGATAATTCCATTTCTTCACCAATTTCCTCCGGTGTTGGTTCGCGTCCTAGATCTTGAAGGAGCTGTCTTTGAATACGAATTAACTTATTAATGGTTTCCACCATATGCACTGGAATCCTTATCGTTCTTGCTTGATCGGCAATCGCACGAGTAATAGCTTGGCGAATCCACCATGTTGCGTACGTACTAAATTTAAAGCCCTTTGTATGGTCAAATTTCTCAACAGCTTTGATTAGTCCCATGTTTCCTTCTTGAATTAAATCAAGGAATAACATACCACGACCAACATAACGTTTAGCAATACTTACAACAAGACGTAAATTAGCTTCTGCAAGCTGACGACTTGCCTCTTCATCGCCCTCTTTAATTCGTTTTGCTAAATTAACTTCTTCTCCAGCAGTAAGAAGATTCACTCGACCTATTTCTTTTAGATACATACGAACTGGGTCGTTAATCTTTACGCCTAATGGGATACTTAGATCGTCATCTAAAGGCGTATCCTCTTCCTTCTCAATCTCTTTAACATCTGGGTCAACATCTACGTCAGCATCTCCAATAACTTCGACACCTTGATCTGCTAGGTACTCATAAAATTCATCCATTTGATCTGGCTCGATAGCAAAATTTGATAGTTGATCAGCAACTTCTTCAAACGCTAATACTCCACGCTTTTTCCCAGCTTCTACCAACTGCTCTTTAGCTTGTTCTAATAATTGATTATTATCAATTGTTTGTGAAGTTTTATTGTCTGACATGAGTCCCCCTCCTTCCAATATCCATCAATATATTATCGATTATTAAACTGCTTCTTTATAGCAATAATTTGCATTGCTATTTGTGCGGCTCTTATCGGATCATTCTCTTGCTCTGCTTGCTTTTGCTGCAGATATAACTCGTGTAATGAAGTGTTTTCTTCTGCATGATTTTGAATCATTTTTATTAAATCACGAATTTCTTGTTCATCAATGTCCTCACGTATTGAAATCATTGATAATTCAATAACAAGCTGTTTTAATTGCTCATCATCTAATTTATCTAAATAACCACTTACATCAGGAGCTGTTGCTTCTTCGTAAAAGGCATATAAGTGAGTTGCAATAATTTTATGCACTTCAATATTAAAATTACCAGCTAAATCTTTTTGTACACGTTCAGCAATTCCCTTATTTTGCAACATATATGCAAGTAATTGTCTTTCTGCATTTTGAAATGCAGGATACAATTGATTTGTCAACTGTTTTGAACTTGCCTTATTAGTATATCTGTTCTTTGCTCTCTTATCCTCAGTAAATTGCGCATTCTGTCGGATTTTATGAATTTCATCTAACATAGAGTCCATTGATAATTGAAATTCATTACTTAAATCACGAATATAATGTTCTCTTTCTACTGTGCTTTCAATTTTGGCAATTTCTTTTAATATCTCTTGAATATATGTGATACGATCACTTTCTATTTGCAAATTATAATTCCTTTTTATATAACGCATGTAAAAATTTATAAACGTATCACTATTTTTAATAATTTTATTTAAAAAGTCTTCGGATCCATATGTTTTAATATACTGATCTGGATCCAAATTTTCAGGTAAGTTTGCTATTTTTACATGACACCCAGCTGTACGTAATAACAATGCTGCACGATAGCTTGCTTCTAAACCTGCAAAATCAGAATCATAACAAATTACTGCTGTATCTACATATCTTCGTATTAACTGAGCTTGACTTTCAGAGAGTGCAGTCCCTAATGTTGCCACAACATGTCCAATTTCTGCTTGATATGCTGAGATAACGTCCATTTGTCCTTCTAATAAAATAACTTCATTTGCTTTGCGAATATGTTTTTTTGCTAAGTCGAAATTATATAATATTCTACTTTTATGAAACAAATCGCTTTCCGAACTATTTAAGTATTTAGGTTTCTCATCTGTAATAGTTCTCCCACCAAAAGCAACAATTTTTCCAAGATGATTACGGATTGGAAAAATAATCCTACCACTAAATCGGTCATAGGCTGTTTGGTCATCTTGAATACCAAGTAACCCTGCTTTTACAAGTAGTTGTTGATGAAATCCTTTCTTTGTTAAAAAGTCAGCAGTAAAGTTTTTAATATTTGGAGCATATCCCAATTGGAATGTTTGAATACTTTCATCTGTGATTCCTCTTTGCTGAAAATAGTTATAACCTTGTTTACCCTCTTCTGTGTATTTTAAAATATGTTGATACAATTTAGTTAACCACTCATACACAGATAAAAGTTGTTGACTTTCTTCTGAAACATTAGAAGTCGGCTCCCTTATTCCAGCATCCGATAAGTCAATACCACCTTTCTCAGCAAGGAAATTTAATGCCTCATAAAATGAGTATCCTTCAAGTTCCATTAAGAAACTTATAACATTTCCGCCTTTTTTACACCCAAAACAATAATATATCTGTTTGTCTTGTGTGACAGAAAATGAAGGTGTTTTTTCTCCATGAAATGGACATAGGCCAAAGTAATTTCTACCTTGCTTCTTAAGCTGAACATAATTTCCAACCACATCAACGATGTCATTTGCCTTACGAACTTTCTCAACCACTTCATCAGGAATTCGGTTATTCATTTTAAATACCACCATATTTAGTTCTATTAAACTAATAATTCGTAATTAAATAGGAAAACTCCTTTAAAATTCGACATTTTTTTCTAAAAAAATATAAATTACTACATATAAAACTGAAAATGTTATCCTTATTATTCTTTATTGAGGTTCTTTTTTCCTTTATTTCAGAAAAGTTTTATATGCTCTTATATTCTATGTCGAAATTGATGAATTTAACATTTTGTCGACAAGATTCTATTATAGTCGAAACTATTTAATCAGGCTAGTAAAAAAACTGAAAATCTACCTTAAAAAACGTATAAAAAACTGGTTTTGTGTAAATACTGTGCTTTGTACAAAACATACTTATAGATTAACAAACGCAATTTCCTATTATATCGCCTTTTTCGGCATGTCCTACGACATCATAAAAAATTTTGGAAACTTGAAATTAATTATGAACATTTTTCATCATTTGAATAATTATATTAGCAGTTTCTTCTACTGCCTTATAGGAAACATCGATTACTTCACAACCGATTTTTTCAACAAGTTCATTAAAATAAATAATCTCTTCATTTATTCTGTGTTTATTCGCATATATTGCCTGATTACCAAGACCAAGTGCTTTTAATCTTTCTTTTCTGATCTCATTTAATTTCTCAGGATTAATTCGTAATCCTATACATTTTTTTGGATCAATACGAAATAGCTCTTCAGGAGGATCAACCTCTGGCACAATAGGAACATTGGCTACTTTATATCGTTTCAAAGCTAAATATTGAGAAAGTGGCGTCTTTGAGGTTCGAGATAATCCGATTAGCACAATATCTGCCCTTGTTATGCCACGTGAATCTCTTCCATCATCGTACTTTACAGCAAATTCCATAGCTTCAATCCGCTTAAAATAATCATCATCTAATGCATGAACAAGTCCTGGTTTTTTTAACGGTGGACGTTTAAAAACTTGTTCCATCGTTGTCAATATCGGCCCCATAATGTCCATTGTAGCAATATTATATTGCTCTGCTTTATCATTTAAATACTTACGTAAATCAGGATCAACAAAGGTAAAACCTAGGATAGTATTATCCTTACCTTCCATCATTCTCAGCGTATCATCAATAGTATGATAATCACAGATATAGGGAATACGATGAATAATATAATCTTCGCCTTGAAACTGGCTTAGACCTGCTTTGGTAACAAGTTCAGCTGTTTCTCCAACAGAATCAGATAAGACATATACTTCGATTTGTCTATTCATAATTGATTTAACCAGCCTCCTATAGTTCGTCGTTTGTTACCAATTCTACAAATACTTTTGTAATCGTAGTTTTAGTAATTCGCCCTACCACTTCTAGTCCAAATTCCGTTTTCTTCACAACAGGAAGTCCATCTATCTGCCTTGTTATTAATTTTTTGGCAGCATCAATAAGCAAATCTTCTCCTGTGCAAATGGTAATATTTGGCATGCGTGTCATAATAATATGCACTGGCATCGTATTTAAATCTTGATTACCTAAACAAGCTCTTAATAAATCCTTCCTAGAAAGCACACCTATTAAACAGCTATGTTCATCCACAACAAATATAGTCCCTACATCCTCTAGAAAGAAAGTAGAAACAGCATCGTATGCTGTCATGTTCTCTCTAATAACTACTGGCACAGATTTATATTCATTTACCTTATACTTTTTTATCTTCTCTGTTAGTAACTCTGAACCCGATTTTCCTGAATAAAAATAACCAACTCGTGGTCTTGCTTCTAAATAGCCAGCCATTGTTAAGATTGCTAAATCTGGTCTTAATGTTGCTCTTGCTAAATTAAGCTTTCCTGCAATTTTTTCTCCTGTTATTGGTCCATCACTTTTTACAATAGCAATTATTTTTTCCTGCCGTACTGATAAATCCACTTTTATCACCGTCCAAAACAATTACGTTATACTACTCATGCACAACATTATACAACTATTTATATTCAACTGCTATGACACAAATCAAAAATAGAGGGAAAACTTTACCCGCTACCTAAAACATTTCTTGATCAAGCATGTTGCTTCCATTGAACATATGATAAATCAGCAAAATCATGAATCAATAAAGAGATATGAGCTAATAGTGAGAGACGATTTGTTTTAAGCTTTTCATCATCTACCATTACCATATTATTATCAAAAAAGGCATGGATTGGATTAGCTAATGCTGATAGTGCTTGTAACGCATCTTCAACATTTAATTGATTTGTAGCCTGTGCGTACTTTGTTTGTGTTTGCTCATATGCTACAAATAAATCTTTTTCCGATTCTGTTTCAAAAATACCCTCATCAATATCTAATGCTTTCCCTTTTTTAGCAATATTCAACACACGAACAAGAGCTTCTTGAACAGGTTTAAATGCTTCATCATTACGCTTTTGTGAAAGGAGTTTAGCTTTTTCAAACTGATATGAAAACACACCAATTTGCTTAGCAAAAACTGCTTGAATAACATCCTGTTCGATTGCTTGTTCTTTTAAAAGGAAGGAAGCTCTTAATGCAAAAAATTGATGTAGCGCGTCTGTTATCTTTTCGTTTTCCTCATCACTTAACTCTAAATATTGATATAGGCTTCTTCCAATGGATAATAAACTTTCTAATTTAATATTCCATTGATTTTCCTTCAAAATCCTTAATACACCTGTTGCTTGACGACGTAAACCATATGGATCCTGAGAGCCTGAAGGTGTTAATCCTACAGACACATAACCAATAATCGTATCTAATTTATCTGCAATACTAAGAATAGATCCGATTGTTGATTCTGGTAAATCTCCACTTGCCTGAATTGGTAGATAATGTTCACGAATAGCCTGTGCGGTAGTAACATCTTCTCCGAAGTATCGCGCATATTTTTCCCCGATAATCCCTTGGAGTTCTGGGAATTCATCGACCATATTTGTCATCAAGTCGAATTTACATATTTCTGCTGCTCGTTTCCCCTGCTTGACTTGATCTGCATCTAATTTTAATAAATTGCCAATCTCTTCAACAAATGCTGTTACTCGATTAACCTTTTCAGATACCGTTCCTAATTTCTCCTGAAACACTAACTTTTCTAGTTTCTCTTGATAAAAGGAGATAGACTGCTTTTGATCCTCATCATAGAAGAATTTAGCATCTGCTAAACGCGCACGAAGTACTTTTTCATTCCCTCTTCTTACTGTTTCTAACCCATCTGCATCTCCATTACGTACACTTATAAAGTATGGTAATAGCTGGTTCTGTGCATTCATCACAGGGAAATAACGTTGATGTTCCTTCATCGATGTGATTAAAACCTCTGCTGGAATATCTAAGAATGCTTTATCATACTCACCATAGAAGACGGTTGGATACTCTACTAAGTTTCTTACTTCGTGTAATAATTCTAGATCGAGCCCAATATGGAAGTCTTTTTCTGCTTCTAATTTTTGAATACCTTCAAGAATTATTTGTTCACGTACTTCTTTGTTAACAATGACATAGCTTTCCCGCAATGCTGCTTCATAGTCTAAAGGATCAGATAAGGATACTTTTCCACCTAGAAAACGGTGCCCATTTGTTACTCGACCAGTGCAAACCCCAGCAATTTCAAAAGGAATCACCTCATTATTATAAAGAGCAACTAACCAGCGTATTGGACGGGCATATCGCATTGTATAGCTATCCCAGCGCATATTTTGCTTAAAAGGAATGGATTCTATAACTGTTTTATAGCCTGGAAGTAAACTTTTTGTTTCTTGTCCTTCAATATGCTTTTGAATAAAAATATAATTTGTTCCTTTTTCTTCTTTTAAATAAATGTCCTCTGTTGATTTTCCCTGCCCTTTAGTAAAACCAATTGCTGCTTTTGTCCAATTTCCATCGGCATCCTTTGCAATTTTCTCTGCAGGTCCTTTTACTTCTTCTGTAATAGATGTCTGCACGTCAGCTATATTTTCAATAACAACAGCTAACCGACGAGGTGTTGAGAAGGAATGAATAGCATCAAAATCAATTCGTAATTCTTCTAGCCATTGTTTGGTTCGATCTGCTAAAAATATTTCTGCATCATCAATAAAACGTGCTGGTAATTCTTCAATACCAATTTCAAATAACACGTTATTTGTCACTTTCATTTCCTCCCTTCAGCATTGGGAATCCAAGTTCTTCTCTTTTAGAAATATATGCTTTTGCAATACTTCTTGCTAAATTACGAACTCGCCCAATATAAGCTGTTCGCTCATTTACAGATAAAACACCTTTAGCATCTAACAAATTAAAGGTATGTGAGCATTTTAGAACATAATCATACGCTGGAAAGACAAGATTCTTTTCCATCGTGTCCTTAGCTTCCTGTTCGTATAACGTAAATAATTGGAATAATGTATCTGTATTTGATTCATCAAACGTATAAGTAGAATGTTCAAATTCCGGCTGCATGAAAATATCTCTCACTGTTACTCCTGGTCCCCACTCTAAATCAAAGACATTTTCCTCATCTTGAATATAGGATGCCAATCGTTCAATTCCGTAAGTGATTTCAACAGCAACTGGATTTGTTTCAATTCCACCAATCTGTTGGAAATACGTAAACTGCGTAATTTCCATTCCATCTAACCATACTTCCCAGCCTAAGCCTGCCGCTCCAAGAGTAGGGTTTTCCCAGTTATCCTCTACAAAACGGATATCATGCAGTAAAGGATCAATTCCTAAAGTCTCTAATGATTTTAAATATAATTCCTGAATATTTGCAGGAGATGGTTTCATAATTACCTGGAATTGATGATGCTGATACAATCTATTCGGGTTTTCTCCATATCTCCCGTCAGCAGGGCGGCGAGATGGCTCTACATATGCTACATTCCATGGTTCTGGACCGAGACTACGTAATAATGTCATTGGCGACATCGTACCGGCTCCTTTTTCCGTATCATATGCTTGCACTAATAAACAGTTTTGCTCTGACCAATATTTTTGTAACGTTAGAATCATTTTTTGAATGTTCATTGTCATCCCTCCATCATTCGCTAAAGAAAACCTTACTTTTTTATTCTAGTGCAACAAAAAAACCGCCTCTATGTCGATAATTGACATAGGGACGGGATTAACCGCGGTTCCACCCTATTTGCTTTTCGTATAGAAAAGCCACCTTCATCATAAGTTGCTCCAGAACGCCGACTTTTATCTTCCTTTTATCTGGCTTACACTATCCCAGACTCGCTTGGAAAAGTATTTATAAAAGCTTTTCTTTCAACGCAATAAATAAATTTTTTAGTATGTATAAATATACTGTTATCCGCTCATTTTGTCAAATATTGCATGCTATTTCAATAAATCAATTTGAGACAAGAATTTTTTTGTTTTCAAATAATGACCACCATATTGGTCATAATAAGCATCCAATATCTTTCTTAGGATTTTTTCATTCTCTTCTTTTACTGAAATAGTACCAACCTGTTCTAAGCCAACCTTTGCAAAAGTATAGATGAGCTTAACTAATGTGTTAGACATTGGAATACCGTTTATATCAAGACTATGGCAATTTCGGCAGAGCAAGCCACCTTCCTTAATCGAAAACAGAAATGGTGCTTCTTTTTTTCCGCAATTAACACAATGATGTACAACTGGGCTGAAGCCACCCTCCTCAAATATTTTCATTTCATACATCATGATAGGGATTGTCACCTCATCATGTGTTTTCATCCAATCTAATGTTTGCAAAAATTGATCAAATAAGTGAGGCACTGGCTTTTTACTTTCTAATAATTTATCCGAGAGCTCACCAATATATGCTGCATAAGCTGTTTTAATAATATCCTCACGAACCTGGCGATAAGAATCAAGGATTTCTCCTTGTTGAATCGTACTAAGTCCTGTATTTACATAGACAAAAAATTCTCCATAGACAAATGGCTGCGTTACGGCAGCCATTCTACTTTTAGGTTTTTTTGCACCTCGAGCCAATGCGGTGAATTTTCCAAGTTTCTTACTGAAAATGGTCACTAGTTTATGTGTTTCACCGTAATCTTGCGTCTTTATAATAATACCATTCATTTTTTCAAGCAATGTACATCCCCTCTTTTATCCATCAGTATTTTTAGAAAGAGAATGGTTGCTTTGGCCAGTCCATATTAATTTCTTATTTTCTAGTTCTTTAAAATATAAATAGGCTTCGATGTGACCTGTCTGACAAAAGAATTTCCATGCGTCCAACAACAGTAACTCCACCCTTCTATATGATTTTAAATTTCTATACGAGGTTGTTCAAAAAGCTGCGACAGGACATTGTTTACTTGACGATCCTTTATCGGACTTTTTGAACACGCATTATACATATTATGTTGACCAAAATTCGTTGAAAAATCGTATTCAATTATTTCCAATCTTAGTAATCCGTGTCATTAAAACCATATTCACGTAAATGTCTTTCTTTATCTCTCCAGTCACGTTGAACTTTTACCCATAAATCCAAATAAATTTTACTTCCTAGCAAGCTTTGAATTTCTAAACGTGCTTTTTTTCCGATATTTTTCAGCATACTTCCTTGCTTTCCAATTAAAATACCTTTTTGCGATTTTCTTTCTGTAATGATTGAAGCCTGAACAAGTACAGTGTCATCATCCTGCTTTTCAATATTATCTATCACAACAGCAACAGAATGTGGGATTTCCTCACGTGTATATTCCAATACTTTTTCACGCACTAATTCACTAATGATAAATCTTTCTGGATGATCCGTAATTTGATCTTCATCATAAAACTTAGGTCCTTCTGGTAAATATTTCTTTAATGTATCTATTAAACGTGGAACATTATTACCAGTCAATGCAGAAATAGGCACAATCTCTGCAAAATCAAGCTTTTCTCTGTATAAATCAATAAGTGATAGTAGTTCATCTGGATGAATCAGATCTATTTTGTTAATAATTAAGAAAATAGGACTTTCTACTTTTTGTAAACGATCTAATATGAACTGATCCCCTTTTCCATACCCTTGATCAGCATTCACCATAAACATAACAACATCTACTTCATTTAATGCACTTTCGGCAACTTTTACCATGAAATCACCAAGACGATGCTTCGGTTTATGAATTCCTGGAGTATCAATAAGCACCATTTGTGCTTCTTTATCTGTTACAATTCCTTGTATTTTATTTCTTGTTGTTTGCGGTTTATCGCTAATAATCGTTATCTTTTGTCCTACTGCGCGATTCATAAATGTTGATTTCCCTACATTTGGTCGTCCAACGATTGCAATAAATCCTGATTTAAAGTCTTCCATAAAAGTCCCCCGAACCCTTGTTTTTAACTATTTAATTTACTAATTCCACTATTTTCGGTATAAAGATAATCAATCCGATAATTACAGCTGTAAGCGCACTTACTAATACAGCACCTGCTGCAACATCTTTAATGATTTTTGCTTGGATATGATATTCAGGCTTTACATAATCTATAATCCTTTCAACGGCACTGTTTATCATTTCTGTAATAAACACAGAGCTCATTGTTAAAATAATTATCGCCCATTCGATATAACTTAGCTTTACAATAAAACTGAACAGTACCGCGATTATCCCAGCAAATAAATGGATTTGAAAGTTACGCTCTTTCTTTACTATTTCTACTATACCCTGTTTTGCATAAAGAAAGCCTATATTTTTCTTTTTCGGTTTATCTTTCAAGGCCAAATTCACCTAAAAGTTCATTTTGTCTTGCAAACATAATCTTCTCTTCTTCTTCTGTAAGATGATCATAACCAAGCAAATGAAGAAAACCGTGTACGATTAAGAAACCCATTTCTCTTTGTAAGGAATGATTATATTCTGCTGCTTGTTCTTTTGCACGATCAACAGAAATAATAATGTCTCCAAGCATTAAAGGCATGTCCTCCATATGAAAGGCTACCTCACCCTCTGCTTCATCCTGTAGTGCAAAAGAAATTACATCTGTTACCTCATCTTTCTGTCGATAATCTCGATTAAGCTGCTTGATTTCTGCATTATCGACGAAGTTAATGGATAACTCAGTATTATCAGCAACTTCTTCTTTTTGGGCAACAAATTGCGCTAGTTTTTCATACAAGGCAAGATCTTCTTCAGAAAGTTGGTTAGTTTGATCAGAAAAGTCAATTTGCATTACTTGGCTTCCTCCTTTGATGGGTACTGAATACGTGAATGGAATATTCCTTTTAAGCTTTCGCAAATCGCAATACGAATATTTTTAAGATCCATTAAAGTAATAGGTGCTTCATCTAGCTGTCCATCAATCATACGATCTTGAATAATTGATGCAACGATTTCTTCTATTTTCTCTTCTGTTGGTTCTTTTAATGAACGCACTGCCGCTTCTACAGAATCACAGATACAAACAATTGCCGCTTCTTTTGTCTGTGGCTTAGGGCCTGGATAACGGAATTCCGCTTCCTTCACGTTCTCGTTATTTTTTTTCTCTTGAAAGTAAAAGTATTTCAGTAAAGAAGTACCGTGATGTTGTTTCGCAATATCGATAATTTCTTTAGGTAAACGCTGCTCCTTCAACATGGTCACTCCATCATAGGGGTGACTAATGATGATTTCAGCACTTTGTTTCGGACTAATGCTATCATGAGGATTTTTTATTGATAATTGGTTTTCAATGAAATAATGTGGCCTCACCGTCTTACCAATATCATGATAATACGCTCCAACTCGAGCTAGCAATCCATTTGCACCAATTGCTTCACAAGCAGTTTCACTTAAATTAGCTACCATAATGGAATGATGATAAGTTCCAGGCGCCTCAACTAATAATTTTCTTAACAAAGGCTGGTTTGGATTAGATAAGCTTAATAATTTAATATCTGATAAAATCCCTAAGCTTGTCTCAAAGAATGGTAATAAACCCAGTGTAAGGACAGCTGATAAAAATGCTGATGCTACACCAAATCCAGATTGAATCATAATATCTTTTAAGCCATATTTTTCAAAAGATAATAGGATAAATATTAAGATAGTTAGTACATTGATAATGGCCATACCAATTCCTGAACGAACGATGGATAGACGATCTTTTACATTACGTAAAAAGATAATTGCTGCCATTTGCGAAAAGAAAAAGTATACTGCTGCTTCAAAATTTAATGATCCGGGAATTTCGCCATTAAAGATAATGCTTCCTATAATTGCATAAAGCACAGATAAAACAATTGCCATCCGTTCCCTGATCAACTGTTTCATCAACAATGTTCCTGTTGCAATTGGCACGAGAAAATACAACCTATTTGTTTGTGTGGTGTATATACTAACTACTTTCATTAAGGATAAAATAAGAATGGTAACAATAATAATTGAAATGACCTTACGAAAATCTAGACGTTTTTGCTTTGCTAACCGGTCCATTTCATATGCTAATACACCAGTAATTAATAAGATAAAAATAATCAAGCCTACAATTGGAAAAATATTTCTTTCTTTATCTAATACACCAACTAATGCAAGTTCCTCGTAGACTTCATTCGTAATAATTTGTCCTTCACGTACAATAATTTCTCCAGCACGAATGATTACTGGATCCACACTACTTGCAGCCTCATTTCTGGCTTCTGTTGTTCTCTCAGGATCGAAAAAGGAATTTTCAACTATAGCAAAATCAGTTAAATCAATTAACACTTGTTTCAAATTCACATTCATTTTGGCATACATAACATTTTGCTTTACATTATTACGTGCAGTTTGAATATTTTGTGTTCGAACACCTTCGTTTAATGTATTCCTTAATGTCTCTATAAATATCTCTTTACCTTCTTGGCGTTCCGCTTCCCCCAAGTCAATCAATTGAATGAAAATATTCTCACCTACAGCTTCAATAATTTCTGGAGATAAGATTTGGTTTAAACGTTTCACTTTTTCTGCTTCTGTTAAAGTAACCTCTGGCTCTGCTGTATCTGCAGAATGATTTTCATTTTCTAATCGATTGTCTAACTTTGAAATAGCTTCAAAAATTTCCTCTATATAGTTTAATCTTTCCTCTGTTATTTCCTCTGATACACTATATCTGTCTTCTACTGCTAGCGAAGTTTCTCTAACTTTTCTTTGCGTTTCTGATTCATTCTCAATTGTTATTGGTGAACGAATAGTTTCCTTTGCACGGTTAAAACGTTCAATATCATATGTTTCTGTGTACACATTATTTAAGGTTAAAAGCACCGTAAAAATCCCCAACACAAGCACAGGTAAAGTAATTAAAATACTTCTCGTTTGAATTCGGAAAATTTTTTGGAATGAATGGTACAATTTATTCTTCATCAACATCACCTCATACCTGTATAAAACAAAAATTACATCGTAAAACTTTCACTAATGATAAAGATGAGACTGGGATGAAAATATTTTATTTAATTAAGAAGTTAAGACAAAAGAAGTGATTAGCATAAAAACGAACGGTATATAGATACACGAAGTATATTTCTAAAGCGAATAATAACACAATTTTTGTTCGAGATTTGCTAGTTAAAATACTTTCATCTCAACTATATCCGCTTCTATGGATTCATATTTTCTCCCAGTCTTCTCTTGATAAAAATTAAATGTAATTCTCCTTAGGCATTAAAAGAAAATTACATCTAAATAGTTAGTTAAAGTACGTGTTCAAAAAGTGTGATAAAGCAGAAATTCGAAGTATCATTTTTATTGGACTTTTTGAACATCCTCTTAAACCTCTTTTTCATATGCTTGAATAATTTTTTGTACAAGTGGATGACGTACTACATCTGTGTGTTCTAAATGAATAAATGAAATACCTGATACTTCACTTAACATTTCTTGAGCTACGACTAATCCTGACTTAACTCCTTTTGGTAAATCTACTTGAGTAATGTCTCCGGTGATGACCATTTTTGATCCAAATCCTAAACGAGTTAAAAACATTTTCATCTGTTCTGGTGTTGTATTTTGAGCTTCATCCAAGATAACAAAAGCATCATCTAATGTACGTCCACGCATATAGGCTAATGGTGCAATTTCAATCGTTTCGCGATCAATTAATCGAACTGTATGCTCTACCCCTAAAACATCGTGTAAGGCATCATACAATGGACGTAAATAAGGATCAACCTTTTCCTTTAAATCACCTGGTAAGAATCCAAGGCTTTCTCCAGCTTCAACAGCGGGGCGAGTTAAAATAATTCTTTTCACAAAGCCATTTCTTAATGCATGAACAGCTAAAACAACTGCTAAATATGTTTTACCTGTACCTGCGGGACCAATTCCAAATACTAAATCATTAGATCTAATAGCAGAAACATATTTCTTCTGACCTAATGTTTTTACACGAATTGATTTCCCTTTTGTGTTTTTCGTTATTTCATCTTCATACAGCGTTTCAAATTGTTCTATTTTTCCTGCTTTCGCAAGATTTACTGCATAGACTACATCACGCTCGGCAATTGTTTGTCCTTTACGAATAACTGCTAACAAAGCTAGTAATGTATCTTCCACATAACGAATAGCATCATCTGCTCCAGAAACGCTTACTTGTTCCCCACGTGTGACTAATTTCACATTTGCTTTTTCTTCAATTTGCTTTAAATATTTATCATTTGTACCAAATAAAGCAAGTGCTTCACTTGGATCTGTTAGCTGAAGATCTATAACATGAAGTTTATCTGCTGCCATAATCTATCTCCTTAGGTTACCGGTTCTGACATTGCAATGTCTTCTTCCACAGTAATGAATAAGTGTAAGTTTACTTTACCATTGTCTAAGGATTCATGCAAAACTTTTTCCGATATTACTTCTGCATCTATCCCTAGTTGTGATTTTATTTTGACTTTTGCATATTCAATCCCTAATTCAATTGCCTCTGATTTTGTTCGGGTTTCTTTTATCATTTCCTTTTCTCTTATGGTTGTTTGAATAAAATATAGTGGAAGTTTGTAGTGAAATAAATGTAGCTGATCTACTTGGTCTTCCTCCTGTACTTGTTCAAAAGGAACAGGTTTAAAATTCCAAATAGGTAATTGTAGCTGGCTCATCTGAAGATAGTACTTCTTTTGCTCTGCACCAGTTAAACGTTCATAATTAATTTCAAGTGGAATGGCCATTTTCATTTCATACCATGTTCTTGCTATTATTTTTCCCTCTGCTCCGACAATTTCCTTAGCAGAGTTTTTATCCTCATCTTCTTCATCTTGTTCATCTTCTTCCTCAGGTTCATATACCCCAGACACCAATCTTTTTCCTGGAGTAACGTAATCATTCACCCGCACTTCTGGGAAGCCTTTACGTACCTCCATTCGCTTAATAACCCCTTTTTTCGTAGCAACAAGATGACTAGGAACCGTTTCTTCAGTTTTTGGAACAATTGACTTTTCTACAGCATCAATTTGATATCTTGTCCCCTTTTTTTCAACTCCTATCCAGAGCAACTCAGGAATTTCTTGGAGTAAAGAAGTTTGTAGTTCGTGGTTAGATTTTTTTGTGAAAGAAAATTGAAGTGGCATAATATCATGTTGCTTTAATTGCTCTTCGATTTTTTGTTGGATATCGAAGGAAACTCCATTAATTTTAACAGACCATATGAGATTAGCCAGCATGAATAAAAAAAGTATAGAAATTGTTCCAGCAATAAATAATGCTTTATGCTGCAGTACATACTTAATCAATGATTTAAACCGGTAAAAAGCGAAAACTTTTAATGTAATATTCATTTGCTGGGCTATTTCTTTTGCTTTGGGTAAATGCTCAATAGAGATATGTGCTTCATAAAACTCATTATCTATATTGATGACATTCCATATAATAATTCCCTCTTCCATCGCTTCTTGCAAAAATTTATTAAAATACTTACGTTCTACTTGAATAATTGCATAATTTAAGCTATTCCTTTTCATTTCTTCCACCTATTCTAATCATTTTCAGACATTGTTTTTATTTCATGAATGATACCTGTTATGATAATAACCTCAGGATGAATAAGCTTTAATTCTAAATCATTTCCATTAATTAAAAAGATATGTTGATTTGCTTTTATTTGCACTTGTTGCTCTGTAAAATGATGTAAACCATGATGATTTTCAATAATAACTTGCTGTGTTCCAATCATTGTTACCTTTGGAGTATTCTGAATAAAATCCGCTGGTAAATCAAAAGTCTTGAGCATTGTCGATTGAAATTGTGTCCAGATTTTCTTCAAAACAATGCCCCCTTCCCTAATGATATAATTATGAAAGAAATAGCTTTTTAAGAACCAAAAAACCAATCATTACACATAATTTGATGTGCAATGATTGGTTTTCATTTGCTATATTAACGTCTACGTTTTGTTGGCGTTTGATAAGGCTGTTTTGCTCTAGGCGAACCTAATACCTCTGCCATAATAACACTATTTACTAAGCCTTGTTTACCAAGCGATTTTGTAAAGCTTTGTTTGAATTTGGTTTGCTGGTATTGAGAAACCAAGCTCTTTTCCTCTTTTTCACGGCGGCGTTTTGCATCCATTCCGCGTTGATAAGCTCTTTCTCTCTCCTCTTTTGCAGCATTTACTCGTTCATACATATCATCCACTTGCTGCATGCGAGGGATTTCAGTAGCAACAGGCTCTACCTGTTTCTCTTCCCTCATGTTGGCAAACTCTTTCTCAATCGCTTCTTTTAACTCTCGTAATGGAGAAGTTCTTTTCTCAGAAGCTTGTTGCTCCGGATTCGGCTTTCTTGTGCTATGTTGGTCAGACCTAGTTCTTTGCTGTGGCTGCCTTTGACCTTGTTGCTGTTGCCTTTGTTGCTGTTGTTTCTCTTGTTGTTCTTTCGCTGTTTTACTTCCTTTCAGCAAGCTAAACAATGCACCAACAATGATAATAATTAAGAAGGGATTACTTAATATCAAGTCAATTAATTGTTCCATGAATGCCCTCCTTTCATTTCCACAAAAAGATTATTTTTCATCATTTTTATTATGGTCATGATTTTCTTCTGATAAGTTACCAATTGTATTACGCATATCTGTATCAGCAGAAATGTTTTGGTAATTCATATAATCCATAACACCTAATTTCCCAGAACGTAATGCTTCGGCAAGCGCTCTTGGTACTTCTGCTTCTGCTTCCACAACATGTGCGCGCATTTCTTCTACTCGTGCAGACATTTCTTGTTCTAATGCAACAGCCATTGCTCTTCTTTCTTCTGCTTTAGCTTGTGCAATGTTCTTATCAGCTTGTGCTTGATCTGTTTGTAGAATCGCACCGATGTTTTTACCGATGTCCACATCAGCAATATCAATAGATAAAATTTCAAAAGCTGTACCAGAATCTAGTCCTTTAGATAGAACAGTATGTGAAATAGAATCTGGATTTTCTAATACTTGTTTATGTGTTTTAGAGCTACCAATTGTACTTACTACCCCTTCACCAACACGTGCGATAACTGTTTCTTCTCCAGCACCCCCAACGAGTCTGTCGATGTTTGCACGTACTGTGATTCTCGCTAATGCTTTAACCTCGATACCATCCATCGCAATACCTGCAATAAATGGTGTTTCAATTACTTTCGGGTTAACGCTCATTTGAACGGCTTCTAATACATTTCTTCCAGCAAGGTCAATTGCTGCTCCACGTTCAAATGACAGATTAATATTTGCACGATGTGCTGCAATTAATGCATTTACTACTCTGTCTACATTACCACCAGCTAAGTAGTGACTCTCCAGCTGGTTTGTTGTTACATCGAGTCCTGCTTTGTATGCTTTGATCAACGGATTAATAACACGTGATGGAACAACACGACGTAAACGCATTCCGACTAAAGTGAATAATCCCACTTTAACACCCGCTGCCAAAGCGCTAATCCAAAGCATTACCGGAACAAACGAGAATAGAATTGCAATTGCAATTAATATTACCGCAATGATAATGATTGGCATAATATCTAATTCCATATATTTCCCTCCTAATGATGTGTTCTAAATATAGTATATAGATAAATTCTTTGTGAATAAAGAATTAACTATCATTATTTACCTCTCGTACAACAATTCGCATTCCTTCCACTTGAACGATTTCTACTTTTTTATTATTTTCAATCCAAACACCCTCTGATACGACATCCATTCGGTCATTACCAAGTAGCATTGTTCCTGCTGGACGTAAAGGTGTTAAAGTAACTCCTTGTTGACCTACTAAATCATAGCGATTTACTGCAGACACATAGCCTTGGTCTGTCATTGTTCGATCTCTTAAAATAATTTGACGGAAAATTCCTCTTTCTAGTCCAATTGTTTTATAGAGAATTACAAATACAACAATCGCAACAACAAAGGCTATTAAAATACTTAATGACATATGTCCAACATCATAGCCAGCCATAAACAGCGAACCAATCATGGCCCCGGCCCCTAATATGCCAAGTATTCCACCAGGCACAAAAAATTCAGCTATGATTAATATGAGTCCAAGTACTAAAAGAATTATCGCTTCCATACCAGCCAACCCCGCTATAAAATGTCCATAGAAAAATAATAATAAAGCAAGTAAGCCCATTGATCCAGCTACCCCAAAGCCTGGAGAATACAGCTCTACAATTAAACCTATACTCGCAACCGATAATAAAATAGGAATCACAATCGGACTTGTAACAAATCTTGCAACTTCCTCAGCGAAAGTTGTTTCCATTTCCACTATTGTTGCATCAGATAGTCCAAGCTCATGTAATAATTCCACTCTATTGCTTACCGTACCTTCTGAATAATTGACCTCTAAAGCCGTATTAGCATCCAATGTTAAAAACTTTCCTGCTGGAGCTCCATATTCTGAAAGATCAACTTCTGGATCTGCCATTGCAACAGCATACTGAGGGTCTCTTCCTTTTGATTCAGCTGCTCCTCGCATCGCTGCGATCCACGCTGATTGAGCTTTTTCATCCGCCGCAGTACCATCTTGATTAATAACACCACTTGCTCCCATTGTTGCTTGTGGTCTCATATAAATCGTATCTGTATTCAAAGCAATATAAGAACCAGCAGATAGCGCTTGGTTTAAAATAAATGAAGTTGATGGCATATCCATACTTTGTAATAAAAGAGCAATATCACTGGCTGCATCTACTCGACCACCCGGTGTATTAATTTCAAAAACAATGTGGTTTGCCCCTTCCTCTGTTGCTTCTCTCACTGCACGATCTAAAAAGGCCTCTAATCCCCGTTCTACTTCTTTTTCAACAGGTACAATATATACTAATTTCCCTTCACCTTCTCCTTTTACTTGATCTATCAGTCCTAAAAAACCAGCTAAAAAAGTAAAGGTCAATGTAATAATTAACGGTATTCTTCTAATTAACTTCATACTTCTCACCCCTTTTCCTTTATCTCTTAATCTCATTATACTAAATATTGCTCTTGATACCCCATCATAACCATTATAATTGTCAAAAATTATTTTCATCAAATGGAAGATTTTTCAGAGAAATATTAGTTTTTTTAGAGCATCTGCTTAATATAGGAGCTTTCTTCAAAAGGTTTCCATAAAACGCCTTCGATGTTAAAGCAAAATAAAAAGGCCTTACACATGGTAAGGACCCTTTATCTTCATATATACTAAACTAATAGTATATGTTCATACATATTTAATAAATCCCTCTATTATGATTTCTTAAAATTTATTATGATTACTTCATCATAATAAACCATCTGACAGGTTACTTTACGTGGGAGGGAATCCTACTTAAGACCTGATTTAAGCTGGTAGTAAATGATTATAATAGATTAAAATTTACGTTTACGAGCAGCCTCAGATTTTTTCTTACGACGCACACTAGGCTTTTCATAATATTCGCGCTTACGGTATTCTTGTAATGTTCCGCTTTTGGATACAGTACGCTTAAAACGACGAATAGCATTTTCAATAGATTCGTTTTTACGAATGCGAGTAGTATTTGACATGATAAATCCCTCCCTCCGGAGCATAACAACAAATTAATAAATACATGTAATACGTATCATACATGCTTTTTAAATTATACTATAATCATTTTAATCGGTCAACGCCTTCTATATGATTATCTTTACCAATCAAGAATATAGATAACCATCATAACTAGAAACACAGTCCAAGTGGAAATATTACTGGACTGTGTTTCTAATAACTTTATAAACTTCCATGTTTCTTTATATCTGTAATTTGTCCTGCATGAATTCCAGCATGATACATGAGTCTACCAACAGCTTCTAATGGTGTAGATTTACCCATCTGTGTCTCTTTTTCTTCTTGCCATGCCGCATCAGGTAATTCTGACATTGCTTCTTTGAAAAATTGACTAGATTCTTCTAAATAAGTTACTAACTCATCAATACTTGTTAGTGAAGGCTTCTTTATTTCATCGCTTTTCTTCTCGAAGAACCAATCTGCAAAATAAAATTCTACCTCTCCAGTATGATAAAGTAAGCTGCCAATCGTTGTTTCCCCAAGCTTAAGCTTTAAATCCTCATCTGTTAATCCCTTAGCTTTCTCTAAAAAGCGTGTACGTAGTGCATCCCAAATTGGTAGTACTACTTCATATGTCATTTTTATTTTCCTCCATTATTAGCTTATTTCTTCTTATCTATTACTACATGATTAAACATCGATCCATCTATTGTCACATCAAAAGCTAGTCCAAACCCTACCACATAACGACCTTCATGTGGTGTTAATTCAAATAATGAAAAATCTAAGCCCCTTAATAAATTCATTAAGCTTGGCTGAAATACTTCATTAAACACTTCAAATATTTCTTCATTGTCATCATTACCAAGATTCTTGGGTTTACAAGTAAATCGTAGACGTTCTGTTGCAAACGCATTCTTCGTTTCAGATTCATCCCCTACAAGCAAAACATCTACCCATTCACTCTTATCTGCTAAATCATGATGCTCGGCAATCTGACTAATATACACATAGAGTTTATTATCTTTTTTCACAAAAGGTGCTATGCTACTAAACGGTTTTCCATCTTCATCAACAAAACTCAATATTACTGTACGTTTTTTCTCAACGAATGATTGAAACATCCCTCTGTGTTTATCTAGATCAATTTCTTTCTTCAATGTAATCCCTCGCTTTTATTTTGCTTTTCTTAATAAATGAATTCGTGGTTTCTTCTCTGTAGAGATGTACTGAATTTCCGAGTTCATATGATAAACCTTACGAATCATTTCCTCTGTCATTACTTCGATTGGCGTTCCAACCATTTCCCTTTCACCTGATTGAACAACAATCACACGATCACTGTATTGTGAAGCTTGATTTAGGTCATGAAGCACCATTAATACTGTCATATTTTCTGTTTGATTTAGTTCACTGACTAGTTCTAATACTTCATGCTGATGTGCGATATCTAAATAAGTTGTTGGTTCATCAAGCAAAAGAATTTTAGGTCGTTGAGCCAACGCCATTGCAATCCACGCTCTCTGTGATTCTCCACCTGATAAGGACGCAACAGCTCTATCTTTAAAAGATCTGAGATTCGTTTTTTCCAATGCCCATGTAATGATCTCTCTATCTTCATCATTAAATCGCTCAAACCAACGTTTATGTGGCATCCTTCCGTATGAAACAAGATCTTCAACAGTCATATCATATGGTGCTTGGTTTTTTTGACTAAGCATGCATAAGGATTGAGATATCTGCTTTGATTTCATTGATTTTAAGTTTTTCCCAGCAATTTCTACTGTTCCAGCATGATAAGGAATGAAACCCGAAATTGCTTTTAATAAAGTTGATTTTCCTGATCCATTTGGGCCGATAATGGACACTACTTCTCCTTTATTCACCGAAAAAGAAAAATCCTGTATTGCTTGCTTTTGATCATAACGAACCGATATCGAATCAACTGTAAACATTTAGAACTTCCTCCTTTTCATTAAATATAGAAAATAAGGACCACCAACAACTGCCATTAAAATTCCTGCTGGGATTTCCATTGGTGCAAAGAGTGTTCTACCACCTGTGTCTGCTACAAGTAAAACAAGGGCACCTAGTACCATACTCATTGGCAGTAAATATTTATAATTGGAACCGACGATTAATCTTGCCATATGTGGCACAATTAAACCGATAAATCCAACTATACCTATTGTTGCTACAGAAATAGCCGCTAAGAAAACTGCAAGTAATGAGAGCAGAATTCTGTTTCGATTTACATTTTCTCCTAGGTTTGCTGCAACCTGTTCTCCCATACGTATGATATTAAGCTTTCGTATCGCAAATATCGAAATAACCCAACCAATAATGGCATAAGGGACAATTAAGCTTAAAGCATTATTACCTTTTGCTGCTAAGCTTCCGTTCATCCATTGTACTGTTGCGGGTAAACGATCACTGAACATAACAGATAAATAACCCATTACTCCACCAGCTAATGCATTTACCGCTACTCCTGCTAGTATAATAGTTATCGGTGAAATACCATTTCTATTCCAAGCAAGTATAAAAACAACAGTTGCAGCTAGTATTCCTCCCACAAATGCTGAGATTGGAATGAAATTGGAATACTGTGGTGCAACCAACATAATAATTAATACAAATGCAGCTGCTCCACTTGTCACACCAGTCAATCCAGGATCAGCTAAAGGGTTTCCTACTACTGCCTGCAATATTGCACCAGAAACCGCCATATTTGCTCCAATAATCATAGCTAGCAAAACACGAGGTAGGCGTATTTCGAAAATGATCGTATTATATTCTACTTTTCCTGAGGTTCCAAATATAGTTTGTAATATATCTGGAATAGGTATTTTTACACTACCTAATCCAATTGCTACTACTGCCATAGATATAGTTAACAACAAAGTGAAAATAATAATTGTTCCGCTGTTTACTTTTTTCGACATATATACGGCCTCTTTTACTCAATAAAGAAATTTACAACTTCAGATAATGCTGTTTCCACATTCAAAATTGACGTTACACCAAAAACTTCATAATCAAGAATATGAATATTATCATTTTCATAAGCTGAAAGTGTTTTCCATAAATCATTATTCTCTACTTCTTTTTCAAACATTTCTTCTGTAGCACCATGATCACCTGAGGCAAGTACAAGAATTAGATCTGGATCAGCTACAACAATATCTTCCATATTCATTGTGGAATAAGTTGATTCTACATTTAGAAGCGTTGTCGCAATATTTTCTGCTCCTAGTCTATCTACTAAGCTACCTAAATAAGATTGATCACTCATCACCATAAATGAATCAGATGTACCGATCATCAGCATAACACTTGGCAATGTTTCGTCTTCCATTAATTGCACGAGTTCATTTTCTTTATCTAAAATAGATTGTAGCTTCTCATTCATTTCTTCTGTTTTCCCGTAGTATGTACCTAATGCTTTAAAAGCTAGCTTTAAATCATCAAATGAATCGGTACGTAAATAAGCAGTTGGTAAATCCATTCCACCTAAACTTTCTTCTAACGAACTACGAAGTGATTCAGCTCCAAGTACTAAATCAGGTGATAATTCAGTAATGACTTCTAAATCTGGTGCCATCGGTGATCCAATTTGATCAATATCTTTAAAATCCTCTGGCAGTGGGTTTGTAGAAGTGGGAACACCTACTGGAGTTATATCAAGCAGAGAAAGCATTTCTGCTAGTGGTACAGAAGTAGTGATTAATCGTTCTGGGATCTCTTCAGGAAATTCTTCCAATGCTTCATTCAAGTCTGCTTCATCTATTCCATCATTTTCTAATGTCAAACCAACTTCTTCTGCTTCATTATTTTCTTCTAGGCCTTCTTCTTCATTCTCTACCTCTTGTTCTGCTACTTTCTCATCTGTAGCATCTCCATCGTCATTGCTACAAGCAACTAATAAAGCCATCATTGCTAACAATAAAATAAGATAGGCTTTTCCTATCCCTTTTCTCTTTCTTACTATGTAATCCATCTCGTCTTCCCTCCAATTGATAATGATTTTCATTCTCTTTTATAAATGATAATGGTTATCATTATCAAAGTCAATGTAAAATAAAGAATATTATATACAACATTCAGAGTGAGACTGTAAAAGCTGTATCTCTTTATTTAGCATTGCCTAGATCCACTGAATCCCACTAACTGCTCGTAAAATTAATCTGCTACACAAAAAAAGCCAAGCATCCATTTATACATGGATACTTGACTTTTGCTTCATTTCTATTCTCATTGTTTATTCTTGAACAATCGTTACACTAGCACTTGCACCAATACGAGTAGCTCCAGCTTTTATCATGGCTTTTGCTTGCTCATTATTTTTTACTCCTCCAGACGCTTTAACACCTAGGCTCGGGCCAACTGTATTACGCATCAATTCAACATCTGAAATCGTTGCTCCACCCGAACTAAAACCAGTCGATGTTTTGACAAAATCTGCACCTGACGCTTTAGCAATCTCACAAGCTCTTACTTTCTCTTCATCTGTTAATAAGCAAGTCTCAATAATTACTTTTGTAAGGACTTTATTTTCTTTAGCTACATTTACTACTGCTGCGATATCGTCTGCTACAAGCTGATCTTTTTTATTTTTCAGTGCACTAATATTAATCACCATATCTACTTCTGTTGCACCATCTTCAATGGCTTGTTTTGTTTCATATGCTTTCACCGTTGACACAGATGCACCTAATGGAAAGCCAATAACTGTGCATACTTCAACAGGAGAATCCTTTAATTTTTCATGACAGTAAGAGACCCATAATGGATTCACACAAACAGAAGCGAATTCATAATTTAATGCTTCTGTTAATAGCTTATCTATTGCCCGTTGATCCGCATCGGGTTTTAATAATGTATGATCAATATATTTTGCTAAAGACTTATTCATTTCCTTACTCCCACCTTTTTAAAAGACTTACTTTTTCGCAATAATAGAGACCCAATCCTTTAATTCATTTACTTCAACAATGGAAAAACCAGCAGCAGTCATTTTATCAATAACCTCTTGTTTTTTCTTCTGAATAATTCCTGCTGTAATAAACATCCCGTCTGTCTTTAAAAGACGATATGCATCATCAACACAAAGTAAAATAATTTCTGCTAAAATATTTGCAACAATAACATCTGCCTGGGTATCAATATCTTTTAAAAGATTGTTTTCTCTTGCTTCTACCAAATTCGCAAGTCCATTTATTTCAGCATTCATCTTTGTACTATTAATTGCGACAGGATCGATATCAAATGCATAGGATTTCTGTGCACCTATTAAACATCCAGCAATGCTTAGCACTCCAGACCCACAGCCAACATCTATCATCGTATCATTTGGTTTCACATATTGTTCTAAACCACGTACACTTTGCATCGTTGTTGGATGTGTACCAGTTCCAAATGCCATACCAGGATCTAACTCAATTAATAAGCCATCCTCAGGCATATTCTCTACTTTCTCCCAAGTAGGTGCAATCGTGATTTTTTCTGATATTTTTACAGGTTTATAATATTTCTTCCATTCATTCGCCCAATCATCTTCATGAATTTCCTTTGAAGTCAGTTGATTTTGTCCTAAATCTATACCCAAACTTGCTAAATCATCTATCTTCCCTTTAATTTGCTCAATTTGTTTCTCTGCATTTGCTTCCCTAGGTAGATAAAACTTTATATATATCCCTTCTTTTGGAAAGTTCCCTAGATCAAGCTCATAGATTTCACCAAAAAAACTATCTCTTTCTTTCGTAAGATCTAATGGATCTTCAATTACAACTCCATTAACACCAGCTTCTTCAATAATATTTGTAATAGCCTCTTGTGCTTCATTTGTTGTATGAATACAAATTTCTAACCATTTTTTCAATCTATTTCACTCATTTCTTTGGTGATTTCTATTCTTATTCGCCTTTAAAAGCTTTTTTAAATCTTTTAAAAATCGAATCTTCTTGTTCTTCTGTCGGATCATTTCCACCTAGCTCATTAAATTCACGTAGTATTTCTTTTTGCTTCGTTGTTAAGTTCGTTGGTGTTACCACTTTTACCTGAATATGTTGGTCACCTACGCCTCTACCATGAACATTTGGAACACCTTTATCTTTCAAACGAAAGACTTTGCCTGATTGTGTTCCAGCTGGGATTTTTAATTTTACTTTACCATGTACAGTTGGGACTTCAATTTCATCCCCTAAAGCTACTTGAGCAAATGTTAAAGGCAGCTCACAGTATATATTATCTCCTTCGCGCTGGAAGTACTCATGTGGACGAACTTCTACAACAACATATAAATCACCAGGAGGGCCACCGTTTATACCAGATTCTCCCTTACCTGCGATACGAATTTGTTGACCGTCATCAATTCCTGCTGGGATTGATATTTTCACCTTCACTTGTTTTGTTACACGACCTGTACCATGACATGTCGTACATTTCTCAGGAATGATTTTTCCAGTACCACCACAATGATTACATGTACGGCGATTTACAATTCGACCAAAAGGTGTATTTTGCTCCACGTTAATTTGTCCAGATCCATGACATGTTGTACATGTCTTAGCACTTGTTCCAGGTTTTGCACCTGAGCCATGACAAGTCTCACAATCTGTCTCTTTTGGAAGTGTTATTTCTGTTTCTTTTCCAAAAACAGCTTCCTCAAAATTCAATATCATGCGATATTGCAAATCATTTCCTTGCTGAGGTGCATTGGGGTCAGGGCGTCTGCCTCCACCACCAAAGAACATATCAAAGATATCGCCGAAGCCAGAGAAGTCTCCACTACCGCCAAAACCTTGGCTTTGAGGTCCTGCATGCCCAAATTGATCATATTGAGCCCGTTTTTCCTCATTGCTTAAAACTTCATATGCTTCTTTCGCTTCTTTGAACTTTGCCTCTGCATTTTCTTCTTTTGATACATCTGGATGATATTTTCGAGCTAATACTCTATATGCTTTACGAATATCTTGCTTCGAAGCATTTTTATCAACACCAAGCACTTCATAATAATCACGCTTACTCACTAAAATTCACGCTCCCAATCTTCTACTACCTATGCTTTAGTCTAACATTGGCCGTCTATCCTGCCAATCAATTATGTTTAGTCTTATTCATCATGTAAAAACTTGGCAAGTGGATTGCCTTCGTTGCACGTTCATCAACTAAGAACGTATTCTTAAAGTGGAAAAAAGTCAAAGTCAAGGAATTCCTGACTTTGACTTTTTTAAATTAATTATTTTTTGTTTTCTTCATCATCATTAACTTCTTCGTAATCTGCATCTACTACATTATCATCTGCATTATTTTCTGCTCCAGCTCCTGCTTGTTGCTCTGCTTGCATTTGCTCATATAATTTTACAGATAACTGTTGAACTTGTTCTTCTAAAGCATCTTTTTTCTCTTTAATTTGCTCAATATCATTCGCTTCAATTGCTTGCTTTAATGCTTCTTTTGCATCTTCAGCTTTTTTCTTATCTTCTTCTGATACTTTATCGCCTAAATCTTTAATTGTTTTATCTGTTGTAAAGATTAATTGATCTGCTGCATTGCGTAATTCAATTTCTTCACGAAGTTTCTTATCTGCCTCTGCATTCTCTTCAGCTTCTTTAACCATCTTATCGATTTCATCATCAGAAAGACCAGAAGATGATTTAATTGTAATGGATTGCTCTTTGTTTGTACCTAAATCTTTTGCACGTACATTTACAATACCATTTGCATCAATATCAAAGGATACTTCAATTTGTGGAACTCCTCTTGGTGCTGGTGGAATATCCGTTAATTGGAAACGTCCTAAAGTTTTATTATCTGCCGCCATTTCACGTTCCCCTTGTAGAACATGGATATCTACCGCAGTTTGATTATCTGCTGCTGTAGAGAAAACTTGTGAATGACTTGTTGGAATTGTTGTATTACGCTCAATTAATTTTGTAGTTACGCTACCCATTGTTTCAATACCTAAAGATAATGGTGTTACGTCTAATAATACAACGTCTTTTACATCACCTTGTAAAACTCCACCTTGGATTGCAGCACCTAAAGCCACAACCTCGTCAGGGTTAACACCTTTAGATGGGTCTTTACCAATTTCACGTTTAATTGCATCTTGAACAGATGGAATACGTGTAGATCCACCTACTAGTAATACTTTATCAATATCATTTGCTGTAAAATCAGCATCTGCTAATGCTTTACGTACAGGAACCATTGTGCGTTCTACTAGATCTTGAGTTAATTCATCAAATTTTGCACGTGATAATGTCATTTCTAAATGTAATGGACCAGCTTCACCAGCAGTAATAAATGGTAAAGAGATTTGAGTTTGTGATACTCCAGATAAATCTTTCTTTGCTTTTTCTGCTGCATCTTTCAAGCGCTGAGTTGCCATTTTATCTTGTGATAAGTCGATTCCATTTTCTTTCTTAAATTCTTGCACCATATAATCTATGATTTTTTGGTCAAAGTCGTCTCCACCTAGACGGTTATCTCCTGCAGTAGAAATAACTTCAAATGTACCTTCTCCAATGTCTAGAATAGATACATCAAATGTACCTCCACCAAGGTCATATACTAAAATTGTTTGGTCTTGACCATCATTATCAATACCATAAGCTAATGCTGCTGCTGTTGGCTCATTAATAATACGCTCTACTTCTAAGCCTGCGATCAATCCTGCATCACGTGTAGCTTGACGCTCAGCATCATTGAAGTAAGCTGGAACAGTAATAACAGCTTTCTCAATCTTTTCACCTGTGTAGTCTTCTGCATAAGATTTTAAATACTGTAAAATTGCTGCAGATATTTCTTGAGGCGTATAGTCTTTATCTTCAATATTTACTTTATAATCTGTACCCATGTGGCGTTTAATTGATTGAATGGTATTTGGGTTTGTAATCGCCTGTCTTTTTGCTACTTCTCCAATTTGTCTTTCGCCATTTTTAAAAGCAACAACTGATGGAGTTGTTCTGTTCCCTTCTGGGTTAGGAATTACAACAGCTTCTCCACCCTCCATTACAGATACACAAGAATTTGTTGTTCCTAAGTCAATTCCAATAATTTTACTCATATTTCATTTCCTCCTAAAATCCATAGCCTATTTATTTACTTTAACCATTGCAGGTCGAATAACACGATCGTGGATAAGATATCCTTTTTGTAGTTCTTCTAGTATTTCATTTGATTCTTTTTCTTCGTCTTCTACTTGCATGATTGCATGATGTAAGTTCGGATCAAATGGCTGACCAATCGTTTCAATTTGCTGAATCCCGTGTGATGCTAAGGCTTCTGTTAATTGATTATAAACCATTTGAATTCCTTCAATGATACCTTGATTGCTTTCATTTGTTTCTACTTGTAAAGCACGTTCAAAATTATCTAATACAGGAAGTAAATCGCTCGCTAAGTCTTGTGATTTATACTTGCGTTCTGCGACTCTCTCCTTTTGTGTACGCTTTTTAAAATTATCATACTCCGCTTGTAAGCGTAGATAGCGATTTAATGTTTCTTCCTGCTCTGTACGCAGTTTTTCAAGTTCTGCTTGTTCAGGTTGGGATTCCTCGATTATTGTAACTTCTGCATCTTCATCTACTTCTTCGGTTTCTTGTTCAAGAATTACCTCGTCAACTTCCTCCGAAGCAATATTTTCTTTATTTTTCTCTTCCAACTTTGGTACCTCCTGGAGCATATTTTATCGCAAATCAACTCTTCAATTATAGGAAATTTCTATCCTATTTAGAAGATTTTTGATTACCTCATATTTTTATTCAAGGGTAATTTAATGGTTTATTTGTCTAACATAGCTACCCTTTATGTTTATACCATATGTCTAGGGCATCTGTCATTTCATTTGATAAATTACGTAGCAGGTGAATTCCTTTGTCATACCTCATTCTAGTTGGTCCAATCAATGCGATTGTTCCTGCCTGATTATCAGATAATCTATAAGTCGTTGTAATCAAACTGAAATCCTTGATGGCATCTACTTTATTTTCATTGCCAATTGTAACCTTAATTCCTGTTTCTAGCTGTTCATATGCTTTTAACATTTGAACAAGCTCCTCTTCTCTTTCCATCATGGAATAAAAAGAATAGAGCTTCTCTACATTATGAAATTCTGGTTGCATTAAAATATTAGATTTTCCACCTATATACACTTTAATTGGTTGATCATAGAACAAGATTTCTTTTAGATAATCAAAAACTAAATCCATATTCTGAATGTATTTATTAATAATGATACGCAATTCCGCGTTTAGCTTTTCCGTTAACTGTGAAATCGGTACATCTTTTAGACGTTCATTCAAAATATTAGCTAGTTTTTCGATATCTGAAGCTTTCATATTCTCTGGAATAGAAAAAGTTCGATGCTCCACATATCCAGTATTTGTAATTAATATAGCTACTGCCATTTGCGGGGATAACGTGACAATTTCTAGCTGCCTAACCTTTGCCTCAGATAGTTCAGGACCTAAAATAATAGAAGTGTAATTCGTTAAATCTGATAACACCTGTGCTGATGTTTGCACAATTTGTTCAAATTCAACAACACCATCTTGTAAAAAGTCTCTAATAATGTTAGATTTCACATTCTCTACTGGTGCAGTGATTAAATGATCCACATAATATCTGTAACCTTTTTCCGAAGGGACACGTCCTGATGAAGTATGTGTCTTTTCTAAAAAGCCCAGATCTTCTAATTCTGCCATTACGTTTCTAATGGTTGCAGATGAGACATTAATATTTTCCTTTTTTGAAATAGCATTTGACCCAACAGGATTAGCCGTCTCAATAAAGTCATCAACAATGGCTTGAAATATCAGTAATTGTCTAAGTGTTAACATGATAATCACCCCTGTTAGCACTCTATGCTTACGAGTGCTAATGCTATTAATAAATTATCAAATCTTAAATTTTTTGTCAACGATAGAAGCATAAGATAATGGAATTCTAAACAAAGAAATTATTTTATAAGCTATTTCACAAATCCTTCACTGATTTCTAGTTCAAACTTATCTATTAACTTTGGTACGCTTCCGAATTTTTACAACAATAGATGAGATAAGAATAATTAAAATAATACCTGCTAGTCCAAAGTAAATTAAATTTTCATCAAAAAACACTTTGCGTTCATATGTACTCGCAAAAAATGGTTTAGAAACTTCTATTTCGCCATCCTTTGATTCAATTCTAATATCGTTTATTTCAACCTTATTGTCCTCTGCTTTTAAATCTAACCAACTTGCATTTGGTATTGATTCTAGACTTTCTACTACTTCTTTTAAACCTTCTAAACCCAAATAAGGATGATAAAATCCAGCAATATAAACTTGATTAAAAAGCTGTAACACTTCTATATTAGCTTGCATTTGTTGCAGTGAATCCTCCACATCTGCTTCAATAAAACCTATTGTTTCTGGATATACTGTCATTCCATGTAAAAAAGCCGGTGTTGATTTATATAATGGCGAATAGCTACTTTCCCAAAATAAATCTGTTAATTGTAGTCTACCTACATATGTTGTGAAGTACTGCGAAAGTATTTGATAACCATTCTGTGACATCGTGTAATGTGGTGCTTCAAAAGCAAGTGGATAAATCCGATGAGCTACCAGTTCCTGAACACCTTTCAAAACAGCATCTTCTATATATGCTTCTTCAAATGCTTCCCCTTCTTTAACAAATTGCTCGTACGCTTCTTTAGAAGGAAAATCTTCTAAAAGCTTTGCTGGTTCATCAGCCGCCTGATAAATCGGACGATTATTTTCTACATCCCAAAACTCAAAACCTTCTCCCGTTTCGGAGCTACGATATTGATGTCGATATCCATGGAGAAGAATGCTTGCACCATTTTTCTGCATATATCTCAATGTTTCTGTCAGCTCTTTTGAATCAGAGAAATGAATCGTTCGATCACCATCTGTATAAACTGGAATCACTGCAACCATGTATGGAATATTTTTTTCTTTTAAATATTCTGCTTGTTCTCTTAAAACCTTAGCATCCATTAAAGGATGAACATCTTCTAAACGTAAATACCGAATATGTGATGCTTCCTTATTTGAGTAGAAATGATAAAGTCCTTCTGCTAGCACTTCACCAAATGGAGAAAATAAGCTTTGACCAGTAAAATAGTATTCATTCTCATGATAAGCAATTAAAGGAAACTTCTCACTTGAATTCGTATCGTTATATGTATTTGCAATTGTAGAATATGTACCTTCAGCTAGCTGATAGATAATTCGCTCTTCAGATAATGTTATTGTATAATCATTATTTGGAATTTCCACATAACCACTTAATACTTCATCATCTACATTTATCCAGGTAAAATGCCCTTTTAACTGCTCTATGTTATGACCAACAGCAAAAAATTTACCGTTAAATCCAGTTATTGCTTCTAATACATTTTCGGGAATCTGTACCTTATCAGCACCTACGTATATAAGATGAGATACATCTAATAAATCTTCTTTCTTTACTTCTGTATCCGCAATTACTAAGAAGTCTTGAGTAAATTGACCAATTACCGAATCTAAAATACGGATTTCCCTTAAGCTTTCCTCTTCTTCATATGAGTAGATAATAATCGTCTTATCCGTTTCACTAGCACTAATATGAAATGGTAGAACTAGTAATACTATACAAAATAATCCCCATATTAATAATTGTTTCTTCCGCATCATCATAGCCCTCTTCCTAAGAACATCATATTATGATTATCGACTCTTTCATAAGGCATCAAATTTTCCAGCTCATATTTTTCCTTCATCAACTAGAAATTTAATACGGTAAAACCTTCTATTATCAAGCAGGGCGATACCAGTTTTCTTAGAATAAATAACAACAGACTAAAACTCGTCACTGAAAGAAAATCCATTCTTCAGCTGACGAGTTTTATTTACTTTAAATGGTGGAAAAATCACGAAATATTTGTTTTTATATTCTCTAAAACATTGATTTATTAATACTTAATCATCATTCAATTGCAATACTGCCATAAACGCTTCCTGTGGAACCTCCACAGATCCAACCATCTTCATTCGTTTTTTACCTTCTTTTTGTTTCTCTAGTAATTTACGTTTACGCGTTACATCTCCACCGTAAAGCTTCGCTGTTACATCTTTACGAACTGCTTTAATATTCGAACGAGCAATGATACTATTACCAATTGCCGCCTGCACAGGCACTTCAAATTGCTGTCTTGGAATTAATTCCTTTAGCTTCTCCACAATCTTCTTGCCTCGTTCATAAGCAAAATCGCGATGGACAATTAAAGATAATGCATCAATTGGTTCACCATGTAATAAAATATCCATTTTCACTAAATTGGATGCTTCGTCCCCGATTAATTCATAATCCAAGGATGCATATCCCTTTGTATGTGATTTTAACTGATCAAAAAAGTCATAAACAATTTCAGATAATGGAATTCGGTAAATTACATTTACTCGAATATCATCTAGATATTGCATATCCATAAATTGACCACGTTTACGTTGACAAATCTCCATTACGCTTCCAACATATTCATTTGGCACCATAATAGACGCTTTAACAAATGGCTCGCGAATTTCTTCAATGTTTTGTGGTGGTGGCATTGCAGAAGGATTATCTATATGGACAACACTTCCATCTGTCTTTTCTACCTCATAAATTACACTTGGTGCAGTTGTAATAAGATTGATTTTGAATTCCCGCTCAATTCTTTCTTGAATAATTTCCATATGCAATAACCCTAAAAATCCGATTCGAAATCCAAAGCCTAATGCTTTAGATGTTTCTGGCTCGTATTGTAGAGCAGAATCATTTAATTCCAATCGTTCTAATGCTTCACGTAGATCATTATATTGATCTGTATTCACTGGATACAGTCCACAGAATACCATTGGATTTAATTTACGATATCCTGGTAATGCTACGTCAGCAGCATGATTTGCCAATGTAATGGTATCCCCTACTCGAGTATCACTTACATCTTTCATCGCAGCAGTTAAGTACCCTACATCTCCGACCGTTAACATATCCCGCTTAACCGCAGTAGGTGTGAATACTCCAAGTTCAGTTACATCATAGGTAAGCCCTGTTGACATCATTTTAATTGTGTCACCAACTTTTACGCTTCCTTCTTTCAAACAAACATAAGCAATAACACCCTTATACGGATCATATAACGAGTCAAATATCAATGCCTTTAAAGGATCTTCGCTATTCCCCTCTGGAGGTGGTACTTTTTCTACTACACGCTCTAAAATTTCCTCAATACCTATATTCGCCTTTGCTGAAGCAAGAATCACATCATCTGGATCAATACCAATTACGTCAACCAATTCTTTAGTAACTCGCTCCGGATCAGCATTAGGTAAGTCGATTTTATTAATTACAGGGATAATTTCTAAATCATTATCTAAAGCCAGATACACATTTGCTAATGTCTGGGCTTCAATTCCTTGTGCGGCATCTACTACTAAGATAGCTCCCTCACAAGCTGCTAAACTACGAGAAACCTCATACGTGAAATCGACATGTCCAGGTGTATCAATTAAATGAAACGTATACTTTTCTCCGTCTTTACTATTATATTCAAGCTGTACCGCATTTAATTTAATAGTAATACCACGTTCTCTTTCTAAATCCATTCCATCAAGAATCTGCTGCTTCATCTCTCGTTTGGAAACTGTATTTGTATTCTCTAAAATTCGATCTGCTAATGTAGATTTTCCATGATCTATATGAGCAATAATCGAGAAATTACGAACATTCCTTTGTCTATTATCCATCTATGTTGCACACTCCTAACCCATACATCAAACTGGGAAAATTAACGATTCTTATCCAGTTCAAAAGACTTTTCCATCCAAGCCAGGAAGGCGTTAGATTCCCTTAGTTGCATTTTTATCAGTTGATATCAATCACGATAAAAATTTATATTTTCCTCATGTGCAAAATGTGCTTAATAAGTTTTTCATATGCAACTAATTATCTCATGAACTGCTATTATTGCTAGGAATGATTATAACAATTGAACCTCATTGTTTCAATAAAAATCCGAAAACTTCCGCCAGATTCGCTCATAATAGAAAATTCCTTGCAAATATGCTGACAATATATTGAAATGTTTATTCTATTTGCCCTTAGAAAATCTAACATATTAAGTGCTAAAAAAATATTTTCGCTATTTGATACAACAATTCAACAATTATTTCATAAAAAGTGGTAACTACCGTTTCTAATATACCGGCTACTTTTTCAACAAATAATGGAGATTCATCTACATCTTCTAATTCTTCCATTTGCCATACTTGGTTTTTTGAAGCACTCTCGTCCGCTTCTGTAATTCCCTGTTTTTCTTCTACTTGTACTTGTTCTGAATTTGGACTGGCAGATAAATCATCTTTTGTTTCCCTTTCAATTCCTACAACAATCCCACATAAAAATACAATTAATAAGATGAGCATAAACACAAATGAACGTACCATCAGCATTTCTCCTTAAGGGTTAGCATCAACTTTTTCAGCCTCCCAATAAAAATCACTAAATACTTCTCCAACAATTTCGACAGTTCTATAAAGCTCATCTAATGTATTTTCATAGCCACCAAATTCAATTAAAACTGCATTATCTGATAAATCCTGATTATAAATCCCATTGCTTCCTGCACCTTTTTTCGTAATGACTCCTCGTGTAAGTTGCTTATGTTCTGCTTCAATAAGACTATTTAACTTGGTTGCTAGAGCAAGATTTTTCTCATAATTTGGATGTTCTGCACCAACAACGAATAATAGCTTAGCGTATGATTTTCCATCAATCTCTGCTGTTACTAAATTTCTTGGCAAACTATCACGATGAATATCGAATAAGTACTGTACATCTTTTTCATTAGCAACTGCTTCAGCTACCGTTTCTCTTGATGCCTTGTAAGATTGACTATAATTCCAACCTTTATCCTGTAGCATTTGCATGTAATCTGTTTTATCTACAATCGTCCCAATTCCCTTAGATTCTAATATTTTGGCAAAGTGATCACTTACTTTTTCGATATTTACTTCTTGATGATAGGCTGAATTAGGGTCATCGGTATCTGGTAAATGCGGTAAGAATGACTCTCGATTATGCGTGTTGTATATAAATACAGTTTTTCTTGCTGTTTCATCTATCTCGGTCTTCGGTTCTTCTTCCTTAATTTCCTTTTCTTCTTCATCATCAACCGCAATTCGGTCTTTTAGAACATCCTCTAAAGGAGGAGATGATTCAAAAGATAGATTAGCATAGTTCGTCCCCTCTCCTGCTACAACAATCTGATTATTAAATAAAGCTAATCCTGGTGTTTCTCTTTGCAGCAGGCTTGCAAAATCATATGGTTTTATATGCATGATTGTTTCAAGTGCCAGCTTAGATAAACTAGGAGAACCTTGATCCATCTCTAGAGAATCTAATAACATTCTATTTTCTAAACCCATCAACCATAGGAATACGGATGAATCCACTTCACTTGTTAAATTAGTTATTGTTTTTGAAGAAAGACGATACGCTGGTTTAACTGTAGTTAGTACACTAATTAAAATAAAAATAATTATGATGCTCAAGCTATAAATGAACCACCCATTTTTTAAAAACGGGTGGTAGGATTTTGACTTGCCATATCTTGAGTCATTCATCGCTCCACCTTCTTTCCATATATCTATTTATATCTATATGGAAAAAAGTAAAAAGATAGAACAACTCTATTTTATCTTGTATAAGTTGATGCATTATTGATAGTTACATTTTCATGCAAAGCTGCGTTAATACCGCGTGCTAACAAGTCTGCCATATCTACCATAAATCCATCTACTTCTTTTGGAGTTACCATTAAATTCTGTCCCATCGGTGTTAATACTTCAGAAATAAGAGTTCGTTTTTCCGCATCTGTTAAATTTCCAATCAAGCCTAATACCGTATTACTTTGTTGCTTATTTGGTAAATCCTCTTCTGAGAATGGTTTACTTTGAAATGGTAAATTAAATGGAGTTAATTTTTTAGAAAGCTTATCCTTCTCTTTCCACTCCCTACCAAAGTGCTTTAAAATATAATCAATAGTGTCACTAGCAATGGTTACAGCATCTACTACAGTTGGTACACCAATTGCAAATACAGGAATACCGAGCACTTCCTCACTTAGCTCTTTTCTACGATTACCTACACCTGATCCTGGTTGAATCCCTGTATCTGTCAGCTGGATGGTTTCATTTACTCTTTCAATCGACCTTGCAGCTAAAGCATCAATAGCAATAATAAAATCAGGCTTAAATTTATCAACAACCCCATAAATAATATCGCTTGTCTCAATCCCAGTAACTCCCATTACACCTGGCTGTATCGAGGCAACTGGTCGATATCCTTCATGTACATTTTCATACTCTAATTGAAATAGATGACTTGTTACCATAATTTTATCTGTTGTCATTGGTCCAAGCGCATCTGGGGTCACTTGCCAATTACCTAAGCCAACAATTAGAGCGGTTTGCTTTTTTAAAACTTTTTTCTTTTCTAATAGTTTTTTTATTTCTAATGCTAGTACTTTTGCTGCTTTGTCTTGTTTTTTTGTATCTTGCCTTTTAACACCATCTGCATAAATCGTAATGTATGTTCCTTCTTTTTTCCCTATTTCCTTTTCTCCCTGTTTATTAACAAGAACATCAGTAATTTTAATATCATCTTCAAGACGATCTTTTACGATAACACCTTGTTTTTCCTTTTTAGCTTTATCCTCTACATACATTTCCTTTGCTTCAATTGCTAAGTCTGTGCGCACTTGAAACGATTTATTTTCTTCCAAAATAAATTCCTCCATTTCATACAACTAATAGCTCGATTTGCTATATATCATGTGCGATTTCATGCTAATTCATGTATGCTAATTAGATTTGTCTCGTGTGGAATGGAGTTGTAATTCAACATTTTAAAAAATTAGAAGAACATAGGAAAGGAATTTTCTGCCATTATTGCTAGAGAACGCATAAATTTCACGAATAATACTTGTACTTCATTCGTAGCTTTGGTAAAATATCAATTGTTCAATGAAGAATATAGAACGGTTGTATTTAGGAGGTGGAACGATGGCAAATATTAAATCAGCAATTAAACGCGTTCAAACAAATGAGAAAAAACGTTTAGAAAATCAATCCGTTAAATCTGAAATGCGCTCATATATTAAACAAGTTGAATCTTTAATCGAGGCAAATGATGCAGAAAACGCTAAAGCAGCTTACTTAAAAGCAGCTAGAAAAATTGATAAAACAGTTCAACGCGGAATTATTCATAAAAACAGTGGGAATCGTCAAAAGTCTCGCTTAGCTAAGAAACTAAAAAGCTTATCTGTATAATGACATAAAAAACGACCCTTATGGATCGTTTTTTTATTGTCATTTTTTCTTTTAAGGATGTATAAAGTAATTCTTGTTCAAAGATACTCTAGCTTGGAGCGCAAAAAATGGACTCTACTTGCTTAGTATCTCTCTATCTTTTGTGTCAATTCATATAATAACAATTCAAAGGCTAATGCCTTCTCCATCGTACCTTGTTTCATAGTTGCATCTGCATCAGCTAATTTCAAAATGATGGCTTCTAATTGTACTTTTGTAAATGATTTTTCCCGCTGATAAGCTATCTTAATCACATATGGATGCATTGCTAATTGCTTTTGTACTTGTGCTTGACTATAGCCTTTTGCTTTTAAAAGCTTTACTTGTAAGAGTGTCCGGAACTGAAATGCTAATAAAGCGATTAAAGCAATGGGTTCCTCATTTAGCTTCTCTAAGTCCTTTAAAATAACAATCGCTTTATGAAAATCCTTCTCTACAACTGCATCAACAAGTCTTAAAGCAGAGCTGTTTGCTGTTTTTGCAATTAGATCTTCGGCAACTTCCTTTGTGATTATTCCATCCTCTCCAACATACATTGCCATCTTCATTAATTCATTTCGAATCAGCTGTAAATTTAACTGGAGCTCTGTAATAAAAATCTCATATGCCTCTGGCGCAATACGAATTCCTAGACTATCGGCTAAATTTTTAATCCATTTATCTAGCTCATACTCTTTTACCTCTTGACACTGCGCTATGAGTCCATTCTTTTTCATCAATTTAAAAGTTTTTTTCCGACTATCCACTTTTTCATATGGTGCGATAAATACAATAATTGAATAATCTACAGGATTTTCAATATACGCTTCTAAAGATTCCATATGATGTTCAAAAGGTAATTTAGGCTGCTTCGTCTTTAGAAAAACAGGATTAGATGCTATAATCAATTTCTTTTCTGCAAAAAATGGATATGTTTCTGCATCTGCAACTACCTCTTCAATCGGATTTTCTTCTAAATCGTAATTTGAGATATTTTCTTCATCTATTTTTAACTTTTTCATAATCTCTTCTTTTAATTGCTGTATAAAAAAAGCTTCCGTCCCATATAGTAAGATAACTGACGGGATTTGATTCGCTTTAATTTTCTTTAACGCTTCAAAATATGACATTTTTTCACTCCCCATTTTCACCCTATATGTAATGTTAATTTGTCTAAGTGGGAATAGCAACTAATAATATTTATGAGAGAGTGTATAAAATAATTTTCTTAAAAAATTCACTAAATCTATTTTTATTTTGGAACACTTCACCGAAGTACGTTTCTTTTTTAGGAATTCATGTTATTATAGAACAAGAAGAAATTCGATATGTCCATTTAAATTAAAGTAGATTTTTTTTCATTATTATCATATAATTATGTTGATATGGGAGGGATAACGATGAACAAATTTGAACAAGATACTCAATCAAAAAACAATGATGTTGTAGACTCGATTAAAGGATTTACTTTTTCTTTTCTTTTCTTTTTTATCATTTTCGTAATTGGTGCAGCAATTAGTGTGTTCCATTCCTAAGCGTTTTCTAATGAATCAAGTACATATATAATAATGAGCTAAGTAAACTTTTATTTTTTTCTTAGCTCATTATTATTTAAGCAAAGACTGCAAATATGTGGTCTTTATTTGTTTTGATCCAAAAAGGTTTGAAATACACCCTCTTCTCCTTTATAAAGAAACTGCACTGCCCCATTTTCATCTGTCCTTAATATTTTAATTGCTCTCTCCTCCAACGTTCGAATTACGTCATCTGTGGGATGACCATAACGATTATTCCGCCCTGCAGAAATAAGTGCATACATTGGTTTCAGTTGATCAATAAATCTCTCTGAACTCGAAGTATTACTGCCATGATGAGCTACTTTTAAAACATCCCCTTTTATATTGGTATGATTTTTTAAAATTTCTTCCTCTGTTTCTTTGCCAATATCGCCGAGAAAAAGCCAAGATTCCCCTCCTATTGTTGTTTGTAAAACAAGAGAATTTTCATTGTCATCATGTTTATCCTTTGCTGGAGACAGCACATGAAATTGTAATCCATTTCTTTCTATCTTTTCATTCCACGCCACTCTTCTGATATTAATATTATGACTTGTCCAATCCCGCATCTCCTCTATAGAAATTGGATAATATTCACTAATGATAATTTCCTTCACTTTTATTTCGCTTATTAGATAAGGGACACTTCCAATATGATCAAGGTCTGAATGAGAGAGAAAAATAGTATCTATCTCTTGTATCCCTCGGGAAAGTAAATAAGGTTTAATAACGCTTTTAAACACCTTACTTGATGGTTGCATATCAGAAAATGAAAAACTAGCACCTGCATCAATTAGAAATACACCTTTCCGGTAAGGAAGTTCTATAATAAATGCATCCCCTTGACCAATATCTAACATTGTCACATAGCCAATTGGTGAAAAATATGGTTTAGCTGCTCCATAAATAATGAACATTGCTAACATAAAACCTATGATAAAAGTCCGGATTTTTTTCGTTTGATAGAGATGAATCATAAAAATAACAAATATAATATAGTAAATTATCGTATAACCAATACTAATCTCACCGATAACAAAAGGATAATGAAAGAAATGATCGATTATTTCTAAAATAAGCATTATCTTTCCATGAATGAAAATAAACAGTTGATCTAATAAACGGATAAGAGGCATTGGGAATGGAGAAAAGATAAGAAGGAATAACATAAATGGGATTACAAATAAAGAAAAATACGGAACAACAATAACATTTAGGAAAATAGATAAGGGTTGAAAGTGATGAAAATAGTGAAGCTGCAGTGGAAGGATCATCATTTGAGAGACGAAGCTAATTTGTAAAAGGTTATACATAGAGGAATGTGAAGAAGTAAACCACGTTTTAGATAAAATTAAACCAAACGTAACGAGGAAAGAGAATTGAAATCCAACATGGTAAATAAAATACTTATTGAAGAGGATTAATACGAGAAATATAATACTTAACGTATCTAATGGATTTATTTTCAGTTTGAGCTTTTGTAAAATCAACAAGAGAAAGACCATTAAGCTTGCACGCCAGACGGATGGTTCACCTCCGGCTAATAATGCATAAATAGGAAGGATAAAAATCAATACCCATTGTAATTTTTCTTTCGTTATTATATTCAATCGGAGGAAAAGGAAATAAAGCATACCAATCATTAAACCAACATGCAAACCAGAAATAGCAAGGATATGTGATAGTCCCCACCTTTGAAATAATTGAATAGTGTCTTCTTCTAATAACGAATCATCACCTAACACCAGTGCATTTACCCAAGGCGCAGTATACTCACTTAATCTCTCGTTCATTCGTTCAATCAGATTCATTCTTAGTAAATAAATGAACTGTAGAGAATTAAGTCCTTCACATTGTAGCATTTCCAAATTAGATACAATTACTTGTGAAGTAATTCCTTGATTACGATAATAGGTTTGAAAATCAAATTCTCCAGGATTTGTGGGAGGGGTCGGATGATTTATTTCTCCCTCAATCTTACAGGTTGCACCTGTTTTTAAAGTAAGGAGAACCTCTTCTTCATAGACAGCATCCTCATTTGGAAAATGAACAATCGAATACTTCTCTTTCGTATTCTCCTCCTGTAAGGTAAAAGTTAAGCTTGTGGCAGTGATATGGACAGAGCTAGTAATTTTACCATGTAATGTAACATCTTGGTATTGCCGATGATCATCACTAGCTTTTGCATTATCCTCCTGAAAGTAAAAGTTAAAAAAAGCGAGGGAAATTAGAATCATTAACAATAGAATTCTCTCTAATTTCCCTTGAAAATATAAAATAAAAATCCAAATCAGAAAAACAAAATAAAATAATATCGACTCATAGACGAGCGCTAATAAGCTGATGACTGCACTTATCGCAATAAAATGCCAGTTTCCAACCACTGCTCATCACCGTAAAGGGAATAATTCTTTTCCTTTTTCTTTTAGTAAATCGATTTCTTCCTTACTAGCACCTTTTTCTTCAAGTGATTGTATTAATGATTGGACATAGGCTAACTTTTCTTCTGCATTTGTATCAACCACCATCGTAGTTAGCTCTACTTTAGTCATCTTAACATTTGCTTCCTTAAATAGTTGAATCGCATATTCATTATTTCGATAATCATTTGCATAATACACTGCTTTAATACCACTTTGAATAATCTGTTTTGCGCATTGTAGACACGGAAAATGTGTGACATATATTTCTGCATTATCTGTTGGTACACCAAATTTTGCACATTGTAATAATGCATTTGCTTCTGCGTGAACAGTACGAACACAATGTCCATCGACAATATAGCAACCATCCTCAATACAATGGACACTTCCTGAAACACTGCCATTATATCCCCCTGCTATAATTCGCTTATCTCTTACAATAGTTGCACCTACCATTAATCTTGTACATGTACTTCTTAGAGCTAGTAATGTACTCTGTGCCATAAAATATTGATCCCAAGCTATTCTATCCATTTCTTAATCTCCTTTTATCTATGTACTAAGGGACTTGAATTTGATCACGAATGTTTTCTAATGTTTTCTCTCCAATCCCAGATATTTCTAGTAAATCTTCTATTTTTGTAAAGAAGCCATGTTCCTCTCGATATTTCAAAATTGCTTTTGCTTTAGAAGGGCCTATCCCATTTAATGTTTCAATTTCTGATTCTGTCGCATAATTAAGCCGAACCTTCCCACTATCAGATGCGTTATGGCTGGCAGCAGCTTCATGCCCATTTACACTAGGTACAATAATTGTCATCTCATCTTGAACCTTTTGAGCCAAATTAATAAACAGCTGATCTGCTTCCTTTGTAAAACCACCTGCAAGTTCAATTACATCATGTACTCTAGCATGTTCCTCTACTTCATATACACCAGGCTTGTGAACAGCACCTTTCACATCTACTATAACATATAAATTTGTAAAATTTTCATCAGGGTTTTCTTCTATTGTGGGAATATCTATTTCAGAAGCTGAGGGTAGTAATAAGGAGGAGATTTGATTCGTAAAGAAGATAAAAATCAATAGGATTAGCCCTAAGGTAATAATAAGCCAGTGACGTTTAAGCCACTCTATCATTTGTAATCACTTCCTTTTTATTAAGGGAAAAATTATTGTATTGCCTAGTATAACAATTTTTTCAATAACAAAAAAGGACATGCACAATCACTTATGCACGCCCTTTTTCTGCAATAATAAAAATTCTCTCTGTTTGCTGATCGATATTTTGATTTTTCAAATCAAAATCACTACATAAAATGATATTTTCAAAGCCTATTTCCTCTAATAATTTTTTGTAAAAAGAAGTAGGATACGTACGTTGATGATGCGTTTCATCAAATCGAGCATATTGATTTTCACCAGTTTTAGTGAAAAAGGTTAATTCGTGGAACATCTCTCCATCTTCGTCGCCTGCAAAACAATCCCAGATATAGGCAACCTCATCACTAACATCTGTAAAAGAATGCCCTACTAATAAATTTTCGACATAATCCATCGCATGGATATCAAAAATAAATACTCCGTCAGCTTTTAAAGTTTGATAAACACGTGAGAATACTTCCTTTATATCCTCTTCTAAGACGATATAATTTATCACATCGCAATAACTAATCACAGCATCTAACTTCCCTATTCCCGTTAATTCACGAACATCCTGATGCATCCACTGAATAGGAAGTTTGTTTTGGCTACTTTTTTGTTCTGCCCAAGTTAACATATCGCTAGAATAATCAACACCGAGCATTTGATAGCCTTCATTCGCTAAACGAATTGTCACTTCTCCTGTGCCACAGCCTAAATCTGCAATCGTATTTACTTCTTTATTTAGCTTTTTAAAGACTTGCTTCGTAAAAAGTACCCATTGTTCATATGGCGCATCCTTCATTAAGCGATCGTACAAGGAAGCCATATTCTCATATGCTCTCATTGTTTATCTATTCCTTGCTCTACACTTACTCGTGTTGCGTCTCCCCATAATCTTTCTAAATTATAATACATACGCTCTTCTTTATGGAATACATGAACAAGCACACCATCTGCATCAATTACAACCCAGCGTGAATCCTCGAAGCCTTCCATTTTATTAATATCTATCGTATCTTTTATCTCTCTTGCAATTGCTTGTACTTGTCTTTCATTATTCGCATGGCAAATCACAAAATAATCTGCAACCAACGAAATCTCACTCATATCTAATACAACAATATCTTGGGCATGCTTTTCATCACATGCTTGAATAATTGTTTCTAATAATGTTTTGCTATTATTCAATGCTAAAAATACCTCCATTTTTTCTTTCCTGTTATTTTTCTTCCATCATTTGTTTCGTAAAATCATTATATGCATAAAAAGAGTCCGGGTGGATAGTCACTTTTTGATTCATTAAAAATTGAATCGTATTTTTGGACACAAGCCAGCATGCTTTTACTAAGTCAACTTCTGCTGTTTCCCGCACCTCAGCTAAACCCGGAAAGCTTCTTCCTGGCTCCATATAATCTGCTAAATAAATGATTCGTTCTAAATCGCTCATATTCGCTCTCCCTGTTGTATGATAGCGAATTGCAGCTTGAATATCCTCATCAATTATATCAAACTCTTGAGCTAATAATATCGAAGCAACAGGCCCATGCCAAAGCTCTTCATTATATTGTAATAAATCTTGTGGCAATGCACTATTTTCAATATATTTTTTTAATTTTGCTGATGGAAAGTTTTTTGCATAGTCATGTAAAATGGCAGCAACCTCAGCTTTATCCTCTGGTACATTATATCGCTTTGCTAAAATAACTGCTTCCTTAGCAACTCTCAATGTATGTTCAAATCGTTTGGGTTGTAAAACCATTTTTACCTGTTCAATCATCTCAGTTGTTCCCATACAAATTTTTCTCCTTCATATATGCATAGACTTTTTCCGGAATTAAATATTTAACAGATTGTTGCCGCTTAATTTGGTTGCGAATATGGCTTGATGAAATATCAATACTCGGAATCTCTACATGTACAACAGGATAATTCGTTTCAACCTTATAACCTGGTCTTTTTACACTAACAAAAGTTACTAGCTCCATTAAGGTTTCAATTTGATGCCATTTTGGTAAGTATTCAACCATATCCGCTCCAATAATGAAGTAGAAATCAACAGTTGGATTTTGCTTGCGTAAAGCTTTCACCGTATCAATCGAGTAAGATTTTCCTGAACGATTAATTTCGATTGCATCTACTTTAAAAAAGGGATTATCTTCAGTTGCCAATTCTACCATACGTAGCCTATCTCTAGCTGTAACCATCGCTCCTTGCTTATGCGGTGGGGTATGGGTTGGAATAAACCATATTTCATCTAATGCTAAAGCAAGCCGAACTTGCTCACCAATAATTAGATGTCCAAGATGTGGTGGATCAAATGTTCCACCTAATATTCCTATTTTTTTCATGGTAATTCTATCTGCTTATCTTCTTTTGATTCCTTATAAAGGACAATATTGTTACCAATGATTTGAACAAGCTCTGCATTTGTTCCAGTAACTAGTTGTTCTGCAACTACGTCTTTATCCTCTGTACAATTTTGTAAGATACTTACTTTAATTAATTCCCTTTTTTCAAGTGCATCAATAATTTGTTCAATCATATTTTCATTCACACCAATTTTCCCTACTTGAAAAATTGGTTTAATTTTATTTGCCTTTGCACGCAAAAATCGTTTTTGTTTTCCTGTTAACATGCTATCTTCCTTCCAAAATCTTTTTTAATTCTTCATCCATTTGATCTGTTGATACATTTTCTTTTGTCCAAATTTCAAAAGCAAATTGTGCTTGATACAATAACATCGTGTGACCAAAATGAATGCTAGCACCTCTTTGCTCTGCTTCCTGCAAAAAACTCGTTTTAATTGGTTGGTAAACAATATCGCTAACAACGGCTGCAGGGTTCACATTTTCCAATGAAATAATGGTCTGATCTGTATTCGGCTTCATACCAACTGATGTCGTTTGGATGATTAAATCATAATTGGCTAACCTTTGCTCAGCTTCTACTAAAGTAAGTATAGAAGTTTTAGCTTTATTTTTATTTAATAAAGCTATCTTCTCTGCACTTTCTTTTGTTCTATTAGCAATATCTATTTGCATATATCCAGATGTCAGCACCGCATGATAAATACCTCTTGCTGCTCCACCAGCTCCTAAAATCAATACTTTCTTCTTTGATTTATTTTGAAAAAGCTCTGGATACGCATGTTCTAATGCTCGTACATAACCAATTCCATCTGTGTTGTACCCTATCCATTTTCCCTCTTGATGTACGACTGTATTCACAGCGCCAATTTGTTTTGCTGTATCATCTAGCTCATCTAGAAACGGAATGATTGTTTGTTTATATGGAACAGTGACATTAAAGCCCATAATCCCCTCATTTTTAATTTGTTCAATCTTTTCTGCAAAGGAATCATTTATATCGATTTCCATGATTTTATAGTTTCCCTGTAAGTTCGCCTTATCTAGAAACTCTCCATGGATCCATGGAGATAATGAATGTTGAATTGGATAACCGATTAAACCTAATTGATATGTCATGATCAATTCTCCCCTATTAAAGATTTTCGAATCGATACAGAAACTCCCTTAGGACTATGTGCAGTTATCGTTGTATCAATACCATCAACAGATATCCAACCTAATCCTGGAAAAACAATATCTGTTCTTCCATCTGTTATTTTAAAAGTACTTTCTGTAAACGATGGTAAAATTTCTAATGTTTCTGCGTCAGGAGGCGATAATAACGAGCCTAAATGATTCTCATATAATGCATCTGCATTAGACAGCTTTGTTCGATGGATGGATATTTGATTAGAAAAATAACACACAAAAGACTGCTTTTCCCCTTTAATAAAATCCAATCTTGCTAAACCACCGATAAATAATGTCTGTCCACTATTTAACTGATACACTCTGGATTTAATTTCCTTGCTTGGTGTAATCTGCTTTAAATCATTTCTAGAAACATAATGTGCCATCTGTTGTTTATTTACAATTCCCGGTGTGTCGATTAAATACGCATCATCATCTAACGGAACTTCAATGAAACCTAATGTAGTTCCTGGAAAATAAGAAGTAGTAATTACATCCTGTTCACCAATTGATTGTTTGATAATCCGATTAATAAAAGTAGATTTTCCAACATTAGTCGTTCCAACAATATAAACATCTCCGTTTTCACGATATGCTTCTATTTGTTGTGTGAGTTCTTCTACTCCATGACCCTTTACTGAGGAAATTAGAAAAACATCCTTTACTTTCAATCCACTTTCCTTCGCAGAGGATCTTAACCAGCGAATCAGTTTATTTTGATTGGTTGACTTTGGTAATAAATCCATTTTATTTCCTACCAATATGATTGGATTGTCTCCAACAATACGAGACAAACCAGAAATCAAACTGCCATTTACATCGAAAATATCAATTAAATGAACAATTAAACCCTTTGCATTACTGATTTCACTAACCATTTTTAAAAAGTCTTCATCTGTGATAGAAATATCTTGTGTTTCATTATAATGCTTTAAGCGAAAACATCTTTGACATAATACAACTTCTCTTTGTAAAGAGGATTTAGGTGTATATCCTAATTTATTAGGATCTTCTGTCTGAATGGAGACACCGCAGCCTTGACAATAGATTGCTTCCATTATTGCTCATCCTTCCTAATAAATATCCCTTTCTTTCTAAAACGTTCCATAATTCTTCTTTCTATTGTTCGATTTATTTGCGTTATTTTAGCATCTGTTTGTACAATCGGCGCAACTAATATGGTATAAAAACCAGCTGAATTTCCGCCTAATATATCTGTTAACAACTGGTCTCCTATTACTGCTACTTGTCCCGGACAAAGCCCCATTAATTTTGCTGCTTGCTTAAATGATCTCTTTAATGGTTTACGAGCATTTGCTATGTATGGAACCTTCAATGGATCTGAAAATACTTTCACTCGATTTTCATTATTATTTGAAATAACCGTGACTTTAATATTATTTGCTTCTAACTGCTTAAACCATTTGATAATTTCCGCAGATGCATCTTGTACATTCCAAGGAATCAATGTATTATCAAGGTCTGTTATTATTCCTCTAATCCCATTTTCTTTTAAGAATACTGGGTCAATATCAAAAATACTTTTTACGTATGTATTTGGTAAAAATCTGCTATACAATTAATTTGCCACCCCATTAAATATGTTTCTATCTTATTCATTTATTAGTCCATTCATATTATACATATCATATCATAGGAAAGCTTCTTTTTTATATAGCAATCCTATAGAATTGTTTATCTTTATCAAGCAATATACTTCCACTTCTATCGATAATAAGATAACTTATGTTTAGTATAGATTAAATTCTATCTAATCAAAGATAACACCTCAGGTAGATGCACGGATTTTGAAAAGACGGATTACATGAAGTAAATCTTCCTCTCCAATGAACAAAATCCGAACAACTTCCACTGAGGCGCTATTGATTTATGTCAAACTTTTATTTATATGCTTTTTTTATGGAAAATCGGCAAGAAATCGTTCGACAAATTCTCGCATAATTCATCATGTGCATAACTTTATGCACAATCACTTTCCCTTTCTTATCGTGTTTTTATGTTTTTTTATTTTTTTGTACACAGCTTATCTACATGCGCATGTAGATAAGTATATTCTTGTACAAGAACATGTTACGTGATAAATTAAGGATAACATTTTAATAGGAGTGTCTTATTCTATGGATTACTTATCTGATGAATTACTTTTAGAATCCTATCAAAAAGCATTAGAATTAAATTTAAATTCAGATTTCCTATCACTTATAGAGGAAGAAATTGATCGCAGAAATCTTACATCCCAGATTAAGTGTAGTCATCATGTCTAAATATTTCATCTCCTACCTTTATGGTTAAGGGGATTTTTGTTTTATTTCCAAGAATCCCCTTTGGACATACACAGTTACAAGAAATCATACATATGAATGGATTATAGGCTTTTGCCTAAAAGAAACAAGGAGGTGTTATTTTTTTGTCTGGAATTCTTAGTGCACTTGCATTACTCATAAAAGAAACACTATTTTTCGTTTCCTACATTAAAAATCAAGCCTTTCCTCAGCCACTTTCTCCAGAACAAGAAATCACTTATATTACGCAGATGAAAGAGGGCGATGAGGTCGCGCGAAATAAATTGATCGAACATAATTTACGACTAGTCGCACATATCGTAAAAAAATTTGATAACACTGGTGAAGAAACAGAGGATTTAATTTCCATTGGTACAATTGGGCTGATTAAAGGTGTAGAAAGTTTCAAATTAGGCAAAGGAACAAAATTAGCTACTTATGCAGCACGATGTATTGAAAATGAAAGTGTAATTACAAATAGGCAGTGCGGTTTATTAGAATATCCTCATAATAGACCATTAGTTAAAAAGTTAAAATACGAAGCCTATCTGCGTCAACCACTTGCACTTCCTTAATTAAGACTCGTAATATTTCTTGTTTTTCTTTTGTTGTAAGGATTTTATTTTTTGTACGGAAATAACTATCTATTGCTTTTTTCAAGACACTTCTATTCGGGTTTCGTTCTTTTACTAACTGTTGTTCCTTCTCCTTTAATTGGATGCTTAAATCTCTTTCCTCTACGTGTATTGCATGAATCTTTTCCTTTATCTCTTGTAAATCGATATCATCATCTTCTAATATCGTTAATAATTCCAGTAATCGTTTCCTACCACTTTCACAGTTTTTAATTTGTTTTTGGATTTCTTCGATTTCTAATAATACATATGATTTCGGCATCCATTCCCCCGTCTCTTGCACTTCCTTTACTTTGCTAATCCATTCTTCTATCTCTAACCAAACATTTTCATTTAACTTCTTTTCACTGATCATCCTGCCACATCCAGTTGAGCTAAGAGCTGTGTTATTTTTACGACAATGGTATACATAATACTTTTTCCCATGCGAATTCGTTTTCCTGCCGGTCATCTTTCCGCCACAGCGAGCGCAACGAACTAAACCAGATAATAAATAATCATGATAACTATATCCAGCATATCTTCTTCTAATCACTTTTAACCGTTCTTGCGCATCATTAAATTGATCCTTGGAAATAATTGCTGGAATCGTTATTTGAATCCATTCCTTTCGTGGCCGCAATCTACCTGATGCATATTTTTCCCCTGCTTGCTTCTTCACATAATTCCCTTCCGTATCATATCTATTTTGATAATAGACTCCTGTATAAGCTTCATTCATTAAAATTTGCCGAACAACCTGGCGATGCCATACTTTCGCTCCACGGGCTGTCTGTATTCCTGTTTTCGTCAAATGCAGCGCAATCCCTTTCACCCCTTGAAACGAATATGCGGGATTCGTAAAATAATCAAAAATCATTTGTACAATGTTTGCCTCACGTTTATTAATCACATATGTTTTCTGTTCTGTACAATAATCATAACCATAAAGTCCGCTATCTTTTACTACATAACCTTGTTTTGCCTTTCGATATTTTCCTGTCATTGTATTATGTTTAATTTTTGCTTTGTCAAATTCAGAAAATGCACCACGGACCTGAAAATAAAGTTGCCCTTCTGCATCATTTTTATATTCACTTTTTACAAAATTTAATTGCACCTGAAATTTTGTTAGCTTTTCCGTAATTAGTAATTGATTTAATAATTTTCTAGATAATCGATCTGGATCATAACAGATAATTTGACGGATAAATCCAGCTTCCACATCTGCTAATAATTTAGATAAACTAGGTCGATTAAGTATTTCCCCTGTATACCCATCGTCCACATACAGTTTTGCATTTCTTGTACCAGCAAAAGCCAAGCAATCTTCAATCTGCCCCTCGATGCTGTATCCCTTCAATTGCTCTTCCGTCGACACTCTCGCATAAATCGCAATCATGCTCCAACTCCTCTTCACACATGTCTTTCTGATATAGAGTGAGTAAATACTGATAACAATATTGTAAGCTTCGGTTAAAATAAGGACCTTTATCAAATTCAATCTTCAAGCCTCATCCCTCCTATCACTCATACTTATGCAAACGCCACTTGTCCCTATGTTGGGGTTTTATTATGATGAAAAAATTCCACGCCTTAGACTTATTTCTATTGCTAAAATTTCTTTATTTGCATAAAATAAGAACAAATGTTCCCTAAGGAGTGAGAATTTGTGGATAATCAAGCTATAGCAGTACGGTTTTTATTTTTAGGTTTAGCGATTAAAAATTTAGAGCTAGATATAGAGCATGTAAAAAAAGCTCCCTTTAAAATTAAAGAACCTTATTTGACAGGACTTGAAAGAGCACATGCTAAAGCAACAGAAGAGATAAAGCACTTGAAAAAAATCATGTATAATAAACAAATAAAGATTATGGCAACTACACGAAATAAAAATTTTTCACACTATATCTTCCACAACGGTAATCAGAAAGAAGAATTAAGTTACTATAACTACATGATTCGTAAAAATGTGAAGGAAATTATGGAGGAACTAATTTATCATACTCCCACGAAGGAATATTCCGAGCGGTTATAAGGAGTTTTTTTATGGAACGAAAAAGAGTATATATAGTAGCTGGACCAGCTGGAGTTGGTAAGTCAACCACCGCGAAACAAGTGAAAAAACATCAATCATCTCCCAAGAATCCTTAAAGAAATTATTTATCAGCCCAAATATAAATTTTAACCTATAAGAAGAAATTCTGATCTCTTTTTCTTCTTATAGGTTTTTTCTCGTTTTGATAAGTTACTTATAGGAACCTATGTAAAAAGAAGTTCTTTTTAGTGACCTCAGACCACTCCAATCTTCTCGTTTCCCTGGTGTAGTTCCTCTAAGAAACATGTATAATAGATAAATAAGAAGAGTTAGGAGTGAGATAAATGGAGCATTTCTCTAGAATTTTAAGGTCCTATCGGGAAGAATTGAAAAAAGAAGATAGTAAATGGACACAAAGATATGTAGCAGAAAAAATTGGAGTTGCTCGAGTAACTTACACCGCTTATGAGAATGGCACAAAAACTCCTCCGCTTGATGTTGTTCTACAAATCGCTTCTGTCTTTAATGTTTCTGTTGACTATTTGATCGGAAGAACTCGTTATACAGAGCTACTGGAAAATATCATTGCTGCCTTTAACAATGACCCTACCTTAGAAAAGTGGTATCTAGATTTGCCTTATAACGATATAAATAGCCTAAGAAAATTAAAACGCATTTATGATATTCTTCAGGAAGAGGAGTAAACAAGAGTTCTTAAATAATCCCTTTTTTATACAAATCATCTAAATATCCTAGTTTACATAATAAAAAGAATGTCAACTAAATATTTGTTGACATTCTTTTTATAGAAAATCATTTTGATTTGAAGGTTTAAAACTCCTCCTTCATCGGATGAAGCTACCGACACATTGACTTTATTCTTCACGGAGAAAGGTGTTTATGTATTAGTGTTTACATTGTTCTGTATATTTTCTAAGTTTTGAGGAGTTTCTTGAAATCCAAAAGCAGATAATACTGATCTAAATACTCGTCCTTCTTCCTATCTAAAAAAAGTCCCTCTCCTTTGCAATATCCTTTTGTAATAAATATTGAAATATTAATGCACTTGCGGTCATTGAAAAAAGTAAGCAAAGACATCTCCTTACATGATCCTATTGGTCAAGATAAAGAAGGAAATGAAATAAGCCTTATCGATATTCTTGAAGCTGATACTGATAATATGATTGAATATATTCAAATGAATATGGAAATTGAAAAAATGCAGCAATACATTAATGTATTAGATGATCGTGAAAGAGAAGTGATTGTCTTTCGTTATGGCTTGAATGGTCTAAATGAAATGACACAACGGGAGATTGCTGATCGTTTGAGTATTTCCAGAAGCTATGTATCTCGAATTGAAAAACGAGCTTTGATGAAAATGTTTAGAGAATATTATCGTAATGAAACTTAAGTTATGCCTTTTTAACGATACAAAAATGGGTCAAATTCAACCCATTTTTGTATCAAAATTATTTTACTTATTATTTGATGTGTTCCATAATAATGGACCACCTAAATAGCCAAAGCCTTCTACATTCTTAGAAGTTACAGAAACGTCCATTGTGTCACCAAGTTTAATAGCTGTTAAATACTCCCATAAATAGCCTTGGAGCTCATCCCATATTGCTTTAGCTTCTTCTAATGTTTTAGCATTAGACATATCATCAATCAATTCATTTGTTTTTTCATCTTCTGGTCCATTCACATACTCCTGATTTAAATAGATGTGTTCAATTGGAGTTGCTTTGGTTGTTGCACCTGTTAATGACATATCCCAAATTGATGGGTCATTTAATTTTTCATTTCGAGTAGGCCAATCATACACTTCAATTTCCATATTAATTCCGACCTTCTCTAATTGCTCTTGAATAACAATTGCCTGATTATAATGCTCCTCATAGTCTCGTGTAGTTACAAATACAATTGGCTCTCCATTATATCCAGCCTCTTCTAGTAATCGTTTTGCTTTGTCTAAATCTTTTTCATTATAAAACTCACTGCCCTCTTCACTTTCCCAAATCCCATGTTCATAGCTTGAATTTATTTCATAAAGCTCTTCATTTCCGAAGCCGCCTAATAAAATAGCTTCAACATCTATAGCTGCATTAACTGCTTGTCGCATACGCTCATCTTCAAACCAGCCTTCATTTTTGTTGAAGAAAACAACAGAATGTCCACTTACTTTAACATGCGTGTCAACATCTGGGTTATTAACCAACTGATCATAATAACTTCCTGGAATCCCTAAAACAATATCATATTCACCAGATAATATTCCAGCAACTTGTGTAGATGAATCAGGTACAAAGTTAAAGTAAATATCATCCACTAACGCTTCTTTTTTACCAGACATTCCATCAGCTGGTGCATCTACAGGCTGATAATCTTCAAATTTTGTTTGGTGAATATACTGATCTTGTTTCCATTCTACAAATTGGAATGGGCCTGTCCCAATATGTTCCGTAATCCCAGTTTCATCTGCCCCTTCAACTACTTCTTTTGGAATAATCGCACCGTAGTATCTGTCTTTAGACAACACCGGTAAAGTTAAAGCAGAAGGATTAGGTAATTGTAATTCAACAACGTATTCATCAACTTCAACAAATTCTCCCGCTTTTAAGAAATTTGGTACTGAAATAGATTCTTTTGTCCAACGATTCATTGAAGCAACAACATCTTCTGCTTTCATTTCTTTTCCATTATGGAATAAAACACCTTGTCTTAATTGAAAAGTATATGTTTTTCCATCCTCACTTACATCAAATGATTCGGCAAGCTGTGGAACAATCTCTCCTTCGCTATTTAATGTCAGTAATGTTTCGTACATTGATTTAGTTACATCTGACATTGCTGTAGCAGATGAAATATGTGGATCTAATGTCGGTGGCTGAGCAGAAATACCAATGTTTAATTGACCTCCTGTTGCTTGATCCTCATTATCATTTGACGTATTTTCTTCATTTGTATTATCTGATTCACTCTCTTTATTCTCATTATCCTCACTACAACCAATCACTAATACCATCAACATTACCAAAAATATCGATACGAATATTCTTTTGTTCATCCTCTTTCTCACCCTTCTTCGTAGATTGAATTTCATGTCATGGGTATATCTTAAAGCTAGGAAAAACATTTACTTCTACCGTTTATCGTAAAGCACCTCACCGTTAACCATCGTTAATTCTACCTCTAAATCTTTTAAGTGATCTGGATCTACTGTTAATGGATTTTCGGATACAACGATTAAATCGGCTAATTTATTTTCTGAAATAGAACCTAATTTATCTTCCTCACATGCTGCATAAGCTGCATCTATCGTGTATGCTTTTATTGCATCTAACGTAGAAATTGCTTCATGTTCAGCAAATAATGTACCAGTTTCTGTTTTACGAGTTACCAATCCATAGATTCCAGTAAAAGGGTTAGCATCAGTTACTGGTAAATCAGAGTTTCCTGGAGCTACAATGCCATATTTTTGATAAGTACGATGTGGAAACATTAAATTTGCTCGTTCGGTTCCAAAATATTTACAATAATTATCTCCAATTTGTGAGATAAAACCTGTAGATGAACTAGCTATTAAATTTAATTGTTTCATTCGTTCTAAATGATCACCAACTGGAAGCACACAATGTTCAATCCGATTACGCATTTCTCGAATCTCTTCTGTGCTTTTCACATTTAAAGCGTTTTCAAAACTCTTAATTGCAATCTCCATTGCATGGTCGCCAATTGCGTGTACAGCAACTCTTAAGCCATGCTCAATGGAACGTGTAATTTCACTAATCATTTTATCTTCTTCATAAAGTAATAATCCATAATTATTAGGGTCATCAACATATGGTTCATATACTGCCGCAGTTTTTCCACTACCAGCTCCATCAATCATAAATTTGGAGCCTTGAATATTTAACATATCATTTCCAAATCCACTTTCTAAGCCCATACCAATCATACTATCTAAAAATCCATAGCGTTCTTCATTTTTAATTGCCCAAAACCATAATCGAAAACGAACATCTAATTCATTGTTTCTCTGCGCATGCTGATATACTTGATAGTCAAAAGGTTTACCAATTAAAGCTTCATGAATCGTTGTAATACCATGCCTTAAACAGTAATCTTGTACATGTCGAAGGCCTTCTGCTGCATCTGCTAAAGAATATTTTGGCTTTGGTAATAATAGATTCGCGCTTTCTTCTAAGACACCTGTTGGCTCATTTGTAGTAGAATCTCTTACAATTCTTCCTCCTGGTGGGTCAGGAGTATCTTGATTAATCCCAGCAAGCTCTAGCGCTTTACTATTGGCAACATAAATATGTCCACAAGTTCTTCTTAGAACAACTGGACGATCAGGTACAGCATCATCTAGATCCCATTTTGTTGGTACCTGCTTCTCCGTTAATTTATTTTCATTCCATCCGTATCCATAAATCCATTCGTGATCTTGATGTTGATTTGCATGTTCTTGTAATTTACTTTTCATTTCCTCAATGGAACCAACGGCACTAGCTCGACAATCAAGCTCAAATACACTACCAATACCAAATGACAGTGGATGTGTATGACTTTCAATAAATCCAGGAAGCACTGTTTTGCCTTGTAAATCAATTACTTCCGTATCATTTGTGATATAGGAATCAATATCTTGTTGATCTCCTACCTTCACAATTTTACCATCTTGAATATACACAGCTTCTGCTTCTGGCACTTGTTCATCGAGCGTGATGATGTTTCCATTAATTAATGCAATTTCTTTCATGCATCTTCCCTCCTTGATATGGTGGACATTATTTTCTATCAAATACGCATCATTACTAATTATATTAATTTTCTGATTAAAAAGAAAGCAAGAATTACAATTTTTGCAAAAACTAATTGTAGTATAGAAACACAAAAAAACGACCTAAGTCCAAAATTTCACTAGACTTAAGCCGCTTCTATTATTTTACCATTTCAATAATAAATTGAGTTGTATTTTTTGCTGCTTGCTGTAAGAATTGATCAAAAGATATGGAAGACTCTTTTCCTGCGATATCAGATAATGCTCGAATAATCACAAAAGGTATTTGATATTGATAACACACTTGTGCAACCGCGGCTGCTTCCATTTCCACAGCAATAATATCTGTAATGTTCTCATGAATGAGAGCTACTCGATTTGGATCAGAAATAAATGCATCTCCTGAAGCAATTTTCCCGACTTTAGATTGTATATCCATTCTAGCAACTACTTGCTCTGCACGATCAATTAGTTGTTGATCTGCTTCGAAAGCTACTGGCATTCCAGGTACTTGTCCATATTCATAATTAAATGCTGTTACATCTACATCATGATGAACAACCTCATCAGAAATAACGATATCTCCAATATTTAGCTCCTCAGCAAAACCACCTGCTGATCCAGTATTGATTACAAAAGCTGGCTTAAATCTCTCACACATAATAGTTGTTGCCATGGCAGCATTAACTTTGCCAATACCCGACTTCAATAAAACAACATTTTGCTGTGCTAATGTTCCTTGGACAAATAAACAATTTGCTATTGTTATCTCTTGCTTATCTTCTATATTATCTAATAGGAAAGTAATTTCTTCATCCATTGCTCCAATTATTCCAATTAACAAACTTGTACCCTCACTTCTCTTATGCTAGTTTTATCGAAAACGCCATTTTTGATCATTTTCTTTTAATACTTCAACTTTAATTGGTTGCCAGCCTTCTGCATCTACCCAGCGAAGGTGAACACGATTTATTACTGTCTCTTGCGAATCCGAAACAGTTGCTCTAATCTGCTGGTCACCAGCATTTTCAAGCCACCATACAACCATATCATCGCCATTAAGATCTGTTACGAAAGTAATTGCTTCTTCAATTTCATTTCTGTCTTGTGATTCTTTATCAAAATTAATAGAATGTGGTTCTTCCTGTTCTGTCGGTAGTGGATCCCATTCTTCTGCATAGGTTTCTACTACATTTTCATCATCTGGATCATTTTCAATCAAGTTTCTACCATCATCATTTGTCTCATCTTGTGGTTCTTCTTGATTATCTTCATCTTCAGCTCCAGGCTCGTTTTCATCATCTGCATCTGCTTCATTATCTTGATTCGCTTCTTCCTCATTATCTTCCGCATCCGCATTTGCCTCTGATTCATCATCTTCCAGCGCGGCTATTTCATTTTCATCATTTTCTTGCGCATCATCTTTATCACTAGTAGCTAACATCCATACCCAAACTGCTAATAATGCGATGAAAATAAATAGTAAAATATAAATAGCCCTTGCATTTTTTCTACGTTTATACATCTTATCTGTTCTACTACCCCTAATTTCTTGGGAATCCATATTATCTCTCCTTTCAATAACATGATTCATTATTAAAACGAAACTGGAGGAAACTGAAGCTTCATACTAGACTAAGATTAATATTTTTTTATTTCATTAGTCAATGATGAAATAAAAAAGCGGAAATAATCCGCTTTTTTTGCTTTGCTTAATGTACGTCAACAATTCGAACTTGGATATCTCCACCTGGTGTAGATACAGAAACTTCTGCACCTTTTGTTTTTCCTAATAAGCTTTTAGCCATTGGAGAGTCATTGGAAATTTTTCCTTCAAATGGGTCTGCTTCTGCACTTCCAACGATTGTATATGTTTCTTCTTCCCCTTGTGGCAATTCCATAAAAGTAACTGTTTTCCCTAATGCAACCTCACCAGATGCCGAATCATCATTTTCAATAATAACTGCATTGCGAATCATCTTTTCTACTTGAGCAATTCTTGTTTCTACAAATGCTTGCTCTTCTTTTGCTGAATCATATTCAGAGTTCTCGGATAAGTCACCAAAATCTCGAGCCACTTTTATACGTTCAACTACCTCTTGTCTTTTAGTTGTTTTTAAAAAATGTAATTCATTTTCTAACTTATCTTTACCCTCTTGTGTCATATAATAACTTTTATCCATTAAAAAAACACTCCTTTTCTCTTCCCCAAACATTACATCTATTTGGCAATCATTTACTGTTTATTACTTATCGTAATTTATTTATTCACTAACTATAGTATATCTATACATTTGACAGATATTAACCATTACTATGACAGATTTTATTTATTAATTCAATATATTTTCTGAATAATAATTATCAATTCCCTGACAGTTATTCACATGCTTCAAATTATCTTTTTATGCTAATGGCTACCCCATCACCGATTGGTGTGATGGAAGTAGTAAAATCAGGATGCTGACAAATCCATTGATTATAAGCTTTAATTTTTTCAGCCATCTTTATATACCGTTTATTTGGAGTACCTATCCCAGCAGCAAAACCTTTTAAAAGCACATTATCTGAAATAATCATACCTTTTTCTGAAAGAAGTGGAATAGCTAGTTCAAAAAACTTAGTATATTGACCTTTTGCGGCATCAATAAAAATAACATCGAATTTTCTTGTTTCTTGCTGCAGATCTTTCATTACTTCTAATGCATCCCCATGAACAACCGATATTTGCGATTCTTTTTCTAATTTTGATATATTTTTTATCGCTTGCTCAAAACGAATATCATCTCTTTCAATAGTAATAATATTAGTGTTAGGTACTGCTTGTAGCATCCGTAATGCGGAATAGCCAATTGCTGTACCTACTTCTAAAATTTGTGCTGGTTGTTGAATTCGAATAAGCTGCATCACAAATTGTATTCCTAAAGGATCCATGATAGGAACACGATCTTCTTTCCCTTGTCTTTCCAGTTCATTCACCCAATCTGGATTTTCTGGTAATGTTTCTAATAAATAATTAGTTAATTGTTCATTAATCATGCTCTAAGCCCTCATTCTTAGCTATTATCATCTGAACGATATTCATTTCTTAAGCGAATATGTTCATCATGTGTTTCTGCATAATGAATATTACCATCAAAGTCATGTAGAAAATAGAAATAGTTTGTTTCTGCAGGTTCTAAGGTTGCCTCTAATGAATTCTCTCCAAAATTAGAAATAGGACCTACTGGTAATCCTTCAATATAATAAGTATTATAAGGAGATTCTATTTCTAAATCACTGTATAATACTCGATCTTTATGCTCACCTAAAGCATAAAGTACGGTTGGATCTGTTTGTAATTTCATACCGTCATCTAAACGATTATAAAAAACACTAGCAATATTTTTTCTTTCATCCTCAGAGCGTGCTTCTTTCTCTAATAATGAAGCAAAAGTAAGTGCCTCATGAACTGTCCATTCTCTTTCTTCAATTACACTCAGATATTTACTGACGACTTCCTCCGTCTTATCTAACATCATTTCTACAATAGCTTCTACCTCTGGTTCTTCCTCATAGATTTGATAGGTAGCAGCAAATAAATATCCTTCCAGAGGTGTACGAATATCATCTTCTAATATAGCATCTGTTAATATGGTTGGATATTGAGCCATTAATTCTTTCACATACTCTTCATTCTCCACTACTTCAAGAAATTCTTCTTGTGTAAAAGGAAGCTTATTTGCATAGATTTCAGCAATTTCTTCCATATTTTTCCCCTCTGGAATTGCAACTGTATAGTAAACAGTATCTTCCACCTTACCACTCTTCAATGCTTCAATGATTTCATCAAAAGAATCTGCCTTAGTTAATTCATAATCACCTGCTTGGAAATCACCTTCATTTCTAAACTTAACATAGAAACGAAATACTCTTGCATCTTTAATAAGATCATGTTCTTTTAATATATTCGCAATAGTTGATGATGAGGAGCCCATCGGAATGTTTACGTTGATTACCTCTGTATCGGATGGATCGACTGGCTCTAAAGCTGATTTGATGTAATTATAGCCAGCATATCCTCCAGCTCCTATTATAATAATGAGTAATAGAATAATAATAGCTACAACACGACGAACAATACTTGCTTCTTCCCCTCGTTTTCTCGCATTATCCTTATAACTCATTTTCTTTTTCTCTTTTGACATCATGCACCCGTCCTTTCGTCCGATATATTATACTAAAAATATCGAGGATAATCTATGTTTAGCAAAGAAAACTTGATAAACCAAGCGCAGGATTGCCTTATTAACGCCTCTTATGTAAGAAATCATAAACTTGTCGAATAGCTATTTTCTAATTTTCTAAAATAAAAAATAAGCCTATCGAATAATCAAATTTTCCGATAGGCTCAGATATTGTATTGATATTTAGTTTAATTCCTCTTCATCAACGAGTGTATTTAACATTTCTTCCACTAAATCCCATTCTTCATCTGATTCAATCGGAAATAATGCAAGGTCGTTATCATCTTCGTTTTTCAATTCATAACGAAAAGCAAACACTTCTACTTCTTCATCTTCGCCTTGCTCCACTGGTGTAACTGCAATGTATGTTTTTTGTGTTGCATCTACGTCGAATGAAAATAGAACTTCAAATAGATGTTCTTCTCCATTTTCATCTGGAATTATAATTCTTTCTTTTGCTTCTAATGACATGAAGCCTACACTCCTCTGCTATTTTGATCGAGAAAGCCTTGTAAAATCATGACTGCTGCTAGCTTATCGATCACTTTTTTTCGTTTTTTTCTGCTCATATCAGCCTCTAATAATACGCGTTCAGCTGCTGTAGTTGTTAATCTTTCGTCCCATAATACGACAGGTAGCTGGTATGTTTCTTCAATATGCTCTGCGTAAGTCATTGAAGCAAGTCCTCTTTCACCAATAGAACCATTCATATGTTTCGGAAGTCCAACAACAACTTTCTCAACTTCATGCATTTGGATTATTTCTGCTAATTCTTTATCAGCAGAAGTAAAATTAGATTCATCCCAATGAATAGTAGTTAACCCTTGGGCTGTCCAACCAAATGCATCACTGATTGCTACACCAATCGTTTTTGACCCTACATCTAACCCCAATATTTTCATTTATCTATCCTTTTGATTTTTCAAATAAAATCTTACAAGCTCCTCTATTACTTCGTCTCGTTCAATTTTACGAATTAAATTTCTCGCATCTTTATATCTTGGTATATATGCGGGGTCACCTGACAGTAAATACCCAACAATTTGGTTATGTGGATTATAGCCTTTTTCTTTTAATGCATCATGAACAGTAAATAATATATCCTTAATATCCTGGTCAAAAGGTTCATCCGGAAAATTAAACTTCATTGTTTTATCGATCGAGCTCATAGTGACACCTCACTCCATAGTCTACCTAGTATTTCTATTCTATCATGAATAGATAAATAATCATATGATATACATTTATTCTAACAATTATTTCTTATTTTCCTTAATATAATGCTCGGCGAATTGGATTGCCTGCTCTATTCCGCTAGGATTTTTCCCTCCTGCTTGAGCCATGTCTGGGCGACCACCGCCGCCTCCTCCACAAAGTTTTGCAGCTTCTTTGATTAAATTCCCTGCATGCAATCCTTTTTCGATATTATCTTTAGAAACTCCTGCTAATAATTGAACCTTACCGTCATTTTCTGCTGCAAGTAAAATTACATATGTGTCCATCTTTTCTTTCAGATCATCGAACATGTTTCGAAGTTGATTCATATCCTTCGCATTTACTTTTGTAGCTAGCAAATTAACTCCCTCTACTTCTATCTGCTTATCTAGTACAGATGCTGACTCTAGATGAGCTAATTTAGCACTTAAAGATTCATTTGTTTTCGATAAAGCTTTCATTTCATCATTTAATTGCTCGATACGATTTGGCACATAATCAATTGTCACTTTTAATTTTTGACTTACTTGATTTAAAATATCTACTTGTTTATTGATAAACTCATATGCACCTTGACTTGTTACAGCTTCAATACGTCTTGTACCTGCACCAATTCCGCCTTCAGAAATAATCTTAAATAAACCAATCTCTGCTGTGTTGACTACATGGCAACCTCCACATAATTCAATACTATAATCTCCTACACGAACTACACGTACGATATCTCCATATTTTTCACCAAATAATGCCATTGCTCCTATTTCTTTTGCCTCTGCAATTTTCATATTGCGAATATCAAGAGGAATCGACTGCCAAATTTTTTCATTAACAATTTGCTCTACTTGCTTTAATTCCTCTTCAGATACTTGGCTAAAATGCGAGAAGTCAAAACGTAGTCGTTCAGAAGTCACTAATGAACCTGCCTGATTAACATGTTCCCCTAATACATCCTTCAATGCTTGGTGTAATAAATGAGTTGCTGTATGGTTTTTCACTGTTGCTAAACGAGAATCTTTTTTAATAGATGCTGTTACTTTTTCTCCAACAACAAGCTCTCCAGCTTCAATTGTCACATGATGAATGTGCTGCCCCTTAGGCGCTTTCTTAACATCCTCTACAACAGCCTTAAGTCCATCTGCTGAAATTATCCCTTTATCAGCAATTTGTCCCCCGCTCTCAGCATAGAATGGTGTTTCAGCAAGTACTACTAAAACTTTTTCCCCTGCTTTTGCGGTTTTGACAAATGCTTTATCCTTTAAGATGGAAACAACAGTCGTTTCTTTTTCTAATATATCGTAACCAATAAATTCACTTGTAGCATCCAACTTACCGAATACTTCATCCTGTACTTGCATTGATTCTACTTGCTTACGTGCATTACGAGCGCGCTCACGTTGCTTATCCATTTCTACCTGGAAGCCAGTTTCATCTAATGTAAATCCATGCTCAGCAATATATTCTTCTGTTAATTCTTTCGGAAAACCATACGTATCATATAACTTAAACGCAATATCACCTGGAAATACTGTGCTATTATTTTCCTTCTCTTTATCAATAATATCCGCTAAAATATTTAAACCATCATTTAATGTCTCATAGAAACGCTCTTCTTCTATTTTAATGATTTTAGCGATATATTCTTCTTGCTTGGCAACTTCAGGATAGTAATCCTTCATAATACCACCAACAGTAGGTACCAATTCATACATAAATGGTTTTTCAATACCAATTTGCTTCGCATATCTAACTGCTCGACGTAGCAATCTTCTTAATACATATCCACGTCCTTCGTTGGAAGGAAGTGCTCCATCACCAATTGCAAAAGCTAAGGTACGAATATGGTCAGCAATTACTTTATATGCTGTATCTATATCCTTTGATGTTCCATAAGACTGATTTGCTAATTTTCCAATCATCGAAAGGATTGGCTGAAATAAATCTGTTTCAAAATTTGTTGGTGTGTCTTGAATAATGGACATCATACGTTCAAGCCCCATACCTGTATCAATGTTCTTATTTGGGAGTGGCGTATATGAATCATCTGGATTATGGTTAAATTGTGAGAATACTAAATTCCATACTTCTAAATATCGTTCATTTTCTCCACCAGGATATAGCTCTGGATCATTTGAATCATTTCCATATTTCTCTCCACGATCATAGAAAATTTCAGTATTTGGTCCACTTGGTCCTTCACCAATATCCCAGAAATTCTCTTCAATGCGGATAATATGCTCAACTGGCAACTTGATTTCTGTTAACCAAATATCATATGCTTCATCGTCCTCTGGATGCACGGTAACATATAATAACTTTTCATCAAAACCTAACCATTTTTCGCTTGTTAAAAATTCCCAAGCCCAAAGAATAGCTTCTTTTTTAAAATAATCCCCAATCGAAAAATTCCCAAGCATTTCAAAGAAAGTATGATGTCTCGCAGTGTAGCCAACATTTTCAATGTCATTCGTACGGATTGATTTCTGTGCATTAACAATCCTTGGATTTTCTGGAGTTACTGTTCCATCAAAATATTTCTTTAATGTTGCTACTCCACTATTAATCCAAAGCAGGGTTGGATCATCATTCGGTACAAGTGATGCACTTGGTTCAACACGATGTCCCTTCTCCGCAAAAAAATCTAAAAACATTTGCCGAACTTCAGCTGAATTTAATTTTTTCATTATAAAATCCACCTTTCTACTTATTAATTGTTTTCAAAAAAAAGAAAACCCATCACTGCATATTGCAGGGACGAGTTTTGTCGCGGTACCACCCTAAATTATAACTAATCATTAGTTATCACTTCATCATGTTAACGGTTTGAAACCGGCGAGTATTAATCGCACTCCAGTTTAGCTTTCCATGTACTTTGATTTAGGATTTTTTTCAGCCTAGGAAAATCCCTCTCTATAAACAATAGGAACATGTACTTTTCACCATCATAGCTTTCTGTATAGTCATATCTACAAAATTTGTATCTTCTTAGATTTTAAGAAATTCTTCCACTAAAGTCAAACACTCTGTCTTAGTCGGGGTAGATTTTTAATAATTGCATAGCCAATAGTTACAATAGGTACGATAAGAACCATTCCAATAATACCACCAATTTGTCCTCCAATTAATAAAGCCAAAATAATAGTAATGGGATGGATTTTCGTCATCTTCCCAATAACATATGGTGAAATAAAGCTATTTTCTATTAATTGTGTTCCTAAAATAGTGACAATCACAACAATAATCATCGTTTTTGACATTGTCATCGCCACAATAATAGCTGGAATAGCACCAATTAACGGACCAAAATAAGGAATAAGATTGGTAACTCCTAAGATAATCGCCAATAATAAAGCATATTTTAATTGAAATAAATCAAAGATAATATAGGTAGAAAAGATGATAAAGGCACTCACTAATAACTGTCCACGCAGATAATTGCCAAAATGCACATCAATAATATGACAAATTTCTTTCACTTGCACATGGTACTTAGATGAAATAAATTTCTTCATAAATCGTGTTACGTCCTCAAAATCCTTCAATAAATAAAAGACAAGTACTGGAACAATTAAAACAATAAGCAGCCAATCAAATAACTTTGTAGTTTTTTCCATAAACATCGTCAGCTTATCACTTATCGTATGTTCTAATCCATGAATAAATTGAGTTATTCTCTCCTGCATTGCTTCTGGCAAAAAAGAAGCGGATGCATAAATATTTTCAACAACATGATCATATTCTTGAATAAATTTGGGGAGACGCTCACTTAATTCTTCCATTTCCACCAAGAATATTGGATAAAAATAATAGATCGCCAAAGCTCCTCCTCCAAAGAATAATAAGTATATCAATAAAATTGAAAAGCTTTTTGGAAGTTTCCATGTATTTAATTTGTTTATCAATGGATGAAGTATGTAAGCAATCAATCCAGCTATCAAAAAAGGTAACAGAATGTTCCATATAATACGAAGAATTGTTGTGTATACAGGAAATAATTTTTGAAGAACAAAAAGAACCAATAAAGCCAATAAACACACAAATAAAAACAGCATAATGGATAATAATTTTCTTAAATGCAACAAATGACATGTCCCCTAATATGATGTTGAGTTTAGTTTGCCTAATTTCATGAAAATCTATACCAACACTACTTGCAGAACGAAAAGCGAAAGTCGTGCCCTTACAGGTTAAAAGCGTGATGTCACGAGCACAACTCGTGGAGGATACGGATTAAGTACGCCACTACACGCGAGCAACATCCGCACTAGTACATCCTGTACGTCAAAAAACGTAGAGATTGCGCCCGTTTGGGGTGGTTCGACATTAGTCGAACTTCCTTTACCCTTGAGATAAAGGGAACATGCCCCTTTAGGGGTATCCGACGTTAGGCTTTAGCCTAGTTGTAGTCGGGCTTCCTTATAAAACTTGACTTATTGTAGGATGGCTCACGTTAGCTCCTAGTTTTTGGAGCTCGGAGCTAGACAAGCCTATCTCTGAATAAAAATAAATTCGTGCAAAACTTTTATACTTGCTTATCTCATGAAAAACTCCTTATAATCAGACCTTTTCTAAATCCATAACATAAACATTTATGAACATTATTTGTATGAATGATTTTGAATACATTTTTTTGCAAAGCTAACTTGACATTATTTGCAAAGTAAACTATACTAAAAATGCAAAGCAAGCATTGCAAAGGAGGGATTGTTTGAAAAATAAAATACGTGAGCTTCGTAAGCGGCACAAACTATCTCAAGAAGAATTAGGATTGGCAGTTGGCGTCACTCGTCAAACCATTACCTCGCTCGAAGTAGGAAAATATACGGCATCTCTAGTTTTAGCTTATAAAATCTCTAAATACTTTGGATTAACAATCGAAGAGGTTTTTGATTTCAGTGAAGTGGAGGAATTTTAAATGGAAACGTATAAAAAGAAAATGATCTTTCGCATAAACATGCTTATTATAATTGCGATTATTACAGCAGCACTCTATCTTGGTCTCTTATTTTTCCATGGACAGTTACCAACCTTACCTAGTATGTTTAAAGGAATGCATTTTGGAGCTTTTATAGGAATTGAATTATTTCTAATTATCTCCATCGTGAATGGTTTGAGAATCACTCGAAATAAAACTGTTCTAAAACAAAGTTATGTGAAGGAGAATGATGAACGAACTGCTCTTATCATCCAGAAAACGGCGACACTGAGTGTAACTATTATCATGATTGGAATTCTGATTGCCGCAATCACTGCAGGTTTTTTTAGTTCTTCAATCTTCTATACTTTAATGGGAACATTATTTTTTGTTTTAATTGTTTTCTATTCTCTCTGGATATATTATGCCAAAAAACATTAATAGGGAAAAACCAAGTCAGCTAATCAGCTGACTTGGTTTTTCCCTATTATATACTTTTACATAAAATCATATGGAGATAGTGAGTTGTCCTCTTCTATTTCTAATAAATCAAGGTCAGACTCTATCTCGCCATTTAATAAAGGAATTAATGAGGTATAACGTTGATTTGTATCTAATGTTTCAACACCACGGATAAAGACATGTGGATCTCCACAGAGGATTAAGGTTTGCTTGCTTCTTGTAATTCCCGTATATAATAAATTCTTTTTTAACATCCGATGATAAGCAGAGAACACTGGCATTAATACAATCGGAAATTCACTACCCTGTGACTTATGAATGGAGATACAGTATGCATGCATAAAGTTAATATAATCTTTTCGTTCATAAACAACTTCACGATCATCAAATGCAATTACAATTTGTTCTACATTCTCCTTGTTCTCATTCTCCTCAAAAATAGCTACAATTTCTCCAATATCCCCGTTAGACACACCATCTTCTGGTTGGTTAACTAATTGAATCACTTTATCACCAACCCGAAAAACAACATCCTTTACTTTCTTTTGCCTTTTTGTTTGCGAATAAGGATTTACAATTTCTTGTAGGTGTTTGTTGATTTCGTTAATACCAACTCGTGACCGATAAATCGGTGCTAATACTTGAATATCTCTTACATCAATTCCTTTATCTTGTGCACGTTCAAATATCGTAGTAATTGCTGGAATAAGTTGGCTTTCATGACAAGGGATGAAACTAAAATCACGATCATTTTGTAACTCAGCTACTGTACATGTATTATTTTTAATATGATGTGCTAGCTGAATAATTTTCGATCCTTCTTTTTGACGATATACTTCCTCTAAAGTAATAGAGGGAATGACTCCGCTAGCTAGTAAATCTGATAGTACTTGCCCCGGCCCTACAGATGGGAGCTGCTCTTCATCCCCCACAATTAGTACTTGCATATCTGAAGGAATTGCTTTAAATAAACTATTAGCAAGCCAGATATCTACCATAGAAAACTCATCGATAATTAATACTTTCCCGGACAATCTTTCATCTTCATTTTTATCAAAGGAATCTTTACCATTCCAGCCTAATAAACGATGAATAGTTCGGGCAGGAATATTTGTAGATTCCTGCAGTCTCTTTGCAGCTCTTCCCGTTGGAGCAGCTAAAATAAATGGGAATTCACTTTTCTCCTCATAATCATCCCATTGATAAGAAAGATCGTGGATTGCAGCATAGCTCTGAATAATACCTTTAATTACTGTAGTTTTCCCAGTACCTGGTCCACCAGTTAATATCATAACTTTAGATTCTAAAGCCATTTGAATTGCATTAAACTGTTCTTCTCCATAACTGAGCGCTTCTGCTTCTTCAATATCTCCTATATACTTCATCAACTCAGCTAAAGTTGTTTCTTCTGTCACTTCTTCTGCAATAATTCGTTTTAAATGTCCAGCAAATCCCGCTTCCGCAAAATATAATTGAGGTAAATAGACTTTATTATCATTTAAGACAATTGCCTGATCTTCATTAAGGCCAATCAATCTTCCCATAATATCATCAACACTTAACTCAGAAGTAGCCAATAATTTCAAAGCCTGCGCGATACATTCATCCACTGGTAAATAAACATGGCCTTCTTGAATAGATGTTTGTAATACATAAACACATCCAGCTCCTACGCGATTTGGATGTGTTAACGGTAATCCCTGCTGCTTTGCAATTTCATCAGCTGATTGAAAACCAAAACCTTCTATATCAAAGACATATTGGTATGGATCCTCTTCTAGAATTTCTATCGATTGTTCTTTGTAATTTGCGAAGATTTTTTGGCTCATCTTTAAACCAATTCCATATTTCGCTAAAGCAACGACTACTTGTTCAAAGCCCTGATTTTCCTTTAATGTTTTATATAAAGATTCTGCTGTAGTTTTTTGAAGACCAGGAACATCCAATAATATATCTGGATCGTCCATAATCTTAGAAATAGCATTTTCTCCTAAATGATCAACAATTTTTTTTGCTATTCGTTTACCTACACCATAAAACAAGTCACTAGATAGATAAGCAATTAATCCTTCCTTAGTTTCTGGAATATACGTTTGAAAGGATTCTACATCATATTGAAGACCAAATTTTGCATGATGAACAAGCTGCCCATAAAATACATAAGCAGCTCCTTTTTGCAAATGAGAAAAGTGTCCTTTAATCACAACTTCTTTCTCTATTTTCTCTTCATTTGAATCAAGCACTTTAATTTTAGCAATACGAAAATGCTCCACTTCATTTTCATAAATGATATGAAGTAATTCACCTCGTATGAAGCTAGTCATTTGAGCTTCTAATTGTTCAGACTCCATCATGCGAAAAACCTCTCTATCTTACACTTATGATTGATTTAGCTTTTTCTTCATATTCTCTACACCATTTGCTGCCAAAACATGATCTGGTTGAATACGAACAGCAGTTTCAAAATGCTCTAATGCTTGATGAAGTTGGTCATAATAAGCTGCAATAATTCCTTGATTATAATGCGCATCACTATGATTAGGATTTAATTGCAATAACTGATCAAATACTTTTTGGCTTTCATCAATAAAATTACATTTAGCTAGCGTTAAACCATACTGAAACAAAATATCCTCATCCGTTGGTGCAAGCTCAGAAGCACGCATTAAATATGGAATTGCAAGTCTACCAAGCTCTTGATTTAACAAGGATAATGCAAGCATATAATATACATCACTTTCCTCCATACCTAGCGAAATCGCTTGTTGGAAGGATTCCTGTGCTTTGGCAAATTCCTCTTGCTTAAAATAAAAATTCCCTAAACCATAAATTGCAGCTACAGCTTGTTCATCAAGTTCTAACGCTTTCCTCAAAAAACGTTCCGCACTCGCATCATTCATTTGAATTAATAAATTCCCAAAATTAATGTAACCGACAGGGTCTTCGGGATGTGTTTCGATAATTTCATTATATATTTTTGCTGCTTCTTCATATTTTTGTTCTTTCATATATAATAATGCTTGATTATTCTTCTCTTTCAACAATCCAGTAACCCCCTACTAACCAACATACGATAGTACTTCATCATTCTTAAAAATTTGGTCAATGGTTCCTCCACCAAGACAAATTTCCCCATCATAGAACACAACTGCTTGTCCAGGTGTTATCGCTCTTTCAGGTTGATCGAAAATCACTTCTGTACGTCCATCTGTTAGAATTTTCACATGGACAAGACTATCCTGTTGACGATAGCGGAATTTAGCTGTGCAAGTAAATTCTGCTTTAACATCTTCTGGATTTACCCAATTTATTTTCGTTGCAATGATTCCATCTGAATATAGAAATTCATTATCAAACCCTTGCTCCACATAAAGTATATTTTCTTGAAGATTTTTCCCAACAACAAACCATGGTTCACCAGAACCGCCAATTCCTAAGCCTTGACGCTGACCAATTGTATAGTACATTAATCCATCATGCATGCCGATTTTCTTATTCGTCATCGTGCGCATTTCTCCTGGTTGAGCTGGTAAATATTCACTTAAAAATTGTTTAAAGTTACGTTCGCCAATGAAACAAATACCTGTACTGTCCTTTTTATTCGCTGTTGCTAATCCATGCTTACTGGCAATTTCGCGAACTTCTTTTTTATCTAAATGTCCAAGTGGAAACATTACTTGATTTAATGTTTCACCAGAAAGTTGATTTAAAAAATAAGTCTGATCCTTATTATTATCTTTTCCTCGAAGCATTTCTGTTTTTCCATTTACTCTACGTACTTGCGCATAATGTCCTGTTGCAAGATAATCTGCTCCAAGAGAAAGAGCATGATCTAAAAATGCTTTAAATTTAATTTCTTTATTACACATTACATCTGGATTAGGTGTTCTACCGGCCTTATACTCTTCGAGAAAATAAGTGAACACTTTATCCCAATATTGCTTTTCAAAATTCACCGCATAATAGGGAATATCCAATTGATTACAGACACGAACAACATCATTAAAATCTTCTGTTGCTGTACATACACCATTTTCATCTGTGTCATCCCAGTTTTTCATAAAAATACCAACAACATCATATCCTTGCTCTTTTAATAATAATGCTGCTACAGAGGAGTCTACCCCTCCACTCATTCCAACGACAACACGAATATCTTTATTATTTTTCATTTTTCCCACCTTCTATTTAGTCAATCGTTTGACAACCTTACTTATCTTATTTGCTGCCTGCACTATATTTTCTTCTGTATTATTTAAACCAAAACTAAATCGAATGGAATTTACTGTTCTATCATCTTCCGCTCCAAACATTGCTGTTAAAACATGCGAAGGCTCCACCGATCCTGCCGTACATGCACTACCACTTGAGGCAGCGATGCCTTCCAAATCTAAATTAGTTAACATCGATTCTACATTCGTCTTTGGAAAACTAATATTTATAATACTATCTATTTGATTAGAAGAATCTGCATTTATTTCAAAATCAATCGCACTCTCCTCTAAAGTATAAACAAAAGTTTTTTTCAACTGCCTATATTTACTTCGATTATTCTCTTGTTCCTTCTGTAAAACTTCCACTGCTTTTTGAAAACCAATAATATTAATAACATTTTCTGTACCTGGTCTTCTTTTCCGTTCTTGTTCTCCACCAAATTGTAGTGGCTGGATAACCAAATGTTCCCTAGCAAATAGAAAACCGACACCTTTTGGGCCGTTTATTTTATGTGCTGATACACTTAATAAATCAACATTTAACTTTTTTACATCTATCTCAAGTAATCCATATGCTTGTACAGCATCTGTATGAAAATATGCATAATGATCTTTAAGCACTTCCCCAATCTCCTCAATTGGTTGAATGACACCTGTTTCATTATTAACAAACATAATAGATACAAGGATGGTTTCTTCTGTCAAAGCATTTTTTACATCTTCTACAGTAACTTGACCACTTTCATTTATTGGTAAGTATGTGATATGAAAACCTAATGTTTCCAAATAATTAGCAGCATGAAGAACAGCATGATGTTCCTGATTTGTTGTAATGATATGCTTCCCTTTATGCTGGTTAGCTAATGCAGTTCCAATCAAGGCTAAATTATCTGCCTCTGTACCACCACTTGTAAACGTAATTTCTTTTTCCTTTGCATGGATACTGTTAGCTAGGGCAGATCTTGCTTCATCTATTAAATGTCTAGCTTTCCTACCAAAAGCATGAACACTTGATGGATTACCATATACATTTGTCATTGCTTTAAACATGACTTCAGCCACCTCAGGATGAACTGGTGTTGTAGCTGCATGGTCTAAATAAATTTCATTCATGATGGTGTATCCTTTCATTCCGATTAAATATAAAACATATATTGTTCATTATTATCCTTCTTCTGATCCTCTGTTAAATCAGCCAATGTAGTAGTATTCAAAACTTCCTTCACTGCTTCAGTCATCTTTAACCATAAAGCTTGTTTAGCAGGCTCTTCCTTCTCAATTCCTTCTACAAGAATAAGTGGACCTTCTAGTACACGAATAATATCCCCTGCTTTAATCTTAGCTGGTTCCTCTACTAAAACGTATCCACCATACGCTCCTCTAATGCTTTTAATTAACCCTGCATTTCGAAGAGGTGCTGCTAACTGCTCCAGATAATGAACAGATAAATCATTTTGTTCTGCAATTACTTTTAAGGAAACAGGGCCAGATCCATAATGTCTTGCTAATTCAATCATAATAGTTAATCCATAGCGCCCTTTTGTAGAAATTTTCAATTTTGACACCTCTTATATACATTATATCCATTACGCCCAAGCGCAATTTTTGTTAAGATTTTCAATCGCGTTCAAATTTTCTTTACCCAAATAGTGATTGTAGCATAATCTCATTATTTATTAAAAAATAAGATACTCAACAATCTAGTTAACATTTATTATAACATGAATAATCCAGCACTTGCATTTTCTGAATAACAAACGTACGCTATGTTAAAAGTATCTATTTTATTTTTGCAAAAAGGAAGATATATATGAGACACGAACCATTAGCTTCACGGATGAGACCAAATCACATAGAAGACATTATTGGACAAGAGCATCTTGTTGGCGAAGGAAAAATTATTAATCGTATGATTCAAGCAGAACGTCTAGCTTCGATGATTTTATTTGGTCCACCTGGTACAGGTAAAACTTCCATGGCTGTTGCGATGGCTAAAAGCTTAAATATGTCTATGCGCATATTAAATGCCGTATCAGATAAGAAAAAAGACATGGAAATTGTTGTAGAAGAAGCAAAATTATCTGGACAGATGATTTTAATATTAGATGAGGTTCATCGACTTGATAAGGCAAAGCAAGACTTTCTTCTTCCTCATTTAGAAAGTAATTTAATTACATTGATAGGCTGCACTACTAGTAATCCGTACCACTCTATCAATCCAGCGATCCGCAGTCGCTGTCATTTATTTGAGCTTCATGCACTAAAACCTGAACATGTACAATTAGCATTAAAGCGAGCTATTGAAGATGAAGTGCATGGATACGGTAAAGAAAAAATTACATTAAGTAAAGAAGCATTAGAGCACTTTTCTTATAGTGCAAACGGTGATTTACGAGCTGCTTTAAACGGTCTCGAATTAGCGATCGCATCTACTCCGTCAAATGCAGAAGGTGAAATCATCATTAGCTTAGACATTGCTGAAGAATGTATGCAGAAAAAAAGCTTTTCACATGACAAAGGTGGAGATGCACATTATGATGTACTGTCTGCGTTTCAAAAATCAATACGAGGTAGTGATGTAAATGCCTCCTTACATTATCTTGGAAGATTGATAGAAGCTGGAGACCTTGACAGTATTGCCAGACGTATGGTGGTTATTGCTTATGAAGATATCGGCCTAGCTAATCCTCAAGCAGGTCCTCGTGCATTAGCTGCAGTACAAGCTGCGGAAAGAATAGGCTTTCCTGAGGCGCGTATTCCTTTAGCTGCTGCAGTCGTGGAATTAGCTTTATCACCAAAATCAAATTCGGCATATAAGGCTCTTGATGCTGCACTTGCTGATATTCGTTCCGGAAAATCTGGAGATATTCCAGCTCATTTAAAAGACGCTCATTATTCTGGCGCTAAAAAGCTTGGCCGTGGGATTGACTATAAATATCCTCATAATTATGAAGGCTCATGGGTGGAGCAACAATATTTACCTGATACATTGAAGCATAGAAAATATTATCAACCAAATCAAACTGGTAAATTTGAACAAGCTTTAAAACAAGTTTATGAAAAAATTAATCAACATACTAAATCCTAAAAATTTTTCTAAAAGTACAACCTCTAAAACCATTAGATGAAATGATTATTTTATTAACTCTTAAATATATGAAAGTTTCTTTATTCTGTGGTATAAAACAGCTTCTTTACGTTCATACTAACGATATAGCAATATCAAACACTATGAATAGAACGTTTTGAGGAGTTGATAATGAATGGCGAAAGTAAGACAGGATGCTTGGTCTCATGAAGATGATTTATTACTTGCAGAAACAGTACTACGACATGTTCGTGATGGCAGCACACAATTAAATGCGTTTGATGAAGTAGGTGATGTGTTAAATCGTACATCTGCTGCATGTGGATTTCGTTGGAATGCTGAGGTACGTAAAAAATATGAACACGCAATGGACCTAGCCAAACGCCAACGAAAAGAAAAGAAACGCTCGCTTGCTAAAGTAAAACGACAACGGATAGTAGAATCACCAACTATAGTTGACAGTCAAACAGAGCATCCAAAAATTAAAGTAAATGAAGCACCTATTTCATTAGAAGCAATTATTCATTTCTTGCAAAATATGAAAAAAGAGACCCTTCATAAAATAAAATCGCAAGATCATATGGATAAACTGCAAAGTGAAAATGAAAGATTACATGAAGAAATCACCCAACTAAAACGAAAATTAACAGAAACAGAAAAACAATTAAACACAATCCAAAATGACTATCAAACATTTGTTGAAATCATGGAACGAGCAAGAAAAATGACTGTACTAGATGGTTTAAACCCAATGAAATCTCCAATGTTTAAAATGGATAAAAACGGAAACTTAGAACAAGTTGTACCTAATGCCCAATCTTAATTAAAGTAGAAAAAGAGATTTTCATTTTTTCTAAGTATTAGCTGTTTACTAAACTATTTTCTTAGAAATAAGAATCACATATTCCGTTTAAAAATAAAAAATGCTTCCTTCAGCTGTTTAAGCCAAAGGAAGCATTTTATAATTTTACTTTTCAAAAGGAAAATCCCGATTGTGCCGTCAAAATACAAGCTTTGATCCCGCTACGTGCAGGTGGGTGCCAAGTTCTATAGCTCATAAGTCCTCTCCTTGATACGAGGCATGTATTTACCATAGAAACAGTTTGAGCTCCCGTTTAAAAAGTGTTCGGTCAAAACGATTTTCATTTAACGCACACATCAGGATTTTCCTTCTGTGACTATTTAAATCATAGCATAGTTTTTTTTGTTAATCAATCTAAATATTTAAATAATTCGATTACCTTTACGAATCATTTATAACTTATTTGTATTTATTTTACTTATAGTTAGTGTTCGAAAAAAATGTAAAACGACCGCCATCGGATAAGTTCATCATGTCACGAACTTGGGTATCAATACTAGCACATCATACTTCCTTATTCAATATGTTTGCCATTTTCACTGAACTTTTTTGAACATCCTCTTACAGGTCAAGTTGGATGGATAATTCCCCCAATTGCTCCTCGCTTACTTCATTTGGTGCATCTGTTAATAAATCAGATGCTGAAGCTGTTTTCGGGAATAGAATCGTATCACGAATATTTGTTTTACCAGCTAATAGCATAACAATTCGATCTAGTCCTAAAGCAATTCCACCATGCGGAGGTGTACCATATTCTAAAGCATCAAGAAGGAAACCGAATTGTTCTTCTGCTTGTTCTTGCGAGAAGCCTAATGCTTTAAACATTTTATCTTGTACTTCACGATTATAAATTCGGAGTGAACCTCCACCTAATTCAAAACCATTTAATACGAGATCGTATGCATTTGCACGTACTTCTGCTGGATTTGATTCTAGTTTATCCAAATCCTCAGCGACTGGCATTGTAAATGGATGATGTGCCGCAAAGTATCGATTTGCATCCTCGTCATATTCTAATAAAGGCCAATCTACTACCCATAAGAAATTAAATTTTGATTCATCAATAAGCTCTAAATCTTTTCCTAGTTTTAAACGTAAAGCACCTAAGCTATCGTATACAACACTTGCTTTATCAGCACCGAAGAATAATAAATCTCCATCTTCGGCTCCTGCACGACTTAGCATTGCTTGCTTTTCTTCATCAGATAAGAACTTAGCAATTGGTCCATTCATTTCTCCATTTTCAATCTTCACCCATGCTAAACCTTTAGCACCATAGATTTTAACATATTCGGTTAAAGCATCGATTTCTTTACGTGAAATATGATTTGCCTGTTGTTTTACATTAATTAGGCATACTTTCCCACCTGCATCTACTGCACCTTTGAAGACTTTGAATGATGAAGTTTCCACGATATCAGATATATTTACTAGCTCTAAACCGAAACGCGTATCTGGTTTATCTGAGCCGAAGCGATCCATTGCCTCTTGATAAGAAATACGTGGAAGTGGCAATTCAATATCCATTCCTTTTACTTCTTTCATCACATGCTGCATCATTTTTTCAGTCATTTCCATGATTTCATCTGCAGATAAGAAGGATGTTTCAATATCAATTTGAGTAAACTCAGGCTGACGATCTGCTCTTAAATCTTCATCTCTAAAACAGCGAGCAATTTGATAATATTTCTCAAAGCCACTCATCATAATTAATTGCTTAAATAATTGTGGTGATTGTGGTAATGCATAAAATTCACCTGGATGTACTCGACTAGGTACTAAATAATCTCTCGCACCCTCTGGAGTACTTTTTGTTAAAATAGGTGTTTCCATTTCAAGAAATTCATTATCATTTAAGAAGTTACGCACTGCTTGGGTTGTTTTATGACGTAAAATAAATGTCTCTTGTAATGGTTTTCTACGCAGATCAAGATAACGATATTTTAAGCGTAAATCCTCAGATACATCTGTATTATCTTCAATTAAAAATGGTGGGTTTTTAGCTTTATTAATTACATTAATCCCACTAACAATTACTTCAATAGTACCAGTTGAAATTGCTGGATTTACTGTGCTTGGATCTCTTTTTACAACTGTTCCTTTTACTTCAATAACATACTCACTTCTTACTCTTTCTGCGATTTCAAGAGCTTCTTCTGAATGATCTGGGTTAAAAACAATTTGTACGATACCAGAGCGATCTCTTAAATCAATAAATATTAATCCACCTAAATCACGGCGGCGATCTACCCAACCTTTTAATACTACTGATTGATCAATATGTTGTTCTCCTAATGTACCTGCTGAAATTCGTTCGCTCATTTCTTTTCCTCCTATAATCTTTCCTGTAAAAATGTTACCACTTCTGTAATAGCTACTTCAACCTGTTCTCCAGTATCCATTGTTTTTACTAAGATACTGCCTTTTTCTAATTCTGCTTCTCCTAAAATCAATACATATTTACTATGTAGTCTATCTGCTGCTTTAAATTGAGCTTTTATTTTTCTATTTAAATAATCTTTCTCTGCAGAAATACCCTGTGTGCGCAATTCATGGACAATTCGTACTGCCTCAGCTTCTGCTTCCTCCCCAATAGCCACAATAAAGCTATCAATGGATTGATCAATTGGAAGCGTGATGTTTTCTGCTTTTAATGCCATCAATAAACGTTCCATTCCCATTCCAAAGCCAACACCTGGTGTATCTGGGCCACCTAATTCAGCTGCTAATCCATTATATCTTCCACCACCAAGTAATGTGGTAATCGCACCGAAACCGTCAGCCTCACTCATGATTTCAAAAGCAGTATGATTGTAATAATCTAATCCACGTACTAAATTTTCATCTACGATATATGGAATGTTCATCAGGTCTAAATAATGTTTTACCTTCTCAAAGTAAGCTTGCGATTCTTCATTTAGATATTCTAAAATAGAAGGAGCGGTTTTCATCGCTGGATGGTTCATATCTTTTTTACAATCTAAAATCCTTAATGGATTTTGCGCTAAACGATTATTACAGTCCTCACACAACTCATGCATATGAGGTGTAAAATGTTTAATTAATGCTTCTCGGTGATTTTTACGACTTTCTAAATCCCCTAAGCTATTAATAACTAATTTAATCGATTTTAATCCTAACTCTTGATAAACCATCATCGCTAGGCTGATTACTTCAGCATCAATTGCCGGATCAGCACTTCCTAATGCTTCAATACCAAATTGGTGTAGCTGACGCATTCTTCCTTGCTGAGGGCGTTCATAGCGAAATAGCTCGGATAAATAATACAATTTAACCGGTTGTTCAGGAATACCAAATAATTTATTTTCAACAAATGCACGAACTACACCAGCTGTTCCTTCTGGACGTAATGTGATGCTTCTTCCACCGCGGTCTTCAAAGGTATACATTTCCTTTTGAACAATATCTGTTGTATCTCCTACGCCACGCTGAAACACTTCTGTATGCTCAAACATTGGTGTTCTAATTTCATTGAAATTAAATCGAGTGCAAATCTTTTTAATTACTTCTTCTACATACTGCCATTTTTTCGTATCTTCTGGTAGTAAATCCACTGTACCTCTTGGCGCTTTTAAGCTCATGTTTATACCCCCTCAATATTATAAATAAGTACAAAAAAAACTCTAATCCCTTAAATAAATAAGGGACGAGAGTTTATACCCGTGTTGCCACCCTAGTTGGTACGATTTATCATTGTACCCACTTTCACAGTTAACGCCTGTCATTCGTCCATACTTACTTTTGTTTCAGTATGAATCCTCCAGAATGTCTTTCATTAGTCCTTTTTTGTAAAAATGCTCTCAGCCTAGGCATTTTCTTTCTGTTCAAATGGTGCTAACTACTTTTTCCTTCATCAGAAAATGGTGTCATTTTATTATTTATATGAATATTATCTTAATCAGTTGAGCCTTGATTGTCAAGCGCTTCTCTACCCTTAACATTATTTTTACCATGATCAAAGGTAGTTATACTAGTTCATAGAAAAACAGATTATTTATTCCTTACTATCTAAGATAAATGTCACTGGTCCATGATTTGTTAATTGTACATCCATCATCGCTCCAAAAACACCTGTTTCTACAGAGATTCCATTGTCTGAGAGTATCTGATTAAATTGCTCGTATAATGCTTTTGCCTGATCAGGCTTAGCCGCTTGTAAGAAGTTAGGTCTTCTTCCTTTACTTGTATCACCATATAAAGTGAATTGAGAAATAGAAAGAATCTCCCCGCCAACATCTTTTAAGGATAAATTCATCTTTCCTTCTTCATCTTCAAATATACGTAAATTTATTATTTTTTTTACTAAAAAATTTATATCATCTATTGTATCATCATGTGTTACTCCTAATAAAATGACTAATCCGTTGTCAATTTGCCCAACAACGGAATTGTCCACAGTAACACTTGCATGCTTTGCTCGTTGAAGTACTGCTTTCATGAATATGCTCCTTCTTAACTGAAAATATTAATGTAGGATACGTGTTACAGTATATACATCCTTGACTTGTTTAATCCGATCAATGATTCTTTGAAGATGACTGATGTTTGAAATGAGAATCGTAATTTGCAAAATCCCCATTTTATTTTGATCAGAGCGACCGTTTACTTGAGTGATGTTTGTCTTCGTTTCTGAAATAGCTTGGATAACCTCGTTTAATAAACCTGGACGATCATCACCTGTAATTTCTAAATCTAAACGGAATTGCTTACTAATTAACTGCTCCGCCTTCCAATCCACCTCAAGAAAACGTTCTTCCCCATCTTTTCCTTGTACATTCGGACAATCAGCACGGTGAACAGAAACACCTCTACCCTTTGTGATATATCCTACAATTTTATCACCTGGAACAGGATTACAGCATTTAGATAAACGAATTAATACATTATCAATTCCTTTTACCTCAACTCCTGCGTCCATCTTATTCGTTTTTCGTCCAATTTCTTTAGATTCTGCATTGATTTTTTCTAATGTTGCTTGAAGCTGCTCTTCTTTTAACTTCGTACGACGTATTTTCTCGGTTAACCTTGTTGCAATAGATGCTGCAGTAATTCCTTGATAACCTACTGCTGCATACATATCCTCTTCATTTGTAAAATTAAATTTTTCCAATACTGGCTTCAGATTCTCTTCTATCAACACATCTTTAGGTTCTAATTCTAACGCACGAATTTCTTTCTCAACTAATTCTTTTCCTTTTGTAACATTTTCTTCTCTACGCTGCTTCTTGAAAAACTGTTTGATTTTATTTTTCGCTTGAGATGTTTGCGTTATTTTCAACCAATCTTGAGAGGGTCCATAGGAATGCTTAGAGGTCATTACTTCAATGATATCGCCATTCTCTAATTTATAATCAAGCGGCTCCATTTTTCCATTTATTTTTGCACCAATGGTTTGATTCCCTATTTCTGTATGAATGCGATATGCAAAATCAATAGGTACTGATCCGTACGGAAGCTCAATCACATCACCTTTTGGAGTAAATACATAAACCATGTCTGAGAATAGATCTACTTTTAATGATTCCATAAACTCTTCAGCATCATTTGTTTCATTCTGCCATTCTAAAATTTCTCTAAACCAAGAAAGCTTCTCAGCAAATGATTTATCTGTTTTATTAACTTGTTTTCCTTCTTTGTATGCCCAATGTGCAGCAATCCCGAATTCTGCAATATCATGCATCTCTTTTGTACGAATTTGCACTTCTAGAGGATCACCATTTGGCCCAATTACTGTCGTATGCAAAGATTGATAGAGGTTTGGCTTCGGCATAGCAATATAGTCTTTAAATCTACCTGGCATCGGCTTCCAGCAGGTATGAATAATACCAAGTACCGCATAACAATCCTTAATACTGTTAACGATAATACGTACAGCTAATAAATCATATATCTCATTAAATTGTTTATCTTGTAAAATCATTTTTCGATAAATACTATATAAATGTTTCGGCCGTCCAGAAATCTCCGCCTCAATACTTACAGCTTCTACCTGCTTTTTGACCTCATCTATTACATTAGCAATATCTGCTTCACGTTGTTCACGCTTCTGCTTCATCAATTCAACAATACGATAATATTGCTGTGGATTTAAATAACGTAAAGCAGTATCTTCTAGTTCCCACTTAATTGCGGATATCCCCAGTCGATGGGCCAATGGAGCAAAAATTTCTAATGTTTCATTAGAGATTCTGCGGCGCTTCTCAGGAGATAAAAATTTTAGTGTGCGCATATTATGCAATCTATCTGCAAGTTTAATTAAAATAACACGAATATCTTTAGCCATGGCAACAAACATTTTTCGATGATTTTCAGCTTGCTGTGCTTCGCGTGATTTATATTTAATTTTCCCTAGCTTGGTTACTCCATCCACAAGCATTGCAACCTCGTGATTAAAGGTTTCCTCAATTTCGTCCAATGAAATATCAGTGTCCTCAACCACATCATGAAGAAGACCACTAGCAATTGTTTCTGGATCCATTTCAAGCTCTGTCAGAATACCTGCAACTTGAACAGGATGGACAATATATGCTTCACCAGATTTTCTAAATTGGTCTTTATGTGCTTCCGCCGCAAATTCATAAGATTTACGAATAAAAGCTACATCTTCTTCATTTAAATATTTACTAGCCATTTCTAGTATGTCTTCAATTGTTAAAATAGCATCTTTTGCCATAAAATCACCTTTTAAAATGTATAAATTCGCCTTATTCCTATTGCGAGACATTCATCCTGAAATAAAAAAGATTCAAAATCGTCTAACAATAAAAAGTTAGTTATCTACACTTGATATAAAGAATAGGCCTGACACTTTTCCTGCCTGTCAGACCCTTTTCTACATTATATCTTATTTTCTTTAATAACGCATTAATGACATCACATCATATTTCTGTAATTTTTCTATTCCATTTAAATATGTTAATTCAATTAAGAAAGCACAGCCAACTACGATACCACCTAATTTTTCTACTAGTTTAATTGTAGCTTCAATTGTTCCACCTGTTGCTAATAAATCATCTGTAATTAAAACACGTTGACCAGGTTGGATAGCGTCCTTATGAATTGTTAAAACATTCTTTCCATACTCTAAGCCATAATCTACTTGAATGACCTCACGGGGAAGCTTGCCTGCTTTTCTTACAGGAACAAATCCTGTTCCTAACTTATAAGCGACAGGGCAGCCAATAATAAAGCCCCTTGCTTCTGGCCCAACAATTACATCTACTTCTTTCTCTGCTGCATAAGAAGCAACCTCATCAACAGCTGCTTTAAAAGCTTCACCATGATTCATTAATGGAGTAATATCTTTAAAAATAACTCCTTCTACAGGCCAATCATAGACAAGTTTAATATGTTGTTTGTAATCCATTGTTCGTTTCCTCTCCATCTTTAGTTGTATCTACTAATAATCGACCAAACCATTGTTTTAACATTTCATATGTAGAATAATATAAGATCTTTTCAATTTCTATTTTTGTTTTTCGTTCTTGTAATACTGTCGAATCCTGTAAATCTTTTTTATCTGGATTGGGGACAGCGTAGAGTACACCATCATTTGCCGTTAAGAATTTTAAATCAATAAATACTTCTGACATGAAAATAATTAAGTCTTTTGACCATCCATAAGTACTCATCAATGGCTTTAATTGTTGTTTCACATTTAAGGATTGTTGCTTTTTTACTAGACTATAATACTTAATAAAAGTATCTCGTGTTGGAAATGGCTTTAAATAGACACTATCTTCCACATAATAGCATACATGAATATTTTGCGGCTGTATCTGCTGGATAATTTGTTCAACATGCTTCAACTCTAGTGGTAAATCTAAAAAGTAAACATGCTCATGCTGAGTTAGCTCACTCATATCTGTATCATAATTAATTACTGTGACATTTCTTTGTTGAAATGCATCTGTAGATCGGGATTCATCACAAACCACTAAATGAGAAGCCTCTTCTATTAAATATGACGTGATGTCGATTTCTTTTTTACCACGATGATCAAATAATTGCCAATCCTTTATTTGTAAATCAGTCATTATCATTTGTACTTTTCGATTTCCATTCCATTCGTTAACACTTAATTCCCCTGCTATCTCTATGGACGTTTCCTTCGTAATATACGAAAATAATGCCCCTTTTTGAAATCCTATTGCTTCCATCGTTGTACCATCTTCTGTGAATTTTAATTTCAAGTGATTTTGATTTGCTCCTAATTGACGCACATCATTTGGAATAGCATCTACAACAAATAATGGTTTAGGATTACCTATCCCAAATGGGGCAAGTTGATTTATTTCTTCAATTAAAGAAAGGTCTAATTTATTTATTTCCAGTTTCTGATTAATTTCTAAAACTGGCTTGAAATCCTCTGGTGTTAATTGTTGCTCAGCTGCTTCACTTAATAAAGCTTGTACTTCTTCAATATTTTCATAAGGAATTGTCATTCCTGCAGCCTGAGAATGTCCACCAAATTGTTCAAATAAATCTTTTATTTCCATACAGTTCTTAAACATATTAAAGGCAGGAATACTACGTGCAGATCCCTTTGCAACCATTTTTTCTGGATTGATTGCTAGTACAATTGCTGGTCGTTGGTATTTTTGAACAAGACGGGATGCAACGATTCCAAGAACTCCTTCATTCCATCCTTCTTTTGCTACAACAATAACATTTGGAAGCTGCTTTTCGGCAACGATTTCTTCCGCTTCTTTTACAATTTGAACTACTATTTTTTTACGTTCTTCATTTAAAGCATGTACTTCAGATGCTAAATGCTCTGCATCTTCATTGTCCTCTGAAAGAAATAATTCAACCGCCAATTCTGCATCCTGCAAGCGACCTACTGCATTAATTCTTGGTCCTAATTGAAATCCTACATCTTCTTCTGTAACAACTCCATTAATTTGGCATAATTTTAATAATGCCTTGATTCCTGCATTCTTAGTTTCTGATAATTTACGTAATCCATAGTAAGCAAGAATTCGATTCTCATCTACCAATGGTACAAGGTCTGCAATAGTACCAATTGCCACAAATTCTAATAAATGCTCTGGAAAATATCCTAATAATGCTTGAGCAAATTTAAACGTAACTCCAACACCTGCTAACTCATGAAAAGGATAATCAGGTGAACATTTTGGATTAATAATTGCATATGCTTCAGGTAACTCCTCTTGTAGCTCATGGTGATCTGTAATAATTAAATCAAGCCCTAATTCCTTCGCAAATAAAGCTTCTTCGATAGCAGCAATCCCTGTATCTACCGTAAGAATTAATGAAATACCACGATTATATGCTAATTGAAAAGCTTCTTTATTTGGACCATATCCCTCTGTGAAACGGTTTGGAATATAAAAATCACAATCAGCTCCAAGCTCCTGCAATGCTTTCATTAATAATGCTGTTGAAGTAACTCCATCTGCATCATAATCTCCAAAAACCAAAATTTGTTCCTTGTTTTCTATCGCCTGATGTACTCGTTGTACAGCTTTCTCTATCATAGAAAGCCCTTCTGGTTGATGTAAGTTATTTAAATCGATCTCAAGAAAGCTTTTAGCTTCCTGATCTGTATATATACCACGCTGCATAAATAGCTTTTGTATGATAGGTGAAAATTCTGAATCACCGACCCAGGTATTTCCTTCTACTTGATGGAAATTCCACTTTGCTTTACTCGTTAACATAAATTCACCCCTGACTTACTCATTATACAAAAGTAAAGTCAGGGGCGCAATGAAACGAATAGAATGCTTTCCTCTAAACTGTTCCAATTAAATTCCATACTTATTTCCTTCTATCACTTTTATTAACAGCTTCATTCAACCTGGCACCCGTCCCATTTCCTCTACTTAGGTAGAAAGACTGCCTTAGACTAGCCAACAATTGAAAAAAAGCCTCTATTCTTTGAATAATTCCTAAATGGATGTTCTTCAAAGAATAGAGACTTTTACTTTATCATTTAAACTTGTGGTCCTTCTACTCGCTTCTTCTTCGTGAAATCTACTGGATTGTCTTTTAAATTTCTTCCACGCCATGATAGCCATAACTGTGGTGCAAGGAATAAAGAAGAGTAAATACCAGCAATTAATCCTACAACTAAGGCAATTGCAAAGCCAGAGATTGATTCTGCACCTAAGAATAAGAAACATAATACAGCTACTAATGTAGTGAATGTCGTATTAATACTACGAGTTAATGATTGTACAACACTCTTATTTACAATATTTGAAAGCTTTTCAAAGGATGTAATTCTCTTTCCTTCTTTCGTAATGTTTTCACGAATACGGTCAAATACAACAATCGTATTATTAATTGCATAACCGACAATGGTCAGTATGGCAGCGATAATCGTAACATCAAATTCAAGCTGCAGTATACTGAAGGCAACTAACATGAAAAACACATCATGAAATAGCGTCAAAATAGCTGTTAAACCGAAGAAAAATTCGAAACGGAATGAAACATAGATAATCATTCCAATTCCAGCAATGGCCAATGCATAAATTGCATTTTTCACTAATTCTTCTCCTACTATTGGTGATACGACACTAACTCCTGGTTCTGATCCATACTTTTCTATATAGTATTGATTAACCTCTGTAATCTTATCATTATCTAGTACAGTATCATACCGTGTTACAGCAAGATCACTATTATCACCTGAAATAACGATCGACTTCGCTGTCAAGCCTAATTCTTCCAAATCCTGTTCAACTTCTTCTGTTGTAATTGGACCATCAGCTAGAATTTCAATTCTCGATCCACTAGTAAAGTCTACACCTGGATTTATTTTAAATATTCCTAGTATAATTGCCCCTGCAATAGTAACAATTAAGGTTGCAAAGATAATTTTTTTACGATGTGTTACAACATCAATATTTTTATTAAAAAATGTTGGTACGAGCTCATGTGCTTCTTCAATATCTTGGATTTGATCTTTTTTAATACCAAACCAGCCTAGACGCTTATTAAGGAACTTACTATTTATCCAAAGACCAAGTAAGATACGTGTTCCATAAACAGCTGTCAAAAAGCTAACAAGGATACTTATAATCAACATTGTTGCAAATCCCTTAATAGAGCTTGTTCCAAATATAAACAATACGACAGCTGCTAAAATAGTTGTTATATTCGCATCAATAATTGTTCGAAGTGAGTTTTTCGAACCTGCCTTGAAAGCAGCTTTGACAGATTTTCCAATCCTTAATTCTTCTTTTATTCGCTCAAAGGTAATGATATTCGCATCAACGGCCATTGCAATCCCTAGAATGAGCGCGGCAATACCTGGTAATGTCAATACTCCATTCATTAATTGGAAGACCAATAGGATCAAGAAAATATAGATCCCTAAGTTAACAGATGCTACAAATCCTGGTAAACGATATACAATAATCATAAATAAGAAAATTAACCCAACTGCTAGATATCCAGCATACATCGTTTTATTTAATGCTTGTTCCCCAAATTGTGCTCCAACAGAAGTTGAAAATAGTTCATTCATATGAACTGGTAAAGAGCCAGCATTGATAATATCTGCTAAATACTTCGCCTCTTCCACCGTGAAACTTCCAGTAATCATAACATCTGTTGTTTGTAATTTCTCTGATACTGCTGGTGAAGAGATAAATTTAGGATCTTCCTTTGCAGCTTCGGCCTCAAAAGAATCTCCTTCCTGAAAGTCCATCCAAATAACGAGTAAATTTTCCCCTTGTGCTTGCATCGCAGCAATTTCTTCTGTTGCCTCTCCAAATTTATTCGCATCTTTTAATTTTAGTGTAACTATTGGTGCATTTGTATCTGGATGAAAGTCCTGACTTGCGCTACCTTCTCTGACATCATTTCCATCAAGTAGCTCTCGGTCATTCACATCACGAAAAGAAAGTCTTGCTGAAGTAGCTAGCATATCACGTGCTTGTTCATGATCTTCAACACCTGCTAGCTGGACACGAACACGGTCTTCTCCTTCTATATCAATTACTGCTTCACTAATTCCTAATCGATTTACTCTGTCATTTAATGTTTGTACCGTAGCTTCTAATAATTTCCGATCCGTCTCTTGTGATTCATCGACTGGTTCGACTTCATATAAGATTTCAAAGCCACCTTGTAAATCCAACCCTAAATTAATTTTTTTACCGATATCTGTAACCGTTGTTCCGATCGTTCCTGCAAATATTAAAACGATTAGAAAAAAGGCAACAAGTTTACCTCTTTTAACCATTGACTATAAATCCTCCTTTGTCTCTGGAGTAATATCAGAATCAGACTTGCCTTCTTCTAATGAGCTATTACTCTGCTCTTTCTCCTGTTAATGCTGCGATGGATGCCATTAAATCTGTGTCTTCTTGAAATGCACTGATTGTTAAAAAGCTAATATATGTACTTGTACTTAAATGAAACACATCTTGAATAACCTCATGTAATCGTTTCGTTGGATTTCCCTTCCATACCCTTGCTTGTAAGCATTCCCAAATTTCTTGGTTGGTTGCTTTAGGATATCCTAACATAATGAATTCTTGCTTTTTACTATCTAATACTGGAGCGATTTTTTTCTTCCACTCATTTACAGTTAATTGCTCACCCAAAATAATGCCTCCTCCATTACAAAATCGTAATGTATATATCACTTGTCATGCTTGACCACTTAAGTTGCATATATATCATTGTATACGAATTTTTATTTTTTGAGAAGGTGGTTTTCATTATGTCCAAACAATCCTTTCTATATGGAACAATTATACTCATTATTGCTGGATTATTCACACGTTTTCTCGGTTTTGTTAATCGGATTGTTGTGGCACGATTAATTGGTGAAGAAGGCGTTGGGATATATATGATGACTATCCCTACTTTAATGTTACTCATCACACTAACACAGATTGGACTACCAGTTGCTATTGCAAAATTTGTAGCCGAAGCTGAGGCAAATAATGATTCTTTAAAAATCCGTAATATCTTAACTATTTCTTTATTTCTCACTGGTATTTTAAGTATTATCTTTTCCATTGGACTCTTTTTTATTTCACCATGGCTAGCAAATCTACTAAATGAAGAACGTACCATGCTCACTCTAATGTTTATCAGTCCTATTATTCCAATTATTGCTGTCTCATCTATTCTAAAGGGGTACTTTCAAGGAAAGCAAAACATGAAGCCACAAAGTATTTCAGTTGTTGTCGAACAAATTATTCGTATTTCATGCGTTGCCTTATTTATTAAATTACTTTTACCTTACGGAATTGAATATGCAGCAGCAGGAGCAATGGTTAGTGTTCTATTAGGTGAGTTAGGTTCATTACTTTACCTTGTTTATTGTTATAAAAAAGAAAAGTTCCCTTTATTCACTGCTTCACATAGACAAGAGAAAAATTCAAAACGGACTGTAATGAATGAATTATTCTCCATTGCTATCCCTACAACAGGAAGCCGCTTAATTGGGTCCTTCTCTGCCTTTCTAGAACCAATCTTAATTGCGCAATGTATGGCCATCGCTGGTTACTCAGCAATGGTAACTACCAAATTATATGGAGAATTAACAGGATTTGTTATGCCATTATTATTATTGCCAACTTTTATTACTTTTTCACTATCTATTGCATTAGTTCCTTCCATAGCTGAGGCTGAAGCAAAACAAAATCATTCATTAATCCACTACCGCATTCATCAATCTATTCGTATTTCTTTCGCTTCTGGTGCATTGGCAACTATCGTATTCACTTTATTTCCAGCTAATTTACTACATTTTATGTACGGGAAAACCGAGGCTAGCTATTTACTTTTGTTTTTAAGTCCATTCTTTCTCTTTCTGTATATTCAAGCACCATTACAAGCAGCATTACAAGCTTTAAATATAGCCAAGCAGGCAATGTGGAATTCCATTATTGGAGTTATCATCAAGCTGGCTCTCTTAATTCTTCTTACTTCACAAGAAAGGTTTGGCATGATGGGAGTAGCTATTTCCATTGCTACAAGCGTTATTCTAGTAACCTTACTCCATTTATTCACATTGTATAAGGAAATCAACTTTAAAATTGCCAAAGTAGATATCGTTAAAATGTTAACTTTACTTATCATCACTTACTACGTAGGTGTATTTTTAAAATCTTTGTATAGTATGGATCAGCTTCCTTTAATTGCTTTTATTATTCTGCTATCCATTCTTTCATTACTCTATTTTCTATTACTATTTCTTCTACGATTTATCACAATGGAGGAGCTTCGCCAAATCCCTTGGATAAACAAATGGTTACCCTCTTAATATTCACTGTTAAAAGTTGTTCAAAAAGTCTACTAAAAATGACGTTCCTTTTTATCGACCTTTTTGAACACGTATTTTTATCTATAAATAATAAGAAGGAGTGTAAAATGTATGAAAAAAGATCAATTATTAGCAGTCTGTTATGGATGGGTTGTAATGATGGGATTGATGATTAGTTTTAGTATTATCTTAGCTTTATTTTTAATGTATACCTCATTAAATGAATCCATGCTCTCCTGGTTAACTCTTAGTTTAGGAATTATCACTTTATTTATTGGAGGCCTTATTGCTGGAGTAAAAAGTAAGGAAAAAGGATGGTTGATTGGCTTAATGGTTGGATGTGGGTTTACACTTATTATTTTTATCATTCAATTTATTGGTTGGAAGGAAGCCTTCTCTATCCAACAAGCCTCACATCATCTTGGATATATCCTTTCCGCAATCATCGGCAGTATTATTGGAGTAAATACAATTAAACAATAAATATAAGAAAAATGGAGAGTGCCCTTACAAGCTAAAAGCGTGACTTCGCCTAACCGCTTGCCAATCAAAGTTTTCTTTGTGGGGCATGCTATCTCCTGCATAGGAATGCACCCATATAAATTTTAAAACATAAGAAAAGCTTGAAAAGGATTGAGATATTCCTTTTCAAGCTTTTTATCTACTAAAATTTATTGGACTACTTCTCTAATCGCAGCGCGATCATATGTAAGCTTGTTACCATCGTTTACGAGAATAACTATTGTTCCCTCATCGATTGCGTGGATTTCACCGTGTAATCCTCCGATAGTTACAACCTTATCTCCCTTTTGTAGTTCATTTTGCATTTGTTGGACTTGTTTTTGACGCTTCTGTTGAGGACGAATTAATAAAAAGTAAAAAACAACGAACATCAACAGTATTGGTAATAGTGTTCCTAACATTTCCATCTATTTTTTCCCCCTTTCTTAAAAATTCTTAGCATTTGGCTTATTAAACCCATATTGCTCAAAAAACGCTTCTTTAAAATCACCAAGTCGATCTTCCATAATGGCTTCTCTAACCTGCTTCATTAATTCTAACAGAAAATGCAAATTATGGTAAGTAGTAAGTCTAAATCCAAATGTTTCATTACAATTAATTAAGTGTCGTACATAAGCTCTTGTATAATTTTTACATACATGACAATTACAATTTTCATCAATTGGTCGTAAATCACGAGCATATTTTGCATTTCTTACTACAAGACGCCCAGTAGACGTCATACATGTACCATTTCTTGCTATTCTTGTTGGTAATACACAATCAAACATATCCACTCCTCTGATCGCTCCATCAATCAGAGCGTCAGGAGAACCAACTCCCATTAAATAACGGGGTTTATTGGTTGGCATCAATGGTGTCGTAGACTCTAATACCTGGTTCATTACTTCCTTAGACTCTCCTACTGAAAGTCCACCAATCGCATATCCAGGAAAATCTAAGGATAAGAGATCTTGGGCACTTTGTTTACGCAGGTCTTCGTATTCACCACCTTGAATAATACCGAATAATGCTTGATCATTTTTACGCTGATGTGCCTCTAAGCTTCTCTCTGCCCATCTAGATGTTCTTTCAACCGAATTCTTCATATACTCATAGGATGCAGGATATGGTGGGCATTCATCTAAGACCATCATAATATCTGGCCCTAAATTATTCTGTATCCCCATGGCAATTTCTGGTGAAAAGAAGAGCTTTTCCCCACTTAAATGATGACGGAAATATACCCCTTCCTCTTCAATCTTCCGAATCCCACTCAAACTAAACACTTGAAAGCCACCAGAATCAGTAAGAATTGGCCTATTCCAGTTCATAAATTTATGTAAGCCACCCGCTTCTTTTATCAAATCATCTCCAGGGCGTAGCCATAAATGATATGTATTCGATAAAATAATTTGTGCATTCATTTGTATTAATTCTTCAGGGCTCATCGTTTTAACAGTTGCCAATGTACCAACTGGCATAAACATTGGTGTATCAAACGAACCATGTGGCGTATGGACTTTTCCTAATCTTGCACCTGTTTGTTTACATGTTTTAATTAATTCATAAGTTACTGGCATAATCTCTTAATTCTCCTATGTTATTATTAACATCGCATCACCAAAGCTAAAGAATCGATACTGTTCTTTAACCGCCTCTTGATACGCTTGTAGTACGGTTTCTTTATCTACCAATGCACTGACCAACATAATCAGTGTTGATTTAGGTAAATGGAAATTTGTTATCATTCCATCAATTGCTTTGAATTGATATGGTGGATAAATGAAAATATCTGTCCAACCACTTGCTTCAACAAACTTTCCATGATGATCCCTAGCAATTGTTTCTAATGTACGCACAGATGTTGTACCTACAGCTATGATTTTTCCGTTATTTACTCTTGTTTCATTCAAAATCGAAGCAGTTTCTGCTGATATTTGATAAAACTCAGCATGCATCTTATGTTCTTCAATATTTTCAACACTAACTGGGCGGAATGTACCTAAACCCACATGTAAAGTAATTGTCGTAATTTGAACACCTTTAGCCTTTAACTTCTCTAATAATTCTTCAGTGAAATGTAACCCAGCAGTTGGCGCAGCAGCAGAGCCTTCATGTTTTGCATATACTGTTTGATAACGATCTTTCTCTTCTAGCTGTGCTTTTATATATGGAGGTAGAGGCATTTCCCCTAATTTATCTAGAATTTGATAAAAAATTCCTTCATAATGGAATTGAAAAACTCTCCCACCATGCTCCTTTTCTTTTACACAAGTTGCTGTAAGTTTTCCATCACCGAAAACAAGTGTGGTCCCAACCGGAACCTTACGAGCAGGCTTTACTAGCACTTCCCAATGATCTTGTTCCTGTTCTGTTAATAATAATACTTCAATTTTTGCCCCTGTATCTTTTTTTATACCAAATAAACGAGCAGGAATTACTCTTGTATCATTAATAACCAGACAATCACCAGGCTGAATATAATCAATGATATCTCTAAATTGTTGATGAGAAACTTCCTTTGTCTCTCGATTTAATACAAGCATACGAGATGATGTTCGATCTAATAATGGGGTTTGAGCAATTAAATGCTCTGGCAAATCAAAGTCAAAATCATTTATATTCATGTGATTACTCCTATTTTAAACTTAAATATCTATTTACAAACCACTTCATAACTAACCCTTATTTTCGCTCTGGAATTTCTATTCCAAAATGCTCATAAGCTTTGTATGTAGCTACTCTTCCTCTTGGTGTACGTTGAATAAAGCCGATTTGTAATAAATAAGGCTCATATACATCCTCAATTGTTTGTGATTCCTCACCAACCGTTGCTGCAATTGTATCTAAGCCAACTGGTCCACCTTGGAAGCCATCGATAATACCTTTTAATAATTTATGGTCGACATCATCTAAGCCAATATCATCTACTTGTAGCATGGATAGTGCAACCTGTGTTGTAGAAAAACTAATTTCTGTTTCTCCTTGGACTTGAGAAATATCACGGATTCTTTTTAGTAATCGGTTAGCAATCCTTGGTGTTCCTCTTGAACGTCGAGCAATTTCTAATGAAGCTTCTTTCGTAATGGACGTATCAAAGATCTCAGCTGTCCGTTCAACAATTGCACACAGATCCTCTACTTCATAATATTCTAGTCGACTCAATACACCAAAGCGATCACGCAAAGGTGCCGTTAATAGACCAGCTCGAGTTGTTGCTCCTACTAATGTAAATGGTGGTAGATCAATTCGTACAGACCTAGCGCTCGGTCCTGTACCAATCACAATATCTAAAAAGAAATCTTCCATTGCTGGGTAAAGAACTTCTTCAACAGAATGAGGTAGACGATGAATTTCATCAATAAATAGGACATCACCTGCTTCTAAAGAAGACAGTATTGCTGCTAAATCTCCTGAACGCTCAATCGCGGGTCCAGAAGTAGAACGAAATTGCACGCCCATTTCATTCGCAATAATAGATGCCATCGTTGTTTTCCCTAACCCTGGTGGACCATATAATAGTACATGATCAAGCGGTTCATTACGCATTTTCGCTGCTTGAATAAAAATACTAAGATTATCCTTTACTTTATGTTGTCCGATATATTGTTTCAATGTAGTGGGGCGCAGACTAAGCTCAACGGTAGCATCTTCTGGTTGTAATTCACCTGTTACTATGCGGTCTTCCATTGTTTCTCACCTCACTAATTTTTAATAAACATAGCTAAAGCCTTACGAATCATTTCATCAATACTAGCATCTATATCCTTTAATAATTCTGGCTTAACATGGTTAATCTCTCGATCTGTATATCCTAAAGCTTTCAATGCTTCTTCAACTTCTTGGACCTTTTGCATTGATTGCTCTTGTTCTGGTGTATCTGTTGTAGGGATTATAGTTTCATCCTCAATATTTGCAATCTCAAGTAATTTTCCTTTTAAATCCAAAATAATTTGACGAGCAGTTTTTTTACCGATACCAGGAAACTTTGTAAGATACTTTTCATCCTCACGCTCCACAGCATGAACAAAATCTCTTACATTAACACTTCCTTGGATAGCCAGTCCACTCTTAGGGCCAATTCCGGCCACAGAAATTAATTTGGTAAATAAATATTTTTCTTTTTCATTTTTAAATCCAAATAAAATATGGGCATCTTCTCTGACATGATGAAAGGTATGAATAAATACTTCTTCATTTACTAAATGTTGAAAGGCAAATGGGTTTGCACAAACAATTTCATATCCTACCCCATGCACATCAACAACAACCGAATCATCATTTATAAGCTTTAGCTGCCCTTTTATATATGCAATCATGCTATTTCTCCTTTTATCACAGTGTAACTGAACGCATGACTCCGACTTCAAGGGTCATTTCTTAAGTGGGAGAGTAAAAACGTCATACAAAGCACCAAAATAAAATTACGGATAAAATCGACCGATGCTCTAACATGACTTGTACGTTGGAATCTCCCACCGCATGAAGTTTCACTTTATTATCTTCCTACATCTTACCATAATTCATAAGAAAAAATCGCATCATTTGAAATAGAAGTATAGAAGAAAAAAACTTCCAGCTTCACATATGGAAGAGGAAGTCTTGATGTTCTATTCAATTGACATTTCTAAATTATGATAAACATCTTGAACATCTTCATCTGATTCGAGCATATCCAACATATTTATCATTTTCTTCTCTTCTTCTTCGCCTAAAGTAGAATAATTTTGAGGAATTAATGTTATTTCAGACTCCTCTATATCATATCCTTGTCCGATTAAATGATTACTTACATCAGCAAAAGTTTCTGGACTTGTGTAGATTTCAATAATATTATCTTCAAATTCGATATCATCTGCTCCTGCTTCAATTGCTTCTAATGTTATTTCATCTTCATCTATTTTTCCATCTTCGTTTACAATACTAATGTAACCTTTACGATCGAACATGAAAGAAACACAGCCTGTTGCTCCTAGGTTTCCACCATTTTTATTGAAAGCATGTCTCACTTCAGCAGCAGTACGATTACGATTATCCGTGATAACTTGAACAATAACCGCTACTCCTCCAGGGCCATAACCTTCATATGTTACTTCTTCAAATTTTGATCCATCTAACATTCCAGTTGCTTTTTTAATTGCTCTATCAATATTATCATTTGGCATATTATCAGCTCTTGCTTTATCAATTGCTGATCGCAAAGTAGCATTCATTTCTGGATCTCCGCCACCTTGTTTAGCTGCCATGTAAATGAGTTTTGCATGACGCATAAAAATCTTCCCTTTTTTTGCGTCCTGTGCACCTTTTCTTCGTTTTATATTATTCCATTTAGAATGACCAGCCACCTGTCCATTCTCCTCTCTCCTTGATTAACTCAAATATTATATCAAATTTATGGAAGAAAGGAAACTTGTCTATTCATATTGCAATAAATTATCTGCGCTGTGGTTCCTTTGCTTTTTCCTCTTCTTTACGACTCCAGGTTTGTTCATCTGTATAGAGAACAACTTCTTTATCAGGAGCAAAAGCCACAATCTCATTTCCTATTTTATCAATCTCTTCCTGTGATAAATCATGTCTCAGTTGTAAATAGACAACGAGCATGTTTTCGTATGAATCTACTTGAACATCTTTTACTTCTTTTTTCTGCGCCAAGAATTGTGTTATCAGTAGTGAATCCTTCTCAGCAAAAAAGTTGCGTTCATTTCCATCCTTGCCAATCCCTTCCTCATCACTTTGATAATAATCTTTTGTTGGATTTTCATCCACTTCTCTTTTTTCTCTCTCTGTTCTTTGATAATGTGGAGATGAATCATCGGATTCCAACTGACCTATATTCATTTCTTCAGATTTTCGAGCATTCAAACTTGTACATCCTGTAATAAGAAAAAGAACGCAAAGAAACATTATTATATAACGCATGTAAAAACCTCCTTTATTCTTTAGTTTTCAATAAAAGAGGTTTTTTACACTGTTAATTTCAGGAATTTTTTTTAAACTGTTTCGCCATTTGCCGTTTATGTTCTGTACGTTGATGCATTTTCTCAATTAAAATGCGATCAGATTCTGAAACTTCTTCACCTTTAATAAATGCATCAATTTTATCATACGTAGTTCCCATTTCCTCTTCATCCGTTTGCCCTTCCCATAAATCAGCACTTGGCTGCTTCTCAAGAATAGGACGCGGAATGTTCAAAGCCTCAGCCATTTGATATATTTCTTTTTTTGTGAAATCGACAATTGGTAATAAATCGACGCCACCATCGCCATACTTTGTAAAATATCCTGTGTACCATTCAGATAAATTATCTGTACCTACAACTAAATAATTATAATTTGTCGCAACAGTATATAATGTACTCATGCGCAGTCTAGCTCGTAAATTCGCATCAGCTAAGCGTTCAGCCATTTCATTATATTCATTCTTTTTTTGTATTGCTTCACGAATAGTCCCATACATTGTTTGATGTGAAGATGTTAAATCAATAGTCATTCCACTTATACCACAATCTTCAATCACCATTTTAGCATGCTCCATATCTGTTGGATTGCTTTTAATTGGCATAATTACTCCTAATGATTGCTCTGGGAAAGCTCGCTTAATTAAATAAGCAACTACTGCCGAATCAATTCCCCCACTAATTCCGACAACTAAGCCTTTTACATGTGCTTCTTCTACCGTTTTTCTGAGCCATTTGACAATATCTTGGATGGTTTGTTCCACTATTATTCGCTCCTTCATGCACTATACTATTTATTTTATTGTACCACGATTCAAGCTGAAATGATTTCATTATGGAATGAGTACGACCCGAAAAATAATGAAACATTTTTTCAATCATTTTCTATTATTTATTATTATCTACTGGATATTCTTGCGGAATAAAATGATTTACTTCTGGCAGTACTAGATGATGTGGAGGCATTGGGATTGCAGAAATGTTTTGTAAAGAATTGTCAACTCTTTCTGTTTGCTCAACTTCTGTTTGTTTTTGTTTTGGAGTAGTTTCATTTTGTTCAACAGCTCTTTGTGGAATAGGTTCCTGTGGCATCATCTGCCAGTAGTCAAAGCAAGGATTATACCAATCATGTACTGGAGCAGTATTACAAGCAGCACAATGGCAGCCATGCATTTGTTGATGTTGATAAGGAACTGGCCAGCAATATGGATAGTAATTTGGCATAAACACAGGAATCATTGCTATTGGAACAGCAGCACCCATTTCCTGCATCGGTTGTATCTGTTCGGGTTGCTTGATGTTACTTTCTAATTTTTTCTTTTCAACCGGATGCTTCTTCTTCTCTTTTTTCTCTTCCACTATATCCTCAATAACTGGCATTGGCTTAGGAATTGTTAATTTTGGTTTCTCTACTTTGAACTCAGTCGCCTTATGCTTATCATCTTCCTTTAATTCATTTAACGGTTTTAAGGGCATGCTTTTTACCGATTTTTCTTTCGTTTTCTTCTCATGTGCAACAATCTTAGAAGTTGCTGGGATTTTTATCTTCATTCCTGGCATAATCATATCTGGGGATGCTAATTGGGAATTTAATCGTTTTACTTCTTCAAAATCAACCCCATATTTTTTAGATATGCTCCATAAAGTATCCCCTTTTTGGACAATATGAATATTCAAATGCAACAAACTCCTTTCTCAAAGCTTAAATTAAGCTAGGCGTTTACCTCTATATCAACATATGCAAATGCCTATTAATTGTTGAATAACAATTTTATATAAGATATTTATAGTAATTACAAGACATTCAGTTAAATCACATCATCATTTATAAAATTTGAAATAAAAAAGCATTCACATGGTCAGTCTAGCCGCTTCCATCACCTAGTAAAAGTATTTCTTTACTAGGTGATGAAAGCAGTCCGATCTTCCTGTGAATGCTTCTTTATAATTTAATTTGATGAACTGGATAACTACCTAGGATAGTTACCTCACAGCCTAATGCTTCAAGTTCTCCTTGTACTCCTGGAAAAAGCACATCATCTAATGCTTGATTTACATCAATAATGAAGAAATAATTTCCTAAACCAGTTTTCATAGGGCGTGACTCGATTTTGGATAAGTTCATTCTTCTCCAAGCAAATGCTGATAACACTTGATGTAACGCTCCTGGACGATCACTTGGTAATGTGATTAATAATGTTGTTTTCTCAGATGTTGCTGGTAGTTTTATATCCACTAACTCTTTTTGTTTAGCTAACACTGCAAAACGCGTATGGTTGTTTGGATAATCATGAATATTGTCTTTGAATATTTCCAATCCGTATTCCTCTGCAGCTAGACTATTTCCAATTGCTACGGTGTTTTCACTTTTTGTCTCGCTAATTAATTCTGCTGCACCTGCCGTTGAAGATGTAAAATGTATTTCTGCTTTTGGCATGTTCTGATAAATAAATTGATGGCATTGTGCAATTGCCTGTCGATGCGAATACACTGCTTCTACCTCTGCTAAATCACCATTAAAATTAGGATGAACTAGTAGATGTTGTTGAATTGGCACTACTAGTTCTGCTAACAGTGGCAATCTCACCTGATGAATTAAATAATCCACTGTTAAATGAACAGTACCTTCAATCGCATTTTCCAATGGTACTACTCCAATATCAATCTTTCCTTGATCTACTGCATCAATACATTCTGGAATTGTTTTAAATGCTACTGCTTCTTCCTCTTTGAATGCAGAATCAACTGCTAATTTGGTAAATGTTCCTTTAGGTCCTAAATAACCTACTGTTTTCGTCAAAACTATATCCCCCTTAAGTCCCCGAACTCAGCAAATCAACTCTATCCACAAAATCTAAATTCTTCAATGTATGCATTAAATCCCATACGCCTTGTTCATCTGACGAAATATCTAAGGATAATGTAACATTAGCTTTTCCTTGAATAGGAATGGTCTGATGTATCGTTAATACATTATATCCCTTTTCAGCTACTGCTTTTAGCAGCTTAGACAATGTCCCTTTTCTATCTTCAATATGAAAAAATAACGTAATGATTTTTTCACGAACAATTGCTCGAAAAGGAAATACTGTGTCCTTATACTTATAATAAGCGCTTCGTGAGAGATCTACTTGCTTTACAGCATCAAAAATTGTTCTGACCTTTCCATATTGCAGAAGCTCTTTTGCTTCAATTGTTTTTCTCATTGCTTCAGGAAGTACATCACTTCGTACTAAAAAGAATTTCTCGTTCTTCTCTTTCATAGTTATCCCTCATCCAAATGCGACATAATCAATCGATAAATTCGAATTCATAATCTACCAAACGAACAGTATCGCCATCTTGCACTCCGCGTTTTCTTAGCTCTTCATCAATTCCCATGGATCTTAATTGACGTGAAAATCGCTGAGCAGCTTCGTACTGCGTAAAATCTGTCATCTTAAATAATTTTTCAATTTCTTTACCCGAAATGACATATACACCGTCTGAATCTCTTGTAATCGTAAAAGGTTTTTCTTTTGGTTCAAATCGGTAGACTACTGTTTCTTTCGTTTCTTCTACTGGTGTTGCCATTTTTGGAATCTTATCTAGCAGATCCGCAATGGCAAAAAGGACTTGCTTTAAACCTTCCCTTGTAAAAGCAGAAATCTCATATACCATTGCGTCTTCAGGTAATTTCTTTTTAAAGCTTTCCGCATTTTCTTTCGCTGTTGGTAAATCAATTTTATTTAAGACAATAATTTGCGGACGTTCTAACATCTTCTCATCATATAATTTTAGTTCTTCATTAATACTGAGATAATCCTCATAGGGATCCCGACCTTCTAGGCCCGAAATATCAATGACATGAACGATAACTCTCGTTCTTTCTACATGACGTAAAAACTGATGGCCTAATCCAACCCCTTCATGTGCGCCCTCAATAAGACCAGGTAAATCTGCCATTACAAAGCTACGTTGGTCTTCTGTTTCTACCACACCAAGATTAGGTGCCAATGTTGTAAAATGATAATCTGCGATTTTGGGTCTTGCAGCACTAACTACAGATAATAAAGTCGATTTCCCAACACTAGGAAAACCAACTAGTCCAACATCAGCCAAGATTTTTAGCTCTAATTTTAAATTTTTTTCTTGCCCAGGCTCGCCATTTTCTGAAAGATTAGGTGCTGGATTACGAGCTGAAGCAAATCTTGTATTTCCACGGCCCCCTCGGCCGCCTTTTGCGATGACAGCTTGTTGCCCATGATTTGTTAAATCAGCAATTACTGTATCTGTATCCTCATCAATAATCGTTGTTCCAGGTGGGACAGGTACAATTAAAGGATCAGCATTTTTACCATGCATTCCTTTGCTTTGTCCATTTTCTCCACGCTTTGCTTTATAATGACGATTATAACGGAACTTCATTAATGTATTAAGGCCTTCATCGACCTCAAAAATAACGTCACCACCGTTACCACCATCGCCGCCAGCAGGACCACCCATTGCGACAAACTTCTCACGACGAAATGCTACCATTCCGTCTCCGCCATCTCCTGCTTTAGCGTATATTTTAACCTCATCTAAAAACATATTTATTTCACCCTATCTTCATTTAGGCAGATTTTGCATTCCGTCGATACATATGTTGAAAATTATAGCAGATAAATTTGATAATTTCATGTGTTCTACGAATAATTCTAACTTTACAGTAGCTATATGGAGTTCTGTTTACTATATTTACCTTCCACCAACAGAAAGCTTCTTCCTTTATACAGTAACTTATATCATTACTGCACGCAAAAAAAACTCCAACCGAGTTATCCTCAGTCGGAGTTTTCTATTCGAATTAAGCTTCTTGAGCTACTGGGTATACACTAACTTTTTTACGGCTACGGCCATAACGTTCGAATTTTACAATACCGTCTGCCTTAGCATATAATGTATGGTCTTTACCTAATCCAACGTTCTCACCTGGATAGATTGCTGTACCGCGTTGACGATAAAGAATAGATCCACCAGTTACGAATTGTCCGTCAGTTCTCTTTTGACCAAGACGTTTGGATTCAGAATCACGACCGTTTTTCGTGCTACCTGCACCCTTCTTTTGAGCGAAAAATTGTAAGTCTAAACGAAGCATGTTTACACCTCCTAATTTTCTTTAATTTGTATAAATTGCTTGTATTCACGTTCTATTGTCTCTAAAGAAATTATCATTGTGCGGAGTATAAGCTGAGTATTTACATGCTCTTCTTTTTCCAACTGTATCGGGAGAGTAACATGTAGATATCCACCTTCTCTTCCTTGCTCAATAATAGGTTCAATTTGACACAACTCGATTATCGCATTTACTGCCCCAAAAGAAACAGCTGAAACACCTGCACAAACTAAATCATATCCATATGGACCACTATTAGCGTGTCCAGAAATTTCAAATGCAGTAATATCGTTATTATTCTTAAATAATTTTACAGTAATCATCGAGTTATACCTTATGCGTTGATTTTTTCAACAACTAATTTAGTATAAGGCTGACGATGACCTTGTTTACGACTGTAATTTTTCTTAGGCTTGAACTTTATAATTGTTACTTTTTTCTGACGGCCTTGTTTTTCAACTTTAGCTGTTACAGTTGCGCCTTCAACGTAAGGAACACCAACTTTAACATCATCTCCGCCAACTAGAAGAACTTTATCAAAAGTTACAGTTTCATCAGTATTTGCATCGATTTTCTCAACATAAATTTCTTGTCCTTCAACAACTTTAACTTGTTTTCCACCAGTTTCAATAATTGCGTACATGTCTTGCACCTCCATTTACTATAGACTCGCCATGCAGGTACTCTACTATGTATGTAAAGATTTTTTCACCTGATCTGTGCGGTTGTAGCGACATGGTGCTACGATTAAACAACATGAAAATTCTATCACACGCCCTTTATACTGTCAAGCTAATTCGCCGATATTATATTGATCGCTAAGGTTTTAGTTGTTTTAAATAATCTCCAATTCTTACATTAAAATTTTTATTTTCAAAGTAGGCTTTAAGATAATCCTTTTCCTCCATTGTCACTGTAGTATCTCTACTATATACTACAGTAATCTTATGAAGTTTTTCCCGATAAAAACAGCTTGCAACTTTATGAAAAGCTGTATCTGCTGGTACTAATAAGTTATAAGTGCTTGCCGGCTTCCAACTTCGACGATATAACTGTAATAAAAATTGAATATTTTTTATAAATCTTCTTTTCCATTCTAAAACATTATCTAAAAATAAGAATAAACATAATAAGAGAATACTAAGCGCAAACGTATATAGCCATGTATATATGAGAAAAAATAAAATAATACTACACATGGATATCAAAAGAATCATTTGCACTGCCTTTTGAAAAGGAAATATAGATGTTAGAAAGAAAAACAAAATCCTTCCACCATCTAATGGCCAAATTGGTAATAAATTAAATACGAAAATAAGTAAATTATAGTAAAGAATTAGTTCACTAATCGTACCTTCTATCCATCCTAATTTTGTAAAAGCTGTGATCGCAAAATAAATAAAAAGATGCTGACATGGACCTGCAATGGTTACCATAAATTCTTCTAGCATTCGCTTGTCTTCATTCGTATTCGTAATTAATACGCCACCAAAAACCCATAAAACCACTTTCTCAACCTGCCAATCGTATAATCTAGCGGCTGCATAATGTCCCATCTCGTGAATGAATACAAGGCTAAATATAATCACTAATTCCATCAGTGATCCTGTTAGAAAAGCAATGATCCCAAATATAATTAATGTAGGATGAACATAAATCGTTGGTAAATAGCTAGCGAACATCGTCAACCGGAATCACCTGAACAGGATCAATATATTGTTTATCCTTGCTAATTGAAAAATATACTGCTGTATGTTCATCATTTGGTACAAAGCTTCCAACAGATTGATTCGCTTTAACTGCTTGATATAAATGTACATCAATAGAGCTTAATGCAGAATAAGTTGATTTACTTAAATCGTGATGCTGAACGATTACAGTATTACCCGTCCCACGTTTCTTCCCTGCAAAAACAACAATCCCATCATTCCATGCATGAACTTCCGTTTGCTCATTTGCCTCAATCATAATACCTGTACCATTCATTTGAAAGGTTTCCTTAATTTGTCCATCCATTGGTAATCCCATAGCAGTACGTTGTAATTCATCTTCTTTATCTAAAAAATTGACTACTGGATTTCCAAATGACTCTGTGTACCATTTATGCACCTTCGCAAATGGAAAATCTTCTCGTAAAGCATTATCAGTCCAATGTCTTACAGATTCTAGTTGATAAAAATCAGTTCGTACAACAATCATGATAAAACCAAACAATACCAAAGAAATGAGTCCTTTAAGCAGTATATGGTGAATTCCTCGAAAGTTTGTTTTTTCACTGACTGTCATCTCTAAACCAGTTGGATAAGTAGAAAATCTTTCCTCATCCTGTGGCAAAACCGCTTGCATTGTAGGGAGGGCTTCCCTCTTAGCCTGTTGGATTCTTTTCTTTTTTCTCCGCATCATATCCAGTTTTATTTTCTCAACGGATTTGTTCATTTTGCGCTCATTCCTTCTGCTATTTTAATTAAGATTATGATGAGGGTTCTCTAATTATGAATAGCTGAGGAAAAGAACAAAAAAACTGTTATTTACTCTTTATCCTAATTCTAAAAATGGTAAAAATCACAAAATTAATCAGTTTCTATTCTCCATATGATAAAATATAAATATTATTTCTATACAGCAAGGAGAAGCTTAAATGGCAATAAATACTACAAAAAAAAAGAAGCGTTCTTTTTTTCTTTTGTTATTCTTTATGCCGGCGTTGATTTCTGCAATTATTTTAGGAGTTATATTCGTTATAGGGTATGCCGATTTTGAACCGGAGGAAGAATCAATTGAACAATTAATAGAAGAGGCAGAAGCATTAGAAACTGCTGCAACGGATATTTCCAATTATTTTATTCTACCAAATGGAAATGGATTAATAGCCAGATCCAAAGTATTTAATGGGCTTATTTTAGAAGAAGTAGATTTTGTTACAAACACTATTGTCCAAACAGAACAAATAGAATCAGATATATTTTTACGATTATTTTCATCCTACCAACAAGATGGCATAATACTTATTACAAAATCGGATGATAGTTTCATCCGTGCTTACTATTATGAATCTGGTAGCCCGCTTCAAAGAATAGATTTCCCTGACCTTATGGCAACTAATTATTTAGAAAATCATGTGTTTATTGATGAGGATACGATCTTTTTAGTTGGAGAAACAGAGGATAAATCCTTCGCACTTTATAGTATTAAGGATTTACATCTTGAGGAAATTGATCTTACAGAAGATGAACGTATCGTTGACTTAGTAGATGTAAGTTCATATCGTTCTAGTGAATATGCTGAATTATTACCTGCTCTATTTCTTAATTTATATGATAAATCGAATTTTATAATGACATTATCAGCAGATCCAGAAAAGAGAGTTATTATTAAACAAGATGGTCGTCCTACTTGGGAAATGGAAGAGGAAGCTGTTGCCACTCTTTATCCAGGAAATGATTTAAAAATAATACGAGTTTCAAACGAAAAAATCGTTCAATATGATATGAATACAAATACAGAGCTACAAGAGATTTCTACTCCAACACCTATTTATTATCCAAAAGCATTCCGGCTAAATCCAGATTTAGCTCTTATAATTGGTAGAGAAGCTGTTAGTGAGTCCTCTGACTTAATAGGATACATATATGAACAATCCAGCGGGAATTTAATTGCAGATTTAACAGAAGCTTTTAAACAGAGTAATTTAACCTATGATGATAGTTTGATACCAACCCTTCAAGATGATGTACTCTACCTTTCGTCTGAAAACATGGCTACATCTTTCAACATTGATAACTTAACAAGGAATGATTTTTTGGCTTTAGATGTAGCGGAATTAGCTTATCAGCATTCAGCAGAAGAAATAACAGCTGAGGCGGAGAGCTTATCACAAAAAGGTTACTCTTTTTCACAGGAAAAATTACTTAACTATATTAAAGAGGATAATTTTGCCATTACAGCTATAATCATTATTGCTATATTTGTTATAGTCCCTATTTTAATTTTGCTTTCGATTACAAGTGTTCTGAGAATACGTAAACGTAAACGAGAGAAAATTCTTGAGAATGGTGGCGTAGTCGTACAAGCAGTGATCACAGAAGTCACACAAACTGGTGTCTATATTAACAATCAGCCACAGGTTCGACTACAAGTTGAATTTGAACATGATTTGCAGACGCATAAGCATGAGGTGAAGCTAGTGACTAGCTTAGTTGCACCATTACAACCAGGGGATTATATTAATTTACTTTTCGATCCTTATACTGGAAAAGTATATAAATGGAACGAGTAGCTATATAAATAAAAGGGATTATTGGAAAATTATATTCTCCAACAATCCCTTTTCTATGTTCATTCCATTACTTTTTTTTACGGAAGAAACTTTTTACTTTTTGGAATAGTCCTGCTTCATCTTCTAATGATTGTAACGGTACTGCTTCACCTAAAATTCTTCTAGCAATATTACGATACGCAATAGATGATTTCGTTTTCGGATGAAAAGCAACTGGTTCTCCACTATTAGAAGCTTTAATTACTTCATCATCATCTGCTACAATGCCGATTAAATCAATAGATAGAATTTGTAAGATATCATCAATATCAATCATATCTCCAGATTTCAACATATGATTTCGAATACGATTAATGACTAAACGTGGACGACCAATTTCTTCATTTTCCAATAACCCGATAATTCGATCAGCATCTCGAACACTGGATTTTTCCGGAGTTGTTACAACAATTGCTTCATCTGCTCCTGCAACTGCGCTTTGAAATCCTTGCTCAATTCCGGCAGGACAATCAATTAATATGTAATCATAATCCTGTTTTAATTCAGCAACAATTTCTTTCATTCCTTCAGCAGTTACAGCAGTCTTATCACTTGTTTGGGCTGCTGGCAGTAAAGAAAGATCATTAAATCTTTTATCTTGAATTAATGCCTGCTTTAATTTACAACGCTTTTCAATGACATCAACGAGATCAAAAATAATACGGTTTTCTAAACCCATCACAACATCTAAATTTCGTAAACCAATATCTGTATCGATCAAACATACTTTTTTACCCATCAACGCTAATGATGTACCTAGGTTTGCAGTAGTTGTTGTTTTACCAACCCCGCCTTTTCCAGACGTAATGACAATTGCCTCACCCATTTAACATTCTCCTTTCGAACCCACATAAATCTTTCCGCTTATAAGTGAGTACTTGTAAACGATCAATCATTATTTTATCTTCTTCCTCATCGATATAACCGCATTCCATATAAACACCTGCAGATTCATAATCTGGTGCTCGACTAATATATTCAGCAATCCGTAGCTGTGTTGGCTTCATATGTGCTGCCATAATCACTGCCCGCTGATCACCTTGAGCACCAGCATGGGCTACGCCATGAAGATTCCCAAGTACAAATATATTACCAGAAGCTACTACTCTACCACCTGGATTCACATCGCCAATCAATAATAAATCTCCAGTAACTTCAAGCACTTGCCCAGAACGAATTAATCGATTTACAGCTTTAATTTCGTTTGCTTCCCACCATTTAATTGCATCTTCGCGTAGAATCACATTAGATTCAAATGAATGAATAAAAAATCTATTTTTCTCCTCAAGTGAATACTTCAGTAATTCTTTCTTTTTATCATCTAAATAGCGGTTTCCTAATTGAACCGTCACTGATACAGCTGGCTCGCCTATTTTGGGGTTTAGTGCAACTAGCTTTTCATTTAACTCTTCTAAGGCTTCATCAAATCCACAAGAGTCATCAATGAATAAATTTAGCCCGTCACGAGTTCCTTTGATAATTATCAATTGTTTTTGATCAGCCATGAATGTTCACCTCAAGTATGATGTAACAGCATTTTAGTCTTTTGCTAAAATGCATTATGATCCTGCAGTTGCTCTTTACTCCATTTCAGTAGTACTTTTCGTGCGAATGGATACAGGATAAGTAGAAAAGCAATATTTGCAGTAACAGTTGGTAATAAACGATAAAGCAGATAATCTGTCCACATTAAATGTGCAATTCCAATAACAGAATAGATTAAATAAATTCCTATATCTACTAAAATCATTCCAAAGATACCTAAGATTACTGTTACATAAAAATTATTTAAAACGAGTTTTCTTATCTCGTGAACTAAGTAAATGACAAAGGCATAAGTAAACATATATATACCTAAAACACCAGTATAGACGAGATCAATAAGTAAACCAAAGATAATCGCATATAGGATAGCATATCCAGTATTTTCACGGTCATAAAAAATAGCGATAAAAAACAGTAAAATAAATACCCAATGAGGAATGATGAACAAACTACCTGTCACAATACTAGTAGGAAGCAAATCTAGTGCAACCCCCTCTAGTACTGTAAGAAGAAATAGAATGAGAGGTAACAATAATCGCTTCATTGTTATTCTTCATCCTCCTCTTCTTCTTCATCTTGTAAATTTTCATATGATAGTAAAGGATCCACTACAATAACGTTATTAACATCATACATGTCAGCGGCAGGAGTTACTAAAGCTGTACTTGTTAAACCATATGCATCAGGCATCACGTCTTCAACCTGACCAATTAGTAATCCTTCTGGAAATACTCCACCTTTACCAGAAGACATCACAAGATCCCCTTTTTCAATATTTTGTTCAGATTCCTCAATGATTTTAAATAATAATACTTTTCTTTCCTCATCGTATTCTTCAATTAAACCAAATACATCATTACCTTCTTCACGTGAAATGGTTGCAGAAATTCGATTAAATTGATCGAAGCCTGAAAGTAATTGCACAGTAGAAGTTGACTTTGATGCTACTTGAATTTTACCAACCATACCATCCATTGTCATCACAGCCATATTAGGCTTGATTCCATGTTTCGTCCCCTTATCAATTGTAACCTGCTCAATCCATCTTTCTGGTGAACGAGAGATTACTGTTGCTTGAATAGGGTTATAATCTCTGAGTGATTCTGTTTTATCTAATGTTCTTCTAAGCTCTTCATTTTCTTTTTCTAGCTCTTGAATCTGATATATAAATGTATCAGACTGCGCTAATTGTTCTTTCAATTCTCTATTTTCATCTCTTGCATCTTTTAACTCTTTAAAACCAGTTACTTGATTACGAATAAAATTTACTGGGGTATGGATAATATCTTGAACCCAGCCAACCGCATCTAACACAAATCTTTCTGGTGCTGTTACTTGATCTCGACTTTTCAAAGAAAAACCGATAAGAGCAACAAGTACAAAAATCCCAATTAATAAAATAAATAATTTTTTATTACGAAAAAACAATGTTTACACCTGCTTCTATTCTACAAATTGACGAGAAGAGACATCTGGACTTGTTTTGAAATGCTTCATGTAGTCCAGAGCCTTTCCTGTTCCAATTGCAACACATTCTAATGGATCTTCTGCTAAAAATACTGGGATTTTCGTTTCGTCACTAATTACATGATCTAAATTCTCTAGCATTGCTCCACCACCAGCAAGCACAATACCACGATCAATAATATCTGCAGATAACTCTGGAGGTGTTTTTTCTAATGTTGTTTTCACAGCTTCTATAATATCTTCGATTGCTGGTTTTAATGATTCAGCAATTTCTTCTGCTGTAATGGTAATTGTTTTTGGTAAACCTGTAAGCAAATCACGTCCACGGATTTCCATTTCTTTATTCTCTTCAACCTTACCAGCACAACCAATATCCATTTTGATAGATTCAGCAGATCTTTCACCAATCATTAGCTTATAATGTTTTCTAATGAATTGAGCAATTGCTTCATCCATATTATCGCCAGCTGTACGGATAGACTGACTCGTAACAATACCACCTAGGGAAACAACCGCTACCTCTGTTGTTCCACCACCAATATCTACAATCATACTACCAGTAGGCTCCCATACGGGTAATCCTGCTCCGATTGCCGCCGCAAAAGGCTCTGCAATAGTAAAAGCTTCTTTTGCACCCGCTTGTTTTGTTGCATCAATCACTGCTCGTTCCTCTACTTTAGTTATTCCAGAAGGCACACAAATAATCACGCTCGGCTTACTTGCAAATAACGAACGTTTGCGCATCGCTTTTTTCATATAATAACGCATCATGATAGCAGTTGTATCGTAATCAGCTATCACACCGTCTTTCATTGGGCGTACTACAGAAATATTTCCAGGTGTTCTACCGATCATATTTCGAGCTGCATTACCAACAGCCTCTACTTCCCCAGTTTGAATATTCTTAGCGATAACAGATGGCTCTCTTACAATAATTCCTTTTCCTTTTACATAAACAAGTGTATTTGCTGTACCTAAATCTATACCTAAATCTTGCGACCAATTTAATAAACCCAAAAAAATCTTCCTTTCTCAACAGCTGCATTCTTTTTAAAATTCCATATGTACAGTCGAGTAAATCTAAATACTCGTTACAATTTTTAGCATTATCTATTAGTACGTGTTCAAAAATCCAGTAAAAAGGACCGTCATCGGTTAAGTACGCAACGTCACGAGAGCAACACCGATACTAGCACATCGTGTGCGTCGAAAGTTCAAGGCAGCGCAGCCTAGAGTAGCAGAATGTATTGTTTTGATACATGAGCAGACGCTCTTGCACGCAGAAAAAGTGCTTTTCTTTTTCAAGGAACGGAAAAGCAAGCTAACGACTTGCGCGTGTTGTGATGACTTCGACGTTCGACACAGGACGTGTCGGAACTTAGTCGAAGTTCCCCTGCTTGATGTGTCATTTTTGGTGGACTTTTTGAACATCCTCTATTAGTATATTAATTCACTTTTTGACATAACATCAATTAATATTTTCCTAGTTTTTCTTATGTAACTCAATTGAATAGTTAAGAAATGCCTTTGTCAAAAGGAAACATATATAATCTGAATAAGCGCCACTTTCTCATTCATTTTTGAAAATGGCGCTTTTACATCTTCATTTATATAATTATACGCAAAAAAGTTAAAAATAGATAGTTTTATATATATCCTTTTTCCTTTAATGAAACAAATTTTCTATCACCAATAATGATGTGATCTAAAAGCTCGATTCCTATGACTTTTCCTGCTTCAGCAATTCGTCGAGTGACACTAATATCTTCTTGTGAAGGAGTTGGCACTCCAGAAGGATGATTATGCACAGCAACAATAGATGCAGCAGAACGCCGAACAGCTTGACTAAAGATTTCCCTGGGATGAACTACGCTAGCATTAAGTGTTCCGATAAAGATCGTTTCTTGGTGGGTAATTTGATTTTTTGTATCGAGGAATAAAATAACAAAATGCTCTTGAGTAAGCTGGCGCATTTCTTCCATGACATACTCAGCACCATCTTCAGGAGATCGAATGACATAACGGTCGCGGGGTTTATATTGATTCATCCTTTTTCCTAATTCAATTGCAGCAAGTAAGGTTACTCCCTTTACCTCACCAATTCCCTTAATAGCTGTTAATTCTTCAATTGCTGCATTTGTTAAAAGCTTCAATCCATCAAAATGCATAAGTACTCGATTAGCTAATTGCATTACAGATTCAGATTTTGTTCCACTGCCAAGTAAAATAGCTAATAAATCTTGGTTCGATAAATGCCGTGGTCCTAAGGTTAATAATCTTTCCCTAGGACGCTCTTCCTTTGGTACATCTTTGATTGAAATTGGTTGTTGATTCAAACAGACTCCTCCCTTGTCATGTAATTAAACATTAGTTTAATGAATCTGTACCATTTAAACCAATTCGTTTTCTTGTCATTCATTAAGTTTATTTAATTAAAAATTAAAATTTTCCTAATGCATAACAGCTTTTCTAGAGTCAATTAATTTGATTTAATTAATTATTCTATTTGGCCAAGCTGATGCCAAATGGATAATAAGAATAAATTCGCCTGTTCACTTGTATTGATTGCTGCTACTTCTGATTGAATACTATTAATTAGAAGTGTTAAATGCTCTGAATTTACTTCTGTTTCCCCCATTTTTTTCCATTCTTCCTGCGAGATATTTCCCTGCTCTATGGACGTTTGCAAAAGCTGTATAAAATTTTGTACCCATTCTGTGTCTGCTTCATTAAAAGCTACTTGTTTTTCTGCTGCTTCCCATTTTTTCACATAGCTTTCAACTCCCTGTGCTTCTAGCTTACTAGCAACTTCCTTAGCTTTCTCCTCTGAGGAAGAAAAACCACCAAATACAAAATATTCTCCATCCTGTTGCCAAACGATCGGGGTAATATCAGTAATTTCCAATTCTTGTATCATCATTTCAGCATTAACTTCATCTGAAAATATTCCTAACTGTACAACAAATCCTTGTAACTGAGGGATTGTAATCTGTTCTGTTTGATCAGTAGGATTATCCTTTTCTTCAATTTGTAAATCATCTTTATCAACTGTAGGGACTTGTGTTACTTCAGTAGGAGCAATCTCAGAAGAAGCAAATAATCGAATCATTGTAAGACCGATAACTGTACCAATTACTAATGCAGAAACAGCAGAAAATAAAATCTTTTTCCAAGCCATATTTGGTGACCAATTAAAACGTCGTTGAAAAAAATTCTTGTCCATTTTATCTTTTGGTAGCATCGTTAAACCTCTTTTCTACTAGAGTTGTAATCAAAACTCTAGCATACTTATCTTGCAAAATTAGCTGATTGTTGTCAGAGCGAGATAATTATCATCCTTCATAATCAATGGTATATTTACATTTTCCACTAAAAAATAAATAATAAGAGGAAACAAACAAATCTCCTTAGAAACAAAAGTATGTCTCTAAGGAGATTTATCGTATTTATTACATCTATCTAGTAAGTAAATAATTTCTTACTAATGAGATAAAATGAAGTGAACCTGTGATAAAATAGAGATGATTATTATCCATAGGTTTTTGACCAATAGCATCCACTAAACCCTGCCAATTATCTTGTAAGGAAACATGATCATATTTCATTAATTCCATGTTTTCTTCTAATGGTGCGGCTCGTGGATGATCAAAAGTAGTAATGGTTACTGTCGAAAAATAGGGAATCAATTCCTCTAACATCGACGGAATATCCTTATCCTTAAATGCTGCAAAGATTAAATGTTTTTCTTCTGATGGATAAGTATTTTTGACAGTTTGCATAAAATAATCAATACTTGCAGGATTATGTGCACCATCAATAATAATATTAGGGTACTTATGTATTTTTTCAAATCTACCAGGAACAACTGTCTTTGCTAAGCCTACTATTGCTTTAGCAAAATCAATTTTCAGCTTGTCTTTTGCTAAGATTTTTAATGCCATCATCACAGTAGCACTATTCTTCAATTGATGATCACCAAGCATTTGAATTGCTATTTCTTCCGCTTGGTAGTTAGGTGCCTCCCATTGATACTGTTGCTGATGTTCGATTTGCTTTACACCTTGGAAGGAAAAATCTTTATGTATTTGATATAATGTTGCGTCTTTTGCTAAAGCTTCCTTTTGTATCACTTTTAAAGCAGCTTCTTTTTCTTCACCAGTTACAATAGGAGTATTATCTTTGATGATACCAGCCTTTTGATAAGCAATTTCGGGGAGTGTATCACCTAAAAAAGCTGTATGATCTAAATCAACATTTGTAATAATCGATAAAATAGGTTCAATGCAGTTCGTCGTATCACCACGACCACCCATTCCCGCTTCAATAATGGCGATATCAACATGATCAGCAAAATAAATAAAGGTAAGTACTGTTAATATTTCAAATTCGGTTGGATGATTATCTTGCTCATCCAATTCACATATAGCTGGATACATATCTGTTAATATTTGCATAAATTTTTCTTTAGTAATACGTTCATCATTAATAAAAATATGACCTGTTACATCGTCCATGCTTGGCGATTGGAATACTCCAACACGATAATTATTTTCTTTTAAAGCATTTTTCAAATAATTTACTGTTGAGCCTTTCCCATTTGTACCTGCCACATGGATAGCTTGAAGCGCTTGATGTGGATTATTTAATAAGTTCAATAATGCTAGCATCCGCTCGAGACCAGGCTTGATGCCATAATTTTGCCGACTAGCAAAAAAGGCTTCTACATCATCAAAATGTTTAAACATGAGGACACCACTTTCTACAAAGTAATAAACATCTATTTTCTATAATATATAGGATCTTTTATAAACTTAGGCTACTTCATTTCTAATGTATCACAAGGGAGGAAAAATAACCAAATGGGTCTACAAGGCTGGATTATTTATAATGGTCATTTACCTGGAAATAAATTTCTAGATTTCGCGGAATTCTTTCACCATGCAGCAAAGGAAAGAAATGTACAAACTATGATTTTAAAAAACACAGATTTACTCACATTTCTATCTACCAATACTCTTGATATTGCACGAAATACACAGATAGAGCAATTACCTGACTTTGTTATTTTTACAGATAAAGATATTTATCTGGCAAAACAATTAGAGTTAATGGGAGTTCGTGTTTATAATCGTGCAAACACCATCGAAATATGTGATGATAAAATTGCTACTTATCAAGCATTGGCAACACAGCAACTTCCTATCCCTAAAACAATTGTTGCACCAAAGGTCTTTCCAATTCTAGGAGTAGAAATTGATATGGATTTTCTTAATAAAGTTATGGAACAGCTAACATTTCCAATTGTTATTAAAGAAGCATTTGGTTCCTTTGGTGAACAAGTTTATTTAGTGAAAAATCAGGCGGATTTAGTTCAGAAGGTAAAAGAATTAGCCGGTAAACCTTTTGTTTTCCAAGAATTTATTTCTACTAGCTATGGAGAGGATATTCGCTTACAAGTGGTTGGTAACAAAGTAGCTGCTTCCATGCTTCGACGTTCAGAAAATGACTTTCGCGCCAATGTTTCATCAGGCGGGGTAGCTGAAAAGTATTATCCAACCAAGCAGGAAGAAGAAATCGCTATTGCTGCTGCTAAAGCAATTAATGCAGATTTTGCTGGGGTTGATTTATTATTTGGGCCTAATCAGCAACCAATTATTTGTGAAATAAATTCAAATGCACATATTCGAAATCTTTATGAGTGTACAAATATTAATGTTGCTTATGATGTGATTGACTATATTATTAACCAACATGCGTAAATGGAGGTATTTCCTATGCAAAAGACAGGATGGTTGATTTATGCACAGACAGATGCAAATGATAATCAATCCTATATCGACTGGTTTATGGAGGAAGCAGCTTTACAACAAATTGATTTAAAGCTTATTATTCGTGAAAACTTATCCATAGGAATCCTAAATAATAAACGTGCTGTCTTATTAGATGGGCAACCTGTTCCCCTTCCTGATTTTGTAATTGTACGAGTTCTTGAACCTTTGCTTAATTTACATTTTGAAGCATTAGGTGTTCGTTCCTTTAATTCAGCAGCTGTGTCACAAATTTGTAATCATAAAGCAATGACACATCATACAGTTCACTCCTTAGGCATTCCTATGGTCGATACTTTCTTTTTTAAGAAGGATCAGCTCGGGAGTACACCACCTATGTCTTTCCCATTTGTAATGAAGGAATGTACAGGGAGAAGTGGGAAACAAGTATATTTTATCGAAACAGAGGATGATTGGAACACTGCTCTTGATGCTCTAGGAACACCAGATGTAGTTATTCAATCCTGTGATGTACAATTAGGAAGAGATGTACGAGTTTTTATAGTTGGAAAAGAAATCATTGGAGCAGTATTGCGTAAGAGCACAAGTGATTTTCGAGCAAACTTTAAACTGGGTGGTTCTGCAGAAGTGTTTCCATTAGACGGAAAGAAAACAGAACTCATCCATAAAATCATTGGCCATTTTGACTTTGGGATGGTTGGTATTGATTTTCTTATCGATCATCAAGGTGATTTTCTATTTAATGAAATTGAGGATGTTGTCGGTTCACGGATTTTGAGTGCTACAACAGATACAAATATTTTACAAAAATATATTGCTTATATTAAAAAATGCTTAGCTTAAGAAAAACCAAGAAAAGCACTTGTTCTTTTAAATGATATTTCCTTGCCATAAAGATGTCCGTTACAGAAAGTCACTTTTCACCGGTTTGTGCTCAACCTCCTCGGAAAGCGAAATGGATTTCTGGAGCGACCACTTCTAGCCGTTTTAATTTATTACTTTCTAAAGTAAAACCCCGAATATCAGTGTATACACTGACATTCGGGGTTCTTCTTTAACCTTGTAATTCTTCTAAGCGTTGTTTTACTTTATTATATTTATCCAAGTAATCTTCTTCTTTCTGCTTCTCTTCCTCAACTAACTTTGCTGGTGCTTTTGCAACAAAACCTTGGTTAGAAAGCTTCTTCTGAACAAAGTCTACTTCCTTCTTCCATTTTGCTAATTCATTTTGCAGTCTTGCGATTTCCTTCTCAAAATCAATTAATCCTTCAAGTGGTAAATATAATTGTGCTCCAGTTACTACTGCAGACATTGCCTGATCTGGTACCTCAACCTTTGTTGCAATGACTAATTCACTTGGATTACAGAAACGTTCTAAGTACATTCTTTCATTTTCTAACTCACGAACAACTTCTTCATTTTCTGCTTGTATGAATAATGTGATTTGCTTAGACATTGGTGTATCTACTTCAGCGCGAATATTACGTACAGAACGAATGATAGAAACAAGACGCTTCATTTCATTTGCTGCTTCTAGGTCATGGAATTCTTTACGAACCTCTGGCCATTTTGCAACCGTAATAGAATCTCCTTCATGTGGTAGCTTCTGCCAGATTTCTTCGGTAATAAATGGCATATATGGATGTAACATACGCATCGTTTGATCAAGTACATGTGCTAGAACAGAACGAGTCGTTTTCTTCTGTGCTTCGTCTTCTCCATAGAGTACAAGCTTTGCCATTTCAATATACCAATCACATAAGTCATCCCAAATAAAATTATATAGATAACGGCCAGCTTCACCGAATTCATATTTATTTGTATTGGATGTAACATGTTCAATCGTTTCATTTAATCTTGTTAAAATCCACTTATCTGCAATCGATTTCTCACCTGTTAAATCAATATCCTCGTAAGTAAAGCCTTCTAAATTCATTAATGAAAATCGAGAAGCATTCCATACTTTATTCGCAAAGTTCCAAGTCGCCTCTACATTTTCCCATTGGAAACGTAAATCCTGTCCAGGCGAAGATCCTGTTAATAAGAAATAACGTAAAGAGTCTGCTCCATATTTCTCAATAACATCCATTGGATCAACACCATTGCCTAGTGATTTACTCATTTTTCGACCTTGTGCATCACGAATTAATCCATGAATAAGCACATCTTTAAAAGGTCTTTCCTCTGTAAATTCAAGAGATTGGAAAATCATTCGAGAAACCCAGAAGAAAATAATATCATACCCTGTTACTAACACATCTGTTGGGAAATAACGTTTGAAATCAGCGCTTTCTTCATCTGGCCAACCCATTGTTGAAAATGGCCATAGTGCCGAAGAAAACCATGTATCTAATACGTCTTCATCCTGTGTCCAGTTCTCAATATCTGCTGGTGCTTCTTTTCCAACATATATTTCCTTTGTTTCCTTGTGGTACCATGCTGGGATTCGATGCCCCCACCATAGTTGACGTGAAATACACCAATCACGAATATTTTCCATCCAATGTAAATAGGTTTTCTCAAAGCGGTTTGGTACAAAATTAACCTTGCCTTCCTCTTCTTGTAGATTAATTGCTGCATTTGCAAGAGGCTGCATTTTTACAAACCATTGTGTAGATAAATATGGCTCTACCACTGCTCCACTACGCTCCGAATGTCCTACTTGATGAACATGCTCTTCTATTTTGAAAAGTACCCCTGCATCTTGCAGGTCCTTAATGATTTGTTTACGACACTCAAAACGATCCAGTCCTTGATAAATGCCAGCATTTTCATTCATGGTGCCATCTTCATTCATCACAAGCACACGCTCTAATTGATGGCGATTACCGATTTCAAAGTCATTTGGATCATGAGCTGGTGTGATTTTAACAGCTCCAGAACCAAATTCCATATCAACATAATCATCTGCAACAATTTTTATTTCTCGCCCAACGATTGGTAACACAACTGTTTTTCCTACGAGGTGCTTATAACGCTCATCTTCAGGATGCACAGCAATTGCTGTATCTCCAAGCATTGTTTCTGGACGTGTTGTAGCTATTTCAATGAATTCATCACTATCTTTAATCGGATAGCGTAAATGATAGAAATTACCTTGTATTTCTTTATAAATTACTTCAATATCTGATAAGGCAGTTTTTGTTTGTGGATCCCAGTTAATAATATACTCTCCACGATAAATTAAGCCTTTTTCATATAAACGAATAAATACTTCTTTTACTGCTTCAGAAAGACCTTTATCCATCGTAAAACGTTCACGTGAATAATCTACACCAAGCCCTAGTTTCCCCCATTGCTCACGGATAAAGCTGGCATATTCCTCTTTCCATTCCCAAACCTTTTCTACAAACTTTTCTCTTCCAAGATCATAACGTGATATTCCTTGCTCACGTAATGTTGCTTCTACTCTTGCTTGTGTAGCAATACCAGCATGGTCCATTCCAGGTAACCAAAGCACATCATAACCCTGCATACGCTTCATACGAGATATCGTATCTTGCATGGTTGTATCCCAAGCATGACCTAAATGTAGTTTTCCAGTTACATTTGGTGGTGGAATAACAATGGTATAAGGCTCCTTATTCGGATCATCCTTTGCTTCAAAATACTTTCCTTCTAACCAAAATTGATAACGATTTTTCTCCACCTCTTGCGGATTATATTTTGTCGATAATGTGTTTGCTTGTTGATTATCCATGTAAATCCTCCTTTTTATACATAAAAAAACCTTTCCATCCAATAAAGGACGAAAAGGTATATTTCCGTGTTACCACCTTAATTTACAAGTTAAAAAAAACATGTACACTCAATTTTATAACGGAGATTCTCCGGCATTCTTCTACTGATTTCAAAGAAGCTGCATCCAGGGCGACCTTCTAAATTAATAAACCTAGAGAACTTTCAGCAAATGTTCCCCTCTCTACAAGGCATTAATCTATACTCTTCCCCTTCATCGCATTCACAAATGATTCACTTTTTAACAGATATTGATTTCATTTTAAAACCAATTCATAAAAAAAGCAACATTTTACATAAGAAATGCACAAATGCAACAGCTGAAAACATAGAATATAGCAAGCGGGCGGAAGGAGGATTGATTCATGTGGCTAGATTTTATCGTTATCGTCTGCCACCTTGGGCAAGAAACTGTATTTTCATTTGTGAAAAAGCGACATTACCTATTCTTATCTTTCAATTGATCCGAACATTATTTTTCCCAACTACATTAGATGTGCTTCTCCTAGGAATCTTTGTTGGTTTATTTATTGCCTTTCATTTAGAATGGATTTAAGATTTTTCTTGTTGTTCCACATGATCAGCAAAATGAAGACCAAAAATAATTTTCCGATAAAGCTTTTGTAGCTTCTGTACTGCTACTACCATATCTATTCGATGTAAAATGGACTGTTCAATCGTTTGCATATATTTGCTCATATCTAATAAATAAATGATCAGAAGCAGTAATTCTAACTTATTCAAAGGATTCACTTGGATATATGAACCAAAGAATAATTCATTCCAATCTTTAAAGTCCTTATCATAATACGTAGCTTCTTGGGAGAAGAGATGAACTAAATCATGTATAGCATTTTCAAAATAGGCATTTTCCCAACTTATTAAATGAAGTCTATTTGTACCAACAAAATGTTCTCGCCTTACATTTCCATGACATAAACTAATACTCCATTCATGCTGGTTATTTATTTCTTCAATGAATACAGAAAGCATGGTCAATATTCGTTCTATTGCTATGTTCATCTCTCGGTAATGCGTACAAACTTGTAATTCAACTGGCGACATATAATGCTGACGCTCAAATAACTCTACCCATTCAAGTAATCGAGTCTGCATTTGCCTACAATATGATTCATATTGATTAAAAGTTTTTACAGTTTGTTGCAATGGAAATACTGTACTTTTTTTGGTGTGCACATGCACATTTGCTAAAACCTGAAAATATTTAGACCAATCGATTTCTGCTTTTTCTAGCCAAGGTGTTATATAATAAATTTGGTTTTGATAATTGATATAGAGATCCTCTGATTGATGTAAATATACAGGAATTACTTCTGGAAGAGGAATGGTTGCTGCTAACTCATACACATGCAACCATTTTTTTAATTTATCGTCTGTCAATCTACTGCATTTCAATGCATATTTTTGCCGTTTCTGATCGGTTATTTCATAAACAGATTCTGAAATCTTTCGTTGGTTTATTGGATGAATTTGATAGGCTGCTAATATTTGCTCCAATGTTTCATGCATTGCATTTTATCTCCTTTATTTCCGAGATGGAATGATAAGTAATTGGCCAGTATTTAATATTTCATCCTCTAATTGGTTTTGTTTTTGTATTTGTGCCTTAGATACAGAAAATCTTTCACTAATACTTTCTAATGTATCTTCTCCTTGAACGATACATATTCGAAGCTGTGCAGTTTCATTTTCCTGTTCATCATTTGAGAAAATATCAGCCAAATAGCTAACACTTCCCCTATCTAAATCTTCCTCTTCTTCGTCCTCGTCTACTGTGTAATCTGCTGTTGCTCTTATTTCTAAATTAGTTTTCTCTTCCACAACAGGCTCTGGTTCATCTTCTTCTACTGCATAGTCTTCTGCTGCTCTTGTTTCCAAATTAGTTACCTCTTCTACAACAGGTTCTGGTTCATCCTCTTTTACTATATAATCTTCTGCTGCTCTTATTTCCAAATTAGTTACCTCTTCTACAACAGGTTCTGGTTCATCCTCTTCCACTGTATAATCTTCTGCTGCTCTTATTTCTAATTTAGTTAGCTCTTCTAAAACTGACTCTTGCTCTTCTTCCATCGCATTAGAAAATTCCTCTATCAAATGTGAGATTTCTTCTAAGCGTTTGTCACTTGGTTCTTCTATCTCACCTGATCTTAATACATCAGCTGAAAGTACTTCTTCTGGCTCAAGATCCTCTTGTTCTATCATTTCTATATCCTCATCACGTGTATCTATTGTAAATTGAAAATTATCTTCTTCTGGAGTTTCTTGTTTAGACTCTACTAATGTATCCTTCTCTAACTCTGTAATTCCATCAATATTTACTGTTGCAATCAATCGCAACTGATGAGCATTAGATAATTCATAATCAAATGAAGTTACATTGACCATCATGTCTGTATCCGTTTTGACTCGATACGTAGGAATTGAAATATTTACTGGAATAGGATGATGAAAAGCAATTCGCTGATCATCTATTTCTTGTACATTTTTCATAAATTGTTTTGCATGGTTCTCCCGGAAATCATCTTCTACATGTTCTTCTAAATCCGCTTTCACAAATTCCCCGTTCAATTCTAATACGCCATGAATATTCATATAGCTATTATCTGTTTGAAAAGAAACAACAGGATCTAGAGAAACTCTAATCATCTCCTCGACTCCATAGGCTTTATCAAGAAAAATAGTCTCTGTTATTTCAAAAGTAAATGGTGCACGATTAGGCATCATACCTCTTCCTTTCCCAAAAAATGTTGCATCTTCTAAACTACTATATGAAATGGACAAGCTAAATATTCTAAGGAATTATGAAAGAAATAAAAATAACTGTGCGGTTACTTCTCATAAAGTACGCACAGTTATTTCTTTCCTATTAACTAGAATCTATTATTCGATTGTAATTCCACCATTTGTAGTACGTGCTTTAATTTTATTTTCACCATTCCCATAAGAAACATCCCAATCTTTAGAGCCGAAAACATTAATTGATCCATTCACTGTACGTAAGTCAAGTGTTGCATTTGTAGGTTCTTGATTAGATTGAATCACAATTTTACCGTTTACTGTTTCAAGTTCCATTGGAAAATCAAATCCTTCTGTCACCACATTAATTCTACCATTTGTTGCTTTAGCTTCTGTTTCTCCAGCTATATTTTCTAAATTAATACGACCATTTGTCGCTTGTGCATCAACATTTCCAGTAATCGATTCTAATGTAATTCTTCCGTTAGTAGTGCTTGCAACTAAAGATGGAATCTCAATATCATTTGCTTCAATCACACCATTCGCTGTCTCTGCCGTTATTTTCTCTAATTCATTGTCTGGCAAATAAATATGAAAGGTTGATTTTGATTGAAATAGAAAATCAAGATCAAAGAAATTAAAGAAATTTTGCTTTGTTTTTATAACTTGCGTTTCGCCTTCTACGGAGCTAGTCATTTTTTCATGATTAACTGTTCTTCCTTTTGTATAATATTCAACCCTTGGCCCTTCCTCATCAACAGGTCGAAAATAAATAGATGTATTTCCAGTATCTATTTGCAGCTCATTAATAGCTTCCATATCTAAAGGTATGGTTTCTGATTTTTCTGCATTAGCAGATTTAGAATAAGATGAGAACGTGGCTGCCATACCAATAAAACCAACAATTACAAGCAGTATAGCTAAAGGAAGAATCATCTTCTTTTTATTCATAGGTAGCACCTCCTTTTACAATACGAATGTTAAATGAAAGATATTTAACAAATAATTTCAATGCATATTGTGTAATTGGATAAACAACGAGAAGTAATAAAAGTCCGATTCCGCTAATTGTTACTGACATAAATAATTCAAAGAAATGAAATAGCTCTGGTTGAAAAAGCGATTTAAATAATGCAGCTACTATTTGTACAATAAATGAAGCAGCAACAATCCATAAACTCAGAATCACACCTGCAATTGCTAAAAATGGTCCAAGAACAAGAATGAGATTAAGAAAACTAAGTCCAATAACAGCCCATATTGCACGGGCGATATTACCTGCAGAATGATCTTCTTTTGCTTTTTCTACGTAATAATTTGCATGTAAATCTTTTGCAAGCTTTTGTGGTGCGCCTAAGGATTGAGCTATTTCTTCTTCACTCTTTCCTTCCAATTGTCCTGCTTCGAAATATTCTTCAAAATCCTGAATGATATCCTCTTTTTCTTCCGCAGGTAAGCTTTTTAAATGCCGCAAAAACTCATCGATGAAATTGCGCTTATTCATATACATCCTCCTCCATTAAAGCATTAACTCCTTCTGTAAAATTTTCATATTCCTTCTTTTGCTCTTGAAGATATGCTTTTCCTTCATCTGTTAAATGATAATATTTTCTACTTGGTCCTTCTGATGACTCTTCTAGATAAGTTGTACAATATCCTTGTTTTAATATTCGCCTCAAAACCGGATAAACGGCTCCTTCTGATATCTCAATTTTACTTGTAATCTGTTTAATTAATTCATAGCCATAAAAATCTCGTTTATCAAGTAATACTAATACACAAAGCTCAAGCACTCCCTTTTTAAATTGTGCGTTCACTGAAAGTCACCCTCTTTCTGAACATCCTTATTGAATTCACTATAACACATCATATGGTATTGTTCAATAAACAATAGTATTTTTTATATAATAGCTGATGCCAAAAAACACCCTCCAAAAGATTTGGAGGGTGCTAATTTATTATAATGTTGCAAATACCTTGCGTGCTGCTTGAATTGTTTTTTCAATGTCTTCTTCTGTATGTGCTGTGGATAAAAATAATCCTTCAAATTGAGATGGTGGTAAGAAAATTCCTTCCTCAATCATCCCTTTATAATATTTTGCAAAGCGAGCTAAGTCAGAAGTTTGTGCTGTTTCATAGTTGGTAACAGGAACATCTGTAAAGAATACTCCTATCATTGCACCAACATGATTTACTTGAATTGGAATATTATATTCTGCAGCTGCAGCCTTATATCCATTAATAAGTTGAACTGCTCGCTCGTTCATCTGCTCATAAGATTGCTCTGTTAAAGCAGATAATGTTGCAATTCCTGCTGTCATTGCTAATGGATTTCCGGATAATGTTCCAGCCTGATAAATTGCACCAACTGGAGCAATATTTTGCATGATTTCTTTTTTACCACCATATGCACCGACTGGTAAACCACCACCAATAACTTTACCTAAGCAAGTTAAGTCTGGATCAATATCATAATGACCTTGTGCACTATGGTAGCCTACACGGAATCCAGTCATTACCTCATCCAAGATTAATAAAGAACCAAATTCGGTTGTAATTTCTCTTAAATGCTTTAGAAAATCATTTACAGGAGTTACAACTCCCATATTCCCAGACACAGGTTCTACAATTACTGCTGCTATGTCCTTACCAAATTCATCAAAAGCATAACGTACACTTTCCATATCATTATATGGAACAGTAATTGTATTTTGTGCTACAGATGAAGGAACACCTGGACTATCAGGCAAACCTAGAGTCGCTACACCGGATCCAGCTTTAATTAATAAGGAATCTGCATGACCATGATAATTTCCTTCAAATTTCAAAATCTTATCACGTCCTGTAAAACCACGGGCAACTCTTAGAGCACTCATTGTTGCTTCCGTGCCAGAGTTGACCATACGAATCATTTCAATAGAAGGTACTCTTTCCATCACTAATTTTGCTAAATCAATTTCTGTTTTGGAAGATGTACCGAAGCTTGTACCATAATCGACCATTTTTTTCAATTCATCAACTACATGCTCTGCACGGTGTCCTAAAATAAGTGGTCCCCAGCTGAGCACATAATCAATATATTCATTTCCATCTATATCAAAAATTTTTGAGCCTTGGCCTTTTTCCATATAGATAGGATCCATTTGTACGGATTTAAAAGCACGTACAGGAGAATTCACTCCTCCTGGCATTAGTTCAACAGCTTCTTTATACGCATCAATCGAGTTAGTAAATTTTTTCACAATGAACACCTCACCCTATTCATTTTATTAGAAGAGGTTCAAAAATCGCAATAAAAATGACGCGGCGAACAGAGGAACTTCGATTAAGTTCTAACACGTCCTGTGTCGAACGTCGAAGTCACCACAACACGCGCAAGTGCGTTAGCTTGCTTTTCCGTTACTCAAAGCTATGCCTCCTTGAACTTTCGACGCACACGATGTGCTACGACGTACAGGATGTGCTAGTGCGAATGTTGCTCTCGTGACGTTGCGAACCCAACCGATGATGGTCATTTTATCGTCCTTTTTGAACATGTACTATTAATTATTTAACCAACGAGCTACGTCTTTTGCAAAGTAAGTAATAATTAAATCTGCTCCTGCACGTTTCATAGATATTAATTTCTCTAATACAACAGCCTTTTCATCGATCCAGCCATTTAATGCAGCAGCTTTAATCATCGAATATTCCCCACTAACATTATAAGCAACAACTGGTGTGTTTGAAAGATTTCTAACATCACGAATAATATCTAAGTAAGATAAAGCAGGTTTAACAATTAAGAAATCCGCCCCTTCATCTAAGTCTGTGTTTGCTTCTCTTAATGCCTCTAAACGATTTGCTGGATCCATTTGATATGTCTTACGATCTCCAAATTGTGGCGTGCTATTTGCCGCATCACGGAATGGACCATAAAATGCAGAAGAATACTTAACTGCATAGGACATAATTGGAATATGTGTAAACCCTGCTTCATCTAAAGCAACACGAATCACGGTAACAAACCCATCCATCATATTAGATGGTGCAATGATATCTGCCCCTGCTTTCGCTTGAGAAACTGCTGTATCTGCTAATAATTTTAGAGAAGCATCATTATCGACATCATTATTTTCAATGACACCGCAATGACCATGTGAAGTATATTCACATAAGCATGTATCAGCTACAACTAACATTTCAGGGAATGTTTGCTTGATTAGGCGCGTTGCCTGCTGAACAATTCCTTCATCAATAAATGCTCCTGTACCATGCTCATCCTTCGCATGCGGAACGCCGAATAAAATAACTGCTTTAATTCCTAATTTCTGAACTTCTTTTACTTCTTCTGTAAGATTATCTAATGATAGCTGAAAGATTCCAGGCATCGAAGAAATTTCATTTTTAACATTTTCTCCTTCTGCCACAAAAATTGGATAAATAAAATCATTTGCAGTTAAAACTGTTTCTCTAACCAATGCTCGCATTGCTGGATTCACACGTAATCTACGATGTCTTTTAAATGCGTTATTTGTTTCCATCATCATTTTCCTTTCTTTTTAAGTACTCTCCCATTTCATTAACCATTCCTTCAATCGTAAACGATTCTGGCATAATTATCGAGTCAAAGCCTGCTTTTTCTGCACGCTTTGCCGTTGTTGTTCCAATACAAACTGCTGGAACTTTTTGAAAATGAAATGCTGGATCGACTATCTGACAAAATGAATCTATGGTAGAAGGACTAGTAAATGTTAATAAATCAATCTGTTCATGAAGCAATACATGATTCAACTCAGCTTTTGCTTCTGTATGATGTATTGTTTCATAAACTTCTACTAATTCAATCGAATAACCCTTTTGAGTAAACTTCTTTGGTAGTACATCTCGGGAACGATTTCCTCGTACTAGGAGCAGCTTTCCTTGTACCCCATATTGTTTAGCAAATTCATCTGCCATTGTTTCTGCATTAAATGTAGTTGGAATAAATTGAGCTGTATATCCTTTAGATTCCAGGGCTTGCGCTGTCTTTGTTCCAACTGTAGCAAACTGACAAGCTTCTAACTGTTCCGTTTGTTGGACTAACTCAAAGAAACTATTCACACCATTCACACTTGTAAAGAAAATCCACTCTATATCTTTTAAAGACTTTGCTATAAATGGATTTTCTTGTTTTATACGTATTTCAAGCAATGGTACCTCTATAGAAATACCATTGCTTTCTTTAATTAATGTTGAAAAAGCTTTTGCCTGCTTCTTTTCTCTTGTCACTAGAATTCGTTTTTGATATAAATCTGTGACCATTATTTCTTCAATTCCTCTTGGATAAGCTCTAAAATATTTTGCTCCTTTAGCTTTGCCGCCATTTCTGTTGCAATTGCTACCGGGTCTGTTCCGCGTACAACTTCGCTAATTGTTCTTTCACCTTCGCTTGTTGTAAGTGCAGCATGTAGGACAATCTCTTCCTGATCTACGTATGCATAGATACCTACTGGACCTTCATCTGCACCTTCAATTAATTTTACCAATTCTCTTTCCGTTGTTACTGCTTTAGCGGATTCTTCATCATTAATCATAGCTAAAATATTGCGAAGCTCTTTATCATCCTGACGACATTCAATTGCTAAAGCACCCTGCCCTGGAGCTGGTACAAACTTCTCAATATCTAGATATTCTGTAATGACTTCTTCACTTACACCTAAACGTTTTAAACCTGCAACTGCTAGAATAATGGCATCATAAGCTCCATCATTTAGCTGATCAATTCGCCCATCTACCGCCCCACGAATCCAAGGCGTATTTAAATCTGGGCGTAGGGAAAGAATTTGAGCTCGGCGACGTCCGCTACTTGTACCTACCTTAGCTCCTGCTGGTAAATCATCTAATTTGACATGATTACGACCAATATAAGCATCCCGTGCATCTTCACGTTCTGGAATAGCTGTTACTACTAATTCTTCTGGCAATATTGCTGGTAAATCCTTTAAACTATGTACTGCGAAGTCAATTTCCTTATTGAGTAGCGCCTGTTCAAGCTCTTCAATGAAAATCCCGCCTCCGCCAAGTGCAGCTAGGGAAACTGTTAAATTTTTATCACCAGAGGTCATGAATTCTTTTATTTCAATTTCATTCTGTACTCCAGCTTTTTTTAATTGATCAATCACCCAGTTTGTTTGAATTAATGCCAATTTACTCGTTCTAGTTCCTACAATAATTTTGCGCATATTTACATCTCCTTCACTATTTAATTAAAGTGAAAATTTGAAAGCAAACTAAATAAAAAATAATTCAGCAATAATAATAGAAACGCACCTATATTATATACCGAAACAATCTTTCCTTTGTACTTTTTTACTACTCGTAAAAATAAATACAACATATATACGACAACAACAATGATAGAGCCTAGTGTTTTAAAATCAATCCAATAAAACTCTGTTGTTGATACATACGCCCAAACAATTCCACAGGAAATACCAATGATTAATAACGGTACCCCAATAATCACTGTCATAAACGAGTAGTGATCTAACCATTTTAAGTTGCCAAAGCGCCAAATAAAAGAAATGGCCTTTTTATTTTTCAACAAATAGTACTGAATAAGATACATCAATGAAAACACGAAAGATAAAGTCAAACAGGCATAAGAAATAATTGTTATGACAATATGACTTAATAATATTTCATGAATAAATTGACTACTTTGTTGATTGATGAGTCGCTGTGCATTTAATAGGATGGATAACAACAAAATAATGAAGTTAAACACATTAATAAAAAAGATCGTAAAGTGCACAGCAAATTTCTGATTTAAAATAAGTGAAAAGGTAATTAAAATCCAAGCATAAAAAAACAATCCATCATTAAGTGTTAAAAATGGAATGGTTTTTAATACGAAAAATTGATGTAATAAGAGTGCGGTTTGAATTAACCAAACCGCACATAATAGTCTGAAAGCAAGCTGATTCACTTTCTTATTCTGTTTCATAAAATCAATAAAGTAACCAACTAAGCTTAATGCATAAATAATTAACAACAATTCAAAAATCCATTTTGATTCTAGCATGATGAAAGACCTTACTCTCTATTTAGAAGTAACTTTTTCTTTAAATTTCATTGGTTCTTGCTTCTTATTTGCTAGATACAGCTTCTCTTGTTGTTGCTGATGGAATGCTTCTACTTCATCCTCTATCCCAAAGATTGATACAAATAAATCAAGCTGTTCATCTGATTTCTCACTTCCAGCAAATTCTTTTATTTGTTTAATTGGGTCTTTTAATAATTGGTTAATAATACTTTTGGTATGTTTATTAAGTACTCTTTTTTCCCGATCTGTTAAATCTGGAATCTTTCTAAAAATACTTGTCAATGTTTCTTCTTGAATTTGATAGGCTTTTCCACGCAATGCCGTAATAATTGGTACAACACCTAATGTTACTAGCCAATCATTAAATTCAATAAGCTCTTTTTCTAGCTCTATTTCAATGATTTCTGCTGCTTCTCTTCTAGCTTGCATGTTATCATCTACAACATGCTGTAAATCATCAATATCATATAAAAAGACATTATCTAATTGATCAATAGCTGGATCAATATCGCGTGGAACAGCAATATCCACAATGAATAATGGTGCGCCTTTACGTTCTTTCTGAATTGGCTGTAATTGCTCTTTCGTTAAAACAGCAGAAGTAGCAGCTGTAGAACTAATCAAAATATCTGCTCGACTTAAAACTTCTAATAAATTAGCAGCTTCTTCAGCCTTAGCATCGAATTTAACAGCTAGCTCTTGGGCACGTGCTAACGTACGATTCACTACTGTGATTTCGCCTACACCTGTACCTTGTAAATTCTTTACAGCTAACTCTCCCATCTCTCCAGCTCCATAAATAACAACATGCTTATCTTGGATATCACCGAAGATTTTCTTTGCTAATTCAACGGCTGCATAACTAGTGGACACTGCCTGTTCGCCAATCGCAGTTTCTCTATGTCCTCTTTTAGCAAATGTAATTGCACGTTTAAACACTTCATTACATATCGTTCCAGTCACCTGAATCTGTTGTGCTAATAAGAATGCATCACGAACTTGACCAAGTATCTGTGTTTCTCCTAATACCATTGAATTTAAACCAACTGTAACGCGGAATAAATGCTCCACAGCAGCTTCATTTTCCGCAAATTGCAAAAAGGGTGTAAATTCCTCTTTATCTAGATCAAACCACTCAGCTAAGAACTGCTTCACATAATAACGACCAGTATGAAGCTGATCCACAACAACATAAAGCTCTGTACGATTACATGTAGAAATAATCACATTTTCCAGAATGCTCTTCTGTTTGTTTAATGTGATCATCGCTTCAGCTATAGTGTCCTCAGGGAATGTTAATTTTTCTCTAATTTCTATCGGTGCAGTTTTGTATGTAAAACCAACTTTTAAAATATGCACTTTATCTACTCCTCACAGGATTTAACAAAGTTTAAAATTATTATAATTCACTTCGATTAACAGTATAACATAAATCCTTTATTATTCAGCCTTTAATGTGTGAACAGTCTTTGACGTTTTGTTACTATTCATGAAAACAGGCATGATAGAAATTATCATACCTGCCTCCTATTTAAGATAAATACTCTCTTAACACTGCCCACGCAGCGTCTTTTCCTTCTCCTGTCTCGGAAGAAAAAGGAATGATTGTATCTCCCTCTACTAATTGAAACGCATTTTTAGTCTGTTTTATATGCTTTGGACGTTGATTCTTAGCTACTTTATCTAATTTTGTAGCAATAATAATGACTGGAATATCAAAATGCTTTAAGTAATGATACATTTGTAGATCATCCTTAGTTGGAGGATGACGAACATCAGTTAATAAAACAACTGCTCGGAGGTCTTCACGTGTCTCAAAATACTCCTCCATCATCTTGCCCCATTTTTCTCGCTCGCTTTTCGATATTTTCGCATATCCATAACCGGGAACATCTACAAAATAAAATCCTTCATTAATCAAATAAAAATTTAATGTTTGTGTCTTACCAGGCTTTGAAGACGTACGCACTAATTTTTTTCGTTGAATCATTCGATTGATAAATGATGATTTACCAACATTAGAACGCCCAGCTAAAGCAATTTCTGGGAGTCTGTCATCTGGATACTGTTTCTTACTGACGGCACTTATAATTATTTCTGCACTGTTTATCTTCATCTTATTCCTCCACAAGTGCATGCTTCAACACTTCATCTAAATGCGTAACCGTAATAAAGTTTAATTCATTACGAATACTCTCTGGAATATCCTCGATATCCTTCTCATTTTCTTCTGGAATAATAATGGTTGTGATTCCTGCTCGATGGGCACTTAAGGATTTTTCCTTTAAACCACCAATTGGTAAAACTCGACCACGCAAGGTAATTTCACCAGTCATTCCAACTTCTTTCTTTACTGCTCTTCCCGTCAATGCAGAAACCAATGCTGTAGCCATCGTTATTCCTGCTGACGGACCATCTTTAGGTGTTGCACCTTCTGGAACATGAATATGAATATCATATTTTTTATAAAATTCAGGATCAATTTTCAAGTCGTCTACACGTGAGCGAATATAACTAAATGCCGCTTGTGCAGATTCCTTCATTACATCTCCTAGCTTCCCAGTAAGAGTGAGCTCACCTTTACCAGGATAGTGAGTAACTTCAATAGATAAAGTATCTCCACCTACAGATGTATAAGCTAAACCTGTTGCTGCACCAACTTGATCCTCTTCTTCAATCTTCCCAAAACGGTAAATCGTTTTTCCTAATAAATCTTCCAATGATTTTTCAGTAACAATTACACGCTTCTTCTCACCAGAAACAATTAATTTGGCTGCTTTACGGCAGAGATTTGCAATTTGTCTTTCTAAACCACGCACCCCAGCCTCCCGTGTGTAATTACGAATTAACTTTAATAATGCTGCTTCACGGATTTGTAGGCTTCCTTTTTTAAGCCCATTTGCTTCGATTTGCTTATCAATTAAATGACGTAATGCAATATGTTTCTTTTCCACTTCTGTATAACCAGCAATAGAAATTAACTCCATTCGATCTAATAATGGACCTGGTATACTACTTACATCATTTGCCGTTGCAATAAATAAAACCTGTGATAAATTATATGTTTCTTCTATAAAATGATCACTAAATGTACTATTTTGTTCTGGATCCAATACTTCTAACATCGCAGAAGATGGATCTCCCCTAAAGTCATTCGACATCTTATCAATTTCATCTAATAAAAAGACAGGATTAATCGTACCTGCGCGTTTCATCCCTTGGATAATCCGCCCTGGCATGGCACCAATATATGTACGTCGATGTCCCCTAATTTCTGCTTCATCACGCACACCACCTAAAGAAATACGTACAAAGTTACGCTGAACAGCACTTGCGATCGAACGAGCTAAAGACGTTTTTCCGACCCCAGGTGGCCCAACTAAACATAAAATAGGACCTTTAATTGTATTCGTAAGCTTCTGTACTGCTAGATACTCTAAAATTCGTTCTTTTACTTTTTCTAGCCCATAATGGTCCTTATCTAATACTTGCTTTGCTTTCTCAATATCAATTCTATCTTTGGATTTCTTCGTCCAAGGTAATGAAAGTAACCAATCAATATAATTGCGAATAACAGAGCTCTCTGCTGAATTAGAAGGCATCTTTTCAAATCTGCTTAATTCCTTTGTAGCAATCTCTCGAATACGATCTGGCATATCTGATTCTTCAATTTTCTTTTTTAATTGCCCTGCTTCCCCAATACTTCCATCACTTTCACCAAGCTCTTGCTGAATTGCCTTGAGCTGTTCACGCAAATAATATTCCTTTTGGGTTTTATCCATAGAAGTTTTTACGCGTTTTCCAATACTCTTCTCTAGCTTCAATACTTTCTTCTCATCGGAAATGAGCTCTAATAAATATTGTAGTCGATCAGACACATTAGAACGTTCTATTATTTCCTGCTTATCCTTTAATTTAAGTGGTAAGTGTGATGCAATCATATCTGCAAAACGACTTGGGTCGTCGATATCAGAAACTGTTGCTAGCGTTTCTTCTGAAATTTTCTTTGAATATTGTATGTATTGGCTAAAATGCGTTAATAACAAACGCATATAAGCTTCTTCCTCGACTGCATCCCCATGAGTGTCCTCAATACGTCTTGCCTCAACTACAAAGGCATCTTCTTCCTCTGTATAGCGAACAATTTCTGCACGATGCAATCCTTCTACTAACACACGAATAATTCCATTAGGTAACTTAATCATTTGTTTAACTAAAGCAACTGTACCTATTCGAAAAATTTCTTCTTGACCGGGATCATCTGTACTCACTTGTTTCTGAGCAGCTAGGAAAATCATTTGATCCTCTAGCATTGCTTGTTCGAGGGACGAAACAGATTTTTCACGCCCAACATCTAAATGTAATACCATTGTTGGATAAATAATTATCCCACGTAATGGTAGGAGGGGTAATTGTTTTAATTCATTCGACATGTTCGTACCTCCATCTTCTCTCTTTACTTTACTCCATTAATTAATATATTCCAGACTTTTATCTCACCCTTTACAGCTTGTTTTTAGAGCAAAGGATTTACAAGCTATTCCTTATTTCGTGACTTATAGCTCATCTGATCAAAAATGCTTATATAAAGTCTATCTATTATCCCTTTATTTGTAAAATAATAATCATCTAATTATAGGCAATCTAACAAAAAGGCTGACATTATGGATTCTTTATTATACTCCATCAAATGGTTTGGAGAAAATAAAGCATAAGTCAGCCTTTATTATGTGATATCTTTTTTAATTCATTCTACTTTACTTCCAACAAATGCTTAGGCACTTTCTTTTGGAAATGGCTTATTCCCCTCTTTAATCGTACCATCACGTAAAATGAGCTTCGGTGCGTTACCTTCTTCTAACACAGTTTCTTTTGTGATTACACATTTTTCAATGTCCTCACGAGAAGGAAGGTCAAACATCACATCGAGCATAATCGTCTCAATGATGGATCGCAGACCACGTGCTCCTGTTTTACGCTCTACTGCTTTCTTCGCAATTTCAACAAGCGCATCCTTTTCAAACTCTAGCTCTACATCATCCATATCAAACAATTTCACATATTGTTTAACAAGCGCATTTTTCGGCTCCATTAAAATCCGAATTAAAGCAGCTTCATCTAATGGCTCTAGGCTTCCAATTACTGGAAGTCTCCCGATGAATTCTGGAATTAAGCCATAGCTTAATAAATCCTCCGGTAAAACCTTAGCTAATAATTGTCCAGGTAGTAGCTCTTCTTCTTTTGTTTGCTCCCCAAAACCAATTACTTTTTTACCGATACGACGTTTAATAATATCTTCAATACCGTCAAAGGCTCCACCAACGATAAATAAAATATTTGTTGTATCAATTTGAATGAATTCTTGATGTGGGTGCTTACGTCCACCTTGAGGAGGTACACTTGCAACTGTTCCCTCAAGAATTTTTAATAATGCTTGCTGTACACCTTCACCAGATACATCTCTTGTAATAGATGGGTTATCTGATTTACGAGCAACCTTATCAATTTCATCGATGTAAATAATACCTTTTTCTGCTTTTTCAATATCATAATCAGCAGCTTGAATAAGTTTTAATAAAATATTCTCTACGTCTTCTCCTACATAACCTGCTTCTGTTAATGATGTTGCATCTGCCATAGCAAATGGAACATTAAGAATACGCGCTAATGTTTGTGCGAGTAACGTCTTCCCACTCCCTGTTGGTCCAATGATTGCAATATTACTTTTTGCGAGTTCTACATCATCAGAATTCTTAGGGGAGTTAATTCGCTTATAATGATTATATACAGCAACAGATAGATTCTTCTTCGCCTTCTCTTGTCCAATTACATAATCATCAAGTGTTTCACAAATTTCTTTTGGCTTTGGAACATCTTTAAATTCTGGCTCTTCTTCGGCACCAAGTTCTTCTTCCACAATTTCATTACATAATTCGATACATTCATCACATATATAAACACCAGGTCCAGCTACAAGCTTACGAACTTGGTCTTGGCTTTTACCGCAAAACGAGCACTTCAATTGCCCTTTTTCCTCATTAAATTTAAACATTAATACATTCACCCCTAAAAGTTTAACTCAATGCATGATCCAATAAAGATAGGACTTCTAACATCATAGCAATCATATCAGATTGAAATTAGAAAACAAAACAATATACTCTAACAATATCTAAGTGATAACTACACAGTATTATCTATATGTTGAAATCAAATATTTAATCGTAGTAACTTAAATAATTTTTCTTAGTCTCTTGAATCCACGCCGAATAGAGATAAAAAACAATCCAAGAAACAGGTAAGTGACTGTATCTTGGATTGTAAATAATTATTTAGCTTTACTTTGTTCAACTAAGAAATCAATTGCTTTTCTGAACTGTAGATCAGACTTCACTTGGTCTGCATTTCCACCAAGCATTTGCTTTAACTGCTCTACTTCTACACCGTACATTTCAGACATGCTCGCTAATTCTTCGTTCACATCTTCTTCTGTAGCTTCGATTCCCTCTGCTTTAACAATTGCTTCTAAAGTAAGACTTGTTTTCACACGTTTCTCTGCATCATCTTTCATTTGCTCTTTTAATGCAGCCTCATCTTGTCCTGAGAATTGCGTGTACATTTCCATGGTCATACCTTGCATTTGAAGTCTTTGAGAAAATTCATTAAACATTTGATCTAATTCATTCTCAACCATTGCTTCTGGAATGTCTACTTTTGCATTTTCAGTAACTTGTTCAATTAAAGATTCACGTTTTGCATTATCCACTTCTTGTTTCTTCTGCGCTTCTAATTGCTCTCTCTGCTTTTTCTTTAATTCATCTAAAGTTTCTACTTCACTATCTACATCTTGAGCAAAATCATCATCTAATTCTGGTAATTCTTTTGCTTTTACTTCATGAATTTTAACTTTGAATACTGCATCTTTACCAGCTAGGTCTTCTGCATGATATTCTTCAGGAAAAGTAACATTTACGTCTGTTTCTGCTCCAGGCTCTTCTCCTATTAACTCTTCTTCAAAACCTGGGATGAATTGACCAGAACCAATTTCTAATGAATGATTTTCGCCTTTTCCACCTTCGAATGCAACATCATCAACGAATCCTTCAAAATCGATTACAACTGTGTCGCCTTCTTCTACTTTACCTTCTTCTTTAATTACTAATTCAGCTTGTTGCTCACGCTTTTCTTCAATTGCTGCGTCTACATCTTCATCTGTAACTTCTGTAGATAACTCTTCTACTTCTAAGCCTTTGTATTCTCCAAGCTCAACCTCTGGCTTTACTGTTACTTTTGCTGTGAATACTAACGGCTTACCACGCTCGATATTTTCAATATCAATTTCTGGTTGAGCAACTGGATCAATTCCAGCCTCGTCGATTGCATTTACATATGCATCTGGTAATACGAAATCAACTGCATCTTGGTATAAAGACTCTACACCAAAACGATTTTCGAAAATATTACGTGGAATTCTTCCTTTACGGAATCCAGGAACTTGAACATCTTTAGATACTTTCTTAAATGCTTTATCTAAAGCTACTTCAAAATCTTCTGGTGAAACTTCAATTGTTAATACACCTTCATTACCTTCTTGTTTTTCCCATTTTGCTGACATTTATTTCCCTCCAAAATCTATTCATTTCATTTTTAAATCAAGCTTGTCTCTTTGACTATATCTCCTAGTGAAAGTTGGTAATATCTATGTAGAGACTTAAGTTGATTAGTAGAAGCTGAGTAAAAGTATTTAACATTAATAACTTCCGAACATTTATACTGTGAATACCCGCTTCGGAAATATACTTCGCTTTCCGTGGGCGGCTGGTGAGCCTCCTCGTGCGAAAAACGCACTGTGGGGTCTCACCTAGGCCTTCCTCCCACGACGGACAGGACGTCCTAGTGTCGACGTTGGTCACAGGACGTGGCCGACTTTAGTCGACCAGGAGTCTACGCATATTTCCTACGCTTTATTTGTAACACCGTTCGAGTTTTCAGATAAACTTTTTCTTTTATTCCAACTTCCTTCTAATCGAATAACAATCACAGTGCACGTCTCATTCCCTCATTATGAAGGTGAATGATTTACTACTGGTCAAGTTAACATATTTCGTATTTCATGGTTGATTGAGTCATCCGATTTACAACCCTTTTATTATAACACACTTCTTTTGCCTTTCAAGCATTTGCTATGTATTTCATTTACTCTTCGATGATACTTAAATAAATTGCTTCCGCATGATGAATTTCTGTAATATATTTTTGTTTTTTTTCGTTTGTTTCTTCTTGTAATTCCACATCTGCTAGACTCTCCTTTATTGAAAGAGACAAAGCATCTGCATAAGCTTTCGCTTCATCTAAAGCAGGGAAAAATGGATAACGAACATATAAAAAACGATACAACTGCCTAATAATTAATGCATATAACGTCGGATTCTCTTGTTCTGTAATTGTTAGATAGATAAGTACTTCCTTGAAAAAAGAATGTTCCTCTACATCTACTAATTCCTCTGGATGAAAGATTCGTTCTACATGAAATTTCACAACAGGAAACTCTTCAGTTACTTGCTGCTCCTTTAGCCAAAATAGAATCGCAGTTTTCACAACTGGATGGATAGTTGGATTCATCAAAGCCTCATATAAGAATGGCTTTACTGTTTGTTCCGCTTGTCTCAACTTTTCCACAAGTAACCATTGCTTCAAATAATTTTCCGTTGTTATTAGCTCCTGTAATTCTTTCTCATAGGCTAAAGCATTCTCTTGTTTCTTATCCTCTAGCATGGACTTGCTAAGTGTGTACATCGAATCAAACTGTGCCCTAAATTCAAAAGGAAGATCTTCCTTATTTCTTTCATAATCAATCTGTTCTATTAACAACTCTAATTCATTTGCTTGGAATAATAGATTTACATATAAAAATAGATACTCATAGTAATGACTATCCTGCTCATCTAGAATCTCTTCACATAATGCGATTGCCTCTGTGTAACGTCCTAATTCCATCAGACAAATTAATTTTCCTGTTAAAATTGCATGTGTTCTTATCTTATAATGTAATAGCTCATCTATTTTATTGAGTGCAGCATTATAATTTTTAGCCTTTATATCTGCTAAGCTTTCCTCTTCCAAATTCTCCTGCCATTTCGGAAATAGAACCACCTTATTTTTATCTTGTTTTGAGTCCATCGCTTCACCCTCAATGATTATTCATTCATCTGTTAATAGCGTGTACCTATTGTACCATGCTATATACATCAATTAAACTTTCAATTGTATATATAAAAGAATGCCCCATTTCATTGATTGGGAAACATTTTCTCAAAAATAAAATTGGCTAATTCGTGTTGTATCGATAAACTCAAACCAGCCAAATTTTACCTTCTTAAATTCTTTAAGCATTGTTTTCAATAATATCTGCCGCAAGTTCTTTAGCCTCTTCCTCGATATCATCTGATTGAACAGCATATTGAATGATATAACCCATACCTTCAAAATTTATATACATGAATAATAGACACCATTAAATATTTAGGGAAAGCGCGAGTAAACACTTCTCTTTGCAATCTTACTGTAAAGAGTAAATCACATAACCCTACGATACTACAAGGTTCATATAGAATAAGTTTACTTTAATATTAGAGGGAGGGAAATAAATAGATTTACCAGAATTTTATAGTTAATTTAGTCTTTCTTAGTTGATTTTTGAATGAAAAAGGCATCAAGCTTGATAAGAAAAAAGCTACAAGCCTATAAAATAGCTTGTAACTCTTTTGATAGATACGATGTTTATTGAAATGTCCCATGATATAAAATGACGGAGTGTTTTCGAGAGTGATTAACAGCGCCTAATGATACTACCAGTACATTGGTAATGGCATCTTGCCTGACTAATAACTTCGCTGGAATATTTACTAATACCTAGTCATCTTTCTAATTAACATGCTGGATTGCTAAGTAATTACCCAATTGCACTAAATAGTACTGAAGGAAATTAGCTAATGAAATGGCAGTAAAAGGGATTAATCCATATGAAGGTTGGATAGTTATCTATGTAGTTTACGGTGATGGGGAACTCAAGTTCATAGAGGTAGAGATTTATAGCACAAACGAGACATATTCAATATTTTTTTAGCTGTTTTTCTATCATTTATCTCTCTACAAATGATTAGGATTAAATCTAAACAATGATTATTCAGATGCGGCATAACCTATTTACTCAAATCTAACTCATAGATGACAATTATAAAAGAGGATCCTAGCTGTATTTATGGTCGTACTGAAAGCCTTTCTATAGTTATATTTCATCGAAAATAAGGAGTTTTTACCTATAACAAATATTCATTATGTTAATTTTTGTTCTATTTTATTAGTCTTTCTTTTTAGTCCCTCTACTTCTTTAAATAAAAGGTCAACATCAGACTGGGTATCTTGAATTTTTATTCGTATGTCTTTTCGAATATTGGTAAAGTTCTCCGTCATCAATGTCATATTATGTTTTAATGCATTTTCGAGCCTTTCCTGGCCTTCTTCTAAACCGTCAAAACGATCATTAACTTCTTTCTTAAAACCTTTTAATTCTGACATTATTTGTTTTAAAAGTTCCTCCATTTATCTTTCACCTCCTTGGGGTAATTTTATCATATCTCCTTTTTCAATCCTATTAATATATACCAGCAAAAATCTTTCAATAAAAGTCAGTTTTTTGTTCATGAGTGTCTTCAGCTTTGAGATGAACATTTGTTTTGAAAGTAATCGGAGGGATAGAAGTTGTTAATCACTAGGAAATAGAGAAAGTATTTTCTAATTCACTTGTAGTTAATCTAACTTTATTATTAATATTAATGCCATTAAAAGGTGGTTTGAGTTTACTATAGAACTCAAACCAGCCAATTTTATTTCTTCAAATTCTTTATGAATTGTTTTCAATAATATCTGCTGCAAGTTCCTTAGCAGCTTCCTCAATATCATCTGATTGAACACTATATCGAACGAAATAACCCATATCGTCAAAGTGCATATTCATAAATATAGTATCTGAATCTCGCCCATCACTTCCTTGCTCTAGGAATTGATATTGGATTTCATGTCCAGCAACTTCAATTGTTTCTGCGTCCATCAGTTCTCCTAATCCCCCATCTGGAAATATCTCTAAGGAAATTACACTCGGCTCCATATATAAATCTCCATAAATAAGTTCTCCCTCCGGATTGCTTTCTTGCCAGGACTCTTTTAAATCTTCATCTATTGGCTCTATTTCTTCTAAAGCTTCAAAGTAATTTACAGTTACACTTCGAGGGTCTCCATCCTCAAATCCAGGATGATATTCCAATATTACTATTCCAATTTCATAGTCTGTCTCTGGAATATATGGCGAGATACCTAAATGATCATTGATTACTCCAGATATTTCTGTGTCCCCATCGCTACTTCCACAACCTGCGACGATGAAGCTTAATGTTACTAATAGTAAGATTACTTTTTTCAAAACTTTACAACACGCCCTGTCATTCCGTTTAAAACTTCACTTATAATCTTTTATTTCTAGCGGGTTAAACTTCTTAATAGTTCGTTCTATTATAAATTTAGTAACAGATGCATTTTTTAGGTTAGGAACTTTCCAAATTCATTAGAAATGATTAACCGTAAACTTTTTCTTTCCTAGGATGAATCATCTCATTCACCTTCACTCACTGCAAGTACTTTTATTAATAATAATTAGGAGGTCAAGATATCCTTCTTTAAGCTTTTTAATTATTCCAACTACCATATAATATCATTTATATTATAACATAATTTTCTGTGAATTCTAAATTAAACATACTATTATCTATACTCTTGAGATTTAACGAAACATTAAAAGCCCTCACAAACACGATCATATAGGTGTTCCATTCCTAAAATTAAGATAAAACATACTTTAACTTTATATAATCTTCACCATATTCGTGCTTATAAGGGCTTTGTTATTTATTTTTTCAAATCGGATATTCTGTATTTAAAATGCAGATTCAAATATAATATCTTTTCCGATCGTATAAAATTTTAGAACTGTTACTCATTTTCTTTAACGAACTCATTAGTGAGTTTACCTAAGCTTTCAATTTCAACAGAAACTATGTCACCTTCTTTAATATAAAGCTGTTCGTTTGAAGCTCCCATTGCCACACCCTCAGGCGTTCCTGTTAAAATTATATCTCCAGGTGTTAAAGTCATATGATGAGAAATATAACTTATGATTTCTTCACAACTAAAAATCATATCTGATGTATTTGAATTTTGTTTCACTTGACCATTTACAATTGTTTTTACGTTTAAGTTATTCGGATTTATTACCTTATCGCTTGTAACCACATATGGACCTATTGGACAAAAATGATCACAGGATTTACCCAGTAACCATTGAGAACTCTTAAACTGCAGATCTCTAGCGGAAAGATCATTTGTAATAACATATCCGAAAACATAATCTAAAGCATCCTTTTCTGATACATATTTGCATGTTTTACCCATAACAATTCCCAATTCGGCCTCATAGTCTAGCTTTTTTGTGACTTTTGGAATAGTTATTTTCTTTTGATGCCCTATCAAAGTATTATTATATTTAGGAAATAAGATAGGAGTTTCAGGATATATAGAATTAGTCTCATCGGCATGTTTCCTATAATTAAGTCCTACACAAATAATCTTGTTTGGTGAAGTGATAGCCGGCCCCCAATCCATTTCTTTTTCCCCAACTAAAAAAGTTGGTTCTATTGATATCTCATTTAGATACTTTTTTATGTTGTTTAAAGAATCTTGTCCTCCTACTATCAATTCCATAATTGTTCTTGGTATTTCTGATTTTGGATAAACAGATAAAGCTTTGTCGATATCAATTATCCCAGTCTTTGTTTTAATCCCGAGTATTTTTTCTTCATTTCTATTAATAGTCAAAAACTTCAATGTTTTACCTCCTCAAGGATTATTATTATTTTTAGAATCCATATCATCTTTATGTTCCTGTTATATGAGTTTGATTAGATAGTTTTTTATATTTAAAGTGTTCAAGATTCGAACTACAACATCCAGGGCTATCAATTTCAATTACATATTTTTCTACATCTTTAAATGCTGTTTTCCATGCAATAGCAGCTTTAACAACAATAATTTTAAAATCATCTAGATGTAACCCTATCGATTCAATTTGATCAATGTCCCGCAATGACACTCGTCTTTCTGTAAGAACGACTATAGAATTCAAACAATTTTCTAGTTCAATGACCGCTACTCTTCCCATTTTTCCTTTTATATTGGTTGAATGTTCTCCCCTATGAATAAACAACCCATCTGATAATAATTTAACTCGTCCTTTTATTTCAACCGATTCACCGTGTATTGGTGAATGATCATATTTTTTATCCGTTTTTCCACCAACCATAAAAGAGAATGAACCATTAATTCCTATGGAAAGTGCACTTTCTACAGCTTCTTTATCACAGATATATATCAAAAAATACTCCTGTCTAGACGATACTAAAGCATTCAGTGCATGTGTAGCATCTGCAGGAGAACCACCTCCAACATTGTCGGAAGACTCCACAAGAATTGTTAAATTGGGTTTAACCTCATTAACCTGTATAAGTGCTTTGTCAATAGGGATGGGATTAATTTCAAACCTCTCTTTGTGACTCCATACCCAAGTAATCAGTTCCTTAACAATCCGATCTCCTTTTTCTCTATTATTGTTTGTTGTTACAATCACTGACATACTGGCAAAAGGTACATCTGAATATGGAAAACCACCTAAAATACTAACATTTAAAACTTCCTCATCTTGTTCATAATTAAACGCCATTTCCATAAGTTTTTTCATTGGATCCATATTTGTATCCATACTAGGAGGAGCAACTAGTAAATTAGCTCTCTTAAAAGAATGTACAGGTTGAATTTCTTTTCTTATTAGTGAAACAAGTTGATTACAGGCCTCTGTCGCTCGTTCATACATATCAATATGTGGATAAGTATCATATCCAATAATAATGTCGGAATGACTAACCATTTTTTCTGTTACATTGGCATGAAGGTCTAGTGTCATTGCAATTGGTTTTGTTCCTACTATGCTTCGTACACATTGCAATAATTCTCCTTCCACATCATCGATTTTTTCGCTCACCATAGCACCATGAAAAATTAAAATTAAGCCATCCAATGAATTTACTACCTCACGTAATTCATCGCAGATAGTTGATTGTATTTTTTCCATTGCAACATTTGATACAATGCCTGAAGGAGTAGCTCTAGTATAAAGAAGTGGCACCAACTGAAATCCTTCTCTTTCAGCGGAATCTATTACTCCAGCTACACTGGAATTCGAGCCCTGATATTTTTCATTAATACTTCCTTCTCCCAATATCCATTCTTGGTTTAGAAAATCATCTAACTCTGTTTTATTAGGAGAAAAAGTATTCGTTTCGTGTAAACATCCTATCATTCCTATCTTCATATTCTCACACTCCATATAAGATATTTCTCTGTTTACCTATTTACTTTTGTATTCCATTAAGTTCTAACTAATTTTTTTAAGGCACGATCAACAGCTTCCAACGTATTTTCTACTTCTTTTTGACCATGAAGCGCAGATATATACCATAAACCGCTTGGTCGTACTAACACACCTTCTTCCAAAAGTAGGGATGCAAATTGCGTGTATTTTTCAGCGTCTCTCTTTTGAAAAGTAGAAAAGTCGGTAACGGACTCTTCATCTATAAACATCATATGGAACACAGGACCAATATGATTGATTAATCCAGTCACATGATGTTGATCTAATAAATTCCTTATACCTTTAACAATTAAATTAGTCGTTTCCTCCATTTTGATGAGCTTATTGCTATTATCACGAGTTAATTCATCTATAACTGTTAAAGCAGCAGCAGTTGCAACATTATTTCCATTAAGTGTTCCTAGATGATTAACCGTTCCATTTTCTATCAGGCGCATGATGCTCTCTTTTCCAGCTACACCACTAACCGCAATTCCGCCACCTAATGATTTTCCTATGGTCGTCAAATCAGGGATTATCCCAAATCTTTGTTGAGCACCACCTGGGCTGATTCGAAACCCAGTGATGACTTCGTCAAAAATAAGAACGATTCCAAGTTTAGATGTCAGCTCTCTCATCTTTTCCATATATCCTTGTTTCGGTACAATACAGCCTGAATTACACATAACGGGTTCAGTTATAATCGCTGCAATTTCGTTTCCATACTGTTCTAGTGTCGACTCTAGGCAATCAACATTATTCCAATCTATTACGATAATGTCTTCCAAACCTTTTTGACTTTGTCCTCCAGTTCCTGGTGAGACACCAAGACCATTACTATTTTTGGATTCGGTCATATCAGGAGTTGGAAACGAAGTAAATATACTATCCGACCATCCGTGAAAATGCCCTTGAAAACGAATGATTTTTTGTCTTCCTGTATATTCACGTGCTAGTCTAAGGGCTAACATAACAGCTTCGGTACCAGACCCGGAAAAAGATACACGATCTGCACTTGGTAACAGTTCTGTTATTCGCATGGCTAAGTCAATTTCTCCTTGATGTTGTAAGCCATAAGTTGATCCAAATTTCAATGCATTATTAATATTGTCCGTTAATTTGGAATTCGCATGTCCTAAAATTAACGGTCCATAAGCTAATAAATAATCGATATATTTATTCCCGTCTATATCCCAGATTTCAGTCCCTTTCGCTCTTTCAACAAATAATGGCGTAGGGAGCATGGAGGAACGAAGTGAACTCGACACACCTCCAGCTAGGTATTTCTTTGATTCAGCTAATTTCTCTAAAGATTGTTCTACTTTCAACATCATGTTATTCCTCCTTCATTACATAACAATTTCAAAACTTTTTATAATGATGTGTTAATCAATTCAATGATTATTATTTTAAACTCTTATTAATAAAGACTTGATACTGTTGAGCAAAAAATTGAATAACTTACATTGGATCCAATGGATAAATAGGCCTTTTAATATTGTTATAATTAAAATATTGTAAATTGGCACTACAACAACCTGGAGTATCCAGATATACCTCCCCTTTTGAAATATCACCAAAAGAAGTTTTCCAAGCGATTGCAGCCTTAACAACAATAATTTGATATGCTTCTGGATCAATGCCTATAGATTTAACATGATTGATATCAAATGGCGGGATACGATTTTCAGTAATTACAATGGTCATATTATTTGCATCAACAACTGCTGTTCTACCCATATCCCCTTCTTTTCCAGCCATATAAGGTCCTTTGTGTTTAAATTTTCCATCAGATAACAATCGAATCAAACCTTTAATTTCTACTGGTTCTCCATGTAACCCATCGCTCTTTCCACCAAGCTTACAATGCAAGTTTTCTCCTACTCCAAGAATATGTGCTTTTAATGCAACCTCAGAATCACGAACGATCATTAAACTTTTCTGATCAGATTCTACTAAAAAACTTAAAACATGGGTTGCATCAGCAGGGGAACCTCCACCAACATTATCTGAGCCTTCTACCCAGATGATAGGCCTTTCATTTTGTTGTATTGTCCAGTCATAAGCCTGCTGTAGCGAAACTTCTTCAAACGTAAATTTTTCTCTTAGCTCCCAAGCTAATTGACTTAACTCTTTAACACTTTTTTTAGCTAGATTCTCATCTCCATCGGTAGTCACTATAAATGACATACCAGCATCTAAAATATCACTAAATGGAAATCCTCCAGCGACAGTAACATTAAGGATTTTTGGATTTTTTTCTAACTCACTTGCATACTGCATTAATGTCTTCATAGGAGTTTTATTCGTCATCATTGTTTGTGGAGGAACAAGCATTCTAGATGACTCCCATGCCATGATTGGTTTTATCTTTCCTTTAATCATTTGAATTAAAATATCCGTTGCCTCAATTGCTCGTTCATATGCATCAACATGAGGATAAGTATCATACCCCACAATACAATTTGTGTGTTTAATTAATGCTTCGCTTGTATTCGCATGCAGATCAAGTGTTACGACAATGGGTAAAGAAATTCCTACTTTCTTTCTCACTCGATTCACAATTTCAGCTTCCACGTCTGGATAGCTTTCGGATACCATCGCCCCGTGTAAAATTAGTATTAATCCATCTATACGATCAGATATTGATTCAACTAGACTATCTATTAAACTACCTATAGTGTCTTCAGTAACCATTCCACTCGGAGTTGTTTCGGTATATAAACCAGGAAGCAAATCTATATCGTTCACTTTTGCAGAATCAATGGTTCCTCCCATTGATGTACGGGTACCTTGATATTTATTAAAATACACTTCAGATTTATCGATCCATGTCTGTTTAAAATCATTCAATGTTGTTACTCCAGGTGCAAAAGAATTTGTTTCATGATAAATTCCTGCTACCCCTATTCTTATCTGCTGCGACATGTATTCACTTCCTTCTCATAAATACGTAAATTTTTGCCTAAGATTATTTTCCCCTGTTTTCCTACAATACAGAAATTCTCCACCTATATTTAAATAATGAATCCTATCCTTGTTATCAAATGAAACTTCATTAGTACAGATCTAACCAACTGTTGTGTTAGGATAAAATTAATTCTTCTTTCAGAATTAGATTAAATCTAAAAGAAGAATTTCTGACATTTACATTTCTGTCAAAGTATCTTTATTCTTCTTTATCCACATTCCATAATTGAAGACCCATAAAACCGCGAACATTCTGAACATTGTTTCGATGTGCTCGAATAGCTTTACTATCTCCAAATCTAATTAATGGAAGATAATCCCAAAACTCTTCTTGTAGTTCTCCAAATATTTCTGCTGCTTCCTCTTGCGTTCTACTCTGGGTTATTTTATTTAATAGATCATCTATTTCTGGACTATCGGTCCAGCCTGCGTATTCATTAGCTGAATCTAAAAAATAAAAAGCATTAGGAAAGGGTTCTGTAGCTACAACTGTAAAGAAGGCATCATAAGCTGACGGATCTTCTCGTAATTCTATGACTGTAGGCCAATCATAAATTTCTAATTTAATGTTCATACCAAGTTCATTAAGTTGCTGTTGCGCAACAACAGATGCATCATACATTTCTGGATAATCTCGAGAAGTCATCACAGTAATTTCCTCTCCATCATATCCCGCTTCTTGTAAAAGTTGTTTAGCTTTTTCTGTATCATTGATATTGTAATTTTCCTTCCCTTTTTCACTATGCCATTCTATTTGATCTTCAATCATTAAACCGTGTTGTAACTCATAATAATCTTCGCTCCCAAAAGCCGCCATTAGAATCTCTTCCATATCTAATGCCGCATTTACTGCTTGTCGTATTTTTTGGTCACTAAAAACTCCTGCTTTTTTATTAAATATCATAGCAGTGAAGCTAACTTCTCCTGACTGGATTTCTACATTAGAATCTTTTTCTAATTGATCTACATTATCAAAGGGAATTGTAGTGGCTATGTCGTACTCTCCTGAAAGCATACCTGCTACTCTAGTAGAAGAGTCTGACACAAATTCAAAATATAAATCATCAATCAGTACTTCTTTACCACCTGCAAAACCATCAGGTTGTTCACTTCTTGAGCTATATTCATCGAATTTACTTAAATGAATATATTGATCCTGTTTCCATTCTTCAAACTTAAACGGCCCTGTTCCAATCATTTCATCTATACCAAGAGCTTCGTCAGCAGATTCAGCATTTTCTTTTGTTGTAATTCCTGCTAACTGAGTAGGATTGGCAAGGAAGTATAATGTTAAAAACGAATATTCGCTTAGGTTAATTACAACCGTATATTCGTCTTCAGCATCAATAGTCGCATCACTAAAGTTTGCTTTTCCTACTGATGACCGACTAAACCATCTTTCCATAGAGGCTACTACATCATCAGCTTTCATTTCTTCTCCATTATGAAATTTAATCCCCTGTCTTAAGTGGAAAGTGATTGTTTTTCCATCTTCACTTTCTTCATAAGACTCAGCCAACATAGGTTGGATGACATAATTGGAATCTAAAGTCACTAGACTTTCAAATATTTGTGAAGCAACTTGTCTAGTCGCACCGGCTACTGATATATAGGTATCAAGAGTTGGTGGTTGGGCATTATATGCTATCCTTAATTCTTTTCTCGCCGTATCATTATTTTTTTCTTGATCTTTATCTTGATCTTCAGCTTTGTTTTCTTCATTATTTATCTCTTTATTGACTTCTTCCGAATCATTTGATTGACAAGCAACTAAGGTCAATCCCAAAATTAAAAAATAAAATATTAAAGATTTTTTTATAAACTTCACTTTATTTCATCCCCTCTATTAAATAAAATGCGTTAACTCTATTCTTTGTAGGTTCTAAGTCTCTTCAGGCAACCAGATATAAAAGGACAATTTACAGATTCCCCCTCTCTTCCAAACAAAGAAGTATGAACAATGCATTAAGAGGAATTATTATATGAATAAGGGGAATATTCCGACTTATTATCGTGTAAAATAATAATTAAATAATGTGCTTTAATTATTTTTATGAAATCAATCTATTTTATTTTTACTATCATTTCTACCTCAACAGGAATGTTCATTGGAAGCACACTAGTTCCAATCGCTGTTCTAGCATGTTTACCATTTTCACCAAAAATATCTACCATTAAATCCGAAAAACCATGGATAACTTTAGGCTGATTAAAAAATTCTTGATCGCTAGCCACTAAACCAAACACTTTTATTACTTTATCAATTCTTTCCAGATTCCCCAGATAGTTTTGTAAATGCGCTAGTATATTTAAACCACAGAGTCGGGCAGCTTGATAACCTTCTTGTAGTGTCAGCTCTCTACCCAATTTCCCTGTTACTACTGGTATTCCACTTGAATCAAGCGGTCCAGACCCGGAACAATAAAGTAGCTTCTCATCCTGCCTAATCATAATTAAACCTTTACTATGTTCTTTAATGATTGGTAACTCTATACCTAAATCTTCAAGTTTATTATTAATACTCTCCATTTTAAAAACTCCCATATATTATCGTTAGTATTAAACTTTATAATTTATAAAATCTTTAATGAAAATTTCTAGATTGTTTAAAACTTCTTCAATCATCTGATACCCAAACTCTCTTGAAGCTTTTGTAGCATCACCGAAAGCACCATTTGATGATAACTCTTCCCAAAAATATGGCATTTCAACTCTTCTATTTCCCCGTTCGTGCTCTGTAAATTGGATTGGATATTCTTTCAATTCACCAGCTTCTAATTCCGATTCTCTAACCGTAGTAGGATCCAAAAATAAACCTATCGAAGTTTCCATTTCACAAGCATGCCCATATCTCTCAGATGTCACTTGATTTCTTGTTTCATTTGATATTAGATTTAAATATAATAAACTACTGATTTTCACTTTGAATTCATATCTAATCACATTTACTACACTAGATAGAGTTGGTTGATTACCACCATGACCATTCAATAAAATAAAAGAATTTAAGCCATGGCGTTGCATGCTTTTTATATAGTCAACAATAACCAATTGTAATGTTGCTGGGCTTATCGTCATGCTCCCAGGGAAATTCATATGATGATAAGAGATTCCTACTGGAATAGATGGTAGAACAATCAAATCTGGACGCATTTTTTCAGAGATTAATTTGGCTACCTCTTCTGCTAATCTAAGATCAGTTTCTAATGTCATATTTCTACCATGTTGTTCTGTTGAACCAATTGGAATAATCCCTACTTTTACTTCTTCAAGTGCGTTTTTAGCTTCAAACGTTGTCATCTTACTTAATCGTACATCCATTGATTACAATCCCCTTTCATTTTACTTAGACTTTGTATGCATTAATGAAGTTAATTTAGTAATTATCATAGCTACTTCACTTTCTTCTAAATGCAAGGGATTTATTATAAGAGCTTTACTATCCGAAGATAAATTTATAATGATTGGATTTTTTCCTTTTTCTAATTCATTTTTATAAAATTTGGCCCTCATGGAGTCATCAAATTCAATCTTAAGACGTGAATAATCTTGTCCATGGTGAGCTGGGTATATCTTATTCAGTGAAACATCTGGTATGCTCTTCTCAATTTTCTCAATCATATAATCTAACATGTTTTCCTGTGACTTTTTTTCCTTGGCATGATCTAATTTCAAGTATCTATCCAATGCATAAAAAATTCCTATCATCTCTTCTTTACCAACCTTCATTGGTCTACCGATAGACTTATTAGGGCTTGAGTTTAATCTACAGTAATTAATCCATGTTTCTTTTCCCAAGATCAATCCTGATGCTTGTGGACCTCTTAGCGTTTTCCCACCTGAAAAAACAACTAGATCAGCTCCTTGTTTAGTATAAAACCATAGATTGGATACTGGTGGTAAATTAGCCGCAGCATCAACAATTAGAGGTATCTCAAATTTTTTAGCTATTTCTACTACTTCTAAAAACGGTATTGCTTTACTTTCATAAAAATCACCCGCAAAATATACTATACAAGCGGTTTCTCTTGAAATGGATGATACAAGATCTTCTTTATTAGATTCAATTTCTATTAATTTTGCTCCACTCAATCTAATTGCATTATCATAATTATTCCTCTGTGCCTTAAACATAATAGCTTCATTTTTTGGTATCTGATCAGTAGAAGGTAATTGTTGAATAAATTTTTCATTTCCTCGTGTGATACAACCCGCTACACTAATAGCTAAACCAGCTGAAGCCCCATTTGTGATAAGACAAGAGTCATTATTTGTCATCTGAGCAATTCTTTCACTCAATTTAATTTCTAACTCTGCTATTTTTACAAAATACGGACTAGCTTCATTCATCTTTTGCCGTATTTCTTCTGGTAGCCTTGAGCCTCCAAGACGCGTTTCCGAATCTTGTGCATTAATTAAGGTTGGTATTCCCAACTCTTCATAAATATTCATTACATCACCTAATTAATCTTTCAATTTTCACATCTAACCATCTTTATGATTAATTTTCTCTACTTAACGATTTGCCAGCTAGAATACCTGTTGTTTTTTCATTTCTTACAGCAACTTTTCCATTTACTAAAACATAGCTTATTCCTATCGGAGCACTTCTTGGCATTTTATATGTGGCAGTATCCGTAACTCTGTTTTTATCAAAAATTACAATATCTGCCGCATTTCCCACTTCTATTGAGCCCCTTTTCTTTAAGCCAAATCTATCCGCTGGTACCTTTGTCATCCGATTTATTAATTTTTCTAAACTAAATCCATTCTCTCTAGCTAAACGAAGTAATTTGGGAAAAGTACCAAATGCTCTTGGGTGTGGACTTTCACCTAATGGGATACTATCGGAACCTACCATATAATACGGTCTTGACAGTAATTCCAAGCAATCCTTGTCTATCCTATCCCATGTCTTTGCATCTTCAAATGGCGGATGGGCTTTAAAACCAATTTCCAGCTCTTCCTCTATTAATAAATCACAAATCATGTCAGGTATAGATTTTTTTCTATCCATTGCAACTTGCCCAAATGTCATGCCGATATATTGGACATTATATTTCAAATGTGTAAAATACCCATCACATTTCACTACATTTTCTTCTATCCCTTTAATAATATACTCTCGCAAATTTTTGTCTCGTAGTCTTTCTAATGTTTTATTGTATCCATCCACTACAGCCCATGGCGGCAAAAATACAACGGCATATCCACTACCATTACTATAAGGATACAGTTCTAAACTTACATCCACTCCTGATTGATAAGCTTTATCTATACTGTCCATTAATTCATTTACTTTACCTGCATTTTTAGGTCTAGTACTAAAATGTGAAAAATGAACTTTTGCACCCGATCTTTTCGCAATTTCAATTGTCTCTTCTACCGGGTCAATATAACCTTTACCAAACACAGTTCTAATGTGAGTAACAAACACACTATTATTAGCTTCTACTACTTTGCAAAGTTCAACAAGCTCATCCGTATCTGAATAAGAACATGGATAATAACTTAATCCCGTAGATAATGCTACTGCACCTTCTTTTAATCCTTTATCAAGTATCATTTTTGCTTTTTCCAAATTTTTACCGTCTAATAATACATCTTTCATACCCACTGTCTCTAACCGAAGTGGTCCATGTGGTATTTGATAAGCTGTATTTACTGCTACATTACCATTAAATTTCATTCTATATTCTAAAACCGATGACCAATTGTAGTTTATATCAGGTGGATTTCCATTCAATCCAGCCAGATACTTCACATACATTGATAAATTTTCTTTTCCTAAAGGTGCATATGATAAACCATCTTGCCCAATAATTTCTGTTGTAATTCCTTGATACAGCGCACTAGAATGTTGACGATTAAAAAGCAACATTAAATCTGAATGAGTATGCGTATCTATAAATCCTGGAGCAATTATTTGTCCTTGTGCATCAATTATTTCTTTTGCATTCACATCTAATTCTGAACTGCCAATTTTTATTATCTTCCCTTTATCTATTACTATATTAGCTTTATATCTTGTGTTTTCTAAACCATCAATTAAAATACCGTTTTTTATTAAAACATCAACACTCAAGTTTTTCACTCCTTGATTCATGGTTTGCTCTAATTTTTTTATTCACTAACATCAAAGGTTCTTTCTAAAGTTCTAAGTTCCAGTCAGAAAAGACATCACCTACTTGTGAAAGAATGAAAATTTCATTTAAATTTATTCCTCCCTCATTAAAAAATCACCAAAACAAAACTCAGGTTTCATCTGATGAACTCATGGTATCATTTTCGAAAAAATAGCGCAAGTATTTTCTGAAATATTTAAAGATTTAATTTCCTGACTATAAATTTTTATAGAATTATATTTAGACAACACAAAAAATTATTAACCACTTGATAAAGGAAAGAATTTAAATGTTACCTTCAGTGATTAATTAATATTATTTGATATAAGAGAGTCTAATTTATAGGTTGATGGCATCTTAGATTAAAGAGGATTAATAGTAAACAAGTATTTATAGGATTAGGGTTGGTTTTGAAAATAATGTATTAGTTACATTAAGAAGAGGTTACCGAAGAATAGAAAGTAATTTGAACTATGAATTTAAGCTTTAAATTTTAAAGAGGCGGTAGAGGATTACAGGTCTTAATTCAAAAATTAATGTACTTTTAAATTTTTCTACAAAACGATATGCTACACCCTTATCGGTGTAGTATCAAAATCCACAATTCTGTTAAGGAAATTTTGATACTCACCTTAAGAATAGATAAATGCACAGAGCAGCATTCTAGAAAATGTGTTATTTATCAAACCCTAACTTTCGTGAAATACTTTGAGCACTACTTACCACTTCGTTTGTCATTTCATTGAATTGTTCATTTGATAAACGATGAACTGCACCCGAAATGCTGATTGCCGCTTCAATATTTCCGAACATATCAAAAATAGGTGCAGCTATACATCTTGCTCCTATTGCTATTTCTTCATTATCCAGGGCATACCCTTTTTCTCTTACAAACTCAAGCTCTTTATTAAACTCTGTTTTGTTAGTAATCGTATTAGGAGTTATTTTTTTGAATTCTATCTCTTGTAGTAGCTCATTCAGTTGTTCATTTGGCAAATACGCAGCTAACGTTTTACCAATAGCAGTAGCATGAATTGGAGATTTCGATCCTAATGCTTCAGTAAATTTCAGTTGATGTTCACCTTCAAATACAGCAACATATAATATCTCATTACCATCAAGGACACCGAGATTTACAGATTCACCTGTTTTAGAAACTAATTTTTGCATTTCAGCGTTGGCAACACTAATCAAAGTGTTTTTTTCTAATAAATTCTTAGTAAGTTCAAGCATTTTCAAACCTAAACAGTATTTACCATCTTCTTTTTCTCTCGTAATATAACCGCGTTTTTCGAATGTAGTTATCATTCGATATATTGAAGATTTTGGCTGATCTAACTGTTCCACTAGCTCTAAAAGATTAAAAGATTTTTCTGATAATATTTCTAATAAATCCAAAGCTTTATCAATGGAGTTAATAGTATAGCGATTAGAATTTTTCTGTGTTTCACTCATTTTTTATCACCTAATTCTTTCTAAAAATATTTGGTTTCACTCAGTGAATATATAGTATCAATTTGAAAAATATATGTAAACTGATTTTCTGAGTTTTAAAAGGAGATTATAAATTTATCAAGAACTGAAATAGACTTGAATGATCATAAAATATTTATAAATCTCCGGACTATCATGAACACTATTATCACAATAAATACGATTCTCATTTTCCTATTTTTTTATTGATATATTCAATTTTAAAATCCATAAAATAATAAACTCCAAAATATATTGACAAATGCACAAAATAATCATATAATAATTTTTGTTGCTACAAGTTGCGGGTGTAGTTTAGTGGTAAAACTACAGCCTTCCAAGCTGTTGTCGTGGGTTCGATTCCCATCACCCGCTCCATATTATTTTTTTGTCTCAGTAGCTCAGTAGGATAGAGCAACAGCCTTCTAAGCTGTGGGTCGGGGGTTCGAATCCTCCCTGGGACGCTTCTAAGTGATAAAGTCCGTCATACCAACGTTTAACTGTCGAAGTTACATCCGTTGATATAGACGGTATTTTTGTGTTATTAATCTTTTTATGAACGGGGCTTTCGGACTCGATCATTCATGGCCGTTGGACTTAAATGGTTGTATAATATTGGCTGTACAATAAAATAACCTCCCAAACGTTATAGTTTTATTCTACTAATAAAAAATTAACTGCGAAGTAAGGGCCGTACGCTCTCACTTACACAGTTAATATTACACTCAAAAAAACATCTCACTTATGAGATGTTTTCCTTTTATATTTTTCGTTATTTAATTACTTCATCAATCGAAAATGTCACCAATTCTGTCTAGGAAATTCTTTTTTCTCTTTTTCTTATGATAGTACTTTGAATCGTCTTTTCTATAGTAATCGTCTTTATAGCGTTCTCTATGCCAATCGTTAAAGTCGTCACGGATTTCTCTCATACCACCCATTAACTTATCTAATTCTCCGCGATCTAACCATACCCCTTTACACTGAGGGCAAACATCTATTGTTACTCCTTCTTTATCTACTTCTCTCATTCTAATATCATCACATACTGGACAATTCAATTCAACTACCTCCTTTTCTGTATTTTATATTTATAAAACAGGTGGAGTCAAATATATTGTCAATATTATTTTTAAGGTTCTTTTTAGGTATGAAAATATGTTTCAGATGAGCATAAAAACCTAAAAATATCCTAATACAAATATATAATCTATATCAGGATATTTTTATAAAAGTTAAATACAAATCTTTACTGCTTTTCTTTTTCCTTTTCTTTCCCAGTTTCATCATCATCATCTGCCATTAAATTTTTTGTACCACTTTTGAACTCACGTAATGTTTGTCCAACTGCTTTACCTAGTTCGGGTAATTTCTTCGGTCCAAAAATAATTAATGCAACAACTAAAATTAGTATTAAGCCTGGTATACCTATTTGTGCCATTTCTAAATTCCTCCATCGTCAATTAGACTAGTAATCCACCTTGTTTGGCATATTTCTGGATCCCTTCAGCAGCTCGATATGCTAATGCACCAAGTGTTCCTGTAGGGTTTACCCCACTTTGATTAGCAAAAGTGGATGCGCCTAAAATGAATACATTTTCCATATCCCAAACTTGAGAGTAATTGTTTACAACTGAAGTATTAGGATCCTCTCCCATTATTGTACCACCAATACTGTGTTCTGGCACGAATGCGCCAATATTATAATCTCCTAATTGGTCAAATGCCATAACATGATCCGCACCTGCTTCTTGGACGATTTCTTGACAGCGGTTAGTCATAAAGGTATGTAATGCTCGTTCATTATCTGTATGATTTACTGTCATTCTAAGTAAAGGCTGCTCATAAGCATCTTTATAGGTAGGATCAAGGCTTAAATAATTATATCTATTTGGCATTGCTGCTGATTGAGAAAATACCATTAATTGTCTATTAAAATAATGGATGGAGTTTTTCTTATACTCTTTCCCCCAACCTGGAGTTCCAAGCGGTGCTAAGTTACCTCCAATTGGTCTTGTTCCAACCTGACTCATACTAATAAGCCCTCCATGGAGAAAATCTAAATCAGAATGATCAAAGAAATCACCATTGTAATCGTCAATAGATACACCTAGGGCACCAGCACCTGCATAATCATTAAATTGTTTATTATCATAGAATCCAAATGCCATACTTAAGAAATGGTCACTATAATTTTTACCAACTACACCTTCACCTGTTTCAGGATCATATGGTTTACCTATATTAGATACTAGCATTAATTTTGTATTAGAAAAAGTATATGCAGCAAGAATTACGATTTCAGCTTCTTGAATAAATTCTTCACCCGTTAATGTATTGATGTACCTAACACCTGAAGCTTTTTCTCCATCATGAATGATATCTACAACATGAGAATGAGCTCTTAACTCAAAATTACCTGTCTCATTTGCAACAGGTAATACAGTAACTAATGGATCTGCTTTTGCTCCATACTCACAGCCGAAGTGATCACAAAATCCACAATATTGACAAGCGACTCTTGAGATTCCATCAGGGTTTGTATAATTCTCTGATAAGTTTGCTGATGGTGAAATAAAAGGATGTAAACCCATCTTCTCTGTTGTTTTTATAAAAATATCCATTTTCTCTGTTTTCTTCATTGGAGGAGTTGGGTATTCCCAATTTTTGGGTCGAAAGTGATTTGCTTCTCCAGAAATCCCTGCCATGTTAACGAATTTTTCATAATAAGGATCAATCAATTCTTCTGTGATACCCCAATCTTGAATTGTCATATCTTCGGGGATCTTACCCTCTTCGTAACGTTCAATGGTTTTACTTCTAATTTGGAAATCATAGTCTAAAAATAAATGAGTAAATCCATTCCAATGAACTCCTGCTCCACCTACGCCTGTACCTATACTAAAAGCAGACATTTTTCTCATTGGCAGAGCACGCTGACTAGTATTATTTCTAAAAGTTAATGTTTCCTTAGATAAATCTTGCATTAGTTCTTTTCGTTGAACATATCGGAGTTCATCATGAGCCGTTAGGAAATCTTCTGTTTTCCGCTCCTTTCCTTGCTCAAGTCCAACTACCTTCATTCCCTGTTTTGTCAGTTCAGAGGCAATGATTCCACCAGCCCAACCAACACCAACTACTACTGCATCAACCTTTGGTAATTTTGTTGCCATTTTGATACCACCTCACTACGATTAATGTTTATGCATGGAGCTTAAGCTATGTGGGTCCTTCTCTACAAAATTCTTCTCTTCTATAACATCCATGTAGGACATTTGATGGCCAGGGAAATTTTTCATTTTCCAGCCTTCCATGTCGCTATTACCACCATACATTGGATCTGAGTAGACACCTTCTATTGTTAGCGATTGTAACATCGCAAAGAATTGTGCAGATGAAATACCAGATAGCTTCACCTTGTTCTTACCTTCTAAATCCTCAAAATCTATCAAGATATTATCTTGCTGCTCCTCCGTTAGATTTTCAAAATTATCATTATGTGATGATGTAGAATAAGTTTGAAGCCCCTTTAATCCAAGCATGAAAATTTGAGCATTTGTTTGTCTTCCTTGATATCCTTGCGTAGCTTCTCCTGGATAAAAAGGACCTTGCATATATTCTCTTGTACTGTTTCCCCATGGAGATGCTAGTTGATGATCAATAAAATAGGCAACATCCAATTCCTTTGCCCCTGGTCCTAATTCATCTTTTGGAAAAATCCTTTCTGCCGCTGCTTCAACTGTTCGAAATTCTTCTAAATTAAAATACATAAGCGCCCGATTTGAATGACTTTCAACTATTTTTTCTTCGACTTTTACCTTTTGATTATCAAATAATAATCCTCCGAAAACACTACCAGCTAATAATCCACCAGCAGCAAAACCAGAATCACGTAATTACAGAATCTCTTATTCAATTAATAGATGAAAAAGGATTTGAAAAAGTTACCGTTAAAGACATAGCTGAAAAGTCCACTGTGAATAGAGCAACATTTTATCTTCATTTTCGGGATAAATATGATCTTATTCATCAATGCATCGAACATATTTTCAGCGAAATTCAAAAGGGAATCATTATTGCACCAAATATTTATGATTTCTTTAGTAATAAACCTCACCCAAATTTTGTTCATATTTTTGAAACGGTTCGAAAACATAAATATCTTTTTAATGTATTACTTGTAAAAGAAAGAAATAAACTATTTACCTCTGGGCTAATGAATATATTCCATGAACTTGTGGCGGTTGGTTTGGATCAATTTGAACCTGATGATTCAAATTTAAATGCTCCAAGAGAAATTATTATCAAGATTTATGAAGCTACATTTTTGGAAGTAATTATATGGTGGATTGAAAATGATTTTAAATATTCTAGTGAATACATGGCAAAAATCCTTTTAACTACCATACTTAAGGGTCCTTATCAACAGCTTCCTTTGGAGAGAAATTCCTTAAAAACGGAGTAATCATCAAATTTATTTGGATTTTAGCCATAAAAAAATGAGCTCGATATCCTTACCGAGCTCATCACATAAAATCCTTATCTATATTTATTTAAAACTCCAAACGCTCCAATTCTTTTCCGTCCACTGTATAAAAGCTTACTTTTATACTATCCTTATCTTCCCATTCCATCACTGCATAAGATTCAGGGGAGGCTGATTTGGACACGTAGACACTTCCTGGGTTAATAAATAGTTGTTGACCAATTTTCTCTGCACCAACAATATGATTATGTCCATAGCAAACAACATCCACATTCACTTCTTGAGCACGATAGGAGAGTGTAAATAAATCTTTTTTCACATCATAAGTATGCCCATGCACTACATAAAAAGAAAGCTGATCGATTTCAAACTGTTCTTCTAAGGGAAATTGTGTATTATGATCGCAATTCCCCGCAACTTTAATCATCTTTTCTAACACAGGATGGTCAAATGCTAGCTCAGAATCCCCACAATGAATCATGTAGTCAATTTCATGTCTTGCTTTAATTGCTGCAACCTCGTCAATTAATCCATGATTATCACTAACAATTAATACACGTGTCATTATACAATCTCCCCTCCTAGTTTTATTTTAGTACACTTAAATAAGCTTGTAATTTTTCTAAAGCATCATTTCGGTGGCTAATCTTATTTTTCTCATCTGCAGAAAGTTCAGCCATTGTTAGCTCGTAACCATTAGGAATAAAAATTGGATCATAACCAAAGCCGTTCATTCCTTTTTGTTCGAAAGCAATTTTTCCTTCACAATAACCAATTTGATGGAAGGTCTCTTTACCTGGCTCAGCAATTGCTAATACACAGACAAAGCGAGCGGTTCTATCTTCCAATGGAACTTCTGCTAATTCACTCATCACTTTATCTATATTTGCTTGATCTGTAGCTTGCTCACCAGCATAACGTGCTGAATAAACACCTGGTCTTCCGTCTAATGCATCAATTACTAATCCAGAATCATCAGCCAATACCGCTTGTTGATAGAAATTAGCTGTTTCTTCTGCTTTAATAACTGCATTTTCAATAAATGTAGCTCCTGTCTCAGCAATATCATGAATTTCTGGAACCATATCAAGTAAGGAAACTGCTTGAATATCATAGGCTTCGAAAAAAGCTGCAAACTCTTTTGCTTTTCCTTTATTCTTCGTTGCAATAATGATTTTCTTCATGATTTATTCCCCTTCAGGTTCCTTTGCTCCAATTTTATCTGCTAATTCCCCTAAAATTTCCTTTTGCTGAGCAAATAACTGCTCCATTCCTTCTTCCGCTAATCCAAGCATAGCTTGTAAATCTTTCGCATTAAATGTAGCTTCTTCTCCACTACCTTGGATTTCTACAAATTCTTTTGAACCTGTCATTACAATATTCATATCTACATCCGCACGAAAATCCTCTTCATAATTTAAATCTAGTACAGCGTTACCTTCTGGAAGAACTCCAACAGAAATGGCTGCTAAAAAGTCTGTTACTGGCATTTTTTCTAGTGTCTTATTTTCTAATAAATTTCCACAAGCAAGCACTAATGCAACAAATGCTCCTGTAATCGAAGCTGTTCTTGTTCCACCATCTGCTTGAATAACGTCACAGTCAATCCAAATTGTACGTTCCCCTATTTTATTTAAATCTACAACAGAACGTAAAGCTCTACCAATTAACCGTTGAATTTCCATTGTTCGTCCGCTAACTTTTCCTTTAGAGGATTCTCTAATATTACGCTGGTCCGTCGCTCTTGGTAGCATCGCATATTCAGCCGTAATCCATCCTTTACCCTGTCCACGCAAAAATGGAGGTACACGATTTTCAATACTTGCATTACAAATAACCTTCGTATCTCCAACCTCTATTAAAACAGATCCCTCTGGGTGTTTAACAAAATTTGGAATCATTGTAATCGGTCGTAATTCGTTTTCTTTTCGTTGATCTTTTCTTAACATACATCTACCTCCTAAGTTCACTCACAATCTTATCATATTTTTCTAGCATCAACATGTAAAACCCTTTCTATTCAAAAAGAAAAACTTCATAATCATAGCCAAATTACAATTAGCCATGGTTATGAAGTAGCCTTTTATTTGTCATGCGTATTTAAACAAATACACACTTATATCACATAACATGTTGTCTTTATTATTTAGATTGAGCTTATAGTTTATCCTTTGTAGAAAAACTTTCTTTTGTTACAGGCTCATCGTAGCTTTCTCCATTTTCACGTTTCAAGCTATCCATGTTACTTACTTTGATCTGTACTGCTTCAATGGTAGGTTGTTCTGTTAATGTTCTTACAAGTGTTTCAACAACTTCATCTGAGATAATTTGTTGATCAACATCCTCTAAAATCATTTCATTGAAATGCAGTGTAACCACACCATCTTCAATTGTTGGTGGCTCAGCTAATCCAGCATCTGGATGAAATACATGGACAATATTAGTTGTAAATAACAAGCTTGTACCACCTAATAGTGAGTTAACAATTGTTTCAATCTTATCCTCATCATTTTTCTCCATATATTGAGTAACTGGAATATAATAATCTTGATCTTGGTACTGTGCTGGATAATAAATAGTTTCTGTCTCACTCTGAAGGAAATCTGTTATATCATTATTCAGTAGATTAATTCCATTTGCTCTAGAATATCCCTGTGAAATTGGAGTTCCAGCTACAGGCATTTCTGAAATTGGCTCACCAGCGATATGAAGTTTTATCCGCTCTACATTTTCAAACTGTGTCAGTGTATATGTCATTGCTTGTAAAATCTTCAATTCTTCCTGTTCAGCATACTCCTTAAATTCTTCGGAAAAATCAACAACTAATGTACCATCTTTTTGTAAATCCATCCCAAGAACTTCTGTTCCTTCAGGAAGCACTGCTTGAAAACCATTTGGAAGTGATGGCGTAATTGGTCCGCCTCGAACGAGATACTCTAATGCTTGTGTGGCAACCTCATATGATGGAAGTAGTGGCATCTCAATAGATTGTGGTGCAACCATTCCATTTGCATCTAGTAAAAATAACTCTCGAAATACACTAGAAGCTTCAGGCTCTTCCTCTGGTTCATCCTCTTCTCCCTGCACGCGCTTAGCGGCACTCTCTTGCTCCGAATAATCTATCTGTGGCATGTCCATTTCCTCTAACGTCTGTTCTCCCTGAAAACACCCTGCTAATAAAATAATCATGATTATCCATGATGCTCGTTTAATAATTGTAGCTAAATGCACATTGTTCCCTCCTATTATGACAGTTTGTACTATCATTTATACGAGAGTAAGTTGCTATTTAGACCTAGCATTCTAACGAGAAATATATTTTTCATCGACAATCTGCATACGATCTAATAATAAAGCTAGTAATTCATTTAACTGATCAATTTGTGCATTCGGCATTCCATCAAGTACTTCTCCTAAATATTCTTGACGCTTATGAATAACTTCTCTAAGAATTTCACGCCCCTTATCAAGTGCGTGAATACGCACAACCCGACGATCCTTTTCATCACGCACTCTTTTTACCAGGCCATTCCCTTCCATACGGTCGACAATATCTGTTGTAGTACTAAACGCCAAACCAATACGATTAGACAATTCACCAATCGTTAAGTCTCCCTCTTCTATCACACAATATAATGCAGCAAACTGTGGTGACGTAATTGGATAGCTTGTTAATATATTTCTTCCTTTTCGTTTTATCATTCCTGCGATTTTACGTAGTTGAATTTCTGATTCAACAATAGACTTTTCTATGTTCTCCAAATAAATCACTCCTTCTCTCCATCAACCGTCCTGACCCGAAAATGATGCTTAGATTTTAAATCAGATTATTAAACATCAATTCAGATCCTTCTCATGCTGTATCCATTTTTCATACATTAATTCTAAATTTTAAAATAGTACATATAGCTTCTACTCATGTCTTCAGATGTGAAGCTTGTTTAGATTGAGCCATTGTCTTTTAAAACACACAACATGCAGCCCATTCTATTCATTAAAGTTTAACAAAAAACAGCAAAATGGTCATTTGTTTTTCATCTTTATTGACTTCAAATCATTGAGATTGTGATAATTCAACGAATCTTATACTATTTTATGTGCATCTAACTATGCACCATACTTGACTTTGTGACATATCTTAATATTGACTAAATAACTTCCCTTCATATGCAGTTCTATAACAGCAAGGAGGGGTTGCCAATTGAATGACTCTCATTATAGGCCAAACAATGTTTTAACAAAGCGGGAACGAGAAGTCTTTGAATTACTAGTTCAGGACAAAACAACGAAAGAAATTGCTGCTGAATTATTCATATCTGAAAAAACTGTTAGGAATCACGTTTCTAATACGATTCAAAAACTCGGTGTTAAGGGGCGATCGCAAGCAGTAGTAGAGCTTCTTCGTATGGGGGAATTGAAGCTCTAAACAAAACCGACTTTCCATTTTTGTGGAAGTCGGTTTTTGTGTTGGAGATTTTAATTAAAAATTATTGATTATCCTTAATTATTTGCATGCAAAATACTCGTATTCAAATGAAAAAGATACTAGACAACGCTATTCGTTATTTAGTATCCTCAGTTATTCAGACAAGAGCCCTATAAGACAATTATTTTACTAATTCATCTAACCGTCTTTGCAATAATTCAATTTGTTTTTCCATCGACTTTAACCGTTCTTCTTGGTTATTATTTTCGTTGCTTTGTGAAAGTTGTTCTTGAATGGTTTCATCAATGGCAATTTTTGCTGAATATGCTGCTATTGCATCACCAATAGTGGATAATATTCCACCCAGTAAAGCCAATTTCAAACTATACGCTATATTAATATCTTCAACATTTAATTTAGACTGTTCGTCTTGCTTGTTATATTCCACGAGCATCAACCTTCTTTAATTATTAATATTGATGCAATATCATATTCTGCAAGGCTCAGAAGAGTTAAATGTTTAACCTGTGTTTATTATGAAAATTAGACAAGAGCTTAAAGTGATTTTTGTACGTGAAACTTAATTTACACATACTTACCACTTCACAAATTGTAGTTATTGTGCATCATCATAGAATACAAAAGTAATTTTATATTTGTCTTGTAATTTGATAATGTAATAGTTAAATTTCACCATGAAATAGAATAAATGAACTCAAAGTAAAGTTTTCATCATTCTTTTGCTTGGTAGATCCATACCTTTTTAACTTTGGCTTATCCATTCTACTATTTTATCTAGATTCATGGTGTTTCCTCTCTTTGAAAAAGAAATACGAGTGACTTAGTTTTAATTGGCAGCTGATTCACCTTTCTCAATAACTTCAATCATATACTCATAATATTCTTTCAGTCTTTCTTTATCTGATTCTAATGATGCTCCTTTGGCGAACCTAGCAAGCGAACCACTTACTGCAGTATTAATTGATTTGTTTACTCCCCCTATTACAACTGGAATAACATCCGTTTGAGTAATATATTTATTCGTATATCTTTCAAAAAGTTTGTAGTCATCTTCACTCACATCTTCAATTGCAATATTTTTATCTATGTTGTCTAAGATTCTGTCCATAACTTGCATTGCATCTTTAGCTAATTGTTCATCTACATTTTGGTTTTATGGAAGAAGGTATTGTTTGGATTAATATTCGTTTTACTTTTAGTTGGGTGTGGAGGGGTAAAAATTCATATTAACTCAACGAAATTGCATCTCTTCCCCTTTTCTTATCCGCCATCTAAACCCATAATGATATTCTCCATAAAAAAGACATCTCATGATGAGATGTCTTTACAAAAGTACTTTTGCTCTATTCAGCTATTGTACCTCTTGAAATTTTTAAATATTGACCATCTTTTACATTAACAGCGAATTTCCCATTAAAGTTTTCATTATTATCTATGTTAGTATTACCCACTGGTCCATTCATAACTGCAACATATCCATCGCCAATACTTTCAATAACGTATTCTCCTGGTTCAATATCCAAACCAACTTTATACCAGCCTGAACCTTTATAATCTTCTAGTTCATTTAATATTTCATAAAGTTCTTTTGCACCAGAAACCCCTAAATCACCTAGAGCTTCAACTTTTACCAATGCGCCTTTTGTTTCCACATTTCCTTCTTCATGTACATACACATAACCAAAACTATCAAAGTTTTCATTGTCAATAATACTTCCACTTATTTCTTTTTCAGCATAGTATTGACCACTTCCGTCAAATGTAACAAATGCATATTCACCCTTCGGTATATCTCCTTTGATATATGAACCTGTATCGAAAGCTAAACCTTCATCAATTAAATTCACAATATCTTGAATCATCTGATCACGAGAAATTGTTTCTACAATATCTTCCGCTTCTATTTCTGTTTCTGTGGTTTCCTCTGTTGTTTCCTCTGATTCATCCTCTGATGTTTCTTCTTCCGCATCTTCTGATTTATCATCATCAGATACTTTAGGTTCAAAATCAACTACAAAAGTTTCTTGGTGGCTTACATCATAATCTTTAACATTAATTTCTATATTGTACTCTCCGCTTTCTAAAGGATCTCCACTTTGACTAAATTGATCAGTTATAAAAACACCGAACTTATTTATTCCTTGTTCATCAGTCGCTGTATAATCATTTTCTATTCCGGTTACCTTAACTGTCACTTCTAAATCTTCAGGAGCATTCTCAATTGTACCAGTAACCAAAATTCTACCGAACATGTCCCTTATTTCTAAAGATGAGATTTCTAGTTCTTCTTTCAACTGTTCTACTTCATCCCCTGAATTTTCTGGAATTTCAGCTTTAGACTGTTTATCACTACCACAACCAGCTAAAAATAAAATTAACATAAATAAAAATAATACCTTCTTCATAAACCCACCCCTATAAATAGTAATAGTTAAATATTACCATAAAATGGAAGTGGTGATAGCTATTTTCTCTATAACCATTTAATTTTTCCTATATTATAATACTTTTACCCAAAAACATTTTATTGGGTAGATAGTGTGAAACATTTAATAATTAAAGGATAAATACTCTAAACTCCTCGCGATTGTATTACAAATATGATTCAAAAACTAGGTGTTAAGAAGTAATTGTAGAGATCAATTAAAGACAAAACCGACTTTCCATTTTTGGGGAGGTCGGTTTTGGTGTGAAATTCATCTAAAAATTTTTAAAATGACATCATATTGAAATAATGCCCAAATTCACCACAAAATCACCTAATAGCCACCTTTAATCCAATTAAATAGATGTTTTTTCCTTTTTATTACAATTAAATATATAAAAATTCCATTTTCATGTTAGAATGGAATTTGGTCAATAGTCGAATTAGTAAAGCTTTTTCAAAACAATTAGCCCCTTTGCATTAGCAATTGGCAATATCAGCATAAATCTAAAAGTTGGTAATTGCTCACAAGCATGGGCACACTAGATCACACCTCAGAACTAACATCATTTTTTTGCGTAGTAACACCCTTCTCGATCACCACAGCTAAGAACATATCCATTACAACATGAAGATCAAAGAAATAGATAATATTGACACTGCTCTAAATGAGGTTGATACCTCAAAAAAATTTGTAGCTTGTATAGGTATTTTGAATCTGAACATTTCCCCTATATATGAGGAGGATGATTTACATAACGAGAAAATAAAAAGAGCTTTTAGATTTAAAGATAATTATAAAATATTGGATGTGAAGATATGGAATTTATAAGTAATTTAGGTGCTCTTACTATTACGTGTTGTTTATTTTATTTGCTTTACTATTACATAAAAAAATCAAAGAAGAAAGAGAACATCTTTCCTAGAAAAAAGTTTCTCACTTATCTTATAGCTGGGACCTTATTATTTCTTATTGGACAAGGATTTACCGATAATAGTTCCAAGCAAATAACAGAATTAAAAGAAATAAATGAAGAGCTTCTTTCAGAAAAGGAAGGTTTATTATCTGATATTAAAGGTTTAGAAGAGGAAATTGAAGAATGGAACGATACCTCTTCAGAAATGGAAATCGAACTTGGAGAATTACAGAAGGAAAATTTAACACTTACTGAAAACTTAGAAGAGATAACAATTGAAAATGAAGAGCTATCCAAAAATAATACAGAACTTGAGGATAAAAATAAATTATTAGAAGAGCAAATAGCTTCATTAGAAAAAGAAACAGCAAAATCAGAAGAAGTTAATACGAATTCTAACGATCAAGCCCCAGTAGCCTCTAAAAGTGAACAAACCCAGCAGCAACCTAAACAAGAAGTGAAGAAAGATTCACCAAAGCAAGAAACAAAACAAGAAGTAAAGAAGGAAGAACCAAAAGAAGAAGAACAATCATCTGGAGATTGTGATATCAAAGGTAGTAAAAACGGTATTTACCATATCCCAGGTAGTACTTTATTATAGCCGTACTACAAATGTTGTTGAGTGGTTTTGCTCTCCAGCAGATGCCGAGGCAGCTGGATACAGAGCTCCAAAAAGATAGAAATAAGAAATCAAAAAAACCGACTCCCATTTTTGTGGAAGCCGGTTTTTTTAGTAGTCTAAAAATATTTTCTATGTTATATCCTTAAAACTTATCTTATTTCGATAAAGCAATTTTAATATGTTCTAAATGATGTTCTTCATGCCAAGATAATTTTGCAATCTTTGTTGCGACGGGAATCTCACCGTTTATCTCATGTACAAAAGTTCGATTTAATTGTTGTTCTGTCAAACTATTTCCTAAAGCAACTATGCGTTCATTAATTCCCTCTAACATTTTAATGGAGCTTTCTATAGGAAGCTCTGTATCAGGTTGAATAGCCCATTTATCTTGAATGAAATTAGGTACTACTGGATTTTCGTCTGTTAGAGCTAATTTCAAACGTTGATACATATTCAACTGTGAATCTGCAATATGATGAACCAATTGACGCACATTCCAGCTTCCCTCAGCATATGTTTTGCTCAATTCTTCTTCACTTAAAGAATCAACACTTTCTCTTAAACGAGTTGTATAACTTTTAATTTGTGTTAGCCATCCTTGGACATCCTCAAGTGTTACTTTTTCAGGTACATCTAATTGACCGATCGGAAATTTCACATCCATATTCAATCTCCCTTTCTTGTACAAGTATTAACCTACAATATATCTAATTTACTACGATCTTGTAAACATACCCGCTTAGTTTACAAAAATATGAAAACGTTAAATCTAGAAAATCTATTTTGCAAAAATTTCTTTCGTAGAAAATCATTTTTGAGACATATTAAATATTTATATTTATAAAATTCCTTGAATTTGATACCAGAATATAATTTTTCCACACTTCAAAGAAATTAGATCTAATATGTAGTATAATTATAGCTACTTGAATGGTAAAGAATTGTGAATTATCTTGCGAAAATTTAAAAGGTCATGAAGAATCTAGTTGCTCGTATGTTCTTAGAGCTACAAAAAGGCTTAACAAGGGTATATGCGAAAAAATATATAAAAAGGATGATAGTAATGACTAATGAAACTTTAAATAAAATTCTAAAAAAACTAGATGGCTTAACCAATGAACAGCAGCAAACAAAACATGCTGTTGGTGCTTTAACAAATGAACTGCAACAAACAATACATGCTGTTGGTGTGCTAACTAATGAACAACAACAAACAATGCATGCTGTTGGTGTACTAACTAATGAACAACAACAAACAATGCATGCTGTTGGTGTACTAACTAATGAACTGCAACAAACAAAGCAAGTTGTTGATGGCTTAACCAATGTACAGCAACAAACAATTCAAGCTGTTGGTGCTTTAACAAATGAACAGCAACAAATGAAACAAGCTATTGATGGCTTAGCGGAGGAACAACAACAAATTAAACGAGCTGTTATGGAAACAAACGAAAGTGTGAAAAGACTTGAGTCTATACAAAACAGTCAACATCGTATAATAGAGCTTCTCTCCACGCGTTCTATTGAACAAGAAGCTGAGATTAAACGGATTAAATAAAATAAGCATGAAACACGATAATATGGGTATTAAATTAACAGTGTCTACACTAGTTTAAATTGTATTATGCTTGAAATAAATCTCCACAAAAATCGAGAGACTCGATTTTTGTTTTCATCTCTATATGTATATTCTATTAAAGCCCTACTTCATCTACAGCATGTGTAGCATGTTCATTACTAAACCCTTCAATTTTTAGCTGTTCAATTAAACCACTTCTTGAAAAACTTAAATAATCTAAGTAATTCTCAGCCATTTTTACTGCTTGATCTTACCAATCAATAGTTATTTGATTTACTCCATAAGTAGCATTTTCATCATCAAAACCTTAACGTTTCATGTAACTTTAGAAAAATCATAAGACCTACTTTATTTAGATGAAGAATTTAAAACTCTAAAAAACCGACTTCTACAAAAAAGAAGTCGGCATTTTATTTAGGATAAGTCTAAATCCATTTCTGTTATTAATTTTTTGTCTACTGTATCTGATATACCCTCTAATCGTGACATTCTCAAATCAAGATTTCGTTTGGCATTTTCGATTACTGTTTTAGCAAAACCAGCATTTCCAAAGGTACGATCACGTTTCATATAGGCTAATTTTAATTGATGTAGTAATCTCTTTTCCGCTTCTTCAGATATTTTATAATCATCGGCATATAAGGAAGCAATTTCTAGTAATTCTGGTGCAGTGTAGTCCTCGAAAACTAATTGCTTTGCAAAGCGTCGAGCTAAGCCTGGATTACTTGCAATAAATTCTTCCATTTCATGTTTATAGCCAGCAGCGATAACCATAAATTGACCTTCTTTATCTGACATCTGTTTTAATAATACTTCTACTGCAGTATGTCCTGGATCATAGCTATCTTTATTGGTTAAGGTATATGCTTCATCAATAAACAAAGTACATTGATGTGCATATTCAATTAATCTACGTGTTTTAGCTTCTGTCCCCCCACGGAATTGGTCCACTAAAGCAGTTCGATCCACTTCTATTAAATCGCCTCGCTCTAAAATTCCAAGTGCTTCATAGATACCCGCTAGAATTCGCCCTACTTCTGTTTTACCAGTTCCAGGGTTTCCTACTAAAACGGTATGACTAATTAGATTTGTGAAATCGCGTCCTTCTTTTTTATAGTAGCGGATTAAATCAACGGTATCTTGAATATCCTTTTTCACATTATCTAAACCAACTAGACGATCTAGTTTTGTTAACCATTCTTCTAATAATTCTTCATTGATTGGCATATCATATTTCGTTCGTTTTCTAGTCCCTATTACTTTTTCAACATCTTCTATGGTGATCATTTTTTTCTCAAGCTCTTCGCCTTTTTCAAATGCATCAATTACACGATTCATACAGTTCGTTGATATTCTTTGAAAGGTTGTTCGAACAAAACGCGCATTTCCAAAGGCTCTATCCCGTTTGCGGTAAATATCGATAAAATACTGTTCAACTATAGATAAAACATCTGTTTCAAAATGATAATCGCCTTGTTCTGCTAGCTGTTTAAAAATAGCTAATAATTCATCAGGCGTGTAATCTTCAAACATAATGCTATTTGAAAATCTGCTGTGTAATCCTGGATTTGATCGTAGAAAGTCTATCATTTCATTTGTATATCCTGCTGCAATTACAATAAACTCTCCACGCTTATTTTCCATTGTAGCTAGAAGCATTTCAATTGCTTCTTTCCCAAAATCTTGTGTGCTATCTCGTTTGGAAAGGGCATATGCTTCGTCAATAAACAATACACCGCCTTGTGCTTTTTCTAACACTTTAGCTGTTTTTTCTTCAGTCTGTCCAATATATGGCCCAATGAAATCATCACGTCCAACTTCTAATAAATGCCCTTTTTTCAACAGTCCTAATGCATTATAGATCCGTGCTAATATTCTAGCTACTATCGTCTTTCCTGTTCCTGGGCTTCCTAGAAGAAGTGTATGTGATACCAAATTCCTTATATCTTCTCCTTGTGCCTCATTATATCTAACATGTCTAATCAATTTATGAATACTATTCTTTACAGATTCTAATCCAATTAATTGATCAAGTTCATCTATAGCTTTCGCAAGTTCTTCTTCATTAATCACACCATAAGCTGATCTTCTTTTTGCTCCTGGGAATACAGTAATAATATCTTCTTCTGTTATAGTTGTTACAAGCTCTGTCGTCCAGTGCTCTTGAGGTATTTTCATAATACGCTGTGATAATGCATCTGTAATAGCTTGGCTTTTATTACGAACTAATCTGGCATTAGCATAATATTTATCTTGACTCTGATATAAATCTACAAAGATATCATATAATAAGCTTTCTGCATCCTCTGTTAATACTTGTGCTTCTGATTTTGTAAATCGTTTGAAAATCTCTAACATTTCATCTGGTGTGTAATTCTCAAAGTGTAATCGCTCATTAAATCGACTTGGTAAACCTGGATTCGATTTAACAAACTCATCAATTTCTTCTGAATAACCAGCAATAATCACTGATAATCGCCCACGATATTTCTCAAGAGCTGGTATTAATGTCGTAATAACTTCATGTCCAAAGTCATTTGTATTATTATTTTTTATCAGGGAATATGCTTCATCAATAAATAGCACCCCATCAAGTGCTTCTTCAATTTTTTTCTTCGTTCTCTCTTCTGTTTGACCAATATAAGGACCAACAAGATCCTCACGATTTGCTTCCACCACATGACCTTTTTTCAGTAGTCCTAAGGATTTATATAATTTCCCAATCAACAGAGCAATAGAGGTTTTTCCTGTTCCTGGGTTACCTGTAAATACTAAATGTGGTGCAATTGGTTGTTCACTCGCTATTCCTTGTTCAAGTTTATATTTTATCAAGGTAATCTTATTTGTGATTTTCCTAATATGATTTTTAACAGCTGCTAAACCAACATAGTTATTTAACTCTTGCATCACGGTGTCAAAATCTACTTCTTCACCAGTATTCGGTGTATACGTGTTTACATCTCTCTCCTGCAGTTGCTGGTCTTGGGGTTGTCGAAGCTCTAGATCTTCATGCTCATCATCAAATTGGCAATCTTCTAGATTCACATTGTTTTGGTTTCCACGAACATTGGTAATACCATCAATAAATTCAACACGACGTAGCACTACTGAAGCATTCTCATCCACATCCACTTGCGTATTATTTCTACTAAACATCGTATCTTCAATGGTTGCTTTAGCATTACCTTTCATATAAATACCACATGAATTCCCTTTTTCAACACGAGAATTTTGTAAAAGTAAATTCGTATTTTCCTGCATAAAAAGCTGCGGATAATTTAGATGACCAGAAATCATTGTATTTGTAATGGTTGCATCTGTCGTCCCATAAAGAGAGATTGCATTTCCTTCTCCATCCTCAAAATCTGATTCATCAATATGTAATTTTGTTACCTCTGACGCAAAAATTTGTGGATAAAAATTTTTGTGAAAACGACTTCGTTTTACTGTTAGGCTACTTTTCGTATATGCGCTAATTCCATTCTTTTTACTTTCACTAATATTGGAATCTAAAATCGTTACATCCGCTTTCTGTTCAATTACCATGTTTACTTCTGTAGCACGTAAAATATCTGTGTGCTTAATCACTGCAGTTCCACGGGTAATTGAAACATTCCCGTGTAAGCCGTCAACAATCTCTGAATTTGTTATGGTTAAATGACTAGCATTAGAGCGAATTTGATATTCTTCAAAACCTTTTATTTTGACTTGGTTTATATTTACAGTAGCGTCTTCAGCATAAACGGCATTTTGTTTACTATCCATTAAATGACATGCTTCTATAGTTGCTTGTGCATTTTTTACAAAAATTGCAACTGCTCCATGCTGATCTATATGAGTATTAGTTAAAGTTAAAGTTCCTTTTTCTTGGACTAGAATTGCATTAGTAGCGCCAGCAGTAATGCGACAATGATTAGCTTCTGCCTGTGCACCATCTACTACTGCTAATTGTGGAAATTCGTTTCCCGAAAAATCTACATAATCAAGTTGTACTTTGGCATTTCTTATATTTACTCCATTTGATTTAGAATTATCAATTTTTGTATTAGACACCTCAACAAGCTCAGATGTACTAATAGATAGATTAACTCCATGATTATTATCCAAATGGCAATTATTCAATTTACCAGTACTTTGATCTGCAAAAGCTACACCAATCGAAGCACCGTTTAAGACTTTTGTATTTGATAATTGCAGATGCCCCGTTTTTACAGCAAAAACTTGATCTGACTTATTAGATGTTTTCTCAATGATAGAATCTCTAATATCTGCTTTTCCATAAACAGCAATACCATAATCATTTTCTGTCACCTGGCAATTGTTCAGCTCAAGGCTTCCAGCTGCTTCTACATAAATGCTATTCCCTTTTGCTTGTGAAATACTACAATTATTAATAATCAATTTGCCTCGACGAATGTAGATTAATTGTTCAATATTATCAGCATGAATTTTAAGGTTATTTAAATGAACTTCTTCTGTAGAATCTATGATAATTTGATTCGTTAAAATAACCTCTCTATTTTCATCTTCAGCCACTATTGTAATCCCTTTTGTTATTTCAATTTTTTCAGCATAGATGCCTTGTTCCATTGTAATGACATCATGATCATTTGCTGTCTCTAATGCTGCAGACAATGTTTTAATTGGTGAAAATAAGCCTTGTTTGACTTTGATAATTGACATAGGTTACTCTCCTCATCTTACAAACATTTCCTTGTTAATAAGTATATTGTAGTTAGCAATTTTTCACAATAAGTTTGCTAAAATGAAGGAAGAGACTGGAAATTCCAGCCTCTTCCTTTTCATCATGATTATTCAGCATCCAATATATATGCCATTCCTACATCATCATTGAAAGTATCATAATAATAAACAAATACTTTTCCAGTTTCTTCATCTAAAAATGGTCCTACAGCATCACCATTTCCCAGTGAATAATGTTCCTTCACTTCTCCAGTTGTAGCATCTAATATACTAAAGAAGTTCTCTCCTTCTCCTCTAGTATTACTTAGAGCTTCTGTGAAAGTGTAGATATTATTATCTCCGTAAACAGCACGCACATCATAGGTAAAATCATCATCTGTTGCATCACGTTTTTCTATTTCGCCAGTAGCTGTTGCCCAGATTAGTTTATAACTATCCTTATCATAAGCAAGCACACCATTTTCAACATGGACATAGAAAAAATTATTCTTCCTATCAATTGTTATATTTTGATCTTCATATGGCATATCAATTTCAATAGGCTCTGTTAGCTCTTCTTGTTTTCCATCTGTCTCATGATAAGAAATAATTTGTAATTCATAATCTACACCACTTGATACATTTGCAAGTGTATAAAACATATCCCCATCGGCAGCCAGATCATAATAAAGTCCAGTTTCTTCAAATAGCTTTTCTCCATTTTCTAGTGAGTAAACTGTCATTTCTTCTAGATTCATAGCGATAAGGCTATTATCAGTTACATATAGATTAGGATTCCACATATCACTGATGCCTACTTCTGTTTCCCAAAGTGTGTCTCCTGAATTTACATCAAGTGCGTAAATTCTTTCGGCTTCAGCAATATAAAGAATACCTGAATTATTCACACTTTTAAAATCAACTCATGAATAAAGACAATATCAAATATTTTCTCTTCCCACTAAAAAATCATGGTAATTTCGCATCCTTAGTTTTGATTTTAAAATGAACCATTGCAAATAGCCTGCTTTTGGGCAGACTGCCCCCTTGATCTGACATTACATTTTTAAAAAGATCATTACTTGATGGATTTACTCCAGTTTCAGGTTCTGAATTCGCTGAAGTACTGTCCAAAAGAATTTTTGGTAAACAAAACTCGATGATAATTTAAAGTAAAGGGATCGCCCTGATTTTACTAATTTACTGGCAACTTTAATGATCCGTGTTCGTATGGTTTCTATTTGCATCTTTTTTTGTTCTTTTGGAAAACAAAGCGTACGCAACCAGTTGGTTAAGTTATAGGCGAGTAAACTCAACATCATTCTTACTTCGTTTACTTGGAAAGAATGGCTATTCATTTTATCTAGGCCAAAACCATTCTTCGCTTCCTTGATGTAGTTCTCCATTGTGCCTCTTTTTTGGTAAGCAAGGACGATATCCTTTGGAGAAAAGGCATCTACTAAATTAGTCACCATGAACGAATGGTTAAAAAATAATTCACCTGCAGGGCGTACGGACTTTATAATCACTTTTCTAGGTTTTGACCATGATTTTGCTTGATAAACAGTTTCTTCATAATAACATTCCGTCTTCGTAACATCAGAAGGTACAGATGAAGGATAGAGTTCATCCGCCAATCGTTGCAGGTTCGCATTTGATTTGAGCCGGATCACATAATAAACGGACTCTTTTTCACACAGATCATATAGTGCTGGAACTGCAAAACCACTGTCACCACGAACAAATGGTGTCGTCTCTGGGAATTTTTCATTGTAATGTTCAAGAAGTGGCTGAATAAAATCCACCACACCATTTGACGTATAGACATTTCCAGGACGCAGCTTCGCTTTGATAAAGTCACCAGTTACCCCATCGAAAGCAACCAGTGGGTGGAAACCGATTGTTCCATAATGGGCATTATAAGCCGCAGATTCTTGATTACCATAGGTATCTGAATGAGTAGAATCCAAATCAAAGATAAGTGCCTTTGAATCTCTGAATTGATGCATTTTGTCCATAAGTTCTTGGTTGGCCTGATTTAATTGTTCGACCGATTGATGATCAAACCGTTTGAAAAAACGGGATAAACTTGGTTGAGAAGCTAGCGCATCCGTTCCAATCACTTGAGTAAACACAGGATCTTTTGTCAATTGGTCAGCAGCATCATCTTCAGAATATCCAGCAATGATTTGATAGATCTTTTGACGGAGCAAATTTTCGTTTGAATGAACATAGTAAAGTCTCTCGTCTTTCAAATGGAGATGTTGCGCTAATGTTTTTGAAAAACCGATCCTTTCATCGAATTCTCTAAAGAGGAATTCACCTGTATCGGAAGAAAGGGAACCTCCATTATTTGACAATTTAATCTGGTGATTGAAATCAAGCGTTAATTGCGATAAAGTAGCCATTATAAGAATCCTTTCTGTTGGTTATTTGTTCGCGCTTTAACCTTAGCAGAAATGGATTCTTTTTTCACTTTTTAGATGAGTAGATCTTTAGCAAAAAAGCTGATTAAACAGGCGATAACAGTTTATTATCGATTTTCTATGAATAATTCAGGAGAATATCATCTTTTTTCGTAGTTGTAATAACAGAATCCTCGGCATCAGCAATTTCTATCATTTCATTCGTAACTACATCAATTTCATATAATGCGATATCGTCATGATCATATACTACAGTATCTGTTGGTCGGAAATAATCGAAGTAATAAGTATTATCATAGAGTGCACTGTATTCCCAAGTATTTAGGTTTCCTTCATCGGCTTGATTCTGTGTTTCTTCATCAACTGGATTAATATTCACTCGACTACCTGTCTGATAATCTGTAAAGATAGCCCGATCATCGTTTTCAAAAATCAGTGTTCCATTCGATGCAAAGAAATAATAATAATCATTTGGATGTACTGCATCTTCAAAGGTTACCACTTCAAAATTACCTTCTTCTATAGAAATGGCTTCTTCTTGATGTAATGGGAGAACTGATACTTTAGAAGCTGGTTCTTCCTCATCTTTTTCATCGCTATCTTCTTCATTTGTTTCATTATTCTCTTCTACTTCCGCACCTTGTTCTTCATTACCAGCTTCCTGGTCATCACTACTACATGCACCAAGAACTAATAATACTGTAAGCAGAAAGAGAAAAAATAACTTTTTCATTGATTCACTCAACATCCCTTCTATTTTAAAAATATAATCACCTTTATAAGCGGCGAGAATGCATTTTTTTACCCAGCAAAAATAGCTCAGTTTTTTATGTATTAGTGGAAGAAATTTATCTTCTACTAGTATTCTTATGAACTCAAAATCTGAACATCAATATAACAAAATATCCTTATAGAGGTTGTTCAAAAAGGTCAACAAAAATAACACGGTAAGCAGTGGAACTTCGACGTTCGACACGTCCTGTGTCGAACGTCCAAGTCATCACATCCTATGAAAGTCGTTAGCTTGCTTTTCCGTTCCTTGAAAAAGAAAAGCATTTTTTCTGCGTGCAAGAGCGTCTGCTCATGTATTAAAACCACAGCGGAACTTCTGTTAAAACCGTCCACGTCCTGTGGACAACACAGAAGTCACTACAACACGCGCAAGTCCGCTACTCTAAGCTGCGCTACCTTGAACTTTCGACGGACACGATGTGCTAGTATCGGTGTTGCTCGCGTGACGTTGCGAATTTAACCGATGACGGTCTTTTTTATTGACCTTTTTGAACACGCACTTATTAAAAAAATCCGACTTCTCTTTTAAAAAACAAAAGGAAGTCGGATTTTTTTGTCTAGTTATTTTATAACCTTAATGTGCATTATCGCTTCCGAAGAAGTTTTTAAATGCTTGAATGTTTGTTGCACGGTTCATTGCAGCAATAGATGTTGTTAAAGGAATACCTTTCGGGCAGGCTTGTACACAGTTTTGTGCATTACCACAACCAGAAATTCCACCTTCATCCATCAATCCTGCTAATCTTTCAGCAGCTCTCATTTCTCCAGTTGGATGTGAGTTAAATAGACGTACTTGAGAGATTGCAGCTGGTCCAATGAAATTAGATTTATCATTTACATTCGGACAAGCTTCTAAGCATACACCACAAGTCATACATTTAGATAATTCATAAGCCCACTGACGTTTGTTCTCAGGCATACGAGGTCCAGGCCCTAAATCGTAAGTACCGTCGATTGGAATCCATGCTTTTACTTGTTTTAATGCATCGAACATTCTCTCGCGATCTACAACTAGGTCACGAACTACTGGGAATGTACTCATAGGAGCAATGCGAACTGGATGTTCAATTTTATCTACTAATGTTGAACAAGATTGTCTTGCTTTTCCATTAATAACCATGGAACAAGCCCCACATACTTCTTCTAAACAGTTCATTTCCCACTGAACTGGAGCTGTTTTTTGTCCATTTGCATTTACGGGATTTTTCTGTATTTCCATAAGACCAGAAATGATATTCATGTTCTTACGATAAGGTACATGAAACGTTTCTTCGTAAGGTGCGGAGTCTGGGCCGTCTTGTCTAGTTATAATAAAAGTAACTGTTTTTTGTTCAGCCATTATTACTTACTCCCTTCACTTTTTTTCGTGTAGTCACGTTTTCTTGGAGGAATTAGTGACACATCAATGTCTTCATATGAAAATACAGGTGTTTGTGTTTTTGCATCAAATTCTGCAATTGTTGTCTTTAACCATTCCTCGTCATTACGATCAGGGAATTCTGGCTTATAATGCGCTCCACGGCTTTCGTTACGATTATAAGCGCCGATTGTAATTACACGTGCTAAATGCAACATGTTTTTTAATTGACGTGTAAACATAACACCTTGGTTACTCCAACGAGATGTATCATTAACACTAATATTATTCCAGCGTTCTAATAATTCAAGAAGTTTTTCATCTGTCTTAAGTAACTTGCCATTTTCACGAACAACAGTTACATTATCTGTCATCCAAGAACCAAGCTCATGGTGAATTTGGTAAGCATTTTCTCCACCATCCATTTGAAGTAATTCTTCAAACTTATCTTGTTCTTCTTTCACGCGATTTTCAAATAATGAAGCAGGTTTATCTGCAGCATAAGAGGTTAATCCGTCTAAATAACGAATAGCACTTGTACCTGCTACATCTCCTCCATAAATCGCAGATAATAATGAGTTAGCTCCTAGACGGTTTGCTCCGTGCTGTGAATAATCACACTCACCAGAAGCAAAGATGCCTGGAATATTAGTCATTTGATCATAATCTACCCATAAACCACCCATTGAGTAGTGAACAGCTGGGAAGATCTTCATTGGTACTTTACGCGGGTCTTCACCAACGAATTTTTCATAAATCTCAATAATTCCACCAAGTTTAATATCTAATTCTTTTGGATCCTTATGAGATAAATCAAGGTAAACCATGTTTTCTCCGTTTACACCAAGCTTTTGGTTAACGCAAACATCGAAAATTTCACGTGTAGCAATATCACGTGGTACAAGGTTTCCATAAGCCGGATATTTTTCTTCTAAGAAATACCATGGCTCTCCATCTTTATATGTCCAAACACGTGCACCTTCTCCACGTGCGGATTCACTCATTAAGCGTAGCTTATCATCACCTGGAATTGCTGTTGGGTGGATTTGAATAAATTCACCATTAGCGTATTTTACACCTTGTTGATATAAAATACTTGCAGCAGAACCAGTGTTGATAACTGAGTTTGTGGATTTACCGAAAATAATACCAGGTCCACCAGTAGCCATAATTACAGCATCTGATGCAAAGGATCTAATTTCATGGGACTTAATGTCTTGAGCAACAAGACCACGGCCAATGCCCTCTTCGTCAATTACAGCTCCTAGAAATTCCCATCCTTCATATTTTGTAACTAGTCCTTCAACTTCATAGCGACGAACTTGCTCGTCTAATGCATATAAAAGCTGTTGTCCAGTTGTAGCTCCAGCAAAAGCTGTACGGTGATGCTGTGTGCCTCCAAAACGGCGGAAATCTAATAATCCTTCTGGCGTACGGTTAAACATAACGCCCATACGATCAAGCATATTAATAATATGTGGTGCTGCCTCACACATTTTTTGAACTGGTGGTTGGTTTGCTAAGAAATCTCCACCGTATACTGTATCATCAAAGTGAATTGCAGGAGAATCTCCTTCTCCTTTTGTATTTACTGCACCATTTATTCCACCTTGAGCACATACAGAGTGAGAGCGTTTAACAGGGACGATGGAAAACAAATCAACGCTAACTCCTGCTTCAGCTGCTTTGATTGTTGCCATTAGCCCAGCAAGTCCACCACCAACAACAGCGACTTTACGATTACTCATAATCAATTATTCTCTCCTTTTAATCCTTTGTAATTAAGCTCCGTATGCGAACGCAAATAACGCTCTAATTCCAATATAACTTACAACAAAGAATACTATGATGGTTGCGTATGTAACGATTTGTTGTGAACGTGGAGATTGGATAATTCCCCAAGACACGCAAAAGCCCCATAAACCATTAGCAAAATGGAATACAGCTGAAAGAACACCAATTACGTAGAACCAGAACATAAATGGATTCGTTAAGATACCTTCCATTAGACTATAGTCTAAGTCAACATTTCCTAGTCCAACTTGAACACGAGTCTCCCAAACATGCCATACGATAAATACCAATGTTATGATTCCAGTCACACGTTGTAAAACAAACATCCAGTTACGGAATGTTCCATAACGTCTTATATTGTTTTTCGCAGTAAAAACAATATAAACACCAAGTATTGCGTGGAATAATATTGGTAAATAAATTACAAATACCTCCAGCAAGTAGACAAAAGGAAGATTTGCTATAAAGTTAGCAGCTTTCTCAAAGCTCTCTTTTCCATACACAGCAAAATGGTTCACTACTAGGTGTTGTACTAAAAAGATTCCGATTGGAAGTACACCTAATAATGAATGCAATCTTCGGTAAAAAAATTCACGTTGTTCAGCCAATGTGTTACCCCCCTTAGTTCCATTAGTAGTTAATTTCGGTTTTTCACAAATGTAGCTGTACGCATTATTAAAAAGAAATTAATGCAAGTTTTAAAGAAACTACTTCACAATCCTTTAAGGAATGCTTTAATTGCGCTCTTACTATCACCTAAAAATTCAGTTACAATCGTAACTGAATCCTTACCTTATTTGATAGTGTAAAAAAGTACATTTTGTGACATATTTATTGTACTTGTATCTACATGTATCGTCAAGGGTAGGACCTTTATTACTTTTCAGGATTTCATTATAGCCTTTAAATATGCGCCATATCCTTTTATTCCTTTTTCATATGACTCTAATCTCATTATAGCATTTATTAATTTTTATGCATTTTGGTTCTACTTGCACAATATCTTGATTATATAGATAATGATACTAGCAATTATTTAAAGGTTATCTGTTTTATTTTTGTAGGAAAGGATGAACATCCATGCCAAAAGGACCCGAAGTATTCCCTCCTTCCTTATTAGATGAATTGCATACATCAGGTGCGGGATACGATATACTTCGTTACATAAGCCTTCCAGAATTATTTGGTGATGAAGCAGACACTCTGCTATATTTTACTGGGAAAAATATAGCACGTAAGTTTGAAATACAGTCCATGCAAGATATCGGATTAATATTCGAAAAATTAGGTTGGGGAAAATTAGAACTTATTAAAGAGACAAAGCGTTCTATTACCTTTCATTTGCTTGCTGACGCTGTAGCTTATCGATTACTAGCACCATTTCAAACAGAATTCCGTCTAGAAGCCGGATTTCTTGCGGAGGCAGTTCAACATGTAATCGGTGTTGAATGTGAGTGTACAGAAGAAATTCACACTAAAATTCATCAAGTTGAATTTCAAGTGGTATTCACTAAATAGAAAGCAAAAAAATATCCACTGCTGAAAAAGCAAATATTTTCAGTAGTGGATATTTTACATTCTACTCGCTTACTCTTTATTATTTAAATGATCCTGTATTCCCTCAGCTACCTTTCGCGGTATGCCAAGCTTCGTTATTTCCTCAATCGATGCATTCTTTATATTTTCCATTGTTTGAAAATGGGTTAATAATAATTTTCTTCGCTTCTGCCCTACATTTGGAATAGAATCTAGCTCCGACTGAAACAAACCTTTTCCTCTTAGCTCTCTGTGGAATGTAATAGCAAATCGATGGACTTCTTCTTGAATACGCTGAACCAAATAAAATTCCTGTGAACGTCTCTCTAATGGAACAACCTCTGGAGGATTGCCATATAAAATTTCGCTTGTCTTATGTTTATCATTCTTCACTAATCCACATAAAGGAATATCAAGACCTAACTCATTTTCTAAAACATCTAATGCAGCGCTCATTTGCCCTTTACCACCATCCACAATGATTAAATCTGGTAATGGAAGATTTTCTTTTAATACCCTCGTATAACGACGTCGGATAACTTCTCGCATTGTTTCATAATCATCTGGTCCTTCTACAGATTTAATTTTATATTTTCGATAACCTTTTTTATCTGGTCTTCCGTCTGTAAACACAACCATTGCAGAAACTGGATCTGTACCTTGCATATTAGAGTTGTCAAAAGCTTCGATATGATGCGGTGTTTCAATCTGTAAGATCTTACCTAACTGCTCTACTGCAACTATCGTTCTTTCTTCATCTCTTTCAATTAACGAAAACTTCTCTTTCAAGGCAATTTGGGCATTTTCTACTGCTAAGTCAACAAGCTTTTTCTTTTGCCCACGATATGGTGTATAGACATGTGTATCTAGTAATTCAGCAATTAAATCAGTATCTGTACCAACTGGAACAAGGATATGATTAGGTTTAATATGATTTTGGTGTAAATAAAAACGACCAATATAGCTAGTAAATGCTTCCTGTGCTTCTCCAAAAAACGGAAATACAGAAGCATCACTTTCAATAAGCTTTCCTTGGCGAACAAAGAAAACTTGAATACACATCCAACCTTTATCATAGCTAAAACCAAATATATCTCGGTCTATTTTATCATTTAAAATTACTTTTTGTTTTTCCATTACAATTTCGATATGCTCAATTTGATCACGCAACTCCATTGCACGTTCAAAATCAAGCTGTTCACTAGCTACTAGCATTTTTTCCTTTAATTCTTTCTTTATTTCTTTATATCCACCTTGAAGGAATGATGATAGCTGCTGGACAATTTGCTTATAGGTTTCCTCAGATGGTGGAATTTTACTACATGCTAAGCATTGTCCCATCTGATGATATAAACAATATCTTCCTGGAGGATTATTGCATTTTCGTAATGGATAAAGGCGATCTAATAATTTCTTTGTTTCCCTTGCAGCAAAAACATTAGGATACGGTCCAAAATACTTCCCCTTATCCTTCTTCACCTGTCGAGTGATCAATAAACGCGGATGTCGCTCCGCAGTAATTTTTAAATAGGGATAAGATTTATCATCTTTTAAAAGTACGTTATATCTTGGATCATATTTTTTTATAAAATTCATTTCTAGTATAAGTGCTTCTATTTCCGAATTTGTGACAACATAATCAAAACTAGTAATTTCCTGTACTAGTCTTTGTGTTTTTCTATCATTTGCGCCAGTAAAATAAGAGCGCACACGATTTTTTAAGTTTTTTGATTTACCAACATAAATCACTTGTTCATGTCTGTTTTTCATCAGATAGCATCCAGGTAGGGCTGGTAAAACGGCTAATTTTTCTTTAATTATTTGATTCATACATATTCCCTCATCGTAATATATTAAGAAAATTCGGCTATTTATCATAAACATAAGAATGAAGGGATTGCTGGAAATAATTCCGGCAATCCCTCTTTGTTCATTCCTATTTGCAATTAAGCATGTTTGTTAATTAATTCAACTAATGCTTCTTTAGGTTGGAAGCCTACTACTTGATCCACTACATTACCATCTTTAAAAAGTAATAAAGTAGGGATACTCATAACTCCAAATTTACCTGCTGTTTCTTGGTTCTCATCTACATCAAGCTTAACGATTTGTACCTTGTCATTCATTTCACCATCTATTTCTTCAAGTACCGGTGCAATCATTTTACAAGGTCCACACCAAGGTGCCCAAAAATCAGCTAGTACTAAACCTTCAGCAGTTTTTTCAGAAAAATTTGTATCTGTAACATCTAAAATAGCCATTTCATTTCTTCCTCCATTCATACTAAACTGAATTAAGTATAACACCGATAGATTCTCTACGCTAATACTTTGCTTACATATTTTTGCAGATAAAAATGATTAATTTAAGCTTTTAATTTCTTCAATTAGCAGTGGAATAATTTCGAATAAATCTCCTACAATTCCATAATCTGCAATCTTGAAAATATTAGCTTCTGGATCACTGTTAATAGCCACAATTACTTTGGAGTTAGACATTCCAGCTAAGTGCTGAATCGCACCAGAAATACCTACTGCTATATATAAATCAGGTGTTACTACTTTACCAGTTTGCCCAATTTGTAGGGAATAATCACAGTAATCTGCGTCACACGCTCCACGTGATGCACCTACTGCTCCTCCTAGTACATCTGCTAATTCATATAGCGGTTGAAAGCCTTCTGCGCTCTTCACACCTCGACCACCTGCAATAACTACTTTTGCTTCAGACATATCTACTCCATCACCAGATTTACGAATGATTTCTTTAATAACTGTTCGTAGTGTTGAAATATCTACTGCTTTTTCTTCAATAGATCCAGAAAGTGATTCATCTTTTGCTAAAGCCGAAATATTATTTGGGCGGATAGTCGCAAATATAATTCCATCTTTAATAATTTTCTTTTCAAATGCTTTACCAGAGTAAATTGGTCGAGTGAATACAATTTGATCGCCATCTTCTTCAATATCAACAGCATCAGATACTAATCCACAATCTAATCTACTTGCTATCTTGGGTGTTAAATCTTTCCCAATCGCTGTATGCCCCATTAAAATTGCGTCTGGTGACTCATCCTCAATAACAGCAAGCACTGCTTGTCCATAACCTTCAGATGTATATTCTTTTAAATTATCATGGGCTACAGTAACAACTTTATTAGCACCATGATAAATCATTTCTTGGGCTTGGCTTTCTAAACTACCAGTACCGCAAAGTACACCTACTACTTCACTTCCTGAATCTATTTTCTTCGCTGCCGCGATTGCTTCAAAAGTTACATTTCTTAATTCTCCGTCTTTTGCTTCACCAATAACTAGCACTTTTTGACTCATGTTCTTTCTCCCTTCTTCAAGTAACGATTACAATACTTTCGCTTCGTTTTTTAGTAAAGATACAAGCTCTTTCACTTTTTCTTCGGTTGTTCCTTCTAATACACGTCCTGCTTCTTTTTGAGCAGGTAAGAAAATATCAACTGTCTCTGTTTTTGCTTCAACATCATCTTCATCAAGGTCTAAATCATCAATTTCAAGCTCTTCAAGAGGCTTCTTCTTCGCTTTCATAATTCCTGGAAGAGAAGGATATCTAGGCTCATTTAAACCTTGTTGGCATGTAACTAGAAGTGGAAGGGATGTTTCAATTTTTTCGATGTCACCTTCAACATCTTTTTCAATTTGCACGTCAGTTCCATCAATTTTTAAATCAACAATTGTTGTTACATAAGCGATATCTAATAATTCAGCTAGACGTGGTCCAACTTGCCCACTTGCCTCATCAATCGCAACATTACCTGCTAAAATTAAATCTGCTTCATTCTCTTCAAAGAATGCATGTAGGATTTTAGCTGTAGTATATTGGTCGCCATCTTCTAAATCATCTTCTGTATTAATAAGCACAGCTTTATCTGCGCCCATTGCTAATGCTGTGCGCAGTTGCTTTTCGCTATCCTCATCACCTATTGTCACAACAGTAACTTCTCCACCATGCTCATCTCGTTGAGCAATTGCTTCTTCTACTGCATATTCATCATATGGGTTAATGATGAATTCCGCACCATCATCATCAATTTCACCATTTTGTACAACAATCTTGTCTTCGGTGTCAAAAGTTCTTTTTAATAGCACGTAAATATCCATTTCATTTTCCTCCTTCGGTTTACTTGTCTTGGAAGTTAGGCTTTCTTTTTTCTAAAAATGCTTGGACGCCTTCTTTAGCATCCTCTGTACCAAAAACTTCTCCAAATGCTTTCGCTTCCGCTAAAGAGCCTTGTTCGAACTGGCTTGTTTTTGCGAAAGGGATTAATTCCATTACTTTATGAATGCTTGACATACTTTTTTCAGCAACTTTTGTCGCAAGCTTCATCGTTTCTTCTTCTAATTTATCTTCAGACACAGCTTTATTAGCAAGTCCTAATTGTACGGCTTCTTTTCCAGAGATAAATGTTCCAGTTAAAATCATTTCATAAGCTTTTGCTACACCTACATATTGAGGTAATCTCTGTGTACCAGCAAAGCCAGGAATGATTCCTAAATTTAACTCTGGTAGCCCTAGCTTCGCGTCTTCTGTCACAATACGAATATGACAGGCCATTGCTAGTTCTAATCCACCGCCCAAAGCTGCACCATGAATGACTGCAATAATTGGGATGGAAAAATACTCCATTCGCTTCAATAACTTTTGCCCTTTTTCTGCTAACGCTTGATATGCTTCAGCATGGTCGAGTTCCGTGAATTCCTTAATATCTGCACCTGCAGAAAAGAATTTTCCTTCACCTTTAATGATAATTACTTTCGCAGTATTATCTTTTTCTAACTCGTCCAGCTTCTCCGCAACGGCTTCTATTAGTTTGCTTGATAGAGCGTTTGCCGGAGGGCTATTTAATGTTAAAGTAGCAATTTGATCCTTTATTTCAGATTTTATCATTCCCATTTCATCCTCCTCTAGAATACCATAACAGCTTCTTTTGTACGAATGATTCATTTCGTTGATTGTTATGTATTTTCAGAAAATATAATCGATATGTAAATATCAATATATTTATTTTATCTTATCATAGAAAGCTAGAAAAGCAGGTGTTTTTCTGCAATCCAATTTCCAGAACGAAAAGCGCAGAGCGCCCGCTTAAAAACGTAGAGATTGGAGCGGCACAACCGAGATAAAGGAAACACGGTGAGGTAACGAACCGATGTTGACTTATTGTAGGGTGTGACGTGAAATCTCTTAGTTTTTGGCGCTCGGAGCTAGACAACGCTATCTCTGAATAAGCATTAGTTTGCGTAAATTATATATACTTTCTTACTCCATAACAAAAACAATATGAGCGAATGTTCATCCACTCATATTGTATGTAACTAGCCTATACATGTCAATGCTTAGTCATCTGTTTCTAAGCCTTTTTACATGCTGAACCAATAAATTCCGCCTACGATGATAAAGCCTATTGCAACAATGATTAAAATTTTTGCTAATCTATCTAGTAGCAATAATAGCATCTCCTTTTTCTTCCTTTGTCTATTTAAAACTCAATAACAGTGACTCCTGAGCCGCCCTCTTCTGCAGAACCATCGCGATAAGACGTAATGCGTGAATGTTTTTTCGCAAACTGCTGAACTCCTTTACGTAAGGCGCCGGTTCCTTTTCCATGGATAATAGAAACTTTAGCGTAATTTGCTAATATAGCATCATCAATATACTTTTCTAGCTGTAATAATGCATCTTCATAGCGCTCTCCACGAAGATCTAGTTCTGGACGAACATGTGCACTTAATCCTCTCACTACACTAACTGGCTTTTGTTCAACCGTTTTTTTCTTTTTCAATCTTTTTAAATTTTTACGAGGAACTTTTAAACGTAATGCTCCAACAGATACAAAATATTCTTCCTTATTAACCTGCTCTATCACTGTTCCTGATTGATTCAATGTTAATAGTTGAACATCATCGCCAGGTTCTAATTCATTATTTGCTGCTTCACTAGACTCTTCGGGATCTTCTTGATTAGCTCCAGATAATTTTAATTTTGCATCCTCTAGCGATTTTCTAGCGTCAATCCATTCATGCTCTTTAAAAGTAACATCTGCTTCCATTGCTTTTATTTTTTCAACAATTGCAGTTGCTTCTTCTAATGCATGTTGAACTGCTTTTTCAGCCTTTTCTTCTGCACGCTTATAGAGCTTTTCACGAGTAGCATTAAGTTTCTCCCATTCTGCTTCTAATTCAGCACGGAGTTTTTCGCTTTCTAATAATACTTGATGTGCTTCTTCATATTCATTTGCAGCTTGAATTTGAGATTTTTCTAAGGAAGCAATCATATTTTCTACATTTTTAGAATCAATACCAACTAAGTCTCTTGCTTGGTTAATAATTCTCTCTTCTAAACCGAGTCGTTTAGATATTTCAAACGCATTACTTCTTCCAGGCACACCAATTAATAATCGATAGGTTGGTTTTAATGTTTCGACATCAAATTCTACAGAAGCATTCACCACATTTTCGCGATTATAACCATACGCTTTTAACTCAGGATAATGCGTTGTTGCGATAACACGAGCACCACGTGAAATAACTTCATCCAAAATAGCCATCGCAAGTGCCGCCCCTTCTCCTGGATCTGTACCTGCACCTAATTCATCAAATAAAACTAAAGTTTGATAGTCTACCTGCTCTAAGATACGAACAATATTCGTCATATGAGATGAAAAAGTACTCAAGCTTTGTTCAATAGATTGTTCATCACCAATATCCGCAAACACATTTGTAAATACTGCAACTTCACATCCATCTAATGCAGGAACTTGTAAACCTGATTGTGCCATTAACGTAATCAGCCCAACCATTTTTAAAACAACGGTCTTTCCACCAGTGTTAGGTCCTGTAATTAAAATCGAGGTAAAGCTTTCGCCAATTTCTACATCATTTGCTACAACCTCATCAGTAGGAAGTAAAGGATGACGTGCTTGTTTTAACTTAATGATTCCATCTTCATTCAGCTTCGGCATTGAGCCTCGCATGGTATAACCTAATTTTGCACGAGCAAAAATAAAATCTATTTCGGCTAATCGTTCTACATTTTGATAGAGTTCTTCATTATGTTCAGCAATTACTTCAGTCAGCTTGCTTAAAATCTTCTGAACCTCTTGTTTTTCCTTTGCTTTTTCTGTTTGCAGCTGATTATTTAAATCAACAATGGCTTTTGGTTCCATAAACAATGTTTGACCAGATGCAGATTGATCATGAACTACTCCACCAAAAGCACCACGACTCTCCTGTTTTACTGGTAAAACATAACGTCCATTTCGAATGGTGATAATTGCATCAGATAATAAACTACTCTTTGTTCGAATAAATTGATCCATTCGCTCTCGAATTCGATTCTCAAATGTACGAATTGATGAACGAATATGACGCAATGCATCGCTTGCACCATCTAGCACTTCACTATTGTCATCAATGCACATTTTTATTTGTTGTTCTAATGAACGTAAAGGAGTAATCTGTTCTGCTAATTGTTGTAATATCGGAAGCTTTTCTTCTAGTTCCTCTTCTTTCTCTTCTTCTAAAAATCGCTTTACATTTCTTCCACCATAAATTGTATTCGCCACATCTAGACATTCAGAAGGATTTAATATTCCACCAATCACACTTCGTTTTACGTGTGCTCGAATATCACGAATTCCTCCAAGTGGAATAACTTTATTTAGGCGGAGAAGCTGCATTGCTTCATCTGTTTCCATTTGTAATTGTTGAACTTCAGTTAATGTTATAGCCGGCTTTAGTTCTTCAACCAATGATTTTCCAAATGATGTTTCCGTATGTGTCTTCAATTGCTCAATAATTTTATTATATTCAAGCACACGAAGCATTCGATCATTCATTATGCATAATACTCCTTTTATTCCTCTTTATTTTCATTCAAAGTAATGATATAGCTTAATTTTTAGTTATAAATGCTTTTAGTTTTTCTAATGACCATGTATTAATAACCGTATCCTTTTGAATAAATCCTCTTTTCGCTACAGAAACACCATACCCCATATGATTTAATCCCTGAATATTATGTGCATCTGTATTGATGGATAAAATAGCTCCCTGCTCTTCTGCAATTCTTGCCCATTTCGCAGATAAATCAAAACGATGTGGATTTGCGTTGATTTCTAAGGCTGTTCCTGTTTCAACAGCTTTTTCAATTAATTTCTCCACATTCACATCATATCCAGCTCTACCTCCAAGAATGCGCCCTGTAGGGTGAGCAATTAAGTTTACGAAAGGATTCTCCATTGCTTGGTAAAGACGATGCATAATTTGCTCTTCTGTTTGGTTAAAGCTTGAATGAATAGACGCAATTACAAAATCTAATTTACTTAGCATCTCATCATCAAAATCCAATGAGCCATCTGGTAAAATGTCCATTTCAGTTCCTGTAAAAATATAAAAATCTGGATATTTATCACGAATAGAAATTATTTCTTCGATTTGTCTTTTCAATCTATTTTCATATAATCCGTTAGCGACACGTAAAAACTTCGAATGATCTGTAATCGCCATATATTTATAACCACGTTCTATTGCTGCTTGCACCATTTCCTCAATAGATCCAGCTCCATCACTCCATGTAGTATGTAGATGGAGATCTCCTAAAATATCTTCTGGAGAAATAAAGCTTTGTTTTTCTTTCATTTGAATAAATTCATCTGTTCCTTCACGAATCTCTGGTGGAATAAATGGAAGATCAAAATGAGCGAAGAATTTCTCTTCTGAAGTAAAAGTCTGTGTCTTACCTGTTTCCTCATTTACAACACCATATTCATTGATTTTTTCACCACGGGATTTTGCAATTTGGCGCATGACAATATTATGATCCTTTGAACCAGTAAAATGATGAAGGGTTGTTGCAAACTCAGACTTTGTAACAAGACGAAAATCAACTGAAATATCATAAACATCTGCAAATACTACAGATACTTTTGTATCTCCATGTGCAATAATTTCCTTTACACCGTCTAAGTTAACAAGCGCTTCTCCTGTCGCTCTTGAATTTTCTGTAGCAATAATAAAATCAATATCTTTTAACATTTCTCGCATACGACGCAAACTGCCTGCTCTTGAAAAACGAATAATAGATGGGATTTCTAATAAAGCAGCTTCTATTTTTTCTGCTAATGATAGCATAATCGCAGCAGGAATACGTTCAGGACGTTGATTAAGTTCATTGATTGCTTTTAATATATTTTTTACTGTTGTTTTACCAAACCCAGGCAATTGTTCTAATGATTCATTTGTGCAAGCTTCTTTCAAGGAAGCAATATCAATAATATTTAATTCCTGATATAGCTTAGCAATTCTCTTTCCACCTAATCCGGGAATGTGCAATAAATCCAATAAGCTGACTGGAATCTCACTTTCTAATTCTGTTAGAGTAACTGAATTACCTGTTTCGATAAATTCTGATATGACCGCATTTGTTCCCTTACCAATTCCTTTAATTTGTCCAAAATCATCTATCTCACCTAAGGAGCGTTCATCTCGCTCAATCGCTTGAGCCGCCTTACGATACGCAGAAACTCGGAAATTGCTTTCTCCCTTTATTTCTAAATATAACGCGATTTTTTCTAATAATTGAATGATATCTTTTTTATTCATGAATTTCCCTACTTTCTTACCGTTCGATGTTAAACCAAAAGCTTAAATTTTTACTACCATTAAGAAAAAGGTCTGTGTTCATCAAAGACATATGATATTTCATATACCTCAAAAAACCAGACCATTATCTTTTTCTTATTATTTTTTCATTATTTCATCGCCAGTTAGAGAAAACCATAATTCTGATATTTTTTCAGATAAGTATGGTGTCTCTTCAATGATGCGTAAAGCAATAGACGAATCATTAATCCATGTTTGTGCAAATTCAAATGGTGCTAATGCTAAAATAAATAAAATGAAGAAAAGGATAGCATATACTTCAACAAATCCAAGTATAGCTCCTCCTATTCTATTCACTAAACCAATAACTGGTAGTGATGCTACAAAATCTAACATGGAGGCAATAATTTGCAAGACAATCTTTGTTGCAAAAAAGATAGCTACAAAGGAAATCCCATTATAAAATCCTTCCTCCACTGGAATATTTTGCACAAATGCTGCCCATGTACTGTCCCCTGATAAATCTGGATATGGAACCCAGAGTGTTAAATAAGGAGCAAGACGATCGTAATACATTGTTGCAACAATGAACGCAACAATAAAACCAACTAAATGAAATACCTGTAGGACAAAACCACGCTTTAATCCCATTAGTATTCCAAAAATTAGTAATACATATATGATAAGACTTAACATATTTATTGTTCCTCTTTCTCATTTTCATTCATGGAGCGTTCTAATTCCATGTATTTTTCTTGTAATTTCAAATAATCATTCATCGTATTAACTGCAGTAAGTACCGCTAATCTAGCTGTATCTAATTTATTATTCATTTTTTGTAATTCACGCATTTTCTGATCAACAGATTCAGCGACTAATTCAACATGACTTTTAGCTTCATGACCAACTATTGTATACGATTTATGAAAAATCTCAACAGTTATTTTATTCTTGTCATTTGCAGTCATTGGGATTCCTCCTGCCTGATTCATAAAGTGTGACGACAATTAACGACACTCATTTTATTATTTTAACAGAATATGATTAATTAGGAAACAATCCAAGATATAAAAAGCATTTAACTTTTGAAAAAGCTCTGCTATAGTTGAGGAAGGGAAAGGATGGAAGATATTATGGCGTCTTATACAATAAGCTGTTCTATGGACGAGATTGAGAAAATGAAGAAAACTTATCAGCCGCATTTGGTTACACCACCGAATGGAGCTGTTTTTAGTGCAAAGCTTCCTGGCGCAGTTATCACCGCATATCATTCAGGAAAAGTACTTTTTCAAGGAAAAAATCCTAGTGCAGAATGGAAGAAATGGGAAGGCCAACCATTAAATAGCCAAAATTCTTCTAAGAAACCAGAGAGAGCACCTCATCATTATCTACCTTCAGTTTCATTATTTACAGCTGATCATATTGGTTCAGATGAATCAGGAACTGGAGATTATTTTGGGCCAATTACGGTTGCTAGTGCTTATGTTACTAAAGAACAAATTCCACTTTTAAAAGAAATCGGTATTGCTGACTCAAAAAAATTAACAGATGAAAAAATCAAACTGCTTTCTCAACAGCTAATGCAAATACAAATTCCTTACGCATTACTCGTTTTGCATAATGAAAAATATAATAAGCTACAAGCACAGGGCTGGTCACAAGGAAAAATGAAAACAATGCTTCATCATCATGCTATTCAAATCTTATTAAAAAAGATCGCAGGATCTAGCTATGATGGAATATTAATTGATCAATTCTGTGAACCACATGTCTATCAAAAGCACTTACGAAGTGAACATGCTACACTTCCTGCTAAAACATTTTTCAGAACAAAAGCAGAGGATTTCTCTTTAGCTGTAGCAGCAGCCTCTATTCTTGCTCGAGTTAGCTTTATTAATGAAATGGATAAGCTTTCTGAAAAGGTAGGCTTTCCATTGCTTAAAGGAGCTTCTAAGCAGGTTGATCAATTAGCAGCAAAAATCATTAAAAATAAAGGGATAACTACCTTACAGCAATGCGCAAAATTTCATTTCGCTAATACAGAAAAAGCAAAGAATTATTTAACATAAAAAAATCAGAAGCAAGGGTAATTAGCTCCCTTGCTTCTGATTTTTAATAACTACTTCTTCTTTATGAACGAACATAAGCAGAAAATGCTTCATTAACCTTCGCTATAATATCCTGATAAACTGCTTCAACTTCCTCATCTGTTAATGTGTGTTCAGGGTGCTGGAAGTGTAAGCTGTATGCAATGGACTTCTTATCTTCTGGTAAGTTTTCACCTGTGTATACATCAAAGATTTCCACTTGCTTCACAATAGAAGCTCCATTCTCTTCGATTACAGCTTTGATCGCCCCTGCTTCTACATCCTGATCCATTACAAATGCAATATCACGAGTTACAGATGGATATCTTGGAATCGCATCATAGCTTGGTTCAATCTCTACTTTTTCCAAAATGCTTTCTAAATTAATATCGAAAACATACGTATCCTTTAAGTCTAGGTTTTTTGCAAGCTGTGGATGTACTTGCCCAACAAATCCAACTACTTCTTCCCCAATATGCAATGTTGCACATCTACCTGGATGCATATCTTTCACCTGTGATTGCTTATACGTAACAGAAAGATCTAAATACTGGAATAGTCCATCAACAATTCCCTTTGCTACATAGAAATCAACTTTTTTATTATTCTGTTGCCATTTATGATCTATCCATGTACCAGTCAATACTCCAGCAGCGCGTAAATTTTCATCAGGTTGAGTTGTTAACGTTTCTTCTTGTGAAAGGAACACAGAACCTACTTCATATAACGCAACATTTGAATGCTTACGTGCATGATTATAAGACGTAGAGCCTAATAATTCAGGTAATAGACTTACACGTAAATATTTATGATCCTCACTCATTGGCATTAACAAGGAAACAGGATTTGTATCAAGCTCAGCTATTTCCGGGCTAATTAATTTATCCACAAAATCTGCTTTTGTTAATGAATAAGTAATGGTTTCCATCAAGCCTACACCTTGTAAATAGTTCTTTACCTTACGCTTTAACAGTTGACGATTTGTCAAACCACCTGGGCGTGAGGAACTTGTAGGTAAAGTATATGGTAAATTATCATAACCATGGATACGAGCAATTTCTTCTAACATATCTTCAAAAATAGAAATATCTCCACGACGTGTTGGGATACTTACCTGAAATTGCTCTGCGTCACGTTTATACGCAAATTGTAATTTCGTTAAGATTTTTTCAATTTCTTCTGAAGAAATATCTGTACCTAAACGTTTATTTACTTCTCCTTTTTCGATCTCAATCGACTTTTCAGAACGATCTAACTGATCAAAAACAGCAGGTTCAGCTAAAACTACGCCATTTGCATATTTCTGCAGAAGTTGACATGCACGAATTCCTGCACGATAAACGCGATCTGGGTCTACCCCTTTTTCAAGGCGTGTACTTGCCTCACTACGAATACCAGTCAGTTGTGCATTTTTACGTACTGTAGCAGGATCAAAATACGCCGCTTCCAGTAATATTGTTTTGGTTTGATCATTTACTTCTGTATTCGCTCCACCCATTACTCCAGCTAATGCAACAGGTACTTCTCCATCTGTAATAACTAAGTTATCTGTTGTTAATGTTCTTTCTTTATCATCTAAAGTAATAATTTTTTCATTCTCTGTAGCTAAACGAACCACAATCTTATCTGTTTGTAATAAATCAAAATCGAATGCATGAAGCGGCTGACCATATTCCATTAATACATAGTTTGTAATATCCACCACATTATTAATTGGACGAATACCAGCAGCCATTAAATAATTACGAAGCCATAATGGTGATTCCTTAATCTCTAAATCCTTGATTAGAAAACCAGCATAGTATGGTGCTAAATCTGGAACATCTACGCCAATGGATACACGATCCACCGCTTTTTCCTCAGCAGTTTCTAATGTTTCATCAGGAAACGTAATTGGTTTATTAATGATGGCAGAAACTTCATGTGCTACACCAAACATACTTAAACAATCCGAACGATTTGGTGTTAAATCAAATTCTAGAATTGCATCATCTAAGTTTAGTAAAGAAGTTACCTCTTGCCCTATTTCTGTATCCTCTGGGAAAACAAAAATTCCTTTCGCATACTCTGTTTGAATAAATTCTTCACTAATTCCAAGCTCTTGTAAAGAACAAATCATTCCATTTGATTCCACACCACGTAATTTCACTTTTTTAATTTTGAAATTACCTGGTAGTACTGCTCCTGGAGTTGCTACAGCTACCTTCTGTCCTGCCGCAATATTAGGTGCTCCACAAATAATTTGTAATTGCTCTTCACCAATATCTACCTGACAAAGATTTAATTTATCTGCATTTGGGTGTTTCTCACAAGACACTACATGCCCTACTACAACACCTTTACTTTTTTCTGCAACATATTTAATTCCGTCTACTTCGATACCAGATTTTGTAATTAATTCACTTAATTCTTCTGGTGTATGTGAACCAACATCAATATAATTTTTCAACCAATTTAATGATACTAACACGATCTTCCTACCTCCTTATGCCTTATGGTACTGTTTTAAAAATCTAATATCATTTGTATAGAATTGACGGATATCATCGATCCCGTATTTTAGCATTGCAATTCGGTCTGGTCCCATTCCAAAAGCAAACCCACTATATACCTTAGTATCATAGCCTGCCATCTCTAAAACCTTTGGATGTACCATGCCTGCTCCTAAAATTTCAATCCAACCTGTTCCTTTACATACAGAGCATCCTTTTCCATTACACACTTTACATGATATATCCATTTCAACAGATGGCTCTGTGAATGGGAAAAAGCTTGGTCGTAAACGAATATCACGATCTTGCCCAAACATATGCTTCGCAAATTCTGTCAAAATTCCTTTTAAATCACTCATACGTACATTCTTATCTACATACAATCCTTCAATCTGGTTAAATTGATGAGAATGTGTTGCATCATCATTATCACGACGATACACTTTTCCTGGACAAATCATACGAACAGGTTGCTGTCCTTTATATGCTTGCATTGTACGAGCCTGAACAGGTGATGTATGTGTTCTTAATAATAATTCATTCGTAATATAGAAAGTGTCTTGCATATCACGAGCTGGATGACCTTTTGGTAAATTTAACGCTTCAAAATTATAATAATCTGTTTCTACCTCTGGACCTTCTCTTACTTCAAACCCTAGACCAATGAATAAATCTTCAATGTCTTCAATAATGGAAGTTAAAATATGAGGTCCTCCAAACTTCACAGGATAGCTTGGTAAAGTAACATCGATCGCCTCTTTTTGTAATTGTTCTTCTAGAGCAGCTTCCTCAAGCACTGTTTGCTTACCTTGAATAGCTCCTGAGATTTCTTCTCGGACATTGTTTGCTAATTCACCAATAACTGGGCGTTCCTCAGCCGATAATTTCCCCATCCCTCTTAACACGGTAGTAATAGAACCTTTTCTTCCTAGAAAGGCAACCTGAATCTCTTGTAATTCTTTTAATGTTTCTACTTCAGCCACTTTAGCTAAAGCTTCTTTTTGAATCTCTACCAACTGTTCCTTCAACTAGAAAACCTCCTTTTAAAAATAAAAAAACCCCTATCCCCAAAAAAGGGACGAGGTTAACATTCGCGGTACCACCCTTGTTAGTACAATTTATGTACTCAACTTCGCATTGATAATGGATTAATAATCCAGAACACCTTTATTGAAAAACATATAAATAGTCTTTCAAATCCTGGTGTCAGCTCCAGAGTGAATCATAACGATAACACAATAGAAATGCTTTCAGTCATGGCATCTCCTCCCTAAACTTGTTAACATACCGTTACTTTGTTCCTTCATTGCTTTTATATATTTGATTTCGTCGTGTCCATTATAAGAAATATCAATAGGGATTGCAAGTTAATTCTTAATATAATACATCAAAATCGCTGCAGCAATGCTAACATTTAACGATTCTGCTTTCCCATAAATCGGAATTTTAACTCCTTGATCAGCTAAATTCATCACATTTGAATTGATTCCTGCACCTTCATTACCGACAATTAAAGCCGTTTTTTCAGGAACGGCTAATTCTGTATAATGAACTGCATTCTCTAAAGTTGCAGCCCAAATCGCAAAATCATTTTGCTTCAGCTTCGTAATTTCCTCCTGCAAGTCTGCTTCGATTACGGGGATATGAAATAATGATCCCTGTGTTGCACGAATGACTTTTTCATTATACATATCAACAGTACCTTTGCCTAAAATAATAGTAGCAAATCCAGCAGCATCTGCTGTACGAATGATTGTCCCTAAATTTCCCGGGTCTTGAATTTCATCCACTAGTAGAACCTGATTCCCAGTGTAAGTATGATATTTTTTCATGCTTATAACTGCCGCAATTCCTTGTGGAGTGGTAGTTTGAGCAATTGTTTTAAATACAGACTCTGTTACAATTTCCACTGGAAAATTCTCACACCAGCTTGGAAGCGGTATGTTTTCTTGAAGAATAATTTCATGAATTTGCCAATTGCTTTTCCATGCTTCTTCAACTAAGTGAAAACCTTCAATAAGAAAACTACTTGTCTTTATTCGTTCTTTTTTTGTTTTTAATTTATTCCATTGTTTTACTTTTTGATTTTGAATCGATGTAATCATCTTTTCCATCCTATTCCATATATTATTCATTCATCATACATATTTTTATATACTTCGGTCAAACTATTAGAAGATATAGCTTTATCAGCTTTTTAAAAATCTATTAATGATATTGGAGGAATAAAATTGGATTTAAATATTCGTAAAGCAATTCTTGCTAACTTGTCTACAAACGATCATGAGCAACTGGAAGCTACAATTAAGGAAGCAATTCAATCAGGTGAAGAAAAGACATTACCTGGTTTAGGCTACCTATTTGAATTAATTTGGGCTGAATCAGACACAGAGCAGAGAAAAACGATGGTTGATTCTTTAGAACAAGGAATTAAAGAACAATTAACAAGTTAATTGAAGCTTGATTAATTTACTGATGCACAGTATGATATAAGTGCGAGGAAAACCAATGTTATAGCCTTTTCTAGAGGATTCTTCAGCATTTTGAAGAAGGAGTAAACCAATGCTTGTTAAAGATTATCAATCCATTATGCAATATCAAGCAATGTCTATTTTAAATTCGAATGCAGATTCATTTTCCATGCATTCTCCTATTGTTGATCTCTCATTTCAACAAATGCTTCAAGATAAAATCAATATGGCGATATGGAAAAATCAAATAGGCGAGCATAATGAGACTCCGAACTCGCATGTTTCTTATACTCCTACACCCTTAGATTTACCAACTACTGCACCTATTCCAAGTAATCCAATTGTTATGGAGCAGTTAACTAAACAATCTCAAATAAGTTCTGGGGATGTACCAAATACCCCTTTTAATAGTATTATTCAGGAAGCCGCTACTAAATATAATATAGATGAAAAATTAATTCATTCTGTTATTAAAACAGAATCAAATTATAATCCAAATGTGAAAAGCCATGCTGGTGCTGCCGGATTAATGCAATTGATGCCAGCTACTGCAAAATATTTAGGTGTTACTAATCGATATGATAATGCACAAAATATCGATGGTGGTACAAAATATTTGCGTGAAATGCTGGATCGTTATGACAACAATATTGAGCTTGCATTAGCAGCTTATAATGCTGGTCCAGGCAATGTAAATAAATATAATGGCATTCCACCATTTAAAGAAACTCAAAACTATGTAAAAAAAGTATTGAACCAATATTATGCCTAAAAAGAACAGAGCGTATGAAATTTCATCGCTCTGTTCTTTGATATTTTAAGCTAATATAAGTCTTTTTACTGTATCATAATCTAAACGTTTAATGACTTCCACAAATAGTTTCACTGCGTTTTCAAAATCATCTCGATGCAAAATAGCAGCATGTGAGTGAATATAACGTGTTGCAATCGTAATGGAGACAGATGGTACACCATTTGCAGTAAGATGAATCGTTCCCGAATCTGTTCCACCACCTGGTATAGAGCTGTATTGATAAGGAATTTCCTTCTCATCCGCCACTTCGATAACTAAATCACGAAGTCCTTTATGAGAAATTGCAGATGCATCATACAAAATGATTTGCGGTCCTTCTCCAAGCTTGCTATCAGCCTCTTTATCTGATACACCTGGCGTATCCCCTGCTACACCAACATCAACAGCAAAGGCAATATCTGGCTTGATTGCATGTGCTGATGTACGAGCACCACGAAGTCCTACTTCTTCTTGAACAGTACCTACCCCATATACTGTATTTGGATGCTGTTCGTCTTGTAGTCGTTTCAATACCTCAATTGCAATCGCACAACCAATTCGGTTATCCCAAGCCTTAGCTAATAACATTTTTTCATTTTTTAGTGGTACAAATTCAAAATATGGCACAACTGAATCTCCTGGTCTTATCCCAAATTCTTCAGCTTCTTCCTTATTCATTGCACCCACATCAATAAACATATCTTTAATTTCCACTGTTTTATTACGTTCTTTAGCTGATAAAATATGTGGAGGCTTTGAACCAATTACACCTGTTACATTGCCTTTTCTCGTCATGATTGTTACACGTTGAGCAAGCATCACCTGACTCCACCAGCCACCAATTGTCTGGAAATAAATAAATCCATCCTTATCGATTCGAGTAACCATAAAACCAATTTCATCTAAATGCCCAGCAATCATTACTTTGGGACCATTCGCGTTACCAGTCTTTTCCGCAATTAAACTACCTAAATTATCTGTATAGACTTTATCTGCATATGGTGTAATATATTTTTCCATTACATCTCTTGCTTCTTTTTCATGTCCAGAAATTGCATTTGCATCAGTTAATGCTTTAAACATTTTTAATGTTTCATCCATACGAAATAATCCTCCTATAGTATATGTTTTCCTAATTATAACGCTATTTTATTGAATAAGAAAATTAATACCCTTGGTCCTGTCTTGCGAAATTAACTTCATTTTTTTCAACATATGCTTGCTGCACATCTTCTTCGGAAAAACCAAGCAATGCTCCAAGCTGTAAATAAGAAATCATAAGCTCATTATAGCTTGATTGATTTGGATTCTTTTGAAACTGAAGCACCTTTTCAAACACATCAAGAAACTGTTCTGTTTGCCCATTTTTAGCTTTTTCTACATATAGCCCATCAATTGTGAAACCTTTTTCAATGCCTAAGGATAATATAAAATGCACACCATCAACATATTCTTCTAAAATTACTGAGCGTTCACTACTTGCTTTGGAACTCCAAAATTTAAAGCAACGAGTTTCATTTGCTAATTCACCAAGTTCTACTAATAATGCTAAGATTTTTTTTGTAAATAAATCATCTCTTTCTGTTAGTTGCTTATTTTCCTCAATATAGGAGTCTAATTCTTTCTGCATCGCAAATAGTTTATTCCATTCCACAAGTAAAACCTCTTTCTACATTTATGTTCCTTTTAGTTTATCATATATCGGATGAATGTTTCTTTTAAATAAAAAACTCATTCCATCTGAGACGCTGTAATTTCTTTCTGTTACTAAGCATCATGAGGATTACAATCATTAGCAAAATCATGCTATAAAGGCTAAAGTGTTCATTTATGCTTTTACCTACAATTGTATAAATACATACAAAGGGTACGGTACTTAAAATCGTATTTTTTATATATTCCTTGAAGTTTCCAGACTGCTCCAAAATACAAAATGCTAATAATTGAAAATGCATAAATGGAATAAGGCGAAGCATTGTAATATACCCTACTGAGAGATGTGTATACTTACCAAATAACTTCTGCTTCATTTGAATCAATTTTTTCATTGCATTTGGATATGTGCTCATCGCTAAATAAAAGATAAAACTTGATAAGACAAAACCAATTAATGATAGTATGATTCCTGTAATTGGTCCAAAAATAACGCCTCCAGCAATACAAAGCACAATAGCTGGAATAAATAAAAATGGACGAATAATATGGATAAATATAAATAAAATGACCGCATCATAAACTTGATGATGAATGAGGTAATATAAATGCTCATGAATAGATTCCATCGCTGTCTCTCCCATCATGTAAAATCAAACCACTTTCTCTTTGATATATATGTTGGAAGATAGGCGCTTATGAGAAGTAATAATATAGAAGCAATGCTGCTTGTATCAAGAAAAGTATAGGTACACCAAGTACAAATTGCCGATGCTTCGTCTTATGACGCCATAGATACATACCTATCCACACCCCAAGAGCTCCACCAATCACGGAAAGAAACCAAAGTGAATTCTCAGAAATTCTTTGCTTGCGGCGTCTTGCTTTTTGTTTATCTATTGCCATAGTGAGCAATGCAATAAGATTGATGATAAGTAAATAAGACATTAGGATTGTATCCATTATTTCCCTCCCTGGCTTGTGCTTAGTTTTTACAAAAAAGTACAAGATATAACTGATTTATAAGGATTGGAAACAGTCACGAGCTTCATTTCACAATAATAGAATGCTTAACGAATGAATGTAAGTTTGCACTTATATTAGCACTGAATGGATCCATTGTGAATGTTAATTGATGTTAAACCACTATCTCATAACTACATTAGTTTACTATTTTACTTCCAGTTCCTGTATTTTCTGAGCTATATATTTTGCATCATCACTAACGCCATATATAAGGGCTGAACTTCTTCTACTCTGCCAACTTAACCCTATGAAATACAACCCAACTACATTCGTAACACCCAAAGCGTGTAATGGTTTGCCATGACCATTTAAAATTCCATCAATTTGTATCCATGAATAATCATTTCGATAACCAGTTGCCCATATCACATTTTGTATTTGTTTAGAAATACCATTATTAAAGAATGCCTTACCATCTTTAATTTCGCTTAACTTGCCTACAATTTTTGCATTATTTTGAACTGTTTTGTAGTCATTCCCTATTAAAGGCTCTCTTTTCCTTAACATTTTTCCTACAAAAGAATCTGGCTTTGCCTGACCAATTCGGAATGTTTCTAACCACCAAAAGAGACTTCGTCCAGCAATATTTTGAGGAAAACTTTTCATTGGTTTGCTTTGTGATAGTATAACTTGATGTGTTTTACTCAATTCCGCAGCAATTTGAACACCCGTATTACCAGCACCTACGATTAACACATTCCCATTTGGTATTTGAGAAGGGTTCCGATATTTAGAAGCATGGATTGCAAAGCTTGCTGTGCCATCATGAATATTTGGAACAAAAGGAGTATAAAAAGCACCAGTAGCAATAACTATTTGTTTAGCTTTATACGTTTTATTTTGAGTGATGACTAAAAACTGTTGTTTCTCATTCTGGGTTAATTTGACGACCTTTTGCTGATAAATTATGGGCAATTCATTATGTATTATGAAAGTAGATAAATAATCTGCAATTTCATTTTTATCTGGAAATCCTTTTGGATCACCTTTTAAATGAAAACCATGTAATTGACTGTAGCTTCTGGGAGTAAATAAACGTAATGAATCATAACGATTTCGCCAAGACATACCAGATTGTTCATTCTCATCAAGAATGACGAAAGGAATGCTTTTTCGTTTTAGTGAAAATCCCATAGCTAAACCAGCTTGCCCGCCACCAATTATTATTACATCATATGCCATAGAATTTCTCATTTCTTTATCCTCAATAATCGTAAACTGTTTAATGTCACAAGTAATGTCGCTCCCATATCTGCAAATATCGCTATCCACAATGTTAACCACCCAGGAACGACTAACAGTAAAGCAATAGCTTTAATACCCAGAGAGAAGATAATATTCTGCTTGATAATCATTAATGCTTTTCGGCTTAACTGAACAGTATATGGTAGCTTATTCAAATCATCCGACATAAGAGCAATATCTGCTGTTTCTAGGGCTGTATCAGTTCCTGCGCCGCCCATGGCTACTCCAACCGTAGAAGCTGCAAGTGCTGGAGCATCATTTACACCATCACCAATCATTGCTACATTTTGATGTTTTTCTCGAAATTCTTTAATGTAAGTCAACTTATCTTCTGGCAATAAATCCGCTTTAACATCCGTAACCCCAACTTGTTGACCAATTGCTTTTGCAGTTCGTTGGTTATCACCTGTCAGCATGACTGTTTCGATACCAAGTTGTTTTAATTTACTTATGACTGCTTTGGATGATCCTCTTACTTCATCTGCAACTGCAATAAATGCAAGGATCTCTGTTTCTGTTCCTAAAATCATCACCGTTTTTCCTGCCGTTTGTAAATCGATAATCGTTTCTTTTTGTTTATTACTTATTTGATTATGCAATCCTTCAAAAAGACTTGGGCTTCCAACATAATATATTTCATGATTTATCCTTGCTTTAACGCCCTTTCCTGTAATCGATTGAAATTCTTTCATAGATATATTGTTGAAATGTAATCCTTTTTCTTCCACCTTTCTTATAATAGCGGAGGCAAGAGGGTGTTGTGAGCCTTTTTCAATTGCTGCTGTAATAATCAATAGTTCGTCTTCGCTTCTGCTATACGTTACAATATCTGTGACAGAAGGGACGCCTTTTGTTAATGTTCCTGTTTTATCAAAAGCAATGGCTTTAAGATTTCCCGTTTCTTCTAAGTAGACACCACCTTTAATTAACACACCATTTTTAGCAGCATTTCCAATGGCAGTCACTACAGCAACGGGAGTAGAAATAACCAAGGCACAAGGACAACCAACTACAAGTGCAGCTAGACCTTGATAAACCCATGTACTCCAATCCCCACCAATAATTAATGGGGGGATAACAGCAATCAACATAGCTAAAATGACAATAGCCGGAGTATAGTATTTAGCAAATTTATCAACAAATGTTTGAGAAGGTGCTCGTTCTGCTTGCGCTTCCTCTACAAGGTAGATAATTTTTGAAAGCGTGGTATCTTCCACTCTCTTTGTTACTCTAACCTCCAGCAAGCCTTCTTCATTTAATGTTCCAGCAAAAACTTCATCATCTATTGTTTTTGTAATAGGAACACTTTCACCTGTAATGGCAGCTTGGTTTAAGGTAGAGGTTCCTTTAAAAACTGTTCCATCCATCGCTAATTTCTGACCAGGTTTTACAATCATAATATCGCCAATTTGAATATCTTCCACATGGATACTCATTTCTTGATTTTCTCGACGAATTAAGGCTTCTTTTGGTGCAATATCCATTAAGGACTCGATGGATTGACGAGCTTTATCCATGGAATAACGCTCCAATGCTTCACTAATGGCAAAAAGGATAACAACCGTCGCCCCTTCTAACCATTCGCCTATGATAGCTGCCCCAATAATCGCAATGGTCATTAGTGTATTCATATCGAATTGTAATCTAATGAGATTTCTAAGACCTTTAATAAAGAGTGTGTAACCACCAATTAGAATAGACGTTGCATACCCAATAGTCACAAAGATATGAGCTTCTTCTATTTGTTTTCCTAAAAACCAACTAACCAGGAGTAATAGAGCTGAAATATAGACCTTTATATTCTCTTTTTGTTTCCAAAAAGGTGGATAATCTACTTTTTGTTCTTTTTCACCTCGCACCTTTAAATTTTCAAATGCTCCTGCTCTTTCTAGTTCCTCAATGGTTGTTCTCCCTTTTACATAAATTTTTGAAGCTCCAAAATTTACTTCAGCGTTTTCCACACCTTGTATTTTCTTTACATTATTTTCAAAAGTCTTTGCACAACTTGCACAACTAAAACCTTGTACACGATAAGTTTTTATTTCTTCTTTCGAAAGTGATTCAGACATTTACTTTCGCTTCTTTCTGATGGATTAACGTAATAGAAATTAGTTGCTTAATATGATCATCATCCAAGGAATAAAAAGCAAGTTTTCCTTCCTTTCGGTACTTCACAATTTTTTGTTTATGAAGTGTTCGTAAATGGTGAGAGGCAGTTGCGACAGATGATCCTATAATATTTGCAATGTCACATACACATAACTCATCATCTATACATAAGGCGTAAGATATTTTTGTTCTATTTTCATCTGCAAGTACTTTGAATAATTGAGAAACACGAGATAAATCTTCATTTTGTAATTCTTCTTGTATCCGATTAACTTTTTCCTCATCATAACAGTAAACTTCACACATATCTTTTTTTACCAAATTGATCACTCCACCTTTGTTCAAATACTCATTTGAATATATATTATATTATTCCCTTCATACATTCAAGTTTACATTTGAATATAATATGATTAGCTCTTTATGATTTTCCAATTTTCAAACGTATTTAGACCTGGTAATACTAACAACAAGCATAAACTACTTTCCTTATCATCATGCATATAATGAAATAGTGACTTTAAAAATAAGAAATAAAAAAAGATTGCTTTTACGCAATCTTTTTTACTCTGCATCAGTTTTATTTGATTTGATTTATGTCAACTGTTGTTCAGCAAACGAACGATACAGCTCATGTGATTTTATTAATTCCTGATGTGTTCCTTTTCCAGTGATTTCTCCATTTTCAATAAAGATTATTTGGTCTGCATCAATAATCGTTGCTAAACGATGGGCAATCACAAATGTCGTTCTTCCTTCCATCAATCGCTGTAAGGCTTTTTGTACAACCTGCTCTGATTGGCTGTCAAGACTAGCTGTTGCTTCATCCAGCAATAAAATCTTCGGATCGCGCAAGAAAGCTCTAGCAATATTAATACGCTGTCGCTGTCCACCTGATAATTTCGTGCCTCGCTCGCCGACTTGGGTATTCATTCCATTTGGTAGCTCTTTAATAAACTGCGCAGCATAAGCCATTTCCGCTACTGCCCAAAGCTTTTCATCCGCAATTTCATCCGCATTTTCTAATCCATATGTCAAATTATCACGAATAGTTCCAGACATCATCGAGCTCTCTTGTGATACATATCCGAGTTGAGAACGCCAAGATGCCAAGGAAATATCTTGGATTGATTCACCGCCAAGTAAAATAACACCTTCATTCGGCTCATAATAACGTTCAATCAAGCCAAATACTGTGGTTTTCCCACCGCCGCTTGGCCCAGCAAATGCGACCATTTCTCCGGGCGCAGCAGAAAATGATATCTTATTTAAAACCCGTTCTCCCTCTTCATAAGAAAAGCTAACTTCTTTAAATTCTAATGGTAGGTCACCAATTTGTTTTTCAGATCCAGGCAATACCTCTTCCTCTTCTTCTTGCAAAATTTCTGAAATCCTTTCCGTAGCCCCTTTTGCTTTTTGTAATTCCGTAAAGAACATTGCAAATGTTGTAATAGGAAAGACGATTTGAAATAAATATAAAAGAAACGCAACAAGTGATCCAGTCGTCATGGTCCCTTGTTCTACACGGATACCACCATAACCAATAATCATGACAATAACAAGCATTACAATCATATACATAAATGGTGCAATAACAGAGAAAATTTTCGCCTCTTTCAAGCCTGTCTGCAATAGCTTGAAAATCCCCTGCAAGCCACGCTTCTCTTCCTTCTGCTCTGCTGTAGAAGATTTCATTAATCTAATTTCACTAACTGTCTGTTGAATTTCCCCTTGGAAATTAGCCGTCTGATCCTGAAGACTGCGGGATACTTTGGCCATTCGATTTCCTAGTGGTAGCATTACAGCCAATGTAATTGGAACAGCAATAAACATAATTAATGTCATTTTCCAATCCATGAAAAGGAGAATAATAACTGCTCCAATAATAGAAATCAGACCGGAAATAAACTGTGGGAAATGCTGAGAAACCAAATCCTTTACAATCCCCGTATCATTAATAACACGACTAACAGACTCCCCACTTGGCTGCTTTTGGAAATAAGGAACCGGAAGGCGGATCAGCTTTTTCCATAAAATTTCTCTCAGCCTTGCAACAACCTTCTGCCCAACATAAGCAAGTGCATAAGCTGATAACCCATCTACTAAAGCATGTGCAATAAATACACCAATAATTAGAGCAATAAAACGCCAGTCTAAATCAGCGATGGAAAATCCGTCTACTAGCTCTCTTGTTAAAAGTGGAATCGTAAGTCCCACTAGTGTGGTCAGTATACTTCCTATTAAACCTAATATTAAAACAAGCTTCGGAATTCTTGTGGATAGTAAAAGCTTCATAAAATTACTTGATGATTGTTTTGATGATTCCATTTAATCCTCTCCTTCTTCCTCATCCCATAATGGACCCATATAATTTGTTGTTACTTGCTCAAGCCATGCTTCTTCCTCTTCTGTGATCGGAGTTGGAACAAGACGCTCAATTTCTTCAACATATGCTTCTAGCCTTTGTTCATTCGCTTTGTCCTCAATATCCAAGGAAAAAATCTCTGTTAATTCTTTCAAAGAATCCATATCTACAACTTCCAGGATAAGTTGGAAAAAATCATCTAACATTTGTTTAACATCTGGGTCATCTGCAGGCTTCCCACAATGCTCCTTGACCTGCTTATAAAATGCTAATATTTTCTGTTCAAAGAGCATCTTTTCCTCAGGTGCCTGCGGGAACATTTTCTTTATAATTTCATCCTTAATAATTCCTTTTGATAGCTCCTCCTGCTTCTTCTCATTTTGCATACTAGCCAGTAAGCTGATGAGCACAGCTTGATCCACTTCTTTTTCATTTTCTAAAAGATACACTGTTCGTTGAATAGCCTCTAAAGCAATATCAATCTGTTCCTTATCTTTGATTAACTTTGATTCCTGTAACCTTAACGTATCAATAAAGCTTAGATCAAAGGTATCTGGTTGCATATATTTCTTGATATCATCCAAGCTCATCCCTAAAAATTTCATAGTCATAATCTTATGTAACTGAATCATATCTTCTTTTTCATAAACACGATGCCCTGTATGTTCATCGCGTTTTGGATTTAATATATTTTTCTCATCATAATAATGCAATGTCCTTACAGATACACCTGTAGATTTGGCAAATTCACTAATGGAAAATGTCTCCTTTTTCATTTCCGTCTCAAATCTCCTCTCAATTAATAACTTTATCATATCACCTCACGTTACGTTAGGTGCAAGAGGATTTTTTTATTTTTACTTGCTTTAACATAAATGGTTATCCAAAATGGGTTGTCTCTTGTACATAAAAAAATATACTAAATGAAAGAGTAGGGAATGATGAACAAAATTACTTTAGCAAGGAATTACTTGCAAGAAGAGCAGGATGAAAAAATTTAGTGGTACTAGACAAGCATTTGCTAAGCGAGAAAACGGAGAATCTCTTCCAGATATGATTAACTGCAATGCTATCGCTACATTATTTGCTATTTCTTTGGATCAATTACTTTATCATGATGGAGAAATAAGTGAATTTCCTATCCTGTCAAAGAGAAAGTACTTGATTATGTAAAAGTGCCAAAGGAGGCTATCGACATAATCATCATGCAGAAAGGAGATACTCAGTATTTTCTATATGTTTAATCAAAGATAGACACCCCATTTTTTGAAGTGTCTGCTCATTGCATATTCAAATTCATATATCAATCTTCTAAAAATCAATTACTAACATATCATTTTCATCAAACTTCCAATCACCGCCAGAAGCAACTTCCCAATAGTAGCCATCAGGATCTCGAAAGTAACCACTATATCCGCCCCAATCAACTATTTGTGGCTCTTTGACAATGACTCCACCAACCTCTTTTACACGTAACATTAAGTCGTCTACTTCTTGCTTTGATTTCATATTGCAGGCTAATGTGATACCAGAAAACTTATTAGAATTAATTTCTGGTGGGTTATCTGCATTGATGTCTTTTGCTAATTCTTCGATTGGATATAGTTCTAATTTACTTCCTTGATTATTAAAAAATACGATAGGTGCATCATTTTTTGCCAAAGTTTGAAAACCAATACTTTTGTAAAATGATAGTGACTTTTCTAAATTAGAAACGCCTAAACAAATTAAATTTATCCTGTTCATAACAAAGCTCCTTTTGTAGCCCATTTATTTAAGCATACCATAAAATGAAGATGTATAAGATTTAGGATAAATAGGTACCTCAACTTTTAAAGTGTCTACATTTGTATATTCATTTTTTTGTTGTAAGAATCTATGTTTCTTCACTTTAGAGAAATTCGCCGTATCTCAGATCATTCATAATTAGTTATTTCGTGATTAATAGTTTGTTCAATTCTTGAAACAAAAGTGATAATTGCAGCATTTATACAGATAATTTGATTCCCACTTCATTTTTACAAACAAAAAAGAACCAAACCAATAATTGATTTGATCCTTTTATAGAATAAATTAGTTGTTTAATGCAGTTTTTGCTTGGTCAACGATTTGAGCAAATGCTTTTTCATCAGAAATAGCAAGCTCAGCAAGCATTTTACGGTTAACTTCAATACCTGCTAATTTTAATCCGTGCATCAATTTGCTGTAAGAAATATCATTGATACGCGCTGCAGCATTAATTCTTGAAATCCATAATTTACGGAAATCACGCTTTTTACGTCTGCGGTCACGATAAGCATATTGACCAGATTTAATTACTTGTTGTTTAGCTGTTTTGAATAGTGTATGTTTTGAACCATAGTAACCTTTAGCTAATTTTAAAATACGTTTACGACGTTGACGCGTAACCGTTCCACCTTTAACACGTGCCATATTTTTTTCCTCCTAGTTGTAACTCTTTTCGATTTTCAATATTTATGTTTCCAAATACGATCCTATTATCTAGGAAGCATTGTATCAATACGTCTTTGATCTCCTGCTGAAACAAGTGAAGATTTACGTAATTTACGCTTTTGCTTTTGAGACTTGTTAGCAAATAAGTGACTTGTATATGCATGAGAACGTTTTAATTTACCTGAGCCAGTTCTTTTAAAACGCTTTTGAGTACCTTTATGTGTTTTCATCTTTGACATAATTAAAAAACCTCCAATTTATTTGTTGCTACTGTCTGTTGAAGGCCCAAGCATCATAAACATGTTACGACCTTCCATTTTAGCTTTAGACTCAACAACTGCGATGTCTTTAACTTCTTCAGCTAAACGATCTAAAACTTCTCTACCTAAATCTTTATGCGTAATTGCACGTCCGCGGAAACGAACTGATGCTTTTACTTTGTCACCATTTGTTAGAAACTTTCTTGCATTTCTAAGCTTCGTATTGAAGTCATGGTCACCGATTCCAGGTGTGAAGCGAACTTCTTTTACTTGGATCGTCTTTTGCTTCTTCCGTGCTTCTTGCTCTTTCTTCTGTTGTTCATATCTGAACTTACCATAGTCCATAATACGACATACAGGGGGCTTTGCACCTGGAGCAACTAATACTAAGTCTAGATTACGAGTATTCGCAATCTCAAGTGCCTCTTGACGAGATTTCACTCCTAGTTGATCACCATTTGAGTCAATCAAACGAACTTCTTTTGCACGGATTTTTTCATTAACATTCATATCTTTGCTAATATCCATCCACCTCCAAATATTTCTTCTTACATTGTAAAAAGCTAATATTGATCTGTCACGGACAAGCATATGGTTAGAAAATGCAAGAAACATTTTCATACATTGCCATAAAAAAAGTGCGGGCATCAACACCCACACGTCTCCAATAGTCTAAATTAGAATCCTTGGAACCAGCCAACTGCCTAAGAAGCGTTGGACAGGTGAGAAGCGGGCGCTCCTACTTGTCTAAGATCATTTTAAGTTAACTACTATATATTAGCAAAGGCTAGAAAACTTGTCAATAGCTTATTTACTGTTTTCTAGCCATGCTGCATTAAGAATCATATTACTTTACTTGAATTATTGTAATAATGTTTTATTATTTACTTCTTCTTGAACAAGCTCAATAAATGCTTCTACAGAAAGTGTTTCTGTTTCATTTTTTCCATAACGACGAATATTTACTTCATTTGCTTCCACTTCTTTATCCCCTAGTACAAGAGTAAATGGAATTTTTTGTGTTTGTGTTTCACGAATCTTATAGCCTAGTTTTTCTTCACGCTTGTCTATTTCTACACGGATACCTGCTCTTATTAATTGCTCTGCTAAGTCTTCGGCATAAGCCATATGTGCTTCTAATGAAACAGGAATAGCTTTCACCTGAACAGGAGCCAACCATACTGGGAATGCACCTTTGTATTCTTCAAGTAAAAATGCAACAAAACGTTCCATTGTAGAAACTACACCGCGGTGAATAACAACTGGACGATGTTCTTTACCATCTTCACCAATATATGTTAGATCAAAACGCTCTGGCAAGAGTACATCAATTTGTACAGTAGATAATGTTTCGTCTTTACCTAATGCTGTTTTCACTTGAACATCTAGTTTAGGGCCATAAAATGCTGCTTCTCCTTCAGCTTCTACATAATCTAAGTTCATATCCTCCATTGTTTCTTTTAGAAGGCTTTGAGTTTTCTCCCACATCTCATCATTATCAATATACTTCTCTTTATCCTCTGGATCACGATAAGATAGACGGAAATAATAATCATCGATGCCGAAATCTTTATATACATTCTGAACTAACTCTACCACTCGAATAAACTCATCCTTTAATTGATCAGGACGGGCAAAAATATGTGCATCATTTAATGTCATCGCACGTACACGTTGTAGTCCAGCTAATGCACCTGACATTTCATAACGATGCATTGTACCAAGCTCAGCAATACGAACTGGTAAATTACGATAGCTCCATAGCTGATTTTTAAAGACCATCATATGGTGTGGACAGTTCATTGGACGAAGCACTAATTCTTCATTATCCATTTGCATTGTTGGGAACATATCATCTTCATAATGATCTAAATGCCCGCTTGTTTTGTATAAATCAACATTAGCTAAAACAGGTGTATACACATGGCTATAGCCTAATCTTTCCTCTAGGTCAACGATATAACGTTCAATCTGACGACGAATTGTAGCACCTTTTGGTAACCATATTGGTAAACCTTGCCCTACCTTTTGATTAATTGTAAAGATTTCAAGCTCCTTGCCAAGCTTACGATGATCGCGTTCTTTACGATCTTCTAAAATCTGTAAATACTCCTCTAATTGGCTTTGCTTTTCAAAAGCAGTACCATATATACGTTGCAATTGTTTGTTATTGCTATCTCCACGCCAATATGCGCCAGAAATACTTAATAATTTAAATGCTTTAATTTTACTTGTAGATGGAACATGAACTCCACGACATAAATCAAAGAACTCTCCCTGTTGATAAATAGTCACTTGCTCATCCTCTGGAATCGCCTCAATTAATTCAAGCTTTAAGTCGTCTCCAATTTCCTTAAACATACGAATTGCTTCTTCACGAGAAACTTCTATGCGCTTAATCTCTAGATTTTCATCGACAATACGTTTCATTTCTTTTTCAATTTTCGGAAGGTCTTCAGGTGTAATAGATTGATCTAAATCAATATCATAATAGAACCCTTCTTCAATAGTTGGACCAACACCGAAGCTAACATCCTTATATAAACGCTTAATTGCCTGAGCTAGAAGATGTGCAGTAGAATGGCGCATAATATCAATACCTTCAGGTGATTTGGATGTAATAATTTCGATTTTTCCACCTTCTGTTAATTCACGCTTTAAATCTACAAGATTACCGTCTAATTTAATTGCTAATGCTTGCTTCTTCAAGCCTGAAGAAATAGATCCTGCGATTTCTTCACCTGTAGTACCTTGAGGAAACTCCTTTGCTGCTCCATCTGGAAAAACAATTGTAATTTGGCTCATTTGTTTACACTACCCCTTTTTTGTATGTAGTTTAACTTAGCTACATTTATTTTTTAAAAAAGCAAAAAACTCGTCCGACTATGCAAGTTAATATTGCATAGGGACGAGTTATATTTCATTCGTGGTTCCACCCTAATTTCCCTAAAACATCATAATAGATGCCTCATGGCTTCATTCATTCTTAACGCAGAGTTGGCGCTTCTACCTACTATCATTTCAATAGAAGAGTTCAAAGGTGGTAATTCTTGTACGTAAATGGGAAGCTCACAGCCAAAGACTTCCTTCTCTGATAAATACAGATACAAAAATCATGTCCTTTTCATCACTTTTAATATATATGATTCTTTTGATACAGAATATTATATCCCTTTTATTATAAAATGCAACTATAATTTTACATGTTTTATAAAAATACTTCAAGAATCGTCTTATCACCTGACAAATAATTCGTTATTACAGGAATAGCAACCTGATACTATTCTTATACACTCCCCTAGGAAGACTATCCCTGTCAGCTTCTAGTCAATCTGTTTGAAAAATAAGCCTAATAGCTATTGACGAATTCTACATAAAATCAAACCATAAAATGACAAAATAACTAAAGGTAAATGTAGTACACCCATCCACCAATTTGGAGTTTGAAAACCACACCACGTCAATATGTTCATTATCCCAATCACTAATCCGGTAAAGGAAACAATAGAAAGTGTAGGTATGTGCATGTCTTTTGAGAAGAGTAACATTACTCCAATTATTACAGGCGTAATCATATAATAAGTTACTCCAGCCTCATTCATAAGCATTGATAGTTCAAATGAAGGTACAGCTATATTTTGTTCATTCACCGCATAAGGCATTAAAATTGCCAAGAGCATTGGTGCTAGTACCCATAATCTTTTAATCTCAAAACTATCTCGATTAAATACCGTTTTTTGTTTAATTACATCATACATACAAGCAGTTGCAGCTATTAAAATGATTATAGTGTTACCGATTAACCAAACAAATCCATATTCCTCCGTAAAAGACATATTTTGAAATACTCCAACGATAATTAAAATAAACGAATAATATCCTAAAAACAAACGTGTGAATCGTCGCGGGTTTACAAAAATAATAGCTGCTGCAAATAATAATAATAGCTTTGCGATCGGTAGAAAAAAGTTTATATTTGTGATAAGTGGCTGACTCATAATATGTCCAATTACTTCTGTTGTTTCAATCGTTTCATATGGAAGCTGTGAATAAGGCGGGATGAAAAATAAAATTAGTACGATAGCCTTAAACCTTACACTCTGCGCAAAAGGTTCTATTGTATTATTTTGCATATCACCGCTCCCTTTCCCTTTACAGTCATATTGTAGTTTATAAACACCTTAGCAATACGTTAGTTGAGCGATTAGCTCCCACTATATTATAGATTTTAAAAAGAAATACGTTACTAACTTTTTCATTTGATTTCGAGAAAAGAACAAGTTTGAATTTAAGTAAATTAAACTGATTAGTTATGATTGCAACATCTCTATTCATATATCTGCAACCATTCTAAAAAGCGAATCTTCCCCATCTACTTCATTGAGATTGGAGATGATTCGCTTAATTAGTTAAATACTGACATATTGATTTAGTCTTCTTCGATTTCGTTTTTTCACCAAGGGAAATTTTAATATCTTAAACAATGAAGATAGGACCAAGACATTCTTTGAGCTAAAGAATCCTTAAAATTAATTCAACCGAAAAATCTAAATTTCTTAATTTAGGACAAAAGGAAAATGAGATAATGGCTTAAAAGTTACTTTTTCCAAAAAAATATTAATAACTGTCAATGTTTTGGCTTCACTAGGATTTTCACCATAAATGAATATCTTCTCAGGAGACATTGCCAGTAAAGGAGCAAGGTTCATTTCATTCTCATCTAATCCTACAATATAAAGTGGTTCAGCCTGCATCATCGTATGTAATTCCTTATATGTAAGCTTATTACCACTTTCTGTAAAAAAAGTAAATGGATCTCCTTGTACCACATGAATTTGTGGCATCTTTGCACCTTGAGAGGCAGCGAACTTTCGGACTGCTTCAATGAATGTTTGATGATCTTCTTCCATCTTAAACTCATCAATTGCTTTTCCAATTAATTCGATAAATACCTCTTGGCAAGATTGTACACGGAAGGCAAGAAAAGAATGGAAATAAATAGTATCCATTTCCAATAGTTGTGGATAAAAAAGCTTTTTTAGAAAAGGGTTATCATTAGATGTGCTTACCATTTCCTGTTCAAATAATGAATTGGCAATAGTGACAATTCGTTGTACTTCTTCCTCATCCGTATAATAAAAATGACGACGAATTATTTTTTCTAAGATTACTGGTAAATAATGCGTAATAAATACGTGAATAAATGCCTGCATTACATCATTGACAATAGCTTGGTTCTCTTTTGGGTAAAATAATTGGAGTCTTTCGGTATGGTTATCGTCTGTCTGCCACTGTAATTCTTGAGTTTCTACTATGTGAAGCAAATTTACTTCAAAACACTTTCTTTCTTTTTCAGAGTTAAAATAAATATCTAACAATACGCACCATCCTTCTTCCATATAAACTGCTATATTATATGGAGAAATTGATGCAAAAAGAACAAAAGTGTCTGTGTTAACTTTCGCTCAAAAAAAGCAGAGTGGCAATTACATGCTACTCTGCTCCATCTTCATTTCGATAATTATCTCCTAAGAGATGAATTTCTTTACTAACTTTTTTAATTCGTTCAATAATTCTTCCTGCTTTCACTGTTTCCGTACCGCCACGCGAGGTTTCAGCCAGTTTCTTTTCTAATTCCTTCACACTGTAATTCGATGTAAAAAATACTGGAAGTCCTTCCATCATACGATATTGTAAAATCGATCCTAGAATTTCATCTCGAAACCAGGCGGATTGTGTTTCTGCCCCGATATCATCTAACATTAAGGCATCAGCAGTTTTATAATAATTTATTTTTGCATTTAATGTATCATTATTTATCGCTTCACGCATCTCACGTACAAACTCGGGCATATAGATTAGCCTAGAGGAATAATGCAAATCCTTTAAGCGATTCGCAATCACACCTAAAATATATGTTTTTCCAACACCGAATGGTCCATACAAATACATGCCCTTCTCTGGCAATGTACCAGTTTTAGCTTTTTCAATAAATGCAACAAGCTCGGGGATTACTTTAAGACGCTCAGGTGTTTGATAAATATTCTCCATCTTTGCATGTAAAACTTCTTTAGGGATCGCTAGACTATCTACCAATTGTTGTTGTGATTTCAATTGTTCATCTGCAATTTTATTTTGGCATTTTTGGTACGTCAGATGAATATCATTATTTTGTACATACAAAACAGGATAATAACCTGATAATATATTTTTGCACGTACCAAGAGAACTACATGCCTCACAATTATGAGTTTGTGACATATACTCATATAGCTTATTCATATTTCTTTGAATTACTTTATCTGAAAGCTCCGGATGCTCCGCTAAAAAGGTTTGAATATGCGGATTATTGAACACCAACTGTTTTAATTTTTCATATTGCTCGGCAAAATTTTTGTTCTCACGCATCCATTTTTTTAATGATGTATTAATTGGTTCCATTCATATCCACCTTCATACGTGCATAATTTATTAATCCTTTGAAGCTCTTTCTAAAATAGCCGCCATCTCTTTTAATTCTTTTTCTATTTCTGGATTATTAGTTTTCGTTTCTTTCTTTTCTTTCTTTTCACGATTTTTAAACCATTCTGGAACAACTTCCGTGCTATTTGAAACAGATTTTCGAGTAGTAGTTCGCTTCTTGGGATTACGAGATTTAGCAATTTCTTGTTTAGCAAAATTCATTGCTTCCCTAGCTGTTGTCAAATGCGCTCGTGACCAGTGACTTGCTATTGTTTCGATATATGATTTGGATAAGCGCATATTTGATTGTAATAAAACATAATGAATTAATACATTCATGACAGGTGCTGGTAAGCCTTGATTTACCATAACCTCTCGAATAAGCTTTAAATCCTGTTCGGAAGCATAATTCCCACTAGACATATCCTCTAATAATTGTTTAGGTGATATCAATTCTAAATTTTGAATGAGCTGCTCTTCCTTAGTTGGAGCTTGAGTGAATTTTTTATTTTCCACCGGTTGTTTCTCCATCATTTTTGTTTCTAAACGAATTGGATTAGCTGGCTGTTTCATCAGATATAAATCATGACAAGCGTTTTTAAATTCTTCTTTATTCAATGTGTTTTCATCTGTTAATGCCCATAAAATTGCTTTTTCCATATCCTGATTTGTAAGCCCGTATAAATGCAATAGCTGTGTCATCAATCGTTTATTCTCAGCAGTTAAAACTTGATTAACTGGAATCATACGCTGAGTTAGCATTTGTGCTAACCATGTATAATCAACTTGCTCTAGATCGAGATTCACCGTCTTTTCTGGCCTAGTCATGGCTTCTTGTTCAGGTTTCGGTGTAGATGACGGTTGGAAGGTTTGAAAGACCCGATCAAATGATGCAGTTATATCCGTACCCCTTGATTCAGAAGAAGGTAGCTGAAAATACTTTTGTAAACTCAAATATTTTTCCTTACCAATATGATGATAAAGCAGTTCAGAAAGCATTCCATCCTCGAAAAACTGCCTTGGTGAGAATGGACTGTTTAACTTATAAGTATATACCGTATGTTTATCTGTCTCTGATTTTTGTGTGCGTAATAAGCCAATTCCTTCTAATTTTAATCTCGCTTGATAAATATCAATTAATGGGAGATTTAAATAATTCATCAATGTATGATGTGTTTGTGTGGAATGATGATTCAATTCACTCTCATGTAAAAGCGTTTGATATAAAGATACTGCATATATTCCAATTAATGGTTGGTACAGATGGGTTAAAGAAATGGAATAATTCATGGATAAATCATCATGTAATATTACTTCATATCCGTCCACTGGCAGTAATTTACCAATAAAATTCATTATCCATTCCCCTTTCTTGTCGATCTATCACAATAGCGTTTATTCTGTTGTACCTTTTCTATCTGTTTCAATTAAATCTTTTAATTCATCTAGAAATACAGATATATCTTTAAATTGGCGATAGACCGATGCAAATCTAACATAAGCTACATCATCAACTTTTGCTAGTAAATCCATAACCATTTCGCCAATTTCATTACTCTCAATTTCTGAACGACCAATATTACGTATTTTTTTCTCAACATCCAAAGCAATAGCTTCGATTTTTTCTAATGGTACAGGGCGTTTTTCACATGCTTTAATTAGACCACGAATTAGTTTTTCTCTACTGTACTCTTGTCTTGCACCATCTTTTTTCACAACAATCAACGGAGCTTCTTCCATTCTTTCAAATGTTGTAAAACGAAATCCGCATTTTTCACATTCTCTTCTTCTTCGAATGGATCTACCATCTTCAATTGGACGAGAATCTAATACTTTTGAACTTTTATTTTGACAATTGGAACACTTCATATGCGCAACTCCATTTCCTTATTTCACGTTCTGTTTTTCATCTATGTGTTATATTTAATTATTGATTTTAATTCACACTGGTTTCGGCGATATATATTATTTACCTATTAATTCTAACATGTTCTGTCAAAATGAGCGAAGGAAAAATATATAAGCATGGTTTAGCTTGATATGTTTATAGAGAAGAATCGTTAGTGTATTTAGATACTAAAACTTCTACTACATATTTTACCAATGACAACAAAAAAGGCTACCATCTTAAGAAATGGCAACCTTTTTCAGATAAGTATAATATTAGAAATGTTTTCCAACATATTTAGCTAAATCAATTACACGATTTGAGTAACCCCACTCATTATCATACCAAGCAATTACTTTTACTTTGTTTTCGCCCATTACTGTTGTCGTTAAACCATCAATAATAGCTGAATAATTAGATGTTGTGTAATCAATTGACACTAATGGTTCTAAGCTGAAGTCAATAATTCCTTTTAATTCATTTTCTGCAGCTTGTTTGAATGCTTCATTTACTTCTTCTTTTGTTACAGATTTCTCTAGATCAACAACTAAATCTACTAAAGAAACGTTTGGTGTAGGAACGCGAAGTGCCATACCATCTAATTTACCTTCTAATTCAGGTAACACTAATGATAACGCCCTTGCTGCTCCTGTAGAAGTCGGTACAATAGATAAAGAACACGCTCTTGCACGACGTAAATCTTTATGCGGGTTATCTAAGTTGTTTTGATCTGATGTGAATGCATGTACTGTTGTCATCAAACCATTTTTAATTGTAAACTTGTCATTAAGAACTTTAGCTACTGGAGCTAGGCAGTTTGTTGTACAAGATGCATTAGAAATTACATGGTCATTCTCATGATCATATACTTCTTCATTAACACCTACAACAATTGTTTTATCAACATTGCTTCCTGGCGCAGTTAAAAGAACTTTTTTAGCTCCTGCTTCTAAATGAGCACTAGCCTTTTCTTTTGAATTGAATTTACCAGTTGCCTCAAGAACTACATCAATCTCTAGTTCTTTCCATGGCAGTTGTTTAGGATCACGATTACTAGTAATAATTACTTTTTTACCGTTCACTTCTAAAGCATTTTCTAACGGCTTCACTTCTCCAGCAAATTTACCATGCACACTATCATACTTGATTAAATGTGCTAAAGTTTCAGACGGATATGTTGCATTTACAGCAACAACCTCTAATGTATCATCTTCAACTGCTTGACGAAATACCATACGGCCAATACGACCTAATCCATTAATTGCAACACGGATTTTACTCATAAAATAATCCTCCTACTATATATGTTACACTCATAAGTAACTTCCAATAAGTAGTATAACATATTCATATTCTATTTTGCTTCAATAATTATACTGTTTTGTATAAATTATTGCTATTTTGATAGAAATTGTCTTTATTTTTTCATAAATACGCCAAGTTTCATGCTTTACTAAAAGCATTCCATTGATGAAGAAGATCCTTTAATTGTTTGAAGCTATGTTCTACAGATTCATTATTATCAATAATTGCATCTGCTAGGGCTGCCTTTTCTTTTAAAGGCATTTGCGATTTCATTCGAGCAACAGCTTCTTCTTCTGTATAGTTATCTCTTTCCATTAATCTTTGCTTCTGAATCATTTCATCTACGTACACAACAATTGTTTTTTCGACAAAATGGGTTAAGTCATTTTCAAAAAGAAGCGGGATATCCATCACCACACAGGACGCTCCATCTGCAAGATAATCATCTCTTCTAGCAACCATTTCTTTACGAATTGCTGGATGCACAATTTGGTTTAAATTCTTTCTTTTCTCTGCATCATTAAAAATAATTGCACCTAATTTTTTTCGGTCTAGTGTAAGATCAGCCTGTAAAATATCTTCACCAAAGGCTTTAATAATTTCTTCATATGGATCCTGGCCTGGTTCTACTACTTCTCTTGCAATAACATCTGCATCCACCACAGGAATATTAAATTCTTTAAACATCTGGGCTACTGTGCTTTTTCCACTAGCTATCCCACCTGTTAAACCAATGACTAATGCCAAGTTTGTTCACCTACTATCACATTTGCCTTGATGTATTTACTAAAAATCACCAAAGCTGATTTACATTGCTTTTAAAGGCTGACAAGCACTACAAATATGAGTACCTCGACCACCAACTTTGAATTTTTCAATTGGGGTTCCGCATTTTTTACAAGGTTGATTTTCTTGTCCATACACATGCAAAGCCTCTTGAAATGCTCCTATCTCACCTTCTAAATTGATATAAGAACGAATAGTTGTTCCACCTTGTTTAACAGCTTGTTGCAATGTTTCAATAGCTTGTATCATAATATCTTTTACTTCTTTTTCTGTTAATTGCTTAGCAGGTCGTAATGGGTGTACGCCTGCTTTAAATAATGTCTCATCTACATAAATATTTCCTAATCCAGCCACAATGGTTTGATCTAGTAGTACAGCTTTTATCGCTCTTTCTGTGCGTTGTAATTTGCTGTAAAAATCTACAAAATTGAATTCTGACTCCAATGGATCAGGACCTAGTTGGACTAATGGACGCTCTAATAACTCCTGTCCTTTTGCAAATACATGCATGGTTCCAAATTTCCGTACATCATTATATCTTAGCTCTGTTCCATCTGTGAAAGAAAAAACAACATGTGTATGTTTATCCATTGGCACATCTTTATCAGTCAAGCTATATTTCCCTTCCATTCGCAGATGGGAAATAAGCATATCCTGATCAAGTTCAAAAAGTAGGAATTTTCCTTTGCGATAAACATCGTGAATCGTTTGTCCAACTAGTCTGAGCTTAAAGGCTTCTACATCATCTGGCTCTTTAATAATTTTAGGCCAATAAACATCCACTTGAGCAATCTTTTTTGACGATACTAGTTGTCTTAACATATTTTTAATGGTTTCTACTTCTGGTAATTCTGGCATTTTCTTCTCCCTTATACATCGTACCAGCTATCGCCATGTGCATAATCTACTTTAAGTGGCACGGATAGTTTCACTGTTTTTTCCATCATGGCAGGTACAATTTCCTCCAGTTTTTCTATTTCTTCCTCTGGAGCTTCTATAATTAATTCATCATGAACCTGTAATAAGATTCGTGCTTGCAGGTTCTCTTCTTTTAATTTTGCATGTAAATCAATCATTGCTTGCTTAATGATATCTGCAGCACTACCCTGAATTGGTGTATTCATCGCTGTTCGCTCTGCAAAACTACGTACATTGAAGTTTCGACTATTGATTTCAGGTAAATATCTTCTTCGCTTCATGATCGTTGCCACATAACCTGTTTGCTTCGCTTCTAATACAATATCCTCCATATACTCTTTTACATTTGGATAGCTCTCGAAATAACGATCAATAAATTTCTGTGCTTCTTTTCTCGTAATTCCTAAATTCTGCGAAAGTCCATAATCACTCATACCATAAACAATCCCAAAATTAACTGCTTTCGCTGAACTACGCATATTCGATGTTACTTCAGAGGCATCAACATGAAAAACATCACTCGCTGTTTGTGTATGAATATCTAAATCATTATTAAAAGCATCAATTAATCGCTCATCATTAGCAATATGCGCTAATACCCGTAATTCAATTTGCGAATAATCCGCACCAAATATTTTCCAACCTTCTTCTGAAGCAACAAAGGCTTGGCGAATTTTTCGTCCTTCTTCTAAACGAATAGGGATATTTTGTAAGTTTGGATCAATGGAACTCAATCTACCTGTCTGTGTTAATGCTTGATTGAACCTTGTATGAATTTTCGATGTATCTTTATCAATTACTTTCAGCAATCCTTCAATATAAGTCGATTGCAGCTTTCCTAATTGACGATACATCATAATCTTAGAAATAATTTCATGTTTATCCTCTAGTTTTTCAAGTACATCTACTGCGGTTGAATATCCAGTTTTTGTTTTCTTAATAACAGGTAATCCTAGTTTTTCAAACAAAATTGGTCCGAGTTGCTTGGGTGAATTTAAATTAAATTCCTCTCCTGCCAGCTCATAAATCTCTTCTTCTAAAGCTGCCAGTTTTTCTTTTAATTCATTTCCCATATCTTCTAAGGTCTGCTTATTAACTTTAATACCAGTAAATTCCATTTCGGCAAGAATCAGTGCTAATGGTAATTCTAACTCTTCATACAAATGATATTGATCATTTTTTTCTAATTCAGCAAGGAACTGATCCTTAAGTTGGAAAATAACATTGGTTTTACGGACTACATGATCTGCTAATGCCGTTAATTCCGGTACCTTTTGTTTAGCGCCCTTTCCATAGACCGCTTCATCTAAAGAAACCTGAGTTAAATTCACTCGATGAGCGATACTTGGGATATCATCATGACTTTCGGCTGGATTCAATAAATAAGACGATAATAATAAATCAAAAACAATCCCTCTCATCTGAATACCATGATGTAATAAAGCTACAATAGTTCCTTTTGCATCAAATACATATTTCTCAATGGTTTCATCCTCTGCCCATGCTTTAAAATCTGCTGATTCCAAAGCTAGTTCTAGCGGGATAAAATATTTTCCATTTTGATTGACAAGACCAATGCCCAGAATATCTGCCTGATGGTAATTCTCCCCAAGCATTTCTAATAAAATAGCATCCTGTTTAGAAAATAATTCTGCTTCTATCTTTTCTACAATTGTATATTCTATTTCGTCCTGTTGTTCTGCTTGTCCACTGCTATCTACATCTAGCTTATCAATTAATGATTTAAAGCCTAATTCCGTAAAAAATGCATGTGCTTTATCTTGATCAAGCTCCTGAAACGGAATATCCTCTAAAGCAACCTGAATTGGTGAATTACAATTAATTGTAGCTAATTCTTTACTTAAAAAAGCATCATCTTGATGATTGATTAGATTTTCTTTTAGCTTCTTCCCACTAATTTCATCAATATGTTCATATACCTTTTCAACCGTTTGATACTGTTTTAGCAACTTTGTAGCCGTTTTAATCCCTACTCCTGGGACTCCTGGAATATTATCTGAACTATCTCCCATTAATGCCTTTAAATCAATAATTTGTTCTGGTGTTAGCTCCATTTGATCGAGTAGAGATTCTGGTGTATAAGAATTAACCTCACTGATCCCTTTTTTAGTCAAATCCACAGTTACATTTTCCGATACCAATTGTAGTAAATCCTGATCACCTGAAATAACCTTAACATTCCAATTTTCTTTCTTTCCTTCTGTAGCGAGTGTTCCGATGATATCATCTGCTTCATATTGATCAAGCTCATAATACTTGATTTGAAAAGCATCTAAAAGCTCTCTTACTAAAGGCATTTGTTCAGATAGCTCAGGTGGTGTTTTTTGACGACCACCTTTATAGTCCTGATAAGTTTTATGACGGAATGTAGTTTTTCCAGCATCAAATGCAACTAACATATGTGTTGGTTGTTCTTCCTCAATAATATTCATTAACATCGTAGTAAAACCGTATACCGCGTTTGTGTATACCCCTTTATCATTATTTAATAAAGGTAAAGCATAGAACGCACGAAATATGATACTATTTCCATCGATTAATACTAATTTTTGTGACATTAGAACGCCTCCTCACAAGATACATCCTGCCTTAATCCTATTAACTCCTGACATGTCTCGTTCTTATTCAATAATGTTCTTATTAAATTTTAACATTATTACGTTAGAATGAAAAAGTATAGCTATTAGTTTGTCTTAAAGCATTTTTTGTATCCAAATTTATCCACTAAAAAAATAAAATTTAAAATGGGATCAATATTTCTCCAATTTAAAACACCCTCTTGGCTAAGAGGATGTAATGATCGGTTATTTATTTTTAGGAAATTGCACCGTAAAGGTTGTTCCTTTATTGATTTCACTATCTACCTTAATGGTTCCACGATGTGCTTCGATAATATGTTTTGTAATAGCTAAGCCTAGACCTGTTCCTCCCGTATCTCGACTTCTTGCTTTGTCTACGCGATAGAAACGTTCGAAGATTCTTGGAATATCCTGTTGTTCAATCCCAATCCCTGTATCTGAGACTTCAAAGCATATATTATTTTCAGATTCAAACACTCGTAATTTAACTAGACCATTTTGTGGCGTATAGCTTATCGCATTAGTTAATAAATTAATTAATACTTGCTTTAATCTTTGACTATCTGCTTGAAATATCAAGTTTTCTTCAGCAGTAACTGAGAATTGAATGTTCTTTTGTTCTGCCTGTTGTTCAATCATTGGAACAACCTCTGCTAAAATCTCTGAAGTATTCACTTCTATTTCATTAATATGTGATTTATCATGCTCCAACCTTGATAATATCAACAAATCTTCAATTAGCACCTGCATTCTCTTACTTTCTTCAAAAATAATTTTCAAAAAAGTTTCTCGAATTTCTTCATCCTCCATACCAGTTTCCATTAATGTTTCCGCAAAACCAGCAATAGAAGTAATTGGTGTTCTTAATTCATGCGAAACATTCGCAACAAAATCTTTTCGCATATTTTCAAGCTTCTTGAATTCAGTAATATCATAAAAAACTAACACGGCCCCACGTAATAGTCCTTTTTCATCAAAAATTGGTGCTCCAACTATTTCAATATAGCTTATATTAGTATTGTTAGTATATCTAATTAATCGTTTTACATTCTTCTCATATAAAAACGTTTCTTTAACTGTTGTATGTATATCCTCTGTGTTCATTGCCTCATAGTATAGATGACCAATGTATTCCTTTTCCTCTATACCAAACATAGAAATGAATTTACGGTTTACCAGATGGATATAACCTTTATCATCAATTAATACCAAACCACTTTCCATATTATCAACAACTGTAGATAGCTGCTCTGCCTGCATTTGCTCATGAATGGATAACTCACTTAAGTTACGAGCAAGCTTGTTAATTTGCAAGCTGAGTTTTCCGATACTTCCATTAAGAGGATGATGTATTCTTGCTCGATAATTCCCAGCAATAAGCTTTTCAACTGTATTCGAGGCTACTTGTACAGGTCGAATAAATTTCTCAAAAAGATGGAGTAGTACTGTAATTAACAGGATAAACAGAATAAAGAGCATTCCGATTAAGACATAATAATTACTGATAAATTGACCTAATATCAATCCTGTAATAGTGATAAATATAAATATAATAATAACATATGAAATCAAAGACCTGTTAAACAGTCTTTTCATCATGTAGGATCCTCCAGTTTGTATCCTAATCCATGAATCGTCTTAATGTAATTTGGATTTTTCGTGTCTGTTTCAATTTTATCCCGAATTCTTCCAATGTGTACATCTACAATTCTTGTGTCTCCTACATAATCATAATTCCATATTTCATTTAGTAGCTGATCTCTCGTTAATACTTTGCCTTTATGTACAGCTAGATATTTTAATAATTCAAATTCTTTTCTAGTAAAATGTAATGCTTCATCTCTTAATTTCACTTCATACTTTTCTGGAAAAATGGTAAGCTCACCAATTTTGATTTCAGAAAAATCACTTGGTTGTTCTGTTTTACCAGATCTACGTAAAATAGCTTTAATACGAGCAACAACTTCTTTTGGACTAAATGGCTTCGTTAAGTAGTCATCTGCTCCAAACTCCAAGCCCAAAATTTTATCCAATTCTGTATCAAGCGCTGTCGCCATCAATACAGGAACATTATTTTTATTCTGTCTTAATGTTTTAATGATTTCCATTCCATCCAGTTTAGGCAACATCACATCAAGGATCACTAGATCATAATTGTTTTGCTCAATTTTTTGAATTGCTTCTTCTCCATCAAAAGCAGCGTCTGTTTCAAATCCTGCCTTTTCAATATTGTATTTTAATAGTGTGACTATTGATTGCTCATCATCAACAATTAAGATTCTTTGCATGATAAACCCACTTTCTAAAATTGATTTTAAGAAGCATTGTTAGTGCAAATTAAAGCTCTTTTTTATTATAACAATATACGATTGAAAAGCAAAAGAACATGACATTGTTATTACCTATAGGTATGCTGTAGATCGCATAATATTTTTAGGTTATTTATTAATTTAATATATCAAAATCTCCTAATAAATTTAAAAGGAGCAACGAAATTAATCGTCACTCTTAGATTTACTATTCAATTTTTCTACTGCTTTTCTTAAAACATCAGGTATTGGTAAATTTGTTTTTCCTACTGTTTCTAAAATACTTAACAATTCATTCGCTAAATAAAAAAAGATGACTGCATCTCTAATTAATGTGCCATCTCCCATAATTCTGTCTATTGAATAAGCAATTGCTACTAATGCAAAGATAATAACTTTTTTAGCAATACCTTTAAAACCTATTTCACTATTTAATTTGCCATATGTTGCTGCAACTAAGAAGCCTAATATATAATCTACAATGATAAAAATAACTAGTACCTGTAACAATGGCGACCAACCCCCTAATAAAAATGTGACGATCGCCCCAATAACAGCGATGATTGATTTAAATATTGTTTCCATGATTGCATCACTCCTCCAAATATTATACGGAGAGCCTGTTCACTCAGTAACGGTGTTTAGACATAAAAAATACGCCCTGGTGGACGTAAAGGAAAAAGCAATCATGATTGAGACGTTAAAGTTATTTAATTTATAGTTTTCGATTGCTAATTTTGTTCCATCAAAGTATTTACCATGACTAATAACAAGTTTTTAATACTCTTCTTTAAGTAATTTTACCAGAGTATGTAAAAGATATTTAAAATACAAGAGCCCTCTCTCGGGCTCTTCATTACTAATATGATATAAATTCCTTAAACTTTTGAGTCACTTAACAAAGCTTCTTGGCTTTCTTTTAAAGCTGAAGTTGGTTTAGAAGATTGTTGTAGATTCTCTTCATCAGACCACAATATTTTTCTGTCTACTTCCATTTTCAATACTTCTGGACGAGAATAATGACCAGCAGAATCTACCCAAACTTTTACTGGACCCAGTTGAGTTAAGTCAATCTCTCCAACAACTAATTTTTCTTCAAGGCCTGTATGCGGATCTGCTATATAAGAATTGAATGGATGGACAATTGCTGACCAACCACCACCAAGCTTGACCAAATCTTGTGCTCCAAGATGTTGTTCCATCCAGTCTAGACAAGTTTGATCTACAGGATTACTTGCAGCAATAACGAAACATTGTCCAGTCAATGCATGTGTTTTCATCATCGCATCAATTTGAATATCAGCAACTTCTTCAAAACCGGCCATTGTTGACAATCCAGGCCATGCAGCGGCATGAATCTGCTCTCCTTCATTAATAAGAGCCTGACGCGCTAAATTCATCGTGTGCTCCCAGCAAGCAAGTCCTCCTAAATTACCAAGTTCACTGTTAAATGTTCGTAAAGTATGTCCTCCTCCTTGCGCCCATACTGTTCGCTCAACATAAGTTGGTTGGAGCTTACGATGTACACCGAGAAGTTGTCCGTTCTTATCAATAAATACTTGTGAATTAAAACAAGTAAACCCACCACTAACGCATTCACTGATTCCTAATACAACAGCTACTCCTGACTCTTTCGCTGCAGTTTGAATTGCAGCAATCTCTGGACCATCAATTTCGACCGAAGCTTCACGATAATCATTCAATGCGCCTACCTGCATTAAAGGTGGATAGCATTCGATAAAATAAGGATATCCAGGAATAAATGTTTCTGGGAACACCAAAAGTTCAATTGATTCTTGTTCTGCTTTTTTGATAAAATCAATTGCTTTTTGTGTTGATGCTTTCTTATCCATAAATACTGGTGCCGCATGTACAGCTGCAGCTTTAAATACCATTAGTCATTCCTCCTAAATCAGCAAATTAATTTGATTATACACCGAATTAAGAAAATAAGAAAATTAAGATATAATTGCAGAATGTCCTATAATGAGGAAGTTCAGCTAGGATCATCGGCTCGAGCATCGAACTGACATACATTGGTATCCCTCAAAGCGAAAACTAACACAATATTTGTTCGAAATTTTCTAGGTAAAGAATGCTTTTGTTCTGGCTTCATTATGAATTTTGATGATTTTTTGCTAAATACAATGCATATGGTATAGCAAGTTTTTCAACCCCAGCTTCAAATGGTCTTGTCGCTGGAAAAGCATTTATTTCAATGATATGTATATCCCCATTTTGATTAATCCCCAAGTCTAAACCTAAAGCATCAATCATCGGTGTTACTAATTTTTGTGTTTGTTTTGCAATCTCAATTGTAACGGTATTTAAGTTCGACTTAACTTTCTTAGCTTCCTCCTCCTCATACATACTTTCTAAAAAAGGTGTTATGTAGCTCATTGATGATCCAACACTTACATTTACAATTTTGTTTTTATTATTGCTTATTGCAGCGTAGTGAAAGAAGTTAATCCAATTACCTTTTCCATTTCTACCTACATAACTTCTAATAATAAAGGGATTACCCTGAGGTGTAACTGAATGTATACCTGGTTGAAAATGATAATAATTTATATCCTTTATTGATTCTAAGTAAGAATCTAATATCTCCTTATCCAATCCGACAGCATCCCTTATATGTATTCCATCCTTTGTTTTTTCAAATATTTGAATTCCTAAACCCTTATGCCCTTTATTAGGTTTCAGAAAAACCGTTTTATGTTTATCTAGTAATTTTCGCAACGTTTCCACACTATTATAAGGAATTGTTTCAATTATGTATTTAGATAAATACGGATTCTTAGCCATTGCTTCTTGAAATTCCATTTTGTTTTTACCTAATCGATGGGTTGTAAAAGGTATACCTTCTTGTTTTAATCGCTCATATATAGGTTCGTCTTTTCTTAAAGGAATATCATTGTAAACCACATCTGGGAAATAAGATACTTCTTCAACCCAAGTGCCATACTTATATTTACATCCATAAATTAACTTTCGTTTAAAATCTATTTTATCAGCCGTAAAAAATATAACTTCTGCTTGATGTTCTTTTGCAAACATTGCAGCAACCGCATCCTTTATCATCGGTTTTTTATATCTTCTCAGCATGCCTATTAAAACCATTTATTTCACCATCCCCTAATATGTAATAGTTAAATATTATCATATTTATCAGAGAATTATTTCGAAAGTTTATAAAAATGTAAATTTTTGTCAGAAATCATACTACTAATGAGTGTAGTATGTTTATTTAATTAGCCATTATTTTTAGACTTAAAAAAGCACCCTAATGGGGATTGCTAGTAGTGATGAAAATAGAATATGTGGAATGACAGGCTTTGGGCGGTTGAAAAATATTAAATAGCCAACAACACAACAGATAAGAATACACGTTCCCCTTTTTATTGGTTATTCTACTCAGATATGATAAAATAAATATGTAGCTAAAAGTTATACGGGTGGTAGTTGTCACGTTGAATCCTTTTCTTGTTTTTCAAGGAAAGGAGGTGAACAACTATGGAGACTTTCTTTGAGTTTAGTAAAGAAGTGTTGAAAGGAATTGTGCGTGCTATTAGTGCGCATCTATTTCGGAAAACCTTTTTAGACAAAGAGAAAACCACCCGACGCCGTGACAAGCAGGGTGGTTCTCATAAAAATTAATCATTTGTGACAACCACCGCCTGTACGGCTTAGGCTGCAAGAGGGAGGATGACAGTCCTTCCTCATTTCTTATCTATATCCATTTTAACGTAAAAACATGCAAAAATCAATGGGCTATGCTTTATTGGTTTTATTAACCCATAAATTCATCACTAAGAGAATACCCCAATGGGGATTGCTAGTAGTGATGGAAATAAAATAGCGGAATGACGGGCTTTAGGCGGGAAAAAGACGATCTTAAAATAAAATAGATCGTCTTTTTATTATTTGTCAAAATTAGCTAGTTGAAACAAAGAAACTTTATCTCTTTTATCATATCCCACAACAATACTTACTTTCGAAGGATAGCGAAAACGAATACGACTAACCTTAAATGTCCATAATAACAGTTCTAATAATTCTTGTTCAGATACATTCTCATATCCTCTAAAACGAGTTATCCCTGAACCCAGCAATGGAATTACTATTGTTCTTCCAGCATATATAATATCAATTTCATTCCAAAACTCTAGTAAACAGCTTATATAATCTTGCATTGATAGATAAGCCCTATTGTTTTCATCGAATCGAGAAAATGCTGTTAACAGATATTCACTCTGGTATTTAAATATACTCCCTAACTTATATTTTGTTTTTTTCCCTAATAAACGATTTTCATTTGTTCCTATCACTTTTTCTTGCAAATGTAAATCATTATATATTTGTTCATCAAATAACGGAATGTTCTTAATAAATTTTTTTATAAAAAAGCCATTGAGTGTATTTTCAGCAATTATTTTATTATCAACAAGGGTGTCAAAATATTCGTTAAATGCGATTACTTTTAATCCCTCTTCATTAAATATATCTCCAAATTTAATCTCAACTGGTGATCCTTCAATGTTTAAATTAATATGTGTTTTTTTATTAGAGAACCACCACAATATACAATATAAGATTATTAAAAAAACTAAAACAACTAAACCGATGATAAGTTTATGTTGTATTGGGATATCTATAAAAATAAACACTATCGAGGTAATAACGCTTATAACAGATAGTATTTTATAGAACAATTCTAAAAGTTGCCTATCAAAAAGATTTACCTTCATTAAAATCACCTAACTACATTCCAAGACTTTTATACACACTATCATTGTATGAGTAAGGTACATTTTTACCTTCACTTTTATAGGTATAATGTGATTTTGACCAATTTTCTAAAGCGTACTGAACAATCTTTGAAGAAAATGGCACATGAATGGCTAGAGTGTCTCTTGCAATGGCAGGACACAATGACCTATCAATTGTCCTTTTATTATTCAGGTTTACAACTATTATTGGTAAATCCTTTTTTATAGCTAGCTCTATTTCCCATCTGACAAAACGATAAAGAAATCTTGTTTTTTCACCAACTAATAAAACGAATACCTTACTATTCATCATACGTTCTCGCAATCTTCTTTTTATTGTTTCTTCAGTACTTGTATCGAGTGCATTATTGATATCATGCGCATCATGAAAATTAAAGAGGGAACTATCTCTCTGCCGCCAAGCTTTCATTAAATGATAATAACGAATATCAGAATCTCCATCAAATGCAACATATGTTTTATTTCTATAAGCCATTCAATTTCCTCCTATCATTTTATTAAACATTACGTATTTCTATGTTTAAAATGTTCAAACATTCTTTTTAAAATCTGAACATTAATATAATCCTTTTCGAATGATTCCATTATGAGTCCTTCAATTTTTGGAAAGTACGGTGTCCAAATATTCTTCGAAAAATGATGTTTTTCATGCCATCTGTATATTACATACTGTTTGAATAACTCTTTTTCTTCCTCATTAGAGAATAATAAGATACATTCATTAAATCTCCTATGTGCGGCATCAGCTTCATCTCCATCAGGTTCGTAATAAAATTTATGAATGATATACTCGATCGAGTCATTTATAAAATACTTAAACATGATATCCCATTTGTGAGGGTTTTCGATAGAAATTCCATCTGTAAATGGAGTAGGTGTGAAGTACCTACCTCCATCTAAACTTACACCCTCTGTTGAGAACAATTGTGTTTGATGGTAATATATACGAATTTCTCTCCAATGTGGCGTTGTATCTGTTTGATTAAATAGATAATACTGATATCCATTTCCATTATCGTCCAAAGTGTATTCGATCGAAAACTCTGGAAACTGTTTATGATATTTTTTGACCGTTTCCCAATCACTAGGAGATTTAATCCAGTCATCTGGCTTCATTAAGTAATATTTAACACGCTCTAAAGGTGGAGAAATCAATCTAAATCTTTTTTTCCACAGATATTCAACAAAGTGAATATCTGCAGAATTATTTGGTGGAGTGTTTGTATCCATAACTCTAGTATAAATATGATTCGGATTTACTTTTTTATATCGCTGCGTTAAATAAAAGGGTGTATCATGACTGTTTTTGATTATTATTACATCTAACTCATAAGATTCTATCATTATAGTTTCAATGTATACTTGTGGTCTAATACCCCCAGCGAATGCTTTATCTTTCAGGAAATCGATTATATTTTGTGTGCTCTTTCTATGATTGTCATGAGTTATATCTGTTGGAGTAAAGTCTTTCTCTTCATCTATACCAATTATTATATATGCATCTCTATTCTCAAGGTTATTTGCCATACAAATAATATCGTGCAGTAAATCACCATTTTCTGTATGCCACTCCCTTTTAAAATCCCAATACGGTCCTTCTTGTTTCATTGAAATTAATTCTTCTACTTCGTTTTTAAGCATAAAAATTATCACCTTGCTTAAGCATTTTCCCGCAATACTTCTTTTATTATCTGCGCCATTTGTTTATTGTTTAATTGATCATGGAAGTAAACTTTATAACCATCTTCAGATAAAACATCGAAAAATAATTTTGCACATTCAATTTTTGCATTTTCTGTGCCACGTATATTTGTTTTATCTTCAACATCTTTCGTTTCAACAACGATATTTAATTCTTTTTCACCTGTTGCTCGTCTAACAACATACATAAAGTCAGGACTGTACATTCCACCTGTTATTGTTGGAATAGCGATACTGTTTCGCGGTATCTTTCCATACACAATGACTTCTTCTATATCAGTAGTGATGTTCTTTTGCTCTAGCGGTGAATCATAAGCAAAGGCATCATACAAGTACTTATTACTTGGTGTTCCAGGTGAAATTTTCGTTCCTATTCTACCTTGCGAAATGGTATCTCGTGGAGTCCCATCGGCATGAGAAAGAGCTGTTGATGTAACAGGTGTTTCACTTTTTGCATAATGGAAACGTCCTTGTAAATTTGTGTTCTTCCATTCATTAAATTTCTGAATAATAACACTGACAGAACTTTCATTAATATATTTCGAATCAAGTTCACCGTTCTTTTCTACATATTCACATAAGGCCTGATGAATTGTTTTAATGGGAATATTAGTACTTCGCATAATTCTAAGTAAAAATTCATTATAAGGAATCGTTCTTGAAACGACATATTGCAAACCTGTTTTATCCGCAATTGTCATGGATGTACCATCACTTTGAATTACTTCACGTTGACTCGTCATCACAACGTCTGTAAACACACCTTGTTCTTCCAATATGGACAAAACAACATCCTTCATATCTTCATCTAAATCTCTATCATAAAAGAGTAAGTAGCGTTGATTTATTTTTTCCCATAATTCACGAATCTCGTTATAGGCACCTTTTCGAATTCTTACAGGTTGTGGCTTGTTTTTATTTCTATCTTTTACTTTTCCAGATGATAAGCCCATTTCAAAGTCTGGGAATTCAGCGAAAAACTCGTCACGTTTTTCTATGTTAATATTCATTTTTCGATCGATATATTTTTTATCATATAAAATATCAAATAAATCATCAGAAGTAATCGCTAACTTTGAAGCTACTTTAGCTAGTTGTTCTTCTGTAATCATTGCAGCTTGTGGAATTTCTCCATTAATTTGTTCTACAAGCCTTTCTGCAAAGTCCGCTTCAGTAAAATCAACGATATAATTCAGTTGAAATTCTTCATTAGAAATACGGTTTCCATGTTCATCTACTGGAAGTCTGAGTCCACGTCCTACCTCTTGAAGCTTACTGTTTTCGCTACCACTTGAGCGTAATTTAGCGATTGTAAAGACGTTAGGATTGTCCCATCCTTCCTTTAAAGTCCACTTTGAAAATAAGAAGCGTAACGTATTCGGTGTGTCATCTTTTTTCTTAAAAGATAATAATTGTTTTTTACCATGCAAGATGGTTTCCACTTCATTTGCAATATCTTCATCTGAATCACTGTTATCTTGTGAAAAATATCCCGCATGACAGGCACTTATATTAGCTAAACTAGCCTCTAAATAGGCTTTATACTCCGCTTCATATTCTGTTAATGTGGATAGTTCTTTTTCAATTCGTTCTTTTAGTAGTTGTTCGAATGTGTTTTTTAAATAAGGAACTTTCCCATCTTCACTATCTCGGTATGAAGCAATATCATCAATGAAAAACAATGCTAATGTTTTTATTTTAAAATTTCGTTCAGTAAAGTTTGTACGTTCCGTTTCAAAATGTCTTTCTAATGCCAAGCGCATCATTTGTTCTTGGTATGAAGTCATATATATATCTACATCAAGTTCCTCACCTGTTTGTTTCTCTATTCCATTCGAGAATACGACAAACGAGCCACCGATTGCTTCAATCGTAATCCCTTCAAAGGCCTGATGTATAATAGAAAGTGAATCTCCCTTTTTAAGAGTGAATGTCTTATTGGCTTCATCTTTCTTTTTATATTGAAAATTAACATAGTCATTTCTTTTTATCGTTGTAATTTTAACTTTTTCAGCTTGCTTAGATATAGGTTCAAAATGTTCTTTTGCAACCCCTTTAATTAAATCTAAATTAAAGGCCTGACAAGCATTTAGATCATAGAGTAAATTTTGATAATCTTTTCTTGTTGTTCTGTTCTTTCCACGACCACTTGTCATATCGGGATAGGTAGCACCAAAACGAATAATGCTTTGTGGTTGTATTTCTTCTTCAATCACTTGATATGCCTTCTGATCACGTGAAAAACGATGTGGTTCATCAATAATGACAAATGGTTTTGTTGCTTTTAAGGCATCGAAGGGACGATAAAACCCTTCTGCACCATAATCATAATCATCACGACTAAGCAGACCATTTTTGCGAACTGCTAGTAATTGCATATTCACAAGCAATACATGAATTTTCTTTGTGTTTTGTGAAGAACCACGTACAAAATCACTAACAACACTCGGAAAATAAGTTCTCCCTTTTTTACGACTTTTTGGAGATTCTAACACACCAACTTCTATCTCCGTTCCATAACCACATACATCAGAAAAGTGTCTTTTCACATATTCATCTTGAAGAAAATGAGCAGTACCCGCCTTAATTGCTAATGAAGGTACAGCAATAATAAATTTATTAATGCCATATCTTTTATGCAGTTCATACATCATCTGTGTATGGACATAGGTTTTACCTGTTCCTGTTTCCATCTTGATGTCTAAACTTAAATGGTTAGTCGGTGGTGTAAACCCACGATATTCTGCTGGTAAATCTGATTGAATATTAGTGATATTATGCTTGATTATCTCATCAGTTAAGTCGATGGATGGATTTTCAAAATACTGTTTAGGAGGCTCGATTTGAACACCATTAAAAACAGCACTTACAGCATCAACTGCTTTTTGTTGATGAGGTAAACTACGTTGTAATATTAGTTCCAATGATATCCCTCCATTTAATAACGTACGTCAAAATTAATACGTAAATTTTTCTCCGTATCTTGTAGTCGCTTTAAATTCGTTTTTAGTGATTCAAGTTCTGTCCATGTAAAGCTATAACCGAATAATACAATGTTTTCCGGGTTAAAGTTTCCATCCGTTTCATACTTCACAACAAGTTCTTCTATTGCCTCATTTGGCAGTTCTGGATGTACTAAATATAAATGCTTGTCTTTGAAATATGATTCATAGCCTGCAAAAAGAATTTTTTCCGCTTCAGTCGTGAGTCCATAACCATCATTGTTTAACCATGTGGTGACAACTGTTGGGATCCCGAATTCATCAAGTATTGTATTGTTGATAATCATTTCATCTTTCTTTGGTGTGAATTCTATTAATTTATTTATAGTATCATTTGTAGGATTCTTTAGAATGAAATGTTTAAACCCTAAATCTTTCTTAATATCCTCATTATTATCTTTTATAATATTAGAGCATTTAATAATTCTATCACGACCAATTTGATCAATTGTTTTATATCCTGACTCAAAAGCAAATGAATTTTTTTGAACCTCTTCATCCAATTGAATCATTATATATTTGAGATTGTGATTGTTAAGTGTATTCACATTCATAACTGCATGAGCGGTCGTACTAGATCCAGCAAAAAAATCTACTATAATATCATTTTCATTAGTAGTAAATTCAAGAATCTGTTGTATCATTTCTACTGGTTTTGGATTATCAAAAACATCTCCACCAAATAGCTCCCTGAGAAATCTTGTATCTGTTGAATTATCAAAATACCAAAAACTATCTACTACAGTTGGGCTATCGCTATTTATATAATCTTTAAATCCTGGTGGAGTGTTAGGGTCACCATAATAAATAAGATCCTCTTCTTGTAATCTCAGTAATTCTTCATAAGATTTTCCCCATCCTCTATTTGGTATAACACACTCTTCTCCAGTGTGCGGGTTAATTATAGTGTAATCTTTTGGTCCACCATTTCTAGATAAGTCTGCATCCTTAAACACTCCTTTATCATCAACTTTATTCCATCTACTTAAGTGACTATATTTTGGTCGTTTATACATATCTTTTACTTCTTCAAGTATTTTGTCGTTAGAATAACCTTGTTTTTTCAATCTAGAAAACAGAGCATGAATATCTCTTGTTCCTTTTTTTTGTACTCGCCATTTAACATTGTCTAATGAATCTTTACTTTTAACATAACAACATACATATTCAGTTGACACTCCGATTAAATTTGTTTGATTTTTATTGGAGTTGTTTTTATGAATATTCAAAGATACAAAGTTCTCTTCACCTAAAACCTCATCACACAACAACTTTAAATTTGCTTGTTCATTATCATCAATCGAAATAAAAATCACACCGTCATCAGATAATAAATCTCTAGCAAGTTGTAATCTTGGATACATAAACATCAACCAAGCAGAATGCGAAGCTGAGCCTCGCTTTGTTAAATCTAAAATTCTTTGCGCTTGCTCTTCTCCTATACTTAGTTTCTCGGTTAGTTCTTCAACTGTAAAATTAAAGTTGTCATTATACACAAAACCATCTGATCCTGTATTGTATGGTGGGTCTATGTATATGCATTTCACTTTACCAGCATAAGATTTTAATAAATGTTTTAACCCGTCTAAATTATCTCCAGTAATATAGATGTTTTCACTATCTTTATTTTCTTCTTTCTGATTATGTTCTTCATTAGGCACAATTACTGTTTCAGTTTCTAAAGTTACAAGTAGTCTCGCATAATTCTTTCCGAGAAACTTTAGTTCATAACCTTCATTTACAACATTAATATCTTCACTTAAATACTCTTTGAATCTTTCAATATCAAACGATCCATCTTCTTTAAAACAAGCTGGAAAATGTTCTTTTAAAACCGTTATTTCTTTTTTATTTGCTGATGCATTTTCATTCTTTTCCCATGTGTTTTTAATCATTCGTAAAACCGTCCTCTCTGTTTATCAGATGTAAATTCCAAAATATCATCCACTTTACAATCTAAAACATTACATATCTTTTCAACGCTTTCTAATGAAATATATTGCTCTCGCTTCATTCGAGTCATTATATTTCCTGAGAAACCAGCCATCTTTTGTAGTTCACTATTTGAAATATCTCTATCAACTAGTAAATGAAATAGTTTTTTATAGGAAACAGCCATTTAATATTCCTCCCTCAAAGTTAAATGACAATTTCATTTTATCATTTAATCGTGATTTATTCACTTGTTTTATAAAAAACAATTAATATTTTTGTTCGCTTATGAGAAAAGAAGTAATTTTTCATTTTTAATGTTTTAAGAAACAAATTAAATCTTTTAAAAAAAGGGGTTCGAATCGGTCGAATTATTCGCTTATAGGTGAGGGACATATTTACAACTGTGAAATTTGTTGAAAGGTTCATAAGTGAAAAGACAGATTAGACAAATGCACTGATCGGTTATTTCTCTCATCGTTCTTTGACAACTGAATAGCTTTAAAAATTTACAGGCAAAGGAGGTGTATATTTTCTGTGAGTAACATTGAAAATATTCCAGCGGAAATGAAAGAGCATGATATATTTTGTTGCTGGAAAGAAGAAATGAGAAATGGGAAGAAAACGAAAGTACCGTATAACGCAAGGACAGGTAGTCGTGCAAGTTCAAATGATTTAAGCACTTTTTCTTCGTATGAAGATGCGGTGAAAGTCATGAATGACTATACTGGCATAGGCTTTATCGTCAGCCATGACATTTGTGCCATTGATTTAGATGATTGTGTGGGTGAAGCTGGAGAATTAAACGAAATCGCACAAAATGTTATTGTTTATTTTCCAAATTCTTATATCGAGAAAAGTCCATCTGGAAGCGGACTTCATATTTACTTTAAAGTTTCTAATGTTGATTATGATACAGACGTTTATTATATCAACAATCGAAAACTTGACATTGAAGTCTATATCGCAGGTGTGACAAATCATTTTCTTACGCTAACAGGTGATGTATTCCAAGATGGAAGCTTAGTGGATATGACAGATACATTACCACAGTTCTTAGAAGTCTTTATGAAGCGCCCGTCTACTGTAAGACAGAATGATTTAGATGAAGCGGTGTCGTATTTATCCGATGAATCAGTTATTGAAAAAGCAAGTAAGTCAGTAAATCGTAAGAAATTTAAAAAACTCTGGAGTGGTAATATTCTAAGTTATGAATCACGAAGTGAAGCGGATTTAGCACTTGCTAGCATTTTAGGTTTTTGGTGTGGACGGGATATTGAACAGATGGACAGGCTGTTTCGCAAGAGCGGGTTAATGCGGGATAAATGGGATCGTAAACAGAGCGGTACAACATATGGTCAAATCACCTTAGAAACAGCAAGAAGAAATGTGTTCACGACCTATAAACCATATGGCATTAGTTCAGCAAGGGATGATTTTTCAGATGATGATCTTGAACGACTAAAGAACATGCAACCATTCAAAAACAATCATTACGCTTGTACGGATATTGGCAATAGTAATTTATTTGCTGATTATTATAAATCGGTTGCCCGCTATATTCCTGAGCGCAAGAAATGGTTCGTATACAACGGACAAGCTTGGGAGAGTGACACAGGAAATCTGAAAGTTATGCAATTTTGCAAACAACTTGCTAATCAACTCATGTATTATTCACTTTCGATTGAAGATGAAAACATTCGTAAAACATATATCGATTTTGCGAAGAAATGGCAAGTTAGAAGAAATAGAGAAATCATTCTTCGTGACGCACAAGATGTTCATCCCATATCGATGACTGCTTTTGATACGAATCAATATTTACTCAACTGTAAAAATGGCACGTTAAATTTACGGACGAACACTTTTCACCCGCATTGTTCGGAAGATTTTATTACTAAGGTTGCAGGTGTGCATTATGATCCATTCGCAAGATGTGAACGGTGGGAACAATTCGTTCATGAAGTGATGAGCGGTGATGTAGAAAAAGCAACATTTTTTCAAAAGTGTCTCGGCTATGCCTTAACAGGTGATACCCGTTATGAAACGATGTTTATCTTATTCGGTGCAACGACTCGTAACGGGAAAGGAACATCAATGGAGACTTTCCTTAAGATATGTGGTGATTACGGAAAAACAAGTCGCCCTGAAACGATTGGCATGAAAATCAACAGTAGCAGTTCTGCACCATCTGAAGATGTCGCAAGACTAGCTGGTTCACGCTTTGTAAATATAAGTGAGCCAGATAAGAAGTTAACCTTAAGTGCTGCCCTGCTTAAAACGCTAACTGGTAATGACACGATTAATGCAAGATTTTTGCATGAGAATAGTTTTGAATTTAAACCACAGTTCAAGCTATTCATTAACACGAATCACTTACCACATGTGACAGATTTAACTTTGCTAACAAGTGGACGTGTGAAAATTATTCCTTTTGAGCGCCACTTTGAAGCATGGGAACAAGATAAGCATTTAAAATCAACCTTCTCTAAAGCGGAAAACTTAAGTGGTATTTTGAACTGGGCGATTGAAGGTTATCAAAAATTACAAGAAACAGGCTTTGATGTACCAACTTCGGTACAAGATGCAACTTTAGCCTATCATCGTGAAAACGATAAAATAGGTTTGTTTATTGAAGAACAGCTAACAGAAGATATGAATGGTGAAGAACGAACTGCTGCACTTTATGAAGCCTATCAAAGTTGGTGTTATGCCAATGGGTATTACGTTGAGAACGCTCGTAACTTTAATAGTGCCTTATCAAATGCTGGACAAGTAGTAAGAAAAAGGCCACGTGCAGGTGGTGAGAAAACCACACTGTTTTTAGGCTATACCTTAAAAGAAGGACAAGAATTTTTAAGGTGAGGTTAATGGGCAGGTTGTGGCAAGTGTTATCGTTAGTTTCCTATATAGAAGTTCCTATAGAGAATTAGCTTAAAAGCCTGCCACATATCGCCCCAATATTATAAAACCTGTGTTTATATGAGAAAGGAGCTTTGTCATGCTTGGAACATACGCACTTTACAAGAACGAACATGACTTCTATACAGCCCGTCCTTTCAGCGGGAACAGTTTACGAGTCTTAGAAGAAACAAATTGTGATTACTATATGACGATTGATACGAATGGCATCGCAGTGCATACACGAAAAGACAATCAGACATTAAAGGAATTGCTCATACACTGTCCGAAGTGCCGAGCATTTCTTATTAGAAAGCACTCTGCCTTTAACAACGCTAGAACACAAGTGTTTCAATGTATCATTTGTCACTTAAAACCGTAAAGGGTAACCACCTTTTGTGGACACCCTTTCAAGAAATATTTTGTGTTACCCCTAGGGGGATAAGAATCTCTAGCATCTTTCACTTGGACAACGGGCGAGGAGCGTCACGCAAAAAGTCGCGATTTCAAACAAGGTATATAGGCTGTCGGTCAATACGACAGCCTTCCATAAAGGGATATTCATTTGCGTATATCCCTATTAATTAAAATCATTAGGAGGAAAACAATTATGTTTACATTAGAAAATGAAATATACACAAACTTTTGGAATGCTATGAAAGGAAAAGAATACGACCGAAGTGTATTGGAATCTATCTCTGACGTTGGTAGTTCAAGTTTACCAGCACAATCGCTTCTACAAATGAATGAAACAATTAAAGAGGAAAACATCTTTCGTAAATTAGGAACGGTTATTCAAATAGAAAGTGCAGACGGTGTGATTCATGCAGTCACTTCAACAGGTGAAGCAGAAATAGTCGCAGAGGGTGAAAGCATTTCAGAAAGCAATGACACGATTCAACCCTTTAAAATCAATACTTTTAAAATCGCTAGTATGTCGAGATTGAAAAAGTCCTTTATTTTAGATACACAATTTGATTTAGAAAAGTATTTATGTACGGATTTTGCCAAACGATTCGGACGTGCAGAAGAAAATAAATTCTTAAATGGGAATGGGCAGACAGAACCGCAAGGTCTCTTGCAGAAGAATGCTACTGTAACAACTAGTGAAACTGGAGCAATTAGTTATGATGATCTAGTCGATTTATATTTTAGTGTAGATGTACACTATCGTAAAAACTCTGTGTTTATGATGAGTGATGAAACAGCTATGCACTTGCGCAAGTTAAAAGATGAAAATGGATTTCCTATTTTCAATGGTACAAATAACACAATCTTCGGTAAACCTGTTCACATTTCAGCATATATGCCAGCGATAAAGTCAGGAAAGAAAGCTATTTTGTTTGGTAATTTAGACTACTTTTGGGTCATTGAGCGTCAGCCAATTGCTATAAAAATGCTAACAGAATTATATAGTCGAACAAATGAAATTGGCTATCTGGCACATGAACGAGTAGACGGACAGCTAATTCATCCAGATGCTATTCAAATCTTACAAATAAAATAAGTTATCTTGCTGACTCCACTTTTGGGGTCAGTGAGTTATTAATATTCGCTAAGTCCATTAATGGGCTCAGAAAGGAGCAATTTTATGTCAGAGCATACTTCGATGAGATTCATAGAAAGGCAGATTGATAAAATCACCTATTTAATAGAAGTAAAAGAAAGCAAAACAGCACAAGAAACGGTTTATCAAAAGCTAAAAAGACGAATAGAAAATGAAGCAAAACAAGCGTCACATCAAGCTATATATTGTGTTAATCATAGCGAGAATAAGTCGACTTCTTCAAGTTAGTACGGTAATATACACAGTACGAAACCGCTTGAAGACTGTCGGAAAGGAAGGTAAATATGTTTAGACAGTCCATGATGGAACAACCAATTAATCATTATTCAGCGATTCGTACTGATTCAGAAAAGGTAACAGCACTTTATTGTAGATTATCAAGAGATGATGAACTTGCAGGTGATTCAAATAGTATTGTGAATCAAAAAGCTATCTTGCAGAAATATGCGGAAGATCATGGATTTTATCCGACACAGTTTTATGTCGATGATGGTTTTAGTGGAACAACTTTTGACCGCCCAGACTTTAATCGAATGATTGCGGATGTGCAAGCAGGTATAGTTGATACCGTCATTATTAAAGATATGTCACGCTTCGGAAGAGATTATTTGAAAGTTGGCTATTATACAGAAGTTGTTTTCCCTGAAGCAGATGTGAGATTTATCGCCATTAATAACGGAATCGACAGTGCCAATCAGCAAGACAGTGATTTCACACCGTTCTTAAACATCATTAATGAATGGTATGCAAAAGACACGAGTAAGAAAATTAAAGCAAGCTTCAAATCAAAAGGACAATCAGGAAAACCACTATCGACAACAGTGCCTTATGGGTATATGAAAAGTCCAGAAGATAATTCAAAATGGATTGTAGATGAAGATGCGGCAGAGGTTGTTCGTTTAATTTTCAAACTATGTATTTCTGGACTTGGTCCAACACAAATTGCAAGGGAACTAAAGAAAAGAGAAATTATCGTACCAAGTGTTCACATGAGGAGGAAAGGCATTAATATTGCAGCACGTACACCAAACGACCCTTTTGCATGGCAAGGACGATCAGTTGCAAACATTTTAGAAAGACAAGAGTATCTAGGACATACGATAAACTTTAAAACCCGTAAACAATCCTATAAGACGAATAAAAAAATATGGAATGACCCTGAAGATTGGGCAGTATTTAAAAATACTCATGAAGCAATCATTGATGAAGAATCGTGGAAAGTCGTGCAAAAGATTCGAGAAGGAAAGCGGAGACCAGCAAAACTCGGACCGATGAGTGTACTATCTGGCATGATGTTTTGTGCAGATTGCGGAGCAAAATTATATCAAGTACGAGGGAAACGAATACCAAAACATCTTGAATACTTTGTTTGTGCAACCTACCGAAAAGAAAAGGGAATGTGTACTTCACATCGTATTCGGAATCAAGTCGTAGAAGAACTGCTACTTGAAGAGTTAAAACAGATTACCGCATTTGCGAAAAATTATGAAGAAGAATTCATACAAGTCGTACTCAATCAATTTGAACAAGATTTATCACAAAAACAACGGAAAGATGAACGAACACTTGAAGAAACTAAGGCGAGAATGAAATCACTTGATACAATTATTGAGAAATTGTATGAAGATAATGTGTTCGGTAAAATTTCCGATGACCGCTTCCGTAGAATGTCTGCAGGTTATGAGGCAGAACAAGCTGAATTAAAAGCTAAAATGCATCAATTACAGACGGAGTTAAATAAAGTGCGAGAAAACATCATCAACACAAAACATTTTCTACAATTAGTGAAAAAGCATACAGAAATCAGTACAATCAGTCCTGAATTAATCAGAGACTTTGTCGATAAAATTATCGTTTATCAAGTTGAGAAAGTAAATGGTAAACAAGAACAACGTATTAAAATCTACTACAACTGTATCGGAGCAATTGAAATAGAACCAAGTGTAAAGATGCAGACCAGTTGATTGGAACGTAAGGTGGCGACTCCAGCGGGAACAGCACGAGTCCGAAAATCCTTATTGCGACACGGAAGTGGAGCAATAAAAGTTGAGGCCGTGCCCGCGGAAAGCGTCCACCTGAAGTGGAAATCAACGATGTTAGAAGGCAAGACAAAAGGCATAGCCGTGAATCTAACGACTATGCCAATTTTTAAAAACCTATTCATCACTATCAGCACCACACTAATGGGTGCTTCATTAAGCATAGATGTTTTATTCATTATAGTTGATTATTTTTACAATCGCTCAAAAATAATAATTTTGCTTACAAAGCAAAACAAATTTTACCGGAAGATTTCATTAATCTTATGAAGTTCGTTCCTTTGTTCATTCATTATTCATTTTTGGTTAGGTATTCTGCGTAACTAATGTTTTTATTTGATAGTGTTCTAATGATTTCAATATTTTCTTCTGCCTTTTTTATCACATCATCAAAGCTTTCCTCATAATCATTGGATTCAGCTTTATGATAAAATAAGTAAGAATCATACATTAGAGTAATCATGTCGCTTGCTACTTCATTTTCTTCTTCTGATGGTTTATATTTATCGGTAAATAATATCAGTTCCTTAAAATCTTTAAAATCTAAGTTACTTCGATCTACTTCATCATTTGCATATTTTATAATCAATTCTGTAGTTTTCTCTGCATCTTCTAAAATTTCTGTGTGAACACCTTCATTCCCACACCCAACTAAAAATAATACTAATATTAATCCAAACAAAACCTTCTTCATAACCCCACCCCTAGTATGTAATAGTTAAATTCTACCATAAAAAGGTTAGATAAACTGATTATTTCTTTTCACCTATACGGAAAAAGCATCAATATATTGTGAAAAATCTACAAAATAAACACATCTATGGTCACGTATTACAAAAATAAAACAATGTAGTTTTCGAAGAAAGTCTAATTGGAACTAAATAGGATTAAACAAGCATTCACCGATATAAAAAACACCCCAGAAGTTAGTTTCCAATCTAACTTCTGGGGTGTAGCAGCTATTTCAATACATCTAAAACACTTTTTACAGCAGCTACTGATTGATCGAGTTCTGCTTTTTCATCGTCTGTTAGTTCTAATTCTAGGATTTTTTCTATTCCGTTAGCCCCAATAACTGTCGGGACACCTAAATAAATATCTGTATAGCCATACTCACCTTCTAGGTAAGCAATGGTTGGTAAAATGCGGCGTTGATCTTTAAGAATTGCTTCTACCATAACGACAATGGATGCTGCAGGTGCATAATATGCACTACCATTTCCTAGTAAGTTAACAATTTCTCCTCCGCCTTTACGAGTACGTTCCACAATTGTAGCTAAACGTTCAGGAGAAATTAATTTCTCAAGCGGGATTCCACCAGCATAAGAATAACGAATCAATGGTACCATTTCGTCTCCATGACCACCTAATACGAAACCGGAAATATCTTTTACAGAAATATTCAATTCCTCAGCAACAAATGTTCTAAAACGAGCTGTATCTAAAACCCCTGATTGACCGATAACACGTTCTTTTGGAAATCCAGTTTCTTTAAAAATTGTGTAGGTCATTGCATCCACAGGATTTGTTAATACAACAATAAAACTGTTTGGTGCATAAGATTTTATATTCTGTGCTATTTCTTTCATGATCTTCGCATTAATATTTACGAGATCATCTCGGCTCATACCTGGTTTACGCGCAACACCTGCCGTAATGACAACCATATCTGCATCTTGGATATCTGCAAAATTAGAAGTTCCTGTAATTTTTGCGTCGAATCCAAACACCGGGCTTGCTTCTAACATATCTAATGCTTTTCCCTTTGTAGGATTCTCCATATCAGGAATATCTACAATGACAACGTCCCCAAGTTCCTTTTCTGCGATCATATATGCGGTTGTTGCACCAGTAAAACCTGAACCAATAACAGCTATTTTCTTTCTCTTCATGTTCAAAATATCCACTCCTTTTAGCTTCATTTGCTTTATAGAACTTTTAAAAAATAAAACATGATAAAAAAGAAACTCAGTCTATGAACGATACTTAAACGTCCAACGACTGAGTAACTAATATCTACTTGTCTTAACATCGCCTTTGAAACCGCAGATTTCTCAAGATAAATGCAGCTCATACAAAGGAGAATTAGACATTTATTAATTAAGCCATATTTTTGATTAGTTCAGCACCAAACTCTGAACACTTAACTTTTGTAGCACCTTCCATTAATCGAGCAAAATCATAAGTTACTACTTTAGAAGTAATTGTTTTCTCCATTGATTTAACAATTAAATCAGCAGCTTCTGTCCAACCAATATGCTCAAGCATTAATACACCTGATAAGATAACAGAAGATGGGTTCACTACATCTAAACCAGCATATTTTGGAGCTGTACCATGAGTAGCTTCAAAAATAGCATGCCCTGTATCGTAGTTAATATTCGCTCCTGGAGCAATACCAATTCCACCAACTTGTGCAGCAAGTGCATCTGAGATGTAGTCTCCATTTAAGTTCATTGTAGCAACAACTTCATGCTCTCTTGGACGAGTTAGGATTTGTTGTAAGAAGATATCAGCAATAGAATCTTTTACAAGAATTTTTCCAGCAGCTACTGCATCATCTTGAGCTTTATTTGCTGCGTCTTTTCCTTCACTCTCTACAATACGATCATACTCTGCCCATGTGAACACTTTATCGCCAAACTCTTGTTCTGCAACTTCATAACCCCAGTTCTTAAATGCACCTTCTGTAAATTTCATGATGTTACCTTTATGAACTAAAGTTACGTTTTTACGATCATGCTTAATTGCATATTCAATTGCTGAACGCACTAAACGTTTTGTACCTTCTTCAGATACAGGTTTAACTCCAATACCAGAAGTTTCTGGGAAACGGATATTCTTAACATTCATTTCATTTTGTAGGAAATCGATGATTTTCTTAACATCATCAGAGCCTTTTTCCCATTCGATACCAGCATAGATATCTTCTGTATTCTCACGGAAAATAACCATGTCTACATCTTCTGGACGCTTGACTGGAGAAGGTACTCCTTCAAAGTAACGAACAGGACGTAAGCATGTATATAAATCTAATTCTTGACGAAGTGCTACGTTTAATGAACGGAATCCTCCGCCGATTGGTGTTGTTAAAGGCCCTTTAATAGCAATTTTATATTCATCAATTTTATCTAATGTATCTTGTGGTAACCAATCATTAAATTCGTTAAATGCTTTCTCACCAGCATAAACTTCTAACCACTCGATAGATTTTTCACCATTATAAGCTTTTTCAACTGCTGCCTCTAATACTTTACTAGCAGATGCCCAAATATCTGGACCAGTTCCATCCCCTTCAATGAATGGAATAATTGGACGATTAGGTACCGTCATTTTCCCGTTTTCTACAACAATTTTTTCACCTTTTGACATCTTAAATCCTCTCCAATCCTGTATGTAAATATAAATTCTTTATGATGAAAATAATATGTGGATCTGATTTGTTCTTGAGCAAACAAGTCAAGAACAAATCATGTAATTATCTTTCTTCAACTACAACATACTCTTGAATTCCTGGTCCAGTATACTCAGCACGTGGACGAATAAGACGATTATTCTTATATTGCTCTAAAATATGAGCTACCCATCCAGACATACGGCTAATAGCAAAAACTGGAGTAAATAAATCATGGTCAATTCCTAAACTATGATAAACAGAAGCTGAATAGAAATCTACATTTGCTGGTAGATTCTTCTCTTGTTTAATATAGTCTTCAATACGTGTTGAAATCTCATAGAACTTTGGCTGACCTGTAAGTTCCGTAAGCTCTCGAGCCATTTCTTTTAAGAATTTAGCACGTGGATCTCCACCTCGGTATACGCGGTGTCCCATTCCCATAATTACTTCTTTCTTAGCAAGCTTGTCTTGTACATATGGAATAGCATTTTCCACTTCTTTAATTTCCATAAGCATCTTCATTACCTGCTCATTTGCTCCACCATGAAGAGGTCCTTTTAATGCACTAATTGCTGCTGTAATCCCAGAATAAATATCAGATAAAGTAGCAACACATACTCGTGCAGTAAATGTAGAAGCATTTAATTCATGATCCGCATGTAAAACTAATGCTTTATCAACAGCTTCGACTTCAATTGCTTCAGGCTCCTTGTCATTTAACATGTACAGGAAGTTTTCAGCAAAGCCTAAATCCTTTCTTGGAGAAACAGGTTCATTGCCTTGACGAATACGAGCAAATGCGGCAACAAAGCTAGCTACTTTTGCTTGCAGACGAATTGCTTTACGCTTATTCGCTTCCTCACTCATATCATCTTCTTCCTCATCATGAATTCCAAGTAGAGAAATACCTGTGCGGAGTGCCGCCATTGGGTGTACCTTGGTTAAATCATAAGAGTGTAGATGGTCAATAACTGGTTGAGGTAACTCCATGTTTTCAATTAGATCTGTTTTTAGTTGATCCAATTCAGCTTTTGTTGGAAGTCTTAAGTTCCATAGTAAAAATACAATTTCTTCAAACGTAGAATGTTCTGCTAAATCATCAATTTTATATCCAACATAAGTAAGTTGGTCATCAATAATTGAGCTAATTGACGATTGAGTTGCTACAACTCCTTCAAGACCTTTGGGTGATGTCATAACAAACCCTCTCCTTTTTATTTATTTTCTTTTAACAATTGTTAGAATAGTTAGACTGTATATTAATCTCCTACTATAACCATATGTTTTTTAACTCACTCTTAATTATAGAGGATTCAGGTCCTAATGTGAATTGAAAGCGATTAATTTTTAGACATTTCCTTATAATTTTTTAACTTTAAAGTATATGTCTAATAGATTATTCATTTATTTCTGATGAATGGCACTTGATATAACCAGGGTTTATATCATCGTAAATACCATTTATACATGAAGCTTAATAGCTTATCGTCTCAGAACAGTTACTCTTTTTACTAAGAGAAATTTCAACAATTTTTCTAAGATGCTTTTCAGCGGCTTTCGAGTAAATGGAATGATAAAGATAATTCCTAATAAATCTGCAATGAAACCAGGAGAAAGTAATAAAACTCCTCCAAGCAATATACATAGCCCATCCAATAAATGCTCTAAAGGAAACCGACCGCTACGTATCGCTTGTTGAATAGCAAGCCAAGCTCCTTTACCTTCTTTCTTCACCACATAGATTCCTAATACCCCAGTCAGAAAAATAACGAGAAGTACCCACCAAGGCCCTATTGCTTGTCCAACCCAGATTAATAAACCAACTTCAATAAATCCAAAAATAATTAATGTTGCAATAAGCCAGCGCATACTTCCCCTCCTTTTCATCGACATTGATTTAAAAACTATTTAAAGAACATTCGCATGTCCTTGATAAATATCACCTTTTGCACTATCTAATGTAATATCCATGCCATCTTCAATTAGTTCTAAAATATTCTCAATACCTACAATAACTGGAATCTCTAAGCTCAATCCAACTATTGCTGCATGAGATGTTAAACCACCTTCAGCTGTAATAATTCCTCCAGCTTTTTCAAGTGCTGGAATCATATCACGATTTGTCGCTTGTGTAACGATGATATCACCTTGTTGTACTTTTTCTAGTGCCTCTTGTGCATTGCGAACAATCACTGCACGTCCATAATGATCACGTCTACCTACCCCTTGACCTTTAGCAATAATATCTCCAACAACATGAACCTTCATTAGATTGGTTGTCCCACTTTCTCCAACAGGAACTCCAGCTGTAATAACAACTTGGCTTCCTCTTTCAAAAAGTCCAGTACTTAAACCACGGTCAATAGCAATAGCTAGCATTTCATCTGTAGAATGTCCTTGACGTCCTTCTACTGCATGAACTCCCCATACTAGAGACAATTGACGCATAATTGTACTTGATGATGTTACTGCAATAATTGGTGCTTTTGGACGATATTTGGAAATCATTCGAGCTGTATGTCCACTTTCAGTTGCTGTAATAATCGCACTTGCTTTTAAGTTTCTTGCTGTGTGAGTTACAGATTGGCTAATAGCATCTGTAATTGTCATTGTGACAGATTGCTTTAATTGGTTGAACATTAGCTCATTGTTTAAAGCAGTCTCTGTTTTTAATGCAATATCATTCATCGTTTGTACAGATTCCACTGGATAATCTCCTGCAGCTGTTTCACCTGATAACATGATTGCATCTGTTCCGTCAAAAATAGCATTAGCCACATCAGAAGCTTCAGCTCTTGTTGGACGTGGATTACGCTGCATAGAATCCAACATTTGTGTAGCAGTAATAACAGGCTTCCCATGAATATTACACTTTCTAATTAGCTCTTTTTGTACTAATGGCACATCTGCTGCTGGAATTTCTACACCTAGGTCTCCACGTGCAACCATAATTCCGTCACTGACGTCTAAAATGCTTTCAATATTATCTACCCCTTCTTGATTTTCAATCTTAGGGATAATTTTAATATGGCTTGCCTCATTTCTCTCAAGTAGCATTTTAATTTCCATTACATCTGATTGACGACGAATAAAGGATGGAGCTACAAAATCCACACCTTGCTCAATACCAAATTTAATATCTCTTGCATCTTGCTCAGTCATACCTGGTAAATTCACACTAACGTTTGGAACGTTAACACCTTTTTTATCTTTAATCATCCCAGAATTTAGTGCCTCTGTTATAATCTCATTTGTTTCTAAATTAATTTCTGTAACTTGTAATTCAATTAATCCATCATCTAATAAAATTTTAGAACCAACATGAACATCATGGATAAGCTGGTTATATGTAATAGAAAATCGGTTTGCAGTACCTTCAACATCATCCATAGAGATGGTAACTTTAGAACCTTGTTCAATATGTGCTTGGCCCTCTTTAAATTTACCTGTGCGAATTTCTGGCCCTTTTGTGTCGAGTAAAATAGCAATCGATTTACCAGTTTCTTTTGCAGCTTTTCTAATATTATCAATTCGATTTCCGTGCTCTTCATAATCCCCGTGGGAAAAGTTTAGACGTGCTACATTCATTCCACTTTCTATCAACTGTATTAACGTATCAATTGATTCAGAAGCAGGACCAATCGTACATACGATTTTTGTTTTTCTCATCTTTCGCTTCCTCCTACATGATTTCTGACATTCTTTACTCTTCATTCAGTAGAGTATATAGCTTCCTGAGATAATCTCGAACAAAATCTAGTTACAATGTAATGGATTAAATCGATAATTGCTTTAATACTTTGTACATTTCCTCATTAAATGGACGGTTCATCGCAAAAGTTTGCTCAATTGGATAGTGGACAATTTGATTATTCTCCATTCCTACCATTACTCCTGTTACCCCAGATAATAATAATGAAACAGCTTTTGCACCTAATCTACCTGCAAGTATTCGATCTAATGCTGTTGGCGAACCACCTCTTTGGGTATGACCTAGAATCGTAACTCTTGTTTCTAAGCTGGTTGCTTCTTCTATGCGCTTTGCATAATCAGAGCCACTTCCAACACCTTCCGCTAACATTATAATACTGTATTTTTTTCCTCGATCATAGCTTCGCTTCAAGCGTGTAACAATTTCAGAGAAATCTTCTTGTTTTTCAGGTACAATAATGCTCTCTGCACCACCCGCAAGACCAGACCATAAAGCTAGATCTCCAGCATCTTTCCCCATTACTTCGACAACATACGTACGTTCATGTGATGTTGCTGTATCACGAATTCGATCAACTGCATCAATAATTGTATTTAATGCTGTATCGAAACCAATGGTAAAATCAGTGCCATTTATATCATTATCGATGGTCGCAGGTATTCCTATACAAGGAAAATTTAATTTAGCAATCGCTTCTGCTCCACGAAAGCTACCATCTCCACCAATCACAATTAACCCATCTATATGGTGTTTACGTAGCTGATCAAGTCCTTTTTGTTGACCTTCTTTTGTTCGAAATTCGTCTGAACGAGCAGACAATAAAATAGTTCCACCTCGCTGAATAATTCCACCAACAGAGCCGATTTCCATTGGAATCATATTACCTTCCATTAGACCTTGAAAACCATTTTTTATGCCCACTACTTCTACATTATAATTTATTGCTTTTCTAACAACAGCTCGAATTGCTGCATTCATCCCCGGAGAATCTCCACCGCTCGTTAATACACCGATTTTCTTCAATTACTTTTCACCTCTGCACAAAGACAAAACCATATTTCATCTTACCCAAATTAAAATGGCTTTCCCTGAATTCTTCTTTTTTTATTTAAAATTCATAGCTTTTACTGGAGGCTTAGCTGTAAACAATAGAATTTTAAGCTCTCTGTCTTCCCAAACATCCACTAGAGAAGCTCAAAATCCCCAATCTGTTTATATTTTAACCAACGATGTTCTAACAATTCTTCTGTTGATAATACTTTCAATTTATTCAATGAGCTTTGCAGGACAGCATCTAGATTCTCTGCTTGTAAATCAATATCTCGATGTGCTCCGCCTTTAGGCTCTGTAACAATTTCATCAATTACACCAAGCTCTTTTAGATCAGCTGATGTAATTTTCATTGTTTCTGCAGCACGTTGAGCCAGACTTGCATCCTTCCAAAGTAATGCTGCTGCACCTTCTGGAGAAATAACAGAATATGTAGAGTTTTCAAGCATGTGGATATGATCTCCTACACCTAGCGCTAGTGCTCCACCACTTCCGCCTTCACCAATCACTACACAAATAATTGGAACTGTAATTCCTGCCATCTCCATTAAATTTCTTGCAATTGCTTCACTTTGACCACGTTCTTCAGCTGCTTTCCCAGGATATGCTCCCTTTGTATCAATAAAGCAGATAATTGGACGATTAAATTTCTCAGCAAGCTTCATTTGGCGTAATGCTTTACGATAACCTTCTGGATGTGGCATTCCAAAATTTCGTGTGATATTTTCTTTTGTATCCTTTCCACGTTGATGACCAACAATAGTTACAGGCTCGCCTTTATATGTTGCGATTCCAGCAACAATTGCCGCATCATCACCAAATACTCGATCCCCATGAAATTCAATGAAATCCTCAAACACACGGGCAATATAATCTAAAGTTGTCGGCCTTTCCATATGTCGAGCAATTTGAACGCGATCCCAAGGCTTTAAATTATTATAAACATCATCTTCCAGACGGGTTAATTTCTCCTCTAGCGTAGAAATTTCCGTACTTAAATCAATCTCACTTTGAGAAGCAAGTTTTTTTAATTCAATAATTTTGTCTTTTAAATGAACAATAGGTTTTTCAAATTCTAATAATTGCTTCATGAGATTGCCCCATCCTTCCTATGCATTTTCAGTATTTTTGTAAGTAATTCTTTCATTTCAAGACGATGAATTACTTTATCAAGCTGACCATGCTTTAGTAGAAATTCGGCAGTTTGGAAGTCCTTCGGCAATTTCTCTCGTATTGTTTGCTCTATAATTCTTCTTCCAGCAAAACCAATAAGAGCTGCTGGCTCTGCAAAGTTATAATCTCCTAGAGAAGCAAAACTTGCAGATACACCACCAGTTGTTGGATGAGTCATAATGGAAATAAACAAACCACCCTCATCAGAAAAACGTTTAATAGCAATAGATGTCTTAGTCATTTGCATAAGACTTAGTACACCCTCTTGCATTCGCGCCCCACCAGAAGCAGTGAAAATAATGAAAGGTATTTGCTGTTCGCGGGCTCTCTCCATAGCACGAACAATCTTCTCGCCTACTACTGAACCCATACTTCCCATACGAAAACGTGCATCCATAATAGCTACTGCTACTGGATTCTCACCAATTAAACCTTTTCCAGTCACAACCGCTTCATTTAAGTCTGTTTTCTCTCGATCTTTTTGTAGTTTTTCTTCATAGTCAGGAAAGTCTAGTGGATTGCTTGAAATGATATTGTTGTCCCACTCTTCAAAAGTTTGATCATCAAATAGCATATCTACTCTTTCCCATGCATTCATCGCATGATGATGACCACAGTTTGGACATACTAATAAGTTTTTCAACATCTCTTTTTGGTAATATATTTTGCGACATTTCTCGCATTTCTTCATTAGTCCCTCAGGAACATCTTGTTTATTCTGTTCATTTGGAACTGAATTGTTCTTTTTCTTTCGATCCAAAAAGCCTTTTATCAAGCTAACTCCTCCTTCAAAAACCCATAACTATTCTCTATATTACTCTTAAGATTCTACTGGTTCAGAGCTTTTTATTGCTAGTCCAACATTTTCTAAAATTGCTCCAGCATCAGCTACACCTGATTCTACTGCTGCTCTTGCAACACTTGCCGCTACTGCTTTTGCAACACGTGCATCAAAAGGTCCAGGAATAACATAATCCTCTGTTAAATCTTCTGTACTAATAAGTGAAGCAATTGCTTCAGCTGCAGCAACCTTCATATCTTCGTTAATCTGCGAAGCACGAACATCCAGTGCTCCTCGGAAAATTCCTGGGAAAGCTAGTACATTATTTACTTGGTTTGGATAATCAGAACGTCCTGTACCAATTACTTTTATCCCTGCTTCTTTAGCATCTTCTGGTGTAATTTCTGGATTTGGATTTGCCATTGCAAAAACAATCGCATCAGGATTCATTATTTGAGCCATTTCTTTTGTTAAAGCACCTGCAACAGATACACCAATAAATACATCTGCACCTTCGATAACCTCAGATAAAGTTCCTGCTGTTTTTGCTTCATTTGTAATATCCGCAACTTGGTCTTTTTCTTTGTTCATTCCTTCAGGTCTTCCTTTATATATAGCACCTTTAGAATCGCACATAATAATATTCTTTGTCCCAAAATGAGATAATAATTTTACAATTGCAATTCCTGCTGCACCTGCTCCATTAATAACTACTTTAATATCAGTAAATGATTTATTAACAAGCTTTAGAGCATTAATTAGACCAGCAATTGTTACGATAGCTGTCCCGTGTTGGTCATCGTGAAAAACAGGTATTTTTAATTCTTTCTTTAAACGTTCTTCAATTTCAAAACATGCTGGAGCTGCAATATCCTCTAAATTAATTCCACCAAATGTAGGCTCCATTAATTTTACTGCATTTACAAACTCATCTACATTTGTAGTTGATAAACAAATTGGAAAAGAATTTACACCAGCAAAACTTTTAAATAATACGGATTTCCCCTCCATAACAGGTAGAGAAGCTTCAGGCCCAATATTACCTAACCCTAAAACAGCTGTTCCATTAGTAACAACAGCAACCATATTACCTTTCATTGTATAATCATAGACCTCATCTATATTATTCTTAATTGCTAAGCATGGCTCAGCTACGCCTGGCGAATATGCTAAGCTCAAATCCTCAGCATTCTCAACAGGCACTTTAGATTGTATAGATAATTTCCCTTGATTTTCTTTATGCATTAATAATGCCTTACTGTTTGTCATTTTTAACTCAATTCTCCTTTTCGGCTTTAACCGATATAAATATTCTTTTTTAACTTCTTCATTATAACAAATGATGACTATCCGTAAAGTGTCTGACAATACATCTTATAGAGGTTGTTCAAAAAACCCACAAAAAATGACATGGCGAATTTCTGCGTTGGCTTGTTTTTCCGCTATTCACGAATTAAAAGCATAGAGGAACTTCTGTTAAAACCGTCCACGTCCTGTGGACAACACAGAAGTCACTACATCCTGTAGAAGTCCGTTACTCAAAGCTACGCCGCATTGAACTTTCGACGCACATGACGTGCTACGACGTACAGGATGTACTAGTGCAGATGTTGCTCGCGTGTAGTGGCGTACTTAATCTGTATTCCTCTAGTGTTGCTCTCGTGACGTTGCGAACTTAACAGATGAGAGTCCTTTTTCGCAGACTTTTTGAACACACATTTATAATTGCTCTAATACAACATTGGATCTTCCAAATTGCTGCCTTAATTCTTCTAAGCATGCTTGTGAGGCATGTATATGATATTGACTTGCCATTTGAAAGGTTCTTTTCTGAATGGCATCAAAAACAAAGATCGGTGTTTTTCCCGGGTATTTATTAGCAATTTCCTTTAATTTAATTAACCCCTTTTGATTATCTTGCTCCTGAAACTTTATAAATAATCGTTCTTGAATAGGGAGATTTTCTGGATGGAATGGTGTGATATCTTGAAACACCCATTGTAGCGCATGATTTCTTTCCTCCACACTTCCTACAATTAGGACTATATTTTCCTCTTTGAAAAAAGGTTTTTTCAGTCGATATAGCTCTGGAAATACCACTGCTTCCATTTCCATTGTTTCATCACTAATTTTAATAAATGCCATTGGATCTCCGCGCTTTGTTCTTATTTCTTTTACCGCTTGGATAAGCACAGCTGTATGATTTTTTTTCTTCCCAATCATTCCACTAGCTTGCTGCAATGTGACAAAGCCATTTAACTGCAACTTTTTACGAAATTCTGTCATTGGGTGGTCTGAGACATAAAATCCAAGTAATTCTTTTTCAAATTGAAGCTTTTTCATTGATGTAAAATCTTCTACTTCATTATAAGTATCTGTATAGCCAACTTTATCTGTGAATAAATTTGATGTTAAAGATAATCCACCAAATAATTCGCCTTGCTCCATCGCTTGATCTAAGCTTTCTAATAGACTTGCTCGATTAGGATGTAGCTCATCAAAGGCACCTGTTAAAATCAATGCTTCAATTAGTTGACGCTGAACAATCTTTAAAGAAACACGTAAACAAAAATCAAAGAGATTTTTATAGCTTCCTTGTTTTCTTTGTTCAATAATTTCTTTTACTGTTTGAAAGCCAATACCTTTAATTGCCTGAAGGCCCATACGGATTTTATTCCCTTCTGACTTATAAAAACCAAAACTTTTATTGATCGAAGGTGGTGCAACATCAATTTGTAATTCCTTTGCTTCTTTTAGATATTCAGCTATTTTATCATGCTGATTGGTTACACTATTTAGTAGCTCTGTATAGAAAAAGGCTGGGTAATGAGCCTTTAAATATGCTAATTGATAGGAAATTTTACTATATGCAACAGCATGACTTTTATTAAAACCATAATTAGAAAACTTAACTATCCAATGAAATAACTCTATTGCTATTTGTTCATCATATCCATTGTCTAGACAGCCCTTAATAAATTTACTTTGTTGCTCTTCTATAACTTGGGCTTGTTTCTTACTTACCGCTCTACGAAATACATCCGCTTCTCCTAAGGTATACCCTGCAATTTTATGCACGATTTGCATAATTTGCTCCTGATAGACTAAAACTCCGTACGTATCTTCCAAAATTGGTGATAATGCTGGATGTAAGTAAGCAACTTTTTCTTTATCATGCTTACGATTAATATAAGTAGGGATATTTTCTATTGGTCCCGGACGATACAGCGCACTCACTGCCACGATATCTGAAAAAGTCGTTGGTTTTAATTCTTTTAGAACATTTTTCATTCCTTTTGATTCTAACTGGAAAATTCCATTTGTTAGTCCTGCTTGTAATAATGCAAATGTTTTTGCATCATCTGAGGGAATTTCATTTAAATGAAATTCTTTTCCTGTATGTCTCTTAATAGAATCAACAATTCTTTCCATCGTCGTTAAATTACGCAATCCAAGAAAATCGATCTTCAATAAGCCTATATCCGCTAAATCATTCATGGGATACTGCGTAATGTATGTTTCTTGGGAACCAATTGTTAGTGGAACATGATGAACTAATGGCTCGTCACTAATAATAACCCCAGCTGCATGAGTGGAGGAGTGACGTGGCAATCCCTCTAGTTTAAGTGCAATATTGAATAATAATTTTAATTTCGGAGATTGCTTAATATATTCTCTCAATTCCACATTATCATTCACAACCTTACGAATAGAGTCTGAATGATGACTTGAAAATCGTTTTAAAATATATTTTGCATCACGCTCATCAACTTCCATTGTTTTAAATAACTCTCGTAACACTGAACGAGCTGCAAAAGTACCAAAAGTAATAATTTGTGCTACATGTTGCTCCCCATACTTCTCTCTTACATAATCGATTACTTCGTCTCGACGATGATCTAGAAAATCGATATCAATATCTGGCATTGTCTTTCGTTCAGGGTTTAAAAATCGCTCAAATAATAAACCATATTCAAGCGGATCAATATCTGTTATCCCTAACACGTATGCAACAAGTGATCCGGCTGCTGAACCCCGGCCAGGACCAACCATAATTTGTTGTTGCTTTGCATAGGAAACAAAATCCCAAACAATTAAAAAATAATCACTAAAACTCATTTCCTGAATGACCTGTAACTCATAAACTAAACGTTCTTTAATTTCGTCTGTAACTGTCGTATACCTTTGTCCCACATTATCCCAGCAAATCGTCTCTAAATATTGCTGGGCAGTGCTTTGCTCTGGTACCGGATATGATGGTAATAAAGAATGATGTAAATCCAAGCTTACCTGACACTTAGCTACAATTTCCTCTGTCCGTTCAATAAAGTGTTTTTGGTTCTCACCAAAACGTTTTATCATTTCTTCTTCTGAGCTTAGATGACGATTTCTTACAGTTACAGATATATGATCACCAAACCACTTGATATCTTCATCTATAGCCCGTAAACAATCATAAGCCGCATAATCATTTTCTGATACATAACAAACATCTTGCGTAGCTATTATTGGACAATCTACTTGAGTAAGAAGGACTTGAACCTGTTCAAGTAAACGCTGCTCTATTGCTAACCCATGATGCTGAACACCTAAATAAAAATCATCTTTAAAGATGTACTTCCATGATGCTATATAATTTTCCGCCTGTTCAAAAGCATTGTTCAAAAAATGGTTTGCTAAGGAACTCGACTGATTCAATGACAACATACAAATAATATCATCAGATAAACTCTCTAGCTCTTCGAATGAAATTCCTATTCTTTTCTCTATATTTATTTTTGTACTTAAAGCAAGGAGCTGTTTATACCCTTTATTATTCTTGGCTAGTAAAACACATTGCTCCTTCTTTTCATGATTTTTGTCTACTATATGTACAGTTAAACCAATGACTGGTTTTATCCCATACTCCAAGCATTTTTTATAAAATGGAATAACACCATACATCACATGCTCATCTGTAAGTGCTAAAGCAGTAAAATTTAATTCACTTGCTCGTTTTATTAATTTATCTATCAAAACCGTGCTCTTATAAAAGCTATAGCCAGTGCGCACTTGTAAATGTGTAAACCCCATTTTATTCTACCTCCAACCTCTCTAGATTCATTATACCGAAACTAAAAAATTCATCCATCTTTCTTCATTCTCATTCCGTAATCATTCATCAGTACGATTATTTTTAACTTAAATGGACTAATTAATCTAAAAGTATGTGTTTAAAGGACGATAAAAAGGACGTCAACGACTTGCGCGTGTTCTGTGATAACTTCGACGTTCGACACAGGACGTGTCGGAACTTAGTCGAAGTTCCTCTATTCGCCGTGTTATTTTTGTTAGACTTTTTGAACATCCTCTAAAAATAAATAACGAAAACTGCCTACAGTAAGATATCATCATTAAAACTGTAGGCAGTTCCCTATTTATCTATTGTAAATCCGTTTCATTAGTATCTATCATGTTGCTCTATACTATTTCATACTTGATAATCCATACATACTTCTTTTAAATCCTTTATTAATGCGTCTGCTTCTTCCCAAGAATAAACTGTAGCACCAGAAGCAAGCGGATGACCCCCACCATTATACTTGGCAGCAATTTCATTAATAATTGGCCCTTTAGAGCGAAGTCGCACACGAATCAAATCCGCTGATTCCTCGATAAAGAATACCCATGCCTTCAATCCTTCAATTTCTCCTAAAACCCCAACTACTTTTCCAGTTTCTAGTGGACTAACTTGGAAGCTATCTAAAAGATCCTTAGACAAACGAATCGTACTCATTCCTGATTCATCAAGTGTAAAATGCTGTAAAATATAACCTTTTAATCTCGCAATTCGTTCAGTAGTACGATACATTCCGTCATAAACCTCTGTACGATCTATATCATATTGTACAAGCTCAGAAACATATTGGAATGTTTTTGCTGTTGTACTAGGAAAAAGAAAACGACCTGTATCACCGACAATTCCTGCATAAATTAGGCGTGCTGCAGTAGTTGTCATCTGAAAGCCTTCACTTTTAGCTTCTAGATAAAATTCATAAATCATTTCACTCGTAGAACTTGCAGATGTATCAATCCATTCTATGTCACCGTATGAATCCACATCAGGGTGATGATCAATTTTGATAATCTGCTTTGCCAGCGCATATCGTTGATCACTGATTCTCTCCCTATTCGCTGTATCACAAATAATAACTAGTGCATTTTCATAAACAGAATCTGCAATCTCGTCCATTCTTACTAAAAAATGCAACGAAGGATCCTCTTCTCCTACGATATATACCTGTTTTTTCGGAAAAGTTGCTTTTATTATTTCGGCTAACGCGGCTTGCGATCCGTATGCATCAGGGTCTGGACGAACATGTCGATGCAAAATGATTTTGTCAAATTCTTTTACAGCTTCGATAATTTCTTTTGTTATATTCATTGATTAACTCCTATCTTCTCTATCTATACTTCGCTTTTTTACTAGTATTATCTTTTTAAACAGGCTACAATAGAAAAGTAATCTTTTAATGAAAGTGAGCGATCCCTTATGTTCCTGCTACCAATTATTATCATACTATCTGTTGTCTTCTATATTTACTATAAAGTTGCAATCCTAAAGACTCGCGATCGATTGACACAACTATATTTTAACGCAAAATCACGTATTTGTCTTGGAAGCTTTATCCTATTTTTCGGCATCAACCAATATCGAGTCTTCCAAACACAAATCTCTCTTTTCATCATGATTGTGTTTGTCGTATTAGGTGTTATGCAAATAGTTAGAGGATTTAACGAGTCTAAACATTATCGCAATGAATGGAGAAGATTAAATCCAGAGCAATAAAACGCTAATGAATAATTCCCCCTAAAGTAAATTATTTGCTTCAGGGGGAATTTAATTTTGTACACCAAATCATTTCTTTGTTAACGATCAATTAGCTGAGCCATCAACAGCCCTTTGCCAACAATTTTATCTTCATGGTATACCGAAACATCTATTTTTGCATAGATTCGACCTGTTTCTAATATTTTTGGCTTAATGATTAAAGTACTTTCGATTTGTACTGGCTTGATAAATGATACTGTAATTGTTTCAACCACTAAATTACCTTTCTTCATCTGCAATAAAGCACGACTACTTGCTTCTGTAATAATAGCAGTGAATACTCCATCAGACAGCGTTCCAAGCTGGTTGGTCATCTGCGGAAGAACTTTTGTTTCAAATGCTGTTTGTTCCTCATTAATTGCTTTTAAATTGCTAGCAACAATATCATCAATTGTATCTCCAACCTGTGGCTGACGTTGAATTTCTTGCAATGCTTTTAGTACATCCTGTCTAGAAACAAGTCCAATTAAATTGTAAGATGTATCAACCACAGGAATAACTTCTATTCCTTCCCAAACCATCATATGCGCCACATAAGCTATCGATGTTTTTTCTTGTACTACTTGTGGGCTCTTTGTCATTACCTTTTCAATCGTTAGACTCTTATCTTTTCCAATAATATCTTTTGATGTTACTACTCCGCACAAACGTTTATTTTCATTCACAACTGGAAATCGAGTATGCATGGATATTTGATTAAGTTCATACCAGCGTTCAATTTTATCATGTGTGTATAAATAATATAGTTGATCATATGGAGTTAGAATATCTTGTACAAAAACGATTTCTTTCTTAATTAGCTGATCGTAAATTGCTCTGTTAATCATTGCTGCAACTGTAAACGTATCATAGCTTGTAGATATAATTGGCAATTGCTTTTCATCTGCCAGTTTCTTTATAGAATCTTCTGTATCAAATCCACCAGTAATTAAAACAGCTGCACCTTTTTCGATAGCTAGCTCGTGCGCACGAACTCGGTTTCCTACAATAAGTAGTGAATCGGGTTCTGTATATTGCATCATTGCTTCTAGCTGCATTGCTCCAATTAAAAATTTATTTAATGTTTTATGAAGTCCATCTCTTCCACCTAGCACTTGTCCATCAACAATATTAATCACTTCAGCATAAGTTAATTTTTCAAAATTATCCTTTTGTTTTCTTTCAATTCGTATTGTGCCTACACGCTCAATGGTACTTACAAAGCCCTGATTCTCAGCTTCCTTGATTGCTCGATATGCTGTACCATCACTCACTTGAAGATCACTGGCCAATTGCCTTACAGAAATTTTACTACCTACTTTTAGTGAATATATATATTTCAAAATTTGTTCATGCTTTGTAGCCATCATTTACACCCGCTTATATCTGTACTAATATATTATCAATAATATAATTATACAGATGATCGCAGCAAACCTCAATTATTATTAGAATAAGGATTTCTAACTTGCTTCTGTTCTATTATTGGTTGTGAAACGATTTGTAATAATGAAGCCAAATTCGCACCTACTACAAGCAAAAATAAACCGATCCAGGTGAGCCAAAATAACTTCTCTGTCATACTCAATGCTTGAGGAAAAATTGGCCAAACAAAATACAATAAGCACCCTGCAAATAATAATCGAAAAAGACTACTCTGTTGAATTAGACTCTCCCCCTTCTATTGCTATTTAATTTTAATCTATGCAATACAAGTCCTCTTTAGTCTCAAAACATCATTGTCAGATAAAACGCTACTAATTCTTGTTCGTAAAAATAACTAATGATTGCACCCAAACCAATAAATGGTGCAAATGGAATAGCTTCCTTACGTTTCAGTCGATTTAGGGCAATAAGAAGAATTCCAATCAAAGCCCCAAATAGTGAAGCCAAAATAAAAGTTAAGATAATCTTTTTCGTGCCAAGCAAGATACCAAGAACAGCAAACAGCTTCATATCGCCTCCTCCAATTGCCCCTTTACTAAGCAAAATAAGAAAAGCAAGCATTAGAAAACCAACAAGAGAGCCTAAGAAAATATCATACCAGGGTTCGATAGGTAACATCATTCGTAAAAAAAGAAAAAGGGGAAGAAAAAATAATAGAATATTATTGGGAATAATCATATAGCTGAGGTCTGTAACAAGGATAATAATAAGCAGACAAGCAAAAGTGACTGTTATGATAAGTTCAAATTGAAGACCTGTTTTTAAATAGAGAAAGAGAAAAAGTAGTCCAGTAGTGAATTCAATAAGGGGATATAGTGGAGAAATATTTGTTTTACAAGAACGACATTTACCAAATTGAAAAAGAAACGAGAGAATTGGAATCAATTCATAAGACTTTAGCTGATGTTGACATTTTGGGCAACATGAAGGAGTTAAGATGGATTGTTCCTTAGGGATACGTAAACCAACTACATTAAAAAACGACCCGAAAACACAGCCTAAAATAAAACTAAGGACAATAAAAAATATTTCCATATAAACCTCCTTTTTTAAAAAGGATAACAGTCACTCGCCCTTTTCTAGAGCGAGTGTACCTTTTAGCTGTTTTTATAGTTCAAAGCCTTCGCCAATTTTGAGTGCACGTCCCTCACCAGTACGAACGCGACGAGCAAAATCATCTCCATCTTGCTTAATCACAGGGAATGTATTGTAATGGACAGGGACAACAAGCTTAGCATTAATCCAATCTGCTGCAATTAGAGCATCCTCTGGCCCCATTGTAAAATTATCTCCAATTGGAACAAAGGCAACATCAATATCATTAAGCTCACCAATCATTTTCAAGTCAGAGAAGAGCCCTGTATCTCCCACATGATAAATTGTTTTTCCATTGATAGTAATCAAAATTCCTCCAGGCATTCCTGTGTATACAATGGTTCCATCCTCTTCTTCCACGGAAGATCCATGAAATGCATGTGTATATTTCACATGACCAAAATCAAAGGTATAACCACCACCAATATTTAATGGATGTGTACTAATATCTTTTTTCCCTAAATATACTGCCAGTTCATTTAATGCTATGACTAATGCACCTGTACGTTTGGCAATACTTACTGTATCACCTACGTGATCTCCATGCCCATGTGTCAATAGAATAAAATCCGCTTCCACTGTATTAGCATCTAGATCACATTCTGGAGTCCCACTAATAAATGGATCAATTAAAATTGTATGCTGGTCTGTTTCAATTTTTACTATGGAATGTCCATGGTACGATATTCTCATGGATACTTCTCTCCTTTACAATTTTCTTTATTTTAGCATATGTCCAAAAGTTTCTCATTCATCATCAATGGACATAAACTTCCTAATAATAAAGTTTTACTTAACTTTTCTATTCCCATTTTCTAATCTTATTAATCTGGAAAAACAAAATTCCTCCTTTTACTAACCTTGAAAAAATTATTTCACAGCTACATAAGCTTCAATGCTAAAAATTTTATCCGGCCACTAACATTTTTACGAAAGCATGAAATTCATTGTCCTATACTTCTTAAACACTTGATATTTTAAGAAAATATAAAAAAATTCACTAAATATACAATTGATAGTTATAAAAAAGGGTATATAATTGAAATAGGAGGGATGGACTATGGGACAAAAATATTCAAAAATTTTAGTTGCAATTGACGGTTCAAAAGCAGCAGAAAAGGCATTTCACAAAGCAATTGATATGGCAAAGAGTAACGATGCTACATTAGTTCTTTCTCATGTTATTGATTCACGTACTTTCGCTACTGCAGAGGCGTATGATCGTACTTTAGCAGAACGTGCAAATAAATATGCACTTGAATTGTTAGAAGATTATATTAAAGTTGCGAAAGAAAACGGTGTAGAAAAAATTGACAAAACAATTGATTATGGATCTCCAAAAGTAAAAATTGCAAAGGATATTGCAAAAGTACATGAAATTGATTTAATTGTTTGTGGTGCTACTGGATTAAATGCTGTAGAACGCTTTTTAATCGGTAGTGTTTCTGAAAGCATCACTAGACATGCTTCATGTGATGTATTAGTTGTAAGATAAGAATAAATAGAGAAGGGGCAAATCGCGTTTAGGCGAACCCCTTCTCTTTTATTTGCTCATTTATCAGATATCTTTTTGTATTTCATGTATTACATGATCTAGCTCAGGGAGAATTAATTTATTCATTGCTAATTTAACTGCCCCACTTGACCCAGGAATAACAAATATAGCCTTATGATTGCATACTCCTGCAATAGCACGTGACATCATCGCAGCTGAGCCAATATCTTCTAAATAGCTAAGCATTCGAAATAATTCACCAAAGCCGTCAATTTCCTTTTGAAGCAATGGTTGTATTGCTTCAATCGTAACATCGCGATATGCTATCCCTGTTCCACCACTGGTAATAATTACATCTACATCCGGATTAAAAGTGCCAGATCGGATTACACGCTCAATTGTTGGCGCACTATCAGGAATAATTTCTTTACTAATCACGTAGTGGCCTGCTTCTTCTAATAATTGGCGTATTAAATCTCCACTTTTATCTGTTTCTTCTGTTCGTGTATCACTAATAGTAACTATTTGGCAATTAATTCGTTTTTCTTTTTTTCGATGATCAAATAAACTCAATCTCTTTCGATCCTCCTCCATTAATTTATTGCATATATTGTTCCTGATAGTTTCTGAACCACTCATTCATCTGCTCTAATATATCATTCATGCCTGCAGTATTTTTTAAGGAAGGTAGATTGACTAACAAAGGCTGTTTAGGTGCTTCTTTTTCACCTTTTTTCTGGATAATAAAGATATTTTTTACATTTTTACCTGCTTTAAATGCGCTATCAGGTAAACGAATAACTCCAATAATGTTTGCATATTTTTGGATAAAACTATGCAACTGATCCGATTGTTCACTGCTAAATAAAAACTCTGGAATCAAAAATATTAGATACCCATCGTCTTTTGTATAATGTATACTCTGTTCAATTAATAAATGATGTGCATATGAATGACCTTCTGTAGCTTTTAATTCAAATTCATTGGCTCTTAAATCATCTGGATAATAACCTACTGGTAAATCTGCAATAACTAAATCAACTGGATCGATAAATAATGGACGCAAGCTATCCTGTTGGAATAACTCAATATTTATTCGTTGTGCATTAGCGCTTGTTAAAGCAATTTGAATTAGCGTAGGATCAACTTCACTTCCATATGCTTCTGTTTGTTTATTTAACTGAGAAATAACTGTTGTTAATAAATTCCCCGTTCCACAGACAGGATCAAGTATACGTAATTCCTCTTTATCCTGTGTTAGTTTCTCTGCAAAATAACCTACTAATAATGCCACAGCTTCTGGTGTCATTAGATGATTTGGTTGTGTTGAATCCTTCATTCCTTTTAAAATTGTGAGCTGTATAGCTTTTCTTATATCCACTGGTGAATATGCTTCGATTTTAATCGCTTCTACTTCTGATAATTTGCTTGCCAAATCCTTGTCTAGATTATCAAATAATGTATCATCCATTAATAATTCTATCGCTGCTGGCAAACTATCTAAATAAGTTTCGTTTAAATGTTCTTGCATCATTTCTGTTGCTTTATCTAACCAATTAAATATAAGTTCTACATTTATTTGTTCCATATAATCCTCCATCATTCTTACTATACTTCCTCTTATTGTATCAAACCTCTTACTAGATGTATCCTAACGAGATTTAAGTAATAATAAATATGTTTATATTCTACAAAGCAAATAAAAAAGCAATGGGATACACTTAATCATCCTCCATTGCTTTTTCTATATTTTTTCTACTTATAAGTAATTATTTTTTTACGTGATTTAATACAGCATCATAATCGGGATGATCTGTTACTTCACTTACATATTCCACATAAGTGACTTTATTATCTGCATCTACAACAAAAACTGCTCTAGCTAGTAAGCGTAATTCTTCCATTAATACTCCATATTTTTGTCCAAAGTCTGCATCACGATGATCAGATAATGTATCTACATTATCAATCCCTTCAGCAGCACAATAACGTGCTTGGGCAAATGGTAAGTCCATACTAATTGTTAAAATTTGAATATCATCTAATTTTGCTGCTTCTTCATTAAATCTGCGTGTTTGTGCAGCACATACACCTGTGTCTATAGAAGGTACAACACTAATAATTTTTACTTTTCCATCATATTTATCTAAGGTAACTTCTTGTAAATCATTAGATAACACCTTAAAATTTGGTGCATCATTACCTACCTGAATCTCCGGACCAATCAATGTTACCGGCTTTTGTGCAAAAGTTACTTGAACCATTTACATTTCCTCCTCTGATTAAAAGTGTATTTATTACCATTATGAAGAGAATAGAAAAGGTTGTCCACTAATATCAATTATACAGACCGAAAAGCGTAGAGCACCCTTATAGACTAAAAACGCGACGTCACGAACCGATGTTGGCTTTCTACCCACAGGGCACGACGGAAACGACGAGCTAGTATCGAAGTTGGTGTTCGTGACGTGACCGAACTTAGTCGATGAAAGTACGACTATGACTCTGTCTGTGCCTGACGGCTTGCCAATCGTCAAATCTTCTTTATTGTAGGGTGACGTGAAATCTCTTAGTTTTTGGCGCTCGGAGCTAGACAGCGCTAGCTCCGAATAAGAACCAACCTTGGGGAAATTTTATACTTTACTATACAACAAAATGAAAGGAGCCATTTCCATATTTGGAAATAGCTCCTATTTGTTTTTATTTCGAATTATTGTTGATTTTGCCCACCTAGTTGTTGTTGAGCCATAGACACTAAACGCTTAGTGATCTCACCACCAACAGATCCGTTGGCACGAGATGTTGAATCAGGACCTAAATTAACACCAAATTCCTGAGCGATTTCATATTTCATTTGGTCAATCGCTTGTTGAGCTCCAGGTACAACTAACTGATTTGAATTGTTATTTGCCATGTGACTTTCACCTCCTCGGTAAACATATATTGTGTAGCCAAGGAAGAAATCATTCACAAAAATAGTTGGTAGTTTTATAAAAGATTGTCAAATTTTGGGCTTACTTCTTCTTCATCTGTAATCGTTACTGTTTCAATGCCTTTAATTGTTTCTTGTAATAATTCATGATAATCAAAAGCTTGTTCATAACCGATAACTCGTTCGCGCTTTGGTCTTGTTTTTGGCGATCTTGGAACAAAAATCGTACAGCAGTCCTCATAAGGACGAATTGAAATATCATACGTATTTATTTCACGAGATATTTTTATAATTTCATGTTTATCCATTGAAATTAGCGGTCTTAATACTGGAAAATTCGTTACTTCATTGATTGCATTCATACTTTCCATTGTTTGACTAGCCACTTGTCCAAGACTTTCACCTGTAGTCATTGAAAGTAATTCATTATCTTTACATACTTGCTCACTAATTCGAAGCATCATTCGACGCATCACGGTCATCGCATATCCATCTGGTATTTTTTTAAAAATTTCTTGTTGTAGCTTTGTAAATGGCACCATATGAATTTTAATTCGTTTTGTATACTTTGTTAATTCTTTTGCTAAATCAATTACTTTTTGTTTTGCACGTTCACTTGTATACGGTGGAGAATGGAAATGAATGGCATCAATAGCGACACCACGCTTAATTGCTAAAAATCCTGAGACAGGACTATCAATTCCTCCTGAAAGTAATAATAATGACTTTCCACTTGTTCCTACAGGTAATCCGCCAAGACCTTGAATTACACTTGAAGTGATAAATGTACCCGTATTTCTAATTTCTACTTTTACTTCAACATCTGGATGATGTACGTCCACTGTAATATCTTCAGTATTCTGTAGTAAATGTTTACCTAAGATTTGATTCATTTCCTGTGATCCATACGAAAATTTTTTATCTACTCTTCGAACAGATACTTTAAATGTCTTAATATTTTCTGCATGATTCAATGCGAATAAAGCTGCTTTTTTTATTTCTTCTACATTATTTTCTGCTTTTATAGCCAAACTTAAACTGGAAATACCAAAAATATTTCTGCAAATTTGGATAATTGGCTGTGGATCTTCTCCATGTAATAAAATAAAAAGACGACCTTGGGTTCTTTTTATTTGGATGTTAGGAAATTTTTTTAATTTATGTCGAATATTTCTCTGTAATTGATTGATGAATTGTTTAATATTATTCCCTTTTAACGCCAATTCACCATACCTAATTAAAATATGATCATATTGCATGTTATCTTCTCCATCTATTCATTATTAAATCGTCTTTCATTGTAAAGAATAATCCATGTTTTGTCGACTAGAAAAAAATAAAAATATTTTTAGTTAGTAGTTCCCAAACAGGATTATAGAAAATCCTCGCTTCGGAAATATACTTGGCTTTTTTGTACTTTGTTCGGTTCTATAACTTAAAGTTTCATTTGTTCCAGTCTTAAAACTGTGTCTCACTATATCTAAAAAGGAAATAGTGGGTAAGGTCAATGACCTTACCCACTATTCTTAGTATGTTTAATAAAATAATATTAATCAATAGATTGCTTTTTTAAAGTCTGACGAATGTCTTGAAGTGACTCATGCATTTTAAACATAATAATTAAAAGTTCGCAATAAATTCTTACAAGGATAGGACCAACAACAATTGTAGCAAGTCCAGATATAACCTGGAAACCATTTCCGAAAGTAGAATTTAATCCCATAATAATCATACTAAGTCCAGCAAGAACTGAAACCCCAACTCCAATCCAGAAAACAACTTTAATAATAAGTGGAGTAATCATGGAATCAAAATTTAAAAATTTATCCATTCAACCTGCTCCCTTTCTAAAATATATTTATATGAATGTGATCATATAGCATTGTTATCATACTAGAGGGTTCTTTCTTGCATTAAACTGATTGTTTTTCCATTACTTTCTTCAAATACATAATTGTTTCTTTAAACACTTCGATAAATGTCATCGCTTCTTCTTTTGTATTATCATAGGACAGACTAATACGCAGTGCAGAAGCAGCGCGATCTTCTCCAAATCCACACGCCAATACTACGCGGCTAGGTTCATCTTGCTTGGAAGAACATGCAGATTTTGTGGAAATATAAATATTTTTTTCTGCTAATTTATGAATAATGACTTCCGGCTTCCATCCAGGTGCAGAAATGCTTAAAATTTGTGGTGCCCCGTGAGTTGGAGAATTTAGATAAATTCCATCCATCTCTTCTAACTCTTCTCTTAAATATGTTTGGATAGACTTTAAATGCTTTCTTCCCTCAATTTCTTTATCCTTTATCAATCGCAGCGCCTTAGCAAATGCAACAGCACCTGCTAAATTTTCTGTTCCTGAGCGAATTTTTCTTTCTTGCTCTCCTCCATGAAATAAAGGATGGATTCTCATCTTATTATTAACATAAAAAACTCCAGTACCATTTAAACCATGAATTTTATGTCCAGAGAAGGTACATAAATCTATCCCGCTATTTTTTATGTGTAAAGGAACTTTTCCAAGTCCTTGAACACCATCAACATGAAAATAGAGCTTAGGGTGCTTTTTCGCTATTTTACCAATTTGTTCTATTGGTTGTATGGAGCCTATTTCATGATTCACATGCATTATACTAATCAGTATGGTGTCTTCACGAATCTCTTTTTCTAGAGTATCAACAGAGATAATTCCATCTTCATTAACAGGAAGATAAGTAATATCAAACCCTTTATTTTCAAGAGCTTTACATGTCTCATATACAGAAGGGTGTTCTATCATTGTGGTGATAATGTGCTTTCCACGTGACTGATATTGCTCAGCAATTCCTTTAATCGCTAGGCTATTTCCCTCTGTCCCACCTGATGTAAAAATAATTTCATTTGCTTCTACTTGTAAAATTTGAGCAATTTGCGTGCGAGCTGCAGTTAATAACTTTTCTGATTCTCCTCCTAATGGATGAATGGAGGAAGGATTGGCAAAAAATTTCTCTGATACTTCTAAAAAGCTACTGAGTACAGATGGATTTGGTTTTGTTGTAGCACTGTTATCAAAATAAATCATGTAATGAAAACTCCTTATTTCCGCAAGCTTTTATTTCGCTTCTATACTTCTCAATGCTCCTGGTTCTATTTCCTCTAATGCAGTTGCCGCATTTTCTAATGCTAATTCATATTCATATGCTCTAAATAATCGCTCAGATTCTTTCAATCTTTCCGCAAGCTCTGGAACTTGGCTTCTATAACGATTTGCATACTGAATCACTCGTTCTGTTAAATATGCTTGTTCAATCATTTTGTCTGTTTGTTCCATCGTATTTTCAATTGCATCATTTGCTTCCTCTAATGCATGACGAACTACAGTAATATCTAAAGGTTTATTATCCAATGCTTTTAATACTTTTGTGTTTTTATCCACAGCAGTCTCTAATAATGTCCAAATAAATGTTGGGATCCCTGGAACATTACTTTTAACTAATTTTCGATGAATATCATTTACTTGTCTTTTCATTTTTTCTAAATCTTCTTTTGCTTTTAATTCATCTTGACGTAATTTAAGGATAAACTCTTTAAATGCAGTCTGTTTCTCCTCTAATGTTGTTAACTTTTCAAAGCCGGCCTCTAAATTGCCACGAATTTCCGAATACGAAATTGATTCTCCCTCAAGTTCTTGCTCTATTTCTTCATGAGACTTCTTCAATTGATTAATTTCTTTTTCCATAGTCATAAGTTTTTCCATATCACTGTCTTCAAAGTAATATGTTGATTTTAACATTTCAACTTCTCTTTTTGTTTCTTCAAAGCTAGCCAAATTCTCTTCTACTTGCTTCTCATGACTAGGTAATTTTGTTTCAATATAGTTACGAGCTAATGCTTCTTTTTCTAAATCTTCATAAATCTCTTTGATTCTTTCTTCCATTTCTTCTATAATCACTTTAACTTCTGCATTATCGCCACTTTTCAGGGTGTTCATACAATCCTCTAAACGCTGCTCATATCCTTTTACTTCCTTTTCAAGTCCCAGTTGCTCTACTCGGTATCCCTCTTCTTTCATTTTTTGAATACCTTGTGCTAATTCCTTAATTTGAGCTGGTAAAGTATCCTTAACTGTCTTATAAATTTTTGGAAACTCATCAAGCTTAGTTAAAAACTCATCTAATTCTGGCTTAATCTTCTCTACTGATTGTTGTGCTTCCATATAGTTACCAGACTCTACTTGTTCATTGTATGCTGTGATTTCAGATTCTATTTCTTTGATAGTTGCTTCAAATGCTGGTAATGCATGTCCGTATTGGTAACCATTTTGAATGAGCCTTTTTTGGATATCTTTTACTTCTGGCAACAATTGCTCCATTTCTTCTCTGTTTTTTTCTTCTGTTTCAAGCAATTGATGTAATTCTGCTAATATTTCTTCAATCTCTATTTCTACATTATGTAAAGTTTGATCAATCTCTGATAATATTTTTTTAGCACTTGAGAAGCGATAACGATCTGCTGCATCTTCTGCATCAAATAAATACTCTTCAACCTCTGGCAGCACTTTTGTAACGATTCGATCCCAGCGATCTTTCCAAGTATTAAACTTTTGTTGCGTTTCTCCCATTAAATTTAAATTCTTTACTCGGGAAAGCTGTGCAGCTGTATCGCGATTCATGATGTCCATTTTCCACATTTCTTTCTTATCCACATCATCGTATATTTTTTTACGCAAAATGAGTCCGACAATTATAATAGTTATGATTAATAATGCAGTTCCAATGATATATGGCATTGTGTTGCCCCCTAATCTATATTCCCGAGATGAATTTTCATTTTCAACATATCTTTTTTAATACCCTTTATAATACCATGTAAATGCCATTTTTGGCTAATAAAATCCAATAATATTAAAAATTCGATATTTTCTTACAAATAATTCGCCTTTTTAGAACGAAAAGCGCAGAGCGCCCTTACAGGCTAAGAACGCGACTTCCTGTCGCAACGCCTGCACTAGCACGTCCTATGCGTCGAAAAACGTAGAGATTGGAGGGGCACAACCGAGATAAAGGAAACATGCCCCTTTAGGGGTATCCAACGTTAGGCTTTAGCTTGGTTTTAGTTGGGCTTCCTTATAAAACAAAACCGATGTTGACTTATTGTAGGGCGGCTCGCGTTAGCTCTTAGTTTTTGGCGCTCGGAGCTAGACAACGCTAGCTTTGAATAAGCATTACTTTACGCAATTTTTATACTTTCTTAATTTTATAAAATGGTCCTAAGAAAACTGCTTTCAATCATCTAATACTTTCATTGGAAATATCCATGCTATAATATAGTAGAAATCAACTATTTATAATTAGGAAAGGCAGAGATCATATGTTTCAAGTTGAAAATTATTCTGGTGACAAATCAAAAGATTATCAGTTATTAATAAAACAGTTAGATGCATTAATAACAGGAGAAACCGATGAAATAGTTATTTTAGCTAATTCATCTGCATTATTAAATCAATTTTTAGACAATGTTAATTGGGTTGGCTTCTATCTGTGGAAAAATGATCAATTAATACTTGGACCTTTTCAAGGATTACCAGCTTGTACAACCATTGCGATTGGTAAAGGAGTCTGTGGAACTGCAGCAGCAGAGAGAAAAACACAGCTTGTAGCCAATGTTGAAGCGTTTCCTGGCCATATTGCTTGTGATGCTGCAAGTAAATCAGAAATTGTTATTCCAATCATCATGGATGACAAAATATACGGTGTGTTAGATATTGATAGTCCTATTTATGATCGTTTTGATGAAATTGACCAGAAATACTTAGAAGAATTTATTGAGCACTTAAAAACATTTTTAAAATAAGAATTAAATTCCCTATCCTTATTAGGAATTCTTTCGAAAACATTTGACTTTCCTTATTTTAGAACATATAATGTACTTTGTGTAAAATAAAAGTAGCCTTAGTGAACCAACGCTTGCCCCCATTTTGTTCCTCTACATAATAAAGAGGTGTATCGTGTAACTCTTTGCTGCTGGAGCGATGGTACATGAAAACATAATGGACAACGTATAGGAGCACACTTAATTTATTTTATGCTAAAACATATATTAAGGAGGAGATGTCTGATGTCACGTTTCACAGGATCTCTTTGGAAAAAATCACGCCGTTACGGTATTTCATTAACTGGAACTGGTAAAGAATTAGAAAAACGCCCTTTCGCTCCAGGTCAGCACGGAGCAAGCAGAAAGAAAATTTCTGAGTATGGGTTACAACAACAGGAAAAGCAAAAATTACGTTTCATGTATGGCTTAAACGAGCGTCAATACAGCAACTTATTTAAGCAAGCTGGTAAAATGAAAGGTATTCATGGTGAAAACTTCATGGTTTTACTTGAGTGCCGCCTTGATAACCTTGTATACCGCTTAGGTTTAGCTCGTACAAGAAGACAAGCTCGTCAATTAGTAAATCATGGTCATATTCTTGTTGATGGTAAGCGTGTAGATATTCCATCTTACCGCGTAAAACCAAATCAAGTAATTGGCTTGAGAGAAAAATCTAAAAACTTAAGCATCGTTAAAGAAGCTGTAGAAGCAAACAGCTTTGTACCTGATTACTTATCTTTTGATGCTGAGAAATTAGAAGGTGTATTCACTCGCCTTCCTGAGCGTTCTGAACTTCCAGCAGAAATTAACGAATCATTAATCGTTGAATTCTATTCACGTCATTAATACGAAAACCGCTGTTCTCCTATGGAAAACAGCGGTTTTTTTATGTAGTTTTTCTGTATAAAAGTAAAAATAATACTTTTTTATTCTATTGTAAAATTAAAATTAAAGTTATACTGACAACACCAATAATAACAGATGAAATTAATCCAACAATAAATGGCCGTGCTCCAATCCGAGCAATATCTTTAAAATTCGCTTTCAATCCTACACTAGTCATTACCATAATAATTAAGAATTTAGCAACAAAGTTTGTAGAATCACTTACCATTGTTGGAAATGGGATAAATGTATTTAACAAGACCACACCAACAAAAACTAAGATAAAATAAGGAAAGATTTTACTAATCTTCACACGTTCTCCTGTGTCGACTTGATTCGTTTTTTTGAAGCGATAACTCACAAAAATAGCGAGCAATAATGCAAGTGGAATTAACATTAATGTTCTTAGCAACTTTACAATAACAGCTGTTCCACCAGCTTCATCACTATACATATATCCTGCGGCAACTACAGATGATGTATCATGAATTGCTGCTCCCGCCCATATTCCGAATACATGATCAGATAAATCAAATAGTTGTCCAATCATTGGATATAAAATCACCGCAATGATATTAAACGCAAAAATCGTATTTACTGCATAAACAAACTCTTCTTCCTTTGCCTTTAGAATTGGTGAAGTTGTTGCGATTGCTGTAGCCCCACAAATCGAAGTCCCAATTCCAATTAATAATGGAAGGTTTCCAGATAAGCCAAACATTCTTCCAACAAAGTAAGTTAATACTAATCCTAAAATCACACTAACCAGGACTACTACTACAGCACTACCACTTACATTGATTACAGTAGAAAAGCTTAATGAGAATCCCATTAAGACAATAGCTACTTTAAGCAGTTTTTTTATTGTGTAATCAAGACCTTTTTCATAAATCTTAGGAACCCCAATAAAATTCCGGATAAGAAAACCGATAATAATCCCAGTAACTGCTCCACCAATTACTGGATATACTTTTCCTATAATATGAGCAATGATTCCAATCATTAAAACAAATATAATTCCGGCTAACAGGCTTTCCGTTTCTTTCTTTGGCTTGATATTTTGTGAAGAAGTACTCATGAAGTCACCGCCTTTTTTTAGTTTTTATAATATCTCGAATGGCTTTCTTTACTATAAAATTCCCTATCTTGACCAATAAAAGCTAATATTTCGAAAATATAATGCAAAGCTAAGACTGAGACAAATTAAAATTTCTAAAAACATTACGGATGTTTTTTATATTTGCCTCAGTCTATAGCCACTTTTAATTGTATTGTATTAAGAAGTAGTTTTTACGTCCGCGACGAATAATAGTAAATTGATTTTCGATGCGATCTGCTTGCTCCAATACATAATTGAGATCTTGATTACGTTCACCATTAATATAAATTGCTCCGTTAGTAATGTCTTCACGAGCTTGACGACGTGAAGGTGAGATTTTAGCATCTACTAATAAATCAATTAAGCTCATATCCCCTTGCTCAGCTACGTATGTAGGAACATCTTTAAATCCTTGTTTAATTTCACTAGCTGTCAAAGTTTTTACATCTCCACTAAATAAAGATGCCGAAATTTTAATTGCTTGTGCTAATGCTTCTTCTCCGTGAACCCATTTCGTAATTTCTTCCGCTAAACGTTTTTGTGCTTTGCGCTCATTTGGGCGCTCTACAACTTCTATTTCTAATGAAGAAGTCTCCTCTTCTGATAAGAACGTAAAATATTTAATAAACTTGATTACATCACGATCATCTGTGTTAATCCAGAATTGGTAAAATTCATATGGTGTAGTTTTTTCTTTATCTAACCATACTGCCCCACCAGCCGTTTTACCAAACTTCGTGCCATCTGCTTTTGTAATTAATGGAACTGTTAAGCCAAAAACTTGAATCTCTTCTTCTTGATTCTCTCGGGAACGACGGATGTACTCCATTCCAGCCGTAATATTCCCCCACTGATCACTACCACCAATTTGCAATGTACAATTATCTTGAACATATAAATTATAGAAATCAAAAGATTGTAGCAACATATAGCTAAACTCTGTGTATGTGATTCCCTGCTCAATCCGCGAAGAAACAGAATCCTTTGCTAGCATATAATTAATTGTAAAATGCTTGCCAACATCTCTTAAGAATTCAATATATGTTTTCGACGATAACCAATCATGGTTATTTCTAGCTAATGGCGAATTTTCATGCTCATCAAATTGAAGCAGTGAACCTAATTGATTTTTAATACTCTCACTATACCCTTGTACAACCTCAGCTGTATTAAGTGATCTTTCAGAAGTACGCCCGCTTGGGTCACCAATCATTCCTGTACCTCCACCAATTAATGCAATAGGTCGATGTCCTGCTAATTGGAATCGTTTTAACATGGTAATTGGTAGTAAATGACCAATATGCAAACTATCTGCTGTAGGATCAAATCCACAATATAGAGTAACCACATTCTTACTTAAATGTGCTTGAAGCCCTTCTCTATCTGTCACTGAATGTACTAAACCACGACTTTCTAAATCCTGTAAAATATCCACTTTTTCTTCTCCTCTATAAAAAAATATAAAAAAACCCGTCCCTCAAAAAAGGGACGAGCTTATCCTCGCGTTACCACCCTTGTTGCATAATGATATGCCACTCTAGGTTTGATATCGGTGCAAACCACCGTCTAAAATAGAAATGCTCCAGATTGTAATTCGTATGTAAATATTTGCTAGTTTCCACCAACCACTAGCTCTCTATGTTAGGGATTTACAATACTACTTATTCTTTCATCGCTAAGTATTTTTAAATTTGTTATTTATAGTTCTATCATAAATATTAAAAGAATGCAATAAGAAATGTTTTAGGTAAGACATGTCAAATCTATTTTCGCAATAGCTTATGGTTAGGAAATGTATATTTTAGATATAATTTCAAACAAACAAATTTAAAGTCCTAATTATTCTATACTTTTTTTCCTTATCCATTTGTTCTTCCAGCATCTTTTTCAACATTCTGCTCGTTTCTGAGCTATCAATACCTCTTCTTACCGCTGTCTCTATTACTACATAGAGTATAAAAAGTCCAACGATGTATAAAAATATGGATAAACCAGCACCTACTCCCATTCTATCACCTCCAATTACACCAGGATTTTGTTATAAGATTATCATCTGATTCTAATAATGCAATAGGCTTATAATAATCGCATCACTAGTGGAAAGTACAAAGTAAATTATCATGTCCACAAACTGTATGAGCATAACGAATTTCTTGCAGAAAATATACACTTTTTCCAAACTGGAAAAATATATCAAATGATACATCTTTAAATTCACCTATGATATAATAAAAGATGGTTATTTAGGAGGTATTATAGTGAATTCTAAACATAATAAAAAGAAAAGTATACAAGACGTTAAACGTTACTTTAATAAGGATAAAATTTCCAAATCATTTAGAGTAACCTACGATGTTTTTTGGAATGTAATTTTATTCTTTATCGTTATTGGTGTCATTGGTGTATTTTTTGCTGGTGGGGTTGGTGCAGGCTATTTCGCATCACTTGTAAAGGATGAACCCATCAGAAGTTATGAAGATATGGAACAGCACATCTATGACTTTGAAGAAACCTCAAAGCTCTATTTCGCAGATAATGTTTACTTAGGTGATATCCGCACGGACTTACATCGTGAGATTATTGAACTTGAGGATGTTTCTGAAACATTAATCCATGCTGTTATCGCAACAGAAGATGAATATTTTCATGAACATAAAGGAATTGTACCAAAAGCAATTGTTCGTGCTGTCTTACAAGAAGTACTGAACTCTAATGTTCAAACAGGTGGTAGTACACTCACCCAACAATTAATAAAAAACCAAATTTTAACAAATGAAGTTTCATTTGAAAGAAAGGCAAAAGAAATTTTATTAGCGCTACGCTTAGAGCAGTTCTTTTCTAAAGATGAAATCTTAGAGTCTTATTTAAATATCATACCATATGGACGTGATTCTTCAGGACGTAATATTGCTGGGATACAAACAGCTGCTCAAGGTGTTTTTGGGCTAGATGTGCAAGATCTAAATTTAGCTCAATCGGCATATCTAGCTGGTTTACCACAAAGCCCTTCTGCTTACACACCGTTTACAAATGGCGGTGATTTAAAAGAAGAAGATGGATTGAAGCCAGGTATTAACCGAATGAAGACTGTGCTTAAGCGAATGCATGAGAATGAATATATTACAAAAGAAGAATATGAAGAAGCATTAGAATATCCAATTCAAGAAGACTTCATTGAGAAGAAGAAATCACCAGTTGAGGAATATCCATTCTTAACCTATGAATTACAAGATCGTGCAAAAGATATTCTAATGGAAATACTTGCTGAAAAAGATGGTTATACATTAGATGATCTAGAAAAAAATGCAGAGCTACATGAGGAATACAGAATTTTAGCAGATCGTGATTTAAGAAGAAACGGTTACAATATCCATTCAACAATTGATAAAAAAATCTATGATGCACAGCAGAAAGTTGCTAGAGAGTACCCACATTATGGTCCAGATAGAAAGCTTAAAGATGGAACTATGGACCAGATTCAACTAGGCTCTATGTTAATCGAAAACAAAACAGGTAAAATTCTTAGCTTTGTCGGTGGTCGAGAATTCACTCAAGACAATGAATGGAATTATGCAACAAATGCTAAGCGCTCCAATGGGAGTACAATGAAACCTCTACTAGATTATGCACCAGCAATGGAATTAGGCGTTATCCAACCAGGTTCTGTGCTTGCAGATATTCCTTTACCAGTTGATTTCCCAGGTACACAATATAAGGTGGGTAACTATGGTGGAGGTAATTATGGCTTAGTATCTGCACGTCAAGCCTTAGCAAGTTCATATAATATTCCAGCTGCAAAAGTATATTCTATGATTATCAATGAAGACCCTGTTAAAAATTATTTACAGAAAATGGGCTTTTCATCTATTCATAAGAGTGATAGATCTAATGACCATCTCAACCCTTCTATGTCACTTGGTGGGATGACAGATGGTGTTACAGTGGAAGAAAACACAAATGCTTACACTACCTTTTCTAACGGTGGTAAATTTATCGATGGATATATGATTGATAAAATAACAACACATGATGGTACTGTTATTTATGAACATGAACCTGAACCAGTAGACGTATTCTCTCCACAAACATCTTACTTAATGCTTGATATGATGCGTGATGTAATTAAGAGCGGAACTGCTAATTACTTACAATCACAGCTCAAGTATGGTGGTGTGGATTGGGCAGGTAAAACTGGTACAACAAACGATTATCATGATGCTTGGTTTATTGCAACAAATCCAAATGTAACGATGGGTACATGGATTGGTTACAACACACCTTATAATATTAAAGATAGTTGTTATGGCTGTTCTTTAAGTTATAGTCAACGAAATTTAAAAGTATGGGCAGAATTAATGAATGTTGCAACAGATATTAATCCTGAATTAATGGCACCAAAAGAACGCTTTAAACAACCAGAAGGAATTGTATCGCGTAGCTATTGTGCAATCTCTGGCTTAGCACCTTCTAAGCTTTGTCAACAGCTTGGACTTGTCCGTTCGGATATCTATAACTCTAAATTTGTTCCAACAAAAGTGGATGATAGTTTAGTAGGCGGAGCTTATGTTGTAGTTGATGGAAAAGCTGTTCCTGCGGGTCCAGATACACCAAAAGAATTTATTAAAAATGATGGATATGCTTTTAATCCTGATTTCTTGAAACGAAATGGCTATGACAGATTAAGCGATCTCAGTTTATTATTCCCTCGCACCAATAGAGATATATGGGAAAAAATTGGATTCAAGGGTGCAACAGCTGCTGGTTCCCTATCAGAGGGTGGCTCCTTATCTCCACCAGGTTCTGTAGCACATTCTGGTGAAACTCTCACTTGGAAAAAAGGATCTGGAAATGTTGTCGGATATCGAGTTTATCGTTCTACTGGTGATAATTTTAAACTTGTTGGTAGTACACAGGATACGAATTTTAAAGTCGGAAAATCCGATGCTTTATATGTAGTAAGATCTGTAGACTTCTCTGGTAAAGAATCCGATCCTTCTAAAGAAGTTCAAGTAGGTAAGTCTGCTGAAGAGCTTGAAAAAGAACAGAAGGAAAAAGAGGAGCAAGAGGCAAAAGAGAAGGAAGAACAAGAGAAGAAGGAAAAAGAGGAACAGGAAAAGAAAGAGAAAGAACAGAAAGAAAAAGAACAAAAGGAAAAAGAGCAAAAAGATAAAGAAGAACAAGCGAAAAAAGAAGCCGCGGCAAAAGCTAAAGAAGAAGAAAAGAAAAAAGAACAAGAGAAAAATAACCAACCAGCACAAGAATCAACTGATGACGAAGAAGAAGATTAATTAAATAGTTAATCTAGAAAGTCAAAATGTATGCACACCCTAGAAATTAGAGCAAATAAAGCTAATTTCTAGGGTGTTTTTTTATGGTTAAATGAGTTTCTATAAATGACTAAGGCTTAACGTTATTATGATAATAACGTAGATCTTAAAGCAGTATGCTAGGATCTCCTGTACTTACAAGCAGCCAAGTTTCGAAATTCATGTTATTTATCTGACCCAACAATGTAAATTCCCGGAAATTTTATAAAGTATCGCTCCGTTTATCAAAAACGAAAAGAGGTCAATCTGAAAGGGCTGATTTTTTTCTTAATTTAATTAATATTTTAAAAAGAAGAAAGTATATTAACATATTGAATAGGACTTTGAAAAGAATATGAAAATTTAGGGGATGAGGATATTACAAAATATCAAAAGGTGTCGTTAAGTATATTTATTACAAGTGGATTATTATTACTGTTTGCAGGTTTTTTAAGTATGGCTAACAATTATATTCAAATAGGAGTAAAAAGTAAAATCTTATCTTATTTTGAGATTAATAATTTATTAGTATGTATATTAGTGATAACAGGTATTATTTGTTTAGGGATAGTTATTAAATCAACACCAGTCAAGGTAGTTCTAAATATACTTATAATACTGGGATTAATTTTATATTTAATTAGTAGTTTTTTCGAGAGAGCCGACACTACTTATACAGCGTTTTACTCAGAAAGTGGAAAAGAAAGGTTTTTAGCTATGGAGAGGCATAGGGGAAGTGAGATATATCAAGTAACGGGAGGAATATTTCTACATTATAAAGGGAAATTAAACGTAGGTGATAACTGGTTTCCATTTAAGAACGGTGAATACTCTATTTATTGGGGAGAATCCAATAAAATGATTATTTTTGATTCTGCAGGAAATAAGTTAGAAATCTATTACGATTAAGAGAAAGAAGAGGCTGGGACATAACTAGTCTCTAATGATGAAAAACGGTCGTGTTTATTATTGTGATTTTGTTGAAGTTTTGGGAACTGGCAGTGTATTTTCGGGAGTGTAAACTAAACTGTGTAGTAAGAGCCGTACGCTTTCCTTAGTTTACACGATTTAAGTACTCATATTTTGCCTCTAGAAGGCTGATTAAATCATTTAATTGTTGCTCTTTTTCTGCAATTTTTTTCATACCCGATTTATTCAATTATAATTCTTATTTTTTATTTGTAAAAAATACTTAAAGATAGAATGTTTGTTAAGAAGCAATAAGCATTTATTCCTGATCTACTAAAAATAATCTTTTATTGTAAAATGCAGTTGCTATTGCCATTAACTCACCTTCACTAAAAATATAAACATCCAACAAAAATGACTTCTAAAAAATTCTATATTTTCAACTGCTTTCTTCCAAAACCTTAGAAAAAATTACATCATCGTTAGTATTCATGTAAAAAATCCCTAGAATTAGATTTGTGATCTAACTCTAAGGATTTTTTTACATTTATACTATTCTTCTAATTCCGCTTGTTCTTCTAAGATTACAATTTCTACTCTTCTATTTTGACCTAAATTAGTAGGTGATGTATTTGGAACAATTGGACGGGTTTCTGCGTAAATACTTCCAGATAAGCGTGTTGGGCTAATATTATACTCATCAATTAAATAACGAATAACACTACTCGAACGTGCTCCAGATAGTTCCCAATTAGAAGGATAACGATAATTAGATATCGGTCTGTTATCAGCATGTCCTTCTACTTTTACCGCATTTGGAATTTCAGATAATAATGTTCCTACTTCCGTTAAAAAAGGCTTTGCTGATTCAATAATCTCTGCCTCGCCTGAATTAAATAAAATGTTTTCAGGTAAAATCAGGACTACTCCTCGCTCTGTACGTGTAGCAGAAATTACATTTGTTAAACCATGTTCTTGCAGAAAGTGCTCCACATCTTCCATCAATTCACCAAGAGAATCTTTCTCCTCTTGTTCATCTTCATCGCTTTCTTCCTCTGGTTTACTTGTAGGTAAATCATAATCATTTTCTTTTTCGCCTTTCTCGTTATGAGCAGGACTATCTGTTGGATTATCCATCGGAACCGCTGAAGGCAAAAAGTCGAAGATAGTTCGATTACGAAAAGAATCTGAAATAGCTTGGAATTTCTGGGCATCTACCTGTGACATCGCAAATAACATAATAAAAAATACTAATATCAACTGGATCATATCTGAAAAGGTAACCATCCATGCAGGTGCACCCGGCTTCTGTTTTTTCCGTTCTTTACGCTTCATTTGGATTACCCTCCAGGGATTCCTCAGCGATTTTATCTTCTGCTTCTTCTTTCACTTTTGCATCACCTGAAAGAAATGCGCTTAATTTTTCTTCTAGTACACGAGGGTTTTGCCCTGATTGTACTCCAATAACTCCCTCGATGATAATCTGTCTTATAAATACTTCTTCACCTGTTTTGTTTTCTAACTTACTAGCCATTGGCAAAAACACAAGGTTTGCAAGCACTGTTCCATACAAAGTAGTAATTAATGCAATCGCCATATTCGGGCCTAAAGTAGATGGATCCTGTAAATTTCCAAGCATTAAAATCAATCCAATTAAGGTACCAATCATTCCCCAAGACGGTGCATACTCCCCTGCTTTTTCAACAACAGATCGGCCTTTCGCATGTCTTTCTTCCATTGCAATAATTTCAGCATTCATTATGTCATTGATTACCTCTGGCTCTAAACCATCAACTGCAAGCAAAATCCCCTTTTTAATAAACGGATCTTCAACTTCTTCCAGCTCATTTTCTAAAGCAAGAATTCCTTCTCGGCGAGCACGCTCCGACAGACGGACAAATAACCGAATTAAATCTGGTAATTTTTGATCTGTCTTAGAAAATGCTTCCTTCATCACGCCAAAAAACATCTTCATTTCATCGCCTTTAAAGTTGATCATTAATGAACCAAAAAGTCCCCCGACTACAATTAATATAGAAGCTACATCAACAAATGCAACTACACCAGTAATACCTGCACTTGTTACAATTGCCATTGCAATCATCATAAAACCAAGTGTAATCCCGATTGGGGTCAATAAGTCTCTCTTTTTCATAACTTCACCAAGCCCTACCTAATTATGTCTTTATATAACATATATCGACAAGGTTTTTAATTAGTTGAGTTTCTTTCAATAATTCGATGTGGTAAAATAACTTTCTTTTCTTCCACTTCTTCTTTATTCATATATTTTGTTAATAATCGCATAGCAACTGCTCCAATATCATACATTGGCTGATTAATCGTCGTTAAAGTAGGGCGTACCATTGTAGCAATTCTTGTGTTATTAAAACCAAATACTTCAATATCATCTGGTACTTTTAAACCTAAATCTTGTATACCGTGAATAACACCTAATGCTAATTCATCTGAAGCAACAAACACCGCAGTTATTTTTTCATCCAGAGAAAGAATTTTCTTAATTCCTTCTACTCCTGCTTCATAAGTGTATTCACCTTTAACAATATAATCTTCATTAATTTCCATAGAAGCCTCTTTTAATGCTCTAACATAGCCTTCATATTTCAGTCTATTTGTTCTAACATCTTCAAATCCATTAATGAATGCTACCTTCTGGTGGCCGCTATCAATAAGAAATTTTGTAGCTTCATACGCAGCTTCCTCATAATTAATATTTACAGATGGAAAAGAACCTGTTTCGTCATATGCTGCTGCAAGTACAATAGGTACAGAAGATGATAAGAATTGTTCTTCATATTCCTTCGTTACATGTCCACCCATAAAAAGAATTCCATCTACTTGCTTTTCTAACATATTATTTAATAAACGAAATTCCTTTTCTTTATTACGATCAGAATTACTTAAAATAATATTATACTTATACATTGTAGCAATATCTTCAATACCTCTAGCTAATTCCGAAAAGAAAATGCTAGAAATATCAGGAATAATTACACCAACTGTTGTTGTCTTTTTACTTGCTAAACCACGCGCAACTGCATTTGGACGATATCCTAATCTTTCAATGGTTGCCAATACTTTCTTTCTTGTTGATGGCTTTACATTTGGATTTCCATTCACTACACGTGATACAGTTGCCATTGATACATTAGCTTCTCTAGCAACGTCATAAATTGTAATACTCATTGGTTAAGCCTCCTATTTTTCTCTATCTTAATTGAAACCGAATCAAGAACATATTTTCCTATATCATATATTACTATAATTTTAACACGAAAGAAAAAGAAAGAGTAATTAAAAATACCTTGTATATAAGGCTTTTATAAAATGTTAAGTTGAAGGGAAAAGAAATATATTGAATTGATTTGGGGCTAAATTGGGGCTGAATTGGGGCTAAAAAATAAGCGGGCAGATGCTAGAGAGTGAACCATATATATATAAATTGAAGCACTTACTGTAAAAAGTAGGTGCTTTTTAATGGATTATAATTTAATTTCTTTATGTTACTTCCGATATAAAAATTAATTACATTGGAAGAAGTGAAGAATTTGAATAAAGTATACAGAATAAGAGAAGGAATACCAGATAAACCAAAAAATAATGTTTATAAAAAATTGGGATATAACTTTAATGCTCTGCAAGGCGGTTATGTGAGTAAGGATTTATCGACAATTATTATTACTCACCGAACTATGGGAAATGGCATAGTAACACTATATAAAGATAATCAAGAAGAAAATTTTAAAAGGAATATCCAGATACTGAAAGAGAATAATTTACTTAAATAAGCCCCTCACATAAAAAAATGTGAAGGGCTTTAGTTATATAAAAGAGTCACTCCCTTAGCCATAGGATATTAGTGACTCTTTTATTATGTATAAGTATAGCATAAGGTTGGTTATTCATTTAGTGTGTCCTAGTGGGTGATCTAGTTTTAGCTATCAATCAATCTACAAGTAATTAGCAATTGGGCAAAAACTTTGTTTTATATAATCAGTATGACTGTATTTAGGATTTGGATATGCTAAGTGATGGTAATCGATAAATAAAGGTCTAATGATATTGGTTTGCTTATTTCGTAATGTGATAATTCTTATACCACCACTTACCCCTATTTGATAGATTTGCTCATTGCTTTGAATAGTCTTTTCAAATGAATGACCGTAAATCTCTCTCATTACTGCTAATACCGTAATATACGATCTATGCCCCTGTTCAATAGGATGACAATGGAAGTCACTCGCCATGGATTGTTGAATATCTTTAGACTTTGCTTGTATTTCAGGAATAATTTTTGCCATAATTAATGTTATGGATTTAGAATAGGACTCAACATCTTTAAGTTTGTTTGTAAATTTACCTTTTTTCACACCAAGTAACCATCTGTTATCCCTAAAGTCAAAAGTGAAATTCTCAGACGATAGATCAGGTGTTGTATCTGTTATTACGTTTTTCCTTGCCTTACCTCTTTTAGGTATCTTTCCCATTTCAGTTACTGCCTTGTATCATTTCATTCAAATAATAATTAAATATTTCTGTATCTGAAATTGGATTTTGTGATGGTTCAATTGGAGATAACCCTTTACGCGCGGTCAACCAAGGTAATTCCTGATGAGTCATAGATTCTAGCTCATTTCCAGTGTAATCGCCATATACTTCCCATACTTGATTCAACACATTTTCAATTTCTTCGTCAAATTGCACAACGTCTTTCTCATTTAGAGGTATATTAGAAAATCCATATTCTTTAAACTCGTGATACACAGATGGGATTACGGGACCGTGAACCCAAGCCTCAAATCCTTCTTTGAACAATCTCTTGTCTAATTCATCTACACTTTCATTTCCTAAAGTCAAGGTCCATGAGTGCGCATAGTAAAGTAATTTTTGAAGTTTTTTTGGCGACATAGAACCTTGTGATAAAAACCACTGTACTACATCCCCCAATTCATAATAACCCTGTTCATTTCTTTCTGCAATTCTCATTTTAGTCTCTCTCCCCTTTATAAAAGACCAAATATTTTTAAGCATATATAAAAAACACCTTTCAAATATATTCGTTACCATTAATTCATGTTTACCATTAGTTAATGATTGTATTCATTGAAAGATGACTGCTTACGTTGCTTTTATTTTTAAAAGTTTGTCTAATTGTCACCAAGTGTCAATATTCGCCATTGACCTTCGTTAACTGTATCTTACACTAATTTAAATCATTCGTGAATAGATTTAGCGAAATAATTCGCAAATACGAAACATTTTTTAGCATAATTTGTGAACTTTATTTCATTCTATTTAGTGAAACATAAAATGATTGTATTTTTGAAGCAATTTTACGAAGAGTTTTTGAAGCAAATATATTGAGGATTAAAGAGCGCACCTAAGCGCTCTTATTTTAATTTTTTATTTACTTCTGCACGTACTTTATTGTACTGCGCTTGACTAATACCTAATGATTTTCTACGGTTTTCATGACCGCTACCGTGCTTGCCTTGGATTACTTCTGTTGCCATTTGACTGACAGACTTGTAAGTTGATTTAGCTCCCATTAATCGCTTATTGACTTCACTTTTAACCTTATCATATTCAGCTTTGCTAATGCCTAATGACTTTTGTCTTGTGCTGTGACCATTTCCATGATTACCAGATAAAACTTCATTTACCATTTGAGTAATTGATTTTTTTGGTGCAGGCTTAGAAGTTGACCCCGCCCTGCGGTTAACCTCTGCCCTAACCTTATCATATTCAGCTTGGTTAATACCTAGTGACTTACGTCTATTGTCATGGCCATTACCGTGTTTTCCGTCAATAACCTCTTGTACCATCTGACTAATTGATTTAGCTTTAGGCTTAGAAGCCTTGTCTGTTGATACACCAGCTGTTTTACTATCAGGTTGTTTAACAGTATGAGATTTTTCACCTTTAAGTTTAGCATTCACTCGATTTTTAAAATCAATAAATTCGTTTGGATTAGAAACCCACGGTGCAGGACAATTTTTGTGAGTTACATCATAGTGCCTTACAATATCCTTCAATGGATCCCATCCATACATTTTTGATAATTCAACAAACACATCTTCTGTCCTTGAAATGGTATTGGGATGAAAAGAGCCGTCTTTCTCTTGGCACATTTCAACACTAATAGATAAATAGTTAGCATTAGGCTTCAACTCAGGCACGCCACTGTACGATCCATCATTGGCAGCATAAGCAACTTCATCTAGAGGAATTATGCAAATAGCCTCTTTTTTATCCACAAAAATATGGGCAGATGCATAACGCCCAGAAAGATTATTAAAATATTTTTGATGGTTTGTAGCTGTTCCACCATGATTTGCTGTGTAGTGGATAATACCTTTTTTATGTGCTGTTAATTTCAGTCCAGGTCGTGAATGTTTATTAATTTTAATGTAATCGTTTTTCCATACAGTCATTTATAAACCCTCCTAATTAAAAGAGCAACGATTAATCGCTACTCTTTGATTTGCTATTCAATGTTTCAACTGCTTTCTTTAAAACATCTGGTACTGGTAAATTTGTTTTTCCTACCGTCTCTAAAATACTTAATAATTCATTCGCTAAATAAAAAAAGATAACTGCATCCCTAATGAATGTGCCATCTCCCATGATTGTATCTATTGAATAGGCTACTGCAACCAAAGCTAATATGATTACCTTTTTGGCGATACCTCTAAAACCAATCTTACTACTTAATTTTCCGTAGCTTGCTGCAACTAAAACTCCTAGTACATAATCTGCAATGATAAATATAACTAGTACTTGTAACAAAGGCGACCAGCCTCCTAATAAAAATGTGACGATCGCCCCAATGACAGCGATACCTGTTTTAATTACTGTTTCCATCTCATTCCTCCTGTTTTATGACATAAAAAATAGCACCTCGTATGAGATGCTTACACCAATTCAATTACTTCTGCTTTGCCTTCAAATAAATACTCTAATTTTCCTGGGCGAAATATTTGTCCATCCCAATAGAATTCCGCATATCTGCTTAAATCTCTAAAAGGTTTAGGTTGCGCTTCTACCCAATGAGCATCACCTGAAAATAATTTACCATTTAATTTCATTTTCACAATTTGAAAATTATTATGAACTTTTGTCTTCCAATATGGTAGATGTTCTTCGTCACTAAGCCATATACATCGCCATCTAGATGGTAAGTTTTCGTTAATTTCTATACGTTTTTGTTCAATAACATATTCCTTGGCAAATCTCCAATAAACTTCAGGTTTTCCATGTCCCGTTTCATAACTTGCTCTGAAAGGATTATACTGTTTTACGTCTGTATTAATTATGTCTCCTATTTTTAATTTATCATAGGTATTTAAATTTCCTATGCTATTAATATGATAAAGGATTCTTTCTTGTACAATTTCCATCCACTCACCCCCTCCTATCTACCTAATTCGACAAAAGGGGATAAAGTCCTTCTTTTTAAGACATAAAAATACGCTTACTCAGCGTCTACTAAATTACCACTCATAATTCTATCTACAAGCTCTTGCTTAACTTCTGTTTCTAATCCTTCTAAATTGATTAATTCTGTGAAATTATTTACTGGAATACTACCATTTAAGTTAATGCTTCCGTCTGCTGTTCGTGCGGTAAAATGGATCACCATTGATGTAATTTCGTTGTTTTCACGTCTTGGCGTAATTTGGTTGATTGTAATATTCATTATTTGTCCTCTCCCTTATCCATATTAAATGCTTCATATAATACTGATAATGCATAAGCATCTTGACCGCTAAATTCTTGTTCACTTTCCTCGGATGTTAATTCTTCTACCTTACTTTTAATTGCAGTTAGACCTGCCATGAAATTTGCTCCCTCAACTGTAATAGTTTGATTAAAGTAAGTACGCAATTCCTGCTCAAGCCTATCTTTATCTTCTTTAAAATCTTCGCGGATTGTTTTTTCTCCATTCGCAACTTCTGTTAATTGATTGGTGAGGTAGTTGGTTACCTTACTTCTATTAACACTTTGCAACCCTTTAAAATTCGTGTTTTCTAAAAATGAGATTACTTTTCCCGCATCAATATTTTTGATTTCTATTTTCATTTATATCGCTTCCTCCAATAGTTTGATTTTTTGTTTGAGATACTGGTTTTCAAGTTCAAGGATGTTGATTCTGTCTTCATGATTATCTGTTACTTTTATCAACGCTTGACTGACTTTAGCATTCCAACTATTCATTTGGTATTGTTGGATTCCATCATTGTTAATTAACCCCAGTGGAGTGTTATAACCATCGCCTATTACTAATCCTTGGCGCCGACGATAACTACCATCCTCTAGATCACTTTTTAATACATAATCATAAATGGTTATTTCATTGCGATAAATATCTAGTATATCAACATTCCACTCACGAATGTCAGCCTTATACTCTGCTAAAGATCCAGAACTAAATTCTGATGCTCTCATTGTTACTAATGTGCCTGATTTATAGCGGGTAGCTGACACATCTGTATTACCTTGAATATAAGTTCTTTTTCCATCGTCATTAGCGATTCTTCCATTATTTCCAACTTCTAAGTCATTGTAAGTAATCAGATTTGACGCATATAGCGGTCTGTAAATGATTGGGTTATTATCATTTGTACCACGGGATGTGATTCTTACTCCCTCATCTGTACCTAAATAAAGAAAAGCATCAGTAGTGAGCGTTCTTATCCTATTTGACCGTATATTGTAAGCATCTAAAATGCCCCCACCCATTAATTCTAAACTACCTACCGCTAAATGCCCTGTCCCTTTCGCTCCAGCTCCATCTGTAATCCAAACTGTCGGTACGCCAGTTGTTGTTTTTTTAAACCTAATGCCAGTAGCAAAGCCTAAATTTTGTGAACCAAATCTAATCAAACCATCTGTATCACTGGAGCTAGGATTATTGTGTACATAAAACTGGAAATCATTATTACCAGCTCGCACATCTTTAGCTGGACGAAAATTAATTACACCACGATTACCAATAATATTCACATCTCTATCCGCATCAAGATAAATATCTCTAAATGCTGTTTTTATACCAATGTTACCCCTATTAGAATATAATGTAAGTCCACGTACATTTGAATCATACATATGACTAAAAAATTCGATTACTCCTGATCCTGCTACCCCATCATCATCTTCATTTGAGCCACCAATGTATGTAGAGATACCTGTATCAGAAAAGTTAAGTCGTTTTCCTTCACTTAAATTGTGAGCTTGTAAATATCCGTTATTAAGCCTAAATACAACGTCGTGTGTTTTTGTTACACCAAACCATGTATTAGTATAACGCCCTCTTGATTCTAAGAAAGACCCGTCTATTAACGTGTAATCAGTTGCATTCCCCCCACGTATTAATACATTATTTGCATTAAGTGTACCAGTTGTTATTTTAGCAGCATCAATAGCACCAATCTGAGCAGTACCAATACTGGCATTTTTTATTTTTGCTCCGTCAATACTCGCATTATCAATTGTCGTTTGACCTGTGATGTGTACTTTTCTACCACTTATTAAAATAGACTCTGTAGATATATTAATCTGATTGATAATATCGTCTTTTTCGACACGTAAGTTGATATTGTCTGACAACTGCGTAATTTGCGAAACTGCGTGATCATATACTTCAACTACTTTAGGGTGGATGATCCTTAATGTATTAGCGCTGTTAGAATTTTCTCGGTTAAGAATTCTAATTCTCATCCATTTAGTACCACTTAAGAAACTCCCATTTCTTTTTCCTGCAGCACTTGTTCTAACTCCGCCTTCACCAAGACCAACCATGTTGACTGCTAAAGTACCAGCAGGCATAATATACCCTACTACCTTAGTAAACGAGGTAGGCGCTCTATCCTCCGGGCTATTAGATGCCCAGAAGTAGAAATTATTTGTATCATTAATAAACTCTCCGTCCAAATCCCATGACTTTATATTGATATTGTTGGTTGGATTGTTATCATTCAGACTAGTATGCACTCCAATATAAAATCTTCCGTCATTACTACCTTTTCTTACCCACATAGAAATTTCGTAAGCTTTGGAAGGATCAACACGGAACCAATCAGAATATAATTGTCCATTACTATTACTATCTGCAAAAGACAACTGTCTTGTTGATGCTCCATCAAATTGCACAATCCCATGTGATAAAGTCATTGTCGATGCAGATGATCTCGTCCACCCTTCCACTCCTCCAGTCAAATCAGGGTTTTTTACTAAGTTACCTACGCTAGACTCTAATCTGCCTATCGTACTCTCCAAACTTGTAGCCGTTTGAGTAAGCGTATTAATGTTACCTTCCGCATCTTGTATTTTAGCTTGGTTAGTATTAGCTAAAGTTGTCACCGTGTTAATATTACCTTCTGCATTTGACACTTTAAGCTGTATCCCATCAATAGTTTGAGTTATAGAACTGAATTTGCTGTCAGTATCTTCTGGTGCTGGTGACCAATCAGAAACTTTTGTTCCAAAACCAATAAACCAATCCTTAACATCAATATGACCATCATAAGGAGTTATAGTAGTGTCGCCATTATCTGCTGTATACAATAAGAATCTAATGAACTCAGTATCAGGGTTTCTAGTAATTAGGTTTTTGGGGACTGGCATCTTTAACATAGTCCAACCATCACTGGCTTTTACATCAAAATAATCTTCTTTAATTCTCGTTCCTGCTACTCCCCAATCAGAAAATCTAAATCTTAGTTTAACATCCTTACTAACTCTAACAGTTATTGAAACTGCCATATCTCTACCTAACCAGCTTTTATCATAGATTGGGTAATTAGAGTCATTTAGCTGTGAATAAGTACTTAAACCACTATTGTTTTGAGGTTCATATCTCCAATAATCCTCATACTCTGTTCTATTTAAGGGACTTGTAGTACTATTGTTTGTCCTAAGTTCAGGTTTCTTACTATTTCCTAATATATTCCTTCCACCAACCTGCAAATTATCAATCCGACTACTAATATTCGTAGCTGTCTGTTGTAGTGTTGACACTTGCCCCTCAACATTGCTCACTGTATTTTGTAATCCTGTAGCAATTTGTAAAGCGTTACTGGCATTACCAGCGGCATCACTTACAGATATTTGTAAACCTTGCACAGACTGTTTAATGGTGCTTATTTCTCCTGAGTTAGTGTCTACCATTGTTGATAGTGCAGCGACATCTTCAAATGCTTGATTAGCTAAGTTAAATGCAGATGTAGATTGATTAATAGCTGATTGTGCTTGATCAAATGCAGATTGGGCATTACTAATTGCCTGGTTGGCATCTTCGGTTGCTTGGTTAGCTCTATCCACTGCCTGTTGTGCATCAGCTTTAGCTTCTTGAGATTGTTCATAAGCATCGTTAACATCCATATCAATAATTAATTGCCACTGTATCCCATCATAGCGCCATGTACGAGTGTACTGTCCATCAATCAACTGAAACCACGTATCACCTTCATTTAGATTATTTGTCGGCATGTCAGGACCATAATAGTTTTTATTTTTCCCATTAGCACTTATGATAGCCTGATTGGCATTAGATTCAGCCTGATCTACCTTTTCCTCAACACGGTCAATGCGATTCATGTTATCGCTTAATCTAGATTTCACATTACCAATACCAACACGGATGTTTACATCTGCTAAAACATCATATTCAATACGATTAACTATCGCTCTAGCTGTGACATTTAATTTACTATGGTGTATGTGTACGGTATCTCCCATTCCAACAAGCTCTAATACATCTAAATCTTTGTACTCTTTTGTTTCCCATAGATGTTCAAACTCTACATCGATTTCTGTTTTCGGCTTGTCATTACCTGTTTCTATAAAATACCTACTAGCTAATTGCGTTAACTTCGACCGTATTTGTGCATCTGTTTGTTCCCAGTCGATTTCTTCTTCTTGAGAATAATCAACTGGCATTACTCGGATAATGTCATAGTCATTAATATGATCACTATCAACATACTTACCTGTTATGGTAATTAGGCGATCATCTTCATCATTATAAGCAAATGGGTAGATACGAGTAACGACATTACTAATATCAACTTTTGCAGTTAATCCAGTAAGATTTTTTGCATACTGTATCTTTACTCCATCATCCCTGCCACGTCGATCATGCATGATTAAATGAAAGTTATCACGCTCTAATTGACCGCCCCAAATTTGTAATACAGAGCCATCCATACCACCAACCATTTGTAGGGGATTGGTGCGGTATAGATTAGTAGTTGAACGTGTTGTGTTATTGCTACTTGTTACATTAAAAGGATGGGAATATGCAGTACTAGCACCGATTAATTCCATTACCTGTTTTTTCGTAATATTTCTTGCTTCTAATTTTTCAACAAAGTTATTAGCAAAATCATAGGTGATATGTTGAGCATCAATAATTAAATTATCGTTATCATGATTTTTCTCGATGGAATATATCCTAAAAAGTTGCGGGTCTTGTTTATCATTAGCCCTAGCCTTGATAATCATTTCTTCATCAATTACATGTGCATATTCGCCCTTGCTGTCATATTCCATTTGTAGTTCAAACATACCGTTTAATTCTTCTGTCGCAACTGCTGTAATAGCATCACGTAGTAGACCTATACCGTTATGAGTAAAGTTTGTTTCGTTTGCTTTATATAAGATTGGTAACATTAGGTTCCTCCTTTCTTATTTTTTTAAAAACCTATAACCAACGTTTATTCTTAATAAGTTCCAACTTGCTAATATCTCCATCAAAATCAATCACATTATCTCCATGCCTTAAAACAGGAAAGTCACCAACCATGTGACTATTAAGGTTAGTGACTAGTGCTCCTACTTTTCGATATGCATTCATCATTTCACTGTTGATTGTAATCGTACCATTGATATTTTGAATAACGATTGGTACGTCATTCACATAAATCTTACCTGTTCCAGAACAAGTTGCTGTTATAATGGGTTGTGTTTCATAACCTTCGTTAGTAATGACTGTTCTTGATGTGATGGTTTGGGGTGCGTTAGATATTTCATACAGAAAAGGATCTAACGTGTAATTAACTGTAAATTCTCCTAGCATATCTCTTTCACTTAATGCTACCTCAATTTGTGCCGATTTTATTTTATAAAACAAACCATTATCTCTATTAACAATCAATGTTTTAGCATTTAACAATCTTTGCTTAAATCGCCTAAAATAGGGTTCAAATTCTTCTTTCTCATAAAAAAAATACTCCACTGGCAAAAGTATATCTTTAAATCCATATTCTTTTGTGAGTGACCCATTACGACCTTTTATTTCGATTGTTTGTATATCCCGTTCCGCAGTTGGTATTTCAACCCTATTTCTTTGATATATTTTATCCTGCCTTGTGTCAGTACCATCTATTTTTGATATTAATCTCCACTGTCTCAAGTTGCACCTCCAAAAGCAGCCTTCCTACGATTTCCTAAATTGCTTAACATAGTATCAATCTTATCAATATCATTTTGCCCTCTTACGACAATATTCATACTGACATTGATGTCTCCCTTATCCTCTGAGTTACTATTCATTACATCAACAAGCTTCTTCATAACATTTTCAAGAGCATTTAGTTGATCCTCTAATCCAGAGTTTTTCACTTCATGTTCTACTTTTAGCACTTCTTTATTTTTTTCTAACGCCATAGGTAAAGCATTCATTGCGTTCTTGTAATTAGTCAATTCGCTGTTTAATGCTTGTACGGATTCTTTACCAAGTACTTTTGCACTGTTAATTGCTTTTTTCTTGTTAGATGAAATGTTAATCGCAAAACCATCTACAAAGTTAATACCTTCTTTTCCAGTTTCTCTTGATGGTGATCTAGATTTGATTGATTGCTTCAAAGCATTTAATGCAGATTTACCTAATGACCATGCAGCACTCCAGATAGATCTGTTCCCACCATTTATGGAACCTCTAAAACCACTGACAAAACCATCACCAGCAGATTTAGTTTTAACAGATTTTAAACCCTTTTCACCTCTTTGAGCTGTGCTTCTGGCCTGTGCATATGCATTACTTTGTTGACCTCGCATACCTGCGATAAAGTCATATACAGCTTTTTTACCTCCACCACCATCAGAAGTTTTAGCTAAGTTATCGGTCGTTGATTTACTTACTCCATCAGCTGCCCTATCATTTTCTGATTTGGTTGATTCTATACCTTTCTTGTGGGCTTCACCTTTATCTTTCCCTGCTTTATGGGCACTATCTTTTTTCTGATGAAAAGAATGATCAGCAACATCTGTAATTTCTCCACCTGCATTTGCAACTTCTGTTTTTGTCGATTCAATTCCATCTATATGAGCTTCACCTTTATTTTTTCCTGCTTCAAAGGCTCTTTCGTCACCTTCTTCAAGGCCTTCCAATACAGTACTTGCAATCTCAATAGACATTGCTTCTGCTTCTTCCGCTGTCATTCCACAAGCGACTAAAAATGCTTGAAGATCCCTTAAATATATATCTTGTGTATGTTGGGCAAACTCTGCGTTACCTTCTAGATGTTCCATATTACTTTCCATCCATCTTGCAAGATAATCTTCTTGTGTCTCTAAGGATTTCTTAACCATACCTTCAGCATCAACATAATTTTTTTCTTGTCTTTCAAATATTTCACCCGTTTTTAAATCAATGATATCTCCACGTTTATCCAAGTTATCAAATAATATTTGGTTTGTTTCCTCATATTCTTTAGCTGCCATTGCCATCATTTCATTTGTACGAGATTGCACACCAATCATCAATTGTTCATATTCTTCTTGAGTGTACACCCCTTGAGCAACTGCTTGTTCAAAGGTAGCTTGTTTTTCCACATACCAATCATTAGCTGCTTTTAATGAAGCTTGGTATGTATCATTCATTTTCTTAGACCATTGCGACGCTTCTTGTGCCACTAAATTACCTTGTTTACCAGATATGTTTTTCTGGATATTGAATAACTCATCTTGAGTTCTGGCAAATTCTCTTGATCCACCTTCGAGTACCTTTAAAGCTTCTTGATATTCGTGGGCAAATTCATAAGGCATTTTTGATAAGTCACTACTATATTCATCATGTGCTTTTTTCACAACATCTAATGCTCTTTTATAATTTGCGATATCTTCATCAAAATGTTCTATAGCTTTATTTGTATACTCATTAGCAGCTTCTTTTCCTGCATCTCCTGCAATCGCATATACCTCATTTACAGCATTGGTTAGTTTTTCTCGTTGTGTTTCCAATTCAGCAATAACTTTATCAGCCATTTCACTAAAGGCTTTAACTACTTCGGCACTTGTCTTTTTCGCTTCATCTTCGCTCATGGTGCGTAATTCAAGCATTTTAAGCTTTGCACCTTCATACAAGTCGGTATATCCTTTAACACCTTTTTTAGTACCTTCAGATAATCCATCACCATAACGGAGTGCTTCAGTTCTTGCTTTTTCTTGTTCTTCAGCTAATCTTTCGGTCTCTACCTTATTTTTATAAATGGCCGCTGCTAATGTACCGAGTATTAAAGTGCCCGCAGTAATGGCAACTCCTATCGGACCAGCAAATGCCATTAGAGCACCAAACGCAGTTACTAAACCTGCAACCGCTGTTGTAACTCCTAATACAGCTGTAACAAGTAATGCTGTTTCCGCAACTGATTGTATCGTCGCATCATCCATTTCGGATAAATTATTAGCAAGGTCCATGACAAATTCTGCAGCATTGGCAAATATCGGTAGTAATTTTTCTCCAAGTTCAATTTTTAGTGCTGATAATGCAGATTGCATACGAACAAGAGCACCTTGAGCGTTGTCTAACATGGTATCTGCCATATCTTTAGCTGCGCCATCAGCATTTCTTAATTCATCCGTTGTTTCTGATAATGTTCCAGAGCTTTCTTTTAACAAAATTTGCCACTGCTTAAATGCGTTTTTACCAACCAAAACATCCATTGTTGCAGCTTTTTGTTCTTCAGACATACCTGACAAGCCTTTTTCCATCTCAGCAATAACTTCTGGCATGGTCTTCATCTTTCCCTCAGCATCAAAAAATTCCATTCCTAGCTTCTTAATTAGTTTAGATGCTTTAGGAGTTGGGGCAGACAATCGTACTAAGGATGATCCAAATGCTTGAGTAGCCATAGAACCTTTAAGACCGTTATCAGCAAGTTTCATTATTACGGCTGCTGATTCCTCTAATGACCAACCTAAACTATTAGCTGTTGGTGCAAGGTATTTCATCGCTTCGCCCATCTGCTCAACGTTTGTATTCGCATTGGCCTGTGCATAGGCAAACACATCGGCTGAATGGGTTGCTTTATCTGCACTCAAATTAAATGCCTGCATAGTATCGGATGTAATATCTGCTGCAGTTGCTAATTCTAATGATCCAGCTGCTGCTAAAGATAACATTCCAGGCATAGCTTTCATAATTGCTTCTGCCTTCCATCCTGATAGTGCTAACTTTTCCATTCCTGCAGCTGCTTGTTCAGCTGTAAAAACGGTAGTTTTATTTAACTCTAAAGCTTGATCTTTCATTGCTGCCATTTCTTCAGCAGTAGCACCACTTACAGCTTTCACTCGTGACATACCAGACTCAAAGTTCATTGCTTCAGTTAGTACATCACCAATAGCTCTTTTCATGGCATAGAATCCAATACCTGCAGCAATACCTACTTGAGCACTAGTATTACGGATTGTCATTCCTACATTCCGAAATTGTTTATTAAAGTCAGCATAAGTACGAGTGACTTTTTTTCCTTCAGCATTAAGCCTTTTTAACTGTCCTTCATACCGCTTCATTTCCGCTTGGGTGTTATTAAGCCTACGCGCTAATTCCTGTTGCTTCTGAGCATGTTCCTGCTCTGTAATATTTCCTTTTTTAAGTTCAGACGTCCAACGTCTTTGTTCTGTGGTTATTGCTTGTATTTTAACTTTATATTGATCAATGATACCGTTTAACTGTCTCTTTTTTGCACCTGTTGCATCAAGTTTATTACCATATTTATCTGTTTCGGCGGCAGCCTTTTTAAATTCCGAATTTAATAATTTAATTTGATTGCTGGATTGGGTCATTGCACTTTTAAATTGACTTGTATTAGCAACCAAATTAACTTTTAAATTTTTTCCACTCAATACTGCACCGCCTTTCTTAGATTCCTAAATCGTCGATATATAATTTTTCATCTTCGTTTGTTTCTTTTGCTGATTTCCGTCTACCTAGTAATTGCAAATGGTAGATAATATCCATCTCATCAATATCGTTTTGTGTATATCCCAAATCGATTAAATGGTTATATGCATCTTGTACGGTCTCACTCACCTTTTTTTTCGTTAATATCAGCAATATCTACATTGCTTGTTAACATTTCGGCAGCAACTGATACTTGCCCCATTACAAAGATAGTGACTGCATAAACAACCTTTACAAGATCACGTGCATCTACGCCCTCTTCAAGTTGATCTAAACTAAATTGGTTGCCAAATACATCACATACAAATTGCAAATGACTATCCAAATCCGATACTAAAACTTCACCTGATTCAATTTCTTCAGCTACCATTGCGGCTTGTCTCCATAAAACACCTGGTATCTTTTTAGGAGATACAAATCGCTGATCTTTTCCTTCTATCTCAACTACTAAAGTCAAAGACTTATGTTCTGCTTGTAATTTGTCCGTCAATTAAAATCCCCTCCAATAAAAAAGAGTGAGCAATATGCCCACTCATAAAAATAGCCCTAACGCGATTATTCCCATGATAGTGTCAAGCTTGTGTCAGTGATTTCACTAGCATGCACGTTTACGGGCTGTTTAGGGAGTTTCTGTTAATGCTAAAGCAGTTGCTTCATCGTAAACAACATTTTCAAACCATTGTGCTGGTGTGATTTCCTCTGTTGTCATTTTCGATCTCCACTCACCGTTATAAAGCAATGGAGCAAATTTGATAGATAAACTTGCATCCTTACCTTCAATTGTTCCTTGGTCTGTTTCATGATCTAGTCCGATGATTGATGGTGTACCTTTCAGTAACCAATAAAAACGATGACCGCCACCTCGTAAATTGGCCTTAAAACCTAGTGCAACCTCTTTGGCTACATCATTTTTATTTGAAAAGACCACGCCATTTACAACCTTTTCACCAAACATTTCAGCTTGAATTTCTTCTGGAATATCAATTGCAGCCATCTCTACATCAAAGCTTTCAAAGCTTCCTAATACTGCAAAAACTCCGTTGTCTGCATACTTTAAACTTTGGTCTGCATTTGGTGTTCCACTAACACTAACTGCTCCTTCGATATGATTAACTTCTCCATATTCAACGCCTGTTGCATCATCTTTATTCAAAATGGCAAGATGGAATTGTGATAAACCATGAATGATTTTTGCTTTTTTCTTTTCTGGCATTATTCATTACCTCCATAAAAATTCTTTTCGTAGCGCAAAGCTACATGATTAAGTTTTGTATCTGTTTCGTATAAACCTTGCTGATCATACTTACCGTATTCTAAAGTTTTCATTATTCTATCAACTGCTTTAACCATCCTTGTTTCATGAATAACAGTCTCCAAATCTGTAAAAATACTAACTTGAAAATTTACGGTAGCTTCGGTTTCTTCATTATCAGCGTAACCACTAGGCACATTATTTAATTGTGTATAAACCACCCTCGGGAATGGTGCATCCTTATTAGCTACACGATTATGAAAGCCACCCTTAGAAAGAGTGGCCAATTCACTATCATTTTTTAATGCTTGAAGCAATTCAGCTTGTGCATCATAATTTCCTAAATCACTCATTTAACCACCCTTTCTAACACTCTTATCATTGCATTTGTAGCGATCAATTCTGCTTGTTGACCAGACTTTGCAACAGGTGCTTGTGGCGCTTGGCGACTTGTACCATATTCAACAAATTTAGCACGCCAACGTAATGACATTTTTGGTCCTACATTGATAGCAGTACCTTCCTCTGTTTCAAACGCCCTTCCAATTGTGATAGCATCTTTAACGTGCTCACCTGATTTATAAGACCTATTCCAATTTCTCTCCTGAATTCTTTGAACATGTTTCGCACCTGCTTGTACTGCTTCTCGTTCTATTCTTTGTAATGTCGGACCTTCCATCTTGGCGAAACTGCTTAGTAAATCCTCCATGCCCACAACGTTTAATTTCATTACCTCACCTCGTTAACCAAGATTTCAAATTCGACATTTCTTTCCTCAAGATTATTGATATATATAATGTCGAAAATACGAGTACCTAAACGGATCCTTAATTTTTCACCAAGTTCATAATATTTTTCTTCAATGTCTTTTCTGTAACGGGTGTTGATTCTAGCTGATACCTTCACTTGATTAGCACCAGCCATAATAAATTCATTACCTCGAATGTTTCGAATTTGAACCCATGACAAACCTAAAATACTATCCGTCCATTCTTCAATCCAATGGCCTTCTTCATTTTGTCTACGTCTTTTTTCTTCCCATTGAACCCGTTTATTAAATTTAGATGGGTTATTCATCTAACCACCTACTCGTAATTGCAAAATAATTGTTTGTAATCCCATTTCTATAACTCTTGATGTTCTGCCATCTATACTTTGATGTCTCTGTTCATACCAATGAGTTACTAACATAGTAATAGCTAATTTATAAAGTTCGTTTTCTTGTTCATTAACTCCAGCATTAGATAAATATTCAATTGCTGATTTAATAAGGAGACCCAACAAATCATTGTCGTGGTCTCCATCAATTCTTAAATATTCCTTTACGTGAGTTAATAGATTAGCTTTGTTCATCTACTAATCACCTTCTTCAGGTTCTGTAACATTGACTATTGATGTATCAGTTTCGTTTTCTGTAGTAACAGTAATTGTTACTTGTCCAACTGAAATAGCCGTCACTAATCCGTTAGTATCGACTGTCGCTATTTCATTATTAGTTGAACTATATGTTACATCCTGTTTTGCTGTAGATGGCTCAACTGTTACATTTAGTTGGCGTGTTGCACCTACTATTAAATTATTAGTTTTAGGAGAAACCGCAACAGATTCAACATCACTATAAATTGTGGTAATCGTAACTGGATCTGATTGCTCGGATTCATTTTCTCCAATAACTTCTGAAACGGAAAAAGAGTACTCTGTATTAGGTGTTAAACCTTCAACAATGTACTCTTTTTCCTCAATACCTTCTGCAATTAATTCTCCATCTTGATATATGTTATAAGGCATATTTGTTCTCCTTTCTGCCCTGATTAACGAGTTTTAATCCCACGTTAATTTTACTGTTGCATCAGTAGGTACACCCGTTAAATTTACGGGCTGATTAGGGTGTGGAAATTACTTTCGCAATACGGAATGCTGATTTAAGTTTGATTTGGTGATCAAACCAAGCTGTCACAACAAATTGCTCGATTCCTGTTTTGACATCTTTATCTCGCTCGAATTGTGTCGTAGCAATGTCGTAGTTGTAATGTGAGTATGAAAAATCTCCAACAATTGGCTTAATTGCTGCATCAATAAATACAACTGGATAACCTAATACTTGTTCTGGCTGCGCACCATAAAGAGTTGCATTTCCATTCGCCAATTCTTTTACAATTTTTGTGTAGTCCGATTTTTTCATTACGATTGTAGCATTATCACGGTAATCTTCATGTAAGTCATCAAGCGCGTTAGTGATTGCATTAAAGATATCTTCGCCTTCAACCTCTTTGATTGCATTTTCAGTAGAATAGAATGACATATGTTCTTCACCTGTTTTTGGTGTTTCTACAAACGCAACTTTACGTTCTTTTGCTGCAATCCCCGATTGTAATGCATTTTCTACATGGTTTACAATAGCTGTATTTGTTCCTAATAAAACTGTTTCAGAAATACCCGAAAATACTTTAAATTTATTTCGACCAAAGGACACAAGATCACCTGAAGATTCTAATTCTTTCGCTGTTTCTTTGTCACTGATGAAATCGTCGTTGTCTAAGGTAAAGTTAATTTTCGGTATTTCTAAATTAGTAATTTGAGTAAAAGTAGAAATTTCACGTAACTTGTTTTTAACCAATGGTTCCGCAATGATGTCATTAGATACTGTTTTGGGCAAGAATTTACCTCCACCAGTTGAATTATCATCACCTAGTGCTTGTAATACATCATTTGGGATTGCTTTATTTTTCATTACCGCTTTAATCATTTCGGCCTTTGCTTCAACTACTTTTTGTTGCGGATCTTCTACACTACCTAAACCTAACTTTTGTTGTTGCGCTTGTTGTTTGAATTTCGCCTTTTGCTCTGCTTCCATTGTGTCATGTTGTTCTTTAATTACGTCAAAACGGGCTTTTAAATCATCTTTTGATTTTTGTAACGCTTGAATGTCTTCCATACTTGCAGATGGATCAATTGCTTTTTGTGCAAGTTCCCCCTCTGTTTTTTGTAATTGTTGACCAATTGTAGAGAGATTTTGTTTTAACTCATAAAGTGTTTTTTGTCCAAAAAACTGAAAATCACCTAATTTTAATAATTTCACTTGTTTTTTCATTGATAAATTCCTCCTAAGATATCATTTATATAATTAGCATTAAATGCAGCTGCTTCCGCTATTTTTTTTCGCTCTGCCATTTCTTCGGCAGATATTACACTTGAATTTTGTTTCAAATCTCTAGGTACATTTTTATAGTTCGCAAATAGTTTATCGCTTATGGAAGCAACCATTTCATTTGCTCCTTCAATTACATCACATAAACCATATTGCAATGCTTCATCAGCTGATAACCATGTTTCAGCATCTAACATTTCCCGCAGCTTATCGTCTTCAAGTTTATCCCCCGATTTAGATAAGTACGATTGGATAGAAGATTCTCCAATACGATCTAAGTCATCTGCCTGTTTACGTAATTCAATTGCGTTGCCAATTGCAAAGGTCCACGGATTATGAATCATTAACAGGGAATTTTCATACATAATGATTTGATCTGCTCCCATGATAATTACACTAGCAATAGATGCAGCTAATGCATCAACGTAGGCAATAACACGTGCTTTATGTCGTTTAAGCATGTTGTGAATGGCAATTCCTTCAAATACGCTACCTCCTGGGGAATTAACATATAGATTAATTGTTTCAACATCTCCTAGATCATCTAACTCTTGTTTGAATATCTGTGCTGATTTCTCTCCATACTCTTCCCAAGCATACTTTGTAATTTCTCCATAAATAAAAATATCCCCTGATTTTCCATCAGCGGATAATTTCATATTAAAAAATTTATTTTTCTTTCCTTTACCCACTACCCTTCACCTCCCTTCGATGAATTCTTTCTTTGGGTAGGATCTAAATCTAATGGATATAAGTCACCTGATACCCATAATTTCGAAGCATTACCGCCTGCAGGAGGCTCATCTTCTAATCTGCGCACCTCGTCGGGCGTTAGTATTCCATTGCGAATAGCCATTTGATAATATGCAGTTCTGGTTTTAGTGTCCCCACGTAATAAACCACCTAAATTAAACTTAAAATACAATCCTTGTTTAATTCGCTCATCTTCCGTTAGAAGCTTTCTATTAAACTCATTTTCGTATTGGATGACAATTGGTGCAACGGTCATCTGAACAAATTGAGTCATATTTTCTTCATTGGAAGAATAGCTTTGTCCTTCATGATCATTTAGAAAAGAAACTGGAACATTAAATACATTGGCTACTCTTGATCTAGTGATTTTTTCAGAGTTTATGGTGTCAGAAGCAAAATATTTCTTTTCTATATTGTCAATTTCTACACCAGGTTCACGGAATAGAATTCCACCGTTTTCACGATAGAATTCCCTAAAGTTATCGACTACCTCTTGCCTTTTTTCTTTGTCAACATTAGCACCGTAAGTTAAAAAGAAACTCTCCTTCTTTTGCATTTCCGATAAGCTAAATTCTTGAACTGCTTTGTCATATTCTAAAGTATTTTTTAATACTTCAAGTGGGCTTATGCCTTTCCATCTTGATGTACCCGAAATGTGCTTAACATGTAGCATATTCATATTATGAAAATAATACGTTCCATTACTACCATTTACTTGATACCATAAAGTATCATCATCTTGATTTATAAAAGGTGTAACATATGCTGAATCGATTGGTACAATTTTTTCTACTTGCATGCGAATATCTCGAAAAATAACAGCATAGGCATTTCCTGTTTCATTTCTTGAAACTTCCATTTTACTAATAAAATCAAATCCATGCATATTGTCATTTGGATTATTAATCAATACATCCGATGCTTGATTATTTACAACATCATAATTTTGGTACAGCTTAATAGGTAAAATGGATATAATATTAGACAATCTAGTAATAACACTGAAAATAGTTTCGTTATTGGCCAACTTGCTATTATCTATTCCCCAAAAAGTTCTCCCTGCCCATGATTTGAAATTAGACGTTGCATTCTTCCAACCAGCAACTGCCCCTTTATAAGATGCCTTAATTCTATCGAACCATTTCAAACTCTCACCACCTTTCATTTAAGTTAGATATGGATCATTTGATTGCATCAGCAGTTATCATCAGTATCACAAATTTCCCTATTGCAGATTCTAACGCTTCTTCATCATCGTTTTCATAAGCATTAACAATTTCACCTGACAGATCTCTTAATTTCTTAAAAAATTCAATACCATCATCTTTCATTACGTTTTCACCCTCCCATCAATTCTTTAACTGACATAAATTCAACCTTTCCTTCTCCCTCAGGTTCAACCATGATTTCCATTACTGCGGTATGAGCATTTAAAAAAGCCGCAAAACCGTCAATTTTACGGTAGCGACCTTGTTTTTGTGGCAAATTATTTTTGTGGTTATCAGGTTTAATTTTTACATTATTTACATACCAACGGAATAATCTATTATTATTAAAAATTACTTTCCCATCAATGAACATTTCTTTTAGATCATCAACCGCTGGACCAAGAACCATTGCTCTTTGTCTCGTTACTTCCGTTGTAAATCCATGACTTTCTAACGCCTTATTTAATCTAAATGCTTTTGCTGGGTCATACGTGATTTTAGTTATGTTATATACATAAGACATTTCAACAAACCAATCTTCGATATATTCTTTCTTGATATAATCACCAGGTACAATTGTTAGCAGTCCTTCTTTCTCCAACTCTCGATACGGTAATTTTTCATTGTTTATTATCACCTTTTCTTCTGGAACCCAAGTATGCGACAAAACAAATACTTCTCCATTTTCAAGTGGGAATTCTAGGCAAGCACTCGAATGATCCTCGCTATCTGATAAGTCATACCCTCCTACACACGAATTACCTCGTAACATTTCAATATCAATTACTTTATTATTTTTCTTGATTGTTTGATAGTCCAAAAATGATTGATTACTAGCATTTACAAAGAAATTAAATTGCTTTGTAATAAAATCTGATCGTTCTTCAGGAGTACGTTTATCCTTCTCCCAATCTTCTTTAAGTATATCTAAATCAAGAGATACACCCATATTTGGATTAGCTTTAATCCATTCTTCAGGTTTATCAAATTCCTTTTGATCGTCAAGCTCAGCAATAAAATAAAAAGTACGTTCATCGAAAACAGCACCATCAAGTACATCTGCAGATTGCTCATAATAATTCACTAATGGTCCATCTAATTGATAACCAGCTGTTGTTATATATAAAATCAATGGTTGCTTACGTGCACCTCGTGATTTTTTAATAACATTGATTAATTTATAGTCTTTAAATTCGTGTATTTCATCAAAAATACCTAAATGAGTGTTTAAGCCATCTAAGTTTTCACTATCTGACGCCCGTGGTTCAATTTTAGATATTGTTTTATCATAAAAAATGGCATCTCTTGTGGATCTAAATTGTCTTCTAAGTTTTGGTGATTTTTTAACCATTGCTTTCGCTTCATCGAAAATGATTCCAGCTTGCTTTCTAGTGTTAGCTAATAAATATACATCTGCACCATTTTCATTGTCTTTACTGAAGGAATATAGTGTTAATCCACTAACTAAAGTAGATTTACCATTTTTACGGCCAACAAAAATAAGACCCTCACGAAAGCGTCTTATACCAGTATCTTTATGAACCCATCCATATAACGAACCTATCACAAAGTGTTGCCATGGCTGGGCAGTTAATTGTGAAAAGTCTCCTTTAGATGGTTTACAAAATTTTTCTATAAACCGAATTGGACGATGACCTTCCTCTTCAACAAATATCCAAGGAAAATCTTCAGTACCTTGCCTTTTTAAATCTTTCAAATGCCTTTTTGCGGCTAATTTATTCTTTTTACTGACCTTAATATTACCTTTAACAGCTTGTTTTGCATACCAAGTAGTTAGTAATTCATTTGATGGCTTTTCTAATATATTGCCTTTTTTAACCTGCTCTTTTTTCCAAGTGATAAAGCTAAAACTGTGCTTTATTTTTTCATTAGAAGTTATCGAAGTCATCGTCATCATTCTCTCCGCTCATCACTTTTTTACGCTGAGCAGGTGTCAAACCGAGTGACTTTAGGAGATTATTCAATGTCTGTACCGTCTTTGTTAATTCAATTGAAAGGGGGTTTTTAACTAAGTTTGTCGCTCCTGCCTTATTCGTATACTCATACATTAACTCTGATTTTTTAATTTCTTTTTGCAACCGCCTGTAAAACTGATGAGTTTCAATGTAAAGCTGAATTAACTGTTCGTCCGATTCTTCATAACCCTCACCAAGATACTCAATCAATTTCTTTTTTGTAGGAACCGCCATTTGAAGTTACCCCCCTTTCATAAAAAATTCTTCTGCGGTGAAAACGAAGGGGGCGTGGGTTCTTGAGAAATTTAAAACCCTAACTTTTTGGGAGGGGGGCCTAGATTATTTCTGGATTTGCCCCCATTTCAATAAGTTTTATGCCCTTTTCCTTTGTTTCTACTGCATTTTCTATTCTGTTATGACATGCATGACACAAACAAATTAGATTATCTTCAGTCAATGCTAACTCTGGATATTCCAGCCTTGATTTAATATGATGCACGACATCATAAACAACAATTAATTTATTCTTTAAACATTCCTGGCACAAATAATAGTCTCTAATTAATACATTCGTTCTGCAGATCTCCCAGGCTTTTGAGTTATAGAACTTCTTAGCTTCTTGATCTCGTTTGTACTTGTTGTATAGTTGATGCCTGTTCATTTACTTACACTTCAACCGTGAGTCAATTACTGGTGTCTTACTTATCAATCCACAACGAGAACACTTATATACACGGATACAAAATAATCCATACTCTCTTTCTTCAAACAACATAAGGTCATGTTTCAATCTGCTCAACTCCCTTTGACATAATAAAAAGACACCTACAATTAAGTAAGTGTCTTTATCTATTTATATCTTTCTTTAATTCTCGAATTATTTGATTTATAAAATTTTCGAAATTTTTTTGATAGTGCTTGAAGTTAAACGAAACAATTACCACCAACACGATATTCATTATTATCAGCATAAATATTTCTGTATTAAATTCGTGAATAAACGCTAAAACGATAAGGTATATCAAACTAATTATGACGGCTGATATTAATGAACCATACCCATGAATATTATTAAGGAAATAGCCATACCTATTGCTTAAAAAAAGTCGTTTAGTTTCATCTGACATCTTAAACAATAGTATATTCCACTGATTTCCTTTATTCTCGTACATTAGTGTTGACACGAAAAAGTAAGGCTGATAAATTACATATCCTAATGGCACTCCTGCCAACGTTATAATGATTGATGGTGTCAAGTAACCACTATCTGTTATCCATTCATAACCTATTAAAGAAGATACAGCTACAACTATATTTATTATTAAATACCAGCCAGGTATACCCCACTTTAAAATGTGCTTTGTGTCAAAGTTCATTATATCAACTCCCTCTGCATCTTTTGTTTCAATACATCAGAATCTTTTGCTAGCATTCGTTTATTTAAATTAATCTCTGCTAAGATTGATCTTTTTCTTTCTTCTGTTGGAGCTTCACGATATTTTTTCCAACGCTTTTCTTGTCTATTTATTTCTTTTCGTAATCTTTGATCCGTATAATATGTTACATATTTATAATCACATTCTGGACAGCAGAAGTAATGTTCATGGATTGCATTTTGCAGCACTCTACGTTTTGATTTTGGTATCACAATCATGTTATCGCATTTTTCACAGAGTACTTTGTTATTCATTTGATCACTCCGATTCACCTTTAATAATTAAAGTTACTGAACTAATCTCAATAGCATTTATATTTATATCCATTTCACTTGTTTTGAGTTCATTGATATAAAAACCATCTTGAACAATGTCGTTCAAAAACTCTTCTGTTAAAATATTTATCGCTTCATCTTCCGTTAACTTGCTTAATACATTCAATAACGCTTGCGCTTCTATCATGTGACCAGATATCAATGCGATTGAATCCTCTTTAATAAAAAGTCTTTCTGAATCTGAAAAATCATCAAACAACTCTATAATCTCATAGTAATGGTTCGAGAATTCTTCTATATCAAACGGCAATGGTTCTCCTTCAAGATCTTCTTTTGAATCATTAATTGTAATTTTACTGGCGTTATTGTCAACATCTCCATTAAAAACAGAAATAGATACATTCTCCATATCAATTGCATTTATTTGAATTTCCAAACCTGCAATTGTTGTTTCATCAATATAAAATGATGCATCAATTAACTCTTGAACAAATTGTCTTCCGTATGTATCTAGTTCATTTCCATCTATCAATTCATCTATTGTATATAGTACAGCTGCCACTTCATTTACATGACCGAATGCTATTGATATTTGTTCTTTATCAGCCAAAATTTCCGTTCTATCTTCTTCACTAACATACTCTTCTAACCTTTTATCATATAATTCATTAAATTCATTTATATCAAATGGTAGTTGGGAACGTTCTGTTGATGCTTTTGATTCATCATCTTCAACATTTACTACCTCTTCATCATCAATATCATCTTTATTCTTATCAATACTTTCATCGGAATCATTTGTACACCCGACTAACATTATTGCAATTAATAAAAATAAAACTTTCTTCATAAACCCACCCCTCAATATGTATTAGTTAAATATTACCATAAAAAGGGATTGTGAGGGCTTTACACCCTCACCTACATAGAAAAAGCATCAACATATTGTGCATAACTACAAAATACATACATCATGTGTAGTCGTTTTATGTGTTTTTGTAGTTTCCGCTACACTATCATACTAGCATCTTAGTACGGACACATTCAAGACAGGTTTTGGACAACATTACTTTTCAAATTTTATCGCATCTACTCCAAAAAAGATAACTGGCAAATCCTCCATAGCTTTATTTAGATATCTTCTCACTGTTCGCTCATCAACATTTTCTATTTCTGCAATTTCTTGCGTAGTGTATTTTTTCTTAGTTATATATTTCTTTTCTAAGACCCAGAAGTATTTTAACTCATCTGTACTACATGACCTTTTATAAGCTTCGATTTTTCCTTGTATAAAATAAACCATCGCTATAGATTTTGTTTTACTTTTCTTAATTGATTCGATTGATTCTATGTTTATTGTCTCAATGTCCAAATCTTGTATAGAAGTTTCCTCTAATTCTTCTAATTCAGTTTTTTTATTCTCACAATGCAAAACAAGGGATCTATAATTTTTAAGCAACAGCTTAATATTATGCAACCGTCTATCATGTTTTATTTTTTCTTGCTTTTCGAAATCAGCTTTGTATGCTTTAATAGCTTCCTGTGAAGCAACTTCTGTAATAAATTTTAATTGCTTTTCTGTAAGATGCATACCTATCCCCCTTTACCGATTATGATAAATATCACTTAACCACTCGTACATCATTGCAAATTGCATTACGACTAGTTTATTGTTGTCATACTTATCGCATATTTCTCCAATAGACCTTGTTATCCATATCCAAAAGTCATTACTGTGCATCCCATGCTGTATAGCCATTTGATTACACTGACTAATCCATGCTTTTACTTCGTCATAAAAAACGTTCACGTTAAAGTCCACGGCTTACACCTCTTCGATTTTGATATAAATCCCTGGAGTATCTGCCCAAAACTTTTCCGTAATCAAGCTGACTATCAAGCTATCATCTTTCCAGAATCCTAAATCGGTCATACAATCTTGCAATAATTTATTGCTATTATCCAAGTCGGGCTTCGTTGTTTTGTAGGAACCGTTTAAATGCTTTCCTGATCGTTTAAAGAGCCATTTGACGAATAACCTTAATGAGCCATCAATCGGCTTATCTGGTACATGCTTTGCTAAATGAGCTGTTAATTTAGCACGTGCTGCCTTTAAATCTTCTGGCTCGTAAAATGCAGGCTTCCCATTACGAACTGTGACCTTTTTTTGCTGGTGTGTGGTAGTAGGTGGCATCATTGGCATAAAGAATTCAGTCATCCTTTTCACCAACTTTTGAGCCTGTACTACCAAATCCATTAGTACCACGTTCCGTATCTGGTAACTTATCTACCTCATAAGCATGTACTTGCGGTAGTTTCTGTATTACCAGTTGGGCTAGTTTGTCGCCTTTCTTGATGAGATAAGAGTTTACATTGTGAAAATCGTCGAACGCATCCAAATAATCCCAAGCGTTTATAAGCCTTTCGGATATATCTTTTAAAGTATCATCATGGAACTCATCCTGAAGTGATTCGTCATGGTTCTCTGTATTATCAACAATAATCCCGATTTCACCCGTATAGGAATTATCAATTGTCCCTAGCTGCACCCTCAACTTTGTTTTACTAGATATACCTGATCGTGGTCTAACTTGTGCTTCATACCCATCTGGTAAATTAATTGCAATGCCTGTTTTTACAACAATTGTTTCACCTGGTTCAATAATTAAATTTTCATTAGCAAACAAATCAAACCCTGAATCAGAATAATGTGCCCTTACTGGTAATATTGCATCGTCTGTTAATCTTTTGAAACCGACTGTAATCATTCTCCTACCTCCACTAATTTTTGCAAATCTGTTCTGACACGCATTGTATACTTCCGATCTCTTTCCGTAATATTTTTAACAGTATTCATGACTGTTTCAATCTGCTTACTTTTATTTGTGTTGTTGTTAAATGCTTGAGAAAACTTACTAATGACTTCCAGCACTTCTAGATTATTTTTTATCTGTCTACGTCTGATTTGGACCTGCTTTAATTCTCGTGTTATTTTTCCCATTTTGATTGCATCTAATTTTCCAAGCTCTAAAACATGGAGTAAATCTTGTCGTTCCTGTTCAGCTTTTACTAGTTCCTGTTTTTTTACTTTATACAAACGTGGGTAATCTATAAAAATTTTCTTTATTGCTAATAGGTCATTTTCTATGCACATATATTTACACCTACTTTTTATTTTTGAATTTTGATTTTGAAAATTAGCTTTCGTCATGAAAGAGAAAAATGGTGTGGCGGGCAGAGCTTAAGCCCACCACTTTTTTTCTCATGACTTGAACGGAGTGAAACGGAAATTTATATATTATATATATACCTTTTCATTTCACTGTGAAATTGAAGGGACGCCCTTTCATTTTCACGACTAATAATGAAAATTGAAATTGAAGCCACGTGCTTTCATTTCACTGATATATTGAAATTGAAGAGTGAAACAACGTCCTTTCATTTTCAACAATGAAATGAAGTGAAAATTTAATGTATTTCATTTCATTGTTTGCTTTCTTTTCTCAAAACTTCTCCGTTTTCTATCTCAAATCCACCATGATTTTTAATTCTATTTCTAACAGTTCTATCTGTTACACCCATAAATTCAGCAATAGATTCTAGTGTAATTACTTCTTCTATCGAACAAGCTTCATAAGCAGTTTCTAGTGCCTCGTTTTGTTCTTCCTTGCGTTCTTTAGAAGTTTTCTTATTCTTTGACCTTTGTTTCCAAGGTGGTGCATCACCTTCTGGCTCAATGTCTTTTAGTACCCCTACATCATCCACTTTATGGATTGGATAACTAAACCACATGTTCACTGCATCAAACTTTGGATACTCCCTTAATGTACCTTCCACACGCCATGCAGACCTAGATTTTAGACGTTTAAGTGCTTGATTTACTTCTTCATCGATTTGTTCCATTAAGTGAGGTATAGCTCGTTTCGCATGATCCGTTATCTGTGCTGGACTTAGTAAATCATCATCGCCAACATTCTCATCAAAATAGTTGAAATTATGCTTTTCAATGTAGCTCGCATAAATGCCACATACGACTTTATTTTCTTCTTGTTTGATTAATGCATCTGTTAATTCCAATTCAACTAAATCTATTAATGCATCAGGATCACGTGCAAACACTCCACTACCTGAAGCTCTATCCATCGACTTTTTACCGCCTTGTGTACCTTTACTGTGGTGATGACAATAAATAACGCTAGAGCCTAACTCTGTAGCTATTTTGTCAAATTGATTCGTAAAGTGTGCCATCTGATCTGCACTGTTTTCGTCACCTGTAAGAACCTTATAAATCGGGTCAATGATAACTGCGATGTAGTTCTTCTTCTGTGCCCGTCTGATAAGTTTTGGAGCAAGTTTGTCCATTGGTACGGACTTCCCTCTTAAGTTCCAGATGTCGATATTATTAATATTTGAAGGTGCTAATCCTAAGCCGTTATATACATCTTTAAAACGATGCAATGCACTTGGCCTGTCCAACTCTAAGTTGACGTATAATACTTTACCTTGAGCACATTGCCAACCTAGCCATTTGCTACCTTCAGCTAGTGCAATGGTTAATTCGATTAATGCAAAAGATTTACCCGCCTTAGATGGTCCTGCCATCAGCATTTTATGTCCTTGCCTTAATAACCCCTCAATCAAAGGTGGAGCTAAGTCAGGCATATTATCCCAATAATCTGTTAAACTTTCTGGATCTGGTAAATCGTCGTTTAAATCCTCAATCCAATCTTGCCATTCTTCATAATTTGCCTTTCCTATATGGGTATCTATAATAAATTGCTTTTTACCATTACGTTCAACCCCTGGTAACCTACTTAAGCGTGATGGATTTCTATTCTGGCTATCAATATCTAAACCATTCTTTTTACACACGTCATAGAGATAATCTACACGTTTACGGTATTCTTCATAATTGGCCGCATCTACTTTTACAATGGCATGAATACTTTTCTTTCCACTATAAACAAGTACAGCAATCGGTAATTCCAACTCTCGTAATATCGCATTCTGTTTTTCTAAATCCATCGAATCGGATTCTACTAATGCGTATCTATAATCAGTAACGTTTTCGTTTTTAACCCCTTGGCCATCTAATGGATTAAATCTTATCCATGCCCCAGCTTCTGGGTTGTAATCACCTAATACAGCTCCGATATCATCATTGGATTGATTTAACTGTTGAATAAGTTCCCCAGCTTGCCGATCATAATTTCCTTTTGTTGGAAGATATTTCCCATCTTCTGTTTGCCATGTTGATGTGACATATCCAACATTTTCAGATGCTTCAAATAATGTTTCTAAGTAACGAGTAATCTCTTGTACTGGATTCCATATTTTCGGTTCTTGGATTTCCATGCCTTCAATCCAGTTTTTATCTATGACAACATATTCATCATTTCCAGTTATTTCATCATCCCAAGACAATTCACGATCATCTTTATAAACACGTGGCTCCCAACCATTATCTTTAGCCATTTGAGTGATTGTTGCCCCTGTGATGCCTGAGCCTTCGAAGCTAGTCCATTTCTTAAAACATTCACCTGGACGGTATCGTTGGCCATCTCTACGACTCCAATCCTCCCAATCAGCTGCGGTATAGCCCTCGTACTTAAGAGCCATACCAACATTAAGCCATTCCTGATAGTCTAAATAAGATGGGTCAACGTGTTCTAGTAATGCAATTAAATCTAGTTTATTTTCCATAAATTGGTACCACCTACTTTCTTTTGATATGATTAAGCTATTATTAAATAAGGAGTGTTTTTAATGTCTACAAATGATTTCGTTAATCGAGTTCTCACCGGACGTAGTGATAATTGGCTAGCAAGTCTAAAGTATAAAATTCCGAAAAAGTGCCCTCATTGTAATTTCCCAAATATGCCTACTTATCAAGACTTTAAATTATTTAAATATACTAAAGATAAAATGTTGCAATTAATAAGCTGGAAATGTACAAATTGTTTTAGAATTTATATTACTGGTCACACTAGATCAACATCCTATAGTGATAAAGAATCGGAATTTGTCCTTATTTATCCTTCTATAAAAAACAAAGAATTCTCTAACTATATAAATGATTTATCCCCAAGATTTATAGATATATATAAAGAAGCATCATATAGCGAGAATAATGGCCATTTAACTTCAGCTGGAATTGCATATCGTTTAGCATTAGAAATACTGATTAAAGATTATGCAATAAAAGAATTAAATAAAGATCCAGAAGAAGTTGCCAACAAAAAATTATATAAAGCCATTGAAGAATATTTACCTAATACTGATTTTCAAAAAGTTGCTGATGTTATTCGATTAAAAGGGAATGATTATACCCACTTCAAAGAAAAATTTGACCAAGTAGATTTTGAAACAATGAAAGACTACTTTAATATTTTTATTGATTTAGTTGATGTACAATTGAAAATTAATAATCCTCCGATAGGGAATCGACAGTAAATACATAATTTCCTTTTAAATCATAATAAACATCAACTAGACGAACCGGATCAGAATCAATTCCTGATCCTTTTTTTACTTGCACTTTTATTAATTTAATTATTTCAACAGATAACGGATTCTGATTTTCATTACTTTCATATATTTGAATTCTTTGTTTATCAACATGTTGAGACATCTACAATTCACCCTTCCGGTCTATATTCTTTCGGATTTACACCAGCTGGTGTTCTCCAACCACTTGCTGCAATACGATCAATTAGATTTTTTCCTGCATCAAAGGACCATGTCCCCACATGTTGAAATCCTCGTTGTTCAAGGAAACGTATTTGTTTAGGAGTAGTTAACCCTTGTTCTCTACGTTTATCTAATCGATCTAATAGTTTTGTAGCTTTACCTGCATTGTCAATTTCATCAGGTAAAATTCCTAATTTCTCAAGTTTTTTCACTTGTTGATCACTTGGTGGACTCATTTCCCAACCAAAAGAAGGTACATAGTTTGCTAAATCCTCAGCTTGAATACTCATTTCAAATTGCAACGGATCCACTAGCTTACGTTTACGACGTTTCATTTCTGCTAGTTGTTTAGCCAATGCTTCCTCTCGCTGGGCAATAACATCTTCCTCTGCTGTTTGCTCAACTACTTCTAAATCTAATGGAATACCAGCTTCCTCAATTTGTTTTGTCATTGCTTGAGCTACTTCATCACTTTCAGCTATTAAATGTGCTGGGTGACATAACTCGTGTCTATCTGTGTGCCATAGAAAATCAAGCAATAATAATTCCGTTTTTCCTTCAAATAATCGGGTACCACGCCCAACCATTTGGCTATATAGACTACGTACTTTTGTAGGACGTAAAACCACGACACAATCAACGGATGGACAATCCCAACCCTCTGTGAGTAACATAGAGTTACAAAGCACGTTATACTTATCATTTTCAAAATCTTCCAATATTTCTTTACGGTCTTGTGACTCTCCATTTACCTCTGCAGCTCTAAATCCTTTTTGATTTAAAATCTCGGTAAACTTTTGACTGGTCTTTACTAGTGGAAGAAAGACTACTATTTTTCTATCATTAGCTACTTTTTTCATTTCTTCTGCGATTGATTCTAAGTATGGATCTAGGGCACTCCCTAATTGACCAGCTGCAAAGTCACCTGCTTGTTGTCCTACACTTGTTAAATCTAACTGAAGTGGAATAGTTAATGCTTTAATTGGTGATAAATAACCTTCTTTGATTGCTTTAGGTAACGTATATTCAAAAGCTAAGCTGTCAAAATACGATCCTAAGTTACGCATATCCCCTCTATCAGGTGTTGCAGTAACTCCTAATACATTTGCATCTTCAAAATAATTTAACACTCGTTGGTAGCTGTCAGATATGCAATGATGTGCTTCGTCTATAATGATGGTGTCAAAGTAATCTTTAGGGAATTGTTTCAATCGTTTTTCTCTCATCATCGTTTGAACACTTCCAACTACTACACGAAACCAACTGTGAATAGATGTTTCTTCTGCCTTTTCAGTAGCTGTTTTAAGCCCTGTTGATTTTTCTAATTTATCTGCAGCTTGTTCTAGTAACTCCCCTCTATGGGCAAGTACCAATAGACGCTCACCAAGCCTTACCCTATCTTCAATTACCTTACTAAAAACAATTGTTTTCCCACATCCAGTAGGAAGGACAAGGAGCGTCTTTTTAACGCCCTCTGCCCATTGTTCCTGGATAGACTCCCTCGCTTCCTGCTGATAGTCTCTAAGTTTCATATCATTTACCCCCTAAAACTGACCTGGTACATAGCCACCTGTTTGTGTATTTGGTTGTTGCTGTTGTTGTGGTTGACCAGTTGGAAATGGAGCTTGATGTTGCTGTGTCGACTGCTGTTGTTGCTGTTGTTGTGGCTGATACTGTTGCGTTGTTCCAGCATGTTTCATGTACTCTTCATATGGTAAAAAACTATCCACCTGATTATTTTCACGTTCTTGCCCATCTTTTGTATATTTGTTAATGATTAGCTTACAACGTCCTTTAGCTCCAAATACGATATTCCAATTCATTTGTATGGGTTGATTTTCTTTCTTCTGTCCAATTGCTTCAAAAAAACGTGATAAGAAACCTTCTGTTTTCGAATGCAAAAACAATCTATGAATAACGTTCGCTGTACCATGTTCACCACCATCTATTTCTAAATGTAAGATGGCCATGTGACAAGGTGGTAAATTAGTACTTCCTTGATGTCTTGCTCTTTCAAATTTTGTAATAGTAAAATTATAATCTCCTGCAGGTAGTGTAATAAATTGTGGACCACTATCCTGTATCGTTCCATTCCAGTCAAATTCATGTCCTTGTGTCATTAAAAAATCACTCCTATATTAAAATGGTAAACTCTTACGAAATTCTTCAATCATGCTATATACTTGTTGCCATGCCCCCACTAGTACACCATCAATAAAACTCGGATCATAATTTGTAATAGGTGTTGCTTGCGGGTAATATCCTTTTTGACTAACAACAGCTTGAATCTCTGCTTCTAGCACATTATGCTGCATCATTAAATCTCTCAATGCCTGTGGGATTGCAGGATCTAATTCTGTTGTATTTACTGGTTCCTTAAACTCTCCTGTAGGCTGACCTACACTAGCATTTAATGTGCCAGAATCTGTATTTGTTTGTTGCTGTATTTCTGGTTGTGGAGCTGACTCAACTACAGGTTGTTGAACTGCTACTTGCTGTGCTGGCTCTTGTGTTGGAGCTTGCCCTTCAAAAATATGTGCAATTTGCCCATAATCCATCGGCATTTCATCTGGTAGGTCGTGACGATTTTTAGCATCCCATGCAGGGTGATGTGTTGCATACATGGTACGTACTCCACCTTGGCCTTTAAATTTCTTACCTTTATCATCTGTTGCAACACTGAATGTTTTATAATTAAGAAATAGAACCATATCAGCCCACTCTTTAACTAATGCTGAAGTCTTAGCTGTTGTTTTATTTCCTAGTTTTAATTCGTATCGATCATAAGCCCCCATTTCGTCTGGTGCTTCAAATCTCACTATTTTTGCATGTGCTGTAAGAACGACGTTAATCCCTACTTCAATTACATCTGATAATTTATTTAAAAACTTTCCAACCTCTTCTTCTAGTTGCACAAAACCATCACCGTAACCAAAGTGTGTAATGCTTGTAACGTTCCCGCGGCTCGTTACAAAACGAATTCCTAAATGTTCTGCCCAATCAATGGTATCTATGATAAGTGTTTTACATGGACGATTGTTTTTCACAAAATCAATTTGCTGATGTAAAAACTCCCAGCTAGTAGGCTTGTCCATTCTTTTTACATCCATATTGGATGTACTTCCTTCGGTATCTATGAATAAAGGATCTGGAAAATTGGCTGCAAAAGATGATTTCCCTATTCCTTCTGGACCATATAGTACAACCCTTTGCGCCTTAGCTACTTTTCCACTTGTGATATTCATTAAAATTCACCTGGCTTCCATTGTGGTATTTCTGTAGCTGGTACCTCTTGTGTTGGCAAATTCTCCTGTCCAACTACATAACCATCTTCGATAATGATAGAACATTCTCCGCCACTACTTACACGTGTCGCAATTGCTTGTAAACCTTCTTGTTCTAACCATTTCCCAAAGTCATCTAATGTCGCTAAATCCATTTGCTCTAACTTGTCCAGTAAGATAAATCCACAATTAGGCTTTAACTTACGAACAATTGCAGTAGATACTTTAAGCTGATCTGCACCTGACATGTTATCCCATTGTTGACCGTTATAAGTCAAATGCCCATCCTCTACAGACAAACCAGGTAATGGCAAGTTAGCGTTATCCAGTAAATCTACTTTTTTCTGTCTAACATCATTAAGTTTTTTCGTTAATTCGTCATATTGAACAACATAATTTCTTGCATCTTCTTCGGCTTTATCCTTATCAAGATTGGCACGTACCTTACGGTTAATCTCGTCAATTTCTTGAATATTGCGTTGTAATTCTTCTGTTGATTCATCCATGAGATCAAGCGTATCTTTTTGGGCAATTTCTAAATCATTTCCTAGTTGGAGATAGGTTGCTTCTGCTTGCTGTAAAAGCTGTCTTAACCGTTCTACTTCTTGCCCCTGTGCAGCATATTGTTGTTGGATTTGTTGTAAGTTTTGGCGCTTACGCTGATTCTCTCCATTACGAGCAAGTATTTCTTGTTGTTGATTAATCAAGTCAGATGCTGATACAAGCTCTTTTGGTACATCAGGGTAATAAGGTTGTTCCTTAGCAAATTTCTTCTTCTGGTCGGCAATTTGACCGATTGCACGACGATTATTATAAATTTCCTGTTCTTCACGTTCATATTGATGCAGCTGTTCACCTACTCCAATAATTTGAAGTAGGATATTCGCTTTTTCTTTACTTGATGCATTCATAAACTTTGGTAGATTAATTGCTAGTTCTTCCACAAAACTATCCAGCAACTGCTGTCCTGCTTTTTCTCCGTTCGGATCTAAAACTTTTAATTCACTATTTTTGCCTTTCCGTTCTACTACTAAGCCATTAGACAAAGTAACGCTTAAATATGGAGGTACCATACTACCATCACGAGTGGCTTTACTTGGTTTAAATCGGTTACCACCTAATCCCCAAGCTATTGAGTCTAGTACGCTTGTCTTACCTTGCCCATTATTCCCACCAATTACTGTTAATCCATTGGCAGAAGGCTCTATTTTAACTGCCTTAACACGTTTAACATTTTCAATTTCCAATTTGTTGATCTTTACAGACATGCTTTTTCTTCCCCCTCTTCGATTAAGAAATGATGGTAATTCGTTTATCTTCAATTTCATCTGCTAATTCTGCAGCTAAATAATCATGAATATTTTGGATCGCATGATTTCTCCATTGACCTCCATCTGCTTCAAAAATGGCAGCACTTGGACCCTCTTTCATACGGAAGATAAATTCACTCTCTGGCTGTTCTACTTCTAAAAATGTGCGATATGGTGCAAGCGTTACAGGATTAGGAACTTTCACATCTACTGCAGATGCAACTCCTGTTTTAACGGTTACAGCTTGTGATACACCATCATCACTAGTACCTCTGACATTATCCTCTTGGATATTACCAATGACTTGTAAAATTAATTCACGATCTTTTGTCTGTACAAATTGCGCTTGTAAGGCAATAATTAATTTTTCTACACTATAAAAAGTGTCGAATCCAAATGTTGGAACAATCGCATGAGATAAAACTAAAGTCTCTCGATTTCCCTCAGAGTTCAAAGTGCTGACTAATGCTACTTTCTTTTCATTGATTACCTGTATGAATAATGGATGTTCATTACGTTCTTGATTCGATTTAATATAATCAACTAAACCCGTTAACGTATTTAATTCCAGCTCGTAATTTGCACGATTGTCTAATGGGCGAATTTCTAATGCTCTCCCTTGCTCATCAATGACAAAAGTACGATCTACATCATTTGCATCTTGGATATCTACAATTCTTTCATCAGGTTTAATAAGTTGTTCCTTGATATAACGAATAGCATCTTTAATCATTTGCTTGCTCCCCTTTGTAAGTCGATAATATTTTTACGTTGCATTTCTTTTTCTACAACATCTACTCGTTCTCCAATATCTGTTTTAATCTGTGAATCTTGATCAAAAAATGTTTGGCCTGGAATAGATGATTTAAGTTCTCTAGCTTCAACTTTCCCAGTGGATAAATCTTTACCAGTTAATACAGTAGTTGCTACACCCTGGACATTTGCTAATTTTGTAGTGAAAGTACTTTCTACGTTAATTGTTTGTCGCTTCTCATCAGGCTGGAACTCAAGCTTGATAGTGACGCTACGCTTGTCCTTTGCCTTTGTATTTGGGTCATGAATGTTATCAAACACCTTTTGAAGCTCATAATTAAGCTTTTCTTGTACTGCTCCATCCGCAAGTTCTGAAATTGGTAAATCAATATGTTTACTCAACTGCTATCACTCCATCCCATTCATTTAAATGTTCGAAAAATCTCGCTTCTGGATCGTTCATGTAATTGCTATCAACAATCCATTTTTCTAAAGTATTAGGGTTTAATTCATTTTTCCTAAAACGTCTTGATACTGAAAACTGACTATTAACATCTGATAGATACGCAGTATAATCATTGATGTATTTTAAAATTGTTAACCTGTAGCTGTTATTTCCAACTAAGATATGTTTGTTTTCAACCATGTTTTTACAGTGTGGGTTCATTGTCTAACTCCTTCCAGTTATGTTATAATTTTTATAAGTAATCTTTACCAAGCTCACTAGTTGGCGCTAGTGGGTTTTTCTTTTTGCCTTTCATCCTCTTCAAATGCAAAATCGTTGCATTCGTCTTCGTAGTAATCCCAAATAATTTTTTTATTTAGAGCTTCTAAAATGTCCACTTAATACTCACCCCCTTTCAGATTAAAATAAGTCCAACTAAAGAAATTACAACTATTAAACTACCTAGTACAAGTAACAGCCATTCTTTAAAGGTGTATCTTGCCTTCATTCCGATTCCTCTACCAAAAAATTAAGTTTGTTAACTATTGAGGTAATTTGTCTAAGCCATTGTAATGCTTTATATTTTTTATCTGTATACTCTAGCCAACCGTCCATTGCACCTGTTTGTTGATATTCTAAAAATTCAAACCAATTATTATATGCACTACTATTTTTAAATACATATTGCTTAAACTCATCAATTAATTTCGTGGCCTCTCTCCTATGTTTTCTTGGTATCAGTTTATGATTCATTCCGATTCCTCCAATATTTCTCCACATAACATATCTGCCAAAGCGCTATGTGCTTGTACGTCACCGTCATAGTTATAAAGTTGCTCAATCACTTCACGATAGCGCTTGTTTTGTTCATGTAAATTCCTATATTCCTCTTCCTGACGATCTTTGATTAATTCAAGATGTTCTTTGTCATGTTTCAATTCCTGCACTCGTTCAGCTTGTTGGATAAGCCAATTAAAATGCTTCCTATTAACAACTGTCATAGTATTTAAGTCTAAATCTTCTATCGCAAAACCGTTCCCTACCTCTTCTTCAATTTCTTCTATTTCTTCTAACCGTTCTTTATCTGTCATAACAATCCTCCTACACCGTCAACAGCGCAAATATAAAAGTAACTAAAAATACTGCTACAAAAAATAATGCTTCTAGTAATTCGTTTAGTTTCATAGGACACCCCACAAAGCATAGTAAGTAAATATTAGTGATGCTATAAATCCTCCGATGTACCACCAATCAAGCAATGTTTTCTTTTTCATTTCATCCACTCCCCAGCATCTACCCGTGTTTATTTTTGTTACCATTCAGACACAATGTCTACAATGGCTTTAAATGTTGGTTGAGCAATCCACCAGCGCTTACGAACTTTTCTAATTTCATGCATCCTAACTCGTGGATCATGTAATATTTCCTCTTCCAGATATCTATCTGACATGCAGGTTACTTCTGATAATTTATTAATATCTACTAAAATTAATTGCTGATGGATCTGCTTATTTAATTCTTTTTCGATATGATCTCTTATTGATTTTTCATCTAATGAAATTTTTATTTCTCCAGTAGGTACCACTGTTAATCACCTCATAGTCCTAAAATCTTACAAGCATGTTTAATGTGTTCTTGAGCTTTTTTACCTGTCCTCTTACCATTAAGAATGTCTGATAAGTAAGCTCCCGATATTCCTAAAAGCTTGGCTAATTCCCTGTGTTCCATTCCTCGTTTGAAAAGTTCAGAGCGAATTTTAATGATATCCTCATCGATCACTTGCACACGCTCCTTTCTTATTTCTAAAACAGTTGGCAAATTGATCACCGCTTTCTATATATTTAATTTATTTGCTAATTAGTTAGCGAAATACATTGACTCAAAATAGCGTACATGCTATTATAAGTCCATAGCTAAATAAGACTTTAATAAGCCTGTAATAATACTTTTTATCGCCTGCCAGCTCAAAAAAATGTATTTACTTGGGTCGTATTTTTTATTGTCTTTTTCGCTAACTAAATAGCTTACTTATACTATAATAGCGTTAATGCTATTTGTCAACGATAAATTAGCGCAAATATTATTTTATTTACCTGTAAGCTCTCGAAAGGTTGATATAAGTGGGTTTAGTAGAAAAAATAAAATTATTATGTAATGAAAAAAACGTCACTTTTGCAGAAGTGGAAAGAAAAGTAGGTATTTCAAACGGACAAATTAGAAGGTGGGATAATTCTTCTCCTAAGATTGAAAACGTCCAAAAAGTAGCAGACTACTTTGACGTATCTACCGATTACTTACTCGGTCGTACAAACAAAAAACGATACAACGATGCGCTTACTGAAAAAGATGAGAAAGACATCGCTAAGCGAATGGCAAAAATTCGTCAGGACTTAATGGAAGGTAACAATGATGATGGTTTAGCTTTTTCTGGCGAGCCAATGAGTGAAGAAGCTATTGAATCATTATTAGAGGCTCTTGAATTTATTGAAAGACAAACTACTAAGATAAATAAAAAATATATCCCTAAAGGGAAAAGGAACTAGAGATTTAGTTATTTTCGGGGGTGCAATATGCGAATAAAAAAAATTGCAGAAAATCTAATAAAAAAATATAACACAAATGACCCTTTCCACCTCGCAGAATATATGAATGTTGCTATTCATGAAATACCCATGCATGAAGAAATAATGGGATTTTATAAGTACAGCAGAAGGAATCAATTCATTGTACTAAATGCTAATTTAAAACTATATCTTAAAAAATTTACTTGTGCACATGAATTATCGCACTCTGTATTACACCCCAGAGCAAACACACCTTTTTTAAGAAGCAATACATTATATCCAGTTGGAAAAATTGAAAAAGAAGCAAACAAGCTTGCAGTTGAATTACTATTACCTGATACATCTATTTACAATTACCAGGATACTAACATGACTATTAATGAGATTGGCAGTATATATGGAATACCTAATGAGGTGTTGCATCTTAAAAAAATTTATCCATAAAAAGAACATACGTTTCCATTCAAGGAGGTGATATGCATCATGGGAAAATCTCTCTAGCATCTACCCGTGTAAAAAAAGAGGTTATTACCATGAAACTAAATAAATCAAAGAAAGAAAATGAATTGTATTGGTATGTCAACAAAAAAAGCGAAAAATTATGGATGTATCGCCACAAATATTATGATGCGTTAGGTAAAAGAAAAGAGAAAAAGAAGAGTGGATTTAAAACAGAAAAAGCAGCATTGAAATCGCTGCTTGAAGTAAAATCTACTTTGCTTAACGACCAAGTAAAGCTAGTAGAGTATGATAATATAACTGTAGCACAATGGATGGATATTTGGTATAACTCCAATAAAGATAATTGGAAAATAACTACTCAGACAAATGTAGAAGTACAGATTAGGCTACACATTAAACCGCTAATCGGTCAATACAAATTATCTAAATTAGATAAATCCACTTATAAAATTAAATTTATAAATGTGCTAATAAAAAAATTTAGATATAAGTCTGTTTTAACATTTCATACTACATTTAAGACAGCTATTAATGATGCTGTAGATAATGAGATACTACCACGTAACCGATTTAATAAATTAAGCATACCAAACTCTGATGTGGTAAAGGAAAATTATTTATCGCCAGCAGAATTAAACAAGCTTTTAACTATCTCCGAAAATCAGTTGAAATTGAATGATTACATTATAATTCTCACATTAGCATATACAGGATTTCGCAAGGGAGAATTATTAGGTCTACAGTGGAAGAATATAAATTTTGATGATAATACAATGACTGTAGATTGTACAAGGGATAATAAAGGTGTACGTCCACCTAAAACTCAAAACAGCTATAGAACGATTGATGTTGATGCAGTAGTATTTTCAAAGTTAAAAATTTATAAGTCTTGGTGTAAACAAACGCTATTAAAGTTTGGTAAACATCTTAAACCTGATGATTATGTATTTATATCAAAGGTAGGTAATCCAATTGATCATTCTACACCAAACTATTGGTTAAATACTATTAATCAAAAATATAATTTAAAAGAGATTACGCCACATGGATTGCGTCATACACATGCTACTATTTTACTTAATGAAGGTATACCAGTAAAAGTTATTGCAGATCGTTTGGGTAATACACCAGAGATGATAAACAATATCTACGGCCATGTACTTAAAAAGATGAAAGATAAAACTGTTCAAGTATTTGGTAATAGTTTAATTGAAGCTGGGGCTAAAAGTGGGGCTAAATAAAGAACACAGCCCCTCATCCCCGCTGTTATGGGATAGATTCATCAAATCCTATATCATATATTACTATACTTGAAATTTCAAAACAAAAAAAGAGACTAATCACTTTAGAATCAGGCTCTTAAAAATCCATTATGCTTTAGCATAACGGTTTCCATATTTTTTCGAACTCGTTGAGAAGTTTTACTTTGTTTAACTAAAGCTGATTCTAAACAGCAAAAATATAGAAATCACTCCATTTTCTCTTAGATAGAGACAATGGAGTGACTTTAAATAAAGGTTATCTAATCGCCTTACTGAATTTTTCAAGTTCATCAATAAATGAATTGAATGTTGGAATGTCCATTTGTTGTTTACTATCAGATAATGCTACAGATGGATCTGGATGTACTTCTGCCATTACTCCGTCAGCGCCAATTGCAAGTGCTGCTTTTGCAGTTGGAAGTAATAAATCTCTTCTTCCTGTTGAATGGGTAACGTCTACCATTACTGGTAAGTGTGTTTCCTTTTTCAAAATAGGTACAGCAGAAATATCTAATGTATTTCTAGTTGCAGTCTCATAAGTTCTGATTCCACGCTCACATAAAATGATATTACCATTTCCACGAGAAATGACATATTCAGCAGCATTTACAAATTCAGAAATTGTTGCTGATAATCCTCGTTTTAATAGAACTGGCTTGTCTACTTCTCCTACTGCTTTTAATAATTCAAAGTTCTGCATGTTACGTGCACCAATTTGAATCACATCTACATAATCAAGTGCTTCTTCAATATGGTATGGGCTTAATATTTCACTAATAACAGCAAGATCATATTCATCTGCCACTTGTTTTAAAATCTTTAATCCTTCGATACCTAATCCTTGGAAATCATATGGAGATGTTCTTGGTTTAAATGCTCCTCCACGTAGTAAGCGGTAGCCTTTATCAGAAATTGCTTTTCCTACTTCCGCTACTTGTTCATAGCTTTCAACCGCACATGGTCCAACGATAAATTGAGGGTTACCGTTACCAATTTTCTCGCCTTTTATATCAATAACCGTATCTTCTGCTTTGTTTTTACGTGTAACAAGTAATGTTTTACTTCCTTCGTCCTCTTGTAATTTCAAACCTGCTTTAAATATTTCTTTAAAAATATGTTCAACTGTTGTAGCCGCAAATGGTCCTGTATTAGCATTCACCAATTTATCAAGCATATCGCGTTCACGAACTGGATCGAAACGTTGTGTTTTACTTTGCTTTTCTTTTAATTGACCAATTTCTTTTACTAGCTTGGCACGTTGGTTAATTTTTTCTAGTATTTCCAAGTTTACCTCATCTAATTGGTCTCTTAGTTTTTCGAATTCATTTAGACTCATTTCGTAACCCCCTGTGTCTGTTATATAATAGTGACAATTATAACGAATATTCTTCACTTTGTCATCAATAAGTTTATAATAGTATATATGTATCATAGAAAACTATACAATAAACTACGTTTTCTACTAAACATTTATATAGTGAAGATAGATGTATACTTTATGAAAGGAATATCTCAATGATGAGCAATCGTATTTTTGCACTAGATATAGGAACAAGATCTGTAACTGGATTGATTATTGAAGAACAGCAGCACACGTTTTCGGTTGTTGATTATTATATGAAAGAGCACGAGGAACGCTCTATGCTAGATGGGCAGATACATAATGTAATTGCTGTAGCACAAACGGTGAAAATGGTAAAAGAAAAATTAGAAGAAACAAATGGACCATTAGAAAAAGTCTATGTTGCTGCAGCAGGACGAACTTTAAAGACGGTGAAAGCAACTTCAGCTATGAAGTTAAACCAACAAACAATCTCCGCAAATGAAACATTAAAGCATTTGGAGCTTGAGACTATTCAAAATGCGCAAAAACAGCTAGTAATGGATACTGATGATTATTATGCAAATTATTACTGTGTGGGTTACTCTGTTGTTCAATATATGTTGGATGGAGAAAAAATTGGTTCCCTTATTGATCAAAGCGGAAATGAAGCCGCGGTTGAGGTTATTGCAACCTTCTTACCGAAAGTAGTTATTGAATCATTAATCTCTGTACTAGAACGAACAGATTTACAAATGGAAGCATTAACGCTAGAGCCAATTGCTGCAATAGAAGTTCTAGTTCCTGAATCCATGCGTCGTTTAAACGTGGTTATTGTGGATATTGGTGCGGGAACAAGTGATATTGCCATTACTAAGAATGGAACAATTCTAGCTTACGGAATGGTACCAATCGCTGGTGACGAAATCACGGAAGCTATTAGTGATCATTATTTGCTTGATTTCTCAGAAGCAGAGCAAGCAAAAAGAAATATTGTCATAAAAGGCGAGCATGTTATCCAAAATATTTTAGGCTTTGAAGAAACAATTGTTGCTGAACAGATGACTGAGCATATTCTACCTGCTGTCGAGAAACTTGCTGCATCAATTGCAGAAGAAATTTTGCAACTAAACACGAAAGCCCCTCAAGCTATTATGCTAGTTGGTGGCGGAAGCTTAACACCACGTCTGCGAGAGGTGCTTGCTAATAAGCTAGAATTACCACATAATCGGGTGGCAATTCGAAGTGTTGATGCCATTCAGAAGTTACAACAACCATATCATGTGCCGAATCAACCGGACTTCATCACCCCTATTGGAATTGCTATTGCAGCTAAGCAAAACCCTGTTCATTATATCAACGTTCGTGTAAATCAAAAAAATGTGCGGATGTTTGAATTAAAACAATTAACCATTGGCGATTGTTTCATTCAAGCAGGAATTTCTATCAATCATTATTATGGTAAACCAGGACTAGCCGCTATGTTCCAATTTAATGGCCAAGAAATGACAATCCCAGGCGGATTTGGCGCTTCTCCTCGAATCTATCTTAATGGAGAGCGTGCCTTAGTAAACAGCATCATTCAACCAAATGATGAAATCGTCATCGAAAAAGGCGCAGATGGTGTTTTGCCAACTGTAACGATTGAAGAGGTAGCTGGAATTACTAAACCAATTACGGTTTACTACCAGCAGCAACCATTTGAACTAACACCGAAATACCTTGTCAATGATATTGAACAATCAGCACAATATGTAATTCAAGATAAGGACGATATTGTCCTAAAGCCAGGCACATTAAAAGAATTCATTTATCTTATTGATCCTGCGCTTCTTAAAGCACAAGTACCTTTTAAAATTCAATTTAATGGTAAATTAGAAGATCTTGGATCATTTTTGGGTCATTTTACGATTAATCAACAGATAGCCCAGGTCGATCAGCTCCTGCAAGATAAGGATATGATTGAGCTAACTACGAATCATACTCCAACAATAAAGAATGTGTTAGATCAGCTTGGGGAAGATATTTTTGAAACAATTACGGTTACTTTTAACGAAGAAATAGTAACCCTACAAAAATTGAACAAGAGAATTATTCGTAACCAAGCTGAGGTTGGGTTAGATGAAATGATTCAACGAAATGACGTGATAGAATGTGAAGAAATTGCTGTAGAACCCTTTGTTTTCCAAGATGTATTTCGTTATGTTGATATAGATTTAACTAAAGTAAAGGGACTATTTCAAATTGCTAACAATGGAGTGTCAACTAACTTCCTTGAAGAAATTCAAGATGGGGATAAGCTAACAATAACCTGGAATTAAAAAAACCTCGTTGGGATAATATTTATCCCAACGAGGTTTTTATATTATTTATTTTTTCTCAGCTTCTTCTACTGCCTCTGCAACATCTTCACTAATATCTTCTACTTTATCGCCAACTTCGCCAGCTTTATTTTGTACAGTTTTAGTGATTTTTTGTGTTTTGCTTGCAATGTTTTTAGCTAACTCTGCTGTAGAATCCATTGCTTTTTGCTTTAATTCAGAGCTTTTTTCAACAGCTAAGTCTTTCCATTCAATGCTTTTTTCTTGAGCTGTATTTTTCCATTCATTTGCTACTTCTAATGCATGCTTGGCACCATCATTAATATCACTTCTTAATTCTTTACCTGATTTTGGTGCAAATACTAGCGCAACTGCTGCACCTACCACTCCACCAACTAATGCTCCAATGATAAAATCTTTACTATTAATATTATTATTATCACTCATGAAAAAATCCTCCTATAAAATATATTTTTTGGCAAATCAGGTCTTAAAAGACAAAAGATTTCCCTTATTTTACTTAAATCGTACCAAAATATTTTCTTTACTTAATTTTCTTTTCTCTTCTTCCAAAGATCCATTAATGCAACGCCCCATTTGATGACTTGAGCCGTTTTTTCCTTATCTTCGTTTGCCACATTTGATATTCCACTAGAAAGATTACTTAAAGAACGATTTACCTCTTTAAATCCTTCACCAATACCTTGGATTCCTTCAAATAAACCATTTAATGTTCTTGATTTGTAGTTAATATCCTCAGCTAATTGATTTGTTTTATTTAACAAATCAGTTGTTTCTCGAGTAATACCTTGCATTTGCTGTTCTACACCTTCTAATGTTTTTGCTACATTATTTAGTGTTTCTGTAGCAGCTTGTAATGTTTTTGCTAAATAAATTACTAAAACTGCAAATGCAATAGCAATAATTAATGCTGCAATAGATAATGCGATTGCCATCTTTTCCCTTCAACTCCTTCGACTTATGTATTTTTTGCTTTGAAAAGAAATAATAACTATTCCAAGAAAAGACTATTTACATAGTTCCCTGTTCCTAATTATGTTAAACTACATTTTCTTAACAAAGTTACTAAATTTATTATTATATCTACTATAAAGCTTTATCCTAAAAATATCGACAAATTTGAATAAAAATGCGTAAAAGAGTATATAGTTCATGAGATTTCAACGCCTAGAATATCTGAATATGCTTTTTATTGTTTATTAAATAAACGACTTGAGAAATCAAAAAGCGCTTCCCGAATACTCAAAGCGCCTTTTTTACTTATTTCTATCCTTCATTCAAATCGTTTCATATTCCTTACTCTGCTCATATGATTGCTGGAACTTTTGAATATCTCCTGCTCCCATAAAAATAAACACGCTATCACTATATGGTTTTAATGTATCAATTGTTGAAAGCTCTAAAATTTCACTATTTGGAACCAGTTCTTGTAAATCTTGAATGGTTAAATTACCACTATTTTCACGAGCCGAACCAAATATATCACATAAAAATACTTTATCCGCAAGATTTAAGCTCTCTGCAAATTCTTTTAGAAAAGCTCTTGTACGTGTAAATGTATGTGGTTGGAAAATAGCTACTACATCTTTTTCTGGATACTTCTTTCGCACCGACTCAATAGTTGCAGTAATTTCCTTAGGATGATGGGCATAATCGTCAATTACAACTTGCTCACCAATTAATTTTTCAGTAAAACGACGCTTTACACCTTTAAAAGTATGAAAATATTTAATGTCCTCAGATGGAATACCTTCATAATGACAGATAGCGATAACTGCTAATGCATTTAGGACATGGTGATTTCCAAACAACGGAATGGTAAATGTATCATAATACGTATTCCGTACAAACACATCAAAGGTTGTTCCTTCTTTAGATTCTTTTACATTTTGTGCTTGAAAATCATTTGATGCTGAAAATCCATAATACACAATAGGAACTTTGGTTTGTAATTGTTGTAGTTGTTCATCATCTCCACAAGCAATAATTCCTTTTTTCACCTTATTTGCCATAGCCTGAAATGCATCAAATACATCTTCAATACTTGTAAAATAATCTGGGTGATCATAATCAATATTTGTCATGATTGCGTAATCTGGTTCATATTGCAAGAAATGTCTGCGATATTCACACGCTTCAAACACAAAATATTTACTATCCTCATGGCCTTTTCCTGTACCATCACCTATAAGGTAAGAGATTGGCATACTTTCCTTTAAAACATGAGCAAGTAATCCAGAGGTAGAAGTTTTACCATGTGCTCCAGTTACTGCTATACTTGTGTATTGTTTAAGCCACTCTCCTAAAAATTCATGATAACGGTAAAATGTTACTCCTCGTTCTTTAGCTTCTTTTATTTCCATATGGTCTTCAGGAAAAGCGTTCCCTGCAATTATAATATAATCATCTTTAATATTACCCTTCGAAAAAGGATAGATTGGAATATTTTTCTCTTCTAAAGCTTCTTGTGTAAAAAATCTTTTATCTATATCAGATCCTTGCACCTTTTCTCCAGAATCCTTTAAAATTTGTGCAAGTGCACTCATCCCTGTTCCTTTAATACCAATGAAATGGTAAGTTGTCATAAAATGAACCTCCAAATATCTGTTTACCAAGCATATCAAGTTGTATTTTCAATTTAAATTAATAGCTTTTTATTTATTACATATTTTGCTATATATACCATTAAAATAGCAGATTTTAGCAAACTGTTTTCATATTATATCAAATAACAAGCAATAGAGGAATAACATAAAACACGGAAAGTTTCTTTATTTATGATTTGTTCTCAAACATTTTTGTTTAATGATTTCTTAAAAAGCAGAAACGTTTCTTTTTTAGCTGAACAGCTTCGTGAACCTTTAAGTTATGGGATTTTTCCCACTTAAAATGATTTCACGCTTACAAATAGTATATACAATTTATACTAACGTGTGCCCAATGTATTATTTGCTTGTAGTAATTCCTCTACTTGCGTTCTTGTCAGTAATACTTCTCTTGGTTTACTTCCATTTTGTCCGGAAATAATTCCTCTTGTCTCCAGTGCATCGATTAAGCGTGCCGCTCGATTATAGCCAATGCGGAATTGTCTTTGTAATAATGATGTACTTGCGTGATTTTGATTGACGACAAAATGAATAACCTCTTCTAGTAATTCATCTTCCTCTATGTCCATCTCCATTTGCAATAATAATTGTTCCTGCTCAAATAAATAATTTGGAGGTGCAATCTTACGAGCAAAATTTGTTACTCGTTCAATTTCATCATCAGATACATATGCTCCTTGAATACGAATACTCTTATTCGATCCATTTTCAATAAATAGCATATCTCCACGTCCTAATAATCGCTCTGCACCATTTGTATCAATAATAGTTCGAGAGTCAACCTGTGAAGATACACTGAAAGCTATACGTGATGGAACATTTGCTTTAATTAATCCTGTTATAACATCTACAGAAGGTCTTTGTGTTGCAAGTAGTAAATGAATTCCACATGCACGAGCCTTCTGAGCAATTCGACAAATAGCATCCTCTACATCTTGTGGTGCAGCCATCATTAAATCTGCTAGCTCGTCAATAACAATAACGATAAATGGCATTTTTTCACCTGTACGATCTTGCTCCATCATTTTACTATTATAACGCTTGATATCGCGTACACTTTCTTTTACAAACTTTTCATATCGCTCTTCCATCTCCATAACAGCCCATTTTAAAGCAGATGTCGCAGCTTTTACATCTGTAATTACTGGTGAAATTAGATGTGGTAGACCATTATAAGCAGCTAACTCCACCATTTTAGGATCAATTAATAAAAATTTCACATCCTGGTGGTTTGCTTTATAAAGTAAGCTGATTAAAATCGTATTGATACAGACACTTTTCCCGGAACCAGTAGCCCCAGCGATTAAGCCATGTGGCATTTTAGCAATATCTGTTATAACTGGTGTACCCTCTACACTCAAACCTAATCCTACTGTAAGTGGAGAGCTACTTTTTTGAAATGCTTCTGTTTCAAAGATTTCTTGTAATCCAACCATTTGCGATTTCATATTAGGCACTTCAATTCCAATAGCGTTTTTTCCTGGAATTGGTGCTTCAATACGAATATCTTTAGCGGACATATTTAATTTAATATCATCACTTAAATTACGAACCTTGCTTACCTTTACCCCTAATTCAGGCTGTACTTCAAATCGAGTTACTGCTGGACCTTGCGTAGCTTTCACAACACGTGCTCTTACGTTAAAATGCTTTAACGTCTGCTCTAATAACTCCTGCTGTTGTTTCACCCATAATCGGTCTTCATTACTCGTCTGAACGGGATCGTCTAATAAATAAAATGGAAATGAAAAATCAGAAGGAGTTTCTGGCTTTTTTGCTGATTCACTCTTTTGTTGACGTTTTCTCATTTCTAATTGTTGTTTATCCTTCGGTGTCATTACTACATTAAACGGTAGTGGTTTAACATTTGGATTTTTTTCTACTTTTTGATGTTGAGGCTGAACATCTTTTATTACATTTACTTCCTCTTCCTGCACTTGCTCTATATTATCTTCTTTATCTTCTATTGCCAAGCTTTCTTCAGGAGATGCTGGGATTTCCTCTAGGCCCGGCTCCTCCTCTAGCACTACTAGCTTTTCTTCAACTAGATCCATTTCTACTACAGGGCTTTCCAATTCATTAGAAATAGGTGCTTCTAATATCTCTGGTTGTTGATTAAGTTCTTCATCGTTATCTATTTTATTTGCTGTATGATCTCTTTCTTTATTACGAATAAATGTTGGTATTTGTTCTATTTCTCTTTTCTGTTTTCTCTCCTGGTAACCGTAAATAGGTGAAGCAAACTGGGTTGGTTTAAAAGGTGCTCGAGTAGCTTCCTCTTGCTTAACAGTTTTCTTATGAGTTGTTGGTGTTTTTTTACGAGCTGTTCGCTTCGTTTCTTTTACACGAGCTTCTTTCTTGCGTATATATGTTGGTTTATCAAATGTATCGAATTCATTCTCTCGTGCTGGTCGATCAGGAATTACTGGAAAACGGAATTGTTTACGTTCTGAATATTGATATGTCATTTTAGTATGGATTTCTGGTGTCTTTTCAAGAAATGCTTGTGAATCCTCCGAATCTTCTACATCATGACTTTCTTCACGGTCTGATGAAAAAACTCCCTTTAACTTATTTCTCCATCGATTAAACATAAAACTTACCTCTTCCTAAAAGTTAGTCATTAGATTTATTTTATCAGTTTTTTGAATAGCTTTCATTATTATTATCGTATTTTATCTTTATCTAGAACGAAAAGCTTAAAATTCCCTTTAAAACTAGGAAAATACTCTTCTTCTATTACTCCATAAAAAAACTCAGTACTTTGTAATGACAAAATACTGAATGAACTCAGGCGATTACATATTAAATTATTATACTACAGAAGTTTTTTTATTGAAAATAACAAACTTATAATTTAACAAACTAGTAATAATTGAGACAAATGCTGAAATGAATAGTAATGTAAACATAATAAAAAAGAGATAACCAAGAACACTGATGTGTTTTTGATTATCTCTTTAGATAGACTTACTCTACAATTTCAAAACCTTGAGCTTGTAGCATTTCAACAGAACGAGTTAAGCTTACACCATTGCTTACGTCACCTTCTGATTGGAACCCAAGTAAATCTTGAACTTCTTCAAACACGATATCGTTAAAGTTAACATGAACTGTTTCTACAACTTTATCGTCAAGATATTCTAATTTATGTTCAATACCAGATTTTCCTGTATATTGTTCTTCCACTTGAGCAAGCATTTGTTTTGCTTCTTCTTCACCAGATACGCCAAGTGAACTATAAGGAATTTCATTATCTGCTGTTTGCTCTGTCACAACATCTCCATCTGCATAATATGTGATAAGCATTGTTACTCCATTTTGAACTGTTTGTAGCTGAACTTCATTTTTTCCATTTGGATCAATATTTAGTTCGCCACCTGTAGCTGTATCATCTGAATCGGCATCTGCGTCAGTGTCTGCATCTTCTTCTGTATCAGCATCGGCATCTTCTTCATTGTTATCATTTTCTACTTCAGATGAATCTGGTTGTTCATCTGCGTTGTCATTCTGATCTTTGTCATCAGAACCACAAGCAACTAGAAATGCACTTAGAAGCGCAATAATTAAAAGCGTTAACCATTTTTTCATATTTATTTTCCTCCCTAAATTAATAGACCTAGTAAAAAAACAATCTTTTACAAGCTTATAGAAAGGTATTTCCGTTTGCAATAGGACTATAGACTTCTGTTTTTTCCCTTGTTTCGACAAAAAATAAAACTAAATAAAAAGGATTAGATAATAAAATTTTGTGAATACGTAATTCATCAATATGATTACGTTTGCATAAAAATCCTTTATTAAATTAAGCCTCTATGATATAGGCAAAAAGATTCAAATGAATACTAGGTTCATTAGAACTATTATTTACAATTTTTTTTCGTGAAATTAGGCTGTAAATCTATAATTCTTCTGCATTTTCAGTTGTTTTTATAAGGTTTTAACTAGAGGATTTAGACAAAAATACAAGCTAGCTTATCCACAATATGGAACAACTAGCTTGTATTTTAAAAGTAATTTTATTTTTGTCTTCGTTTTTTCGCTAAAATAAATATTGGTTCTAATTCTTTATTTTCATAAATAAATGGAAGAGATGTAATTGGTATTCTTCCTTCTGCAAAAAACTGCATTGTAAGCTGCGCTAAAATATCATAACCCATATCATTTTGTATATCTGCAATAATTAGCACATCTTGATGAGGAACAGCAACCGCAAGATTTCCCTTACTATTTGCCTTCATTTCCTCTAAAAATGCGATATTTAAAATTCGACTAGCATCATAGCCGTCTTGTGAAGCAATAAAATAAAAATCATTATCAGCCACACGATCTACCTTATATTCATTTTTAAGAGAACGAATATTAAACAATGCCATTTCATCTAATCTTTTTTCTGTCCATTGCTCGCTTTCTAATAATTTTTCATCGATTAAGCGATAGGATTTCCCTACATCCAAAGCATAATAAATTCTTGTTTCTGCAGTATGCTCTTTTGTAATTAGTCTTGTTCCTGCTTTTGATTCTGTTGGGAATGATGTAGAACGAATCACAGGATAAACATGCCTCTCCTTGCCTGTAAGGACAGGTTGTTCATTCATCATTTTTAATGTTTCTTCTATATGATGCACTAATTCATCAATAGCCACTTGGCCTCGTTGATGATATTTTGCAAGTACATTAGATAATTTTATGGTGATTCCTTGCATCGATTTCTTCCATTCTACACGAAAAGTATCTTTATCCCGTTGATAGGAAGTTTGCAGCTCGCCATCAGAGAATTTTTCTTCTAAAATTTCTCTCAACTGGATGCTTGTCATCGACATATTACTTCCTCCTCTATATAATTGTTAGAAACTTCTCGTTTCCAAAAAGCAAATGCTTTCTTCATATGATTAACTACTAAGCTAATTTTTATTTTTCACCGAATTCCCACTGACCTTTTAATAATGTCACAACATGGGTAAACATATCTTTTCTAGAAATCAAATCATTGGTAAATATACCGATGGCTCCCTCCTGATAACGGATGCCAGATTTATTCATATACATATCCATAACTTCTCCTAATTCTATCCCCTGTTCCAATTGTTCCTTAATGGTATCAGGTAATAGAATTCGTGCACCACTTGCTGTATATATTTCTCCTATTGATGTTACAAGTGCACCCCAATTACATAAAAATAATTGCTCACCAACATACATGACTCCACCCTCAAGACCTATTCCAATTGCATTTGGGGCAGATTTCATACATTGAATCGCTCGGTTAATCGCTCCTTCTCTTGTTTCTTCATCAGAGAAGGGCTGTGAAGACACATTAGAAGGGACGTTTTTCGCAATCACTTTGTCCGATGAAAATACCGCTTGCACTGCATTAACCTTTGCCGGATTTGTAGAACCAACTATAATTGTCATCTGTTTCATCCCCTTATTCTAAGTGTCTTTTGCATATTTATGCTTTTCGAATAGCTTCTAACATATTAGTATCTGTAGCTTTCACTAGTTGAACTAATAATTCTTTTGCTGCTGCATAGTCATCCACATGAATAATAGATGATGAGGTGTGGATATAACGCGAGCAAATACCAATTACTGCAGAAGGTATTCCATCATTGGCAGTATGTACTCTCCCCGCATCTGTTCCGCCAGGTGACATAAAGAATTGGTATGGAATTTGATGTGTTTCTGCTGTATCAAGGACAAAATCACGCATACCACGATGTGTAATCATTGTTCGATCAAAAATCCTTAATAATGTTCCTTTACCAATATGTCCAAATTGATTTTTATCACCTGACATATCATTGGCTGGTGAAGCATCAAGTGCATAAAAAATATCTGGTTTTATCATATTTGCTGAAGTCTGTGCCCCACGTAAACCAACTTCTTCTTGCACTGTTGCTCCAGAATATAATTCATTTGGTAAATCTACACCTTGTAATTCTTTCAATAGCTCAATGGATAATCCACATCCATATCTGTTATCCCATGATTTAGCAAGGATTTTCTTTTCATTTGCCATCGGTGTAAATGGACAAATCGGCACAATATAGTCACCAGGCTTCACACCAATTCGTTCAACATCCTCTTTATCATCCGCACCAATATCAATAAGCATATTTTTAATTTCCATTGGTTTATTACGCTGTTCCGGCTGTAATAAATGTGGTGGGATAGAACCAATAACCCCGATCACAGGACCATTTGCAGTCATTACTTGAACACGTTGCGCAAGTAAAACCTGACTCCACCAGCCACCTAAAGTTTGAAAACGAAGCATACCATTATCAGTAATTTGTGTAACCATGAAACCGACTTCATCCATATGGCCGGCTACCATTACTTTAGGCCCTTTTCCTTTTCTAACACCGTATACACTACCTAAATTATCTTGAATAACTTCATCCGCATATTTTTCTAACTCACTTTTCATAAATTTTCTTACGAGATGTTCGTGTCCAGGTGCACCTTGTAATTCTGTTAATGTTTTAAAAAGTGCTAATGTATCTTTTTCCACCCATCATCCCTCCAAGTTCATTTCTCTATTTTCAGTATAACGAAAAACAGCACAGAATGCTTTAAACAAGACTTTATGTTTTTTTATTTCTTTTTTTATTTTTTTTGCGGTATACTATAAGACAACATATAAATAATATCGTTTTTGTATCATGGTACGAGGAAGTACAAGTTAGTAATATCAACATATTCTTAAAACCTGAGGTGAAATTATGAGCATTCGTAATACCGTTCTTGCATTTGGAGCAGGTATTGTCGTTGGATATATTGCTAAACAGCAAATGGATAAATATCAGGAAACGACACCTGAAGCTGTTCTTGAACGTGTAAAAGACACATTCAGAAAAAGCGGTCCAATTAGTGGTTCATGGATATACATGAAACCAGAACAAATAGAAAAGAACAGCCTTACATATACAGTATATCGTGGAGGTATTACACGAAATATTGATGGTGAAAATAAGCAATTTGAATTTTACGCAGATGTAAAAACTGGTATGGTTATTGATGCCGTACAAACAAATATTTAGTCAATTAAAAAACTAGTTGTTTTTGGATATGTGCTTCTACAAGCATATCCTCATGCAACTAGTTTTTCATATATTATAATGAATAGTCATAACGTCTTCTTGCTATCTCACCTATTTTATGACCTTCATTATTAAATTTTAACGCTCGATAATAAGCATCATGATAAAATGTATACCAAGCCTCTCGCTCATAACCATATTCCATCCACTTTTCCTTTTGATGGACAGATGTTACTGGATAATCATCATATGCCAATGCCCAAAGCTTGTTTTGATGCCCATGAGTAGGCATGATATCTGCCATATGAATAAAACACTCCTCTTGATCTTCAAACACAATAATACTATGCCCTTCACTATGTCCACCTGTGTGAATCATTTTAAGTCCAGGAGTAATTTCTATTTCCTTTTCAAAAGTCTGTACTTGTCCTACAATACTTTCCCAATTCATTTTCCAATAGGTGTTTATCGATCTTATATTCGGATTTCTCATCTCTTCCCATTCGATCGCTGAAGTATAGATAGGTATATTGGGAAATACAGGAACAAACGCATCTCCTTCTTTTTTCGTTAATCCAGAAGCATGATCAGAATGTAAATGTGTCATTAAAATTCCATCGATGTCTTCCTCAGCTAATCCTAATTCGTTCAAGGATTTTATCAAAAATGATTCCTCTCGGACACCCAAATTACGAATTTGCTTCTCGGATAATTTTCCATTCCCTAGTCCTGAATCGATTAAATAATTTTTACCATCAATTTGTAGCAATATTGGATCTGTTCGGAGCTCAATTAAATTATTATCTTGCTCTGGATATTTTTTTGTCCACAATGCTTTAGGCACTACTCCGAACATTGCACCACCGTCTAAGAAATTTACTCCTCCACGAAGCCATGTTAAGCTAGCTCTACCGACTTCTAATCTTTCCATTTCTATCAATTCCTCCCAACAACACTTTGTTACAGTATTTCACTTTTGGAAAAAGGATCTTCATCTTCTTCCCACTCTGGACGACGAATTGCAGTAGTAACACAGCGCTTTAATAATGCCTCTGCTACACGCAACTGGATATTTTTTAACGAAGAACTCAAGCGACGTTTTTCTTGAAACCATTTATCATATTGCAATTTTCCTATTAATCTTGTTTGGTAGGGATTGTTATGAAATACAATATTATTATTTTGGGAAAGTACAGTTTTCTGAATTGGGAAGTTTAAATCATTTGCTTGGAGAATACTTTTAATAATATGCTCTGCCCTTCTTAATTCAATAAGAGGGTTTAACATTGTATCCTGTTCCTCTAAAGATTCAACAAGCCACATTCTTTCCTCTGACGCGTAAATCACCTGATTAGGATCTCTATCCACGAATGTTATTAATTCAATTCCGATTGGACTAATCATAATGATTGGTCCATCAATTATCGCTTTTTTTATTGAAAAGATCGGATAATACATAACCAAATAAATATCTGGAAATCGTTGTAATAAGTACCTTAATTTTTTATCTAAATAATATTCACGATTTAAGAAAGAAACCTCTGCTACTGTAGAAGTAGCCCATTTCATTTGAATCGGAAAAAGTTTATCAAGAAAGTATCGCTTTACTTTATCCTCTGTTTGCAGCAAAGTTGAATAAATCGACTGATCATCATGCTGCTGCTCTTGTCGTAAACGGTTTAATTTATTCCAGTGGTCCTGCTTTAAACGAATAAACTGACTTGGATAGCGATATACATTCCATTCGTACCTAGAAATACAATCTAATATTTTAATTAGCTGAGCCAAATGCTTCACCTTCCTTCTTTTAAGCCAAGGCAATAAGCTAATTCTGCTTCTTTCAATTCACGAAAATCTCCTATTGCTAGTGTTCTATCTAATTCAATTTCTCCCATTTTAATACGTTGTAAATATTGTACTTCCTTACCCACTGCTTCAAACATTCGTTTAACTTGATGAAATTTTCCTTCTGTAATGGTAACTTCTATTTCCGAAATTTCATCTGCGGATTTTATCTTTAACTGAGCAGGTTTTGCGACATAACCATCTTTTAAAGTTAAACCTTTTGCAAAAGCCTCTACATCTTCTTCTGTTACTTTACCTATAATCTTTGCATAGTAAACTTTTATTATTTCTTGGCGTGGTGAAGTTAAAATATGCCCTAGTTCACCGTCATTAGTTAATAAAAGTAAGCCTTCTGTATCTTTATCCAATCTACCTACTGGAAATAGCTTTAAGGCCTGATAATGCTGTGGCAATAAGTCAATTACTGTTTTCTCCACCCGATCTTCTGTTGCCGATATGTATCCAGGAGCTTTATTTAACATTAAATAATAAAACTCCTGATAATTGACAGGTGCTCCGTCCACCAATACTTTCTCTGCATTCAAATTCACATGTTGACTAGGGTCACGGACAATTGCATCATTAATAGTCACTCTTTTTTCTCTAATCAATTGTTTAACATTTTTTCGGCTACCGAAGCCCGTTTTAGCAAGTAACTTATCAAGTCGCATTTAAGCCCTCCTAAATCTTACGTAAAAATTTCTCTAGTACTTTTACACGTCCACCTAAAACTCGTTCTAATAATGTAGTTTGATAGCCAAGCCATAAATAAACAAAACCACCAATACTTACACCTGCAAATAAAAGTACCATCGCAGATAAACGACTCGTTTCATATGGTAGGAATAAACCTAGTAGGTAACGAATACCTAATATAGTTATCGCCATTAATCCACATAAAATCAATACCAAAACAAATCTTTTAACTGTTTGCTTGAATGAAAAATGAATCGTAAGTTTCATGCGCCATAAATTCAGTACCAAAGCTGTAAATACTGCAATTGCAGTACCAAAAATTGCACCTTTTGCTCCAAACATCTGAATCAATTTAATATTTAACACTACTTTTAAAAGCAAGCCTGCAGATAAACTAATAACTGCAAATCGTTGCTGATTAATTCCTTGTAGCATAGAAGATGAAACAATAAATAATGCAAATAGCAAGGAAACTGGTGCATACCAAGCTAATAACGGACCAGTAACAGAAATATGGTTTAAACCAAATAAAGTCCCATAAGCCACATCAGATAATAAAACTAACCCAACAACCGCTGGTACAACTAACACTACAATAATTTGTAAAGCTTGATTAATCTGTTTTGTAATTTCTTGAAATTTATTTTGAGTATATGCTTTTGTTAATGCTGGTAAAATTGCTAAGGATAGTCCTGTTGCAATTGTAACTGGAATAATAACCAATTTATGACCATAGAAATTAATTGCTGCATATGGAACCGCCCAAGAAGTATCATAACCAATAGAGGTCATCGCACGTTCAAAAGTAAATTGATCAACCAATTGATATAAAGGTGTAGCTAAACTAACAATAACAAACGGTCCTGCGTAACTAAATAATTCAATAAATAAATCCTTTGTAGGAATACGTTGAAATTTCTTTTGCTTCTCAATATTCTTCTTGATATTTCCTTTTCTTTTCTTCCAATAAAGCCATAAAATAAAGCAAGAAGCTAATCCTCCAACAAAAGCTGCAAATGTTGCCAAACCAACAGCTGTAGCAATTGTTCCTTGATATATTTTAATTACAATATAAGTAGCTGCAAGTAAGAAAACAATTCGAACAATCTGTTCAACTACTTGAGAAATTGCTGTCGGTCCCATTGATTGATAACCTTGGAAAAATCCCCTAACAATACTCATCGCCGGAATAATAATTAAGGCAAAACTAACCATTCGCAGCACCATTGCAACATCAGATACTAAAATATCTCCACTCGCATCATTTGTCACCATTTTACTAGCTAAATAATCAGCACCTAGAAATAGAGATAAGAATGCAACCAAACCAGTGACAAGCATAATCATAATCCCTGTCCTGAATATCCTCATCCCTGTCTCATAATCTCCTAAGGAGTTATATTTGGAAACAAATTTTGAAACAGCTAATGGAACTCCAATTGTAGATATACTTATTAAAATATTATAAGGAGTGTATGCAAAATTAAAAAGCGTACCTCCTGTTTCACCTACTAATTCATTAAATGGAATGACATAAATCATTCCAAGGAATTTAGATAAAAAAGTTGCTCCTGTAAGCAACATTGTACCTCTGACAATATTTGACATCATTTCACCTGCATATAAAGTAAATTTTATTCTCCTATGTTATTCTACCATAGTTACTCTATGTCGACATCCCGATTTCATTTCAGACAAAGTACAAAATATTTACATTTACAGTTGGCTTTGCTTGCTGGAAAAAGTTAAAATAGGAAAGAATATAGAAAGGAATGAATCATTTGATACATGATGTAGTAATTATCGGTGGTGGACCATCAGGACTTATGGCATCCATTGCAGCGGCTGAGAACGGAGCAAATGTTTTACTTATCGAAAAAGGAAATAAATTAGGGAATAAATTAGCAATTTCTGGCGGTGGGCGTTGTAATGTAACCAATCGTCTTCCTCAAGAAAAAATCATTGAAAATATACCAGGAAATGGAAAATTCTTATTTAGTGCTTTCTCCGTCTTTAATAATTATGATATTATCGATTTCTTTGAAAACCTAGGCGTACAGCTAAAAGAAGAAGATCATGGAAGAATGTTTCCAGTTGCCAATTCAGCAAAATTCGTTGTGAATACACTCATTCAACGTTTAAAAGATTTAAAAGTAAAAATGATGTTAGATACACGAGTAGAAGCGATTGATTATGGAGAAAATACTCATACTATTATTTTAAAAGACCATAAAAAAATTCAAGCTAAATCTGTAATTATTGCCGTTGGTGGTAAATCTGTACCTCACACTGGATCTACTGGTGATGGATATCCTTGGGCTAAGAAAGCAGGACATACGATAACCGAATTATTTCCTACAGAAGTAGCTCTTACCTCCAATGAGAAATTTATTCAAAATAAAACGCTTCAAGGGTTGTCATTAAGAGATATTGCGTTATCAGTAATTAATAAAAAAGGAAAAACTATTATTACACATCAAATGGATATGATTTTCACTCATTTTGGCATTTCTGGCCCTGCTGTATTACGTTGTTCCCAATTTGTAGTAAAAGAATTACTAAAAGGCGACAAAGAAGTACAAATGGCTATTGATTTAATTCCTCAACGACATACGAAGGAATTATATACAGAAATGGTACAACTTACTAAAAACAATCCAAATAAAGCTTTTAAAAATCTTGCAAAAGGCTTCATACCTGAGCGAATGTTACATTTTATTCTTGATTCTCTTCATATCACGGAGGATCAAAAATCAAGTACCGTATCACATGAAAACCTTCATCAATTTATTAGGCAATTAAAGCATTTTACTTTTTATGTACATGGATCACTTTCTATTGAAAAAGCATTTGTAACTGGTGGTGGCGTATCCATTAAAGAAATAATGCCTAAAACAATGAGATCAAAATTTATGGAACGACTTTATTTTTGTGGCGAAATCTTAGATATTCATGGATATACAGGAGGATATAATATTACTTCAGCGCTTATTACTGGGCGTTTAGCTGGTATGAATGCTGCAAAAGAAAGTTTGTTGGAAAATGATTCATAGCATAATGTTTTCATGTTAGAACATAATAAAGCTTGTCTGGGGATAATAAATGAAAGGATCTGGTACAATGGAAAAAAACAATTTATGGTTACCAATCATTGCATCATTAGGTGTTGGTGCAGCAACGTTTTATACGATGAGCAGGAATAACCAAACTATTGGCCAAACGATACAAAAAGTAGTGCCATTTGTTACCCAAATGAGCAATACAAATGGTAATACTGAGCAACTTGGTCCCCACGGAATGAGCTAATTCGCTCAGTGGATAAGAAAACTATCTCAACGCAGGATGAACAGATAATAATTTTTTTATTATCATAAGGTCGCTTGGCTAGAAATGGTCTTTCTTAATCCATAAAAAAAGTACAGCTAATAGCTGTACTTTTTTTATTAGCCTGGCAGCGTCCTACTCTCACAAGGGGGTAACCCCTAACTACCATCGGCGCTAGAGAGCTTAACTACTGTGTTCGGCATGGGAACAGGTGTGACCTCTCTGCTATTACTACCAGACCAACTTCTGTTGGTCATTCTTTTCTGCTTCAAAAAAATTTCCATATTTTTTTAGGTTTTGTACCCTAAAAACTAAATAAGAGTGCATCGTAACGTATGACAACCGAAATGTGTTAGTTAAGTCCTCGATCTATTAGTATCCGTCAGCTCCATGTGTCACCACACTTCCACCTCGGACCTATCAACCTTATCGTCTCTAAGGGATCTTACTCATTTAAAATGATGGGAAGTCTCATCTTGAGGGAGGCTTCATGCTTAGATGCTTTCAGCACTTATCCTTGCCACACGTAGCTACCCAGCTATGCTCCTGGCGGAACAACTGGTACACCAGAGGTGTGTCCATCCCGGTCCTCTCGTACTAAGGACAGCTCCTCTCAAACTTCCTGCGCCCACGACGGATAGGGACCGAACTGTCTCACGACGTTCTGAACCCAGCTCGCGTACCGCTTTAATGGGCGAACAGCCCAACCCTTGGGACCGACTACAGCCCCAGGATGCGATGAGCCGACATCGAGGTGCCAAACCTCCCCGTCGATGTGAACTCTTGGGGGAGATAAGCCTGTTATCCCCGGGGTAGCTTTTATCCGTTGAGCGATGGCCCTTCCATGCGGAACCACCGGATCACTAAGCCCGACTTTCGTCCCTGCTCGACTTGTAGGTCTCGCAGTCAAGCTCCCTTCTGCCTTTACACTCTTCGAATGATTTCCAACCATTCTGAGGGAACCTTTGGGCGCCTCCGTTACTCTTTAGGAGGCGACCGCCCCAGTCAAACTGCCCACCTGACACTGTCTCCGAACCGGATCACGGTCCTGGGTTAGAAGGTGTGTACAGCCAGGGTGGTATCCCACGGTTGCCTCCACCGAAGCTAGCGCTCCGGTTTCAATGGCTCCCACCTATCCTGTACAAGCTGCACAAACATTCAATATCAAGTTGCAGTAAAGCTCCACGGGGTCTTTCCGTCCTGTCGCGGGTAATGCGCATCTTCACGCATAGTATAATTTCACCGGGTCTCTCGTTGAGACAGTGCCCAAGTCGTTGCACCATTCGTGCGGGTCGGAACTTACCCGACAAGGAATTTCGCTACCTTAGGACCGTTATAGTTACGGCCGCCGTTTACTGGGGCTTCAGTTCTACGCTTCGTACGAAGTACTAACGTTTCCCCTTAACCTTCCAGCACCGGGCAGGTGTCAGCCCCTATACTTCGCCTTACGGCTTCGCAGAGACCTGTGTTTTTGATAAACAGTCGCTTGGGCCTATTCACTGCGGCTTCTCATGCAAGAAGCACCCCTTCTCCCGAAGTTACGGGGTCATTTTGCCGAGTTCCTTAACGAGAGTTCTCCCGCTCACCTTAGAATACTCTTCTTGCCTACCTGTGTCGGTTTAGGGTACGGGCACCTATATCCTGGCTAGAGGCTTTTCTTGGCAGTGTGGAATCAAGAACTTCGGTACTTATATTTCCCTCCCCATCACAGCTCAAGATACTTGTCAGACGGATTTGCCTATCTGACTCTCTTACTGCTTGGACGCACTCTTCCATCCGTGCGATTCTTTATCCTCCTGCGTCCCCCCTTTGCTCATAACGGATATGAGGTGGTACAGGAATATCAACCTGTTGGCCATCGCCTACGCCTTTCGGCCTCGGCTTAGGTCCCGACTAACCCTGAGTGGACGAGCCTTCCTCAGGAAACCTTAGGCTTTCGGTGAAAGAGATTCTCACTCTTTTTTCGCTACTCATACCGGCATTCTCACTTCTAAGCGCTCCAGCTGTCCTCTCGGTCAACCTTCTCTGCCCTTAGAACGCTCTCCTACCATTGTTCCTACGGAACAATCCACAGCTTCGGTGATACGTTTAGCCCCGGTACATTTTCGGCGCAGAGTCACTCGACCAGTGAGCTATTACGCACTCTTTAAATGGTGGCTGCTTCTAAGCCAACATCCTGGTTGTCTGTGCAACTCCACATCCTTTTCCACTTAACGTATACTTGGGGACCTTAGCTGGTGGTCTGGGTTGTTTCCCTCTCGACAATGGACTTATTACCCATCGTCTGACTCCCAAAGATAAGTATCTGACATTCGGAGTTTAACTAGGTTTGGTAACCCGGTGGGGGCCCCTAGCCCAATTAGTGCTCTACCTCCAGTACTCTTCCTTTGAGGCTAGCCCTAAAGCTATTTCGGAGAGAACCAGCTATCTCCGTGTTCGATTGGCTTTTCACCCCTACCCACACCTCATCCCCGCACTTTTCAACGTACGTGGGTTCGGGCCTCCAGTCAGTGTTACCTGACCTTCACCCTGGACATGGGTAGATCACACGGTTTCGGGTCTACGACCGCATACTCATTCGCCCTATTAAGACTCGCTTTCGCTACGGCTCCGTGTCTTCCACTTAACCTTGCATACGATCGTAACTCGCCGGTCCATTCTACAAAAGGTACGCCGTCACACAATAACGTGCTCCGACTACTTGTAAGCACACGGTTTCAGGTTCTATTTCACTCCCCTTCCGGGGTGCTTTTCACCTTTCCCTCACGGTACTGGTTCACTATCGGTCACTAGGGAGTATTTAGCCTTGGGAGATGGTCCTCCCGGATTCCGACGGAATTTCACGTGTTCCGCCGTACTCAGGATACATTCCGGAGGAAATGTCTTTTCAACTACAGGGCTGTTACCTTCTTTGGCTGATCTTTCCAGATCGATTCGTTTAAAACACTTCTTGATAACTCCTATTGGAATGTCCTACAACCCCAGAAAGCAAGCTTTCTGGTTTGGGCTGTTTCCGTTTCGCTCGCCGCTACTTGGGAAATCGCTTTTGCTTTCTCTTCCTCTGGGTACTTAGATGTTTCAGTTCCCCAGGTCTGCCTCATCTAACCTATCTATTCAGTTAGATGTACTACTCCATTACGAGTAGTGGGTTCCCCCATTCGGAAATCCCCGGATCAATGTTTACTTACAACTCCCCGAGGCATATCGGTGTTAGTCCCGTCCTTCTTCGGCTCCTAGTACCAAGGCATCCACCGTGCGCTCTTGTTCACTTAACTAGCTACTTATGAATAAGCTTTGTTTCTTTTTCATCTGCATGTACGAACGTACATGACTTTTTCGGTTTGATGTCGTTGTTACTTTACTCCTATTTAGTTTTCAAGGTACAAATGTAAAAATTCTGCCCTGTCAGCTATCATAACACGCTGAAGCAGAAATTTTATCGGTTTTGAGAGATTTGCTCCCTCAAAACTGAACCGAACAACTCAGTAATGTTTTCATCTAAACCTTGTTAGATGTTCCGTTATAGTCTAGCTCCGGCGACCAAAAACTTTCAAACTTCACCCTTTTCCAATCGATAAGTCAACATCAGTTCCTTACAGTCACTGTGTTTCCTTTATCTCTTTGCAAAGTGCTCCAGTTTGTACGTTTCTAAACGGTCGCCTACGCTTTCTTATTATCCTTAGAAAGGAGGTGATCCAGCCGCACCTTCCGATACGGCTACCTTGTTACGACTTCACCCCAATCATTGGCCCCACCTTCGGCGGCTGGCTCCTAAAAGGTTACCTCACCGACTTCGGGTGTTGTCAACTCTCGTGGTGTGACGGGCGGTGTGTACAAGACCCGGGAACGTATTCACCGCGGCATGCTGATCCGCGATTACTAGCGATTCCGGCTTCATGTAGGCGAGTTGCAGCCTACAATCCGAACTGAGAATGGTTTTATGGGATTTGCTTCACCTCGCGGCTTCGCTGCCCTCTGTTCCATCCATTGTAGCACGTGTGTAGCCCAGGTCATAAGGGGCATGATGATTTGACGTCGTCCCCACCTTCCTCCGGTTTGTCACCGGCAGTCACCTTAGAGTGCCCAACTTAATGCTGGCAACTAAGGTTAGGGGTTCCGCTCGTTGCGGGACTTAACCCAACATCTCACGACACGAGCTGACGACAACCATGCACCACCTGTCACCGCTGTCCCCGAAGGGAAAGCTATGTCTCCATAGCGGTCAGCGGGATGTCAAGACCTGGTAAGGTTCTTCGCGTTGCTTCGAATTAAACCACATGCTCCACCGCTTGTGCGGGTCCCCGTCAATTCTTTTGAGTTTCAGCCTTGCGGCCGTACTCCCCAGGCGGAGTGCTTAATGCGTTAACTGCAGCACCAAGGGGCGGAAACCCCCTGACACCTAGCACTCATCGTTTACGGCGTGGACTACCAGGGTATCTAATCCTGTTCGCTCCCCACGCTTTCGCGCCTCAGCGTCAGTTACAGACCAGAGAGTCGCCTTCGCCACTGGTGTTCCTCCATATCTCTACGCATTTCACCGCTCCACATGGAATTCCACTCTCCTCTTCTGCACTCAAGTCCTCCAGTTTCCAATGACCCTCCACGGTTAAGCCGTGGGCTTTCACATCAGACTTAAAGGACCGCCTGCGCGCGCTTTACGCCCAATAATTCCGGACAACGCTCGCCCCCTACGTATTACCGCGGCTGCTGGCACGTAGTTAGCCGGGGCTTTCTGGTTAGGTACCGTCAAGGTACGAGCAGTTACTCTCGTACTTGTTCTTCCCTAACAACAGAGTTTTACGATCCGAAAACCTTCATCACTCACGCGGCGTTGCTCCGTCAGACTTTCGTCCATTGCGGAAGATTCCCTACTGCTGCCTCCCGTAGGAGTCTGGGCCGTGTCTCAGTCCCAGTGTGGCCGATCACCCTCTCAGGTCGGCTACGCATCGTTGCCTTGGTAGGCCTTTACCCCACCAACTAGCTAATGCGCCGCGGGCCCATCTGTAAGTGATAGCCGAAACCATCTTTCACTTTTCCTTCATGTGATGGAAAAGATTATTCGGTATTAGCACCGGTTTCCCGGAGTTATCCCAATCTTACAGGTAGGTTGCCCACGTGTTACTCACCCGTCCGCCGCTCATTCCACAAACGTCACCCCGAAGGGGGCAGTCTGCTTCCTGCGCTCGACTTGCATGTATTAGGCACGCCGCCAGCGTTCGTCCTGAGCCAAGATCAAACTCTCCAAAAAAGTTTGTGTTTCTTAGCTTTGTTACGTTGTAAAAGAAAAACTTTTACGCTTTTCCTGACATTACTGGTTGTTCTGTTCAGTTTTCAAAGAGCAAATTCCGACATTAAATGCCGTGTGAATATATTATCATCGTCACATTATTTTGTCAACATTTAAAATATTGATTTTTGTTGAATAATTTGTAACGAACGATTTTTAATCTTACATTGTTCAATAAAATAAGTCAATGCTTTTTACAAAAAACTTTCTAACTTATTTTATATCACCTTCCCACTCAAGCATGCCACCTACCATATTTGAAACATTTATCCCTCTTTCTTGTAAAAAAGCTGCAGCATTATGACTTCTTTGCCCTGAACGACAGACCATAATATAATGTTTATTTTGATCGAAATTTATATATGCTTCAGGAATCTCATTTAATGGTATATGAATTGCTTCCTTTATTATACCTTGATCCACTTCTTCTTGCTCCCTTACATCAACAAGAAGGATATCTTCTTTATTTGTTTGAAGCATTTCTTCTACTTCTATTGGAGTAACTTCTTTTACTTCTGTAATTTTAATCATTCCTTTCTTCCTTAATTCTCTCAACAACTAACTATTTTATCATATCTCCGTTAAAACAACTATTTTATCATCAACTATTTCTTATTTCATTTAAAATAGTATAAAAAGTCTTCTAAAACTAACAAAATAGTTTTAGAAGACTTTTTCGTTTCACTTTAGTTTGCAACAATATTTACAATTTTACCTGGTACCACAATGATTTTTCGAATGGTTTTACCTTCTAACCATTCTTGTACTTTTTCATGTTCAGTAGCAAGCTTTTCTAAATCTTCTTTTGCAATATCTTTAGCTACATTAATCTTCGCACGCACTTTCCCCATCACTTGTACTACGATTTCTACTTCGTCATCGACAAGAAACTTCTCCTCATACGTAGGCCAATCTGCATATCTTAAGGAATTCTCATTGCCTAATCGACTCCAAAGCTCTTCACTTAAATGTGGAGCAAAAGGAGATAATAGTTTTATAAATCCTTCTGTATATTCCTTAGATACCTTCTCTACTTTATAAGCTTCATTAACAAATACCATCATTTGTGAAATAGCAGTATTGAAATGTAAATTCTCGACATCATTCGTTACCTTCTTCACCGTTTCATGATATACACGATCTAATTCTGGTGTTGATTCATTAGTGATTTTTTCAGAAATAACTCCATCCTCATCCATAATGAAACGAGATACACGATCTAAAAATCTTCTTGCTCCACCAAGTCCTGTTGTGGACCAAGCAGCATCCACATCAAGTGGTCCCATAAACATTTCATATAGACGTAATGTGTCTGCACCGTGTGAAACGATAATATCATCAGGGTTTACAACATTTCCTTTGGATTTACTCATTTTCTCATTATTTTCACCAAGAATCATACCCTGGTTATATAGCTTCATAAATGGTTCTTTTGTTGGTACTACTCCAACGTCATATAAGAATTTATGCCAGAAGCGTGCATATAATAAATGTAAAACAGCATGCTCCGCACCACCAATGTAAATATCAACTGGCAACCATTTTTTTAGTAACTCTGGATCTGCTAATTGTTGATCATTGTGTGGGTCGATGAAACGTAAATAATACCAGCAGCTTCCTGCCCATTGTGGCATTGTATTTGTTTCACGGCGCCCTTTCATACCTGTTTTTGGATCAACTACATTAACCCATTCGCTATTAGCTAATGGTGACTCTCCTGTTCCAGAAGGCTTGATCTCATCCATTTCAGGTAATACTAATGGAAGTTCTTCTTCAGGAACTGCGGTCATTGTGCCATCCTCCCAATGGATAATTGGAATAGGCTCTCCCCAATAACGTTGTCTAGAGAACAACCAATCACGCAGGCGATAAGTAATTTGTTTCTTCCCTATATTTTCTTCTTCAAGCCATGTAATCATTTTTGAAATAGCTTCATCTTTATCTAAACCATCCAAAAATTGAGAATTAACATGCTTTCCGTCACCTGCATAAGCTTCTTCTTCAATATTTCCGCCTTCAACAACTTCTACAATAGGAAGTTCAAACTTTCTTGCAAATGCGTAATCACGTTCATCATGTGCAGGTACAGCCATGATAGCTCCTGTACCATAAGACATTAAAACATAATCAGCAATCCAAATTGGAACCTTTTCCTTATTTACAGGATTAATAGCATATGCACCTGTAAATACACCTGTTTTATCTTTTGTTACATCTGTACGCTCAATATCTGACTTTTTATGAACCTCATCAATATACGCTTCCACAGCATCCGCTTGTTCAGGGGTAACAATTTCTTTTACAAATGGATGCTCAGGTGCCAATACTGTGTATGTTGCACCAAATAATGTATCTGGACGTGTTGTAAAAACATCAAATGATTTATCATGACCATCAATTGTAAATGTTACTTCCGCTCCCTCTGAGCGTCCAATCCAATTACGTTGCATTTCTTTAATACTTTCAGGCCAATCTAATTCTTCTAGATCCTCTAATAAACGATCAGCATACTTTGTAATCGCTAATACCCATTGTCTCATAGGCTTTTTGATTACTGGATGACCGCCACGTTCGCTTTTTCCGTCTATTACTTCTTCATTTGCCAATACAGTGCCAAGTGCTGGACACCAATTTACATCAACTTCATCCATATATGCTAGACCTTTTTCATATAGCTTCGTAAAAATCCACTGAGTCCATTTATAATAAGCAGGATTTGTCGTGTCAACTTCTCGATCCCAATCATATGAAAAGCCTAGTTCTTGAATTTGTCTGCGATATGTATCGATATTTTTTTGTGTAAATTCTGCCGGACTATTTCCTGTATCTAATGCATATTGTTCAGCAGGAAGTCCAAAAGCATCCCAGCCCATTGGATGTAATACTTCCTTACCTTGCATTCGCTTCATACGAGAATATACATCTGTTGCTGTATATCCAACTGGGTGCCCAACATGTAGCCCTGACCCCGATGGATATGGAAACATATCTAATACATATACCTTTTCTTTATCAGAGCGGGTATCTGTCTTAAATGTTTTATTTTCTAACCAATAGTTTTGCCATTTCTTTTCAATTGCTATGTGATCAAAACTCATTTCTCTGTCTCCTCCGTTCATTATGAACAAATGTTTCTATTTTTTAAAATAATCATTATTACATCAAGTAAAACTTAAAGGTAAACTGGATGACTTAACAGCATTTAATCACCATTTGTCACATTCTTCACTTTTTGAATAGCTAAAAAAAGCTACTCATCCCTATAAACAAGGGACGAGAAGCTTGATTCCCGCGGTACCACCCAAATTAACGTATTATTACGTTCACTCTAATCTTTAACGCAGATATACGGCGAAATTTTTCGCAACAAAAAAGGTGAGTTCATAACATCACTAGCAACAGTTTGCACCACCCACTGTCTCGCTTAAGCTAGTAAAATGAAATTACTATTCCTTTTTTATATGTTTTTTCACATTACATTATGGTTATTGACTTTTATATAAGATATTATACATTAAATAAAATTACTATAACGAATTGTATTGAACATATAATGAAAAGTCAAGATAATTCATCCTGCAGCACCACTGTTGTGAGGGGATTAGCTTTCAATTTATTTCCCTTCCTAAAATGTCCATGTTAAACTATGGACATTCATAGTTTGCAAGAAAGAAGGAGTAACCAAAATGCTCACAGGAATAATTAAGTATTCACATCATCTATTAGAAAAATCCATTACCGAAGGAGAGTGTGTAATTGATGCAACCTGCGGAAATGGTAATGATACACTCTTTTTAAGTAAGCTTGTTGGAGATTCTGGACGTGTATATGCTTTTGATATTCAAGAACAAGCGATTAATAATAGTAAAAATTTATTAAATGAAAATGGAAAAACAAATGTTACATTTATTCAAGATAGCCATGCGAACCTAAACAAGTATATTGCTGAACATGGCGAAAAAGAAATTGGTGCAGCCATTTTTAATTTAGGTTATTTACCAAGAAGCGATAAAGAAATTATTACAAAAGGAGATTCCTCCATCAAAGCAATTAATTCTATCCTTTCATTGCTAAAAAAAGATGGACTTATTGTTCTTGTTGTTTACCATGGTCATGAAGGTGGGGCAGAAGAAAAAGAAATGATTTTAAAACATGTCATTCAACTGGATCAAAAGGATTATTCTGTTCTACAGTATGGCTTTATTAATCAAAAAAATAAACCACCATTTATTTTAGCTATCCAAAAACGATAGAAACTATATTTCAAAAAGCTATCTCGTTAATTTGCTGCCTATTCCTATAGACCATTAGAGATCCTAGTAAAAACCTTTTAGAAGTAGCTGGAGTCTTATAACTAGCTGTACAAGGAGGCATAATAATGATACATCATTATCAACATAAAGAACCAATAATAGATAAAACTGCTTTTATTGCTCACGATGTGACAATTATTGGCGACGTTAAAATTGGAGAATACTCAAGTGTTTGGTTTAATACAGTTATTCGCGGAGATGTTGAACCTACTATTATTGGTAATCGTGTTAACATCCAAGATTTATCTATGATCCATCAAAGTCCAGGTCATCCTGTCATCATCAAGGATGATGTATCAATTGGTCATCAAGTGACTGTTCATGGAGCGACAATTCATAAGAACGCATTAATTGGTATGGGAACAATTTTACTTGATGGAGCAGAAATCGGTGAAAATGCTTTTATTGGGGCCGGAAGTCTAGTACCTCCTGGAAAGAAAATCCCACCCAACACATTAGCATTAGGACGCCCTGCAAAAGTAGTTAGAGAATTAACAGAAGCTGATTTAGCAGAAATGGCAAGAATTCGTTCTTCTTATGTTGAAAAAGCACAATATTATAAAGACCATACTAATCTTGGTAAGAAAGCATAAAAAAGAAGCGAGGAATTATAAATATAATTCCTCGCTACTCTTTTATTTTACAAACGCTTGTAATTGTTCTACTTTATCTGTTTTCTCCCAAGGAAATAACACATCATTTCTTCCAAAATGTCCATAAGCTGCTGTCTTTCTAAAGATTGGCTCACGTAAGTTCAACATATTGATAATTCCGGATGGACGTAAATCAAAATTTGCGCGCACTGCTTCTACTAATTTCGTTTCACTCACAACACCTGTTCCAAATGTTTGAATAGATATGGATACTGGTTCAGCAACTCCAATCGCATAAGCAAGTTGTACCTCACATACATCTGCTAGTTTGGCAGCAACAATATTTTTAGCAACATAACGTGCAGCATATGCAGCAGATCGATCTACTTTTGTAGAGTCTTTACCACTAAACGCTCCACCACCATGTCTTGCATATCCTCCGTATGTATCTACAATAATCTTTCTACCTGTTAAACCGACATCCCCTTGAGGGCCACCGATAACAAATCTTCCTGTAGGATTAATTAAATACTTTGTTTTCTGATCTAATAAATGACCTGGCACGATTGGGTTAATTACATACTCTATCATATCTTTTCTAATTTGTTCTGTTGTAATATCTTCATGATGTTGTGTAGAAATCACAATCGTATCTACACGAATAGGTTGATTATTATCATCATATTCAATTGTTACTTGCGTTTTCCCATCTGGACGCAAATAATCCAATGTTTCATCTTTACGGACATCTGCTAAACGTTTGGCTAATTGGTGAGAAAGAGAAATAGGAAGTGGCATTAATTCTTCTGTCTCATTACATGCAAAACCGAACATAAGCCCCTGATCACCTGCTCCAAGTTCTTCTTGTTCGCTCTCTGCTTCGTCTCCTCGAACTTCTAATGCTGTGTTTACTCCAGTTGCAATATCTGGTGATTGTTCATCAATTGCAGTTAATACTGCGCAAGTGTCTGAATCAAATCCATATTTTGCGCGTGTGTATCCAATCTCTTTTATTGTTCTTCTAACAATTGCTGGGATATCCACATAAATTTTTGTTGATATTTCTCCTGCAACTAATACGAGGCCTGTCGTTACTGTTGTTTCACATGCAACTCTAGCATATGGATCATGCTTTAAAATTTCATCTAAAATCGCATCTGAAATTTGGTCACTCATCTTATCAGGATGTCCTTCTGTAACAGACTCTGAAGTGAATAACCGACGATTTTCTAACATAATGAAGAAATCCTCCTTCTCTTTCTAAGCATCTTCTAGTCATTTGTTAGCATTCTTCTCTATTATTAACTAATTCCAAAAAGCTTTCATCATTTAACGAAATATATTATTTTAAAATACATCAAATAAAAAAAGCCCTTCCTACAAAACAGAGGAAAGGATTAGCCTTTCGCTCTTATTGTTCAAGGAGTATTCCTTGCAACAGGTTAGCACCTTTTCACTATCGTGTGATGGTTGCTGGGTTTCATCGGGTCTGTCCCTCCACCGTCTCAAAATAAGAGAGTATATGCTAAAAAATATCGTAACGAATTCACTTATAGATGTCAATATCTTTGTTCAGAAATTGAATAGACTAGTGAACCACCTATCCTCTATATAATTAAATAGGAAAGAACTTCAGTCGTGCTATATATATGTGTATAGATTATCTTTTTTATAAAAGTTAGGTTTTTTAAATAATTATTATCAAACTAAATTTCTAATTAGACCGAAGCTCCAAACTGTCGAATTTTCGCAGGTACTTTATAGTAAGGAAAATAGATTCTGTATTTCACTTTTCGAAAAGTTAAAAACATGTTATCGTATTAATGGTAATACATATATGTTACAGTTTTTTGATTTTACTTAAAAAACACGTGAATTAGTATAGACTATCTAGGTAGATTTGCTATACTAATAAACATCTAATTAGCGTTTTTAAAAGAACAAGTATTGAAACATTTTATACAAAATGAATAAAAAGGAAGGTATTGTTCATGAATTCATCTTTATTACAAGAGCTTATCTCACATAAGCAACTACAGAAAAATTTATCTGTAGCACAATTAACCGAAAAGTTGGTAGCACGCAAAGAAGGTGAATTATCTTCTACTGGCGCAATTTGTGCAACAACAGGTAAATACACTGGACGTTCTCCTAACGACAAGTTCGTTGTACGTGATGAAACTACTGAAAATCTTGTTGATTGGGGTAATGTAAATCAACCGACTGATGAAGCAACATTTGATAAATTACTTAATAAAGTAGTCGCATACTTAAAAGAAAAAGACGAGATTTTCCTATTCCAAGGTTTTGCTGGTGCAGATGAAGCGTACCGTTTGCCAATCCAAGTGTTTAATGAATATGCGTGGCATAATCTATTTGCTAAACAAATGTTTATTCGTCCAACAGAAGAAGAACTAGCTACATTAGAAGCGGAATTTACTATTGTTTCTGCTCCTACATTCAAAGCTGATCCAGCTGTAGATGGTACAAACTCTGAAGCTTTTATTTTAGTAAGCTTTAGCAAGCGTATTATTTTAATTGGTGGAACAGAATATGCTGGAGAAATGAAAAAGTCTATTTTCTCTGTAATGAACTATCTTCTACCACAACAAGATATTCTATCTATGCACTGCTCTGCTAACGTTGGTGAAGAAGGCGATGTTGCATTATTCTTTGGTCTATCTGGAACAGGGAAAACTACACTTTCAGCAGATCCAAACCGTAAATTAATTGGTGATGATGAGCATGCTTGGAGTCCTACAGGTGTATTTAACATTGAAGGCGGATGCTATGCGAAAACAATTAATTTAACAAGAGAAAATGAACCACAAATTTATGATGCCATTCGTTTTGGCTCTGTACTAGAAAACGTCGTTTTAGATAAAGATACTCGTGTAGCTGATTATGATGATGTCTCTTTAACAGAGAATACAAGAGCTGCATATCCATTAGAATATATTGATAATGCACTTTCACCAAGTGTTGCTGGACATCCAAAAGCGATTATCTTCTTAACAGCTGATGCTTCTGGTACCTTACCTCCAATTAGTAAGCTATCAAAGGATCAAGCAATGTATCATTTCTTAAGTGGATTTACAAGTAAGTTAGCTGGTACAGAACGTGGAGTTACTGAACCACAAGCAACTTTCTCTACTTGCTTTGGAGCTCCTTTCTTACCATTAGCACCTTCTGTTTATGCAGAAATGTTAGGTAAGAAAATTGATGAGCATAATGTTAGTGTATTCTTAGTAAATACTGGTTGGACTGGCGGTCCATATGGTGTTGGTAGCCGTATGAAACTTGCATATACACGTGGAATGATTCAAGCCGCTTTAACTGGTGAATTAGACAATGTTGCGACAGTTAAAGATGAGATTTTCGGATTAGAAATTCCTCAAGAAATTGCTGGAGTTCCTAGCGATGTATTAGTACCGAAAAACACATGGTCAGATCAAGATGCTTATGATAAAGAAGCAAAAGCATTAGCAGCGAAATTCCATGAAAACTTCGAGAAATTTACTGGAGTAAGTGAAAATATCAAACAAGCAGGACCTACTTTTACAGCGTAAAACAAAGTCGATCTCATTATGAGGTCGACTTTTTTATTCCCCTTTCCCCCAGCATAGATAATCTGATTAGCTTCGATTTATTGCGTTCGTCACTCGAATCATATTTTAACCTTATATTTTTACTACATAAGCGTGAAACACAGATCCTATTGTAAATCCCATTCTGCTTCTAAACACCTCTTTAGTTTTTCATCCTTTCTACCTGTTACAAAAGCCCAGAAAAGTAATCACATAATTTTTCAATGATGCATAGGCTATTTTGACATTACACTAATTTTGAAAGGGTAGAGTTGAATGAATAAAATTAAATATTTTGCCTTGTTTTCATGTATATTACTCGTGTTTCTGTCAGCGTGTAGTGATACAAATGAAAAAACATCCATCCAGTTAGGAGAAGTTACACGTTCTCTTTTCTATGCACCACAATACATTGCACTTGAAAAAGGTTTCTTTGAAGAAGAAGGTCTTGAAGTTGACTTACAGACTGTCTGGGGTGGAGACAAAACCATGACCGCATTATTATCAGATAGTATTGATATTGCGCTCGTTGGCTCCGAAACATCTATTTATGTTTATGCACAAGATTCCAAAGATCATGCTGTGAATTTTGCTCAACTCACCCAGACCGATGGAACGTTTTTAGTTGCCAAGGAACCTAAACCTAACTTTAGCTGGGAAGACCTAAAAGACAGCAAATTTCTTGGGCAACGTAAAGGTGGAATGCCACAAATGGTTGGAGAATTTGTTCTTAGAAAAA